>NZ_JBIBCT010000001.1:1468425-2098492 GCF_042901325.1 Microbacterium sp. NPDC012755 | reverse complement strand
GTTGTGGTGCGCGGGGGTGTGTGTGTTTGCCCCCGGGGGGGGGGGGGTGTGGGGGGCCCCCCCCCCCCCCCCCCGCCGGGGGGGGGGGGGGGGCCCCGGGGGGGGGGGGGGGGGCCCCGCCCCCCCCCCCCCGCTTCTCGTCTGTGCGAAGCCTGGGGCTACCAGCGCTCGGCGCCGCGCGGGAGCACGTCGAGCACGTGCGGCAGCTCGCTCGGGAAGCAGGAGCGGAACAGCTCGGTGATCTGGGGGTCGGATCCGTAGTCGTCGACGATGCGGAGCCCGATCATGGTGCTGATGAGCATGCCCTCGGCGAAGAACGCCCTCGCCTCGTCGGCATCGAGCCCCACCTCGTCGCGGAAGAAGCGCCAGACCTGTGCGAACCCTCGGCGCGCGGCCGGACCGATCACGGGATGGCTGCCGAGCAGGTACGAGTGCGCGAGGGTCTGGTGGAGTCCGCGCACCTCGATGAGGTCGACGTACGCCTCGCCGATGCGCTTGCCCGCGGGGAGGTCGTCGTCTTCGCGGGCGAGGGCGGCGCGGAACGACGTCAGCAGTCGGGCGAGCGCCTCCTCCACCGCGGCGAGGAAGAGGTTCTCCTTCGAGCCGAAGAGGCGGACGACGTAGGGCTGACTCACGCCGGCCGCCCGAGCGACCTCGTCGGTCTTCGCGCCTTCGTAGCCACGCGCGCCGAACACCGCGAGCGCCGCCTGGACGATCTGCGCGCGCCGTTCCTCCGAGGAGAGTCGCCTGCCCGAGTCGTCGGAGAGGACGTCGGATGCGGCGGCTGAGGTCATGTCGAAAGGCTATCAGCGAATCACTTGACTTTGTAATCATTCGATTACTACATTGCTTCCAGGACAAGTAATCATTCAATTACAACTGGAGCATCATGTCTCAGCCCACCCCCGCGATCAGGCGTCGCCCGGTCGCGCTCGTCATCGCCGCGGCATCCCTCCCGATGTTCATGGCCACGCTCGACAACCTCGTCATGACCAACGCCCTCCCCGTGCTGCACCAGGAGATGGGCGCGAGCGTCGAGGAGCTGCAGTGGTTCGTCAACGCCTACGCCCTCGCGTTCGCCGGCGCGATCCTCATCGCCTCCGCTCTCGGCGACCGGTTCGGCCGCCGCACCGTCTTCGCGATCGGCATCGCCCTCTTCGGCGTCGGCTCCCTGTTCGCCGCCCTCAGCTCCGACCCCGGTCAGCTCATCTCCGCCCGTGCCGTCCAGGGGCTCGGAGCCGCAGCGGTGATGCCCCTCTCGCTCGCGCTCCTCACCGGAGCCGTCCCCGCATCGCGTCGCCCGCTCGCCATCGGCATCTGGGGCGGCGTCTCCGGACTCGGAGTCGCGGTCGGGCCGCTCGTCGGCGGCGCCATCATGGAGGGCTGGAACTGGCAGGCGATCTTCTGGATCAACATCCCCGTCGCGATCGTCGCCATCCCGCTCGCACTGCTCGTGCTCCGCAACGACTTCGGCGCCCGCTCCCGCATCGACATCCCCGGAGCCGTGCTCGCGGCATCCGGCGTCCTCGCTCTCGTCCACGCGATCGTGCGCGGCAACGACGACGGCTGGGACTCCCTCGGCGTGATCCTCGAGCTGGCGCTCGGCACGGTGCTGCTCGTGGCCTTCGTGATCTGGCAGATGCGCGCGAAGGCTCCTCTGGTGCCGCTGCGCCTGTTCCGCGACCGCTCCTTCTCGATCACGAATGTGGTCGGCTTCGCCTTCAGCTTCGGCACCTTCGGCTCGGTGTTCATCCTCATCCAGTACCTGCAGGTCGTGCAGGGGTCGACCCCCTTGGAGGCCGCGGTGCAGACAACGCCCTGGACACTGGCCCCGATGTTCGTCGCCCCGCTCGCCGGCATGATCGCCCCGCGCGTCGGCACGCGCGCGCTACTCGTGCCCGGCCTGCTGCTGCAGGGCGTCGCCCTCGCATGGATCGCGCAGATCACCGCCCCCGACCTGCAGTACCCGAACCTGATCGCCCCGTTCATCCTCGCGGGCATCGGGATGGGACTCGTCTTCGCCCCGTCGGCGACGGCGCTGCTCGCGACCCTCGGACTCGTCGACCACGCCAAGGCGTCCGGCGTCAACTCGACTATCCGCGAGCTCGGCGTCGCACTCGGCACCGCGGTGATGACCGCGATCTTCGTCGGAGCGGGCGGCCAGCTCACACCCGACCTCTACGTGGACGCCGCGAAGCCCGCCGTGTTCACGGGAGCCGCCGTGCTGTTCGCGGCGACGGTGATCGCGCTGTGGCTCCCGTCCGGGAAGTCGACGGATGCCGCCGCGTCCGAGGCCGTCGAGACGGAGCCGGCGCTCGCGCACTGAACCGAGGATGCAGAAGGGGGCGGATGCCGCAGCATCCGCCCCCTTCTCTCGCCTATGCCGGGCTCACTTCTTGTAGTTCGGCGCCTCGACGACGATCTGCACGTCGTGCGGGTGCGACTCCTTGAGGCCGGCCGCGGTGATGCGAACGAAACGGCCACGGGCCTTGAGCTCCTCGATCGTGCGCGCACCGACGTAGAACATCGACTGACGCAGGCCGCCGACCAGCTGGTAGGCGACGGCCGAGAGCGGCCCGCGGTACGGGACCTGACCCTCGATGCCCTCGGGGATGAGCTTGTCGTCGCTGGGCACGTCGGCCTGGAAGTAGCGGTCCTTCGAGTACGAGGTCTGCTTGCCGCGCGTCTGCATCGCTCCGAGCGAGCCCATGCCGCGGTACTGCTTGAACTGCTTGCCCGACTGGAAGACGATCTCGCCCGGCGACTCGTCGGTGCCCGCGAGCAGCGACCCCAGCATCACGGCGTCCGCACCGGCCACGAGGGCCTTCGCGATGTCGCCCGAGTACTGCAGGCCGCCGTCGGCGATCACCGGGACGCCCGCGGGGCGCGCGGCGAGCGACGCCTCGTACACCGCGGTGACCTGCGGGACGCCGACGCCGGCGACGACGCGCGTGGTGCAGATCGACCCGGGGCCCACGCCGACCTTGACCGCATCCACCCCTGCGTCGACGAGCGCCTGAGCGCCCTCGCGGGTGGCGACGTTGCCGCCGATGACGTCGATGTGCGCGAACGACTCGTCCGCCTTCAGGCGGCGGACCAGGTCGATGACGCCCTGGGACTGGCCGTTGGCGGTGTCGACCACGAGCACGTCGACTCCCGCGTCGCGCAGCGCCTCTGCGCGCTCCCACGCGTCGCCGAAGAATCCGATCGCGGCGCCGACGCGCAGCCGACCCTGGTCGTCCTTGGTCGCGAGCGGGTACTTCTCGCTCTTGTCGAAGTCCTTGATGGTGATGAGACCAGCGAGCCTTCCGTCCGCGTCGATGAGCGGCAGCTTCTCCACCCGGTGACGGGCGAACAGCGCGATGACCTCGCCCGCCGCGACGCCGACCGGAGCGGTGACGAGGTTCTCGCTGGTCATGACGTCCTTGACGAAGGTCGTCTGACGCTCGAAGCCGGAGACGAACCGCATGTCGCGGTTGGTGATGATGCCGACGAGCTTGCCATCGGGGTCGACCACGGGGAGGCCCGAGATGCGGTACTTCGCGCACAGCGCGTCGACCTCTTCGACCGTCGCGTCCGGAGTCGTGGTGATCGGGTCGGTGATCATGCCCGACTCGCTGCGCTTGACGCGGTCGACGTGCGCGGCCTGGTCGGCGATCGACAGGTTGCGGTGCAGGATGCCGATGCCTCCCTCGCGCGCCATCGCGATCGCCATGCGCGACTCCGTCACGGTGTCCATCGCGCTGGAGAGCAGCGGGGTCGCGACCGAGATCCGGCGCGTGATGCGCGAGGAGGTGTCGGCCTCGCTCGGGATCACATCGGTGTGCCCCGGGAGGAGCAGCACATCGTCGTAGGTGAGTCCGACGAAACCGAAGGGATCGTGCTGGTCCATGGATTGTCCTCCTGCGGGGCGCGTGGTGGGGCGGCGGCGTGTACCAATTCTAAGCGTGTCGCGGCTGGAGATATTCCCCGCTTCTCCGCAGGAGGACGGGGATTCCGAGGCCGCAGCCGCGTCGTCGGACGACACCGGCGGCGCGCCGTGAGCAGATCGTGCCTTGGCTGAAACAGAACCGACACATTACGCTCATACCGTCGTACATCAAGGCTGATGAACAACTCCGTCATCGCCTGCGTACTGGGGCTGGAGGATCTGTGAGTCTGACGATCACGGCGAGACGGAGCGGAACCCGATGGATCGTGGTGGCGCTCGGCGCACTCCTCGCCATCGCGTTCCTCTGGTTGCAGCCCCCGGCCGCGGCATCAGCCGACACGACGGACGACGGCCAGGAGATCACAGACTTCTACTTCGCCGGCGTCATCACCTTCGATGACAAGCCCGTACCCGATGTGGTCATGACCATCAAGGGCAAGGGCTTCGACGGAGAGACCAAGACGGATGCCGACGGCAAGTGGCGCCTGTATGTGCCGGAGAAGGCGACGTACACGCTCACCGTCGACGAGGACACGCTGCCGAAAGGTGTGATCGTCGACGCCGCGCAACTCCCCGAGGGCACGCAGCCCATCGCGGGGACGACGGCGTCGTTCGAGGTCGAGTTCGGGTTGACCGGCACGAAGATCATGAACCTCTTCCTCGGCGAGGGAGAGCGGATCACGGTCTCCTTCTGGGATCAGCTCTTCTCCCGTCTCGTCGGCGGGCTCAACTTCGGGCTGCTGCTCGCGCTGGCTTCGATGGGTGCGGCGCTGATCTACGGCACCACGCGCATGTCGAACTTCACGCACGGCGAGATGGTCACCTGGGGTGGACTGCTCGCCATGGTCACGACCACCTTCTGGCACCTCCCCCTGTGGGCGGGACTCATCGCCGCTGTCGTCGGAGGCGGCCTGTTCGGCTGGGGCATGGATGCCGCGGTCTGGCGCCCGCTCCGCCATCGCGGTCTCGGCACCGTCCAGTTGATGATCGTCAGCATCGGTCTGTCCCTGGCGCTGCGGTACGTCTTCCAGTACTTCGTCGGGGGCGGCACCTACCAGCTCCCCGGCGCGAGCCCCACACCGATCCAGCTCGGGCCGATCTCGCTGTCGTACATCGACATGATCGCGATGGGCGTGAGCATCATCGTCATCCTCGCGGTGGCCTACTTCCTCACCCGCACCCGCATCGGCAAGGCGACCAGAGCCATCTCCGACAACCCGCAGCTGGCCGCCGCCTCCGGCATCGACGTCGACCGGGTGGTCCGGATCGTCTGGGTCGTCGCCGGTGTGCTGGCCGCGATCTCCGGCATCCTGTGGGCGTACTTCCGCCCCGGCGTGAAGTGGGACATGGGCACCCAGATGCTGCTGCTCATGTTCGCCGCGATCACGCTCGGCGGACTCGGCACCGCGTTCGGCGCGCTCATCGGCTCGCTGATCGTCGGCATCGCGGTCGAGGTCTCCACCCTGTGGATCCCCTCCGACCTGAAGTACGCGAGCGCCCTCGTCGTGCTGATCGTGATCCTCTTGGTCAGGCCGCAGGGTCTGCTCGGACGCAAGGAAAGGTTGGGCTGATCATGGACTTCGGAAGCATCTTCTCCAACACCGCCGTCTACCTCATCAGCCCGGTCACGATCGCGTACGCCCTGGCGGCGACGGGCCTGGCCGTGCACTTCGGCTACGCGGGCCTGCTGAACTTCGGCATGGCGGCGTTCATGGCGATCGGCGGCTACGGCTACGCCATCTCCGTGCTCTCGTTCGGGCTCCCCTGGTGGCTCGGCATGCTGATCGGCATGGCCGGCGGCGCCCTGTTCGCCGTGCTCCTCGGCATCCCGACCCTGCGGTTGCGCGCCGACTACCTCGCCATCGCGACGATCGCGGCGGGAGAGATCGTGCGACTGCTGTTCACCACTCAGCTGTTCGACGAGTGGACGAACTCCGCAGACGGACTCGCCCAGTACAACGGCGGCTTCCGCGACGCGAACCCCTTCCCCGAGGGCACCTACGGGTTCGGCCCGTGGACGTTCTCGGCCGACGACCTGTGGAACCGCGTGTTCGGCATCCTGCTGCTGGCCGTGTCGATCCTGCTGGTCTGGTCTCTGATGCGCAGCCCCTGGGGTCGCGTGCTCAAAGGCATCCGCGAAGACGAGGACGCGGTGCGCTCGCTCGGCAAGAACGTGTTCGCCTACAAGATGCAGGCGCTCGTCGTAGGCGGGGTGATCGGCGCCGCCGGCGGCATCGTGTTCGTGCTCCCCTCGGCCGTCGTGCCAGGCAACTACACGACCTCGCTCACCTTCTTCCTGTGGACGATCCTGCTGCTCGGCGGCGCCGCCACGGTGTTCGGACCGACGCTCGGAGCCGTGCTGTTCTGGGTCGTGTTCGCGTTCCTCGCGAACCTGCTGCCCGGCATGGCGAAGGCCGGCGTGCTTCCGATGTCCGACAGCCAGGCCTCGACGCTCGTGTTCATCTTCGTCGGTGTCGCACTCATGCTGCTCGTGATCTTCCGCCCGCAGGGCATCCTCGGAGACAAGAGGGAGATGACCTTTGTCAAGTGAACTGAACCCCGAGGGCTCCGCGGAGTCCGCCGCCCCCGCGACGGGAAGCATCCGCCGTCCGAAGACGACGGGCCTCGCGAAGGGACCTGCGGCGCCCGGCGTCGCGAAGGTCGATCCGATCCTGGTGGTCGACGCGGTGCAGCGCCGCTTTGGCGGTCTCACCGCGGTCGACGTGGACCACGTGGAGATCCCCCGTGGCGCCATCACGGCCCTGATCGGGCCGAACGGCGCCGGCAAGACGACGCTCTTCAATCTGCTGTGCGGGTTCGACCGCCCCAACAGCGGCTCCTGGTCGTTCGACGGGAACAACCTCGCGGGAGTGCCCTCGTTCAAGGTCGCGCGGATGGGCCAGGTCCGCACGTTCCAGCTGACGAAATCCCTGTCGCTGCTGACCGTGCTCGAGAACATGAAGCTCGGCGCCCCGCACCAGAAGGGCGAGGGCTTCTGGGCCTCGCTCTTCCCGTTCCTCTGGCGCTCGCAGGACACCGAGATCGAGACGAAGGCGCGCGAGCTGCTCGCGCGCTTCAAGCTCGACGCCAAGGAGAAGGACTTCGCGGCAGCGCTCTCCGGAGGTCAGCGCAAGCTGCTCGAGATGGCTCGGGCGCTGATGAGCGACCCCACGCTGGTGATGCTCGACGAACCGATGGCCGGCGTCAACCCGGCCCTCACCCAGTCTCTGCTCGACCACATCCTCGACCTCAAGGACCAGGGAATGACCGTGCTCTTCGTCGAGCACGACATGCACATGGTCAGGCACATCGCCGACTGGGTCGTCGTCATGGCCGAGGGGCGCGTGGTGGCGGAGGGTCCGCCGGAGGACGTCATGGAGGACCCCGCGGTCGTCGACGCCTACCTCGGCGCGCACCAGGACCTCGACCTCGGAGCCGTCACCGGTCGCATCCCCGTGCTAGAGGACGCCGCGGCCGCACGACTGCGCGAGAAGATCGAGGCCGAAGCCGAGGCGGAGCTCGCCGCGGAAGAGACCGATTCCCCCGAGGAGGGTCGCGCATGAGCGATGAGAAGGTGATCGTCGAGCTGAAGGACGTCCATGCCGGGTACCTGCCGGGCGTGAACATCCTCAACGGGGCGAATCTGGTGGCCAGGCAGGGCGAGTTGATCGGGATCATCGGCCCGAACGGCGCCGGCAAGTCGACCCTGCTGAAGTCGATCTTCGGCATGGTGAACGTGCGCTCCGGCGACATCACCGTGAACGGCGAGAGCATCGTCGGCCTCAAGGCCGACAAGCTCGTCAAGCGCGGGGTGGCGTTCGTCCCGCAGACGAACAACGTCTTCCCCTCGCTGACCATCGAGGAGAACCTGCAGATGGGACTCTTCCAGAACCCCAAGATCTACGCCGAACGGCTCGAGTTCGTCAGCGGCATCTTCGCGGAGCTCGGCAAGCGGCTCAAGCAGCGCGCCGGCTCCCTGTCGGGTGGAGAGCGCCAGATGGTCGCGATGTCGCGCGCTCTGATGATGGACCCGTCGGTGCTCCTGCTCGACGAGCCGTCTGCGGGCCTCTCCCCCGTGCGGCAGGATGACGCGTTCATCCGCGTCTCCGACATCAACAAGGCCGGCGTGACCACGATCATGGTCGAGCAGAACGCCCGTCGCTGCCTGCAGATCTGCGACCGCGGGTACGTCCTCGACCAGGGCAAGGACGCGTACGAGGGCACGGGGCGCGACCTGCTGAACGATCCCAAGGTCATCGGGCTCTACCTCGGCACGCTGGGCACCGACGCCGCCTGAGACGCGTTCCGTCTCGTCACTGCGCTCCTCACTCTACGAGCGAGACGAACGCGCAGGACACGGAGAAGGCCCCGGATGCGAGCATCCGGGGCCTTCTCAGCGATATCAGTTGGTGCGGGTGATGGTGTTGTCCGCGCCGTACTTGTAGATGCCGATCGTGGCGTCCTGCGGGTCGCCGTTCTCGTCGAACTTCACTCCTCCGGAGTAGCCGTCGTAGTCGGCCACCTTGCCGGAGTTGATGATCTTGGCGCAGTCGGCGAAGGTCGTGCACTTCTCACCGTCGCCGGAGCCGCCCGAGACCTCCTGCATCTTCGCCGCGATGTCGGCGCCCTTGGTGGAGCCGGCGGCGAGCGACGCGAGAGCCACGAGCACGACAGCGTCGTACGCCTCACCCGCGTAGGTGAAGTCCTTCACCTCGGCGTTGCCCTCGCCCGTCCAGAAGGTCTGCAGACGCTTCGTGAAGTCGTCGGCGAGCTTGGGGCCGGCCTTGGTGCCCTGGGCGCCCTCGAGCGAGACAGGGATGTCGGTGCCGTAGTCGGACAGGTTTCCGTCGACCATGTAGAACTTGTCGGCCGTGATGCCGGCGTTCACCAGCAGCGGGGCGATCGTCTTGAACTGGTCGAACGAGACGATGGCGACGGCGTCCGGGTTCTGCGCCTTGATGGTCTCGACCTGCGCGTCGAACTGCGCGTCGCCGACGTTGAACGACGCCTCGGCGACGACCTTGCCGCCGGTGCCCTCGAACGTCTTCTTGATGGCGTCGTTGAGGCCGGTGCCGTACGCGTCATTCTGGTAGATGATGCCGAGGGTCTTGTGTCCGTCTTCGGCGATCAGGTTGCCGAGCACCTCGCCCTGCAGCAGGTCGCTGGGGGCGGTGCGGAAGTACAGGCCCTTGTCGTCCCACGTGGTGAAGTCGGGAGAGGTGTTCGAGGCCGAGATCTGGAGGATGCCCGCGGCGACGTTGCCGTCGAGGATGAGCTTCGAGACGCCGGACGCCGCGGCGCCGACGATGGCGGACACGCCTGCACCCTGCAGCTTGGTGATCGAGGTCTCATAGGCCTTCGTGTCGGTGTCGCCTTCGTCCTCGGCAGTGAGGTCGATGGTGATTCCGGCCTTGGCGTCGTTGATCTCCTTGACCGCGAGGCCGACGCCCGACTCCATGGGCGGGCCGAGGAAGGCCAGAGCACCGGTCTGCGGCAGCAGCGACCCGAGCTTGAGAGTGAGGTCGGCGGACGGCTTGTTGCCGCCGTCGCCGGAGTCGGACGGCGTGCTGCTCGCACAGCCCGAGATGACGAGTGCCGACGCGCTGACCAGCGCGACCCCGGCGAGGACCTTCGCTGCGCGCGAGCCCTTCAGTGCGTTCATGTTGCTCCCTTGGATATCTGAGCGTGGAATGCGACCACGATCGGGTGCTCTAACCCTAGAGCGTGGCAGGAGCGCGTAGTGGGTGCTTAGGTTTCGGTGCGTTAACGATCCGACACCGGGTTCCGCCGTCGATGCACCCGAGGTTCAGACGAGTTCTGCAGGGCCGCTTCCACGGCTCCGCCGCCCCGCGAGGAGAAGGTCGGCCACGAACACGCCGATCGCGATCCAGACGAGGATGAAGCCAGCCCAGCGTGCGGGAGGCATCTCCTCATGCAGGAAGGTGACGCCGATCACGAACTGCATGATCGGGGTGATGAACTGGATCATCCCGATGATGGTGAGGTCGATCCGTCGCGTCCCCGCCGCGAACAGCAGCAGCGGCACCGCCGTCGCGACGCCGGCGAAGCCCAGCAGCAGTGCGTGGGGGACGCCGTTCGCCCCCATGGTGATGCCTGCGGGGGTGAAGGCCACCAGGATGAGCTGCACGATCGCGATGGGGATGAGCCAGAAGGACTCGAGGGTCAGACCGCTCACGGCATCCACCGCCGGTCCGATCTTCTTCTTGATGAGTCCGTAGATGCCGAAGGACGCGGTGAGCGAGAGCGCGATCCAGGGGAACTCCCCGTAGGCGACGACGATCACGATCACCGCGACGGCGGCGATGCCGATCGCCGCCCACTGCATCCGGCGGATCCGCTCGTGCAGCACGAAGACGCCCAGCAGCACCGTGGTGATCGGATTGATGAAGTAGCCGAGGCTCGTCTCCACCACCCGGTCGTTCAGGGTGCCGAGGACGAACACCTGCCAGTTCACGTAGATCAGCAGGCCAGCGAGCGCCGTGAGGCCGAGCAGCTTCGGCTGCCGGATGATGACGCCGAAGGCCTTCCATCCGCGTGTGACGGTGAGCAGGATCAGGCAGAAGACGAAAGACAGCAGCACACGCCAGGCGACGACCTCCCACGCGCCCGTGGGCACCAGCAGCAGGAAGTACAGCGGCAGCACTCCCCAGAGCAGGTAGGCGGCGACGGCGTAGACGGCCCCCGCGGTCTGGCCGGTGCGGGCGGGGGCGTCAGGGGTCACCGCACAACCCTATGCCCGTGGGCGGAGGCCGAACGCGTGTTCAGCCGCCACGACCGCGGTTCGGCAGGAATCGGTCGCCGCATGACTGCTCCGGACATGCGAAGGGGTTCGGATGCCGAAGCATCCGAACCCCTTCTGCGTTGTGCGCTGGATCAGCGAACGACGACCGCGAGGACGTCGCGAGCCGACAGGACGAGGAACTCGTCTGCGCCGAACTTCACCTCGGTGCCGCCGTACTTGCTGTAGAGCACGCGGTCGCCCACGGCGACGTCGAGCGGGACGCGGTTGCCGTTGTCATCGATGCGGCCGGGGCCCACGGCCACGACCTCGCCCTCCTGGGGCTTCTCCTTGGCGGTGTCGGGGATGACCAGGCCACTCGCGGTGGTCTGCTCGGCCTCGACCTGCTTGATGACGATGCGGTCCTCGAGCGGCTTGATGGAAACCGACACGGTCTACCTCTTCTTTCTTGACGCTGACACGAAAGACTTGTTCGCACTCTCAACCCGAGAGTGCTAATCCAGTCTAAGCGCTCAGCTGGCACTCATGCAATGCGAGTGCCAGCCGGGCACGACCTAAGCTGAACGGGTGGAGATGTCCGAGCTGCGCGCCCTGCTCACCCCCGACGGACTCGAGCTCCTCGACGCCCTCGGGCCGATCGAGTCGACGGGCGAGGTCGCCAGGGCCGTGTCGCGGCTGCGCGCTGCGGGTCATTCCCCTGAACTCGTCTCGGCAGTCGTCGGTCAGGCCCACCTGCGCGCCAGGGCACGGGCGAAGTTCGGCGACTTCGCCGAGCGGATGCTGTTCACCCGCGCCGGCCTCGAGCAGGCGACGAGACTGGGGGTCGCCGCACGGCACGCCCAGCGCATCCGCAGCGCCGGTCTGACGAGCGTCGCCGATCTCGGCTGCGGAATCGGCGGCGACGCCCTCGCCTTCGCCGGGGCAGGACTCGAGGTGACCGCCGTCGACGCCGACGAGGTGACAGCCGCGATCGCCGCGTACAACCTCGCGCCGTTCGGATCGGACGTGCGCCACAGCACGGCGGAGGATGCGCACCGGGAGCTGAGCACGGCGACCGCGCCCGCCGCTCGCGCGATCTGGATGGACCCCGCGCGACGCACCTCCGGGCACGCCGAGACCCGCCGCGTCTCGGCCGACGACTACTCGCCGTCGCTGGACTGGGCCTTCGACGTGGCATCGCGCACGCCGACCGGCATCAAGCTCGGCCCCGCGCACGATCGCGACAGCCTCCCGGCAAACGCCGAGGCCCAGTGGGTGAGCGCGGACGGCAGCGTCGTGGAGCTCGTGGTCTGGACCGGCGTCCTCGCCAGAGAGGGCGTGCGCAGAGCGGCGCTCCTCATCCGCGGCGAGCGCTCCTACGAGCTCACCGCGGGCGCCGACGCCGAAGACGCGCCGGTGCGCCCGCTCGGCGCCTTCCTGCACGAACCGGACGGAGCCGTCATCCGCGCGCGGCTCATCGGCGACGTCGCCCGCAGCCTGGAGGCGGGGATGCTCGACGAGCGCATCGCATACCTCACCTCGGATGCCGCGCTCACGAGTCCGTTCGTGCAGTCGTTCCGCGTGCGCGAGACGATGCCCGCCAATCCCAAGGCGATCAGTGCGGTGCTCAAGAGGAACGGCATCGGCACCCTGGAGATCAAGAAGCGCGGCATGGACGTCGACCCTGCGGCCTTCCGCAGGGAGCTCGCGCTGAAGGGCGCGGAGTCGGCGACGCTGATCCTCACCCGCATCGGCGACGAGCGTCTGGCGATCCTCGCCGACCGGGTGTCTGCGGCCTAGTCAGCCGGCAGGGTCTACGGGGGCCTGGACCTCGATCGGATCCCCCGACTCGGTGTCGATCACCACGAGCGATCCGCCGGTCGGACCCTCGGTGATCGTCAGGTAGGGCATGCCCCAGCCGGTGAACTCCACGGTCAGGGACCACGGCGAGTCGTCCGCGTCGCCGGAGCTCAGCCGGATCGGCGCCTGCTTCCCGCTGTTGTCCGGTGCGGCGCACTTCGATGCGTCCACGACGTCGACGATCAGGCATCTCTCCATCGAGCCCGTGTCGGTGAAGCGGTCGGCGACCCACACGGATTCTCCGCGGAAGTGTCCGATCAGGGACATCCCCGGCTGGTACCCCTCGTCGATGAGAGCCTGGGCACGCACCTTCTCCTCGCCCTCGAACTGACTGAGCATGGAGTCGTCGTAGTCCCAGCGGTTGATCGCGACCATCACCTCGCCGGCCGTGGTGAGCATGCCCGTGGCGTTCACACTGCTTCCGCCCATCGAGCCGCCCTCGTCAGAAGGCACCGAGATCGACGCGTTCAACGGGAACGTGGCGAACTCGTCATCGGTGACGCAGTTGATGGAGGACTGCTCCCCCACATCGAGGGTCAGGCACGACTGCGACTCCGGCGCGCTCTTCGTCGCGAACCAGACGAGGGCGTCTCCATCGCGCGCGACGGCGCGCAGCGAGCCGTCGTCGAATTTCTGCGCCGTGTAGAGCTCCAGCTTGCGCTCCACCTCCTCCGCGCTGAGCGGGATGTCGCTCGCGCGCGGAGAGAACAGCGCCCAACCCGCGCCGAGTCCGATCGCCAGCAGGACGGCGGACGCAGCGGCCACGGGCTTCCCGTGCGACCGCAGAGTCCTCCAGATGCCCGGCGCCGCCTCGTCTGCCGCGCTCTCGGTCTCGGTCTCGTCGGCCACGGGCGCCGCTGCGGCGTTCTCCTCGTCGACGACTCCCCGCGTGACGGGAGGCTGCACCTCGCCCGCCCGCATGCCGTCCAGGCGGACTCCGTCCACCGGCCCCGTGTCGCGGACCGCCGTCCGCGCGGAGCGCTCCGCTGCGGGGGCTGCAGCCTCGGGGCGGGCGCTCTCGCGGAGGGCGTGCTCGAGCTCGTGCAGACGCCGAGCCTCGGCATCCGTGAGCGACGCCTCGCGGCCGTACGCCTTGCGCTGGAGCGCACGACGCTCCTCGCCGTCATGATCGTGCGGCATCGGCCCCCCTGATGACATCGATGTCCGGTCGGCGTCGAGCATCCGCTACCCGAACCTCTCGAACTGCAGACCGGCCCACACCAGCCAGCCCAGACTGTACGTCGTCGCCGCGAGGCCGAGCACGAGAGCCCACGTCGCGACGGCTCTGCTCTCGGCCGGACGCCGCAGCGACATGATCGCCGCGATCACGGCCACCACCGCGACCGGGATCACCCAGCCGACGAAGAACGAGGCGCACAGCGAGACGATCGCGGCGAGCAGCGCCCAGGGCGCGAGCCGCGTCTCGTCGACGGACGCGGGCGCAGCCGAGGGCTCCCACCCGTCGTGTTCGTCGTCGTCTTCGAGGTGCGGACCGCTGGCGACGATCGGCTCCACGGTCACCGGCCCGGTGGGCAGCTTCGTGTACGCGTCGCGTCTGGCGCCGGGGAGACGAGCAGACCCCGCCGGCCGCTCGACCTCGCCGCTGGGTCCTTCGATGCGGGCGCGCAGCCCGTCGTCCGGTGTGGTCATGAGCGCTCGGCCACCTGGATCTCCGTGACGGGGAGGGTCGAGTCGGCGCCGAAGGCGAGGGTCGACGGCCGCCGACCGGAGGAGATCAGCTCTGCGGCGAGCGCCGCGATCATGGCGCCATTGTCGGTGCACAGCGACAGCGGCGGGATGCGCACCGTCACCCCCGCCTTCTCGGCACGGGCGAGCGCGACCTCGCGCAGCCTGCGGTTCGCGATGACGCCCCCGCCGAGCAGCAGTCGCGGGACCCCGAGATCCTCACACGCCGCCAGCGCCTTCGTCACGAGCACGTCGACGACGGCCTCGCGGAAGCTCGCCGCCACATCGGCCACCGGCACCTCGACGCCATCGGCCTCGCAGCGCTCGACCCAGCGGGCGACGGCGGTCTTGAGTCCGGAGAAGGAGAAGTCGTAGCGGTGCTTCGCCAGATCGGACGCCTTGGACAGGCCACGGGGGAAGCGGATGGCGTTCGGGTCGCCGTCGACCGCGGCCCTGTCGATCTCGGGCCCGCCGGGGTAGGGCAGGGAGAGGAGCCTTGCGACCTTGTCGAAGGCCTCGCCCGCGGCGTCGTCCATGGTCTCGCCGAGCAGCTCGACGTCGGTCGTGAGGTCGCGGACGTGCAGGAGCGAGGTGTGCCCGCCCGAGACGAGGAGCGCGATGGTCGGGTACTCCAGCGGCGCGGAGTCCGCCGTGAGGATGTCGGCCGCGATGTGCCCCACCAGGTGGTTGACCGCGTACAGGGGCTTGTCGATCGACACCGCGAGGCCCTTGGCCGCGCCGACGCCGACCATGAGCGCCCCCGCGAGCCCCGGCCCGCTGGTGACCGCCACCGCGTCGAGGTCCTGCAGACGGATGCCGGCCTCGTCGAGAGCCGCGTCGATCGACGGCTGCAGCGCCTCCAGATGAGCGCGCGCGGCCACCTCCGGAACGACGCCGCCGTAGCGGGCGTGCTCGTCCATGCTCGAGGCGATCGTGTTCGAGAGCAGGGTGCGTCCGCGGACGATGCCGATGCCGGTCTCGTCGCAGCTCGTCTCGATGCCGAGCACAAGGGGGGCGGCGGTCATGCGGTCTGCTCCTTCGACGTCGCGGTGCGCCGCGCATCCCACGCGCGCAGGTCGAGGCGCATCACGATCGCATCCACATCGTCCGGCTGATAGTAGCGGGGGCGGCGGCCGATCTCCTCGAAACCCTCCGAGAGGTACAGTCCCGCCGCGGCGGGGTTGTCGTCGCGCACCTCGAGGAACACCTCTCGTGCGCCCCGCCCCACTGCAGCCTCGAGCAGCGCGCGCAGCAGGGCCCGTCCTCGGCCCTCACCGCGGCGATCGGCGTCGAACGCGATGGTCTGGATGTCGGCATCCGACCCGCCCTGCAGCGCCCGCACACCGCCGTAGCCGATCGTCACGCCGTCGACCTCGTCGACGAGGTAGCGGGCGTGCGGGCTGGCGAGCTCGGACGCCATCGACTCGGCGCTCCACGCGTCGGTCGGGAACGCGCGGTTCTCGATCGCCATGATCCCGTCGAGATCGGCCGGAGTCGCGGGACGCAGCGTCATGATCCCACCCGCTTCGGCACTCCGGGGAGCACGACGTCGGGGTGCCGCAGGTACAGCGGCTCGTCGTCGGCCAGGACGCGTCCTGCCGCGAGTGCACGCGCCGCGACCCGCGCCAGGTCGGCGCCGGACAACTCGGACACGTCGATCCGCCGGATGCCGCCCAGGTGCGCATCGGCCTCGACCGCGGGCACGAGAACCGTGTCGGCGACGACGGCGGGGATGCCGTCGGCATCCGTCCCGTCGAACACCGTGACCGCGACCTCTCGACGACGCGCGTCGGTGACGATGGCGAACGGACCGTCGGCGGACACCGAGAGCGCCGCCGCGAGATGGCTCGGCACCGGGACCACGGGGATGCCGCGCCCGAGGGCGAAGGCACGAGCCGCCGCGATGCCGATGCGCAGGCCGGTGAAGGGCCCGGGGCCCATGCCGGACACGACGTGGGTGATCTCCCCCGCCCCCGCGTCCTTCAGGACATCGGCGAGCAGATCGCCGATCACCTCGGCGTGCCCGAGCGGGTCGGCGGTCGCCGCCTCGGCGCGGAGGGCGCCGTCAGCGTCGATGAGGGCCACGGCGGTACCGAGGGAGGTGTCGACGGCGAGGATCACGCTTCCAGGGTAGCCGGGGATGCTGAGCCGTTCTCCTCCGCGCGCCTCCAGCGGTCGCCGCCATCGGCGCGGGCGGACGCCGATGCCGTGCCGGCCGCTGCCGCCAGCGCGTCGTAGTCGTGCCCCCACGCCGAGGCGCTCGCCCAGCCGATGCTCGCCGACACCCGGATCCCGGAGGCACCCGCATCGTGCTCGATCGCCGAGATCCGCTGCAGCAGAGCGCGGATGTGATGCCGGATCTCCTCTTCACTCCCGCGGATGACGATGATCGAACGGGAGTCGTCGACGCGATCGGCATCGGCACTCGCGGGGAGCACCTCCTCGATGTCGGAGTGGAAGCGCTCGACGATCGCCGCGTATCCGGTGCTCGTCGACGCCTCCCTGAGGTCCAGCGGATCGTCCAGCCGCACGTCGAGGACGGACCAGGCGTTGTCGTTCTGAGCCTGTGCCTTGCGAAGCCTGCGCGCCGCACGCGCGGCCGCATCACCCGTGGCCGGAGCGACCCGATCTGACCGCACGAGGAGCACGAGGGTGAACGCCGCGCAGATGCTGGTCACCACGGTGCCCACGCTGTTGACGCCACGGAGCACGCTCAGCTGCTCGTCGGAGCTCACTCCGTTGTCCAGCAGCACGGAGACGGCACCGGCGATCGCGACGACGACGAAGGAGCACGCGGCCAGGAGAAGCGGCATCGTGATGTCGCGCGACACCGTCTTCAGTCTGATCAGCTCCCACGCGACCAGCCCGGCGAAGACGCTCGCGCTGAGGAAAGAGAGGCGGAACGTCACCTGGAACGCCGGTGTCCCCGCCGCGAGCACGAGCACGGTCGGGATGAGCACCATGAAGGCGAGGAGCGGCCACCAGAGCGTGCGCGCACCCCTGTGCATCCGCAGCCCCAGCCAGAGGAGCGGCTCGAAGCAGAGC
This sequence comes from Microbacterium sp. NPDC012755, assembly GCF_042901325.1. Lineage (NCBI taxonomy): Bacteria > Bacillati > Actinomycetota > Actinomycetes > Micrococcales > Microbacteriaceae > Microbacterium > Microbacterium sp. NPDC012755. Next base: position 2,081,231 of record NZ_JBIBCT010000001.1, on the reverse strand, counting down.
AGCAGTCCAGATGCTCCGGCCGTCAGACGCGGCTCATGCAGCTGGAGACCGGCCACCCACAGGTAGGTGCCGAGCATCCCCAGTGCGAACGCCGCCCCCCAGGTGATCGTCGCCCTGCTCGGCCGTGCGAGCGTCGCGAGCCCGATCACGACCACCGTCACGACCGTCACCACCGCGACCATGCTGGTCATGACGTCGACGCTGATCGCGGTGTGCGTCAGCTCCCTCATGATCCGTCCTCCTCGATCAGCGGGAACCGCACCGTGACACGGGTTCCCGCACCGGGAGCGCTGCCCACCTCGATGCTCCCGTCGTGGTCGGTCACGATGTCGCGGGCGATGCCCATGCCCAGCCCGGTGCCGGGGGCGCCCCCGACCACGGCCCGCGCGGTGCGGAAATAGGGGTCGAAGACCCGCGCGACCTCGTCGGCCGTCATCCCGTCGCCGGTGTCGGCGATCGAGAGCACCGCCCCGCCGTCGTCGACGCCGAGACGCACCCGGATGCCGCCACCGCCCGGGGTGTACTTGACCGCGTTGCTCAGCAGATTGTCGAGCACCTGGCGCAGACGGAAGGCGTCTCCGCGCACCACGAGGCTGTCGAGTCCCTCCACGACGAGCTCCTGCCGGTTACTCCTCGCGATCGCCGAGTACGACGCCGCCGACGCATCGACGACCTGGCGGAGATCGACCGGTTCCGGCAGCGACTCCGACGCGCGCCTCGCTTCGTCCTGCGTGCTCTCCACCAGCCGCTGCATCCGTTCGCTGGCGTTGGAGATGACCTCCAGCTGCGCGACGACGGAGCCGGGCAGATCGTCCCGCTCCCGCAGGAGGTCGACGTGGCCGAGGATCGCCATCAACGGGTTGCGCAGCTCGTGCGACACGATCGCGGTGAGGGTGCGCCGCTCCTCGGCGGCCTCGATCAGTGCGGTGACGTCGTCGATGATGAGCAGGGTGCTGCGGTCGCGCGCCGTCGCGTCGGCGAGGCGCTGCGTGCTCGCCTGCAGTGCGCGCCACCGCCCCTCCTGATCGAAGAGCCAGATCCGCTCGCTCCTGAGCTCCTCGCCACGTGCCGCGAGCGACAGGGTCGTCCGCTCTGGCGACAGCGGTGCACCCCTGCGCTCGTCGTACTCCACGGCCGTCGACGGCAGAGCGGCCCCGAATCGATCACGCCCGTACAGCGTGCGATAGGCGTCGTTCATCTTCAGGATCCGACCGTCCGCGTTGACCACGACGAGCGCCACGTCCAGGGCGTCGATGACCTGCGTGACCCGCTGCTCCTGGGTCTGCGCACGATCGGCGGCCCTCTCCGCCTGCTCGGACTGCCGCTGCAGGAGCCGTCTCGCGGCCCGCGAGCGCTGTGCGCCGATGCGGATCGTCGTGCCGAGGAAGCTCAGCGTCAGCACGACGATGAGCACGCGCACGAGCACGTCGGCGGGCTCTCCGCTGCGGCTCGTGAAGAGGAGAAGACACGCGCTGATGAAGCCGATGCCCGCGAACACCCACGGCAGCGCGAAGTACGATGCGAGCCAGGCCACCGGGAACACCCAGAGGAGCTCGATGCGCATGCCGGGAGCGCTCGTCGCCAGACCTACGGCGAGCGCGTCGAGAAGCGGCACCGCGACGACGATCGACTGCGGGATGCGTGGCCACGGAACCATGAGCGTCACCAGGGTGGTCGCGACGAGAACGACGAGCCCCAGCGCCACCAGCGGGTTGCCGAAGGTGTGCGGTGAGAAGGCGGCGATCACCACGACGACCGCGAGCATGCTGCCCGTGAAGATCAGCTGCCATCGCCAGATCGACAGCGTGCGGGACATCGTCGACCGCCTCTCCCTCGATCCTCAACGTTCTCGCAAGATTACTCAAAGAAGGCGGATGCTGCGTCCGCCGGGGGCGGCGCGGGCAATACGATCCTGATGGGGACGGAAACCGCGGCTGGGGAGCGCGGCTGGGGGCCGCGGTTGGGGAACCGCGGCCTCGACCGCCCTAGGCCTTCGGGACTCCGCCGGTCGGGAGATCAGCGGACGTGAGGCGATAGCCGACACCGCGAACCGTCTCGATGAAGCGAGGGTCGGCGGGGGTGTCGCCGAGCTTGCGGCGCAGATTCGTCATGTGCGCCTCGACCGTGCGCCTGTCTGGCTCGCCGACGTAGTCGGACGCCCCTCCTGCGGTGTCGCCGCGGAGGACGAGGGCCAGTTCGGACTTGCTGCGCACACGGCGTCCTGAATCGAGCAGGGTCGCCAGGAGATCGAACTCGGTCGGGGTGAGCTCGACCTCTCCGCCCCCGACGAGCACCGTGTGCGTATCGGGATCGAGGGAGAGGTCGCGATGCGTCTGCAGGCCGGCCGCAGGCGACGGCATCGGCGCTCCGCCGGAGGGGGACCCGGGCGCGGGCGGCGCCTCGAAGCGCGGACGACGCATCACGGCCTCGATCCGGGCGCGCAGCTCGCGCGGGCGGACGGGCTTCACGAGGTAGTCGTCGGCCCCCGCCGAGAGTCCGAGGACGACGTCCGGCTCCTCGGAGAGCGCGGAGAGCATGATGATGAACGTCGTGCTGACCTCGCGGATCCGTCGTGCAGCCTCGAAGCCGTCCATCCCCGGCAGATTCACGTCGAGCGTCGTGATCACGGGGTGGTGCGCGACGACGGCGGCGATGCCCTCGGGCGCAGAACCCGCCAGCACGGTCTCGAACCCCGCGGCGCGGAAGACCTCGTCCAGCAGCGTCTGCACGTCGACGTCGTCCTCGATGATGACGGCGACGCGCGCGGACTCCGAGACGGTGCTCATCGACGCTCCTCCCGAGCGATCGTCACGATCCTGGGAGCGTCGGCGTCCAGCTCGGACGCGTCGAGGCCGTCCGCGCGCCCGACGGGTCGCTCCAACTCGACGTCCCACCACGCGTCGGCGAGATCCTCGGCCATGCCCCGGCCCCACTCGACGACCACGACGGACCGTGCGAGATCGAGATCGAGGTCTTCCAGCTCCGCTCCGGAGCCGAGCCGGTAGGCGTCGACGTGCACGAGCGGTGCGCGACCGACGAGCGACGGATGCGTGCGCGCTATGACGAACGTCGGGCTCTGCACGGGTCCGCGCACCCCGAGTCCCTCGGCCAGCCCCCTGGTGAAGGTGGTCTTTCCCGCACCGAGCGGACCGGTGAGGATCAGCAGGTCCCCTGCCTCCAGAGTCGCCCCGAGCGTCCGCCCGAGCTCCTCCATGTCGTCTGCGGTCTCGATCTCCCGACGTCCGAGGAGGGAGGGGTCGACGCTCACGTGGTCCTCCGCGGAACCCTGGCGCCGATGCGCGTGACGATCTCGTAGCCGATCGTGTCCGCGGCATCCCCCCACTCCGCCGCCGACGGGACGCCGAGCGTGGGGTCGCCGAACAGCACGACCTCGTCGCCGATCGAGACGGGGGTGTCGCCGACGTCGACGACGAACTGGTCCATCGCGATGCGTCCCGCGTTCAGGAAACGGCGCCCCCCGATCGACACCGGAAGCCGGCCGGATGCGTTCCGCGGAACCCCGTCCGCGTACCCGAGCGGCACGAGCACCAGGGTCGTGTCCCGATCGGTGCGGTGGGCGTAGCCGTATGAGACGCCCGTGCCGGCCGGCACCCTGCGCACGGCCGCGATGGAACCGCGCAGCGTCATGGCCGGCCGCAGGCCGAGCGATGCCGACGTGCGCTCCTCGAAGGGCGATACGCCGTAGATGCCGATGCCGATGCGCACCGCGTCGAGGCGCGTCTCCGGCAGGTCGATGGCGGCGGCGGTGGCCGCGATGTGCCGGATCTCTGGGCGGATGCCGAAGGAGGCCGCCGTCGCGACACCCTCCTCGAACCGCGCGAGAGCCGCCCTGTCGTCCTCGGGAGAGGTGTTGGAGAGATGGCTGAAGAGCCCCACGATCCGCAGACGTCCGATGCGCTCCAGCCGAGCGGCCTCCGCGAGCACGCGGCCCCAGTCGGCGGGGGCGATGCCGTTGCGCGACAGCCCGGTCTCGAACTTCAGATGCACGCCGACGGGATGGTCGACGTCGGCCGCCCTGGCAGCGGCCTCGAGCTGGTCGAACGACGAGATCCCGAGCTCGATGCCCTGCGCTGCCGCCTGCTCGAACCGCTCCCCCGGAGCGTGCAGCCACGCCACGATCGGGGCCGTGATGCCCTGTCGTCGCAGATCGAGAGCTTCGGGGATCTCCGCGACCCCCAGTCGGGTCGCGCCTCCGGCCAGAGCGGCGACGGCCGCGGCTGCGGCGCCGTGTCCGTAGGCGTTGGCCTTGACGACGGCGATGACCTGCACGCCGGTGAGCCTCGTGAAGTGGCGCACGTTGTCGCTGATGGCGCCGAGGTCGATGCTCGCCTCGCGGAACGGAACGGTCACAGCGGCTCTCCTTCGGCGACGACGAACGCGGCGGCGAGGCCTGCGTCGTGGGTGAGGGTCAGGTGCAGCGTGGTGATGCCGCGCTCGTCGACGACGGCGGCGGTCGTGCCGCTGAGCACGAACCGGGGTCGACCTGAGGCCTCGGATGCGATCTCGATCTCGGTCCAGTGCACGCCGTCCGAGCCGCCGAGCGCCTTGATGAGCGCCTCCTTGGCGGCGTAGCGCGCGGCCAGCGACGGCAGCCGCAGGGTCTGCTCGCTGGGCGTGAAGAGGCGCTGCAGCAGTCTGGGCGTGCGCTCGATGGTCCGCTCGAATCGCGGGATGTCCACGAGGTCGATGCCGGTCCCGATGATCACCCGTTCAGCCTAGTAGGCGCCGGTTCCGGCATCCCCGCCGTGTTCCTCGTGCCCTCCGTTCGTCGGCGCGAAGGCCCTACTGTCAGCTGAGAGGCCCGGGTTCCGCAGACGCTCCGCGATCTGAGCCGCCAGAGCGTCGCTCGACTCACTTCGCAGGAGGTCTATTCGACCGTGACCGACTTCGCGAGGTTGCGCGGCTGGTCGACGTCGAGGCCCTTCGCGGTGGCGAGGGCCATCGCGAAGATCTGCAGCGGGACGACCGACAGCAGCGGCTCGAACATCGCTCCGGCCAGCGGGATGCGGATGACCTCGTCGGCGAAGGGGAGCACGGCGGCATCCCCCTCTTCGGCGACCACGATCACCCGTGCGCCGCGAGCGCGGATCTCCTGGATGTTCGAGACGACCTTCGAGTGGATGAGCGCCGAGTGACGGGGCGAGGGCAGGAGCACGAACACGGGCTGCCCCGGTTCGATCAGTGCGATCGGGCCGTGCTTGAGCTCACCGGCGGCGAAGCCCTCGGCGTGGATGTAGGAGATCTCCTTGAGCTTGAGCGCGCCCTCGAGCGCGATCGGGAAGCCCACGTGGCGGCCGAGGAAGAGGACCGAGCGGGTGTCGGCCATCCAGCCGGCGAGCTGCTGCACGTGGTCCTGCTCCTCCGCGAGGACACGGGCGATCTTCTCCGGCAGCGCCTGCAGCTCGGCGACGTCGACGGAGGCGTCGGCGACCGTTCCGCGGACGCGGCCCATGTGCAGGCCGAGCAGCAGCAGGGCGGTGATCTGCGCGGAGAACGCCTTTGTGGACGCGACCGCGACCTCCGGTCCGGCGTGCGTGTAGACGACGGCATCCGACTCGCGGGGAATCGTCGCACCCTGCGTGTTGCAGATCGAGAGCGTGCGCGCGCCGCGTTCATTCGCATACTTGACGGCCATGAGCGTGTCCATGGTCTCGCCGGACTGGCTGATGGAGACGACGAGCGTGTCGGCGCCGATCACCGGGTCGCGGTAGCGGAACTCGTGGGCGAGCTCGACGTCGACGGGGATCCGAGCCCACTGCTCGATCGCATACTTGCCGACGAGAGCCGAGTAGGCGGCGGTGCCGCACGCCGTGATGATGATGCGGTTGATCCCCGCGAAGAGCTCATCGAGACCGTCGAGCTCGGGGATGACGACCTGGCCGTCGTGGATGCGACCGCGGATCGTGTTCGCGACGGCCTCCGGCTGCTCCGCGACCTCCTTGGCCATGAAGGACGACCATCCGCCCTTCTCTGCGGCGGCGGCATCCCACGACACGTCGAAGGGCTCGGCCTCGACCGGGGTTCCGGCGAAGTCGGTGACGCTGACGGCATCCGGCGTGATCGAGACGATCTGGTCCTGACCGATCGCGAGGGCCTTGCGCGTGTGCTCGACGAATGCGGCGACGTCGGAGCCGAGGAAGTTCTCGCCCTCGCCGAGGCCGATCACGAGGGGGGAGTTGCGACGAGCGCCGACGACGAGGCCCGGGTGGTCCTGGTGCATCGCGAGGAGGGTGAACGCGCCCTCCAGGCGGTTCACGATGCTGCGGAAGGCGAGCTGCAGGTCTCCCCCGTTGCCGGCGTACTCGCGGCCGAGGAGCGCGGCGGCGACCTCGGTGTCGGTCTCGCTGCGGAAGACGACGCCGTCGGCCAGGAGCTCGTCACGGAGCGTGGCGAAGTTCTCGATGATGCCGTTGTGGATCAGGGCGAGCTTGTCGCCGTCCGCGAGGTGCGGGTGGGCGTTGAGGTCGGTCGGTCCACCGTGCGTCGCCCAGCGGGTGTGCCCGATCCCGGTGCTGCCGTCGGGCAAGGCCGATTCGGCGAGCGAGTCGCGCAGCGCGCTGAGCTTGCCCGCCTTCTTGCGCATCCCGAGCGTCCCGGCGTCGTCGATGACGGCGACGCCCGCGGAGTCATAGCCGCGGTACTCGAGGCGGGCGAGTCCTGCGAGCAGGATGTCCTGGCTGGGGCGCGGGCCCACGTATCCGACGATTCCACACATACCGTCAAGGGTAAGCGCACACTTTTGGCAGGATTCCGAACGAATCCGTGCGGCGCGGCGTCCTCCGCTCGGAACTCGCGCCCCCGCGCTCGACGCCCCGCCCCGGAGCGGCGCGAGAAGTCAAGAGATGCGGGGTTCAGGGGGCACGATCCCGCGCTCCCTGACTCCTCACGGAATGACGAGCACGAACACGAGTCAAAGCTTGCGCAGCAGCACGCTCTCGACGGAGTGGTCGACGCCCTTGTTCAGGACGAGCCGCGCTCGGTGCTTCGTCGGCATCACGTTCTCGACGAGGTTCGGCATGTTGATCTCGTTCCAGTACCCGAGCGCCGTCGTGATCGCCTCGGTGTCGGTGAGGTGCGCGAACACGTTGAAGTACGAGGACGGATTCGAGAACGCCCCCTGGCGCAGCGCGAGGAAGCGGTCGACGTACCACTTCTCGATGTGCGCGGTGTCGGCGTCGACGAAGATCGAGAAGTCGAACAGGTCGCTCACGGCGACGTCGTTCGGCGCGGGCGGCGGCTGCAGGACGTTGAGGCCCTCGACGATCACCACGTCGGGGCGGCGCACCACGACGTGGGCGTCGGGGACGATGTCGTAGCGCATGTGCGAGTAGAAGGGTGCACGGACCTCCGGCGCACCGCTCTTCACCTCGGTGAGGAACTGGAGCAGCGATCTGCGGTCGTACGACTCGGGGAACCCCTTGCGGTCCATGAGGCCGCGGCGCTCGAGCTCGGCGTTCGGGTAGAGGAAGCCGTCGGTCGTGACGAGCTCGACGCGGGGCGTGCCCGGCCAGCGGCTCATCAGCTCGCGCAGCAGTCGGGCGATGGTCGACTTGCCCACGGCGACGGAGCCGGCGACGCCGACGACGAACGGCGTGGTGGAGTCGTCCTCCTGCAGGAAGGACGATGTCGCCGCGCCGAGCTTCTTAGTCGACGTCGCGTACAGGCTGAGCAGCCTGCTCAGCGGGAGGTACACCTCACGGACCTCGGTGAGGTCGAGCCGGTCGCCGATGCCGCGCAGCTCGACGACCTCGGTCTCGGTGAGCGGCTGATCGAGACCTGCCGCGAGCCGCGCCCACTCGGCGCGATCGATCTCCCGGTACGGAGACAGTGGCAGCGTGGGGTCGACGGTGGTCACGCATACATCGTAACGGGGCACCGGTAGTCTCTTCCCGTGCGCTTGGGAGTCCTCGATATCGGATCGAACACCGTCCATATGCTCGCGGCGGACGTCCGCCCCGGCGGGAGGCCTCTCGCGACGACGAGCGACCGCACCGTGCTGCGGCTCATGCGCTATCTCACCCCGGACGGCGCGATCTCCGAAGAGGGCGTCCTGGCACTCGAGGCCGCGGTCGCGCAGGCGCGCAGGGTCGCCGCGGAGGAGCGGGTGGACGAGCTGCTCGCGACGGCCACCAGCGCGGTGCGCGACGCCCGCAACGGCGCCGACGTGATCGCGCGCATCGAGAAGGCTCTCGGCCAGCCGCTGCAGGTGCTCGACGGAGAGACCGAGGCCGAGCTGACCTTCCTCGCCGTCCGACGGTGGTTCGGCTGGTCGGCCGGGCAGCTCCTGCTGCTCGACATCGGCGGCGGCTCTCTCGAGATCGCGGCCGGTGGCGACGAGATGCCGGATGCTGCGGCATCCGTCCCCCTGGGCGCCGGTCGGATGACCGTGCAGTTCCTTCCGAACGACCCGCCGGGCGAAGACGACGTCGAGCGTCTGCGCGAGCATGCCAGGACGACGCTCGCCGAGATCCTCCCCCGGTTCGCCGCGCTCCCCCGCCCCGACCACGTGGTCGGCTCCTCGAAGGCGATCCGCTCGCTCGCACGACTCGTCGGCTACCCGGTCCCCGGCTGGTCGGGGATCGAGCGGATGCTGCTGCCCCGCGCATCCCTCGGGTCCTGGATCCCCCGGCTGGCGCGCCTCCCCGCATCCGCTCGCCAGGAGCTGCCCGGCATCACGCCCGACCGCACGTTCCAGATCGTCGCTGCGGCCGTCTCCCTGCACACCGCGATGACGGTGCTCGACATCGACGAGCTGGAGGTCTCGCCGTGGGCGCTGCGCGAAGGCGTGCTGCTGCGCTACATCGAGCAGCTCAACTGGAGCAGCGGCGCGGGGCGATGAAGGATCTCGACTCCTTCGACGCGCCGGCGGACCGGAGCGCGCCGCGGGCGCTCGGCCGGTCCTCCGATGCGTCGGCGGACACCGGGACGCCCGTGATCCTCACCGTCTGCACGGGCAACATCTGCCGGTCCCCCCTGGCGGAGACCGTGCTCCGCGCCCGCCTGCACGGGGTCGACGCGACCGTGCACAGCGCAGGCACCCACGCGCCGGTCGGCGCCGAGATGACAGGCATGTCTCAGGAGATCGCCGTGGCGCACGGAGCCTCCCCCGATGACGTCATGACACACCGCGCCCGGTGGCTGACCGAGCCGATCGCCGCGGGAGCCGACCTGATCCTCGCCATGTCCCGCGAGCATCGGACAGCGTCCGTCGAGCTCGCTCCCTCGGCTCTGCGGCGCGCGTTCACCGTGCGGGAGTTCGCCGCGCTCTCCACCGCTCTGGACGACGACGCCATCCGCCGGACCGCGGATGCCGCGGGCACGGCCCCGCGTGCGCGCCTCGCCGCCGTGCTGGCCCTCGTCGCTGGGCGACGAGGGCAGATGCCCCCCGCCAGAACGCAGGACGACGATGTGATCGACCCCTATCGTCGCGATCGCGCCGTGTACGAGGAGTCCGCGTCGCAGCTGATCCCCGCCGTGGACGAGGTCGCCAGAGTCCTGCGAGCCGCGCTGCTCTGAGCGGCCGGTCAGCCGAGCAGCGTCCCGGCGACGATCAGCCCGACCCCGCTCAGGTTGAACACGATGTGCACCAGCACCGCGGGCCAGATCCGCCCGGTGAGCACGACGAGCGCGCCGGTCGCGATGCCGAGGAGCGTCAGCGCGACCGCGGCATCCGGCGTCAGAGCCGACACGAGCTGATGCGTCAGGACGAAGAGCACGGTGGTCACGGCGACCGATACGACGCCGGCCCTCCGGATGCCGGCGCCCTGACGATCCGGCGATGCTCTCCGCGCGCTCCGTCTCACCGCGCTGAACAGGGCGACGAGGAGAACCCCGCGGAAGAAGAGCTCCTCGATCACGGGGGCCACGATCCCCCCGGCCAGGAGGTCCTCCGCCCACCAGAGCGCCGGCAGCGATCCGTCGAGCGATGCGTAGGACGGGAGGGCGCCGGAGCCTCCGAACGCGACCGCCGACCAGCCCTGCACGATCCTCAGTACGAGGCCGAGGACGACGCCGTAGAGCAGGTCCACCGGGCGGACGGCGAGCAGCCCCCGGGGGATCCCCCTCCGGAACGCGAGGATGACGGGTGTCAGCAGCGCCGCCCACAGCGCGGCCTGGCCCCACACGCCTCCGAAGAGCATCCCCAGCCACGCCCCCAGGAGCATGCCGGCGCCGAGGCCGATCACGCTCCAGCCGAGGAGCTCGCCGTTCCAGGCGCGCACGGTCGAGCCGCCGCTCCACCACGCGCTCCGTCGAGGCGCGCGCGAGCGATGCGACGGGTCAACGTCGGAGTCGGTCATCGGGATCCACCGTAGCGCCAACCGGAATATCAGAATGCTGTTCCTATGCGACAATGAACCGCCAAGGGGAACCGACGAGAGGCGACATGGAGCTCAGCGACTACATCCGCATCCTGCGCAAGAGCTGGCTCGCGATCGTGATCGCGACGCTGCTCGGACTCGCCGCCGCCGCCGGATACTCCCTCACCCGCACGCCGATGTACGAGTCGCAGAGCGTGGTCTTCGTGCAGTCGCAGGCGGGCAGCACCGTGACCGAGCTGCAGCAGGGGTCGTCCTTCGCGCAGTCCCGCATCACGACGTACGTCAGCCTGGTGCGCGAACCCGTCGTGATGAACCCCGTGATCACCCAGCTCGGCCTCGACACCTCGGCCGACGACCTGGCCGAGAACGTGAGGTCGTCGAGCCCGCTGAACAGCACGCTGATCCAGATCACGGTGCAGGACCCCGATCCCGTCATGGCGGCCGACATCGCCAACGCGCTCGGCGCGAGCCTCGCCGCGGCCGTGGAGCGCATCGACACCCCCGCCGGCCAGGACCAGAGCGCCATCAAGCTCACCCGGGTGCGGGATGCCGCCGCCGCGTACGCCCCCGTCAGCCCCAACATCCCGCTGAACCTCGCCCTCGGCCTGCTCGTCGGCCTCGCGATCGGCATCGGCATCGCCGTGCTGCGCTCGGTGCTGGACAACCGCGTCCGCTCCCCCCGCGACGTGGAGGAGCTCACCGATCGACCGCTGATCGGCGCCATCCCGCTCGACCCGAAGGCGAAGGAGCGGCCGCTCATCATCCAGGCCGATCCGCTCAACCCGCGCTCCGAGGCGTTCCGCTCGCTGCGCACGAACCTGCAGTTCCTGGAGATGGACGGCGGCCATACGTTCGTCATCACCTCCAGCATCCCGACGGAGGGCAAGTCCACGACGACGCTCAACCTGGCGATCGCGCTCGCCGACAGCGGCAAGCGCGTGGCTCTGGTGGACACCGACCTGCGCAAGCCGAAGGTCGCCGAGTACCTGGGCATCGAGGGCGGCACCGGCCTCACCGACGTCCTGATCGGCCGCGCCAAGGTGTCGGACGTGCTGCTGCCCTGGGGCAATCGCTCGATGTACGTGCTCCCCGCGGGCAAGATCCCGCCGAACCCGAGCGAGCTACTCGGCTCCGCCCGGATGCAGAAACTCCTCGACGCGCTGGCGGAGGAGTTCGACGTCGTGCTGTGCGACGCTCCTCCCCTGCTGCCGGTGACGGATGCCGCTGTGCTGTCCCGGGTGACCTCGGGGGCGATCATGGCGGTCGCCGTCGGCAGGACGACGACGCATCAGCTCCAGGGGGCTCTCGACGCCCTCGCGACCGTGGGCGCGAAGGTCGCCGGAGTGGTCCTGACGATGGTCCCGACGAAGGGCGCCGACGCGTACACCTACGGGTACGGGTACGGCTATGGATACGGGTACGGTCACGGCCACAAGGCGGGCGCCTCGTCGGCGTCCTCGGCGGCGAAGAGGCGCTCGACCGGCAAGGCTGTGATGCCCACGGAGTCGGACTCGGCCGACGCGTTCGACGACCTGCTCAAGCGCGGCTGAGCCGCCAGCGCCCCGAGCCCCGGGCGGTTTGTTACATCCGCGTGAAATCCGCGACCTCGAGCACCTTCCGGCATCCTTCGCTCTGCTACTGTTCACGCGGGGGAAATACCAGAATATTACGAGGTCACAGTGACGTCGACACACGACATCGACGCGACGAAGAAGACGCAGGAAGAGAGTGACACCGGGGCGGGCGCAGACAGGAGAGCGCTCGGTTCCGCAGCCGGCAGCACGCGGGCCGGCTTCGACTGGCGCGCGCGCTACGCACGCAACCTCCGGATCACCGATCTCCTCGCGCTCATCTGGGTCGTGTACGGCACGCAGATCGCCTGGCTGGGATTCGGCAACACCTCGGTGCCGACCGACAACCTGCTGGGCGTGGGCAACATCTCCTACTGGCTCTTCTCCGCGGGGCTCGTCATCGCCTGGGCCTGCGCGCTCGGCCTCGCCGACTCCCGCAGCCATCGCGTGATCGGCACCGGAACGACGGAGTACGTCCGGGTCGCGCGCGCCAGCCTCGGCGTCTTCGGCATGATCGCGATCGTCGCCTTCCTGACCAAGTCGGAGGTCGCACGCGGCTACCTGCTGATCAGTCTCCCCGCGGGCATCGTCACGCTCGCGCTCGTCCGGTGGCTCTGGCGCCAGTGGCTGGTGTCCAACCGTCGCGCCGGAGGCTACTCGGCACGCGTCCTCCTCGTGGGATCCGGCGAGTCGGTGACGGCGATCGCCAACGAGCTCCGCCGCGTGTCCGACGCCGGCTACACGGTCGTCGGGGCGTGCATCCCCGGCGCGCGGGTCGGAGACCTCGTCCCCGGTACGGACGTCCCCGTCGTCGGCTCCGTCGACGACGTCGAGTTGGGCCTCGTGCGCACGGGCGCCGACACCGTCGCGGTCACCAGCACCGGCGACCTGCCGCCCTCGCGGCTGAAGCAGATCTCCTGGTCGCTGGAGGCCGGGCGACAGCACCTCGTGCTCGCTCCGAGCATCACCGACATCGCGGGGCCGCGCATCCACTCGCGCCCCGTCGCCGGCCTCCCCCTCATCCACGTCGAGATCCCCCGGTTCAGCTCGGGGCAGCGCATCGTCAAGCGCACCATGGACATCATCGGCGCGCTCGCGCTCATCGCGCTCTCCTCGCCGCTCCTCCTCGGCGTCGCGATCGCCGTGAAGGCCACGAGCCCCGGCCCCCTCCTCTTCGCCCAGGAGCGGATCGGACTGAAGGGCACCCCGTTCAGGATGCTGAAGTTCCGATCCATGCGCGTGGGAGCCGACGCCGAGCTCCGCGCCCTGCTCGATGCCCAGGGCACGAGCGAGACGCCGCTGTTCAAGGTGAAGGACGACCCGCGGATCACACCGGTCGGACGGTTCATCCGCAAGTACTCGCTCGACGAGCTGCCGCAGTTCTTCAACGTGCTCGGAGGATCGATGAGCCTCGTCGGCCCCCGCCCCCAGGTGGCCGCCGAGGTCGCCCTGTACTCCGACGCCGCGCGGCGGCGGCTCCTCGCCAGACCCGGCGTCTCCGGCCTCTGGCAGGTCAGCGGCCGCTCGACCACGACGTGGGAGGAGACGGTCCGCCTCGACCTGTACTACGTGGAGAACTGGTCGCTCCTCGGCGACATCGGCATCCTGCTCAAGACGCTGAGAGCGGTGATCCTGCCGGGGAACAGCGCCCACTAGCATGCAGCGATCGACCCCGTCAGACGCCCGTCACCGCGACCACGACGCCCGCGACGGCGAGCAGGGCGACGCAGGCGGCCACCGGGAGCGCGATCCTGCGGAGCATCAGCCTGGTGGCGTCCCGGGTGACCGGGTCGGGGTTGAAGGAACCCAGCACGGCGGCGACCGCGGCCAGCGTCACGGGAGCGACCGCGTAGACCCAGGACAGCCCCTGAAGGGTGTCCGGTCGCATCACGACGGTCGCAAGCGCCCACAGCACCACAGAGCCGCCTGACGCGGTGAGCAGCCTGATCGCGGAGCCGGTCCGGAGCTGGATGGCCGACGAGGCGTAGTACACGGCGAGCGCCGGCACGGTGAGGCCCAGCGGCGCGGCGACCGCGAGGGGCACGGCGACGCCCGACACCATCGGGAGCACGAGATAGAAGATCAGAGTGATCACGGTGCTCGCCAGCGCGAGGGCGCCGTAGCCGATCGAGGAGGCCCGCACAGCCGCGGTCAGCGCGGGGTCGTCGGTCGTCTGCATCCGCACCGAGAGCAGCGCGTGGACGGAGTTGATGAGGACGCTGACCATCGTGACACCGAGGGCGGCCAGATGAGCCTGCTCCAGCAGAGCGGGGGCGCCGGCGACGATGGCCGAGAGCCGGATGCCTTGCATGAGCACGGCGAACAGGGCCAGATGCGGCACCAGCACAGTCGCCATCGCGAGCGTCCTCGCGGCCTCTCCCCCCGGCGCGGACGGATGCGCGGACAGCAGCCCTCGCATCCCGAACCAGATCCCGGCGCACAGCACGGTCATCACGGCGACGGTCGCCGTCGCGGCGAGGTCGAGCGGAAGCCCGAGTCCAGCGAAGAGCATCCACGCCAGCGGCAGGATCGGGTTGAGCAGGCCCCCAGCGGCCATCAGGAGAGTCGACTCCCTGATGCGGGCGACCTGCGCCGCGATCAGCCACGTCCCCATCCCTGCCGCATAGGACGCGGTCAGCGCACCGGTCTCCACGGGGAGGCCCGCGATGCCGACGATGGAGAGCACGATCCCGACCCCGAGCGCGACGGCGAGGATGCCGCAGACGATCCGCAGAGGCACCGCCCACGCGCCTGGGCGCAGGTGGCTCCCGTCCGCCCCACGGCGGAACGCGTTGGGGAGCGTAACCGGTATACCGATAGTCAGGGGCAACGCTAGGATGGGGCCCAGCGCGAAGGCCACGATCGCGGGCTCCTGTTCCATCCCGCTCGCGATGCGCGGAAGGACCATCCACGCGACCATCCCCGCCCCCGCGGAGGCCAGCTGGATCGCCGCGAAGCGCAGCCTGTGCCACGCAGGACCGACGGTCGCCGATTCGCCCATAGCAGGCCCTTCCCGGAAGGAACGAAGCTTGACCCTCGCACTCCACTGGTGGCGGCCACTCGGCAATCCTCGCACAGCCGCCGGGGAGCTCCTGCGACACGGGTCGGCATGGGCGCACGCCGTCAGGATGGGCGGCGTTCCCCTCAACTTCGGCGACGAGGCCAGCCGCGTGGCCCTCGGCGAGCTCAGCAGACGCCCGATCAGACGCAGCGGAATCGGCTCCGCGGACGTCCTGGGCGTCGGGTCGATCCTCAACAGGGCGTGGAAGGCGCAGCCCGACGCGACGGTGTTCGGAAGCGGACTCCGCGAGCCCGACCACAGGCCGCTCCCGATGGCCACCGACCGCATCCTCGCCGTCAGAGGCACCCTGACCCGCGACGCCCTGGGCCTCCCCTCGACGCAGACCCTCGGCGATCCCGCCCTGGTCGTCGGCGACGTCTACGGAGGCGGCCCTGCGATCAGGAAGAGCGCCCCGCTGTTCATCCCCCACTTCACGATGCTCGCCGAGCGCGCCGGTCGCGCTCATCTCTCCGGCATCCGCGCCCGCGGGTGGGACGTGCAGCTGCCGACCACCACCCCTCTCGCCGTGGCGGAGGCCATCCGGAGCGCCCCGGTCGTCGCGACGAACAGTCTCCACGGGGTCGTCTTCGCTCATGCACTGGGCACGCCGGTGGTCGCGGTCGACGTGGCCGGGCACGCCGAACCCGACTTCAAGTACGACGACTACCTGTCGGTGTTCGGGCTGCGGCATCGTCCCACCGACATCACGGTCGTCGCAGACCTCTCGTCCGCCGCGCTGATCGATCAGGTCGCCGCGCAGACCGAGATCGTACGGGCGGCCCTCCCCGCGCTCGTGGCGGGCCTGCACAGGGCGGCGGCGCCGTTGCGGAGCACGTCATGACCATCGAGGCCGTCGTCGCCCTCGGGATCTGCGCGGTCGTGGCGGCCTCGATCGTCACGACGAGGATCGGACTCGTCGCCACCGTGGCGTACGCCGCCTTCTTCTCCCTCGCCCTCGTGCCGGTGTCGCTGATCTCCGACTCCGGCGCCTTCCACGTGGGGATCGCCGGTTCCTCCCCCGACCTGCGCACGTTCACCCTCGTCATCGCGGTCGGCGCCGTGCTCCTCACCTTCATCGCGAAACCCCCTCTCGTGGGGATCTTCGTCCCGCTGCTGCTCTGGATCGCGATCGGCGCCCTCTTCATCTGGCCCTCGGACCCGCCGGGCATCGCCGGCGTCGTGCAGCTCTGCATCGCCGTCCTCGCCTGGGGGATCGGGATGCGCGCGGCCCGCTCCGACCCGGACTCGAGGCTGCGCCGCGGCCTGATCGTCCTGATCGTCATCGTGGTGCTCGCGCACTCCGGAGTCGCCGTGCTGCAGGCGCTGGGTCTGAACATCAACGCCGTGGCCGCCGCCGACCAGGAGATCCTCGGCTCCCGCGTGAACGGGCTGTCGAACCACCCCAACAACCTCGGGAAGATCCTGGTCATCTCGATCGCGCTGCTGCTGAGTCTGCTGAACTCCGCGAAGGACCGCGCCCGGCTCATCTGGATCACGATCGGCGTCGCCTTCGTCCCGTTGGTGCTCGCCCAGGGCCGGGCGAACCTCGCCGCGGCCGCGGCCCTCGTGACCGGCTGGGTCCTGCTGCAGCCGTCCCTGCACCTCTCCCGCAAGCTCTCGGTGATCCTGGGCCTCGGCGTCGCCGGTCTCGCCGCGTCCGGTGTGATCATCACCCGGTTCGAGGAGGACCCCACGGGTGGCGTCCGCGGCGAGATCCTCTCGTACGCGGCCCGCATCGTGTCGACGTTCTTCTGGACGGGCACGGGCCCGAACCGCTACACGATCGAGAACGCCCCACTGACGGGCTCGTTCATCCCCGTCCACAACTCGTTCGTGCTCGCCCTCGCCGAGCTCGGCATCGTCGGCTTCGTCCTGCTCTTCGCACCGATCGTCGTCATGACCGTCGCCGCGTGGAGGCGACGCAACATGGTGTCGGCGAGCGGGGACGCCGCCCGCGCGATCGTCGCCAGCGCCCTGCCGATGGTGATGATCGCCTACACGGGCTGGGGGATGCTCGCGACGTCAGTGCTGTCGCTGGGGATGTTCTGCTTCGGATTCATGTGGGGCCAGGTCACGTCGCGCCCTCCCGTCGGCGAGCGCGACGCGCAGGCTCTCTCCGATGGCGCGGCTGTCGTACGCGTCCGCCGCCCACGCCTGCGCGCGCACGCCTAGCTCCGCTCGCAGCTGCGGAGATCCGTGCAGGCGCTGCACGGCATCCGCCCATTCCGTCGGCGACTCCGCGACGAGGCAGTGGATGCCGTCGACCAGGCCGGCGCGTTCCGCCGAGATCCTCGTCGTCACGATCGCCCTGCCCAGCACGGCCGCCTCGATCAGCTTCATCTGCACGCCCGTGGCCATCTGGATCGGGACGATGCACACGTCCGCGGCGGCGTAGTAGGGCGCCACCTCGTCGACCGCGCCGATCAGCTCGACCCCGTCGGTGACGAGCGCACGGACATCGGGGCCGGCGCCGCGCCCGACGATGTACAGCGTTCCCGCCGCGCCGCGCCTGCGCAGCTCGGGGACCACGTGCTGGACGTACCACGCGAGCGCCTCGCGATTCGCCCGGTACGACAGCCGTCCGACGAACAGCGCCGATGACGGAGCCAACGTCACCGCCGCGCCGCCGCCCGGCGAGAGGTCGAGAGCGTGCGGCGAGCGCACGAGGCGGACGACCCCGTCCGGACGCAGTTCAGCGGGAGACGAGACGAGAACCGCGTCGGCTTCGTCGACGACCTGCTCCTCCGCGCGGCTCAGCCGGCCGGCCTCGATCCTCGCGATGACACGCCACAGCGGATTGCGGCCGGTGGCGAGCAGCTGGCGGTAGTAGTCGCTCCGGAACTCGTCGAGGTCGACGACGCGCATCCCCCGCGCCAGCGGCAGGAAGTTCGCCGAGCGGATGACGTTGAAGAAGACGATGTCGGGCGCGGTGTCGGCGATGGCGCGTCTGATCGCGGCGTCGGCTTTCCGCGCTCCGGTGAACGCCTGCTGCAGAGGCCGCCGCGAGAACACGGCGCATACAGCGCGGGCGAGCCCGCCGATCCTGCCGAGACGCACGACGCGGACGTCGGTGCGCTCGGGGAGGAGGGCGATCAGCTCGCGCGCGTCTGCGGAGTCCTGGTCCGACCAGACGAGGAGGAGCGCGGTGACGTCGTAGTCCTCGACGAGGGCCTTCAGGATGCCGAGGCTGCGCGGGCGCTGCCGAGACGGCACCCACGGCGCGACGAAGAGGAGCCGCTCCCGTCCCTGCGATTCCCCATCGTCCACACCCGCTCCTTCGATGCCGAGGTCACTCACCCTGCGAGACTACGCGGTGCCGAGGCATCCGATATACCAATACGACTATCGTGTCCCTGTGACCTCCGCGCCCCGCACCTCCCGTCGTCGACGCCGGGCCGGGCGCATCTCCGCCTGGGTGTTCGGCGGCATCCTGCTCGCCGCCGCCGTGTGCGCGGTGTGGATCGGCATCCGCGGTTCCCTCGCCTACCAGCACCTGGAGAGCGCGAGCGAGGCGGCGGCCGAGGCCCCCTCCGTGCTGGCGGATCCCTCGGCGGCACCCGCCCTCATCCGACGCATCGCCGACGACACCTCTGCCGCACGCGCCCTCACGGGCGACGTGATCTGGAAGGCCGGCGAGCACGTGCCCTGGATCGGGCCGCAGCTGGCCGCCGTGTCGACGGTGTCCGCAGCCCTCGACGACATCGCGTCGTACGCCCTGACCCCGCTCTCGCACATCGCGGCGACGTCCTCGCTCGACAGCATCCGCCCGAAGGAGGGAGTGATCGACCTCGCGCCCTTCACGGAGATCGCGCCCGCCGCGGCGACGAGTGCGGACGCGCTGGCCGCTGCACGCGAGACGATCGGCGACATCGATCCCGCCCCCCTGATCTCCCCCGTCCGCGCGGCCGTGGCACAGGTCTCCGATCTCGTCACCGGCGCCCACGAGGGCGTCGACGCCCTGCGTCGGGCCTCGGCTCTCGCACCGTCGATGCTCGGCGTCGACGGCCCGCGCGACTACCTGGTCGTCCTGCAGAACAACGCGGAGTGGCGCTCCCTCGGCGGGATCGCCGGAGCGATGCTGCAGCTGCACGTCGACAGCGGGCGCCTGACTCTCGTCGCCCAGAGCTCCTCGTCCGATTTCCCGATCTACGCAGAGCCCGTGCTCCCGCTCAGCGAGGAGGAGACGCAGCTCTTCGGCACTCAGCCGGGGCGCTTCGTGCAGAACGTCACGCAGATCCCCGACTTCACCCGCGGCGCCCCTGTCGCACGGGAGATGTGGCTGCGGCAGACCGGCGTCGAGGTCGACGGGGTCATCGCACTCGATCCCGTCGCGCTGTCGTACCTGCTCGCGGCGACCGGCCCCGTGACGCTTCCGACCGGCGACGCGCTCACCGGTGAGAACGCGGTCGACCTGCTGCTCAGCGGGGTGTACGAGCGCTACCGGGAACCCCGGGAGCAGGACGCGTTCTTCGCCGCATCCGCCGGTGCAGTCTTCGATGCCCTCGCCTCGGGGGCGGGGTCACCCGCGGGTCTCCTCGAGGCACTGGCCCGCGCCGGGGCCGAGCATCGGGTGCTGGTGTGGAACCACGACCCTGCGGAGCAAGCGATCCTCGACGCCACGACACTGCAGGGCGCCTTGCCCGAGACCGACGCGACGACGACCGCGTTCGGGGTCTACGTCAACGATGCGACCTCGGCGAAGATGGACGTCCACCAGACGCTCGAGACGCAGACGACGTGGTGGTGCGGGGCGGATCAGGCGCAGACCACCGTGACGATCCGCAACACCGCGCCCGCCGATGCCGCCGACCTCCCGAGCTACGTCACAGGCGGCGGCAGCCACGGCGTCCCGCCCGGTCAGGTGAAGACCGCCGTCTACGTGTACCTGCCCCAGGACTCGACCCTGCTCTCGACGGATGCATCGGGAGACGCGGTCACCCCCGGCATCGGGAGCGGGGTGGATGCCGGCCGTGACGTGTTGATGTGGACCGTTCAGCTCGCTCCGGGACAGACCGCGACCTTGACGGTGCGCGTGCGGACTCCGCACACGCCCGTGCTCCTCACGCGAGCGACCCCGACGATCGGCCAGGCGCCTCAGACCATTGGCCAGACGACTCCGACGAATGGCCAGGAGGAGTCCTCTGCCATTGCACAGGGTTGCGATATTCCGGGATAGTGATATTTAGGAGGGGGGCTTCTGGTGGGAGACCATCGCGGCTCCCCGCCTCGCTTAACGCTCGGAACCCTCACAGCCCTCCGAGTTCTTGCCCCACTCCCCCAGAGAGGCCCCGCCATGAAGCGCAGTTTCATCAAGGCAGCCGCCACGACCGCTCTCGTCGCCGGCGCACTGCTCCTCACCCCGGCCTTCGCCGGCGCAACGTCGTACACCCCTCCGTCCACCGGAACCGTCAGTGCGGCGACCGTCGCACCCGGCGGCACGTTCACCTTCTCCGCCCCCGCGGAGATCTTCGCCCCCGGCGAGAGCGTCACCATCAGCCTCACCGGAGAGAACGCCCTGGGCGCCTCGCTCGGCTTCGTGAAGTTCGCGATCGAGACCAAGGCTCTCGGCACCGTGACCGCCAGCAGCAACGGCGGCCTCGGAGCGGTCAGCATAAAGCTCCCCTCCAACGCCTCCGGCCGCTACTCGGTGCTGGCGACCTCGGAATCCAACCCGACCGGCATCGCCGCGTACGTCACCACGGACGCGGGCGCGGGCACGGGGACCGGCGATGACGGCCTCGCCGCCACCGGAGCCGACAGCTCCGCGCTCCTGCCCATCTGGATCGGCGGAGGCGCGCTCGTCCTGGCCGGCGGCGGCCTCGCCGTCGCGGCGACGGTCCGCCGCAACCGCAAGCACGAAGCAGCCTGATCTGACGAGAAGAGGGGGTCCGGTCGAGAGACCGGACCCCCTCTTCTCGTCAGCGCCAGAAGTCCGAGAGCCCGCCTGCGAGCTCGAACCCCTGGGAGTGGCCGAGCAGCGCCGCTTCCGGGCGCAGGGTCAGGTCCATCGCCGATGCTCCGAACAGATGCACGGCGCCCTCACCGGGGACGATCACCTCGACGCGACTCCCCGTGGAGCGCAGCTCCTCGACCTGAGTGACGAGGTCGCTTCCCCACTCGATCGGATGACGCGACCGCCCGCCGAACGGTGAGAGCACGAGGACGCGCTCGCACCCGGCTGCCAGATCGGCGTTCTCATTGCGACGATAGCCGCCGTCCAGATAGCGCTCCTCGCCGATCGCGTACGCGAACCCGCTCGAGCAGCTCGCCGCGACGGCATCCGCCAGCTCGACACCGCTCTCCCGCGTGAACACCACCGGCTCGCCCGTGCGCGCGTCGACAGCGGTGATGCGCAGCTCCCGATCAGGCCAGTCCTGGCGCGGGAGCCTCCTCGCGACCATCTCGCGCCACCGCGTGGAGCGCGACCCGTCCTGGTCCATCGCCAAAGCGGCCTCACCGAGCCTGCGGCGCAGATCCTCGATGTCGGCGGAGGCGGCGATGATGTCGGCCGTCCTCGCCATGCCCTCGGCTGCCGCCCTGGTCCGGTCGGGCCCGGCGCCCTGCGGGATCGGAACCAGCGATGCCGCGTACAGCTCTCCCACAGCGCCCGACAGCGCCTGGACGGCCGTCGTCGACCCCGCCGATGTGCCGACGACCACATCGGCGTCCGTGATGTCGAGCCCGCCGTCCGCGAGGCCGGCGAGGACGCCGAGAGCCCAGGCGTTGCCCGTGGACCCGCCGCCTCCGATGACCAGCGCCGTTCCGCTCATATCCCCTCCGCACCGCCTCGGATACAACGAAGCGGACGGAGGCCTTCCGGCATCCGTCCGCTTCCTCTCATGATGTTCAGAGCGCGAGACGCTCGCGTACGACGTCGGCGAGGCGCTCGGCGTAGGTCTGCACCGATTCGGCATCCGCCGCCTCGACCATGACCCGCACCAGCGGCTCCGTGCCGGACTTGCGCAGCAGGACGCGCCCGGTGTCGCCGAGTTCGGCCTCCACCTCGCGAACCGCCGCCTGCACGACCTCGTCGCCCTCCAGGGCGTCCTTGTCGACGCCCCGCACGTTGATGAGCACCTGAGGGTAGACCTTCATGACGCTCGCGAGCTCGGCGATCGACTTCTTCTGCCGCGCCATCTCGCTCACCAGGTGCAGACCGGTCAGCAGGCCGTCTCCGGTGGTGGCGAACTCGCTCATGATCACGTGGCCCGACTGCTCGCCGCCGAGCGCGTATCCGCCCTCGTTCATGTCCTCGAGCACGTAGCGGTCTCCGACGGCGGTCTGCCGCACGGTGATCCCCTGCTCGCGCATGGCGACGTGCAGACCGAGGTTGCTCATCACGGTCGCGACGAGGGTGTCGTCGGTGAGGTGCCCGCGCTCCTTCATCGACACCGCGAGGATCGCCATGATCTGATCGCCGTCGATGACGTTGCCCTGGGCGTCGACCGCGAGGCAGCGATCGGCGTCGCCGTCGTGGGCGATGCCGATGTCGGCGCCCAGCCGGACGACGGCCTCGGCGAGGTTGTCGAGGTGGGTCGAGCCCACGCCGTCGTTGATGTTCAGACCGTCGGGGTCGGCCCCGATGACGGTCACGTTCGCGCCCGCGTCTCGGAACGTCTCGGGTGAGACCCCCGCAGCAGCACCGTGCGCGCAGTCGAGCACCACGTGGATGCCGTCGAGCTGATGCGGCAGCGAACCGAGCAGGTGCACCACGTAGCGGTCCTCGGCATCCGCGAACCGGATGATGCGTCCGACGCCCGCGCCCGTCGGACGGAGCTTCTCGTCGGCCATCGCGGTCTCGATGCGCTCCTCCACGACGTCGGGGAGCTTGACCCCGCCTCGGGCGAAGATCTTGATCCCGTTGTCAGGAGCGGGGTTGTGCGACGCCGAGATCATGACACCGAAGTCGGCATCCCTGTCGGCGACGAGGAATGCGAGCGCCGGAGTCGGGATGACCCCGGCCTCGAGCACGTCGACCCCGGAGGATGCGAGCCCCGCGGCGACCGCCGCGGTGAGGAAGTGGCCGGAGACCCGGGGGTCGCGTGCC
This sequence comes from Microbacterium sp. NPDC012755, assembly GCF_042901325.1. NCBI lineage: Bacteria > Bacillati > Actinomycetota > Actinomycetes > Micrococcales > Microbacteriaceae > Microbacterium > Microbacterium sp. NPDC012755. The sequence goes on along the minus strand of NZ_JBIBCT010000001.1, from coordinate 2,058,212 downwards.
ACAACTGCGGTGAGTCGCTTGCCTTCGGCTTTGCGAGCCTCCGCAGTACGGCCCTGGCCCAGGACGACAGCAGTCGCCTGGGCCAGGGTGAGCGCCAGATCGGCGGTGAGGATGCCATTGGCAAGTCCTCGCACGCCGTCCGTGCCAAAGATCGGCATCGGTCGGATGGACCTTAACGCTTCGAGTACTGAGGCGCCTTGCGGGCCTTCTTGAGACCGGCCTTCTTGCGCTCCTTGACGCGAGCGTCACGGGAGAGGAAGCCGGCCTTCTTCAGGGTCGGGCGGTTGTTCTCGGCGTCGATCTCGTTCAGCGCACGGGCGATGCCGAGGCGGAGCGCACCGGCCTGACCCGAGGGGCCACCACCGGAGATGCGGGCGATGACGTCGTAGCCGCCGGCGAGGTTGAGGACCGTGAACGGGTCGTTGATCAGCTGCTGGTGCAGCTTGTTCGGGAAGTAGTCCTCGAGGGTACGGCCGTTGACCGTGATGGTGCCGGCGCCGGGGATCAGACGCACGCGGGCGATGGCCTGCTTGCGACGACCAACGGCGGCACCCGGGACGCTCAGCACGGGGCGGGGAGCCGCCTCGACTGCTTCGGTCTCGGGAGTCGACGTCGAGAAGTTCTGGAGGTTTTCGGTGGTGTCCTGGATGTCAGCCACGAGTATGTCCTTAAGTCTTTACGGCGCTTACTGGGCGACCTGGTCGAGGGTGTACGGCGTCGGCTGCTGCGCGGCGTGCGGGTGCTCTGCACCGACGTACACCTTGAGCTTCGACAGCTGCTGACGGCCCAGGCTGTTCTTGGGGAGCATGCCACGGATGGCCTTCTCCACAGCGCGGACCGGGTTCTTCTCGAGGAGCTCGGCGTAGGTGACCGACTTCAGGCCGCCCGGGTAACCCGAGTGGCGGTAAGCCAGCTTCTTCTGGAGCTTCTGACCGGTGAGCGCGACCTTGTCGGCGTTCACGATGATGACGAAGTCACCCGAGTCGATGTGGTTGGCGAAGGTCGGCTTGTGCTTGCCACGCAGGAGCGTAGCGGCGTGCGAAGCCAGACGGCCGAGAACGACGTCAGTGGCGTCGATGACGACCCAGTCACGCTGGACCTCGCCGGCCTTCGGGGTGTAAGTGCGCGTCACGATAGTGCTGCTTTCTTGTTCGAACGGAGAAGTTCGTGAATCCCACTCCGGGGTGGTTCTCTCCCCAGGGGGAGGAACACGCCAGTGGAGGGCTCACGTTCGCGGCACTCGGCAGTCGAGTACCAAAGTGACAGCTTACGTCATCGGAGCCGGTTCCCCAAAACCGCGCCTCCCTGCCGGAGATCCCGTCTCCGGCAGGGAGGTCGGCGAGGCGCCTCGCCTCAGCCGATGGCGACGCGCTCACCCGGTGTGAGGATGCGCAGCCGACCGGCGCTCCCCGCGTGCTCGAACATGCCGATGAGACGCTCACGGGTCTCCGAGAAGTGGAACCATCCCTCTGCGTGCACGGGCACGATGATCGCGCCGGCCAGCGCCTCGGCCGCTTCGAGCGCGGTGCGGGCGTTGAGGGTGAGGTCGACGTCGCCGAACCTGCCGACGTTGGCCGCACCGGTGAAGAGCACGGCGACCTCGATGCGCGGGAAGCGCTCGGCGATCTCGCGCACGAGGGCGACGGAGGCGTTGTCTCCCGACACGTACACGGTCGGCTCGCCCGCCGCCTCGAGGACGAAACCGGTGACGACGCCGGTGAGCGCCTCGGCTCCCTCCGGACCGTGCAGCGCCGGCACCGCCGTGATCACGGCGTCGCCGACGCGGTGCCGCTGCCACAGGTCGAGACCGGTGACGTGCGGGATGCGCTCGGCCGAGTCCGGCGTGCCGAGCACCAGGGGGACCTCGGCGAGCAGCGCGCGCCCCGCGGAGTCCAGATTGTCCTCGTGCTGGTCGTGGGAGAGCAGCACCACGTCGACGGGGCCGAGATCCGCGGCGGCGACCGCGGGGCCGACGAGCTTGTGCAGCGTGATCGGACCGGGGTACGCGCCGGGCTCGTCGAACGTCGGGTCCGTGAGGATCGAGAGTCCCGCATAGGTGAAGTGGAGCGTCGGGCCGCCGATCAGAAGGGCTGGGATCTGTGTCATGGCATCAGTCTTCGGCATCCGTCGCGGTCGATCCAGTGGCCTTGAGGAATCTCTTCGATAGGATCAGGCCATGAGGAGACGGACCGTCGCGGTGCTCGCATTCCCGCAGATCAGCCCCTTCCACCTGTCGGTGCCGACGCTCGTGTTCGGCGGCGCGGGGCTCGACGGCGTCGAGGGCCTCTACGACGTCACCGTGTGCGCGGAGCACCCAGGGTCCATGCCCACCGGTGCGGGGTACGCGATCCAGGTGGACGCGGGGCTGGAGACGATGGCCGTCGCCGACCTCGTCGTCATCCCGAGCTGGCGCGAGGGCATGACGCCCTCCCCCGCCCTTCTCGACGCCGTCACGTCAGCCCACGCCCGCGGCGCCAGGGTGGTGGGGCTCTGCCTCGGGACGTTCGTCGTGTCGGCATCCGGCATCGCCGACGGCCGGGAGGTCTCCACGCACTGGGCCGCCGCGGCGAGACTCACCTCGGAGCAGCCGCAGGTCGAGGTCCGCGACGACGTGCTGTGGACCGACCTGGGCGACGTCATCACGTCGGCCGGCGCCGCAGCCGCCCTGGACTGCTGCCTGCACATCGTGCGCTCCGACCACGGCGCCACAGCCGCGACCGCCCTGGCGAGGGCGCTCGTGCTGGCGCCGCACCGCACCGGCTCGCAAGCGCAGTACATCCCGGCACCGGTGGTCGCGGCCTCCGCGGACGACCCGATCGGACGCGCGATGATCTGGGCGCGCGCCCGCCTCACCGAGGTCTTCGATCTCGACGAGTGGGCGGAGGCCGTGCACCTCTCGCGGAGGACGTTCACGCGGCGGTTCCGCGAGCGCACGGGCACGAGCCCGCAGCAGTGGCTGCTTGATCAGCGGGTGGATGCCGCCCGCACCCTGCTCGAGAGCTCGGACGAGTCGGTCGACCGCATCGCTGAGCTCGCCGGATTCGGAAGCGCGGTGTCGCTGCGCCTGCACTTCCGCCAGCGCCTTGGCGTCAGCCCGGCGGCGCACCGCTCGACGTTCCGGGTCGGGGCCGCATGAATCAGTCGAGTCGAGCGGTCACCAGGATCGGGCGATGGTCGCTCATGCCCTGAGGCAGGGTCGTGACGCGTTCGATCTCGAACCCCGAAGAGGTCGCGAAGTCGTAGTGCCCGCGGAACACGCGATACCGCGTGTACGTGTGATCGTCGCTGAGCGTGAGCGCGTAGCCGTGCTCACGCACGGCGTCGCCGAGGTTCTCCTTGAACACGGGGTAGTTGTAGTCGCCGACCATGAGCTGCGGGAGTCCGGCGCCGAGCGCGGCGAGCTGGGTGAGCGCGGCGCGGATCTGATGCCTCCGCAGTGAGTTCAGCGCGGTGAGCGGTGCCGCATGGAAGGACGCCACGATCAGCTCGCGTCCCTCGTCGATCTCGAGCAGTCTCACCCCGAGAACCCTCTCGTGGGCGGGCTTCGCGATCCGGTCGTGCAGCGACTTCTTCAGCTCGAGGGTCTTCACGCCCAGCACCCGGAACGTGCTCGCGCGGTAATACAGGGCGAGGCCAAGGCGATTGCCCTGGGTCGCCTCGGCGAGCACGAGGTCTCCGATGCGCTCGGGAAGCTCCTGCACATCGCACTCCTGCAGGCAGAGGACGTCGGGATCGTGCACGCCGACCAGCTCGACGAGCTCGCTCGCGGCGCGATGCTTCTGGAGGTTGTACGAGATGACCTTCATGACACTCACACGCTACCCGTCGGTGCTGAGCGGTCGCGATGAATCACCTGTCATAGCCCCAGCGGATGCCGAGCATCCCCGGACCGAAGCCGTGCCTGGCGAGGTGCACCGACCCCGACCTCACCGCACGCGCCGTGGACGCGTACTCCTCCTCCGTCTCGAGGAACTCCTCGCACCAGCTCGGCACGGCATCCGGATGGAAGCGCACCCAGATCAGCGTCTCCCTCGCGGCCCTCGACGTCGCGTGCCAGACGGACTGCCGTGGCGGATGCCCTGGCGGATAGGTCTCGGTGAACTCGATGAGCGTCGTGCCGCCCGTCGTGATGGGCTCGTCGAGGGCGATCACCACCCCGGAGAGGAGACGCCCCGGATGCAGGTATTCGCGGTCGACCCGACCGCCGATGACGTCGGAGAACACCGACATGACGTCGCTCTCGACCGGGGTCGCGTCGATGAGGGGGATCTCGGTGATCGTGCCCTTGGTCGACTGCACGAGCGCCCTCGTGACCACGCGCTCGACGGCTCCGTCGCGACCGACGTGCGCGACGTACTGGGTGGACAGATCCCGCAGCGAGTCCTGAGGAGCCGACCGCAGCGCGACGAGGGTCTCCTCCGCCTCGCGCTGCACCCTCTCCTCGTCGAAGGGGAGCTTCGGGGGCGCCACCGTCCCGAGCCGCGCCGAGGGCCCGAGCAGGCTCGTCAGGTGGCCGCGGTCGAGGGCGAGGCGATCCTCGATGCCCTCGACGACGCTCAGCGACTGCGCGCCCTCCGGTTGCCGCGCCCCCGATCGCCAGTAGCTCAGCGTCGCCATCGACACCGGGTTGCCGTCGTCGTTCAGCAGCGCCTGCAGACGCGCGAGCGTCATGCCGCGTTCAGAGATCGCGACGCGCAGTGCGGCCGCGAACGCCGATGTCCGATCCGTCACAGTTCTCCCTGCCGTCGTGTGAAGGAGCCTCGTCTACAGTCAGCATACGGATTCGCGCTCGCCTCCCCTCAGAGCGGCGGCCCGTCATCACCGTCAGACGGCTGGGGCCTTCGGGTGAACGTCCGTTGCGGCTGGACTTCTTTGGGGGAAGGACAGCCGCAACGGAGCCCCGTCAGTCGTCGGACGTGCGGCGCGCGCGCGTCTGCTCGGCCCGCGTCGACAGCTGCTCGTCGGCCGGATAGCCGACCTCGGTGAGGGTCAGGCCGCGCGCGGCGAGCACCTTGAACTCACTCGTCCTGGCGAGGGCGTCGCGTAGCACGGCCACATCCGCCACGTCGAGTCGTCCCTCGCCGACCGCGGCGCACGCTCCGACGAGGGCGCGCACCATGCTGTGGCAGAACGCGTCCGCCTTGAGCTCCGCGACGAGCACGCCGTCGGCATCCCGCGCCCAGCGGTACTCGAGAAGGGTGCGGATCGTCGTGGCCTCTTCGCGGGGCTTGCAGTACGCCGCGAAGTCGTGGAGGCCGATCAGCGTCTGCGCTGCGGCATCCATCGCCTGCTCGTCCAGGACGCCTCGATGGGTGGTCGTGTTCAGCCGGCGCAGCGGATCGTAGCCGGAGGCCTCGTCGGCGAGCCGGTATCGATACCGCCGCCACACCGCGGAGAAGCGGGCGTCGAAGCCCTCGGGCGCCGGCGAGGAGCGGGTCACCGTGACGTCCGGGTAGGCGCCGAGCACACCGCGTATGCGACCGGCGAGGGAGCCGGCTGGATCGTGCGCCGCCTTCCCGTGCCGCGACTCGACGCGCGACCACTGCTCATCGTCGAGGTCGACGTGGACGACCTGGCCGGAGGCGTGCACGCCGGCATCCGTCCGCCCGGCGACCACGAACTGCACCGGAGAGCCGACGATGCGGGCCAGTGCGTCTTCCAGCGTGCCCTGCACGGTGCGCAGGCCCGGCTGCTTGGCCCACCCGCGGAAGTGGGTGCCGTCGTAAGCGATGTCGAGCCGGATGCGCACTCATCAAGACTAGGACAGGCGCTCGACCAGGATGCCGTCCTCATCGCTGTACAGGTGCGCGCCCACCGCGAACTCCACGCCGCCGAACGAGACGGTGACGTCGACCTCGCCCGCGCCGAGCTTCGCGCTCTTGCGCGGGTTGGTGCCGAGTGCCTTCACTCCGAGGTCGAGCCCGTCGATCGCGACGCTGTCGCGGATGCCGCCGTTGATCACGACCCCCGCCCATCCGTTCTTAACGGCCGACGCGGCGATCAGATCGCCCATCAGTGCGGTGTTCAGCGATCCTCCCCCGTCGATCACGAGCACGGCGCCCTCACCCGGCGTGGCCAGGAGGGACTTCACGAGGGCGTTGTCCTCGAGGCAGCGCACCGTGCGGATGGGGCCGTCGAACGCCCGCCGCCGGCCGAAGGAGCGCAGCTGCAGCGGAAGCGACTGGATGCCGTCGCCGAGCTCGTCGTACAGGTCGGCGGTGGCGACCGCCATCAGATGCCGCCGTCGATCGAGCGGATGAAGTCGCCCGGCTCGTCGGGCACCATGACCTCGGTCTCCATGTTCAGGCTCTCGCCGCGGAAGAACCGCTTCGACCGCGGGAAGAGGAACCAGATGAACATCAGCACGATGCCGATCGCCAGCGAGCCGATACCGACGACGAACGTGCCGCCGATGCCGAGGAGCACGGTGTTGCCGTAGTCCACGTCCCACATGTCGATCGCCGACTGCACGAAGGCCGCGGCCAGCATGAGTCCGCCCAGCAGCGGGAACAGCCCCTTGAAGAAGAAGTCACGCGGCGAGCGCATGAGGTCCTTGCGGAAGTACCAGACGCACGCGAACCCGGTGATCGAGTAGTAGAAGGCGATCGCGAGGCCGAGCGAGAGGATCGAGTCCTGCAGGATGTTGTCGCTGATGAGCGTCATCCCGACGTAGTACGCGATCGCGACGATGCCCATGATGATGGTCGAGAACGACGGGGTCTTGAAGGTCGGGTGCACGTCCTTGAACTTCGCCGGCAGCGCACGGTACACGCCCATCGCGAGGGTGCCGCGGGCGGTCGGGAGGATCGTCGTCTGCGTGGACGAGATGGCCGAGATGATGACCGCGACGACCAGCACCCAGCCGAACGGGCCCAGCAGGCCGTCCTTGATGCCGAGGAAGAAGTCGTCGGCGTTCGCCTCGTTGCCCAGGCCCGTGCCCGTCTCGCCGAGTCCCGCGTACATCATGGCGGCGATCGTCACGGCGACGTAGGTGAAGAGCAGGATGACGCAGGTGAGCACAGCGGCGCGACCGGGGATCCGCTTGGGGTCCTTGGTCTCCTCGTTCAGAGCGAGGCAGGTGTCCCACCCCCAGTAGATGAACAGCGCGAGCAGGATCGCCTCGGTGAAGCCCGACCACGAGGTGAAGGCGAACGGGTTCATCCACTCCCACGAGAAGTCGATGGCGTCGGGGGCGTTGCCGCTGACGATCTGCCAGAAGACGGCGACAATGAAGACGACGAGAGCGAGGTACTGGATGCCGAGCAGGACGTTCTGGATGCGCTCGCCGATCTCGACCCCGCGCCAGCTGACCCAGGTCATGGCGGCGATGAAGAGCACGGCGACGACGATCACGCGCCAGTCGTTGTTCTCCAGGTCGACGCCGATCAATGACCAGAAGTAGACCGACGCGATCTGCGCGAGATTGGCGAGCACCACCATGCCGGCCACCGCGACGCCCCAGCCACCCATCCAGCCCACCCACGGGCCGAAGGCCTTGGTGCCCCACGTGAAGGTGGTGCCGCAGTCGGGCACGGCGTTGTTGAGCTCGCGGTACGCGAAGGCGATGAGCAGCATCGGCACGAAGGCGAGCACGAAGGCGATGGGCGCCTGCGCGCCGACGGCGATGACCACCCAGCCGAGCGAGGCGACCAGCGAGTACACGGGTGCCGTGGATGCCAGGCCGATGACGGTCGATCCCCAGAGCCCCAGTGTCCCCGCTGCCAGCCCCTTGCCGTCGGGTCGTTCCAGATGGATTGGCGTCGTTGACATGTTCAGATAGTAGGGCACCTACTGTTTTCGGGTCAACCACCTACGGATACCAATGGAATCCGTCTTCACAGTGGTACCAAACAACAGAATCCGAAGGTTCAGTCCCGTCCGAGCATCCCATCGGAGTGCTCAGCCACCCAGGCGACCAGAGGGAGCATCCTCTCCATCAGGTCACGCCCCAGCGGAGTGAGGCTGTACTCGACGTGCGGAGGGACCGCCGGCAGGGACTCCCGGTGCACGATGCCGTCCTCGGCGAGGGTGCGCAGAGTGGAGGCCAGCATCTTCTCGCTGATGCCGCCGACCTCTCGACGCAGCTCACCCCAGCGGCGCGTCCCGTCGGAGAGGCAGGAGAGCACCAGCACGCCCCACTTGCTCATGACGTGGTCGAGGATGACCCGCGTGCTGCAACCGGGGTCGAAGAGCATGGGAGACGATCCCTTTATCTGCGCAAAACTCACCGTCATGTAGGTACCTTACTTCAAAGTGGGTACCCACACTTTGGAATGTAAGGCCTTCCCGAGCGGGTTGTGGCTGGTGTCACCTACGAAAGGACACCCCATGACCATCCTCGTCACCGGAGCCACCGGGAACCTCGGCCGCCTGATCATCGAGAGCCTGATCGAGCGCGGTGCGTCCGCCGATCAGATCGTCGCCGGAGCGCGCGACGTCGCGAAGGCCGCCGACCTCGGCGTCCGCGCCGTGCACCTCGACTACACCGACCCCGCGTCCGTCTCCGCCGCCCTCGACGGCGTCGACTCGGTGGTCCTGGTCTCCAGCTCCGAAGTCGGCCAGCGCTTCGCGCAGCACAAGGCCGTGATCGACGCCGCCGCCGCCGCGGGGGTGACGAAGTTCGTCTACACCAGCGCCCCGAAGGCCACCACGACCGATCTGATCCTGGCACCCGAGCACAAGGCCACGGAGGAGGCGATCGCCGCGTCCGGTCTTCCGTCGGTGATCCTGCGCAACAACTGGTACACCGAGAACTACGTGCGCGACCTCGCCACCGCGGCGGAGAGCGGCGTGCTCGCCGCCGGCGTCGGCGACGGCCGGGTGGCATCGGCCAGCCGCAAGGACTTCGCGGATGCCGCGGCCGTCGTCCTCCTCGAAGACGGCCACCTCGGCCAGGTCTACGAGCTCGGCGGCGACGTCGCGTGGAACTACGACGAGCTGGCTGCGGCATTCGCCGAGATCACCGGCCGCGAGGTCTCGTACGTGCGTCTCGACGCCGACGAGCAGGTCGCCGCACTCCGCGCCGCGGGTCTCGACGAGGGCACCGCAGGGTTCGTGGCCGCGCTCGACGCCGGCATCCGCGACGGTGCGCTCGCCGACACGGACGGCACGCTCGCGCGCCTCATCGGCCGGCCGACGACGCCGCTCGTCGACGGACTGCGCGCCGCGGCCTGACGCCGCGAGCACGGGTGGGCGGTGCGGTCGCGATCTCCCTCGCGATGAGCGCACCGCCCGCCCGCAGGCGATCGTCGTCGGCCTGCGGCGATCCGCGAAGAGCCCTGCCGAGGGGACGGGTGCGGTGAGAAAGTTGCCGCCATCCGAACGGAAGTGTGCTAAATATCTACAACAGGATCTTTAACTCGCACCCTGCCCATCGGAATCGATCCACGAGGTCGAGCCACTCGTTCAATGATGATCGGAAGGCCGCAGATGAACACCCGTCCCACGACCCCGTCGGCTCTCGCTGACGGCGAGCACCTCAAAGTCCTCGGATACGACGACACCTTCGACCGGTCGATGAGCCTCTGGGCCAACTTCGCCCTCGGATTCACCTACCTGTCCCCGCTCGTGGGCGTGTACTCGCTCTTCGCCCTCGCCTTGAGCGTCGGAGGTCCGCCGTCGGTGTGGTGGATCTTCATCGTCGGCGCGGGCCAGCTCCTCGTGTCCCTCGTGTTCGGAGAGGTCGTCTCGCAGTATCCGATCCACGGCGGCATCTACCCCTGGGCGCGTCGACTGTGGGGGCGCCGATACGCCTGGATGGCCGCGTGGGTCTACATCTGGGCGATGATCGTCACGGTGACGGCGGTCGCCGAGTTCGGCTCCGGATTCACCGCGAGCCTGTTCGGTCTGGAGCCGACCCCCACGACGACGCTGCTGCTCACGCTCGCGCTGCTGCTTCTCGCTCTGCTCATCAACTTCTCCGGAACCAAGTGGCTGGGACGCGTCGCCCGCATCGGGCTCGCCGCCGAACTCGCCGGCGTCATCGGAGTGGGCCTGTACCTCCTGCTGTTCCAGCGCAAGCAGGAGTTCAGCGTCTTCTTCGACACGATGGGAGTCGAGGGCGACGGCAGCTACACGACCGCGTTCTTCGGAGCCGCGCTCGCCGGGCTGTTCCTGTTCTACGGGTTCGAGGCCTGCGGCGACGTCGCGGAGGAGGTGTCCCAGCCCGCCCGTCGCATCCCGCGCGCGATGGTGCTGACGATCCTCGTCGGAGGCGTCTCCGCCCTGTTCTCGTTCGTCGGCTATGTGCTCGCGGCTCCCGATCTGCAGGCCATCGTCGCCGGCGAGAACGCCGATCCGATCCCCGGCATCCTCGAATCCGCACTCGGAACCGTGGGCGCCAAGATCTTCCTCGTCATCGCCGTCACCGCCTTCATCTCCTGCGTGCTCAGCCTCCAGGCCGCCGCCAGCCGCCTCCTGTTCTCCTTCGCACGCGACGGGATGCTGCCGGGCCACCGCTGGCTGTCGAAGATCTCGCCCCGGAACAAGGTGCCGACCAACGCGCTGATCGTCGCCTGCACGATTCCGGCGATCATCGCGGTGCTCGTGTGGATCAATCCGGACCTGCTGGTGGCCGTCACCGCGTTCGCCGTGCTCGGCATCTACGTCGCATTCCAGATGGTCGTGCTCGGCGCCCTGCGCCAGCGTCTGCGCGGATGGCGACCGGCCGGTCCCTTCTCGCTGGGTGCCTGGGGAATCGTCGTCAATGCCCTCGCCCTCGCCTACGGCGTGTTCGCGATGGTGCTCCTCGCGCTCCCCGGCTCCTCCGGCAACGTCGTCACCGACTGGATCGTCCTGATCGGGCTCGGCGTCGTCGTGGTCACGGGAATCGCGTACCTTCTCATCGCTCGCCCCGACGGGAAGTCCGACGCCCCCGAGGGCGACGCGATCACCGTCGCCGAGGAGATCCGACGCCGCACGGGCGCGATCCCCCTCCCCCAGGCCTCTCGGCGCACGCCGCGCTGACGGCGGGAGCCGCGACTACTCGTGCACGTGCACGACGGTGAGCCGGATACCCGACGCCTCCAGCCCCTCCGCCTCGAGCATCGCCGCGACCGCCGCGTGCACCGCGCGTACGGTGACTGCGGCGCTCGCGGCGACCTCGACGGCGATCGAGACCTCGACGCCCAACCGGTCTCCGTCTCGGTCCACGACGACGAGCGGCTCGTCTCCGTCGCGCAGCCCCAGGGCCTCCGCCGCGCGGCCGACGAGGTTGGACGCGAGAGATCCGGAGCGGTACACGCTCTGCACGCCCGGAACCCGCCGCACCGCGGCCTCGATCTCGCCCGCGAGGGAGATGCGCTGCTCCTGCTCCTGCGTCATCGGCCTGCCCCCTCTTCCCAGGATGCGACGTCTTGGATGTCGCGCACCGTGATGTCGATCCCCACCACGTTGAGCTCGGTGTGCCGTCGCAGCCGGTCTGCGACCTCGGCGCGCAGCCTCTCGACGAGGTTCGGGATGGGTTCCCCGTAGGGAACGCTGGCGTCGATGTCGATCCGGATCGGGGCACCGGGCTGCTCGGCGTCGCCGTCGAGCCGGCACCGGCCGACGAGCACGCCGGGGACGCTGCCCTCCGCCGCGCGCACGAGTCCGCGGACCGCGCCCTCGGTGATTCCGAGGTCGGCGCCGCCGACCTCGGACGCGATCGGGACGCGTCGTCCCGATCGGGCGTCCAGGACGATCCCGCTGAGGATGCGGTCCACCCAGCTGTCATCCACCTCCTGCTCCTCCGCCGCATCGGCAGCGATGAGCTGCCCGGTCAAGGCGCGAAGACGAACCAGCGCATCGAGGGCGAGCTGGCATCCCGCGGATCCGTCGATGGACGGGTTCGCCGGAGTCCGATCGGCATCGAGGTAGTCGGTGAGCTCGTCGATCGTGTGACCGTCGAGATCCGCCGGTTCCAGCCCGAGTCGGCGCAGTTCAGGCGCGTCGTGTTCGTCGCTCATCGCCACTCCTCCATCCGTACGATGATGTACTTCCGGGCGCGGGCCAGCAGGCCGCGCGCCGTGGTGACGGGAATGTCGAGCTCCTCGGCGATCTCGTCATAGGAATATCCGCCGATCTCGCGGAGCACCCAGCACTCGCGCTGTCCGTCGGGCAGTTCGCGCAGTGCGGCGGCGAGTGCCTCGACCTCCGCGCGTGTCTCGGCGATGCGCGGAGGCGACGCGTGCGACGGCGCCGGATGCTCGACGTCGTCGATGTCGAGCACCGGCCGCTGCGCGCGCAGGCGGTCGACCGCCTTGCGGCTGACGATCCGCATGAGCCAGCTCTTCACCTTCACCGGCTCGTCCAGCTCAGGGAGCCGCTGCCACGCCGTCACGAACGCGTCCTGCACGATGTCATCCACGTCGGCGGAGGCGTTCAGCATCCGCTGGGTGTACGCCCTCATCATCGGCGTGTACCTGCGCACGAGAACGGCGAACGCCGCGACGTCTCCGTCCATCGCACGTCCGGCGACGATGCCGTCGTCGGCGCGCTCAAGGGCGCTGCCCGAACGCCTGTCGTCCATTCCCCGCCCTTCCCCCATCTGACCGTCGGCCGGTCCGGGCCGGTGTCGCCACCGCCCCGGACCCAGCATCTCCCTGCGACGGGCATGCCTCGCCGAACTCTGTCCGCTTCCTCACGCCTTCGCGCGGCGTCCGACGAGCAATCCGTAGATCAGCAACACGATGAGCGAACCGCCGATCGCGAGCACCCACGTGGAGAGCGAGAAGAACGAGTCGAGGCTCACGTTGAAGAGGAGCCCGCCCAGCCAGCCGCCGAGCATCGCGCCGACGATGCCGAGCAGGAGCGTGACGAACCAGCCGCCCGCCTGCTTTCCGGGCATGAGGAGTTTCGCGATCGCTCCGGCGATCAGTCCGAGGAGGAGGAATCCGAAGAAGCCCATGGTGTGTCCTTTCGATGAGATGGAGGCGGGGCCGTGTCGGCCCCGCCCGGTCCGCTACTTCTTGAACGCGTCCTTCACGTCCTCCGCGGCGTCCCTGATCTCGCCCTTGGCCTGCTCGGCCTTGCCCTCGGCGACGAGCTTGTCGTCGTTCATGACGTGCCCGACGGTCTCCTTGGCCTTGCCCGCGACCTTCTCGGCTGCGGCCTTGATCTTGTCCTGAGCGCTCATGGCGTCTCCCTTCCGTGAACGGCCCCGGATCTCGGGGCCGAGTCCTTGTCTCCCGTGCGCCTCAGCGCACGGCCTTCTGCAGCTTCCGCTGCGCGTCCTGGATCGACCGGCGCGCCTTCTTGGCCATCCGGGCGCGTGACTTCCGCGCGTCGGGGTTCGTCCACAGGCGCTCCAGCTGATGCCGGATGTCCTCGTAGTCCTTGCCCCGTGCCTTCGCCGTCTCCGCGCCCACGATGTAGGCCGCGATGGCGATGATCGCCACGATGATGATGTTCTTGCGCATGTCGTCCCTTCCTCGTCGTCGTACTCAGCGCACGCGTGTGCGCCGCTTCAGCCCGTCGCGCCAGCTCCGATCGGACAGGTGCAGCAGGATCGGTCCGCGGGTGCCCAGCAGCGCGTCCCAGTCATCGACCGCGGATTCGGCGGCGGTCACGACCCTCCGGAGAGAGGCGCCGCGCTGGACCGTCACGGCGAGCTCGATCGTCCGCGCCCGCCGGACGAGGTACGCGTTGGTGCGCGCGGCGAGGACGTCGGGCCGTTCCCCCAGAGTCCCGGCGAGCACCGCCTCCGCGACGTTGCGATCGACGACGGTGCTTCCGTCGGCGGCCTCGGCGCGCAGGATGTTCCTCGTCCTGCCTCCGCCTCGTGTGAAGACGAAGACGATCAGCAGGATCGTCAGCAGCAGCGCGATGCCCAGCGCGACCGGCAGCATCCCCGGAACGGACCCCGCCCCTGGCACGTCGACGCTCCACGAGCCGAACCGCGCCGAGAGGTCGTCGACGACCGTCGTCACACGCTCTTGCCACGGGCTCAGCCGCGGAGCCCCGATGCCGACCGCGAGCGCAGCCGCTCCCGCAACGAGGAGGATCAGCCCGAACACGAGCAGCAGCGCGCGGTTCAGCGCCCTGTTGGTGGAGGTCATGCGACCACTCCCCTCTCCGAGATGTAGACCTTCGGCGTCACGACGAATCCCAGGTCGGACACGGTGTCGACCGCCGTCTCCGCGACGGCGGATTCGTCGATGCGGATGCCGCTGGTCGGCGTCACCCGCACCGTCACGCGACGACGGGCGAGCGTGACCGAGACCTGTCTGCGGTCGATGCCGCACCGGGCCGCGACGGCATCCGCCACCGCATCCGCGAGCACTCCGTCGTCGACGAGGAGGGCGACCCGCTCTGTCGTGCGCGCCCTGCGCGCCCGACGCCCCGGGAGGACGGCGAGCAGCAGCAGGATCAGCGCGACGACGACGGCCACCGCTCCCGCGACGATGAGCGGCACCCGGCCCGCATCGGGCGATGTCAGCTCTGCGAAGCGAGCGGATGCCGCTTCGCTGAACCGCGGATCGAGCAGACTCCACACGCCTCCGACGAGCAGGGCGAGCAGCAGCACGACCGCGACGGATGCCGCGACCACCGCCGCGACGGACCGCGAAGAGTGCGTCTCCCGGCGCAGCACGCGCCGATACGCTGCCTGTTCGGTGGTCATGCGACCCTCGTCTCTGCGATCTTCCTGACACCCGAGTAGCGGATGTCGACGGTCCCCACGGTTCGCCCGGCCAGCTCCTGCATCCCGCTGATCAGCCCGTGGCGGAGTGCGGCCCCGCTGTCGACGACGGATTCGCGCCGCGACCCCTGCAGGGCGACAGGAACCGTCACCGACACCCGGAGAGAACCCCGGTCGTCGGCCAGCGCGACCGAGACGTCGCGACGCGGAACGCGTGCGAGGTCTCGCGCCAGACCGACGGCCAGGTGCTCGAGGGCACGGGCGCTGACTGTCGTCCGCCCCGGAGCGCCCCCCGGCGCCGGTGCGGTGCGATCGTCGATCATCATGATGATGAACGCCGTCCCCTGAACGCATCGGCGAGCGCTCGTACATCGAGCCGCCCGTCGACGATCCGGCCGATGATCGCGCCGACGAGCATCGCCACGGCCACCAGGACGAACGCCCAGAACCCGAGGACGACCCAGGTCAGCGCGAGCGCTGCCCCTGCGGCGGCGCCGATCACCGAAGTGCTCACTGGACTCGCGCCTCCTGCGGCTGCTCGGCGCCGTCGTCGTCGGAGGGGATGTGGACGTCGTTGACGGTGACGTTGACCTCGGCGACCTCCATGCCCACGAGCTCGACCATGGCGTGCACGATCGCCGCGCGGACGTCATCGGCCACCTTCTGCAGCGAGACGGGGTACTCGGCGACGATCGTGACGTCGACCGCGACCTGCGTCTCCCCGACCTCGACGCTGATGCCCTGCGCGAGATCCGTCGTGTTCAGCGCGTCGCGGATGGCCCCAACCATGCGCGCGGCGCCTCCGCCGAGCGCGTACACGCCGCTGACATCGCGTGCGGCGATGCCCGCGATCTTCGCGACCACGCCATCCTCGATCGTCGTCTTCCCGGCCGCCGACGCCTGCGGCGCCGAAACGACCTGAGCCTTGGGCTGGGTGCCACCAGTCACATTCGCCATCATGAGCTCCTTCTCCGTGTGTCCGCGGCCGTTCCCGGCAGCGGGTCGCAATCGTGCGACACCACTAGGACGGATGCCGGAGTCGAAACGTCACAGATTCGTCGAAAAAGATCTTCGCGGGGGCATGACGGCAGGGCCGACCGGCATCCGATCACCGCGATGCCGACGGAGCCCGGTCCCGTCCTCAGTTGCGGCCTGTGCCACGCTCTTGGCATGAACTCCCCTGACGGCAAACCCTCCCGCCGCGGCGCCGTCATCGGTCTGCTGTTCTTCGTGATCGGCATACCGATCGCCGTGTCGCTGCTCATACTGTCGCTCTGACGCTCCGTCACCGCCGGTCGGGGTGTTCGCCTCCGCGGCGGAACCTGCGCCGCGGATCCACTCGACGCGGTGCTCGGCATCCGAATCTGCGGAGTCTGCGCGGCGCAAATTGCACCCACAACGCAAAATCCCCGGACGTATCCGGGGCTGATCTGGTGTTTCTGTAGACCTTATCGAGCTCGGATCCGGGCACCCTCCGCAGACCGCGCGCACCGCGGCTGGCGCATCCCGATCCCGCGCCTGCCCGTGGGAGTGGATTCAGGCGAGCCGATCGCGATAGTGGCGCATCTTGCTGCGCGCACCGCACGTGTTCATGTCGCACCAGGTTCGCGTCCCGGACCGTGAACTGTCGTAGAACACCCACCGGCATGCTTCCGAGGCGCAGGTCCTGAGCCGCAGCCCCGACCCGGTCAAGCCGTGGAGGAGCAACGCCCCGACCGCCGCGCCTGCCGGCGAGACCGTTCGCGCGCCCGACGGGGTCAGCGCGAGTCGACCGGAGTCGTCAACGCAAGGACTCTCCCAGTGCTCTCGCGCGAGCCGGTTCAGCGTGGATCGCGCCGACGGGTCGGTGCGGTCGGTGAGGAACGATCGAATGTCCTCCCTGGCGCCGCGCAACGAGGCGAGATGCTCAGGCGTGACCTCCGCCTCCCCCCATCCGTACCGGACCAGCCACTCTCTCCCGCCACGGATCGTCGCGAGTGCGTCGATGCCGCGCAGCAGCATGGCGCTGTTGCAGAGATCTTCAACGGCGCGCAGCTCTTCAGGTACGGCGGATCGCGCGATGTTCACGCGCTCAGCAGCCTGAGAAGTGCGCCGGGCTGATCCTCCGGGACCATGTGTCCGGCTCCGTTGATGATCGAGAACCGCGCGTGGCTCGGGAGAGTGGTCACGAGTCGCTGGGCGTAGTCGATACCGAGCCACGCATCGTCCTCACCCCAGATCACGTGGATGGGGATGTCGAGTAGCCGGAGTCGGTCCTGGAGCTCGTTCGTGTTGTCCTCGCCACCCTGGGCGTACTGCCGGTAGAACGCTCGCGCCCCTTCCGCCCCCGCCCACTGGTCCGTGTATGACGCCAGGGCCTCTGCACGCAGACCCACGTGGCTGCCTGACCGTATCTTGGCATCGATCAGGGCAGCGCTCGCCCAGCCAGGGAGCGCCTCGAACACCTCGGGATGCTGATGGACGGCCTGGAAGAACCCGCCGTCGCCCCACCCGCTCACCGTGGCGGCGTCGATGAGCGTGAGCGACTCGAAGGTCACGTCGTGCAGGAGCGCCGCGCGCAGCGCGACCGCGCCGCCGACGTCATGAGCCACGACCCGAGGCGCGGAGACCGTCCAGTGTTCGAGGAGATCGACGAAGATCATCGCCTGCCGCCGAAGGCTCACGTCCGGCGCGGTGCGGGACGACTGCCCGAAACCGAGCATGTCCCAGACATAGACCTGGTGATCACGAGCCAGCACGGGGACGATGTCCCGCCAGATGAACGACGAGAAGGGGGTGCCGTGCAGCAGGACGAGCGGCGGACCGCTGCCGAACGAACCCCATCGCACCGTGCCGTCGCCGACGTCGAACCGCTCGGGGAGCGACCAGTCGGTCATGGGTTTCCCTTCGTTGTTACTGCCTATGTTGTTTAGACGGTAACAGACGCGGGAGGACGGCGGGGACGTTGACGACTGACGCCGATCGCCCCGCCGCTGTCCTGGCTGTCCTGCGTCAACAACCCCATGGCCGGCATCGGCCGGGCGCGGGGTCTCACGTATCTGAGATCACCCACGTGGCCAGCGAGCGTTGAACGCGAGAAGCTCCGCAGGACGCGTGATGGGCATCAGGCCGGCCACCGGCATTCGACATGCAACTCATGGAATGGCGCCCCGGGAGAAGTCACACGAGAATCCCGACGCGTGCGTCGGTCGGATCAGCGAGCATCTCGTAGCGGTCGCGTGCGCCTCACGGCCACCTCTGAGCTATTGATTGAGGAAAATCGCCAATACACCTAGAGGAACGCCGACGACGAAGAATATCAAGCCGACAATCGCGTACCGGCGCTCGACCCTGCCCGCTTTCGCCTTCATGCCTCTAAGAATCCCATCAAATCAACGCAAAGTCGAGGACAAGGGGCGTTTAGCGCCCTGCGGCAGCCGCTGAACGGTCGCCGTCGACGTGACGGCAACAGAGCTCGGTGCACGAGGTCATCCTCACGAGCTGCTGCACTCGTTCCACGCGACCTTGCTCGTGCTCAAACCGTGAGGTCGCTCCTGCCGTGGGAGGCGAAGCGGTCAAAACGACAAAACCCCCGGCTACACCGGGGGTCCTATTCTGTAGCAGGAGCGGGGCTTGAACCCGCGACCTCACGATTATGAGTCGTGCGCTCTGACCAGCTGAGCTACCCTGCCGCACTGCATCCGCATCGCAGATACGAACACTGTGAGCCCCGAGTCAGGATTGAACTGACGACCCCTTCCTTACCATGGAAGTGCTCTGCCACTGAGCTATCGGGGCGTGCTGCCCCTCGCGGGGCAACCACACGAGAATACCATCACAGTGGCGTTCTCATGAAATCGAGGCGGTCAGTCCAGCGTGTACCGGCCCGCGTTCGCCTTGAGCCAGGGAAGCGGGTCGATCGTCTTGCCGTTGACGATGATCTCGAAGTGCAGATGGGCGCCGAAGGAGTGGCCGGTGTTGCCGGTCAGCCCCACGATGTCGCCGACCTTGACGGTCTGTCCGGCCTTGACCTTCAGCGAGCCGTACTGCATGTGCGAGTAGTGGCTCGTGATGACCTGACCGTCGATGACGTGGTCGATGTAGACGGTCACGCCGTAGCCGCCGCCCTGCTCCGTCGCGATGCGCACGGTGCCGTCGGCGATCGCCTGGATCGGGGCGCCCTCGCCCGGCACGAAGTCGATGCCCTCGTGCATGCGGCCCCAGCGGGGTCCGTAGCCCGAGCTCATGCCGACGCCGACGAGGAACGGCCACTGGATGGCCGCCTCGGGGTCGTTGGTGAAGACGGTGTCGGAGAACTTGATGCCCTGCTCGGACGCGAGGTCGACGAGAGAGACGGTCGAGAAGTCCTCCGCGCTGGCGAGCGTCTCGTTCTGCACGTCCGACGAGGTCACGAAAGCCTGGATCGGGGTGTCGGACTTGTCCGCGCCCGCGGAGGCGGCGACGAGTGAGGTCGAGGCGACGCCGTTCGAGCCGACGGCGGCCACCGCCTCAGCCGGCAGCGTCATCGAGACAGCGAGGAGGCCGGCGAGGCTCATCACGCCGACGGTCGCACCGACGGCCAGGAACTTGCGGGCGCTCGGACGGCGACGGGCCACGTGCTCGACGGTCGGAGCGTCCGCGACAGCGGGCTCCTCGTCGACCGGAGCGGATGCCGCGGCGTCTGCGACATCGCCGGAGACGGAGCGGAACGTGCGGGCAGCCTGCTCGAACGGGTCGGCGGAGGTCTGCTCCCCCACCGTCGGCGTCTCGACGACGGGCTCGGCAGCGGATTCTGCTGCAACAGGCTCGGCGGGTGCGGCTGCGATGTCGGGAGTCTTGTCGGCGGTGAGAGCGGCGACCATGGCGACCGCTTCGGCGACGGTCACGCTCCGGCGAACGGTGCGGCGCGTCATCGGCGCCGACGACACCGGTGCGCTGCCTTCGGAGACAGCTGCCGTCGCTCCTGCCGCGGGGGCCTCGGAGGCCGCAGTGCGGATGCGGCTGGAGCGGCGCGTGGGCGCAGGGGCAGCCTGGGGATTCTCGAAGGGCAAAACGATTCTCTCGGGTCAGACGTCAAGCAGGGGGGATGCTTGCACCCTCATCGCCTCGGGAACGACGAAGGTAACGATCGGATAAACAGTACCCTGAGCCGCCTGAGAAAGCCATGAGTTCGTCATGAATCCTCCAGAAGGGCCAGGAGCCGGGCGTGCACGTCGATGCCGCCCGCGACGATCATCGGACGCGCCGACTCCACGTCGAGACGCGTGACCGCGCCGCCGGCCTCCTCGACGATCAGGGCCCCGGCAGCGAAGTCCCAGGGCTTGAGGCCCCGTTCGAAGTAGCCGTCGAGACGCCCCGCGGCGACGTACGAGAGATCGAGGGCCGCCGACCCTGCACGGCGGAGGTCGCGCGCCATGGTCATCACGCGGCGCACCGTGGCCAGGTCGCCGTCGTGCGTCGAGGGGTCGTAGCCGAACCCGGTCGCCAGCAGCGCCCCCGCGGGGGTCTCCGTCGTGACGGACAGACGCCGCTCCCCCAGCCACGCACCGCCGCCCCGACTCGCGGTGAACAGCTCTCCGACCGCGGGCGCGAAGACGGCCGCGGCGAGAGCGTCCCAGTCCTGCGGGTCGGCGCTTCCGCGCACGGCGGCGATGCTCACGCAGTACGCGGGGATGCCGTAGGCGTAGTTCACGGTGCCGTCGATCGGATCGACGACCCAGGTGATGCCGGTCACACCGGGATCGGCATCCGACTCCTCCCCGAGGAAGCCGTCGCCGGGGCGGGCCTCGCGGAGTCGGGTGCGGATGAGCTCCTCGACCTCGCGATCGGCGTCGGTGACGATGTCGGCCAGGCTGCTCTTGGTGGCCGCGAGATGCACGCCCTCGTCTCGGCGACGACGTGCGAGCTCGCCGGCTTCGCGAGCGATCTCCGCGGCGAGATCGACGAGTTCGAGGTCGGCGCTCACTGCGGCGGCAGCGGCGGCGCGGGCGGGAACGCCGTGGCGTTGGGAGCCGGCGGCGATTCCGGAGCGGCCGGCGCCGGAGGAGCGGCCTGCACCGGAGGAGCCGTGGGCGCGGGAGGACCCGCGGGAGCCGGTGGCGTCGCAGGGACCTGGGGTGCCGCCTGCGGAGCCGAGAAGTCCGGGATGGCGGGAAGCTGCGGCGCCGCGTACTGCGCGGCCGGAGCGGCGAGCTGCGGCTGCTGCGCGGAGGGGTGACCGGTGTAGTAGGCGTTCCAGTCGGGGGTGCCGTCTGGAAGCACGGGCAACGGCGTGGCCCCGTCGGCGTAGGTGGGCCAGGCGGGTGCCACCGATGCGTATGCGTGTGCGACGACGGGCTTCTTCGGCGCGAACAGCGCGTTCAGCAACGGGATCAGGGTGGTGCCGACCGCGGTGAGGATGGTCAGCGCCACGAGGATGCGACCGTACAGGTCGCCGAACTCGAAGTTGTGCGTGAACGTGAGGAAGAAGACGAGCATCCCCACGAGGCCGACCAGGAACACGATCGTCGCGATGTAGATCACGCGGGTGAACGACGTGACGTAGCGGTTGGCGGCCGGAGTGAACAGTCGCACATGCAACAGCGCGAGCTGCAGGATGCCGACGACGAGCAGCAGCTGGAAGAAGCGCTCCCCGCCGCTGAACACCTGGCCGTCTTCAGGGAGCCAGATCTTGAACGCGCCGACGATGAGGGCCACGATCCACGTGACCATGCTCGCGAGAGCGAGCCAGTCGGGGCGGTTCGGCGCCAGTCCCGCCTCCAGGATCGCGATGCCCGCGAAGCCCGCGAGCAGCAGGATCGTGAGGAACGCGCGCCCGATCAGGCCGTCCTGATCGCCGATCAGCACCCAGACCACGCACACCAGTGCGGCGGCGATGAGCGCGCCGATGGCGATCCAGATCGACCCCCTGATCAGAAGGGACATGTTCTTCTTCGGTTCGGCCTGCACGGACTCCGGCTGCGACATGACGGTCCTCTCGACGAGCGGCGGTGTGTTCATCCTCGCATGCGGGGTCGCGGATGCCGCGAGCATCCGTGGCCCTGTGGAAACATCAGGTCACCGATCCGCGTCAGACGGCCTTCTTCGTCGACGCCGCAGCGAAGGCCGCGATGCGCGCCTGGGCGTCGGGCGTCTCCATCGCCGCGCCGATCGAGCGCGCCTCCTCGCTCAGCTGCTCGACGAACGTGCGCTCGGGCTGAGAGCGGACGAGGCGCTTCGCCTGGCCGTAGGCCGCGGCGGCGCCGGCGAGCCAGAACCGCGCGACCTCCTCCGCCCTGGCGCGAACCAGGTCGGCCTCGGCGGCGGCATCCGCCCCATCGACGGCCTCGGCGACGAGACCCCACTCGACGGCCTCCTGCGACGTGAGGAGGCGATCCTGCAGCACGAGCTGCAGCGCTCGCCGCTGGCCGATCGCGCGAGCGAGCTGCGCGGAGACCGAGAGATCGGGGGTCAGTCCGATGTTGGCGTAGAGGCTGCCCAGCTTGGAGCGCGCGCCGACGACCGCATAGTCGGAGCAGAGCAGGATGCCGAGTCCTCCACCAGCCGTGGTGCCGTGCGCTGCGGCGACGACGGGAACGGCTGATCCGGTGAGCGACCGGATGCCCGCGTTGATGACCTCGGCGAGCGCGGTGATGTCGTCGCCGGACCCCATCGTCATCGACATCTCGATCACGTCCCCGCCCGCGCAGAAGGCGGGGCCGGCCGCATCCAGGAGGATCGCTCTGACGTCATCACGGCTCGTGACCTCTGCCGTCGCGTCACGCCAGGCGTAGGCGAGTTCGGCGTTGAAGGCGTTCAACCGCGACGGACGGTTCAGCGTGAGCCGAGCCAGCCCCTCATCGACGGACAACAGGATGGCATCGCTCATGGCGTCTCCTTCGAGCACAGGACGGATGCCTCCAGGGTAATCGCGATCAGGACCGCTCCCACACCCGCGCGACGAAGGCCTCCATGCGGCGACGGGTGCCGTCGAGGCGGTAGTCGACCTGCCCCGGTGCCCGCACCTCGTTCGGCGCGAGCGGAGGAGCCAGCCGGACGCTCTCGTGACAGGAGAGATCGGCGCAGATGTAGGTGCCGACCGAATCGCCCCGCTCGCCCGCGTCGCCCGCACGCCGAGCGGAGAACATCGCGACCTGGTTGCCCGGCTGCATCGTGTGGCAGATGTTGCACATCCCGGAGCGTGCGCGCCCCGGCTCGGAGACGCGCAGCACGACGCCCCTGATCTGGCCCTCGTGCTGGATCAGCACGTACCCGCGCTTACCGGCGCTCGGGTCGCGCCAGGCGAAGAAGTCGAGGTAGTCCCAGTCGACGAGCACGAAATCGTGCGGAATCTCCATGACCCGCAGCTCGTCGGCATCCGCATTGACGAACGAGGAGCGGACTTCTGCCTCGGTGAGCGCTCGCATCGCACCAGTCTAGGCAGAGCGCTCAGAGCCGGATGCCGTCGATCTCCGACTGCCGGAGAGCGCGCAGCAGCTCTCGCGGAGGGTGCTCGGAGTCGGGCAGCGCGGAGATCTGCATGATCGCCGCGACACCGGCGACGGTCGGCCGGACGCGGCCATCCTCCCGGCGCGCCAGACTCTGGGAGATCAGCGTCTCGAGCCTGCGAGCCTTCCGCGTGGAGGGGAAGGGACCGCCGATCGGCTCGTTCTCGAGGAACTCCTTCTCTGTGAGCGGCTCTGCGGTCGCCAGTTCGTGCTCGACCAGAGCGGAGAGCGTGAGACGCAGCGCATCGGAGAGCTCGGCCCCGCGCAGCTCACCGCGCAGGAGCTCGTCGTCGATGCTCACATCGAGGGCGGCACGGCGACGCAGCGGCGCCGCCCCGCTCTGCGGGAGCGGGGTGGTTTCGGGCACGCCAGGTAGGCGCCGGTCGTCGGCGTTCATACTTGCAAGACGCGCGAGAACGCGTTCCATTACGCGGAATCGATCGGAGAGTCCTCGGACGGCACCGGATCCACGCGCAGATCACGCACCGATTCGCGCGTGCTGAGCGGCATCGAACCCGCCCACAGGCGGAGGAGCTGCGCGCCGTTACTGCGTGAGGATGCGGGGCGCGGAGTCTTCGAAGCCGCTCTTGAGCACGACCGTGGTCCACGGCACCGGCGCGTCCGCGAAGATCGGCTCGAGGATCTCCCACATCCGCTCGGCGTCTCCCCCGGTGAAGTAGAGCGCGTACTCGCCGTCTCCGACGTCGTTGCCGTCGATCGCGCCGGCCTCGGCGGCGGCGAGCGCCTCATCGGCGGCGAGCTCCGTGGCGAGCATCTTGTCCATGAGGTCGAGGTCGAACCGCTCGTCGCGGCTCTCGAACTTCACGACGACCCAGCCTTCACCCGCCGTCTCGGACTCCACAGCCGGTGCACCGGCATCCTGCGCTTCGCCAGCCTGCGACACGTTCGCCGAGCAGCCGGTCGTGAGCAGCAGCAGGACACCCGCGGCGAGCGCCGCCGACCAGAACCGTGAGGCAGACATGCGCCCGATGCTAGCGGGTGGCTCGCCGCTCCCCGGGGCTGCTATCGCCAGGCGGCGCGCACGACCTCGGCTGCCTCCTCGGCATCCACCTCGGGGATGCACTGGTGATCGAGTGCCATCGACCACTGCATCGCGTCCGGCAGCGCAGCGAATGAGACACGGACGCTGCTCGTGAACGGGCCGAACCTGCCGCGGCTCATGATGCTTCCATGTCTGCGATGGTCTTCTGCACGGCGAGCGGCACTCGCCGCGCGCGGCCGGCGATCCCGCGCAGCTCGTCAGCGTCGACACGCACCCGCAGATTGGCCGCCGCCTCGCGAGCGACATCAGGGGCACCGCCCTGCATCGGTCGCGCCAGCACGTCGTAGAGGGCCTGCGCGGGAGTGGTGATGAGCGCCTCACCGAGGGGCGTGCGCTCCAGCACCAGATCGAGGGCGTCGAGATCCCGAGGAATGAGATGCACGGTCCCTCCGGTGGTGAGG
Source organism: Microbacterium sp. NPDC012755 (assembly GCF_042901325.1). Taxonomy (NCBI): domain Bacteria; kingdom Bacillati; phylum Actinomycetota; class Actinomycetes; order Micrococcales; family Microbacteriaceae; genus Microbacterium; species Microbacterium sp. NPDC012755. The sequence goes on along the minus strand of NZ_JBIBCT010000001.1, from coordinate 2,033,666 downwards.
GTGACGGGCGGCCGTCCGGCCACAGGTACCGCGATGGTCGTCGTACCGATGGCCCGAGGTATCGCCCCCCAGAATCGAGCGGCTCCCAGCCCCATGAGAGCCACACGTCGCTGACCGAACCGCGCCGTCGCCAGAGCCAGCCCCGCCGCTTCCAGGGGCGGCTTCCAACGACGTCCGTCGGCTCCGTCCGGTGGGGCCGTGTAGACCCCCTGGGCGATCTTGAGGACGACGCCCTCGTCTTCCAGCCGGGCCAGATCCCGGGGGGCGTTCGTGGAGGTCTGCGCGACGTCCTTCCATCGAACCGTTCGCATCGGGGCGCGCTCCACCACGCGCGCAAGCGTGATCGGCTTCATCAGAACCTCCTAGCTAAGACCCACAGTACAGAAAGTGTACTTTCAGTCTCAACTATCTGGTTCTATATACGGCGATCCGCTCAGGCGATCGCCAGCCGGGTCAGCGACGCTGACGGGCGAGCTCGGCCTGACGGAGGACGCGCAGAAGCTCGCGCGGCAGACGCGGCCCCTCCAGCGACGACGGCCGCAGCACCGCGGAGATGCCGGCGACCGTGGCGTGCAGGCCGCGGCCCTCACGACGGACGAGGTTCATGCCAGCGAGAGCATCGAGCCGGCGACGGTAGCGCCCCGCTCCGAACAGGCGGCGCGTGCGCACGGTGGCGAGCAGCTCGGCCTCGGTGAGCGGCTCCTCCTGCTTGAGCTCGTGCTCGACGACCAGCACCAGCGCCGAACGCAACGGCTCCTCGAGAGTGGCCCCGCGCAGGTCTCCGCGCACGATCTCCTCGTCGATGCTCAGGTCGAGCATCGCCCGTCGCTGCAGGCGAGTCCCGACCGCGGTGAAGGCGGCATCCGACTCAGGATCACGGAACAGGCGCGGCTCGATGATGCTCATACCGATGAGATGCAGACAGGGGCCGTTTCATTACGCGAATCCGATCGATCTCATGCCGGACCCGGCATGTAGGCGGGGAGCGCCGACCGCGCGGCTACACTGGGCGCACGCGATCGCGACCCACCGGAGAATCATGCGCCTCACCGACTTCACGCCACCGGACACCGCGGCCGCACGAGGCGCGCTGGCTCTGCTCGACGATTTCCACACGCCGGCGATCGCGAACCATGTGGTGCGATCGTGGCTCTGGGCCGAGGCCTTCGCGATCGTCGAGGGCCGCACCGACGTCGATCACGAGCTGCTCTACACCGCTGCGATCCTCCACGACATCGGCCTGGTGCCCGCCTACGACAACCACGCTCTCGGCTACGAGGAGGCCGGCGGCTTCGTCGGCGAAGCCCTCACCGCGGGGGCCGGGTGGTCGCCCGACCGGCGCCGGCGAGTGAACGAGGTCATCGTCCGCCACAACTGGCCCGAAGTCGACCCCGACGAGGATGTCGAGGGCTACCTGCTGGAGATCGCGACCGGCCTCGACATCTCGGGTCGACGCGACGAGGAGATACCCCTCGACTTCCGCCGCGAGGTGCTCAACGCCTACCCGCGGCTCACACTCGCCGAGGAGTTCGGCACGTGTGTGCTCGACCAGTCGGCGCGGAAGCCCCGCAGCGCCGCGCGGCGTCTCGTCGATGGCGGCCTCATCCGCAAGCTGGCGGAGAATCCGCTCGAGAGCGTCAGCCGACTCTGACGACGCGAGCGAAGGCCCCCAGGGTCTCCTTTCGGTGCGATGCCGCGATGACCGTGCCGGGGAACGCTCCGAGCACGTCGGAGATGATGCGCTCCGACTCGGCGTCCAGGCTCGCCGTGATCTCATCGACGATGAGGATGCGGGGCTCCCGGCACAGCGCCCGCGCCAGCGCCAGCCGGGCCCGCTGACCTCCGGAGAGGCGCACTCCGTGCTCTCCGAGTTCGTCGTCGAGGGCGATCCAGTCGTCGGCGCCGACCCTCGCGAGGGCGTCCTGCAGCTCGTCGTCGCTGCGGACGCCGTCGCCGCGCTGCAGGTTCTCGCGCACGGTGCCGTGGAAGAGCCTGGCGTCCTGCTCCACGACGGCGACGACGCGTCGGAGGTCGGCATCGCGGACACGGCCCAGCGGATACGTCGCCCCCGAGTCGTCGGTGAGCGCGACCGCGCCGGCATCGGGATCCCACAGACGAGCCGCGAGGGCGATGACCGTGCTCTTGCCCGCGCCCGACGGGCCCGCCAGCCCGACGTGCTCGCCCGGTGCGACGTCGAGAGACCAGTCGTGCACCACCTCGGACCGATCGTCGTAGGAGAACGAGACCCTGCCGAACCGCACACCCAGCGGTCCGTCCGGCAGGAGGATCGGATCGTCGACCGGCGCGACGACCGGCGGACGACGGAGTCCGGCGCCCACGCGGTCGGCGCTCGCGATCAGCGGATGCAGCTCCGACACGGTGCGCGCGGCATCCGCGACCGCGGCGACCCCCGCGACGGCCAGCGCGACGAGCGCGGGGAGCAGCGCCGCCTGGGCGTCGTCCGTGCCGCGCTGCACGAGAGCCACCGCGATCACACCGATCACGACGACGGCCAGGATCAGCTCGCGCGTCCCGTCGACGAGGTGCGAGATGGCCTCCCGGCGACGGCTGATGCGCGCCGACCGCCGCGTTCCCGCGACCGCCTCCCGCACGACGCGGTCCTGCAGACCGTAAGCGAGGATCTCTCGCAGCGCGCCGAGCGCGTCCACCAGCCGCTCGGACTGCGTCTCTCGTTCCCGCTGCTCCTGAGCCCCGACGCGACGCGCGGGACCCGCTCCCGCCCAGGCCGTGAGCGCGACGGCGAGGGCTCCGCCGAGCATCACGAGCCCCACCGCCGGCATCACCGCGACGGCGCACACCAGCGCCCCGACGAACAGGGTGAGCGCCGCGCCGATCTGCGCGACCGTGTGCGCGTAGAAGAACTCCAGCTTCTCGATGTCGGTCAGCGCCACGGATGCCGCGCGCCCTGAGTGCTCCCTGCGGCGGCCGGGCACGCTGCGCGAGTAGGCGTCGAACAGCGCCATCCGGAGTCGAGCGAGGACCCGATACGCGAGGGCGTGCGAGACATCCATCTCCCGCCAGGTGAGGACCGTGCGCACGAGCACGAGAGCGCCGAGAGCGATCCACCACGCCGCAGGCGGCCAGGATCCGTGCACCACCGCCCCGCCGACACCCAGGGCGGTGAGCACGCCGATCGCCGCGAGGGCGCACAGGCTCGCCGTGGCGATCGCGTAGCTGCCGAGGATCCTCCGCCATTCCGGCCGCAGGGGCGGGAGCAGGCGGGCGAGCACGGCGACGGCGGAGGTCACGACGCCTCCCTCACGAGCATCCCGTCGCGCAGGACGCGCACATCGGCGACCCGCGCGAGGGCCTCGGGGCGGTGGCTGATCATGAGCACGATCCTCTCTGCGGCGACACGCTCCAGCGTCTCCGCGACGGTCAGGGCGCTGCGGTCGTCGAGGGCGCTGGTCGGCTCGTCGACGAGGAGCACGGGGCGGCGCGCGAGCAGCGCCCTCGCGAGGGCGAGCCGCTGCCTCTGCCCGCCGGAGAGGCTCGTCCCCGCCTCCGCCACCATCGCGTCGAACCCCTCGGGGATCGCTCTGATCTCGTCGAGCACGCCGGCGGCTGCGCAGGCCCGTTCGAGCGCTTCCTGCCCCGCACCGAACAGATCGACGTTCTCTCTGATGGTTCCCGCGAACAGGACGGGTCGCTGCGAGACCACGGCGACGTCGGAGGCGCGGAGCGGACGTCCGTCGAGCTCCACCGTGCCCGATGACGCCGGGAGGAACCCGAGGACCACGTCGAACAGCGTGGACTTGCCCGCACCGGAGGGCCCGGCGATCGCGTGCACCTCCCCCCGCTCGGCACGGAGGTCGACGCCCCGGAGGACGTCGGCGGCGGCGCCGGGGTAGCGATACGAGAGCCCCGTGATGCGCAGCACCTCCCCCGCGGGTGCCGCGGGGTGGGCCGCGACGGGCGACGGCTCGACGTCGGCGCGTCGGAACGCCCCCAGCGCGACCAGCCCCGGCACGGCCGTGAGCCCGAGGAACCCCGCATGCCAGTGCCGCGAGAGCTCGCGCACCGGGCGGAACGCCTCCGAGGAGAGCAGGAGCAGCGCGTAGACCTCGACGGCAGGGGGCTGCCCCGTCATCACGGAGACGACGGCGAGACCGGCCGCGACGACCACCCCGGCCTGCACGGCGAGATCGGTGATGGCCGTCTCCGCGAGAGACGACCGCATGACCCGCTCGGTGGCGAGGCGGAGGGCTTCGGATCTCGCATCCAGTCGGGAGCGCGTCGCGGGCACGTCGCCCAGGGCACGCAGCGTCGACATGCCGCGGAGCGATTCGAGCAGGTCTCCGCTGAGCGCTTCGTAGCTGTCCCAGTGCGCGAATCCGCGCCGCGCGAGCATCCTCTTCCAGAGCAGCGGACCGAGCACGGCGAGCAGGATGCCGAGTGACACGCACAGCGCGGCCAGGGGCGAGAGTATCCCGACCAGTGCGACGGCGATCACGCTGCCGACGGCGAGCTGCACCACGGCGGGGATGTACTTCGACACGTAGGCGTCGGTCCCGTCGATCCCGTCGCCGATGGTGAGCTGGGTGGACCCGTCCCGGAGCGCCGCGTCGTGCAGGCGCGACGGCACGAGCACCGCCCTGACGGCGGCATCCCGCAGATCCTCCCTGACCCGCGCACCGAGTCGCGCGGCGACGTCGCCCTGAGCGAGCGTGAGCAGCACCCGGGTCGCGCCGATCGCGACGATCGCGCCGATGCCGGCCAGCGCCCCTGCCACGTCCGCACGCACGAACGCCGCGAGCGCCCAGGCGAGGGAGAGCGCCTGCAGGAGGTGCGTGGCGAAAACCAGGAGCAGGAGCACGACGCTCCCGCCGAGCAGCCACGGATGCCGTCGCGCTTCGCGCCACAGCGGGGGGACGATCATCATCGTGGACCTCCAGGGGTGTCGAGGAGGGCGACGGCGTGGAGGATCCAGCGGTCGCCGGTCGAGGGGAAACCGGAGACGGGACGGGCGCCCGCGTCCCCGGAGAGCAAGGCCTCGTAGCAGAGGCGTGCGGCGGAGAGGTGAGACTCCCAGAGCGCGGCGGCGACGGCATCCGGAGCGGCATCCACCGACACCGACCAGGAGGAGATCGCCGATGCGCCGCGCACCCACGCCTGCCCCGCGGCGCGCGCGATGCGCTCCGCGTCGGGCCGAGGCGCCGGTCCGATGCGTGCGGAGAACTCCTCGATCGATGGTGAACGGCGGCCGGCGAGCGCCGCGCGGCGGGCGGGGAGCGACGCCGGGTCATCGGCGATCTCGACGGAGGCGAGAGGGATCTCCGGCGCCAGCCCGAGCGCGAGCCACGCCTCCGCGTCGGCTGCCCGCGGAACCCCAAGCATCCCGCGCAGGCGGTCGGACGGGCCGAGCTCGACCCGTCCGGCCTGCACGCCCAGCAGGAACTGCACGGCAGCGAGCGCGTAGGCGGCATCCGCGATCCACAGGGGCCAGGCCCGGTGACGATAGCGCCCGAACGATCGGCCCGGCTGCACGGTGAACACCAGCCTCGTTCCCGCGGTGACCCGCTCCGACGCGGGCCACCCGGAGGCGCCCTCCGCTTCGGCATCCCGCCGGAGGACGACACCCCGCTCGTGGTCGAACACGCGCCTCGCACCCGTCCCGTCGATCACGTGCGTCTGCACCGGATAGCAGGCCCCTGCCGAGGGAACGGGGCGGCGGGGTATGCGGGTCGGCGTGCCGTCCGCTGCCCGATGGAGGGGCCCGGGGCGCCACAGGTCGTCGAGGAGATCCCGCACGCTCCGTGACGGCTCGACGACGACGGCGCGCGCGGCGGCCCAGTCGTTCACCCTCGGTCCGGGCGGAAGCGGACCCGCCGGCGCGCGCGACGACATCGCCTCGGCGAGCGGACCGAGGATGCCGCGGCCCACCTGTCTCATGACACTCACCGCGGCCCTCACATGTGCGGGGCCGGGAGGAGCGTGAAGTCCTCCGGTCCCCCGGTCCAGGTCGTGCGCCAGCCGCGCTCCTCCGCGGCGGCCCTGAACCGCGGCATCCCGAGGTAGGAGAACGCGGCGGGGGCGTTGGGCACGAGCCCCGTGACGATCGAGCGCACCACCCGCAGGTGCGTGCGCCGTACGTCGGAGGTGGTGAGGTCGCGCGTGAGCACCCGATGCCCCCGCTCGCGCAGCCGCCGATAGACCTCGTCCATCGTCACCGCAGACATCGCGTTCAACGGGCGCACTCCCTGCACGGGCGCCTGGAACCGGCGCGCCTCGCCGTGCACGGCGGGATCGAGCCACACCTGCACGTGCGCGCCGAGATCGATCACGTTCTCGTACTGCGGGCCCGCCGCGGTCGTGTAGTCCGCGTCGGGGCGGTGGTCGAGCGTGAGGCCCTTCGCCATCAGCCCCTCGGCGACAGCGCGGAACACCCACCCGTCGGCCGAGGTGCAGCCCTGCGTGTAGATCCACGTGTGCACGGCCTCCAGCACCGCCTTGCGTGCGGCGCGCTCCGGCTCGAGGGCTGCGGAGAACCCGGCCGCGTACAGGCCGCGCTCCTCGTCGTGCACGAGCGCACCGATCGCGGGGGCGAACTCCGACGGCATCGCGACGAGCCACACGCGCAGACTGCTGCCCCGCAGGTCGTCGAGCAGACCGGGGACGGTGGCGGGGTCGATGCCGAACGCGGGGCCGTCGAGGTGCCACCAGACCTCCAGCGCATCGCGCTCCACGACCTCGAGCACTCCCCTGTCGCGCGCGTCGTCGACCCCGTCGCCGGTGGCGATCCCGGCGTAGTTCAGGTGGTGCGTCCGGGGCAGCGTGCGGAACCGGGACTGCCGCCAGTTCAGGTGCACGAGGGCGTCCGGCACCCAGACGGATCCGCCGCCGAGCTCGTCGCACCTCGCCCACAGCGTCGGAGTCTCGGGGAGCAGCCGCTGATACGGGAACCCCGGCCGATCGAGCTGCCAGTCGGCGAACCGGGGCAGCGCGGACTCGTCGAGGACCGCCTCTCCCTGCGCTCGCAGCTCCTGCGCCGTGGTGACGCGCAGCTCGCCGGGTGGAAGGACATCCGGCAGCCAGTTGCCGCAGTACCGCTCGACGCCCTCGCCGATGGCGGCGATGCGCGCCTGAGCGCGGTCTCCGAAGGACGTGCCGAGTGAGACGCGGTCGGCCGGCCACTCGCCGAGGATGCGCGCGTCGGCGATGGATGCCGTGAGCGCGAGGTACCGGTCCGGTGCACCGGACGGATGCGGGACCTCCCGCACGGAGCGGATGATCCCGGTCTCCTGGTCGACCAGGGCCTCGGCCGTCAGGGTGGGTCGCCCGGGGGTGCGGTGCAGGGTGTCGCTGGTCATGCTGTCCTCTCGTGTCGCCAACGACCGGCGTCGGCGTCGAAGGCGGATCGGGTGCGGCGGGCTCGATGCCCGTCGGATACGGCGGGAGCGGGAGACGCCGAGGGCAGGCCGTTCTCGGCCAGCCAGTCGTCGAGCACGACGCCGATCCCCCCGGCGCTGTGCAGCCGGGATCGCACGTCGTCATCGACGATGTCGTCGGCCAGCCGATGCCCCCACGGGCCGTCGACCACACGGATGCGGGCGCTCCAGGCGTCGGCGAGTCGACCGGCGTCGGCGAAGAAGAAGTCGTGGTCGCCGCGGATGAGGAGCAGGGGCGCCCGGATCGCACCGTAGGCGCGAGCCAGGTCGACCGGAGGGGCGGACCAGAGGCGCCGCCATCCCGACAGGACGTCGTGCGTCCACCCCCATTCCTCGGCGGCGCGATGCACGCCCACCTCTCTCGCCCTCTTCACGCGCGCGGCGAGCTCCTCGGCGGCGAGCGGCGGCAGAGACCGGGATCCGCGCCCGTGCTGGTGCCACCACCCGATGCGGTGGAGGAGCTGCGGCTCTCCGTGTTCATCCCACGCGGTCTCGGCGAGGCCGAGGGCGGGGACGAGGAGCACCAGCGCGTCGACGTCGACGACCCTGGCCGCTTCGAGCGCGGTGTGCGCGGCGTATGAACCGCCTGACAGCACGACGGGGAGCCCCGGCTCGCCGCTTCTGATCGCCTCGACGACGGCTCGGCCGTCGCCGCGTTCGGCGAGATAGGGGTGCCAGTCCCCCTCGGAGGAGTGGCGGCCGCGGACGTCGTGGATGACGCAGCGGTAGCCCCGCCGCGTCCAGGCCTTCGCGGTGGCGCCGTGCCGCCAGGCGCCGTACGGCGTGCGGATGAGCGCCGTTCCCCTCGGCTCCTCCGGCTCCCAGACCCATCCGCGCAGGAGCACGCCGTCGGGGGCGACGACGTCGTGCCTGCGGGCATCGCGCGGCGGCGTCATCGGATCACGCGCTCAGGCGCCGCGGGATACGCGAGCACCGTGTGCTCGGTGACGGCGCCGAGCGCGGGCACCAGCTTCCACAGGGTCGTGCGCAGCCGGTCGAGCGAGGGGCCGTCCTGCGCCCACGCGGCCGCGATCTGCAGCAGTCGCCCCAGCACGAGCACCCGCGTGGCGTCATCGACGGGTGCACTCGCCGGCGGCGCCGCCCGGTGCCAGGCCTCGGTCGCGGTCGGCGCGCTGCTCGCCGCCGCGCGTCTTGTGGCGACCTGCACGGAGGTGGGGTCGTCGCCGTCGAGGGCGAGAGGTTCGATGAGGACGCATTCGCCGTCGCGGTGCGCGCGGAGCCAGGCCACGCCGCGCCGCGGCAGCTGGTCGTGACGGAGCCACCGCCGGCGACCCCGCGCGTCGTCGGCGTACGCGATCACGAGGGCCGCGTCCTGCGGGGGCTCCTCCTCGGCGCCGAGACGGGTGACCGCCGCTCCCCACGCGGCGAGGGCGCCGCCGAGGTCGTCCAGGATCGGGTCGGAGCCGAGGAGGCAGACGGCACGACGCGCGGTCGGCCAGCGACGGCTGGCATCTTCAGCTTCCCGCGTCTGCACCTCTCCGGTCAGTCGATGGAGGTAGTCCGCGGCTTCTCCGTCGGGTGCGCTCTCGATGGCGGCGACCAGTCCGTCGGGCGGCGCGTCGAGAAGCGTGAGGCGCCCGGTGCGCAGCCTGACCCGGTGTCGGCCGTCGGCGCCCGAGACGAGGTGCGCCCCGGTGCCGGGGAGCGGATGGATGCGGAGTTCGGCGGTCATGGATCCTCTCGAGGGTGGGCCCGGCCGGGCGAGGGCGCCCGGCCGGGGTTGAGTGCGCTCGGAAGCGCGGCGGAAGGATCCGCGGTCAGTCGAAGGGGTTCTCGACCAGTGCGTTCGAGTGCGTCGCCGACAGGTGCGCCAGCTGCTCGGACTCTTCGATCTCTGCGAGGATCTGCTTTTCCATTTCGTGCTCCTTCTGTGAGGTGGTCCACTCCGCGATCTGCGGGGCGGGGTTCACGGTGTGTGAACACTGACGACCCTAAATGATAATGATTCTCAATATCTACTAGGCTGACCCCCATGTCCTCTTCGCTCCCCCTCCTCGCCGCTGATCACCGGGCCGGAATCGTCTACGAGATCCAGAACGGCTCTCGGCGTGTCGTCGTCGCCGGCGCCTGGCTCGCCGAGCACGCGGGTTTCCTCCGCCTCCCCGCCGAAGCATCGGGACGGTGGGTCTTCGCGGACGATCGCGGAGGCGCCCTCGTCGTCGGAGGCGCCGGGGAGGTCCGCCGCATCCCGATCGCCATCCCCGCCGAGCACCTCGCCTGCGACGCGTCGGGTCGGCACGTCGTGGTCACATCGGGCCTGGGGATGAACGAGGCAGCCTGGAGCGACCTCGTCTCGGTCGTCGACCTCGCGGCCGGATCCTCTGCGCGATTCCGCGTCCGCACCGGCGAGCCGGGCGTCGTCATCGCGCCGGACCAGGCATCGGGCGACTCGATGATCGTGCTCCGCCACCGCGAGCCCGGCGCCGTCGAGGCGCTGCCGCTGGCCTCGGCGCTCGACGTGGGGCCGCACGCGCCGGTGCTCCGTGGTGCGCTCCTCGACGACCTCGCACCCGACGGTCACGGCGATGTCGTCGACCCCGTGTCCGGTGTCGTCGGCGTCGCGACCGGCCGCGGCCTCGAACGCTTCATCGTCGAGCGCGGGGCGCCCCGGGCGATCGGCATCATCCGCTGGCCCGTCGAAGGTCGCGCGTTCTACCTGCGCCTCGCCGGCGACACCGGGCGCGTCACGGGCATCGTGCGCGGTGGGCCGGCGTCGCCAGGAGCGTGGCCTGAATGGACCAACACCTTCGTCGAGATCGACCTCGCATCCGGAGCATCCACGGCGGTCGCCCTTCCGCCGGGGCTCGCGTTCCGGTTCGCCCTCGCCGCGGGTGCCGCCGCCGTCGCCGTCATCCACCCCGACGGCGACGCGCTGGTCGTGATCGATCGGGAGCAGGCACGCATCTCCCGGATCGTCCCGCTCCCCCCGATGACGCACCCGCCACAGGCCGGACGGATGCCGTGGGACGGCGTCGACGGACAGGCGGCGCAACGCCGATCGATCGCGATCGATCCGCTGACCGGCGCCATCGCGGTCACCAGCGGCGGCGACGGCATGATCCACCTGATCGACGATCACGAGATCACCACGATCGCGGTCCCCACCCCGCTCGACGAGGGCGGTCACCTCCTGTGGGCGGGCGGCGACGACCGCGTGAACGATCTGGTCGGCCGATGAGCGCACACCGTGCGGTGCTCGACGCCGCCCTGTCCCGCGCCGAGCACCACGGTCGGCCGGGGCTCCCCATCGGAGGCTTCGTGCTGGGCCGCCGAGACGGCAGCCCTCGACGCGGCATCCATCGGCTCGACGGCACCCCGGTGATCGAGCCAGACGGCCACGTGCAGCGGATCCACCCCTCGCCCGACGGCCGCCTCATCGCCGTCGAGTGGGCTCCCTCCGCCGACGAGAACGCCGTCCTCGGCATCGTGGACGCGTCCTCCGGCACGATGCATCCGCACCCCGGCATCCGTCTCCGCTACGACACCGTGCTGTGGGCGCCGGACTCGCGCTCCCTCGACGTCGTCGCGAGCCGGGACGACGCTCTCGTCACCCTCGACGTCGAGACCGGTGCGGTGCAGTCGACCGCCCTCGCCCCCTGGGCGCGCGTGCGGCTCTTCCCCGGAGGCACGAGCGGCCTGCTCGCCCGCAGCCTCGCCGGGGGCACGACGCTCAGCGACCGCGCCACGGAGACGACTCTGGGCCGATGGCCGGCGCTGCGGCGCGCATCGCCGCTCGCCGACGCGGTGCTGGTCCAACACGACGGAGGGCTCGACGCCCTGGGTCTCGACGGAACCGCGCTCTGGCGCTGGAGCGATCCGCTGGTGCAGATCATCGACGCCACGGTGCACGGCGACCGGGTCGTCGTGCTCGCGGTTGCTCGGGGGCGCAGCGTGCTCATCGACCTCCACGACGGCGTCGAGGTCGGTCGCACGGAGGCCGCATCGTCAGCCGCCGGCACCCTCACCGCCACGGAGATCGGCGTCGACGACGGCGTGCTGCGCCTCTCGGTCGAGGGCCCTCTCACCCCGCCGCGGATCGTGGAGCGGATGCCGCAGGGCCGCACGAGCCTCCCCGCTGTCGCCGCCCTGCCCGGGACCACCACCCGGTACGACCTCCCCGCCGACGACGGCGAGACCCTGTCGGTCCACGTCACCGCTCCGGCGGGCGCGGAGGGCCCGCTGCCGCTGCTCCTCACCTGCTACGGCGGCTTCGGCGTCCCCCATCTCCCGGTCTACGAGCCCACCATCTCCGCCTGGATCGCGCACGGAGGCGCGTATGCGACGGCGCAGCTCCGCGGCGGTGGCGAGCGCGGAGAGGCCTGGCGCAACGCGGGCCGCGGTGTCCGCAAGACGCGAACGATCGCCGACCTCGCCGACGTCGCGCGCGGTCTCATCCGCAGCGGTGTCACCCGCCCCGATCTGCTCGTCCTCGTCGGAGCCTCGCTGGGCGGTGTCGTCGCGGCCGCGTGTGCGCTGCGGCATCCCGACCTGTGCGCAGGATTCGCGACCACGGCTGCTCCGCTCGATCTGCTCGCCCTCGACGAGCATCCGTTCGGGTCGCGCTGGCGAACGGAGTTCGGCGACGACGGCACCGCGGAGGCCCGCGAGCGGCTCCGGGTGCTCTCGCCCCTCGCCCGAGCCGAGGGGCTGCAGATCGGCGCGACGGTTCCGGCGTACCTGGGGATCGTGCTCGGACAGGACACGAGAGTCCTCGCCCGCGACACACATCGGATGACCGCAGCGCTGCGATGCGCGGGCGGATCCGCCCGGACCTGGACGGCGGCGGATGCCGGGCACGGGGCGAACGAGCAGACCGTGCTGCACGAGCTGGGCCTCGCCGTGCTCGAGTTCGCCGCCGACGTCACGACAGGAGACGCACGATGACCGCATCCCCCGGCACCACGATGGAGAGCGCCGGTCGGCGCACCCCGTCCTCCCGCCCTGAGCCGAGACGGCGTCGTCGCGGTCGGACCCTCCCCGTCGGTGCGACGGTGACGACGACCGCCCTGCTCTCCCTGCTCGTCCTCGTGCTCTCCGCGGCCGTCGGCCCCGTCTCCGTCTCCCCCGCCGACGCCGCGAAGATCGTGATCGGCCATCTCCTCCCCGGCATGCCGTGGATGACCGACGGCACGCTCACACCGTTGCAGGATCAGGCGGTGTGGCAGTTCCGGCTGCCGCGCTCGCTCCTCGCCGGGCTCTCGGGCGCTGGGCTCGCCCTCGCCGGGGCGATGATGCAGGCGGTGGTGCGCAACCCCCTCGCCGAGCCGTACATCCTCGGCGTCTCCTCCGGGGCGAGCGTCGGCGCCGTGCTGGTGATCGTCTCCGGCGGTGCCACCTTCCTCGGCCTCACGATGAGCGGAGCGGCCTTCGTGGGTGCGGTCGTCGCGTGCGTGCTCGTCGCCGCCCTCGCCCGCATCCGCGGAGAGCTGTCGCCGACGAGGATGATCCTCGCGGGCGTCGCGCTCGGCTCGCTGCTGAGCGCCGTGACGAGCTACCTCACGCTGACCACCGACGCCCAGAACGTCGTCAGCGTCATGTTCTTCCTCCTCGGCAGCGTCTCCGCCGCCGACATGTCGTCGCTCGCGATCCCCGCCGCCGCCCTCGCCGTCGCCGTCATCGCGGCGCTCGGACTGTCGCGGTCGATGAACGCGCTTCTCGCGGGCGACGAGTCGGCCCTGGCCGTCGGCGTGCGCACCACACGGGTGCGCGGACTGCTGCTGATCTTCGCGTCGCTCCTGACCGGCGCGATCGTCGCGGTGAGCGGGGGCATCGGCTTCGTCGGTCTCGTCGTGCCGCACATGGCCCGCCTCCTGGTCGGATCCGACCATCGTCGGATGCTCCCGGTCACGATCCTCGGCGGCGCGCTGTTCCTCATGGTGGCCGACCTGCTCGCCCGCACGGTGGCGGCGCCGACGGAGATCCCCCTCGGCATCCTCACCGCGTTCGTCGGAGCGCCCTTCTTCCTCTGGCTGATGCGGAGCGGCGGCGAGCGGGCGGGGTTCGACCGATGACCGTCCTCTTCGACGACGTCAGCGTGGTGCGCGGCGGTCGCACGGTGCTCCACGAGATCGACCTCGAGGTCGGCACCGGACGCATCGTGGGGCTCCTCGGTCCGAACGGCAGCGGCAAGTCGACCCTTCTGCGCACCCTGTTCAGCGGACGGCGTCCGCACCGCGGGCGGGTCGAGATCGACGGCGCCGACGTCTCGCTCATGGCCCCTCGCGCGCTCGCCCGCACCGTGTCGGTCATGCTGCAGGATTCACCCTCCGAGTTCGATCTGACCGTGCGGGAGACCGTCCTCGTCGGACGCTCACCGCACCGGCCGCCGTTCAGCCGCGACACTCCTGACGACCTGCGCATCGTCGACGACGCCCTCCGCACGGCCGACGTGCACGAGCTCGGCGACCGCCTCGTGCGCCGGCTCTCCGGAGGCCAGCGCCAGCGGGTCATGCTCGCGCGCGCGCTCGCTCAGAGCGGCGAGATCCTCGTGCTGGACGAGCCGACCAACCACCTCGACATCGCGCACCAGCTCGACCTCATGCGCGTCGTCAGCGGGCTCGGCACGACGGTCATCGCCGCGCTCCACGACCTCAACATCGCCGCGGCGTTCTGCGACGACGTCGCGGTGCTCGACGAGGGAAGGATCGTGGCCTTCGGCCCTCCGGATGCCGTGCTCACCCCCGCCCTGGTCGACGAGGTGTTCCACGTCACCGCGCGCATCGCCGTCGAGGTCGACACCGGCGCCAGGGCGATGACCTTCCATCCCCGCGGGTCCAGCGACCGCTGAGCCCCGCACCCGACCCCCTCAGAAGGAGAAGAAGAGAATGACACCCCGAATCCGAAGCATCCGCCTGCTCGCCGCCGTCGCGGTGGGAGCAGGATCCCTCGCCCTCGCCGCCTGCGGCACCGGCGTCACGTCGGGAGCCGCGCCGACCACGTCGACGGATGCCGTCACGATCGAGAACTGCGGCCGCACGGCCGAGATCCCGTCGACGCCCACCGCGGTCGTCGGACTGCACCCGTCGCAGACGGAGCTCCTGCTGCGGCTCGGCCTCGCCGATCGCCTCGTCGGCCAGGCCCAGGCCACGGCGCAGGAGCTGCCCGACGACGTCGCCGGTCTGGCGGCCGATGTGCCCGTCATCGGCGGAGACACCCCGCCGAGCCGCGAGGAGCTCCTCGCCGTCCAGCCCGACTTCGTGTACTCGCCGACCACGTACGAGTTCACCGCCGAACAGGGCTTCGCCAGCATCGAGCAGCTGACCCAGGCCGGCGTCGCCGCCTACACGGCCACCGGAGGATGCTTCGACCGCCGCATGGAGGGCACGGTCGACGACCTCTTCACCGACCTGAAGAACCTCGGCACGATCTTCCACGTCGAGGGTGAGGCCGACGACCTCATCGCCTCGTCCCGGGCCGAGCTCGCCGCGGTGGATGCCGCGATCGACGGCCGCGACCGGCCGCGCGTGGCCCAGGTCTTCGTCGAGGGCACGACCCTGACGGCCATCGGTGCCGGCATCGAGTACGACATCCTGCACCGCGCAGGGGCCGACAACGTGCTCACCCCCGACGACCCCGCGTTCTCGGACTTCTTCGCCGCCGAGATCACGCCGGAGTCGCTCGCCGCCGAGGCCCCCGACGCTCTCGTCTTCGCGGTGTCGGACCCCGCGCACGAGTCGGCTGTCCGCGCGTACCTCACGGCGACCTTCCCCGACATGCCCGCGGTGCGCGACGGACGGCTCATCGCCGTGTCGGCCACGGACCTGTTCCCCGGCACGCTCGGCAACGTCTCCGCGGTCAGGCAGATCGCCGAGGGCCTCTACCCCGACGCGGCCTTCGAGACGCCTGCGTCGTAACGACTCAACCGAGACGCGCCAGTCCCCGCACCCGTCCTCTCGGACAGGTGCGGGGACTGCACTGCGACAGCGCAAGACACTACATCGTGGACCAGCTTCCGAAGGTGCCCCCGGGACCGCTTTGGCAGGTGCCGACGACGGATCCGTTGCTGGCGGCGTACACGCAGTTCACGCCGCCCGAGGTTCGGATTCCGACGGGAACCGTGGAGAGAAGCGCGCCGGCGCCGATCTGGGACCAGGCCGCAGCAGTCGTCGGCGGGCTGAGCACGCTCGTCCCCCAGATGAGATGGTCACCCCCGATGGTGTAGACGGAGTGGTATCCGCCGCCGACGACCGCGAACGGCGTCGCGCCCCCCAGACTCGCAGGGCCAGATCCGAGGTTCAGCCACGCGTGGAAGGAACCGCCCGGAGCGTCCTGGGTCACGCTGGACACTGTCGAGCCAGCGGCCGCGTAGACGGTCACGCGACCCTGATCGTTCACCGCGATCGGCTCGGAGTTGATCTGCGCGCCTCCTGTGCCGACGACACTCCAGGCCGTGAATGCCCCACCCGCGGCAGGTTGCTCAGACGCGTGGACGAACCCGTCGGCGGACGTGGCGAACAACATGAGGCGGTCACCGACCAGATGCACCAGCGCGGGACGTCCGACGAGTGCGGTCGTCGTGGAGCCGATAGGGACCCAGGAGCTGAAAGCACCTCCCGGCCCGCCCTGCGCCGTTCCAGCCACGTAGCGCGAATCCGTCATGGCGTACACGCCGATCGCACCGTTGTCGAACTGAACGGCGACGGGATCGCTGGCGATTCCCGCTCCTCCCGTACCGATGGTCGTCCACGGGGTGAATGATCCTCCGGGCGCGGTTTGGTTCGTGCCGACGACGTACCCTGCCGATGTGCGCGCATAGATCGCGATGACTCCGCTGTCCAGCTGGAGGACGGCTGGCCGCCCCATGAGAGACCCGATCGACCCGCCCAGGGGCTGCCACGCGGAGAAGGGGCTGCCTGCGCTCGCCTGGCTTGTTCCCCAGAGATTCCCGTCCGAACGAATCGCGTACAACGAGATCCTGTCGCTGCCGTCGATGATCGACGAAGGCGCATCGCTCACGGTCGCGGGAGACCCGGGGATGGTCACGCCGGTTCCTCTGTACTCGAAGTGGTTGTGGTTGCAGGAGTCGCTGAACTGCACCCAGTTCTGCGGGACGGACACCGGGGTCGACCGGCAGTTGCTCTGTCCGAGCCCTGCGGGCCCAGGGAGCGCCGTCGTCATCGACTGGATCAGAGCCCTGTCCTGTGAGGTGTTGCCCGTCGCCCCCACACCGTTCACGCGGTCGATGTCCACCGCATGACCCCCGCCGTTGCGCCAGTGATAGCTGCCGGTGCCTGAAGCCGTGAGTTCGCCGGTGCAGTATCGGTTGAGGGATGACACTCGGATGTTGAACCCCCGGTCGACGACGACGGTCTTCAACGCCTGCAGGATCGCCGTGTCGATGTAGCAGTCCCTGCCGGTTGACGGATGCTGTCGCATCACCCCGTTCGCATACGCCTGGACCTGAGCGCTGGTCTCGGCTGTGCCGCTGAATCGTCCGCTCGCGATCAGTTGCTGAGCAAGCACCTGGGCTCCCGCCTGTGTGGACGTGGCCGACGCGCTCGACGTCGGTAGAAGCACCCCCAGAGCGACGGCCAGCGCCGCCACGATACTGAGGAGCCTGCGGAAACGGTCGCGCCGAGAAGAGCCAGGACGCCCATCGAGTGAAGTCATAAGCACACCGTATTGACGAATGGGGGCTGTCCGCTGTCCCCTCTTCGGCCTACAGACAGCTCTGGTTTCGATGACTATCGTGAAGCGTTTGAGGCTCGCTGACCTGATGCGAAAACCGTGTCTGGATTCGGACGAGAACCCTCCAAGCTATCGATCACCGCCGGCTGTGTCTGTAGGTAGAAGAGGGGACAGCGAGCAGCCCGATTCTGCCGATACGGTGTGGCGCATGAGCCCACCTCAACTGGAACCACCTCCTGGATCATCGTTCTTCTCCGCGGCCCCTATGTCTCGGAGAACCCTGCTCGCCGCCACCGGAATCGCAGCCGGAGTCGCGCTGGTCGGGACAGGCGTGCTCCACGGCGAATCAGCAAGCGCCGCGGTGCCGGCCGCCAACGGATACATCTATCCCACCGATCCGTTCCGCATGTCGACCGAAGCGGGCGGCCAGTACCTGGCGCCGCGCGAAGGCACCCGGCGGCATATGGGCATCGACACATGGGGATACCGCGGCATGCCGATACTCGCGATCGCCGGCGGTCAAGTCTCCGGCGGCGACTGGAACTCGACAGGCAGCGACGGCCACGGCTGGGGCCACTACGTTCAGATCAACCACGGCAACGGGGTGACGAGCAGATACGCCCACTTCAATGGCGCGCCCACGGTGAACATGGGCGCAAGCGTCAACCAGGGGCAAGTGATCGGCTACATGGGCAACAGCCAGTACGGACCGACCAGCGGAATGGGCGTGCACCTTCACTTCGAGGTGCTCGTCGGCGGCAGCTTCGTCAACCCGCTCTCCTTCCTCCAGGGCAACTCGATCCCTCCCACCACAGAACCGAACCCATCTCCCGGCATCGACCAGGCCGCAATTCACCGAAGGAACAACAACATGAGCTCGCTCTACTACTCGACGATCAACGGGACCACCGTCTTCGCTCTCGCCGGTGACGGCGTCGGAAATGCCGGCTGGCTGGAAACAACCGACCAGAGCTTCGCAAACCAGCTCGCGGCTCAGCACGGCAATGCCGCGTACCTCACCCCCGGTTCGTTCAACCAGTGGAAGAGCTGGTACCTCGGGCAGTAGTCCTGCCCGAAGCGATCCCGGATGTGCAGGGTGGATCCGCCGCCGGGGAAGAAGATGACGAAGAGAGCGCCCCTCGGTCGTGAGGTGGCGAGTGCGGGACTCCGGTGCTCGCTCCGCCCGCTCCCGAATCCCGCTCCGTTCGATACATGAAAGAAGGGCCCCGCTTCGCGAGGCCCTTCTTTCATGTGGTGGCGAGTGAGGGATTCGAACCCCCGAATGCAGTGCAGTCTGATTTACAGTCAGATCCCTTTGGCCGCTTGGGTAACTCGCCATTGCGCACCCGTCCAACTTCGACAGCCAACCGGGGGCACGAGTGTCAATCATACCGGTCGGAACGTGGGGAGAGAAATCGAGAATCGAGGCAGGTCCCCGGTCGTCCGGGCCGGCGCTTCAGCTCCCATATACGCCGCGGTCGGCGTCGCCCAGCGACTCCGGAGTGCGCAGCAGCCCGCCCTCCATGCGGCAGGTCGCGGCGGCCACGTCCATCGCTCTGCGCAGCAGCGCAGCCCAGTCGGATTCTCCCGCCACGAGACCAGCGGCCACTGCGGCGAGGGTGGCATCGCCCGCCCCCACGGTGTCGACGACCCGACCGGGAAGCGTCGAGATCGGGGCGCTGACGACGCCGGCATCCGACTCGATCACCGCGCCCTGAGACCCCGCCGTCGCGAGCACCGCCCGCGCGCCGAGACCTCGCAGTCTCGCACGCAGCGCATCGAGGTCGTCGTCGTACAGCAGGGCTGCGTCATCCGCCCCGACCTTCACGATCGCGGCGTCGACGGCGACGCGCTCGAATCCGCGCACGAACTCGTCGCGGTCGCTCAGCATGCCCGCCCGGGGATTCGGGTCGACGGCGAGACGCGCGCCCGTGACCGCCTCCACGAACGCGTCGGCCTCCGCCGGCACGTCGAACGGGAAGCAGCTGACCACCACGAGATCGGCCTGGGAGATCGCCTCCCTGGCCTCGTCGGAGTAACGGATGCTGCGCTGCTGCGCCGCATCGTTGAAGACGTACTGCGGCTCGCCCTCGGCCGAGCGGGTGACGATCGCCCGGGAGGACCCGTGCGGTGCGGTGCTCGCGATCAGCCGCACGTCGTGGTCGGCGAGGTACTCGCGGATGTGCGCTCCCGGCTCGTCGTCGCCGACCATCGCGATCAGCGTCGTCGGCACCCCCAACCGGCGCAGCCCCACCGCCACGTTCAACGCGGCCCCTCCGACCAGTTCGCGGACGTTGCCGCCATCGCGGATCTCGTCGATCAGCGCATCGCCGATGACGACGACGCGTCCTTCAGCCGCAGAATCAGTGCTCATCCCGCCGACATTACCGCGCCGTCCTCCGACGCACACGCTGTGTCCCGTATCGCTCCGGCGACTCCTGACGGTACGGTGAGCGCATGAACGCTCGAATCACCGCAGGAGCCGCCGCGCTGCTCCTCATCTCCGTCCTCGCCGGATGCGGCCCCGCGGCGTCCAGCGGCGGCGGTGCGAGCGGCAGCCCGAAGCCGTCTTCCTCTGCAGAGGAGTCCGGAAAGCCGTCGCCCACGGCATCCCCCTCCCCGACCGCGACGACGAAGTCCGTCGCCCTGCCCACCGACTGCCGGGCGATCCTGTCAGACGACGTCCTCGCCCAGCTCGACGGCGTCCCGCTCAACGACGCGGCGTTCGGCCCGTCCGGCGTCGGCTCCAACGGCACCCTCACCTGCATCTGGGCCGACCCGGGCGCCGACACGACGAGCCTGGTCACCACGATCTCCCGCATGAACCGCGGCCCCGCGCTCGACCTGCTCAACGGCCTCGTGACCGACGAGGGCTTCAGCTGCTTCACGCCCGATGACGGCACGCGCTGCGAGAAGACCTGGCCCAACACGCAGTACCCGGTCACCGACGGTCGCACGCTGTTCTGGCGCGACGACGTGCTCATCGACACCCGGTACTCGAACCTCGCCCCCAGCGGCTACACGTCCAGCATCATCGCGAAGCTCTTCGACTGAGTCCCCGCTCGCTCCCGCGCATCGCCCGCTCCCGCGTCGGCCGTTCTCCCGCGCCGCTCGCTCTCGCGCGGCCGATCTGCCCTGAGGAGTCAGAGAAAGCCGGATCGGGGGCACGTGAGGCGACGATTCTCGACCCCTCACGATGCGCGGCGCACGAAGAAGGCCCCGGGCGAATCGCCCGGGGCCTTCTCACTCACTCAACACGTCAGTTGCTTCGCGACTCCGTCGCTCGACAACCTCAATCGGCTCGGCCGGACGAGCACGCTCGCCGGCTCTCGCCTCGATCAGTTGTACGTGCCCGGCGTGATGTCGTCCGTCGAGAACGCGTCGAAGTCGACGTAGCCGAAGTCGCCGTCCGCGTACGCGCCGTCGGATGCGAAGATCCGGTTCGGGTAGCGCTCGCTCTTGGCTTCCTCGGTGGCCTCGACCGTGACGTCGCGGTACTTCGAGAGACCGGTTCCGGCGGGGATGAGCTTACCGATGATGACGTTCTCCTTGAGACCGACCAGCGGGTCGCGCTTGCCCTCCATGGCGGCCTGCGTGAGCACGCGGGTCGTCTCCTGGAAGGATGCGGCCGACAGCCACGACTCCGTCGCGAGCGACGCCTTCGTGATACCCATCAGCTCCGGACGGCCCGACGCGGGGCGCTTGCCCTCTGCCACAGCCTCGCGGTTGATCGCCTGGTAGCGCTTGAGGTCGACCATCTCACCCGGCAGCAGGGTCGTGTCGGCGTGATCGACGACGGTGACCTTGCGGAGCATCTGACGGACGATGACCTCGATGTGCTTGTCGTGGATCGGCACACCCTGCGAGCGGTACACACCCTGGACGCCGTTGACGAGGTAACGCTGCACCTCGCGGGCGCCCATGACGCGCATGACCTCCTTGGGGTCGAGCGTGCCCACCAGGATCGGCTGACCGACCGTGACGTGCTGCCCGTCCTCGACGAGGAGGGTCGCGCGGCGCAGGACCGGGTAGACCACTGCCTCGTCGCCGTTGTCGGGCGTGAGGATGACCTTCTTGGCCTTGTCGGTCTCGTCGATCGTGATGCGTCCATCGGCCTCGGCGATCGGCGACGCACCCTTGGGGGTACGAGCCTCGAAGAGCTCCTGGACACGGGGCAGACCCTGGGTGATGTCATCCGCCGATGCCGAACCACCGGTGTGGAACGTACGCATCGTCAGCTGGGTACCGGGCTCACCGATCGACTGGGCCGCGATGATGCCGACGGCCTCGCCGATGTCGACGGTCTTGCCGGTCGCGAGCGAGCGGCCGTAGCACTGCGCGCAGACACCGACAGCGGAGTCGCAGGTCAGGACCGAGCGCACCTTGATGGTCTCGACACCCGCCGCGACCAGCTTGTCGATGAGCACGTCGCCCACGTCGTCGCCAGCGGAGGCGAGGACCTCGCCGGCCGCGTTCACGACGTCGGAGGCCAGCGTGCGGGCGAACACCGAGTTCTCGACGTTCGCGTCGCGCACCAGCTCACCCTGCGAGTTGGCAGCGGCGATCGGGAGCTCGAGGCCCTTCGACGTGCCACAGTCCTCTTCGCGGATGATGACGTCCTGCGAGACGTCCACCAGACGACGGGTCAGGTAACCCGAGTCGGCGGTACGCAGAGCGGTGTCGGCCAGACCCTTACGGGTACCGTGCGTCGCGATGAAGTACTCCGCCACCGACAGACCCTCGCGGTACGAGGAGATGATCGGACGCGGGATGATCTCACCCTTGGGGTTGTTCACCAGGCCTCGCATACCCGCGATGTTGCGGATCTGCAGCCAGTTACCACGGGCGCCCGAGGACACCATGCGGTTGATGGTGTTGTCCTCAGGGAAGTTCGCCTTCATCGCGGCCTGGACCTCGTCGGTCGCCTCAGTCCAGATCTTGATGAGCTCCTGGCGACGCTCCGAGTCGGTCGTGAGACCCTTCTCGTACTGCGACTGGACCTTCGCGGCCTGCTTCTCGTAGCCCGCGACGATCTCCGCCTTGTTCGGCGGCGTGAGGATGTCGCTCAGGGCGACGGTCACACCGGAGCGCGTGGCCCAGTAGAAGCCGGCGTCCTTGATGCGGTCCAGCGACGCAGCCGTCTCGACCTTGGGGTACTCCTCGGCCAGCTTGTTGACGATCTGCGACAGCTTGTTCTTGTCAGCCTGCTCGCGGACGAACGGGTAGCCCTTGGGCAGCGTGTCGTTGAAGATCGCCTGACCCAGCGAAGCGTCGACGAGACCGTGACGCTCGTAGCCCTCGGGAGCGTCGCCCTCGAGGAACGTCAGACCGGGGATGCGGATGCGGACCTTGGCCTGCAGGTCGAGGGTGCCCTCGTCCTTCGCCAGGATCGCCTCGCCCACCGAACCGAATGCACGACCCTCACCGGCTGCGCCCTCCTTGACCGTGGTCAGGTGGTGCAGACCGATGATCATGTCCTGCGAAGGCAGGGTCACCGGGCGGCCGTCGGACGGCTTCAGGATGTTGTTCGACGCGAGCATCAGCACGCGGGCCTCGGCCTGAGCCTCGACCGACAGCGGCAGGTGCACAGCCATCTGGTCACCGTCGAAGTCGGCGTTGAACGCCGCGCAGACGAGCGGGTGCAGCTGGATGGCCTTACCCTCGACGAGCTGAGGCTCGAACGCCTGGATGCCGAGACGGTGCAGGGTGGGTGCACGGTTGAGCAGCACCGGACGCTCGCGGATGATCTCCTCGAGCACGTCCCAGACCTCGGGACGGGTGCGCTCGACGGCGCGCTTGGCCGCCTTGATGTTCTGCGAGTGACCGAGGTCGATCAGGCGCTTGATCACGAACGGCTTGAAGAGCTCCAGAGCCATCTGCTTGGGCAGACCGCACTGGTGCAGCTTCAGCTGCGGGCCGACGATGATGACCGAACGGCCGGAGTAGTCGACGCGCTTGCCGAGCAGGTTCTGGCGGAAGCGACCCTGCTTGCCCTTCAGCATGTCGCTGAGGGACTTCAGGGCGCGGTTGCCGGTACCGGTGACCGGGCGACCACGGCGACCGTTGTCGAACAGTGCGTCGACGGCCTCCTGCAGCATCCGCTTCTCGTTGTTGACGATGATCTCGGGGGCGCCGAGGTCGATCAGACGACGAAGACGGTTGTTGCGGTTGATCACACGACGGTAGAGGTCGTTGAGG
Source organism: Microbacterium sp. NPDC012755 (assembly GCF_042901325.1). Lineage (NCBI taxonomy): Bacteria > Bacillati > Actinomycetota > Actinomycetes > Micrococcales > Microbacteriaceae > Microbacterium > Microbacterium sp. NPDC012755. The sequence continues at coordinate 2,010,411 of NZ_JBIBCT010000001.1, read as the reverse complement.
TCGGAGGTCGCGAAGCGGCCACCGTCGAGCTGCACCATCGGGCGCAGCTCCGGCGGGATCACCGGGACGACGTCGAGGACCATGGCGGCCGGGCTCATGCCGGTCTCCAGGAACGAGTTGACGACCTTCAGGCGCTTGATCGCGCGGATCTTGCGCTGACCCTTGCCCTCGGAGATCTGCAGGTGCAGGTTCTCAGCCTCGGCCGCGAGGTCGAAGGCCGCCAGGCGGCGCTGGATCGACTCGGCGCCCATGTAGGCCTCGAAGTACTGGCCGAAGCGGTCCTGCAGCTCGTGGAAGACGTCGTCCTCGGGGCGGAGTGCGCCGACCTCGAGCGTGCGGAAGTCCTCCCACACGCGCTCGAGCTTGGCGATCGCCTCGTCGGCACCCTTGCGGATGAGCGACATCTCCTTCTCGGCGGCGTCCTTGACCTTCTTCTTGACGTCGGCCTTGGCGCCCTCCGCCTCGAGAGCGGCGAGCTCCTCCTCCAGCTTCGCAAGGCGCTCCGTGATCTTCGAATCGCGGCGGTCGCCGAGCGTCTTCAGCTCGAGGCGGATGTTGTTCTCCTGCGTGCCCAGGTCGCGGTGACGAGCATCCTCGTCGACCGAGATGACCATGTAGGCGGCGAAGTAGATGACCTTCTCGAGGTCCTTCGGCGCCATGTCGAGCAGGTAGCCGAGACGCGAGGGCACACCCTTGAAGTACCAGATGTGCGTGACGGGCGCGGCGAGCTCGATGTGGCCCATGCGCTCACGACGGACGGAGCTCTTGGTGACCTCCACGCCGCAGCGCTCGCAGACGATGCCCTTGAAGCGGACGCGCTTGTACTTGCCGCAGGCGCACTCCCAGTCGCGGGAGGGGCCGAAGATCTGCTCTCCGAAGAGACCGTCCTTCTCCGGCTTCAGGGTGCGGTAGTTGATGGTTTCGGGCTTCTTGACCTCACCGTACGACCACGCGCGGATGTGGTCCGCAGTGGCCAGGCCGATGCGAAGCTCGTCGAAAGTGTTTGACTCGAGCACAAATTCTCCTGTGTAGGAATTCTTCTGAAGAAATCGGGGAGGTGGGCCGCTGCCCTGGCGTGACGCTCAGGGCAGCGGCCAGAACCTTAGATCTCGTCGATCGAGGCGGCCTCGAAGCGGCTGGAGATGTTGATTCCGAGCTCCTCCGCTGCGCGGAAGGCCTCGTCGTCGGTGTCGCGGAGGTTGACAGCCGTGCCGTCCGCCGAGAGGACCTCGACGTTCAGGCAGAGCGACTGCATCTCCTTCATGAGCACCTTGAAGGACTCGGGGATGCCGGGCTCCTGGATGTTCTCGCCCTTGACGATCGCCTCGTACACCTTGACGCGGCCGAGGATGTCGTCGGACTTGATCGTGAGGAGCTCCTGGAGCGCGTACGCGGCGCCGTAGGCCTCGAGGGCCCACACCTCCATCTCACCGAAGCGCTGTCCACCGAACTGCGCCTTACCACCGAGCGGCTGCTGGGTGATCATCGAGTACGGACCCGTCGAACGCGCGTGGATCTTGTCGTCGACCAGGTGGTGGAGCTTCAGGATGTACATGTAGCCCACCGAGATCGGCGCCGGGAACGGCTCGCCGGAGCGACCGTCGAACAGCTGCGTCTTGCCGCTCGAGTCGATCAGGCGCACGCCGTCGCGGGTCGGGGTGGTCGCGTCGAGAAGACCTGCGATCTCCTCCTCGCTCGCACCGTCGAACACCGGGGTGGCGACCTTGGTGCCGGGGGCGGCCTCGAACGCGTCCTTCGGGAGCTTCACAGCCCACTCCGGAGTGCCTTCGACCTTCCAGCCCTGCTTCGCGATCCAACCGAGGTGGGTCTCCAGGACCTGGCCGAAGTTCATTCGACCGGGGATGCCCAGCGGGTTCAGGACGATGTCGACCGGAGTTCCGTCCGCGAGGAACGGCATGTCCTCGATCGGGAGGATCTTCGCGATGACGCCCTTGTTGCCGTGACGGCCGGCGAGCTTGTCGCCCTCGGTGATCTTGCGCTTCTGGGCGATGTAGACCACGACGCGGCGGTTGACGCCGGAGCCGAGCTCGTCGTCGCCGTCCTCGGCGTTGAACTCCTTGACGGCGATGATCGTGCCCTGCTCGCCGTGGGGCACCTTCAGGGAGGTGTCACGGACCTCGCGGCTCTTCTCGTTGAAGATCGCGCGGAGCAGACGCTCCTCGGCCGACAGCTCGGTCTCGCCCTTCGGCGTGACCTTGCCGACGAGGATGTCGCCGGGGCGGACCTCGGCGCCGATGCGGATGATGCCGCGCTCGTCGAGGTCCTTCAGGAGCTCGGGGCTGACGTTGGGGAGGTCACGGGTGATCTCCTCCTTGCCCAGCTTCGTGTCGCGGGCGTCGACCTCGTACTCCTCGATGTGGATCGAGGAGAGGGTGTCGTCCTTCACCAGGTCCTGGCTGAGGATGATCGCGTCCTCGAAGTTGTAGCCCTCCCACGTCATGAATGCGACGAGGAGGTTCTTTCCGAGTGCCAGCTCACCGTTCTCGGTGGCGGGGCCATCGGCGATGACCTCTCCGACCTCGACGCGCTCACCGGCGTTGACGACGACCTTCTGGTTGTACGACGTGCCCTGGTTGGAGCGGTCAAACTTGCGCAGGTGGTACTCCTGCGTTCCGCCCTCGTCGAGCATGACGACGACGCGGTCCGCGGAGACCTCGGTGACGACACCGGCCTTCTCGGCGGTGAGCACGTCACCGGCGTCGATGGCCGTGTAGCCCTCCATACCGGTTCCGACGAGCGGCGAGTCGCTGCGCAGCAGCGGCACAGCCTGACGCTGCATGTTGGCGCCCATGAGTGCGCGCTGTGCGTCGTCGTGCTCGAGGAAGGGCACGAGCGAGGTCGCGACCGACACCATCTGGCGCGGCGAGACGTCGATGTAGCCGATCTCCTCGGGCAGGAAGAGGTCCACCTCGCCCGAGCCGCCCTTGGGGCGTGCGAGGACGTGGCTCTCGCGGAAGCGGCCGTTCTTGTCGAGCGGGGCGTTCGCCTGCGCGATGTTGAAGTCGACCTCTTCGGATGCCGTGAGGTAGTCGATGCGATCGGTGACGACGCCACCCTCGACCTTGCGGTACGGGGTCTCGATGAACCCGAACGAGTTGATGCGTGCGAACGTCGCGAGAGCACCGATCAGACCGATGTTCGGGCCTTCAGGGGTCTCGATGGGGCACATGCGGCCGTAGTGCGACGGGTGGACGTCACGGACCTCGACGCCTGCGCGGTCACGGCTCAGACCACCGGGGCCGAGAGCCGAGAGACGGCGCTTGTTGGTCAGACCCGCGAGCGGGTTGTTCTGGTCCATGAACTGCGACAGCTGCGAGGTTCCGAAGAACTCCTTGATCGCGGCGACGACGGGGCGCACGTTGATCAGGGTCTGCGGCGTGATGGCCTCGATGTCCTGCGTGGTCATGCGCTCGCGGACGACGCGCTCCATGCGGGACAGACCCGTGCGGACCTGGTTCTGGATCAGCTCGCCGACCGCGCGGATGCGACGGTTGCCGAAGTTGTCGATGTCGTCGGTGGCGATGCGGATCTCGGCCTGCTTGCCGCCGCGGATGCCGTCGAAGCTCTCGACGCCTGCGTGGATGCGCACCAGGTACTTGATCGTCGCGACGATGTCGGCGACGGTCAGCACCGAGTCGGTGAGCGGAGCGTCGAGACCCAGCTTGTGGTTGATCTTGTAGCGACCCACCTTGGCCAGGTCGTAGCGCTTCGGGTTGAAGTAGAAGTTGTCCAGGAGCGCGCGGGCGGCCTCGGCGGCGACCTGCTCGCCCGGACGGAGCTTCCGGTAGATGTCGCGGAGCGCGTCTTCCTTGGTGACGATGGTGTCCTTCGCCAGGGTCTCCTCGATGGAGGGGAAGCCGGCGAACTCGGCGAGGATCTCCTCGCTGGTCAGGCCGAGGGCCTTGAGGAAGACGGTGACCGACTGCTTGCGCTTGCGGTCGATGCGGACGCCGACCTGGTCGCGCTTATCGATCTCGAACTCGAGCCATGCACCACGGCTCGGAATCACGCGCGCAGACACGATGTCCTTGTCGGACGTCTTGTCGGGGGTCTTGTCGAAGTAGACACCGGGCGAACGGACGAGCTGCGACACGACGACGCGCTCGGAGCCGTTGATGATGAACGTGCCCTTGTCGGTCTGCAGCGGGAAGTCGCCCATGAAGACCGTCTGGGTCTTGATCTCACCCGTGAGGTGGTTCATGAACTCGGCCTCGACGTACAGCGGGGCGGCATACGTCTTGCCGCGCTCCTTGCACTCCTCGATCGAGTACTTCTCCGGCTCGAGGTACGGGTTCGTGAACGAGAGCTGCATCGTCTCGCCGAGGTCCTCGATCGGGGAGATCTCCTCGAAGATCTCTCCGAGGCCCGAGATCTCGTTGACGTCGGTGCGCCCCTCGGCCTTCGCCTCGGCGACGCGCGCCTTCCAGGCGTCGTTGCCGACGAGCCATCCGAACGACTCCGTCTGCAGAGCGAGCAGGTCGGGGACAGTCAGCGTGTCGGAGATCTTGGCGAACGAGAGGCGGGATGCTCCGCGTCCGTTCTTGGTGGTGGTGGATGTGGATGCGTTGCGAGCAGCAGCCAAGGGAATAACCTCCGTGAGCCCCGCAGGGCTTCTCGATTCCTTTGTCGTCAGGTGGAGTTCGCGCTCTGAAGCTCAACGAATGCCGACCACCATATGAGGGCACGGAGAAGCGAGCGCAACTACCAACTATACGTGCGATTCCACGACATGGCAAGTCAAATCCTTGACCAATTCCGGATGCTGCGGTATTGGCATCCGCTCCCGTGCTCAGGCGAGGGTCAGGACCACTTCCACGAGGCGAGCACCGACTCGGCGAGCGCGACCCGATCGGCCTGGGCGACCGTGCTGTTGAACGAGAACGTGACGACGAAGGTCGCCTCGTCATTGCTCAGGTAGTACTGCTCCATGGCCGCGGTCACGCCGCCGCCGGACATCTCCGCCGACAGGTGCGCGGCCTCGGAGCCCGCGATGGTCTGACGGGGGTTCACCGTGACATTCGATGCGCCCGCGGCCTTCAGCTCGGCGACGCCCGCGGACTCGACCTGGTCGGCGGTGACCACACCGGCCGGCGACTTCACGACGTTCATGTTGTCGGCGAAGCCGTCGGCATCCGCCACGTCGGCGACGATGCTGTCCGGCGTGAAGTTGGGGATCTCCTGCGTGGGCACCGACCACCCCTCGGGGGCGTTGAAGGTGTACGCGGATCCCGTGATCACGGGGCCCGTCGACGGCGTGGCGCTCAGCTCGGAGGCGCCTGAGCCCGAGGACTCGGATGCCGACGCCGACGGCTTGTCAGAACTCGCAGGGGCGGGGATGGCCGACGAGCACCCGGTGAGCGCGAGCGACGCGGCGAGCAGGACGGCGGCGGAACGGAGCGGGGTGCGCATGCCGCTCAGCCTATCCACAGGATCCGACACCCGCCTGGTGCCGATGCGGAAGACCCCCTGCCGCGACCGACGTTCCGGGGCGACAGGGGGTCTTCGAGAGCGAGCCTTTCAGGACGCGATGTTGAGCTCGTTGCCCGGGATGGACGCGAGCAGGCGCCGCGTGTACGGATCGCGAGGGTTCGTGAAGATCTCCTCCGAGGAGGCCGCCTCCACGAGCGAGCCGTCCTTCATCACGCACACGTAGTCGCTGATGAGCCGCACCACCGCGAGGTCGTGCGAGATGAACAGATAGCTCAGGCCGTACTCGCTCTGGAGGTCGCGCAGCAGCGTGAGCACCTGGTCCTGCACCAGCACGTCCAGCGCCGACACCGGCTCGTCGCACACGATGAGATCCGGCGAAAGCGCGAGCGCCCTCGCGATCGCGACGCGCTGACGCTGACCGCCCGAGAGCTCCGACGGGTACCTCCTCAGCATCGACTGCGGCAGCGCGACGTCGTCGAGGAGCTGACGGACGCGCTTGCGGCGATCAGCGCCGCTGCCCCTCCGGTAGAAGTCGAGGGGCTCGGCGATCAGGCGCTCGATCGTGAACATCGGGTTCAGGCTCGAGTACGGGTCCTGAAAGATCGGCTGCACCCGCTGGCGGAAGTCGCGCGTCTCCGCCTTGCTCAGAGACGACACGTCCTTTCCCTCGAAGCGGATCAGGCCGCTCGTCGGCTCGATCACCTTCAGCAGCATCCTCGCCGTCGTCGTCTTGCCCGACCCCGACTCGCCCACGATGGCGACCGTCTCCCCCCGCGGGATCGCGAGCGAGACGTCGTTCACCGCCACGAAGTCCTCGCCCCGCCCGCGGACGGGGTAGACCTTCGTGAGGTTCTCGATCTCGACGATGTTGTCCACAGGAGCCGACTCCGCCTCTGCCTCCTCCTCGCGCTCCTTCGCGGCGGACACGAAGGCCTCGGGCCGCAGCCGTGCCGCGGCGACGGAGGGCGCGGCCTTCACCAGGGACTGCGTGTACGGATGCTGGGGATCCTCGAGGATCTGCCGCGCCGGCCCCCGCTCGACGACCCGGCCCCTGTGCATCACGACGACCCGCTCGGCCCGCTCGGCCGCGAGGCCGAGGTCGTGCGTGATGAGCAGCACGGCGGTGCCGAGCTCGCGCGTCATCGCCCCGATCTGGTCGAGGATCGTCTGCTGCACCGTCACGTCGAGGGCGCTGGTCGGTTCGTCGGCGATCAGCAGGCGGGGCTTGCACGCGAGGCCGATCGCGATCAGCGCGCGCTGCCGCATGCCGCCGGAGAACTCGTGCGGATACTGCTTCGCCCGCCGCTCCGGGTCGGGGAGACCAGCCGCGGTGAGCGCCTCGACGACCTTCGCCTGCACGTTCTGCCTGTTCGCGAGACCGTGCGCGAGCAGCGTCTCGGCGACCTGCGTGCCGATCTTCGCGACCGGGTTCAGGTTCGACATCGGATCCTGAGGCACCAGGCCGATGTCCCGTCCGCGGATCTTGCGCAGTTCGTGCTCCGGTGCGTGTCCGATCTCCTTGCCGTCGAGTCGGATCGTGCCGCTGGCGATGCGCCCTCCGCCGGCGAGCAGGCCGATGATGGCCATCGCCGTCGTCGACTTGCCCGACCCGGACTCCCCCACGATCGCGACGGTCTCACCCGCCGCGATGTCGAGATCGACGCCCTCGACGGCGTGCACGACGCCGTCCATGGTCGAGAAGTCGACGGCCAGTCCCTCGACGGTGAGCAGCGGCTGTCTCTGGTTCAGATCGTTCATCGTGCCCTCGTCCTCGGGTCCATGGCCTCACGCAGGGCCTCGCCGAACAGTGTGAAGCCGAGCGCGGTGATCGCGATGCAGATGCCGGGGAAGAACGCCAGCCACGGTGCGATCGCCAGTTCGTCCTGCGCGTAGGTGAGCATGCGGCCCCACTCCGCCGTCTCGGGGCGTCCGCCGCCGAGTCCGAGGAACGAGAGCGCTGCCGCGTCGATGACGGCGGTGGCGAGCGTCAGGGTGCCCTGCACGATCACCGGCCCGATCGCGTTCGGCAGCACGTGCGACATGGTGATCCGACCGCGGCCGAGTCCGAGCGTCTGCGCCGAGAGGACGTAGTCGCTCGATCGCTGCTGGAGCATCGACGCCCGCAGCAGACGGGCGAAGATCGGCACGTTCGCCGCACCGATCGCGATCATCACGGCGAACGGCGTCTGCCCGAGGATCGCGGCGATCGAGACCGCGAGCAGCAGGTTCGGCACCGACAGGATGATGTCGACGAAGCGCATGATGAGCGTGTCGACCCACCCGCCGAACGTGCCGGCCAGGAGGCCGAGCAGCATGCCGCCGGCGAGACCCATCACGGTGGAGATGACGCCGACGAGCAGCGACGCCTGGGCGCCCCAGATGAGCTTGGAGAGCACGTCTCCGCCGAAGCGGTCGAGCCCGAGCGGGAATTGCGCCAGCTCCCCCGGTCCGGGGATGTGCGTCGGCGTGATGAACTTCGCACCGGGCAGGGCCGTCTCCGGGTACGGAGCGAGGATGGGCGCGAGGGCGGCGACCAGCAGGAACAGCAGGACGATGCCGGCGCCGATCCAGGCGGTCGGATTGCGGCGGATGCGGCGGAACACGTCGCGCCAGAAGCCGCCGGGTCCGTCCTTGAGGTCCGCCTGGGCGATCGCGACGGTGTCGATGATCTCGCCGCCCTGGGCGGGTGGGAGTGCGACGCTCATGACGTCACCTCATTTCGGATGCTGAGCCGGGCCATCACTGCACCCGCACTCTCGGATCGATGAAGCTGTACGACACATCGACCGCGAGGTTGATGAGCGCGTACGCGATCGCGATGAAGATGATGAACCCCTGGAGGACGGGGAAGTCCCTGGTGAAGATCGCCCTCGCGAGGAACGATCCGATGCCGGGGAAGGCGAACACCGTCTCGGTGAGCACCGCGCCGGAGATCAGCAGACCGGTCTGCAGGCCGATCGTCGTGATCACCGGGAGCATGGCGTTGCGCAGGATGAACCGGTTGCGCAGCGTCGAGGATCCGACGCCCTTCGCACGACCCGTGCGCACGTAGTCCGCGTTCTGCACCTCCAGGACACTCGCCCTGGTGATGCGCACGATGATCGCGAGCGGGATGGTGCCGAGGGCGAGGGCGGGCAGCACGAGATGCAGGATCGCATCCCAGGCGGCGTCGAACTCCCCCGTTATGAGGCCGTCCCACACGTAGAAGCCCGTGGGATGTGTCGCGTCGATCCGCGGGTTCTGACGCCCGTCCGAGGGGAGCCAGCCCAGCTGCACCGCGAAGACGTACTTCAGGATGAAGGCCAGGAAGAACACCGGGATGGTGATGCCGACGAGGCTCAGGACGACCGAGGCGTGGTCGCTCAGCTTGCCGTGGCGGCGGGCCGCCCAGTAGCCGAGCGGGACGCCGACGCCCACCGCGAAGATGAGCGCCATCACGCTGAGCTCGATGGTCGCGGGGAAGCGACGGAAGAACTCCTCGACGACCGGTCGGTTCGTCTGGATGGAGGTGCCGAAGTCTCCCTGCAGGAGACGGCCGACCCAGACGAAGTACTGCTCGATGAGCGGTCGGTTGAAGCCGTACAGCTCGTTGACTCTGGCGATGGCCTCCGGGGTCGCCTTCTCACCGAGAAGAGCGACGGCGGGGCCGCCGGGAAGGGCCCTGACCCAGGCGAACAGCAGGATGCTGAGGCCGATCAGGGTGGGGATGAGGAACAGCAGTCGCCTGCCGATGGTGCGCAGCACGAAGATCTCCTATCACCCGGTCGTCGAGCGAGCGAAGCGAGACGAAACGCAGCTTCCGCAGGTCTCTGCTGCTGCGTTTCGTCTCGTCGCTTCGCTCCTCGCTCAACGACCGGTTGTCGGCGTCAGCCCGTTACTTGGTGAGGACGATGTCCGTGAAGACCTCGTCGTTCACCGGGCTGGCCGGGTAGCTCTTCACGCGGGGGTCGAACGCCAGGGTCGGCGCCGGGTGCGCGAGCGGGACACCGGGGATGAACTGCGCGACATCCTCGTTGATCTGCTCGTAGAGCTTGCTCTGCTCCTCGAGGTTGGAGACGCCGCGGGCATCTGCCAGCTTCTGGAACAGCTCGGGGTTGTCGAAGCCCCACTCGGAGCTCTTCTGTCCGAAGAAGACGCCGACGAAGTTGTCGGTGTCGTTGTAGTCGCCGGTCCAGCCGAGCAGGTGGATGCCGTGGTCGGACGTGCCGGTGGTGCGGTCGAGGTACTCGACCCATTCCTCGGACACCGGGGTGGTCTCGACGCCGACCTCCTTGAGCTGCGTGGACAGCACGGTGAAGATCTGCTCGGGGTCCGGCATGTACGGACGCGAGACGTTGACCGGGTAGTTGAAGGTCAGCTTGAGGGGGTTGGCCTCGGTGTAGCCGGCCTCGGCGAGCAGCGACTTCGCCTTCTCGGGGTCGAAGTCGTAGGTCGTGACGTCGGGGTTGTAGCCGTTGACGACCTCGGGGACGAACTCGATGGCCTTCTTGGTGCCCTCGGGGAGCACCTGGCTGATCAGCGCGTCCTTGTCGATCGCGTAGGAGAGCGCCTCGCGGACCTTCGGGTTCTGCAGCTCGGGCACCGCCTGGTTGAACGCCAGGTAGAGGATGGTGAACGGCGGACGGGCGACCATGGTGAAGCCGTCGTCGGAGAGCGCCTTCGTGTCAGCGGGGCCGACCAGGTCGTAGCCGTCGATCGAGCCGGACTCGAGCGCCTGGCGGCGTGCGGTCGGGTCGTCGATCGTGCGGAAGATGATCTCGTCGATCTGGCCCTTGTCGCCCCAGTAGCCGTCGTACGACTTGAGCGTGACCTGCTCGCCCGGAGCCCACTCCTCGAACTGGTAGGGACCGGTGCCCACGGGGTGGCCCATGGCGTACTCGGAGAGCACGGGGGCCTCGGCGGATCCCGACACCTCGTCGGCGCCGAACTCCTTCAGCGCCGAGGGGCTCTGCATCGCGAACGCGGGCAGGGACAGCGAGGCGACGAAGCCGGCGAACGGCTTGTTCAGCTCGATCGTGACCTTGTCGTCGCCGTCGGGCGTGCAGGACTTGTAGACGGCGTCAGCCGCGGTGGAGGCGTAGCCGTGGAACAGCTTGTTGTAGTAGTAGCCGAAGGCCTCGGACGCGGCCAGGCCCGTCCAGTTGTACCAGCGGTCGAAGTTGACGCAGACGGCCTCGGCGTTGAACGGGGTGCCGTCCTGGAAGGTGACGTCCTTCTTGAGCGTGAACGTGTGGGACATGCCGTCGTCGGACGACTCCCACGACTCCGCGAGCAGCGGAGCCGGGTCTGCGGTGCCGGGCTTGGTGCCGACGAGACCCTCGAAGATCTGACGCGAGACGCGGAAGCTCTCGCCGTCCTGAGCGAAGGCGGGGTCGAGGCTCGCCGGGTCGGAGGACGCGGCGAAGACGAACGTGCCGTCGACGTCGCCGGAGGCGGTGTCACCCTTGTCTCCGCGCTCGCTGGCGACGCAACCCGCCAGGACGAGAGCGGCGAGAGCGGCTCCGGTGACGGCGATGAGACCCCGCCGTCGTGTGACTGTGTGGTGCATGGTGTGACCTTCCCTGTTGGGGCGCTTCGTTGCGCGACCCGGGAGCCTCTTCGCCCCCGGACACGGTGATCCCTCGACGCTACCCAGCGAATCCATAGATGCCAAATGCTTGCAGGTTGCGATCCGGTATCGGACTCACGGGTGCCGGGGCGATCCGGTAGCGTCGGAGACGTGCCCGACACCTCTCCCCTCGCCGTCTGCGTCGGCGAGGGTCTGATCTCGCTCGTACCGGTCGCGGCGGCCCCGCTCGAGGACTGCAAGACCTTCCGCAGATCACTCGCCGGCGCCGAGTGGAACACCGCGATCGCCCTCGCCTCGGCGGGCATCCGCACCGCCGTCGTGTCGCGCGTCGGAGACGACGGCTTCGGTCGCTTCCTGCGCAGCGAGCTGCGCGACCACGGCGTCGACGACTCGGCGGTCGAGGTCGATCCCGACGCCCCGACCGGTCTCTACGTGAAGGAGCTGTCCCCGCTGCCCGACGGCTCGATCGACGGCACCATGCACTACTACCGGAAGGGCTCTGCGGCATCCGCTCTCTCCCCCGGCACCCTCGCGTCTCCGGCGGCATCCGCTCTGCTCGATCAGGCCGCGCTCGTACACACCTCGGGCATCACGCCCGCCCTCTCGGCGAGCGCCCGTGCCGCGCAGGACGCACTGTTCGACGCCCCACGGGGCGAGCGTCTGGTGAGCTTCGACGTGAACTGGCGCCCTGCGCTGTGGCGCGGGCGGGAAGACGAGGGAAAGGCCCTGATCGCCGCCTATGCACGGCGTTCCGACGTACTGTTCTGCACCCGGCCGGATGCCGAGGCCGTGTTCGGCACCTCTGACCCTGAGCGCCTCCGCGAGCTGTTCCCCGAACCCCGATATCTGCTGGCGACGCACTCCCGCGGGGCCGAGGCCTTCGACGGATCGGAGCGCACGCACAGCGACGCCCTCGACGTCGCCGTCGTGGAGACGATCGGCGCCGGCGACGCGTTCGCGGCCGGGTTCCTGGCCGGCATCCTCACGGGCCTGTCACTCAGCGGCAGTCTCTCCCGCGCGCACCGCATCGCCACGCGCGCCCTGGCGAGCACGCGCGACCACGTCGACTGAGGCGCGTCGGACGACACCCCGTTTCGTCTCGTCGCTGCGCTCCTCGCTCAACGACCCGCGGAGGAGACGGCGCCCACTCGACGGAGGGGAAGGCGCCCACCCCGCGGAGGTGACGCCGCCCGCTCCGCGAAGAAGAGCCCACACCCCGCGGGACGAGACCGCCGCGGTCGTTGAGCGAGCGCAGCGAGACGACACGCGGCTCAGCGCCCTCGGCGGGTCGCGGCGTCGTGCGTCAGCTGGAGCGGGATCACGACGGGCAGTCCGCGATGCTGCACGACCCTGACGAACAGGATGTCGACGAGCACGAGCTGTGCGATGCGGCTGGACATCGCCGCCATCCGGAAGGGCGACTCCTGCGCGTGGGTGAGCAGCACCACGTCGGCGGCGAGGGCGAGCGTCGACTCCTCGACGCTCGTGACGGCGACCGTGAGCGCGCCGGCATCCCTGGCGACCTCCACCGCGCGCACCACCTCGGCGGTCTCCCCGCCGTGCGAGAACGCGATCGCGACGTCGTCGGATGTGCGAAGGGACGCCGTGGTGAGTGCCAGATGCGGATCGGCGGAGTGCGCCACCGAGCAGCCGATCCGCGCGAGCTTCTGCTGCAGATCCTGCGCGGTGAGCGACGAGGCCGCCTGCCCGTAGACGTCGATGTGGCGAGCCGCCACGACCGCGCGCGCGACCCTGTCGAGCGCCTCGGCGTCGACGCCCAGCGCCGTCTTCTCGATCGCGTCGATCTCCTGCGCGGCGATCTTCGCGCCGATCGCCGTGGGCCCGTCCTCCGGGTCGATCGCCGTCGTGTCGAGGCCGAAGCGCGCCTGCTGGGCCTGCGCGAGGGTGATCGTGCGCGCGGCGGCGACCCGCAGCTCGCGATAGCCGCTGAAACCCAGCGACTGCGCGAAGCGGGCGACCGTGGAGACCGAGGTGCGGCACAGCTTCGCGAGGTCGTTGATCGCGAGGTCGACGACGAGCGTCGGGTCGCCCAGGATCGTGTCGGCGACCCTCGCTTCGGCGGCGCTCAACCGAGGAAGGGATCGCCGAACCAGTGCGAGAACGTCAGCGTCCACGGTGGCCTCCGCGCTCAGCCTACGCGGCCGAGCAGCGTCTCCCTGGCGATCAGAGCCCCGATGCGGCTCGCGGCTCCCACCTCGACGGTGGGCAGTGCCAGCGGGCGCTCGGCGGCCAGCCCGACGTTGACGGCGACGGCGGCCGCATCGCGCTGCGCTGCGCGCTCCACGAGGGCCCGCTGCGCCGGATCGGCGTCGGGGCGGTCGACGAGGATCACCGTGGTGCCCTCGGCGGCGACCGCCGCGTCCAGCGCGGCATCCTGCTCCTCGACGCCGGTGCTCGCCACGTCGAGCCGCACCCGGTGGCCGTCGCCGGCCAGCGCTGCGGCGACATAGCCCGCAGCGCTGTCGACGGCGAGCGACGAGCGGCGGCGCGCATCGACGACGGAGAGAGCGGATGCCGGTGCGACGCCCGCGTCGGCGACGGCCCTGCGGACCACCTCGGCCGCGTCGAAGTCGGCGACCTGCACAGCATCCGCCTCCCGCAGTCTCGCGGCCAGCGCGGCGACGCGACCCGCGGCCTCACGGACCCGCTCCTCCGACAGCGAGCCGTCGCGGAGAGCGGCGACGATGCCGTCGCGCGCCGCGAGGAAGTCGCGGAGATCCTGGTCGGGAAGCGCGGCCTCGCCCGGGTTGGTCGGGTTTCCGATGCACAGCAGATCGGCCCCCGCGGCCAGGGCCTTGGCCGCTCCCCCGCCGATGCCGACGGTCTCGCGGATCGCGGCCATGTCGAGCGCATCGGTGATGATCACGCCTTCGAAGCCCATCTCGCGCAGCATCCCCAGGACCCGCGGGTTCAGGGTCGCCGGCTCCTCGCCCCACGCGGGGACGACGATGTGCGCGGTCATGATCGTGTCGACGCCGGCGGCGATCGCGGCGCGGAACGGCTCGAGGTGCACGCGCTCGAACTCCTCGACCGGCAGGGCGATCTCGGGAAGCGAATGATGCGAGTCGAGATGGGTGTCCCCATGACCGGGGAAGTGCTTGACGCAGGCCGCGACGGCGCCGTTCTGGATGCCGCGCACCTCCGCCACCGTGTGCCGGGAGACGAGCTGCTCGTCACTGCCGAAGGAGCGGACGCCGATCACGGGGTTGCGCGGGTCGGTGTTCACGTCGGCGACCGGTCCGAGGACGACGTTGCCGCCGATCGCACGCACGCGTCGTGCGAGCTCGGCGCCGGTGGCCTCGGTCGCCGCGACGTCGTCGAGGCGGCCGAGCTGAGCCGCCCCCGGAAGGGTCGAGCCCGTGGCCGTCTCGAGGCGGGTGACGCTGCCGCCTTCCTCGTCGATGCCGATCAGCGCGTCCGGTCGGGCGGCGAGGATCTCTTCGCTGAGGGAGGCGAGATCGTCGCTGATGTTCTGACCGAAGTAGACGACGCCGGCGAGACCATCGCGCAGCTCCTCCAGGAGCCACGCGGGGGCCGTCGTGCCGAAGAAGCCCGGCCAGAGCACGCCGTTGGCGAGGCGGGTGAGGTCGCCGCTCATCCCTTCACCGCTCCCGCCACCATGCCGGCCGAGAGGCGGCGCTGCACGATCACGAAGAAGATCATGACCGGGATGGTGATGATCGTCGACGCGGCCATGATGCTGCCCCAGTCGTTGGAGTGCAGGCCGAAGAACGACTTGAGTCCGATCGACACCGTGTACTGGTCGGTCGCGCTGCCGAGGATCGTCATGGCGAAGATGAACTCGTTCCACGCCGTGATGAAGCTGAAGATGCTCGTCGCGACGAGGCCGGGCATGACCAGCGGCAGCAGGATCGAGCGGAACATCCGCCACCAGCTCGCACCGTCGATGTACGCGGCCTCCTCGAGCTCGACCGGGACCGCGGCGACGAAGCCGCGCAGCATCCAGATGCCGAAGGCAAGCGACAGCGCCACGTAGACGACCATCAGACCCAGGATGCTGTTGAGCAGCCCGAGGCTCTTGACCTGGAGGAACAGCGGGATGACGAGCGCCTCGAGCGGCACCATCTGCACCACGAGGATCATCATGAGGATGGTGGTGCGGAACTTGAAGCGGAACCGGGCGACGGCGACCGCCGCGAGCAGGCAGACCAGCGCGCTGACGAGGACGGTGACCAGTGCCACGATCGCCGAGTTGCGCAGGTAGGTGCCGAAGCCGCCGTCGGTGAGGACGAAGGCGAAGTTGTCGAACGTGAACTCCTGCGGCAGCAGCGACTGCCCGCCGCTCGACGCCTTCTTGTCCAGGGCGCTGGAGACCATCCAGTACACCGGGAACAGGGTGAAGATCAGGACGGCGGCGATCGCGACGCCTGTGCCGACCCTCGACATGACAGACCGACGGGAGCTCACAGCTCGTCCTCCTTCATGAGGGAGCGGATGTACACGATCGTGATGCCGATCAGCACGAGGGTCAGCAGCACAGCGAGGGCGGCGCCGAACCCGTACTTGTTCTGACCGAAGGACTCGACGTACGACCACACGCCGAGGTTGAGCACGGAGCGGTTGCCTCCGTTTCCACCGGGCATCAGATACACCTGAGCGAAGACCTTGAAGTCCCAGATCGTCGACAGGATGATGACGACCGAGAACACGGGCTTGAGCGTCGGGAAGACGATCTGCCAGAACCGGCGCCAGGCGTTCGCACCGTCGAGGGCGGCGGCCTCGAGCATCTCCTTCGAGACGCCGAGGAGTCCGGCCAGCACCGTGATCGCGACGAACGGGAAGCCGTGGTGCACGACGTTGAGGAGGACGATGGCGTAGAACGACCACTGGTTCGTGAACCAGTTGACGGGCTCGTCGATCAGCCCCAGGTCCTGCAGGACTGCGTTGAAGATGCCGCGGTCGGCATCGAAGATGAAGGTCCAGACGTAGGTGCCGGTCACCGCGGGCATCGCCCAGGCGACCATGATGCAGCTGGAGACGATGGTGCGCCACACCGGGCCGAGCTTCGCGAGCAGCAGGGCGACGAGCGTGCCGACGGCGACGGTGACGAACACCGCGACGGCGGCGAAGCCGACCGTGTTCGGCAGCACGACGGTCCACAGCTGCGGGTCGCTGAGCGCCTTCGCGTAGTTCTCGAGGCCGATCCAGTTCTGCTCGCCGGTGTTGATCTCGCGCAGACCGTAGTCCTGCAGCGAGAAGAGGAACACCTGCACGAGGGGCCACAGCATGAGCACCGCGAGGATGATCAGGCCGGGAGCGAGAAGAAGCCACGGGCGGGCCTTCACCAGGGAGAACCCGCGCGGCCTGCCGGCCACGGAGGCGGAGGAGGACTCCGCCTTCGTGGCCGGCAGCGGTGCTTGCACCATCGACATGGAGGGAGACTTTCCTACTGGTTGAGGAGCTCGGTCATCTCAGCAGCGGCATCCTTCGTCGCCGTGGCGACGTCCTTCTGCCCGCTGAGGATGGCCTGGATCATCGAGTTGGTGGTCTTCTTCGCCTGCACGGCACCGAAGTTCGGGGTGACGGGCACGGAGGCGCCGCCCTCGACCATCTGCTGCGCGAACGGGGCGACCAGCGGGTCGGTCGAGGCGAGGGCCTCTTCCATCGCCGACTGCACGCCGGGGAAGTAGCCGGTCTCCTGCGACCACTGCTCGGCGAACTTGCCGGTGGTCATGAGCTGGACGAACTTCCAGGCGAGGTCGGCGTTCTTGGTCGTGTTGAAGATCGACAGGTGCGAGCCGCCGAGCACGGAGGGGGCGATACCGCCGTCCTTGCCCGGGATGACCGCGGCGCCGATCTTGCCGTCGAGCTCGGGGTTGGCCTCGATGAGGGCCTTGGGGGTCCAGGAGCCCGAGAGCATCATGGCGACGTTGCCCTGGGTGAAGGCGTCGCGGAGGTCGGTCTCCTTCCAGGTCGTGGCGCCGGCCGACGAGAAGCCGTGCTTCGTCGCGAGGTCGGTGTAGAACTCGATCCCCTCCTGGGACTTCTTGCTGTCGAGCTCGCTGGTCCACGTCTTGCCGTCGAGGGTCGCGACCTCTCCGCCCGCGCCCCAGACCCAGGGGTAGACCTGGAACTCGGCGTCACCCGGAACCGGGAAGGGCAGCATGTCGGGCTTGGCGGCCTTGATGGCCTCGCCGGCGGCGACGATGTCGTCCCAGTTCTTCGGAGCGTCGAGACCGAGCTCCTCGAAGACGTCCGTGCGGTACACGAGGGAGCGGACGCCGGCGTACCACGGCATGCCGTAGAGCTCGCCGTCGTAGGTGCCCGCGACCTTGAGGCCCTCGACGAGGTCCTTGTCGAGGCCCTTCTCGGCGGCGACGTAGTCGTCGATGGGCAGCAGTGCGCCGGCATCGGCGAACTCGGCGGTCCAGGTGGTGCCGGTCTCGGCGATGTCGGGGGTCGTCTGTCCGGCGATCGAGGTCACGAAGCGGTCGTGCGCATCCGCCCACTGGACCTCTTCGATCTTGACCGTCGCGCCGGTCTCCTTCTTGAACTCCTTGGAGACGGCGTCGTAGAAGGCGGTCGAGTCGGGGTTGGTGCCCTTCATGATCCAGACGGTGAGCTCCTTGCCCTTTCCGTCGACGGATCCGCCATCACTGGAGCCGGTTCCTCCACCGCTCGAGCAGGCTGCAAGGCCCAGGGTGGCCACGGCGCCCAGCGCCACAGCCGAGAGAATGCGCTTGTGCATCAGGGATCTCCTCTTTGAAACGTCCTGGCGGCATCGGGTGCTCACCAACTGAGATAAGTATCCACGACTAACTAATTCGCTGCAACTAATTCTCAAGATCGTCATCTCGTCGTGACACAAATTTCCAAAGGTAGGCTCAGCCCATGCGCCGTCCCCACGACAGCACCGACCGCTCGACCGTCGCACGTCACGCACATCTGCCCTCCCCCTCTCGCCTCTCCGTCGGGCTCAAGCTGACCGGCATCGCCCTGAGCGTCGTGCTCGTATCGGCGATCGCCGTGGCCGGATACCTCGTCGCCGACTTCGCGAACCGCATCGGCGACGGCGCCGTCGTCCTCGAGGGCGCCCCCACGGTCGCACCACCCGCTCTCGGCCCCTATCCGGCGGACAAGTCGTTCGACATCCTCGTCGTCGGCACGGACGAATGCGGGGAGATCTCGAAGCAGTACCTCGCCGAGCGCTGCGAGAAGGTCGACGACGGCATCCGCAACGACGTGAACCTCCTCGTGCACGTCTCCGCCGAACCGCGGAACGTCACGGTGGTGTCCTTCCCGCGCGACCTCATGGTCAAGGTGCCGTCCTGCACGAGAGAAGACGGCTCCACTGCGCCCTCCTCCCCCAAGGTCGCCTTCAACAGCCTGTTCGACCGCGCCGGCGTCTCCTGCATCGTGAAGACCGTCTCCGAGCTCAGCGGCATCCCCATCGGGTTCGCCGCCAAGATCAGCTTCGACGGTGTGATCGAGATCACCGACGCGATCGGCGGCGTCGAGGTCTGCGTCGCGGGCAAGGGCATCCGCGATTCGCAGGCCGGCATCAACCTGCCGCCGGGCACCCACACGGTGTCGGGCCCGGACGCTCTCGCGTTCATCCGCACCAGGCACGGCGTCGGCGACGAGAGCGACCTCGCCCGCATCTCGAACCAGCAGCAGTACATGTCGCGTCTGGCGAAGAAGATCCTCAGCGCCGAGACGCTCACCGATCCGGCGAAGGTGCTGCGCCTGGCGACCACCGTCGCCGACAACATCGTCCCCAGCGAATCGCTCAACAACGCGCTCACGCTGACGCAGCTCGGCCTCGCCCTGAAGGACGTGCCGTTCTCGGACTTCGTGTTCGTGCAGTTCCCCAACGGAGCAGACCCGACGGACAGCAACAGGGTCGTCCCCGACGAAGCCGCCGCCGAGCAGCTCTGGCAGGCGCTGATCGCTGGGCAGCCGATCGCCCTCTCCGGCGACGTGGCGACGAACTCCGGCGTCGAGCTGGTCACCCCGGCGCCCACCGCGCCTCCGGTCGAGACCGCGACGCCCACCGAGACTCCCGAGGTGCGCACGACGCTGCCCCCGGAGATCTCCGGACAATCCGTGGATCAGGAGACCTGCTCCAACGGCAGGCAGTCGAAGTGACCGCGTAGGGCTCGGAGCACGACCGCGTAGTCTCGGAGCATGGGCAGGACGCGCGCACGAGACACCGAGCATCCGCAGGCCCGACTCGACCAGGGAGGCCTAGCCCGCATCGTGCCCTCGGAGTTCACGAGCGGGTTCGAGCTGATCGTCGACGACACCCCGCAGTCGCACGTCGATCTCGACGACCCGACGCATCTGCACTTCGAGTACATCGTGCGCATGGGCGCCGTGATCGACCAGCTGCCCGCTGGCGCGCTGACGGCCGTGCACCTGGGTGCGGGCGCCATGACGATCCCTCGCTACGTCGAGGCCACGCGGCCCGGCTCCCGTCAGCAGGTCATCGAGCTCGAGGGTCCGCTCGCGGCACTCGTGCGCGAGCACCTGCCGCTGCCCCGGGGCGCGGCGATCCGCGTGCGCATCGGCGATGCGAGGGCGGGCGTGCAGAAGCTGCCCCCGGCGCTCACGGGCGCGTGCGACCTCGTCGTCTCCGACGTCTACTCCGGAGCGCAGACTCCCGCGCACCTCACGAGCGTCGAGTTCTACCGGGAACTGCGCGAGCTGCTGGCGCCATCCGGCGTGCTGCTCGTGAACGTGGCCGACGGACCGGGCCTCGCCTTCGCCCGACGCCAGGCCGCGACCGTCGCGGAGGTGCTCCCAGAGATCGGCATCCTCGCCGACACCCAGGTGCTCAAGGGCCGCCGCTTCGGCAACCTCGTGATCGCCGCATCCGCCACCCCTCTGCCCACCGAGTGGCTGCCGAGGATGCTCGCGGCGGGCCCGCATCCCGCGAAGATCGCCCAGGGCGCGGAGGTCGCCTCGTTCATCCAGGGCGCGAGAGTGGTGACCGACGCGGATGCCGTGGCATCCCCTCGCCCCGACGCCTCCCTCTTCCTGCGCTGACCCGCCGCCTTCACTCTCGCGGCACTTTGCCGGGCTGAGGGGTCAAAAAGCGTCCCCTCACGAGCCCCGCACCCAACACTTCATGACCCCTCACCCCGTGTGCCCCGCGCTCCCTTGCGCGAGAGGTCGCAACACGTCCCCTCACGAGCCCCGCACCCAACACTTCATGACCCCTCACGCACCGCGCGCAGCGCAAGTGGGGGTCAAGAAGCATCTCGCCCCTCCTACCGTGGCCCTCTCGCCCCGTCATGCCCTCGCATACGTGAGGGGTCAAAATGTGTCCCTTCGGGGGCCCAGCATTCAACGATCTTTGGCTCCTCAGCCCGGGCGGAGCACGACCTGCGGAATCGGATGCCGAGGAGCGGGGCGCGCCGCCCCCGCGACCGCGGCGAGGCCATGCAGACTGGAACGCGGGACGCTGCGGAAGGAGAGCAATGAGTTTCATCCGGGGATACGACCAGGACACCCTCCGCGAGCTGGTCGATCTCGATGAGTGCGAGACGAGGCTCGCCGAGATCGAGTATCAGCGCAGCCTTCCGGCTCTGCTGGAGCGCGTGTGGCTGCTGAAGGTGCTCGGACGCCTCGACGATGCGCTCGCGCTGGCGGACGAGGCCGTGCGCCAGGCCCGCATGGCCGGCACCCGCAAGGACGTTCTGCGCGCCCGCGTGCTGCACGCGACCGTCCTGCAGTTCCGCGGCGCCCACGCGGCGGCCGAACAGGAGCTCGCCACCTGCGCCGACGAGGCCGAAGGACAGCGGTGGCTGTCGATCGCCGCCTTCGCCCACCAGCACCACGGCAAGAACGCATACGAGGCCGAGGACTACGAGACCGCGCGCGAGAGCTTCAAGAGGTCGCTCTTCCTGCGCCGCGAGGCCGGCGCCGAGGACCGCGAGCTGGAGACGGCGCTGCTCGCCATCGACGCGGCGGAGCGTCGTCGATCGACGCAGCTCGTCGCGGGCTGAATCCGCCCCTTCACCCTGACGCGGTGCGTCGAGCCGACCTCAACGTCCCCGGCATGGCTTAGCCTGGGCGCATGGCGGAACTCGACCGTGTGCGCGTCTGGGGCGAAGCACTGATCACGCTGCATCTCGATGACAGCTGGTCGTTCGGCTTCGACAATGCGAAGCGCCGTGCAGGACAGTGCGATTACACGAACAAACGGATCACCGTGTCGCGCTATCTCGCCGCGCGATTCGACGACGATGAGATCCATCAGGTGCTGCTGCACGAGGTGGCCCACGCGCTCGCCGGGCATCGAGCGGCGCACGGCCCGACCTGGAAGCGCGTCGCGCGCGATCTGGGCTACGTCGGCGGCACCACGCATCACGGCGAGACGGCGGTGGAACTCGCCCCCTGGGTCGGCACCTGCCCCGCAGGGCACGTGACCTATCGACACCGCCGTCCGACGCGTGCGACCTCGTGCGCCCGCTGCTCGCGGTCCTTCGACGCCCGGCATCAGTTCACCTGGACGCGACGCGAGATCACCGCCGACGTGCGGCTGGCGGCACAGTCCGCACGCTGACCGACGGCGGCCCGCGGGCTCAGACCGACGTCGGCTCCTCGGGGGCATCGGATGCCGCGGCATCCGTCGTGCTCTCCTGCACACCCCGCCTGCGACGCAACAGCGCGGCGAGCGCCCGCCATCCGACCAGGAAGACACCGAGCACGATCGTGGCGACGATGATGAACGGCACCTGCGCCGTATCGCCCGAGACCACCCGCAGCAGCATCCCGCCGGCCACGGTCACCACCCAGACGACGGCGCCCCACAGAATCGACCACGGCTTGCGCGGTCCGCTGCCCATCAGGGCGGCGAGGGCATGTCCGACGACGAGGGCGACGAGGAACGGCCAGGCCGTGAGGAGGAAGCCGATCGGACTCTCGCCATGGGACGCACGTCCGATCACGGCGAAGATCAGAACCAGCACGGCGTCGACGAGGAAGGCGGGGAGGTACCTCATGCCACGACCCTACGTCCGCGGCGGCGGATTCCTCGCCGGACGCACGGCCTGTTGAGGACTGCGACGGATGGTCGTGCCGTGCGCCGCCACCCTACGTCGCGGCGGGGCGGATGCCGCGGCCTACTCGAACCGGACGAACAGGCCCTCGCGAAGAACAGGGACGACATCGCTCGAGTCCAGTGACGCCGCCTCGGCGACGGACGCTGGACGGATGCCGGACTCCGCCATCCGTGCGGTGGAGGCCACGCCGATCTCCAGCTCTCGGGCGGAGCCGCTGGCGCTGAGCAGGTGGCCCAGAGCCCGCCGCAGCGCGCGGAAACCCTCGGCGGCGACGGCCGCATCCGGCGCGGTGTGATCGATGCCGAGGTCGGTGAGCGCGGCGATCACCGCCCCCGCCCCGAGCTGATCCTCCACCGCGAAGCGCAGCGACCCGTCGTCCGCCTTCTCGCCCGCCGCGATCACGGCGACCGAGGTGCGCGCCTGACGTCGCTCCTGCACGGTCTGCACGGCTCTCGCCACCGCCGAGGCGTTGCGCAGCCCGCCCACCAGGACGAGGGCGTCGCCCGCCGATGCGGCCACGGCGGCGCCGTTGCTCGACCACTCGACGGCGTCTGCGAGCGCGACGACGGTCCCCGACGCCACGGCATCCGGGAGCGTCGAGGAGAACCGCAGCACGTCGACCACCACGACGATGTCGGCCGGCGCCAGGCGGGCGAGCCCGGCGACACCCCACTCGTGGCGGACCTGGTAGGTGGACTGATCGAACGGCGAAGCCATCCGTCCAGCCTATGCGCCCCGGAGAGCGGGCCCGCCGCCCCAGGACGCAGTCCGCAGCCACGGGGTGCACGAAACGGACGCCTCCGCACCGCAGAGGCGTCCATCTCCGTCACCGGGGCTCCGCACGCGAGATCGGCTCCCCGCATCGGGCCCCGAGTCGTTCAGTCGGCGGCCAGCGCCTCGACCGGAGCGACGCGGGTCGCGAGACGCGTGGGGGTGGCCGCCGCGACGAGCGTCAGCACCGCGGTCGCGGCGACGATGATCACGATGGGCAGCCACGGGACGTGCGGAGGCACGAGACCCGCCGGCACGAAGTCGGGCAGCGTGGGGACCGATCCCAGCAGCGACTGCGCGGCGATCCAGCCGTACACGACACCCAGCACGAGTCCGGTCAGCGTCGCAGCGACCGTGATGTGCGTCGCCTCCAGCAGCACCATGCGGCGCACCTGACCGTTGGACAGCCCGATCGAACGGAGCAGCCCGAGCTCGCGACGGCGCTGCACCACGCCGATCGTGAGCAGGTTCACGAGTCCGACGGCGGCGATCACCGCGGAGACCGCGACGAGCACCATCATGACCGAGGCGAACGCGTCGAAGGGCGCGAAGAACTCCGCGGGGACCTCGCCCTCCACCTGGTTGATCATCATCTGCTTCACCGACTCGAGCGCGACGGCGAACATCGTCACGAGCGTGACGCCCATCACGACGCCGATGGCCATGCGCGAGGAGCGCTCCGGGTACCGGAGGGCGTTCTCGGCGGCGAGGCGCGCCGTCGCACTGCGCCCGAAGAGACGGCCGACGAGGCGGAGCACCGGAGGCATGAAGAGCACGGAGCCCAGAGCGAGCCCGGTGAACGACAGCAGGCCGCCGAAGAAGGCGACGACGACGCCGAGCGGGCTCGCGAGCCCGACCAGCACGCCGCCGGCGAGGAGGGCCGCACCGATGGCCAGAAGCACCCACGCGCCGATGTGACGGCCGGGGCGGGAGACCTCGTCGTGCGTGCGCTCGACGGAGCCGCCGATCGCCTGCAGCGGGGTCACCGCCAGCACACGGCGGGATCCCGCCCAGGCCGCAGCCCAGGTCGTGAGCGCGACGCCGACGGCGGGCAGCACGATGAACGGCTGCGCGAGCGAGAAGCCGACGGGAGGGTTGGCGAGCAGCCCAGAGGCGATCTGCACGCCGGCGACGGAGGCGAGCAGCCCGGCGAGCAGCCCGAGCACGGCGCCGATGATGCCGACGATCAGCCCCTGACGTCCCACCTCACCGCGCTGCGAGCGCGCCGTGGCCCCGATCAGGCGCATGAGCGCGATCTGCCTGGTGCGTCCCGCGATGATCGTGGAGAACGTGTTGGCGGTGACGATCGCGGCGACGTACATCGCGACGCCTGTCAGCAGCACGGACAGGATGCCGACGACGATGGCGAGCGTCTCGCTGTCTCCGATGAAGGGGTCGGCCTGCAGCACCGCGCCGATGAACACCGTCGTCTCCACCAGGAGCACGCCGAATGCGGCCGACAGCGTCGCCACGAGGATGCTGGCGCCCATGCCCCTGTCGCGGAGCCACGCCAGCCGAGGACCGGTCGCCGATGTCTGCGGAACGACCGTCGCGACCGCGCTCACGCCGCCACCTCGGCGGCGAGCATGTACGCCGAGATCTCTTCGGCGGTCTGCCGCGGGTGATCGGCGACGATGCGGCCGTCGCCGAGGAAGAGCACGCGGTCGGCATGGCTCGCGGCGATCGCGTCGTGCGTGACCATCGCGATGGACTGGCCATGCTCGCGGCTGGCGGTGGCGAGGAGCTGGAGCACCTCGCGACCTGTCTTGGAGTCGAGGTTGCCCGTCGGCTCGTCGGCGAAGACGAGGTCGGGGGCCGTGGCGAGGGCGCGGGCGATCGCGACGCGCTGCTGCTGGCCGCCCGAGAGCTGGTGCGGGCGGTGGTCCAGGCGTGCGACGAGTCCGAGGGTCTCGATGAGGCCGTCGATGCGGGCCTTCTCGATCGCGCTCGGACGACGCCCGTCGAGCTCGAAGGGCAGCATGATGTTGCCGAGCGCCGTGAGCGTGGGAACGAGGTTGAACGCCTGGAAGATGAAGCCGACGCGGCGTCGGCGCAGGATCGTGAGGTCGAGGTCTCCGAGTCCGGTGATCTCGGTGTCTCCGATCCAGGCACGCCCCTCGGTGGGGGTGTCGAGTCCGGCCATGATGTGCATGAGCGTGGACTTGCCGGAGCCCGATGGGCCCATGATCGCGGTGAACTGACCGCGACGGATGCCGACGCTCACATCGTCGAGGGCGCGCACGGTGCCCTCGCCGGCGCCGTAGGTCTTCTTCAGGTGCTGGACGCGGGCGGCGAGCCCCAGGTCTGTGGTCGTGATCTCCATGCCTTCGACGCTATTTCGGCGGCGTCAGCGGGCGCGTCGCCCGTGCGGCGCATCCGCGTACATCTGGAGGATGACATCGCCGTCACCCGCACGAGCGTCCGTGGCCTTCACCCCGCACAAGCGTCCGTGGCCTTCACCCCGCACAAGCGTCTGTGGCCTTCACCCCACACAAGCGTCCGTGGCCTTCACCCCGCACAAGCGTCTGTGGCCATCACCCCACCCAGGCGTGCGTCGATACCCCGACCGCGTTCCAGGCGTTGATCGTGACGATGAGCGCCACGAGCGCCCCCAGCTCCTCCGGCCGGAAGACGGCGGCGGCCGCATCCCAGTCGGCATCGGGGACGTGCGTCTCCGACGTCCTCGTGATGCTCTCGGTCAGCGCGAGGGCGGCACGGTCGCGTGCGGTGAACAGCGGGGACTCCCGCCACACGGCCACCGCGTTGATCCGCTGCGGGGTGTCGCCCGCCGTGAGGGCATCGCCGGAGTGCAGCTCGACGCAGTAGCTGCAGCCGTTCAGCTGGGAGGCTCTGAGACGCACCAGCTCGCGCAGACGGCTCTCGAAGCCCACCGCGTCGAGCTCGCGGACCATCGCGTTGTCGAGATGGGCGAGCGCCCGGGAGAAGTGCGGGGCGACGGCGTCGATGTCGAGGCGGACGGGGATCGGGACGAGAGGTTCTGTCATGACGACAGCATCCTCCCGCCCGCCGACATTCGGCGCCAGGACCGCGGATCGGGTCAGGTGAGCCCGTGCTCGAACGCGAACACGACGAGCTGCACCCGGTCGCGCAGGGAGAGCTTGGTGAGGATCCGGCTGATGTGCGTCTTCACGGTCGCCTCGCTGAGGTACTCGCGCGCGGCGATCTCGGAGTTCGAGAGGCCCCTCGCCGCGAGCGCGAAGATCTCCCTCTCCCGATCGGTGAGGTCGGCGTACTGCGCGGGGACGGGCTTGGGAGCCTCGGCGAAGTGCGCGAAGAGATCACGGGTGGCGGATGCCGCGATCACGCTCGACCCTCCGTGCACGGTGCGGATCGCCGCGAGCAGGAACTCGGGGTCGGCGTCCTTCAGGAGGAACCCGCTGGCCCCCTGACGGATGGCTCTGGCCGCCGCCTCGTCGAGGTCGAAGGTCGTCAGCATCACGATGCGAGGGGCGTCGGGCTGGGTGAGGATCTCGGCGGTGGCCGTGAGGCCGTCCATGACCGGCATCCGGATGTCCATCAGCACGACGTCGGGGCGCGTGGCCAGGACGACGTCGATCGCCTCCCGCCCGTCGCCCGCCTCGCCCACGACGTCGAGGTCGGGCTGCGACGCGACGAGCATGCGGATGCCGGCGCGGAACAGCGCCTGGTCATCGACGAGTACGACCCTGATCATGCGGCTCCTCCGATGGGAAGCGAGGCGCGCACGACGAACCGTTCGCCTTCCTGCCCCGCCTGAAGGCTACCGCCCACGAGCTGGGCGCGCTCGCGCATGCCGATCACGCCGTGGCCGCCCCCGAGCGACGCGGTCTCCTTCTCGAAGGCGTTGGTGACGACGACGTCGACGCGGTCGGGAAGCCACGCGAGCCGCACGTCCACCGCGCCGTCACCGTGTCGGATGGCGTTCGTGAGCGCTTCCTGCAGGATCCGGTAGACGGCGAGCTGGATGGCCCCCGGCGGCTCACCCGGCGGCATCGGATCGACGGTGATGCGCGGTTCGACGCCCGCCTGACGCACCTGCGCGAAGAGGGTCTCGAGGTCGGCGAGGGTCGGCTGAGGACCGTCGCCCTGCCGATGACGCAGCTGGGTGAGGAGCAGCCGCACGTCTGACAGCGCCCCGCGCGCGGTCTGCGCGATCGTGCTCAGCGCCTCGGTCGCCATCTCCGGCTTGACCGCCGCCGCATACCGCGCACCGTCGGCCTGCGCGATCACGACGGCCAGCGAGTGGGCGACGATGTCGTGCATGTCTCGCGCGATCCGCACGCGCTCCTGCTCCTCGGCCGCCATCAGCTCCGCCTGGGCACGGGCGACCTGCGTCTCCCGGCCGTTCAGCACCACGCGCCACAGGAGCCCCGTGCCCCAGGACATCACCATCGCGAGCACGAAGACGGAGGCCATCAGCGAGCCGATCAGCGCTGCGCGCATGGTGCTCGCGGCATCCGTCAGCAGCTCTCCCGACCAGATGACCGCGAAGTAGAGACCGCCGATGATCCCGCCGCCCAGCGCCGAGACGCCGCCGATCCAGAGGATCCGTCGCGTGCCCCACGCGGCCGTCGCGAACAGCACCACGAGGATGCCCGCGTCATAGGCGCTCGGAGGCAGCCCTGCCGCCATCTGCACGACGGCGCCGAACCAGGCGACGCCGATCGCGAGGGTGGGAGACAGACGGCTGATCGCCGCGGCGCCCCACAGGATGAGGCCGACGATGACGTACATCACCACGGCCACCGGCTCGGCGCCGATCCACGCGCTGAGCCAGCTGGAGCCGGCGATGAACGTCAGCGGGGTGGTGACGACGAAGCCGAAGACGGCGCCGATGATGTCGACGACGAGCCAGGCTCGGGAGACGGGGCGGAACACCCTCCTACGGTACGGGGCCGCGCCAGGACGCCGCATCCGTCTGCGGATGTATCCGGCGAGCCGCGTTCACAACTCCTCAAGAATCCGATGTTCGGGCGCTGTGAAGACGCCGTCGCCGCATCCCGGCCCGATTCTTGAGGAGTTGTGAACCTCAGGCGCGCGCGATGATCTCCCCGTGCGGCACGAGGAACCAGCCGTCGCCGTCGTCGGCCCAGCGATGCCAGGCCTCACTGATGCCGCGCAGCTCCGCGTCGGTCGCCATGCCGCTGTCGAGCAGCTGACGGGTCAGCGCGGATTCCAGGATGCGGTCGGCCCACATGCCACCCCACCACGCCCGGTCCTCGGGGTTCGCGTAGCACCAGGTGGATGCCGTCGCCGTGACGTCGTCGAAGCCGGCGGCGCGCGCCCACGACAGCAGACGTCGCCCGGCGTCCGGCTCGCCGCCGTTGGCCTGCGCCGCGCGCCGGTACAGGTCGAGCCAGCGGTCGAGCTCCGGCAGCATCGGGAACCAGTGGAAGCCCGCGTAGTCGGCGTCCCGCGCCGCGACGACGCCGCCGGGCACGGTGACCCTGCGCATCTCCCGCAGCGCCTGCACCGGGTCGCCGACGTGCTGCAGCACCTGGTGCGCGTGCACCACGTCGAAGCTGTCGTCGGCGAAGCTCAGCGCGTGCACGTCCTCGACCGAGAAGTCGATGTTCGCGACGCCCCGGCTCTCCGCGAGCCCGCGCGACAGCCCCAGGGCGTTCTCGTCGATCTCGGTGGCCGTGACGCGGGCCACGACTCCAGCGAAGTCGACCGTGATCGATCCGGGACCGGCCCCGACGTCGAGGAGCCGCGTCGACGGGGTGAGGTGCGGGCGGAGGTACTCGGCGGAGTTCGAGATGTCGCGGCTGCTGTGGGAGCGGAGGACGGACGAGTGGTGTCCATGCGTGTACGTGGCCATGCTCCAGTCTGGCACCTGCCGGAGACCGCGCCCGCCAGGGCGACGATCAGCGCAGCTCGGAGACGGCCCTGCGGATCGACTCGCGGTCGGGCTTGCCCGAGGTCAGGAGGTCGAGCTCGTCGACGAGGATGAGCCGCGCGGGGCGCGCGTGCCTGCCGAGCTCTTCGGCGACGGCATCCCTCGCGTGGGCGAGCTGCTCGGACTCGCTGCGGCGGAGCGCTTCACCACGGGCGGCGACGATCACGGAGGCCTCACCCCAGCGCTCGTCCGCGACGCCGACGACGACGGCGCCGCTGAGTCCGGGGACGCGCCGGACGATCCGCTCGACCCGGTCGAGGGAGATGTTGATGCCGCCGGACACGATCACGTTGTCCGCACGGCCGTGCACCCGCACGATGCCGTCCTCCACCAGTCCGAGGTCGCCGGTGCGGTACCAGCGGATGCCGTGCTCGTCTCGGGTGAAGGAGCGGGCGGTGAGCTCCTCGTCTCCGAGGTAGCCGTCGGCGAGCATGGGTCCGGCGATGTGCAGCTCTCCGTCGACGGAACGGACGGCGACCGTGTCGAGGGGCTCGCCGTCGTACACGCAGCCCCCGCTCGTCTCGCTCGATCCGTAGGTGCGGACCAGGCGCGCACCGAGCTCTCCCGCACGGTCGCGGAGCGGCTCCGGCAGCGCCTGACCGCCGACCAGGATGGCGCGGTAGGCCTGCAGCGCCGCACGGACGGGGGTGCTGTCCGCGGCATCCAGCAGCGTCGCGAGCTGCGCGGGCACGAGGGAGGTGTAGAGCCTCTCCTCCCCCGTGCGCAGCATGGACAGGGTGGTCTGCGCGAACGTCTCCGCCGAGAACCGGCCCTCGAGCACGGCGGGCTCGGTGCCGGCGACGACGGAGCGGACGAGCACCTGGAGCCCGGCCACATAGGTCGCGGGGAGGGCGAGCAGCCAGCGGCCGCTGCCGATCCGCGACGCGGTGGCCTCGGCGCTGGAGCGGAGCGCCTCCCCGCTCAGGACCACCCGCTTCGGGATGCCGCTCGACCCGGAGGTCGCGATGACCGCGGCCGTGCCGTCTGGCACGCGCTCAGGGGCCCCGTCGAGCATGCCGAATCCCAGAGCGGGTCCGCCGTCGAGTGCCCGGGCCAGCGCCTCACGCAGCGCGACCGGGTCGTCGGCATCCGTGGGCCTGAGCGCGATCATCGGCCACCCCGCCGAGCACGGGGCTTCTCCCCCACGATGCCGGGGTGGAGAGGGTCGAAGATCGTCGAGACCATGGGCGGGATCAGTAGTGGTAGGGGAAGGACGACCAGTCGGGAGCGCGCTTCTCGAGGAAGGAGTCGCGGCCCTCCACGGCCTCGTCCGTGCCGTAGGCGAGACGGGTCGCCTCCCCCGCGAACACCTGCTGGCCGACGAGTCCGTCGTCGACGGCGTTGAAGGCGAACTTCAGCATGCGGATCGCGGTCGGCGACTTCGTGAGCACCGTCCTGGCCATCGCCAGTGCTTCGCGCTCCAGCTCCGCGTGCGGCACGACGCGGTTGACCGCGCCCATCTCGTACGCGCGCTGCGCCGAGTACTCCTCGGCGAGGAAGAACACCTCACGCGCGATCTTCTGGCCCGTCTGCCGCGCCATGTACGCCGAGCCGTATCCCGCGTCGAAGCTGCCGACGTCGGCATCCGTCTGCTTGAAGCGCGCTTCCTCCGCCGATGCCACCGAGAGGTCGCACACGACGTGCAGCGAGTGCCCGCCCCCCGCGGCCCACCCGGGGATGACCGCGATGACGACCTTGGGCATGAAGCGGATGAGCCGCTGCACCTCGAGGATGTGCAGACGCCCGCCTCGTGCGGAGTCGTGCACGGTGGTCTCTGAATCGGAGTACTTGTAGCCGTCGCGTCCGCGGATGCGCTGGTCGCCGCCGGAGCAGAACGCCCAGCCGCCGTCCTTCGGGCTGGGGCCGTTGCCCGTGAGCAGCACGGCTCCGATGCGCGGATCCTGCCGGGCGATGTCGAGGGCGCGGTACAGCTCGTCGACCGTGTGCGGACGGAACGCGTTGCGCACCTCCGGCCGGTTGAACGCGATGCGCGCGACCCCGCCGTCGTGCGTGACGTGCGCCGTGATGTCGGTGTAGTCCTCGGCACCGGGCGCGAGCACCCACTCCTCGGGATCGAACAGGTCGGAGACGAAGGGTGTGGTCACGGCATCCAGCCTATTCCCGTGGCCGCGTGGACATGCGGAAGGCGCTGCTCCCCGGGGAACAGCGCCTTCTGCGTGGATGCCGTCAGCGGCGGCTGCGGCGGACGGTCTTGAGCCATCCGTCGACGATGTCCCATCCGACGCCGATCGCGACGCCGAACCCGACGAGGACGGCGAGGATGCGGAAGACGCCGCCTTCGCCTGCGGCCCCGGCATCGCCGGCCGCGAACCCCTCCCCGCCCGCGGCGACGATGTACGAGAGGAAGTCCGGGTTGACGAGCTGCCCGCCCAGCAGCAGGACGAGCGTCCAGGCGAGGAAGGCCAGCGCCAGGACGGTGTTGACGACGGCCAGCCCGGTGCTCCAGCCGCGGCGGAACACGACGACGGCGAACACGGCCTCGGCCACGATGAGCGCGAACAGGACGCTGATGCCCCACGGCCACAGGGCCGGGTCGAGGATCGGCAGCGCCTCACCGGGGACGAAGCCACGGAAGCGGTCCCAGAGCAGCGCGCCGGCCGCGATGCCGAGGAAGACGAGCGAGGCGATCAGCTCGCTGCGCCCCACCCCGTCGTCGGTGATCTCGGGCAGCTTGTCGAGATCCCACTCGTCGATCGTCGTCGTGCTCCCGGTGCGCTCGAGGATGACGAACACGAGGGTCGTCCAGAAGCAGATGTGCATGATCGCGCCACCGGCCGCGACGAGCGAGGTCGAGATGACCTCGCCCACAGCCGCGCCCGAGATCGTCTGCCCGAGGGCGACGGCGCCGAGCACGCACACCGGGACGATCGCCAGCAGCAGCTTCAGCAGCCGCCACCACGTGAGGTAGAAGCGCGGACCGATCAGGTGCAGCGGACGATCCGCGTACCCGGCGGCGAGGATGCCGGGGTCGCCGAGCTCCGTGAGGACGGCGCGCTCTGCGTCATCCGGCGCCTCGCCCTGCTCGAGACGCGCCTCGATCGCGTCCGCGATGGAGGCTTCGAGCTCCGCCCGCACGTCGTCCTGCGTCTCGGGTCGCAGGCCCTTGACCGTGGCGGCGATGTAGCGCTCGGTGAGAGTGGCTGTCGTGGTCATGTCAGTTCTCCTCTGCGGTGAGGGCGGAGATCGCTGTGGTGAGCGATCGCCATTCGTCGGTGAGGGTGTCGGCGAGCCGGATGCCGGCATCCGAGGTGCGGTAGAACTTGCGGGGCCTGGCCTCTTCGGTGTTCCACTCGCTGGTGAGGTACTCCTGCTTCTCCAGCCTGCGGAGCAGCGGGTACAGCGTGTTCGCGTCGGTCGCGAAGCCGCGCGCCTCCAGCTCTTCGAGCAGTCCGTAGCCGTAGCCGGGCGTGCGCAGCAGCTGCAGGCAGGCCAGGACGACGGTGCCGCGCCGCAGTTCCTGCAGGTGCGTGTCGAGCGTCTCATTCATGTTCATCACATTACTGTGCGTCACACACTATAGTCAAGCGCACATTGATGAGATTCCTTCCCTGCTCCCCACCTGCCGAGGCCGGAGAGGGCGCCGGGTAGCGTGGAGGGATGAGTCTCGAGATCAGCCGGGTCGACCCTTTCGACGATGCGACGGTCGACGAGTGGTGGGACGCGTACGCCGCGGCCGAGCGCGCCGACCGCGCGAAGGGCACCCCGGTATGGACCCGCGAGGAGACCAGGCGAGAGCTGCAGCAGGACTCGTCGGCCGTGGAGCGGCGGACCTACCTGCTGCGCTCGGACGGCGAGTGCATCGGCGCCGCGAGCCTCGCGCTGCCCCTCAAGGACAACACGCACGTGGCGCACCTCGGCCTCGGCGTGCCGCCCCGTCATCGCCGTCGAGGCTACGGCTCGCACGCACTTGCCTTCCTCGAAGGCGAGGCCGTGGCTGCCGGACGCACCACAGCGCAGTCCACGACGAGCTGGCTGTACGAGCTCGGACCCGACGGCGTCGGCTCACCGGGGCGCGAGTTCGCGCGCCGTCACGGCTACTCCCTCGCCCTCGGCGACGTGCAGAACCGGCTGGACCTGCCCGTCGACCCCGCGCTGCTCGACCGACTGCAGGCCGGAGTCCCCGACGAGGGCTACACGCTGCGGAGCTGGATCGGCCCTGTGCCCGACGACGTGGTCGAGGGCTGGGCGTCGCTGGACGCGTCGATCGAGACCGAGGCCCCCAGCGGCGAGCTCGACATCGAGCCCGCGACGCCGGACATCGCCGGCATCCGCGAGACCGAGGACCTGCTCGTGCTGCAGCACCGCATCTCCTTCGGCACCGTCGCGCTGGCCTCGGACGGCGCTGTCGCCGCCTACACGCAGATCGTGGTCTCGGGCGACGACGGCAACGCCTACCAGTGGGGCACGCTCGTGCGCCGTGAGGATCGAGGGCACCGGCTGGGAACGGCCGTCAAGGTCGCGAACCTCAGGATGCTGCAGCACGAGTCACCGGGGACCCCCTGCGTGTACACGTACAACGCGGAGTCCAATGCGCACATGCTCGCCGTGAACACCCTGCTCGGCTTCCGCCCTCGGGAGCGGATGGGCGAGCTGCAGAAGCGCCTGAGCTGAGAGCTCCGCGCGACGGGGCGCGCGGCCGAATGTGACACGACGGACGGGCGAGATGTCCCCGATTCCGTAGGGTGTAACGGTGACCCCGAAGACCCGCCACCTCGCCCTGTCCCTCGTCGCGGCATCCGCCCTGACACTCGCGTTGACCGCCTGCACGCCGCCGGCGCCCTCCTCCGAACCCACGTCGTCTCCGTCGTCCTCGTCGACCGCGTCTGCTGAGTCGTGCGCCGGGGTGACCGTGGTCGTCGACACGGGCGACCTCGACGTCTCCGACGATCCCTCCTCCTCGGTCTGCGTCGACACGGACGGGACGATCCTGGGGACGGATGCCGTGTCCGAAGCCGGGTTCACCACCGTGGGCACCACGACGTACCCCGACGACGTGATCTGCCGTGTGAACGGCGTGCCCGCCGAAGACACCGAGCTGACCGGCGACGACGGCGCCGCCTACCACGAGACCTGCGCCGACATGCCTCCGGCCGCCGCCTACTGGGGCCTGTGGGTCAAGCCCGCCGGCGGCGCGTGGGACTACGCGCAGACCGGTCTCTCCGCCCTCGAGCTCAACCCCGGCGACAGCGTCGAGCTGCTCTTCACGCTGAACGGCGCTCCCGCCGCACCCGCGTCGTGAGCGATGCGGGCCGGCTCAGACTGAGACCCGGCCCGCTGCGCGCGGCGGCGGGGCTGGCGGCGGTGTTCGTCGTCGCCCGCATCCTCTACCGCGTGCTCTTCAACGGAGCCGCCGGCAGCGGCCCCGTACTGCTCCCTCTGCCCGCGATCCGCCTCCCCGCGCCGTTCAGCTGGGTGACGCTCCTCGGCCCCGTGACGGTCGACGGACTCGCGGATGCCGCGCTGTCCGCACTGCCGATCGCCGCCGTCATCCTGCTGTTCGGGCTGCTGAACGCGATCTTCGACGTGTCCAGGGCGTTCGGGCTGCTCGCGAGGCGCGGTCCGCTGCGCGGCATCGCCCGCGCTCTCGCCGTCGCCTGGTCCACGCTCCCCGGGCTCGGTCAGGCCGTGCGGACGGTGCACACCGCCCAGCGGCTGCGCGGCGAGAAGCCGGGACCGCGGATGCTGGTGCCGGTGCTCGAACGCACTCTGGAGCGCGCCGCCGCCGTCGCGAACGGGCTGGAGCTGCGCGGCTTCGGCGGCGATCCCGTCGACGGGGAGTGCACGAGCCCGGTCCGCCTGCGGGACGCGGCGTTCGGGTTCGGCGACGACGCGGTGCTGACCGTGCCCGAGCTCACCCTCGGCACCGGAGCGCTCACCGTCGTCACCGGAACGACCGGCTCGGGCAAGTCGACGCTGCTGCGCGGGCTCGCCGGCCTCGTGGACCACGTCGACGGGGGCTGGTCGACGGGCGTCGTCGAGGTCGCAGGCCGCGACCGACGGCGGATGCCGCCGCGCGACTCCTCGCGGCTGGTCGGCGTGGTGCTGCAGAACCCCCGTGAGGCGTTCTGCAGCGAGCTCGTCCGCGACGAGATCGGCCTGTCGCTGCAGCTGCGCGGCGTCGCCGCCGTGATCGTGAGGGCCCGCGTCGATGAGGTGCTGGAGCGCCTGGACATCGCCGGCCTGAGGGACCGCTCCGTGCACACGCTCTCCGCGGGGGAGGCGACGATGGTCGCGATCGCCGCCGCGGTGGTCGAGCGGCCGATCCTGCTGCTCGTGGATGAGCCGCTCGCCGATCTGGACGCAGAGGCGCGCGTGCGCGTCGTAGACGCTCTGGACGCCGTGGCGCACGAGGGCGGAACCTGCGTGCTCGTCGCCGAGCACAGGGCAGCCGCGTTCGACGGCGTCGCCGACGAGTGGCGGTCGATCGAGCAGGGCACGGTGTCGACGGGGTCGACCGAGCGCACCACGACGCCGAACGTCATCCTTCCGGAACCTGCACCGCACCGCACCGCACCGCACCCTCTCCCTCCGGCGGCGTCTCCGTCGCCTGTCCTCGCGGCGTCGCACGTCCGCATCGCCCACGGCGACGTCCTCGCGGTGCACGACGCCTCCCTCGCTCTCGGGAACGGCGAGATCGCCGCGCTGATCGGACCGAACGGCGCGGGCAAATCGTCGCTGCTCACGGCCCTCGCCCTGCCGCCGCGCGGCCTGGAGGTCGTCGGCGCCCCCGTGCTCGTCCCCGACGCCTCCGACGATCTGTTCACACGCGACACCGTCGCCGCCGAGTGCGCGCGGGCCGACCACTCGGCGCCGCGGCGCGGCATCCACTCCCCCACGTCCACGGCTGACCGATTCGCGGCATTCCTCAGCCTCGACGCCGCAGGTCTCGCAGAGCGGATGCCGCGGCATCCCCGCGATCTCTCCCTCGGCGAGCGCAGGTGCCTGGCGATCGCCCTGCAGCTCGCGCGCTCCCCCGAGGCGCTGATGATCGACGAGCCCACGCGCGGACTCGACTCCCGTGCCCGCGAGCAGGTGCGCTCCGCGTTGGAGCAGGCGGCGGATGCCGGTGCCGCCGTGCTCATGGCGACGCACGACGCCGATTTCGCGGCGGCACTCGGTGCGCGGGTGCTCCCGATGCGGGAGGGCATCGTCCCGGCATCCGTCGCAGCGCCGTCTCGGCCCTGCCTCGTCGAGCGGGAGGGCACGAGCCGTGCATCGCGGATCGACGCGGCGCTGCGCACGGATTCGCGAGCGGCGGATGCCGTGGACGGCTCCCCCGCTCCGGCTCGCTCACCCCGCGTGACCGGTGGGCGCGTGGCGGGGTCTGCCACTCCTCGTCCCGCCGCGCGCTGGACACCGCTCACGCTTCTCGCCGCGAACCTCGTGGCCCTGGCATCCTTCACCTGGCCTTTCGTCGCCGCGGCGGT
This sequence comes from Microbacterium sp. NPDC012755, assembly GCF_042901325.1. Lineage (NCBI taxonomy): Bacteria > Bacillati > Actinomycetota > Actinomycetes > Micrococcales > Microbacteriaceae > Microbacterium > Microbacterium sp. NPDC012755. The sequence continues at coordinate 1,974,222 of NZ_JBIBCT010000001.1, read as the reverse complement.
GCCCGCGCAGGCCGACGCGGCGGTCCCGTGGGTCGCTCTCGCGCTGGCGCCGATCGCCGTGGTCGTCGCCGTCGCGGCCCTCGACCAGACCGTGCGATCAGCGCACGTGCTCGCGTACCTCGGCGTGCTCGCGGCGATCGGCACGGCCCTGCGCATCGCGAGCACCGGTGTGGGCGGCGTCGAGGCCGTGTTCATCCTGCTCGTGCTCGCCGGTCGCGCGTTCGGCCCCCGGTTCGGCATGCTGCTCGGGGTGTCCACCATCTTGCTGTCGTCGACCGTGTTCGGCGGGTTCGGCCCGTGGACGCCCTTCCAGATGTTCGCGTGCGCCTGGGTGGGAGCGGGAGCAGGGCTCCTCCCCCGCAGAGTCCGGGGCTGGGGCGAGATCGTGATGCTGTGCGTGTACGGAGCCCTCGCCTCCTACCTGTTCGGCCTGCTGCTGAACCTGTGGTTCTGGCCCTTCGCGATCGGATCGGGCACGGCCATCTCCTACGCGCCGGGTGCGCCGATCGGGCAGAACCTCGGCAGCTTCCTGCTGTACTCGCTCGTCACCTCGAGCGCGGGCTGGGACACCCTGCGCGCGATCACGACGATCGTGGGCGTCGCGCTGATCGGCCGCCCCGTGCTCGCCGCCCTCCGCCGCGCGAAGCCCGTGGCGGCCCGCCGTACCCGGTCGACGCCCCACCTGGCCGTCGACGCCCCGCTTCGCTGACGTCTGCCAGCGGGCGTCGAGACTCAGACGGGCATCAGTGATACAGCCTGCTCAGACCGAGAAGTACTTCGCCTCGGGGTGGTGGAACACGAACGCATCAGTCGACTGCTCCGGATGCAGCTGCAGCTCGTCGCTGAGCTCGACGCCCATGCGCTCGGGGCGCAGCAGCTCGACGACCTTGCGGCGGTCCTCCATGTCGGGGCACGCGGGGTAGCCCAGCGAGAAGCGGGCGCCACGGTACTCGAGCTTGAACAGACCGGCCGTGTCGGTGGGGTCTTCGGCCGAGAAGCCGAGTTCGGAGCGGATGCGCGCGTGCCAGAACTCGGCGAGCGCCTCCGTGAGCTGCATCACGAGGCCGTTGAGCTCGTAGTAGTCGCGGTACCGGTCCTCGGCGAACAGCTTCGCGGTGACCTTGTCGATCGCGGCGCCGGCGGTGACGAGCTGCACGGGGAGCACATCGACCTGCCCCGACTCGCGCGAGCGCACGAAGTCGGCGAGGTCCAGGTGTCGATCGCGACGCTGCCGCGGGAACGTGAACCGCAGCCGATCCGTCCCGACGGGTCCGCCGGAACCTCCGTCGGGTGCGAGCAGTCCGGGCACGCCCAGGGTGCCGGTCGGGTCGTCGCCGTGGTGCAGCACCACGACGTCATCCCCCTCCGACACCACAGGGAAGTAGCCGTAGGCGACGGAGGCGTCGAGCATCCCCTCGCCGAGGATCCGGTCGAGCCAGTACCGCAGGCGCGGGCGCCCCTCGGACTCGACGAGCTGCTCGTAGGACGCCCCGTCTTCGCCGCGGCCGGGCTTGAGACCCCACTGCCCCATGAAGGTGGCGCGCTCGTCGAGAAAGGCAGCGTAGTCGGCGAGCGCGATGCCGCGCACGATGCGGGTGCCCCAGAACGGCGGCGCAGGGACCTCGTTGTCGGATGCCACGTCGGAGCGGCCGGGCATCGCCTCGGGCTCCGTCAGCGTGAGCTGGGCGCCGCGCGCATGGATGCGCTTCTTGAGCGCCGGCAGTCCGACTTCGGAGGGGTCCTCGCCGCGCGCGACCCGCACGAGCGGCTCCATGAGCGCGAGCCCTTCGAACGCGTCCTTGGCGTAGCGCACCTCGCCGTCGAACATGCCCGCCAGATCGTCCTCGACGTACGCGCGAGTGAGGGCGGCGCCGCCGAGGATGACCGGCCACTTCTTCGCGAGCCCGCGGGACTGCAGCTCCAGCAGGTTCTCCTTCATCACGACCGTCGACTTCACGAGCAGGCCCGACATGCCGATCACGTCGGCGTCGTGCTCCTCGGCCGCCGCGATGATGTCAGCGATCGGCTGCTTGATGCCGAGGTTGATCACCCTGTAGCCGTTGTTCGTGAGGATGATGTCGACGAGGTTCTTGCCGATGTCGTGCACATCTCCGCGCACGGTCGCGATCACCATGGTGCCCTTGCCCGAGGCATCCGACTTCTCCATGTGCGGTTCGAGCAGCGCGACCGCGGTCTTCATGACCTCGGCCGACTGCAGCACGAACGGCAGCTGCATCTCACCCGCGCCGAACCGCTCACCCACGATCTTCATGCCCTCGAGCAGGTGGTCGTTGATGATGCCGAGCGCGGTCTTGCCCTCGGCGCGTGCGAGGTCGAGGTCGGCTTCGAGCCCCTTGCCCTCGCCGTCGATGATGCGCCGCTCCAGCCGCTCGCCGACGGGGAGTGCCGCGAGCTCGGCGGCGCGCTGATCGCGCAGGGCCGCGGTGTCGACTCCGGCGAACAGGTCGAGCATGGTCGACAGCGGGTCGTAGGTGACGTTCCCGTCGGCGTCGTACTCTCGGCGGTCCCACACCAGGTCGAGCGCGACCTTGCGCTGCTCCTCGGGCAGGGAGGCCAGCGGCACGATCTTGGCGGCGTCGATGATGCCGCTCGACAGCCCGGCCTCCGACGCCTCGTGCAGGAACACCGAGTTCAGCACCATCCGCGCGGCGGGGTTGAGCCCGAACGACACGTTCGAGACACCGAGGGTGGTGTGGATGCCAGGGTACTTCTGCGTGATCTGCCGGATGGCCTCGATCGTCTCGATGCCGTCGCGCCGGGTCTCCTCCTGGCCGGTGGCGATCGGGAACGTCAGCGCATCGACGATGATGTCCTCCACGCGCATGCCCCACTCCCCGACCAGCGAGTCGATCAGGCGCGAGGCGATCGCGACCTTGCCCTCGGTCGTGCGTGCCTGTCCCTGTTCGTCGATCGTGAGCGCGACGACCGCGGTGCCGTGCTCCTTCACGAGCGGCATGATGCGGCCGAACCGGCTGTCGGCGCCGTCGCCGTCTTCGTAGTTCACGGAGTTGACGACAGGGCGCCCTCCGATGAGCTCCAGTCCCGCCTGGATCACGGGCGGCTCGGTCGAGTCGATCACGAGCGGCAGCGTCGACTGCGAGGCGAAGCGCGAGACGACCTCGCGGATGTCGGCGACGCCGTCACGCCCCACGTAGTCCACGCACACGTCGAGCAGGTGCGCGCCGACGCGGATCTGGTTGCGGGCGATCTCGACGCAGTCGTCCCAGCGCTCCTCCAGCATCGCCTCGCGGAACGCCTTCGAGCCGTTCGCGTTCGTCCGCTCGCCGATCGCGAGGTACGAGGCGTCCTGATCGAACGACACGTGCTGGTAGAGCGACGCGACGCCCGACTCGACCTCCACCACGCGCTCGCGCCCCCTCCGGTCGAGCGCCGCCCCGCCGAGCGCCGCCCGGTCGTTGAGCGAGGGAGCGCCAGCGACCGAGACGAAACGCCCCACGCCGTCCGCATCCTCGCCGCGTTTCGTCTCGTCGCTACGCTCCTCGCTCAACGACCGAGAATCGCTCAACGACCCGGGGGGACGGTACGGCTCCAGCCGCTCGACCACGGCGGCGAGGTGCTCGGGGGTGGTGCCGCAGCATCCGCCCACCAGCCCCAGACCGAACTCGCGCACGAACTGCTCGTGCGCGGTCGCCAGCTCCGCGGGGGTCAGCGGGTAGTGCGCGCCGTTCGCGCCGAGCACGGGCAGCCCCGCGTTGGGCATGCACGCGATCGGCACCGTGGAGTGCTTCGACAGGTGACGAAGGTGCTCGCTCATCTCGGCGGGACCGGTGGCGCAGTTCAGGCCGATCGCGTCGACCCCGAGCGGTTCCAGCGCCGTCAGCGCGGCGCCGATCTCCGACCCCATCAGCATGGTGCCGGTGGTCTCGACGGTCACCTCGACGAAGATCGGCAGACGGATGCCGCGCGCCACGATCGCCTGTCGGCATCCGTTCACCGCGGCCTTCGTCTGCAGCAGGTCCTGGCTGGTCTCGATGAGGAACGCGTCGGCGCCTCCGTCGATCAGGCCCTCGGCCTGCAGCGCGAAGGTCTGCTTGAGATGGTCGTACGTGGTGTGGCCGAGGGTCGGCAGCTTGGTGCCGGGTCCCATCGACCCCAGCACCCAGCGCACGCGGCCGTCCACGGCCTCGGCAGCCTCCGCGCGCTCGCGGGCGATGCGCGCGCCGCGCTCGGCGAGCTCGTGGATGCGGTCGTCGATGCCGTAGTCCGACAGGTTCGACCAGTTCGCCCCGAACGTGTTGGTCTCGACCGCGTCGATGCCCGTCGCGAAGTACGCGTCGTGGATGCCGCCGATCACGTCGGGGCGGGTGACGTTGAGGATCTCGTTGCACCCCTCGAGCCCCTCGAAGTCGGCCTCGATCGACAGATCGTGCTGCTGCAGCATGGTGCCCATCGCGCCGTCGGCGATGACCACGCGCGAGTGCACGGCATCCAGCAGCGCCTGCGAGCGGGCCGGGCGGTCGAAGGCCTCGATGTCGAGGGCGTGACGGGGGTGCGACATGCTCCCAGCCTAGGGGCGAGTTCCCGCCGTGTTTCGGCCCGCGACGGAGCAAGATGGACCCTATGACGCTCCCGCCGCTCGCAGACCTGATCGACTCGGCACGGGTCGTCTCCCTCCCGATGCACACGCGCTTCCGCGGCGTCGACACGAGAGAGGCCCTGCTCTTCGAGGGCCCCGAGGGCTGGGCGGAGTTCTCCCCCTTCGTGGAGTACGCGGATGCCGAGGCCTCGACCTGGCTCGCCGCGGCGATCGACTTCGCCTGGAACGCCCAGCCGGAGCCGCTGCGCGACCGCATCCCGGTCAACGCGACCGTCCCCGCGGTCGACGCGTCGAAGGTGGCCGAGGTGCTCGCCCGGTTCCCCGGATGCCGCACCGCCAAGGTCAAGGTCGCCGAGCCCGGTCAGACGCTCGCCGACGACGTGGCCCGCGTGCGCGCCGTGCGCGAGGTCATGGGTCCGGAGGGCCGCATCCGCGTCGATGCGAACGGCCTGTGGAACGTCGACGAGGCCGAGCACGCCGTGCACGCTCTCAACGAGTTCGACCTGGAGTACGTCGAGCAGCCGTGCGCGACGGTCGACGAGCTCGCCGAGCTGCGCCGACGGGTGAAGTACATGGGCATCCCGGTCGCCGCCGACGAGAGCGTCCGCAAGTCGACCGACCCGCTCGCCGTCGCCCGCGCGAAGGCGGCCGACCTCCTCGTCGTGAAGGCGCAGCCGCTCGGCGGCGTCACGCACGCGCTCCAGATCGTGACCGCCGCCGGACTCCCCGTCGTCGTGTCGAGCGCCCTCGACACCGCGATCGGGCTCTCCCAGGGCGCCGCCCTCGCCGCCGCGCTGCCGCGGCTCGACTTCGACTGCGGTCTCGGCACGGCGTCGCTGTTCCTCGACGACGTCGCCGACCTCCGTCCGGTCGACGGCTCGATCCCGGTGGGCAGGGCGACCCCGGATGCCGCGGCGCTCACGCGGCTCGCGGCCTCCGACGAGCGCCGCGACTGGTGGCTGGCCCGCCTCGGCCGCTGCCACGAGGTGCTTGGCGGCGTCGGAGATGCGTCCTAGCCTGGCTGCATGTGCCGCAACATCGTCCCTCTGAACAACCTCGAACCGGCCGCCACCGACGAGGAGTGCCACGACGCCGCGCTCCAGTTCGTGCGCAAGATCGCGGGCACGACGAAGCCCTCGCGAGCGAATCAGGAGGTGTTCGACCGCGCCGTCGCCGAGATCGCGGAGTCGACGCGTCGTCTGCTCGACGAGCTCGTCACCCCGGCGCCGCCGAAGAACCGTGCGGAGGAGGCGGCGAAGCGCCAGGCCCGCTCCGCCGAGCGCTACGAGGCGATCCGCGTGTTCCAGCAGGAGAAGCGGGCAGCGCGCGCCGCATCCTGAGTCCGGACGCGCGCCGCGACCTCACTCCTCGATGAGCAGCTGCACCAGGCGCCCGAGCTCGACGCCGCCGGAGCGGCGCAGCTGCGCGGCATCCTGCCCGTCCATCGCGCCGCGGACGGTCATTCCCTCCCACACGATCATGAGCATGCGCGCGGCGGCCTCGGCGGGCACGCGCAGCCGCAGGAGACCGGCGGCGACGATGTCGGTGATGATCTGCGCGATGCTGGCGACCATCTCACGCTCCTGGGCGAGATAGGCGGCGCCGAAGGCCTCGTCCCGAAGGGCTCTGATGCGGATCTCGCTCAGGAGCATCACGCCGAGACGGTCGTCGCCACCCGAGTCCATGACGTCTTGCACGAGGTCGACGGGATCGCACCCCTCGGCGAGCGCGCCATCGGCCGTCATCTCCTCCACGCGGGCGCGGACCGCCTTCATGCGCACCTCGCCGACGCTGGCGGCGAGCGTGAGGAAGAGCTCGTCCTTGGACTCGAAGTTGGAGTAGAAGGCTCCGCGGGTGAAGCCTGCGCGCTCGCACACCGCCTCGACCGATGCGCCGTCGAGACCCACCTCGGCGAACACCTGGGCTGCGGCGTCGAGCAGCCTGGCTCGCGTGTTCTCGCGACTGCGTGTCGTGGATGTCGTCATCGAATCCTCCTGCCCCCTCATTCTCACACCCGGCACACAGACTTTCGCGGGCCGACACCTTTACGATACATCTATGTATTGGATACACCTGTGTATCCAACTGGGATCCTCGGAGGAACGTCGTGTCCACTCTCCTGTCCTCGCTCGGGCGCTGGTCGTTCCGGCACCCCTGGCGCGTGCTCGTCTCCTGGCTCATCGTGCTCGGCATCGCCGGCGCCGGTGCGCTGGCTCTCGGGCAGGGCACCGACAACACCTTCTCGATCCCCGGGACCGAATCACAGGCCGGCCTCGAGCAGCTGTCCCGCTCGTTCCCCCAGGTGAGCGGCACCAACGCGCAGTTCATCGTCGTCGCGGCCGACGGCGACCACATCACGGATGACGCCTACCGGACGGACGTGGAGCACGCCGTCGACGAGCTGTCGACGATGAAGGGCGTCCTCGCCGTCACCTCGCCCTATGACGAGATGGTCAAGGGCATGATCAACGACGACAAGACCGCCGCGATCGTGCGCCTGCAGTTCGAGGGGCAGGCGACCGACGTCTCCGCCGAGACGAAGGATGCTCTCACCCGCACCGTCGACGAGCTCTCCACAGCGCTCCCCGACGGCTCTCAGACCTCCCTCGGCGGAGACCTCTTCGCGATGTCCATCCCGGGCGTCACCCTCACCGAGGCCGTCGGCCTGCTGATCGCCCTGCTCGTCCTCATCGTGACGTTCCGCTCCTTCGTCGTCGCAGGACTCCCGCTGCTCACCGCGATCCTCGGCGTCGGCATCTCCATGGCCGGCATCTTCGCCGCCACGGCCTTCGCGACCGTCTCCTCGACCACGCCGCTCCTGGCGCTCATGCTCGGGCTCGCCGTCGGCATCGACTACGCCCTGTTCATCATGGCGAGACACCAGGATCAGGTCCGAGAGGGCGTCGACCCCGAGGAGTCCGCGTCGCGCGCGGTGGGCACCGCAGGATCGGCCGTCGTGTTCGCCGGCGTCACCGTGCTGATCGCGCTGATCGGCCTCGGATTCGCCGGCATCCCCTTCCTCACGACCATGGGCATCGCGGCATCCGTCGCGGTCGCCGTCGCCGTGGCGATCGCCGTGACCCTCACCCCGGCCGTCCTCGGCTTCGTCAAGGGCCGGGTCACCGGCTGGCCGCGCCGCGAGCGCAAGGCACGCAAGGGCTCCCCCGCCCCCGAAGGCCGTCGCTCGTTCAGCCAGCGCTGGGTCTCCGGCGTCACGAAGCGCCCGATCCTCGTGTCGCTCGCGGTCGTGATCGGCCTCGGCATCGTCGCGGTGCCCGCGCTCAGCCTGAACCTCGCGCTCCCGAACGCGGGCGTGCTGCCGAAGGACTCCGAGGCGCGGCAGACCTACGACCTCGTGGGCGAGGAGTTCGGCGCCGGCTTCAACGGTCCGCTGATCCTCACCGGCACGATCGTCACGTCGACCGATCCGCTGGGCCTCATGGAGGATCTCGGAGACGCCGTCGCGAAGGTCGACGGCGTGAAGGAGGTCGCCCTCTCGACCCCCAACGAGACCGCCGACACCGGCATCGTGCAGATCATCCCCGAGACGGCGCCCGACGCCCCCGCGACAGCCGATCTCGTGCGCGAGCTCCGCTCCCACCACGACGAGTGGCTGAAGGAGTTCGGCATCGACCTCAAGGTCACGGGCTTCACCGCCGTCGGGATCGACATCTCCGACCAGCTCGGCAACGCGCTGCTGCCGTTCGGCATCTTCGTGATCGGCCTCTCGCTGATCCTGCTGACCATCGTGTTCCGCTCGATCTGGGTCCCCGTCACCGCCGCCCTCGGCTACCTGCTCTCGATCGTCGCCGCGTTCGGCATCGTCGGCGCCGTCTTCGAGTGGGGCTGGTTCGCCGACCTCCTGCACGTCGCGAAGGTCGGCCCGATCATCAGCTTCATGCCGATCATCCTGATGGGCGTGCTGTTCGGACTCGCGATGGACTATCAGGTGTTCCTCGTCTCCCGCATGCGCGAGGACTTCGTGCACGACAAGGACTCGAAGAACCCCGACCGCGCGGCGCGCCGGGCCGCGGCCCTCCGAGCCGTGCGCAGCGGCTTCACGGGCTCGGCGAAGGTCGTCACCGCCGCAGGACTCATCATGTTCGCGGTGTTCGTCGCGTTCGTCCCCGAGGGCGACTCCTCGCTCAAGCCGATCGCGCTGGGTCTCGCCGCGGGCATCGCGATCGACGCGTTCCTCGTGCGGATGACGCTGATCCCGGCGCTCATGGCCATCCTCGGCGAGCGCGCCTGGCAGATCCCTGCGTGGCTGGAGCGGATCCTGCCCAGCGTCGACATCGAGGGCGAGGCCGTGGAGCGTGAGCGGCACCTCTCCTCCTGGCCCGGGGATGACTCGGTCGTCGCCGCCGACGGCCTCGTGCTCGCCGACACCGGCATCGACGGAGTGCACCTTCGCGTCGCACCAGGCGGATCGGCGGTCCTCACCGGAGCCGCCCCCGGTGCACTCCGCGCGCTCGCCCTCGCGATCGCCGGACGCGTCACCCCCGACGACGGTCGACTGCGGGTCGCCGGCCACCTCCTCCCCGGACGCGCGGCATGGGTCAGGGCGCACGTCGGAACGGTGATCGCGACGGATGCCGGAGCCACAGCATCCGATCTCTCCGAAGCCCTGCGCGGCCGCCCCGCACTCGTCGTGATCGACGGCGTCGACCTGCTCCCGCAGGCGGCACGCGATCAGCTCGCCGCGCGACTGCGCGACGCGGATGCCGCCACGGCCGTGCTCCTCACCGCCGCTGCTCCCGCCGCGGCGCTCGACATCCTCGCGTCCGCCGGGCGCGAGACCACGGACCTCGTCGACGTGAGCGCACCCGCTCCTCGCCTCGCCGACGCGCCCGCCGCCCACCCCGACTCCGCCGCAGACGCGACGGATGCCGCCGGCCTCGACGCCGAAGACTCCGCAGAATCCACCGAGGTGACCGCATGACCCTCCCCATCGAGCGCGCACGCTCCCGCAAGCCCATCACATGGCTGACGATCCTCGGCATCCTGCTGCTCCCCGCAGCCGTCGGGGGCATCCTCGTCGCGGCGCTGCAGAACCCGACCGAGCGGCTGGACTCCATGACCGCCGCGATCGTGAACCTCGACGACCCGGTCACGATCGACGGACAACTGACCCCGCTGGGCCGACAGCTCTCCGCGGGGCTCGTCGAGGGGTCGGACGACCTCGACTCCAACCTCACCTGGGTGATCTCCAACAAGGACGACGCCGCCGACGGGCTCGCCGACGGCACCTACCAGGCCGTCATCACGATCCCCGAGGACTTCTCCGCCGCCGCGACCTCCGCAGGCCAGGCGATCTCCGACGGCGGCGGCGCCGCCTCCGACAAGGCCGAGAAGGCGACCATCACCGTCACCACTCCGCCAGACGGCCTCGTCGCCGACGATCTCATCACCAGCCAGATCGCCTCGGTCGCGACGTCGACGATGGGCTCGATGCTCAGCGAGGCGACCATGAGCAACGTGCTGGTCGGCTTCACCACCCTCGGCGACCAGATCGGCGAAGCGGCGGACGGCGCGCTGCAACTCGCCTCCGGAGCACGGGATGCCGCGACCGGTGCGGCCGCGATCCCGGACGGCGCCGCGAAGCTGGCCACCGGCGCGTCCGGTCTCGGATCCGGCGCCTCCGATCTCGCGAACGGCCTCGGCACGATCGCCGGCAAGACACGAGAGGCCGCAGGCGGAGCGTCGCAGATCGGCTCCGGCTTGCTCACAGGCGCGAAGACCCTCGAAGAACAGTCCTCAGGGATGCCCGCGCTCGTCGGCGCTATCAAGAACGCTGCCACGTCAGCCGGCGCGGCCGCGGCTTCTGCCGGCACGGCCGCAACGCAGACGAGCGACCTCAAGTCGACACTCGACAGCCTCGCCGCACAATGCGTGCCCGCGGTGTCCGGTGCCGCCTTCTGCAACGACCTCGCCGCCGCCGCATCGAGTGCCGGCACCGCGTCCGGCTCTGCGACCAACGCGAAGAGCTCCGCCCTCCTCGCCGCCGGCACCCTGAGCAATCCACTGGTCGCCGACGGAGTGGCCGCACTCCCCGGAACGTTCACCACGCTCGCCACGAGCATGCGCGACGCGGGCACCGGTGCGTCCTCGCTCGCTGCCGGTCTCAACCAGCTCGCCACCGACGGCATCGACAAGTCCGCGAGCGGCGCCCGCCAGCTCGCCGACGGGGCGACGCAGCTGTCGGACGGCGCCACGCAGCTGTCCAGCGGAGCGACCGAGCTCGCCACCGGGCTCGACACCCTGGCGACGGGCACCGGTGATCTCGCCGGTGGACTGCGCAAGGCCTCCGACTCCCTGCCGTCGTTCACCGACGGCGAGTCGAAGTCGCTGGCGACGGTGATGGCCGACCCGGTCACCTCGAACTCGAAGATGGACACGATCTTCGGCCCGACCGCGATCCCGCTGCTCGCCGCCGTCGTGCTGTGGTTCGGCGGACTCGCCTCGTTCATCGTGATGCGGGCGCACACGGCGCGCACCCTCACGTCCCGCCGCTCCTCGGCCGGTCTCGCTCTGCGCGCCTTCGCGCCGGCCGCCCTGATCGGCGCCGGTCAGGGCGTGCTCGTGGCTCTCATCGTGCAGATCGTGGCGAGCTATGACGCGGCGACCTGGTGGGCGTTCGCCGGCACGGCTGTGCTCGCCGGCGTCGTGTTCGCCGCGGTGAACCAGGCGCTCGTCGCGGTCTTCGGCGGGATCGGCCGCTGGATCGGCGCTCTGGTCGGTGTGCTGGCCGTCGCGACCGGGCTCATCTCGACCGTTCCCGGGTGGCTCTCGGCGATCGGGGCCTCCCTGCCCACGGCGCCCGCGTTCACGGGTCTCATCGCCGCGAACGGCGGGGCCGCAGCGGGGCTCGTCGTCTGGGGCGTCCTGTCCCTGATCGTCACGACCCTCGCGATCGCGCTCCGCCGGACGACGTCTGCGAAGACGGTGCTCGCGACCGCCTGAGCATCCATCCACCATCGCCTCTCCGAGGGACCGAGAACGCCTCCGCACAGAGACCTGCGGAGGCATTCTCGTGTCCGTCGTCATGTGACGCACGGGGGCGACCGGACTCACGTACCCTCGACCCATGCGACGACCGTTCATGGACACCCCGGATCAGCTCGCCTCGCTGCAGGGCCAGCAGTACCTCGTGCTGCGGCCTTCCGCAGCCGTCGCGCGGGAGTACGAGAGCACGCAGCGCGCGCTGCTCGACGGGCCGGCACGAGACCTGCGGCATCCGCACACCGGACATGTGACGCTGCGCGGGTTCTTCGAGGCGGAGCGCCGAGAAGAGGTCGCGGCCCTGATCCGCGGGTGGGCTGCTGAACAACCTCCGATCGAGGTGACGGCGGATGCCGTTGACGCGTTCCCGTCTCCCTGGCAGGTCGTCATCCTCCGCGCGGCGCGGTCCGCGTCCCTGGTCCAGGCCTACTCCCGCCTCACGGACAGGCTCGAGCCGACCGACTACCGACGGCTCGATGAGCTGAGCGTCGACGACTGGACCTTCCACCTCTCCCTCGTCTACGCCCGCTCCCTCGGCGCTGCGGAGTGGGAGGTTCTGGAGCGCGCGGCGGGTCGCGCACTCGAGCTCCCGCCGACCGAGACCATAACCGAGGCCGAGTTCGTCTGGTACGACGAGGACGGGGAGCACGCCGAGATCATCCCGCTCGGCGGCTGACTCACTCCAGGTAGGGCTGGATGGGCGCGTAGCCCTCGATCTCCTCCTGGATGCGGTCCACGGCCGCCTGGTCGAGACCCGCGTCGCCGGCGACCTCGCGCCAGCCCGTCGTGACGACATCGCCGAAGTTGTGTCCGTGCCGTGCGGGCACGGCCTCGCCGCCGAGCATGTCGATGCCGACCTGCACGGCGGTCACGACCGGTATCCACCGCATCTCCGGGCTGACGTCATCCGCCCGCTGCGACGGATCCAGCCACTCGGGCGGACTCCAGATCAGCTCGGGAGCGAGCCAGGTCACCGGGTCGGTCGCGTGCTGCAGGTACAGCACGCGCGGCTCCGACCAGGGCCCCGGCAGCAGGCTCTCGTCCCCCGCGCGGGAGATCCATCGCACCTCGCGTCCGTCTGCGAGCACCGGCTGCCACACCGGACTCCCCGGATCGCGCGCCCCCTGCAGGGTGCGCCACAGCGCTGATCCGTTGGGGCTGCCGACGAACATCGCCCCGTCCGCACGAGACCGCAGATCGCCGAGGCCGTCGAACACCGCCTGTCCGCCGTGAGCGCCGAGGCTCAGACCGTACACGATCAGCTCGGGGCGGTCATCGGCGGGGAGCCGGGACCACCGCTCCTCGACCGCGTCGAACAGCGCCCGCGCCGACTCGACGGGAGCGTCCGGATCGAACAGGAACGACACCCAGCTCGGGGTGTAGGCGTACTGCATCGCGGCGATCGCGGTGTCACCGGCGTGCAGGTACTCGATCGCGTCGACGGTCTGCGCCTCCAGCCAGCCCGACCCGGTGGTCGTCGCGACGACGAGCACCGAGCGGTCGAACGCGCCCGTCCGCTCCAGCTCGTCGACGACGAGCTGCGCCCTCGCCTCCGGGGTCTCCGCGGACTCCAGCCCCGCGTAGACGCGGATGGGGTCCTTCGCCTCCGCTCCGGTGAGCGCCGTGATCTCCGACGCCGTTGGGCCGCCGCCGATGAAGGCGCTGCCGTGCCGCCCCAGGTCCTCCCAGCGGATTTCCGACCCGGCCCCGGCGGAGCGGAACTCGCTCGCCGGTTCGACGGCCTCGGCATCCGGGGCTCCGTTGAGTCCCTTGTACACCGCGTCGACACCGAACATGACGACGAGCACCGTCGCGGCGACGCCCGCGACCAGCGCGGTGAGGGTGCCCAGCAGCGCCACCGATGTTCCCGACGTGCGCTGGAGCGCGCGGAAGACGCGTCGGCTGAGCTTTCCGACCGCGATCAGGATGACGACGACCGGGAGGAATCCGAGCAGGAACCCGGCGAGGTCCACGGCGTCCAGCGGAGGCATCTCCACTGCTCTGCGCACCTCGTTCTGCCAGGCGACGGCCAGCACGGACAGCGCTCCGACCGCGACGAGCCAGAGCACCCCGTACGCGACCCAGAGGATCGGTCGGCTGCGCATCGGCACGAGGCGTCGGAGGCCGAGCCACGCCGCCGTGCCGACGCCATAGCCCACAGCGAAGGCGACCGCCGTGATGAGCCCCTGGAACAGCGCCGCACGAGGGAGCAGCGACGGGGTCGCCGACAGCACCGCCAGCAGCAGGCCGCCGAGCGCTCCGCCCGGGTCGACGTGCCACCAGCGACGGCGGGGCGAGTCCGAATCCTTCATGGCATCAATGATGGACGAGCGCCTTCAGCGCGATGAGCACCCCGCCGAACGCGGCGGTGACGAGCATGCTCCCGAGGCGCACCCACAGGCTGTCGCTGCGGGAAGCGGCGATGAACCAGCCCAGCAGCCCGAGCAGCATCACATCGGCGCCGAGGGCGAGCCACACGGCGTCGGCATCGCGGAGCACGCCGATCACACCGAGCAGCAGGATGACGACGGGAACCGCACCGACGACGATCATGCCGGACGACTCCCCGACCCCGTGCGCGAGCGCCTCGCCGAGCGATCGCCGCTCGGACCCCCTGGCCATCCAGGAGACCGCCGAGGAGTACACGTGCGCCGCGAAGAACACCAGCAGCGTCGTCACGACCGAGATCAGGGCGTCTCCGGAGCTCGCGGTGAGGTTGCGGCTGACGACGATCATGCCGGCGACGATGATCAGTCCGTAGATGCCCTCGGCGGAGGTGGCCAGCCGGCCGGCCCACGAGGCGCCGGCCGACGGCATCCCCCTTCCGGAGAAGGGGGCGCCGCCGACCGGAGCCTCGTCGTGATCGTGCATCGTCCGCCCGATCAGCCGCTGCACCGCATCACGCCGAGGCGCGACGCAGCGCGGACTGCTTCAGCGAGGCGAACTCGGCCTCGCTGATCGCACCGGCGTCGAACAGGCGCTTGGCCCGCTCGATCTCGTCGGTGGGCGTCGCCGCCGTCCCGGCAACCGAGCGGACGTAGTCCTCGGCAGCGGACTGCGCGGCGGCGGACTGCTGCGCAGCGCGCTCGCCCATGCCCTTGCCGCGCGCGATGAGGTACACCAGCGCAGTGAGGAAGGGCAGGAACACCAGGAAGAGCAGCCAGACCGCCTTCGCGAAGCCGTTGAGCGCGCGGTCGCGGAACAGATCGCTGATGATCGAGAACAACGCCATCAGATAGGCGACGAAGACGAAGACCGTGAGAGACCACCAGAGGATGTCGACGATCGAGGACCAGAAATGCATGCTGTTGTACTCCTTGCCGCGTCTGCGGCGTTCGTGACGGATGCCGCAGGTGCGGCATCCGGGATCGTGGGGCGGGCTCAGGCGCCGAGGAGCCGCTGCTTCTGCGCCTCGAACTCCGCGTCGGTGAGCACACCGGCGTCCCGCAGCTGGCCGAGCTGCTGGAGCTGTGCGATCACCTGGGTCATGTCCGGCGCAGCGGCCGGTGCAGGAACGGCGGGTGCAGGAACGGCGGCGGCCGCGAGGCGAGCAGCGGCGTCATCCGCCGCCTGCGCCTGCTGCGCGGCCACGGCGGCGTCCTGGGCCGCCCACTGCTGGTGCTGCCGACGCTGGACGTTGCCGACCACCCGGGTGGCGACCGCCGCGCGTGCGGCCGTGCGGAGCAGGCTCATGATGCGACTCCCTCGTCCAGATCGGCGGCGTCGATGCCGCCCGCCCATGCCTCGCGTCCGCCGATCGCCGTGATGCGGTCGGCGACCGTCGCAAGGCTGCGGTCCTCGTAGACGACGACGAGCGCCCGCTCGCCCGCTCGCAGTTCGCGTCCGATCTCGGAGAGGTCGTCGTCATCGAGCAGATCGGTCTCCGCGGCGGCCGCGGTCTCGTCTGCGAAGGTCAGCCGGCGCACCGTTCCGTCGTCGGAGAGCTCCACCAGCTCGAGATCGAGCACCTCGACGGCGTGCGAGAGCTGCAGGCTCTGCAGCTCGTCGATGACGGAGACAAGCTCCGCGTCAGCCGGCACAGCGAAGACCGCGAAGCTCAGCGGTCCGACGTAGTTCGACGTCGTCATGATGGTCACTCCCCCGCCCGGAACGCGCGCGCGGACTCCAGCAGGATGCGCGCGCCGAAGCCCGTCGCCCCCGCCGTCCGCCAGGAGTCGTCCTTCTCGGTCTGCATCGTGCCGGCGATGTCGAGGTGCGCCCACGGGGTCTCCCCCACGAAGTGCGCGAGGAAGAGCGCCGCGGTCGTCGCCCCGGCGAACGGCCCGCCGAGGTTGGCGATGTCCGCGATCTCCGAGTCGAGCTGGGGCCGGTACTTGCGCTCCAGCGGCAGCTGCCACACGGATTCGTCTACCGCGGCGGATGCCGTGCGGACGAGGTCGATCGTCTTCTGGTCGTTGCCGAGCACCGGCGCGGTCGCGGGGCCGAGCGACACCAGCGCGGCGCCGGTGAGCGTCGCGATGTCGATGATGGCGTCCACGCCGTCCTCGTTCGCGAGCACGAGGGCGTCCATCATCACCAGTCGTCCTTCCGCGTCGGTGTTCTTGACCTCCACGGTCGTCCCCCCTCGGGCGGTCAGCACGTCGCCGAGCTTGTACGAGGTGCCGGAGGGCATGTTGTCGGTGCACATCAGCCACCCGGTGACCTGAGCGGTCACGCCCGCGTCGCGGAGGCCGGTGAAGGCCCCGAGCACCGCCGCGGCTCCTCCCATGTCCATCTTCATGAGCAGGTGCATCGGGTCGCTGGGCTTGAGGCTGATGCCTCCGGAGTCATACATGATGCCCTTGCCGACCAGTCCGAGGTGGCCGGTCGCTCCACCCGACGGGGTGTAGCTCAGCTTCACCATCCGCGGCTCCTCCACGGAACCCTGGTTGACGCCGAGCAGGCCGCCGCAGCCGAGGTCGATGAGCGCCTGCTTGTCGAACAGCTCCACCTCGAACCCGAATCGCTCTCCGAGCTCCGTCGCGATCTCTCCGAGGTTCACGGCGGTGAGGTGCCCCGGCGGGGTGTTGGCGAGGTCGCGCGCGACCACGGCCGCCCGCGCACCCGTGCGTGCTTCAGCGATGGCGGCATCCGCGCCCCCTGGCACATCGATCACGAGCGAGGCGAGCGGGACGTGCGGCGAGGAGCCGCGCAGCACGGTGTACCGGTAACGGGCGAGCAGGGATCCCTCCGCCAGCATCCGAACAGCGGTGTCCGCGTCGACGTCGCCGAGGTCGTCGATGCGGAGACCCAGTCGCGAACGGCGGGATGCCGCGCGCACGAACGTCGCGGCGGCATCCCGCAACGCATTCGCCGTCGTCTCGTCCCGTGCTCCGAGACCCACGGCGACGATGTCGGCCGCGTCCGCCTGAGGGAGCAGGAGAGACGACCCCGCCGCGCCGGTGAAGCCGGCCTCCTCGAGCGCCGATCTGTCGAAGCCGAGCTCCGCCGGCACGTCGCCGTCGGAGTGCACTCCGATGCCGAGCGCCTCGACGTCGTCTGGCACGACCCCGACCGTGATCGTCGCGGCGTCGAGCGCGTCGAGGCCCGGCACGGTCGGGAGGTCGGCGGGGATCAGCTTGTTCGGTCTGCGTTCCATGGTGGCTCCTTGCGTGCGGTGGTGATGTCGAGGCCCGCCGCCCGGTCCCGGGGGAGGGTGAGGCCGGACGGCGGGGAGGGTCAGCCGACGACGTCGACCGGTGAGCCGGGTCCCCACGGGATGCCGAGGAGGAACCACACGACGTAGAGGGCCACCCAGGAGATCAGCATCCAGACCGCGTACGGGATCATCAGCGCGATGATCGTGCCGATGCCCGCGTCCTTCTTGTAGCGCTGCGCGACGGTCACCATGAACGGCAGGTACACCATCAACGGGGTGAGCACGTTGACCGGGGAGTCGCCCACCCGGTACGCCGCCAGCAGAGTCTGCGGTGCGACGTCGAGCGAGGCGAAGATCGGGATGAACACCGGAGCGAAGATCACCCACTTGGGCACGAGCCCCGGGAGGATGAAGTCGAGGATCACGATCACGAGGATGAACGCGAGCAGGAGCACGATCGCCGGCACGCTCGCCTGCTGCAGGAGCTCGGCGGCCGACACCGCGGCGACGGTGGGCAGGTTGGTCCAGTTGAACAGCGCGATGAACTGGGCGATCATCAGGAACATCACCAGCAGTCCGCCGAGGCTGGCGAACGTCTTCGCGATGGCTCCGACCGCGGCCGAACCTCCCCTGAGCGTCCTCGCCCCGGCGCCGTAGGCGACACCGCACACGAGGAACGCGAGCGAGATGATGAACACCAGGCTCGCCATGAACGGCGTCGTGCCGATGATGTCGCCCGTCTCAGGGTCGCGCAGCGGAGCACCAGGGGGAAGGGTCAGCAGCAGTATCACGGCGAGATAGCCGAGCAGCGCCCAGAAGGAGAAGCGGAGCCCTCGGGCCTCGGCATCGTGGTCGACGCCGTCGGCCTCGTCGGCGACGGTCATCTCCGAGCGGTCGTACGAACCGAGCCGCTTCTCGGTGATGAACATGGTCACGAGCAGGGCGACCGTGGTCAGCAGCAGCGTCGACACGATGCCGAAGTACCAGTTCTGGGTCACCTCGATCGGCTGCATGCCCGCAGCGGTGAGCACCTCGTTGGTGATCTCGGTGAGCATGCTGTCGCTCGGGGTGATCAGGATGTTGGCGCCGAACGCGGCTCCGACGCCCGCGAACGCCCCGGCGAGCCCCGCGAGCGGATGCCGCCCGACGGTGAGGAAGGCCGCGGCCGCGAGCGGGACCAGGATCAGATACCCGGCATCCGTGGCGACCGAGGAGAGCACGCCAACGAAGATGAGGATCGCGGCGATCCAGCGGCGCGGCGCGACCTTCACGACGCGACGGATCATCGCCCCCATGAGGCCGGCGTGCTCGGCGACGCCGACGCCCGCCATCGCGATCAGCACGACGGCGACGACTCCGAACCCGGCGAAGTTGTCGACGAAGGAGGAGAAGAAGAAGCGAACGCCCTCGATGGAGAGGAGGTTGCGCACCTCGAAGGTGCGCTCCTCGATCGTGTAGTCGGGTGTCTCGGCCGGCAGCCCGGTGGTGGTGTCGTAGATCTGCCAGCCGCCGCCGAACTGCTCGTTGAGCTCGTCCAGCTGGCTCTGCGGACCGGGGACGACCACCTCGTCGGTGACGGAGACTCCGGCCCAGGCGAGCAGGAAGGAGAGGACGGCGATGAACCCGATCAGATAGACGAACATGATCGTCGGATCAGGGACTTTGTTACCGACCTTCTCGATCCAGTTCAGGAACCCCTTGCGATCGGCGTCGGGGGCACTCAGCGTCATATCGCCAGCCATAGCCCCATGATCTTGGCGCGAGGGATGCCGGGGCAAGCTGACCCCCTAGAACTAGGGGGTCCCCTTGACGTCGCGGCCTTCTATTGTGTGAACCAATGGATCCGATCACCTCCACCCTCGTCATCCTGCTCTGCGCGGTGATCGCGTTCGTCTCGAACCGGATCCCGCTCGGGGTCGTCGCCGTGGGCGTCTCGATCGCGCTGTACCTCTTCGGCGTCCTCGATCTGAACACCGCGCTGTCCGGATTCGGCGATCCGACGGTGCTGTTCATCGCCTCGCTCTTCGTCGTGAGCGAGGCTCTGGAGGCCACCGGCATCGTCGCCTGGGCCGGGCAGGAGGTCATCGCCAGGACCGGCACCCGGCGCCGGAGACTGCTGCTGACGATCGGGCTGCTCACCGCCGTGCTGACCGCCGTGATCAGCGTGAACGGGTCGGTCGCCTCGCTGCTGCCCCTGGTGGTCGTGGTGGCGGCGCGCGCGGGCATAGCGCCCTCGCAGATGCTGATGCCGCTGGCGTTCTCCGCGCACGCCGGTTCGATGCTCGCCCTGACCGGGACCCCGGTGAACATCATCGTCTCCGACATCGCCGCCGAGAATGGGGGCAGGCAGTTCGGGTTCTTCGAGTTCGCTCTGGCCGGCCTCCCCCTCCTCGTCGGAACTCTCGCGATCATCCTGCTGCTCGGTTCGCGCCTGCTGCCGACGCGCAGCCCGGTGTCGGCCCCGGTCGACCTGGAGCAGCTCGCCGCCGCGCTGCGGGCCGACTACGAGATCGCCCCCGAGCGTGCTCTGATGTCTCCGGCGCGCGGCGTCGCCGAGGTCGTCGTGCCTCCTCGGTCCTCGCTGATCGGGCTGCACGTGTTCCCCGGAATGTGCACGCCCAGCGGCGACCTCGTCATCCTGGGCGTCCGTCGCGGCGAGGAGGCCTTCGACGAATCGGGCACCGAGCTCAGCGCCGGAGACGCCCTGCTGCTCGACGGGTCGTGGGACGATCTGCAGCGGCACACCGCGAAGCGCGAGGAGGTGCTCGTGGTGGACGCGCCGCTGACCCTGCGTCGCTCCGTGCCGCTCGGGGCCGGAGCCAAGCGGACGGCCGTGATCCTGCTCGCGATGATCGTGCTGCTCGCGACGGGCATCGTGCCCGCGGCGATCGCCGGGCTCCTCGCCGCCGGCGCCCTGATCCTCACCGGAGTCGTCTCGATCACCCGGGCCTACCGCGCGATCTCCTGGACCACGGTGATCCTCGTCGCCGGGATGATCCCGCTCTCGACCGCCTTCCAGGAGACGGGCGCGGCGCAGCTGATCGCCGACGGGCTGCGCTCGTTCCTCGGAGAATCAGGTCCTCATGCGGCGGTCGCCGTCATCGTGCTGATCACGCTCGTGCTCGGCCAGCTCATCAGCAACACCGCCACGGTGCTCATCGTCGCACCGGTGGCCGTGGCCCTCTCCTCGGCCATGGACGCGTCCGTGATGCCGTTCATGATGGCGCTGACGGTGGCCGGGGCGGCGGCGTTCCTCACGCCGGTCGCCACCCCCGCGAACCTGATGGTGATGGAGCCCGGGGGCTACCGCTTCGGCGACTACGCCAAGCTCGGTCTGCCTCTGATGGCGCTGTTCTTCGCGGTGGCGGTGTTCTACGTGCCGCTGATCTGGCCGTTCTGAGAGCGGGGCTCCGCGCTCAGCTGAGGCCCGAGTACGCGTGCAGGCCCTTGAAGAAGACGTTCACGATGGTGAAGTTGAACATCACCGACGCGAAGCCGACGATCGACAGCCATGCCGACGGGTTGCCGCGCCAGCCGCGCGTCGCCCTGGCGTGGATGTAGCCCGCGTACACGACCCAGATCACGAAGGTCCAGGTCTCCTTGACGTCGAAGCCCCAGTAGCGACCCCAGGCGTCCTGCGCCCAGATGGACCCTGCGATCAGCGTGAACGTCCACAGGATGAAGCCGATGATCGTGAAGCGGTAGGCGAGGCTCTCGAGGCGGTCGGACCCCGGCAGCGTGCGGAGGAATCCTGGGCCGGTCTTCGCGGCCTCCTCGCGCACCAGCCGCTCGCGGCGGGCCTGCATGAGCTGGATCACCGAGAGTGCGAACGCGAGCGCGAAGAACGCCGTGGCGAGCGACGCGACGAACACGTGGATGATCAGCCAGATGCTCTTCAGCGGGTCCATCAGGGGCGTGACGGCGACGTAGAAGTTCGTCGCGGCGAGTCCGAGCAGGACCACCACGAGACCGGTGATGAAGGTGCCGAGGTAGCGGAGGTCGATCCGGGTGAGCACGACGAGGTAGACGAGGACGATCAGGAGCGTGCCGATCATCGCGAACTCGTAGAGGTTCGCCCACGGGACGCGTCCGGCCGCGATGCTGCGGGTGACGACGGCGGCGAGGTGGAACACCCATGCGAGGATCGTCAGCGAGGTGCCGATGCGCGCCATCACGAAGCGCTGCGGCGCGGGATCCGCAGCGGCGCCGGTCGCGGTGACCGTCGGCGCTCCCCCGCGGGCGCCGACGCCGACGAGCTCGCCCTCGCGGACGGTCTTCGCATCGGCCGTCGCCTGCGAGCGGCGCGCCAGGTCGAAGGCGTACGCCACGAAGGAGGCCGCGTAGATCGCGATCGCGGTCCACAGGAGGACGGGCGAGATCACGGTGAGCTCGAGCATGCTGTCAGTCTACTTTCGGAGTGTCGGATGCCGGGGGCTCGGATGCCGGGGGCTCGGATTCGTCTTCCGCCTCATGGGCGGCCGTGACACCGGCGGCGTCGAGCAGCCGTGCGTGCCCGGCCACGAGGTCGTCGACGGCGGCGCCGAGCGTGGGGTCCTCGCCTCGCGCCAGACCGGCGTACTCCAGGGAGACCCCGTCACCGGAGTGGGTCGCCTTGACCCACACGCGACGACGCGGCACGAAGAGCGCCAGCATCAGCCCGCCGAGGGCCAGGAGGGCGAACACGAGCACCCACACCGACGACGCGTCGTGGTGGATCTGCAGCGACGCGAATCTCTTCACCGAGTGCGTGAGGTCGGTCGCCCCTGCGGGGGACTCGTCTTCGAACGTCACGGTGCCGAGCCCGTTCGGGAGATCTGCGGTCTTGCCCGGGGTCAGCTTGATCGACTCGACGTCCGTCGTGCGGCCGGTGAGCTTCGTCATCCCCGTGGTGTCGAGCACGTAGACCGAGCGGGGCGTGCCCTCGTTGATCCCGAGGTCACCCGAGTACACGTCGAGGGTGAGCGTGGGGTTGGTCAGATCCCCGTACGCGGAGAAGAAGGCCCCCGTGTCGAGCACGCCGGTGGTGGGGTAGAAGAACCCGAGGAGACCGAGCTGTTCCGGCATCCCGTCGGTGACCTTGACGACGCCGAGCGAGGTCATGCTCGTGTCCTGCGGGAGGAAGGGGACGCTGTTCTTGAAGACGACCTTGCCGTCGGCGTTGCGGACCGTGATGGTCGGCGCGTAGCCGTTGCCGAGCAGGTAGATCCGGTCGCCGCCGACCTCGAGCGGATGGTTCACCTTCACCGAGCCGGTGCGCGTGTCACCGTTCTCCTTGAGCGTGACGTTGGCGGAGAAGTCGCCGGCCTGCCCCGATCCCGGCTCTCCGAACGGCTGGTAGGTGACGTCGAAGCTGTCGAGCCGCATCGAGTAGGGCGTGAGAGCCCCGTCGCCGACGAAGCGGCCGCGGTTCATGGAGTCGTAGTCGAGAAGGGTGTTCGCGAAGGTCTCCCCCTCGACCAGCACGCGCTGACCGGTGTAGGCGAAGCCGCCGCCGACGCCGACCGTGATGAGCACGCCGACCAGCGCGATGTGGAAGAGCAGGTTGCCCGTCTCGCGCCAGTACCCGCGCTCGGCGGAGACCGAGAAGGTGCGCCCGGCGTCGTAGCGCTCGACGCGGTATCCGAGGGCCTTCAGCTGCTTCTGGGCGATGTCGATGGACGCGGCCGCGTCGGCGGCGGCATCCGTGCTCGTGCGCTCCACCGCACGGAAGTCGGCGAGCCTCTTCAGCCGGGCGGGGGTGCGCGGCGGGCGCGCCTGCAGGGCCTTGAGGTGGTGCTTGATGCGCGGGATCACGCAGCCGACGAGAGAGGTGAACAGCAGCAGATAGATCGCCGAGAACCACGGCGACAGGTAGACGTCGAACATCTTCAGCGAGTCGAGCACCGGGAAGATGTCGGGGTTGTTGCGCTCCCACTGCGTCACGCCGTTGGGGTCGGCCATGCGCTGGGGGAAGATCGAGCCGGGGATCGCCGCGATCGCGAGCACGAGCAGCAGGATCAGGGCCGTGCGCATCGAGGTGAGCTGGCGCCATCCCCACCGCAGCCAGCCGACGAAACCGAGCTTGGGCTGGACGATCGTGTCGTCGCCGTCGATGTGGTCGGACGGGCGCAGCGGGTCGGTGTCCACGGGGTCCTTCTGGTCGTTCAGGTCAGAGCGGGAGGATGACACTGTTCATCACCGCCGTCAGCCGGGACATGATGTCGGTCCACAGCCCGGTCACCATGAGGATGCCGAGCACGATGAGCAGGACGCCGCCGATGACGTTCACCACGCGGATGTGGCGGCGCAGGAAGCCGATGGCCCTCGTCGCCCAGCCGAACCCGAGGGCGACGAGCAGGAACGGGATGCCGAGGCCGAGCGAGTACGCGAGCCCGAGGAATCCTGCACGCACCGGGTCGCCCGCATTGAACGAGAGCGCGAAGATCGCCGTGAGAGTGGGCCCGAGACAGGGCGCCCACCCGATGCCGAGCGCGACACCGAGCAGCGGGGCTCCGGCGACGCCGAGCTTCGAGTCGACGTGGAATCGGAACTCGCGCTGGGCGAAGCCGAAGAGCCCGAGGAACACCAGGCCCATGATGATGATCACGACGCCGAGGATGCGGGTGATCAGATCGCCCCACCGGATCAGGAACACGTTCGCGACGCCGCCGAGCGCCGTGATGGCGACGAAGACGACGCTGAAGCCGAGGATGAAGAGCAGCACTCCCAGCACGAGACGACCGCGCCCTGGGGCGACGGCGTTCGGTCGTCCCTGCGCAGCGCGCGGCGACACCGCACCGCCGAGGAAGCCGAGGTATCCGGGGACGAGCGGGAGCACGCACGGAGAGAGGAAGGAGATGAGCCCCGCCAGCATCGCCACAGGGATCGCCAACCAGAGCGCACCCGAGTTGATGATGACCTCGGGGTTCACAGCGCACCCCGCGCGCTCACGAGGTCTCCGCGAGCGCGTCCTTGACGAGCGTGGAGAGGATCGACGGACTGTCGATCGGCCCGATGATGCGGGCGGCGACGCGGCCCTGCTTGTCGAGCACCAGCGTGGTCGGCGTGGCCTGGATCGGCACGACCTCGGCGAACGCGAGCTTCGCCTCCGCGGTGTCGACGTCGATCAGGCTCGGGTAGGTGATGCCGTACTCGTCGGAGAAGGCCTTGGCGGTGTCGGCCTGATCCCTCGTGTTGATGCCGATGAAGGAGACGCCCTGGTCTCCGAACTTCTGCCAGACCGCTTCGAGGTCGCCCGCCTCGACGCGGCACGGAGCGCAGCCCGCGTACCAGAAGTTCACGACAGTGACCTTGCCGGCGATGTCGGCGCTGGAGAACTTCTCCCCCGCCTCGGTGACACCGGCGAAGTCGACGGGTTCGTCGCGCTCGGCGACGGGGATCTCGACGATCGCGCCGTCGGCGGCCACGTAGCCGGTGTTCTCGCCGCTCAGGAACGAGTCGCTGACGGCATCGGGGGCGCAGGCGCTGAGGCCGATGGCGAACACCGCGGCGAGCGCGGCTCCGACCGCACCACGAAGGACGCGAGTGCGGGAGCGGCGGCCGCTGCGGATCGGGCGAACCGTCGAGGCGAGTGGCACGATTCCCAGTCTACGCAAGGGTTCCTATGCGTGAGCCGGACGGGTGGGGCCTCCGCGTGAGACCGTTCTCGGAGCGCCTGGAAGGGCGTCAGAACCGGGCGAGGACGTCGGCGACACCCTCGCGGAAACGCGGGCAGGTGGCGATGTCGTGCGACCGGCAGCGCATCGCGTGCTCGGTCATCTCTCTCGACCGGCGCATCTCCTCCATGCGCCGGTCCAGATCGTCGAGGTGCTCCTGCAGCACCTGATGCCGACCAGCGCTCCCGTCGTCGAGCAGCACCCCGATCTGCTCGAGGCTCATCCCCGCCGCCTTGCTGCGCTGGATCACGGCGATGCGGACGACCTCGTCCTCCCCGTAGCGGCGCCGGTCGGCCATGTCGCGTTCGGGCCGCAGCAGGCCCACCGCCTCCCAGTGCCGCAGCACGTTGGTGGGGAGGTCGAAGCGGGCGGCGACCTCGCCGACGGACCACGGATGCTCGGCGCTTGACTTCATGTCGACATGAAGTCACAGACTGAGCGGGAACGCAACCCCATCCACGGAAGGACACCCGCACATGTACGACGCGATCGTCATCGGCGCAGGCCCCGCGGGCCTGCAGGCGGCACTCACGCTCGGACGCATGCACCGGTCGGTGCTGCTCCTGGACTCGGGCGAATACCGCAACGGCACGGTGCTGCACATGCACAACGTCGTCGCGAACGACGGCACCCCTCCCGCCGAGTTCCGGGCGACCGCACGCGCGCAGCTCGGCGCCTACGACGACGTGGAGGTCCGCGATGTCCGCGCCGAGAGCGTGTCCGGCGGCGAGGGAGACTTCACCGTGGCGCTCGCCGACGGCTCCACGGCATCGGGGCGGAACATCATCCTCGCGACCGGGGTGGTCGACGACCTGCCCGAGATCGCCGGGCTGTCGGAACTCTGGGGCACCCGAGCATTCTCCTGCCCCTTCTGCGACGGCCACGAGCACGCGGGGAAGCCGATCGCGGTCCTCGGTGGAGCGGCGCGCGCCGAGCACCTGATCAGCATGCTCCGACGGATCGTGAGCGAGATCTCGGTCCTCCCCGTGGGGACCGCCTTCACGACCGAGGAGGCCGTGGCCCTCGAGGCCCGCGGCGCCAGGGTGAGCGGCTCGGCGGTCGTCGCGGTCTCGGCCGCTGACGCCGGTGTCGTGGTGCGCACGTCCGACGCCGAGCACACCGTCGCCGGTGTCTTCGTCGCCTCGGGGACGATGCGTCAGCGCGCACCGTTCGCGGCGCAGCTCGACCTGCGGATGCTCGAGTCCGGCGCGATCGAGATCGACGACTTCGGACGCACCTCCGCGCCCGGCGTCTTCGCGGCCGGCGATCTCGCGCACCGCGCGACGCTGCCGGGACCGATGGCCGCCGTGATGCTGGCGGCGACGGCCGGCCAGCTCGCCGCGGTGGGGATCATCCAGTCGCTGCTGGCCGCCGAGCGCTGACCCGGAGCGCCGAGGGCGTCAGATGTCAGACGGCGCCGACGTCCACGGCGCCCTCGGTCGTCGCCGGTTCCGCATAGGCGACCTCGCGCCACACGTCGCCGACGAGCTCGAACGACGTGACGCTCGACAGCGCACATCTCCGCGTGCGCGGGTCGTGCCGCAACGGCAGGCCTGCCACGCGGAGATGCGTGATCCAGATCGGCGCCTGGTGCGAGACCATCACCACGTCGCCGTCATCGGCTGCCTGCCAGGCCTCGCCCA
The DNA here is from genome assembly GCF_042901325.1 of Microbacterium sp. NPDC012755. Lineage (NCBI taxonomy): Bacteria > Bacillati > Actinomycetota > Actinomycetes > Micrococcales > Microbacteriaceae > Microbacterium > Microbacterium sp. NPDC012755. The sequence goes on along the minus strand of NZ_JBIBCT010000001.1, from coordinate 1,947,744 downwards.
TGGCGCCCAGCATCCGCTCCGCGATCGAGGTGTACGGCTCGCCCCAGCTCGGCAGCGACGGCTGCCGCAGATGCCACCAGTTGAGCGGATTCATGAGAGAGCGGCGCATCCGAGTGCCCTCGAACACGTTGGTCGGCTCGATGATGCGGATGTCGATCTCCGGCACCAGGTCGAACCGCACCGCGAAGGGCTCCGACGACTCCTGCGCCCGCTCCAGCGGCGAGGAGTACAGGGCGGCGACCGGCCGATCCAAGGAGGCCACGTGATCGGCCGCCGCCTGCGCCATGCGACGTCCCGCGGTGCTCAGGTGGTAATCGGGCAGCCGCCCGTAGAGCACCCGCGCGGGATTGTGCACCTCGCCGTGGCGGACGAGGTGCAGTCGCTTCGCCGGCACGTCAGGCCTTGCTGTAGCGGGACTCGCCGAAACCGAGGATCAGGTAGCCGATGTAGGGGAACAGGAACAGCAGGAAGAACGAGAAGACGCCGCCCTTGCCGAAGCGCTCACCGAGCTTGATCGCCACGATGATGCCGAACACGAAACCGACGATCGGGATGAGGTACAGCAGTGCGAGCCATCCGGACATCCCGGCGATGCGCACCAGGATGACGATGTTCACGATCGGGATGATCGCGAGGATGCCGGGGTACCCCGCCTTGGAGAACACCTTCCACAGGCCGATGGCCACCAGGACGTAGAAGACGAGCGCGATCAGACCGGTCGTGCCGGAGAAGATCGATGCGTAGAGATCGGAGATGCCGTTGGAGTCCACGATGCACCCTTTCTGTGTGATGGCTGTGTCGAGGCGATCATACTGATCGACACCACACCGGCGGGGAGGCGATCCGCGCCCACGTAGAATGGGCGGGTTCATCATTTCCCAGATCAGGAGGAATCCTCCGTGCTTCGCACTCACTCCGCAGGCTCCCTGCGAGCCGAGAACATCGGTCAGACCGTCACCCTCACGGGCTGGGTCGATCGTCGTCGTGATCACGGAGGAGTCGCGTTCATCGATCTTCGGGATGCCTCGGGCATCGCCCAGGTCGTCATCCGCGACGAAGAGGTGGCCCACCCGCTGCGCAACGAGTTCGTCCTCAAGGTCACCGGAGAGGTGTCGCGTCGCCCGGACGGCAACGAGAACCCGAACCTGCCGACCGGCGAGATCGAGCTCATCGCGAGCGACGTCGTCGTGCTGAACGAGTCGGCCCCGCTGCCGTTCCAGGTCTCCACGGCTCTCGCCGAGACCGAGAACGTGGGCGAGGAGGCTCGCCTCAAGTACCGCTACCTCGACCTGCGGCGTCCTGCGACGGCATCCGCTCTCCGTCTGCGCTCGAACGTCTACAAGGCGATCCGCGACGTGCTGCACGCGGAGGACTTCACCGAGGTGGAGACGCCGACGCTCACGCGCTCCACCCCCGAGGGCGCCCGCGACTTCGTCGTGCCCGCGCGCCTGCACCCGGGCAGCTGGTATGCACTGCCCCAGTCGCCGCAGCTGTTCAAGCAGCTGCTCATGGTCGGCGGCGTGGAGAAGTACTTCCAGATCGCGCGCTGCTACCGCGACGAGGACTTCCGCGCCGACCGTCAGCCGGAGTTCACGCAGCTCGACATCGAGATGAGCTTCGTCGACCAGGAAGACGTCATCGCCCTCATGGAGTCGCTCGTCGTCGCCATGTGGAAGACGATCGGCGTCGAGGTGCAGACCCCGCTGCCGCGCATCACGTACGCCGACGCCATGGCGAAGTACGGCTCCGACAAGCCCGACCTGCGCTTCGGCCTGGAGCTCGTCGAGGCCACCGAGTACTTCGCTGAGACGCCGTTCCGCGTGTTCCAGGCGGAGTACGTCGGCGCCGTTCGCATGCCCGGCGGAGCCTCGCAGCCCCGCAAGCAGCTCGACGCCTGGCAGGACTGGGCCAAGCAGCGCGGCGCCCGCGGCCTCGCCTACGTGCTCTTCAACGAGGACGGTTCGCTCGGCGGCCCCGCCGCCAAGAACCTGTCCGAGGCCGAGCAGGCAGGGCTCGCGGCGCTCGTCGGCGCCGAGTCCGGCGACTGCGTGTTCTTCGCCGCGGGTTCGGCGAAGGAGAGCCGCGCGCTCCTCGGCGCCGCGCGCGTCGAGATCGGCCGCCGCCTCGGCTACCTGAACCCGGACGAGTTCGCGTTCACCTGGGTCGTCGACGCTCCGATGTTCGAGTCCGCAGCGGATGCCGTCGCCTCGGGCGACGTCGCCGTGGGCGCAGGGGCATGGACCGCTGTGCACCACGCCTTCACGGGCCCGAAGCCCGAGTTCGAGGACACCTTCGACACCGACCCCGGCTCGGCTCTCGCCTACGCGTACGACATCGTGTGCAACGGCTCCGAGCTCGGCGGCGGATCGATCCGCATCCACCGCGAAGACGTGCAGAAGCGCGTGTTCGAGGTCATGGGCATCAGCGACGAGGTCGCACAGGAGCAGTTCGGCTTCCTGCTCGACGCGTTCAAGTTCGGCGCACCGCCGCACGGAGGCATCGCGCTGGGCATGGACCGCGTGCTGCAGCACCTGTCGAAGAGCGAGTCGATCCGCGACGTGATCGCCTTCCCGAAGTCGGGCGGCGGCTTCGACCCGCTCACCTCAGCTCCGGCGCCCATCAGCCCCGAGCAGCGCGCCGAGGCCGGCGTCGACTTCGTCCCGGAGGACGTCGAGGCCTGACCCTCGCACGGCGCCCGACCACCCGCTCGCTGAGCGACCTCATCCTCCCGGTCGTTGAGCGAGCGAAACCATGCGGTCACTGAGCGACCCCAGCCACCCGGTCGTTGTGCGACCTCAGCCACGCGGTTGCTGAGCGAGCGAAGCCTCCCGGTCGTTGAGCGAGCGAAGCGAGACGAAACGCCTCATGTTCCCTGGAGCATGGGGCGTTTCGTCTCGTCGCTTCGCCCCTCGCTCAACGACCGGGCAAGCCGAGCGCCGGGGCGATGTTCTCGTTCCAGACGTCGAGGCCGAGCTTCGCGATGAGGCCGATGACCACGATGAGGAAGACGACGCGGATGAACGTCGTGCCGCGGGAGATCGCCATGCGCGACCCGAGGTAGCTCCCCGCCACGTTCGCGACGGCGAGGATGCCGCCCAGCAGCCACAGCACCGAGCCGTGCGGGATGAACAGCAGCAGCGCCCCGGCGTTGGTCGCGAAGTTCACGATCTTCGCCTTGGCGCTCGCCTGCAGGAAGTCGTATCCCAGGAGAGCGACCAGGGTGATCACGAGGAACGTGCCGGTACCGGGGCCGATCATGCCGTCGTAGAAGCCGATCCCGAGGCCGGCCGCCCCCGCCGCGATGTGATGCCGGTGGCCGCTGAAGCGCAGCTGCGTCGCGGCCCCCATCTGCGGGCGGAAGGCCGTGAACAGCGCCACGGCCAAAAGCGCGACGACGATGATCGGCTTGAATGCGGCGGACGGGAGCACCGTCGCGACGGCCGCCCCGCCGAACGACCCGAAGAGCGCGATCACCGCCATCGGCACCGCCGTGCGGATGTCGGGCTTGGCCCTGCGGTAGTAGGTGATGCTGCTCGTCGCCGTGCCGAAGACAGAGGCGAGCTTGTTCGTCGCGAGGGCCTGCACCGGAGCCATCCCGGGGATCAGGAGCAGAGCGGGCAGCTGCAGCAGACCGCCGCCACCCACGACGGCGTCGATCCAGCCGGCGGCGAACGCGGCGATCACGACGAGGATCAGCGTGCCCCAGGTGAGCTGCTCCAGCCCGAGCACAGCGCCGATGTCCATCCGCCCAGGATGTCAGACTGGGAGCATGCTCGACGCCCTGCCGCTGCCGCACGTCTTCGAATCCCGAGCCGGACGGGCCACGCTGAGGCGCGCGACGGCTGACGATGCGGATGCTCTCATCACTCTGCTCTCCGACGACCCGATCAGCGCGGCGCGGGGCGACGTGGCCTCGGCCGAGGACCGTCCCGCGTACGAGACCGCCCTCGCCGAGATCCTCGCCGAGGCGTCGAACGACCTGGTGGTCGTCGAGCTCGACGGCCGCGTCGTCGGCACGATGCAGCTGACGTCCATCCCCGGCATGGCCCGCCGCGGCGCACGGCGGCTCCTCGTCGAAGCCGTCCGAGTCCGGAGCGATCTGCGCTCATCGGGGATCGGGTCGGCGATGATGCGCTGGGTGGCGGATGCCGCGGCCCCCGCGCTGGATGCGGCGATGGTCCAGCTCACCTCGGATGCGGCCCGCGTCGACGCGCACCGCTTCTACGAGCGGCTGGGCTACACGGGCTCGCACGTGGGCTTCAAGCTCCGCATCCCTCAGGACTGACCCCGGCGACTGACCCGGCGCCTCTCCCCGGGGCCTCTTCCCGGCGCCTCTCCCCGGGGCGTCAGCCGACCCGCAGCATCCGTCAGCCACCACCCGGTCATCTGTCGTTCACCGGACCCGCGACGATCGGCAACCTCCACCCCGTAGCGTCCACTCGCAACCCGACCCGGCGTACCCGCGCCGGACACCGAGAGGACCCTCATGGCACACTTCCCCCGCCGCGCCCGCTTCGGCGCCGGCATCGCCCTCGCCGCCACGGCCGCGCTCGTCCTGGCCGGATGCGCATCCGGCGGCGACGCTCCCGCCGCTGATGGCGACAAGGTCGACGCGGCATCCGCGACCTCCGTCTCCGACTTCGGCACGTTCGCCGACCTCGAGGCCGCAGCCAAGGCCGAGGGCGCGCTCAACGTCATCGCCCTCCCCCGCGACTGGGCGAACTACGGCGAGATCCTCGATCTCTTCGCGAAGAAGTACCCGGAGATCACCATCAACGAGGCCTCCCCCGACGTGTCCAGCGCCGAGGAGATCCAGGCCGCCGAGACGAACAAGGGCCTCGACACCGCGCCCGACGTGTTCGACCTCGGCATCGCGGTCGCCCTGCAGAACACGAAGAGCTTCGCCCCCTACAAGGTGCAGACGTGGGACGAGATCCCCGACAACCTCAAGGAGTCCACGGGTCTCTTCGTCGGCGACTACGGCGGGTACATGTCGATCGGCTACGACTCGTCGAAGTACGACGCCCCGAAGACCCTCGACGACCTGCTCGGCGCCGACTACAAGGGCGCCGTGGCGCTGAACGGCGACCCGACGCAGGCCGGAGCGGCCTTCGCGGCGGTCGGCCTCGCCACCGTGCAGTCCGACGGCACCCTCGACGACTTCGAGCCCGGCATCGACTTCTTCTCGAAGCTGCAGAAGGCCGGCAACCTGCTCAAGGTCGACGTGACCACCTCGACCGTCGCGAGCGGTGAGACGCCCGTCGTCTTCGACTGGGACTACCTGAACACGTCGCACCAGAAGGACAACGAGAACTGGAAGGTCGTCGTCCTCCCGGGCACCGGCTACTCCAGCTACTACAACCAGGCGATCAACGCCGACGCCCCGCACCCGGCGGCCGCGCGCCTGTGGCAGGAGTTCCTGTACAGCGACGACGTGCAGAACCTGTGGCTCAAGGGCGGCGCACGCCCGGCCCGCGTCGACGCGATGACCGAGGCCGGCACGATCGACAAGGACCTCCTCGCGAAGCTCCCCGAGGCCCCGGAGAAGACGGTCGTCCCGACCGAGAAGCAGTCCGCCGACGCCGGAAAGCTCCTCGGCGAGAAGTGGGCAGCGGCGGTCCAGTGACCTCGACTGCGCTGACGGGGGCGGATGCCGCGGCATCCGCCCCCACCCCGACCGCCGGACCCTCGCGGGTCCGGCGGTTCGCCCCTTCCTTCTCCTGGCTGGGACTCGTCCCCTTCGCGGTCTACGTGGTCCTGTTCCTCGCCGTCCCGACGGTGCTCTCCATCGGCTCGGGCTTCTTCACGAAGGACGGCAGCTTCACCTGGACGAACCTGACCGCCCTCGTCGACCCGGTCGTGCTCACGACCTTCGCCAACTCCGCCTGGCTGTCGCTGCTGACCGCCGCCGTCGGAGCGGTCGTCGGCGCTCTCGTCTGCTACGCGCTCCTCGGCATGAACCCCGAGGGCATCGTCCGTCAGACGGTGGATGCCGCGGCCGGCGTGCTCGCCCAGTTCGGCGGCGTCATGCTCGCCTTCGCCTTCATCGCGACGATCGGCATCCAGGGCGTCATGACGCTCCTCCTCAAGGACACGTTCGGTCTCAACATCTACGAGAACGGCACGTGGCTGTACGAGCTGCCCGGGCTGATCCTGCCCTACATCTACTTCCAGGTCCCGCTCATGGTCATCACCTTCATGCCCGCCCTCGCCGCTCTCAAGCCGCAGTGGGCCGAGGCCAACCTCACGCTCGGCGGCACCAGGACGAGCTTCTGGCTGCGCATCGGCATCCCGGTGCTCGCTCCCTCGTTCCTCGCCAGCCTGCTGCTGCTGTTCGCCAACGCGTTCTCGTCGTACGCGACCGCGGCGGCCCTCGCCAGCCAGGGGTCGCAGATCGTTCCCCTGCAGATCCGCACGGCGCTGACCAGCGAGACCGTGCTCGGCCGCGAGAACCTCGCAGGGGCCCTCGCTCTCGGCATGATCGTCATCGTCGGCATCGTGATGGCGCTGTACTCGTCCGTCCAGCGTCGGGCTGCGAGGTGGCAGGCATGAACCGCCTCGGCCCCTCGCCACTGACCCGCTGGATCATCGGCATCCTCGTCGGTGCGTTCTTCGCGATCCCGTTGGTCTCCACGCTGCTGTACACGCTGCGCGATCCGAAGGGCGGGCTCTCGTTCGCGCGCTGGATCGCCCTGTTCGACCCGGTGAAGTCCGCCGCGATCAAGCCGATCTGGATCGGTCTCGGCAATTCGCTGGTGCTCGCCCTCGTCACGGTCGTGATCGTGCTGCTGATCCTCGCACCGACCATGATCCTCGTGAATCTTCGTTTCACGAGGCTCAAGCCGGTGTTCGAGTTCGTCGCCCTGTTGCCGATCTCCATCCCCGCGATCGTGCTCGTCGTCGGCCTCGCCCCGATCTACCTGCAGATCGGGCGGGCACTCGGCACCGGGACCTGGACACTCGCGTTCGCATACGGCATCACGGTTCTGCCCTTCGCCTACCGCTCGATCCAGGCATCCATCGACGCGGCCGATCTGCGCACCCTCTCGGAGGCCGCGCGCTCGCTCGGTGCCAGCTGGCCGACCGTCGTCCTCCGGGTGCTCGCACCCAACCTGCGCCAGGGGCTGCTCGCCGCTTCCCTCATCTCGATCGCCGTGGTCCTCGGCGAGTTCACGATCGCATCGCTGCTGAACCGGCCCGTGTTCCAGACCGCCATGGTCGTGGTCGGAAAGCAGGACCCGTATGCCCCGGCGATCTTCACGCTGCTGGCGCTGCTGCTCGTCTTCGCCCTGCTCCTCCTCATCGGCCGCCTCGCGCGCGGCACCCGAAAGGCCCGCTCATGACTCTTCCCCGGACTGCCGACAACATCCTCCTCGCCGAGGCGGGAGAGGGCACCCGCGTGCAGCTGCAGGGCATCGTGAAGAGCTATGCCGGCACCACCGTGCTGCACGGCGTCGACCTCGACATCGCTCCGGGCGAGTTCGTCTCGCTGCTGGGCCCGTCGGGCTGCGGCAAGACCACGCTCCTGCGGGTGCTCGCCGGCCTCGAGGGCGCCGACCAGGGCGCCGTGCTCCTCGGCGGAGGGGACGTCTCCCGCGTGCCGACGAACAAGCGCGACATCGGAATGGTGTTCCAGTCGTATTCGCTGTTCCCGCATCTGAGGGTGGTCGACAACACCGCCTTCGGTCTGCGTCGTCGTGGCACAGGCAAGGCGGATGCCGCGGCGCGGGCCCTCGACGCCCTCGCTCTCGTCGGCCTCGCAGACTTCGCCGACCGTTTCCCGCATCAGCTCTCCGGCGGCCAGCAGCAGCGCGTGGCACTCGCCAGGGCTCTCGTCACCGAGCCGAAGGTGCTCCTGCTCGACGAGCCGCTCTCCGCGCTCGACGCGAAGGTCAGGGTGCAGCTGCGCGACGAGATCCGCCGCATCCAGCTGCGGCTCGGCATCACGACGGTGTTCGTCACCCACGATCAGGAGGAGGCCCTCGCGGTGTCCGATCGGATCGCGGTGATGAACTCCGGCCGGATCGAGCAGATCGGCTCTCCCGAGCAGCTGTACACGACTCCGTCCACGGCAGGGGTGGCCGCGTTCGTCGGGCTCTCCAGCGTCGTCTCCGGAGTGGCCGAGGGCGATCACGTCACGGTGTGGGGGCAGCGGCTTCCGCTCCAGAACCCCGCGGACGGCCCCGTCGACGTGTACCTGCGCCCGGAGAACGTGTACTTCGCATCGGAGGCGGATGCCGCCACCGACGCCCTCGTCGAGGAGAGCACCTTCCTCGGCAGCATGCGGCGCACCCTGGTGCGCACGGAGTCGGGTGAGCTCGTGCGTCTGCAGCACTCCCCCGGCATCCACCCCGCCTTCGGAGACCGCGTGCGCATCGCCGTGTCCCCCGAACCCGTCGCGGTGCATCCGCGCGGTTGAACGCCGCCGCGACGATTCGTGACGACGCCCTTCCCCCCGCTGCCTCCCGGGGCTAGCGTGTTCCCGGGAGGGGCGTCGTTCCCTCGATCCGAAGAGAAAGGACGCCTCATGGCAGGCAAGTGGGAGCTGTACACCGACAAGTCCGGCGAGTACCGGTTCCGTCTGAAGGCGGGCAACGGCGAGGTCATCGCGCTGTCCAGCGAGGGCTACTCCTCGAAGTCGGGAGCCCTCAACGGCATCGACTCGATCCGCCGGAACGCCGACTCCGAGATCGTCGAGACCGACTGACCGTCGGACTCCGCATCACGACGAAGACCCTCCGCGGCCGATGAAGGCAGCGGAGGGTCTTCGCTATCCATGACTCAGCGCCGCAGAGTCCTCGCCAGGGCCAGGTACTCCGACGCCGTGACGTGCGGGAGATAGGCCCTGGCGAGCGCCAGCCCGATCGCCGGCAGCCGACCGGGATCCGGGTAGGCCATGTACAGGGGCCGGTACTCCGGATTGAACTTGGCTTTGAACTGCAGCAGCGAGCGGAACCCGTACGCCGGCTCCAGCACCCGCCCCAGCCACGACAGCAGCTCCGACATCGTGCCGTCGCCGATCTCCCCGGTCTGCGCCAGCGGCGCCCCGGAGAGGCTCATCACCGCGAGACCCTCTCCCTGCATCCGCAGCGCGGCGGACGCGAGCAGGAACTCCATCACGCCGGGCATCGCGTCATCCGCACGCCGCATGAAGTCCAGGGTCCACCCCACCCGCTCGCCGCCCTCCCACACCGGCAACCAACTGGTCACGGCCTGGAGGCCGCCGTCGGTTCCGATGGCGAGCATCAACGCCACGTCCGGGTCCTTCAGCTCGTCGAGACCGCCCAGGGTGAAGCCCATCTCGGGCAGCGCCTTCTCCGCGATCCAGTGCTCGCTGAGGGCCTCCAGCTGCGCCGAGAGCGCGGCGGGAAGGTCGCGCCACGTGGTCCACTCGGCGCGCAGCCCGTCGCGCTCCCCACGCCGGTAGGGCTGACGCACCTTCGTCCAGGAGCGCCCTTCGAGCCCGAAGCCCTCCAGCGGCACCACGGTCTCCTCACCGACGGGGATCTCCGTCCACCCCAGTGCACGCGTCACCGGAAGCGTCTCGTCGTGCACGCTGTAGAGCACCGGCATCCACCCCTGCCGATCGCAGAAATCGACGAAGCCGCGCACGGTCGCCGCGGCGTCCGCGCCGACCGGATCGGCGACCGCGATCGCGATGCCCGAGATCACCCGATAGGCCATCGCCCCGCCGCCATCCGGTGTGAACCAGTGCCGGCTGCCCTCCCAGGTGCCGAGGAACCCGAGCGTGCCGCTGTGCGCGTGCAGGAGCGCACGGTGGCGATCACTCTCATCGACGGACGCGCCGATCGCCGGCGCACGCAGCAGCCGCACCAGCGCGAACGCCGTCACGATCCAGAACAGCACCCCGATCAAGTGCCTCACGAGTGGGGCCACACCGCCGAAGTGCGTGTGCGGGTGCCCGTGGGTGAATCCCGCAGGCAGCAGACGCCGCAGGGAGTCCAGCAGCGCGAAGCCGATGTCTCCGCCGGACAGCAGCACCACGACGACCCCGACGACCAGGACGGATGCCGCGGAGACCGAGAGGGTGACGGCGAAGCGCCGCACTGCACTGCCCTCGGCCCTCACCGCGAACCGCCGACGTGTCGCCAGCAGGACGGCGGCCATCGCGATCGGGACGAGAAGGGCGACGACGGCGAAGCCGGGGAACGCCCGGTCGATGGCGACGATCTCCGCCGGATGCCGCAGATCGTCCATGCCCAGGCTCACGCCGATGAGCGCAGCACTCCCGACGTTCACGAAGAGCGCGAGGATCCACCCCGCCCTCCTCCCGGCCCGCACCCCCATGGCCGCGATCAGGCTGAGGAGAACCGGCGCGAGACTCGACAGGAGCGACCAGGTCCCGAAGCCCAGCCCGGCCACGCAGCGATCGGAGAGCTGCGCCGCGCAGCGGGTCAGGATCGCGTCGACGCCGGTGCCGCGGAACCCCGCGATCACCGGAGAGAGCGGCCCGACCCCCACCCCGGTGATCAGGACGATCAGCGGCCCGAGTCCTGTCACGGCGACCGCGGCGGCGACGAGCGCCCGCACCTCGCCATAAGAGCTGCGGTGCCACAGCGGATGCCGCACCCGACGCGCGAGCACCATTCCGACGAAGACTCCGATCACCGCCGAGAACAGCCGGTACACGCTGTCGACGTCGCCTCCGTACAGCGCGAACATCAGGAGCAGGGAGAATCCCAGCAGTCGGATACGCCGACGCCAGAGCGCAGGGGCGAAGGCGCTGGCCGCCATGATCGCTCCCACGACGCCGATCGCGGGGTCGAGCACCGGCTCGGCCGTTCGCGCCCAGACCGCGCCCTGCGATGCCGCGAGAGCCTGTGTGCCGATGCCCGCGAGAGTCCCGAGCACTCCGGTGCCCACGATCAGGAGGACGCTTGTGACGGTCCCCAGCAGCCGCTCTGAATACGCGAGGACCGTGAGGATCAGCAGCAGGGTCAGGATCAGCTCGATCAGCGAGTCCGGCACCAGCAGCGCGGTGAACGGCGTCCACCAGCGCCCGTCGGCGATCGCTGCCGGACTCGCCGCGAGCCAGCGCGGATGAGCCCTCCACAGCGTGCCGCAGACGAGCGATGTCAGTACGAGGGTCGCGGCGAACGACGACGACACCGGATGGGCGCGCAGGTGCCTCAGCGCGCGGGCGATCATGACACCAGCCCCCATCGCGGCGCGAGCACCCGCAGCGCCTCGTCGAGCCCGCCGGAGAGAGCGGGCCCGACGTGACCGGCTCCGGGGATCGAGAAGAACTGGGTCTCGAATCCGGCAGACCTCGCCGCTTCAGCCCCACGCTGCGCCGCTGGACTGTACACGTGATCGTCCGCACCCGCGGTGAACAGCGCGAAACGGCCCGCATAGGCGCCGGGGTGCTGCGCGAGCACGGTCTCGGGCTTGTTCGCATCGAACGCGGCCCGGTCACCGGCGAACGCGTTCTCGAGCACCGGCGTCGGGTTCTCCATCCCTGGGTACTCCTCCCCGGAGATGCTCACGAAGGAGCCCCAGATCTCGGGATGCGTCGCGCCGTAGAGGAAGGAGCACGCGCCGCCGTTGGAGTATCCGCTGATGGTCCAGTTCGCGGGTCCCGGCAGAACGCGCAGGTGGGTGCGGATCCACTCGGGGATGTCGGTGTTGATGTACGTCTCCACGCCTCCGTACGCACGGGAGTCGGCGCACCCGGGGTTCTGGTCGGAGGCCCCGAGCTGATCGGCCACGATCACGATAGGCCCGAGTCCCTGGTGCGCTGCCGCGAAGGCGTCGACGGCGGTCTGGATCGCGGTCGGCGACGGGCTTCCCGGCAGCCCCATCATCTGCACCATCACGGGGAGCGCCGGCGGGTCCTTCACGAGCGCCGCGGGCGGAAGGTAGATGGCGGCGTCACGGGGTTCGAAGCCGGCGGTCGAGGGGATGCGCTGGGCTCCCGACAGCTGTCGGACCTCCCCGTGCGCCGGCATGTCGGCCGGCGGACGCCAGGTCTGAGCGAGCGGCGGGTCGAAGCTGGGCGTCGGGAGCGGTGTGGAGAACGTCCCCGCCGGGGGCAGCGCCGACAGCTCGAGCAGGTCGCCCAGCGTGCGGTCGAGGCCGAATGCGGCGTTGACGCCCAACACGGTCGACAGCAGAGAGCCGAGGATCGCAAGGGTGGCGATCGCCTTCCGCCACAGCCCCGAGTCCCACAGGTGCACTATCCCGAGCGCGACCGCGGCGAAACCTCCTGCGGCCCACCAGGGAACCGCGTCCGGCAGCGGAGTGCCGAACACATCGAAGGCGTCGATCGCCCAGCAGACGACCGCCCCGAGAAGTGCCCCGACCGCGACGGCGACGACCATCCGGCGTACGCGCCGGATGGTCGTCCTCCGCATCGGAAGAGCGGCGAGCAGAAGCGCGGTGGCGCTCCACACGATCAACGGGAGCGTGCCCCCGGAGATGTCGAGACCCAGAAGCCCAGCAAGCATGCCCCCTCGATTCCCGCGACCACGTGTCGTGCTGACCTGATCGTAGGACCGCTCCCCCGCATGACTCCTAGGCGTGCGCTATGCGCCCGCTCGGAGTCTGCTGAGGCTCGTCAGAGGACGCGCGAGAGGAAGTCCTTCGTGCGCTGGTGCTGCGGGTTGCCGAGCACTTCGCGCGGATCGCCCTCTTCGACGATGTGCCCGCCGTCCATGAAGATGAGCCGAGAGCCGACCTCGCGCGCGAAGCCCATCTCGTGGGTGACGACGAGCATCGTCATCCCCTCGTCAGCCAGAGTGCGCATGACCTGCAGCACCTCGCCCACGAGCTCGGGGTCGAGAGCCGACGTCGGTTCGTCGAACAGCATCATGTCGGGGTTCATGCAGAGGGCCCGCGCGATCGCGACACGCTGCTGCTGACCACCCGAGAGATGCCCGGGGTAGGCGTCGGCCTTGTGCCCCATGCCCACGCGGGCGAGCATCTCATGCGCGACCTTCTCGGCCTCCTCCTTGCCCCGCTTCTTCACGCGCCGCTGGGCGATCGTGAGGTTGCCGAGCACGCTCATGTGCGGGAAGAGGTTGAAGCTCTGGAACACCATGCCGATGCGGGTGCGCACCCGGTCGATGTCGATGTCGGGGTCGGTGATGTCGATGCCCTCGATGAGCACCTTGCCGCCCGTGGGCTCCTCGAGCAGGTTCACCGAGCGCAGCAGCGTCGATTTACCCGATCCCGAGGGGCCGATCACGCACACGACCTCTCCGGCGGTGACGGTGAGATCGATGCCCTTGAGCACCTCGTTGTCGCCGTAGGTCTTGACGAGGCCCTGCACATCGATCGCGGGCGCGTGGACATCAATCAGGTCGGTGATCATCGCTGCTTCGCCATCCGTCGCTCCAGGTACGCGGTGAACCGCGTGAGGGGGATCGTCACGATCAGATACAGGATCGCCGCCATGACGAGTGGCGTCGCGTTCTGGTTCGCGCTCGTCGCGTCCTTCGCAAAGTTCGTGAGTTCCTTCGACCATGGCAACGTTCCAACGACGAAGAGTAGCGAGGTGTCCTTCAAGAGCAGCACGAACTCGTTGGTCAGCGGCGGGATGATGATCCGGAAGCCCTGCGGCACGACGATCCAGAAGGTGGTCTTCATCGGAGACATGCCGAGAGAGCGCGCCGCTTCCGTTTGCCCCTTCGGGACTGCTTGGAGACCCGCCCTGATCGTCTCGGCCATGTACGCAGAGGCGACGAGGACGAGACCAATCAGTCCGAGAACCACTGGACCGCCGAGTTGCGTCGCCCTCACGCCGGTGGCGATTGGCAACACGATGCCGATCGCGAAAATCGTGAGGATAGCCGGAAGCCCTCGGAACAGCTCGATCCATGCGGTCGCGATCCAGCGGAACGGGCCGATGCTCGACATCTTCAACAGCGCCAGTACGACGCCCAGCAACAATCCTCCGGCAAAGGCTGCCGCCGTGAACCACAGGGTGTTCACCAAGGCCATCGTGATGATCTCGGGGAACATCTTCGCCGCGATCTCCGGATTGAAGAACAACGGTCCGAGCCTTGCCCAATCGGCGCTGAACGCGGCCCAGACCACGACGGCGATCAGCACCGCGTAAACGGTGTATCGGTACAGCTTCTTCTTCTGAGCGCGCCTCAACGCCATTGTCAAGGTCCTCTCGTGTCCTGTTCGCCCGCTCAGTTCGCGGTGAAGTAGGTGTCGTAGATCGTCTGGTACTCGCCGCTGTCGCGGAGATCCTTCAGCGCGCCGTTGACCGCCTCAACAAGTTTGGTCTTCGTGCCCTTCTCGAAGGCGAATCCGTAGCTCTCGTTGGTGATGTAGGTCTCGACGATCTTGTACGCACCGTCGGCCTTCTCGTGCTCGAGGTTCACCGGCTGGTCCTGCAGGATCGCATCGATCTGCCCCGCCTGCATGGCCGGCCAGAGGTCACCGTCGCCCTGGTACTGCACGATTTGCGCACCCTTGGCGTTCTCTTTCGCGTAGGCCTCTCCAGTGGTTCCCTGCTGGACGCCGACGTTCTTGCCGTCGAGGTCCTTGATGCTCTTGATGCCCGAGTCGGTGCGAACGAGCAGCGACTGCAGAGAGTCGTAGTACGGCTCGGAGAAGTCGATGTTCTTCTTGCGGTCGTCCGTGATGGTCATCGCCGACGCCCCCACATCGCAGGTGCCGGCCGCCAGGGTCGCACCCGACTGAAGCGCCTCGAAGCCCACGTCCTGGACCGAGATCTTGAGGTCCAGCTTCTTGGCGATCGCGCCAAGAAGATCCAGATCGAACCCGGTGTACTCGCCGTTGTCTCCTTCGAACTCGAAAGGAGCGTAGGGGATGTCGGAGCAGACGGTGAGCGTGCCCGCGTCGACGAGGCCGTACGGGTCGTCGGCCGCGTCGCCGCCAGAACCCGCACCGGTGGATCCGCCGGCACAGCCGGCGAGAGCGAGGGTGGCGGTCGCCACGAGGGCGAGCCCGGCGAAGATGTTGCGACGCTGCATGTCAGCTCCTGTGAGTCGGGGGCGGATCACGCCCACGTACGGGTAGGAGTTCATCTTGACATGCGGTCAGCGGACCGCACGACGGCTGAGGGCCTCAGCGCATCACATTTGTGTTGCAAGTGCGCGAGCGCTCAGACCTCGAAGTCGACGGCGACGCGCGACGACACCACCGAGCGGATGTACACGGCGACCTCCTCGTGCGCAGGGTGCACCTGGTACTGCTCGATCGCCTCGACCGAGTCGAAGTCGGCGACGAGCGTCACGTCCCAGTTCACGTCGGCGAACGCGACGTTCGCTCCCGCCGAGATCGAACGCAGCTGCGGCACGACGCCGTCGAGCGCGTTGAGCCGACGGGCGACCTCTGCGGCCTGCTCGGCGCGCGCGGCGCCGTCTTCAGCGGCGAGCTTCCAGCTCACGACATGGCGGATCGTCATTTCGACTCCTTCGATGCGTCACGGGTCACTGCCTCTTCGAGCGCGGCGCGCAGCCGGTCGGCCGACAGCCGCCAGTGGGCGTGCAGCTCTCCGTCGATCAGCACGACGGGGATCTTCTCCCACCACAGCTCATACAGGGCGGGGTCGTCGGCGATGGACGCCTCGACGATCTCGATGCTCTCGGCCGCGGCATCCGGAAGCTCGGCGACCACCGCATCGATGATCTCGGATGCCACGTCGCAGAGGTGGCAGTCGGGCTTGCCGATCAGGGTCAGCGTCGTCACGCCGACGGGACCTCGACCTCGCGGCCCTCCGCGATCCACTCGGCCGTGCCGCCGTCGACGTTCGTGACGTCGTAGCCGCGGCCCTCAAGCGCCTCCACGACGCGAGCCGAGCGCCCGCCGAGCTGGCAGATCACGTCGAACGCCTCAGCGGGAAGCTCCTCGAGTCGGTTGCCGATCTCGGACATCGGGATGTTCACGGCCCCGGGGACGT
Organism: Microbacterium sp. NPDC012755; assembly: GCF_042901325.1. Lineage (NCBI taxonomy): Bacteria > Bacillati > Actinomycetota > Actinomycetes > Micrococcales > Microbacteriaceae > Microbacterium > Microbacterium sp. NPDC012755. The sequence goes on along the minus strand of NZ_JBIBCT010000001.1, from coordinate 1,931,846 downwards.
GACCTGCGGCGAACTCATTCGCCTCGCGCACATCGATGAGCGGGGTGTTCGCACGGGCGGCGAGCTCGGCGACGGTGATCGACTTCATGGCATCCTCCTGGCGGTGTGGCGAGACGCGGGCAGAGACACAAAGCGCCCGTCCGGAGACAGGCGCTCGGTGTCTGGCCGCTTACTTCTTGTTGCGGCGCTGGTGGCGAGTCTTACGAAGCAGCTTGCGGTGCTTCTTCTTCGCCATGCGCTTGCGGCGCTTCTTAATGACAGAACCCACGGAAACCTCACTAAGTCAGGGGCTGGGCGTCGCACGTGGCGGACACCCGGGTACGGGCACGGAAAAATGCCTCGGAACAGTCTAGCAAACCAGCGGAGTGCTATCCGACGTCGGCGATCGGACGCTGCAGAGCCTCTGCGACAGCCGACTCGGGGACGCGGAAACTGCGCCCGAAGCGGATCGCCGGCAGCTCCCCCGCATGCACCAGCCGATAGACGGTCATCTTCGACACACGCATGAGTTCGGCGACCTCGGCCACCGTCAGGAACTTGACGTCAGGAACTTCGGGCATCCCACGTACCCCTTTCTCGATGTGCACACTCTATGTGTTGCCTGGGACGTGTGTAAACCCATGTGGCCCCTGTGATCAGTGGGACGGTCCCACGGTCGCGAACGCCCGCACGGGGAATGTGCCGAACCCACGCACCGCCGGCGGAGCCGCCGTGAACCGCGCACCCCGCGCCGGGACCTCGTTGAGGTTCGTCAGATGCTCCACCACGTGGACTCCGGCGGCGAGCAGGATGCTGTGGGCGGGCCGCTCCCCTCCGTTCTCCGTGTCGTCGATGTTGACCGCGTCGATCCCGACGAGACGGACCCCCTCGTCGACGAGGAACCGCGCGCCCTCCTCGGTGAGGAACGGAGAGCCCGCGCCGTACTCCGGGGCGCCGAAGAAGCGGCTCCACCCGGTGTCGAGGAGCACGGCGCTTCCGGAGAGCTCCCTGTCGGCGAGGGTGGCCGCGCCGATCCCTCGGCGGTCGGCGGTCCAGGCGTCGCGCAGGTGGAAGACCTCGGCGCGGAGTCCGACGAGCCCGCTCAGCTCCAGCGAGGCGAGGTCTCCGCCGTCGGCGTAGCGGTGGTACGGGGAGTCGAGGTACGTGCCGGTGTTGCCGATCATCGTGATGATGTCCATGGCGAACTCCGTGCCCGGCGCGTACTTCGCTCTGGAGTCCTCGCGGGTCAGATGCGGGGTGATCGTCGGCGCCGGAAGGCCGGGATAGGTGATGACACCGGCCTCGATGGGATGGCTGAGGTCGATCACCCTCAGTTCCTCGACCGGAACGGCATCCACTCCTCTGCTGCCGCGATGAGGCTCCTCGACGATGCGCACCCCGCTGAGCTCGACCTCGCCCACGAGCGCGAGGCCCAGGTGCTTCACCAGCAACGCGGCGATCTCGGCCTCGGCCAGTTCCGGACCAGGCAGGTCGAGCCGGAAGCCCTCCCCGCTCATCCCCCCGCCGTTGGCGAACGAGATCGAGAAGTCGAAGTGGGCGCGGTGCTCGACGGGTGCGGTGGCCATGAGCACATCATGGCAAAGGCGGGAATCGGGACGGGCCGATCAGCCGACCTTCTTCGCCTTCGCCAGACGCTCCCCCGCCTCGCGCAGCGCCTGGCGTTCGGTCTTGCGGGCCGCTCGCAGTGCCTTCTCCGCCTCCCTGACCGCCTTCTGCGCCTCCTTCAGGCGGCGGTCACCCGCGAGCTCTGCAGGATCGAGGTGGATCCAGTCCTGTGCCTCCCCGTGCGGTTCGCCGCGATCGAGGTCCGCGATGTAAGCGGCCACGCCATCGAGGAGCCTCTCGACGCCGAACCGGAAAGGGTCGGCCGTCGAGGTGAAGATCCCCTCGTCGATAGCGCGACGGAGCGCAGGGAAACCCTCGGCGTCGATGACCCGGTCGTAGAGCGCCGCCTCACGCTCGGCGACCTCGTCTGCGGAGAGCCCCGTGCCCCGAGCCTGCTCGGTGTACCCCGCCTGCACGATCCCGCACCACCGCGCGTCGCCCGTGACCGCGAGAGCGACGGCGAGCCGCTCCTCCGCTGTCAGCGGCGTCTGCCCGAGGGCCGCGAGACTCGCGTCGAGCCAGGCGGAGCTGTTCGGGGTGATCGGCGATCCGTTGATCGGCAGCGACAGCATCCACGGATGCCGGAGGTAGAGCAGCACCTGGGCCTCGAACAGCGCACGCAGGCGATCCCGCCAGCCGTCGTGGTCGAGATGCGACTCGGGCGGGAGGCCGGTGGCCTGCTCCTGCATGAGCAGCAGCAGGTCGTCCTTCGCGCTGACGTAGCGGTACAGCGACATCGGCGTGAAGCCGAGCTTCGCTGCCACGGCGGCCATGGAGACCGCGCCGATGCCCTCGGCGTCCGCCAGGTCGACCGCCGCGTCGACGATGCGCTCGACGCTCATCTCCCGCTTCGGGCCGCGCTGCGGATTCGCCGCGACGCCCCAGGCGAGGGCGATGCCCCGCGGCAGCTCCGGTGCTTCGTTCTCGGTCATGGAGCCATCCTACTTCTGTTTATTAAATAAACAGTGTGTTATGGTCATACACAGTTGCGTTGGGCATACACAGTTTCCGCCCGGCGTGGAGTCCATCACAGACGGAAGGGAAGACACGATGACAACCGCCATCGACGTGCACGGGCTGCGCATCGCCTTCGGAGACAGGACCGTCGTCGACGGCCTGGACTTCTCGGTAGAGCGCGGCGAGGTGTTCGCCCTGCTCGGCCCCAACGGGGCGGGCAAGACCACCACCATCAACATCCTCACCACCCTCATCGCACCGGATGCCGGAACAGCGACGGTCGCCGGCTACGACGTCGGCACGCAGCGCACCGAGGTGCAGCAGCGCATCAGCCTCACCGGGCAGTCGGCCGCAGTCGACGATGCCCTCACGGCGACCGAGAACGTGGCGATGTTCGCGCGCCTCGCCGGTCTCGACCGTGCGGCGGCACGGCTGCGCGCCGAGGAGCTGCTGGCGCGGTTCGACCTCGTCGACGCCGCCGATCGTGTCGTCCGCACCTTCTCCGGCGGGATGCGCAGACGGCTCGATCTCGCCCTCAGCTTCGTCGTCACCCCCGAGGTGCTGTTCCTCGACGAGCCGACCACCGGCCTCGACACCCGCAGCCGACGAGACCTGTGGGACATCATCCGCTCCCTCGCCGCCGCAGGCACCACCGTCTTCCTCACCACGCAGTATCTGGAGGAGGCCGACCAGCTCGCCGATCGCATCGCCGTGCTGCACGACGGTCGGATCGCCGCACTCGGGACGCCCTCCGCGCTCAAGGCGCGCATCGGCGGAGACACCGTGGAACTTCACGACGAGCGCGGAGAGCTGCTGAACGCGATCCCCACCGACGGCAGCGTCGCCGACCTGCGGCGAGCGCTCGACCAGCTCGCCGACGCCGCGGCCGACGGGGTCGTCACCCTGCGTCGCCCCACCCTCGACGACGTCTTCCTCGCCGTCACCTCCGGAGCCGCGAACGTGGAGGAGCACGCATGAGCACCGCATCCCCCGCCATCGCGCCCCGTCCTCCCCTGCGCGGCTTCGCCGCCGAGTCGGTCTTCGTCGGCAGGAGCCTGCGTCACTCCCTCCGCGACGGCGAATCGCTGCTCATGGCGATCATGCTGCCCGTGACGCTCATGCTCATGTTCACGTGGGTGTTCGGCGGGGCGATCGATCCGTCCGGCGCCTACGTCGACTACGTCGTTCCCGGCATCATCCTGACCTGCGCGGGCTATGGAGCGGCATCCACCGCCGTCTACGTCGCGAACGACATGCGCAGCGGCATCATCGACAGATTCCGGACCATGCCGCTGAGGGCCAGCGCCGTGCTCACCGGCCATGTGGTCGCCAGCCTGCTCCGCAACCTGCTGGCGACGGCGGTCGTGATCGGCGTCGGGGTCCTCGTCGGCTTCAGGCCCGAGGCCTCGTTCGCGGAGTGGACGGGGGCGGCCGCCCTCATCGCGCTGTACATCCTGGCGATCACATATCTGTTCGCCGCGATCGGACTCGCGGCGGGAAGCCCCGAGGGCGCGAACGGCTACGGATTCGCCCTGCTGTTCCTGCCCTATCTCTCCAGCGCGTTCGTCCCGGTGGCGAGCATGCCGTCGTGGCTGCAGCCGGTGGCGGCGCATCAGCCGATCACCCCGATCGTGGACTCCCTCCGCGGGCTCCTCACCCACGCTCCCCTGCACGCGGAGCCGCTGTGGGCGATCGGCTGGTGCCTGCTCATCCTCGTCGTGGCCGTGCTGTGGGGGTCCTGGCTGTTCCGCCGGAAGGCCGCGCGGCGGTGAGGATTCACTCGCGCCTGCCACAGCAAAGGCATAGGAATCGTCCCGGATCCGCACAGTCAGCTCTGGGAGCCTGACACCACGGTCCGAGCCGGGCACTGCTCGGACCGCCGCGGATATGGGGTCCGCACGACGCCCCTGATGACAAGCCCCCTGTCGTCAGGGGCGTCGCCGTCTCGGCGAGTCCTCCGATCGGCGGCGCCGTTCGGAGGACGACGGATGCCGTCAGGCGCTGAGCCTCTTGAGGGCGTTCGCGACGACGTGCTTGGCGGAGGCGGCCGCTCGTCCGACGACCTCGGCGGCATGCGCCGCCCCGTCGGGAAGGGGCTGACCGGGGTAGTCGATGTCGGGCGCGTCGTCGCCGTAGGCGTCCACCAGGAACGGGACCAGCCAGTCGTCGACCGCTCCGAGCGGCTCGACGGCCAGGCTGTAGAACCGGCGCTGGCCGTCTTCACGCACGTTCACGAGCTCCGCGTCCCTCAGCACCTTCAGGTGCTTCGACACGGTGGGCTGACTGATGCCGAGGTCGGCGACGATCTGGCTCACGCTGATGCCGGATTCTCCCTCGTCGCCGCGGCGCAGAAGGAGCTGGAGGATGTCGCGCCTCGTACCGTCTGCGATCACGTCGAAGATGTCCGTCATGAGTTCAGGCTAGTCGTCCGCGGCACGGAGTACCATGACGAAGGCCTGTCGAGCAGGTCTCTCGACCCGCACGAGGCGGTGAGGGCGAACACGGGAAGGGGAGGCGATGTCGGGCATCGCATCGGGTTCGTCCCCGCGACGTCGTCTCGAAGGCCTGGCAGGCCGCGCACGCCACATCATCACCTCGTCGCCGTCGCGCTTCGCCATCGTCGTGTTCGCACTGCTCATCCTGGTGTTCACGGTGCTGCTGTCGCTGCCGATCGCCTCGGCCAAGGGCGAGGTCACCCCGCTCAGCGACGCGCTGTTCACCGCCGTGTCCACCATCTGCGTGACCGGCCTCGCGACCGTCGACATGGCCTCGCACTGGTCTCCGTTCGGCCATGTGCTCGTCTTCATCGGCGTGAACGTCGGCGCACTCGGCGTGCTGACCCTCGCATCGCTCATGGGCATGCTCATCTCGAAGCGCCTCGGGCTCAGGGCCAAGCTCATGGCCGCGGGAGACACCAATCCGATGCGCGCGCACGGCGGCGTGGTGAACGAGAGCCAGACCGTGCGTCTCGGCGAGGTCGGCCAGTTGCTGATGACCGTCGCTATCTCCGCGCTCGTCATCGAGGGCTCCCTCGCGATCCTGCTCTACCCCGCGCTCGTCATGGCGGAGGTCGATCCGATCGCCGCGCTGTGGGAGGCGCCGTACTACGCGGCCATGGCGTTCACGAACACCGGTTTCGCGCCGAACGCCGGCGGCGTCGCGGTGTTCGCCGACGACTACCTCGTGCTCACGCTGCTGATGACCGGCGTGTTCCTCGGAAGCATCGGCTTCCCCGTGATCTACACGCTGGCCAAGCACGTGTGGCACGTGAAGAAGTGGTCGCTGCACACCAAGCTCACGCTCGTCACCACGGTGCTGCTGTTCTTCCTCGGCGCGGCCGTCTTCCTCATCCTCGAGTACAACAACCCGAAGACGTTCGGGTCGATGGATGCCGCCGACACCACCTTCCAGGCCTTCTTCCTGTCTGCCATGACCCGCTCCGGCGGCTTCAATGTGATCGACATGGCCGACCTCAACGGATCCTCGCTGCTCGCGGCATCCATGCTGATGTTCGTCGGCGGCGGCTCGGCATCCACGGCCGGCGGCATCAAGGTGACCACTCTCGCGGTCCTCGCCATCGCGGTGTGGTCGGAGGCGAAGGGACGGCAGTCGGTCGAGGCGTTCGGCCGCCGCATCCCGAGCGACGTGCAGCGCGTCGCGCTCAGCGTCGTCGCCTGGGGCGCCACGATCGTCGCGCTCTCGACGATCATCATCGCGCAGATCACGAAGGACGACATCAGTCACGTCCTGTTCGACGTGATCTCGGCGTTCGCGACCGTCGGCCTGTCGTCAGGCCTCACGGAGACGCTGCCGGACTCGGGCTCCTACGTTCTCGCGGCGACCATCTTCATGGGCCGCGTTGGTACAGTGACTCTCGCCGCGGCAGTCGCCGCGACGTCGCGATCGCAGTATTATTCGCTGCCCGTGGAAAGGCCGATCGTTGGTTGAAGTCCTCCGGGGCGACGCTCCCGTCCTCGTCATCGGCCTCGGCCGGTTCGGCGCCGCGTGCGCCGGTGAGCTCGACCGCCTCGACCGCGAGGTGCTCGCGATCGACGACAACCTCGAGCTCGTGCAGAAGTGGTCCGACCGGGTCACGCACACGGTGCAGGCCGACGCCAAGAACATCGACGCGCTGCGCCAGATCGGCGCCCAGGACTTCCAGGTCGCGGTCGTCGCGGTCGGCTCCTCGATCGAGGCGTCCGTCCTGATCACGGCCAACCTCGTCGACCTCAAGGTGCCGCAGATCTGGGCCAAGGCCGTCTCACAGTCGCACGGCAAGATCCTCGCCCGCGTCGGCGCCAACCACGTCATCTACCCGGAGCGCGAGGCCGGCGAGCGCGTCGCGCACCTGGTGTCCGGTCGCATGCTCGACTTCATCCGATTCGACGACGACTTCGTGCTGGCCAAGATGTACCCGCCGAAGTTCATCCGCGGCGTCGGACTGAACGAGTCGGGCGTCCGCACGAAGTACAAGGTCACCGTGGTCGGCGTGAAGAGCCCCGGCAAGCCGTTCCGCTACGCCGAGGCGAACACGATCGTCACGAACCACGACCTCATCATCGTGTCGGGAACCAACGTCGACATCGAACGGTTCGCCGCGCTCGACCGCTGAGCCCCGGCATCCTTCCGGAGCGGGTCTCCGCGCTGCGCGCGCGATGGCCTCCGAGCCCCTGGCCCCCGAGATCCGGTCGACCGCCCGGCATCCCGAACTCCGGCCGACCGCCCCAGATCCGGAAACTCCAGCACCCGCCAACCGGAACCCGGTCGATCATCCGGAAACGGGACGACCATCCAGCATCCCGGGACCCGGTCAACCGCCCCAAATCCGGAAACTCCAGCACCCGCCAACCAGAACCCGGCCGATCATCCGGAAACGGAACCCGGCCGATCATCCGGCATCCCGAGACCCGGCCGACCGCCCGAGACCCGTAAACTCCAGCACCCGCCAACCGGAACCCGGTAGATCATCCGGAACCCGGCCGACCACCCGGCATCCCGGAACCCGGCCGTTCATCCGGAAACGGGACGATCGCCGCGTCGCGACCGCGGGATGCCGAGGCGCGGAGGAACGCCCGGTCCGGATATCCCCCGCTCGGCGGATGCCTCTGTGTCCGCCTCCGTGGTGGGATGGGGGCATGACCGACCAGACAGCGGCCCCTCCCGTCCTCGCCCTCCGCGGCCTGCGCAAGCAGTTCGGCCAGAAGGTAGCGGTCGACAATCTGTCGCTCGATGTGCCCGCCGGCACCATGCTGGGCCTTCTCGGCCCCAACGGCGCGGGCAAGACCACGACGCTCTCGATGACGACGGGTCTGCTGCGCCCTGACGCCGGAACCGCCTGGATCCTCGGGGTCGACGTGTGGCAGAACCCCGCGGAGGCGAAGGCGCGCATGGGAGTCCTGCCCGACGGCATCCGGATGCTCGACCGCCTCACCGGCGCCGAGCTCCTGCGCTACAGCGGACTGCTCCGGGGGATGCCGGAGGCGGAGGTCGTGTCGCGCGCCGCGGAGCTTCTGGATGCCCTGGGGTTGACGGATGCGGGCGACACCCTCGTCGTGGACTACTCCGCGGGCATGCGCAAGAAGATCGGGCTCGCCTGCGCGCTGATCCACGCCCCTCGACTCCTCATCCTGGACGAGCCGCTCGAAGCGGTGGACCCGGTGTCAGGAGAGACGATCAGGCAGATCCTCCGCGCCTTCGTGGACGGCGGCGGCACGGTGGTGCTGTCGAGTCACGTGATGGAGCTCGTCGAGTCCATGTGCGACCGGGTCGCGATCGTCGCGGAGGGCCGTCTGCTCGCGGACGGCACGCTCGACGAGGTCCGCGCGGGGATGAGCCTGCAGCAGCGCTTCCTTTCGCTGGTCGGCGCGCACGAGCTCGGATCGGAGACGCTGTCATGGTTGCGCTCCTCGTAAGCCTGCGGTGGCGCCAGCTGGGTCATCAGCTCCGTCGCAACCCGTGGATGATCGTGACGCTGATCATCACAGGGATGATGGCGCTCGGGTTCCTCGCGCTGCTCGCGTTCGGTCTCGTCGCGATGCGGATCGCTGCCCCCGATACCGCCGTCACGGTCATGGTCATCACCGGCGCGATCATCGTCGCCGGCTGGTGGCTCGGATCGCTGCTCGTGAGCGCGGACGACTCCCTCGCTCCCGAGCGATTCGCACTGCTGCCGGTGACCGCCTCCGCGCTCCTCCCCGGAATGGTCGTCGCCGGCGCCACCACGATCGGCGGAATCGGCACCGCGATCGCCCTCGTGCTCATGCTGCTGGGGTGGTCGGTCAACGCGTTCGCCCTCATCGCCGGGCTCATCACGATCCCCCTGGCCCTCGCGACCTGCGTGCTCGGCGCGCGCGTCATCAGCGGGCTCCTCGCGGGGTGGCTCGCCCGGCGCCGCACCCGCGACCTGGTCGTGACGCTCGGCGTGCTGCTCGCGGCATCCTCCGGGCTGCTGATCAACCTCGCGCTCAGCGCCTTCCGGCAGATGGGCGATGTGGGATCGGCCTTCTCCGGCGCCGCGGACGCCCTCGCCTGGACACCGCTCGCCGCCGTGTTCGGCGTGCCTGCGGCGCTCGTCGACGGCGACATCGGCACCGCGGGACTGCGGATGCTGATCGCCCTCGCCACGGTCGTCGTGTTCTGGTTCGCGGCGCGGGCCCTGCTCGCGGCACGGCTGGTGGCCCCGATCCAGGGCAGCGGCGGCGGCCGGGTGCGCTCGGGCGGCCTCGTCGACCGGATGCTGCCCGCCACAGCGGTGGGAGCGATCGCCGCGCGCACGCTCCGCTACTTCCGCCGTGATCCTCGTCAGGTCATCAACGTGGTCATGATGCTGCTCCTGCCGGCGATCCTGATCGGGGTCGTCTTCATGAACGGCCTGCAGGACGAGCAGATCGGCTTCGGTCCGGTGATCACGCTGGTCCCCGCGATCAACGCGCTGATGATCGGCACCATCATGCAGATGGCGATCGCCTACGACAACGATGCGGTCGCCATGCACATCCTCACCGGGGTGAGCGGCACCGTCGACCGCTTCGGGCGACTGCTCGGCTTCGCGATCATCGCCGTGCCGCTCACTCTCGTGCTCTGCGTCGCCAGCTGCGTGCTGGCAGGACGTATCGACCTGCTGCCGGGAAGCCTGGGGGCTGCGCTCGGACTGGGGGCGGTGTCGGCAGGCGCCGGCGCGTGGGCGGGGAGCTTCCTGCCCGGGCGTGCGCCGGCCCCGGAGGCCAACCCGTTCGGACGCGGGTCGTCGGGCGGCGTGCAGTCGCTCATCGCGATGATGGTGATGTCGCCGATCACGCTGATCCTCGGCGCTCCGGCGCTCGGGTTCGCGATCGCCGCGTTCTGGGTGCCGCCGCTCGGCTGGGTGAGCCTGGTGTGCGGACTCGTGATCGGCGCCGCCGCCGTGTGGGGCGGGGCCGTCCTGGGCGGACGAGTGCTCGACGGCCGCTGGCCGCAGGTCCTCGCCGAGGTGTCGAGCGAGGCGTAGCCGCGGCGGCCACCGCCCTGATCTCGAGCGGTCCTCCGTCGCAGGGAGCCGTGGATCAGGCTCCGGCCGCGAGCTCCTTGGCGCGGGCCAGCGCCGCCGCGGCAGCATCGGCGAAGGTCCGGTCGAGGTGCGCATCCTGCAGCACCGCGATCGCGCGCTCGGTCGTGCCCTTGGGGCTCGTGACCCGGCGGCGCAGCTCGGCGGGGTCCTCCCCCGATGCGTCGAGGAGCGCGGTCGCCCCGATGAAGGTCTGCTCCGCCATCAGGCGCGCGTCGGCCTCTGCGAAACCCAGATCGACCGCCGCCGCTGTCAGCTTCTCGATCAACAGGAACACGTACGCGGGTCCGGAGCCCGAGATGGTGGAGAGCGCGTCGATCTGCGACTCCGGCACCTCGATCACGGCGCCGACGGTCTCGAACATGCGACGGACCTCGGCGAGATCGGACTCCGTGACCGCAGCCCCGGCGGCGAGTCCGGTGACCGCCTTGCCGACGGTCGCGGGGGTGTTCGGCATCGAGCGGATGACACGCGCCTCGGCGCCGAGCACATCGGCGAAGGTCTCCAGGGTGACCCCGGCGGCGATGCTGACGACGATCGCCTCCGGCTTCAGGTGCGGCCCGATCTCGCGGAGCAGGTCCGGCACCATCGCGGGCTTCACGCCGACGATGACGATGCCGGCGGATGCCGCGGCGTCGAGGTTCCCGGTCGGATGCCCGTCGAGGGCGATGCTGGTGACGCCCGGCATCCCCTCCAGCGTCGCCGCGCTCTGCGCGGTGCGGTTGGTCGCGGTGATCCCGCCGTCGACCGCGATGCCCGAGGCGACGACGCCGCGGAGGATCGCCCCTCCCATGGAACCGGCACCGAGAAAAGCGATCGAGGGAAGCGCGTCAGTCATGTCGTCATCCTACGGCGGCTCGCCGCTGATCCCTCGGGGAGGAGATCTAGACTCGTCCCATGAGTGCATCCGGCGGCAGCAGAGCAATCATCGCGGCGTTCCTGGCGAACCTGGGCATCGCGCTCGCGAAGTTCATCGCGTGGGCGCTGTCGGGCTCGGCCTCGATGCTCGCCGAGGCGATCCACTCCGTCGCCGACTCCGGCAACCAGCTGCTCCTCATGTTCGGCGGGCGCAAGGCTCAGCGCCAGGCCGACCGCGAGCATCCCTTCGGCTACGGCCGGGAGCGCTACGTCTCCGCGTTCGTGGTGTCGATCATCCTGTTCTCGGTCGGCGGCGTCTTCGCGATCTACGAGGGCGTCGACAAGCTGCGCCACCCGCACGAGCTCGACCCGGTGTGGTGGTGGCTACCGATCGTGGTGCTGCTCGTCGCGATCGTGCTCGAATCGGTCTCCCTGCGCACCGCGGTGAAGGAGAGCAACCTGGTGCGCGAGAAGGGGCAGTCGTGGGTGTCGTTCGTGCGCCGCGCGAAGGCCCCCGAGCTCCCCGTCGTGCTGCTCGAAGACACCGGAGCCCTCACCGGCCTGGCGTTCGCGCTGCTCGGCGTCGGCCTCACCGTCATCACGGGCAACCCGCTCTTCGACGCCCTCGGCACCGTCATGATCGGTCTGCTTCTCGTGGCCATCGCGATCGTGCTCGGCATCGAGACCAAGAGCCTGCTGGTCGGCGAGGGCGCGAACCCCGCCGACTACGACCGCATCGTCGACGCCGTCAACGAGGGTCCCGAGGTGGAGAAGATCATCCACATGAAGACCCTGTACCTCGGCCCTGACGAGCTGATGGTCGCGGCAAAGATCGCGCTGAGCGCCGACAAGCCGCTGCGCGAGGTCGCCGACGACATCGACGAGATCGAGGCGCGCATCCGTGCGGCGCTTCCGATCGCCCGCGTGATCTACATCGAGCCCGACGTGTACCGTCCGGCGATCGACCCGCAGCCGTCGACCGATGTGTTCGTGTTGAAGTCCTCGGACTGATCGTGCCGGTGCGGGACGAGCTGAGGTCCGCGCTCGCGCGCCCCGACCTGCCGGTCGAGACGCGGACGAAGATCCAGCACGTCCAATCCGTGCTGGACGCCGACTCGCAGGCGCGGCTGGAGTCCTTCACGATCCTCGACGGCCGACCCTACGCCGTCGTCTCCTTCGGCGATCCGAGCACGGCCGACCTCGTCGTGTACCTGCTGCACGGCATCGACACGGACCTCGCGTCCTTCCCCGAGTGGGCGGATGCCGCGCAGCGACTGTGCATCGACATCATCCGCACGTGCGTGGCGCGCGGCGAGCCGCGCAAGGTCGCGACCGTCGCCTGGTTCGCGTGGGACTCCGGAACACACGTCACGGCGCTCGCGACGAAGCACGCGACCATCGGCGCCGCCCGGCTGTCGGTCGACATCGATCGGCTGATCGTGCGGAATCCCGGCGCCCACATCGCCGCCGTCGCCTACTCGTACTCGACGACCCTGCTCGGCGAGATGTTCGCGCTGAACATCGCCGACGAGGTCCACACGGCGTTCTGCATCGCCTCGGCCGGCGTCACCCACGCCGCGAGCACGGCGATCGAGGACGCGATCGAACGAGAAGAGGTCGTGGTCTACGCCACCGAGGGCGCCGGCGACGGCGTCGCGCCGATGGGACGGCTCGGCAACCACCCGATCGATCCGCGCGACATCCGCGGCGTCATCGTGTACGACTCCGACGGCGGCGAGGCACCGGGCATCGACGGCGGTGTGGTCGCGGGGGTCCCCGTCGAGGGCCACGCCTCCCAGACCGCGGTCGACGAACGAGGCATCCGACACCCCGGCTATTTCGACGAGCGCGCGCAGTCGTACCTGACGCTGGTCGCTCGCCTGGCGGACGCCGTCACGACCGCTCTCTGACGCTGGCGCGGGGTGCCGGGGCAGAGCCCGGGCGGGTGCCGGGGCAGAGCACGGGGATCAGATCGCTCGGCGTGGTTGCGGGTACTGCGCTCAGCGTCGCTTCGCTCAGCGCCGCTGCTCGAAGAAGGAGCGGAGAAGACCGGTCGCGGCATCCGCCTCGACGCCCCCGACGACCTCGGCCCGGTGCGGCAGCCGGCGGTCGCGCAGCACGTCGTACATGGAGCCGGCGGCTCCGGCCTTGTCGTCCCAGGCCCCGAACACGACGCGCGAGATGCGCGACTGCAGGATCGCCCCTGCGCACATGACACAGGGTTCGAGGGTGACGACGAGGGTGCATCCGTCGAGATTCCAGGAGCCGATGGATGCCGCCGCTCCGCGGAGCGCGTTCACCTCCGCGTGGCCGGTGGGGTCGTGCGTGGCCTCTCGGTCGTTGCGCCCTTCGGCGAGAACGCGTCCTTCCGCATCGAGGACCACGGCTCCGACGGGGATCTCATCGGCTGCGGCGGCCTCGGCGGCGAGCTCCAGGGCACGCGTCATCGCACGGTCGTCGGCGGAGGTCATGGGATGAGCCTACGGCGCGCGGCGCGGGTGCCGCGGCATCCGATGTCGTGCGGGGCTGTGCGGCGCATTAGCCTGTATCCATGCGCGTTCACGTTGCCGACCACCCTCTCATCACCCACAAGCTCTCGGTGCTGCGCGACGAGCGCACCCCGTCGCCGGTGTTCCGCCAGCTCACGGAGGAGCTCGTGACGCTGCTCGCCTACGAGGCGACGCGCAACGTGCGGGTCAGCCCCATCGAGATCACCACCCCGGTGACGAAGACGATGGGCGTCAAGATCTCCGAGCCCCGGCCCATCGTGGTGCCGATCCTGCGCGCCGGCCTCGGCATGCTGGAGGGTCTCGTCACGCTGCTGCCGACCGCCGAGGTCGGGTTCCTCGGCATGGTCCGCGATGAGGAGACCTTCGAGCCGACGACCTACGCCGAGCGTCTCCCCGACGACCTCAGCGACCGCCAGTGCTTCGCGATCGACCCGATGCTCGCCACCGGCGGCTCGCTCGCCGCGGCGATCCAGTTCCTCTTCGACCGCGGAGCCAAGGATGTCACCGCGATCTGCCTGCTCGGCACCCCCGAGGGAGTCGCCGCGATCGAGGCGCTCGTCGGTGACCGCGACGTCACCCTGGTGCTGGGCGCTCTCGACGAGCGGCTCAACGAGAAGGGCTACATCGTCCCCGGTCTCGGCGACGCCGGAGACCGCCTGTACGGCACCGTCTGACCCTCGGGCCCAATTGCGGCTTCCGCGTCGCAGCAGAGCTGCGTTGGGGAGCAGGCGGAGGCGCCGCCGCGGAGCTACCAACGGGCCGGGTCTGAGACCGACGCTCGGGCAGGGCTGCAGAGCGGCGCCCGGTTCAGACGCTCGGGCACGCCCACAGAGCTGGGCACCGAGAGCGGGCGGAGGCGTTGCAGCAGAGCTGCGCTCGGGCGGGGCCGGAGTCAGACGCTCAGCCGGTACGCGCGCTCGTCTCCGTAGTGCCGGAATCCCGCTCGTTCGAGGATCGGCGCGGACGTCGAGATCCTGCCCTTCACGAGCGCGGTCGTCGCGCCGAGCTCGGCGCTCGCTCGGAGCCGCTCCGCCAGGACCGCCCGATACGCGCCGCGGCCTCGAGCCCGCTCCAGGGTCGCGGCACCCCACAGGCGGGTGAAGCCTTCGACGATCGTGCAGCCGCCGGTGCTCACGGCCTCGTCGTCGAGTCGGCCGAGCACGCGCACGCCTTCTGCGGCTTCAAGCCCGGCGACCACCTCCGCCAGCTCGATGCGCAGTCCGTCCTCGTCGAGCGGCGACTGCTCCCACACCGGCACGTTGATCGCGTCCACTTCGCGCACCTGCTCCAGCGTGCGGACCACCTCGGCGGTGACTCCGCTCGGAACGTCGATCGCGAGCTGATCGATCGCGAGGGCGAACACGGCGACCGTATCCTCGTGCAGGGCGCCGCGGCGGCGCAGCTCCTCCTCGAGATCAGGGCTGTCGGACGGATTCGTCCAGAAGGTCAACTGCGACTCGCCCCATGCTCGGGTCTTCTCGACAGCACGATCGAGAACCGCGGCGGCGCTCGACGGCGAGCTGACCTGGGAGCCGCGCACACCGCCTCCGAACCGTTCGGGGTACCTCACCAGCAGCAGGTCTTCCCGCACGTGCTCGCTGTCGCGCGGCAGCCAGGCCCAGGCGGCGGCCGCGCGAAGGATGTCGTCCGTCGTGTGCATCGTTCAGTCCTCTCCGGCGCCGACCAGTCGGGCGAACGCGCTGAGCCGTGCAACGCCCTCCGGCGTGTACGGCAGATCGTCGAGAAGCGCGGGCGAGTGGATCAGATAGGCGACGACCTGGGCGCGCGAGATCGCCACGTTCAGCCGGTTCTGCAGGAGCAGGAACTCCGGACCGCGGGGAGCGTCTCGCCCGCTGGATGCGGCGAGCGAGGTGATCGACACGACGGCCTCCTTGCCCTGGAAGTTGTCGACCGTGCCTACAGGGACATCGGGGAAGCCTGCGGTGGAGAGCGCGTCGTGCACGAGCTGACGTTGCGCGTTGTAGGGCGTGACGACGATGATGTCGGACTGTACGAGAGGGCGCGCCGTGGCGTCCGCGTCGTTGTCGGTGAACGTGCGGCCGAGGAGATCGGCCACGAGTGCGACGACCGCCTCCGCCTCTTCAGCGGACTGCGTCGCGTTGCCACGGTGGCGCAGGGGCAGGACGTGAAGGCCGGGATCGATGCCGGCGAGCGATCTCTTCTCGGTGCCGGGAGCAGAAGCCAGCTTGCCTGCGTAGGCGAGCGTGGAGACCGGGGCGGCGACGAACGGGTGCATTCTCCACGACCTCGCGAGGAAGTACCCGTACTCGGGCTTCACGACCGCGTCACCGTCCATGACCCATCCGAGCGCGGAGGTGTCGACCGGTTCGGGATGAGCGCCCTGGCTCACCTGGGGCAGCTGCTGGGGGTCTCCGAGCAGCAGCAGTCGCTTCGCCCCCGCGGCCACCGCGATCGTCGACGCGAGCGAGAACTGTCCGGCCTCATCGATCACCAGCAGGTCGAGGCCCCCGCGGCCGACCCGCTGAGTGTTGCTGAAATCCCAGGCGGTACCGCCGACCACGACGCCCTCACCGCTGTGCTCGGCGAGGAACGACGCCATCCCGCTCTTCGGGATCACCGTGTACGACGGATCGCCGTCATCGGACTTCGGCGCCTTGCCCACCTGCGAAGGAGACACGCCGTCGGCGACAACGCGCTCGAGCAGGGTCTCGATGATCGCATGGGACTGTGCGACGACTCCGACCTTGAAGCCGTGCTCGTTCACCAGCCGCGCGATGACCTGGGACCCGGTGTACGTCTTGCCGGTACCGGGAGGTCCCTGCACCGCGAGGTAGCTGTGGTCGAGATCGAGGATGCCGCGCACGATCGCATCGATCGTGTCGCCCCCCGCTTCCGGAAGCGGGGCTCCCGATATCGTGCGCGGAGGGATCCGCCGGAGGATGTCGGTCGCCGCGTCGTCGGGGAAGCCCGGTGCGGCCAGGTGCACGGCATCGGCCCACTCGTCGATCGCCCCCTGCAGCGAGACCACTCTCGGCGGCGCGGCCGGAGTCAGCGCGATCGGGAGCTCGTCCCATGTCTGCCCCTGAACAGCGGTCTCGGTCACGAGATATCCGTCGTCGAGCACCTCGGCGATCGTCACCGTGTGCGGCACGTGCACGACGCGTGAGGGCACTTCGGTGTCGAAGGGCGCGGGGACCTCGTACAGCGCGAACGGCTGCGATCCGACGCCGAGCGTCGTGCCCGGGGACACCTCGCCGCGGATCTCGATGTCGCGCGACATCACCCGACGCCCCTCGCCCACGCTCCAGTCACGGCTCACGGTCGACGAGAACCGATCGACGCGGATGACGTCTCTCATGCCGTCCCACATCGTGACCGGCTCACGGAGCCTCTGGAAGTGCGAGACCCAGAAGCTCTTCGCCTCCCGGGGGAAGTAGTCGATGGCCGCGGCGGCGATCCGGTGCACCTGACCGTCGCCGCCCGCCTCGACGTCATGCTCCGCGTCGCCGAGCAGGGCGACTGACCGCGGAGACGGCTCGTACATGACCTCGTCGGCCTGGTCGGGCGGCGCCGGGTGCACACCCTTCTCCCGAGCGATGTCGATCAGCCAATTGCGCAGACGCCGCGTCGACACGCAGTCGTAGCGGTTGTAGTCGGCGAGGTCGGCGAACACGGCATCCGCCTCGGCCTGCTCCCCCGCGGCCGCGAGCTCCCGCGCCGCGACGTACTGGACGATCGAGTCGTCGCCCTTCTGCACGTCGCTCGTGCGCACGTCGGCGCCCATGTAGAGCGGTTCGAGCTTCTTGATCGAGTACGAGCGCGACCCGACGCGCACCGTGCGCAGCACGAGCGGGTAGAGGTCGACGAACACGCCCTCTCTGAGGAGCCGATCGACCTCGCCCTCGCGCACGCCGTGCCTGGCCGCCATCGCGACGAGGTGCGAGGTCTCGTACGGGGCGTAGTGGTAGATGTGCATGCCGGGGTGGGCGGCTCTGCGCACCTTCACGAAATCGAGGAAGTCCTCCAGAGCCCTCTTCTCCGCGGCGAAGTCGTGCGCCCACAGCGCGGTGTACTGATCGAGGTTGTCGACCCAGCCGAAGAGGTAGTCGATCCCCCACTCCGACTCCCCCGCCGGCGCCGGCTCGGTGTAGAGCGGGTCGCCCTCGAAGTCGAAGAAGATGTCGCCGTGGCTCGGAACAGGGAGCGTGTGGATCGCCGCCGCGTAGTGCACGTCGAACGTGGGAGTCCCCGCCGCATCTGCCTGCAGCTGGAGTTCGGCCTGCGCACGGAGCGTCGCGAACGTGTCGGGATTCATGCCCTCCGGCGCATCGGATGCCGCGGCGAGCTGATCGATCGTCTCGATGCCCGCTGAGCGCAGACGAGCGCGCTGCACCGGCCGCATGCGTGCCACCATGAGCAGATCCCTGTGCGCCAGCACCTGTTCCTCGCACGTGGCGCAGCGGCCGCACGCGACGACGTCGAGATCGCCGCGGTCGTCTCCCCACGCGAGCGGAGCCCCGGCCGAACCCTCCGCGATCCGACGATCGGCGATCAAGGCTCGCAGCCGCGCACGCCGCACGCGGAACAGCGGGAGGAGGTCATCGACCCGGTGCGTGCTCCGCGTGCCGTCGCCGAGGATGAGATCGACCTCGTCGGATCGGGGGATGCCGAGGCGGTCGAGCTGGTCGACGTATGCCGCGAGCTGCATGAGCGCCGTGACCCGCGCCTTGCGGGCGAGCTTGGAGTCCTCCACCCGCCACCGGCCGTCGGGATCGCGCCGCAGGAAGTCGGCGAACCCGACGAACTCCTCGGTCGCGAACGCCGCCTGGAAGATCACCCGGGCGTCGGAGGACAGCGCGACGATCGTCTCGGCGACCACGCCGGCGAGCGCGTCGGCATCCACCGACGACACCTTCGCGACCTCGTGAACGCCCTGCCCGAACTCGGCCACGTAGTCGGCGAGGACCTTCTGCTCGTGGACGTCTCCGAGACGGGCGGCGCGGGCCAGCGTCGCGTCCTCGGGCTCCTCGACCGCGGGAACGCGGCCGAGCTTCGCGTCGATCGCTCTGCACCACGCGAACTCGCACTCGGCCGCGGCCTTGAGGTCGCTCGCGCTCCAGATGACGCGCTGCGCCTGAGTGTCGATCCGCACGATGCTCCCGTTCTGTCGGATGCTTCGACACTAGCCGCGGCATCCGACATCACAGGACGCGCTCAGCGCCACCAGGTGTCGTCGGGGGTCACCGGAAGGTGCCGCTTGTGCTGGGTGCCGAGGTACTTCGCCTCGATGCGCCCCGCGACGTCGGGAGCGACCTCTCGGCCTTCCAGGAAGTCGTCGATCTGCTCGTAGGTGAGACCCAGCTCGTCCTCGTCCGCACGGCCGGGCTGCCCGTCGAGCAGGTCGGCCGTCGGCACCTTGAATGCGAGGCGGTCGGGGGCTCCGAGCACCTGCAGCAGCGAGCGTCCCTGACGCTTCGTGAGGCCCGAGAGCGGCAGGATGTCGGCCGCACCGTCTCCGAACTTCGTGTAGAAGCCCGTCACCGCCTCCGCCGCGTGGTCGGTGCCGATCACGAGCAGTCCGTCGTGACCGGCGAGCGCGTACTGCGTCACCATCCGGACGCGGGCCTTGATGTTGCCGCGATTGAAGTCGCTGATGTCGCTGGTGACGGCGAACTCGATGTCCTCCTCGACGCCGTCGACGCCGTTCTGGATGTTGACCTCGACCGAGGAGTCCGCGGAGATGAACTCCAGCGCAGCCTCGGCATCCGCCGCATCCTGCTGCACGCGGTAGGGCAGACGCACCGCGAGGAACTTCGCGTCACCGCCCTCGGACCGCACGCGCTCCACGGCGAGCTGCGCCAGCCTGCCGGCGAGCGTCGAGTCCTGGCCGCCCGAGATGCCCAGCACGAAACCGCGGGCTCCGGTGGTGCGCAGGTAGTCGACGAGGAACCGCACCCGCCGCTCCACCTCGGCCTCGGGATCGATCTCGGCCTTGACGCCGAGGGCTTCAGAGATCTGCTGCTGCAGGGACACGGGGACTCCTCACTCGTTCTCGACCCAGTATCCCCCCTGCGTGTTACGAGGGGATGACACATGCTTCTACCAGGTGCGACCTGAAAAGATGAGGCAGTGAAACTTCTCGTCGCCGCCCTGAGCTCCGAACTCGCCGCTTTCCCCGACACCCTCCCCGGTTTCGACCGTCTCGTGACGGGCCCCGGAAAGCTGCAGGCGACGTACGCCCTCACCCGCGCGCTCGACGCGAACAGCTATGACGAGATCGTCGTCGTGGGCACCGCCGGCGCGATCGACCCCGACCTCGCCGACGGCGTGCACGAGGTCGGCGAGGCCTTCCAGCACGACGTCACCGATCTCGACGGCATCTCCGGACAGCACGTCTCGCTGCCCGCGCGGGTCTCGACCGGCCGTGACGGGGTCCTGATCGCGACCGGCGATCACTTCGTCGACGACGCGGAGGTCACCGCCGTGATCCGTCCGACCGGCGCCGCTCTGGTCGACATGGAGACCTACGCCTACATCTGGGTCGCCGCACAGTTCGGCGTGCCGATCCGCGTCTTCCGTGCGGTCTCCGACAGCGCAGAAGACGGTGCGCTCACCGACTGGCGCGAGGCCGTCGCACGCTGCAGCGCCCAGCTGCGGACCTTCATCCGCGAGGAGTACGGGGTCTGATCGGCTCCGTTCCGGCGAGCAGCGTCCGGAAACGGATGCCGGAGGCGGTCCTGTGGCCGCGCGTCGTCAGCGGGCCTCGATGACGCTCGGCCCCTCGGCCGTGGCCCTGACGGTGAGCTGAGCAGGGATCTGCTCCTGCATCGCCTCGACGTGACTGATCACGCCGACCGTGCGGCCGCCCTGACGCAGCTCATCGAGCGTGCGCATGGCGACCTCCAGGGTGTCGCCATCGAGCGATCCGAACCCCTCGTCGATGAACAGGGTGTCGAGTCGGATGCCTCCCGCGCGCGCCGTGACGACCTCGGCGAGCCCGAGCGCGAGCGCGAGAGAACTGAGGAAGGTCTCGCCCCCGGAGAGCGACTGCGCAGGGCGGCTCTGGCCGGTGAAGGCGTCGAACACCACGATGCCGAGGCCTGAGGCCGCGCCCCTGGCGGCCAGCGCGTCGGAGTGCTGCAGCTGATAGCGTCCGGCCGACATGTCGCTCAGCCGTCGGTTCGCCGCCCTGACGATCTCCTCGAGTTCGGCGGCGAGCACGAAGGTCTCGAGGGTCATCTTGCGGCTGTTCGCCCCGCGGCCGGCGATGGTGTCTGCCAGCTCCCGCAGGACCTCGAACTCGGCGGCGTCGTCGCCGACGCGCGCCTGCTCGGATGCCGCGGATTCGATCAGACCTCCCAGCCTCTCAGCGGTGCCCTCGGCGCGGGAGGCGGCATCCACCGCTGCGGTCCAGCGCGCCCTGGCCTCGACGGATGCCTGCTCCTGAGGCAGGAGATCGATCGGCTCCTCGGGGAGAGTGCGCAGTTCCAGGTCGAGCAGGATCGCCTTCTCCTTGCCCCGCTGCGCCGTGTGCTCGTCGATGCGGGCCGTCAGCGCCGCCTGTGCCGCGGGCGAGCGCAGCGCCGCCTCGGCAGCTGCGACATCGTCGAAGGCCGACGCGGCGAGCGCGGCATCCCGCTCCGCGACAGCGTCGGCAGTCGTCTTCTCGTGACGCTCCCGCTCCGCGATCGCTTCGGACAGTAAGCGGGCGGCGGAGATGCGCTCCCCGGCCTCCTCCAGGCGCGCGGCGACCGTCTCGTGTTCCCCGCGGGCCGAGAGGATCTGCGCCTCGGCGTCTGCGCGGCGCTGAAGAAGCACGGCGAGCTCTTCCCGAGCGGCGGAGAGGGCGGCAGTGTCGTCCGCGCGACCGTTCTCGAGAGCCTCTGCTCTCGCCGTCAGAGCGGCGAGTTCCTGCTCGAGCTCCGCGACGGCCGACGCCGACGCGACACTCGTGTCGTACTCCTCTTCGGCCGCGGTGAGGTCTGCGGTCGCCTGCTCCACCGTGCGCCCATCGGCGCGGGCTGTCGCCGCAGCGAGTGCGGCGACAGTGGCCGCGAGCTTCTCCGACGCCATGCGCTCGCGCTGGGCCGCGGCGTCGCGCGCGGCCTCGGCCTCGGCCACGTCGTCGGCCGACACCGGGTCGACATGCTCGGCGGGGGCGGGATGCTCGTGCGCGCCGCAGACCGGGCAGGCCTCTCCGTCGACCAGGGCGGAGGCGAGTTCCCCCGCCATCCCGTCGGAACGGCGCTTGCGCAGCTGCGCGAACCGCGCCTGCGCCGATGCGAACGCTGCCGCCGCATCGTCGACGGCAGCGTTGTCGATGACCTCCTGCGCTTCCACCCGCTCACGCTCGGCAGCCGCCGCATTCCGGGCTGCCGCAGCCTCGCGCGCGACGAGGAGATCTGCGGCCCGATCGGCCCGTCGTCTCGCGTCGTCACGTCGCTGGGTGGCCGCCGCGATCCGCTCAGGAATCGTCGACCGCTCCGTGTCCCCTGCGTCGATCCGTGCGGACACGGCCGCCACACGATCTTCGGCGGCCTGGAGATCGACAGCCAGCTGCGGCGCCCGGCGCTCGAGCTCACGCGCGTGCTCCCAGGCGCCTGTCTCCTTCGTCTGCTCCGAGGCCCAGGCATCGAGCTCCTCCGTGCTCTCGGAGGGAAGGGCGATGCCGAATCGGGTCCAGCGGCTCCGGGCCTCCTGCTCGGCATCGGTCGAGACGGTGAGCGCGACCTGCGCGCGCGTCGCCGCGGCGATCGTCGCACGCAGCGCCTCGGCAGCGCGGGCAGCATCGAGCTCTGCCCGGGCGTCGGCGATCTGCGGGAGTTCGGCATCGAGCCGATCGAGGGCCGCACGGGCGCGATCACGCTCGCTCTGCGCGCGCTGATCCTCTCGCAGCGCGGCCAGCGCCGCATCGGCCGCGGTGAGGCGCGTCTCGGCGTCGTCGCGCTCGGCCGCACGCCGCTCGACGCGGTAGTCCGCCCTGGCCTTGGCGCGGCGCAGGTCGTCGAGCCGCTCGTCCGTGGAGGCCGCCGACGTCAGCCCGGCAACGCTCACGTCTTCGCGCTCAGCGCGCGACGAGCCCTCTGCCCCGTCGGCCTCGAGCTCCGCGCTCGCGACCAGACGATCGGCCTCGTCGAGTCGCGCTGTCACGGCGGCCAGTCTCGTGCCGAGCCGGAGCTCCGCCTCCCGCCGACGCTCGTCGAACCGCGACTGCACGTCCTCGAAGCGCTCCGTGCCGAAGAGGCGGCGCAGGAGCGACTGACGGTCTCTGCTGTTCGCGAGCAGGAACTCCGAGAACCGGTTCTGCGCCAGCAGGATCACCTGCAGGAACTGCTCCCTGCTGAGCTGCAGGATCTCGTCGAGCTCACCGGCGACATCGACCGCTCGGGCGGCGCGACCGACCCAGCCGGCATCCGTCCACTCGTCGAGAGCGACCGCGGCCGCCTGCTTCGTGAGACCGCCGCCTCGCTTCGCCGGCCGCAGATACTCCGGCGAACGTGTGACCCGGAACCGCCCGGAAGGCGTGCTGAACTCCACGACGACCTCGGACACCTCGTCGGGTTCGCTGTGGTCGCTCCTCAGCCTCTTCTCGCTCCCGTCGTAGCGGGGAACACCTCCGTAGAGGCCGAAGCACACCGCATCGAGGATGCTGGACTTGCCCGCGCCCGTCCGCCCGGCGATGAGGAAGATGCCGTCGTCAGCGAACGCGTCGAAATCCACGATCTGACGCGAACGGAACGGGCCGAAGCCCTCGACCTCCAGGCGGTGCAGCTGCATCGGATCAGTACCCGCTCAGACCAGTGCTTCGGTCCGCGCACGATCGTCGAGGATCTCGCGGATCAGCTCGCTCTCTCGCTCAGACGCCCCTTGCCCTGCCCGGACGTGCTGCAGGAAGGCCTCGATCCGGTCGGTGTCGGTGACGGCCATCCGCAGGCGCTCGGAATAGGAGCGCTCATCGACCTCGGCGCTCACCGAGGGCTGATGCTGCACCATCGCGCAGAAGGGATACTGCTCACGCAGACGGCGCATCGGCTCTGCCTGTGCGACGGCGTCGGTGTAGATCGCGCACACCCAGTCTTCGGCGTGCGCGGCGACGTTCTCGACCGACAGGATCTCGTCGAGAGTACCGGTGAGCGTCACGAGTGCGCGGGGCACGGGCAGATCGAGCCACTCGGCGGACGCCAGGCCGTCGGCGTCGAGCTCTACCAGCCAGGAGCCGCGCGGCTTGTGCTGCTCGCCGAAGCTGTAGTGCAGCGGCGCCCCCGAGTAGCGCACGCGTTCGCTCACCTGCTGACGACCGTGGATGTGCCCGAGCGCCACGTAGTCGGGACCGTCGAAGACCTCGAGCGGGACCACGTCGAGACCGCCCTGGCGGACCTCGCGCTCGAGGCCGGCGGTGACGTCGACGCCCGCCGCGAAGCAGTGCGCGATCGCGACCGAGCGCCCTTCGTGCCGGTCGATGCCCTCGCGCACCAGCCCCATGGCGTGCGCCATCGTCTGGGCCTGAGTGCGCAGCTGCGCCTCCGGCCAGTGCTGGCGGACGATCGCCGGCTCGAGGTACGGGATGCCGAAGAAGTGCACGGGGCCGTCGGCATCGTGCACCGTGACGGGGTCACCGATCGCACGGGGATCGGTGAGCACGTCGATGCCGTCGCGCAGGAGCCTGGCCTGGAACCCGAGCCGCGCGGCCGAGTCGTGGTTGCCGCTCGTCACGATGACGCGGGCTCCCGTCTCGTGCAGCGCGACGAGCGCGTCGCCGAGGAGCGTGTACGCGGCCGCAGCCGGCGTCGCCGAGTCGAACACGTCGCCTGCGACCACCACGACGTCGACGTCGTTCTCGCGAACCTGCTCCGTGAGCGCCCCGAAGACCTCGGCCAGCGCATCCATGGTCGAGTTGCCATGGAAGGTGCGGCCGATGTGCCAGTCGGAGGTGTGCAGGATTCGCATACCCTCACGGTACGGAGGGCCTCCGACATCACGTCCGAGGCGTGCCGGACGCGATCCTGAATGAGAGAGCGAAAGGTCCCCTGACCCACCCTCGCCATGACGATCGGCACGCGGTGATGCGAGATGCGCTGTGCGCTGTCACCTGTGCGGGGTGCGGGGCTGCGCGATACGGGATCTGGGCTGCCCTCCGCCCGACAAGGGCCGGTCTTGCCCCACCGGCAGGGGTTGTGCCCGCTTCGTCGTGGCTACCGACTTCCGCTCTACTCCTCCAGGTCGCTCGTCCAGTTCGCCTGCTGGATGCGGTTGTCCAGCTCCCGCAGCTCGACGGCGACGGCATCCGCCCTCTCGCGCAGCGTCGCGACGGGAAGAGCCGCCACCTGCCGCAGCTCGGAGCGCATCTGCCGGAACATCCCGGCGGACCCGGAGGCCGCCGACGCCGCGTCCGCGAGCAGCGAATGCCGCAGGCGCAGCACGTCGCGAGCCGCGAGCGCGTCTGTCATCGTGCCGTCCGCGCCGAGATCGAGCCGGGAGTTGGTCGCGTTGATGCGGCGGATCAGCTCCTGGAGGCGCTCCAGCGCGGCGTCCGCCTCGACGATGAGCGCCGCGGCGTCCTCCGCCGGCTCCTCGCCCTCCTGATAGCGCGCGTTCGCGGTGATGCGGGAGCGGAGCTGCTCGATCCTGCGCTGCAGATCGGCTCTCGCGGTGAGCGCTTCGGCGAGTTTCATCCGGTCATCTCCTCGGGGTGCACGTGCAGACGGCGTCGTAACACAGTGTCACAGAAGCCGGATCATCGTGTACGGAGCAGATCCGCGTGCTCGGGGTGCGCGGCGAACCAGTCCGCGACGTACCAGCAGACCGGATCGACCTTGCGATCCCCCCGGGACTCGAGGTCGGCGACAGCGCCCTCCACGACCTTTGCGGCGTAGCCTTTTCCGCGGAAAGTCGGGATCGTGAAGGCTCTGGTCAGCGCGACCGTGCGCCCGTCGTCGCGGTAGTCGAGCACGCTCACGAGCTCGCCGTCGTGCAGGAGCGTGTAGCGCGACGCGTCCTTCTCATCCGTGAAGCTGAAGCCTTTTATCGCATGCGGGAGCACCATCTGAGCAACGTTACGCCCGCCCCGGGGGCCGGTGGTCGTTTTGACACGCGCAGACTTCTTCCGACATAATCCCCCCATGACCACCAACGCACGCCCTTTGTCCGCCCAGGAGGCGAACAGGACTGCCGGGATGATGATGCCCGGTCGCGTTGGCATGTGTTGCCGAATGTGTCGCTGAACGAACAGCCACCCCGCCTGACCTGACCCTTCGCGATCTGCGAGGTCGGTGTCTCCGAGCATCCACCCTTGCTCGCTCTCCCGGCGCCGCCGGTCATTCATGCAACGCATCAGAGCCGCATCGGCTCACGTCCTGAGGACTCATCATCATGTCGAACACCGCCCTTCTCGAGCGTCCCGCCGCATCCGTCCGCCCGCAGGCCGCCACCGCGCCGCTGGCCGCCGACCTCCCCGCCGTCCGCTCGCCCCGTGGCTTCGCCCTGTACGTCGGCCTCGACGAGATCAAGGCCGCCGAGGCCGGGGTCAGCCTTCCGCTCCTGGTCGACGCCCTCCGTCGCACCCTCGCCGAGCTCGCTCCCGGCGCCGAGACGCACGCCACCGTGGCGCTCGCCCCGCACGGCTCCGGCGGCCGCGACCTCGATGTCGTGCGCCTCGCCCTGCAGGAGCCCGGCGCGATCGCCCGCACCAAGGCCGCCGCCGAGGAGGACGTGACCGACGAAGAGGGCGGAGTCGTCGTCGACATCTCCCGCAAGCGCGTTCTCATCGACGGCGAGTCCGCGTCCTTCACCTACAAGGAGTTCGAGCTCCTGCAGTACCTCGTCCTCCGCGAGGGCCGCACGATCGAGCGCAGCGAGCTGGTCTCCGCGCTCTGGCAGGCGCAGGACGACGAGACCCCCGGCGAGCGCACGATCGACGTGCACGTGCGTCGCCTCCGCGCCAAGCTCGGTCGCTACGAGGACATCGTCCGCACCGTGCGCGGCATCGGCTACCGCTTCGACCGGCACGCCGACGTCGTCATCCGCTACGGCCACGGCACCCCCTCGCCCGACCGCTTCTGAGTCGGGGCGCAGGCCTTCCGGGGGTCCGTTCGGTTCACGCGTCGCTTTCCCGGGATTCTCCGGAGTTCTGCGCACGAGCTCGAGGCGTACGATGTCGGGACTCACGACGTCGGAACCGCCGCGTAGGGTGATCGCATGACCGTGACGGCAGCTCCCGAATCGGATGCCGCGGCATCCGGCGCACCGCTCGAGACCGTCTACCGCCCCGCGCGCCCCGTCGACCTCCGCTCCACCGTCGGCGTGCTCCGCCGCGGGCCGGGCGACCCGACCATGGTGCACGACGGCCCGGTGATCTGGCGCGCCCTGCGCACGGCGACGGGCACAGCGACTCTCGCGCTGCGCTCATCCTCCGGCGAGATCAGGGCCACCGCGTGGGGCCTTGGCGCCGCCGCCGCCCTCGACACCGTGCCCGCGCTCTGCGGAGCCCATGACGACGACTCCGGCTTCGACGCGTCGCATCATCCCCTCGTCGCCGAGGCCGCCCGCCGCCATCCGTCGCTGCGCCTCGCGAGGACGGACCAGGTCTTCGACGCATTGGCCTGCGCGATCCTCGAGCAGAAGGTGACGGGGCTGCAGGCGTTCCGCGCGTGGCGCGTGCTGGTGACGCGCTTCGGCGAACCCGCTCCTGGTCCGACGCCGCGGCCGATGCACGCCGCCCCCTCGGTGGAGGGCTGGCGCCGCATCCCGTCGTGGGCCTGGCACAGCGCGGGCGTGCAGCCGCCGCAGTCGAAGACGCTCGTCCGCGTGGCGGAGCGCGGCGACAGCATCCGTCGCGCGCTGATCGCCGCAGCGACCGGGGCCGACCGTGATCGCGTGCTCACCAGCCTCCCCGGAATCGGCCTCTGGACCTCGGCCGAAACCCGCATCCGCGCCCTCGGCGACCCGGATGCCGTGAGCGTGGGCGACTATCATCTGGCCCACGAGATCGGCTACGCCCTGACCGGCTCTCGGACCGACGACGACGGGATGCTGGAGCTGCTCGCCCCCTGGGCTGGTCACCGCCAGCGCGTGATCCGGCTGATCTCCGCGAGCGGCGTGCGAGAGCCGCGGCGGGGCCCTCGGCTCTCGCCGGAGGACCACCGCGGTCGCTGATCGCCCCCTAGGCTGAGGGCATGAAGACGCCCCCGCGCACCGGCTTCCGCCTGCTCATCTCCGCCGGACTCCTGGTGATCGGCGTCGTCGTCGGCCTCATCTTCGAGAACGTATGGCTCGGAGTGCTGCTCGCGGTCATCGTGTGGTTCGGCTGGTTCCTCGGCTTCGAGTCCCGCCGCGGGCACAACGAGGGCGTGAACGACGAGGACCACGGCATCGAGCTCTGACCCGCCGCCGATCCCGCTCCCCGGCGGCGGCGTCCCGCGCCGAGCGCACCGGAAGCCCGCCCCGCGCACGGCTCCTCGACGACGGCATCCCGTGCACCCGGCGAGATCACGGGAGATCGACGACGTCGGCCGTCAGTAGTAGACCGCAAGAGGGCCGGAGGGGCCCTCGACCACCCGCACGGGGGTGTCGAACACGCGGGTGAGCACCTCGTCGGTCATGATCTCCTCCGGGGTCCCGAACTCGACCACCGCGCCGTCCTTCATCGCACAGATGTGGTCGGCGTAGTGGCCGGCGAAGTTGATGTCGTGCAGCACGATCACGATCGTGCGGCCCAGCTCCTCGGCGGCGCGGCGCAGGTGCTTCATCATCTGCACGGCGTGCTTCATGTCGAGGTTGTTCAGCGGCTCGTCGAGCAGCACGAACTCGGTGTCCTGCGCGAGGACCATGGCGACGTAGGCGCGCTGTCGCTGACCGCCGGAGAGCTCGTCGATGAACCTCTGCTCGAGATCCGTGAGACCGAGGAAGTCGATCGCCTCGGTGATCTTGTCCTCGTCGAGCTGGGTGAGCCGCCCGCCGGAGTGCGGGTAGCGGCCGAAGCCCACGAGCTGGCGCACCGTGAGCCTGGTGACGAAGTGGTTCTCCTGTCGCAGGATCGACACGATCCTCGCCACCTGCTTCGACGGCGTCCGGTGCACGTCGAGACCGTCGATCTCGACGGTCCCCTCGTCCGGGGCGAGCAGCCGTCCCATCATGGTGAGCAGGGTGGACTTGCCCGCGCCGTTCGGCCCGATGAGGGCGACGATGCCGCCAGCCGGAAGATCGATCGAGACGGGGCCGATCTCGGTCTCGCTGCTGTAGCGCTGGACGAGGTCTCTGATGCGGATCACAGTCGCCCCTTTCGGAGGATGACGAGGAGGAAGAGGAGACCGCCGAGCAGCTCGACGATGATCGTGACCGCGTTGACAAGAGTGAACACGTGCTTGAGCAGGAAGTAGGCGAGCCCGAGCGCGACGTAGCCGAGCAGCCACGCCATCGGCAGGAGGAGACGGTGGTCGTAGGTGTCGGCGATCGCGTAGGCCAGCGTGGCGACGAGGAAGCCGAGGAAGGTCATCGGCCCGAACAGCGACGTGCTCATCGCCATCAGCACCGAGACCAGCGTGAGCACCAGCATCACCTGGCGCTTGTGGTTCAGCCCGAGGTTCGTGCTGATGTCCTTGCCCAGCGACAGCAGGTCCAGTCGCCGCGACAGCATCCAGATCGCCCCTCCGGCGATCGCGCACACCGGGATGACGAACCACAGGAAGTCGGTGTTGGCGTTGGTGATGCTGCCGAAGAGGCGAGCGGCGAGAACGTCAAACTCGTTCGGCTCGAGCATCTGCTGCAGGAAGGTGGAGAGGGCTCCCATCCCCGTGCCGAGGATGATGCCGATCAGCAGCATGACGTGCAGGTTGCCGAACCGCCCGGAGAG
The DNA here is from genome assembly GCF_042901325.1 of Microbacterium sp. NPDC012755. Classification (NCBI taxonomy): domain Bacteria; kingdom Bacillati; phylum Actinomycetota; class Actinomycetes; order Micrococcales; family Microbacteriaceae; genus Microbacterium; species Microbacterium sp. NPDC012755. The sequence goes on along the minus strand of NZ_JBIBCT010000001.1, from coordinate 1,902,544 downwards.
CAGCCACGAGTAGAGCAGCACGGCGAAGAGCACCATCAGCGCCGACTGCAGCAGGAACCGGGCGAACGGCGTGACGCCGCTGAATCCCGCGACGCCGAAGAAGAACACGATCACCGTCTGGATGAGCACGTAGAGGGACTCGAAGCCCATGATCGACGGCGTGATGATGCGGTTGTTCGTCGCGGTCTGGAAGGCGATCGTCGCGTACGCCTGGCAGAAGGTGACGACCGCGATGACGACGACGGCCGAGACGCGCATGCCCGAGATGCGCAGCCACCGTTCGCTGAACAGCGCGTAGGGGTTGTTCCAGCACAGCAGCAGGGCGGTGATGACGATTGCGCCGACGATCAGGCCGATCAGCACGAGCCGGTAGCGGAGGCGGTGCGCGGGGTCGGCGAAGGACCCGGAGCGCCGCACGGACGGGCGGTTCACGAGGTCAGCGGACACCGGTCCTCCTCGTCCGAAGGAGCATGAGGATGAACACGATCGATCCGACGACGCCCAGCACCAGCGAGATCGGCACCTCGAAGGGCATGATGATCGTGCGTCCGATGAGGTCGCAGATGGTCACGATCCAGATTCCGGTGAGGAACACCCACGGCAGGTTCGAGCGCAGGTCGTCGCCGCGAACCATCGACACGAGGTTCGGCACGATCAGCCCCAGGAAGGGCAGAGCGCCAATGATGACCGTGACCACTCCCGTGGTCATCGCGACGAGACCGACGCCCAGGAGCACGACCCGCTCGTAGTGCAGACCGACGTTCGTGGCGATGTCCTTCCCCAGGCCGGCGACCGTGAAGCGGTCGGCGGCGATCACGACCACGATCGCGACGAAGAGCACGATCCAGAGCGGCTCGTAGCGACCGATCTCGATCCCGGTGAACCGGCCCATGAACCACCCGCCGATCACCTGCAGCAGATTGAAGCGCAGCGCAAGGAACGTCGACACGGCGCTGATGACGGAGCCGAACATGATGCCGACGATCGGCACGATGAGCGACGACTTCAGGGTCACCCGCCGGAGGAACGCGAAGAACACGAGCGTCCCGGCGAAGGCGAAGACGATCGCGATCACCATCTTCGTGAAGACTCCGGATGCCGGCAGCACGATGTAGGTGACGAGCAGCCCCAGCCCCGCCCACTCCGTGGTGCCGACCGTCGTCGGCTCCACGAAGCGGTTCTGCGTCATCAGCTGCATCACGAGACCCGCCATCGCCATGCTCGCCCCGGCGAGGACGAGGGAGGCGGTGCGCGGTATGCGGGTGATCCAGAGGAACTCCCGGCCATCGCCCTGCGCCGCGGTGATGTCGGCGACGCCGGTGAAGATCGACACGGTCACGAGGGCGAGCGTCAGGAGGACGGCGAGGAGCAGCGGCCACGTCCGGGACCAGCGGGAGCGGTCTCGTCGGGGTGACGCGGTGGCGGCGACGGCGTCGGTGTTCGTGATCCGTCGCGGCACCGGCGCGGAGGGCGTCGAGGTCATGGGGTCTCCGGGGCAGTGGGGCGCGCCGCCGCCACGTCCGGAATGCGGTCGGGCAGCGGCGCGCGGGTCGGCGTCGGCGCGTCAGCTCGCGTCGAACATCTCCGTGAGCCCGTTCAGGACCGCGATGTAGGCGAAGACGTCCTCGGTGAGGTAGTAGTCCGCCGGCATCACCGTGATGGCCTCGTTCTTCACGGCCGGGACGCTGGAGAGGGCGGCGGAACCGGTGATCAGCTCGAGCGCGGGGACGACGGTCTGGCCTTCCTCCGACACCGCGGCGTCGCGGTCGAGGACCAGGAGGTAGTCGGCGTTCGCCTGGGCGAGCGCCTCGAGCGAGACGTTGTCGCCGGTGTGGTCCGACGACCCCGCGGCGTCGAGGGCGGGGGTGAGCCCGAGCAGGCTGAAGAAGATGCTCGCTCCGCGGCCGTCGGTGGGGTTCGAGTAGTTGATCTCGCCGCCGGAGGTGACCAGGCCCATGACCGTCTTCTCGGGGTCGTACGCGTCCTTCGCCTTCTCGATGGCGGTGTGGAGCTCCTCGACGAGCGCCTCGGCCTCGGCCTTCTTGTTGAAGACCTCCCCCATCAGGGTGACGCTCTCGACGACGAACTCGTCGGCCGTCTGCCCCTCCGGACCCGTCATGTCGATGAACGCCGCGTCGGGGGCGGCATCCTTCACGCCCTGGGCGTTCTCTTCGCCGCCGAAGCGGTAGCCGTTGACCACGACGTCGGGGTCGGCCGCGACGATCTGCTCGAAGTCGGGCTCGGTGTGAAGGCCGATGTTGAGGATCTCGGTCGAGTCCTTGAGCGGATTCTTCGGGCTGAACAGGTCGAGCGGGGCGACGGAGACGGGGAGATCCCAGTCTGCGGCGAGCTGGAAGAAGCGGTTGTCGGTGATCGCGACGCTGTCGGCGCTCTCGATGGTCACCTCGTTGCCCGCGAGGTCGGTGACGGTCACCGGATAGTAGTCCTCCGCAGCCGCGGGCTTCTCGGTGTTCGGGGCCTCCGCCGACGGGGAGGCGCAGCCGGCGAGGGCGAGCAGACCGACGAGCCCGAGGCTCGTGGCGGTGAGGATTCTGGGCATGGACATGGAGAGACTCCTGTTCTGCGGGGGTTTTCGCGCGAAGGGCGCCGGATCGGGCGAAGTTAGGGTTGCCTATCCTCGCCTCGAATGTAGGTTAGCCTTACTTCATGAGCGATACGAAATCCGGCTTCTCCATCGAGCGTCGCGGCCTCGAGCTGCGCTTCCGCACCGTCACGCTGACCGCTCGGGAGTGGCTGGCCCCCGATTTCGTGCGCGTCCGCCTCTCCGGCAGTGACCTCGCCGGCTTCGACTCCCTCGGCTCCGACGACCACATGCGCCTGTTCTTCCCTGCGGGTCCCGTCGACACCGTCGAGGAGCTGCGCGCCTCCCCGAGCCGCGAGTACACGCCGCTCGCGTGGGGTGAGGACTGGCTCGACGTCGAGTTCGCGGTGCACGGCGACGAGGGCGTGGCCGCGCCGTGGGCGGCCACCGCACCGCTCGGATCCTCGATCGGCGTCGGCGGTCCCCGTGGATCCGCCGTCATCTCGGGACAGCCCGGTTCCTGGTTCCTCGCCGGCGATGAGACCGCCATCCCCGCCATCCGCCGCTTCGCCGCGCTGCTCCCCGCCGACGTGCCCGCGCGCATCGTCATCGAGACGGTGTCGGCGAGCCGCGAGGTCGAGATCGAGGCCCCGGTCGACGTCGAGTGGGTGCACCGTGGCGACGCCCCCTCCGGCTCCGCGCTCACGACCCTCATCGACGGGCTGACGGATGCCGTCGGCGCCGACCCGTTCGTCTTCATCGCCGCCGAGCAGTCCATCGTGAAGCCCGGTCGCGCGCTCCTCGAGCGCTGGGGCGTCGACACCGCCCACGCCGTGGTCAAGGGCTACTGGAAGCGCGGCGAGGCGGAGTACCACGCCCCGCACTGACCTCACCCGCTCTCGCCGGAAGACTCTCGCCCGCTCTCATGGGAGAGCCCGGAGCATCGGATGCCGGTGCGGCGCGCCTCCCGGCGACACGCCGCGACGCGAGCGGATGCTCCGGGTTCTCCGGCAGAGCCCGACGATGCGCGACGATGGACGTATGGCACTCGTCGATCACCTGGGTATCACCGTCAACGACATCGCCCGAGGACGTGAGCAGTTCCATCCTGTGCTGACGGCGCTGGGCTACGAGCTCGGAGTCGAGGCCGAGGGCGGGTTCTCGTGGCACCACGGCGACGACACCGAGATCATCGTGTTCGCCCCGCGCGAGGCGGACTCCGGTCCTCACGTGCACGGCCGCGTCGGATGGCAGCACCTCGCCTTCGCCGTCGACTCCCGCGAAGACGTCGATCGACTGCACGCCGTCGCGGTGGCCGCCGGGTGGACGGTCGTGCGCGAGCCGAAGATCTACGAGCGCTTCAGCGACACGTACTACGCCTCCTTCGTCGAGGAGGACAACGGCATCCGCATCGAGTTCATGCACAATCCGCCGCGGGACGCTTGACGCACGCAGCGAATCTCCCCTAATGTTGCAAAGCTGTGCCGACCGGCGCAGCACTCAGCCGAGGAGACGACGGATGCCCGCCCTGCGGAAACTCCCCTTCGCCGCGGTCGATGCCCTTCAGCAGAAGCGCAACGACCGCCACGAGTCGTACCCTCCGGCGCGCGCCGTGTAGCAGCATCCGCTGCTCTCATGCCCCGCACCGTCAGGTCCGGGGCATTTTTCTGTGCCTCCCGACCTGTGGCTGACCATCACGAAGGAAAGGAATCATGGAGAGGCTCTCCGCACGGCTGCTGTCGTGGGCGTCGCTGATCGACGAGAAGACACTCGATCAGGCGAAGACCACGGCGCGCATGCCGTTCATCCACCCGCACCTGGCGCTCATGCCGGATGCGCACCTCGGCAAGGGGGCGACCGTCGGGTCGGTCATCCCGACCCTCGGCGCGATCATCCCGGCCGCCGTCGGCGTCGACATCGGCTGCGGGATGATCGCCGTCCGCACACAGTTCACGAGGAGCGACCTCGACGGTCGCGACCTCGCCGAGCTGCGGGAGCAGATCGAGCGGGCCATCCCGCTCTCCGCCGGGCGCTACAACAACAAGATCGTCGCCACGGCGCAGCCGAGGATCGACGAGCTCGAGGCGCTGGCGGAGAAGAGCGGATTCGATCCGGAGTCCTACGCAGGGAACTGGCGGCTGCAATTGGGCACGCTCGGCTCGGGCAACCACTTCATCGAGGTGTCGGTCGACGAGCTCGACCGGGTGTGGCTGTTCCTGCACTCGGGTTCGCGGGGAGTCGGCAACCGGATCGCCGGCCACCACATCGCCGTCGCGCAGCGGCTGGCGAAGCAGTGGTGGATTGACCTTCCCGACCCCGACCTCGCCTACCTGGTCGAGGGCACGCCCGAGTTCACGCGGTACATCAGGGAGCTCCGGTGGGCGCAGCACTTCGCTCTGCTCAACCGGGAGGAGATGATGGACAGGGTGGTCCGGCAGGTGTCGGAGTTCCTCGGGACGACGGTGGACGAGCAGGAGCGGATCAACTGCCACCACAACTTCACCGAGTCGGAGAAGCACTTCGGCAAGCAGGTGTGGGTCTCCCGGAAGGGAGCGATCCAGGCGGATGCCGGACGGCCGGGGCTCATCCCCGGCTCGATGGGGACCGCGTCCTACGTGGTCGAGGGCCTCGGCAACCCGCTGTCGTTGAACTCGTCTCCGCACGGTGCAGGGCGGGAGTACTCCCGGTCGGCCGCGCGGCGGACGTTCACCCACGATCAGCTGCGGGAGGCCATGGTCGGGATCGAGTTCCGGGACACGGATGCCTTCATCGATGAGATCCCGCAGGCGTACAAGCCGATCGACACGGTGATGGCGGATGCCGCCGATCTGGTGACGATCCGGCACACGCTCCGGCAGCTCGTCAACGTGAAGGGCGATTGAGCACAGAGGTGGGCGGTGGCGATGCCATCGCCCACCTCTGCGTCTTCGGGGCCGAGCAGCATACTGCGCGGTCACGGGAGCGGTGATTACACTGACGTCCGAACCAGGAGATGCCCTCATGCCACGACCCGAACTCCGCCCGCCGGTCATCGGCGCCGAACGGAGCAGCGATGTTCGTCAGGACTGACGATCTCGCATCGGCGCTGAGGCTGATCACCGCGGGTTCCTGCGTCAGCATCGTGGGGCCGGACGGCAGCGGACGCTCGATGCTGCTGCGCGAGATCGCCGGACACCTGGAGCAGCGCGGCTATCCGACCATCCGGATCCTCGGCATCGAGTCGCTTCGCGGCCGCCCCTTCGACGCACTGGATCTCGCCGGCGAGACGCCGACGGGATCGTCACCGCCCCAGGCCAGACAGCTGGTCGCCGCGTTGGCCGAACGCGCGGCGGGGACGCGCGCAGTGCTCCTCGTCGACGACGCCCCGTTCGTCGACGAGGAATCGTGGGGAGTCATCGCGGCCGTGCACGCCCGTACGGGCGCCACGATCGTCACGACATCGGCGGCGCCCCGAGACGGAGCCGCGAAGAGACTGCATGCGATCGTGAGCCAGGCCGCGGAGCTCCGCCTGCGTCCGCTGACCTTCGAGGCCGTCTCCGATCTCGTCCACGAGCAGCTCGGGAGCGCCGTCGACACCGGCCTGGTCGGACGCGTGTACACCCGATCCGCCGGCATCCCCAGCCTGGCCGTGGCGATGATCACGGCGGCGCGCGCGTTCGGCCACATCGCGCTCGAGGACGGCACCTGGACCACGATCGGCGAGCTCTGGCACGATTCGATGTCCGGAGCGGTCGAGCACCTCCTCGCCCACCTGGATGCCGACGACCTCGAAGCCATCGAGACGCTCGCGCTCGCGGGCGTCCTGGACATCGACACCGCAGAGGAGCTCGTCGGCCGTCACGCCATCGAGTCGCTCGAATCGGCGAGCCTGCTGCTGAGCATCGAGCCGTTCGGACGTCTGTCGGTCGCCGTGACTCCCCCGCTCGTCGCCGACTACTTCCAGAACCGCCCGACCTCGGTGCGGCGCACCCGCATCCTGAGAAGGATCCAGGAGCGCTTCGGCCCCGCAGACGACGCCGCCGCGCGCATCGAGCTCCTCCCCGGAAGCGCTGCGGACGCCTCGCTCGAACCGGATGCCGCGGAGATGACCCTGGTGCGGCTCATCCGCGATCGGCACGCGGCGCAGCTCTCGGCACGACGGCGCGCGTGGGAGCGCGACCCGAGCGTGGAGACGGCCACGAACTACCTGTTCACGCTCTTCGACGGGAAGCACGACTCCTCGGTGGCGCTCCAGGTGTTCGAGCGCACGCCCACCAGCATCGGGGACGGCGGAGCGCGGGCGATGTTCCGCATCCTCCAGGCGCGCTGGCATGCGCTCGCTGCGGGCGAGACGGCATCCGCACTCGACATCCTCGAGGCCGCCGCCGCCGACCAGCCCCGCTACGAGACGATGCTGGAGGTCTGGGCGACCCACCTGAAGATCGTCGGCGACGGCGCGACGCGCGCGCAGATCGACCGCCTCGCGACGTTGTCAGGACGGGATGCCACCACCGACGACTCGATCAGGTCCGTCCTCTCGACGGCGCTGCTTCTTCGAGGTCGCGCCGAATCGGCGCACGAGCTCCTCGTGGACGCGGACGACACCTCCACGAAGCTCGGACGCGTGCTCACCCTGCTGCACGGTTGGTCCCTGCTGGGCAGGGGCGATGTGGCCGAGGCGCACGACTGGGCGGTCACCCACATCGAGCAGAGCCGGGTCGAGCTCGACCTCGAGAATCTGCGAGGGCACACCTATCTCGCCGCGGTCTCCGGGATCACCCTCGGGCGGTTCCGCGCCGCCGAGATCCACCTCGGCAGGTTCCTCGCCCTGGGAGAGCCGGGGCTGGGCCAGGAGGGCAGCCAGATGGGAGCACTGGCGCTGGCGGCGATGCTCGCTGCCAGGTCGGGGCGGATCAGCACGGCGACATCGCTCGCTGCGCAGGCCACTGCCACCGGGGTGACGATCGGCCCCTGGCCCGGCATGGTCGCAGCGCTTCCCGACATCACCTTCCGACTCCTCGCCGGCGATGCCGAGGGTGCGGAACGGGAGATCCGCGCTCAGATGAGCGAGCTCGAGAGGCGCGGCTACCTCCTCGCGGCCGGGATGCTGCGCGTGCTGACCTGGGGGCTCGGCGTGCAGGCACCGCCCACGGCGAGCGCCGACGACGACGCCATCCGCGTCGAGGGCGCCCTCGTCACTCCGATCCTCGATGTGCGCGCGGCCGTCGCACGCGAGGACCATGCGGAGCTCGCGCGCCTGGGCGCGTGGTTCGAGGAGCAGAAGCGCCTCGAACACGCGGCGACGTCGTACGAGCGGGGACGCGACATCGCCGTGCGGCACGGTGACGACGTGGCGGCGGCACAGCTGTCCGATGCGCTCGCCGACCTTCGGGGTCGACGCGATCCCCTCGATTCCGTGTCGGCAGCGGGCCGTTCGAGCACGCAGGCGCAGCTGTCGAATCGCGAGCGCGAAGTCGCCCGTCTCGCCGCGCACGGCCAGTCCAATCACGAGATCGCAGAGCACCTGCACATCAGCACCCGCACTGTGGAGAGCCACCTGCTCAAGGCGTTCCGCAAGCTGCGCATCTCCGGTCGCGCGGAGCTCTCCGCGTTCTCCTGGCTCTGAGCCACGGCGACAGACGCCGCGCTCCCGCTGAGCATCACCGGGTTCGACGTGTGACGTACCCGGTCGCGCATCGCGCCTACTGAGTTCCGCTCGCCCACTACGGATCACGACCCGCACGCGGCACCGCGCGTCCGCACCCTTGAGAGGTTGCCCCGCGCACCGGAGGCACTCCGACCCACTCTCAGAGAGGACTGCCTCATGGCACGTTCAGCCCGCAGATCGACACACGCGGCCCCACCCGGCCTCCGTTCACGACGAGGAAGGACCGCCGGTCTCGCGGCGGCCGCCCTCGCCGTCGGCGCCGTGGCGATTCCCGGAGGGTTCGCCTCGCCCGCACCGGCTTTCGCCGCGGATGCGATCGACTGCTCCGCCATCTACGCCATGAACTCGACCAACGGCGCCGGCAGCACGCTGTGGAGCATCGACACGGCCACGGGAGCGCAGACCGAAGTGGGCGAGATCGCCGCGGGGGCCGATGCCCGCTCGACGTTCAACGCCCTCGGCGTGCACGTCACCCCCGAGCATCCGGGCGGACTCGCCTATGTGATGCGTTCCGACCACTGGACGACGAACAAGGGCGCGATGGAGACCTACGATTTCGCGACCGGAACGACCACGAGTGTCGATGTCGTCGATCTGCCCACCGGCTGGACGAGCACCCAGACGCACGGCGCAACGGACCCGAAGACCTCACGGTACTTCCATGGCTCGACGAACGGCGGCTCCCTGAACCTGGATGCACGCGCGCTCGACTCCGGTGCCCGCGAAGGCCGAGTCCGGATCACGTTTCCGTCCACCATTCCAGGAACGAACGGCGACATGGCCTTCGATCACGAGGGAAACCTCTACGTCGTCATGAGTGACGCGAAGGAAGCGGCGATCTACGTGGTGGACGCCCGAGACATCATCCTCGGGCAGGGGAACCCCGCCCCGGCAGTGCGCTCCACGCTGATCCATCGCTTCACCGTCGCAGACCCCGGGAATCTCGGCATCAACGGGGCCGCCTTCGACCGCGACGGCTTCCTCGTCGTGAGCACTGAGCTCGAGCTGCTGCGGATCGACCCGATGTCGGGAGAGGTCACGAGCACGGTGACCTTCTCGAAGCCCGGCGTCGTCGACCTGGCATCCTGCACCGCCCCGAGCCACCTCACGCTCGAGAAGGACTTCCCCGAGGGCCGGGAATCCGACGATGACACCGACCAGGTGCGCCTCGCGGCATCCGGCAGCGGTCTCGGCGACATCGCCACGCAGACGACCGGCACTGCGCGGGGCGTGCAGCGCGAGCGAGTGCTCGTCCCGGTGCTCCCCGGCTCCGTCGTCACGATCGAGGAGAGCGGCACCGGCACCGATCCGGAGCGCTACCGATCGTCGTGGACCTGCCTGGATGGCGCCAGCAGTGATCGGATCGCGAGCGGCCGAGGCACTCGTGCCGACGTCACGATTCCCGAGGGTCGTCCCGACGGCGTGGGCGTGCGCTGCACGTTCACGAACACGCCGCGCGTCGAGGCGGAGATCCTCCTGACGAAGTCGGCGGACGTCTCGCAGGCCCAGGTCGGCGACCGTGTCACGTACTCGTTCGAGGTCACCAACTCCGGCACCAGCCCGCTGAGCGATGTGACCGTCGACGAGACCGCGTTCACCGGCACCGGCACGCTCTCGCCGGTGGAGTGTCCCTCGCGACCGCTCGCTCTCGACCCCGACGAGACCGTGACATGCACCGCGACTTACGTGGTGCAGCAGGATGACGTCGACAGGGGCTCCGTCGAGAACACCGCGACCGCATCGGGCATGACGCTCACCGGAACCCCGGTGACCTCGCTCCCGTCTTCGGCGGTGATCACCTCGGAGCAGGCCCCCGGGCTCGCCATCGTGAAGTCGACGGATGCCGCGTGGTTCTGGAGCGGCAGCACGATCGACTACACCTTCGTCGTCACCAACACCGGAACCGTGACGCTCACGGACGTCCGGGTCGACGAGACGGAGTTCAGCGGCACCGGATCGGTGTCCGCGGTGGAATGCCCGCCCGAAGCGGCATCCCTCCGGCCAGGGCAGTCGATCACCTGCACCGCGAGCTACACGACGCAGGACGCAGATCTCGCACTCGACACGATCGACAACACGGCGGTCTCTGCGGGCACCACGCCGGGCGGCGAGCCGGTCGAGTCGGCGCCGTCGAGCGCGACCACACCGCGCGGCGACGGCGGACACGTCGACGACGAGACGGGCGGAACCGAACAGCCGACGCCCCCTGCCGAGAAGGGTGAGAACTCCGGCCCCGGCGGCCTCGCCGACACCGGACTGGATCTGGTCGGGCCGCTCGTGGCCGGGGGCGCGGCTCTCGCGCTGCTGGCTCTCGGGATCGCTCTGATCCGCGCCCGTCGTCACGCCGGGAGCCACGACGGCTGAGACGTGAACAGAGACCGCCCCGGGGCTCGACACCCCACCTCTCCCCTCGTCGAGCCCCGGGGTTCTCGAGATCCCGCCCGACGACCGGATGTCGGGGGCATCCGACAGACTGTCCTCATGGCCTCCTTCGATCACCTCGGCATCACCGTCGACGACGTGCCCGCCGCATCCGCCCAGTTCCATCCGGTCTTCGAGGCCCTCGGCTACACGCGGGCGCACGACGCCGACGACCTGGCGTACTGGCGCAAGACCGACGAGCCCGAGATCCTGCTGTACCCGGCGCGCGACAACGCCACGGGTCCGCACGAGCACGGCCGCATCGGCTGGCAGCACCTCGCGTACGCCGTCGACTCCCGCGAAGAGGTCGACCGTCTGCACGGCATCGCCCTGGCCGCGGGCTGGACCCCCGTGCGCGGGCCCAAGGAGTATCCGCGCTTCAGCTCGCGCTATTACGCGTCGTTCGTGGAGGATGCCAACGGCATCCGCCTGGAGTTCATGTACAACCCGCGCGACTGAACCGGGGCGCTCACACCGCGGGCGCGGCCTCGGTCTCGACCGCCCGGTCGGTGAACGCCTCCTTCGGCACGAAGACCAGGAGCACGGCGGCGGCGAGGGCCGTCACGCCGCACACCACCCAGACCGTGACGTAGCCTGCGAAGGAGCCGGCCGTCCCCTCCGACGCGGCGCCGACGGCGCCGTGCAGCAGGGCGATGCCGAACACGCACGACGCGATCGCCCCGCCGACCGTCTTCACCGAGTTGGTGAGCCCGGTGGCGACGCCCGTCTGCGAGGCCGGCGCGGCCGACGCCGCCGCAGCGGGAAGGGCCGCGACGAGCGCTCCCGACCCCAGCCCGACGACGACCATGTTGGTGATGACCTGCGCATAGGAGTCGTGGAAGGGCAGGAACAGCAGGAATCCGATGCCGACCAGCACCGAGGCCCCCATCAGGGTGAGTCGCGGCGTCACGAGGCGAGCGACCACCGGGAAGAGGAGCGCTCCGCCGATCATCGCGACCAGGTAGACCCCGATGATGAGCGACGTCGCGAACCCGGTCGTCCCGAGTCCGTATCCGTACACCGAGGGGTCGGTGCGGGCGAAGGTCGACAGCGGCGCCTGCGCACCCAGCACGCTGACGCCGAACAGCCCCGCGGTGAGGAACACGGGGCCGAGCGCCGGGGAGCGGAACATCCGCACGTCGATCAGCGGGTCGCCGCAGCGCAGCTCCCACAGTGCGAACGGGATCACGAGCAGGATGCCGAGCGCAACGACCGCCCACGACCAGGGGTTCGCGAGCCCGCCGTCGAGACGCAGGAGGCTGAGCCCGCCCGTGAAGCAGATCAGCGCGAGGGAGATCAGCACGAGGCCGACCGTGTCGAAGACGCCCCCGGTGGGCTCGGGCGACTCCTTGACCCCGAACAGGACGACGAAGAAGCAGACGATGATGAGGAGCGCGGGGATCAGCAGCACGACGGTCAGCGGCAGCACGTCGATGAGCGCGCCGCCGACGAGTGCACCGATGATGGCGCCGCCTTCGAGTGCGGCGACGAGGAGTCCCGCGGCCTTCGCGGTGATGGACGAGCGTCCCTCCATGCGGCGGGACCGAGACCAGATCAGCGCGATCTCCAGGGGCAGCCAGACGACGTAGAACCCCATGAGCGCCCACCCGACGAGGAACACCGCGAACGAGTCCGTGAAGGGGAGCACGAGCGCGGCCGCACCGGTGAGAGCCGTCGAGATGAGCAGCATCCGCTTGTGCCCGACCATGTCGCCGAGCTTCGCGAAAGCCGGGACGACGAGTGCCGAGAGCATGAGCTGCGTGCCCTCGAGCCAGTTGACGTCGGCGTCGTGGATGCCGAGGTGGCGTGCGATGTCGCTGAGCATGGGCGTGTAGTACCCCTGCAGCACACCGCTGGTGAACTCGACGAAAGCGAGGAAGCCGACGACCGTCGCGAGGGTGCCGAGAGTCCGGGTGCGCGTCATCGCGGCTCCTGTTCAGGCGTCTGATCTCCGCTCCTGCCGGTTCCCGAGCGGAACACGGACGCGAGCAGAAGGGCGGGTGAGATCACCCTAGCCGTTCGATGAGGGCACGATGGAACCGCTCCCCGCGTTCGAGCGCGGCGATCTCGACGTTCTCGTCGACGCCGTGGATCGACGCCCGCTGCGCGTTCGACATGTCGAGCGGCGCGAAGCGGTACACGGCCGGGGAGAAGCGGTGGAAATGACGCGAATCGGTGGCCGCCATCATCACGTACGGCACCGCGGCGACGCCCGGATACGACGCGGCCAGGGCATCGGAGAGGAGGGCGAACTGCTCGTTGTCGGTCGGCGATTCGGGCGAGGGCTCGCTGGCCTCGACGACGGCGACCTTCACGAGAGGGTCGGCGATGCGGCGACGCACACGCAGCACCGCCTGCTGCGTCGTCTCGCCCAGCGCGATGCGCAGGTTGATCGTCGCGGACGCCTGCGACGGCAGCACGTTCGCCGCGGTGCCGCCGGACTGCATCGTCGGAGCGACCGTGGTGCGGACGAGCGCGGCGGGTTCTCCACCCAGGGCGGCGAAGAGCTGGGCCGTGAGCACCGGTGCTCCCCCGAGGAGCCGAAGCAGATGCCGGGCGGGGCCGGGGGTCTGGTCGGCGAGCTGGGACAGCATCCGTCCGATCGCACGGGATGCGCGCGGACGGAAGGTCCGCGGGCCGAGCCGGTCGACGGCCCTCGCGACGCGGCGGACGGCGGTGAGCGCCGGGGGCGCGGAGGCGTGCCCACCCTCGCCGCGCGCCGTGAGGGTCAGGGTCATCACGCCCTTCTCGCCGACGCCGATCATCGCGGCCCGCCCAGGGACGAAGGGCAGCGGAGCCGCCACGACCGCACCGCCCTCGTCGACGACGAGCCAGGGCACGATCCCTCGTTCACGGAGCACCCGCGCGATCTCCTCGGCCGCGTGCCCGAAGGTCTCCTCGTTGCCGCCGAAACTGAGGTAGACGTCGCGCGCGGGCGTGAAATCCGAGGAGAGCAGGTTCTCGACGGCCTCGAGCACCACGATCAGCGGCCCCTTGTCGTCGAGCGCCCCTCGTCCGTACACGATGCCGCCGTCGATCACACCGGCGAAGGGCGGATGGGTCCAGGCATCGCTCTCGTCGACGGGCACGACGTCGTAGTGCGCCATCAGCACGAGAGGTCCGTCGGAGGTCTCGCCCCTCCCCTTCCAGTGGAACAGGAGCCCGAAGTCGGTGTGCCGCTCGAGAGTCAGCCGCTCGTGGACGAGCGGATACTGCGTGGCGATGAGGGAGACGAACGCCTCGAACGGCTCCCTCCCCCGCTGGTCGAGCTCGGCCGACACCGTCGGCAGCTGGATCATCTGCGAGAGGCGTTCGGCGATGCCGGGGCGTGCGTCTGTCACGAGGGCCATCGTATCCCCGGGGTGGATGTCGGTCACGGCCGATGCGCACTCCTCCTCCACACCCGCTTGTGAGGGAAAGTTCTCCACCGTCCGCGTGTTCGCCCGCCGAGCATTGGCAGGATGAAGACCACCGACCAGAATGGGAGCGTGATCAGCATGACCGAACCGCAGACGTGGACGATGATCGGGGCGTTCATCGCCCTGATGTTCGGCATGCTGACGGTCGTGTCGACGCTGTTCGTGCGCGTCCTGCGCGCGGAGGTCGGCGGACTGCGCACCGAGATGGTCGTGCGGTTCGAGTCGGTGGATCGGCGGTTCGAGGCGATGGACGCGAAGTTCGAGGCGAAGTTCGATGCCGTCGACGCCCGCCTCGACTCGGTGAACACCCGCATCGACGCTCTCGACCGTGACGTACAGGCGCTCGTGAAGCGCACCTTCGGGCTGGATCGCGAATGACCCGCGCGGCGGAGATCGACGCCTACCACGCGCGGCAGACCCCGAGCGACCGGGAGATCTGCGAGCTGCTCGCGCGCGAGATCGAACAGGGGCTCCCCGAGGCCGTGAGCAAGGTGTGGCACGCGCATCCCGTCTGGTTCCTCGACGGCAACCCGATCGTCGGGTACAGCCGCCTGAAGGATGCCGTGCGGCTGATGTTCTGGTCGGGTCAGTCGTTCGACGTCGACGGCCTCGCTCCGTCCGGCACCTTCCAGGCTGCCGAGGTGCGCTTCACCGACGTCACCGAGATCGACACGGCGGCGCTCGCGGGCTGGCTGGCGGCGTCTCGCGAGGTCCAGTGGGACTACGAGAACATCCGCACGAACCGCGGCCTCGTCAAGCGCACCTCGTTCTGACTGATCCTCTTGCGAGACGCCCGGAGACGGGCGCAGACTGAGCGTGCACATCGGGGCCGGCCGAGTCGAACACCTCACTCTGGGAGCAACAATGGCGAATCTCAACCCCTATCTCTCCTTCCGCGACAACGCGCGCGAGGCGATGGAGTTCTACCAGGGCGTGCTGGGCGGTGATCTCGACGTCAACGTCTTCGCGGAGTTCCCCGACATGCTTCAGGATCCGAGCGAGAAGGACCTCGTGATGCACGCGCAGCTGACCACGCCAGACGGTCTCGTGCTCATGGCGTCGGACACGCCGAGCGCCATGCCCTACGTCACCCCGCAGGGCTTCTCCGTCTCGCTGAGCGGAACGTCGGCCGACGCGACGCGGGCGGTCTGGGACGGACTCGCCGACGGCGCCACGATCACGATGCCGCTCGACGTCGCACCGTGGGGCGGCCTGTTCGGAATGCTGGTCGACCGCTTCGGCGTCAACTGGATGCTCAACGGCGACCCCGCGTAGAGCGGTCCGGTCGCCCGCGCCTTTCCGACGATCCGCATCCCATACGATCCGCGCAGCTCAGCGCGGCTGCACCGCACGACATGCGAGATGCAGTGCCAGGCGCGCCTCGGGATCGGCCATATCGATCCCGAGGAGCTCCTGGACACGGCGGATGCGCACGGCGACGGTGTTGCGATGCAGCCCGAGCGCCGCGGCCGTCGCGGCGATGCCCGATTCGTTGTCCAGGTACGCCGACAGCGTCGAGAGGAGTTCGCCGCCGCCTTCCTGCAGCGGAGCGAGCAGGGACTGAGCGGCCGGCACGAAGGTGTCGGTGCCCGTCCAGGCGAGAAGGAGCTGGTCCAGGCCGAGACTGTCGACGCGCACGAACCATCCGGTCGCCGACCGCGCCGCGGCGATGCGCGCCGCATCGGCTGCCTCGTCCAACGTCGCCGCGAGACCTTCCGGGCCGCTCTGCAATGAGCCCACCCCGGTCGCGATCGTGAAGTCGCGGAGGGCCGCGGCATGCAGCTCGCGCAGGGCCGCGACGGCGCGCTCGACCCGCTCAGGGCTCGGCGCGTCGGCGAAGGTCAGCCACCCGCCGATGCCGCGGCCCGTCGTGGTGGCATGGGCTTCGGCATCGACCGCGGCCAGGTCGGAGCTGATCGATCGCAACAGGGAGAACGGATCGAGCCTGCCTCTGGCGACCATGCGGAATCCGAGATGGTGTCCGGACGTTCGCCATCCCCGCTCCGCCATGCGACGGGCTACCTCGATGTCGGCCGCCCCGCGGATGTCGACGAAGTCGCGCAGGAGCCCGGAGGACACGGCGACGTCGTTGACGGCCGCGACCTCGTCGATGAGGAGTCTCGCCGCGACGGCCGGCATGGCCACCTCGGCGGCGACGGACAGCGCGAGCAGCTGCGCGTCGCTGAGCCCGTGACCGAACAGGACCAGACGAAGACCGCTGCGCCCCGGGCTGTCGACGCGCACCGACGCCGCCGCGAACGCCGTCGTGCGCGTGCGATCGATCCAGGAGTCGTAGCCGATGGCGGCGAGGAGCCCCTCATCGAGGTGATCTCCGGCCTCGTGGATCACGGTGCCCGCCTCGACGAGCGCGACACCGAGTCCGAGGTTCGCCGCGATGTGCCGCAGGAGGTCGGCCAGATCGTCGGCCGAGTACTCGAAGGACTGCGCCACCTTGCGCACCTGGCTCAGCGTGAGCGCGTCGCGAGCCTCGATGAGCATCCAGCACGCCTTCGCGAGCTGCACCGGACGCACGACGTCGAGCAGGGTGAGTCCGAGCCGATCGGCGAGACGCAGGGCGCCGGCATCCATCCCGGCCGCTCCGGGAAGAGCGAGCCCGGTGAAGCCGCGGTCGCGCACGCGGCGCAGCATCGCGTCCTGCTGCCAGGTCGTGGCGGGCGCCGCAGAGGTCAGCACGGCGAGACGTCCGTCACCGTGCTCCCGCAGGTCGGCCTCTCCCGCCTCGACGGAGACCGCAGACCACGATGCATCGGAGGGGCCCGCGACCAGGCGAAGGCCGCCGTTCTCGGCGTGCGCCAGGAGGGCGCTCAGCAGCAGCTCGTTCATGCGGCATCCAGCCCGAGGAGACCGTATGCCGAGGGGAGCACACGCGCGAGTCGTTCCGGGCGCTCCCGCCACCAGCCCGGCGCGGGGATGCCGAGCACCGCGACGGTGCGGGCGAGGCCGAGATCGGTCACCTCGAGGATCTCCCGCGACACCGCATCGAGGATCACGATGATCGTCGGCGCCGAGGCGATCAGCCGCCCGTCGGCGAGCACGGCGAGGGTCTCGGAGTGCGTGACGACCCTGTGCACGACGCCGCCGAGCCCGGAGATCTCCACCGCGTTCGCGTGAGGATCCGTCGGAGACGGAGCCGCGGAGACGATCCGACCCTCCGCGAGGAGCTCGCCGCCGAGCGCCTCCGCGAGGATGGGCAGCGGTGCGCGCCCGAACTCCAGGAATGCGCGCCCGAGACCGAGCGCGTAGGCGAGGTGCCCCCCGATCGCGTGCTCGCGGAGATCGCCGACCGTGAACCCGCCGAGCACGGCGCAGCCCACGCCGCCGGCCTGGATGATCGCCGAGCGCACCACCCTCTCCGCGTCGATCGGGCGCTTCGCTTCGACCAGGGCCACACCGTCGGCCCCTGTCTCGCACGCGAAGACCAGCCCGGGCACGTGATCGACGAACAGCGACATCTGATCGAGCCCTGGCACGGCACGCCCCGTGCAATCGGCGTCGACGACGACGTGGGTCCCGGCGAGAGTGAGCGGGGCGAGCCCGTTCATACCGCCGCCCTCGAGCGAGCAGACCGCGGGCACGGGATGGCCGAGCCACCGCTCGACCGCCGAGAGGAGCGGGAGGAAGGGATCGGCTCCCGGCATCCGCTCCCCCAGCAGCATGGTCGATCCGACGAAGGCGACGCCGAGGCACGGGGTGGCCGGGTCCAGGTCGGATGCCGCCGCGATGCGCATCGGCCACTCCGGAGAGCTGCCGAGCATGAGTTCGAGCATCGTGGTGGACCCGCCGCCGCCGGATCCGAGGAGCGCATAGCCGCGGGCGAGCGCGGTGAGGTCGTCGCGCGCCAGCTCCATGCGCTCCAGCCTAGGACGCCGCGAGAGTCTCGACCGGGACGAAGCCCTCGGTCAAGCCGAAGGCGGGCGGCCCGAACGCGGCGAGCGCCTCCGGAGTGCGCATCATGTCGGGCGTCGATATCCCGAGCACCCGCACGCGCTGCCCGTAGCGGAGCCCTTCGGTGGTGATCGGCTCCGCGGTCTCGTGATCGACGACGCAGATGAGATCGGGCACGATCGCGACGACGGCCCCGCCCCTGCGCGCGATGAGGTTCTCGTTCTGGAAGGAGATCTCGAAGGGCGGCTCATCCGCGTCGCCGAGCGGGGCGATGATCGCTCTGCCCTTCGCGAAGCCCTCTGTGGTGCGCCGCTCGACGTCGACGACCTTGCCCACGCAGAGCTCGCGCACATGCGGATAGAGGGTGGGTGCGAGTGTGTCGGCGATCGCCTCGAACGGAGAACGGTGCTCCTCCCGTGCCAGACGGATCGCGCGGCCGAGCGCGAGCGCCATCGAGATCGTGCGCGGCACGGCGGTCCGTCGCACGTCGGCGCCGGTCATCGCGTACTCGGCGATGTGCCCGACGCCGCCGAGACGGATCGTGATGCCGCGGGCCAGCCACTCCATCTGCCGGTCGTCGGCGCCGGTGTCGATGACGACCCGCTCCCCGCGCTCCCCCGCGAGGGCGAGCGGCGAGCCGTGCACGCCGTAGACCGCGAAGGTCTCCATGGACAGCTCGGGGAACGCGCGCCCCATGCCGTCGGCGTCCACGACGGGAAGTCCGGTCTCCGCCGCGACGACCAGAGGGATCATCGAGTTGATCCCTCCGCACTCGATCGGCATCGTGGCATCCGCCATGCGGCCGAGGTGCTCCTCGAGGGTGCGCAGTGCGAGGGTCGGCTCGGTGCCGGCGGGGATCTTCTCGACCATCACCGTGGGCGCGCCCATCTGCGCCGTGGGGATCACGAACAGGTCGTCGGCGAGCTCGTCCGGGTCGAGGATCGTGATGCTGCCGTCGCCGAGGACGCGTTCCACGAGCATCTTGCCGATGTACGGATCGCCTCCGCCTCCCGTGCCCAGCAGCGTTGCGCCGCGCGCGAGGTCGGGAAGATCGGCCGCCGTGAGCTGCCAGCTCATCTCGCCTCGCTCCTCACGCCGGGCGCATCGCCTGCGACCGCGCCCGTCGACACGGCGCCGTCGAATCGGTGGGCGGGGATGTCGTAGCCGAAGTACCCCGGACCGACCATCGCGAGCGCCTCCACCGAATGCCAGCGCTCGTCTGCCGGCGCCGCGATCACACGGACGCGCTGTCCGTAGCGCAGCCCTTCGGTGGTGATGGGCTCACCCGACTCGCCGTCGAGCACCATGATGAGGTCGGGTGTGGTGGCGAGCACGGCGCCGTCGCTCTCGGCGACCAGGTGCTCGTTCTGGAACCGCAGCGTCAGGGACGATCCGCCTTCGGCGTCGATGCGCGCGCGGCCACGAGCGAAGCCGGTGGTGGTCGCACGCTGCACGTCGACGACCTTGCCGTCGAAGAGCTCGCGGCCCCCGAGCAGGTCGACCGCCGCCGACACCGGGTCGGACTTCTCGTCGCGGGCGCGGGCGATCCGCTCTCCGATGGCGATGCAGCGGGAGAGCGAGCCGCCGACGAGCGACTCCCTGGCCGCTGCGCCCGTCATCGAGAATCCGGAGATCATGACCGAGCAGCCCATCTCGACGCACGCGACGCGGGCGATGCGCTCGGTCCAGGAGTTGTCCACCGTCTGCAGCACGCCGGTGTTGCCCTTCTCGTCGCTGAACGCGAGGGGCGAGGCGGTCACCCCGTAGAGGGTCGGCAGCACCATCTGGAGTTCGGGGAAGGCGCGCCCCATGCCGTCAGCGTCCACGAGCGGGAGGCCGAGGGCGGCGGCCGCCGCGATCGGGATGGTGGAGTTCACTCCCCCGACCTCGGCGCACGCGATGTGCGTGACCGGTCGGCCGAGGTGGATGCCGAGGGCCTTCACGGGCTCGATGACCTCGTCGAGGCTGGGGAGCTTCTCGACCATCACGGTCGGCGCGCCCATCATGGCGACGAACAGGACGAGTGCGTCGTCGGGCACCTCGTCGAGGCCGACGACGGTGACCTCGCCGCCGGCGGCGAGCGCCTGACGGGCGAGCAGCGCGCCGATGTACGGGTCGCCGCCACCGCCGGTGCCGAGCACGGCGGCGCCACGGGCGAGACCCTCGATGTGGGCGGGGGTGATCGACCACCTCATGTCAGGCCCCCATGTCGAGATCGCCGACCGCCTTCACGCGGATGCGTGTGGCGTTGCCGGGGAGGTACGGGATCGGCACCTCGTCGAAGTCGATGATCGCCACCGTCGAGGGCTTTGCACCCGCGGCGATCGCCTTGTCCACGGCCTCCGCGCGCACCTCGGCGAGCGTCTCGTCCCTGCGGCCCGGTTCGATCGCGTAGACCTTGTCGATCTCGCCGCCCACCTGGGCGATCGAGGCGCCGATGGCGTTCGCGACCGCGTAGTTCTCCGGGCGATGCACCGTGCCGAACAGCGGCAGCTCGTCCGGCAGGAGGATCGATCCGCCGCCCACCGCGACCACGGCGATCGGCTCCGGTGAGGTGCGCATGCGGTCGACCGCCTCGGAGACGCGCTCGGCGATGCGATCGAGCACTCGCGCGACGAAGGCGGGGTCGAGGTGGGCGACCTTCGACGGATCGCCGACGGATGCGCGTCCGGCCGCCACGGCGATGTCGGTCGCGGTGAGCGTCGATCCCCCGAACACGAGCGCCTCCGTCGCGAGCCGATAGCCGACCGAGGCCGGACCGACCTCCGCGGTCTCCTCGTCGACGATGCTGCCGCCGCCGATGCCGAGCGACAGCACATCCGGCATCCGGAAGTTGGTGCGGATGCCGGCGACCTTGACTTCGTTGGCGGTCTCTCGCGGGAAGCCGTTGATGAGGAGTCCGATGTCGGCGGTGGTGCCGCCCACGTCGATCACGGCGCAGTCGTCGAGCCCGCTCGTCGCCGCCGCTCCGCGCATCGAGTTCGTCGGACCCGACGCGAAGGTCGCGACGGGGTAGCGACGCACGTACTCCTCGTCCATCAGCGTGCCGTCGTTCTGGCTGAGGAAGATCGGCGCCTCGATGCCCTGAGCGCGCACGGCGGAGGTGAGCCCGTCGACGATCTCCGACGCGAGCTCGCGGAGCGCGGCGTTGATGATGGTCGCGTTCTCGCGCTCGAGCAGGCCGATGCGGCCGATCTCGTGGGACAGCGAGATGGCGGCATCCGGCCCGAGCACCGACGACACGATCTCCGCAGCCTGCACTTCGAGGTCGTGGTTGACCGGGCTGAAGACCGACGAGATCGCCACAGAGCGGATGCCGTGGGCCTTCATGTCCTCCGCGTGCGCGCGGATCTCGTCGGGATCGAGCGGCGAGATCGGGCGACCGTCGAACTCGTAGCCGCCGTGCGCGAGGTAGCTGCGCGCCTGCGTCGCCGCGACCAGCGCCTCCGGCCAGTCGATCAGCGGAGGCAGCGCCCGCGTCGCCGGCAGCCCGAGCCGGAGGGCGGCGACCGGCGCCAGCCTGCTCGCCTGCACGAGCGCGTTGATGAAGTGCGTGGTGCCGATCATCACGGCCTCGATGTCGGATCCTTCGAAGGCGTGCCCCGCTCGCAGATCCTCGATCGCCTGGACGATGCCGCTCGTGACGTCGGGGGTCGTGGAGTGCTTCACCCCCGCTAGCGTGCGGGTCCGGTCCATGAGGACTGCGTCGGTGTTGGTGCCGCCGACGTCGATGCCGATATGCATGATTCTCGCTTCCGTGTGGTGGGTGTCGAGTGGACGGGTCAGGCCGTGGCCTCGACCGGAGAGGACTGGCGTGTCGTCGCCACGCCCACGCCGCGCACCCAGCCGAGCTTGCCCGCGATCACGTAGAGCGCCATCGACAGGAACAGGCTGATGAGCGACGGGATGCCCCAGGTGACGAAGTAGCCGACGAGCGCCGACACCAGCCACACCACGATGGTCGCGGGGACGATCCGGGGAGCGGTGGCGGGGAGCGTTCCCTCGTCGCGGGTGGCGTCGAGGTCGGGTCGCCAGCGCCGCACGATGTAGTACTCGGCGACCATGATGCCGGCGATGGGCGGGAAGGCGACGCTCAGCACGATGAGGAACTCGGTGAACTGCCCGAGGATGCCGACCGCGGCCAGCACCGAGCCGACGACGCCGAGGACGATCGTCGTGGTGACGCGGTGGAGGTTGCGCCCGAACGCGGTGGAGATGAAGTTCACCAGGCCCAGGGTCGAGGAGTACAGGTTCCAGTCGTTGATCTTCAGGGTGCCGGTGAGGACGATGAACAGGCCGATGAAGCCGACCGAGGAGGTCACGATCGCCACGATGTCTCCGGTGCCCGCCGCGTGGGCGAGCAGCACGCCGGCGAGGCCGATCACGAACTCGCCGAGGGAGACGCCGAGCACGGTCTGCTTCACGACGTCTGCGCGGGAGCGGTTGAAGCGGGTCATGTCTCCGGTGATGATCGCCCCGACGATCAGACCGCCGGCCACGATCCCGGTGCCCGCCCACACGCTCATGGCGGGGCCGGGCGCGGGTCCGGTGAGCAGCTCGCCGATGTCGTGACGACTCAGTTCGGAGATGACCGACCAGCCGACGAGGATCAGGAACAGCGGCACGGTGATGTTCGCCAGCCACTGCATCCCGACGAACCCGAAGGCAACGATCGCCGTGACGACGAGTCCGAAGATGAGGCTCCACGCCCACACCGGCAGGGCACCGGGCATGAGGGCGTCGAGCGACTGCGCCGAGATCGCGGACTGGATGCCGAACCAGCCGATGAGGCTGATGCCGATGGCGAGGCCGACGAGGGAGGCGCCGATCTCACCGAAACCGGTCCACCGCGCCAGGAGAGCGGTGTTGAGTCCCTCGCGCTGGCCGATGAAGCCGACCACGCACATGATCACCTCGAGGATGAGGGAGCCGAGGAGGAAGGCGAGGACGGCCTCGCCGAAGGTCATGCTGTAGCCGAGGGTCGCTCCGAGGAGGAACTGCGAGAGGGCCGAGACCTGACCGAACCGCTGTACGGCGATTCCGAACCAGGGCTTGCGGGCCTCGGGAGTCACTCGGGAGAGCGCGAAGTCATCTGCGTGCGCCGTGCGTGCCATGAGGATCCTTCGAGAGGAGGGACGGGTTTTGTCGGCCACAGTAGCGACGCGACAAGACCTCGCGACATGTGCATTGCGCACGAGAATGCCTCATCGATGTGCAGTGCGCACATCCTGGCTCTTACTCTCCGACTCCGACTCCGTGTCGTCGACTGCACGTGAAGTCGCCGAACGCACGGGAAATCGACGCACGGATGGCGTGCACTCGACGATTGCACGTGAACTCGACGCAGGCACGAAGCAGGCACAGGCATCATGCGAACGCTCGCGGGGGCCTGTCGAGCTCGGCGCGGACGGATCAGCGCAGCGCGTGCTCCTCGATGAAGGCGCGCAGCACGGCGGCGTCGTCGGCCATCTCGGTGACGTGCTGCGGGGCGTCGAGCATCGCGCGCAGATCGGACGAGTAGTCCAGCTCGACCCCGATCGCCTCATGGATCGTCTCGGCGAACTTCTCGGGCTTAGCCGTCTCCAGCACGAGCATCGGAACCCCGGACTCGACGTGCTGACGGGCGACGAAGACGCCGTCGGCCGTATGCGGGTCGATGATGTCCTCCGCCGCCTCGTAGACGGCACGGATCGTGTCGACCCGGTCGGCATGGGTCGACGTACCGCTGACGATGCCGAACTCCTCGGTGAAACGCGCGAGGTCGGCCGTGAAGTCGAAGTAGCCCTGCTGATCGAGGTCGCGCCACGCGGCCACCACGCGGGCGGGGTCGCGGTCGACCAGCTCGAAGATGAAGCGCTCGAGGTTCGAGGCCTTCGAGATGTCCATCGACGGGCTCGACGTGGCGAGCGTCTGCTCGGCGTTGCGCGGGCGGTAGACGCCCGTGCGGAAGAACTCGTCGAGGACGTTGTTCTCGTTGGCGGCGAGCACGAGCCTGCGGATCGGCAGCCCCATCTGCTTGGCGTAGAAGCCGGAGAGGATGTTGCCGAAGTTGCCCGAGGGCACGGTGAACGACAGCTCGGTCCAGCCACCGGCATCCGTCGCCCGCAACCAGGCCCAGAAGTAGTAGACGACCTGCGCGGTGATGCGCGCGAGGTTGATGGAGTTCACGGCGCCGAGGTGCTGGGTGCGCTTGAAGTCGAGGTCTCCCGCGAGCTCCTTGACGAGGTTCTGGCAGTCGTCGAAGACCCCGTCGATCGCGATGTTGTGCACGTTCGCGTCGTCGAGGGAGAACATCTGCGCGCGCTGGAACGTGCTCATGCGCCCCTGCGGGGAGAGCATGAAGACCGAGATGCGATCCTTGCCGCGGAGGGCGTGCTCAGCGGCGGAGCCGGTGTCGCCCGACGTGGCGCCGAGGATGTTGAGGACGGAGCCCTTGCGCTCCAGCGCGTACTCCACGACCTGGCCGAGGAACTGCATCGCCATGTCCTTGAAGGCCAGCGTCGGCCCCTCGGAGAGCCCGACGAGCGTGAGGCCGCCGTCGATCTCGCGCAGCGGGACGACGGATCCGGGGAACGGCGCGTACGCCGCCTCGGTCATGCGCGCGAGGTCCTCGCGCGGGATGTCGGTGGCGAAGAGCCCCAGCACCTCGGTCGCGAGCTGCGGGTAGGTGAGGGCCCGCCACCGCTCCAAGGTCTCCCCGTCGACGGCCGGCATGACCTCGGGCACCGCCAGACCTCCGTCTGTCGCCAGCCCTTCGAGCAGGGTCTCGCAGTACGGCAGCGGCTGCATGCCGCCTCGGGTCGAGATGTACTGCACGGTGGCTCCTCTGATCGGAATCGGCGCGGGACTCCCATTCTCGCAGGTGGCGGAGAGCCCATGACACGCGCGGCTGTCGGCTCAGAACAGCGACGTCGGCAGCGCGCCCTCGTGCTCCAGGAGCCAGCGCTTCGTCTGCAGGCCCTGCCCCGGGTCACCGCCGGAGTAGCCGCCGAGGCCGTCCCCCGCGACGACGCGATGACACGGCACGATCAGCGGAACCGGGTTCGCGCCCATGATCGCGCCGATCCCCCGAGCCGGAATGCTCGTGCCGCTGCGTGCGGCGAGTTCGCCGTAGGTCACGGTCTCCCCCGAACCGACGGTCTCGTAGAGGGCCATCAGCACCGCACGAGTGGCGTCGGTCTGCACACCGAGGTCGATCGGCAGATCGAAGTCGGCACGGTCGCCGGAGAAGTACGCCTCCAACTGCGCGAGGGCCTCGTCGAGGAGGGCGTCGGGCCCGGCATCCGCTCCGACCGGTGCGACTGACCGCCAGGTCACCCGCGTGATCGCCGTGCCGGAGCTCTCGACGCCGATCACGCCGACCGGGGTCAGCAGCGTTCCGAAAGAGGACATGCTGCGACTCTACGCCGGGTCGTGGACACCGAGATCGCGTGCGAAGCAGAGGGACAGAGCACTGTCGACGTAGTGCCCGAAGAGCGGGATCGGCGCGTACCCCTCGCGCTCATAGAACCGCACGGCATCGGGTTGGGCGGTGCCCGTCTCGAGGACCAGCCGTCGGATGCCGAGCGCCAGCGCCTCGCGCTCCAAAGCCCGCAGAAGCGCCGCCGCCGCGCCCGTGCCCCGGGTCGACGGCGCGGCGTACATGCGCTTGATCTCCGCGACGCCCGGGCCGAGGACACCGTCATCCAGCGGACGCAGGCCGCCGCACACGATCGCGAGCCCCGCCGCATCCCTCGCGACGAGGAAGACCGGCACATCGTGCGCCGTCGGGACCACACCGGGTTCGTGGTCGTCGCTGCCGTAGCGCTCGTCCAGCTCTGCGCGCTGTGCGGCGCGCAGGTGCACGGCATCCGGATGCTCCCACTCGACCCTCTCGATCGACACCGTCATCGCCGCTCCTCCACTCATACGCCGTCACGCTACCCACCGCAGATTTCCGTTCTGTTGCGTAAGTTCAGCAGGATCTGAATTCAGACTTTCATGTACATTGAGGACGTGACGACCACCGCCTCCCTCACCCACACCGCAGCCGTGTCGCGCCTGGGACATGCGCTGTCCGACCCCACGCGGGCCGGCATCCTGCTCGCCCTCCGGGAGGCGCCGGCATATCCGTCCGACCTCGCCGAGACGCTCGACGTCACACGGCAGGTGATGTCCAACCACCTCGCCTGCCTCCGCGGCTGCGGCCTGGTCGAGAGCGTGCCCGACGGACGCCGCAGCCGCTACCGCCTCGCCGACGAGCATCTCGCCCCGGCCCTCGGCGACCTGATGCGGGTGGCGCTCATCGTCGAACCCGACTGCTGCGACGGCGAAGGGTGCACCTGCTGATGTCGGTCTCACTCGCGCCGGAGCGGCGCGCGACCCTGGAGAGGCGCATCCGGATCATCGTCGCCGTGACCATCGGCTACAACCTGATCGAGGCCGTCATCGCGATCGCGGCCGGCTCGGCCGTCTCATCGACGGCCCTGATCGGCTTCGGTCTGGACTCGACGATCGAGGTGCTGTCCGCGGCGGCGGTCGCCTGGCAGTTCACGCGTCGCGACCCCGAGCGCTGGGAGAAGCCCACTCTGCGGGTCATCGCGATCGCGTTCTTCGCCCTGGCGGCCTACGTCACGGTGTCATCGGCTCTCACGCTCCTCGGCGGCACCCGCCCGGAGCACAGCACGGTCGGGATCATCCTCACCGCCGTGAGCGTGGTGGTGATGCCGTTCCTCTCTCTCGCTGAGCGGAGGGCCGGTCGGGAGATCGGTTCGGCCACCGCCGTCGCGGACTCGATGCAGACCCTGATCTGCACGTACCTCTCGGCGGCCGTGCTCCTCGGACTCGTTCTGAACAGCCTGTTCGGATGGTGGTGGGCGGATGCCGTCGCCGGCCTCGTGATCGCCGTCTTCGCGGTGCGCGAAGGGCTCGAGGCGTGGAAGGGAGACGCCTGCGCGACGTCGGTGGGCATGCTCCTCGAGGACGATCACGCGGAGCACTGAACGACGCACTCGGAGAAACTTTGCCGAACTCGCGTCATCATCCGCCCCTCGCACCGTCTTGCTCATGTGACGAAGAACGGATCTTGGGGATAACCTTCGTATCTGCGTCTGGGCCGCATCTCCCCTCACTTCGCGGCCCGGCGAGCGGGGCCGCCTCCCATGGCCCCGCTCGCCCCTTCTCCTCCTCCGGCCCGTTCACCGGCGTGAGGTAGTCTCGCTTCACGACCGGCGCCCGAAGCCGATCGGCAAGACGAGGTTCCATGGACGACCCCAGCGACACGACAGACGCGGAGACAGACGGTCAGCTTCTGCTCCGCAGCCGTGACGGCGATCGCCATGCCTTCTCCGAACTCTGGCGCCGACACGCACCCGTGGCCGTCGCCTACGCGCGAAGCCTCGGCTCGTCGCCGCCCGACCCCGAAGACGTGGTGTCCGACGCGTTCGTCAGCATCCTCCGCCAGCTCAGGGCCGGCAAGGGTCCGCAGCGCAGCTTCCGCCCCTACCTGCTCACGACGGTCAAGAACACGTGGATGAGCCACGCACGCCGCACGCCGCTGATGAGCTCCCTGGACGACACCGAGCATCCTCCGTCCGTCCTCGGCGCGATCGACGTCGAGGCGATGGTGAATTCGACCGCTCTGGCGGAGGCGTTCGACTCGCTCCCCGAACGCTGGCAGCACGCTCTGTGGCTGAGCGAGGTGGAACAGCTGCCCCCGCGTCAGATCGCCGAACTCCTCGGCATCCGCCCCAACTCGGCGGCCGCGCTCACCTACCGCGCCCGCGATGCCCTTCGCAAGGCCTGGATCCGGGCCCATCTTCGAGCGGCGCCCGACGGCACCGACCACGCGCGCGTGATCGAGCTGCTCGGAGCGTACGCGCACGACGATCTCTCTCCGCGCTCCGAGCGCTTCGTCACCGCGCACCTCGACGGATGCGCGACCTGCCGCTCGGCCGCGGGCGAGGCCAGGAAGCTGGCCAGAGCGATGACCATCGGCCCACTCCTCGCCGGTGGCGCAGGTCTCGTGCTCGCCCCCGCGCTCTTCCCCACCGAGCAGGCCGCAGCCGCGGTCGTGGGTACGACGGGACCGTCCGGGTGGGTGGGAGCATCCGCCGGCGCGCAGCCGGTGCTCCACGCAGCCGGCCACTCGGCGGCCCTGCTGTGGCCCGTCGCCGCCGCGACCGCGGTGGCGCTGTCCGTCGGGGGCAGCCTGTTCGTGCGCCCAGATGCGGCGCCGGACGCGACCGGTGTGCTCACGCCCACGGTGTCGGCCTCCGCGCCCCCAGCATCCGCTCCGACCCCCTCTGCATCGCCTTCCGCCGCCGAACCCGTCGAGCCGACTCCGGCCGCCCCGTCGACGATGCCCGCCCCGCCTCCCCCGCCCGCCGTGCCGCCGGCCGCACCGCTGCTCGATCCCGTCGAGACGACGCCGCCATCCGCCGCCGAGAAGCCCGTGGAGATCGTCAGGAAACCCGGCAGCGGCAACGCCTTCGGCAACGATCACAAGGATGAGGCGACGCCCGCGCGCAACGACGCCGACGAGGACGACGAGCGCGTCGACGCCCTCACGACCGGGCCGCGGGGCTCATCCTGGTGGTCGTCGACCGTCGTCGTCCGGGTGACGACCGACGCGAAGAAGGACACGGCCAGCATCGCGGTGTGGGGCGCCGGTGACGCCGACCTCGCCATCGTCGTGGACGCGCAGACGATCGGGATCGCCCCGGACGCCCTCGGCTGGTCCGACGCGTTCGTGGTGACGCTGCCCGAGGGCGAGCACACGGTATCGGTGCACTACGTCGACGCAGAGGGTCGGATCGGCGAGGCCGCCGCCCAATCCGTGTTCTCGGTCGACTAGCCGGAGCGCCCCGGCGCCGCCATCGGCATGAACGTCCGGTCTCCCGACGAGGCCACACCGTCGAGCAGCGCGCCAGCGGCGGTCAGCACCCGTGCGGTTCCCGCATGCCCCTGCGCACGGGCGATCACCGGCCCGAGCGCGCGCGTGAAGGCGGTCACCGCCGGAAGCGGCCGCATGTACAGCGTCAGCTCTCGGATCAGCCCGGAGTCGTCGAGGCGAAGCCGCTGGCACTCGTTGAGCGTGCGCCCGCGGACCGTGGTCGTCGCGAAAAGCACGACCTCATCGTCGCCGCGCACCTCGCCGTCGAAGCGGATGCCGTCGAGCACCTCGAACGCCGAGACGAGGAGCTCGCGGATCTGCTCACGCCCGCGGAAGGCGAAGCCGTCCGTGAGCGGAGAGATCAGCACGGCGTCGTCGGAGAGGACCTCCGCGGCGAGCGCGGCATCCGCCGTCTCGCCGGCGCTCTTCCACTGCTCGATCACGTCCACGATGTCGCCCCCTGCCTGCTGCCCTGCGGTGCCCAGAGTCTACGGGGCCACCTCGAAGTACAGATGCGCATGAAGGGAGCACCCGGGGTTGAACCCCGACGCGCAACGCGGGCATGAGGAGGACTCCAGATACTCGGCGATGGTGAGCACGGAGCCGCAGACGCCGCACAGCACTGCCTCGGCACCGCGTTCGTCGAGCGGCCACACCGCCGAGGGATGCCCGGCGGCCTCTTCGTGGCAGAGGTGGCACGGATAGAACTCCCCGCAGCATGCGAACCGGATGGCGACGACGTCGAGCTCGGACCGGTAGTGGACGCATCGCGTCTGCCCGTCGACGACGGCTCCCCGCACGCGCGGGGCATCGGGTGTCGACGTCGGATCCATGCTCCCCATTGTGCGCCCGCGACGCTCCGGAGAGGAACGCTGCCCGGAGAAGAGAAGAGGGGCGGCGCTCGGGGAGAGCGCCGCCCCTCGGGGAGGTGTTGAAGGGGGCACGTGGGGGGTGCCACCCTTCAGGGGAGGTGCTGTGCACCGCGTGACGGGGAGGTCACGGTCAGCCCGGGGAGACGGGCTATGAGTACCAACGGATGTCCGGAGGGAATCTGTCGGTCCTTGCGCAGATTCCTCAGGATGCGCGTCGGCGACGCGACCCGATCAGGTACACCCCGCCCGCGAGCGTGAGGATGCTGCCCACTGCCGCCGCGACGATCGCGAAGGACGCGGTGCCTCCGGTGATCGCCAGCGATGCGCTTCCGCCGTGCGAGCCGCCACCGGCCCCGCTGCCACCGCCCGTGCCTCCGGACCCGCCATCAGACGGATCGGTCGGCGTCGGGCTGGGCGTCGGCTGCACCGTCCGGTCGACGATCACGATCGTGTACTCCTGGGTGTCGGTGCCGTACTGGTTCGTCGCGGTCACGGTGAACGTGTAGGTGCCGGCCGCCGTCGGGGTTCCGCTGAGCGCCCCGGTCGCTCCGTCGAACACGATCCCCGGCGGCAGAGCCCCCGCGGATACGGCGAAGGTGATCGGACCGGGGCCCGTCGCCTCGACCGTGGCCGTGTAACCGGTGCCGACGGTTCCGCCGGGCAGCGTCGGAGTGACGATCACGGGCGGCTCGAGGTAGGTGAAACCGCCGGGATAGACGGTCGACGTCTGGTACGGCGTCGGCGTCGTGCCGGCGATCAGCCCCGTGGTCACGGCGACGTCGACCGGCCCGTGCACGTGCGGCGGGGTCACGACGCTGATCGGGCAGCCCGATGCGTCAAGGTCGGTTCCGGGGATCCCGTCGAAGGTGACCTCGGTCACTCCGAAGCTCAGCGCCAGTCCCGGCCGCATCCGACCCTCGGACGCGTAGCTGCCCAGCTGCGCCGGGCCCGAGATCCCGCCCCAGTCGGGCCGCATGCCGCCCCAGCTGTAGAGCCGCCCGTCCGAGCCCAGCCCGAACGACGCCTGGAGGCCGACCTCGATGTCCGTGATCGTGACTCCGGCGGGGATGTCGCTCGTGTCGACCTTCACCGGGGCGGCCGCGTTGGTCATCGTGTTGTTGCCGAGCTGCCCGTCGGGATTGGCCCCCCAGCTGTACATGCTGCCGTCGTCGGCGAGGACGAGAGTGTGGAATTCGCTGGCGACGATCTTCGTGATGCCGATTCCTGCGGGCATCTCGCCCTGCGCGACCGCTACGGGCACGCCCGACGCGGGCGCGGCGGGGTCGCCGATGCCGAGCGAGCCGTTGCCGTTGTTGCCCCACGAGTAGATCTTGCCGTCGGTGCCGAGCGCGTAGCCGACGTACGATCCTGCCGCGACCTGGGTGAACGTGACCCCCGCGGGGACGGCGCCCTGCGCGAGCTTCACCGGCGAGAGCCGGTCTGGGCCGCCGACGCTTCCGTCGCCGTTGCCGCCCATGAAGCTGCCGCCCCACGAGTAGATCCAGCCGTCGCTGCCGAGAGCGTAGGTGTTGCCGTTGCCGTTCGCGATCTGCGTGATGGTGACGCCGGCGGGGATCTGCCCCTGCGCGAGTGCCACCGGCTCAGGACGCCAGCTCGCGGTGCCGTCGCCGTTGGACGGCTCGCCCCAGCTGTAGACCCAGCCGTTGTCGGCGAGCACGGAGGCGCGTCCGGATCCGATCGCGAGCGACACCGGGGTGACACCGGCGGGGATCTGCCCCTGGTGCACCTTGACGGGCGTCGCCGACTCCGACGGGTTGAAGGCGCCGATGCCGAGTTGACCCGACGAGTTCATGCCCCAGGCGTAGATGCCCCCGTCAGCGGCGAGCACATACCCGGCGTACTGGTCGTAGTCGGCATCCACGATGTCAGCGCCCGCGGGGATCTCGCCCTGCGAGATCTGCGCGGGACCCGAACCACCGCCGTTGCCGTTGGCGCCGTACTGCCAGGCGCCCCAGGTCAGGACCCTGTCGTCCTTCGTGACGATCATCGCGTTCATGCCGCCGGCGGCGAACATGTCGATCGGCGACACCTCGACGCAGTCGATGAAGACGGTCGTCCCTCCGGCGACGGGACCTGCATCAGGAGTCGGCGCCGCCCATCCGATGCCCGATGCGGTGATCGCGAGGACCACTCCCACCGTCGCTCCCGTACCCAGCAGGCGCCGAAACGGCGCACGATTTCGTTCAGACATGAATGCTCCCCAGCGTTCTTCCGGCGGCATCCCCGCAATGCGCCCGAGGAGAGAGATGCTCGCTCCGGCGATCCATTACGCGAATACCGCGGATCGGTATGTCGGAGCGCGTTCGCTCTCCGACAGAGCGCGCCCGTCTGACGGAGCGCACCCTCTCCTGGGTTAACGAGGCAGCGGCGAGAATCTGACGGCGTCAGCCGACGAAGGCCCGCACCGTCTGCGGGGTCGAGCGCAGTTCCCCCTGCGCGCGACCCGTCACGTCACGATCGTCCATCAGACCCGACAGCGAGAGCGAGTACCGCCCCTCGTCATCAGGGCGGGTGTCGGAGAGGACGAACCGCCCGTCACCGCCGCCGTCGGCCAGACACACGGCCCCGGCCGGGTCCGTGGTGCAGTCCCACCCCTCCGGAACCTCCACGACGGCCATCCCGGCGGGCAGGATCAGAACCAGTCGGACGTCCTCCGCTGCCTCCAGATCCAGCGCGACGTCGATCTCGGCACGCCCCTCCTCGACCGCGTGCGAGGTCACGCTGAAGCTCCCCCTCGGATCAGCCCCGGCCGGAAGGAACTGCTGCACTCCGGCGAGCACGAGTAGCCCCACTCCGGTGACGATCGACAGGATGGCGAGAGCACGGGAGGTCGACGCAGGCACCCGAGACCACCATCGGGCCGCCGCTCCCGACACCGCGCTCGGCATGCGGGGCGTTCGACGCTCACTCGGCGCATCGGGAGATCTCCCGGCATCGGGACCGCGCCCCTCGTCGGCCTGGGCAGGGCTCTGAGCATCCAGCACGCTCCCCACGACGAAGAGCGGGATCACGCCGAAGAGCGTCGTCAACGCACCGAACCGCGCCCATGCGGCGCGACACCGGGCGCAGGTGCGGATGTGCGACATGCCACGCGAGTCCGGCGCGTCGTCGACGAGTTCGGTCACCGTCTCGGGGAGCCGTCGGGCTGCCCGTCTGCACTCTTCAGGGGCGCCGTCCTCCAGGATCTCCCGCAGCGTCGCCCTGCGCAGCCCCACCTTCGCCCGCCGCACGAGCGAGTAGATCGCCGACGCCGGCCTGCCCAGCTCGGCTTCGAGCTCCGCCGGCTTGCGGCCGTCGATGACGACCCCGACGAGCACCTGCTGCTGGTCGGTCGGTAGGGAACGAAGCGCGGACGTGACGTAGCGGTACTCGCGGTGGAGGTCGGCGTCCCTCGTCGAATCGACGTGGGGCGTCATCTCGGCATCCGCGTCGATGACTCCGCGCACACGGGATCGCGGCGAGCGGTACTCGTCGATCACCCGATTGCGCATCGAGCGGGCGACGTACGTGTTCGGGTTCGTCGTCGGGCCCGTGCCCTGGGCCCACACGCCCAGCAGCGCGGTGATCGCCTCGGACGCCAGATCCTCGTGGTCGATGACGCCGTTCGCGATCCATCGGGCCATGTACAGCAGGTGCGGCAGATTGTCGGCGAGGTACTCTCCCGCGGCACCGCGGTCTCCCTCGTTCGCCGCGCGGGCGCGTGCGTCGTCGAGGGCACGCCGATCAGCGGGCGCTGGTCCGTCCGTCATTTCCTCTCCCCTGCTGCACCCCCGTTTCGCGCGCCGTCGGGCACGGCACGCGACGGGACGATGACGCGCCGTCCCGATAACGCCGACACTACGATGCGGATGCGCTGATCACCGCATCCTGGTCGGATTGTGTCCGCGCCCTCGGAACGAGTCGGCGCGGCCGCTGAGACCCCCTCGCTGCGCGACCGCCCCGACTCGTCGACGCCCCCCACTGAACACAACGAGAACGGACCGCGAATCTGACGGCGTGCGGGAAGAGAACCCGGCTCATGAGATGATCGCGGGATCGCGCGGAACGGTTCGCCGCCGCCCGCGCTCAGGGCAACGCACGCACGGAGCGGGAGACGCAGGGTGGAAGAGATCGACGAGACCGAGCGCGCCGCTCGTGCCGCCCATCTGAAGGAGCGGATCTACCTCACCTTCGCCGCACTCGCCGTCGTCCTCGCGCTGTCCAGTCATGGCCACGTCACCGCCGGCGAGGCCGCCACCACCCTGATCGTCACCGTTCTCGGCACGCTGCTCGCCGTGTTCACCGCGGATGCCGTCTCCCACGTCGTCGTGCACGGCAGGTTCTTCACCCGCCAGGAGCTCGGCCACGCCCTCGGCTCCAGCTTCGGAGCGCTCAGCTCGGTTGCCCTGCCGTTCGTCTTCCTCGGCCTCGCCGGGCTCGGCGTCTGGAGCGCAGAGGCTGCGCTGCGCGCGGGCACGATCGCCCTCGTCGCGTCGCTCGTCGTGATCGGCTGGATCGCCGTGCGCCGCATCCCGCTCACCTGGTATCAGCGGCTGGTCGCGCTGGGCGCGGAGGCGGCACTGGGCCTGGCCGTGATCGGGCCGCAGGTCCTCGCGCACGGGTAGGCCGCTCGGAGAGACGGTGAGGCTTCCCGTTCCACGCCCGGTTGCTGTGAGCGCACACAGCAACCGGGCGTAACGTCGGTACATGAACGCACAATTGAAGATCGCGGGGCACAGCCCCGACCTGCTGGGTCTGGAATCCGTCCTCGTCGGCTCGCTCCCCGCGACGCTGATGACGGATGACGCTCCCGACCACTACACCGTGGAAGCGGTGTTCACGCGCAAGACCGATCGCGACGAGGTCGCCGCGATCCAGGGCAGCGAGACGCGCGCCCACCTGTCCGCGAACGGATTCCCGACCGTCGAGCTGCATGTCGCCGATCGTCGTCTGGAGATCGCGAACACCAACCTGGAAGAGCTCCGCGACGGCCTCGCTGCCGTGATCGCCGAGCGACTGGCCGAGATCAGCGCCGCCCTCCAGGCGGAGCATGAGATCGCGGCCCACCGTTTCCAGGACGCCTCCGATCGCGAGCAGGAGCGCGCGGCATCCGTCGCCGCCCTGGCCGAGTCGGTGGCATTCACCCGTCGCACCGCGGAGGTCGCCCTCGATGACGACGCGCGCATCGACGACTGGGTCGAAGAGGGCGGTGCCGTCCGCGCATAGGGCGGCGCCCGAGAAGAGGTCATCATGGACGGCATCCGTCCGATCGTCCGCACGCGCCCGCGCGACAGCGCCCCGCGTGCGACGAGCACCTTCACCGAACTGGCGCAGCAGATCCGCGGACTCGGTCTGCTGCGCCGCCGATACGGCTACTACTGGACGAAGCTCGTGGCCGCTCCTCTCGCCGTGGCGGTCACGCTCATCGCCTTCGTCTGGATCGGCGACACGTGGTGGCAGCTGTTCACCGCCGCCGTCCTGGCGATCGTGTTCACGCAGATCGCGTTCCTCGGACACGACGCCGCGCATCGGCAGATCTTCGTGTCCGGACGATGGAACGACTGGGTCAGCATCGTCCTCGGCGACCTGCTGGTGGGGATGAGCTACGGCTGGTGGCAGCACAAGCACACCCGCCACCACGCCAATCCGAACAAGCTCGGCTCCGATCCCGACATCGAGCTCCCCGTCATCGCGGTCACGGCGGAGACGGCGGCACGGCACCACAGCCCGCCCGTGGCGTGGATGCGGGCGCACCAGGGGCTGCTGTTCTTCCCGATCCTCCTCTTCGAGGGGCTGTCGCTGCACGCGTCGAGCGTCCGGCGGGTGTTCACGAAGGGGCGCCTGGAGAGGAGGTGGGCGGAGATCGCCTTCCTCAGCATCCGCATGATCGGCTATCTGGTGCTGGTCTTCCTCGTGCTCTCCCCGGGGATCGCCTTCGTCTTCCTCGCCGTGCAGCTGGGGCTCTTCGGGTTCTACATGGGCATCGCGTTCGCCCCGAACCACAAGGGGATGCCGGTGGTGCCCCGCGACATGACCCTGGACTTCCTCCGGCGTCAGGTGCTGATGAGCAGGAACGTCAAGGGCGGCCGCTTCCTGGACGTCGCGATGGGCGGGCTCAACTATCAGGTCGAGCACCACCTCTTCCCGTCGATGCCTCGGCCGCATCTGCGCAGGGCCGCACCGGTCGTCGCCGCGTACTGCGATGCGCACGACGTGCGGTACACACGCGTCGGGCTGCTCGCGTCGTACGCGATCGTGGTCCGCTACATCAACCGCGTGGGGCTGGGCGAGCGCGACGTGTTCACCTGTCCGCTCGTGGAGCAGCGGAGCGCCGTGGGCTTGGCGAGGGGATGATCAGAGCGCGCCGAGCGCGCCCTGATCTCCGGAGTCCGTGCGGGGCCGACCTCCACTCCTCGGCCCCGCACGGAGCGGGAGCCAGGAGACGCCGGCACGGGGAGTGTGCTGCGGCGTCTCCTGGTGTCATGCGGTGCGCGACCGACGCGAACGGGTGCGAGCGACGAGTCCGGCGCCCGCCAGCATCAGCAGCACCGAGAACGTGAGCGCGCCGACGGCGAGCTCACCGCCCGTGGGCGGCAGCGCGACCGCGAGCACTCCGGTCTTCGCGGTGGAGGGGTCGGAGACGATCTTCGGTCCGCTCGGAGGCGTTCCGGTCGCCGTCGCCGTGTTCTCCAGGGAGCCCTTCTTCTCGTCGGCCTTCTGCACGACGTACGTCGCCGTGCAGACGACCTTCTCGCCGGGCGCCAGGCTGCGTGCACCGTCGGCGCACGAGGGCGTCGACAGCGCGCCGGCGCCGGTGAAGGCTCCCTCGGCGATGGCGACGTCAGCGATCGTCACGTTGCCGGTGTTGGTCACCGTGAACGTGTAGGTGACGGTGTCGCCTTCCCGTGCGACCTGCTTGTCGGCGACCTTCACGAGCGACAGCGCGGGGTTCTGGGTCCCCTCGATGACGACACGTGACGGGTCCGTCACGACAGGCTCGCCGGCGGGCGGATTCCCGGATGCCGTCGCGCTGTTCTCGAGCGCACCGGCATCCACATCGGCCTGCTGCACCGTGTAGGTCGCCGTGCAGACGAGCTGCTGACCGGGGATGAGGGTGCGCGCGTCAGGGCAGTCGAGAGCCGAGAGCTCACCGGCGCCGCTGAAGTCGCCCTCGGCGACGGCCACCGCAGACATCGTCACGTTGCCGGTGTTGGTCACGGTGAACGTGTAGGTCACGGTCTCGCCGACGACGAGGTCGGTCTTGTCCGCGGTCTTCACGATCGCGAGTGCCGGGGCAGGGGTCGCATCGCTCGTCGTGGTCGACGGGTCCGACTCGATCGGGTCGCCACCAGGAGGCGTGCCCGTCGCGGTGGCGGTGTTCGCCACACGCCCCGCGTCCACATCGGCCTGCTGCACGACGTACGTCGCCGTGCAGATCAGCTGCGCACCGGGTGCGAGCGTGCGGTCGGCCGGGCACTCGACCGCGGAGATGTCTCCTGCGCCCGTGAACGCGCCCTCCTCGATCGCCACGTCGCTCAGGGTGACGTTGCCGGCGTTGGTGACGACGAACGAGTACGTGATGGTCTCGCCGAGCACGAGCTGCGTCTTGTCGGAGGACTTCACGATCGTGATCGCCGGGGACTGCGTCGCCGTGATGTTCACTGCGGACGGCGCCGAGACCACCGGGTCACCGGTCGGGGGGTTGCCCGTGGCGGTCGCGGAGTTGTCCACCGTACCGGCATCGACATCGGCCTGCTGCACCACGTAGGTGGCCGTGCACTCCAGCTCCCCACCGGGAGCGAGAGTCCGGTCCGTCGGGCAGTCCAGCGCCGACAGCGCACCCGCACCAGTGAACTCGCCCTCCACCACGGAGGCGTCAGACAGAGTGACGTTGCCGGTGTTCGTCACGAGGAACGTGTACGTCACCGTCTCGCCGAGCACGAGCTGCGTCTTGTCCGCCGACTTCACGATCGTGATCGCCGGAGACTGCGTCGCCGTGATGTTCACCTCAGAGGGCTCCGAGACCACCGGGTCACCGGTCGGGGGGTTGCCCGTGGCGGTCGCGGAGTTGTCCACCGTACCGGCATCGACATCGGCCTGCTGCACCACGTAGGTGGCCGTGCACTCCAGCTCCCCGCCGGGAGCCAGGGTCCGGTTCGCCGGGCAGTCCAGTGCCGACAGCGCACCCGCACCGGTGAACGTCCCCTCGACGACGGACGCGTCGGTCAAGGTCACGTTGCCGGTGTTCGTCACGAGGAACGTGTACGTCACCGTCTCGCCGAGCACGAGCTGCGTCTTGTCCGCCGACTTCACGATCGTGATCGCCGGAGACTGCGTCGCCGTGATGTTCACCTCAGAGGGCTCCGAGACCACCGGGTCACCGGTGGGCGGGGTGCCCGTGGCGGTCGCGGAGTTGTCCACCGCTCCCGCGTCGACATCCGCCTGCTGCACCACGTAGGTCGCCGTGCACTCCAGCTCCCCACCGGGAGCGAGAGTCCGGTCCGTCGGGCAGTCCAGCGCCGACAGCGCACCCGCACCAGTGAACTCGCCCTCCACCACGGAGGCGTCAGACAGAGTGACGTTGCCCGTGTTCGTCACGAGGAACGTGTAGGTGACGGTCTCGCCGAGCACGAGCTGCGTCTTGTCCGCCGACTTCACGATCGTGATCGCCGGGGACTGCGTCGCGGCGATGCTCACCTCGGACGGCCCCGACACGACGGGATCACCCGTCGGAGGAGTTCCCGTCGACGTCGCGGAGTTCGTGATGCGTCCGGCATCCACGTCCGCCTGCTGCACCACGTAGGTGGCCGTGCAGTCCATGAACTCGTTCGGCGAGAGCGTCCGATCCACCGGGCAGTCGACGGCCGAGAGCGCCCCTGCGCCGGAGAACGTCCCCTCCACGACCGAGGCGTTCGTCAGCGTCACGTTGCCCGTGTTCGTCACACGGAACGAGTACGTCACCGTCTCGCCGGCGACCAGCGTGCGCTTGTCGGCGGTCTTGACGATCGACACCGACGGCTCCGGATCGGACGGCGTGCGCGTCGTCGACGGGTCTGAGGTCACCGGGGTACCGGAGGGCGGAGTGCCCGTCGCGGTCGCGGTGTTCTCCATGGAACCCGCATCGACATCCGCCTGCTGCACCACGTAGGTCGCCGTGCACACCATCTGCGCACCGGGAGTCAGCGTCCGGTCGGCCGGGCAGTCCACGGCCGAGATCGTGCCGGCGCCCGTGAAGGAGACATCCTGCACGGCGGCATCCGTCAGCGTGACGTTGCCGGTGTTCGTGACGACGAACGAGAACGTGACGGTCTCGCCCACGACGAGCACGGCGGTGTCGGAGGACTTCTTGATCGAGATCGCCGGAGTCTGCGTTCCGGTGATGTTCGCCGCGGAAGGCGTCGAGGTCACCGGGTCGCCGGTGGGCGGGGCGCCCGTCGCGGTCGCGGAGTTGTCGACCGAGCCGGCATCCACATCCGCCTGCTGCACCACGTACGTGGCCGTGCAGTCCATGAACTCATCCGGCGAGAGCGTCCGGTCGGCCGGGCACGTCACGGCGGAGAGCGAGCCCGCCCCCGTGAAGGTCCCCTCCACCACGGAGGCGTCCGTCAGGGTCACGTTGCCCGTGTTCGTCACACGGAACGAGTAGGTCACCGTGTCGCCCGCGACGAGGTTCGTCCGGTTCGCGGTCTTCGCGATCGTGATCGCGGGAGCCTGCGCACCCGTGACCTTCGCCTCGGACGGAGCGGAGACCACCGGGGTCCGCGACGGCGGGGTGCCCGTGGCGGTGGCCGTGTTGTCGATCGCACCGGCATCCACATCCGCCTGCTGCACCACGTACGTCGCCGTGCACTCGAGCTCCCCACCGGGGGCGAGCGTCCGATCGGCGGGGCACGAGACGGCCGACAGGGCGCCGGCGCCGGAGAACGACCCCTCCACCACAGCGGTATCGGTCAACGTCACGTTGCCCGTGTTCGTGATCGCGAACGTGTACGTGATCGTCTGACCGACGACGAGGTTCGTCCGGTCCGCGGTCTTCACCAGCGCCACCGAGGGCGTCTGCGCTGCGGTGAGGTGCGCCGCCGAGGGTTCGGACGTCACGGGGCCGCCCGAGGGCGGGGTGCCGGTCGAGGTGGCCGTGTTGTCGAGCACGCCGGCATCCACGTCCGCCTGCTGCACCACGTACGTGGCCGTGCAGTCCATGAACTCGTTCGGGGAGAGCGTGCGGTCGGACGGGCACGTCACGGCCGAGAGCGAGCCCGCTCCGGAGAACGTCCCCTCGACGACCGACGCGTTCGTCAGCGTCACGTTGCCCGTGTTCGTCACACGGAACGAGTACGTCACGGTCTGACCTGCGACCAGGGTGGCGCGGTCGGCCGTCTTGACGATCGACACGGACGGGTCGGGGACCGACGGCGTGCGCGTCGTCGACGGGTCGGAGGTCACCGGGATGCCGGAGGGCGGGGTGCCCGTCGCGGTCGCGGTGTTGTCCATGGAGCCGGCATCGACATCCGCCTGCTGCACCACGTACGTGGCCGTGCAGACGAGCTGCGCACCGGGGGCGAGAGTCCGATCAGCGGGACAGCTCACCGCCGACATCGTGCCGGCGCCGGTGAAGGCGGTCTCGTTGACGCCGACGTTGTTCAGCGTCACGTTTCCGGTG
Organism: Microbacterium sp. NPDC012755; assembly: GCF_042901325.1. Taxonomy (NCBI): domain Bacteria; kingdom Bacillati; phylum Actinomycetota; class Actinomycetes; order Micrococcales; family Microbacteriaceae; genus Microbacterium; species Microbacterium sp. NPDC012755. The sequence goes on along the minus strand of NZ_JBIBCT010000001.1, from coordinate 1,862,204 downwards.
TTCGTCACGACGAAGCTGAACTTCACGGTCTCGCCGACGACGAGCACGGCGGTGTCGGAGGACTTCTTGATCGTGATGCCCGGGGTCTGCGTCGCGGTGAGGCGGACGCTGGAGGGGGTCGAGGTCACGGCGATGTCGTCGGGAGAGACGGCTCGCGCGGTCGCGGTGTTGTCCACGGCTCCGGCATTGACGTCGGCCTGGCGCACCACGTACGACGCGGTGCAGGTGGTCGAGGCTCCGGTCGCCAGCGGCTGGGGCAGCGCCGGGCAGCTGATCGCCGACATCGCTCCGGCGCCGGTGAACGCGGTCTCCGACACGGAGATGTCGTGAAGCGGCACGTTGCCGTCGTTGGTGACCTTGAACGAGTAGGTCACCGTCTCGCCGGCGACGAGGGTCGAGGTGCTCGCCGTCTTCTGCAGCGAGACGTGCGGAAGCCGGGCGCCGTTCGTGAACGTGCACACCGCGGCGACGCCCTTCGGCCCGCCGTCCGGCACGATGAACGAGCCCGTGCTGCCCGTGCCCGAGGCCAGGACGTTGCCCGAGTTGCGGTCGACGCAGGTCCAGCTCGAGTCGTACTTGGGCCTGCCGGTTCCCGTGCCGGTCTCGGTCACGGTGATCTGCTGGCCGGAGAGCACGAGGACGGGACCGGCTTCCTGCGGCTGGACGCCGGAGGCCGTGCCGGCGGTGGTCGCCGTGTTGCCCTTGGTGATGCCGTCACCCGAGATCGTCATCGTGACCTGGTCGGACGCGGTGTGACGCCCCGCCGGGAAGTCCTTGACGATGGAGACCGTGTTCGGGGAGGCGCACGAGGCCATGTCGACCGAACCGGCGGTGGCGAAGGGGACGTTGCTGATGACCGCGCCGCTGGTGGGGTTGACCTTGTACATGCGGTTGCCGCCCGCCACGTACAGGTAGCCGTCGCCCGCGAAGGCGATGCCGTTGAGCGCCGTGCCGTTCGCGTCGATGCGGACGAGCTCGGTGGCCGTGATCGCCACGGGGGTGCCGGCGGTGGCCGGGATCTTCTGGTCGATGACGCTCACGACGTTCACCGTGCCCGCGCCGCTGCCGCCGGCGACGACGTAGAGGTTGCCCTGACTGTCGAAGGCCCAGTCGCCGTTGCCGCCGCCGTTGGGGATCGTGCCGGTGGCGACGAGGCCCATGGACTGGTTGGTGGTCGTGTTGAAGCCGTAGACGTTCAGGACGTTGCCGGTGAGGCCGCCGTAGTAGTAGTGGCCGTTCGCCTGGTTGATCGCGCCGTGCGTCACCGCGGTGTTGGCCTCTCCCGCGCCGAGCAGCGTGGTCTGACCGGTGATGCTGGAGTACTGATAGATCGAGCGGGCCGTGCCGGCGTTGGCAGGGAGGACCCCGACGATGATCTCGCCGTAGCCGTCTCGGTCGGCGTCGTAGATGCCGGTGCCGTTGAGGTTGCCGGTCGCGCCGGCGATCGAGAACGATCCGACGGAGGTCTGCGCTCCGCCGGTGCGTTCGATCTGCCAGATGTTCCGCGGGCTCACCCCCTGCTGGGTGTAGACGTCACCGCACGACAGACCGCCTGCGGCCACCGCCGTTCCCTGGTCGACCACCACCACGTTGACCGCAGCGAGAGCGGTCACGACGACCGCCACCACCGCCGCCGCAATGGATTTCGAACCCTTGAGCTGTGTTTTCCGGGCGCGCCCGAATCCCCACTTCATCGGCATCCCGTTCTCCCCCGGTTACCCGTTGCTAAATATCCCCTGAATCAGGAGACCCACAACCCCCCACCCTAGGGGTTTTGCGCGAGCCTTTTCAGCGAACGCCTAGCTAGCATCCCAGTTAGACCGATATTTCAGTTCGAGGATGTCGAATCCGCCCTTCCGCGTTCGTGGTACTGGTGAGAGAAAGGAACTCATCATGAAGCTCACCATCAGCCTGCAGGTCACTCTCGACGGAGTCGCTCAAGCGAACGGCGGCAACAACGAGGAGATGGACCCCGGTTTCACCCGCGGAGGCTGGGCGATCCCCTTCGGCGACGCGGATGCGGCGCAGTACATCCTCGACACCTGGCGCCGCCCCGACGCGTTTCTGCTGGGCCGGAAGACGTTCAGCCTGTTCGAGACGTTCTGGGGAGCACGCAGCGACGACGGCGGGTTCGGCGAGGCGATCAGCTCGGCGCCGAAGTACGTCGTCTCGAATACGCTGACCGCGCCCGCCTGGTCGGGAACCACCGTGGTCTCGGGAGATGTCGCCGGGGCGATCCGCGACCTGAAATCGCAGCCGGGAGCCGAACTCCTCGTCGTCGGCAGCGCAGCGCTCGCACGCTGGCTCCTCGAGAACGAGCTGGTCGACGAGATCAACCTCGTGCAGTTTCCCGTGATCGTCGGCGAAGGAGAGAAGCTGTTCCCGCAGAGCGGTCGCGACTTCGCCCTGGAGCTGGTCGACTCGACGGTGTTCGGCACCGGGATCATCGCATCGACCCATCGAGTGGGCGGCCGCCCCGTCTACGCGCAGTGAGAGGAACGACCGCATGCACTACCTGGTCAACGTCATCGACCATCGCAGCGAGTCCGGCACCGAAGAGGAGGCCGTGGCGATCGACGCGTTCAACGAGAAGCTGGTCGCCGGCGGACACTGGGTCTTCGCCGCCGGACTGGCCGATCCCACGGCGTCGACGGTCGTCGACGGGCGCGGCGCCGAGCCGATCTTCACCGACGGCCCGTTCGCCGAGGCGAAGGAGTGGGCCGCGGGGCTCTGGATCATCCAGGCCCCTGACCTCGACGTCGCGCTCAAGCTGATGGCCGAGGGATCGAAGGCGTGCAATCGCCGGCTCGAGATCCGTCCGATCCTTCCGCCGCCCGTGTGACCGAGGTCCGCGACGCCCTGTCCCGCGCCCACCGCGAAGAGTGGGCGCGGGTCGTCGCGACGCTCGCCAAGCGCTTCGGCGACCTCGACACGGCCGAGGATGCGGCGGCCGAGGCGTTCGCGACGGCGGCCGAGCGCTGGCCAGACGACGGGGTCCCTCCCGCGCCGGGGGCGTGGCTGACGACGACGGCGGTCCGCAAGGCGATCGACCGCATCCGGCGTGAGAGCACGCGGGATGCGAGGCACAGGGAGGCGATGCTCGTGTACGACGGCGAGACGACGCCGCTCGGCGTGATCGACGATGATCGGCTGCGGCTCCTCTTCATCTGCTGCCATCCGGCGCTGGCGATGGAGTCGCGCGTCGCGCTCACGCTGCGCATGGTCGGCGGCCTGAGCGTGCCGGAGATCGCGAGCGCGTTCCTCGTGCAGGACACGACGATGGGCGCGCGCATCACCCGGGCGAAGGCGAAGATCGCGGCGAGCGGCATCCCGTACCGCATGCCGACGGCGGAGGATCTGCCCGTGCGGACGTCGGGAGTGCTGGCCGTGCTGTTCCTCGTCTTCAACGAGGGGTACCTCGCATCGGGCTCCGCCTCTCCTCCCCTGCGTCAGGAGCTCACCGCCGAGGCGATCCGCCTCACCCGTCTGCTGCGCGAGATGCTTCCGGCGAACGGCGAGGTCGCGGGGCTGCTGGCGCTGATGCTGCTGATCGACGCTCGGCGCGCAGCGCGCGTCTCGCCCGCGGGTGAGCTGATCCCGCTGTTCGAGCAGGACAGGATGCTGTGGGATGCCGCGCTCATCTCCGAGGGGCACGCACTCGTGCGCGAACGGCTGGCCTCCGGCGTCGCGCCCGGTCGCTTTCAGCTGCTGGCCGCGATCAACGCGGTGCACACCGACGGGGCGGCGACCGACTGGTCGCAGGTGGTGGCGCTCTACGATCAGCTGGTGCTGATCGACCCCTCTCCGGTCGTGCGGCTCAGCAGAGCCATCGCTGTCGGGGAGTCCGAGGGCGCGATCTCTGGTCTGGCTCTGATGGACGGTCTCACCGCCGACCTCGGCGGATATCCCCCGTTCCCCGCGGCCCGCGCCCTGCTGCTCGCGCGACTGGGCCGCGATGACGAGGCCCGGGTGGCGTACGACGCGGCGATCTCTCTCGCGCAGAACTCGGGGGAGGTCGCTTATCTGAGAAGGCGCCGGGCCGAGCTGGGGTCCTGACGCCCATGATGCCGGCACGAGTGGCGCCCTGACGCAGACGGCACCCTGCCAGCGCCACGTGCCAGGAACGGCGCGTGGCTCACTCCGACCTCTGGCCCCCGCCTGCGCGGACGTGGGCGCGCTCTCCCTGACGACCGAACAGACTCAGCACCTCCGCGGGAGCGCCGTCTGCGCTTCCGAACCAGTGCGGCACGTGCGTGTCGAACTCCGCGACCTCGCCCGCTTCCAGCGTCAGATCGTGAGCGCCGAGGATGAGCCGCATCCGCCCGCTCAGTACATACAGCCACTCGTACCCCTCGTGCGCCCGCGGCTCCGGCCTGATCTGACCGCCGGGAATCAGGATCTTCCACGCCTGCACCGATCCGGGCTGCGGAGTGAGGGGGATGACCACTCGCCCGTTCACCCGCCTCGGCTTCAGACGCACCCGCGGATCGCCCACCTCCGGCGCTCCCACCAGCTCATCCAGCGGCACCCGATACGCCTGCGCGAGAGGGAGCAGCAGTTCGAGGCTCGGCCGACGCTGCCCCGTCTCGAGACGTGACAGGGTGCTTGTCGAGATCCCTGTGGCCGACGACAGCGCCGCCAGGGTCATGCCGCGCTGACCGCGCAGCCACTTCAGACGCGGACCGACGGCGTCCAGCGCCGAGTCGATCATCGCAGACGGGTCCATCCCGTCAGTGTGACCCATCCATCCCGGAAACGGCAACGAACTTTGCCGAAACCGGTGCCGACGATCGATCCTTGCCTCATGAACGACTACGACGCACTGATCATCGGCGGAGGCGCCGCAGGGCTCAGCGCAGCCCTCGTCCTGCTGCGAGCTCGACGCCGGGTCGCGGTGATCGACGCGGGTCACCCCCGCAATGCTCCCGCGTCGCACATGCACGGGTTCCTCTCCCGCGAGGGGATGCCGCCCGCCGACTTCCTCGCCGCCGGACGCGCCGAGGTCATCGAGTACGGCGGTGCGATCATCCACGACACGGTCGTGGCCCTCACGCCGGGGTTCGTCGCACAACTCTCCGACGGCACCTCCGTGCGGGGGCGCCGAGTGCTCGCGACCACGGGCCTTCACGACCGGATCCCCCTCCTCCCCGGCCTCTCCGAACGGTGGGGCAGAGACGTGCTCCACTGCCCGTACTGCCACGGCTACGAAGTGCGCGATCAACCCCTCGGTGTCCTCGGCGGCGACGCGGACGCGATCGCCCACGCCATCCTCGTCCGCCAGTGGTCGGACGATGTGATCCTCTTCGTCGGCGACACCGCTCTGGGCGACGAACAGCGCGAACTGCTCGACGCGCGAGGCGTCCGGATCCAGCCGGGAGAGGTCCGCGGGCTCGTCATCGACGACGACGTGCTCACGGCGATCGAACTCGACGACGGGCGACGGATCCCCCGACGAGCCCTGTTCGTCCGCCCCGTCTTCGTCGCGAACGACGCGCTGCTGAGAGACCTCGGATGCGGTGTCGACGAGGCCGGGTGGATCATTCAGCGCACCGGCGGCGCCACGACCGTCCCCGGCGTCTACGTCGCCGGCAACGCCGCGGACCCCCGCGCCCAGGTCATCACCGCGGCAGGGCAGGGCTCTGCGACGGCGATCGCGATCAACGCCGACCTCGTCGCCGACGACCTGCAGGCCGCGCTCTCCCGAGCACGCACCGCCTCACCGTCGGCGCCCGCCGACTGAGCCACCCCGCACCACCGACCGAAAGACCCCGAAGGAGCACTCCCATGACCGCACGATCCGACACCCCGCCCGCACCCGGCGCACCGGCCGTCGCGCCGCCCTCGAAGCATCAGCTCGCCCTCATGATCTGGATCGCCGTGTTCCCCACGCTCACGATCCTCAATCTGATCCTCGGCGACCTCCTCGCACCGCTCCCGATGATCGTCAGGACACTCGTCCTCGTCAGCATCGCCGTGCCCATCGTGATCTACGGCGCGATGCCGGTGCTGCACCGTGCTCGTCGCGCGATCATCCTGCGTCGCCGCGAGCGGGTCGCGACCGTCGGGGCGTAGACGGCGGCGTCCTAGGCGCGCACCCGCTCGTACAGTCCGTTCGCGGCCGCGGTGAACACGGCGACGTAGTCGATGCGCTCCGGCAGTGTCGACCACTGATCGCGGATGCCCTCGTTGAGCGCCAGCAGCTCGAGGATCAGCTGCTGCGGATCCGTGCCCCTGGCGATCTCTCCCGCGGCGATGCGCTCCTCGACGAGCGGGATGAGGGAGTCGAGTGCGGCTTCGAGGGTGCGCTGCGCTCTGCCCTCGACGGGGTGCCCCGCGATGCGCGAGGCACCGGTGAGCATGACGCGGAAGCGCAGCAGCTCCGGCTCCTCGGCGGCCCGACGCACGGCCGCGATGAACTGGTCGAACAGCGAGCGCACCGAATCCGTCGGCAGCGTGATGGTCTGGTAGACCTCCTCGCGGCGCTCGACCACGGCCATGAACAGGTCGTGCTTCGTGGCGAAGTGGTGCAGCACTCCGGCATCCGTCACCCCGGCGGCGCGTGCGATATCGGCGATGCGGGTGCTCTCGTACCCCTTGCGCCCGAACTCCGTGGTGGCTGCCGCCAGGATCCGCGTGCGTCGGGCGTCGCCGCGGGCCACGCGCTTGTCGACGTCGGTGGAGGACTCGGAGCTGCTCACCCTAGAACCCTACGAGATGTTCGGCCAGTGGAGACCCTTCCCGAAACGCCACAGCGGATCTGCCGTGTCGAAGGGCACGTCCTCCCGCGACGCCTCCACCGCCGCCATCGACCGGGGCAGGTCGAACGGTAGGCGCCCGGTGGTCGCGGCGCGACCGGAGACGGCGTCGAGCAGGATGCCGTCGTCGACGCCGAACGTACCGAGAAGAGTCACCCCGAGCTCGGCGAGCGGAGTCAGCACGGCGGGCCGGTCGAGGAACACGTCGATCACGGTCGGAGTCTGCGCTGCGATGTCGGAGATCCGCGCGACCTCCTCGTCGGAGAACTCCAGGCTGCCGCTGTGGAACCCCTGCTCCAGCATCCCCTCGCGCTGCTCGTACGGGGCCGCGAGGCGGAGGATCGCGAGATCGGCGGATGCCGGGTCGTCGACGACGAGCGCGCGTCCGGCGAGGGCGTCCGTGTCCATCCCCTCGACGTGCACGCGGGTGGTGGGGGTCAGCGCGACGGGCTCGCCCTGCAGCGCCACGACGGACGCCCGCTGCACGCGCTCGCCGATCGCGAGGTGCGCGGGGATCGCGATGCGTTCGCGGACCTCGGCGGGGGCAGCCGCGCGTGCAGCCGCATCGTCGAACAGCCCCAGCCGCTCCTTCTCGCGCAGGACGCGCCGCACCGACTCGTCGATGCGCTCCTCCGACACGAGGCCGCGGTCGAGCGCCTCCAGCACGGGCGCGGGATCGTCCTCGCCGCCGAACTGGTCGACCCCGGCGTCGAGCAGCCGCACGACGCGCTGCACGGGGTCGGCGTCCAGCATCCCCCACGCCCGCACGGGCAGCTCGACGCCGAGGCGGGGCAGATGCATGCCGTTCACGATGTTGAAGTCGGTGACGACCACCCCGTCGAAGCCGAGCCTGTCACGCAGAAGATCCGTGATGAGGCGACGCTCGAACGCGAAGCCGACCTCGTCGTACTCCAGCCCGAGCGGCGCGGCGTAACCCGGCATGACCCGCACGACGCCGGCGTCGATCGCTGCGGCGAAGGGGCGCAGATGGTCGTCGAAGCGTCCGCCGGGATAGACGGTGTGGGCGCCGCGCTCGAAGTGAGCGTCCTCACCGCCGCGCTGGGGTCCGCCGCCGGGGAAGTGCTTCACGGTCGCGGCGACGCCCGACTCGCCGAGGCCGGTGACGTACTCGCTCACGAGGCGGGAGGCGAGGCCGGGGTCTTCGCCGAAGGTGCCGGAGACGCGGGCCCAGCGCGGCTCGGTGGCCAGATCGGCCATCGGGTGCAGCGCGATGTGGATGCCGGCCGCCCTGAGCTCCGCGCCGATCATCCGCGCCGCCTCGCGCACGAGCGCGGGGTCGTGGGTCGCGGCGAGGGCGATGGGCTCGGGGAACGACGTGAAGCCGCCGCCGCTCATCGCGACATCGTGATTGCGGCTGCGGCCGTGCACGGGGTCCGAGGCGACGGAGACGGGGATGCCGAGCCTGGTCGACGCCGCGACGCCTCGGATCGCCTCGCCCCACCTCGCCAGCTCGGCGACCGGGGCGGGGTTCATCAGCGTCACGTGCGAGACATGGCGCTCGCGCAGCAGCGCGGTGGTGGGGGCGAACCCGAACGGCGACTCGTCGTCGGCGCCCTCCCAGAGCGTGCCGCCGGCGCCGGTCACGATGCGCGCGACGAGCAGACTGCCGACCTTCTCCTCGATGGTCATAGCGGAGAGCAGCGCGTCGAGGCGCGTCTCTGCGGCGGAGATCGTGGTGTCGGTCATGTCGGCGTCCTTCGTCGGCTCGGCGGCTGCGGGCAGTGGCATCCGCTCCAGTAGACCATAAAACCTAGTGACGACTAAGTGAATTTTCGACGACCTCTTGCGCGGGGAGGAATCCGCGCGTTATCGTCGGCTGAATTAACTTAGTGGTCACTAAGCTTTTACCCCTGGGAAGGGAACGGCTGGTCCAATGAGGGACCACACGGACCGAGGAAGGACCCATGCACACCACTCCCCCCACCCCGCAGACGCGCGTGCCGATGTCGCGCATCTACCTGTTCGCGCTCATCGAGCTCGCCGCACTCGGCGCTCTCGTCACCCCGCTCGTCGTCTCGCTCTCCCTGAAGGTGCTCCAGCTCGTGCCGGAGTCGCAGAAGGAAGGAGCGCTCGGTCTCGTCACGGCGCTCGGCGCTCTCGCCGCCCTCGTCGCCAATCCGATCTTCGGCCACCTCTCCGACCGCACGCGCAGTCGCTTCGGCCGACGCCGTCCCTGGCTCATCGGCGGCGTGGTCGGCGGTGTCCTCGCGGCCGTGCTCATGGCCGTCGCCCCCAGCATCCCCGTTCTCGTCGTCGCCTGGGTGCTGTCGCAGGCGGCGTACAACGCGACGCTGGCCTCACTCTCCGCGCTGCTCGCCGATCAGGTCCCCGAGGAGCAGCGCGCCAAGGCGTCCGGCATCTTCGGCGCGATCGGCTTCCTCGGGATGGTGCCCGCCATGCTGGTCGCGGCGTTCTTCGCGTCGAACCTCACGATCGTCGTCCTCGCGATGCCGATCGTCGCCGTGATCATCGTCGCGATCGTGTGCCTCGTCATCCCCGACCCGCCGATCGAGCGGGTCGACGGAGAGCGCGGCTCGATCGCACAGGTGTTCCGCGCCTTCCTGTTCAACCCGGCCAAGGCGCCGATGTTCACGCTGGTGTGGGTGCAGCGGGCGACCATGCAGTTCGGGTTCACCGTGGTGTCGACCTTCGGACTCTTCTACCTGATGATCCGACTCGACATGGATCAGGTCGCCGCGGCATCCCTCACCTCTACGGCGGCGCTCGCCGGGGCGGCACTGAACTTCGTCGCCGCGTTCGCGTGCGGCTACCTCGCCTCCCGCCGGGGCAACTACGCGCCGTTCATCATCGGGTCGGCGCTGCTCATGGCGCTGTCGCTGCTGCTCAAGGCGTTCACGCAGGACCTCTCGGTGTTCTGGGTGAGCACGCTGCTCGCCGGGTTCGCGCTCGGCGCCTACTACGCGGTCGACCTCGCCCTCGCGATGCGCACGCTGCCCGTCGGCGAGGAGGGCAAGTACCTCGGCATCTTCAACGTCGCCAAGACCCTGCCGCAGTCGATCGCCCCGGCCATCGCTCCCCTCGTCGTGCTGATCGGCGGGAGCGACCCGGTCGCCGGAGGAGAGAAGAACTACACCGCCCTGTACCTCGTCGCGGCCGCCGCCGTGCTCGCATCGCTGCTGACCCTGCCGGGTCTGCGCCGAGTGCTGCGGCGCGACGTGTACGACGCAGGGCGGACCACCGCCGCGGCCAGCGCCGCGCAGAAAGAGGAGGTCGCGTGAGCGCCATCATCGCCGGAACCTACAACTCCCGGGACACCGGAGGCACGCCGCTCTCCGCGGGAGGCGTCACCCGCGCGGGCGTGCTCTACCGCTCCGACGCTCTCGCCGGCATCACCGACGACGGCATCCGCACACTGAGCGACAGCCCCATCGGCACGATCGTCGACTTCCGCAGCGACTTCGAACGCGTGGACGCCCCCAACCGACTCGGCACGGAGCGCTCGTTCGTCGAGGTCGGCCTCCCTCTGCTCGAGGGGTCGATGACCGGGATGCCGTCGCCCGGCGATCTCGGAGACCTCGGAGATCTCGACGGCGAGGCCGCGCGGGCGATGCTCTCGCGCATCCCGTCGCTGGCGGATCTCTACGTGGGCATGCTCGGATCGGCTGCGGCGTCGTTCGCCGAGGTCGCGCGGCTCGTCGCACGGCCCTCCGACGAGAGCCGCGGCGCTGTGCTCGTGCACTGCACCGCGGGCAAGGACCGCACCGGCGTCGCGACGGCACTGCTGCTCGACGCGGCCGGTGCGGACCGCGCCGCCGTGGTCGCCGACTACGTGCAGAGCGAGACGAACCTCGCGGGCGACTGGGCCGATCGGATGCTGGAGCGCGCCAGGAGCTGGGGCATGCCGCTGGTCCCCGCCCTCACCGATCTCGTCACCGCGACGCCCCCGCAGGCGATCGAGGCCGCGTTCGCGTGGATCGACGAGCGCGGCGGGTCGGCCGAGTACCTTCGCAGCGGAGGACTGTCGGACGACGACCTCGAAGCCCTGCGCGCTCGTCTCGCCGGCTGAGGGGTATGACCCTCCTCGACACGGGCGCTCTGCTCCTCACCGCCGCTCTGGCTGCGGGGCTGGGCGCCCTCATCGGCCTCGAACGGCAATGGCGCATGCGCACCGCCGGCATGCGCACGAACGCTCTCGTGTCGCTCGGCGCCGCGCTGTTCGTCATCCTCGGATCGCAGGCGCTCCCCGGCGAGACCGCTGATCCGACACGTGTCGCCGCTCAGGTGGTCTCCGGCATCGGGTTCCTCGGCGCCGGTGTGATCCTGCGCGAGGGACTCAACATCCGCGGACTCACGACGGCGGCGACGCTGTGGTGCGCGGCCGCCGTCGGCTCCCTCGCCGGAGCCGGGATGCCGCTGCTCGCCGCCGGAGGGGCGATCCTCGTCTCGGCGACCAACATCCTGCTGCGCCCGCTGAGCACTGCGCTCAACCGGAGGCTGCGGCTCAACGCCGAGGACGAGTCGACGGAGGACGGCACCGACGCCGGCGCCCCGCAGGACTTCGTGCTCGAGGTCACGACGGGCGAGAAGAGCGAGCAGCGGGTCCGCGCCCTGCTGCTCCAGGCCGCGACGCACCCGGAGCTCACCCTGCGATCGGTGCGGGTGCGCCACGGCAAGAACACGGAGGTGCACGTGCGCGCGGAGGTCAGCATCGACGACCCGGAGAGCGTGGACGTCATCGAGCGTGCGATCTCCCGCGTCGGCACCGACCCGAAGGTGATCGGCAGCCGCTGGTGGCCGGTCGAAGAGGCCGGGTGACGACGGGGGCTCCACATTGGCGGCGGGACGGGACTTATCGCCGTCACGCCGAGAGCTCCGCGCGAGACGCTAGTCGCGTCGGCGGCGCATCGACATCAGAGCGATGCCATGAGACACAGCCAGAAGGATCATGGCGATCACCGTGAACCACAGCGTCGCGCCGAGAACGCCCGTGAGGATGAGCGCCGCGAGGACGATCGCGGCGACGCTGCCGACGACGATCCCCCCGACGGCGACGGCTGTTCCCGACCTGTCTGCTCGCATCCGTCCACGATGCCACCATGAGGCGACGAGCACACCCCCGGACGCGAACGCGGCCGCGTGAACGGGCGCACCGCCGTCGGACGGTGCGCCGCCGCGAGCCGATGGGAGACGGTTTTCAGCCGAGGTTCTGAGCGTCGTCATCGCCGCTCGTCCCCGGAGCCTGTGGCGACATCCGCGTATGTCTCTGCGGCCGCCTGCTCCGCGTCAGAGAGCTGCAGACGGAGGCACGCCCGCGCTCGATGGTAGCGACTGCGGACGGTGCCGTCCTTCATCTTCAAGACCCGTCCGATCTCGCTGAGAGAGAGCCCGTCCCAGTGGAGCAGGCTGATGATCTCCTGGTCGAGCTTTTCCAAGGATCTCAAGGCATCGCGAAGTTCATCGAAAGCCGACGAGTCGACGAATCCGACAGCGGGTTCCGCTGAGAGTTGACTGCGTAGGCGGTCGGCGAGCGCAAGACGTCGTGCTGCGCTTCGGCGATGGTGGAGGAGCACATTCCTCGCGATGCCGAACATCCAAGGCCTGACATCGCCGTCGTCCTTCGGGAGGACGTTCGCCTTTCTCCACAGCGTCAGCAAGGTGTCCGCGAGGAGGTCGGCGGCGTCGAAGGCCGGTTCGACCCGACGGGCGAAGTAGGCGAGCAGAGCGGAGGAGTTCTCGGTCACCGCTCGCTCGAATCGTGCGATTTCACCGTCCTTGCGCGCGCTCACTTCTCATCCACCCGACAGCTCATACCCATCGCGGCGATAACAACCGGGCCGTCCGGTTCCCCCACGGGAACGTCGACGGATTCATCGAGATCAAGAACCCCGGGAACCGCATCCTTCGTCAAGGCGACGAGCTCCGGATACAGTTGGTCCCCCACTCGGGCCTCACTGTCAGGGTCGTCCTCGACAGGGGCGCCGCGTGCGTAGAGCAGCTGCCCGAACCCTGTCCAATCGCGTCGCTCGATCGCGTCGTTGAGCGCCTCGATATCAGCCTTGTCTGCATTTCGAAGCTCCACATACGCGCCACAGGTTTCCGAGTGCCCCTCGTCCGTGGTGTAGTCGACGGGGATTCGATCCGACCGCAGCGATCCATCGGGGAGCTCCACCCAAGGCCAACCGGACAGCTGCGCGACGGTGACACTCCCGGCGCCGGTCAAGACGAGGGACCCTGCGACCAGGACCGGGACCAGCCAACGAGGTCGGCGACGAGCTCCTCGCCGCAGGCGCGACGGCTTCGTCGCCTCCACCATGAGAGCCGCTTCTCGCGACATCGAGGTGGGCAACGGGATAATCGCGGCGGAGAGTGCGCCGTCGAGATCGGAATCGTCCATCATCTTCCCCTGTCCTTTGCAAGTACATTCCCGGACGGCTCCCGAACGTTGCAGACTCCCGCAATCCGCGCCAGATGATGCCCATCCAGACGGTCGCCGGCCCCGCTGATGCTGTTTTGCCCGCTGACAGCCGCCATGAACCTCGGCTGCTCGACCGAGCGTGTTAGATGGGCAGATGGAGCACTCCCCCGCACACGATCCTGACGGAAGCCCGTCGGCGCACACCCGTCGACGCTTCCTGATCGCTGCGGGCTCGGGCGTCGCCGTCACGGCAGCGGGAATCCTGCTCGCCACGATTCCCCCGGGCGCAGACGGCGGGGCGCCTGCCGTGGACCCGGACAATCCGAGGGGGCTGCCCGAGTACGAACCCGTCTACGATCGCGCGTTCAAGGGCCTCGAGGCGCCGCTCGGGTTCGCGGACTGCCGGAACCCCATAGCTCGGTCGACGCGTGACACCGCAGGAAGCGACCACCACACGGTGACGCCGATCATCGACCGTTTCGTCATCCACCACACGGGCACGACCGAGGAGCAGCTGGACTTCCTCTCGCGCTGCAACAGGCGCTCCTCCGCGCCCACCTTCTATCTGCGGAACGACGGGTCCGTCTTCGAGCTCATCCGCCCCGGCGCGAAGCCGTCATCGACCGGCGCCGACTGGAACTGGCGGTCGCTGGCCGTGGAGACCCTGGACGCCACGGGAGCGCCGGACTACACCGTGACGGCGGTGCAGCTGGAGGAGCTCGCCCAGATGATCGCGTGGCTCGCGACCTACGACGGCAGGACGCTGGACGGCGTGCCGGTGTCGTTCACGATCGACAGGGAACACGTCATCAGCCACAGGGAGATCTGGTCGGGGACCGAATGCCCCGGACCGTACCTGCAGTCCCGGCTGGACGACATCGTCGCCCGCGCCCGCGAGATCTTCGCCGCGCACTGACCAGGTCAGGCGCGCGGTGAGCACCGTGCGAATGCCGGCTGCGGGATACCTCTGCCGCGGGTGCGCAGAGCCGACCGCGTCAGCCAAGGCCAGGAGCGCGGCACCGGTCTCATCGCTGATGCTGAGCGGGTAGCGCTCTATCGCCATCTCCAACATCGGCAGGAGTCCGGACCGGCGAGGAATCACCTCCTGGTAGACCTCCCAGGCGCGCGCGTCATCGCAGAATGCGAGGAGGTAGGCTGCCTCGGCCCGCGTGCTCAGGTCCGGAGCGACGCTGAAAGTCGCAGCGATCAGGTGCACCCAGTCACACCACTCCCGCTCGTCTTCTGCGGCTCGAACCGGCTCCCACATCGTGTGCGTCACGCACCGTTCCGAGGCGTGACGCACCGTGTTGAGCAGGCTGTCGCGCACCTTGACGTCCGTCTCCACACTGAGCGCCGCACCGAGCATCCGCCTCGTCTCCGTGCTCAGGAAGTACTCGCGCACGGGAAGAAGAAACCAGCCCAGTTCCGCTCTCGCGAGGGCGCTCAGCCGACGAACGGCAGCGAGACGCACCGCCACGTCACCTGAGCCGACCGCATCATCCAGTTGGGCGAACTCCGCCCTCGACTCCGCCGCACGCGTCGCGTATCGCGCCGAGCTCAGCCAGCCCGCGATCTGGTCATCCACCCTCGCCACGCTACCCGGCGATTCAGCACGGATGCCGACGGCGTCACGCTCCACGGGTCTCCCCCGTGTCGCTCAGCGAAGCGAGCCGTGTCATCGCGGCCGTCTCGATCTCCGCGATGCGCCGCAGCATCTCTGCCGCCTCGACCAGCGACTCCGCATCCTGCGTTTCGCCTGCCCGCGCGATCGACTCCGAGACCCGAGTCCACAGGAGCGCGGACTCCGCGAACAGGACCGCGCTCTCACGGATGACGTCGGCATGAGCCTCATGCACGACGAGTTCTGCGCTCTCGGTCAGGAAGTCCCGGTACATGTTGCGGAACAGGGCCCCTCCGGTGCCGGCCCGCTCCATGAGCATGGCGATGACGGGGAGGTCGCGGGCGGGGTCGTCGACCCGGTCGAGCCAGGTCGGAAGGCGCGCAGCCGTGGTGAGGATGCCGCGATTGCCGAGGTTGGCGATCGGAGGCGCGAGGAACTCCTCGGCGCAGGCGGTGATCGCCGGGACGATCGACTCGCGGATCCGCTCGGGTCGCGCGGCGGCGGCGGGAACATCCACGACGAAGGCGCGGTGCCGTGCAGACATCGGACCCCGCGCTGCCCGAGCACGCGCGAGGCTCTCCAGACTCGTCGAGACCTCACCTCCCTGCTGGGCCGTGTCGACCAGGTACGCCCTGTCGTGGTCGTAGCCGTACATGGCCACAACGTGGCCGGCGAAATGCACCCGAGACCCGAAATAGTCCAGATCATGGCTGTCGAGCTGCAGACCCACGGGCTTTCCCCGATCGATCTGCGCGCGCAACCGATCCCACGCCTTCCGAGGCGAGGTGGTCTCCTCGACCCGCAGCTCGATTCCCAGGCGCGAGGTCAGGTTCTGGGTGAGCTCGAAGGGCTTCACCCGTCCGCCGAGGAACGGGAGCTCCTGCCGCGCGGAATCCCAGTAGATGAACGACAGACCCGACCCCAGCCCGAACAGCATCGCTTCGGACAGCGAGAGCCCCGTGTGCTCCAGCAGCACGCCGAGGGCCGTCGTCTCGCAATGCAGTCCTCCCGAGGCGTCGATCCCGTCGATGATCGTCGCATCATCCCGTTCGCCACCGTGGCCCTGCCGCATCTGATCACTCATCGGACACCTGGACTCGCGCCGCGAGCCACGCCCTTTCCGCCTCGAGAAGGCACAGCGAGTAGGAGAAGACCTCGCGCGCGGCCAGAGGCAGAGCACCCTGAGAGCGCTCGGCCGCGATGACCTCGGAGATCCGCTCGTCGATCCAGACCAGACGTCGCTGCAGCGCGTCCGCGTACTCCTGCTCCGGGAGAAGGGCGAGGTTGGCGAGACCAACGAGGGCGGGATGCGCGACGGTTCGCCTCTCGGCGATGAACGCGACAGCGGCTTCTTCCGCCGCGCGCCTGCCCGCTTCTGTCGCGTGGAACACCTTCCTCGATCTGGCACCGGCCTTTGCGCCCTCGGACTGTATGAGTCCACGACCCTCCAGCTTCGTGAGCACGTAGTAGATCGACGAGAACCCGATGTCGGCCCACCGGCGGATGCCGCGCTGCTCGATCACCTGCTCGAGGTCATAGCCGTGCCGAGGCTGCTCGGCAATGAGCCCCAGGATGGTCAGCTCGGTCGGGGTCAGGTTCATGGCGGTTACTCTAGCACTAGAATAGCGCCGGTGGGGACGGCTCAGGCGACAACTGATTCGATGCTGACCGCTCGAGATTCAGACGATTCCGGAACCCAGGAGATGGTTGCTGAAGTCGCGGATGTCCGGCATGTCTCCGAACGTTCGGGCGAGTTGCATCGCCGCAGAAAAGTCGGCGTCGGTCACCTCAGCGACGCTCTCCAGAGCGACACCGGCCGGGCCTTCGAGCCCGATGACTGTCACGTTTCGAAGACCAACTTCGGTCATCTCCTCCTGGAGCTCTTGCGGAGTGTGGAAGTGACCGCCCGGGAAGCGGAGAGAGGGAACCGGTGCGCCGTGTCTCAACAGGTCCAGCCACGCGTCGAGGGAGGCGTCGAGGAGGTCAGGATCGAGGGCCGCCGCGGCGAAAGCCAACAGCCGGGGAATCGCCGCAGCGTGCACGAATCCGCCGGGTCGACACACTCGGCGCGCCTCGCTCAGTGCGTGCAGGCGTTCCTCGCGCTCGGCCAGGTGATAGAGGGGGCCAGCCATGAGAACCGCGTCGAACGAGTCCTCCGGAAAGTCGAGCTGTCGGGCGTCTCCGACCGCAGCGGTGAATGTCCCGATCTGTCGTGCCGCAGCAACCTGGCTCTCAACAGGGTCGATCAACACCACTTGGTACCCGCTGCGTGCCAGCGCGGCCGCGTGAACACCAGTGGCCCCTCCGACATCCAGCACTCGCGCCGGTGCAGGGGTGGCGGTTCGAACGACCTCCTGTGTGCGCTCGAACTCGAGCCGACCCTGCGCGGACCGCGTGGTCAGCCGCGCATGCTCATCAAAAACACTGCCGTAGTACGCCTGTATCGCAGCATCGATTCTGTCTTGGTCCATGCCTCATCATCCTGCAAGACAGCACCAATCGGCCGCTGCAGTTACGCGGTCCCAGCGAAGCCCTGATCGGCGAGAACGAGAAGGTGGGACACGCTCTCACCTCTCACAGATTTCCGTGATCAAACCGTTGCATTCGTTACCTCGCCGTTATAGAGTGATCGCACGGTGAATGTTTGCTGTGGCATCCACCTCATGTGATTGCAGGACCTCTTGGTGCAAGGGACAAGGGCCGGTCGGAAGCCTCTCCGATCGGCCCTTACTGCGTCCGGTCACGCCGCGACGGATCCGCCTCGTCAGCCGGCGTCGATGAGCGCAGCGAGTCCGTCGAGGGTCCGCGTGAGACCGAACCGCCAGGCCCGCCCGGCATCCCATGCGCTTCCCTGCGCCTCACCCGCGGCCGCTCCGATGCGCGCAGCCCGGGGATAGACCGCAGGGTCGAACGCACGCGCGAGCAGGGGCTGGTTGGCGGCCCACCACTCGGCGTCGCTGAGGGCCGTGTCGGTCGTCGCGCGATCGGCGTCGTGAGCCGCGCGACAGTGCGACTGCACGAACCCGAGCAGGTAGGCGAGAGCCGCATCGACGTCGACGTCGGAGAGACCGGCGCCGTCGAACGCCGACAGCTCGTGCTCGTACTTCGCCATCACGCCGGGTCCGAGCGGAGGGCGGCTGAGCGCGGCGACCTCGGTCAGCCACGGATGCGCGGCCAGCAGCATCCGGTTGGACTCCGCCACCGCCTCGAGCCGCTCGCGCCAGGACTGCGCACCCCAGTCCGGACGCTCCATCGACAGGTAGAGGGCGTCGACCATGAGGTCGAGCAGCTCGGGCTTTCCAGGGACGTAGGTGTACACCGACATCGTCGACACCCCGACCCGTTCGGCGACGGCGCGCATCGTGACGGCCGCGAGCCCTTCGTCGTCGGCGAGAGTCAGCGCCGCCGCGACGATCTTCGCCGCGGTGATCGACCGGGCCGGCCCCTTGCGCGGCTCGACCGGCTGACCCCACAGGAGGGCGAGCGTCCTGCTCGGCTCACCGGATCCGGTGCGTTCTGACGTCACGGGAATGATCTTGCCACGTCTGCGTTGTACCAGCTACATTGTACGACGTACAACGTTACCGAAAGGGAGATCCCCATGCAGATCACCTCGTCCGCTCTCTCACTCAACGTCCCCGATGTCGAGGCCTCCGCCGCCTGGGCGCAGAAGCACCTGGGCTTCTCGGTCGCCATGTCGGCCGACGGGTTCAGCTCCCTCAGCCACCCGCAGGCCGGCTTCCACCTCATCTACCTGCGCACCGGACTCTCCACCTTCAGGCCCGCATCGCAGGCGGGATCGGCATCCGGCCTGCTCGTCGTCTTCACCGTCGACGACATCGACGCGGACTACGCGCGGCTGCGCGAGACGGGCGTCGACATCGTGACGCCCATCGAGACCGAACCGTGGGGAGAGCGTTATTTCCAGATGGCCGACCCGAACGGCGTGATCTATCAGCTCGTGCAGTGGATGACTCCCGAGCACGACCAGGGCTGACCGACCGGGGCCGGCCGGACCCTTCCGGTCGGCCCCGCCCGTGTCGGCGGCTCCCAGTACGCTGTTCTCCATGACCGATCGCAAACTCGCTCTCGAGGCATGGGAGAGCCTGTTCCGCGCGCAGCACGAACTGTTCGACGAGATGGTCCAGGACTTCGACGACGCCCACCTCACCCAGGCCGAGTACGACGTGCTGCTCACGGTCACCCGCTCCCCCGAGATGACCTCGCGGCTGCGCGACGTCACGGGCAACATGCTGATCAGCCAGCCCAGCGTCTCCCGCCTGGTCGACCGAATGGTCACCCGCGGGCTCATCGCCAAGTGCCCCGACCCCGACGACGGCCGCGGAGCCCTCATCAGGGCGACGGATGCCGGCGCCAGGGCGTTCCGCGCCCTCGCGACGGTGCACGGCCGCTCGATCGCCGACCGCATGTCGCGCCTCGACGACGACGAGCTCCGCACCCTCCGCGACCTCGCCGAGAAGCTGCGCCGGCGCTGACCTCCTGAGCCGGACGCACCCGCACGCCCGTTCTCGCCGAACGCCCGACTTCTCGCCGAACGCGCGACGCTTAGACTGAACGACCCTTCAGCGGCCCCCGCGCATTTCTGGCAGGGTGGAACCGAGTGCCGACATCTCCGCGTCGGCATCGCAGACCACCCCCGAGGGGGGCAAAGGGAGGTCATCCATGGAGATCGCCGGAATCGTCGGCATCCTCATCATCGTCGGGATCGCGGTCGTCATCGTCGTCGTCCTGCTCCTGATCCTGCTGCTGTTCGCACGCAGCTGGATCAAGGTCGCCAGAGCTGACGAGGCTCTCGTCATCTCCGGGCGCAAACAGAAGGTGCAGCGAGCCATCATCTCGGCCGACGGATCGAGCCGCGCCGAGATGGAGGAGTCCCCCGTCACGGTCATCGTGAACGGCAAGTCGCTCGTCAACCCGATCACGCAGCGCCACGAGATCATCTCCCTGCGCTCGCGGCAGGTGTCGCTCAACGCCGAGGCGCAGTCGCTCGACAGCGTCACCCTCAACGTCGACGGCGTCGCGATCGTGAAGATCGGCTCCGACCCGCTGTACGTGCGCCGCGCCGCCGAGCGCTTCGCCTCGCAGGACAAGGCGATCGAGCAGTTCACCACCGAGCAGCTGGAGGGCGCCCTGCGCGGCATCGTCGCCACGCTCTCGGTCGTCGAGCTCATGCGCGAGCGCAAGAAATTCTCCGACCAGATCGCCGCCGACGTCTCGCAGGAGCTCGCCGAGCAGGGCCTCATCCTCGACTCGTTCCAGATCAAGGGCATCACCGACAAGGTCGGCTACATCCAGTCGCTCGGCGCCCCCGAGATCCAGGCGAAGCGACAGGCCGCGGAGATCTCGCAGACCAACGCCGACCGTGCGATCAACCAGAAGAACATCGCCAACCAGGAAGCGAACCTGATCGAGCAGACCGCGCTCGACACCAACACCGCGAACGCCAACGCCGGAATCGGCCGGGCCCGCGCCGAGGCCGAGCAGGCCGAGAACCTCACGCGCGCGCAGACCGAGCAGGCGGTGCTCCAGCAGCAGGCCGAGAACAAGCAGGCCCAGCTGGATGCCGACGTCAAGCGCGTCGCCGACGCGCAGCGGTACGAGGCGGAGACCCGCGCACAGGCCGAGCTGTACACGCGCGAGCGTGCGGCTGAGGCCGCGGCGATCGAGCAGGTCAAGCAGGCAGAGGCCCGCACCCGCATCGCTGAGCAGCAGGCCCAGGCCGACCAGGCGAAGGCCGCCGGTGAGGCTGCGGCCGCGATCGCCCGTGCGACCGGTGAGGCCGACGCGCTCCGCGCCCAGGCCGAGGCAGAGGCAGAGGCCCGCCGTCTGCGCGCCAACGCCGAGGCCGACGCCATCCGCGCCGAGGGCGAGGCGCGCGCGGCAGCCGTCGAGGCCGAGGCGAAGGCCATCGCGTCGAACCAGGACGCGTTCCTCTCGCAGCGCGTGCTCGAGACCCTCCCCGCGATCATGGCCGAGTTCGCCAAGGGTTACTCGACCATCGGCAACGTGTCGATCATCGGCGGTTCCGGAGACGGCGCGTCGGAACTCGTCGGCGCCGACAGCGCCAAGGCGCTGAAGTCGGTCTTCGACAGCGTCAGCGCGGCGACCGGACTCGACCTCGCGTCGATCATCCAGGGTCAGGCCGTCGGACGCGGGATCGGCGCCGGCGTCGCCGCGGCCGCCCCCGCGCCCGCCAAGCGCGAGCCGAAGCCGACCACTCCTCCGCCTCCCGCAGCGGAGTAGTCGAGCAGACACGCAGAAGAGCGGATGCCGCGGCCGGTTCGGTCGCGGCATCCGTCGTCTTCCCGGCGATGCCTAGACTCGGAGGATGACGGAGACGCGCGCCTTCGACCTCGCCGCTCTCGGCGCAGGTCTCTCGTTCTCCGCCGGTCTCCACGCCGTCTCCTCCGCTCTCGACGAGAGCACCGCGGTGGTCGTCAGCGCCCCTCCCGGTACCGGCAAGACCACGCTCGTGCCGCCGCTGCTGGCGAACCGCTCCGCGGGGCGCGTGATCGTCACCCAGCCGCGCCGGGTCGCCGCCCGCTCCGCCGCCCGACGGCTCGCACAGCTCGACGGCACGGCCCTCGGCGGCCGAGTCGGATTCACGGTGCGCGGCGAGCGCCAGGCCGGGCGGGACACGCGCGTCGAGTTCGTCACCGCCGGCGTGCTGCTGCGGCGGATGCTGGACGACCCCGGCCTCGACGGCGTCGACGGCGTCGACGCCGTGATCATCGACGAGGTGCATGAGCGCGCGTTGGAGACCGACCTCCTGATCGGCCTGCTCTCCGAGGTCCGCGAGCTCCGAGACGACCTCGTGCTCGTCGCGATGTCGGCCACGCTCGACGCCGACCGCATCGCCGCGGTCATCGGAACGGACGGCACGCCCGCCCCTGTGGTCGATCACGACGTCCCCGCCTTCCCCCTCACCGAACGCTGGGCACCGAGCCCGGCCCCGCGTCTCGACGATCGCGGGGTGACGTGGGCCTTCCTCGATCACGTCGCACGCACCACTGCATCCGCGGCTCGGGACCTGACCCGTGACGACTCGACAGCCGACGTGCTGGTGTTCGCCCCCGGTGCCCGCGAGGTGTCCGAGGTCGCCCGACGTCTCAGAGACACCGGCGGCGGGTTCGACGTGCGGGAGCTGCACGGGCAGCTGCGCGCGAGCGAGCAGGATGCCGTGATCCGCGGTCGCCGCCCGGAGGAGCCGCCGCGCATCATCGTCACCACCTCGCTCGCGGAGTCCTCGCTCACGGTTCCCGGTGTGCGTCTCGTCGTCGACAGCTGCCTGTCCCGCCATCCGCAGCGCGATGCGGTGCGCGGGATGACCGGACTTGTCACGGCGGCGGCATCCAGAGCGACCTGCGTGCAGCGCGCCGGACGCGCGAACCGCCAGGGCCCGGGGACCGTGATCCGCTGCGTCGACGAACGCACGTACGCGGCCGCTCCCGCACGTCCGGCCCCGGAGATCGCGACGAGCGATCTCGCCGACGCCGCGCTGCTGCTCAGCTGCTGGGGAGCACCGGGCGGGTCGGGCCTGCGTCTGATCGACCCGCTGCCCGCCGACGCTCTGGACGACGCCCTGTCCGTGCTGCGCGGTCTCGGGGCGATCGACGACGACGGCCGCGCCACCGACGACGGCCGCGCACTCGCCCGCATCCCGGCCGATCCGCGGCTCGCCCGCGCCCTCCGCGACGGCAGCCCCCTGGTCGGCAGCCGGCTCGCCGCCGAGGTCGTCGCGCTGCTGGGCGGCGACGTGCGCATCGCGGACTCCGAGGTCGCCCGGGCGCTCATCGACCTCCGCGGAGCCCGCAGTCCGGAGGCCCGGAGGTGGAGCAGCGACGTCGATCGCCTGCAGCGTCTGGTCGCCCCGGCGCCTGATGCCCGCTCCGGACTCGACGGCGCCGGACTCGTCGTCGCCCTGGCCTTCCCCGAGCGGATCGCCCGCCGCGTCGAGCGCACGGCCGAGGGCGCGACGTACCTGCTGGCCTCCGGCACCCGCGCCGGGCTGCGCGGTCCCCTGGCATCGGCCGAGTGGCTGGCTGTGGCCGACGTCGCGCGCGCGAGCGGACGCGCAGCCGCGGGATCCGGCGCCATCGTGCGATCCGCCGCCGTGCTCAGCGAACAGCAGCGGGACGAGGCCGCGAGCCATCTGCTGACCGATCGCGTCGAGGCGGAGTTCGTCGGCGGTCGGGTGCAGGCCCGCCGCGAACGCCGCGTCGGAGCGATCGTGCTCTCCTCCTCCCCGGTGCGCGCGTCGGCGGAGGCCGGGCGCGAGGCGGTCCGTCGGGCGATCGGACGAGACGGTCTGAGCATGTTCACCTGGTCGGATGTCGCCGACGGACTGCGCCGCCGCCTGGCGCTGCTGCATCGCGAGTGCGGGTCGCCCTGGCCTGACGTCTCCGACGCCGCTCTGCTCGCCACGCTCGACGGGTGGTTCGCGCCGGAGCTCGACGCCTTGGCCGGCGGCGCCCCGACCGCGAGAGTGGACCTGGCCCCCGCCCTCCGCCGCCTGCTGCCCTGGCCGGAGGCCGCGCGGCTGGACGAGCTCGCGCCGGAACGTCTCGAGGTGCCCACCGGTTCCCGCATCCGCATCGCCTACCCGCCCATCGACGACCCCGGCGCACGCCCTGTCGTCGCCGTGAAGCTGCAGGAGTGCTTCGGCTGGGCCGAGACCCCGCGGCTCGCCGACGGCAGGGTTCCCGTGCTCTTCCACCTGCTCTCCCCCGCCGGACGCCCCCTCGCGGTGACCGACGATCTCGCGTCGTTCTGGTCGGGTCCGTATGCGCAGGTGCGTGCGGAGATGCGCGGGCGCTATCCCAAGCATCCGTGGCCTGAGGACCCGTGGGATGCCGCGCCGACCAGGCACACCAAGAACCGCGCCGCGCGGTGAGACCGCCCGGCCTCAGCCTCCATCCCGGCCGACTCCCCACGCTCGGGCACCCGGGCACAGATTCGGAGATGGCCACCGACACGCCGACGGGCGGCACCCTGAACACGGAGTGTCGGCATCTGCGTCCGAAATCGTGCCCGCCCCTGCTCGACGTCGTGCGCTGCGCTCAGCGCGTGCGCCTCCGCAACGTCAGCGCCGCCAGCACCAGCGCGCCCACCGCGAACGCCGCGACCACGAGCAGCGGCCCGTACACGTCCCATCCCTCGTCGCCGGTCGTGACCGCGCCGATCGCATCGATCGCATAGCTCAGCGGCAGCCAGTCCGAGATCGCGTGCAGCACGTCGGGCATCTGATCCCTCGGCATGAAGAGTCCGCCGAGGATGATCTGCGGGAACACCAGCAGCGGCATGAACTGCACCGCCTGGAACTCGGTCTGCGCGAAGGCGCTCGCGAGCAGTCCGAGCGCGGTGCCGAGCAGCGCGTCGACCACGGCGACGAGGCCGAGCTGCCACAGCGGACCCTCGACGTCGAGTCCGCACACCCCGACCGCGAACGACACCGTGATCACGGCCTGCAGCACCGCCATCAGACCGAACGCGAGCGCATACCCCAGGATGAAGTCGGCCTTGCCGAGGGGCGTCGTCATGAGCCTCTCGAGGGTGCCCGACCGACGCTCCCGCAGCGTCGTGATCGAGGTGATCAGGAACATCACGATGAACGGGAACAGCGCGAGGATCGCCCCGCCGAAGCGGTCGAAGACGCCGTCCTGGTCGCTGAACAGCCACGCGAACAGCCCGACCAGCAGGCTCGGCGCGATCAGCATCAGCGCGATGGAGCGCGGATCGTGTCGCAGCTGCCCGAGCACGCGTGCGGCGGTGGCGAGCATCCGTCGGCCGTTCATTCCGACACCTCCCTGCGGCTGCGGCGGCCCGACCCGTGGGCTGCACGGTCCCTCTCGATCAGGGCGAGGAACGCGGCCTCCGGATCGGACGTCCCGGTGTCATCGAGCAGCGCCCGCGGGGTCGTGTCGGCGATGATGCGGCCGTCGCGCATGAGCAGCAGCCGGTCGCAGCGCAGCGCCTCGTCCATGACGTGACTCGACACGATCATCGTCACGCCGCGATCGGCCAGTGCGCGGAACAGCCCCCAGAGCTCGGCCCGGAGGACGGGGTCGAGGCCCACGGTCGGCTCGTCCAGCACGACGAGCTCCGGAGCGCCGATCAGCGCCATCGCGAGAGACACCCGCGTGGACTGCCCACCACTGAGGGACTCGACGAGCTGCCCCGCCTGATCGCGGAGACCGACCTCGTCGATGACGCGGTCGACGTCTCCCTTCGGCGCCCTCAGCAGCGCCGCGAGGTACGACAGGTTCTGCCGCACGGTCAGATCCCCGTAGACCGCGGCCCCCTGCGTCCCATAGGCGACGCGATTCCGCAGGCGTGCCGAGCCACCGGGCTCGCCGAGCACGGAGACCTCACCCGAGGCGATCCGCTGCACGCCGACGATCGATCTCATCAGCGTCGTCTTGCCGCACCCCGACGGGCCGAGGAGCCCCGTGATCTCTCCGCGCGGGATCGTCAGGTCGATGCCGTCGAACACGCGCGTCCGCCCCCGCCGCACCCGCAGCTGGGTGATCTCGACCGCCGAGTTATTCATCATGTGATGAATTATGCGCCCGGGCGCCGCCGAGGTCAATGGATGTCGTGGCGGGGCGGACTCATCTGCGCCCGGACACAACTTCGGACCTCACCCCGGGCACAACTTCGGACCTCACCCCGGGCACAACTTCGGACCTCACCCCGGGCACAACTTCGGATCTCACCCCGGGCACAACTTCGGACCTCGATTCCGACACGCCGCATCGGAGGGCCGGCCACGGCGTGTCGCCCACTCCACTCCGAAGCTGTGCCCGGGGCACGGCATCATCTCCGCACCGCACCGCACGAATCGGCCGAGACGAGGGCGCCACGGCATCCCCTCCACACCGGGCCAGTCGGCAGAGACACGGGGGAGGCCGCGGCATCCGTCGCGTCAGTCGAAGAGGTACCGCTGCACCGTCGGTGCGACCCTGGCGACGAGCTCGTCGATCGGCGCCGCCGTCAGCGCGGGGAGCTTCACGACGTACCGTGCGATGAGGAGCCCCGCCACCTGGGAGGCGACGAGGCTGGCGCGCAGCTGCGCATCGTCGACGCCGAGGGTCTTGGCGATGCGTCCGATCAGCTCGCGCGAGAGGAACCCCGCCAGCAGCGGCGTCGTGAGCTTGCTGCCGATCGCGGTGCGGATGAGCATGACCCCGCGGCGGCGGATCTCCGGCTGCTCGAACGAGTCCAACAGGTAGCGGATGAGCCGCTCCCCCACCTCGTCCTGCGGGCCGGCGAGGATCGCGGGCACGTCGATGTCGGGCCGGAGCGGGATGCCGACGGCCTCGGCGAACAGATCGGCCTTGGTGCCGAAATAGTGGTGCACGAGCGCGGAGTCCACCCCGGCGCGCGCGGCGATCGACCGGATCGTGGAGCCGTCGTATCCGTGCTCGCCGAACTCGTCGACCGCCGCTCCGATGATCCGCTCCCGCGAGTCCGTTCCTCCGCGGGGGCGCCCGCGGCGCCGCGGCGCTCTCGACTCGGTCATGCTCGACAGCCTACGACCCCGGTGACCGCTCTGCGCCGTCGGCACCTGCGTTCAGGTGACCGCGGCCTGCGGCCCCGCCGCCGCACATGAGCTCAGGCGAGGAGGTGCCGCAGGTAGCGCTCCGGCGAGTCGAGGAACGACCGCCAGTGGTTCACGAGTTCGAGGTCGTTCCACGCGGCGGGGCGGATGCCCCAGTCACCGACCTCGAGGATCTGCGCACCGGGCAGGGCGGCGAGCACCGGCGAGTGCGTGGCGCACAGCACCTGACCGCCGTCGTCGACGATGCGCTGGAGCACGGCGATGAGCGCGAGCGTCGACTGGAACGACAGCGCCGCCTCGGGCTCGTCGAGACAGTAGAAGCCGGGCTCGTCGAAGCGGCTCTCCAGGATCGCGAGGAACGACTCGCCGTGGCTCATCTCATGGAACGGGATGTCGGGACCCCTCGTCGACGGATTCTCTTCGAGGTACGTGTAGAACGAGTGCATCGTCTCGGCCCGCAGGAAGAAGCCCCAGCGGTTGGCCCCCACGCCGCGCTGCAGTCGGATCCAGTCCGACAGCGGGGACTCGGTCGGGCGGGTGCTGTGCATGGCCTGACGGGAACCGCCCTCGGGCGAGAGCCCGTAGGCCACGGCGACCCCCTCGACGATGGTCGACTTGCCGCTGCCGTTCTCGCCCACCAGGAAGGTCACTCCTGGGGCGAGGTCGATGCCGTCACGCAGCACCTGCGCGACGGCGGGGATGCTGGTCGGCCACTGCCGGCTCGGCGCCGGAGCGTCGTCGGCGGGGCGCACCGCCACCACCGGCTGCTCGCGGCGACGCCTGCTGCCGGCCTTCCAGATCGACTCCATGCCACCTCCTCCGAGGAGGCTACCCGGAGCCGCTGACATGAGACGGGGATGCCGTCAGCACTCGATGACGTTGACCGCGAGGCCGCCCTCGCTGGTCTCCTTGTACTTCGTCGACATGTCGAGTCCGGTCTGGCGCATGGTCTCGACGACGGCATCCAGGGAGACGTAGTGGCTGCCGTCGCCGCGCAGGGCGAGGCGGGTCGCGGTGACGGCGGTCGACGCCGCGATCGCGTTGCGCTCGATGCAGGGGATCTGCACGAGGCCCCCGATGGGGTCGCACGTGAGCCCG
This sequence comes from Microbacterium sp. NPDC012755, assembly GCF_042901325.1. NCBI lineage: Bacteria > Bacillati > Actinomycetota > Actinomycetes > Micrococcales > Microbacteriaceae > Microbacterium > Microbacterium sp. NPDC012755. The sequence goes on along the minus strand of NZ_JBIBCT010000001.1, from coordinate 1,834,752 downwards.
AGGTGGTGCTCCATCGCGATCTCCGCGGCGTTCTCGATCTGCCGGTTGGTGCCGCCCATGACGGCGGTGAGCCCGCCGGCGGCCATGGCGCACGCCGATCCGACCTCGGCCTGGCATCCGCCCTCCGCGCCGGAGATCGAGGCGTTCGCCTTGAACAGCGATCCCAGAGCGGTCGCGGTGAGCAGGAAGCGGCGGATGCCACGGCGGCGGTTCGCCTCGGCGACGGCGTCGGGGTCTTCGATCGCGCCGACCGCGACGAGCGACGCCTCCGCGCCGAAGCCGAGCAGGGCGCTGCCGACGAGCTCGCCGTAGGGGGTCACCGCGTTGCCCGCGCCGAGACCAGAGTCGGCGAGGAAGCGCCACCAGTACATCGCGACGGCGGGCAGGATGCCTGCCGCACCGTTCGTCGGGGCCGTGACCACGCGTCCGCCGGCGGCGTTCTCCTCGTTCACCGCGAGAGCGAAGGCGCCCAGCCATTCGCCCGGGAGCTCCCGGTGGCCGTCCGCCTCCGAGGCGTCGAGCTGCGCGCGGATCGTTCCCGCGCGACGCTTCACCTTGAGGATGCCGGGAAGGACGCCGTCGGCGTGCAGCCCTGCGTCGACGCATGCGGCCATCGCGTCCCAGATCGCGTCCAGCCCCGCGGCGACCTCCTCCTCGCTGCGCATCGCGGTCTCGTTGAGACGCGCGAGCTCGGCGATCGTGAGCCCGTTCTCATCGCACAGCGCGAGGAGGGACGCGGCATCCGCATACGAGTACGGCAGGGCGGCGGTGGAGAGCTTCGCCTCCTCGCCGTCGCGGCGGATGAAGCCGCCGCCGATCGAGTAGTAGGTCTCCTCCGCGACGGTGCCGCCGTCGGCATCCCAGGCCGTGATGGTCATGGCGTTCGGGTGACCCGGGAGGCGCGTGCGGGGCGCGAAGACGATGTCGTCCTTGCTGAACGCCACCTCGTGCGTGCCGTTCAGGCGGAGCGACGCCCCCGCGGGGAAGTCGGTCCACGCCGAGCGGACATCGGCGGGGTCGCAGGTCTCCGGGGCGAGTCCGCGGAGACCGGCGACGACGGCATCCGGCGTCCCGTGACCGATGCCGGTGGCGCCGAGTGAGCCGTAGAGCGTGCTGCCGACCCTGGTGACGCGGTCGATCGCGTCGGTCGCTCCGAGCCGCCCGGCGAACTCGAGAGCCGCCCGCATCGGGCCGACCGTATGGGAGCTCGAGGGTCCCACTCCGATGGAGAACAGGTCGAAGGCCGAGACGTACGCAGTCACCGTCTCAGCCTACGCCCCGCGCCCTCGGCGACGGCGTGTCTCCGCGATCCCGACGCGCGTGTACCTCCCCCGGTCGACGCGCGCAAGGCCGTTCCCCTCACCGGCATCCGCACCTAGCGTGAGCCGTTCACGGACGACGAGACGACAGACCACCACGAAGGGACGGCGACGCACATGAGCGCTGCAGACATCAAGAAGACCGGCAAGACCGCGACGAGATCGCCGCGGTCGTCCACCGCGCGGCGCACGGCGAAGGAGGGAGCAGAGTCGGCGTTCACCGCCTCGGCCGCCCTGACGGACGACCTCCAGCGCGTCCTCGTCGATCTCATCGAGCTCGCGAGCCAGGGCAAGCAGCTGCATTGGAACGTCGTCGGCAGGAACTTCCGCGACACGCACCTGCAGCTCGACGAGATCATCGACGCGGCGCGCGGCTTCGCCGACACGATCGCCGAGCGGATGCGGGCGCTGCACGCGCTCCCCGACGGGAGGAGCGCCGTCGTGGCGAAGAGCACCACGCTCGCCGACGCGCCGCAGGGGGAGATCCTCACCAGCGACGCCATCGATCTGATGACCGCCCGGCTCGACGCGGTCGCCGCGACCTGCCGCGATGTGCACGACGAGGTCGATGAGGAGGATCCGACGAGCGCCGACATGCTGCACGCGATCCTCGAGAGGGTCGAACAGCTCTCCTGGATGGTCAGCGCGGAGAACCGCACTCCGAAGACGAAGTGACGACGTGCCGGAGGCGGCTGTCACCCGCCGCCTCCGGGCATCGGCGATACTGGGCGGTATGGGCAGGCTGAAGTACGACGGCACCTCGGGGCCGATCCCGATCGACGATGTCACTCTCGCGCACGTGAAGATCGTCATCTCGACGAAGCTGCGGCGTCAGGAGAGCTTCATGCTCACCTGGAGGCCGGAGGGCGACGGGCCGGACGCGCGCATGACCATCTGGATCCATCCGGCGATCCCCCTGCAGTTCGGATTCGACCACGCCGAGATCCCCGCGCTGGATCCGTCGCGCGTGACGGCCATGATGAATCGGCTCAACGCCTCGGGCGAACTCAACCTCGACCAGCTCGATCTCCCCTGACCCCGCGCCCGCTGCGCCTCAGATCGGCGGAGTGACCGGCACCTCGCCCGACCCCGGCTCCGAGCCGGCCTCCGCGGGCTCCGGCACCAGGTAGAGGCCGCTCGGCGCGTTGGCGGTGAACGCGAGCGCCTCGATCCAGGCCCGATTGATCGACGGCTGCCTGCTGCCGAAGTACTTGAACACCAGGGCGCTGCCCGGCTGGATCCACACGGTCGTCCGCCCGCCGCCCACGCTCGCGTCCTCACGCCAGCTGAACGGGAACGGCTCGCCCCGACGCAGCTTCGCCGTGATCACCAGCTGAAGGTGCGTGAGGGCACGATCCTCGATCTCGGTCTTCACATCGCCCTCGTAGACGAACTTGCCCATCCGTTGTTCTCCTCGACTCGATGACAGAGGCCCGACGAATGCTGTCGGACCAAACCCTCTCTGCGTAGCGTAGAACGCATGGGCATGTTCTATTACGGCAACGCCGACGATCCGATCCACATCGACGACCTCGCCCTGGCGCACCTCAAGGTGGTCGTGGCGACCAAGCTCCGTCGCAACGAGAGCTTCACCCTGTCGTGGGCGCACCCGGAGGGCGACGTCCCCGGTCGCTCGACGATCTGGCTGCATCCGTCGATCCCGCTGCGGTTCGTGTTCGACGATCCCACTCCCCCTCCGCTGCAGCCGGAGTGGATCGCGGCGATGGCGAACTCCGCGAACTCCTCCGGCGGGATCGTCCTCGTCACGGCCGACATGATCTCCAGCGAAGACGGGATCACTGCGGAGGACTGAAGTCAACCCCCTGCGCCACAGCATCCGCGTCTGCCTAGCCTGAGGGCCGACACGGAGGAGGTGCGGTCCATGGACGCACGAGACGACCGCGGTGCAGACGACGTCGGCATTCCCGACGACGAGGGGTACGTTCCCACGACCACCCACGCGGAGTGGGGAGCAGGGTCGCCGCGCCTGCGCATCGCCCGCGACGACGACCGCGCCGAGTACGCGATCGAGTCCGACCTGGTGCGGATCGGCTCGGCCGACGACAGCGACCTGCGCCTCGCCGACACCGAGCCGCTGCACGCCACCATCACGCACGACGAGCGCGACGAGTACGTCCTCGAGCTGCACGGGGAGGGCGAGATGAACGCCAGCCCCGGCACGGATGCCACGCACGGAGGCGCCCGCACGGAGACGCTCCGCACCGGAGCCCGGTTCACCGCCGGACCGTGGACCCTCGTGTTCGCCCGCGAGGAGTTCGCCGACCACGGACGCCCGTATGGAGGACGAGAGGGAGGCGAGTACTCGGATCAGCCCGTGCAGCCCCCGCGGCCGGACTACTCGGACGGCCCGGAGCGGGATCCGCGCACCGGCGCCTGACACGGCATCCGCGGATCACGGCGCATCGCAGGACATCAGGACGAACGATCGAGACGAGAGGGAAGACGATGACCACCGCACGAGAGATCATGACCCCCAGCCCGCGCTGCATCGGCGAGAACGACTCGCTGCAGATCGCCGCGACACTGATGGCCCAGCTGGATGTCGGCGCGCTGCCGATCTGCGGGGAGGACAGCAGGCTGAAGGGGATGCTCACCGACCGCGACATCGTCGTCGGCGCGATCGCCGCAGGCCTCGACCCCGACAGCACGCCCGCCGGTGCGCTCGCCAAGGGCAAGCCCGTGACGGTCGCCGCCGACGATGACGTGCGCGTGGCCCTCGACCTCATGCGGGAGCATCAGATCCGCCGTCTTCCCGTGATCGAGGATCACCTGCTGGTCGGCATCCTGAGCCAGGCGGACGTGGCGCTGTCGCTGTCGGCGGCCGCGACCGGCGCGACCGTCGCCGACATCAGCCGCTGACGTCCCGCCCGCTCCGGTCGCTCCGGGTTCGCTCCGGTCGCGAAAGATCCCGCTCCGGGGGAACCTGAGCGGGATCTTTCGCGACGGGAGCTGGTGGAGCGCCGGGCTACTCGACGAGCTTGCCCTTCGTGTCGACCTCGCGCATCAGCTCGGCGATCTCGGCGGGGATCGGCGGGATCTCCTCGCGCGTGATGCCCTCGCGCGGGCTCCAGACGAGGTTGACCTGCAGCGTCGGGTCGGTGTCGGGGAAGTCGCTGCGGTTGTGGCATCCGCGGGTCTCGCGACGCTCCAGCGCGGCCTCCAACGTCGCGCGCGCCGCCAGCGCCGAGGCCTTGAGGTCGAAGGCGTGAGCGAGGTCCTGGAACCCGGCGATGTCGGGGTGGATGCCGACGTCCTCCATGCGCCCCTCGATGAGGTCGAGCTCGGCGAGTCCGGTGCGGAGCCCCTCCTCCGAGCGGACCACCCCGGCGTAGGCGGTCATGGTGTCGCGGATCGCACGCTGCAGGGCGCGCACGTTCTCCCGCCCGTCCGCGGCGAGGAGGTCATCGATCTCGGCCCGCGCCTGCGCCACGGCATCCGCCGAACGGCGCTGGGCGTCGAGGCCTGCGGCGTGCGCCATCGCGGCCTGTCCGACGATCCGCCCGTACACGAGCAGCTCGATGAGCGAGTTGCCGCCGAGGCGGTTCGCTCCGTGCAGACCGCTGGACGCCTCGCCGATCGCGTACAGCCCGTCGACGTCGGTCTGGTGATCCTCCGGCCGCACCCACACGCCGCCCATCGAATAGTGGGCCGTCGGGGCGATCTCGATCGGGTCGGTCGTGATGTCGAGCATCTGCAGCTCCATCATCGTCTGGTAGACCCGGGGCAGCCTCGTCATGATCGTCTCTCGGGGCAGGTGCGAGACGTCGAGCCACACGCCGCCGTTCTCGGTGCCCCGTCCCTCGGCGATCTCGGTGTACGCGGCGAGCGCGACGCGGTCGCGGGTGGACAGCTCCATCCGCTCCGGGTCGTACTTCGGCATGAAGCGCTCGCCGAGGGCGTTGCGCAGGACACCGCCCTCGCCGCGGGCGGCCTCGGAGATGAGGGTGCCCGCCGCGTTCTCCGGCTCGATGATGCCGGACGGGTGGAACTGCACGAGCTCGGGGTCGCGCAGGCGGGCGCCCGCGTCGACCGCGAGCCGGAAGGAGTCTCCGGTGTTCTCGTCGCGGCGGGAGGAGGTGCGCCGCCAGATGCGGTTGTGTCCACCGGCGGCGAGGATCACGGCGTCCGCATGGATCAGGTACCGCGTGCCGTCGGCCTGGTCGAATCCGTAGGCGCCGAACACGACGTTGTCGCGCACGAGGAGACGCGTGATGTAAACGCCGTCGAGGATCGGCACGTCGAGCTGCTCGGCCCGCCGCACGAGGGTGCGCTGGATCTCGAGGCCCGTGTAGTCGCCGGCGAAGGCGGTGCGTCGGAAGGTGTGGGCGCCGAAGAAGCGCTGCGAGATGCGGCCGTCGTCTTCACGGGCGAAGTCCATGCCCCAGCGCTCGAGGTCGCGGATGCCGCGCTCGGCGCCCTGGGTCACGATCTCGACCGTGTGCGGGTTGGCGAGCAGGTAGCTCTCCGTGATGGTGTCGGCGGCGTGCTGCTGCCAGCTGTCTTCGGCATCCATCGTGCCGAGGGCCGCGTTGATGCCGCCGGCGGCGAGTGATGTGTGCGCGTCGTTCCGCGGTCGTTTGCCGACGGCGACGACGTCGACGCCGTGCTCGGCGATCTCGATCGCCGCTCGCAGCCCCGATCCGCCCGTGCCGATGACGAGGACGGTGGTGGAGATCTGACGTTCGCGTGTACTCATGTCGGCCACGCTAGTTAGGGTCGCCTAATAACTCCAATGCATAGTCCGAGTCAGAATCATGCGGCTAAGCTATGGCCATGAATCTGGAGCAGCTGCGCGGCTTCGTGGAGGTCGCCCGGCTCGGGCACTTCACCAGAGCCTCCGAGAGCCTGCACCTGGCGCAGCCCTCGCTGAGCCGGCAGATCTCCACACTCGAGCGTGAGCTCGGGGCCGAGCTGTTCCACCGGGCACGCGGACACATCGCCCTCACCGCCGCAGGAGAGACGCTGCTCCCCCGGGCGCAGCGGATGCTCGCCGAGGCCGACGCCATCCGCGAGGAGATGGGCGAGCTGGCCGGGCTCCGCCGCGGACGCGTGCGCCTCGGGGCTCCGCCGACCCTGTGCATCAGCCTCGTCGCCGAGGCCCTCAGCGCGTTCCACTCCTCCTACCCCGACGTCGACCTCCATCTCACCGAGAGCGGCTCCCGCCTGCTCGTCGAGCAGCTGGCGGTAGGCGCTGTCGACATCGCCCTCATCACCGAGTCGACGGCGCAGCCCGTTCCGGGGGTGAGCCTCACACGTACCCCTCTACTCGCCGAGGAGCTGGTGGTCGTGTCATCCGCCGCCCATCCCCCGATCGCCGAGGACGCGGTGATCGACATCCACCGGCTGTCCACGCTGCCGCTCATCGTCTTCGACGACAGCTACTCCCTGCGGACGACGACGGATGCCGCCTTCCGCGCCGCCGACCTCACCCCGAACGTCGTGCTGGAGGGGGCGGAGATGGATGCCGTGCTCCGCTTCGTCGAGCGCGGAGTCGGCGTCGCCGTCGTGCCCGCCATGGTGCTGCTCGATCGACCCGAGCTGCGGTCGGTCCGCTTCGCGCACCCCTCGATGACGCGCACGATCAGCCTCGCCCACCGCTCTGACGTGACACCTGCGCTCGCGGTGGCGGCGATGCGCCACGCGATCATCTCCACGGCGACCGAGGTCGCCCGCCGCGACCCCGCCATCACGAGCCTGCTCTAGCCGTCGCGCCCACCGCCCCGCCGCGCCCACCGAGCCGTCGCGCATGGTGGGTGCCTACGCATCCGATCCGCCATTCTCGACGCTCCTGAAGATCGCCGGACGAAGATTCGGGACGGATGTCGATCCGCGCGCATCTCGTTCGACGCAGTAGTGAGACGATCGAACGGCGATCGTCACCGCAGAAAGGAAGCATCATGGCCCGCGAACTCGTCTACACCGGATTCATCACCGTCGACGGCATCGTCGACTCCCCCGGAGGCACCGTGGAGGGCCACCGCAGCGGCGGCTGGGTGTTCGACACCGCGTTCGACCCGGCCGCGTACTCCCTGAAGGGCGAAGAGCTGGCCGACACCACCGCCCTCGTGTTCGGCCGCCGCAGCTACGAGGCGTTCTCGGCGTTCTGGCCGACCTCCGAAGACCACGCCGCTTACCAGGAGCTTCCGAAGTACGTCGTCTCGTCGACCCTCGACGAGAGCGCGCTGGTCGACGGCTGGGGCCCGACGATCATCCTCCGCTCCTCGGAGGATGTCGCGCGCCTGAAGGAGTCAGGTGAGGGCGCTCTCTTCATCCACGGCAGCGCCGAGCTGGCCCGCCGCCTCGGCGAGGATCGCCTGATCGACCGGTACAACCTGCTGATGTTCCCGTACCTGCTCTCGGGCGGCAAGAGCATCTTCAGCTCCGAGGACCGCGACCGCCAGAACCTGCGCCTCCTCGACTCCGAGGCCTACGCGAACGGCGTCGTCAAGCTCGTCTACGCCGTCGAGCACTGAGCGCTCCCGCAGTCCGCATCCGGTGAGCCGTCGGCGGACGGCTCACCGGATGGCGCTTCAGTGCTCTCCGTCCGGCGCCGCCCCGCTCACCCGATATCCGGGAGCCCGACCTTCGCCTTGGCCCAGGAGCGGCCCCTGGTGTCCTTGAGGATGTCGTACTCGACGTCGACGTGCGGCTCGATCGCGCTGTACTTGTCGTTCGGCGCGCCGATGACGAGCTGGAACCCGAGCCCGCGCCACGCGCCGATCGCCCGCTTCGTGAAGTGCGCATCGGCCTTGATCAGCGCCTCGTCCATGAACACCGGCGCGTAACGAGGACGCGGGGCGCCGGCGTCGCCGAGCTGGTAGCGCAGCGCGGCGCCGACGATGAACGCCACGAGCTCCTGCGACTCGCCTCCGGACTTCTCCCCGATGTGGTCGTAGAGGGCGACATGCTCGCGAGTGACGGCGTGGATGCGCTCCGCGCTCACCCGCACGTGGTTGCGCACGTCGATGAGCTCCGCGAAGTCCGGAGCGGTGCGCCGCATCCGCCCGATGAGACGGCTCATCCTGCGGTAGACGGCATCGCGCTCGGCATCCGTGGAGGCGGCCTCGATCAGCTGCCTGACCTCGCGGAGCTCCCTGAGGAATCGCTTGCGCGCCTCGGACTGGTTCTCCCGCGGCGCGATCTGCAGCCGGTGATCGTCGTCGTAGAAGGGCAGCTCGGCCATGATCCGGTTGATCGGCTCGATGCGGTCCTTGATCTCGCGACGGGAACGGGCGAGCGTGGAGTCGAGACTCGTGAGGTCGTTGCCGGAGAGCTTGAGGAGACTGTCCCGCCACTCGATCTCGAGCTCGTGCAGCCCGTTGGTCTGCAGCGCCTCCAGGATGCTCTCGAACTCGGCGACCGACTCGTCGGGGTCGGGCAGGATCGTGAGGTCGTTCCAGCGCTCCAGGAAGCCCGTCATGAGCCGGCGCATGCTCTCGCGCTGCTCGTCGTGGGCCTCCGCGGCGGCACGACGATCCTCGAGCAGACGCTGAGCGGCGGTGCGCAGGGCAGTGTCGAGGTGCGCGAGCCGCTGCGCGGCGGTCGGGCTCGCCGCGTCGACGAGCAGGAACCGGGAGTCGAGGAAGGACGCATGGCCGTCTTCCAGCGCGATGCCGCCGGCGTCGGCAGCATCGATCACGCTCTGGCAGGCGTCGACCTCGTCCGTGACCTGAGCCCAGTGCGCCTGCGCCTGCTCCAGGTCGCTCGTCAGCCGAGCCTCCTCCTGGCGGAGACGACCGGCGCGGACCTTCAGCTCATCGGCCTGCCGCGTGAGCTGCGCGATCTCGGGGTTCCCCTCGGTGACCTCCGCCTCGACGGCGAGCCAGCGCATGCGCTCCGCCTCGACCGCAGCGACGTCGATCTGCTCCCAGGTGAGATCCTCGATCCTCGCGAACGCCTTCGAGCGCGCCTCGATGCGGTCGAGCGCGGTCTCGGCATCCTGCGCCGCCGATGCCGCCTCCTCGTACCGGGAGGCGAGCTCCTGCAGCTGCTCGTCGAGCTCGCGCAGCCGACGGTCGTTCGTGAAGCCGAGCAGGTTGCCGCGGCCCTGCCCGCCGTGCGCGCCACGGCTACCCTGCGACACCTGTCCGGTGATCGTGAGCGCCTTCTGATGGTCGCCGAGCTGCGCCGAGGAGTCGACGCAGACGTACCCGAAGCGCTCCTGCAGACGCTGCTGCAGCCATCCGGTGAACGGGCTCTTCTGGTGGTCGAGGCGACCGGGGAGCGTCTTTGCGTCTGCGGCGCGCAGCTCGGCCAGCCCGGTGTGCACGCCCTCATAGTTCAGCCGCTCCGGAGTGCGGATGCCGTTGATCGCCGCGCGGAAGCCGTCGAGATGGGCGACGTCGATCAGAAGCGTCCTCGCGAAGCCGCCGAGGGCGAGGTTGAACGCCTCGCGCCAGGGCTCGAACTCGGTGCGCACCTCGACGAGCTCGCCGACGAAGGGCAGCTCGCTCGGATCGAGCCCGGCCGCCTCCGCCAGCATGTTGCGGGACTCGTCCAGGTGCGCGGGGATGCTGCTGCGCATCCGGCTCGTGCGGTCCCGCTCACCCTGCGCACGATCCAGCTCGGACTTCGCCGTTCGACGCGCGGTCTCGGCGTCGGCGAATTCGGCGCGCAGGTCGCGCACCGACACACCGGGCGCCGCGCTGCGGGCTCCCTTCACGAGAGCCTCGAAGTCCGCCGCAGACGTCACGTCGGCGCCGAGCTCCTTCGCGACGAGGTCGAAGCGCTCACGCTCGCGGCGCACCTCCTCCAGACGACGCTCGGCGACCCTGAGCTCGCGCTGCGCCGTCTCCAGCCGGTCTCCGCCCGACTGGCGCAGCACGTCGAGAAGCCCCTCGCGCTCCACGTCAGCCGCCTCGACGAGCGCGCGCTTCTCCCGGACGGAGAGCTGCAGCGAACGCGTGCGGTCGCCCAGCTCCGTCTCGACCTCACGCAGCAGACCGAGGCGACGCTCGGCGCTCCACAGTGCGGCGAGAGACGACGGCTCGGAGAACACGCCCACCTCGTCGATCACGCGCACGCGCTCTGCTGCCGCCGCGATCCGCTCCTTGATGCCGCGGATCGGCTCGAGCGCGCTCACCTGCTGCTTCGCGGTGAGCATGCGCGTGCGCGTGCTCTCGAGTTCGTCGAAGTGCGCGACCACGGCATCCGCCGTCGCCATCGTCTCCGGCTCTTCGAGCACGAGCTTCTTGTAGAGGTCGTCGACCGTGGTGATCTGCTGACCAGCCTGGATCCGCGCGAGGAGGCTGATCGCCTTCGCACCGGAGCCCGCGGCGCCGATGCCGAGCACGGCGTGCAGGCGCGCGGAGAACTCGCGATCGGTGGCGAGGGTCTCCAGCCCGGCGTCGCGGACGGCGGCGTCGGAGAGGCGCTGCGCCGCGGCCTGCTCCAGCCGCGCCAGATCGAACGGGCCGTTCACGGTGGCGCGCACGCGGACGGTGTCTTCGAGGACCCGCGCGTCGGCGGGGATGTACCACGCACGCACCGCGGTGAATCGGGTCCCGTCGTGGTCGAGCCACGTCGTCGCGATCGCGCTCCAGGTGTCTTCGCCGTCTCCGCGGAGGACCCGCAGCTTCGTGCCGTCCTCCGTGCGGGACTCGTCGATCTTGCCTCGACCGTAGGACAGGATGTTCCGCTGCTCGTCTCCGCGCGGGCGGCCGGTGACGCCGCCGTTCGATGCGCCGTTGAAGGGCGTCGTGTGCGGCATCATGAGCGCGATGTAGGCGTCCATCAGCGTGGACTTGCCCGACCCCGATCCACCGCAGAGCAGGGTCGCGTAGGGCGAGAATCGCACGCGGTGCGGTCCGCCGTCGTATCCGCCCCAGTTGATCAGCTGCAGGTCTTCGGCGACCCACTGCTGCCCCCGCGAACCGGCGGGGATGAGTCCGAAGAGCGTGTCCACCATCGTCATCGCGCGACGACCTCCTGCGATCGCAGCCATTCTCGAAGCTCCTTGAGCGTCTCCGCGCTGAGGACGACCTCGACGAGGGCGCTGATCCGGTAGCGCCCGCTGGTCTCCTCGTGCACGATGCCCTCTCGGTCGAGGCGGTCCAGGGCGTTCCTGATCGCCTTCTGCTGCCTGGCCGTGCTGCCCTCGACCTCGGTGAAGTAGCTCAGCACGGTCTGCTCGACGTCTTCGACGTCGATGCGGACGGATGCCTCGCCCGCGGCCGACTCGCGCTGGTAGACCGTGCGCAGATGCACGAGCACGAGGGTCTCGGCGCGCGAGTACGGGGTGTCCTTGAGGAGGACGGGCATGTCGATCTCGTCGGAACGCAGCTGCTGCTTGTAGGCGAAACCGCGGCCGTGGTCGACGACCAGACGGAGGTACAGGTCGTTCAGGCGCGACTCGATCACCTGCTGGTGGTCGAGCAGCAGCGTCCACTCGCGGCGGTTGCGCTCGGCGGCGATGAACCGGCGCTGGAGGATGTGCACGAGCACCCGTCGGATCTCGGGGTCGAGCGTTCCGCGGTCGCCCGGGAAGTGCTCCTCGATGTCGTCTTCCATCGCGACCGGGGAGATGAACGGATCATCGACCGGCGCCGCCGTCTCGAAGTCTTCGTCAGTCATGTGCTTCTTCCTTCGTGGTGCGAGCCGTGACCGCACCGAACGCGAACCGTCGCGTGGTGCCGTCCGGACGCAGGGCGACGACCACCGACACGTCGTCGCCCTCGCTCATGCCGTTGCGATGGGCGATCTCGAGCAGGCCGAGGAGGTCGACGGGGCGGCGGGTGTCGTCTGCGGCGTGCGCGAACGCCGTGCCGAGGTCGAACTCCTCCCCGAGGCCCGCGACGTACTCCTCCAGCTCCGCGTACCGCGGCCCGCCCCAGGCCCTGGTGTCGGCGTCGACGAACTCGACGTCGACGGCGTCCGCGAGCGGAGCCGGGGCTCCGGGCGGGCGGACGTCGCTCGAGGTCTGCCGGAGGTGGCCGAGATCGACGAGCGGCATGCTGCGCACCGGCTCGGCGACGGATCCCGCACCGCTCCACGCGTGGAGGCCGGCGATGACGTCGCGCAGCAGGTCGTCGATCTGACGGTCCCGCAGGGGGTCGTGGGTCTTCACCTGTCCTGTGATGACGTGGGATGCGCGGCGCTGTGCCGCCAGCACCTCCTCGACACCGAGCTCGACCCTGCGGCCGATCGCGTCGAGCTCGGCGCGACGGCTCCCGTCGAGCATCCGCGCGAACGGCTGCCTGAGCAGGGTGTGGAGCTGGTCGTTGAGCGCGTCGATGCGCTCCGGGTCGCCGATCAGCCGCAGCGCGCCGGAGAAGGCGCGTCCCTCGGGGGTCGACTGCATGACGTCCTGCGCACGCTGCAGGTACTCGCGGAGCACCTCGCCCGTCGGCCGTTCGTCACGGCGCAGATGGGCGACGACGTCGCGCTGCATCGCCTTGAGCGACTCCGCCACCCGGGTGAAGTCGGCCGGCAGCTCGCGCGCCAGGTGGAGGACGTTCTCGGCCTCTTCGAGCAGTTCCTCGTCGTCGAGGGGGTCGGCATGGCCGGACTCCTCGATCCGCGCGATCTCCGCGTCGAGCAGAGCCCGCTCCTCATGGAGGCGGGCGAGACGACGTGCGGGGTCAGCCTCCGCGCTGTCGGCCAGGTGCTCGACGGCCTCGAGGAGGGTCCGGACGCGGGAGTTGGAGACGCGGGTGCGTCCGCCGCCCGTTCGCCCGGCGATCTCCAGCGCCTCCACGGCGTGCGCGGAGAGACGGTACACCTCGACGTCGTCGTCGATCTGCTGCACCAGCCAGCCCAGACGGACCCAGTGCCGGCACACGTCGCGACCGCTACCCGCGGGCACCCGGCGGTCATCTTCGTCATCGTCCGCCGCCCTCAGCTCATCGAGCACCTCGGTCAGCTCGGCATGGGCTTCGGCGATCGGGACGGAGGCGCGATCCGCCGTGAACAGGATCGAGAGGGAGGCGACGACGAACGGCGCGAATCGGCCGTGGAGAAGGTCGAGGGTCGGCGTGCTGAACGCCGTGACAGCGCGGGAGTACGCGGCCTCGGCTCGGGATGCAGTCACACCTTCGAGATTATCCTGAGCGGCGGACGGGAGCCGACAGCAGGCTGGGCGAGCGACTACCGCTCTTCCCCGGATGCGGGCGCCCTCTCCCGGGCGAACTGACGCTTCACCTCCACGGCGCCGAAGACGAGGGTCAGCACGAAGATGAGATCGAAGATCACGGCGAAGACCGTGAACGAGATCCTCTCCGTGTCCGTCTGAGCGACCTCGCCGAACCACCCCAACACGGCGACGACGGTGAAGCACGCGGCGATCGCGCCGAGAGGCACAAGAGTCACGACTCCCCACACGATGCGTCGTGCCGCCGTGCGCGGCGGTCGGCGCAGACCCGCATGGAAGAGACCGGAGGACACGCTGCCGATACTAGCGGCCGTCCTCTGCCGGATGACGGCCGCAGACGGCGCTCCCGCCGCTCGAACCGTGGGACTCATAGCGCCCGTCAACGCAGAAACGGCCCCCGCCGAAGCGGAAGCCGTCTCATCACTGTCTCAACACAGTGTGCGCCCGAAGGGACTCGAACCCCTAACCTTCTGATCCGTAGTCAGATGCTCTATCCATTGAGCTACGGGCGCCCAGCCCGCTCAGCGGGCCGTGGAACAGCCTACAACAGTCTCCGCCGGAAAGCGAAACGGGGCCTCAGTCGCCCTTCGACGACCCCTTGGAGGCTTTCGCGGACTCCTTCTCGGCCGCCTTCTGCTGCTTCTTCCTGCGCTTCTCCTTGGCCCGCTGCTCCGAGGACAGCGCCTGCAGATCGACGAGCCTCAGCGCCTGCATCCGCGCCTCGCGCATGCGCTCGTAGTCCGGGTCCTGGTCGGGGCGCATCCCCTCCACCTTGAGGCGACGATCGAGGTTGTGGCGCACGTCGGCCCACGCGGCCTTGCGGGCCTCCTCGACGATCACGCCGAGCTCTTCGGGGTCTTCCATCATCTCGCGCAGCTTCGCGGCGACGCCGTGCGACTGCTTGGCTCTGCGCTTGAGGTTGCGCACATCGCGATCGCGGTAGTCGTGGGTGCCGACCGGGTCGGAATGCCGGCCGCGGGCGCGCTTGCGGAGGGCGTTCAGCGCCTTCTCCGACTCCTCGGCCTCCTCGGCCATCGCGCGGAGTGCCTCACGGGTGTCGGCGATGTACTTCTCGGTGTCGAACACGCCGTCCTCGGCGATCGTCCCGACGAGGATGTGGTTCTTCACGGCGAGGCGCGCGGCAGAGGTCGCGATCGCGACGCCCTCAGCGATGGCATCCGCAGTTCGTCCCACCGCAACCTCCTCTCTCACGAGCGTAGCGGTTCCCCTCCCCCGGCTGGTCGGTCAGAATGGATCACGATCAGGAACTCCCCGCCTGCGACGAAGCACGAGGGCGCACACCCGGAAACGCGCCAGGAGGAGGATGCATGCAGCGTCTCGCCCTTGCCGGAAGCACGACCGCCATCACCGGCGCCGCCAGCGGGATGGGCGCCGACATCGCGCGCCTGCTGGCCGCCTCCGGCGCGCATCTCGCACTCATCGACCACAACGCGGAGGCGCTGGATGCCGTCGCCGCCGAGCTCGCCGGCACGACCGTGACCACGCACGTCGTCGATCTCCGCGACGACGACGCCGTGCTCGCGGCATCCGCCGACATCGTCGCCGCCCACCCTCGGATCAACGCGCTGATCACCTGCGCCGGATCGTCGATGCTCGGCAGCCTCGAGCAGCTGACGATGGAGGAGATGCGCTGGCTCGTCGACGTGAACCTCTGGGGCACGGTGTCGATCACGAAGGCCCTGCTGCCGGCGCTCAGGGCGGCGCCGGCCGCGCACATCACGCACCTCGCCAGCGTCTACGCGCTGGCAGCGCCGGCGGGGCGGATCCCGTACTCGCTGAGCAAGTTCGCCGTCCGCGGCTTCTCCGAGGCCCTGCGGCACGAACTGGAGGGCACGTCGGTCACCGTCGGGGCGGTGTACCCCGCAGGCGTCCGCACGGGCATCATCCTGCACGGCCGCTATGCGGCCGCGATCGACCCGGCGGTGGCGGCGAGGGCGGCCTCGGCGCAGGCGGCGATGTACCACACCGAGCCTGCGGATGCCGCGGCGCAGATCGTCCGCGCGACCGAGCGGCGCCGCGCGCGCACGATGGTGGGCAGGGAGGCCGGGCTCATCGACGTGCTCGTGCGCCTCGCGCCGCGCTCCTACTGGAAGGCGATGCGGCGGCCGCTCCGCGAGGCGATCGACACGACGACCCCGATCTCCTGACTCAGCGGACCGCGCCGACCCAGATCCCCGACGCCCAGGCCTGCTGGTCGGCTTCGCATCCGACCGCCCCGGGGAAGCCTCGCACGACGGCCATGCAGTTCGCGAGGAACTCCGGGTCGCTGCCGAACATGGTCTGATATGTCGATGACGAGGTCAGCGCACCCCACACCTGGAACTGGTAGATGTGCGCGAGCTCGTGCGCCATGGCCCAGTTCAAGCGATCGGCGCTCCAGCCGACGATGCCGGCGCTGTACTTGATGTAGCCGTTGCTGTTGGCGCACGCCGCCGCGCTCCCGCCCGCGCACGAAGTCGACTCGTACAGACCGACCCCGGCACCGCCGACCCGGTCGAGCGCCGCGCGCACCCGTGCATAGCCGTCCGGCCCGCTCGACGACCACGCCGGTCCCCCTGGTCCGCTCCGGGCCGACTGGGCCGCCTGCCACGTCGCCACGTCGCCCGTCACCTTCGCCGTGAGCGCATGCACCGTCGCGGTCGCGGCCTGCACGACCGCGGGGTCCTTGCGCTCGGCCAGCACGGACTGCTGCGCCGACAGCGCCGAGGCCCTGGTCGCCGAGGTGTCGATCTTGCCCTCAGCACCGCTCAGCGCCGAGGTCAGCGCGGCGACCTCCGTGGTGAACGCGGGCCTGACGGCGAGCACGGCCGCCCTGTCCGCGGCATCCTTCTCCGCGGCATCGATCAACCCGTGCAGGTGGTCGGAGCGCCCCTGGGCGTCGTCCAGCGACGCCACGACGGCACGCAGCTGGGCGACGGTCTCCGCCCGCTCCGCATCGAGGGCGTTCGCCCGTCCGACGACGCCCGCGGCGACGACGACCGCGAGTGCCGCCGTGACCGCCAGCATCCGCCTCACTGCAGGAACCCCGTGACGTCGGAGAGCTGCGCGTCCTGCTCGGCGATCCGCGACCGCAGGGCCGCCAGCTTCTCGGACAGCCCGTGGTTCGCGGTCCGAAGCTCGGCGACCTCTCCGCGAGCATCCTCGACGGCGGTCTTGGCCTCCTGCAGAGCCGCCACGCGCTGCTGATCCGCGGACACGACGAGGACTCCGCCGCCGATCACCAGCAGCCCCCCGACGACCACCGCGATACTCCGCATCTCGCTCCCCAGAACGCATGACTTCCGGAAAGAATCCGTGTAGCGCTAAATATAGCTCCGCACCTGGGGCGCTCCTAGACCGTTCTCATCCCGGGCGCGGCGCTGCGGAACCGACGCAGTCGGAGGCTGTTCAGCACCACGAACACGCTCGAGAACGCCATGGCGGCACCCGCGAGCATCGGGTTGAGCAGACCGAGAGCCGCGAGCGGGAGCGCCGCGACGTTGTACGCGAGGGCCCAGAACAGGTTGCCGCGGATCGTGCCCAGCGTGCGGCGCGCGAGCCGGATGGCGTCGACCGCTCCCCACAGGTCGCCCCGCACGAGGGTCAGGTCGGATGCCTCGATGGCGGCGTCCGTTCCCGTGCCCATGGCGATGCCGAGGTCGGACGAGGCGAGAGCAGCGGCGTCGTTCACGCCGTCGCCCACCATCGCGACGACCCTGCCCTGCGCCTGCAGCGCGGCGACCTCGGCGACCTTGCCCTCGGGGAGCACGCCGGCGCGCACCTCGTCGATGCCCACCTGTGCGGCGACCTGCGTCGCGGCCGTCTCGTTGTCGCCCGTGAGCAGCACGGGGGTGAGGCCGAGGCCCCGCAGAGCCGCGATCGCGTCGGCGCTGCTGGGCCTGACCTGATCGGCGACGACGAGGATGCCGCGCACCGCACCGTCCCACGCGACGGCCACGGCCGTGCGCGCCTCGGACTCCGCACGCTCGAACGCCGCGGCGAGATCGGCCGGAAGATGCAGCGCCCAGTCGGCGAGCAGCGACGGGCGCCCCGCGATCACGGCGTGCGCGTCGACGACACCCGAGACCCCTCGACCCTGCGCGTTCTGGAAGTCGGACACGGAGGGGAGGTCGCCGAACTGCTCGACCGCAGCCCGCACGATGGCCTGCCCGATCGGGTGCTCGGATGCCTCCTCGACGGCGGCCGCCAGCCGCAGCACCTGCAGACGGTCTTCGCCGGCTGCGGGGACGACATCGAGCAGGGTCATGCGTCCGCTGGTCACCGTGCCGGTCTTGTCGAGCACGATCGTGTCGACGCGGCGCGTGGACTCCAGCACCTCGGGGCCCTTGATGAGCACGCCGAGCTGGGCTCCTCGCCCCGTGCCGACGAGGAGCGCCATGGGCGTCGCGAGACCGAGCGCACAGGGGCACGCGATGATGAGGACGGCGACGGCGGCGGTGAACGCCGCAGCGGCGCCGCCTCCTGCGAGGAGCCACACGGCGAGGGTCACCACGGCGATCGCGAACACGATCGGCACGAACACGGCCGATAGGCGGTCAGCGAGGCGCTGCGCCTCCGCCTTGCCCGACTGCGCCTCCTCGACGAGCTGCGCCATGCGAGCAAGCTGCGTGTCGGAGCCGATGCGCGTGGCCGTGACGAGCAGGCGGCCGCCCACGTTGACCGTGGCGCCGGTGACCGTGTCGCCCGGCGTCACCTCGACGGGGACGGACTCGCCGGTGAGCATCGAGGCATCCACGGCCGATGAGCCGTCCAGCACGATGCCGTCGGTCGCGATCTTCTCACCAGGGCGCACGACGAACACGTCTCCGACGAGGAGCTGAGACAGCGGCACCCGCGTCTCGACGCCGTCTCGGAGGATCGCGACGTCCTTCGCACCCAGCTCTCCGAGTGCCCGCAGGGCGGCGCCCGCGCGGCGCTTCGACCGCTGCTCGAGGAACCTCCCGAGCAACAGGAACATCGTCACTCCGGCGGCGACCTCGAGGTAGATGCTGCCGAGCCCGTCGCCGCGCTCGATCGTGAACCGGAACGGGTGGGTCATCCCCCACATGCCCGCAGTGCCGAAGAACAGCGCGTACAGCGACCACAGGTAGGCGGCCGTGACGCCGACCGAGATCAGGGTGTCCATCGTCACGGCGCGGTGGCGGGCGTTCAGCCAGGTCGCGCGGTGGAACGGCCAGGCGGCCCAGGTGACGACGGGGGTGGCCAGCACGAGCGACGCCCACTGCCAGCCGGGGAACTGCAGCGGCTCGACCATCGCGAGGACGATCACGGGGATCGCCAGCGCCGCGGCGACGATCAGGCGCAGACGCAGGATCCGATACGCGGCATCGGGCTCACCGTCGTCCTCCTCGCGCGGGAGCGCGGCGGAGTAGCCGGTGCGCACGACCTCGGAGATGAGGTCGTCGACGTCGATGCCCGGTGCGGCTTCGACGTGCGCCTTCTCGGTCGCATAGTTGACGGATGCCGTGACCCCGTCGATGCGATTGAGCCGCTTCTCGATGCGCGACGCGCACGACGCGCACGTCATGCCGCCGATCTCGAGATCGTAGGTCGCTCCTGCGCCTGCCATGATCGCCCCTCAGGCGCGCGCGGCGCGGTAGCCGGCCTCGTCGACCGCGGCCAGGACGGCCGCGTCGTCGAGCGCGGAATCGGAGGTCACGACGAGCGTGCCCGATGCGGCGCTGACCTCGATGCCCGTCACTCCGTCGAGCTTGGCGACCTCGCTCCGCACCGAGCCCTCGCAGTGTCCGCAGGTCATCCCGGTGACGGCGTAGGTGGTGGTGTTCATGATGTGCTTCCTCTCGGCAGTGTCCCGAAGGTCGGAACCTATACCCCCTAGGGGTATCTACCTATCGACAACGATACGCCCGAACCGGCTATTCCCGCAAAGCTCAGATCGCGTAGGCGACGTTCCCGAGACGCGCCTCCGCAGCCGCCTGGCCGGACGCCAGATGCTCCGGAACGAGTCGCCGGAGAGCCTCGACGTCACGCGCGGCCACCGCGTCGAGGAGGACGCGGTGCTCTTCGGCCATGGCCAGCAGGTCGTCATGCTGACCGAACAGCCACCTCAGCCGCGTGACGAAGACGCCGATGAGCTCGGCGAGCATCGAGTTGCCCGCGAGGTCGGCGGCGACGCCGTGGAAGTGCGCTGCCGCGATGCGGGCGGCCTCGGCATCGCCCGCCTGCGCCGCGAGGAACTCGGTCTCGTAAGCGGCGCGCAGCCGGGAGAGCCCCTCATCGTCGTGGCGTTGCGCCGCGAAGACGAAGATCAAGGTCTCGATGGCCTCGCGGACCTCGCCGAACTCCTGGATGTCCTGGTGGGTGAACTCGCGCACCACGGCCCACCTGCGCGGCCTCGAGACGACGATCCCCTCGGCGACCAGAGCGCGGATCGCCTCGCGGACGGGCAGCCGCGAGACGTCGAGCTCGGCGGCGATGTCGCGTTCCACGAGCCGTGATCCCGGCGCCCGCCGCCCCAGGATGATGTCGTCGCGCAGCACGCTCGCCACTCGCACCGACTCGAGCTCGCCGGCCCCCGCCTCCGTCATGCTCGAATTCTCTCACCATGCGGAAGGCGACGGCAATCTGGTATTCCAACGGTGCGCATGGATCACCCACGCGGACACGAAGAAGGGCAGCGGATGCCGCAGCATCCGCTCCCCTTCGCACTGCCGCCCGCTCAGGGCAGGCGGTTCGCGATAGCCAGGTTCGCCCGTAGCTCATCGGCGTTCTGCCGGACGACATACGCCGGACGGTCGCGCTCGACCCGCCAGGACTCGCTGAGCGGACCGACGTTCACCGCGTCGAATCCGATCTCGTCGTAGAAGCGCGTGACGAAGGCGACCGCCTCCGCGTCGTCTCCGGCCACGGCGAGCGCACGACGGTTCTCCGAGCCCGCCGGAGCGCCGTCGGACGTGATGTCCGCCGCGAAGATGTGGTTGAAGGCCTTCACGACCCTGGACGTCGGCAGGTGCCGCTGGACGATCTCGGATGTCGTCGTCTCACCCTTGTCGAGCGCCTCGATGCGCCCGTCGCGCTCGAAGTAGTAGTTGTTGGTGTCGAGCACGATCTTGCCGGCGAGAGGCTCGACGGGGATCTGGTCGATGGCGCGCAGCGGCACCGTCACGACGACCGCGTCACCCGCCTCGCCCGCTTCGACCGCCGTTCCGGCCTTCGCACGCGGACCGAGGTCCGCGACGAGGTCGGCCAGCGTCTCAGGTCCGCGCGAGTTGGCGATCACGACGTCGTACCCGTGCGCCACCGCGACGCGCGCGATCTGACTGCCGATGTGTCCTGCACCGATGATTCCGAGAGTTTTCATGCAGGGGGAAACCTCGCGGCCCTCCATGTATTCCCGTCTCAGAGATCAAGGAAATACGACTCCTCGACGCGTCGGTACCCCAGCCGCTCGTAGAGCTCGATCGCACCGGTGTTGAAGCCGAAGACGTGCAGTCCGACCGAGTCGGCCCCGAACGCCCGGGCCTCCCGCTCGACGGCGAGCATGAGCGCCCGCCCGTATCCCCTGCGTCGCTGGTCGGCCGCCACCTCGATGTCGAGCACGAAGGCGTGCGGGCGGTCATCACGCAGGCGCGCGCCGATCCACAGGACCCCGACCTCGACCCCCTCGACGGATGCCGTGAAGAACGACTGGCCCGCCGAGTCGAGCCCGTCGGGGAGCTCGAGCTGCATCTGGCGATGGGACTCGGCGACCGCCTCCTCGGGGGTGTAGCGCCCGGAGTCGACGAGGTCTCCGGCGAACGCCGCCTCCGAGGCCTCCGCGTACCCGGGGAAGCGCTCGGCCGTCATGGGTGAGACCACGACGTCGTCTTCCGCGGCGCGCTCTGGCAGGGGTTCGAGGACCATCTGGATCGAGGCGAGGGTGAATCCCCTCCCGGCGATGAGTGCGTGGCCGGCCTCGTCCTGCGGGAAGAGCCCGGCGCTGAGCCGTGTGGCGCCCTGCTGACGGGCGATGACCACGATCTCCGCGAACAGCTCGTCGGCGTGGAACACGTCCTCGACCGCGAGCTCGAGGACGAAGAGCTTCTCCCCCGCCAGCGCGAGCCACAGCGTGCCGAGCTCGCGAGCGCCCTCGGTGATGACGAGGACGCGGGCGGCCGGCGAGTCGACGCCCTCGGGGAGCACCTCCGCGAACACGCGCGCGGCGTACTCGACGGCATCCGCTCCGACCCGGTAGCCCGAACGCCGGGAGCGCTCCACGAGCCGCACCTCGGCAGCAGCCCTCCACTCGTCGAACCGGTCGGCGGGCAGAGGAGCGAGCTGGATCGACATGACTCCATCATGTCGCGTCATGCCGTCGAGCGGACGTCAGGCCCTCGCCCGAGCCCCCTTCTTCACCGCCGCGTCGAGCTGTGCATCGAGCACACGCCAACCACCGAGCTCGAACGAGAGCACGATCGCAACCGGAGACATCACCACGATCAGCAGGCAGGCCCATAGCGGCCAGCCGACGGCCGCCAAGATCATCGCGACCACCGGAAGGGCAATCTCCGCCGACTGCATCGGGGTGTTCTTCGGCAGCGCGGAGACCAGCCAGGCGTGCAGCAGGTAGAGCGTGACCATGAAGATCAGCACGGGCACCGCGATCGAGGAGATCGCGACGAGAGTGCTCACGTGATAGTGCTCGTCGTAGACGTAGCCGATCACGTGCAGCCCCGCGCCGACCGCGGCGATCGACGCGAACAGCAGGATGTGCCCATACCCCCACACGAGCGCCTTCGACCGGCGGACCGCGAGGATCGGCGCGCTCGGCACGAGGAAGTAGACCCACCACAGCGCGAACGCCATCAGGACGCCGAGGCCGACGACCATGACCGACGAGACCGTCCAGCCCTCCGCCGCCGTGATCGACTGCGCCGCGGCGAGGGTTCCGAAGACCGTCTCCCCGAGAGCGATGATCGTGAGCAGGGCGTGCCGCTCGGCGATGTGGTGCGGATGCCACGGCGTCGCTCCGCCTCCGTAGTGGGCGCCCTTCGCCTCCGCGAGGATCGGGCTCGACCAGTCGATCGCGAGCACCACGATCGCGGCGAGGACGAAGCCGAGCGGATCGAGCGGGAGGAAGATCAGCAGCACCCATCCGACCTGCGCGATGCCGATCGACACGGCGTAGGTCTTCGCGACCGCGCGGTACTTCGGGTTGCCGTGCGCCGCTCTGAGCCACTGCGCGATCACGGCGACGCGCATCACGACGTAGCCGGCGACCATGACCTCGTTCTGCACGGGCTGCCCGCGCTCGATCGACGCGAACATCGTCGGCAGGCCGATCGCGAGCACGATCACTCCCGCCATCTGCACCATCGTGAGCACGCGGAACAGCCAGTCGTCCGTGTCGAACGCCGACGCGAACCACGAGTAGTTGATCCAGGCCCAGATGATCGCGACCATCGCGAA
Source organism: Microbacterium sp. NPDC012755 (assembly GCF_042901325.1). Lineage (NCBI taxonomy): Bacteria > Bacillati > Actinomycetota > Actinomycetes > Micrococcales > Microbacteriaceae > Microbacterium > Microbacterium sp. NPDC012755. Next base: position 1,811,895 of record NZ_JBIBCT010000001.1, on the reverse strand, counting down.
GGCGAACGCGCCGATCCCGGCGAGGATGTCGCCGTGGGCGATGGACGATGCGAGCGCGTTGCCCGCGACGCCGAAGGCCGCGACGAAGGTGAGGTCGAACAGCAGCTCCAGCGGCGTCGCCGCGCGATGCGACTCGGTGGAGTCGCGCCCCGTCATGCGCCTCAGGCGGTGTCGGTAGTAGCTCGGTGTGGACAAGATGAAACCCCCAGATGCCCCCGTGTGTGGGAACACGATACTGCGACTCCGGATGCCTGGTCACGCGGACCACGCTGTCCAGTCCGCCGCAGGGCGCGGATAGGCGAACTGGCCGGCAGCGCCACACCTCGGCCACGCCTCTCCTTGACTACCATCGGTCCCAGACTGACCAGCATCAGTCTTCGGAGACCACGAAGAAGAGGATTGAAAAGTACATGGGCGTTTCCGTCTACTACTCGCTTGCCCGCGAACGCCCACTCACTCCCGACGAAGCGCATGCTCTCAACACCGCATTCGACGGGGCGGCGCTGCCGAGCGGCACCGAGCCGCTGGCGTTCTACGACGAACCCGAGACCGTCGTGAGCACCGACAACTGGGAGCTTTCCGGCTCGAGCAAGCTCCCGTCCAATCTCTTCACGGCGCCGCGTGCGGTCAAGAAGTTGCTCCGAGGGCTTTCCGCCGCCAGGCGCGCCGTCCCGGACGCCGACTGGTCAGTGCAGCTCGACGACGAACCAGTGGCATGGAACACCGAAACCACGGAGTACGACCTCAACCCGTCACGCTGACGGATGCGCACAGCTCGTCATGCGCGAGCGTCGCACACTGAAGGCCACCAGCTTCTTAGACTGTCCCCAAGTCGCACCGTAGATACACACGACACTCGCAGTGCCGCGCGCGGCCGCGAGAGGACGGCGAGCTAGGAGTCTCTGACCGCGATGCCGGGGTAGGCGAGGACGAGACCCGCCGCGTCGTATTCGAGGTCGCACGCGAAGTCGAAGGTCGACGATTCGTAGTGGAAGATCGCCCTCTCCTCCACCGCCTCGATCAGCGTGTAGCGCTGCTCGAGACGCTCGACGCGCAGATCCTCCGCCCTGACGAATGCCGCGGGGACGTCGACGCCCACGCCCTCTGTGAAGTCGATGCGATGCACGGGGAGGGTGTTCGTCACCGCGGAGGACTCGAAGTCGATGTCGACACAGCCGTCGAGATCGGGGCGGAGCAGCCCGTCGACCCGCCACCTCCCGTCTGCGTCACGGTCGATCGCGACGCCGCGCCGCCCTGCCTCGGTCCTGGTCATGGCCCGCACGGCGACCGTCCTCCACGCGGCATCCACCGTCACCTCGTAGTCCACGGCCCACAGAGCTGACGACTCGTTCGCCGAGGTGCTGCCCGAGAGGCGGAATCCACCGTCGGTCTCGTGCGCGAAGAAGGCGACCTCGAAGCCGCGCCTGGCGCCCTGATGCTGCCAGCTCGCGCCCGCAGGAAGGGGCTCCCGTCTCATGTCCGGCTCCTCAGCTCTTGGCGAGCGCATCCTCCGCGGCGACCCAGGCGAGCATCGCGCACTTGACCCTGGCGACGTACTTCGAGACGCCGCCGAGCGCCGCGGCGTCGCCGAGCAGCTCCTCGTCGGGGAGGATCTTTCCGCGGGAGCGCATCGCCTCACGGAAGGAGGCGATGCGCATCTCCAGGTCGTCCACCGTCAGCCCCTCGGCGAGCTCGGACAGCAGAGAGGCGGATGCCTGCGAGATCGCGCAGCCGTGCCCCTCCCAGGCGATGGCCTCGACCGAGCCGTCGGCCGCCCGATGCACCTGCAGGGTGATCTCGTCGCCGCAGGTGGGGTTGAGCTGGTGCGACTGCGCCGCGATCTCGCCGCGCAGCCCGAAGCCGTGCGGGGTGCGTGAATGGTCGAGGATCAGCTCCTGGTACAGGTTCTGCAGGTCGCTCATGCGCCCCTCCGGAAGAAGTCGATGGCGCCGGCCGCGCCCGCGATGACGGCGTCGATCTCGGCATCCGTCGTGTAGAGATAGGTGCTCGCCCTCGTCGACGAGGTGATGCCGAGGCGGCGGTGCAGCGGCTGCGCGCAGTGGTGGCCCACGCGCACCGCGATGCCGAGGTCGTCGAGGTACTGCCCGACATCGTGCGAATGGATGCCGTCCACGTCGAAGCTCGCGAGACCCACGCGCGGCAGGTCGATGCCGGCGCCGAGGACGCGCACGCCCTCGATCTCGCTCAGCCCGTCGACGAGACGCGCACCGAAGGCGGCCTCGTGCGCGGCGATGCGATCCATGCCCACCTCGGAGAGGTAGTCGACGGCCGCGGCGAGCGCGATCGCCTGCGAGACGCGCTGCGTGCCCGCTTCGAAGCGCTGCGGCGGCGGCAGGTACTCGGCCTCGGTCGTCGTGACCGTCGTGATCATGGAGCCGCCGGTGAGGAACGGGGGCATGGCCTCCAGCAGCTCCCGTCGTCCGTACAGCGCGCCGATGCCGGTCGGCCCGAGCATCTTGTGCCCGGAGAGCACGGCGAAGTCGACGTCGAGCGCCTTCACGTCGAGCGGCAGGTGGGGCGCCGACTGGCAGGCGTCGAGGAGCACGAGCGCGCCGACGGCCCTGGCGAGCGCGACGAGCCGGTCCACGGGGTTGATCACGCCGAGCACGTTCGAGACGTGCGTGAAGGCGACGATCCTCGTGCGCTCGGTGATGAGCTCGGCGGCGACATCGAGCCGCAGCGCGCCGTCGTCGTCGAGCGGGACGACCTTGAGCGTCGCTCCCGTGCGCGCGGCGAGCTCCTGCCACGGGATGAGGTTGGCGTGGTGTTCCATCTCGGTCGTGACGATCTCGTCGCCCGCCCGCAGGCGCACGCGCTCCGCGGCCGCTCCCCCGCGTCCGAGCGAGGCGTTCGAAATCGAGTACGCGACGAGGTTGATCGCCTCGGTGGCGTTGGAGGTCCAGACGATCTCGTCGTCGGAGGCCCCGACGAACCGGGCCACCGTCGCGCGGGCGTCTTCGAACAGCTCCGTCGCCTCGGCCGCGAGGGTGTGCGCGCCGCGGTGCACGGCGGAGTTCATGGTCGACGCGAACTCGCGCTCCGCGTCGAGCACCGCGAACGGCCGTTGTGAGGTCGCTCCGGAGTCGAGGTAGGCGAGCGGGTGCCCGTTCACCTCGGACTGCAGAATCGGGAAGTCGGCGCGCAGACGCTGCACCTCGGCCTCGGTCAGCGGGGCGATCGATCCGGTCATCCTTCTAGCTTCTCACCTGGCGCTGTGTGCGAGGGTCGTGTCACGGATGCCGGGGGCATCCGGTCAGAGCTGACGAGGCGTGCGCGCGACCGGCGGGCGTACCCTGGATCGACGAGACGAGGGGCCGATGACGGAGGGCGATCTGGACGAGGCCGTCGCCGTGTTCGACGCCCAGCGACGGCGACTGTTCGGCATCGCGTATCGGATGCTGGGGACGGTGGCCGACGCCGAGGACATGGTGCAGGAGACCTGGATCCGCTGGCAGCGCGCCGATCGCTCCGGCATCCGGGAGCCGGCGGCGTTCCTCGCGACGATCATCACCAGGCTCTCGATCAACGCCCTGCAGTCGGCGCACGCGCGTCGGGAGACGTACATCGGACCGTGGCTGCCCGAACCGGTGAACACGGACGACGACCCGACTCTCGGAGCCGAGACGGGCGAGGCGCTGCAGTACGCCGTGCTGATCCTGCTCGAGAAGCTCAGCCCGACCGAGCGGGCGGCCTACGTGCTGCGGGAGGCGTTCGACTACCCGTATCCGCGCATCGCGGAGATCATCGCGACGACGGCCGTCAACGCGCGTCAGCTGGTGAGCAGGGCGCGCGCCCACCTCTCCTCCGCCCGGAGGACGACGGCGAGCGCGCACGAGCAGCGCCGTCTGCTGGAGGCCTTCGTCACGGCCGCCCAGCGCGGCGACGTGGACGCGCTGGAGAGCCTTCTCGCGGAAGACGTCGTGAGCCGCACCGACGGCAACGGCGCGAAGCTCGCCGCACGCATCCCCGTCGCGGGACGCAGCAGGGTGGCGGCGTTCATCGCCGCGTTCTCCGGGCACTTCTGGACCGGAAAGCAGGTCGGCTGGGTCGAGGTGAACGGCCAACCGGCCGCGACCCTCGCCGTCGACGGTGATGTCACCACCCTCGTGACGATCACGGCGGGCCCCGACGGCATCGAGCAGCTGTTCTGGGTCATGGCCCCCGACAAGCTCCGCAACGCGGAGCCGACCAGGGCATGACGTCTCGGCGGATGCCGGCGTGGTGGCGGCGTCGCAGCCGGGACGCACCGGATGCCGCGCTGATGCAGAGACTGGCCGCCGCGATCACCGCCGGGGATGCGACGAGCATCGGAGACCTGCTCGCCGCCGACGTCACCCTGATCGTGGACGGCGGTCCGGCGGGGACTGGCGGGGAGATCGTCGGCCGTGATGCTGTGGCGGGCGCGCTGCTCGTCTGCTCGACGGACATCGCCGTCGTCGGGATCAACGGAGCGACGGGGCTCGTCGTGCGCCGAGACGGACAAGCCGTGGCGGCCGTGTGCGCGTCGGCTCGACGCGGTCTCCTCGTATCGGTGTGGTCGATGCGCGATCCGGAGAAGCTGCGCCGGTTGCGCGGCTGAACCTGTCACACCCGCGCACGTCATCCGGTCACAGCTGGGGAGCGCACCACTCGGTGCGTCGCAGAGAAAGGCTGGACATGGCAAAGATCGTCGTCATCGGGGGCACAGGACTCATCGGGTCCAAGGTCGTCTCGAAGCTCACCGCGCACGGCCACGAGGCGGTCGCCGCCTCGCCGGGCACCGGCGTCGACTCGATCACCGGCGAGGGGCTCGCCGAGGCGCTGGACGGCGCCGACGTGGTCGTCGACGTCACGAACTCCCCGTCGTTCGAGAAGGATGCGGTGAGAGAGTTCTTCACGACCTCGACCGCGAACCTCCTCGCCGCGGAGAAGGCCGCGGGGGTCGGCCACCACGTCGCCCTGACCATCGTCGGCACCGACCGTCCGCAGGACATCGACTACTTCCACGCGAAGGCGGCGCAGGAGGCCCTCATCGCCGAATCGGGGGTCCCGTACTCGTTCGTGCACGCGACGCAGTTCTTCGAGTTCATCGGCAGCATCGCGGCCACCGTCGCGGCGGGCGCCGAGGTGCGGCTGCCCGGCGCGCTGATCCAGCCCATCGCGGCGGACGACGTCGCGACGGCCGTCGCCCGCACCGCCGTCGGAGCCCCGTTGAACGGCGGCATCGAGATCGCGGGTCCTGAGGTGTTCCCGATGGACGAGTTCATCCGTCGAGGGCTCGCGTTCCGCGGAGACGACCGCGTCGTCGTGCAGGATCCGGATGCGCAGTACTTCGGGGCGCACATCGAGGAGCGCACCCTGCTCCCCGTCGAAGGCGCGCAGATCTTCCCGACGACGCTCGCGGAGTGGCTGCCGGAGAACCCGCCGCGCTGATCGCGGCTCAGCGGTCGCCGAGCACCCGCTCGTCGACCGCTTCGTCGTAGCGGTCCTGCGCCGCGAGCACATCGTCGACGTGCGACTCCGCCCACACCTGCAGCGCCTGCAGCGGCTCGTGGAGGGTCGCGCCCAGCGGGGTGAGCGCGTAGCGGACGTGGCCGTCGTCGTCGGTCGTCCGCTCGATCATCCCGTCGCGCTCCAGTGCCCGCAGCGTATCGACGAGCACCTTCTTCGCGATGCCCTCGACCCGTCGATGAAGCTCGCCGAACCGCAGCGGCTGCTCGTGCAGGAGCACGACGATCATGGCCGTCCACTTGTTGGCGATGCGCGCGAGCGAGGTGCGAGAGGGGCATCGGGCCGAGAAGACGGTCCAGTCGGTGGGCATCCGCCGCTCCGTTCGGTGACGTTGAGGTGACCAGCCCTCGCTGGAGACGCTGGATGCCCAGAGTAACGGGCCACAGGGAGGTTCATCATGTCGGCAATCGACGTCGTCGGACAGTACGGGGCGGCCATGGCCGCCGGAGACATGGAGGCGCTCGCGGCGACCTTCGGGGCGGATGCCGTGTGGCATCAGCCGGGATCGAACCAGCTGTCGGGAGATCACGTCGGTCCCGCGGCCATCGTCGCCCACCTGGGCCGGTTCATGCAGCTCAGCGGCGGGACGTTCGCCCTGGAGCCGGAATCGGTGACGGAGAGCGGCGACCTCGTCTCCATGACCGTGCGGTTCCGCGCGCGACGCGACGGGCAGGACGACCTCGATCAGCACGGCGTCGACGTCTTCCGCGTCGCGGGCGACCGGATCGTCGAGGTGTGGTTGATGAGCGAGGACCAGGCCGCGGAAGACCGCTTCTGGGACGCAGCCTGACCGAGAGCGGGCGGCCGATCGGGCCGCCCGCTCTCTCCCCCGCCACGGAACGACGCGAGAGGCTCTAGGCTCTCCTCATGTTCAGCGCCGAGACCCTCACGAGCTTCATCATCGCGGCGTTCATCATGGTCGTGATCCCTGGGCCCACGGTGCTGTTCACGATCGGACGCGCGATGGCGCTCGGCCGACTCGGCGGCTTCCTCAGCATCCTGGGCACCGCGCTCGGGTCGCTGCTCCTCGTCGGCGCCGTCGCTCTCGGTGTCGGGACGATCATCGCCCAGTCGGTCGTGCTGTTCACGATCGTCAAGGTGCTCGGCGCCGGCTACCTCGTGTTCCTCGGCATCCAGGCGATCAGGCACCGGAAGGATGCGGCGGGCGCCATCACCGGCGTGCAGCCGCGGAGGTCGGGGATCCGCGTGCTCGTCGAGGGCTTCGTGGTCGGCGTGAGCAACCCCAAGTCGATCGCGTTCTTCCTCGCGATCCTTCCGCAGTTCGTCGATCTGCACACGGGCTCGGTGCCTCTCCAGCTCTTCGTGCTCGGTGCGATCACCGTCGCGATCGGGGTCTCCTGCGATGCGATCTGGGTGCTGCTCGCGAGCGCGGCCCGCGACTGGTTCGGCCGCTCTCCGCGCCGACTCGAGGCGATGGGCGCCACGGGAGGCGGCCTCATGATCGCCCTCGGGGCCTTCCTCCTGGTGTGGAGCGAGAAGCCCGCGACCGCCTGAGCGCTCGCGTCCTCGTCGTCGCCGTCGGTGTGCGACGATTTATGACTGCGTCCATAAACTTCTTTATGTAGGATAGGCAATCCTAACTAAGGAGTCGATTCGTGCCTGAGCTGCTCACCTCGTCCACCGCCGATGTCTACCGCTCGCTGATCGCCCGCACCACCTCGCGGGTCGCCGACAGATTCGCCGAGACAGCGCAGCCCGCGTCCGGTGCATCCCGCGTCGAACTGCAACAGCTCGTGGATGCCGTCGACCTCACCGGATCGGGCATCGGCACCCCCTCCGCGATCCGGGAGATCGACGAGCTGTTCCTCGCCCACGCGGTGTGGTTCCACCACCCGATGTACGCGGCCCACCTGAACTGCCCCGTCGCGCTCCCCGCCGTCGCGGCGGAGTCGGTCCTCGCGGCCGTGAACACCTCGGTCGACACCTACGACCAATCCGCCGTCGGCACGCTGATGGAACGGCGCCTCATCGAGCTCGCGACCGGCTGGGCCGGGTTCTCCGCGGGCGACGGGGTCTTCACCTCCGGCGGCACCCAGTCGAACCTGCACGCCCTCTTCCTCGCGCGGGAGGCCGCGCTGGCCATGCTCTCCTCCCCCCGCTCCGAGGCGATCCCGCGACTGGTCGTCCTCGCCACGGCATCCAGCCACTTCAGCGTCGGCAAGTCCGCACTGCTGCTCGGACTCGCGGAGGACGCGGTGATCGAGGTCGCCGACGACGGCGAGGGACGGATGCTGCCCTCCGCCCTCGACGCTGCCCTCACCGCGGCGAGCGCCGCCGGCCGCGTGCCGATGGCGGTCGTCGCGACGGCCGGGACCACCGACCGCGGCGTCATCGACCCGCTCGCGCTCCTCGCCGACGTCTGCGAGACCCACGGCGTGTGGATGCACGTGGATGCCGCGTACGGCGGCGGCCTGCTCGTCTCGCCGCGTCGCCGGCACCTGCTCGACGGCATCGAGCGGGCGCGGTCGGTGACCGTGGACTTCCACAAGAGCTTCTTCCAGCCGGTGTCGTCGAGCGCGATCCTCGTCCGCGAGCCGCGCGATCTCGCCGCCGGCGCATGGCACGCCGACTACCTGAACCCCGTCGAGAACGAGGAGCCCAACCAGGTCGACAAGTCCCTGCAGACGACGCGCCGCTTCGACGCGCTGAAGCTGTGGGTGACGCTCCGCGCGATGGGCGCCGACGGCGTCGGCGCCCTCTTCGACGAGGTGATCGACCTCGCGGCATCCGTCGGGGATCTCGTCGAGGCCGACCCCGACCTGGAGCTCGTCGGTCGCACACAGCTGAGCACGGTGCTCTTCCGTGTCCGCCCGGACGGTGCCAGCCCGGCCGCGCAGGACGCGCTCGTCGCCGGTGTGCGACGCGTGCTGTTCGAGTCCGGCCGCGCGCTCGTCGCGAAGACCGTGATCGACGGCCGCCCCTGTCTGAAGCTCACCCTGCTGAATCCCGAGACCACCCTCGACGACGTGCGGGCGATCCTCGGCATGGTGAAGGATGCCGCGGCGGCGCTCGCGGGGATGTCCGCCGATCTCGACGACGCCCTCGTCGGGGCGGAGGCCTCGGCATGAGCGCGCACGTGCACGACATCGTCGGCGTCGGCATCGGCCCCTTCAATCTCGGCCTGGCGTGCCTGGCGGATCCGCTCGGGCTGGACGCCGTGTTCCTCGACCGCGCCGACGGCTTCCGGTGGCACCACGGCATGATGATCGAGGGCGCGACGATCCAGGTGCCATTCCTCGCCGATCTCGTGACGATGGCCGACCCCACCTCGCCGTTCTCCTTCCTCAACTGGCTGAAGCAGTCGGGCAGGCTGTATCCCTTCTACATCCGCGAGAGCTTCTACGCACTGCGCGCCGAGTACGACGCCTACTGCCGCTGGGCGGCCGCACAGCTCCCCCAGCTGCAGTGGAACAGCGAGGTCGTCGCCGTCGAGCACGATCCGGCCGACGATGTCTACGTCGTCCGTGCGATGCGCACCGACACGGGCGAGGAGCGCACGCTGCGCGCCAGGCACGTCGTCGTCGGCGTCGGGACCAGGCCCCGGGTGCCGCAGGCGCTGCGCGACGTCTCGGGTCATGCCGTGCACAGCTCGGAGTACCTGGAGAACCGCGACGCGCTCAGGGCCACCGACTCGATCACGGTCGTGGGCAGCGGCCAGTCCGCGGCCGAGATCTACCGCGACCTTCTGGAGGGCGCCCGCGACGGCGGATACCGGCTGGACTGGATCACCCGTTCGCCGCGGTTCTTCCCGATGGAGTACACGAAGCTCACGCTGGAGATGACCTCCCCCGAGTACACCGACCACTTCCACTCGCTCCCCATCGCCTTGCGCCAACATCTGGGGCGCGAGCAGCGGAGCCTGTACAAGGGCATCTCCGCCGACCTCATCGACGACATCTACGACACCCTCTACCGGCTCAGCGCCGACGGGCCGGTGCCGACCACGCTGCTCACCGACACCGAGGTGACGGCGGCGTCGTGGGACGGCACCCGGCACCGCCTCACCCTGCAGCACGGACAGCTCGGCGAGGAGCACGAGCGGGAGACCGCATCGCTGGTGCTCGCGACCGGATACTCGGCCGAGACGCCGCCGTTCCTCTCCGGCATCGCCGACCGCCTCGACTGGGATGCGCTGGGCAGGCTCGACGTCGCACGCGACTACAGCGTCGACGGCGGCCGCGGGCGCGTCTTCGTGCAGAACGGCGAGGAGCACACCCACGGCCTCACCGCGCCCGACCTCGGCTTCGGGGCGTGGCGCAACTCGTCGATCCTCGCCTCGATCACGGGGCGCGAGGTCTACCCGATCGAGCGTCGCATCGCGTTCCAGGACTTCGGCATCCCCGCGGATGCCGGACGCGCGCCGGCGCTCCACGCGGGGGAGGTCGCACGATGAGCGTCGCGACGGACCTCGACATCACCCTGATCCCCGCCGACTCGCGGCGCGACGCCGTCGTGCTGCAGAGCTGGCTGTCCGATCCGCACTCGGCGTTCTGGGGGATGACCGCTCTGGATGCCGCGCAGGTCGAGGAGTACCTCGCCTCCGTGACGACCGCGCCGGGACAGCAGGCATGGCTGGGGCTGATCGATGGCGCCCCCGCGTTCTACGCCGAGACCTACGACCCCGCCCGCGTGCTGCTGACCGAGGTGCATGAGGCGGCGCCGGGAGACCTCGGCATGCACGTCCTCATCTCCCCGCCCGGAGCCGTCACGCGGCACGGTCTGACCGACGCCGTGTTCGCCGCGGTCATGACGTGGTGCTTCGACGGACTCGGCGCGACGCGGGTGGTGGTCGAGCCCGACGTCCGCAACGAGAGGATCCGCGCGAAGAACGTGCGGGCCGGCTTCCAGGAGCTCGGCGAGGTCGTCGTCGACGAGGGCGGTCACCTCAAGACCGCGATGCTGTCCACCTGCACGCGGGAGGCCTTCGCGGCATCCGCGCTCGCCTGCCTCGACCGAGGGGAGCGCGCATGATCGCGCCCGCCGACCACCTGACCCCCGACGCCCTCGAGCGCGCGCAGCGCCACCTCGTGGCGAAGGCCATCGCGGAGTTCGCCCACGAGCGGCTCATCTCCCCTGAGCGCCGCGACGACGGCGGCTGGCGCCTCACGGTTCCCCTGGGCGACGCCGAGTACCTGTTCGACGCCGTCCGTGCAGAGCTCGACCACTGGATCGTGGATGAAGACAGCATCCGCCGTCTCGTCCGCGGGACGGCGACGGATCTCGACACCCAGCAGCTGATCCTGGAGCTGCAGCCGCAGTTGGGCCTCTCCGACGAGCTGCTGCCGCTCTACCTCGAGGAGATCGCCTCCACGCTGGCCGGCTCGATGTTCAAGATCGCGCAGGGCGGGCCGACGGCGGATGCTCTGGCCGACGCCGACTTCCAGACCGTCGAGGCGGCGATGACCGAGGGCCACCCCGGGTTCGTCGCCAACAACGGGCGCATCGGCTTCGGCGTCTCCGACCATGCGGCGTTCGCCCCGGAGGCAGGACGCCCGTTCCATCTGGTGTGGACGGCCGCGCGCCGCTCCTCCTCCCACCTCGCGCTCGGCACCGGGATCGACGAGGAGCAGCTGCTGTCCGGTGAGCTGAGCGCCGCGGAGCGCGACCGGTTCGCAACGCGTCTGCGCGACCTCGGCGAGGACCCGGCCGACTTCCACCTGCTGCCGGTGCATCCGTGGCAGTGGGAGAACCGCGTCACGATCACCTTCGCCCCCGACCTCGCCCGCCGCGACCTCGTGCTCATCGGGGAGAGCGAGGACGAGTACCGCGCCCAGCAGTCCGTGCGGACGATGTTCAACATCTCCCACCCGCACCGTCACTACGTGAAGACCGCTCTGGCCGTGCAGAACATGGGCTTCCTCCGCGGCCTCTCCCCCGCCTACATGCGCGTCACTCCGGCGATCAACGACTGGGTCGCCGAGCTCACTGCGGGCGACGACACCCTGCGGGACGCCGGCTTCCGGGTGCTGCGCGAGCGCGCGTCGATCGGATACACGGGCGACGCCTACCACCGCACGGCGGAGCCGTCGGCGCATCGGAAGATGCTCGCGGCCCTGTGGCGGGAGAGCCCCGTGCCCCTGGCCTCCGGTTCGCAGAGGCTGGCCACCCTGGCTTCGCTCCTGCACCGCGACGGAGAGGGCCGCTCGGTCGTCGGAGCACTCGTCCGCGCCTCCGGCATCCCCGCGGCGGAGTGGGTCCGCAGCGTGCTGCGCGCCTACCTTCGTCCGGTCGTGCACTGCCTGCTCGCGCACGACCTCGCCTTCATGCCCCACGGCGAGAACCTCATCCTGATCCTCGACGAGCACGTGCCGACCGGGGTGTTCATGAAGGACATCGGCGAGGAGGTGGCGCTGCTCTCCGCGCGCACGCTGCCGGAGGATGTGCGGAGGATCGTCTCCCCCGTCGACGACGAGGAGAAGGCGCTCGCGATCTTCACCGATGTCTTCGACGGGGTGCTGCGCCATCTGGCCGGGATCCTCCACGTCGACGGGGTGCTCCCGGAGATCGAGTTCTGGCGGCTCGTCGCGGAGACGGTCGACGAGCACGCCGCCGAGCATCCGGAGCTGGAGTCCCTGGTCGATCTGCGTGCGGACTCGTTCGCGCACTCCTGCCTGAACCGGCTGCAGCTGCGCAACACCCTGAGGATGGTGGACCTCGCCGACCAGTCCTCGTCGCTGATGTACGCGGGGCGGCTGAAGAACCCCATCGGCCGTGCGCGCATCCCGCAGCCCGCTGCACGGGAGACCGTGGGAGGCTGAGCGGATGGCAGAGGTGTTCCGGGATGACCTCGGCATCCCGCACATCCGGGCGACGGACGTGCGGGATCTCGCCGAGGCGCAGGGTGAGGTCACCGCGCGTGACCGCGGCTGGCAGATCGAGATCGACCGGCTGCGTTCGGCGGGGCGTCTCTCCGAGCTCATCGGGGAGGCGGGCGTCGTGTGGGACGTCTTCGCCCGACGAGCGCGGCTCGACGAGACCGCGCGGCGCGCGTTCGACGCACTCGGTGAGGAGGATCGCGCCTTCGTGAGCGCCTATGCCGGGGGCGTGCGCCGAGGGATGGATGCCGCAGGCTCCCGCGCGGCGGAGTTCCGCGTGCTCGACGAGACGTTCGGAGACACCCGGCCGCTCACCGCCTGGGACGACCACGATCCGCTCGGCGTGCTGCACGTCGCGCACGCGCTGTTCTCGACGTTCCCGCACGTGCTGTGGCGCGAGCGGGTCGCGCTGGCGCTCGGCGACGAATGGGTCGACCTCTTCGCCGGCGACGCCGGTGAGGAGACGACCCCGACGGCGGGCAGCAACGCCTGGGCGCTGCACGGATCGCGCACCGCCAGCGGGATGCCGCTGCTCGCGGGTGACCCGCACCGGATCTTCGAGCTCCCCGGCGTGTATCAGCAGGTCAGGCTCGCGTGCGACGAGTTCGACGTGATCGGGCTCGCCTTCCCCGGCGTGCCCGGCGTGCCGCATTTCGGTCACACCGGCGACGCCGCCTGGGGCATCACGAACGCGATCGCGCACAGCGTGGACGTGTTCGAGGAGCGTCTGCGGACCGTGCAGGGCGGGTACGAGGCGCTCGGACCCCACGGGTGGGAGCCCGTCGAGGTGCTCAGGTCGCTGATCGCGGTGCGCGGAGGCGGCACGATCGAGGTCGAGTCGCTGGAGACGTCTCGCGGCTGCATCGTCACCGATCCGCATCCGCACGACGGCGGGCTGCGGGCCTGGAGCATCCGGCATCCCGCGCGGACAAACGCCGATCTCGGGGCCGGAGCGCTCCTGCCGCTGCTGCGGGCGCGCACGGCTCAGGACGTGATCTCTGCCTTCGACCACTGGATCGATCCCGTCAATCGCGTGCTCGCCGCCGACCGCGGAGGCGACGTGCTGTCGGCCACGGTCGGGACGGTCCCCCGACGGGAGAGGGACGAACGCCGACGCGCGCACTCCGCCGCCTCCGTCGCTCCCGCCCCCGACCGCGACAGGGTCGGCGCCGTCGTCGTGCGCGATGTCGCCGTCGACGCGAACGAGCGCCCGTCCGCCGCGGCGATCGATCTCGGCTGGGCGTACCCGTCGTCTCATCGGGCGTCGCGCATCGCCCGTCTTCTCGCCGACCTCGCCCCGCGCACCCCCGCGGACCTCGAGCCGATCTGGGGCGACACCGCATCGGGGTCGACGGCGCCGCTGCGCGCTCTGCTCCCCTCTCCCGACGCCTCGCTCTCCCCCGCGGCCGTGCGAGTCCGCGACCTCATCACGGCATGGGACGGACGTATGGATGCCGGCTCCGAGGCGGCCGGCGCCTTCGGCGCCTGGCGCGACGCGCTCGTGCAGGAGACGGCCGCGCATCCGACGCTGGCGCCGCTGCGGGAGCCGCACCCCTTCGGCGCGGTCTTCGACCCGTGGATGGGCGTCGAAGGACAGGTCGCCGCGGTGCTCCCCCGGCTGCTCCAGCATCCGGCCCTGCGCGACGACGCCCCCGCTCTGGTGCGGCGGGCTCTGGAGAGGGCGGCGGACGCCGGCTCCTGGGGATCGACGCACCGGATGCTGCCGACGCACGTCCTCGCGGATGTCCCCCGAGCCACGGCCCCGGTCGCGGGTCTCGACGTCGAGCTGTCCGGAGACGGGGATGCCGTGCGCTGCACCGGATCGACCCCCGGGCTCACCGACCGCGCCTGGCGGGGCTCCGTCGCCCGGTGGGCATGGGACCTCGCCGACCGCGAGCAGAGCCTGTGGAGCGTGCCGTTCGGCGCCGCGGGCGCCCCCGACTCCCCGCACTTCTCCGACCAGCTCCGCGACTGGGCCGCCGTCCACCCCACGAGGGTCGTCACCGACTGGGCGGCGCTGCACGCCGACACCCCGACAGGAGCATCATGACCGTCATCCGCACCTCCCGCCTGGCGAGCGGTCCGGCGGGCGCCGTCGTGCACACGACGGACTCGCCCGCTCTCGGGCGCCTGGAGTTCACGGTGCTCGATCCGGTGGCCGAGCTCGACCTGCTGCACGACTGGGTCAGCCGCCCCGCCTCGCGCTTCTGGGGGCTCTCCGAACTTCCGCGAGAGGAGCTGCGCGACCTCTACCTCTTCGTCGACGGACTGCCGAGCCACCACGCGTTCCTCGTGCGCCGCGACGGGCTTCCGATCGTGCTCCTGCAGACGTACGAGCCCGAGAACGATCCGCTCGGCGAGGTCTACGACGCCCTCCCCGGAGACGCCGGCCTCCACTTCCTGCTCGGCGACCGCGGCGCGCCCGTCGCGAGGTTCACCTCGCTCGTCGCCGACGCGATGGCGGAATTCCTGTTCGCCGGCCCCGACGTCGACCGCCTCGTGATCGAGCCCGACGTGCGCAACGAGCGCGCCGTCGCACGGGCGGTGAAGTCCGGCTTCGAGCTCGGCCCGCGCGTCGACCTGCCGACCAAGACCGGACAGCTCGCCTTCCTCACCCGCGAGCGCTGGGAGAGGAAACGGGCCGGATCACAGACCTTCGAAACGCTCGACCGCTGATCAGCGAGCGGTGAACCGCACCCAGAGGACGAGCACGACGGCGACCGACAAGCCCACCACGACAGTCACCCAGGTCACGATACGAGCGGCGCGCACCCACCCTCCACCGCGCTGAGGCGCATCCGAGAACGCCGCCCGGCGAAGCTGCGCGTCCGCGACCATCGCCAGCAAGTACCCCAGGGGTACAAGCACCGCGAGCAATGCGGCCGCGATGGCCATACCATTGCGGCGTTCGCACGGCCGATTCACGTTCACGACCCCCTGACGGATGGCCTTCTTCAGAGCTCCGACCGCTATCCATCGGAGAAGCCCGATCGACTCGGATTCGCCGCGATCCCGCAGGGACGATGCCGCGAGCAGTCCTGGCGCGACGACGAGGGAGAGCATGAGGAGCCCGCCCAGCGCCGATGACGCGGACGGCGTTCCGTCGTCGATCACCAGCTGAAGCGCCTGCAGGACGTAGAGCACGAGAAGCATCGCGAACACAGTCGCCGCCGCGAACAATGTGACACGGTCGCGCTCCATGGCGAGCACGAAAAGCGAGGTGGCAAAGACCATCATCAGGACGGCCACGACAAGGGCCGCGACGGCGAGAGGGGCGACCACCGCGGGGGTCGGCAGCTCGCCCAGGAGCATGTAGCGCAGCGATGCGGCAGAGACTCCCACTGCGAGGGGCACCAAGACGAGCCCTGCCACACTCATCGCGATCCGTTTCGCCGAAGGCCGCACCATCAGAGACATCGCCGTGCGTAGCCCGCTCCCCAGGACCCGGCGCTTCTTCTGGGCCCACGCGACCTTCTGCGCGCGCTGCGAGAAGATCGGGTCGGCGGCGGCGCTGGCATCCGCGGCCACCACTGCGACGATCAGTCCTCCGGCGAGGGGCGCGAGCACCCCGAGAAGATGAAGAGGCTCCTGGACAACGAACGGCCAGGAGACGTAGAGTCCGAGGCCGAGTGAAACGGGCACCATCAGCTCGGCGAACTGCGAAAGGAACAACCTCCGGCCCACGGTACGGGCCTCGTGCGCGACGCCGTTCTGTCGTGGAGGATCCCCTGCCGATGCGGCCCACACGCGCGCGTCCTCTGCACGCACCGCTAACTGCAGGGCGATAGCGACCGCGGCGAGCAGACTGAATCCGCCGACCGCGAGCTCCGCGGAGACGGGCAAGAGGACCGGCGTCTGCCCCTGCGAGTCGGGCGCCATCGACGTCAGAACTCCCAGGCTCGCGGCGAGCACCCCCAGGATCACGACGGTGATCGCGGCTGTGGTGAGTTTCGTCCTGACGCCCGCGACGTACTCGTCATACCCCGCGACGATGTCTCGCGGGGAGAGTGCGTCCGGTGTTGGTGTTGGTGTTGGTGTTGGTGGGACGCTGCGCCGCCGGTGCCACCAGTTCATTCGTCTCCTCCGGTGAACCACGACCACGACGAACGCGCCTCCAGACCGTACGCACCGCGCTTGTCGATATGCAGCCACGCATGAGTGCTCGACGGCTCCACCCCCAGCGCGCGGCTGATCTCCTGACGGCTCGGCGAGTCTCCGTGCGTCACGACGAGCATCCGCGGCGGCTCCTCATAGGCGGCCAGCGACTCCTGCATCCGCAGATTCACCGATTCATCCCTGAACGAGTAACCGACCACCAGCCAGCTGTCGGCCTCGTCGAGCGCATCCGAGAAGAGGTCATACGCCAAGCCAAAGGGGTGCCGTCGCACCTGTTCGGGCTTCTCCTGCGGATTCGCGAGGACGACGAGCGGTCTCGCGGTCGTCTCCCCCGATCGGATCGCGCGCCAGGGCGAGGCGGCTTCAAGTTCGGGCAAGGAGACCTTTACAGAGGTGTCTCCGTCGGACCAGTAAGTGAGGGACCCGTGAAGATGCAGCAGCCTCACCCGCTGGTACTTCGGGAAGTCGGCGCGTCTACGTCGAAGTCGGTTTGCCGGATGCTCGCTCAGTCCGAGCACCACTGTCGTCTCCTTTCGCCCGTCTCCGAGATCTGAGAACTCCTTCGGGCACACCTTCATGAGAGCCGCGAGCAAGAGAGTGTCGTAGTTGAGGTTCCCGATGGAGATCCGCCCGTCGAAGTCATGGATGAGCGCTGACATGAGCCGTCGCATCGGAGCCGCCCGCTCCTGCGAGGCATGGGATCGTTCGGCGATGACCTCGAGAACGTGGGCGATTCCGCCGTCGCGCACACGCTGCGCGAACCTGGCGACGGCGTCGATGGCGTCTCGCAGGTCCTCGTCGGCGGGTTCGCGCAGAGCTGCGAGCGAATCGAGAAGGCCCAGAGTACGCGATTCGAACCCGAACGCCCCGACCAGCAACTCGAAATCGTGATCGCTGCTCGCGCCGTCGGGAAGAGCCCACTCCGCGACCTTCTTCATCGCCTCAACGACCTGGCCTCCGTCCTCGGACTCGATACGACGCAGGACCTCCTCTGTGATGCTCGTGAGGTTGAGGCTGGGTTCGAACGCTATCGACATGCCGTTTCCGACGAGTGCCGCGACGTTCCGTTCTGATGCTGACATGCTGATCCCCCCGGACAGGTCAATTCCGCCGATTGTCGCGCGTCAGCAGGAAAGCAACGCAGAGAAGCGCCGCAAGCGGTCCAAATCCCGTTTCGGATCCATCAAGTCTGATGGTGCGTGCCGTCGACCGCCGTCACTCCGGTTCGACGGCCAGCCACAGCTCGCAGGTCGCGTGCGTCCCGGTGAACTCCAGGTAGCGGACGATCGAGGGGCCGGGACGCAGCCGCCAGGGATTGGACGGGAACCACTCGGTCGCGGTCGCCGCCCACAGGCTCTGCAGGGTGTCGGGGAACGGACCGGTCGCCGAGAAGACGGCCCAGGCTCCGCTCTCGACGCGCACGACGTCGAGGCCGTCCGGCACGGCGGTGGTCGGCGCCAGGGACACTCCGTGCAGGTAGGTCAGCGTCGTCCCCTCGGGGGCGTCCGGCTCGATGTCGCCGGTCACCGCGAGGATGCCGGAGGGCTCGGCGTCGTTCAGCCCCTTGAGCCGCACGTGCTCCTCGGGTGCGATGGCGGCGATGTGCTGTTGGATGTGCGGGTTGACGCCCTCGTGGATGAGCGGCACGCGGGCGGCGTGGCCGACGAGCACGAGTTCGGGCAGGGTGATGACGGTGACGTCCATGGGGACGCTCCCTTCTACGCTCAGGCGGAACCGGAGCATGGGTTGTGTGCGGAGAGGACCCCCGTCTCGTCGCGCCTCCGCCGGGCCGATGCCGTGCACGGCGCGGAACGCCCGGCCGAACGCCTCGACCGAGCCGTAGCCGTGTCGAACCGCGACGTCCAGGACGTTCGGCGCCCCGCCGACGAGTTCCGCGGCGGCGAGCGTCATACGACGGCGCCGGACGTACTCCGACAGGGGCATTCCGGCGAGCGCCGAGAACATCCGGCGCAGGTGGTACTCGGTGGTTCCCTGCGCGCGGGCGAACCCGGCGACGTCGACCTCGGCCGCGGCATCCCGCTCCACGAGATCGACCAGTGCGTTGAGTGCTCCGATCATGGGGTCCTCCTTTCCTGTCCAGCATCCCTTCCGGCGGCGGGCTCGCACCCGATCGTTCCGGTCCGATCCGATCATGCCCGCACCGGGCCCCGTGCGCGATGTGCTTTCCTGGTGAGGGAGGCGCCATGAAGATCCTTGTCCCGAACACCATCGAGTTGCAGCTCGGATCCGATGCGGAGGTCGTGGTCTACGACGTGTCCGCGGACATCCCCGCAGAGCACAGGGATGCCGAGGTGCTGGTCACCTGGCAGAACCCGGGGCGCCAGCTCGACCACGCCGTGCGGGATCTGCCGGAGCTGCGGCTCGTGCAGACGCTGGCTGCGGGGCCGGATGCCGTACTCGCCGCCGGATTCGCCGCGGACGTGCGGATCTGCTCCGGGCGCTCCCTGCACGACGGCCCCGTCGCCGAGCACGCTCTCGCGCTGATCCTCGGGGCGGTGCGCCGACTCGACCTGCTCCACGACGCGCAGCGCCAACGGCGGTGGGACGCGGACTTCATCTCCGCCCAGAGCGCCGCGGAGACCCGCTCCGCGTACACCCTCGCCGGATCCCGCGTGACGATCTGGGGCTTCGGCTCGATCGCCGCACGACTCGCCCCCATGCTCGGTCTGCTCGGCGCCGACGTGCACGGCATCGCCCGCAGCTCCGGCATCCGGTCCGGGTTCGAGGTGCGCGCGGAGGCGGACGCCGCCGAGGTGCTGGCCGAGACCGACGTCCTCGTCTCCCTCGTCCCCGCCTCTCCTGAGACCGCCGGCCTCTTCGACGCCCCGGTGTTCGGGATGCTGCAGCCGGGGGCCGTGTTCGTGAACGTCGGCCGCGGCGCCACCGTCGACGAGGACGCCCTGATCGACGCACTGGCGACGGGCCGGCTCCGCACCGCCGCGATCGACGTGATGAAGACCGAGCCCCTCGACGCGGAGTCCCCGCTGTGGACGACGCCGAACCTCGTGATCACCCCGCACGTCGCAGGCAACAGGCCCGTCGGCGCGAGCGCGCTCATCGACGAGAACGTCGCACGGCTCATCGCGGGCGAGGAGCTGAGGAACCAGGTCCGCCCCTGACGGGCGCGTCCGCTACAGCTCGACGCGGGGCCTCCGGCTCGCTCTCCGCGACCTCGGGGTGGCGGGCGAGATTCACAGGCAGTGAGTCGTTCTCCACCGTGAGGTCGATCGTGACGACCGGAGAGCTCGGCACCGAGGTGGGTGGCGAGGGCAGCGAGCACGGCATGTGGGTGCTGATCGCCCGAGGGCTTTCGTCTCCCGGGCAATGTGGATACTAGGGTGGCAGCCATGCGTTACGCGTGGGCGGTCGTGGCCGCCGGACTGGTGCTGGTGACGACCGGATGTGCTGCGCAGGCGGCTCCCGAAGGCGATGAGCTGTATCGCGACGGAGAGCAGCGTTATCTCGCGATGTCGAACACCATGCACACCGTCCTGATGGGCGTGCACGAGGGTGTGTGGGACGTGCCGATCGGGGGCTACGGAGCCTTCCCGATCGCGTGCGATCTCGGCCTTGCCGACGATGGCTACCGTTTCGCGTACCGACGCTCCGTGGCGTTGCCTGACGTCGACGGACAGGCCCTCAGCGACGTGGCCGTCAAGGCGTTCGCGAATGCCGGGCTGGAGTCGGAAGCGGCCGTCTACGGCGAGGGAGACCGCGCCGAGTGGAACGTCATCGCCGAGGACGATGCGGTGGGCCGAGCCGTCTTGACCATTCGGCCGGCAGAGGGCACGGTGACGGCATCGGCCGACACCCCGTGCACGCCGGGAGAGTCTGATGCTCTCTCGGCGATGGTCGGCGATGACGAGAACCGTGGGGACGACGTCCTGACGTGGCGTTCGATCCCGGCGACAGAAGGTGTGGACTCGGTGCCGCAGTTCTACTTCCCCGCTGGCGGGCCGGTGTACTTCAACGAGGACGAGAGTCTGGTCGAGCCGCAGCCCGTGGTGACGGATCCGCCGAAGGCGCCCTACGGGAGCTGAGGCGGATCACCGCCCTCGTCGACGTCGAGGGCGAGTGCCTTGATCCGGACCCAGGTCCGCCCCTGACGGGCGCGTCCGCTACAGCTCGACGGGCGGGGCCTCCGGCTCGCTCTCCGCGACCTCGGGGTGGCGAGCGAGGTTCACGATCGCGGCGATGAGGCCGCCCCAGACCGTGACCATGGCGACGATCATCATGACGACGGCTGCGGCGCTCATGCGACCGCTCCCCTCTGCTCGGGCTGCGCGTGCGCGGCGGTCTCCTGATCGGGGTCGTAGTGCTCGACCGCGAGGAACTCGTCGTAGTCGGGGTCGTCCTTCGCGTGGGAGCGCCGACCCCACGGCAGCAGTGCGAGACCGAAGGCGAGCACCACCAGGGCGATCACCATGCCCCACCCGAAGATGCCGAGGAACCACGACGGGTACCCGCCGTAGGGGTTCGCGATCTTGTCGATCAGCCCCGTGATGAAGAGGTATCCGAGCACGACCGGTGCGAGCACGCCGACGAGCAGCATCCACACCCGTCCGACGGGGAAGCTCGACCGCCGGTTCAGGTGATCCTTGAGCGCGGGGAGCCTGTGCAGCATCCAGGCGACGACGATCACGGCGACGAGGGCCACCGCCATGATCCCGAAGGCGTTGACGAAGGCATCCGTCGTGTCCAGGACCGAGAGCGCGGTCGTCGTCGAGAAGAGTGCCATCGAGATGACCGCCAGCGGGATCGACACGGTGAGCGTCGTGCGGATGCGGCTCCACCCCAGCTTGTCCTGCAGGGCGGCGACGATCACCTCCAGGATCGAGATCAGCGACGTCACACCCGCGAAGACGAGCGCCCCGAAGAACAGCACGCCGATGATCGATCCGCCGGCCGCCTGCGAGACGATCGTGGGGAACGCGATGAACGCCAGTCCGATGCCCGACGAGGCGACACCGGAGACGTCGGTGCCCTGCGCCTGTGCCATGAACCCGAGCGCCGCGAACACGCCGATGCCGGCGAGGATCTCGAAGCCCGAGTTCGCGAAGGCGACCACCAGCCCCGACCCGGTGAGGTCGGTCTTGCGCTTCAGGTACGACGAGTAGGTCACCATGATGCCGAACGCCACCGAGAGCGAGAAGAAGATGTGGCCGTACGCCGAGGCCCACACCGCGGGATCGGCGAGCGCCTCCCAGTCGGGTGTGAAGAACGCGTTCAACCCGTCGAGGGCGCCGGGCAGGAAGAGCGACTGCACCACGAGCACCGCGAACATCACGGTCAGCAGCGGCATGAGGATCATGTTCGCGCGCCCGATGCCCTTCTTGACGCCGAGGCACATGATCACGATCACGGCCAGCCAGACCACGACGAGAGGAAGGCCGACCTGCGGCACGAACTCTGTGGAGACGCCCGTCTTCGCGACGTCCGCCGACTGCAGGAAATCGGAGAAGAAGAAGTCGTTCTCGTTGCCCGGGCCCCAGGTGAGCTGTGCGGAGAACCACGTGTACATCGCCGACCACGCGATGATGACGGCGTAGTAGACGGAGATCACGACGCAGATCAGGACCTGCCACCAGCCGAGCGTCTCGGCGGAGCGGTGCAGGCGCCGGAAGGCGAGCGGTGCCGACCCGCGGAAGCGGTGACCGATCGCGTAGTCGAAGAACAGCAGGGGGATGCCGGCGGTCAGCAGGGCGCACAGATAGGGGATGAGGAACGCGCCTCCGCCGCCCTCGTACGCGACGTAGGGGAAGCGCCAGATGTTGCCGAGGCCGACGGCCGATCCGATCGCGGAGAGGATGAAGACGTTCCGCGAGCCGAACGCCTCGCGCTTGTGGGTCTGCGTCGCTGCGGTGGGCATGCGGGCGAGACTACCCGAGATGAGGGACGGATGCCGGGGGGCGAGCCGCGACCTCGACGAACCGGTGCGGCTCGGGTTCAGGCGGCCAGCCGCGCGCGCAGCGAGTCGAGCAGCACCGAGACGCCGAGCTCGAAGGTGCGGTCGGAGCGGGCCTCGCCGCGCTCTGCTCCGTCGAGGAGACGCCCGAGGGTGCGGGTCTCCCCCTCCGGCTGCCAGATGTCATCCGGGGAGGCGAGGTCGAGTCCGAAGCCGATGGCGAAGGCGTCGATGAGGGCGATGATCGCGAGGATCTCGTCTTCGGGGAATCCTCCGTCGACGAGCACCGTCGCGAGCTCGTCGTAGGCGGCGATCACCGAGGGGTGGGTGATCGTCTTGCCGATGAGCAGGGGCACGAGCTGCGGGTGGTCGGCGTACATGCGGCGCTGTGTGCGGAGCACGTCGACCAGATAGTCGTCCCATGCGTCGCCTGACGGCTCGACCCGGTATCCGATGATGAGGCGCCCGCGCATGAACTCGACGATGCCGTCCATGCCGTCGACGTGGTTGTAGAGCGACGACGGCCGCACGCCGAGGCTCCGGGCTATGGCGTTGACACCGAACGGCTCTCCCGCGCGCGAGAGGGCGAGTCCGGCGTCGCCGATGATCTCGGCCGACAGCAGCGGCGTGGTCGGTCTCGGCATGGCTCCTCATTCCCAGGAGATCGTCACGTGCTCGCAACACAGGGTCTTCCCTGCGACATCTCCTCTGTGCATAATAATGAACACCATTCGTTTACGAACACCATTCGTTTATGCGTGGCATGCCCCACCCGCGCATCCCGCCTCACTCGACACCCGCGTACACCGCCGTGCGCCCGCCCTTGGAGTCCTCCATGACCGTTCCCGATCTCCGCACCCGAGTCCCCCTCCGCCTGCCGACCGCCACCGCCACCTTCGCCATCGGCATCGCCGGCTACCTCGGCGTCAACCTCTCCCCGTACATGATCACCGCGGCGCAGACCGCCCTCGGCATCGACGTGCTCGCGGCCAGCTGGCTCGTGACGGCGACCCTGCTGCTCACCGCCGTCTCCGGGCTCTCGATCGCACCGCTGTGCGCCGGCATCCACCGCCGCACGGTCGCGCGCACCGGCCTCGCCCTCGCCGTCCTCGGTTTCGGCGCGGCGGCGTTCCTGCCCGGCCTCGTGCTTCCGGGGCTCCTCGCCGGCGGCATCGGCGCCGGCGGCGCGGTCGCCGCATCCGGTGCGGCGCTGGCCGCGTTCCGCAACCCCGACCGCGTCGCCGGGTTCAACGGCCTCGCCAACCGCGGTGTCATCACCGTCGTGCTCGCCGTCATCCCGCTGATCGGCCTCGCCCCCATCGACGTGTTCGGCGCTCTGGCGCTGTTCAGCCTGATCGGCCTGCTCGTGTCGGCGTGGCTGCCGGCGGCGCCCGTCATCGCACCGCAGGCCGCGGCGGCCGTGGCGGAGGCCATGCCGATCGACATCCCCGAGACCGGCGCGGTCAGGGTGTCTCCGGCGCGGTCTCGCCTCGTGACGATCGCGGGCTTCGGCCTGCTCGTGACGTTCGCGCTCTGGGCCGCCAGCGAGGACTCGCTGTGGGCCATGGCCGGAGTCATGGGCGCAGACCAGACCGGCCTCACCCCCGAGGGGCTCGGCATCGCCCTCAGCGGCGCGACCGCCGGAGGACTCCTCGGCTCCCTGCTGCTCATGATCGTCGGCGACAAGCTCGGCCGGGCGGTGCCGCTCGTGATCCTGCTCGTCCTCGGCGGGGCGCTGAAGATCGTCGAGGGCTTCACCACCGATCCGACGGCGTTCATCGTCGTCTTCATCGCCTGGAACACCGTGTACGCGGTCGCGTTCATGTACTTCGTCTCGACCTCGGCTGCCCTCGACGCCGACGGCCGCTGGTCCGGGCCGCTCCTCGCCGTCTATCTCGTCGGCTCCGCCCTGACCCCGGTGATCGGCGCCGCGCTGGTCAGCGTGCTCGGCTACGAGGGCTTCGCGATCGCGCTCGGCATCGCGAGCTTCGTCCTCGCCGTTCCCGCCGGGGCGATCGCCCTGCTGTCCACGCGCCTCGAGCGCACCGCCACCACCGTCGCCCACGAGGAGATCCCCGCATGACCCGCACTGAGCGACCAGAGGGAGTAGAAGTGACCCGCACGCTGTACCGCAACGCCCGCTTCTTCACCGCCGCCGACGACGCACAGTGGGCCGAGGCCGTCGTCGTGGAGGACGGCACGTTCGTCTTCGTGGGCGCGGAGGCGGATGCTCCGGCATCCGATGCGGTCGTCGACCTCGACGGCCGGGCGGTGGTGCCCGGATTCACCGACGCGCACACCCACCTGCTCATGATGGGCAGCGCGCTCGGACAGGTCGGCCTCACCGACGCGCGCACGCTCGAGGAGATCCAGGAGCGCCTGCGGGCCGCCCGCGCTCAGGCGGACGGCGAGCTGTACGGTCGCGGCTGGCTGTTCGACGCGATCGAGGGCGGCCAGCCGACCGCCGCGATGATCGACGCCGCCGTCTCCGACATCCCCGTCTTCCTCGACGCCAACGACTACCACTCGTGCTGGGTGAACAGCGCCGCGCTGGCGAGGCTCGGCATCTCGCGCGACACCCCCGACCCCATCGGCGGGCGCATCGAGAGGGATGCCGCCGGCGACGCCACAGGGATGCTGTACGAGACCGCGGCCCAGCAGTTCGCCTGGACGCACCGCGACGCCACGACCACCGACGCGCAGCGCGACGCCGACGTCGAGCGGGTCGTCGCCGCTTATCTGGAGTCCGGCGTCACCGGAGCCGTCGACATGGCGTTCGATGAGCTCGGTCTCGCCGCACTCGGCCGCGCGGCCGCGCGAGGGGCCCTACCGCTGCGGATCGACGCGCACTGGTTCGTCGCCAACACGGGAGACGACGCCGCGAACCTCGCCCAGGTCGCACGGGCGGCCGAGCTCGACGCCGCGCCGCAGGCCGGGGTGCGGGTGCGGGGCATCAAGCTCGTGCTCGACGGCACGATCGACGCGTGCACGGCCGCCATGAAGAACCCCTACGCCGACGGGTCGAACGCCGACGCAATCTGGCCGGCCGAGCGGCTGTTCCCCGTCGTCGCGGCGGCGGATGCGGCCGGCCTGCAGATCGCGATGCACGCGATCGGCGACGCCGCGAGCACGCTCGCACTCGACGCGATCGAGCACGCCGTCGCGCAGAACGGAGACCGCCCCCGACGCCATCGCATCGAGCACCTGGAGTATGCGGCCCCCGGCACAGCCGAACGCATGGCGAGGCTCGGAGTGACCGCGTCGATGCAGCCGGTGCACGCCGACCCCGCGATCTTCGCGAACTGGGCCGCCCAGCTCGGCGATGATCGCGTCGACCGCGCGTTCGCCTGGCCCGAGTACGAGGATGCCGGTGCGCTCCTCGCCTTCTCGACGGATGCGCCCACCGCGCCGCACGAGGCCCTCGCGAACATGTACGTCGCGGCGACCAGGGCGTCGGCACTGGACCCGTCGGCGCCCGCGGTGCATCCGCAGTTCGCGCTGCCCCTGGAGCGGGCGATCGCGCACGCGACGCGGGATGCCGCGGCATCCGTCGGCGACGGCGCCTGGCGCGGAACTATCGCCGTCGGGCAGGCCGCCGACTTCGCGGTGCTCGACGTCGATCCGTTCGCCGATGGGGCGGCCTCGCTGCTCGAGGCTCACGTCGTGCTCACCGTGATCGCCGGCGAGGAGGAGTACTCCGCGGCGGAGTGATCGGCGATGCCCGTCGGCCGGCCTCTGGACAGGCCGCGCCGACGGGCGCATGCTGAACGCATGACCGCCTTCCAGACCACGCACGCGTTCAGCGGGTTCAGCGTCGACGACATCGACGCGGCCCGCTCCTTCTACGGCGAGACCCTGGGACTCGACGTGTCGACGAACGCCATGGGGTTCCTCGACATCCGTCTACCCCAGGGTGGCTCGATCCTCGTGTACGCCAAGCCGAACCACACGCCCGCGAGCTTCACGATCCTCAACTTCCCGGTCGACGACGTCGAGTCCGCAGTCGACGAGCTCAACGCCCGCGGTGTCGTGACGAAGATCTACGTCGACCCCGACTTCGGCACCGACGCGAAGGGCATCGCGCACGGCGGCCCCGGCCGCGGACCCGACATCGCGTGGTTCACCGACCCCGCAGGGAACGTGCTCTCGGTGCTCGCCGCGAGCTGAGCCCCGCGCCTACGCGTTCAGCCTCGCGAGCCGCAGCCAGGTCTCGACCACGGTGTCGGGGTTGAGAGACATCGACTCGATCCCCTCGCCGACGAGCCAGTCGGCGAGGTCGGGGTGGTCGCTCGGACCCTGCCCGCAGATGCCGACGTACTTGCCCGCCCTGCGGCACGCCTCGATCGCCATCGACAGCATCTTCAGCACCGCGGGGTCGCGCTCGTCGAAGGTCGCGGCGACGAGCCCGGAGTCGCGGTCGAGGCCGAGCGTGAGCTGGGTCATGTCGTTCGAGCCGATCGAGAAGCCGTCGAAGTACTCGAGGAACTCGTCGGCGAGCACGGCGTTCGACGGCAGCTCGCACATCATGATGACGCGCAGTCCGTTCTCGCCGCGGCGCAGGCCGTTCTCGGCGAGCAGCTCGGTGACGGCGGCCGCCTCGCCCAGCGTGCGCACGAAGGGCACCATGATCTCGACGTTCGTGAGCCCCATCTCGTCGCGCACGAATCGCAGCGCCTCGCACTCCATGTCGAAGCACTCGCGGAAGTCCGCCGAGATGTAGCGGGATGCGCCGCGGTAGCCGATCATCGGGTTCTCCTCGTGCGGCTCGTAGATCTCGCCGCCGATGAGGTTCGCGTACTCGTTGGACTTGAAGTCGCTCAGTCGCACGATCACGGGTTCGGGTGCGAAGGCCGCGGCGAGCATCGAGACGCCCTCCGCGACGCGCTTCACGAAGTAGTCCCGCGGAGAGTCGTAGGCGGCGATGCGCTCGGCGATGTCGGCCTTCAGCTCGGCGGGGAGCGTGTCGTGATCGAGCAGCGCCCGAGGGTGGATGCCGATCTGCCGGTTGATCACGAACTCGAGACGGGCCAGCCCCACGCCCTTGTTGGGCAGCTTCGAGAAGGCGAAGGCCTGATCCGGGGTGCCGACGTTGAGCATGATCTTGACGGGGCTCGCGGGCATCTCGTCGAGGTGCGTGACGACCTCCTCGAAACCGAGGATGCCGGAGTAGACGAAGCCCTCGTCCCCCTCGGCGCAGGAGACGGTGACCTCCTGCCCGTCGCGCAGCGCGGAGGTGGCGTCCCCCGTGCCGACGACGGCGGGGATGCCGAGCTCGCGCGCGATGATCGCCGCGTGACAGGTGCGGCCGCCGCGGTTGGTGACGATCGCGGAGGCGCGCTTCATGATCGGCTCCCAGTCGGGATCGGTCATGTCGGCGACGAGGACGTCGCCGGGGCGGAACTCGTCCATCTGATCCAGCGAGGTCATCACCCGCACGGGACCCGCACCGATCTTCTGCCCGATGGCGCGCCCCACCGTGATCGCCGTGCCGGGGGCGTCGAGCACGAAGCGCCGCGTCACGTTGCCGTCGGTGCGGCTCACGACCGTCTCCGGCCGTGCCTGCAGGATGTAGAGCTTTCCGTCGATGCCGTCCTTGCCCCATTCGATGTCCATCGGGCGGCCGTAGTGCTCCTCGATGACGAGCGCCTGGCGCCCGAGCTCCTCGACCTCGGCATCCGTAATGCTGAACCGCGCGCGCTCCGCGACCGGCACGTCGGTGAACACGGTGCTCGCGCCCACCTGGGTCGCATCGGCGTAGACCATCTTCACGGCCTTCTCCCCCACCGACCGCTTCAGGATCGCCGGGCGCCCGTCGCGCAGGGCCGGCTTGTAGGCGTAGAACTCGTCGGGGTTCACCGCGCCCTGCACGACGGCCTCGCCGAGCCCGTACGCGCTGGTGATGAACACGGCCCGGTCGAAGCCCGACTCGGTGTCGACGGTGAAGAGCACGCCGGATGCGCCCACGTCGCTTCGCACCATCCGCTGGATGCCGGCGGACAGCGCCACGTCGTGGTGGTCGAATCCGTGGTGCACCCGGTACGCGATCGCGCGGTCGTTGTAGAGGGAGGCGAAGACGCTGCGGATGGCGGCGAGGATGTTGTCGATGCCGCTGATGTTGAGGAACGTCTCCTGCTGACCGGCGAACGACGCGTCGGGCAGGTCCTCCGCGGTGGCGCTGGAGCGCACAGCCCAGGAGACGGAGTCGGGCTGTGGGTCGGACGCCACGAGGGTCGCGTACGCCTCGCGGATGTCGGACTCGAACGCCGCGGGGAGCGGCTGGCTCTCGATCCACTCGCGCACGTTCGCGCCGACGCGCGCGAGCTCGGCGACGTCGTCGACGTCGAGGGACTCGACCGTCGAGCGGATGCGGTCGTAGAGCCCGTCCGCCGCGAGGAAGTCCCGGTAGGCATCGGCGGTGGTCGCGAAGCCGCCGGGGACGCTCACGCCCGCGCCCGACAGGTTCGAGACCATCTCGCCCAGCGAGGCGTTCTTGCCGCCGACCTGAGCGACGTCGTTCATGCCGATCTGCGTGAACCAGAGGATGGTGGTCATGGTGTTCTTCTTTCGGGTCGGAACCTGGTCGTTGAGCGAGCGATGGTCGTTGAGCGAGCGGTGGTCGTTGAGCGAGCGATGGTCGTTGAGCGAGCGAAGCGAGACGAAACGCAGAGACGAAACGCAGAGACGAACGCAGAGACGAGACGAGCTGTTCAGCTCCGCAGCCGCATGGACTGCATGATCACGGCGGACATCTCCTCCACGGACTTCGTGGAGGAGTTCAGGAAGGGCACGCGGTTGCGGCGGTAGAGATCCTCGGCCCGGCGGATCTCGAGCGTGCACTGGGCGAGACTCGAGTACGTGCTGTCCGGGCGGCGCTCATGCCGGACCTGGCTGAGCCGGAGGGGCGTCGTGGTGAGGCCGAAGCACTTCGACGCGTACTTCGCGACCGTGCGCGGAAGACCGTCTGCGGGGTAGTCGTCGTCGGTCAGCGGATAGTTCGCGACGAGGAGCCCGTACTGCAGTGCCAGGTACATCGTCGTGGGCGTCTTGCCGCAGCGTGACGGCGCGATGATGATGACGTCGGCGATGTCGAGGGCGCGCATGCTCTGTCCGTCGTCGTGCTCGATGGCGTACTCGACGGCGCGCATCCTGGCGAAGTAGCGCTCCATGTCGCCCACCCCGTGGAACTGTCCGAGCTGCTCGGATGCCGTGCTCCCGAGGCTCGTCTCCAGCTCGCGCAGGTGCCCGCCGAGGAGGTCGATCATCACTCCGCCCGCATCGGCGAGCGCGGCGAGGATCTGCGCGGACTTCACCGTGGTGAAGATGATCGGCTCCTCGCCGTCTCCGCGCTTCGCCCTGATGTCGGCGGCGACGTTGTCCGCGCCGACGACGGTGTCGACGAACGGCACGGTGTGGCGCCGAAAGGTCACCGCGGGGAAGTTCGCCAGCAGCGCGTTTCCCAGCGTCTCCGCGGTGATGCCCGTGCTGTCCGACACGAAGTACGCGTCGCGGGAAGAGGTGCCGTCGCCGTGCAGCGCAAGACCGGGCCGCGGAGTGGTCATCGGGCGCACCTCACTGTGATCGGATCGGGATGCCACAACCGTATGAAAGAAGTGCACCCCACGATCACCGATCCGCGAGTTAAGAACAGCAGAAATTGCCACTACGGCATGCGCCGCTCCGCCCGCGCCACTGGCACGCTCCGCAGCCCGCCACAGACGCCGGGTGCGCGGAAGTGCGCGCCGACGTCACTCCGCGAAACCGATGCAGGATGCCTGCGGCATCCGCCACCCGCGCCGTCCGCTCAGGGAACGAGCGGTTCCAGGGTCTTCGCGAGCTGGTGGTCGGCGTAGGGCGACGAGGAGAAGTGCTCGACGGTCTCGTACCCGAGCCGACGATAGAGGCGATGCGCTTCGGCGAGGTCGTCGCGCACCGTCAGTCGCAGCGTGCGGATGCCGCGACGCGCGCTGATCGACTCGATCTCGGCGAGCAGCGCCCGTCCGACGCCGCGTCCTCGTGCGGTGCCGTCGACGAACACCCGCGTGAGTTCCCCGACTCCCTGCTCGATCACCCTCATGCCACCGCAGCCGACCGCGCGGCCCCCGTCTCGGGCGACGAGCAGGAACCCCTCGTCGCCGCAGAGGTCGTCGCTCGGTTCGTCGAGCATCGCCGCCGTCACCTCAGCGGCGGTCGCCGGCCGCCCCCAGTACCGGCCGACGATGTCGATGAAGAACCGCTCCAGAATCGCGCGCCCGTCCGGAGACCGAGGATCCACGAGAGCCAGGGTCAGCGGCGCATCCGAGTATCCAGAAGTCATGATGGTCCTCTCGGCGATCAACGCCTGCCCGGCCGCGTGCCGTGCACAACCTCGCTCGCTCCTGTCGCACGCCCGGAGCAGGGATCCACACGCGCGGATCATCGGAGCGAGAACGTCGACAGCGTCTCGAAAGACGGGCTCTGACCAGGGAATCTACTGCGGAGACGAGGGGATTTGAACCCCTGGTCCCCGTGAGGGGACTCCACCTTAGCAGGGTGGTGCACTCGGCCGGACTATGCGACGTCTCCAGGCATCCGAGCCGAAGACACGGATGCACCCTGCAATCATAACGGGTCGGACGTGCAGTCACGAATCGGGTCTCCGTGGCCGTGGAACGACCCGGATGCCGTCGCCGATGTATCACCGACGGCTCAGCGCGCTCCTTCCCTGGGAGAGATCTTTCGCCGACGAAGGAGAAGACGATGAACGTCGCACCGTGGAGCACGATCGGACCTGGCGCTGACTGGGCGCCGGTGCGGAGCATCCAGTACTTCCTGCGCGTCCACGGCCACACCGTGGTCGTGGACGGCGTCTACGGGCCGCAGACCGCGGCGGCCGTGTCCGCCCGGCAGACCGCCGTCGGGCTGCCCTCCGACGGCGTGGTCGGGCCGCAGACCTGGCCCCACCTCTACGTCGCCAGCCAGCAGGGCGATCACGGAGACGCGGTGCGCGCCGTGCAGCAGTTCGGGCTCGTGCCCTCGCCCGGGCTCGACCCGCTGGTGGTCGACGGCGACTTCGGTCCGCTCACCGCCGACCGCGTGCGCCAGTTCCAGTGGGCGTGGGGGCTCGGGCAGGACGGCGCCGCCGGCTACGAGACCTGGTCGTTCCTGAGCGCGCTCATCCCGGGCACCGATCTCTGGCCGCTCGTGAAGGTGGGGGCGACGCAGGACTCGAACTGGCGGGTGCTGGCCGCCCAGCATCTGCTGCGGCATCGCGGAGCGACGATCGCCGCCGACGGCGCCTTCGGACCCCTCAGCGGCGCAGCGATCCAGGCGTTCCAGCAGACGCTGCGGGCGACCTTCATCAGCACGACGGTCGGCCTCCTCGACTGGCCCGCATTGATCGACACCGTCTCGCTCGGCGCGACCGGGGAGGCGGTGCGCGCCGTGCAGACTCTGCTCCCTGCGCCGCTCGCCGTCGACGGCTCGTTCGGCCCGCAGACGGATGCCGCGGTGCGCAGCTTCCAGACGATGTTCGCTCCACCAGCGGACGGCGTCGTCGGCCCGGAGACCTGGCAGGCGCTGACGCTGCCGAAGTTCGACTGACACGGGGTCGATGCCGGCATCCATCGTCTGCCCTCCGCACATGCCGGCGCCCCTCCTCTGCAGATGCACAGGAGGGGCGCCGGTGGGGCAGCGACGGTGCGCCGGTCAGCCCTGCGGCACCGCGCCCGCGTTCGCCGCGGCGAGCAGCTGCTCGACCTGCTCGTAGGTCACGTCGATGCCGGGGAAGCCGACCAGGCGACCGATCGGGAACGACGCCATCATCTTCTGCATCGCCTCGTCATTGGGCATCATCGACGCGGCCGAGGAGTCGGCGCCGGTCAGCTCGCCCATGAAGCCGCCGAGCGCGCCCATCACGATGGGACCTGCGACCGGGTGCGCCACGACGTCGCCGATCGACGAGTTCATCGTGAGAGGCAGCACGACGGCGTCGCCCTCCACCGCCACGGCGACCGTGGAGCGGATGTCGCGGCTGGATGCCGCCACCTCGACGGTGTACTCGCCGCCCTCGACGACGAAGCGGTCGACGCGGATGTCCCAGTACGCGAGGTCCTCTCGGCGCACGACGACCTCGACGGTGCGGGTCTCCCCCGCGGCGAGCTCGACGGAGGAGAACGCCTTGAGCTCGCGCGGCGCACGCTGCGCGATCGACCCCGCCAGCGACACGTACACCTGCGCGACCTCGCGGCCGTCACGGTCACCCGTGTTCGTCAGCGCGAACGACACGGCGATGTCGCCGCTTTCGGTGACGGATGCCGTCGCCTCTCCGTACGCGAACGTCGTGTACGACAGGCCGAAGCCGAACGGGAAGGTCACGTCGAGCCCCTTGGCGTCGTACCAGCGGTAGCCGACGAGCAGCCCCTCGCCGTAGCGGACGTGGCCGAACTCGCCGGGGAAGTTGCCGTAGGAGGGGGTGTCCTCGAGACGCACGGGCACCGTCTCGGTGAGCTTGCCCGAGGGGTTCACGGTTCCGTAGAGGACATCGGCGACAGCGCTGCCTCCGGCCTGTCCGAGCAGCCAGCTCTCGACGATCGCGGGCACCCGGTCGGCGAAGGGCAGCGCGACGACGCCGCCGTTGGAGAGCATGACGACCGTGTTCGGGTTCACCTCGAGCACGGCGTCCAGCAGAGCGAGCTGCGCGGCGGGGAGGTCGATGTGCTCACGGTCGAAGCCTTCCGACTCCTCCGCGGCGGGCAGCCCCAGGAAGACGACCGCGACCTCGGCCGACGACGCCGCAGACACGGCCTCGGCGCGCAGCTCCTCAGCCGAGCGCCCTGACGCCGCGATCGCCCCGCCCTCGACCGCGAATCCGGGAGCGTACGACACGGCATCGCCCGCGACGGCGCGAAGAGCGTCGAGAGCGGCATCCACCCGTGTGGGGTTGATGAGCGAGGAGCCCGCACCCTGGAAGCGGGGCTCGGCGGCGAACGCGCCGATGACGGCGACCTTCTGCGACGGGGACAGCGGCAGCACGCCGCCGTCGTTCTTGAGCAGCACGATCGAGCGACCAGCGGCCTCACGCGCGAGCGCGTGATGGGCGTCGACATCCAGCGGACCAGCGACGACCGGGCGCCGCTCCGACTTGCGCACCAGATCGATCGCGCGGGATGCCGCGGTGTCGAGCACGCTCTCTGCGAGCTCCCCCGCGCGCACGGCGGCGACGAGCTGGGCATCCGTGCGCCCGCCCGATGCGGGCATCTCCAGGTCGAGACCCGCGGCGACTCCGGCGACGCGGTCGTTCACGGCGCCCCAGTCGGAGACGACGAGTCCATCGAAGCCCCACTCGTCGCGGAGCACGCTGGTGAGGAGCCACGGGTCCTCAGAGGTCCACACGCCGTTGAGACGGTTGTACGAGCACATCACGGTCCACGGCGCTGCGTCCTTGACCACGCGTTCGAAGCCGCGCAGGTAGATCTCGCGCAGGGGGCGGGGGTCGACGTCGGAGCTCGACCGCATCCGGTCGAACTCCTGGTTGTTGGCGGCGAAGTGCTTGAGCGACGTGCCGACGCCCTGCGACTGCACACCGCGCACCGAGGCCGCACCGAGCACGCCGGAGACGATCGGATCCTCGGAGAAGTACTCGAAGTTGCGTCCGCACAGCGGAGAGCGCTTGATGTTGATGCCGGGGCCGAGCACGACCGCGACGTCTTCGATCGCGGCCTCGACGCCGATCGCCGCACCGACGCGCTCGATGAGCTCAGGGTCCCACGACGAGCCGATGCCCACCGCTGGGGGGAAGCAGGTCGCGGGAACGCTGCTCGCGAGACCGAGGTGGTCCGTGCCGCCCGCCTGCTTGCGGAGCCCGTGGGGGCCGTCCGTCATCATGATCGACGGGATGCCCGCGCGATCGATGGCCTTGGTTGTCCAGAAGTCCGCGCCGCTGGTGAGCGACGCCTTCTCCTCGAGGGTGAGGTCGGATGCCGGGTTATCGGTCATGAGGGTTCCTTTCACAGGCGACGGCGATGTCCTGCGAAAACCATACGACAGTCAGGATTCGATATCAAACGTTGTTCAGGTTTACCCTCGGATGCATGGCACGACGAGGTTCATACGCGAAGGGCGTGGCGCGCCGCGAGGAGATCCTGGAGAGCGCCCTCGAGGTGATCGGCCGCAGGGGGTATCAGAACGCCTCCCTCAAGCAGATCGCGGAGGTGGTCGGGGTGACCCCCGCCGCGCTCCTGCACTACTTCGGGTCGAAGGAGGAGCTCTTCACCGCCGTCCTCCGCAAACGCGACGAGCACGACGGCATGGATCCGCGCTTCTCCGACGACGCCGACCCCCGAGACGGACTCATCGCCGTCATCCGCCACAACACCGAGGTGCCCGGCCTCGTCGAGCTCTTCTCACGGCTCGCGGTGGATGCCGTCGACCCCGAGCATCCCGCCCACGCGTACTTCCTCGACCGGAGCGAGCGGCTGCGGGAGGCGGTCGCCGCCGGGTTCCACCGCGACACCACGCGCGAGCCGGCCCTCGACCCCGACACCATGGCGCGGGTGCTGCAGGCGGTCGCCGACGGCCTGCAGCTGCAGTGGATGATCGATCCGAGCGTCGACATGGCCGACATCGTCGAGCGCCTCATCGACGCCCTCGCGCCGCGGCGCTGAGCAGGAACGGGTCAGTTGACCTTGCCGTTGGAGCAGACCGTCTGAGCGGCAGAGGTCCCCTTGATGGAGTTGGGGAGCGCCACCACATTCTCCGGAGTCGCGGTCGGGTCTGGCGTCGCGCCCGGGTCGACCGGGGTCTCGGTCGCGGTGCCGGGATCGGTGACGACGACGCCATCCCTGTTGGTGTTCTCGTGAGTCACCCGAAGCTGCGCGTTCGCGTTGATCGCGTCCCACATCGCCTGCGCGGCGGTCTTGTTCGCGACCACCTTGTTCGCGTTGTCGGGATCCGTGACCGTCGGGTACTGGAGGAACACGATGTCCTCGTACTTGACCGACTTCAGAGCCAGGGCGATCTGCACGATCTTCATCGGATCGGCGAGCGACTCGCTCGGCTCGAGATTGTCGATCGCGGTCGTCGCGAGCTTGAGCATCACCGGCACATTGCCGAGGGTCTCGCTGCTGATGAGCTTCTTCGCGAGGTTCGACATGTACTGCTGCTGGTTGCCGATGCGTCCCAGGTCGCTGCCATCGCCGACGCCGTAGCGGGTGCGGAGGAACTGCAGGGCGGTGATGCCCGAGATCGTGTGGTTGCCCGCGGGAAGGTCGAGACCGGTGTTCTTGTCGCGGATCGGAGAGGCGAGGCACACGTCCACTCCCCCGATCGCGTTGGTGATCTCGATGACTCCGCCGAACGTGACCGATGCGGCGAACTGCACCTCCTGGCCCGTGAGCTCGGAGATCGTCTTCACGACGCAGTTGAGTCCGGCGTCCGAGTAGGCGACGTTGAGCGGCTGCTTGCTCATCGCCGAGTGCGTGTTGCCCTCGACGTCTTCGCACTGCGGGATGCGCACCATCATGTCGCGCGGAAAGCTGACGACCGTGACTCGGCGAGGCGCATCGGAGACGTGGACGAGCAGGTTCACGTCGTTGAGCGTGCCCTCGGCGTCCTTACCGGTGCACCGGGGACCGAAGTACTGCTTGTAGGCGTCCTCGCAGGTGTCGACGCCCGTGAGCACCAGGTTGAAACCGCCCTCGTAGGCGCCGATGTCCGGCGGAAGCTCCTTCTGCCCCTCCAGCTCGACGGCGTTCGCGCTGACCGTGCTCGTGAGGTCGTAGACCACGTAGCCCGCCACGGCGATGCCGCTGACGAGCACGACTGCGAGGCCGATCGCGATGAACGCCAGAAGCTGGCTGATCGGCCCTGGCGTGCGCAACTGGCCGTGGCGTGCGACGGTACGACGGCGTCGGGTGCTCTTACTCACTCGGGGCCTTTCGGTTCTGGGTGATGCTCGCCCTCCCCGGCGGCGCATCCCTCATGAAGCGGAGAGTACGGGAACCGGTGGTCCGCCTGCGGCGGTCCTCCTCACGAATCCCACTCAGCCGATCGGTGGCTGAGCGGCCACCCTTCGGGCTACCTCACAGCCACCAGCGGAGGGTAAGGGATTCGAACCCTTGAGACATTTCTGCCCACTGGTTTTCAAGACCAGCTCCATCGGCCGCTCGGACAACCCTCCCGACAGACGAATCTGCCGACAAGCCGTGAGTCTAGCCGAGTTCTATTCTCCGGCGTTGACCTGGGCGGGGGCTGGAAGCGTGTTCAGGGCGCGCGCCAGGCCTCCGTCGATCACGTCCAGGGTCACCTCTCCCGCCGCATCCTTCACTTCTGTGGGCGCCTGTCCCATAGCCACCGCACGCCCGCCGACCGACTGCGACCAGGCGAACATGCCGATGTCGTTCCGGCCGTCACCCGCGACCAGGACACGCTCGCCGTCGAAGCCGAGCTCGCCGCGCACCCGCTCGAGCGCGGTGCCCTTGTCGACGCCGTTCGGAGCGATGTCGAGCCAGGCGGTCCAGCCGATCGCGTAGGACACTTCATTGAGGCCGGCATCCGCCACCAGCCGGTGGAAGTCCTCCTCGTCGTGCCCCGGCGAGACGACGACGATGCGCGACACCGGCTCGTCCGCGAGCTCCTCGAACGTGACCTGACGTCCGCCGTCGAGCGTCCAGTCGTCCAGCTGCTGCGTGTACAGGCGCTGTCCTGACCCGAGCTCCACCATGTAGCGCGCCTCGGGGAGACGGTCCTGGAGCAGCGCGAGGACGGGCGACGGATCGAAGGTCTCCACGTTCCATCTGGTCCATTCGCCGTCGACCATGCGCATGGTGACCGCGCCGTTCGAGCACACCACGAACTCCGGAGTCAGCCCCAGTTCCTCGACGTAGCGCCGGGTCGCCATCCAGCTGCGACCAGTGGCGATCGTGACCTCATGGCCGGCGTCGCGCAGACGGGCGACGGCCTCAGGCACGCCGGGGCTCATGGTCTCGTCCTGCAGCAGGATGGTTCCGTCGACATCGAGGCCGATGAGCCAGGGAGCGGTCACGCCACGGGCTCCAGCACTTCGAGTCCGCCCAGGTAGGGCCTGAGCACTTCGGGCACCCGCACCGACCCGTCGGCCTGCTGGTGCGTCTCGAGGATCGCGACGATCCAGCGCGTCGTGGCGAGAGTGCCGTTCAGCGTGGCCACCGGAGCCGTCTTGCCACCGTCCTCCGGACGGTGGCGGACGTCGAGGCGCCGCGCCTGGAAGGTCGTGCAGTTCGACGTCGAGGTGAGCTCGCGGAAGGCACCCTGCGTGGGCACCCATGCCTCGATGTCGTACTTGCGGGCCGCGCTCGAACCGAGGTCGCCCGCCGCCACATCGATCACGCGGTAGGCGAGGCCGAGCGAGGTCAGCATCTCCTCCTGGAGCGCCACGAGACGAAGATGCTCGGCCTCGGCATCCTCGGGGGTCGTGTAGACGAACATCTCCAGCTTGTTGAACTGGTGCACGCGGATGATGCCGCGGGTGTCCTTCCCGTATGATCCGGCCTCACGGCGGTAGCAGGTGGACCATCCCGCGTAGCGGAGGGCGCCCTTCGACAGATCGACGATCTCGTCCTTGTGATAGCCGGCGAGAGCGACCTCGCTGGTACCCACCAGATACAGGTCGTCGTCCTTGTCGAGGTGGTACACCTCATCGGCGTGAGCGCCCAGGAATCCGGTGCCCTGCATGATCTCGGGACGCACGAGCGTCGGGGTGATCAGCGGCACGAAGTCGTTCTGCAGCGCCTTGTCGAGCGCGAGGTTCATCAGCGCGATCTCCAGACGCGCTCCGACGCCGCGCAGGAAGTAGAAGCGCGAGCCGGACACCTTGACGCCGCGCTCCATGTCGATGGCCCCGAGGATCTCGCCGATCTCGAGGTGGTCGCGGGGCTCGAAGTCGAAGGCTGGCACCTCGCCGACGCGGCGCAGCTCGACGAAGTCGGCCTCGCCGCCGGCGGGCACGCCGTCGATCACGACGTTCTCGATGCGCGCGAGCGCAGCGGATGCCGCCTCAGCCGCCTCGTTGGCGACGACCTGCGCCTGCTTGACGCGATCGGACAGGTCCTTCACCTGCGCCACGAGAGCGGCCTTCTCGTCCTTGGGCGCCTTCGCCACCTGCTTGCCGAACGCGTTCTGCTCCGCGCGCAGATCCTCGAACGCGGAGAGCGCCGCACGGCGCGATCGATCGGCCTCGAGAGCCGCATCCACGGTCGACTGGTCGTTTCCACGGGCAGCCTGTGAGCGGCGGACGATCTCGGGATTGTCACGAAGAAGAGCGAGGTCGATCATCCACCAATTCTACGGGTGCGATTCCGGGCGCCTCGCCTGTCACAACTCCGCCCGTTCGTCGTCTTCCCCGTAGAGACCTGCACCCGGCCGGTCTCGCACGAAAGGACACCCCGTGACCACTTCCGTCACCGCCCTCGATCAGCTCAACCTCGCCTTCGCCGAGCGCTTCAACGCCCGTGACCTCGACGGCCTCATGGCCCTCAACGCTCCCGGCGTCGTCTTCGTGCCCGCGCCGGGCCAGCCGGTCACCGGCGACGCCGCCGTGCGCGGAGCCCTCGAGCAGTTCCTGGGGCTGAACCTGCCGATCACCATGACCGTCCGCCGCGCCTTCGAGGCCGGTGGCGTGGGTCTCGCCGTCGCAGACTGGACGATCACCGGTACCGGCCCCGACGGATCCGAGATCGCTCTCGCCGGCACGACGGCTGACGTCGCCGTGTACGACGAGGAGCACGGCTGGCGCTACGTCGTCGACAACCCCTTCGGCACCGCCTGAACGATGCTGAGGGGCCGGCGTCACCGGCCCCTCAGTCGGCCTCCATGCCCGACCTCCGGCACGCGCTCAGAGCCTTGCGCGCGCGGGAGATGCGCTGGCGGGCCGTTGCCGGCGCGATGCCAAGGCGCTCCGCGACCTGGGCCGTGGTGAGGCCGTCGACCGCTGTCAACAGCAGCGGCTCCCTGAGCGTCTCCGGAAGCGCGTGCAGCGCGGCGAGCGCACCGTCGAGGAAGGTCCGGATCTCGACGGTTCCCGCCACGTCGGCGTCATCCGGGGTGTCCTCGTCGAGAGGCGCGTCCGGCCGTCGGGCCCGCAACCGCGCCAGGTCGATCGCGGCGTTGCGGGCGATGGTGTCCAGCCACGAGCACATCTGCCCGGGCTCCGGTCGCTCCAGGTGCTCGATTCCCCTCCAGGCACGGAGGAGGGTGAGCTGGGCGACGTCGTCGGCATCGTCGATGGGGACGCCCAGGGAGATGCTCCGCCGCCGCAGGCGCTCGGGCTCTCCCGCGATCATGCTGGTCAGCAGCGTGCGGCGCGCATCGTCCATCCCGGTCCTCCGCCTCTCCGGTCGCGGCGAGGGCGGCCGATCGTCGGGATTAGAGTAGCGCCATGACGAAGCGCTCTTCCGCACGCCGCCAGGCCGCACTCGTCTACAACCCCATCAAGGTCGACGAGAAGCGCCTCCGCGCGACTGTCCGCGATCTGTCGAGGGACCTCGGGTGGGAGCATCCGGCCTTCTACCCCACGACGGTCGAGGATGCCGGCCAGGGGGCGACGGCTCAGGCGCTGGCGCGCGGCGTCGACGTCGTCCTCGTCGCAGGCGGCGACGGCACGGTGCGCGCGGTCGCCGAGGCGATCGCGAACACGGGCGTGCCGCTCGCGATCCTCCCGAGCGGCACGGGGAACCTCCTCGCCAGGAATCTGGGTCTGCCGCTCGCCGACCCGGCGGAGATGGTGCGCGCCGCCCTCGGCGAGAACCGGCATCCCATCGACATCGGCTGGGCCAGGGTCACCAGAGCCGATGGCGAGGAGGCCGAGCACGCATTCGTCGTGCTCGCGGGGATCGGGCTGGACGCCGACATGATCGCGAACACCCGTGCAGATCTGAAGAAGTCCGTCGGGTGGATCGCCTACGTCGACGGAGCTGCGCGCTCTCTCGCGACGGCGGAGCCGTTCCGCGCGGTGTTCCAGGTGGATGACGGACGGCTGCACACGACCAAGGTGCAGAGCATCCTGTTCGCCAACTGCGGCACCCTCCCCGCCGGCATCGCGCTGATCCCCGACGCGTCGATCACCGACGGCACACTCGACATCGCGGTCATCCAGCCCAGCGGCGCGTTCGGCTGGCTCGGAGTCTGGCGCAAGATCTGGTGGGACAACTCCGTGCTCCGCCGGTTCCGCGCGGGCCGACGAGTGCTCGAGCGGCGGGGCAAGGACGCGTCGGTGCACTACTTCAGCGGGATCGCCGCCGAGGCCGCCGCTGCGAAGCCCATCCCGATCGAGCTGGACGGCGACGAGTTCGGCGAGGCGGCACGGATCACGTGCCGCGTCGACCCCGGCGCGCTTCTTCTCGCGCTCCCTGCCGGACACCCGATCCACGCTCTCTGACGGGCGTGCTCACGCAGCGCCACGATGACGGATGCCGCTGGTTCGCGCCGACCGTCGGTCAGCGCACGGACACGGTTCCGTCGAGCCCGCCGCCCGACAGGGTGAGCGTGAACGCGTCGTCGTCCACGGCGTCGTCGCCGAAGTCGAGGATGGTCGCGCGCGGCGCCATGTCCATGGTGCAGACCTGGGTGTCGTCCGTGACGAACGTGACGGTGCCGGCTGCACCGGACCCTTCGAGGGAGTCGACGACCGGCGGGCAGCTCGACGAGCCCCACGTGAGCAGGACGAGTGCGCCGTCATCGATCCATCCCGCAGAAGAGGTGTAGTCGGTCGAGGAACCGGGGATACCGGTCAGCGCGGCGTCGCCGTCGAAGTCGACGTCGTCGGTCACCGCGCCGTACGTCACGTTCAGAGTGATGTCCTTGGTCGGGTCGACGCCCTCCGGGAACGCGCCGATGCTGGCACGGGGGGCGAGGTCGGCCGTGCAGGCCTTCTCCGTGGCCCCGTCGGACTGCACGTCCACGAGGGTGACCGTGACGGTCTGCCCCTGAGCGGAGACCTGATCGACCTGCGGGACACAGGTCGACGATCCCCTGGTCACGACGGCGAACATGCGCCCCTCGTCGAGCAGCGCGCCTTCGATGTCGTCGAGATCGTCGCCCGGAGCGGTCGATCCCGCAGACGGCGCCGAGGAGCTCGTCGGCGTGCTCGCCCCGGGCGTCGAGGTGCACCCCGCGACGAGCAGCGCGGCGGTGAGGACGGACAGGGCGGCGATGACACGAGTGGGGGACGTCATGCTGACAGGCTACCCGTCGTGATATTTCCCCCGTACCCCCTAGTTCCAGGGGGGACTCTCGACGCCGCTACTGCAGGGCGGACGTGAGCCTGGCGAGGTTGTCGAGCACCGTCGAGCGGAGGGGCTGCTGCATCCATTCCTCCAGCGTGAGTTCACGGCTCAGCGCGCGGTACTGGGCCTCGACCTCGCGCATCTCCGCGACGAATTCCTCGCCGCGCACGAGCATCGAGACCTCGAGGTTCAGGCCGAAGGACCGCATGTCCATGTTGCTCGACCCGATGACGGCCACCTGGTCGTCGATCGTGAGGCTCTTGGTGTGCAGGATGTACGGCTTGCGGTACATCCAGATGCGCACCCCGGCCTTGAGGAGCACCTCGTAGTAGCTGCGCTGGGCGTGATAGACCATTGCCTGATCGCCCTCTTCGGAGACGAACAGCTCGACGTCGACGCCGCGATCGACCGCCGCCGTGACCGCGAGCAGCAGCGCCTCATCCGGCACGAAGTACGGGCTGACGATCATGATCTTCTCTTTGGCCGCGTAGAGCAGGCCGAGGAACAGCCGGAGGTTGTTCTCCACCTCGAACCCGGGTCCCGAGGGCACGACCTGGCAGTCGAGATCGCCCGAACCCGTCTCGGCGTGCGTGATGTCGATCTCCTGCAGCACCGTGTCGGTCTCGCTGTACCAGTCGCTCAGGAAGATGGCGTTCACGCTCAGCACCACCGGGCCGTCGATGCGCACCATCAGGTCGACCCAGTGCAGGCCGCGCTTGATGTTCTTGGGCAGGTTGTACGTCGAGTCGGTGACGTTCTGCGATCCGAGGAACGCGACACGGCCGTCGACCACGAGGAGCTTGCGGTGGTTACGCAGATCAGGCCTCTGCATCTTGCCCTTGAGCGGCTGCACCGGCAGCATCAGATGCCAGTCGGCGCCCATCTCGTTGAGTCTCCGGATCGTCTGGCGGTACCGCGGCTTCCAGCGGTTCGCCCAGTGATCGAGCAGCACCCGCACCTGCACTCCGCGGGCCGCCACCTCCTCGAGCGCGCGGAAGAAGTTGTCGGTCGCCGCGTCGGACTGCAGGATGTAGAACTCGACGTGGACGTACTCCCGGGCGAGACGGATCTCGTCGGCCATCGCGTCGAGCGACTCCTGGTACTCCGAGATCAGGTGCGCGCCGTTGTCTCCGGAGATCGGCAGCGCGCCGAGAGCCTGGTTCATCTCGACGAGGGGCGGGAACCAGCTGGGCGCATTCGGCCGGAGCGTGCCGAAGTGCAGCTGCTCGCTCGTCTCGTGGATGTACTCGTTGATCTGGTCCTGCTTGCGGCGGCGGGCACGAGGCAGCCGCGGGTTGCCGATGAGGAGGAAGAGGAACACGCCGATGAAGGGGATGAAGAACACCGCGAGCAGCCAGGCCATCGCCGCTGTGGGGCGCCTGTTGCGCGGGATGACGATGATCGCGGTGATGCGGATCGCCAGATCGAGCGCGACCAGGAAGGCGGCGACCCACCATCCCCATGCCTCGGCGCTCATGCACTGCCCTCTCGGCGAGTCGTCACTGCGGCGGACATCGCCTCAGTGGGCACCGCGGAGGGTGCTCGCTTCACAGTAGCCGATGCTGCGG
Source organism: Microbacterium sp. NPDC012755 (assembly GCF_042901325.1). NCBI lineage: Bacteria > Bacillati > Actinomycetota > Actinomycetes > Micrococcales > Microbacteriaceae > Microbacterium > Microbacterium sp. NPDC012755. The sequence goes on along the minus strand of NZ_JBIBCT010000001.1, from coordinate 1,768,703 downwards.
ACGTTGCTCAGGTGCGGGGCGGGAGTCCGCGCGCGGCGCGCTCTTCGGCCTCGATCTTCGCGTGCACCCGCCGCTCGGTGCGGTCGAACCGGAGGATGCCGCGGATCACGAAGTAGAAGACGGTGCACACGGCGATGGTCGGCAGAATCGACCAGGCAGCCGTGAGCCAGAAGTTCTCCATGCCCCCATGGTACGCGAGCCACTCTTCGCTCACATTCGAGGGTCCTCAGCTTTCTCATCCACAACGGCCTCTCCCGACGCCACGCGATGCTGCGGCCGAGCACACTCTGGGGATGACCACGATCCTCCGTGCATCCGATTCCGCCGAGTTCCTCGGCATCGTCCCCGTCCTCGCCGGCTTCACGCCCACGCGGAGCATCGTCCTGCTCCCGTTCATCGGAGCCAGAGCGTACGGCGCGATGCGCCTCGACCTCCCCGACGACGAGTCGGATCCGGCGACGTACGCCGCGGCCGCCATCGGCCTGGTCACGAGGGTGGATGGCGTGGACGGGGTGGCCATCGTCGTCTACCCGGACGACGGCCCTGCGCGAACCGGAGACGGGCTCGTGCTCCCGCTCGGTGTGCAGGTCGACGAGCTCATCGGAAGCGCGGACGACGCCGGGCTGCGCATCGTGGACGCGCTGTGCGTCTGCGCGGGCGGGTGGGCGAGCTACCTCGACGACGACCCGGAACTGGCGCCCACCGCTCCCTCCCCGACCGCACCCCTGGTGGGAGACGTCTCCGGCGACCAGCTGGCGGGCGTCGATCTCCCCCGCGCAGACCTGGGCGAGAAGGAACGCGTCGGACGTGCCCTTCTCGACGTGGCCGAGATCCTCGACAGGGGGAAGCACGGCCCCCTGACCGGGCGGGAGAATCCGCAGGCGATCGCGGCGATCGCCATGCTCGAGGATCTCCCGGAGTTCTTCGAGCTCCTGCTGGACGCCCCGGAGTCTCAGCCCGCGTTCGCCACGGCCGCGCTGCTGTGGTGCCTCGCTCGACCGGTCTTCCCTGACGTCGCTCTCACGCAGTGGGCGAGCGATCGGCGAGGGGGCGTGCGCACGCTGTCGGCGCAGCTGGCCTTCTCCGGCACCGGCCGGATGGTCCCCGACGACCTCGCCGGCATCTTCCTCGGCCGCGGGCCGACACCCGACCCCGACCGGCTGCGTCTCGCGCTCGCAGTGGTGCGGCTGGCAGCCGCCAGAGCGCCGCGAGAGCTGCGCCCCGGGCCCCTCACGGCTGCGGCATGGCTGTCGTGGGCGCTCGGGCGCTCCACTCACGCGGCACACTACCTCGATCTGGTGCGCAGCATCGATCCGCAGCACGGGCTCGCCGAACTGCTGAATGCGATCGTCAGCGACGGGCTCCTGCCCGAGTGGGCGTTCCGACGCGGAGCGGGGCGTCCTACTTGACCAGCGGGAACAGAATCGTCTCGCGGATGCCGAGACCGGTGATCGCCATGAGCAGGCGATCGATGCCCATGCCCATGCCACCCGACGGCGGCATGGCGTGCTCCAGGGCGCGCAGGAACTCCTCGTCGACCGGCATCGCCTCGACGTCACCGCGTGCAGCGAGCTTCGCCTGCTCGACGAAGCGTTCGCGCTGGATCACCGGGTCGACCAGCTCGGAGTATCCCGTGGCGAGTTCGAATCCGCGGATGTACAGATCCCACTTCTCCACGACGCCGTCGATCGCGCGGTGCTCGCGCACGAGCGGCGACGTGTCGACGGGGAAGTCCATCACGAACGTCGGGCGCACGAGGTCGCCCTTCACGAAGTGCTCCCACAGCTCCTCGACGAGCTTGCCGTGCGTGGCCTGCGGAGGCAGGTCGACGCCGCTGGCCTCGGCGAAGGCGATCAGATCCTCGACGGAGTCCTGCGGAGTGACCGTGCGACCGGATGCTGCAGAGAGCGACTCGTACATCGAGATGCGGTCCCACTCTCCGCCCAGGTCGTACTCGGTGCCGTCGGCCCACGTCACCGTCGTCGATCCGGCGACCGCGACGGCTGCGTTCTGCACGAGTTCCTGGGTGAGGGCGGCCATCTGGTTGTAGTCGCCGTACGCCTGGTACGCCTCGAGCATCGCGAACTCGGGGCTGTGCGTCGAGTCGGCGCCCTCGTTGCGGAAGTTGCGGTTGATCTCGTAGACCCGCTCGATGCCGCCGACGACGGCGCGCTTCAAGTAGAGCTCAGGGGCGATGCGCAGGTAGAGCTCGGTGTCGAAGGCGTTCGAGTGCGTGATGAACGGGCGGGCGGAGGCGCCGCCGTGCTGCACCTGCAGCATGGGGGTCTCGACCTCGAGGTAGTCGTGTGACGTGAACGTCGCACGCAGGCTCGCGTTCACGGCCGCACGGGCGCGCACGGTGGTGCGGGCCTGCTCGCGAACGATCAGGTCGAGGTAGCGGCTCCGGACACGACCCTCTTCGCTGAGCTCGGAGTAGGCGTTCGGCAGCGGCAGGATCGCCTTCGAGGCGATGGACCAGTCGTCCGCCATGATCGACAGCTCGCCGCGGCGACTGGAGATGACCTCTCCGTGCACGAACACGTGGTCGCCCAGGTCGACGTACTCCTTCCAGTCGGCGAGCGACTCCTCGCCGACGTTCGCGAGGGAGACCATCGCCTGGATGCGCGTGCCGTCGCCGGCCTGCAGCGTCGCGAAGCAGAGCTTGCCGGTGTTGCGGCTGAACACCACACGTCCGGCGACGCCGACGACGACGCCGGTCTCGGCGCCGGCCTCGAGCTCGCCGTACTCGGCACGCAGCGCGGGGATCGAGTGCGTCACGGGGACCCCGACCGGGAAGGCTCCACCGCCGGCATCCGCGCGCTTCGCGATCAGGCGCTCACGCTTGGCGAGGCGCACCGCCTTCTGCTCATGGATGTCTTCGTCGGTGGTCGCAGGGTTCTGCTCGGGCGCGGCGGACGCGTCAGTCATGTGCGGGGCTCCTTGAAAGTCCCCTCCAGTTTACCGGCGCGCGGTCGCCTGCCCGCAGCCTCAGTCGATAGCCTCGGAACATGGCCGCACCCCGCCTCGCCCACGCCGCCGCTGTGATCGCCCTGGCGTTGGCAGGGCTGCTCTGGTCGATGCCCGCAACGGCCTCGGCATCCCCCTCCGCCGAGCGCGCCCCGGACGTGGCCGCCATGTCGATCCCGCAGTCGCTTCCCTCTGCAAGGGACGACGTCGACGACTTCTCCTATGCCTCCTGGGACACCCGGATGGAGCTCGGCATCGACGACGAGGGGCGCGCACGGCTGCATGCGACGGAGACCCTCACCGCACGATTCCCCGACACCGACCAGAACCGGGGCATCGTCCGCGGTATCCCGATGACCTACGAGAACGCCGGGCTCGATCTCCGCATACTCTCGGTGACCGACGGCACGGGCGCAGACGTACCCTTCGAGACCGACGAGGACGACGGCGTGCTCTTCGTCCTCACCGGAGACGACTCCTACGTGCACGGCCTGACCACTTACGTCATCGAGTACGAGATGCGCGATGTGATCCTGCACCGCGCCGACGGCCGCGCCGACGAGTTCTACTGGGACCTGCTGCCGCTCGACAGCACGCAGCCGATCGAGTCGTTCCACGCGGAGATCGACCTCGATGAGGCGTTGACCTCGCAGCTCACGGGCAGTTCACGCTGCTACCTCGGCCGTTCGGGGTCGACCGATGAGTGCACGCTCGGCCGCGACGGCGGGCGGTTCACGGTCGAGACCGGAGCACTCGCAGCGGGCGAGGGCGTCACCGTGGCCATCGGCTTCGAACCAGGCGTCGTCGCACAGCCTTCGGCCAGGACCCCGAACCACACCACCGACACCGTCCCGGGCATCGCGGCGCTCGGAGCCGCGGGCCTCTCGGTCGGCAGCTGGTTCGCCGTGTCAGCCTTCACGCGATCGCGGCGCCGTGCGACCGGCATCGTCGTCGCCCAGTACGACGTCCCCGACTCGCTGCCCCCGCTTCTCGCTGCGGCCATCGTCCCCGGCGCCAAGGACACCATCCCCGCGGAGATCGTGCATCTCGCCGTGCGCGGCACCCTGCGGATCGAGGAGGGAGCGCCCGACCCGGTACTGCGGAGACTGCCCGGCACGCGAATCCCGGATCCGCTCGACGTCGACGCCCTCGACGCCCTGTTCACCGATGCGGATGATGCCGGGGTGGTCGCGCTGCCGACGAGCAGCGAGACGTTCGCGGCGAAGATGACGGCGCTGACGACATCGGGAACGGAGGCCGCCAGCGCGCGGGGCCTCACCACCAAGGCGCGCAGCCGCGGCGCCGTGATCCTGCAGTGGTGTGCGAACGGGGTGGCCGCCGTCGGCTTCGCGCTCGCGCTCTGGGGAGTGGTCAGTGGCCGGATCACGGCCGTGCCCGCCCTCGTGGCGATGTGCTTCGCCCTCTTCGTCGTGCTCGTGTCGAGCATCTACTCGTTCACACGGCACACGGTGCTGACGCCCGAAGGCGCCGAGAGGCACGAGTATCTGATGGGCGTGCGCGAGTTCATCCGCGTCGCCGAAGCCGATCGCCTCCGGATGCTGCAGTCCTACTCCGGCGCCGAGCGGCGGCAGGACGGCAGCGCGAACGTGATCGTCGTCTACGAGCGGCTCCTCCCCTACGCGATGCTGTTCGGCATGGAGCGCGAATGGGGCCAGGTGCTCGAATCCGTGTACGCCTACGAGCGGCACGGCGCCTCCTGGATCGGCGATCCCACCGCGCCGTTCGTGTACTCGCAGCTCTCCGCGTTCGCGGCGACGTCGCAGGCGGCCGCCTCGTACTCCGCACCGAGCGCGAGCGGATCCTCGAGCGCGGGAGGCTCCTTCGGCGGAGGATTCTCCGGCGGAGGAGGCGGAGGAGGCTTCTCGGGAGGCCGCTGAGCGGCGGCCTCGGCCCTTCGGCGGGCATCCGCCGCTCGGCGCGGCACACGTTCCTCGGCGTGACGCACGTACTCCGCGCGTCATCCCCCGACGGTCAGCGCGATGTCCGTCAGCCCGCTGCGCGTACCGGGCTCACCGCAGACTCAGATCAACGGAGAGGGATCGGATGCCTCGCGCAGCGCCCGCTCCACGGTGGACTGCACCAGCGCCGAGAGGTACCCCCCGGGGTTCTCGATGCCGATCTCTCGGAGCCGTCCGGTCGACTGGCCGATGAGCGACCGCGAGAACTCCGTCACGGCGACGATCGCATCCGCGTACGCCTCACGGTCGGCCTCGCCGACCACGACCGGTTCGCACCCCATCTCGACGGCGAGCGCCTGCGCGATCGGGAGGACGGGAGCGGGCGCGGTCACGGCGGCATACCCCGCCTGCAGCTGCCGGAGGTCGATCGACGTCCCGGTGAACGTGATGGCCGGATGCACGGCGAGCGGGATCGCACCGCGCTCGGCCGCGGGACGCAGCACCTCGATGCCGTAGGCCGGGTCGGTGTGCAGGACGAGCTGACCGATCTGCCAGCCGCCGAGCTCGGCGATCCCCGCGACGAGGGCGGGAAGCTGATCGTGCGGCACTGCGATCACCACGAGCTCGCTGCGGCGGACCACGTCGAGCGCATCGAGTACCGGGACGCCGGGGAGCACCGCCGACGCGCGTTCGTCGTCGGAGCCGCTCGTCATCCCGGTCACCGCGTGACCGGCACCGGCGAGCGCCGCGCCGATCACCGGTCCGACTCGCCCGGCGCCGATGATCCCGACGCCGAGGCGTCCGTCGCGGCGCAGGGGGTCACTCATCGGTCGATGCGGGCGGGACGACGGGCGGGGCCGGCGGAGCGACGGGCGGGGCCGGCGGAGCGACGGGCGGGGCCGGCGGGGCGACGGGCGGGGCCGGCGGGGCGACGTATGCCGGCGGAACCGGAGCGACCGGCGGAACCGGCGGCGCCGCGTACGTCGGCGGAGCAACCGGCGGAACAGGCGGCGCCGCGGGGGCCGCATACGTCGGCGGAACCGGGGCCGTTGCGGTCGAGGGCGGAGGCACCGGAGCGCCCGACGTGGTCGACGGGGTACCGGGGTACACGTACGGCGGCGGAACCGGAGCCGTACCGGGCGGAACCGGCGGAGCGGGGGTCGTCGGAGACGCCACGGGAGCGCCGGGGATGTACGGCGGCGGTGTCGGCGGCATCCCGGAACCCGCCGGTGCGTACGCGGGCGGGACGGCAACAGCATCCGGGGCGTGCTCTCCCCAGCGGTGGCTGTGATCGCGGGAGGCGGCGAGCACGGCCGCCCGGCTCACGCCGTTGATGAGGTCGAGCGCGTCTGCTCTCTCGAGCCCCGACAGCAGGCCGGTGATCGGCCCCTGCACGGAGTGCACCTGCGCGCCGGAGACGCGCTGCGCCCGGTCGATCGGCCCCTGCGACAGCGAGACGCCCTGCAGTCGGGCCAACGGGAAGATCGCGAGCTTGCGCCAGACCGTTCCTCTGCGCAGCAGCAGGCCGAAGTCCGTGACCGCGTAGCCGTGCCGCTTCCACGACACCGGTCGACGCCACCAGGCGCGGGCGGGCATGGTGCGGTAGGGGTCCCCGGCCACCGGGCCGAGGATGCCGTGCTCCCATACCAGCGGGATGTCGGCGACGGGGGCGTCGGGGAGGATCAGCCCGAGCACACGCTCGACGTCGGCCCGCTTGCCCACGGGGAGCACGATGTTGAACTGCTGCGCGCTGCCCGACTGCTGCTGCGCCGCGCTCTTGCCGCCCATGCGGTTGATCTTGATCGTCCACCAGCCGAACGGGCGCCACAGCAGCGACTGCGACACCTCGACCGCGAAGATGCGGCCGGGCGGCAGAGTCTCGGTGACCGTGGTGAGCAGGCCGTAGGTGATGCGCACGCCGTCGGGCGTGGGGGCGATCGAATAGCGCAGCGACTTGGAGATCTGCGCCCAGGTGATGCCGACCACGGCGATCACCATGGGGATGCCGATGCCCAATCCCACACCGAGCCCGATGACCGAGGTGATCGGCTGCCCGTCGATGAGGCCGCCGATGAAGATGCCGCCGGTCGCGACGAGCAGGATGATGACGAAGAACGCCACCCACAGCAGACTCGAGATGAGCTGCGAGCCGACGAGACGCCCGGTCGGGATCTTCACGACGCTCTCGGGAGCGACGTCGGCGAGGTCGACACCGGCGATGAGTCCGGTGACGCCGTGGTTCACCGATCCGACGAACTGGGCGCGAGCCGACGACGGCGCCGCCGCGGCATCCGCCACCGGGCGTCCGGACGCGGCGTCCACGGCCGCCTGCCTCGCCGCACGTGCACCGGAGGCGAGACGCAGGATGTCGCTGCGCACCGACTCCGCACGGGTGGTGGCGAGGTACTCGAGGTCGACGTTCGCATCGGTACCGGCGCCGACGACCTCGAGCTTCGCGAGGCCGATGATGCGGGCGGGGAACGGGCGGGTCAGGTTCACGCCCTGCACGCGGTCGAGCGGCGCCCTGCGGTGCGAGCGGAAGATGATGCCCTTGCGCACCTCGACGTGGTCGCCGGTGATGCGGAACTGCTGGAATCGCCAGATCACCCAGAAGATCGCCATGAGCACGACCACCAGGGCGAGGACGGACAGCAGCGCGATGATCGCCAGGTTGTTCGACAGCACCCAGTCGACGGGGTCGCCGCCGTTGTACTGGTCGTAGTGCGCGTCGGGCTCGAAGATGTCGATCACCCAGGTGATGAGCCTGTCGCGCAGGTTCGCGATCAGGAAGCCGCCGATGATGAGCAGCGCCAGCCCGCCCTTGAAGAGCGGGGTGAGCGGGTGCATCCGATGCCACTCGCCGTCGGCGAGGGAGTCGCTCGCTGCGGGGCCCTTGGTCTGCGCCTGGGCGGGGAACTGCTCGCTCACAGGCCGGTCCGGCGGGTCTCGGCCACCTCGATGAGCGTGTCGCGGAGTGCCTCCGCCGCCGCCTGCGTGAGGCCGGGGATCTGCACGCCCGTGGTCGCCGCAGCCGTGACCATCTTCAGCTGCGAGATCCCGAAGGCGCGGTCGAGCGGTCCCTGCGTGATGTCGACGAGCTGCATGCGCCCGTAGGGCACCGCGATCATCCGCTGCCACAGGATGCCCTTGCGGAACACGATGTCGTCGTCGCGCAGCATGTAGCCGATCGCCCGCGCCTGCCTCGGCAGGATGATGAGCGTGATGAGCGTGATGACGACGATCACCGCTCCGGGGATGAGCGCCCAGAGCTGTCCGAGGACGAACGCCAGCACGAGAGCGGCGATCACCACGATGGCGATGAAGATCAGGTTCTGCACGATCTGCGACACGACGTAGCGCGGGGAGATCTGGTGCCACACGCCGTCGAGCTCCAGCCGCGACTCGCTGCGTGTCGTGCGCAGCGCCGTGTAGGTGCCCTGGTCGAGGGCGCCGCCGTCAGTGACTGCCGCCGAACTCAGGGGAGCCGGGATCAGGGGAGGGTTCTCGGGGTTCTGAGTCATCAGGATCCTTCGGAAGAGTGCAGAACTGTTCGGCGATGAGCGAGGCGATCACGAGCACGACCGCGCTCGCGATCAGGGCGATCATCGCCACAGTCGACCCTACCTGTGGATCTATCGGACGGGACAGGAGGAACACCAGCAGTCCGGCGCCGAATCCGGCCATGATCGCGCCGAGCAGGCTCGATGCGCGGGCCAGGGTCACGGCGCGCGTCGCACGGAACGGATCGATGCGGACGCCCGTCCGCACGCTCCGGCGCACCGGCCACGCCAGCGCGAGCGCCGCGGCGCCGACGATCACGAGGAGGACGGGCAGCAGCAGAGACGGGGTGAAGGTCACCCTCCCCATCGCGGTGAGCACCTGGTCGACGAGGAACCCCGCCCCCGCGCCGACGAGCGCGAGCACGACGAGGACGCCGGCGGAGGTGCGCCTCATGCGCTCCCCTGCCTGCGCAGCGCGGCGGCGAGGTCGGCGATGCGCCCGTGACCGGAGAGCACGGCGTCGGGATCGAGATCGAGCCAGGGGTCGAGCACGAACAGCCGCTCGGCGGCGCGAGGATGCGGCAGCTGGAGGTTCGGCTCGTCGGAGGACTCGTCGCCGTAGGCGATCAGGTCGAGGTCGAGCGTACGGTCGCCCCAGCGCACCTGGCGCTCGCGCCCGTTCTCGTCCTCGATCGCGTGCAGCATGCCGAGCAGGATGCTCGGTGCGAGACGGGTCGTGACCAGCGCCACGGCGTTGACGTAGCCCGGCGCGTCGGGGTCGGGGCCGTCCAGGGTCAGGGCGACCGTCTCGTGCAGGGGGGACAGGCGCACGTCGCTCACCAGAGGCAGTCGCGCGATCCGCTCCGCCGCCTTCCTGATGGTGCCCTCGCGGTCGCCCAGGTTCGCGCCGAAGGCGACGACGGCGACGGCATCCGCCCTCCCTTCGCGGGGGACGGTGATGTCGGGCGGGATGGTGAGGTTGCGGCTCATGATGCGGAGAACTCCACGGCGGATTCGGGGCGGGCCCGGCGGACGGTCACCGAGACGTCGGAGAACGTGAGCGGGATGGGAGCGTGCGGCTTGTGCACGGTGACGGTCGCGAACAGGACCCGCGGATCCTCGAGCGCGACATCGGCGATGCGAGCCGCGAGGGTCTCGATGAGGTTCACGGGCTCGCCGGCGACGACGGCGGCGATCTTCTCGGCGAGCTCCCCGTAGTGCACGGTGTCGGCGACGTCGTCGGATGCCGCGGCCGGCCCCAGCGGCAGGTTCAGCCGCACGTCGATCGTGAACTCCTGTCCGTCCCGGCGCTCGTGCTCGTAGACGCCGTGCCGGCCGAACACCGTGAGCCCGGTGAGGGCGATCTCGTCGATGGGGAACATGGGGGGTCTATCCTTCCCAGGCGTGCGCGATCGCGAGCGCATCCCGCGTCGCGGCCACGTCGTGGACGCGCACCGCCCAGACGCCCGAGCGGGCCGCGAGGGCGCTCGTAACGGCGGTCGCGAGGTCTCGCCGCGTCTCCGTTATCGGCTCACCCTGGTCGAGGGTCTCGGCGAGGAACCTCTTGCGCGAGGTTCCGATGAGCACACGGGGTCCGAGCGCGACGATCTCGTCGAGCCCGCGCAGCACGTCCCAGTTCTGCTGGCCGGCCTTCGCGAAGCCGACGCCGGGGTCGATGATGAGGCGCGACGGCGCGATGCCGGATGCCGCGGCCTCCCCCATGCGCTCCTGGAGCTCTCCCGCCACCTCGCGCGCGACGCGGCGGTACTCGGCGTTGGCGTACATGTCCGCGGAGAACCCGCGCCAGTGTCCGATCGCGTAGTCGGCGCCGGACTCGGCCACCGCCGCGCGCATCTCCGGGTCGGCGAGCCCTCCGGAGACGTCGTTGACGATCCGCGCTCCCGCCCGCACCGCCGCAGCGGCGGTCGACGCATTGAGCGTGTCGATGCTCACAGGCGCACCCGCGGCGGTGAGCTGCTCGATGACAGGGATCACGCGCGCCTGCTCGACCTCCGGGGTCACGCGGTCGGCGCCCGGTCGCGTCGATTCGCCGCCGATGTCGAGCACGGTCGCCCCCTCGGCGCGCAGACGCAGACCGTGCGCGACCGCCCGCTCGACGTCGAGGTAGCGTCCGCCGTCGCTGAACGAATCCGGCGTGACGTTGACGATCCCCCAGATGCCGGTCATTCCGCGCCCCGGCCGATCAGGGCGATGAGCTCGGTGCGGGCCACGGCATCCGTGTACTCCCCGCGGGCCGCGATCGTGAGGGTCGTCGCCTCCGGCTGACGTCCGCCGCGCATCGTGACGCAGCCGTGGCTGGCGTCGAGGACGACGAGCACACCACGGGTGTCGAGATGCTCGGCGATGGTGTCGGCGATCTGCTCGCCCAGCCGCTCCTGCACCTGGGGGCGGGCGGCGAGGATCTCCACCACCCGCACGAGGGCGCCGAGCCCGACGACCTGCTCTCCGGGGAGGTAGGCGATGTGCGCGTGCCCTGCGAACGGCAGCAGGTGGTGCTCGCAGACGGAGCGGAAACGGATGTCGCGCAGCAGCACGGCACCCGAGGGCAGCGTGTCGGGCGCCGGTCCCCTCGTCACGCTGATCGTGCGCGCGAGCGGCTCGGCGGGGTCTTCTCCCACGCCGGCGAAGAACTCCGAGTACAGCTCCGCCATCCGCGACGGGGTCTGCTTGAGGCCCGGTCGGTCAGGATCCTCGCCGATCGCCTCGAGAAGCTCATGAGTGAGGCGTGCGACGCGTTCCCGGTCGACGGCCACGGTCACGCCGTCGCAGGTCGTGCGTGACCGGCACCTGCCGATCCCGGCTGCGTGCGAGGCGCAGCGGACGGCGCCTCGACGGATGCCGCGAGCGAGACGTCCTTCTTGGGCACCTCGATCGGCGGACGCTCCGATACGGGGCGATCGTCGCTCGACAACCACAGCGGACGCTCGGGGAGCTTCTGCACCTCGGTGAAGATCTCCGCGATGCGGTTGTGGTCGAGGGTCTCCTCCTCGAGCAGCGCGAGGGCGAGCTTGTCGAGGATGTCGCGGTTCGCGCTGATCACCTGGTAGGCCTCGTTGTGCGCCTGCTCGATGAGGGCGCGCACCTCGGCGTCGACCCGCTGGGCGATCGTCTCGGAGTACTCGCGGCCACGGCCCATGTCGCGGCCGGCGAAGGGCTCGCCGCCCTCGGTGCCGAGCTTGACCGGGCCGAGCTCGGTCGTCATGCCGTACTCGAGCACCATCTTGCGGGCGATCGAGGTCGCCTTCTCGATGTCGTTCGAGGCGCCGGTGGTCGGGTCGTGGAACACGATCTCCTCGGCGACGCGACCGCCCATGGCGTAGGTCAGCTGATCCTGCAGTTCGTTGCGGGTGACCGAGTACTTGTCGTCCAGCGGCAGCACCATCGTGTAGCCGAGCGCCTTGCCGCGGGGCAGGATCGTGATCTTGGTGACGGGGTCGGTGTAGTTCATGGCCGCGGCTGCGAGGGCGTGGCCGCCCTCGTGGTACGCGGTGATGAGCTTCTCCTTGTCCTTCATCACGCGGGTGCGCCGCTGCGGACCGGCGATCACGCGGTCGATGGCCTCGTCGAGGGCGCGGTTGTCGACCAGCTGCGCGTTCGAGCGGGCGGTCAGCAGAGCCGCCTCGTTCAGGACGTTGGCGAGGTCGGCTCCGGTGAAGCCGGGGGTCTTGCGGGCGACGACCTCGAGATCGACGCTCTGCGCGAGCGGCTTGCCCTTGGCATGCACCTCGAGGATGCGCTGGCGGCCCTTGAGATCGGGGGCGTCGACGCCGATCTGGCGGTCGAAACGGCCGGGACGCAGGAGCGCGGGGTCGAGGATGTCGGGGCGGTTCGTCGCCGCGATCACGATGACGTTCGCGTTCGGGTCGAAGCCGTCCATCTCGACGAGCATCTGGTTGAGCGTCTGCTCGCGCTCGTCGTTGCCGCCGCCGAGTCCGGCGCCGCGGTGACGTCCGACGGCGTCGATCTCGTCGATGAAGATGATGGCCGGGGAGTTCTCCTTGGCCACGTTGAACAGGTCGCGGACGCGGGATGCTCCGACGCCGACGAACATCTCGACGAAGTCCGATCCGGAGATCGAGTAGAAGGGGGCGCCTGCCTCGCCGGCGACGGCGCGGGCGAGCAGGGTCTTTCCGGTTCCGGGAGGGCCGTACAGCAGCACGCCCTTCGGGATGCGGGCGCCGATGGCCTGGAACTTGGCCGGGTCCTGCAGGAACTCCTTGATCTCGTGGAGCTCCTCGATCGCCTCGTCGGCGCCGGCGACGTCGGCGAAGGTGACCGTCGGGGTCTCCTTGTTGACGAGTTTGGCCTTGGACTTGCCGAACTGCATGACCTTGCCGCCGCCGCCCTGCATCGAGGAGAGCAGCCACCAGAACAGCAGGCCGAGCAGGAGCATCGGGATCAGGAGCGAGAGGAAGCCGTCGAACCAGCTGGCGCGCGGAACGGCGTCGTCGAAGCCCTTCTTCGGGTCGGCCTTGTCGATCGCGGCGACCACGTCTGCCGCGCGGGCGTCGACGTAGTAGAACTGCACCGACTCCGAGCCCTCGAACGGCTTCGAGAGCGTCATGTCGACGCGCTGATCGCCGTCGGTGTTGACCACCTCGGTGACGGTCTCGCCGGCGAGCAGCTTGAGACCCTCCTGCGTGGTGATCTGCTTCGGGGCGCCGAGGTTGGAGATCAGCAGGAAGCCGCCGAAGAGCAGCAGACCGATCAGGGCTACGTAGATCAGCGGATTCCGGGTGAGCTTCTTCACATCCATGATCGGATCAGCGTATCGCGCGAGCGCTTGGTGCCTGCTGTGCGTTCACCCACGGCGTACCGGCCTCCGCAGAGCACGGCTCGGCGGGGCCGTCGGCGCCATCGCGCCACGACGCCGGGTCAGCTGTAGACGTGGGGTGCGAGCACCGCGACGTCGCGCAGGTTGCGGTAGCGCTCGTCGTAGTCGAGGCCGTATCCGACGACGAAGTCGGTGGGGATGTCGAAGCCCACGTACTTGCAGTCGATGACGACCTTCGCCGCCTCCGGCTTGCGCAGCAGGGCGAGCACCTCGATCGACTCGGCTCCGCGCGATCCGAAGTTCTCCAGCAGCCAGCTCAGGGTCAGTCCGGAGTCGATGATGTCCTCGACGATCAGGACGTGCTTGCCGTTCAGGTCGCTGTCGAGGTCCTTGCGGATCTGCACGACGCCGCTCGACTTCGTGCTGGCCCCGTAGCTCGACACCGCCATCCAGTCCATCGGCGCGTGGAACGGCAGCGCCCTGGCGAAGTCGGCCATGACCATCACCGCGCCCTTGAGCACGCCGACGAGGAGCAGATCCTTGCCCTCGTAGTCCACGGCGACCTTCGCTGCGAGCTCGTCGAGCTTGGCGATGATCTGCTCCTCAGTGACGAGGATCTGGGCAAGGTCGTCCTGGATGTCCGCGGCGCGCATGGATCGATTTTAGGTGAAGGGATCGGGTGCCGCGTCCAGTGGCATCCGATCCCTCGCCGCCCGGCCCCGCGACCACAGGGATCGACCGCGGATCCCGGTCGTGATGTATCGGGTCGCGTATACCCACACCCCGTTCTTCCGCACTACTGTGAGCCTTGAGACGGGCGGACGCCCACAGACGGAAGGATTCACCATGGCTCTCGACGACATCCTCGCGCAGGTCCCGATCGACGACATCGCGGAGAAGCTCGGGGTCTCCCCCGACGTCGCCAAGGCCGCCGTGGAGCAGGGCGGCGCCGTGCTGCTGAGCGGACTGGCGAAGAACGCCTCCACGGAGGAGGGCTCCTCCGCCATCGAGAACGCGCTGAAGCGTCACGAGGGCTCCGCCGGCGCGACCAAGGTCGACGACATCGACCAGGCGGACGGCGGCAAGATCGTGTCGCACATCCTCGGCGCCAAGCAGCAGGAGGTCACCGAGAAGCTCACGACTTCGAAGGAGACCGCTGGCATCGACTTCGGCAAGCTCCTGCCGATCCTCGCGCCGATCATCATGGGCCTGATCGCCAACGCCAACAAGGGCAAGGCGGAGACGTCAGATGCCGGCGCACAGCAGTCCGGCGGACTGGGCGACATCATCGGCGGTCTCCTCGGCGGTGGTGGCAACGGTGCGAGCACCGGCGGCATCGGCGACATCATCGGCGGTCTGCTGGGCGGCGGCAGCGGTTCGTCCGGCGGCGGCATCGGCGACCTGCTCGGCGGCCTCTTCGGCGGCAAGAAGTAAGACTCCCCTCCCCTCGCGCCCCGGTCGCCTGGCGGCCCGAGTCGCCGAGCGGGGGAACGCAGCGACAGAGACGAAACGCCTCATCCGACGTCGAACGTCAGGTGAGGCGTTTCGTCTGCGTCCGTTCAGCGACCGGATGCCGTGAACACGATGCGCCCGCCGACACGGGTGGCGGAGCATCCGGGCAGGTCGATGGGCCCCTGCCCTGACCAGTCCGTCGCGAGACGGGCGACCTCGACGGTCTGCGTGCGGGTGAGGCTCGCGCCGAACTCGCTGTCGACGACGAGTCGGATGATGCGGTTCCGCAGCGCGGCGGGGTTGGCCGCGAGCGCCGCGACGCTCACCGAGATGCCGGCCTCTGCGTGCTCGACGATGTCCTCGATCGTCTCGTGGATCATCTCGTCGAAGGCCTCGGCGTCCTCCCGCAGCTGCTCCGCGGTGCGTGCGAGGGCCTCGGCGATGCCCGGTCCGAGCTCGGACTCGAGAACCGGGAGCACGCGTTCCCGCACGCGGACCCGGGCGAAGCGGCTCTCGGAGTTGTGCGGATCGTCCCAGAACTCGATATCGGATGCCACGCAGAACGCGCGCGTCGTCTCACGGCGCACACCGAGCAGCGGCCGGATCCAGCGCAGACCGTCGTCGTCCTCGCGCACCGGGGCCATGCCCTGCAGGCTGGTTGCCCCCGACCCTCTCGCGAGGCCGAGCAGCACGGTCTCCGCCTGGTCGTCGAGGGTGTGGCCGAGGAGCACAGCGGCAGCGGCGACGTCAGACGCGGCATCCCGCAGCACCCGATGACGCGCATCACGGGCCGCCGCCTCCGGGCCCCCTTGCTCGCCCACCTCGACCCTCACGACGAGCGGATCGAGACCGAGCCCCGCTGCGGTCTTCGCTGCGCGGAGGGCGACGGCATCCGACCCCTCCTGCAGTCCGTGGTCGACGGTGAGGGATGCGGCGCGCAGACCGAGCTTCGGCGCTTCGAAGCCGACGGCCGCGGCGAGCGCGAGCGAGTCGGCGCCGCCGGAGAGGGCGACGATGACCGTCGCTCCTTCAGGCAGCTCTGCGAGCGCGGTGCGCACGGCGAGGCGGATCTCGGCGACAGCGGGTGGGAGCGACGGCACTCCTCCACGCTAGGGCACGCACCCGGCATCCGCGCGTCCGTCTCCGCACGGGAAGCGCGCGGACTAGTCTGACGCCGTGGCAGATCACAGCGGCATGAGGACTTTCACGACCGAGCGGTTCAAGGCGTTCGTCGACGCGGTCGTCGCCATCGCGATGACGCTTCTCATCCTCCCCCTCATGGAATCGGTGTCGGAGGCGGCATCCGGGCACCTCGGCACGGCGGAGTTCCTGTCCGAGCACTCCGGCCAGCTGCTCAGCTTCGGGCTGAGCTTCCTCCTCATCGCGACGTTCTGGATGGGCCACCACCGGCAGTACCGCGACGTCGAGCTGATCACCGCGCCCCTGCTGTGGATCAATGTCGCCTGGATGGCCACGATCGTGTGGCTGCCTGTGCCCACCGCCATGATCGGCCAGATGGACACCGATCCGCTGCAGGCCGTGGTCTACATCGGAACGCTCATCATGACCCAGGTCACGACCCTCGCCGGCTGGATCTATCTGTCGCGCCACCCCGAGCTGACGACGGCGCCGGCCGACACGCTGCGTGCGGGGGTGATCGGCGATGTCACGGCGATCATCCTGTTCGCGGGCGCGCTCCTGATCGCGGTGCTCGCCTCCCCCAACGGCTACGTAGGGCTGTTCCTGCTGCTCCTGAGCGATCCCGTGAGCCGTCTGCTGAGCCGCCTCTCGCGACGGCGCACTCCCCCGTCCTCGCCCGCGACGGGAACCGACGCCTAGACCCGAGCGGGCCCCGACTCCGCGTGAGCGCGCGGCCCGAGTAGGCTGGTCCGCGGCATCCAACCGTCTTTTCTGAGGAGCACACGCATGGGCGCACACGACGCCGTCATCGAGATCCCGCGCGGCAGCCGCGTGAAGTACGAGGTCGACCACGAGACCGGGCGAGTGCACCTCGACCGCGTGCTCTACACGACCTTCGGGTACCCGGCCGACTACGGCTACTTCGACAACACCCTCGGCGAGGACGGCGACCCGCTCGACGTGCTCGTGCTCCTCGACCACGCGATCTACCCCGGCGTCGTCGTCGAGGTCCGTCCCGTCGCCGTGCTCAAGATGAGCGACGAGGCCGGTGGCGACGACAAGCTCGTGGCCGTGCTGTCGAAGGACCCTCGCTGGGCACACATCCAGGACATCGGCGACATCGCCGAGTACACGAAGAAGGAGATCGCGCACTTCTTCGAGCACTACAAGGACCTCGAGCCCAACAAGTGGGTCAAGGTCGACGAGTGGGGCGACGCCGCCGAGGCGCAGCGCATCCTCGACGAGGCGATCGTCCGTTTCGGCGAGCAGGGCCACTGACCCTCGACGTCTGAACGAAGAGAAGACCCCCGGTTCCGCTCAGCGGCCGGGGGTCTTCTCTTCGTTTATGAGGTCTGCGCCCGTGAGGCGGGTGTTCAGACCGAGATGCCGCGCTGGGCGAGGAAGTCGATCGGGTTGACCGTGCCGCCGTTGATGTACACCTCGAAGTGCAGGTGGCAGCCCGCCGAGTTCCCGGTGTTGCCTGCGTAGGCGATGACCTGTCCGGCGCTGACCTGCTGGCCGCGGCCGACGGCGAAGCCGCCCGGCTTGATGTGCGCGTAGCCGGTGCCGACGCCGTTGCCGTGCTGGATGCGGATGTAATTGCCGTAGCCGCCGTTGGGGCCGGCGAAGTCGACCGTCCCGGCGTGGGCCGCGTAGATCGCCGCGCCGCAGCCGTTGGCGATGTCGACGCCGCGGTGGAAGGTCGAGCATCCGCTGCAGGGCGCAGGACGCGAGCCGTAGCCGGCGCTGCGGTGACCGCCGTGCGGGCGGACCCAGCCGCCGGTTCCAGGGGTTCCCCCGGTACCACCGCCGCCTCCGCCGCCCCCGCCGTTGTTGCCGGCGGCTGCAGCTGCGGCCTCCGCGGCTTCACGGCGCTTGCGCTCCTCCTCGGCGACGCGGACACCCTCCTGGTAGCCGGCGACGGTGGTCGCCGTCTGGTCCTTGAGGGCGGCCAGCTGAGCCTGCATCGTGGCGAGGTTGGCCGTCTGCTCGTCGAGCGCCGCCTGCGCGGCATCCGCTGCGGCCTGCGCCTCGAGCATCTTCTGCTCGGCGAGCTTCTGCAGGCGATCGCGCTCGTTGCGCGCGACCTCGGCCTGATCGCTCAGCGACTGCGCGGTGTTGCGCGCCTTCACGGCGGTCTCGTACACCGTCTGGGTGTAGCCGTAGACCTTGTCCATCGTGCCGAGGCGCGAGAGGAGATCGTCGGCGTTCGCGGCGGACCCTGCGAAGAAGAGCTCGAGAGACGTGTCGTCTCCGCCGTCGCGGTAGAGCTGGGTGGCGACCTGCGCGGCCTTGCGCTCGGCCTCGGTCGCGGTGGCCGCCTGCGTGTCGGCCTGACTCTGCAGCTCGTCGGCCTTGGTGGCGGCGTCGAAGAACGCCTGCTGGGCGTCGTAGAACTCCTGGCCGGCCTTCTCGGCGGCGGCCTGGGTCTCGGCGACCTTCTGCGTCAGACCGTCGATGAGCCCCTGGATGCGGGTGACCTCCGCAGCCTTGGACGATTCGCTCGCCATGGCGCGCTGCACGTCGTCCCAGCTCGGATACGAGGCCGCATACGCAGCGGAGACGCCCGACGACACCCCGAACGCGCTGAGGGCGACGGCACTGAGCACGCCGATCCCGAGGGCGTTGCGACGGGTGATCGAGCCGTTCTTCCAGAAGGCACGGCTTTCGGCGGGCGTGGGTGCGCACCCGCAGTCGACGGATGCCGCTTCCGCAGCATCCGCCATAGATGGCTTGTCGTTCACACGGCCCCTTCCGCCGGTTTCACTCATGCCACACTAACAACAACTTTCACATCCGCAACAGGGTGTGGAGCAGGTTCGCGGGCATGGTGAACACCCCCATCGTCCTCCCGAACACGCCCGGGCGGAAGCAGACTCGCCCTCGATTCGCGATTTGCCTGAAACATCCCTTATGCTTGAGCGTCGGCAAGGAAGTCCCCCGGGACAGACTTCGGCCCCATCGTTTAGCGGCCTAGGACGCCGCCCTTTCACGGCGGTAGCACGGGTTCGAATCCCGTTGGGGTCACTCATCCGATACAATTGAAAACAAGTATGGCCCTGTAGCGCAGTTGGTTAGCGTGCCGCCCTGTCACGGCGGAGGTCGCGGGTTCAAGTCCCGTCAGGGTCGCTCTGTGCGATTGGTCCTTTTCTCGGAGAGGGCCTTTCGTCTAGATGCGACAGGTTTCGCCGGTCGCACGGCTCTGTAGCTCAGTTGGTAGAGCGCACGACTGAAAATCGTGAGGTCACGGGATCGACGCCCGTCGGAGCCACACGGACCGTCGTTACAACGGTCCCAGAAACCCTCGCCTAGCTTCTACATGGCGGGGGTTTTGCTTTGCCCTGGTGAGGGTCGGTTTCCGAGCCGCTCCCCTGGACTGTTCCGGCCCCTCGTCGGGCGGGCGGGACTTCCGACCGTCGAACGAACGCCGCGGGACGTAACGCCCTCGACATAGACCTTGTGCCGGTTTTGTGCCGGTGGCAGGCGATTCGCTGCGGGTTTCGACGGCTCATCTAGCAGCCATCCGCTAGGTTCTCCCCAGGAGGATCTATGAGCTCACACAACTTCGAGACGTTGCGGAGCGCGGTCCTCGCCGCCTCGGTTTCCAGGCGCTGGTCGCATGCAGTCGAAGAATGGCAGGTGGTCGGCGTCGAGGAGGACCCGCGAGGTACTGGCATCTGTGTGTGCGGCAAGACGAACCTCGTCTACCTCTATACGATTCACAACGAACACGCGCAGGCGAGTCTGTTCCCGATCGGAACTGCAAAGCCATGACTCGTTCCTCTCAGTTAGTAAACCTTTTGCCTACTCGCTAAGTCCGACCGCCATGCGTGCTCGAAGTCAACCTTTTTCTTACTGGCACACCTATGGCTCACTGGCCAACCCATCTTCGTGCTGAGTAAGATGTTCAGATGAGCGAGGCAAAGACCACCCACCCCAGCCTCGGAGAGGGCCCGATAGTCCTTCCCCCTGCTCCGAGCTCACATCGCAACGGTGACGCCCTGAGTTTTGAGCGCGACAGCGCAACGGGCGAACTACTGACGTTCATCCCCGCGTGGGGGGTGGTTCCCCGTCCTGTCCGCCTCGTGTTACAGCTCCTACAGGAACGGGCGGCCGATGCGGTCGCGACTATGAATACGGCAAAGATTGGCGGCGGCGAGGCACGCGACCATGACGCCTCGTTCATTGAGATGTCCGCCGCGTCGGAGGCTGCGGACCGTGCTACGCGCGACTATCGCAGTCTGTTCAATGCGTACACCCACAAGTTTCACCAGCCAAAACCTCCTATTGGTGAATTGGCGGCCGCGCAGGGGGCGATCACCCAGTCATTCGCGAAGCGGTACACGCCGAAGACCGTCGCGGCGATTGAGGCGCTTCTCTCTACTGAGCCAAACCTTGATGCTCTGCGCGTCGGTATCCGCGCCCTCGGTTTCGAAGACTATCGGGGAGTGTCCGAGCCACTAGATCAGGCCATGTCGACCGCCGAGGCCGACCCAAACTTCCATCCGTGGCCAGGGGCAATGGAGAAGACTGAGCGTCTGAACAGGGCGATCCGAAGCGCGGACGACGAGCTGTGAGAACTTTCTTTGCTCATTCAAGGCCGGCCTCCGGCCGGCGGCGCCACCTGCGGTGCGTCCGTCCTCGCTTCGCTGCGGGCGGGCGCTCCTCGGTGCGCTACGCAACCGAATTGACAAGTGCACTCCCTCGTGCTGAGCTCGAAGCATGAGTTCTCTCAGTAAGCCAACTGCGCTATCTATATTTTCGGGCGCGGGCGGCATGGACATCGGCCTCGAGGCGGCAGGGTTCGATCACGTCGGAGTTATCGAGATTGACAAAGCAGCTTCGGCTACCCTCGCACACAACAAACCGGAGTGGACGCACCTTGCCCAGGGCGATGTCCTAGTCGCGGCAGAGACCCTTTCACCGAAGTCGCTTGGGCTATCAAAGGGAGACCTCGATCTACTGGCTGGTGGACCTCCATGCCAGCCGTTCTCACTCGCGGCCCAGTGGGCCGCATCTGGGCGTCGCGGGATGGAGGATCCTCGCGCCCAGACGGTTCACGCGACCATGAAACTCATTAGATCTTTCCTCCCTAAAGCAGTCCTGATGGAGAATGTGCTTGGTTTTGTCCAAGGTCGCCACTCTGCGATCGAATACCTCCAGCGGGAGTTCGACGCAATAGCTGAAGAGACCGGGTCTTCGTACCGTCTCGAGTGGCGGCTGGTGAATTCCGCGGACTACGGAGTCCCTCAGAACCGTAGACGCGTAATCGTTGTCGCCCTGAGAGACGGGGGAGACTTCGAGTGGCCAACACCAACCCACTCAGACACTCCGATTCGCGCTTGGGATGCGATCGGAGATCTTCGAGGGTCCCACTCTCTTCGCTCCGCAGGCAAATGGAAGGGCCTTCTCGAAAGCATCCCAGCTGGTGCCAACTACCAGTGGCTGACGAGCCGAGGGGGCGGTGAAGAACTGTTCGGGTACCGAACCAGGTACTGGAACTTCCTGCTCAAGCTTTCGCCCAACGAACCTTCGTGGACGCTCTCAGCATCGCCGGGACCAGCAACGGGCCCATTCCATTGGGAAAATCGCCACCTGACGATACGTGAACAGCTACGCCTCCAGACGTTCCCGGACGACTGGGCGCTTCTCGGAGATGAACGCCAACAAGTCAAGCAGGCTGGCAACGCGACCCCAGCCCTGCTCGCAGAAGTGATGGGATCAGCAATCCTTCAGGCACTCGGCCGAGCGTTCGCTGAGAAGCCGAAGCTTGCGATCACGCGAGCCGGTTCCGAACCCCCTAAGCTGGCGGAACCGGAGCCAGTTCGGCGGGAGTACCGCGGCCTCATCGGCGCTAAGGCTTCCCATGGTGGCACAGGCCGCGGTCCCTCGCCGCGTGCATCAGCCGTACCGGACACACAAACGACCGAAGCCTCACGGATAGGACAAGACATTGTCTAATGAATCGGCATCTCGCGCCGCAATTCAGCCGCCACCGAGAATTGTTCGACTGCCCGTGACAAGCTTGCATTTGGACCCGCAGAACCCCCGACTCCCGGAAGACCTGCTTGGCGCATCGGAAGCAGAGATGCTCGCGTGGCTCGAAGAATCATCGACCCTAGAAGAACTCGCGTCGTCGATGATTCAAAACGGCTTCTTCGATCACGAACCACTTATCGTCCGCACGACAGCCAAGGCGGATGAGTACATCGTGGTGGAAGGAAACCGGCGATTCTCAACTATTCAGATCCTGCTACAGACCGACGCTGCCAAAGCCGCCGATCTAGAGTTCGACTTCGACACTGAACCGACGCAGCCACAACTCGATGCGCTTCGCGAGGTTCCATGTGTGATCGTGTCAAGCGACGAAGAAGTCCGAAAGTTCCTCGGGTACCGTCATATTGGGGGTATCAAGACCTGGAGTGCGGAGGCCAAAGCTCGCTATCTCGAAACTGAAGTTGAGAACGCCGCGACAGGTGGTAGCGCCAACCCGTTCAAGGATGTCGGCAAGCGCGTAGGCACCAACGCTCTGGGCGTTCGTGGACCCTACTTGGCGCTCAAGACCCTTAAAGTAGCGCGCGATGAATTAGGCCTTACCGGGCCCGCGAAAGTCGTTCTTAGGGAGCGATTCGGCGTGTGGAATCGTCTCCTTAATAGCGCCGAAGTTCGTAGCTTCATCGGCCTGGGCGATGCGTTGGATTATGCGACGATCCAAGACCGCCTTCGCCACCTCGATCGAGAGAATCTCGCGATCGTGCTCGACGACATGGTTCCGCCCGCGGGAAGCCGCATTGCATTGCTACAAGACTCGCGTGACGTCACCACGTACGGCCGTGTCCTAGCTCACGACGCCGCCCGAGAGACACTTCTCACCTCGCGCGATCTAGATCTCGCAGCCCAGGTTGCCGATGGCTCGACTCTGCCCCAGAAGCTCCGCAACATTATCAAGAGCCTGGAACTCATCGTTCGGAATATCGACTCCTACGAGATCGGGGCAGAGGAGGTTGAGTCCGCAGCGAGCGTGTTCAATACTGCACGGTCGCTGAACGCACTCGTGAAGGACCGGCTCGATGGCGAAGATTGAGCCCCAGCTTGACAAGTACGGGACACTAGCTCGAGCATCTTTCCTCGCAGATTATCTCGAGGTCGTAGCACTTCGGGACAAGCGCGTGAAACTCTCTTCACTTCGCGATCTGGTTGCGGAGACGTACACCCGGGTGGCACCGATTCTGCGCCCTGGTGGAGAAGACACAGTTGATGACCAGGGCAACCCCGAGGCACCTTGGACGCCTGCGGATCTCGCTGACGAGGCGTGGACCTCGATCCTCGAGCGGGCGGATTCCTTGGGAGATAAGTATCCGTTCACCATTCATCGTCAGGTACTGAAGCGGGCTGAGGGTCTGAACCCACTTGATTCGGCGTATGTAAGCCTGCTCGCGATCACGATGAGCCACGCATTCAAGATCTCAACTCCGGGTTCAGTAGAACATCTATTGGAAGAGGTAGTAGGCGATTCGCTCGAGAATGTGGGGCTCCGAGTTGGACGCGTGGGCCCACTTTCGCGGGCGAACGGGTATGACTTCGTTCGCACCATGAATGCGCTCGGACAAGAGCTCTCCATCCCGATCAACCCGAACGCGACAACTCGTAGACAGAACGCCAATGATGAGGATGTCGATATCGTCGCGCACCTCGATTGGGGCGTTCCCCGCCATGGGCGCTGGCTGTTTATCGGCCAAGTTACCTGCGCAGTCAGCGATTCGTGGCGGTACAAGGCACAGGAGCCCGTGACGAATGACTGGCAGAAGTTTTTCGGAGAAGTGGTAGAGCCGGTGCCGTTCCTCGCGATCCCTCATCATGCGGACCATGAGACCTTCAAATACGTGACGAGCATTGAAGTCAATATTCTGGATCGAACTCGCCTGGTTCAGAATTTGAAAACGAATAGCCCAGCGCAACGCGAAGTGGTCGAGGCGTTCATGGCCAACGACTACGTTTCTTTCAAAGTCTGATGCAACAGCCTGTGCCGGTTCTGTGCCGGTAGCTCTGCTGAAGCCATCCTCAACCAGCGGCGACCAACCATGACAACCTCCGCGGACTCACGCGACGAACGGCGACCAACGAGCACCCCCAACCTCACCGCATCCAACTGAAAATCGTGAGGTCACGGGATCGACGCCCGTCGGAGCCACACGGACCGTCGTTACAACGGTCCCAGAAACCCTCGCCTAGCTTCTACATGGCGGGGGTTTTGCTTTGCCCGTGGTGGCTCCACCGCTGCCGCCGTGCAAGCGGATCGCCCTCCGCCCCGCTCGTCGAGCGCAACGAGACCACACGCCCTCGTGACCCGACTCACCGCCCGACCGGACGCCTCCCCGGCCTGACCATCGCCGTCGCATCGGGGGCGCCGAACCCGAACTTCTCATAGAGACCGTGCGCGTCGCCGGTGAAGAGGGTCCAGCGAAACGCGACCCCAGGGCCGTCGTCGATCATGGTCCGCACGAGCAGCGCACCCGCGCCGTGGCCGCGCGCCGCTGGGTCGACGATCACGTCGGCCAGATAGGCGTCGTTGACGCCGTCGGATACGGCGCGCGCGAATCCGATCTGCGCTCCGGAGTCCGCGTCGTACACGCCGACCACCCGCCACGCGGCATCGAGCTGGGCATCGACATCGACCCTCGTGCGCCAGCGGTGCCAGTAGGCCTCGGTCGACAGCATCCGCCACACCCACTGCCGGTCGATCCGCGCCGGGTCGTCGTCTGCGATGAGTTCCATGCTCAGCCGAGTCTCCGCCCGAGCAACTGCCCTGGCCAGCCGTCTTCATCGAAGGTCGAGATGCGCTCGTATCCGCAGGACTCGTAGAACTCCACGAGCGCTCCCGTGCCTCCGCCGTAGCAGTCCACGCGGAGGCGATCCACTCCCGCGGCGCGCGCCTCGTCGTCGGCGAAGGCGAGTAGCCGCCTGCCGGTGCCCCGAGCGCGGGAATCCCGCGATGCGAGCAGTAGTCGCACGTACAGTTCGGGTTCCTCGGCGGCCGGGACGTAGTCCATCGCGTCGCCCAGGACCAGCACACCGATGACACCCACATCGGGATGCTCGGAGATCCACGCTCCCGGCAGCGCACAGGCCTCGGTCACCCTAGCGATCTGCCGCTCCTGCGTCGACCAGGGCTCCACGCCCCACTGGCCCTCGTTGCCGATGGAGACGAACCACGCGATGATCTCGTCGAAGAGCCGCAGCACCTCGGGGACATCGGCGGGTGTGGCTCTGCGGATCCCCGCGGGCGGTGTCGTGTTCATCGTCATCCTGTCGGCACCCTCTCGCCCGTGTCGTCGCATGCTCGTCCACCGTATCGGCGTCCCGAGCCGATCAGCGCGTCGCGCACCCGCGGTTTGGCGAGGACGGCACCGGCTGGTTCGATGGCAGGCATGGGAGCGAACTGGACCTTCAGACCGAGCGTGGCGACGGATGCGCCGTGGATGGCCGAGGTGCGAGCGGAGACGATGCGCGCCGACCTGGAGCGTCTCGGCCGCTTCGACGAGGAGCGCGTGCGGACGCGCTTCCTCGACGCGTTCACGCCCGCCCACACCCGCGTCATCGTCGTCGATGCTCAGGACGCAGGGTTCGTCGCCGTCCGCCCCGACGGCGACGAGCTGTGGATCGAGCACTTCTACCTCTCGCCGCACCACCAGGGGCAGGGAATCGGCGGACAGGTCCTCCGCCGCATAGTGGCGGAGTCCGGCGACAGAGCCGGAGATCTTCGGCTCGATGTGCTGCGCGGAAGCGCCGCGCAGCGCCTCTACGAACGCCACGGTTTCGTTCTGTACTCCGAGGACGGAGTCGACCTCTTCCTGAGGTACTCCCCGCAGTAGCGGACATCCGCGCGAACCGCCGCGCAGGCCCCTCCCCCACCCTCGCTACGCTCGAAGCATGATCGATACGCTCACCGGCTTCGCCGTCGTCGGCGTCGCGATCGCGCTGGGGTACGTCATCGGGCGCATCGATCTGCTCGGACCCCATGCCCGGCACGTCCTCGGACGCCTCATCTTCTTCGTGCTCTCGCCGTTCCTGCTGTTCAGCGTGCTCGCCCACGCCGACGCCGGGATGCTGTTCTCCTCGCTCCTGCCCGTCTCGGCGATCGCGGCCGTCGCGGTGATCGTCGTCTACGTCCTGTTCGCGCGGCTCTGGTGGAAGCGTCCCATCGGCGAGACGGTCATCGGCGCCCTCTCAGCGGGGCAGGTGAACTCGAACAACATCGGCATCCCCCTATCGATCTACCTGCTTGGCAGCGCCGCGTACCCCGCACCCGTGATCCTCATGCAGCTGCTGGTGTTCACGCCGATCTCGCTGACGATCCTCGACGCCGTGACGAGCGACACGGTCTCGATCCGCCGCACGCTGGTGCGCACCGCGACCAACCCGATCATCATCGGCTCCCTGCTCGGCACGCTCGTGTCGGTGCTCGGCATCCGCGTGCCCGACATCGTGATGGACCCCGTCCAGCTCATCGCCGACGCCGCGGTGCCCGTGCTGCTCATCAGTTACGGCATCTCCCTGCACGGACAGCGCGTGCTCGGCACTCGCGGACATCGCCGCGACGTCATCCTCGCCAGCATCCTGAAGCTGATCGCGATGCCGGTGGTCGCGTGGGGAGCCGCCCTGCTCTTCGGACTCTCGTCGGAGCAGACACTGATCGTCGTGGTGCTCGCCGCCCTTCCGACCGCGCAGAACGTCTTCAACTACTCGCAGCGCTACGACGTGGGCGAGGCGATCTCGCGGGACACGGTCTTCCTGACCACCATCGGATGCCTGCCCGTGCTGGTGCTCATCATGGCGCTGCTGGGCTGACCTCAGCCCAGGGGTGTTCCGGGTCCACCGCGCCGACCGCCGCCGCCAGCCAGTGCTTCTGCGGCGCCGACAGCAGGTGCAGAGTCCTCTCGGCATCCAGGACGTCCTTCGCCCGGCTCTGCCACATCTTCATGAAGAGAACGATCTCGGGATTCAGGTATCGCAGGCCGTCCTCTCCGATCCAGGTCACCTCGTCGAGGTCATGCTCCTGTTCAGGCAGGCGCTTGTTCGTCCACCGCCCGCCCCGGAAGGGCGTCAGCGGGATGTCGAGCACCCACGGCGACGTCGCATCTGCTCTCACCCAGATGCCGCTGTCGCTGCGGATCTCGCGAAAGCGGTCATCGAACGGCCTCAGCCATCCGCTGTCCGCGTTCCACGTCGTCCACCCACGATCTCGAAGGAAGATCCGCAGCGCTTCCGCGTCAGAGTGCGCGACGGAGACGTCCATATCCTCATGCGCGCGGGAGACACCGGTCGCCTTCTCCAACGCCCACCCGCCGACGATCCACCATGGACGGTCGAACCCGTCGAGGAAATCGGCGATCGTCGCCGGCGTCAGCGGCTCCCATGGTCCATACCACCGCGCGAAATCCCGGGGCGAAAGGGGCTCGGCCGAGTCCGGTTGAGGAAGAGGCGGATGCGCGTGAGGCATGCGGTCATGCTAGCCCTGGACGACCACCGCGACGGGGGTCACACTGCTGGGCTGAGGTGCGGACAGCACGACGGGGAGGTCGCGCATGACGACCACGCTGTCGAAGACCGCGGCG
Organism: Microbacterium sp. NPDC012755; assembly: GCF_042901325.1. Lineage (NCBI taxonomy): Bacteria > Bacillati > Actinomycetota > Actinomycetes > Micrococcales > Microbacteriaceae > Microbacterium > Microbacterium sp. NPDC012755. The sequence goes on along the minus strand of NZ_JBIBCT010000001.1, from coordinate 1,741,315 downwards.
CCCTCGGGGAGCGCGTCGAAGAACGACGACCGCAGGCTGTACAGCCGTGCGCCCTCCACGGCCCACTCGTCCGAGGCGAGGGCGACGGGCTCGACCTCGCGACCGTCGTGGCGGTACGACCAGCCGATGCGTCCGGCGCGGTAGAACTCCGACGCCTCGTCGACCGAGTCGAAGAAGCCGCTCGTCCACTCCCCGCCCACCTCCACGTCGGCGGCGATGCTGTGGGCGCCGGCATCCATCGTCAGGGCGTAACGGCCGCTCCCCTCACGGGTCGTGAAACGCGCCCGGTGATGCACGCCGGGGAAGAGCCGCCCGCCGAACAGCACCGGATGCCACGCCGAGCTGTGCCGCTCGAAGATGAAGACGCCCTGTTCCGTCCCCTCCGGGCCGTCCCACTCGACGGCGATGCGGTGGGCGGCGTTCTCCGAACGGAGCCCCCACCGCGGAGCGAACCATCGCGGCCGGATCGCCTCCAGTCCCAGCACGCAGACTCCGGCGAGCGCGGAGCCGTCGACGAGCTGCGGGCGGAACCCTTCGGGGAGCAGTGACGCCGCGACAGCGGGATCGACACGGTAGCTGATCAGGAGGCGTCGACGCAGCTGCGCCCGCACACCCCTCACGATGCTCATGCGGGAAGCCGGTCCTCCGCGGGAGCGGCGGTACGGCGCTTGCGCACCTCGCGCAGCACGATCTGCTCGGGGCACACCGCCGAGAGGAAGTCCCCCACTGACGAGGCCAGCCGATCGGTGACGGCGGAGTAGAGGATGCGGTTGGCATCGCGTCGCTCGGTGACGAGTCCGGCCTCGCGCAGCACGCGGAGATGCCGCGAGATCGTCGGCCCGCTCGCCGCGAACCTCGCCGCGATCTCACCGGCCGCGAGCTCGCCGTCCTTGAGATCCTGCAGGATCTGCCGACGCGTCGGATGCGCCAGTGCCTCGAAGACGCTCGTCACCTCATCGCTCATGTTCGCAATCTAGCACTGCTGCTAAATAGGAGCAATGACGGACGTCCTCCGCTCCCGTAGATTTGTCGCGTGGACGGCACGCTCTTCTTCGCCATCGTGATCGTCGGGCTGGTGGTCCTGATGTTCTTCCTCCCCGGCTGGATCCGGCGCTCGTCGCGCTCAGCGGGAGACCGTGCAGGGCACAAGGTCGCCACGTCGCAGAACGAGAGGCTCCTCGCCGAGCTGGGCACGCCCCTGGTGATCCACGCGCCCGCGACCGTGGCGCGCGAGATCGTCGACCGCGTCGTCTTGCAGCAGCCGCGCCGGTTCACGCCGCTCGACGGCGGCGCCTACGGCATCCGCTTCGTCGAACCGGACGACGCCGTCGTTCACCTCGTCGACGATCCAGACGGCACACGGATGCAGATCGAGCGGACACGCGAGCACCTGGGGATGCCGCAGAACCTCGAGTTCTGGCGCGACCTCCGCTCCCGCGTCGCCTCGGGCGCCGGGGCTCAGGACATCTCGGTCGCCGACGGCGTCCGCGTCGAGTACTCGCGCAACACCGGACAACCCGCCGTCTGGAGGATCGTCCGCGAGGAGCGCTCATGAACGTCGGCGTCATCGGGCTCGGCCGCGCGCTGTTCGCCGATGCCGCAGCCACGGTCCCTGACGAGGACATGATCGCTGTGATCACGGCGATCGCGCGTCAGAACTGACTGCACAACTCACAGGCAGCGCGGCTAGGCTGGATGACAGCGCCATCGCAGGTCTTCGCGGTGCGCGTGCCCCTCCTCCTCAGGCCTGCGCGGCCCCACGACCGGTCTGCGCCACGGCCCCGCCAGAAAGGCCGACCCATGAGCGAAACTCCCGCCGACAACGACTTCTTCGACAAGCTGATCGAGGAGACTCCGAAGGACCAGTCCTCGACCGGCGGGTTCACCGCCTCGTTCCGCGGCTACGACAAGGCCGAGGTCGACTCGGCCCTGAGCTCCCTGCGCAACCAGCTGCAGCAGCTGAAGGCCGACCTCGCCGATGCCGAGGCACGCCACGAAGACGCCCTGGAGTCGGTGCGGTCCGAGGAGCGCTCCGCCCGCGAGGTGCTCGAGGCCGAGCTCACCGCCGCGAAGGCGCAGGCAGCGGATGCCGAGCAGCAGGTCTCCACCCTGACTAACGAACTCGTCGACGCGCCCCGGCCCGAGGGCAAGGACGCACCCTCGCGCGAGCAGTTCGAGGCGATCCTGCGCGTGGCGGAGGAGCAGGCCAACGTCCTCATCCAGAACGCCGCGGTGCAGGCCGACCGTCTGATGGCCGCCGCCCGCGAGGAGGTCGCCGCGCAGCGCGCCGAGGCCGACGCCGACGCGACGCGCATCATCGCGCACGCCCAGCATGACGCCGACCAGATCCGTCTGAAGATCGACACCGAGTTCACGGCGCACGAGGCCCGCCTCGAGCGCGAGTCGGCGCACGCCGCCGAGAAGGTGCACCAGGCGTCGCAGGAGGCCACCGCCATCCGCACCGAGGCCGAGAAGGGCGCCGCCGCCCTCCGTTCGCTCGTCACGCGCGAGACCGAGCAGCTGCGCGCGGACGCCGAGCGCGAGGTGCGCGAGATGAACGCGCGCGTCCTCGAGTTCGAGGAGACGCTCACTCGCCGCCAGGACGACGCTCAGCAGGAGTTCCTCGTGCTGCACAACCAGGCCGTCGCCCACGCCGAGCGCATCACCACCGATGCGAACGAGCAGGTCGCCGCCTCGCTCGACCACGCCCAGCGGATCTCCGCGAAGGCCGATGACTACGAGCGCCTGATGCGCACGCAGGCATCCGCGATCGAAGCCGACGCGCAGGTGCGGGCCCGTGACACGCTCGACCGTGCTCGGGTCAAGTCGCAGAAGATCGTCGACTCGGTCACCACGCACACGTCCACCGTGCTGCGGGACGCCGAGGACCACGCGCGTCAACTGCGCTGGCAGCAGCAGCAGCTCGCCAGCTTCATGGCCGAGGTGCGCGAGATGATCCGTCCGGAGGGCGTGTTCAGCGACGAGTCTCCTGCGTCGGCCCCGAAGGCGGATGCCGCGGTGGCCGTCGCCGGTGCGACCGAGGTTGCCGCAGCGGCCGCCTCCGACGACGTCGAGATCGACGACGTCGACGACGAGGTCGAGACCTTCGAGGCCGAGATCATCGAGGCGGAGCCCGCCGACGTGTTCCTCGGCGACGAGGTCCTCGAGGACGAACTGCTCGACGACGAGGCCGCCACCATCGACGGCAAGATCACCATCGACGTGGTCGACGCCGAGGAGTCGACCACCCGCTGATCGACATCTTCGCCCAGAGGGGGTGCGAGCGGTCTTCCGCTCGCACCCCCTCTGGCGTTCCGCTCTCCGATCCGATCGCTGCCCGGTCCGCGGCGTGGGCACGGCCGCCCCTGGGCCCCGTCAGCCGAGAAGCAGCATGATCGCGACGATCAGGTAGAACACGTTCACCGCGACGATGAACACCCGCTCGGCGATGCCGAAGGTCCGGGAGCGGAGCCACGGCAGCACGAGCGAGGCGATCAATGCCACGAGCGCCACCATCGTCACCACGCTGAGCACCGAGAGCGTCGCCGCCAGACCACCGCCGACCGTGCTCTCCGCAAGCCTGACGAAGTTGCCCATGCACGAGTAGCTGATCGCGAACCACGCCACGGCGGCCAGCATGTGCAGGCGCCCGATCGTGGTCATCTCCTCGCCCTCGAGCGTGGTCGGCACGAACGGCAGGGCGACGAAGATCACTGCGAGAACGCCGAGCCAGGCGGCGACCCCCACTCGGTCGCTCCACTCGGGGAGCCCGAACCAGACCGCAGCGGCGAGCGCGCCCCACCCGCCGGCGGTGGTCCAGGTCATGATCGAGCTGAGCGTGCGAGTGCGCCCGACCGCATAGTCGCTGACCGCGTGCTTCACGGGCGAGTAGTCGCTGCGCACGATGTGCAGGGCGACGAACATGCCGAGCCTGGCCGTCCAGAGGGCGGCGGCGAGTACGGCGAAGATCATGAGGGCTCCTCTGTGGTCGCGGCACGCACCAGGCGCACCTCGTCATGCAGGGTGCGGATGACGCCTGCGAGGTGAAGGGGGTCGATGCCGATCGTGCGGGCGTTGCGATCGAGAGAGTCTCCGAGCAGTTCGGCGCATTTCTTCTGCAGCGCGTGCCCCGCGTCGGTCGCGCGCAGGCGGCGGATGTTGCCCGCCCTCTCGGGCGCGATGTTCTCGACGAGTCCGTCGCGCAGCATGGCCCTTACCAGGCCGCTCGCAGCGGGCTCGCTGACCCCCAGCCCTCTGGCGAGGTCACGTCCGGTGAGCCCCGGGTGCTCGCACACGATCACCAGGGCGACGTAGCGGCTGTAGCTCAGCCCTTCAGGCTTCAGCATCCGCTCCGCCCACCTGTCGAGCGTGCGGACCAGATCGTGCAGTTCGTAGGCGAGATCCATGATCGGTAACTTAATACCTTAAGTTACCGATCGCACGCAGAGGATGCAGAAGGGGCGCGACCGGCCGAAGCCGATCGCGCCCCTGTCAGGCAGGACTCTCGCTACGCACGCCCGAACTGGGCGACCGCGGGGCAGTCGAAGGGATCAGCGCCGGCGGCCAGGCCCACGCGGTTCAGGTACTCGATGACGATCGCGTACGAGCGGCCGAGGCTGGTCTCCGTGTACGGCACGTCGTTCGCCGCGCAGTAGTCGCGCACGATCTCCCGAGCCTTGGACAGGTGCGGTCGCGGCATGTTCGGGAACAGGTGGTGCTCCACCTGGTAGTTGAGTCCGCCCATGAGCGTCGTCGCCCACCAGCCTCCGCGGATGTTGCGGGAGGTGCGGACCTGCTTCGTGAAGAAGTCCAGTCGAGCGCTCGGGTCGATGATCGGCATGCCCTTGTGGTTCGGCGCGAAGGAGGCGCCCATGTACACGCCGAAGACGGCGAGCTGCACGCCCATGAAGGCGAACGCCATGCCGAGCGGCAGCATCAGGAACACCGGCACGAGGATGATCGCGAAGCGCAGGGCGATGATGCCCAGCTCGGTCCAGCGTCCCTTGACGTTCTTCTTGGTCATGAGGTGCTTGAGGCCGATGTAGTGCAGATTCAGGCCCTCGAGCGTCAGCAGTGGGAAGAAGAGCCACCCCTGCTTGCGGGTGATCAGCTTGATGAGGCCGCGCGACTTCGCAGCATCCGTCTCCAGGAAGGAGATCGTGTCGACCTCGATGTCGGGGTCCTTGCCGACCTGGTTGGGGTTTCCGTGGTGCTTGGTGTGCTTGGAGTCCCACCAGGAGTAGCTCATGCCGATGCTGCCGGCGAGGATGCGGGCGAGCCGGAAGTTCGCGGGGCCCGTGCTGAGGATCTGGCGGTGCGCCGCCTCATGGGAGAGGAACGCGATCTGCGTGAAGATGAGCCCGAGCGCGCCGGCGATCAGGAGCTGGAACCAGCTGTCGCCGAGCAGGATGAAGCCCGTGACGGCACCGCCGAGTGCGAGCAGGATGCCCGTGCCGACGAGGATGTAGAACCAGCGGGCGCGCTGGAGCAGCCCGGTCTCCCTCACGACCTGCGACACCTGCTTGTAGGCGTGCGCCATTGGCGGGAACTCCGCGTTGCCGGAGTACGTCTGCCGGATCGGTCCGAGCGTGGCGGTTGCGGCGGTCTTATCGACCTGTGTGATGGAGATGGTGCTCTCCTGTCGATCGGGAGCCCTTGAGCTATGGAAGCCAAGGGCGGATGCCGATCGCTAACCTCAGGCTAGACCTGTCCGCATACGCCGAACGGCATACGATTCAGGCCCTGGCGCGCCGCGGACGGCGCGGCAGCGCGCGAGGAAGGCTCAGGGGAAACGTCGGCGCGCGATGCGCCGACTCCTGAGCCTCCTCCAGCGCCAGGAACGCGTCGTCGAGGGTCGTGAAGGATCCGATCTCGGTGCCGCGGTTGTCGCGGACGAGATGGGCGGTGCCGTCGAACTCGACGAAGCCGGCGAACTCACCGTCACGCGTCGCGACGTGCACATCATCGTCGGCCTGCTTCCAGGTCAACGGGTCGAACGGAGGAAAGGTGGTGTTGCTCATGGTGGTGCTCATTGCTTTGTGGCGGGCGCGCAGGCGCACCGCAGATTTCGTGAGATCGAGGGCAGACTGCGCACGCGTCGATGCATGCGGTCCGTAATGGCCCTGATCAATGGCGACGTGTCGGCCGAGAGGGGCAAATCACACACGTTGCATCTTCACTATAGCAGATCGGTTCTCTCGCCGCTCAGCCCCCGACGGAGCACATCGCCGGGAGTCACTCTCGTCGCGGGTTCTCAGTGCACGGGAGGCGTGCCGCCGGCTCCCCCACCCCCGGACGGCGCAGAGCCCGCCGTCGGCGCCGTCGTGGTGTCGACGCGGACGACGAGGGTCGCCGTGTACCCGTTCGACACATCTCCCGTCACCGTGGCCAGCTGCGAGGCGCCCGAGTTGTCTCCGAACACGTTGTCGCTCGCGAGAGTGACCTGTCCGAGGTTCTGCGCCGATCCGTCGTAGGCGGACTCCCGGTAGACCTCGGTGCTCGACGACACGGGCATCGCCATCTGCGAGGTCGCGATGGCGTTCGCGGAGTCGTCGATCGAGCCGACATCGGGGTAGACCTCGAAGTGGATGTGCGGCCAGCGTCCCGAGTAGCAGCCGGGGTAGACGGACATGAAGGAGACCTTCCCGTCGGCATCCGCCACCTGCACGCCGCGCAGGTACGTGACGTCCTCGAGCCCTTCCGAGTACATCGAGTACTCGCCCTGCGCCGTGCAGTGCCAGGCGTAGACCGCGACGCCCTCGAAGGGCTTGTCGCCGTTCGCCATGTCGAGCACCTGGAACTCGAACGTCAGCGGAACGCCCTCCGCGGTGGCCGAACCGTCGATCGAGGTCCTGATGTCCTGCCGCACGATGCCGGACTCCTCCAGAACATCGGGCCCGTTCGAGCCGTCGCCGGGGTACGGCCCCGCCGTCTCGTCGGGGATCTCCCCACTCGATGTCCCGGTCGTCGCCGAGTCGCCTCCGGTCCCGGTCGTCGCGGTGGTCGAGCTCGACACGGCCGGGGCGCATGCCGCGAGCACGACCGCGCCCACGCCGATCCCTGCGAGGCCGAGCACGCCGCGACGGCTGATCAGGGTGCGGATGTCGAACGGCGCCCCCTGATCGACGACCTCCTCGTCGGGGTGATCGAGCAGGCGCCCTTCGTAGGCGGGGCCGTTCGGGGTCGGTGTCGGCTCGGGGATACGGCTCATGATCTGGCTCCTCTCGTGCGCACGTCTGGTGTGCTGTCACCAGGTTCGCGGAGGAGTCGAGCAGGACCCTTTGCCTCTTCTCTGCGGAATCTATGAACGCGCGACGGGAGGCCGGAGCACGAGGGTGACCACGATCCCCACCATGACGACGGCGGTGATGGCGACCGACGTGGGGAGCACCGCGTCGATCAGCACCAGCGCGGCGCCGATCGGGACGACCGTGTTGACGACACGATCGGCGTTGTCGCGGATGGCGACCCACCACACGCCGAGCAGGAAGACCGCGATCGGGATGGACACCGTGAGCGAGGCGGCGATCGCCGACAGGTGGCTCTCGTGGGTGAGCACGCCGAGCTGCACCTCGATACCCGCCGAGAACGCCGCAGCCGCAGCGAAGACGAAGTAGTGGGTGTACCCGTACCGCAGCGAGCTCCGGAACGTCGTGATGGCGCGGTGGTGGGGCGGCCAGAAGTAGATCCACCACAGGGATGCCGTCACCACGAGCGTCAGCACCGAGATGCCGATCAGCGGCCCGAGGGCGTCGACCTCGTCGATCGCCGTGATGATCGCGTTCGCGGAGGCGAGCAGGCTCTCGCCGAGCACGATGAGGGTGAACAGTCCGTAGCGCTCGGTGATGTGGTGCGGGTGCCACGGCGTCTGATAGCGAAACTCGGCGAACACGGGTACGCAGATCTCGATGAGGGCGAACACGATGAAGGCGATGAGCTGCAGCGGTCCACTCGGGATGAGCAGGAAGAGGATCCAGAGGACCTGCACCGCCCCGATCCCCACCGCGTACCGGACGGTGGCGGCGCGCAGCGGCCCCTCGCTCGAGCGGCTGGCGCGCAGCCACTGCGCGATCATCGCGAACCGCATCACGATGTAGCCGATCACGGGCACGGTGAAGTTGCCGGCGAAGGCCTGCGGGATGCCGGCGGCCAGGATCAGCACGCCGCCCATCTGGACGATCGTCGTGACGCGGTACAGCCAATCGTCGGTGTCGAACGAGGTGGCGAACCACGTGAAGTTCATCCACGCCCACCAGATCGCGAAGAACACCATCGCGTAGGAGGTGATGCCGTGCGCGAACTCGCCGTGGGCGAGCGCGTGGTGCAGCTCTGCGGAGGCCCTGCTCACGGCGACGACGAACACGAGATCGAAGAAGAGCTCCAGCGAGCTGGCGGCGCGATGCGGCTGGGCCGGGTCTCGCGGGAGCATCCTACTGAGGCGGAATCGCGGTGCGGAGGTGGCGGTCACCGGGTCAGAATAGCGGGCCGAATTCGCACCACAGCGCGTGTTCTGGAATATCGGTTCATCCACTCGTGTGAAATACCTTCCCTCCGCCACCTCCATCCGCTAGAGTGATGTGGTCTGCAGTTCCTGCTGCATGCGAACCCGTGTGGGACGGCGTTCGCGAATCGTGACGTGGGGTCACGATGATCCAGCAGGCCCGAGGGGTCGGGTTGCAGACGCAATGCCGCGAGCGTGGGGTTCGTGGTCTGGGGAACTACTGGGGAAACTATGTCGCACTGGGGATTTCTGCGTACATTCAAGGCTCACGAGGCCTCGGCATGACGTCCGTCGAAGATGCTGTGAGCATCACTCGCACGGGTTCCGTCTTCCTGCCGGTCGCCGCTCCGCGGGCCACCAAGGCGGTCTCACGCACGGTGGTCACACCGCGCGCGTCCGCCACACTCGAGCGACGCCGCCAGTGGGAGCGTCGCTACCGGATGCGACTGCGGATCACGGATGCGGCTGTCATCCTGTTCGCGGTCGGTGTCACAGCAGCGATCCAGCTGATGACCGGTGCCGCGGGGGAAGAGGCCCTGCGTGACGGCATCCTTCTGGGTACGCTCTGGTACCTGACGCTCAGCGTGCTGCACACTCGGGATGCAGCCCTGTTCCGCGCCAGCGCCACCGAGTACCGCGGCGTCGCGAACGCCAGCGGTCTCGCATTCGGGATCATCGCGATGATCGGCGTGCTGCTCGCGTGGCAGCACATGCAGCTCGTCCTGCTCGTCGGACTTCCGGTCGGGCTGCTCGCGCTGCTGATCACGCGCTGGGCGTGGCGCCACTGGCTGGTCGCGCAGCGCGTGCACGGCCGGTTCGCCTCGCGCACACTGGTCGTCGGCAACAGGGACGACGTCGAGTACGTCGTGCGCACCCTGCACCCGATCGGCGCCTCCGGCTACCAGGTCGTCGGCGCCACGCTCCTCGACGGCAACGCGCGCGACGTCGAGGTCGACGGGACCCTGTTCCCCGTGCTCGGCAACGTGAACTCGGTCGCGACCGTGGCCGCAGAGCTCGGGGCCGACACGATCATCGTGGCGAGCCGTCCCGACGGAGACCCCGAGTTCGTCAAGCAGTTGAGCTGGCAGCTGGAGGGCACGGCCTCAGAGCTCGTGCTCTCCAGCCGCCTGACGGACGTCGCGGGCCCCCGCATCTCCTTCGCCCCCGTCGAGGGGCTGCCCCTGATCCAGGTGCAGATCCCGAGCTACGAGGGCGGCCGCCACGTGCTCAAGCGCGCTCTCGACGTCACGGTCGCGACTCTCGCACTGATCCCGATCGGGCTCGTGTCTCTCGTGCTCGTGCCGCTGATCAAGCTCGACTCTCCCGGACCCGCGCTGTTCTTCCAGGAGCGCGTCGGCCGCGACGGCCGTCGCTTCAAGATCGTGAAGTTCCGCTCCATGAAGACGGATGCCGAGCAGCAGCTCGCCGCCCTCAAGGCGCAGAACGAAGGCGCCGGTCTCCTCTTCAAGATGAAGGACGACCCCCGGGTCACCCGCGTCGGCAAGATCCTGCGCAAGCTGTCGCTCGACGAGCTTCCGCAGTTCTGGAACGTGCTCGTCGGCGACATGAGCGTCGTCGGCCCGCGTCCCCCGCTGCCCAGCGAGGTCACCGCGTACGACGGCACGGTCTTCCGCCGCCTCTACATCAAGCCCGGCATCACCGGCCTCTGGCAGGTCTCCGGACGCAGCGACCTGTCGTGGGACGAGAGCGTCCGCCTCGACCTGCGCTACGTCGAGAACTGGTCCGTGATGAACGACCTGCAGATCATGTGGCGCACCGCCAAGGTCATGGTGCAGCCGAGCGGGGCATACTGAGACGCATGAGCAAGGGGAACGCCCTCACCATTGCGATGGTGGGGACACGAGGGGTGCCCGCAGCATACGGCGGATTCGAGACCGCGGTCGAGGAGGTCGGCAGACGACTCGCCGACCGCGGCCACGACGTCGTCGTGTACACGCGCGGTTCGGAGAGCCGTGAGAAGGAGTATCTCGGGATGCGGGTGGTTCACCTCCCCGCCGTCCCGGTGAAGCAGGTCGAGACGCTCAGCCACACCGGGCTGTCGACGCTGCACCTGATGTTCCGACGCCGGCCCGACGCCGCCTTCGTCTTCAACGCGGCGAACTCGCCGTTCCTCCCCTTCCTGCGGCTGCGTCGCGTGCCGACCGCGCTGCACATGGACGGGCTGGAGTGGCGGCGCTCGAAGTGGGGGCCGCGCGGCAAGGCGTACTACCGGTGGGCCGAGCAGTTCGGCGTCCGCAAGGGCGACGCTCTCATCGCCGATGCCCCGGGCATCGCCGACTACTACGCTCACCAGTTCCAGGTCCCGACGGAGATGATCCGCTACGGGGCGCCGATCCTCGACGAGGTCGCCGAGGGACGCGTCGAGGAGCTGGGTCTGAAGCCCGGGGGCTATCACCTCATCGTGGCGCGCTTCGAGCCCGAGAACCACGTGCTCGAGATCGTCGAGGGCTACCGCCGCAGCACCGCGACGCTTCCGCTCGTCGTCGTCGGCTCCGCGCCGTACAGCAGCGAGTACACGCAGAGGATCCAGCAGGCCGCGGCGGGCGATGATCGCATCCGCCTGGTCGGCGGCGTGTACGACCAGGAGCTGCTCGACGCCCTCTACTTCCACGCTCTCACCTACGACCACGGCCACTCGGTCGGAGGCACGAACCCCTCCCTGCTGCGCGCCATGGGCGCCGGCACCGCGGTCATCGCCTTCGACGTGCCCTTCAACCGCGAGGTCCTCGACGGAGACGGGTGGTTCTTCTCCACCCCGACCGACGCCGCGGCCGCCTTCGAAGAGGCCGAAGCCGACATGCAGGCCACGCGCGAGTCCGGCGAGCGCGCCAAGGAGCGGGCTCGGGTCGCGTTCCGCTGGGACGACGTCGCCGACGCCTACGAAGACCTCGCGCGCAGGATCGCGGCAGGGCAGAGCGTGCACCGCGTCGCGCGGCGAGCACGCCGTCGGGCGGAGGAATGGTGACCACGAAGAAGACCGTGCTCGTCGCCCACCCCGGCGCCGAGATGTTCGGCTCCGATCGGATGCTCCTCGAGAGCGTGATCGGGTTCGTCGAGTCGGGGGCGCGTGTCGTCGTCGCCCTGCCCAGCCGTGGGTTGCTCGACGTCGCGCTCCGCGAGGCGGGCGCCGAGGTCGTCATCATCCCCATGCTCGTGCTGCGCAAGGTCCTGCTCACGCCCAAGGGGCTCCCGCGACTGTTCCGCGACATATTCCGCGGGCTCGGTGCGGCGTGGCGGCTCATCGGGAGCATCCGCCCCGACGCCGTCTACGTCTCGACCATCATCATCCCGCAGTGGCCGATCATCGCGCGGCTGCGTCGCACCCGCTCCGTGAGTCACGTGCACGAGGCGGAGGCGTCGGGCAACCGCATCGTGAACGCGCTGCTGTACCTGCCGCACCTGGCCTCTCAGCGCACACTCGTCAACAGCCGTTTCAGCCTCGACACCATCCGACAGGCTCTTCCTGCCCTCGCCCGGCGTGCAGCGGTCGTCTACAACGGAGTGAGCTCCCCCGACGATCCCACCCCGGCGCGAAAGACGGTCGACGGGGCGCTGCGCGTCCTCTACGTCGGACGTCTCTCGCCGCGCAAGGGCCCCGACCTCATCGTGGATGCGGCGTCGGTGCTCCGCTCTCGGGGCGTCGACGCCTCCGTCACCCTGCTCGGAGCCGTCTTCGACGGATACGAGTGGTACGAGCAGCAGCTGCGCGAGCAGGCCGAGAGCACGGGAGTCGATGTGGACTTCGCGGGCTTCCATCCCGATGTGTGGCCGTTCCTCGCCGACGCCGACGTGCTCATCGTGCCCTCGCGCGTCGACGAGCCCTTCGGCAACACGGCGGTCGAGGGCATCCTCGCGCTGCGTCCGGTGATCGCCAGCGACAGCAGCGGCCTTCGCGAAGCGGCCGGCGGGTATCCGACCGCCCAGCTCGTCGTCCCCGACGACGCCGGGGCGATCGCCGACGCGCTGGTCCGCGTCCGCGACGAGTGGGAGCGGATGGTGGACGAGACGCCGGAGTCCCGCGCGGAGGCACTGCGCCGCCACGCACCGGCGATCTACCGCTCCGCCGTCGCCGACGCCGTCATCGCCGACTGAGCCGATGACGTCGCAGCCGCAGACTCGCGAGTCGACCCGCGTCCGCATCGGCTGGATGGATGCCGTGCGGGGCACCGCCATCCTCCTGCTGCTGATCTGGCACGCCAGCGCCGTCCCGGTGCTCTACGGCCAGGAGATGCCCGAGCTCGTCCGCACGGTGAACGAGTTCTTCCTCCCGTACCGGATGCCGACCCTCATGTTCCTGTCGGGGATGCTCCTGCCGCGATCGATCAGCAAGCCCGCGGGGAAGTACTTCGCCGGGAAGTTCGCGATGGTCCTGTGGCCCTACCTTGTCTGGGTCACGATCGCCATGGTGACGTTCCTCGACGAGGGCGCGCCGTGGTGGCACTGGCGCGCCTGGTACGCCACCTCGTACCTGTGGTTCCTGTTCTTCATCGCCGTCTACTACCTGGCGGCCCCGGCGCTGCGTCGCCTGCCTGCGTGGGCGCCGGTGGCGGTCGCCGCCGTGGCGGGCCTCCTCCTGCCCCAGGGCAGCACCGAGCAGCGGCTGGCCTACTTCGCGGTCTTCTTCTTCGCCGGCAACTGGCTCGCACAGCATCCCGATGCGCTGAAGCTCGTCACGCATCGCTGGGCGGCCCTGATCGCGGCGGTGCCCGTCGTGCTCTTCGGAGTGGCCTCGTGCATCTGGCCCGAGCAGCTGCAGTACGCCGTCTGGGGCGCACCCGCCAGCATCGCGGGCACGGTGCTGCTGGCGGCGATCTTCTCGCACCTCACCCGCGGCGGGGAGGGCGTGCGCCTGCTGCAGTTCCTCGGACGCTCCTCGATCATCTACTACGTCAGCCACTTCCCGGTCATGGCGATCCTGTCGATCTGGCTGGGCGGATCGATCGACGGGATGCTGCTCGCGCTGATCAACCTCGTCGCCGCCGCCGCGATCGGCACGGTGCTCGCCGTCTTCAAGAAGCGGGTCCCGATCCGCTGGCTGTTCGAGGCCCCACGACCGCTCCGTCACGCGATCGAGCGGCTGATCACCAGGATCAGCCGCTCGACACGTTGAGTTCGGCGCGGAGCGCCCGGGGTCAGCGCGGCTGAGCCCCGAGCAGCTTCGCCCCCGACGGCAGGCGCGTCTCCGCGGCGATCGCCGTGGGGATCGTCTGCGCGATCGACGAGACCGCCGGCGCCGCGGCGGCCAATGCGGCCGGCGCCGCAGGGACCACCAGCTGATACTCGTCGTCGACGACGGATCCTCCTTCGACGAGCATCGAGTGCGTGTCCTGCCCGGTGGCCGTGCTGAACGCCTTCAGCGTGTTGGTCACCGCGGGATCGCCCGCGGATCCCCGCGACCAGATGCCGAACCACACCGGGGCGGTGACGGCGGGTCGGGAGTAGAGGTTGCCGTCGCTGCGGGCCACGAGCTGACCTCCGGTGAACTCCTTCGAACGGTCCTCGACGCAGATCAGGCAGTTGCCTCCGGCATCCCCCACCACGTTGTTGACGATCACGGTGTTGCGTGTGATCCACGGCACCGTCGGGTCGGGGTTCGGCTGCCGCGGGTCGTGACCCGCGGCGCTCGTGTCGGATGCGCGACGCTTGTCCTGGATGATCGCGATGTTGCGCTGATTGCCGACCGCGGTGTTGTTCCAGATCTGGACGTTGCCGGTGTCGATGATGTAGATGCCGTTCAACGCGTTGTCGGACACGATGTTGTCGGCGATGACCGCCTTCTCCGAGAGCTCGAACACCAGCCCGTTGCCTGTGTTGCCCACGACGTCGTTGCCCGTGAAGGTGATGTCGTAGACGGACTCGTCGAACCAGGGTCCCTGACCGAGGTTGTCGAGGAACGCACTGTCCTTCACCTCGATGTCACGGGACCTCGTGACTTTGAACGCCCCCGACACCGGCGCCCGGTTGAACTGCTGAGCGTTGTTCCCCACCGACAGCAGGTGGTTCACCCGCAGCCCGTCGGCGGTCGATGCGCCCGCACCGAGCAGACCGTTGCCGAGCACGGAGACGCGGGTGAAGGTCGATCGCGGCGACCAGGTGTAGAGGCCGGTGGTCGAGTTGTCGCGGATCGTGACATCGGAGACCGTGACGTCGGCGGCGGCGATGACGACTGTTCCCATCTGGGGCACGCTGGTCGCATAGCGCCGTACGCCGATGCCGCGGAGGACCGTTCCCGCCGAGCGGATCGACAGCGCCTGCGTCAGAGTGCTGGCCTCGACGGGCTTGCCCGACGGGTCCGTTCCCATGACCAGCTGCGAACTGGTCTTGTCGACGTAGAACGTGCCGGCCTTCACCTGCGCACGCGTCGCGACCTCGGTGAGCTGCACCCCGCCGACCCAGAGCTGGTCGGGATGCGCGGCCATCGGGTACTGCGGGTTCACGAACTGCCACCCCGCCGACGTGCCGTCCGGAGCGCCCTTGGTGTAGGTCGGGCTCGCGTCGAGCCTGACGGTCCAGCCGTCCTTGACCCAGACGCCGCCCTCGGCACGCCAGCCGGTCACGGCCTCGGCGCCGTCGAGCCAGACCTCGTCACCCGGGGCCGGCTGGATCGTCACGCGCTTCTGCGGCGGGACGAGCACCTCTTCGTGGTACGAGCCCTTGTGCACGACGATCGTGCCGCCGCTGGGTACCTTGCGCAGCGCCGCGGTGATGGTCTGCATGGGCTGTGACGCCGTGCCGCTGTTGGCGTCGGACCCTGTGCGGGCCACGTGCACCGCGGTCGCAGGCGCGGAGAAGGAGAAGGATCCGGGTGCTGCCGCACCGGCGTCACCGCGCGGGAAGGGCCCGTCGGGGTTCGGGTTCGTCGGAACCTCGGGCTCTGTGGGCTCCGTCGGCTCGGTGGGCTGCTCGGTACCTGCCTTGGCCGCGCGCACGGCGATGGACTCGATCGCGACCTGCGGAGTGCTGCCGCCGCTCGCCGAGTACAGCGCGATGCCGATGCGGCCGCCGTCCTTGACGCGCGCTGCCGAAGCGTCCGTCGCCGACACGTTCCACGCTGCGGGCTCGGCACCGGCCACCGGCCATGCCTTGCCCGAGAGGGTGACGGTCGCGGTGCCGGTCGCCTGGAAGGCGATCCGCAGCTCATCGCCGGCCGCCACCTTGCCCTCGAGTCGGGAGGACGCGAGCACCTCGGCGCTGACGAGCTTCTGCAGCCGGACCAGCTGCAGCTCGGAGCCTCCGTCGGGCATCACGCGCAGGCGGACGGCGTAGGAGGAGTCGCCCACGACGCGGTTCGCCACGCTCAGGTAGATTCCCGAGCCCGCGGTCGGCAGGGCGCGGATGCCGATGTCGGCGGTGACGCGAGAGTCGGCGGCGACCGCGGCCGCAAGAGTCGCGGTGGACGAACGCCCCGCCGCAGGGCTGGAGATGACTCCGGCATCGCCGTCGACGCTGAGGACGGCCGCGCCGGACGCGGTCCACGCCCCGCCCAGATCAGCAGAGCCCCATCCGGTGCCGTTCGTGCGATCGAACTGGTCGCAGGCGAGGTCGCCGTCGGCGCAGCCCTTGCTCGTGCCCGTGTCGGGGAGGGTGCCAGGGGTCGCCGTGACGTCCTGGATCAGGACGGGCGCCACCGCGCCCCCGGTGGAGGCGTACTCGCTCCACGCGAGTCCGCCCGCAGCGGTGATGCGGGTCGCCGAGGAGTCGGACGCCTTCACCTGCCAGTCGGGGCGGGTCTCCCCCGTGGCCCAGGCGCGCGCCTGAAGCTGGACGGGGTTCGTGCCGACGGCGACGACCTCGACCGAGAAGCCGCTGCCCACCGCGTCGCCCAGGGCGATCGTCTTGCCCGACAGCACGGACGCCGTGAAACCGGAGAACGACACGAGCTCGAGCTCGGTGCGCCCGTCGCCGAGAAGGCGCAGCCGGGCCGCATACGAGCGATCGCCGGAGTCGCGCACGTGGGTGCTCAGGTACACGCCGCTCGACGCGGGGAGCTCCGGCACGGATGCCGTCGTCACCAGGTCGACGTCGGCGGCGGTCGTCGCGTTCCAGCGGACCATCCCGGTGCGCCCGGCCGCCGGGGCCGCCAGTGAGGCCGCTCCCTCGGACACGCTCGTGACGGAGGAGGCGGATGCCGTGTAGGCGCCGCCCGCGGGTGCGGAGCCCCAGCCGGAGGCCGAGGTGCGGTCCATGGTGTCGGTGAGGATCGTCCCCGTCGTCGCCGCGTCAGCGCGGGACGTGCCCGTCAGCATCGCGGCGAGCGCGGTGATGACGACGAGGAAGGCGAGGATGCCGTGCGATGCGCGCGCACGACGGAGTCTGGATGGGATGGAAGTCACGTATGAACCGTTCTGTATGCAACAAGACACACCCGTCGCTAACGACAGATGCCCCCATCCGCAGAACAGGGTAGCAGGACTAGCTTGAAGACTTCTCCTGCGCGTAATACGTGGTGCGGCTGCGCGGGAGGCGCACCTTGTTCAGGACGATGCCGATGATGGGCGCGCCCGACCCCTCGAGCGTGCGGATCGTCGCCGCCAGCTGGGGCCTGCTGGTCTTCGACGCGTCGACCACGATGACGACGCCGTCCACGAGAGGCGCGACGAGGTTCGTGTCGGCCACCGTGAGCGCCGGCGGGGAGTCGATCACCACGACGTCGTGCCCCTCGCTGGCGGCGCCGAGGACCTCGGCGAACGCGTGGGAGGTGAGCACGGATGCCGAGTTCGGGGGCACCTCGCCGGAGAGCAGCAGATCGGGTCCGCCCTCGCGCCACGGGATCACCGCGTCGCTGAGCTCGGCGGAGCCGAGGACGACCGATGTGAGCCCGACGGCGGCGTCGAGCCCGAAGATCTCGCCGATGCGCGGGCGCCGGAGATCGGCGTCGATCAGCAGGGTGTTCTCGCCGAGATCGGCGAGGGTGAGGGCGAGGTTCGCCGAGAAGGTCGACTTGCCCTCGGCGGGGGACGCCGACGTGATCAGGAGTCGACGCGACTGCCCGTCGATGTTGGCGAACGCCAGCGACGCCTGCACCCGCCGGAAGTCCTCCGCGATGTGGCTGCGCGGCTCGCGCACCACGATCAGCCCGGCATCCGTCCCCCGCTTGGTGCGGGTGATCGAGCCGAGGTAGGGCAGGTCCGTCACACGGGCGAGCGCCGCCTCGTTGCGCACGCGGGTGTCGGCGATCGTCGCGATGAAGGCGACGAGGATGCCGAGGACGAGACCGAGGACGGCGGCGAGGCCGGCATCCTTGCTCTTGTTGGGCAGCGACTGGAACTGCGGGACCACCGCCTCGTCGATGACGGACGGGACGATGGTCGGCTTCTGGTCGACGCCCTTGGCCACGATCGTCTTCACCGCGCTGGACAGCTCCTCGGAGATCGCGTTGGCGATGTCTGCCGACCGCTTCGCGCTGGTCGACGTCACCTGCACGCTGAGGATGATGGTGTCCTGCGGGATCGTGATCGCGATGCTGCGGACGAGCTCCTTGGGCGTGATGTCGAGCCCGAGCTCGTCGATGACGGGGGCGAGCACGCGCGACGACGTCGCGAGCTGCGCGAAGGAGAGCATCTGCGACTGGGTGTAGGTCGAGCCCTGGTTGAGATCGGTGCCCGTCGTGCCCTGGTTCATCGCGAAGTACAGCGTCGCCGTCGACTGGTACTGCGGCGTCGTCGTCGCCGAGATGCCGTACCCGACGGCTCCCCCGATGATGGCCATGCCGATGATGACGTACCAGAACTTGCGAATCGCAGACCATGCGCTGGCGAGCGACCAACCCGTCGCGTCAGCTTTCATCCGTGCCCCTCCAGTGCCGGCAAGCGTCGCCTCCCCATGTGACGACGTCGCCGAGCGAACGCGGCGCGTTCTCATGGTAGCCGACCGCCTGCGCGAACCCTGAGGATACGGGGCTCGTGATGCTAGGATGAGCCTGCTCAGCCGTATCCTCGTACGGCGCGCTGAGCATTCATCTGGGGAGATGTGCGGTCGTCATGACCGCGTCTGAAGGGCAGCGGCCCGATCGCGAACGGGGCGCGTCGGGGTCGAGGGGGTTTACGTGCGCGTTCTCATCGCATGGGCGAACGATTCCAGCGTCAATCTGGGAGTCCGCGCGCTCGCGCGCGGGTCCGAGGATCTGGTCAGATCGGTCTGGCCCGACGCGGAGTTCACCTATCTCAACTACGGGCGGCGGCAGCCCGAGGTTCCGTGGAGTCCGCGCGCCCTGGTGCGCGAGCGGGTCACGGGGCGCCTCGGCATGCAGCGCTGGCTCCGCGGCTTCGACCTCGTGTGGGACACCCGCTCGGGCGACAGCTTCGCCGACATCTACGGCCTCACCCGGCACACGACGATGTCGCTGCTGCACGAGTTCGCTGCCCAGGCCGGCGTCCCGTCGGTCATGGCGCCGCAGACCATCGGCCCGTTCCACACCCGCCGCGGCCGCGTTCTCGCCCGCCGCAACCTGCGCCGCAGCCGCCTGGTCTTCGCCCGCGACATCGTCAGCGCGAACGCCTCCGCCCAGCTGGGGCGCCCCGTCGCCGCGGTCACGAGCGATCTCGTGTTCGGCATCGACCAGCCGACGCCGTCGGCGACGAAGCGCGACGTGCTGCTGAACGTGTCCGGCCTGCTGTGGAACGACAACCCGCACGTCGACGCCCCGCACTATCGCGACGCCATCCGCCGCATCATCGACGAGCTGCTGGCGGCAGGCCGATCGGTCACGATCTTCCCGCACGTGCTCGACTCGCAGAGCCACGACAACGACGTGCCGGTGAGCCGCGAGCTCGCCGCCGAGTACGACGGACGGGTCGACCTCGTCGTGCCCGCCGACCTCGAGGACGCACGGTCGATCATCGCGGCGAGCGAGCTCGTCATCGGCGCCCGCATGCACGCCTGCCTCAACGCGCTCTCCACCGGCACACCGGCGATCGCGATGGCCTACTCGCGCAAGTTCGCCCCGCTGATGGATGCCGTCGGCTGGACCCGCGTCGTCTCGATCACCGAGAACGGCGACTGGGCGGGCGAGGTGCTCGCACACGCCGCGGCCCCCGATCTGCGCAGCGGCGCAGAAGAGGCCCGCGACAGGGGTCGTGCCCTGCTCGAGCCCCTGGTGGCCGGCCTGAAGCAGTCGCTGTGACCGCGCTGCAGGAGCGCATCGCCGATGTGCTGACCCGCGACGCGTGCTCGGGGTGCGGCCTGTGCCCCCGACTCGATCCCGGCGTCAGCATGCGCCTCGACGACCGCGGCTACCTGCGCCCGACGTACGAGGCGGAGTCGGCGCCGATCGACGGAGCGGCCGAGGTGTTCGACCGCTCATGCCCCGGCATGCGCATCACCGCTCCCGCCGCCCCTGAGGGAGCCGAGCACGATGCCCTGCTCGGTCCGAACGTCGGCCTCTGGCAGGCCTGGGCGACCGATGACGACATCCGTCGCGCCGGCAGCAGCGGCGGCGCGCTCACGGCGCTGCACGCCTGGCTGCTCGACACCGGCCGGGCCGCCCGCATCACCGGAGCCGCCGCGGAGCGCACCTCCCCTCGGCGCACGGTGCCCGTGACGATCACGACGCGCGAGCAGGCCCTCGCCGCCGCGGGCTCCCGCTACGCCCCCGTCGGCGCCCTGGAGAACCCCGACGTGTTCCGCACCGACAGCGCGGTGGCGGCGAAGCCCTGCGAGGTGGCGGCGCTGCGTGCCGCGGCGCCTCAGCTCGTCGACGGAGAGGCTCCGCTGCTGCTGTCGTTCTTCTGCGCCGGCACGCCGAGCCAGAAGGCCACCGAGTCGCTGCTCACCGAGCTCGGCATCTCCCCCGAGCAGCCCGTCGACGCGCTGCGCTATCGCGGCAACGGCTGGCCCGGCCGCTTCACCGCTCGCAGCGGCGATCTCGAGGTCTCCGCCGACTACGACGAGTCCTGGGGCAGGGTTCTCGGGCCCACCACGCAGTGGCGCTGCAAGATCTGCCCCGACGGCGTCGGACAGGCCGCCGACATCGTGTGCGCCGACTCCTGGGAGACCGACGAACGGGGATACCCGACCTTCGCCGAGGGAGACGGCATCAGCGCCCTCGTCGCCCGCACGCCGCGCGGACGGGACGTGATCCTCGCCGCCGTCGACGCCGGAGTCATCGCCGTGCGTCCGCTCCCCGGCGCGCACCTGCGCGACGCCCAGCCTCTGCAGACAGCACGTCGACAGTTCCTCTTCGCCCGCCTGCTCGGCTCGCGCCTCGCCGGTCGACGCCCTCCGCGCTACCGCGGCTTCGACCTGATCCGCCTGACCGCCGCGCGGCCCCGCGAGGCGATCCGGGTGCTGCGCGGGACGTTCCGCCGGGTGCGCGCGGCACAGAGGCGCTGATGGCCTCGTCCCTCGCGCACTCCGCAGCCCGCGGCGCCTACTTCACCCTCGCCGCGCAGGCCGCGAGGATCATCCTGCAGCTGCTGTCCGTCGTGGTGCTGGCGCGGATCCTCTCCCCGCACGACTACGGCCTGCTGGCGATCGTCCTGGTCGTCGTCGGTCTCGGCGAGATCTTCCGCGACTTCGGCCTCACGTCGGCATCCATCCAGGCGCCCGAGCTGTCCACCGGCCAGCGCGACAACCTGTTCTGGATCAACGCGGCGATCGGCGTGGTGCTCACCGCGATCATGTTCTCGCTGTCGTGGGCGATCGGCGCCGTGACCGGCGAGCCCGAGCTCGTGGGCATCTCGCAGTGGCTGTCGCTGACGTTCCTGCTGAACGGACTCGCGACGCAGCACAGGGCCAACCTGATGCGCGACCTCAAGCTGCGTCCCCTCGCCGTCATCGACGTCGCGTCCTCGGCCATCGCCCTCGCGGTCGCGATCGTCGCAGCGGTCGCCGGCATGGGCTACTGGTCCCTGGTGATCCAGCAGCTCGTCACCGGCATCATCCTGCTCGTCGGCGTCGTCGCGGCCGGACGCTGGCTGCCGCGCCCGTACTCGCGATCACATCCGGTCAAGCAGCTGGTGAACTTCGGATGGACGCTGGTCGCGACCAACCTGATCGGCTACGCCGCGCGTCAGATCGACACGGTCATGATCAGCTTCCGGTTCGGCACGGCCCCTCTGGGTCTCTACAACCGTGCCTTCCAGCTGATCATGACGCCTCTGACGCAGGTGCGCTCCCCGCTGCAGTCGGTGGCCCTCCCGGTGCTGTCGCGCGTGCAGCAGGACCAGCCGCGCTTCGAGACCTATGTGACGGCCGCGCAGCTCGCGCTGGGCTTCCTGTTCGGCATCCCGGTGGCGATCGTCGCCGGCCTCGCCGAGCCGGCCGTCGACATCATGCTCGGCAGCCGGTGGGCGGAGGCCGCCCCGATGCTGCGCATGTTCGCGATCGCCGGCATCCTGACCACCGTCTCGTTCGTGGGGTACTGGGTGTACCTCGCGCGCGGCCTTGGTGCCGACCTGCTCCGGTACACGATCGTCACCGCCCTCATCAAGGTGGTGTGCATCGTGATCGGCTCGTTCTTCGGCGTCCTCGGCGTCGCCATCGCCTTCGCCGTGCACCCCGCGATCGCGTGGCCCATCTCGCTCGCCTGGCTCTCCCGGATCACGCCGATGCCGCGACGGCAGCTGTACCAGGGCGCCGGGCGCATCATCGCCGTCTCGCTGGCCGCCGGACTCGCCGCCTGGGGCGCCGCGCAGGCCCTCACGGCGACGAACGCCTGGGTGCAGCTCGGAGTGGGGCTCGTGGCCGGTCTCGCGATCTCCGCCGCCGCCCTCGCGATCCCTGTCTACCGTCGCGACGCGAAGACGCTGTCCTCGTTCGTACGGCTCATGCTGAAGAGGGACGGCAGCGCGGCCTGATCGTCGGCCGCATCGGCATCCCTCCCCTGCTGAGCCCACGCGACGGCGAGGCCGGCGAGGAACCACAGGTACGCGCCTGCCTGCGTGATGAGCGCAACGGCGAAGATCGCGGGCAGCTGGGAGGCCACGGCGATCGACGGCGGCGACGCCTTGCCGGGGCGGAGGATGTACGCCGCGGCGAACACGAGCGCGGCGATCAGGAGCAGTGACGGGATCCACCCGAACCGCAATGCGAACACGAGGAACGCGTTGTCGACCGACTTCGCGTAGGCGCCGAGATACTCGCCTCCGACGGTGAGTCCGCTCCAGTCGCCCGCGCTGCCGAACAGCTGCACCTGCGACACGAGCGAGAACAGTCCGGAACGGTAGTCGGCGCTGCCGCCCGCCTCATCGCCCGCCTCGAGGAAGATCTCCCCGACGAAGGGGATGATGATGATCGCGGCGACGACTCCGAGAGCGGCCACCGACCAGCGCATCGCGCGATCGAGCCCGGGGAGCAGCAGCACCGAGAGCACGACGGTGAAGGCGAGGGTCAGCATGCCGATGCGGCTGATGGTCGTGACCGTCGCCGCAGTGACGATGCCGAGCGCGACCAGCCGGACGGCGACCGGCCATCGGGCGGCGACGATGAAGGCGGACGACATCGCGAAGGCCGCGCCCATCGCGATCGAATGACCCCAGGCGCCCTCGACCCGCAGCCGATCGGCACGGACCTGCAAGCCGCCCCAGCTGGCGTAGAGGTCAGCCCCCATCGCGGGAAGCGACACGAAGATGTTCGTGCCGGTGGCGAACTCGATGAGACCGAGCACGGCCGCCACCGTCACGACGGTGGCGAGCACCGCAGTGACGAACGAGCGCTTCACGCGCGACAGCACCAGTCGACCCCAGATGTACGGCAGCACCCACTCGAGCAGAGCGATCACGGTGGCCGAGAGTCCGGTCATCTTGAGGGCGAACTGCGTCGCCGCCATCAGCGTGAACACCCCCATGATGAGGTCTATCCCGTTGAGGCGGATGTCGGAGATGTTCGTCAGCACCGCGACGAGGGTGAGCAGGGTGATCGCCGACCAGAAGAAGCCGACGTTGACGCCGATCCACACGGGCACGAAGAAGAGGACGAGAGCCCAGACCACGAAGGTGAGACGCGGGCTGGCCCGGAACAGCAGGATGCCGATCACGCCCACGCCAGCGGCGATCGCCGCGAGCAGGAGAGTGCTCCCGTTCACGACGATCGCCGCATCAGCTGTTCGGACATCAGCACGAGCCTATGGCACGTGCCCTGGGATTCACCCGTTGTCCGTGACCCGGAAACCGTCGACCCTCAGGACTGCCGGACCGGTGGCGGAGCTCACGCGGTTCGCGTGCACCCCGACCGCTCCGGCGGCGTCGATCCCGGTGGTGTCGACGAACGAGGTCTGCCAGGCGGCGGGCTCGGTGGTGCCCTGCTTCCAGAGCTTGGCCGAGATCGTCGTCGAGGCCCCGCCGGACACGTCGACCTTCAGGGTGAAGGCGTCGCCCGCACCGCGCGTGATCCCCGGCACCTGGTACGTCGAGAGCACCGCAGCCCCCTGCTGGATCACGATCCACACGGTGCCGTTGGAGTTCAGCCACGCGCGCACGAGGTAGTTGTCCGTGGCGCTCGATCGTGCGATCAGGCCGGCGTACGCCTGCCCCGTCGCCGGTGCGGCATCGGCGCTGAAGTCCATCGACATCGTGACGTTCTTCGCCGACACCGTGTTGAGCAGCATGTTGCGCGTGCTGCCGGCGCCGAGCGTGAGCACGCCCGCTCCGTCGACGGAAGCTGCGGACGCCGCACCCCCGGAGAGCGTCCACGCGCCACCCAGGTCGGCGGTGCCCCAGCCCGCGGTCGCCGTCCTGCCGAAGTCGTCGCTCGCGACGACCGCTCCGGGCTGCGGACCGACGGGCGGGTCGGTGGCGACCACCTGATGGGTGACGGTGCCGGTGGCGCCGTCGTCATCCGTGACCGTCAACGTCACGTCGTACGTGCCCGCCGCGGCGTAGGTGTGCGTCGCGGTCGCGCCCGTGCCTGCGGCCGTGCCGTCTCCCCAGTTCCAGGAGTACCCGGCGACCGTGCCGTCGCTGTCCGTCGACGTCGATCCGTCGACCGCGACACCGAGGTTCGTCACCGTGCTCGTGAACGCCGCCGTCGGAGCCACGTTCGGCAGCGGGCCGACCGGGGCCTTGAGGTCGGTGACCCGCAGCGCGTCGAACGAGAACGCCGCGGTCGAGGTGGCGCTGCCGGCGCGGTTCGCGTGGACGCTCGTCCATCCGCTGCCCTGCAGTCCCGCCGTGGCGTCGGTCGTGGAGAGCTGCCAGTCGGCGGGCTCCGCGGTGCCGTCCCTCCAGGTCTTCACCTGGATGGTCGTCGGCGATGCGCCCGAGACCTTGACCGAGAGGCGGAACACGTCTCCCGCCGCCCACGTGGTCGTCAGCGCCTTGGACACCAGGACGGTGCTGTCGCGCTGGATCACCAGCCACAGCTTTCCGTCGTTGCGCATCCACACACGGGTGAGGTACTCCGAGGTCGCCGACTTGCGGGCGCTCACCCCCACATAGGAGCTGCCGGTGGCAGGGCCCTGATCGGCGGAGTACGTCAGCGTCGTGAGCGTGTCGGCGAGCGACGTGCCCTGCAGGGCCACGTTGCGCGTCTGCCCCGCCGCCAGCGTCAGCTTTCCTGCGCCGCCGGACACGGATGCCGCCGACGCGGCCCCGTTCATCACGGTGTAGGTGCCGCCGAGCTCGGCAGCCCCCCATCCGGACGATGCCGTGCGCTCGAAGTCGTCACGGATCGCGAAGGCCTGATCCGCCACCGTGACGGTGCGCGTGGTCGTGGCGGTCGCACCCACGCTGTCGGTCAGCGTGAGGGTGATCGTGAAGTCGCCGGCCGCCGCGTAGACGTGCGAGGCGGTGGCTCCGCTGCCCGCGGGGCTGCCGTCTCCCCAGTTCCACGAGTAAGCCAGCGTCGCGGCATCCGATGCCGTGGACGCCGACCCGTCGACCGAGACGGTCAGCGCGTTGGCGGCGGCCGTGAAGCTCGCCACCGGCGCCGCATGGGTCACGATGACGTTCGCGGTCTTCGTCGCCTGCCCGCCGCGGTCGTCGGTCACGGTCAGCGTGACCGCGTACGTGCCCGGCGCCGCATAGGCGTGCGAGGCGGTGACGCCCGAGCCGGCCGCGGAGCCGTCGCCCCAGTTCCAGGAGTACGACGCGATCGTGCCATCGGGGTCAGCCGACGTCGCGCCGTTCACCGAGGCCGTGAGGCCCGATGCCGTCGAGGTGAAGTCCGCCGTCGGCAGCACGTTGGGCCCGGTGACGGCGACCTGGTGCGTGACGGTACCCGTGAGGCCACGGCTGTCCGTGACGCTCAGCACGACGTCGTAGGTGCCGGAGGCCTCGTAGACGTGAGTCGGGGTCGCGCCGGTCCCGTTGTGGCCGTCGCCGAAGTCCCACGCGTAGCCCGTGATCGTCTGTCCTGCGTCGACCGTGCTGGCCGTCGCGTCGAACGCCACGGACAGGTTCGTCGGCGTGGAGGTGAACGCGGCGGTCGGTGCGTGGATGCCTGCGCCCACCGCGTAGTGGGCGGCGACCTGCGCGGCGCTCAGCGCCGTCGGGTAGACCGCGAACTCGTCGACCGTGCCGTTGAACTCCCAGCGTCCGGGAGCATCGGGCCAGCCGCCCATGCTGTCCCCGCCCACGCGCCAGTAGCCGTCGTAGCCCTGCGCATCGGTGACCGAGGCGTCCTGCGCGATGAGCGCGCCGTCGACGTAGAGCTTCATCCCGTCATCGCCGAGCGACGTCACCGCGTGGTGCCACTGACCGTCGTTGTACGAGGCGCTCGACGACACCGTGCGCACCCCGCCCGGGTAGACGCCGAATGTCAGTCGTCCGTTGTTCTGCATGTACAGATGCCGGTCGTAGTTCCCGGAGAAGCCGGTCTGCTGGTTGCCGAAGCCGACGATCTTGCCGCCGTCGGTGGTGGTGGTCTTGAACCACACCTCGGTGGAGAAGACGTTCGGCCCGCTGACCGAGGATCCGGACGAGACGAGGCCTGATGTCGTGCCGTCGAGCTTCGACGCCGACGTCCCGGTGGTGCCCTCGACGGCTCCCGGCGACGTGACGCTCACCCCGCTGCTGAACAACGGGGCGGCTCCCCCGGCCCAGTCCGTGGTGGTGCTTCCCAGCGGATAGTAGAGCTGTGCGCCGTCATCGAGCACGGCGTTGGCGTAGTCGGAGGCCGATCCGCTCGTCGCCGTGGCCGTGACCGGTTGACTGGTGGCGGCGTTGCCGTTCGCGTCGACCGCTCTCACGGTATAGGTGTACGTGGATCCCGGTGCGACCGTCTTGTCACTCAACGAGAGCTGCGTCTTGTTCCACCACCCCGACGACACGACCTTCTGGTCGAGCACGCCGGCTGTACCCGTGCGCAGGAGCTGGTAGGTCAGGTCGCGGTCGTCACGATCCCAGTTGACCGGGATGGACACGCGGATGCGGCCAGGAGATGCGGTCGCCGCCGTCGGGGCGCCCCAGCTCGCGCCGGTGAGACGCGGTCCCTGCTTCGCGCCGCCCGAGGGCGTCGTCGAGAACCGCACGATGCCCTGGTAGCGCTGGCCGTTGACGCTCGTGAACTCGCCGGCGACGGAGATGTAGTCCCCCACGCCGGTGATGGAGAGACCGGCCTGACCGAGTCCGGACGCCGTGCCGACCGTGAAGTCGGGGTACCAGGCGTATCCGGACGGGGAGGGCGTGCCGCTCCAGTCCTTGTAGATGGAGCCGACGGAGACCGAGCGGCTCAGGGTCCCCTCGGCCGTCGTGGTGAAGGCCTCCATGTAGCGGTACTGACGCACCGGCTGCTCAGGCCACAGGTTCACGGTCTCGCACTGGTGCATGTGACTCGTCGCGTAGACGACCTTGCCGGTGGAGTAGACGCCGTAGTGGTCGCCGTGGCAGTCGGCCACCCAGCGGATCGCACCGCTGCCGGCATCCGCGGCGAAGACGCCCTCGAGGTTGCCGGTGTTGACGTCGGAGAAGACCCAGCCGGTGCCGTAGACGCCCGTGGCATCGGTGGACAGGGCGAAGATGCCCGCCTTTCCGGATGCCGCGCCGTTGATGACCGTGCTGTTCGCCTGCCATCCGGTGTTCACGACACCGGAGACGGGGTCGATGGCCGAGAGCCCGCGCTGCGAGGCGAGACCGTTGACCATGGAGAAGCGGCCGCCCGCGATGATCTGCGAGCCGTCGGGGTCGGTGACGAGCGCGTCGACCTGCAGGTCAGACGTCGGAGCCCAGCTCCGCAGAGCGCCGTTCGAGGTCGCGAAGGCGGCGAAGTTCTTGCGGGCGGTGCCGTTGGCCTGAGTGAAGTTGCCTGCCACGTAGACGGAGTCGCCGAGCAGGGTGATGCCGAACACGCCGACCCCGCCGACGGAGGGGGTGAAGCCGGAGATCAGCTGACCGGTCTGGGCGTCGAGGGCGGCGAAGTTGAAGCGCGCGGTGCCGTTCACCTGGGTGAAGGAGCCGCCGATGTAGATGCGCGACCCGTCTGTCGAGTGCGCGATCGACTTGATCACGCCGTTGACCGACGGCGCGAAGGGCAGGAGATTGCCGGTCGTGATGTCGTAGGCGAGGATGTTGCTGCGCGGAGTCAGGTTCGTGCCGGGAGCGGCGAGCGCGGCCCGTGCGTTCGAGAAGCTGCCCGCCGCGTACACGGTGTTGCCGACCGTGGTCTGCGCCCACACGTAGCCGGAGTCGATCTGCACCGTCGGCAACGCGTCGGCCGTCGCCACGTCGGCGGTTCGCTGGAGGAACGGCGCCTTGGCGGTGGGGACGGCTGCGGATGCCGTGACGGGAGCGATCAGCGCTGCGCTGAAGGCGAGGACGATGCCGACGAATGCGGCGAACACCGCGCGCCAGCGCGCGGTCCTGCGACGTGCGACCAGAGTGCTCATCAGGCGACCTTTCCGAATATGACTGCCACGGGCTCCCCGACGGCATGGCTGACGGAGGCTGTGGCCGGAAGGCCAGACGCAGTGAATTCGAACAGCGCCGAATTCCCTGTTCGGCGCGTGCACCGATGACGGTTCACGTGATCCCCAGTTTCCCCAGTATTACGGCCACTCCCCTAAGCGGTCGCATTGGTATATTACCCCGTCGCCCTCATCCCCGTCGAGGGGTGTTTCTGCAGATTTCCACCGATTTCACGCAAGAAAGCGGCCGCCCCTCGCAGAGAAATGTCTCGGCGAGAGGCGGCCGCCTGTCGACTCTTCGTTTGCGGCTGGATCAGCCGTTGTCGAGAACCCGGAAGTTGTCGACGGAGATGACGGTCGGCGCGGTGGCGGAACTGACACGGTTGCCGTGCACTCCGACGGCACCAGCCGCGTCGATACCGGTGGTGTCGACGAACGAGGTCTGCCAGTTCGCCGGCTCCTCGGTGCCCTGACGCCACAGCTTCGCCGAGATCGTCGTGGATGCTCCGCCGGATACGTCGACCTTGAGGGTGAACGAGTCTCCGGCGCCGCGGGTGATTCCCGGGACCACGTAAGTGGACAGCACAGCGGATCCCTGCTGGATCACGATCGACACAGTCCCGTTCGCGTTCAGCCAGGCGCGCACGAGATAGTTGTCCGTCGCGCTCGACCTGGCGATGAGGCCGACATATGCGGACCCGGTGGACGGAGCCGCATCGGCGCTGAAATCGGCCGACATCGTGACATTCTTCGCGGACACCGAATTCAGCAGCATATTGCGCGTTCCGCCCGCCGCGAGGGTGAGCTTTCCGACGCCGTCTGCGACGGATGCCGCCGATGCCGCACCGCCCGTGAGACTCCACGCACCGCCGACGTCCGAGGTGCCCCAGCCCGAGGTCGCCGTGCGGGCGAACGCATCGCGAGCGATCGCCGGATCCACGACGGGCGGGTCGGTGGCGACGACCTGGTGGGTGACGGTGCCGGTGGCGCCGTCGTCATCCGTGACCGTCAGCGTCACGTCGTACGTGCCCGCCGCGGCGTAGGTGTGCGACGCGGTCGCGCCCGTGCCTGCGGCCGTGCCGTCTCCCCAGTTCCAGGAGTACCCGGCGACGGTGCCGTCGCTGTCCGTCGACGTGGATCCGTCGACCGCGACACCGAGGTTCGTCACCGTGCTCGTGAACGCCGCCGTCGGAGCCACGTTCGGCAGCGGGGCCTTGAGGTCGGTGACCCGCAGCGAATCGAACGAGAAGACCGCGGTCGACGTCGCCGTGGATCCACGGGATGCGTGCACGCTCGTCCAGCCGGTCCCCTGCAGGTCGGCGGTCGAGTCGGTCACGGTGAGCTGCCAGTCGGCGGGCTCGATCGCGCCGTCCTTCCAGGTCTTCACCTGGATGGTCGTCGGCGACGCACCGCTGACGTTCACCGCGAGACGGAACACGTCTCCGGCGGCCCACGTCGTGGTGAGCGCCTGCGTGGCGATCACGGTGCTGCCGCGCTGGACGGTGAGCCAGAGCTTGCCGTCGGTCCGCATCCAGACGCGGGCCAGGTACTCGTTCGTCGCGGACTTGCGGGCGCTCACGCCGACGTAGGATCCGCCGGTGGACGGCGCCTGGTCGATCGAGTACGACAGCGACGTCAGCGTGTCGGCGAGCGACGTGCCCTGCAGTGCCAGGTTGCGCGTCTGACCGGTGGCGAGCGTCAGCAGTCCCCGACCGCCCGCGACGGATGCCGCGGCCGCCGCCCCGTTCATCACGGTGTACGCGCCGCCGGCCTCGGCCGAACCCCAGCCGGATGCCGCGGTGCGCTCGAAGTCGTCGCGGATCGCGAACGGCTTGTCGGCGACGGTCGCCGTGCGGGTGGTCGTCGCGGTCGCGCCGAGGCTGTCGGTCACCGTCAGGGTGATCGTGTAGTTGCCGGCCACCGCGTAGTGGTGCGACGCGGTCGCTCCGCTGCCCGCGGCCGAGCCGTCGCCCCAGTTCCAGGAGTAACTGAGCGTCGCGGCATCCGACGCGGTCGAGGCCGAGGCGTTGACGTTCACGTCGAGCACATTCGGGCTCGCCTCGAACGACGCGACCGGAGCGGCATGCGTCACGACGACGTCGCCCGTCTTGGTCGCCTGACCGCCGCGGTCATCCGTCACCGTGAGCGTCACGGTGTAGGTTCCCGCCGCCCCGTAGGCATGCGTGGCCGTGGCTCCGGCACCAGCGGGCGTTCCGTCGCCCCAGTTCCAGGAGTACCCGGCGATCGTGCCGTCGGAGTCGGCGGACGGCAGGCCGTTCACCGATGCGGTGAGTCCGGAGACCGTGGAGGTGAAGTCCGCCGTCGGCAGGACGTTCGGCGCGAGGGCCGTGACCTGCTGGGTGGACACCCCGATGATCCCGCGGCTGTCCGTGGCGGTGAGCGTGACGGTGTACGTGCCGGAGGCGGCGTACACGTGCGTGGGCGTCGCGCCGGTCGCGGTCTGTCCGTCGCCGAAGTTCCAGGAGTAGCCCGTGATGGTCTGTCCGGTGTCGGCGGTCGCGGTGCCGGTGAAGGCGACCGAGAGGTCGGTCGCGGCCGTGGTGAACGAGGCCGTCGGGGCCTTGAAGCCCATACCCGTCGCGTAGTGCTGCGCGACCTGCGCGGCCGTCAGCGCGTTCGGGTAGACCGCGAACTCGTCGATGCTGCCGGCGAAGGAGTACGACGTCGGTGCGCTCGGCCATCCGCTCAGGTTGTCATAGCCCACTCGCCAGTATCCGTTGTAGTTGTTCTGCGCCGCGACAACGGACGTGTCCTGCGCGACGACCTTGCCGTCGACGTAGAGCACCATGCCCGCCGGGCTCAGCGTCGAGACGACGTGGTGCCACTTGTTGTCGTTGTAGGACGCGGTCGTGGTCACGGTCTTCGCGGTCACGGGGTTGACGCCATAGGCGAGGCGCCCGTTGTTCAACATGTAGACGTTGCGATCATTGCTGCCGGAGCTGCCCGTCTGGGAGGAACCGTAGCCGAAGACCTTGCCTCCGCGGGTGGTGCTCGTCTTGAACCAGGCCTCGGCGGCGTAGTTGTCGTCGCCCTTCGCCGCGGTCGCCGACGAGACACGGCCCGACGTGGAGCCGCTGAAGCTGGAGGCGCTGGCGCCGGTCGTGCCCTGCACGGCTCCCGGCGACGTGTTGCTGACGCCGCTGCCGACGACCGGGTTCGCGCCGCCGGCCCAGTTGCCGCCGAGGCTGCCGAGCGGGTAGTACAGCTCGGCGCGGTCGTTGAGGACGAGGTTGGCGTAGTCGGAGCCGGTGCCACCCGCGGCGGTCACCGAGACCGGCTGACTGAGCGCGGAGTTGCCATCGGCATCCACCGCCTTGACCG
This sequence comes from Microbacterium sp. NPDC012755, assembly GCF_042901325.1. NCBI lineage: Bacteria > Bacillati > Actinomycetota > Actinomycetes > Micrococcales > Microbacteriaceae > Microbacterium > Microbacterium sp. NPDC012755. The sequence continues at coordinate 1,709,675 of NZ_JBIBCT010000001.1, read as the reverse complement.
TGTAGGTGTAGTTGGTTCCGGGTACGGCCGTGGTGTCGTTGAGGACGACCGCGCCGATCTGCCACCACACCGACTGCGTGGTCACCTGGTCGACCGGAGTGGCCGAGTCGGAGCGGAGCAGCTGATAGGTGAGGTCGCGGTTGTCGCGATCCCAGTTCGTCGTGGTCGACACGCGCACGCGTCCGGACTGCGTCGACGTCGCCGTCGGCGTGGCCCAGTCGGTGCCGGAGAGTCGCGGCCCCTGCTTGGCGCCGCCCGCGGGCTTGGAGGAGAAACGCACGATGCCCTGGAACATCTTGTTGTTCACGCTCGTGAACTCTCCCGCGACGGCGACGTAGTCGCCGGCACCCGTGATCGACAGCCCCGCCTGGCCAAGGCCCGTGGTGTTTCCGACCGTGTAGTCAGGGGTGACCGCATAGGCGGACGGAGACGGCGTGCCGTTCCAGTCGGCATAGGTCGACCCCAGGCTGGTGCTGCGGGTGAGCGTTCCTTCCGCCGTCGCTGTGAACGCGAGCATGTAGCGCCAGGTACGGGTGCTCTGTTCGGGCCAGAGGTTGGCCGTCTCACAGGCATGCGTGTGGCTCGTCGTGTAGACGACCTTTCCCGTCGAGTACACGCCGTAGTTGTCGCCGTGGCAGTCCGCGACCCAACGAATTGCGCCAGTGCCCACCTCGGCCGCGAACGCGCCTTCGAGGTTGCCGGCGGTGTGCGCCGTGTAGACCCACCCTGTGCCGTAGATGCCCGTCCCGTCGGTGGACAGTCCGAAGATACCCGTCTTGCCTGCGGCGCTTGTGCCGAGTGCCCCGCCATTCTTCACGGTGTTGGGTGCGGCCCACCCGGTGTCGATGCCCCCCGTGGTCGGATCGAGGGCGACGAGCCCGCGCTGGGTCGCGTTGTTGATGAGGTAGAAGCGTCCACCCGCGATCACGTGCTGCCCGCCCGGCTCCATGATGAGCGCGTCGACCTGCTGGTCGGAGGTCGGCGCCCAATCGCGCAGCGCCCCGTCCGCGGTAGCGAAGGCCGCGAAGTTCTTGCGCGCCACCGTGTTCGCCTGCGTGAAGTTGCCCGCCACGTACACGGAGTCCGCGCTCACCGCGATGCCGTACACGCCGGCGCCGCCGACAGCGGGCGCGAAGCCCGGGATCAGCTGCCCGGTCTGGGCGTCGAGGGCCGCGAAGTTGTACCGCGCGGTGCCGTTGACCTGCGTGAACGAGCCGCCGATGTAGATGCGCGATCCGTCGGGAGACGCCGCGACGGCCTTGATCACGCCGTTCACCGCAGGAGCGAAGCCCTGCAGCTCACCCGTCGTGATGTCGTAGGCGAGGATGTTGCTGCGCGGGGTCAGGCTCGTGCCCGGAGCCGCGAGCGCGGCCCGCGCGTTCGTGAAGCTGCCGCCCGCGTAGACGATGTTGCCGATCGTGGCCTGCGCCCACACGTACCCCGAGTCGATCTGGACCGTCGGCAGCGGGTCGGAGGTGATCACGTCGTTCGTGCGCTCGAGCAGAGGCGCCTTCGCCGCCGGCACCGCCGCGGACGCGGCGTTCGGGACGGCGACGACAGCGGCCGCTGCGAGAGCGATGCCGACGCCGAGCGCCAGGGCCGCCCGCAGACGCGAGCGCGAGGTTCCAGCCTGAACAGCCATCAGGAGACCTTTCCGGTGAAGATCGCCACAGGCTCACCGGCGGCGTAGTTGACGGAGACGGCGACGTCGCGACCGGACGCGGAGCCGAGCATGAAGACATAGCGACCGGTGGCGGACTTCCCCGGTGCGAGTGAGCCGGTCAGCGGCGCGGGATCGCCCGCGGTCGTGCCGATGCCGGGCTCGCCGTCCTGCGCGTTGACGGTGACGACGGCGGAGTCGAGGCTCTGCGCGGCATCCGTGCCGTTCTTCGCGGTGACGGTGACGACGACGGCGGTTCCGGAGACCTCGCCGGGCGTCTCCGCCTTGACGGTCACGGACTCGACCTTGTCGATCACGACGGAGATGCCGGTGTCGAAGGCGACGGTCTCGCCGACGGCTGCCTCCTGCGTCGGAAGCGGAGCCGCGGTCTGCGGGCCGTCCCCGGCGTCAGGACTCTCGGTCGCGCCGGGCGGCAGGATCTGCGTCGCGCTCGGCGACGGCGACGGCGAAGCGCCGTCCGTCTCAGCGGGCGCGCATGCGGCAAGGGTGAGCATCGCCGCGATGACGACGGCTCCCCCGACAGTTTTTGACAGCGTCGAATACCCCGTTCGACGCGTGCACCAATGAAGGCTCACGTTTTTCCCCAGTTTTCCCCAGTGGCGGCTCCCCTAAGCCGCTCCCATGCGCGACTCCCTAAGTCGCACAACCCGAATCCTACTGGACGGGTGCCCTCCGTGTCGAGAGAAAAGGCAAAGTCGGATCCGTGGCCATCGCCCTGACCAGCTCTGCGACCGTCTTCTGCACCTGCTGGAGCGTCGCGGCGTGAGCACGACGACCGGCGCCGTGCCCGTCTGCGATGTCGAAGGGGTGAGCAGCGCGCCGCCACGGACGCGCCCGCTTCACCGGAACCTGCTGGAGCCCGCGCTGCGCATCGAGGTGCGCGGCGAAGTCGCGCACGAGGTCGTCACCGACCGCGCCCGGTCTCGGTGCGAACCCCGGCGCGAGCCACAGGGCCTCGCGCAGCGTGAAGACCCGGCGCCGCGCACCCGGAACCAGCGACACGACCGCCGCGCGGGAGCTCGTCGTCGCCGTCAGAATCAGATCCGCGTCCTCGATCTCCTCGGCGCCGAGCTGGAGCGACTGATGCCGTCGAGACCGCGCGAGCCAGATCTCGTCCTCGCGCATCTCCGCCACGAGCCGACAGGCGGAGTGGGCCTGCAGAGCCTGCGCTCCTCGACTGGAGACCCGCACCCCCGCGAGCGAGGCGTGCTGCGAGAACTCCTCGGCGAGGAGGAACTCCGCTGCGACCGAACGGCACACGTTCGCGTCGCAGACCGTGAGGATGCCGCTCATCGTCCCGTCGCCTTCCCCCGGCTCACCCGGAAGCCGTCGCGGACCCCGCGCGCATAGGCGCGCCACGGGGCAGTGGACAGAAGCTGGCGCCGACCACCCTGAAGGAGTACCCCGTACCCGACGCGCAGCGAGGAACGCCGCCACCGACGGATGCCGTCCTGATCGAGATGCTTGCGGGCGTACATCATCCGATTGCGGATGTTGAAGTAGTAGTACGTCGGCGACTTCGCACGATCGGTGGTCTCGCCCTCGTGGGTGCCGCCCTCGTCGTGGACGACGACCGCGTCGGCCAGCACGAGCGCCCCGCCGGCATCGAGCACACGATGCGAGAGGTCGATGTCCTCCCAGTACAAGAAGTACTCCTCGTCGAATCCGTCGAGGTCCCGCCACACGTCGGCGGACAGCGCGAAGCACGCGCCTGTGGCCCACTCGCGTCGAGGGCGGCCCTCGTGCCTCGCCCTGGCCGCGCGCCCGGCGGTCGTGCCGTCATCGAGGTAGAGGTCGGCCCCCGCGAACCAGTTGGCGCCCGTTCCCGTGACGATGCGGGGAGACACGAGATCTCGGGTGCCGTGCGCGGCGTCGACGATCCGACGCAGGTCGTCGATCGCGATGCTCGCATCGGGGTTGAGAGGCACGATCACCTCGGCGCCGAGCTCGAGCGCCCGCGCCGCCCCGGCGTTGGTCCCGCCGCCGTAGCCGAGGTTCTCGTCGAGCAGCACGCGCTCGGCGCCCAGTGCGTCGGCCACGGCGCTGACGGCCTCGCGCTCGGCCGCGGAGCTGAAGCTGTCGACGATGATGAGACGCCCCTCCGGCGGCAGCGCGAGGCGGCCGAAGTTCTCGGCGATCAGCGCACTGGATCCGTAGTTGACCGTGACGACCGCGAACGCGGGTGCGGCAGCCATGCCGCTCAGCCGTCCTCGCGGTCGAGCGCGCTGATCTCACGGAACCACTTCACGGCGGCGAGCGCGAGGAACAGCGCGTTGATCAGGGCGAGCACCGCGTAGACGGCGAGGAAGCCGGTCGTCCATCCCCACAGGGCGAACACCAGGCACAGCAGCCCGAAATCGGTGGGCAGCAGGATCATCGACCGCAGGAAGGTGCCGCCGCCGCGGGAGTGCGTCGACTGCACTCCCTTCTTCTGCTTCAGCAGGTCGTTGAGGAGCATCCCGAAGAACGTCACGACGTCGACCACCGAGAAGGCGAGCGGGATGAGCAGCCACGGCGTGCCGGCGAGCGGGGTGTGCAGCTGCAGAGCGAGCAGCACGACGAGGTGCAGCGAGGCGATCTTCAGCGCGTCGACGAAGTGGTCGAGCCACTCGCCCGCGAGGCTGCCGCCGCCGCGGAGCCGTGCGATCTGACCGTCGGCCGAGTCCCACGCGTAGCCGAGGGCGAGCAACAGGGCGACGAGGATGCCGGTCCACCACGCCGCCGGGAGGAGGAGCAGGAGCGCGAGACCGGTGAACGTGTGCACGGCGCTGATGGCCGTGGCCTGGTTCGGCGTGATGCCCACGCGGAACGCGAAAGCGGCCAGCATCCGCCCGACCCTGCGGTTCACGTACACCGAGTAGCCGGGCGCCCCGCGGGCATGGCCCTTCTGCGCAGCGGCCAGCTGCCGGTATGCGGCAGCGAAGGATGCAGACATGTCGACTCCCCTATGTCACGACCCGCGGGCACCCCACATGCCCGGGTCATTCCCGACCAGTGTAGAGCCCGACTGCTGGCACACTGGAACCATGGGGAACAAATCAGGGGGTTCTGCGCGCCCGATCAGGGTGATGCAGTCATTCGGGGCGCCGCGCCCCACATCCAATCCGTACGTGCACATGCTGGATGAGGCGCTGGCGTCGACGCCGGGCGTGGAGCACCTGCGCTTCGACCGCCGTCAGGCGCTGTTCGGCCGACTCGACGCCATCCAGTTCCACTGGCCGGAGACGCTGTTCGGCTCCGGGACGGGTGCGAAGGGCCTCGCCCGTCGGGCGTACGCGATCGCGCTGCGGGCCCGCATCTCGATGGGCCGGGTCGCCGTCATCCGCACCGTGCACAACGTCGAGCTCCCTGGCGACGTCTCCCCCTGGCAGCGCCGCTACCTCGAATGGGTGGAGCGTCGCACCGATCACCGCATCGTGCTCAACGAGCTGACGGAGCTTCCGGAGGGCGCGGAGTCGACGCTGATCCCGCACGGCCACTACCGCGACTGGTTCGCCGATGTCGAGAAGACGGATGCCGCTCCCGGAACCCTCGGATTCGTCGGCCTCGTGCGACGGTACAAGGGCGTCGAGGACCTGATCCGCGTCTTCTCGGAGACGGCGGAGGCCGCCCCCGAGCTGCGGCTGCGCATCGCCGGCAACCCGACCAGCGCCGGCCTCGCCGACGAGGTGCGGGCGAGCGCGAAGGCCGACGGCCGCATCGAGCTCGACCTCCGCTACCTGTCGGAGCCCGACTTCGCCCGCGCCGTCATGAGCAGCTCCGGCATCGTGCTGCCCTACCGCTTCATGCACAACTCCGGCACCGTGCTCGCGGCGCTGTCCCTGAACCGCCCCGTGCTGGTGCCCCGCACCGCCGTCAACGAAGCCCTGTCGGCGGAGGTCGGCCCCGGCTGGATCACGATGTTCGACGAGGAGCTCGCGGCATCCGATCTCCTGGCGTTCGCCGAGGCGATCCGCACCCTTCCGGCCGGCGAGCCCGACCTCTCGGCCCGTGACTGGGACCGGGCGGGCGTCGCCCATCGCGAGGCCTTCACACGCGCGGTGGCGCACCGTCGCGGAGCGACACGATGACCGAGTCCGTGCTGATCGCCGTCCCGACGTACCGACGCGCTGCTCTGCTGCCCCCTCTGGTCGCGGCGATCCGCACGCAGACCGATGGGCTGCGCACGCGCATCCTGCTCGTCGACAACGACCCGGAGCGATCCGCCGAGGTCGTCGCCGGAGAACTGGGCGTCGAGTACCTCTCGGAGACGACCCCCGGCATCGCCGCCGTCCGGCAGGCGGCCCTGGACGCGGCATCCGACGACGAGCTCACGGTCATGATCGACGATGACGTGTTCCCCGAGGACGGGTGGCTGCACGGCCTGGTCGACGTCTGGCGCGACACACGCGCCGCCGTGGTGATGGGCTACGTCCGCTACGTGTGGCCCGAGGGCACCGACCCGTGGATCGCCGCGGGCGGCTTCATGCGCCGCACGCGCTTCCCGAACGGCAAGCGGCTGGACTCCCTCGCCACCGGGAACGTGCTCGTCGACACCGCCCAGGTGCGGGCCCTCGGCGTGCGCTTCGACGTCTCGCTCGGTCTCATCGGCGGCGAGGACAACGTGTTCGGCCGCGCCGTCGTCGCGCGGGGCGGATCGATCGTGGCCTCAGCCGACTCCGTGGCCCGCGACGACATCGCGCCCGAGCGCACGACGCGCGAGTTCGTGCACCGCCGCGCGATCTCCCACGGGCAGGCCCGCGTGCGGCTGCTGATCCGGGAGGCGCCGGCGTGGAAGCGCCCGCTCCTGCACGTCGCGCACCTGGTCGGCGGAGCGGTGCGCTGGATCGCCTTCACCGGCGGACGCGCGGTCTCGGCCCTGCGACGCGACACGGCGGCGAACGCCGTCTACCAGCGGCGCGCGTGGTTCGCGCAGGGACGGATGCTCGCCGCCCTCGGCATCGTGCGCGGCGAGTACGCCCGCCCGAAGAGTTAGAGCTCCCCCGGCCGCATCGCCTCGGCGTCGATCGCCCTGATGACCCTGAGCGCCGCGGTGTCGACGGAAGGCTCCTCCGCGGCATCCGCCTTCCGCCGCCGACGCGGCGCGTAGACGACGAGGGAGTGGAACAGGAACCGGGCGAAGAACGCGACGATCAGCGAGAGCGCCGTGGCGAGCACGCTGGAGATGTGCCAGCTCGAGGCCATCAGCGCCATCACCGGGATGCGCAGTGCCGCCTCGGCGTTGTTGAACGCGAACGACGAGGCGAAGCGGATGCCGAGGGCCCTGGCGTCCGTGCGCATGTCGGCGAAGACGAAGCGCTCCTGCAGCAGGAAGTTGCCGATGATCGTGACCTCGGCGCCGATGATCGCCGCCCAGATGTCCGGCACTCCCGCCTCGACGAGCAGCCACATGATGCCGAGATTGGCGACGGCGCCGATGACGCCGATCATCGCGAACAGCGACATCTTCCCGAAGCGGAGCCTGGCCAGGTGGGCGATGAACGTGGCCCCCTGCCGGAGGCTCGCCTTGGATGTGCCGTGGCGTCGCTCGGCGAACTCCATCGGCACCTCGGCGATGCGCAGGTCGGTGCGCGCGAGGATCTCGAGGAGGATCTTGAACCCCTGCGGTCGGAGCGCGTCGAGGTCGAGCCTGCTGCGATCGACCAGGAAGAAGCCGGTCATCGGGTCGGTGCTGCGCGCGAGGCGGATCGGGAACATCGCCCTGGTCAGCCAGGTCGCGGCGCGCGACACCCCGAATCTCACGGCCGTGCCGAGCCCGCTGGTGTCGCCTCCGCCGATGTAGCGCGACGCCGCGACGACGTCGGCGCCGCCCTCGTCGTGGCGGTCGACGAGCGAGGGCAGCAGCTCAGGCGGATGCTGCAGGTCGCCGTCCATGACGATGCAGAGGTCGGATGCCGCGGCCTTGAGCCCGACGACCACGGCGCCGCCGAGTCCGCCGGTGTTGTCGTCGCGGTGGATCACGCGGACGGGCAGGGGCGCGTCGGCCGCGACCCGCTCGACCTCGAGAGCGGTGTCGTCGGTGCTGTCGTCGACGAAGAGGATCTCGGCGTCACGCCCCGCGAGCGCGGCGGCGGTGCGTGCGACGAGTTCCGCGACGTTGTCGCGCTCGTTGTACGTCGGCACGATGACCGTGACCTCTGCCACCACCTGATCCCCCTCGTCGGATGCCGACTCCATCGTTTCACGGGTTGCTATGAGTTGAGAACGTCCTCACTCACTTCATAAACAACCTTTCCATATTCGGCCCCGCGTGAGAAGGGTCAGAACCGGGCACTCCCCGCTTCGGGCGAACTCCTGCTAGGCTGACCGGATGCGGCTGTGGGAGTCGCTGAGCGGATGGGGATCCGCTTCTGGGGAATCTACTGATCTGGGGAGATCATGGGGACGCGCATCGGCTATGCCGTTGGTGCCTTCGACCTGTTTCACGTCGGGCACCTGAACCTTCTTCGACACGCCAAGCAGCAGTGCGACATTCTGATCGCCGGCGTCGTGAGCGACGAGATGCTGCGCGAGGTGAAGGGCATCGAGCCCGTCATCCCGACGGCGGAGCGCGCGGAGATCGTTCGTCACATCTCGTTCGTCGACGACGTCTACGTCGAGACGACGCCGTCGAAGATGGACTCCTGGCGAGACGTGCACTTCACGCACTTCTTCAAGGGCGACGACTGGCGGGGCACCGAGAAGGGCCTGCGGCTCGAGCGGGAGTTCGCCGAGGTCGGAGTGGAGGTCGTGTACTTCCCGTACACCGCCCACACCTCGAGCTCCTCGCTGCGCCGCGCCCTCGATGCGATCACCGCCGGGGCCGCGCAGACGGCATCCGCCGTCGCGCGCTGAGACCGACCGCATCGATCCGGCCGAGCTGGGGCCGCCGGGTCGATGCGGTCGAGGGACGCGCCGCCGCCCTCCGGGGTCGGCGGCGCGTGGTCAGTTGGCGACGCCGAGAAGGCTCCGAGCCATGCGGGCCACCCGCGGAGGAGTGTGCGGGCCGAGCCAGACCGTCCACTGCGCCGGAGGCTCCGTGCAGGTCCACTCCACGCACCAGGCGTGGACCGCGGCGGCGAGACGCTCCCCCTTGACGTGCTGGCGGATGCCGTCGCCCCGCATCAGCCATCGCACCGACACCCCGTCGGGCACGTCGATATGGCGGAGCTGGATGCGGGCGGCGGCCTCGAGCAGGACCACGCCCTGCGCGTCCCACGGCAGTCGGGCGCAGATGCCGGCGATGAACACGGCGTCCGCGGCATCCCCCGCGATGAGCACCGCGCCCTCGATGCTCTCCCAGTCCGGATCCTCGAGGTGCTCGCATGCGGTGCTCATCCCTCAAGCATAGGTAAGGCTACCCTTACTAGTCAACGACGCCAGGGGCATCCGTTCGTCGTACCCTGGATGCATGACCACTCCTGCAGCATCCGAGATCACGATGTTCGGCGCCGACTGGTGCCGCGACTGCATCCGCACCAAGAAGCAGCTCGACGAGCTCGGCATCGAGTACACCTACATCGACCTCGTCGCCGATCCCTCCGCGGCCGACGTCGCGAAGGAGATCTCGGGCCGCACGAACATCCCCGTCGTCGTCTACCCGGACTCCTCCCACCACGTCGAGCCGTCCAACGCCGACGTCGAGGCGAAGCTCCGCGAGCTCTCCCTGATCTGATCCCGATCAGCGTTCGATCCTCGCCGACCCCGCAGGGCGACGGCGCGGATCGCCTCGCCGAGGCGACCGATACACTGGCGCGATGAGCACCGAGGCTCGCCCCGAACGAGCATCCGCCCGCCTGTCCGCCCGCACGATCGCGCTGTACTCGATCGGTTCCCTGGGGACCGGCGGTTACGCGACCCTCCCGGGTCTCGTGCTGACCTACTTCCTCACCGACAACCTCGGTGTCGCGGCCCTGGCCGCGGGGCTCATCGTGACCGCGGCGAAGATCTGGGACGTGGTGATCGACCCGGTCATCGGGGCGGCATCCGATCGCCAGCTCGCCCGCACCGGATCCCGCCGCGGATTCATGGTCACCGGCGCGCTCACGCTCCCCCTCTTCTTCGCGCTCACCTTCGCGGTGCCGCCATCGTGGGGTCCTGTCGCCGGCGCCGCGTGCGTGCTCCTGGCGTTCCTCGCCACCGCCACGGCCTTCAGCCTGTTCCAGGTGCCGTACGTCGCCCTCCCCGCCGAGCTCACCGACAGCTACGACGAGCGCACGCGGCTGCTCGGCTGGCGCGTCATCGTCCTGACCGCGGCGATCCTGCTGTTCGGCGCAGGCGGCCCCGAGCTGCGCAAGGCCGGGTCCGACCAGGTCGTCGGATACCTCCTGATGGGCATCGCCGCCGGTCTCGCGATCGGCATCGGGATGTACGTGGCCGCGAAGACGGCGGATGCCGCGGCATCCCGTGCGCGCCCTGCGGCGAGCGCCGCGCCGGAGACGGCGAGCCTGCGCGACCACTACGCATCGGGGTTCAGCGCCCTCCGCCGCAGCCAGCCCTTCCGGGCGCTGCTCGCGACGTTCCTCCTTCAGGCGCTCGCGACCGGCACGATGCTCGCCGGCGCCCAGTACGTGGCGACCTGGGTGCTGCGGTCGGAGGATGCCGTGACGCTGGTCTTCCTCGCACTCGTCGGCCCCGCGCTGCTCGCGACGCCCGGATGGACCGCGATCGCCCGTCGCGTCGGCAAGGAACGCGCGTTCGGCGTCGCGAGCGTGCTGTTCACCGTCGCGGCGGCGTCGATCACGCTCGCCGTGTGGGCGCCCGGACCGTGGATCTACGGTTCGGTGGCCGTGGCCGGAGTCGCCTACGCCGGGCTGCAGTCGCTGCCGATGGCCATGCTCCCCGACGTCATCTCGCATGACGAGCGCATCCACGGCGCCGGCCAGGCCGGCACGTTCACGGGCGTCTGGACCGCCGGCGAGACCGTCGGCTTCGCCCTGGGCGCCACCGTCGTGTCGCTCACGCTGGCCGCGACCGGCTACGTGTCGACGGTCGCCGGGGCGACGACGACCCAGCCGGATGCCGCGATCGCCGGCATCGTGCTGAGCTTCAGCATCCTCCCGGCAGTCCTCATGCTGGGAAGTCTCGCCGCGCTGCGCCGCTACCGCCTCCGTCGCGTCGACATCGAGGGCTGATACCCGCTCGCGCAGGCTCCCCGTTCCCGCTGCGCTTCTCCCGCTCGCGCTGCTCCCCTCCTCGCGCGGCTCTTCTCCCGCTCGCGCTGCTGATCGCTGCGCACGCGCCCGAAACTTCTGCAGCTCGTGCAGGTTCTCGCCGCGCGAAAGCCCAGGTCCACCACGTGAGACCGGGCCGAACCGGACCCGGCGGCATAAGCTGGGGTCCTGCCTTGAAGGAGACGCCGATGACTTCTGCGACATCGCCCAGCGCCGACGAGAGCGCGTCGAGCACCCCTCGCCCTGCGAAGAAGGCCTCGTCGGGCGCGAAAGCCCCGAAGACCGCGCCCGCGACACCGAAGAGCCCGGATGCGGCCCAGACCGCGAAGGCTCCGGCATCTGCACGGCCGAAGACCGACGCCTCGGCAGCGAAGAGCCCGGGTGCCACCAAGACCGCGAAGGCTCCGGCGTCTGCACGGCAGAAGAGCTCGGAAGTCGCCAGCACCGCACCCGCGACGGCGAAGAGCTCGGGGGTCACTGCATCCGCATCCGCCCTCCCCGCACTCGATGAGGGCGAGCGCGCGCGCCTCGACTCCGCGATCGGCGACCTGCAGACCGGCGCCTCGATCTGGTCGGCGCTGACGCTGTCACAGCGCGTCACTCTCCTGCGCGCGGTGCGGACGAGCGTCGCGGCGACCGCCGAGGACTGGGCCGACACCGCTGCGGCGTCGAAGGGGCTGGACGGACGGCATCCTCTCCGCGGCGAGGAGTGGCTGAGCGGCCCGTACAGCGTGCTCGGCGCCCTCGACGCCTACATCGAGACCCTCTCGCGTCTCGCCGACGGCACCAACCCCCTCGACGGCGTGAAGATCGACCGTGCTCCGGGCGGACGCACCCGCGTGCACACCTTCCCGCTGACCGGCATCGACAGGTTCCTGCTGTCGGGGTTCACCGGAGAGGTCTGGCTGGAACCGGGCATCACCCCGAACGGTGCGCGGGCCGCCGCGGGGCTCGCGCAGCGCACCCCGACCGCATCCGGCGGGGTCGGACTCGTGCTCGGCGCGGGCAACATCACCTCCATCCCCGTGCTCGACGTGCTCTACGAGCTGCTCGCCCACAACCGCACCGCGCTGCTGAAGGTCAACCCCACGCAGGACGCCCTCGTGCCCGTCTACAAACGCGCCTTCGCGCCGCTCATCGAGCCGGGGTTCCTGCGCATCGTGCGCGGCGGACCGTCGGTCGGCGCCTACCTGACCGGTCACCCCGACCTCGTCCACGTGCACATCACCGGCTCTGCGGCGACGTTCGACGCGATCGTGTGGGGCACGGGCGCCGCGGCCGCCAGACGCCGCCGCGAGAACCGTCCGCAGCTGAAGAAGCCGATCACCGCCGAGCTGGGCGGAGTCTCGCCCATCATCGTCGTCCCCGGCGCGTGGTCGGACGACGACCTGCGCTACCAGGCGGAGCACGTCGCGACCATGCGCCTGCAGAACGGCGGACACAACTGCATCGCCGGTCAGGTCGTCATCCTGTCGTCCGACTGGCCGCAGGCCGACCGCTTCCGCGCCGAGCTGCGCCGCGCCTACGCGAACGCCCCGGAACGGCCGATCTGGTACCCCGGGTCGCCCTCGAGGATGCAGCAGGCCACAGACGCCTACCCCGACGCCCTCGTGCTCGGCGACCGCCTGCTCGTCGAGATCGGCGACGGAGACGACCCCGACGCGCTGCAGCGCACCGAGTACTTCGCCCCTGTGCTCGGCGTCGTGACCGTCCCCGGCGAGGGGCAGTCCTTCCTCGACGCCGCGGTCGCGTACGCCAACGACGAGCTGCAGGGCACGCTCGGCGCGAACCTGCTGATCGACCCGGCGACGGAGAAGTCGCTCGGCAGCGGATTCGAGCGCGCGATCGCGAACCTCCGCTACGGCTCGATCGCCATCAACGGCTGGACGGCCTTCGGGTTCATCACCCCGACCCTCACGTGGGGCGCGTTCCCCGGCAGCACGATCGACGACGTGGGCAGCGGCATCGGCATCGTGCACAACGCCCTGCTGCTCGACGGCGTGGAGCGCTCGGTGATCCGCGGACCGTTCCGCCCGTTCCCCCGGTCGCTGCCCGTGGTGAACGGCGGCGGTCGGCTCACGATCCTCCCGAAGCCGCCGTGGTTCGTGTCGGCCCGCACCGGCGCCGAGGTGAGCGAGGGGCTGACCCGGTTCCGTGTGAACGGCAGCACCGCGGGTCTCGTGAAGACGCTGCTGAAGGCGCTGCGCGCGTAGCCCTGGCCCCACCCCGTCTGTCTCGGTCGCTCCGCCCCCTGAAGTCCCGGTCGTCGAGCGAGCGCAGCGAGACGAAACGCCCCGCCGACAGATCCGTTTCGTCTCGGTCGCTCCGCTCCCTCGCTCAACGGCCGAGAGGAAGCTCGCTCACCGACCGGCGGAGAATGCCCCGGCGAAGCGGTCGGTCGCGGCCCTGAGCGCGCGCTGGATGCCGGGTTCGGATGCCGAGTGGCCCGCGTCGTCGACCACGACGAAGTCCGCCTCCGGCCACGCCCTGTGCAGATCCCACGCGGTCATCATGGGCGTGCACACGTCATGCCGCCCCTGCACGATCACGGTCGGAATGTGACGGATGCCGTCCACACCGGCGATCAACTGCCCCTCGTCCCACCAGCCGCGATGCACGAAGAAGTGGTTCTCGATCCGCGCGAACGCGGTGGCCCTGCGCGCATCGGACATCGCGGCGATCTGCTCGGCGTCGGGAGTGAGCGTGACCGTCGACGCCTCCCAGGTCGACCAGGCGACCGCGGCGGGCTCGTGCACGGCCGGGTCCGGATCGAACAGGCGCCGATGGTACGCCTCGATCATCCTCGTGCGCTCCAGCACGGGTATCGGCGCGATGAACGCCTCCCAGAGGTCGGGGAACAGCGCGGCCGCCCCGCCCTCGTAGAACCACTCCAGCTCTTCGCGGCGCAGGGTGAAGATGCCGCGGAGCACGAGCTCGGAGACGGCATCCGGGTGCGCCTGCGCGTAGGCGAGCGCGAGCGCGCTGCCCCAGGAGCCGCCGAACACCTGCCAGGTGCGGATTCCGAGGTTCTTGCGCAGCAGCTCGATGTCGGCGATGAGGTGCGCGGTGGTGACGTGGCGCAGGTCGGCGCCCGCTTCCCCCGCATGCGGGGTGCTGCGTCCGCAGCCGCGCTGATCGAGCAGGACGATCCGGTAGACCTCGGGGTCGAAGAACCGTCGCTGCCAGGGCGACGTCCCGCTCCCGGGCCCGCCGTGGAGGAACACCACCGGCTTGCCCTCCGGGTTGCCGCTGACCTCCCAGTACATGCGGTGGCCGTCGCCCACGAGCAGCTCGCCCGTCTCATACGGCTCGATCGCCGGATACAGCGCATCCAGATTCATCGTCATCGATCCTCCAGATCACAGACCTACGCCGTCAACGCTACTGGCCGTCGAGCTGATCCCCCGGCAGAGTGAAGGTCGCCGCGCACACGTCGAGGCCGTTCTTGTACCCGTTCGCGAACCAGTACTGACGCTGGTCGCTCGTCCCGTGGGTGAAGCTCTCCGGATTCACGAAGCCGCCCGACTGCTGCTGGATGTGATCGTCGCCCACCACAAGTGCCGCGTTGAGCGCGTCACGTCGCTGCTCCTCGGTCGAAGGCTTCAGGTAGGGAACACCGTCGGCATCCTTGTCCTCCGACATGCGCGCGATCCAGGCCCCCGCATAGCAGTCGGCCTGGAGCTCGGTGCGCACGCCGTTGCTCTCGGGTCCTGTGCCGTTGTTCGGATACTTGTCCATCGTGCCGGTGATGTACTGGATGTGGTGGCCCCACTCGTGCCCGACGATGTAGAGCTGAGCGAGATCTCCGGCGGAGGCCCCGAACTGCTGCTGCATGACCTGGAAGAAGGTGGGGTCGATGTAGACGGTCTGATCCGGCGGGCAGTAGAAGGGGCCCACCGCGTTCGATGCGGTGCCGCACGCCGTGGACGTCGATCCGTCGACGACGACCATGCCCGGCTTGACATATCCGTCGACGTGGTCCTCCCAGTAGGCGTTCAGCGCCACCTCGGCGCCTGCCATACGGCAGTCGGTCCTCTCGTTCGCATCCTGGCCGGTCTTGCAGTCCGTAAGACTCGACTCCTGGGGTGCTCCCGCGCCGCTCCCGCCACCATCGGTGCCGCCGGGGATCAGTCCGGTCAGGTCGATGCCCAGAAGCGGACCTGCGATCAGCGCGATGATCCCGAGGAGGCCGATTCCTCCGGCGCCGGCGACGACAGCCCCGCGTCCTCGGCGACGAGTGGTGTTGGTCGAGATGTCGGCATCCGGATTGAACGTCATGGATCGAGGGTACTCCCGGGCGGATGCCGTCATAGGCTCGACATATGACGACGACCATCACGATCACCGGTGCGGGCGGCCAGATCGGCTACGCCCTGCTGTTCCGCATCGCCGCAGGCGACCTGCTGGGGCCCGACGAGAAGGTCCGGCTGCGCCTGCTGGAGATCCCGCAGGGCCTGGGCGCCGCAGAGGGCGCGGCTCTGGAACTGCAGGACGGCGCGTTCGGGCTCCTCGAGCACGTCGAGGTGACGGACGACCCCGCTGTCGGCTTCGATGGAAGCGACCTCGCGCTGCTGGTCGGCGCCCGCCCCCGAGGACCGGGGATGGAGCGCGGAGACCTGCTCGCGGCCAACGGCGGCATCTTCGGTCCGCAGGGGCGCGCGATCGCGGCGCACGCGGCATCCGGTGTGCGCGTCACGGTCGTCGGCAACCCGGCCAACACCAACGCCCTGATCGCGGCGGCATCCGCCGACGGCGTGCCGGCGGAGCGCTTCACGGCGCTGACCAGGCTCGATGAGAACCGCGCCCGCGGGCAGCTCGCGGCCACCCTCGGCGTCCCGGTCGAGACCGTGCGCCGGGTGCCCATCTGGGGCAATCACTCGGCGACGCAGTTCCCCGACGTCTCGCACGCGACCGTCGCCGGGATGCCGGTCGGCGATGCTCTCGCCGCCATCGTGGGCGACGTGCCCGCGTGGCTCGACGAGACGTTCATCCCGCGGGTCGCTCAGCGCGGGGCCGAGATCATCAAGGTCCGCGGATCGTCGTCGGTGGCCTCGGCAGCGAGCGCCACGATCGATCACGTGCGCGATTGGGTGCGGGGCACCGACGACTGGACCTCGGCGGGGGTGGTCTCCCACGGCGAGTACGGAGTGCCGGAGGGGCTGATCTCCTCGTTCCCCGTGCAGTCGGTGGACGGAGAGTGGCGCATCGTCGAGGGGCTCGAGCTCGACGCACGGTCTCGAGCCCGGATCGACGCGTCCGTCGCCGAGCTCGTCGACGAGCGCGAGACCGTGCGGGCGCTCGGCCTGCTCTGACCCGCTCTCCTCCTCCCCATCGTGCCTCCGATCGGGTTCGTCCACAGACCGCGGAACCGCCGGATTCTCTGGCCTAAAGTCGATGGACGAGCCCTGGTCGCCGGAGCAGAATGGGAGGGTGTTCGTGTCGCCTGACGTGATCGGAATGGTCATCGCCCTCTTCGCCTTCGCCGTCGCCGTCCTCGGTGGCGTCGGCGGGATGATCGCGCACCAGTCGAGGGGACTCGATGCGCGGTTCGATCAGGTCGATGCGCGGTTCGATCAGGTCGGAGCGCGGTTCGACCAGGTCGATGCACGGATAGACAGACTCGACACGCGCATCGACCGCGTCGAAGGCAGGATGGACCGCGTCGAGTCCCAGCTCGACCACCTGGCGGGTGAGATCGTCGAGGTCAAGATCGCCGTGGCCCGCCTCGAAGGTCCTCAACGACGACTGCAGCGACTCTGAGGGCGTGCCCGCAGGTTGCGGACAGGCATGCCAGGGGTGTGCGGACAGGGCAGAATGGACGCTGGAGGTGCGCGATGAGCGAGACGACAGAACCGACGAAGGCTGCGGCATCCGTGGATGACGCCTTGACGAGCCCGCTGCACCTGCCGCACGCGGCCGCAGAGTGCCCGAAGTGCTTCACCGAGCTGCAGCAGAACAGGGACTTCTGGTCGGCGCGACCGGACGGGTCACGACTGGTCGGTCTGGTCGTCGCACGCGATGGGATGCCGTCGGTGGTCGAGCAGCGCGACGATCTCACCCGGTTCGGGGTGCCGATCGAGGGTTTCCGGCACCCGGCGCCCGACATCCTGGAGAGCTGGAACGACCGCCTCGCGCGGCTGATCGCGACTCTGCACCCCGGTGACGTCCTGGTCGTCGCCAACATCAACGCTCTCGGCCGGAACGCCGATGAGGGCACCAGGACGGTGGCTGACCTGCGCCGTCGGGGCATCATGGTCAAGGTGCTCAGCCACAACGCGAGACACCTCGCCGACGCGGCTGCACGCTGAGACCGACCGCAACCCGTCGACCAACGACGGACGCGCGCGGTGATGGCTGCGCGGTCAGCTCCGTGCCCTCGACTCCGCCTGATCAACTGCGAGTGGTCAGCCGAGCGCGATCACTGCGCGCGGTCAGGTCCGCCCGGTCAGCTGTGCGCGGTCGCACCCGCACGCAGCTGATCGCGCAGGGACTCCGGCTTGTCCTCGCTGAAGTAGGCGACGGCGATGAACTCGTCGAACAGTGCGAGCATCACGTTCTCCAGCTCGCCCAGCGGCGTCGAGAAACGCACCATCAGCATCCGCTTCGTGTCTGGTACCGGGATCCAGTAATCGGCGATCAACCGCAGGATCCCCTCCGAGTCCCCGCTCTCCTCGACCTGTTCGACGCGGTGCGTGCGCAGAGCGGGAACGCCCGGGCCGCGCACCTCGATCATCGAGGCGTACGCGCCGGGATCGAGCTGCTTCAGCCCCTCGGCCATGACCTTGAGCACCGACTGCGGCGCCGTGCCGACCGCGGGACTCATCCGCAGGTCTGCGGGCTCGAAGACGAGGAGCGTCACCGGCAGCGGAGTACCCCTGGCGATCTCGGTCGAGAACATGATGGCGCGGACGTCGCCGTCCGCCCCCGCCGTGACCGCCTGCTGCAGCTGACGCCGCACCGTGGCACGCTCGGCCGCGCGATCGTCGGCCGGTCCCACCGCATCCTTGGCGATGCGCGCGATGGAGGACGTCCTGGCGTCTTCACCGGACAGGTCCACCGAGAACCAGCGCCCGGGGAGGCGGAACCGCAGATCGCGACCGGTCACTCGGGTGCCGACCACTTCCCGTACCGAGCGCTCATGTCGGTCAGGCTCACTCCACCCGTGCCCGCATTCGTCACGCCCAGCGGATCGAGATCGGCCGCCGCCGTCCTGAGATCGACGATCTCGTGGCCCTCCGCCGTATCCGCACCGGCCGTGATTTTGATCGTGTTCGGCTCCCAGGGAAGCGCGCCCCAGATCGCCTCGACCACGGCATCCAGCTCATCAGCCGTGAGCGGCTCGGCGGTGTCGACCTCCAGCCCGAGGCTGAGTCGATGGCCCAGACCATTGGCCGACTGCGCGAGGTCTCGCACGCCCACGACCCTCGGCACCGCCGCTGTCACGGCGTTCGCCACATCACCGTAGTCCACTGTCGACCCTTCCGTCTGTTCTGCCTGGCCCGTCTGCGGCATCAGCATCGTGCATCCCGCCAGCGCACCGCTCAGGAGAGACCCCGCCAGCATCACGGCGATGATCCGTCGCCGTCCGATGTGTCCTCGCCTCATGCTCATTCGCTCCAGTGGTAGTAGGACACGTCGACGTACCCATCCTCGTTGAAGAAGTTCGAGAGACCGGGATGATTCGCCTGCACTTCGGCCAGATGATCCTGGTAGGTCTGCGAGTACTTGTCGGCGTTGTGTGCGCCGGCATCCACGCCCAGCACCGGGGCGGGGTTCGGCGGGTCCACGTGGATAGTCGTCCAGTTCGAGCCGTGCTCGGTGCCGAGGTCGCCGGCGACGATGTCGAGGTTCGGCACCGGGTCTCCGTTGTGCTGCACGGAGACCACGTCGACCGAATCGGGGATCGGCATGTGGTCGATGGGCGCTCCGGAGACGACGACGGCCTGCCAGTTGTAGTCGGAGTTGTACGCCGCGAGGTGTCCGGCCATGATCCCGCCCTGGCTGAATCCGACGAGCATGACAGGGTCGTTCTCACCGATGCCCGCCTGCTCCATCGCCTCGAGGACCGCCCGCTCGTACTGCGTCTGCAGAGCCGGCGTCAGCATCAGCGCGAGGTTGCTGTCGAGGTCGTTGACCGCACCCTGGTCTCCGAAGCGGGACAGCCACTCCTGCGTGCTGGGCAGCGTGACGGTGTAGTACCAGCCGTCGGGCCCGAGCACCTTGGTGATCTTCACGACCGAGTCGGTCTCCCCGCCGAGGCCATCGACTTCCCCGGTGCCGTCGAGCACGGTCGCCAGACTCGGCCCCTCGGGAACGTCCTCCGCCGGCACGTTCGCGTAAGGATCCGTCTCGCTCACCCCCGGCGTGCCCTTGAGCACGTCGGACAGGATGCTCGTGATGATGAAAGCGGCGAGCACCCCGGCGATCACGGCCCCGATGATGAGACCGATCGTTCCGAACAGCGCGCCCACCGCGATGATGAGGAGCAGCACCACGAGAACGCCCAGGATCGCGATGAGCGTGTCGGCGATCTTCTTGAGCAAATCGACGACGTCCTGCAGGAAATCGCCGATCCACTCGCCGATGCTCGCGAGGAAGTCACCGATGTCGGAGAAGAAGTCGCCGACCTTGTCCCAGAACCCCTCGTTCGTGGAGTCGATGGCCGCGTCGATCTTGCGGATCGCGATCTCAGCGGCGTCGTTCATGGCCTCGCGCGCCGATTCGATCCGCGAGCGCGCCGACCCGACGGCCGCCTGGGCATCGTTCGCCGCACGCTGCGCGCCGGGGACCTGATCGGCGAGGGAGGGGTCGGTGGAGTCGCCGGCGGCATCCACCCGATCGTTGAGGTCGTGGAGCGCCGCGTCGGCGCGGCCCTGTGCGAGGAGCGCGTCGTCGAGATCGTCCTGCGCGCGTTCTGCGTCGGCGTGAGCATCCGTGAGCGCGACAGCATACTCGGTGAGCGCGTCGGCGGTGCCCTTGTAGCGCGGATGGATGCGCTCGAGGTCAGACGAGATCTCGTCGTTCTGCTCGTAGAGCGCCTGAACGGCTTTGCCCTCGTCGTCCTCGACGATGCCGCGCAGTTCGTGGATCACCGTGAGGATGACGCCGGCCGATGCGACGAGATCCGCGGCGCGCGCGGTCAGCTCATCCGGTCTTCCGGGAAGAACGGTCATGGTCTAACCCTCCCCGTCCTGGGCCATCTTCTGATCGAGGTCACGGAACGTGTCGACGATGGCCTGCATGAAGTCGGCCTGCGAACGCAGGTTGTCGCGCAGCTTCTCCCGCGCGATGTCCCATTTGCCGCCGAAGTCGTCGACCTTGTCGCTGAGACCGCCGTGACCGGTGAGGCCTCCGAGGTCGTCCGCGAAGGACTCCGCCTCGTCGAACGTCGTCGCCAGCCCCCTGGCCTTCTGCGCGGTCGACTGCAACCGCGCGAGGTCCATCCTGACGTCGCTCATGCATCTCCCCCGTCATCGCTCTGATCGTGCCGCGCGAGGCGGTCCGCCGTCGTCTCCCGCAGCCAGGCTCCCAGCGCGGCATCGGCCGCCCTCACCTCGGCGCGCAGCTCGGCGGCGTCCGCAGCGGACGCGGGCACACGCACCCGCAGCGACTGCATCGCCGCTCTCAGCGTCTCCTCCGACATCCGTACGACCCCTCCGTCGCGTGTATGCACAGGGGCCGACCGCAGACGGCCGACCCCCGAAGATCCTGCAGCAGCGTGTCAGCCGCCGGCGAGCTGCGTGTCCAGGTCCTGGATCGCACGCATCATGCCCAGCAGCGACTCCGACATGTCGTTGATACCATCCACCGCGGTCTTCAGACCCGTGGTCAGCTCCCCATAACCCTCACCGAACTTGCCCGACGCATGCTGCGTCTTGAAGTCCTCACCCAGCAGGGTGTCCACCTGAGACTTCAGAGAATCCAGCTGCCCCTGAATGTCATCACGAGCCTGCGACAGCGACGACGCCACCTGCTCCATCTCCGCATAAGACGCACCGAAATCGGCCATCGTCCACACCTCCGGTAATCGAATTGGACCGGACCTCTCCGGCCCGACACCACCAACCTAACAACACCCGCACCACCGGTCGATGGGCACAACTCCCCATCCACCAACGGGTCGCGGAGCGGCTCGGATCAGGTCGTGGCTGCGATGACGGCGGCGGCCACCAGGCCCAGAACGATGAACAGGACTCCGATGGCGAAGCCCCTCCCCGACCTGGGCGCCGCGAAGAGCGCCTCACGCTCGGCGTCGCGGCTCCTCCATCCCGATGCCGTCTCCGCCGGGACCGGAGCGTCCGGCCGCGAGAGGACGGAGACGAGAGCGCCGATGTCGCCGACCCAGCGCCAGAACGCGGGTTCCGCGAAGGGGAGGGCCTTGCGGGCGATGACATGGATCCGGCCGCCGTCCACCTCGACGTCGCACCGACCCGCCACCTCGCGCAGAGCCTCACGCACCGGCGGAGTCAGCTGCCTCCGCACGGCGTCGTCGTCCTGCGGCTCGCAGTACACCCGCACGTGCGCGTCGAAGTCGGGGTCGATGCTGACCGGATGCTGCGCCTTCTGACGGGTCGACTGCTGGCTCCACACGTCTCCGAGCTTCGTGGCGACGGTCATCGACGGCACCGCGGTCGGAAGGTCCAGCGCGACATAGGTCGCGCTGTGCTCCACCATCGAACGCCCCATGCTCCGCTCGTAGTAGTACGTGCCCGCTTCGAGTCCTGACCGCTCGGGGGAGCTCAGCAGATCTCTGATCGCGAGCGGGCCGCCTGCGCGGAAACGGGTGACGGGATGCTGCGCCGCCGGCTCGGCGGCGACGTGGCTCATCCGGTTGTCCGCCGCGAACCGCGGGAGCCGGTACGCGATGTCCGCGATCTCCCGGCGGCGTGATCCGAACGCGACGATCTGCGAGATCGCGAACGGCGCGACCATGAACGCGGCGATGATCCAGGTGAGGATGTTCATCCCGTCCCCGCCGAAGATCATCTGGACGAACATGACCACGATCGCGGCCAGGGCGCCGAACCCGAGAACCTGGAAAACGACTCTGATGACGAGCCGTCGCACAGACAGCTCCTCCGCAGCGCTCCCGTGGATCGAGTCGTCCGCCGGAGGGGCGGGCGCCGACGGGCTGATCGGTGCGTGCAGGGCGGCGGTGTCGAACTCGAGGGAACTCACGCCTTCCACTCGTCCCCCGCCCGGACGACAGCGGCCAAGAGCTCCTCGACGCGGTCGTGGTTCGCGAGCGGGACGAAGCCCTCCACGCGCGCGGCGGAGAGGATGCTCTCGGCGATGGGCTCGGCAACGGCCAGCGAGTACGGCGCCACCGGACCCAGCAGAGCGCCCGCCGTGAGCCCCTGCCCGAAGAAGAGCCAGCGACGGGTCCCGAAGTCCACACCGTCCTCGCGCTGCGCGAGGGTCGAGGAGAACCCGACGCCGAGATGCGCCGTCTCCACCCGAAGCGACGCCGGAGGCAGGATCGCCGACGGCGCCCACAGGAAGTCGGCCTGCTCCTGCCGGGTGAGCTCGCGGTCGACGACGAAGAACACCAGGGGAGCGAGCACGGCGGCATCCGTGCCGACCAGCAGGAACCGTCGTGCGTCGTCGGAGACCTCTGCGGCGACGCTCTCCAGCGCCCCCTGGAGGCGCGGACGAAGTGCGACCGGAACGTCGACGACCGCGGTGAACCGGGAGACGGCCTGAGCCGCCCATTCGGCGGCGCCCAGCTGCCGGACGTCGGCGGTCTCCACCGGGATGGCCTTGGCCAGCTCGAAGTCGAAGCCGATCTCCATCATGCCTCCCAGGTGAACGTGGCGACGTGGGCGTCGAAGAGCGCCACCCAGAGTTCAAGGACCGGGTCGTCCTCGGGCAGATCGGCCTCGTGCGCGACGGTGACCGTCCACTGCACGGCTTCGGTGAGCTTCGAGCCGGGGATCGGGATGAGGTAGTTGATCATGAACGACACGGCGTCGACGTCATCCATGGAGACGGGGCGGCGCTCGGTCCAGCGGACGATGCGATGCCCCTCGCCGACGGCGACGCCGCCCTGGTTAGCGATCACGTTCTCGACGACGCGACCGAGGGGAGCCTCGGGCGTCGCCGCTCTCTTGATGCCGATCAGGCTCGCGGAGCCGAGCGCCCAGGTGGGCGCACTCTCCCCCGCGAAGGCGTACACGAAACCGTTCTGCGCACGCACGGAGGCGAGCGCATCGCGGACCTGCCGCGAGAGGTTCAGGGTGAGGGCCTCGGTCGCCTGCGCGGCGCGCAGCCGGGTCGTCGCCCGGTTCACCAGCTCCTTCTCGGTCTGCTCGCTCAGGTCGTAGGCGTCCCACCCCGGAGGAAGGAGCATGCGATACGGGGGAATGGTGGCGCCGCGGCGCCCGAGCAGCTCAGATCGAAGATCGCTCATGGCACCAGTCTGTCATCCCTGCAGAAACGCGAACGGTCAGCTGAACGGGTTCTGATCGGGATCGAAGGTCCCCGACCAGGCACCGCCGAAGGAATCCTTGGTGGCGCCGGCGATCGCGAACTGCGCGGACCAGATCTTCCCGACCATCTCGAGCGTCTGCACGCCGGTGGCGGTGCCGCTCGTCAGCGTCCCGAACTCCACGAGAGAGTGGCCTCCGAAGAGTCGTGCGCTGAAGTCGGGGAAGCTCCTCACCAGATCGGTCTGGCGGCTCCACGCGCTCCACCCCGCGGCGGGGGTCATCCTGGCGAGGAAGCCGGTGCCGGCCGGGGCGCTGGCGAAGGTCCGGATGCCGCGGGCGGCGGGACCGATGAAGGGGATGACGCCGATCACGCCGAAGGCCACGTCGACCCAGCTGCCCTCCCCGCGTATCGCCCGTGTGAGCGCGACCGCGAGGGTGAGCACGGCGACGATGCCGGCGAGGACGGCGATGATCGGTCCGCCGACGATGATGGCGAGCACTGCGAGGATGATGCCGGCGACGGCCAGCACATCGGACATGAACTGCAGGAAGCCGCCGAAGTCATCGCTCCAGGAGTCCTCGATCTTGCCCGCCATGTCGTCGCGGATACCGTTGGCGGCGTTGGTGAACGCCGTGTGCCACGAGTCCCACTCGGTGTCGTAGTCCTTCGCACGAGCGTCCCAGGCGCCCTTGGCGTTGGTGGCGACGGTGTTCGCGGCTCCGGCCGCCTCGTCTCGCGCATCCTCGGCGTCCTTGCGGAGCTGCTCGTCGTCGGCGTCGTCGCCCGTCGGGTAGTCGGGGCGCTCGTTGCGCGCCGATTCCGCGGCCTCGGCCTTGCGGTTGTACTCGTCCCAGAGGTCGCAGAGGTCCTCGATGATCGTGGTCATCGCCGTCTGGGACCCCTCGAGCTCCTGCCCGTAGGTCTTGATGTAGGGCGCGACCACGCTGTAGAGCTCGCCGCCCTTCTTGAGGTCCTCGTGGACCTCCTTCGACAGCTCCTTGAGCTTGTCGATCGCGTCGCCCCTCATGTCGGAGCCGTTGTCGACCAGACGCTGGAGGAGGGCGGAGGACTTCTGCATGTCCGTCGCGAGCTCGCTGATCTGCGTGCCGCGCTCCTTGATCGCGTCGGCATCACCCGTGACCACCTGGATGTAGTGTCCGGCGGGGGAGGTCTGAGGCATCATCCGGTACATCGTCAGTTGCCCCCGTTGTTCTCTGACTTCTTCGCGGCTTCGACGTCGAAGTCCTTGAAGCCCTTGATCACGCCTTCGAGATGTTCGGCGACCTTCTTGCAGTTGTCCATCAGCGTCTTGCGCTTGTCGTCCCAGCGGCCTTCGAAGTCGTCGGCGGCATCCTGCAGAGCGTCTTCGCCGTAGGGCCGCCCGACGGCATGGGACAGATCCCTGCGCCGGCTCCCCGCCGCCTCGAACTCGCCGATGATGTTCTTGAGCTCGGTCTGCAGATCATCAAGATCGTCGTACTTGAGCTTGACCCCGTCGCCCACGCTGTTCTCCTCCGGTATGTGTCAGATAGCGGGGGTCGGCCTCTCGGCCGACCCCCGAAGATCCTGCAGCAGCGTGTCAGCCGCCGGCGAGCTGCGTGTCCAGGTCCTGGATCGCACGCATCATGCCCAGCAGCGACTCCGACATGTCGTTGATACCATCCACCGCGGTCTTCAGACCCGTGGTCAGCTCCCCATAACCCTCACCGAACTTGCCCGACGCATGCTGCGTCTTGAAGTCCTCACCCAGCAGGGTGTCCACCTGAGACTTCAGAGAATCCAGCTGCCCCTGAATGTCATCACGAGCCTGCGACAGCGACGACGCCACCTGCTCCATCTCCGCATAAGACGCACCGAAATCGGCCATCGTCCACACCTCCGGTAATCGAATTGGACCGGACCTCTCCGGCCCGACACCACCAACTTTACGAAACAACACCCCCCACCGCGATGGGGAGGACTCCCCATCGAACGATCACCCCTCGACGAGCGGCATCTGCACGGTGACCTGACGTCCGGCCTGCACGAAGATGCCGCGGCCGTCGGGGAAGTCCGTGCGCTTGACCTTCGGGAAGGGCACCTTGAAGACGGCGTCGCCGTCGAAGGCGTCCGGCTTGAGGATGATGCCCTTGCGTCCGGCCTTGAAGTCTCCGATGAAGCCGAATCCGCTGGTCACCTGCGTGACGTCGGCGTCGCCGATCAGCAGGTGGTCGCTGCGGTTGATCGCCTGGAACAGCGCCTTCATCTCGCGCTCGGCGGGTCCGTCGGCGAACTGCGGCACGTCCTCCACCACGATCAGCATCCGCACAGGGACCGTCTCGTCGACGGCGATCTCGGCGATCTCCTTCGCGAGCTCCTTCGCGTCCTCCGGCGTGACGGCGCTGCGCGTCCAGTCGGCGTACTCCTTGAGCTGCGCACGCCGACCGCCGAAGTGGAACAGCTTGATCTCGGGATCGAAGCGGCGCATCGATCCGATGATCGCCTTCAGCGCATTCGTCTTGCCCGACTGCGGCGGCCCCGCGACCACGAACGTGCCGACCGGGTCGAAGTCGCGTGCGGCCAGGGTGTCCTCCGCGATGCCGAGCACGGGGAACTCCCCGATGCGGTCCGGCAGCTCCCGCGGCGAGAGCCGCGTCGGCAGTGCGCCGATCTCGGCGACCTCGCGGGCTCCGGCCGCGCGCAGCTCCGCGGCGAGCACGCCCTGCAGCTTCGTCTGCTCCGCCACGTTGGGAGTCCCCCCGAGGGTGGCGATCTGCGTCTCCAAGCCGTCGACGATCGCGCGCCCCGGTGCGGAGCGCTCGTCGAGCACGTCCTTGGGCGCGTTCAGCATCGCGTAGCCCGACTCGTCGGACAGACGCAGCACGACCCGGCGCGACACGTTCGCGCTCACGGCCGTCGGCACGGAGCCCGAGCGATCCGCGCTGGCGATCACGTGGACGCCGAGCGGTCGCCCCTCGCCGAGGATCCGCATGAACGTCTGGTAGAACGGCATCCTCGCGGTCGTCGACTCCCACTCGCTGCGGAACTGGGGGAAGCCGTCGATCAGCAGCAGGATGCGCGACTCGGCCGTGCCGGTGATCTCGCGGTACTCCGTCAGGCTCGACGCGTTCGCCGCGCTGAACCGCTTGCCGCGGTCATCGAGCACCCTCGACAGCGAGCGCAGGATGCGCTGCACGCGCTCGGCGTCGTCGCCCGAGATGATCGAGCCGACGTGCGGGAGCTCTTCGAGGCTCTTGAGCGAGCCGGAGCCGAAGTCGAGCCCGAAGACCTCGACGTTCGACCGGGCCGGGTCGAACCCCGCAGCGATCGCCAGGGTGCGCAGCACGGTCGACTTGCCGGAGCCGCTGGTGCCGTAGACGAGCAGCGAGCCGTCCTTGTCGGGGTGGAAGTACGCCGGCTCCTGCAGCTGGCGCTCCGGCACGTCCATCTTGCCGAGCAGGATCTGCCCGTCGCCGAGCACGGGCAGATCGCGCATGTCGACGGCCCGCTCGAGGTCGTCCAGCCACGGGCGCCGAGGTGCGGGGATGCGGGCGGCGGTCGCCGCCTTCACGAGCGTCGCGACGATGCGCTTCTGGTCGTTCGGGCCGAGGTCCTCGTCGTGCGAGTCCGACTCGGGCGCCTGCTCAGCCTCCCAGGTCTGGATGGAGCCGAACCGCAGCTCCGCCACCTTGACCTCGGCGGCCTGCACCTCGTCGGTGCTCCAGCCACCCGCATAGGCGGACTGGAAGGGCACCAGACGCCCCGGTCCGGTCTTGGCGATGCCGCGGCCGGGGAGGGACGGAGGGAAGGATGCCGCCACCGGGTCGTCCACGACGTCCTTCGAGTCCGACTCGTCGGCCATGCGCAGTGCGACGCGCAGGTTGGTGTTGGCGCGGAGGTTGTCCTTGATGACGCCGGCCGGACGCTGGGTGGCCATGATGAGGTGGATGCCGAGGGACCGCCCGCGCTGGGCGATGTCGACGACGCCGTCGACGAACTCCGGGACCTCTCCGGCGAGCGCGGCGAACTCGTCGATCACGAGCACGAGCGCGGGCGGCGTCTCGGGGTCACGGCGCTTCTCGAGTTCGAGGAGGTCCTTCGCCTTCTTGCGGTTGAACAGATGCTCGCGGTGGTGCAGCTCGGCGCGCAGGCTGGTGAGCGCGCGCCGCACGAGGTGCGGGCTCAGGTCGGTCACGAGCCCCACGGTGTGCGGCAGATCGACGCAATCGGCGAACGCGGAGCCGCCCTTGTAGTCGACGAAGAGGAACGTCACGCGGTCGGGGCTGTGCGCGGCGGCCATGCCGAGCACCCACGCCTGCAGGAACTCGCTCTTTCCGGCTCCGGTGGTTCCGCCGACGAGGGCGTGCGGTCCCTGGGTGCGCAGGTCGAGCGTCATGGCGTCGGTCTGCGACTGACCGATGATGGCACGCAGGTTGCCGGCCTTCTTGAGACGCGACTGCGGCGCCCCCGAGCGGTCGATGATCGTGTTGTTCTGCCGCCACCGGTCGATCACCGCGTTCGGGTCTGTCGCGAGGTCGGCGCCGATCAGCGACAGGAACATGACGGAGTTGGGGATGTCGGAGGAGTCCTCGATCACCGTGCTGGAGTCGACCACCGGCGCGAGCCGCTTGGCGAACATCGTCATGTACGAGTGCGAGACGCCCTCGACCTGCACATCGGGATAGGCGACGCCGCTGCGCACGGTGCCGACGGTGGCGTGCTCGAGCCCGCGGCCCACGTCGACGAACGTGCGGCAGGCGGCGGGCAGCGCCGCCACCACGGGGGCGACGAAGAGGCCGTACACGCCGACGTCGGCGCCCCGCTCGAGGATCTGCGTGAGCCGGGCGCGGTCGACCGGCGCGTCGTTGGTGACGATGACGAGGATCGCGGTCTGGCCGGGGAACGTCGCATCCTCCGCCGCTCGCTTGACGTCGGTGCCGAAGAGCATCGGATCCCAGTCGTCGCCGTAGGGCGGCCGCTGCGACTTCGCCTCCCTGGAGCGACGCATCACGATCTCCTCCAGACCCGACAGCAGGGCGGCGCCCGTGGAGGCCGAGTCGGCGAGGGAGACGTCCTTGAACGGGTTGCGCTCGCTGGACGTGTGCGGCAGCCACTTCAGCCAGTCGAGCTCGTTGGCCCAGCCGGGTTCGGTGAGGGCCACGGTGACCAGCTCGTTCGGCGAGTGCATGCCGAACAGCTGCACCGCGATGCCGCGGAGGGCGTCGCTCGCGAGCGACGTGGGACCGGCGACGCCGATCGAGCCGACGCTCTGCAGCGATTCGAGGATCGGCACGTCGCTGATCATCCGGTAGCGCTCTTCGAGCCGGTCGACGCGCTCGACGTACTCGACCAGAGCCTCTGGCGTCTCGGTGCGCTTGATCGAGGTGCGCGACTCGTCTTCGCAGACGCCGAGCCGCACCGAGAGGAAGTTCCAGTGCTCAGGGCGACGGGTCCACAGGAGCGGGCCGAGCCGCATCGCCTCGTCGAAGACGACGGCGACGGCGGGCACCTCGTTCTGACGCACCTCCCGCTCCTTGGGGTGGGAGTGGTAGAGCTTCTCCTCCAGGCGCTCGAACTGCTCCTCGAAGGACTCCGCCTCCTTGCGCAGCCGCTGGCCGAGATTGGTCTTCTGCGAGATGAAGTTGCCGAACATCATGAGCGGCGACATGAAGATCACCAGCAGCGCGCGCGGATTGTCGAACATGAAGAACGTCACGGCGCCCAGCAGGACCGGCGCGACGAGCATCGGCCAGGGGAAGAGGCGCTGCACCTGGTCGCGGGGATAGCGGGGCTCGTCGAGGTCTTCTCCGGTGAAGCGCTCCTCGACGCGCGGGCTGCGGTTGAACAGCAGGGCGCCGCCGCGTTCGAGCACGGGGTCGCCGGACGCCGAGCCGTCGAAGTCGCCGACCAGGTGCACCACGAACTCGCAGTCTCCGAGCGTGAAGTGCTGGCCGGGGATGACGCGCAGGCGCTGCACGAGACCGCCGTCGACGAGGATGCCGTTCGCGGAGTTCAGGTCGACGAGCTCGACGAAGGTCGCGGCGACCTCGATGCGCGCGTGGCGCTTCGAGATCAGCGGATCGGCGATCGCGACGTCGTTCGCGTGATCGCGTCCGATCATGAAGTGACCGATCGGCAGCGGGAACTCCTGCCCGGCCGCGGGACCTGCCACCACGGTGAGCACGGCCGCTGGGCGTGCGCTCGCCGAGCCCGTCGACGCGCGGTTCGCACCCACGTTGACCACCTCGGCGAGGAAGCCGGAGCCGATCGGGGCGTCTCCGACGAGGAGATCGGGGCTGAGCATGGTCAGCTGATCGCTGGTGGGCGGTGCGACCGACAGCGTGAGCACGTCGGAGGGGCCGGCGGGGATGCTGCGCAGCGGGTCGGTCGAGGCGATCTGTCTCGCGACGTCGGCGACCGTCGCCGTCGAATCCGCCATCACGACGACATCCGTCAGCGGGGCCGAAGGGCGCCGCAACGTCAGCTTGACTCTCATCGTCCGTCCTCACCGCGCCGCAGGCGCGTTCTGCACTGTCGCGTCATACCCGTTCGACCTGGAGCGTGCGGTCGCCGAACCGCACCGTGTCGCCCGCCTTCAGCTCCACGGGGTGGCCGGGCGCCAACGCCGTCTCGGAGCCTCCCCGCACGATCGCGCTGCCGTTGGTCGACGCCCGATCGACGACGAAGAGACCGCGGCGAGCGGGCATCACGGCGATGTGCGTCTTCGACACCGAGCGGGTGTCGTCGAACACCGCCACGAGCTGGGTCTCGCCCTCTCCGGCGGCCGGGCTCGGCGAGCGGCCGAACAGCGTGGTGCCGCGGACCTCGATGCGCTCTCCCGTGTCGAGCACGAGCACGGCGCGCACCCCGGCCGGGGCGGCAGGCGCGGAAGCAGGGGATGCCGGCGCGGGAGCCGGGGCCGAGGCGGGAGCCGGGGCCGAGGCGGGAGCCGGTGCCGAGGCGGGGGCCGCGGATGCGGGACCCGGCGTCGAGGCGGGAGCGGGGGTATGCGGGGGCGGGGTCGGAGCCGCCACGGCTGGAGCAGACGCAGGGACCACGGCCGGGGCCGCCTGGGTCGGAGCTGGCGCCACCGGAGTCACCGGGGCCGGGGCCGGAGCGGGAACCGCAGCGGGCGCGGCGCCCGTCGGCTGCGGGGCGATCACCGGAGGCACGAACGGCGCGGACTCCGCGGCGGGAGGCGCGAAAGAGGACGGAGCCGCAGGGGCCGGCGAGGGCGTGGCGGCCCCTGTCGCGAGAGAGGGGGGCACCGCCGACACCATGGAACCGGAGACCGGCGGCTGCGCCGCATCGGGGGCTGTCGGAGTCGAGGTGCGGTGTGCGCCGATCACACCGCCGGACAGACGCGCGCTCGGCACGTACTCCGCAGGGGCATCGCGATCGACCGGCGTCGCGAGAGACGGCAGCGGCGCCTGCTCCTCGACCTCCGGGGTCTTGACGCGCTTGCGGGCGATGCGCATGCGCTTCTGGTCGTAGGGGTTGAGGCCGCCGCGCACGTCGACGAACCAGGTCGCGGCCGCCAGGTCGAGCCAGCCGCGTCCACGGCGCTCGGTGTCGAACAGCGGCGAGAGCGCGATCACGAGCAGCGGCCCGATGAGCGGCACCAGCAGCGACGCGTACGCGACGAGGTAGCGCACCACGGCGCCGCGCCAGAATCCGGGGCGCTCGAGCGTGCGCACGTTCACCGAGCGGATGCCGCAGATCGCCTTGCCGAGCGTGACGCCCTTGCGTCCGTGCAGCACCAGCTGCACCACGACGTACGCGGTCATGAGTCCCTGTGACACGGCGACGGCCACGATCGCCCAGACCCCGTTGGCGCCGCCGAAGACGGATCCCAGGTCGAGGGTGCCCGAGAGGGCCTGCGTGAGCGGAGGTGTGAGGACGATGATCGCCGGCAGGGCGATGAGCACGGCGACGAGCCATTCGATCAGCGCCGCGAGCACGCGGGATCCTCGGCCGGCCGCACGGAGTCCGAGCGAGGCGGCATAGGCGGGGTCAGGGCGTCCGTGCGCGTCGAGGCCCTCGATCACCGGGGCGTGATCGTCGATCTCCCAGATCACTCGGACTCCCCCTCTGCCTCGTCGGCGTGCGCCGTGTCGAGCAGCGGCAGGTCGTCCTTCGTCACCAGACGCGAGGCGATCACGTGCTCGACGAGACGCGCTCGGCGGTTGGTCGCGAGCAGGCGCTGCCCTCCGCGCATGCCGGGGACGCCGACGCGGTCGAACTTGTCGCACACGTTGTCGAGCTTGCGGTTGAAGCGGGTGACCGTCCATCCCAGGCGCTCCGCGGCCTTCGCGGATGTCGGGATGTCGCTCATCCCGGTGCCGTCTCTGCGCAGCTGCGGCTCCGCGAGTGCGAGGATCAGCAGCTTCTGGCTGAGGGTGAGCGGCACGTCGCCGATGGTCGAGGCTCCGCCGTCGTCGTGCTCGCGGCGCGTGGCGCGGAAGGTCGGCTCGGCGGCGTGCACCGTCAGCTCGTAGGTCGTGGGGCCCGCGCTGAACACGATCGTCGTCATCTCGAACACGAGCGGCAGCCGGGCGCCCGGCGCGAGCCAGGCCTGCACCCCGCCGGCCGAGTCCGTCACCGTCGCCGTGAGGCGGGTGCCGACGTTCGACAGCCACCACAGGCCGTCGGCATCCGTGATCTCCAGGAAGTGGCGGTGCAGGAAGAGATTGTCGTCCAGCTCCAGGTCGCCCTCTCGACCGACCACGAACCGACCGCCGCGCTCCAGCGGGAAGAACTCCCCGGCGAACTCGACGGTCACGCCGCTCGTCCCGCTCACTCGACGCACCCCCGCACCGGCTCCGACGCGCGGCCGTCGTCACGGCGCAGCATCACGTCGACGCAGACCTTCCCCGCGCCCGCCGTGAACTGCGCGGTCGGCTCGGTCGTCTGCTGCGGGTCGATCTCGCCGGACACCTCGACGACGTTCCAGATGAACGAGTCGCCCTCCTGCGGGTCCTTGTTGGTCCAGGTGAACGCGATCTGCTCGCCCGTCCTGGTGCCGCTGAGGTCGCCCACCTTCGGCACGACGTCGGAGACGACGTCCTGCGGGTCGGGGGCCTCCGACGTCGCCTGCGGAGTCGGTTCGATACCGGAGACCAGGATGTTGAGCATCACGATCGCGCCGACGACGACGGCGACTCCCGCGACCGAGAGCAGGATCCAGAGGCCCTTGCGTCCTCGAGGCGCCTTCGACGCCGTCTGCGCTGGGGCGTCGACGACGGGAGCGACGGGCGGGGCGGCGGATGCCGCGGCATCCGGGGCGAGCACTCGAGGCGCGCGCAGCAGCGTGCGCTCGTCGGCATCCGCTCCGAGCACGGGAGCGGGCACCCGGATCTGGGTCTCCTCGATCGACGGCGCCTGCGCGGCGGGGGGCGAGTCGAAGCGCGGAACCTCGGGGAACACGACGGCCGGCGCCTTGCGCTCCGTCGTCGCCGACGGACGTGTGAAGGCGGCGACCTCGGGGTCGATGCTGACGATCTCCCTGACGCGGGTCAGCCCGTCTCCGTCGTCCTCCTGCTCCTCGGCCGGAGCGTGGTCGTCGACGATGTCGATCGGGGTGACCGAGTGCGACAGCTCGATCTGCACCTTCTGCAGGGCGCGGGCGAAGGCCACGGCGCTCGGGTAGCGGTCGTCGGGGTTCTTCGCCATCGAGCGCTCGAGCAGGCGCTGCAGGCTCTCCGGGGAGTCGGGGCGCGCGAGGGGCGGCAGGGCGGCGCGCTCGATGCGCTCGATGAGGTCGGCGCTGGAGTTGCGCTCCCCCACGCGTTCGAACGGCGAGCGACCGGCCAGCAGCGTGTACAGCGTCGCACCCAGGGCCCACACGTCCGTGCGCGGCCCGCTCTGCGGCGGCTCGGCGAACGACTCCGGCGGCGACCACGGGATGGACATGCCGGATGCTTCGCCCGTCGCGCCCGTCGTCGAGGCGATGCCGAAGTCGGTGAGAGCCGGACGGTTGTACTCGGTGACGAGGATGTTCGCCGGCTTGATGTCGCGGTGCAGGACCCCTGCCCGGTGAGCGGTCTCGACCGCACCGGCGACCTGCACGCCGACGCGCAGCGCCTCGGCGACCGAGAACGGCTCCTTGCGCGCACGCAGCTGCAGGTTCGGCCGGGGGCAGTACTCCATGACCAGATACGGGCGCCCGTCGCCCGCGACGCCGGCCTGGTAGATCGTGACGATCGCCGGATGCGTGGAGAGCATCGCCATGACGTTCGCCTCGTCGGCGAACTCCTGCGCGG
This sequence comes from Microbacterium sp. NPDC012755, assembly GCF_042901325.1. Taxonomy (NCBI): domain Bacteria; kingdom Bacillati; phylum Actinomycetota; class Actinomycetes; order Micrococcales; family Microbacteriaceae; genus Microbacterium; species Microbacterium sp. NPDC012755. The sequence goes on along the minus strand of NZ_JBIBCT010000001.1, from coordinate 1,676,172 downwards.
CGCCGCTCGAGATCCGGTCGGCGAGCAGCACCTTGACCGCGACCCGGCGGCGCGGCATCTGCTGCTCGTACAGGAAGACGTCGGCGAACCCTCCGGTGCCGAGCGGCTCCACATAGGTGAAGCCCGGCAGCTGCGGGGGCGGTGAGGGGCGACGGGTCACGGCAGGTCCTCGAAGGCGACGGTCACTCCGTCTCCCAGGTCGACGACGTCTCCGGACAGGACGAGCGTCTGCTCACCGGGATGCAGTCGAACGGGGTCGGCGCCTGGGCGCAGCAGCGTCGAGCCGTTGGTCGTGTGCAGGTCGATCACGACGACGGTGTCGGCGTCGGGGCGCACCTCGAGGTGGCTGCGCGAGATGTCCTGCTGAGGGCTCTCCACCGCGACGAGATGCGGCAGGTTCTCACCGCTGGCGCGGGTGGATCGCGGCCGCCGGCCGATGATCACGGTGCGGTCGAGTTCGACCACCTGGCCCGTGGAGACGCGGATGCGGCCGAATCCAGCCGAGGCGACGGGGATCACCTGGGTGGGAGCGTCATCGGCCACCGGAGGCTGCTGGCGCAGCGCCCGCAGCTCGGCGGCCGAGATGGTCGCTCCGTCGTGGTCGCCCTCGGCCACGATCGGGAAGGGTGGAGGCGGCGGAGCGTCGACGAAGCTCGGCGCGGTGTGCACGGTCTCGCCGAAGAGCTGATCGAACTCGTCGATGTCGCTCAGGGGGGACAGCGTCTCGGTGGGGATCAGCGTGACCCCCTCGACCTCGTCCTCGGCCGACGGGTCCTCGTCGGTTGCCGCGGCGGGCGCCTCATCCTCGTCGGACGGCACCGCGGCGGGATCGGACGGCGCCTCGACCGGCTCCGGGAGAACCGGGACCTCGTCGACCACCGGCTCCGCGGCCGCCGGCTCGGAGACCTCGGGCGCCGGATCGATCGGGGCCTCGACGGCTCCGTCCCCGGCAGACGGCTCGTCCGCCGCAGCGGATGCGGGAGCGCCGACCGGGGCGGCTCCGGCGATCGGCGGCACGGGAGCAACATCGACGATCGGCGGCACGGGAGCGACGAGAGGCGGGGCCGGAGCGACAGCCGCACCGAACAGCGCGAGCGCCGGAGCGGGCACGCCTCCCAGGACCGCGGCGGACACGCCGCTCTCCTCGGACTCGATCACCGGGGCCGGGCCCAGCACGGCGACGATCCGCTCGGCGTCGCTCGCCTCGAGCTCAGCGCTCACGGCCGCGGCCCGCACGACCCCGCTCTGCACCGGGAGCGCGGAGACGGCATCCGACTCCTCCACCGTGATCTCGATGCGGGTGGCGCCGCCGACGAAGCGCTCGCTCCAGGTGGTCACCTCCGCGCCGGTGAACTCCTGCGCGGACTCCGTTCCGCTGCTGATCCTGGCCACGACGCCGCCGCGCAGCGCGATGCGGACGTCGGTGCCCTCCGCGACGGCGGCCGCGAACGGCGGCAGCGCGGAGAACGATCCCCCGACGCTCGTCGTGAGCACGTCGACCACGCTGGCGAGGGTCTTCTCGGCGGGGAGCCTGTCCCACAGCCGCGCGACGAGGTCGGCGGGCGCGTCCGGCGGCAGTGCGACGAGAGCCCCCGGAATCACGATCAGGTGCCACTGTCCCGGTCGATAGATCGTCTGCATCAGCGAACCCCTCCTGCTGCCTCGCGCGGACGCGTGTCCATGTCGATGTCGGTGTCGTCGGTCTCCAGCAGCGTGCCGGGCCGCGAGGCCACCGACACGGCATCCGCGATCACGACCGTGATGTTATCGCGTCCTCCGGCCTGCAGGGCCTCGGCGACGAGAACGTCTGCGGCCTCCTGCGGGTCCGTCGTCAGCGTGAGCACTTCGCGGATCCGCCCGTCGGAGAGCTCGGAGGTGAGGCCGTCGGAGCACACCATGATCCGGTCGCCGAGCTCGGCGGGGAAGAGCCAGTAGTCGGCATCCCCCGTGCTGCTCGCTCCGATCGCCCTGGTGATGATGTTGCGCCGCCGATCGGTGGCCGCGTCCTCCGGCGTGAGCTGCCCCGCCTCGATGAGCTCCTGGACGACCGAGTGGTCGACCGTGATCTGCTCGAGCTCTCCGTCGGCGAGACGATACGTGCGGGAGTCTCCGATGTTCAGCGCGAGCCAGTAGCCCATGCCGTCGACCGAGGCGATCACGACGCCGCTGAGCGTGGTGCCGGCGCGCCCGTTGCCCGAAGTCGACAGATGCTCGACGCCCTCCCGGGCCCGCTCCAGGGCGAAGCGGACGTCGTCGAGTGCGAGGGATGCTCGGCCGATGAACAGCGCGAACTCCTCGATCACGGTGGCGCTCGCGCGCTCTCCCGCCTCGTGGCCGCCCATGCCGTCGGCGACGACGAACACGGGCGAGCTCGCCAGGTACGCGTCCTCGTTCAGGGCGCGCCGCAGCCCCGGGTGCGTCGCTGACCCGGTGGTGACGACGAGTCCGGGCCTCACGCGTAGCCGCCGACCGTGACGATGCGATCGCCGATCTCGATGGCGTCGCCGAGACGCACGGGCACGCGCTGGCCGGCGGGGCAGGCGATGCGCTGGCCGTCGCGCACGATGGTCATGCCGTTCGTGGAGTGGCGGTCGAGGACCCAGCCGCCGGAGATCTCGGATGCCGCCTCGAAGTGCGTCTTCGACAGCGACAGCGTCTCATCGCGCACGGGCACGAGCACGGCGCCGTCTTCGGGGGCGGGGTTGCGGCCGAAGATCGTGCGTCGCGACACCGGGACCCTGGTGCCGTCGTCCCACGTGAAGATCAGGCGGTGGCCGGGGATGCTGATGCGGGTCTGCTCGAGCTCCGCCTCGTCCTCCGCGCCGTCGACGGGGAAGGCATCCTGGGCGGGCGGCGCTGCAGGAGCGGGCGGCACGGCAGGGGCGGGAGGCACGGCGGGAGCGGGCGGCACGGCGAGGGTCGGCTCGGCGGCGATCGGCGCTGCGGGCGCCGGGCGCTGCACCACCGTCTCATCGAGCGACGGGTCGAGGTCCGACGCCGCCGGAGCGGCAGCGGGCTCGGGTGCAGCCGAGGCCGGGGGCCGGGGCTGGGTGACGCCGGGCACGAAGGCGATCAGCGACCCCGCGTCGGCCTGCTCGACCGGCTCCGGGTGGACGGTCGCGGGCTGAGCAGCCGGCGCCGGCTGAGCCGCGGGCACGGCCGGAGCCGGAGGAACCGCGGGTGCGGCGGGGACGATCGGCGCGGCGGGCGCTGCGGGCGCCGCGAACGCCCCGGGGTGCTGCGGTGCGGCCGGCGCGGGGATGCCGGGGACCGGCGGCGCGGCGGGGATGCCGGGGAGCCCCTGGCCCGGAGCCACCACGGGGAACGCCGTCGTCGCTGGAGCGGCGGGCGCTGCGGGTGCCGCCGTCGACGGTCGCCGCGCGTCGAGCACACGAGCATCCGCGACCCGGTCGTGCCAGCCCTGGAACCGGCCGGAGCCGTCGAACAACGGGGAGAAGTATCCGACCACGACGCTCGCGGTGAGCCAGAAGACGATATTGCGCAGCAGAGCGCGTCCGAAGCGGATCGGGGAGCCGTCGGTCGCCGAGGCGAGCCGCACGCCCTGCGCGCGCATGCCGAACGAGCCCTTGCCGGTCTGCATCACGGTGTAGGCGACGGCCCAGCCCATCATGACCAGCAGGAGCAGCCCGTAACCGATCGGCATCACGATCATGAGGTTCTCGATGGGCCTGGTGCTGAAGGCGATCACGGCGACGACGATGAAGCCGACGATCGCGATCGCCCCGGCGATCAGGGCGTCGATCAGGTAGGCGATCGCGCGCCGCGGGATCGGCGCGCTGCTCTCGATCGCGGGCTGGCTCATGGGGTCTCGCTCTCGGGTGCGGGGGGCGTCTTCGCAGCGGTGCTGCTCTTGATCGTGCCAGGTTCACGGCGGACACGCGCGGCGGCGGCATCCTTCAGGTTCTGCATCCCGGTCGCCACGGCGGTGCCGCCCATCAGCGAGCGCAGGCTCAGGCGCGCCTTCATCCTCTTGAAGAAGCCCGCCTCCTTGCCGAGCCCGCCGACGAGTCCGTCGACCTCCGCCCAGAATGCGTCCACGTCTTCCGGGGTCGGATCGGCGGGTCCGAACACCTCGGCGTCGGCGCGCTCGGCGAGCGTCGTGACCTGCGGGAGCGCGAGGGCCGTGGCCACGGTCGCGGCCTCCTCGACCCTGGTGCCGCCGGGCGTGACCCTGGCGCCGTAGTCGACGGCGCGATCGGTCAGCTCGTCCCACCCGCCGCTGATGCGGTCGGATGCCCTGGCCGCGTTGCGCCGCGAGCGGCGCTTGGCCGCCTTCCACGCGCCGATCACGATGAACGGCGACGCGAGCAGCGCGAGGATGCCGAGCGTGATGCCGCCGACCGCGAGGATGATGCCGATCAGCCCCGCGAGGTTGAACGTCTCGTCCTCGCCCTTGCGGTCGTCCGGCAGCGTCGGCGGGAGGTCGACCGGCTCCTGCGGCGGGGGCGGCGGCTGCAGCACCTGCGGCTTGGGGTCGACCTTCGGCTTGGTGTTCTGGTCGTTCGGGACCTTGTCCTCGGGCGGGGTCGGGTTGAAGGTGAGCCAGCCCACCCCCTCGAAGTTGACCTCGACCCACGCGTGCACGTCGTCGCCTGTGGCCGCGAACTCGGGGTCTCCCTCGCGCTCCTCGTCGGGGTAGTACCCCATCACCACGCGAGCCGGGATGCCGACCTCGCGCGCGAGCAGCGCCATCGCGACCGCGTACTGCTCGTCGTCGCCGATCATCTGATCGCCGCCGATGAGCGTCGAGATGCGCTCGGCCGTGTGGCCGGCGCGCGAGAGGACCTCGCCCTCCAGACCGTGGCTGAAGAAGCCGCCCTCGGCGAGGAACGTCTCCAGCGCGCGGACCCGCTCGATGGGCGACTCGGCGCCGGCGACGGTCTCGGACGCGAGGGAGGTGAGCTCCTCCGGAACGTTGCTCTGCTTCGGGAGGGGCACCTTGCCGAAGTCGACGTCGGCCAGCTGGGTGTCGTCGAGCGGCGCGGGCATGACCGTGTCGATCGTGTAGCTGTCGCCCTTCTTGAGCTTCGACGTGACGACCGCCGTGCCGGTCTCGGTGTTGTAGTAGCCGGTGCGGCGCAGCTCCTCTGCACGACCGCCCGTGAAGTCGATCGCGGAGACCGCGCCCGCGTCGGGCACCCACACGCCGTTGTAGCGGTCGATGTCGACCTTCAGCGTGACGGGGACGCCCTCGGCCTCCGGTGACATGTTCGACCGGAGCGGCGCGAACGCGCTCGACGAGTCGGGTCCGCCGTCGGTGACGTTGTAGACCATGCCGTCGTACTGATCCATGACGGCGATCCGGATGCGCGCCCCCTTGGGCAGCCCCTTCACGGTGAACAGCGTCTCGTCTGCTTCGTCGCGCACGTTCTTGCGGAAGGACTGCAGCGGACTCGGATAGTCGCGGATGTTGAACGGAGGGATGATGACGTCGCGGAAGACGTGCCGGGGCTGCGCCGGCGCGGCGACCGCGCTCGTGGCGATGCCCGCACCACCCGCGACGACGAGCACCGCCGCGCCCGCGATGAGGCGCCGCATGCGCATCTGGGTGGCGCGAGAGGAGTCGACCTCGCTGACCGACACGGCGTCGTTCTGCGGCGCCCACAGCTGGCGGAGCGCGAGCCACGCGATGGCCATGACGGCGAACACCAGCCCCTGGGCGAGCGGGAACGCCGGCTCGGGCGTGCCCAGCACGATGACGAGCATGAGCAGTGCACCGGCGGGGATCAGCGCCCAGGCGACCCGAGAGAGCCGGAGGGCGAGGGATGCCGTCAGCACCGTGCCGACGAGCGCGAGCAGGAACGGCACGATGAGGTGCCCGTCCGCCGCCGCCACGGGGGCGACGGTGGTGAGCATCTGCTTCCACGAGGTGACCGTGCCGAGCGCGAGGCGCTGGAGGGTGTCGAGCGTCGGCACGACACCGAGGAGCGTGGTGTGCGGCAGGGCGAGGGCGCCGCCGAAGACGAAGTACGCCGCGACCGTGAGTCCGGCGATGATCAGGATGCCCCAGCGGCGCCAGGCGGCGACCGCGGAGATCGCGAGACCCAGGAGGATGCCGCCGATCGCGGCCGGGAGGTACGAGCCGCCGGCGAACGTCGGCCAGAAGCCGACCATGGAGACGCCGACGAGCAGCGCGGACGCTCCGAGGTCGAGGATCCAGCGGCGCAGCGGCAGCGCCGTGGCCGTGGTGGCGGGTGCGGTCATGCGAGAACCTTCTGGAGCGCGAGGGGGATCTGCTCGAGCGAGCCGACGGTGACGACGTCGGCGTCGCCGATGCGGCGGAGCGCGGGAGAGGATGCCGAGCGGTCGGCGACGATGGCGAGAACGCGTGCGCCGAAGGGCAGGCGGGAGCATGCCAGACGGAGGTCGTCCGAGCGCACCTTGGACCCGCAGATCAGCACGACGACGCTGGCGAGGGGCATGGTCCTGGCGACGACGCCGGCGAGGTCGTCGATACCGCCGCGGCGGGGCTTGGAATGGGTCACGGCCGACAGCGAGTCGAGCAGCTGCTTGCCGGTGCCCGCGGGGAGCTCGCGCCCCTGCACGCGGACGTCGACGCGCTGCGAGTCGCGGATGGCCCGCAGGCCGATGGAACCTGCGACCGAGATCGCGAGCTCGAAGTCGTCTCCCGTGGCGTACTCCGCCGCGGCGCGGGAGAGGCCGATCACGAAGTGCGAGCGCCGGGTCTCCTCGTACTGCCGCACCATCATCGTCCCCGTGCGCGCGGTGGACTTCCAGTGCACGTGACGCAGGTCGTCGCCGGGCTGATACTCCAGCAGAGCGTGGAAGGAGACGTCGTCGCGCGAGAGGTCGGCGGCGGGAAGACCCTCGAGATCGCGCAGGTACCCGAGCGACTGGCCGTCGAAGAGGATGGTCTTCGGATGCACGAAGAGGTCGACGGGGTCGTCGCGGCGGTGGGCGCGCTCGAACAGGCCGAGCGGGTCTCCGCGCACGACGCTGACGGGCCCGACCTTCACGACCCCGCGCTTCTGCGTGGGGATGGCGAAGAGCTCCTCCGCCTCCTCACCGGGTGCGAGCCGCTGGATGCCGAACTCGCCGCGGCCCGATCCGACGGGCAGCACCACACGGGAGGGCAGGATCGCCCTCGTGCCGTGGTTCGCGAGCTTCAGGCCGCCGACCGCGCGCTCCCCCACGACGACGCGCGTGCGCGCGAGGTCGAGGGACACGTCGTAGGCGGTGCGCCCGATCAGGAACAGGGCGCACAGGACGACGGTGATCGCGATCACGACGGCGGCGACGGTGAACTCCGCCCATCCGGCCACCTGACCGAGGATCCAGAAGCCGACGGCGAGCGCCATCAGCACCCATGCCAGCGGCCGGATCGCCGCGGTGACCTTGCGGAGGCGCGCGAGGCCGCGCGCACCGATGACCGCCGCGACGTCGCGCCAGCCGGCGTCGCGGGCGATCGGCGCAGCCTCGGGTGCCTCCGTCGTCATCACGCGGCCGATCGCGCCTGCGGCGCCGCGATGTTCTCGAGCACGCGGGCGATCACGATGTCGCTCGTGGTGCCGGCGAACTCCGCCTCGGCATCCAGCAGCAGACGGTGCTGCCAGACCGGACGTGCGAGGGCCTTGATGTCATCCGGCAGCACGAAGTGACGGCCGTGGGCCGCCGCCCACACCTTCGCCATGCGCACCATCGCGATCGCGCCGCGGACAGAGACGCCGAGGCGGATGGCGGGGTCCTTGCGCGTCGCCTCGGAGAGCTCGGCGACGTAGCGCAGCACGGCGGGCTCGACGTGCACGGATGCACCGAGGTCGGCCATGTCGGCGACGGCGCTCGTCGTGATCACCGCGGACAGCGCGGCCGACGGGTTGCGGTCGGATGCTCCGGCCAGGATGCTCTCGGTGATGGCGAGATCGGGGTAGCCGATCGAGGTCTTGATCAGGAACCGGTCGAGCTGCGCCTCGGGCAGCTTGTACGTGCCCGCCTGCTCGATCGGGTTCTGCGTGGCGATCACGAGGAACGGCCGGCCGGTCTCGTGGGTCACGCCGTCGACGGTGACGCGCGACTCCTCCATGACCTCCAGCAGCGCCGACTGCGTCTTCGGCGACGCGCGGTTGATCTCGTCGGCGAGCACGATCGAGGCGAAGATCGGTCCCTTGTGGAACTCGAAGCGGTGCGACTGCTGGTCGTAGATCGTGACGCCGGTGACGTCGGACGGCAGCAGGTCGGGGGTGAACTGGATGCGGGCGCTGGTGCCCTGCACGGTCGCGGCGAGCGCCTTCGCGAGGCTCGTCTTGCCGGTGCCGGGGGCGTCCTCGAGCAGCACGTGGCCCTCGGCGAGCATGGAGGCGAGCACGAGCGAGACGATCTCGCGCTTGCCCTGCACGGCCTTGTCGACGTTGTCGACGAGGCGGGTGAAGGTGCCCTGGAACCAGGCGGCCTGTTCGGGGGTCATTGTCATGAGCGTGGTGCTTCCTGTTCTGTATGTGTCGTTCGAGAGAGCGTCAGTACCAGACCATCGCCGTGGCGTATCTGTCGAGCTCTTTGATGTAGACGCGGATCGTGTTGCCGGGGAACCCGTAGTAGCAGTTGAGGTCGACGCTGCCGTTCGCGGGGACGTACGACAGCGTGCCGCCACCCCACTTGTTGCCGTCGTCGCACTGCAGGTGGTAGTTGCCTGGACTGTTGAAGTTCGCCACGGTCAGCCTGACCTTGGCGCAGGAGGACGAGCCGCAGTCGGGCCAGGACCCGGAGGCGCCCTTCTCGGTCTTCAGCACCTCGGCCGGCGGGTCGTTGGTGCGCGCGGAGTCGGAGGCCTCCGGTGACCACTGGCCGGCGCTGTCCTGCGCCCTGACCTTGATGCTGTGGGTCTCCTTGTATCCGCCGCCGACGGTCCGGGAACCGCTCACGGCGACGTTCTGCCAGCCGCCGCCGTCGACGCTGATCTGCACGACGTCGATCTTGCGGCCGTTGCCCGAGCCGGAGGCATCCCAGTTCAGCTGCACCTGCGTGCCGAGGTTCTTCGCCGTCGCCTTGGGGGCGAACGGCACGCCGTACGGCACCGCCGAGGCCGCATTCGACGTGGCGCCCGAGTATGTCGTGCCGTCGACGGTCGCGACCCCCTTGACCTCGACCTTGTAGGTCGTGCCGTTGGTGAGCCCGGAGATCCGCGTACCGCTCAACGCCTGCCAGCTTCCGCCGTTGAGTCGGTACTGGTAACTCACCTCGCCCGTGCGCGCGCCGTTGCGGGAGCCCGGGGTGTAGGCGATGTCGATGAACCTGTCACCGGGGGTCGCCGTCAGGCCGGTCGGCGCCCCGGGGGCGTTCACTCCGCGGCGCGGGGCCGACATCGGGCTGTACTCTCCCCAGCCCGCCTTGTTGGTCGCCTTGATGCGGAACGTGTAGGCGGTCTCCGAGGTCGGCAGAGTGACCGCCTGGCTGGTGGCGCCGGCGCCGGGCGTCACCGTGCGCCTCAGCGTGGACCCCTCGTAGATCTCCAGCTGGTAGCCGTCGATCGCGTCGCCGTTGCTGTTCGGGGCGGCCCAGTTCACCTGCATCTGCGCCTGGTCGCCCACGCTCGGGATCTCCGTCGTCGTCGGCGCCGCGGGCGCGAACGGGGGGCCTGCGGGGATCTCGGATGCCGACCAGCCGCTCCAGCTCGACGGCTCGGGCGCCTTGTTGTGCGCCTGCACGCGCACCTGGTAGTTGGAGCCGTTCTCCAGCCCCTCCCAGGTGATCGAGTTGCCCGTCACCTCTTTCTGAGCGATGCCAGACGGCGGGGCGGGCGAGATCTCGAGCGTGTACCGCTCCACGGGCGAACCCGGCGTCGACGGGGTCACCCAGCTCACCTGGAGCGACTTGTCGCCGAACTTGAGCGACGGCGGGTTGGGCGTGTCCGGACGAGCGTCGGGACGCGCCACCTCGGAGGTGCCGGACGGCTTGCCCTCGCCGACGCGGTTCGTCGCGGTGACGCGGAACGTGTACTCGACGTTGTTGGTCAGCCCGTCGAGCGTGCACGTCGTCGACTGGCACTCCTTGCGGTAGGAGGAGCCCTGCGCCGAGGTCACCGTGTACTTGGTGATCTCCGCGCCGTTGTTCGACGGCGCCGCGAAGGAGATGACGACGGTGCGGTCCTGCACGCTCGTGACCGTCGGCGCGCCCGGGGCCTCTGGTACGCCCTGCACGGTGACGACGACCTGGCCGTTGGCCTCGCGGTCGGGATCGTCGGTCGCATCCTTGATGCGGTAGCGCACCACCATCGTGCCGACGAAGTTCGCCGACGGGGTGACCACGAGCTCGTCGCCCTTCTTCGAGACGTCACCAGAGCCGGACTCGACGACGTACGACACGATCTCGAGCGGCGTCTCGGGGAAGGGGTTGAAGTCGTTGGCGAGGACCGGGACCGTCACCGACTTGCCCTGATCGGCCTGGCCGACGGTGTCGGTGTTGGCCGCGGGCAGAGCACGGGTGGATGCCGCGACGATCACCGAGACCGTGCCCTCGACGGGCTCGGTCTCGCCGTCGCTGATGCGCACGTCGAGGGTGAGGGCGGTGCCCTTCTTCGCGCTCGACGCGGCCTCGACGAGCAGCTTGTCGCCGTCGACCTTCGCGGTCACGCCCTTGCCGTCGCCGCCCACGAACGCGAAGGTGTGCTCGTCTTCCGGGTCGGGGTCTGTGGTGAGCGCGGCGAGGTCGAGCGCCGTCGCCTTCTCGCCCGGCGCCACCTGCACCTGTCCGCTGACGAACGTCGGCTGCTGGTTCTCGGGCGGGAGCACGTCGATCGGGATCGTGAGAGTCGCCTTGCGTCCCTCGGGATCATCGGGCCCCGTGCCGTCGGTCACCTCGAAGGTGATCGCGTCCTGACCGAAGTAGCCGGCCGCGGAGGTGTAGACGAGCGTCGACTCGTCCTTCACCAGATCGGCGCCGTCGGCGTGCACAGCGGAGACCTTGGCGTGCTCGGTGATGCGGGCCGTGCCGCCTCCGGCCACGGTCACGTACTTCGAGAGCGGGAGCGAGATGGTCTCGCCGCTGACCACCTGCACGGGCTTGGTCGAGTCGATGGTCGGACGCAGGCCCGACACGGCCGGCACGAAGATGAACGCCGACGCCTGCAGACCGTCCTGGTCCGTGAGCGTGTACCGGATGAGCTGCTGCTCGTCCGTGACGGTGACCCTGACCTTGCCGTTCTGCAGCGCCGTCGCCCCGGCGCCGAGGTCGAGATCGAGGGAGTCGGTCGTGCCGTCGGGGTCCTCGTCGTTCGTGAGGATCTCGATGTCGGCGGTCAGCCCGCCGTCCTTGAGGTCGTCTGGACGCACCCGGTCGTCGCGCGCGACCGGCGCCTGGAGCGGCACGTCCTCGTCGACCGTGACCTGCAGGATCGCGGATGCCGTGGCTCCTCTGGCGTCGCGGATCGTGTACTGCAGAGACGTCTCGAGGGACCTGTCCGGGGCCTGCACGAGCACACGGTCGCCCGAGACCCTGGCCTCGAGCTCCTTCGGGACCTCGAGTCCGCCGTTCTTCTCGCTGACGAGCGTGATCTCGTCGCCCTCGGGGTCGGAGTCGTTGGCCAGCACGGGGACGGCGATCTCACGACCCGGACGGACGACCACGGCATCCTTCACCGCGTACGGATCCTGGTTGACCTGCTCCGGCGGGGCGATGCCGACGCGGATGGTCGCGATGCCCTCCTTGCCGAGGTGGTCGCGCACCCGGTACTTGAAGGTGTCGACGCCGCTCGAACCCGTGAAGGCCTCGTAGGTGAAGTAGTTCGCGCCCGTCTCGTTGATGCGGCCCTTGGTGGGGCTGGAGGCGATGTCGAGGAGCTCGACCGAGTCGCCGTCGGCGTCGATGCCGTCCAGCGGCACGGCGATGCTGATCTCCGTGCCCGCGAGGGCTCGGGCGACGAGGTCGCGCGGCCGCGGCGCCGCGTTGGTGTCCTCGTCGACGGGGAGGATCTGGATCGTCACGTAGCCCGCGGCCTTCTGCTGACGCGAGTCGACGGCCTCGTACGTGAGGTAGACGGTCTTCGCCTCCGGCCCCGCCTTGAAGCGCACGGTGTCCTGCGACACGAACGCCTCGCCGTCGTCCGGGTCGACGAACGGCTCGATGAGCTCCGGGGCGACGTGCATGACGTCGTCGTTCGGATGCGTGTCGTTGTCGAGAACGGGGATCGTCACGACGTCGCCGGCCCGCACGGTGACCGTGTCGGGGTTGGCGACCGGCTGCATGATCGTGTCGGGCGCGGGGATCGGGATGACGACGACCTCGCCCTCTGCCGACTTCGACCCGTTCGAGATCGTGTAGGTGATGCGCGCCTGACCGGTGAGCGACCCCTGGTCGGTGATGCGCAGCGTCTCGTGGTTGATCACCGAGACGGAGACGCCGGAGCTGGGCTCCATCGACACCGACTGGACCACGAGGATGCCGCCGCCGGGGTCCTCGTCGTTGGCGAGCACCCCGATCAGCACGTCGCCTCCGGAGGGCAGCAGGGCGACGTCGCGCACGGCGACGGGAGCGAGGTCGGATGCCCCGGCCTCGAGCACGTCGACGCGGACGAGCCCCTCACCGTTCTTGGGCCCGGCGGTCGCGAGGTACTGCACGTAGTAGGTGCCGGGTGCGTCGGCGGAGAAGGTGAACGTCTTGTTCGTGAAGTCGGGGATGACGGTGGCGCCGGGCACCTCGTCGACCCGGCCGAGACGCAGCGGCTCCCTGCTGGAGCTCGTGTCGTTCGTGAGCGGCGCGACGGTGACCTGCTCGCCGACGCGGGTGACCACGTGATCGGCGTTCGTCTTGGGGTCGGTCGTGCCGGGAGGGCGGACGTCGATCGTGATCGACGCGGTGCCGACCTCGCCGGAGCCGTCGGCCACCGCGACCTCGATGTCCTTGCGGCCCTGCAGGCTCGCCGTGGCCTTGTACGTGATCTGTCCGTCGGTGCTGAAGTCGACCTCGTCGCCGGGGGCGGCCGCCACCGCCTTCAGGTAGATGTCATCTCCGTCGGGGTCGATCCAGTCGGGGAGGATGTTGTACGACACCGTCCCGCCGCTCTCGACGGTGAGGCTGGTCTTGCGCTTCGGCGCAGGCGCGCCGTTCACGTCCCAGTCGTGCACCGAGAGGGTGACGGCGGCGGTGTCCTTGCCCTTGCGTCCGTCGTCGGCCTCGTAGGTGAAGGTCGCCGAACCCGTCGCCTTCTCGTCGACGGCGATCTGCAGGGATCCGCCGTTCTGGATCGGCTGCACGGTGCCGATCGAGGGCTGCTGCTCGGCGAGCGCCGCCACGAGGACGTCCCCGTCGGGGTCGTTGTCGTTGTCGAGCACCGGCAGGAGGATGGAGGCTCCGGGCCGCACCCCGAAGGAGTCGTCCTCCGCCACGGGCGGGGTGTTCTCCTCCTTGCGGTCGGGGAGGGTGGTCTCGACCGTCTCCTGGGTCGTGTCCTCCTCGTTCTCCGCCTCGCCCTCCGGGGGCGTCAGGTCGTTCCAGTTGTCGACGCGCTGCAGGCTCTCATCGGCCATCCAGGCCGCTCCGCCGACGGCGTCGTTGAGGATGATCACGTCGCGGTTCACGCGGAAGATCAGCGAGGCGGCGTCTTCGGCCCCGTCGATCTTCGCCTCCACGTCGTCGGCGTCGCCAGGACAGTCGCGCACGAACCGCGCCGAGCCCGCCCATGCGCCGTAGAAGCACCCGCGCAACGACACGGGGACGGCCGGATTGCCCGCGCCGTCGACCACGGTCTCGGTCGGATCGCTCCCGTCGAGCGGCACGCTGAGCAGCGCCGACGGCGTCGCGATGGCCACGGAGTCCGCCGAGGCGGACGGCTGCTGCAGCACGGCATCCGCTGCGTCGGGGATCTCGGTGCGGAAGCCACCGGGGGTCGTGACGACACCGGCAGCGGCATCTAACACGACGGCCGTGCGTCCGACCGCGGTGATCGTGGGCGCCTCGTCGGTGTCGATGTCGCCGACCGACGCCTCGGACGGATCGAGGGGCTCGCCCTCGTTGTCGACGGGGATGGTGACGACCTCGCCGCGGGCGGCGGAGAGGCCGAACACGGTGCCGTCGTCGGCGACCGCCACGTCGGCGCCGTCGCCGAGCTCGGCGGTCGGGTCGACCGCCTCGATCTTGAAGCCCGCGATGGCCCTGACCGCGATGACCCAGAGGTTTCCGGACTTCGGATCGAGGATCGCCGCCGTCTTGTTGCCGAGCACGACCTTCGCGGACGATGGGATGCCGGAGCTGTCGCCGAGTGCGACGCGGGCCGGATCGACGGCTGTGAGGGTGGAGGAGCCGCGATCGACGACGAGGACGTTGCTCTCGTCCTGCAGGATGTCGTAGTTCTCACCGGTCGTGCGCAGGCCGCCGTCGAGCACCGTGGACTCGTGGTTGAAGTGCCCGACGAGCAGGCTCGAGGTCTTCGTGATCCAGACGCCGCCGTCGTTCAGCTCGACCTTGGTGGTGGGGTTGCCGTCGTAGGCGAACGCGAGGGTGGTGATCGCGATGGCCGCGGCGGCCACGCCGGCGGCGGAGGCCAGCGTCTTCGGACGCGCACGCATCCATGACAACGCCTTCATCCCCGGTATCCCCCCTGGGTTGTGCACTCTCGGACTCGGCCGACACGCCCGAGGGCGCGCGGCATACCAGATGAGTCTAACTTGCGTGGCGGACGCTCTCGATGGGGAGGAGTCCCCACCGAGAGCGCCCGGCGCGCACGGGCCGAACGCCTGCTAGAAGTTGCCTTCCCTGGCGCTCGACGGGTTGCCGCCGATGATGTTCAGACCCTTGCGGGTGACGAAGCCGTTCCAGCAGTCGATGATCACGGAACCGTTCGACGGGATGTTGACCGGGAAACCCGCGTTGGTGGAGAACACGCTGCCGTCGGCCGTGCACTCGACCCGGTACGAGCCGCCGGCGAAGTTCTTCGTGTTCAGCTGCAGGTTGTAGCAGGGACCGCCTCCGACGCTGGTGCAGCCGTTGGTCTTGGCGTTGCCCCGCGTGACCCACGCCTCGGGCACGGGCTGGCTGTCGGTGACGGCGGATGCCGACACGACGTTCGACCACTGGCCGGCCTCGTCCTTGGCCTTGACCTGGATGCTGTGCGTCTCGCTGTAGCCGCCGCCGAGGCTGCGGCTGCCGTTGAGTCCGAGGTCCTGCCATCCTCCGCCGTCGAGGCTGACGAGCACCTGGGTGATCGCACGGCCGTTCGCAGCCGGAGGAGACCACGCGACCCTGACCGAGGTGCCCTGGTTGGTCGCGGAGGCGCCGGGGTTCTGCACGGGTCCGTACGGCCTCAGAGCCCCCGAGGCCGCCGACGGCGCACCGGGCTGCGACTCCTGGCCGCCGACGACCGAGTAGGCCCTGACCCGCACGGTGTAGCTGCTGCCGTTCGCGGCGTTGATGCGCGTGCCGTCCCAGTTGCGGCTCCAGGCGCCGCCGCTGAGGGAGTACTCGTAGCGCACCTCTCCTCCGGAGGCGCCGTTGGTGTCGGAGAGCGAGTACGAGACGGTGACGTACCCGTCGTGCTCCTGAGTGCCGGTGATGGTCGGGGCCCCTGGGCTGCCGAAGGCGCGCTGCGGCGCGGAGGCCGGGCTCTGCGCGCCCCACCCGGCCTTGTTCCGCGCCCGCACCGAGTAGGTGTAGTCGGACGTGGACGTGTCGACGTTCACGGTCTGGCTGAGCTGGGTGCCGGGGATGCCGGGGATGCGGTTCACGACCCCGCCTCCGCGCATCACGACGAGCTCGTACTCGGCGATCGCGTCGCCGTTCTGCGGCGCGGCGGCCCAGGACACCGTCATCTGCACCTGCTTGCCCACCGACGGCGCGCTCTTCGCCGTCGGCGCCGCGACCGTGCCGGGCACACCGGCCGGGATCTCGCTCGCCGACCAGCCGCTCCAGCTCGACGGCTCCGGTGCGCGGTTGTGCGCCTGGATCTGGATCTGGTAGTTCGAGCCGTTCTCCAGCCCCTCCCAGACCAGGGAGTTGCCGGTGACCCCGGACTTCTCCGAGATGCCCGAGGGCGGGGCCGGAGAGATCTGCAGCGTGTACGACTCGACAGGCGAGCCCGGCGTCGTGGGCGTCGTCCACGAGACCTTGAGGCTCTTGTCGCCGAACACGAGCTTCGGCGGCTGGGGTGTGTCCGGACGCGCGTCGGGGCGGGCCACCGCGGAGGTCGGAGACGGCTTGCCGTCGCCGACGCGGTTGGTCGCCACGACCTGGAACACGTACTCGACGTTGTTCGTCAGACCGTCGAGCGTGCAGGTCGTCGACGTGCACTTCTTCGTGTAGTTCCCGGCCACCGACTTCACGGTGTAGGAGGTGATCTCCGCGCCGTTGTTCGAGGGCGGCGACCACGACAGCACGACGGTGCGGTCCTGGACGCTCGACACGGTCGGCGTTCCCGGCGCCTCCGGCACGCCCTGCACGGTCAGCACGATGCGTCCGTCGACCTCGCGATCGGCGTCCTTCGTCGCATCCTGGATGCGGTAGCGCACCACCATCGTCCCCACGAACTCCGCAGCGGGCGTGACCTTCACCTCGCCCGCGGTGAACGAGACAGTTCCCGATCCGGTCTCCGTCGCCGCGGAGACGACCTTGAGCGGCGTCTCCGGGAAGGGGTTCACGTCGTTGTCGAGAACCGGGACCGTGACGGTCTTGCCCTGGTCGGCCTCGGGCACCGTGTCGGTGTTCGCGGTCGGGAGCGATCGGGTCGAGGCGGCGACCAGCACGGCCACCGACCCCTCGACCGGCTCGGTCGTGCCGTCGTCGATGCGCAGCCCGACGGTCGCGCTCGTGCCCTTCGGCGTACCGGAGTCCGCCTCGACGAGCAGCTTCGAGCCGTCGATGCGCGCCTTCACCCCGCCGGACGGCTGGTCCACGATGCTGAAGCGGATGCCCTTCGCGTCCTCGGGGTCGGGGTCGGTCGTGAGGGCGGCGAGATCGAGCGGCATCGCGGGCTCGCCCGGAGCGACCTCGACCTGGCCGTTCACGAACACGGGCTGCTGGTTCTCCGGCGGGAGCACGGTGATCTGGATCGTCAGCGTGGCCTTGCGACCCTCAGGGTCGTCAGGACCCGAGCCGTCGGTCACCTCGAACGTCAGGGCGTCCTTGCCGAAGTACCCCTGCTTCGACGTGTAGACGAGGGTCTTCTCATCCTTGATCAGGGACGAGCCGTCGGCGTAGACGGCGCTCACCTTCGCGGCCTCGGTGAGGAGCACATCGCCGCCGCCGGCGACCGTGACGTACTTCGACAGCGGCAGCTCGACCGTCTCACCGCTCTTGACCTCGACCGGCTTGGTCGACGTCAGGGTCGGACGGAGCTCGCTCAGCGCGGGGACGAAGATGAAGGCGGATGCCTCCTGGTCGTCCTGATCGGTGATCGTGTAGCGGATGAGCTGGCGCTCCTGGCCGACCGTGACGCGGATCGTGCGATCCTCCCGCACGACGCCGCCCGACCCGACCGAGAGGTCGAGCGCGTCGACGGTGCCGTCGGGGTCGTCGTCGTTCACGAGCACCTCGACGTCGACCTTCAGGCTGTCCTGCACGTCGGAGGCGACGATGCGGTCGTCGCGCGCCGTCGGCACCTTCAGCGGAACGTCCTCGTCGACGGTGATCTGCAGCACCGCGGTCGCCGTCGCTCCCCTGGCGTCGCGGATCGTGTACTGGATCGACGTGTCCATCGCCTTGTCCGGAGCGGTGACCACGACGCGATCGCCGGACACCACGGCCTTGACGCCGGCATCAGGCGGGATCTCGAGCCCCTTCTTGACGAGCGAGATCGCGTCGCCCTCGGGGTCGGAGTCGTTCGAGAGCACGGGCACCGCGATCGTGCGGCCCGGGCGCACCACGACGGTGTCCTTGACCGCGTACGGCGCCTGGTTCGAGGCGTCACCGGGGGCGATGCCGACCCTGATGGTCGCGACGCCCTCCTTGCCGAGGCGGTCGCGCACCCGATAGGTGAACGAGTCGACGCCGGTGGCATCGCCGAACGCCTCGTAGACGAGGTAGTTGCTGCCGGTCTCGGCGACCTGTCCCTTCGACGGCGCGCTCTCCTGCCCGACGAGCTCGACCGAGTCGCCGTCGGTGTCGATGCCGTCGAGCGGGATCGCGATGCGCACGGTCGACCCGCTCAGCGCGCGCACCGTGAGGTCCTTGGGCTTGGGGGCGGAGTTCGCCTCCTCGTCGATCGGCCGCACCTGAATCGTGACGTACCCGGCGTCCTTCTGGCCGAGGGAGTCGACGGCCTGATACGTCAGGTAGACCGTCCCCGGGGTGTCGGAGGCGCGGAACCGGACCGTGTCCTGCGACACGAACGCCTCGCCGTCCTCCGGGTCGACGAGCGGCTCGACGAGGTCGGGGGCCACGTGCAGCACGTCGCCGTTGGGGTGCGTGTCGTTGTCGAGCACCGGGATCGTGACGACGTCGCCCGCACGGACGACGACCTGGTCGTCGTTCGCGACCGGCGGCATCAGCTGCTCAGGGCGCGGGATCGGGATGACGACGACCTCGCCGTCAGCGATCTGACTGCCGTTGGAGATGCGGTAGCCGATCCGCACGGTCTCGTCGAGCGCGCCCTGGTCGCCGATGCGCAGGGTCTCGTGGTTGAGCACCGACACCGAGATGCCGCTGTGCGGCGGCACGGTGACCGACTGCACGACGAGGATGCCGCCGGCCGGATCGGAGTCGTTGCCGAGCACGCCGACGAGCACCTCGCCGCCGGCGGGGAGCAGGGCGACGTCGCGCACCGCGATCGGCGGGAGCTCGGTCTCGCTCGGCTCCAGCACGTCCACGCGGACGAGACCGGGAACCGCGTTCGGGCCCGCGCTGACCAGATACTGCACGTAGTAGACGCCCGCGGCATCCGACTGGAAGGTGAACGACTTGTTCGGGAAGTCGGGGACGATGATGGCGCCCGGGGTCTCGTCGACCTTGGCCAGGCGCAGCTGCTCACGGCCGGAGCTCGTGTCGTTGACGAGGGGCGCGACGGTGACGGCCTCCCCCACGCGGGTCACGACGTGGTCGGCGTTCGTCTTCGGGAGGGTGGATCCCGCCGGCCGGACGTCGAGCCGGAGCACGCCGGTCGAGGTCTCGCCGAGCCCGTCGGCGACCCTGATCTGGATGTCCTTGCGCCCCTGCATGCTCGCGACAGCGCGGTACGTGACCTGACCGTCCGTGGTGAAGTCGACCTCGTCGCCGGGCGCCGCCACGACGTCCTGCAGGTAGATGTCGTCGCCGTCGGGGTCGAGCCAGTCCGGGAGCACGTTGTAGGAGACCGAGCCGCCCTCCTCGACCGCGATGCCGGTCGTGCGGCGCTGGACGGGCGCGCCGTTGGTGTCCCATCCGTGCACCGAGAGCTGCACGTTCGCGGTGTCCTTGCCGCCGCGGCCGTCGTCGACCTGGTACTCGAACGACCCGCCGCCGGTCGCGTCCTCGGGGACGGCGATCTGCAGGGAGCCGCCGTTGTTGACGGGCTGCACCTCGCCCAGAGCCGGCTGGCTCTGCGCGAGCGAGGCGACGAGCACGTCGCCGTCGGCGTCGGTGTCGTTGTCGAGCGCTGGCAGCATCGTGGTGCGACCCGGCCGCACGCCGAACTCGTCGTCCTCCGCGACCGGGGGCGTGTTCTGCTCGCTGCGCTCGGGGAGCGTGGTCTCCACCGTCTCCTCGGTGGTGTCCTCCTGGTTCTCCGTCTCCCCCTCCGGCGGGGTGATGTCGTTCCAGTTGTCGACGCGCTGCAGGCTCTCGTTGGTGAGCCAGGCCGCGCCGCCGACCGCGTCGTTCAGCACGATGACGTCGCGGTTCACGCGGAACACGAGGCTCGTGGAGTCCTCGGCATCCGGGATCTTCTCGTTCACGTCGCTCGCATCGCCCGCGCAGTCGCGCACGAAGCTCGCAGACCCGGCCCAGGCCCCGTAGGTGCAGCCGCGCAGCCACACCGGGGCGGCGGGCACGCCCTTGCCGCTCGCCTCGGTCTTCGTCGCCTCGCCTCCCGCGAGCGGAACGCTCAGCAGCGCAGACGCGGTCGCGACGGCCACGGCGTCGGTCGCCGCCGACGGCTGCTGCAGCACGGCATCCTCCGCGTCGGCGATCTCGGTGCGGCCGCCTCCGGGGGTGATCACGACGCCCGCGTCGCGGTCGAGCACGACCGGCTTGTCGCCGACAGCGGTGATCGAGTGCTCTCCCGACGGATCGATGTCGCCGACCGACGCCGACGACGGCTTGAGCGCCTGGCCCTCGTTGTCGACGGGGATGGTGACGACCTCGCCCTTGTCGGCGGAGAGGCCGAACACGGTGCCGTCCTTCGCGACGGCGACGTCGGCGTTCTCCCCGAGCTCCGCCGTGGGGTCCGCCGCCTTGAGCTCGAAGCTCGCGATGCCCTTGACGGGCACGACCCAGAGGTCGCCCGATTTGCGGTCGAGGATCGCCGCGGTGGCGGCGCCGAGGGCCACCTTCGCCGAGCCGGGGATGGACGCGGAGTCCCCCAGCGCGACGCGCGCGGGATCCACCGTGCTGAGCGTCGCCGCCCCCGTGTCAACGACCAGGACGTTCGCGGCATCCTGCAGGATGTCGTAGTTGTCGCCGCTGGTGCGCAGCCCGCCGTCGAGCACGGTGGACTCGTGGTTGAAGTGCCCGATCAGCAGGCTCGACGTCTTGGTGATCCAGACGCCGCCGTCGTTCAGGTCGACCTTCGTCGTGGGATTGCCGTCATAGGCGAAGGCCATCGTCGTGATCGCCACGGCGCTCACGGTGACGGCGGCCGCGGAGGCGAGGGTCTTCGGACGTGTCCGTACCCATGACAACATCTTCATACCCGGTTTCCCCCCAGGGTCACTGCCCGACAGCTCGCCGGACCTGAACCGGCGACACTCTCTCCCACCCTAGTTCGTCCCCTCGCGCTTCGCCGATGGGGAGAACTGCCCATCAGGCGTGGGCGATGATGCCTTTCGCCGCGGCAGCGAGCTCGTCGAGGACAGCCACGCCCACCGCGCCTTCGGCAGACCAGGGCGTGTACGCCTCGGTCCAGAAGACGGGCAGGGCGAGCGACGCGACGTCGAGATCGGGCCGGAGTCGATCGAGCTCGTCCGGCGTCGGCAACACGCGTGCCCGAGCGACCGTGGCGAGGAGCGCATCGTCGAGCGGGACCTGGAGCGCGGCGCCGATCCACCGCGAATTCGGCAGCGGTCTGGTCGAGACCGGTGAGCCCGGCTGCCGACAGCGCGATCCAGGGCAGCACGCCGAGCAGCAGTGCGCAGAGCACCCCGACGACCGTCGCGGCCTGCACCGGAGGAACGGATAACACCTCCGGGAGAAGGAGCAGTCCGCTCAATGCGAGACCGATGGCGTCGGAGCGCGGCGCCCGACCCGTCAATCCTGGCACGAGAGATCTCCGCACCGGATCAGGTCAAGACCGCAACCGCCAGAAGCACCAGTCCGACGACCGATACGACGCACGCGCCTCCCACGGCTGCGACCGCGATGATGCCGCCACGGCGCCCTGCCTTCGTGACGGACAGGATGCCGGAGTCGTGCACGCGGGTGGGCGCGGTCTCCTCGGTCTGGACCGGTGGGCGATGCGGAGTGCGCGGAGCCGCTCGTGGCTTGTAGATCGACGGAGTGCTCTTCTGCTCGGGTGCGGGAGGCCTCCGCACCGTGTCGTAGAGGCTCTCATCGTCAGCGGTCGGCGTGTTCTCTGCGCCTTCCCGCCGTCGACGATCGATCGCGACGGTGTGCTCTTCGGCGGGCGCGTCGTCGGTCGAAGAGCGACGCCGACGCTCGATGACCACCGTGCGTTCCTCGATCAGCCGTGTGCTCTCGTCAACACCGGCATCCGCATCCGCATCCGCGTCCGCATCGCCCGAGTCCGATTCGACGACATCCTTCCCACGCCGACGATCCATGACGACCGTGTGCTCCTCGACCGGGTCGGCGTCGTCATCCGACTCCCCGGTCGCATCGACGCGCCGCTGCCTGCGCACCCGCCGTGTGAGCATCACCGTCTCTTCGAAGACTTCGTCGTCTGGGTCCATCAGCCGCGTCTCCGGGCCGGCACGGTCGTTCCCTCGAGCATGGTCGTGGTGTGCACGGCCGATGCCGAATGCCTGCTGTCGGTGGATTCGTGCGAGCCGCCGGCCAGTCCACCCGAGACGACGTCGACCACGACGACGGAGATGTTGTCGCGCCCGCCCGCCTGTGTGGCGCGGCGGACCAGAGCAGCCGCGGCGGTCTCCGGCCGACCGCACATCGTCAGAGTCGCCCGGATGCTCTCGTCAGTGACCTCCCCGCTCAAGCCGTCGGAGCAGATCAGCAGGCGTTCGCCGTTGACCACCGGCACCAGCCAGCTGTCAGCCAGACTGTCGTCCGCCCCGATCGCCCGTGTGATGACATTGCGCTGCGGGAAGGTCGCGAGATCCTCGGCCCGCAGCTCACCCGCGTCGACCAGTTCCTGCCCGAGAGAATGATCGACCGTGAGCTGCTCGAGCTCGTTGCCGTGGTGGCGGTAGACGCGCGAGTCTCCGACGTTGAACACCAGCCAGTGCGGCACCTCGTCGTGCTCGAGGAGAACCACGGCGGCGACCGTGCTGCCCGCTCCTCTCGAATGCTGTGCGGCGATGACCGACACCGCGTCGTTCGCCCGCGCGAGCGCAGCGCCGATCTCGGCCGTCGACACCTGCGTGCCGCTGAGAGGGGCGAACGCAGCGACGACTGCCTGGCTGGCCTTGTCTCCGGCCTCGTGCCCGCCCATGCCGTCGGCGACCAGAAAAACGGGCGATGCGGCGAGCACCGAGTCTTCGTTGACCACACGCTTCAGGCCCACGTCGCTGAGCGACGAGACGTTGAGCACGACGGACGACAACGTCACGACACGGACTCGACGGCGACGTGCATACCGACCTCGCCCAGCACGAACCGCCCGGCGCCCGTCACGCTCTCGCCCGGGTCGAGCAGGGTCTCCGCACCATCATCCGCGACCACGACCACGCCGTTGGTCGAGTGCAGGTCGGTCAGACGCCACTCGTCGCCCTGCACGACCAGACGCGCGTGGGTCTTCGACAGGGTTCGCGTCTTATCGGGGATCGCCAGCCGCTGCTCGCCCGGCTCCCCCTCGGGATTGCGTCCGATCACGATGCTCGTCGCCGAGAGGGCGAACGTTCGCCCGTCGTCGAGCACGAGCACCCGACGCGGGCCACGACTGCGCTTCACGACGACGGTCGCGTCGAACTCGTCGTCGCCCTCGACGGCCGGGGCCGCAGCGGGCGCGGATGCCGTGACGGCAGCCTCGGTCGCGGGAGCCGGGAGCACGACCGGCACGGGCCGGATCGACGCCGTGCGGTCGGCGCGGGTTCCCAGTCCCGAGCCGCGGAGACGCTGCGGCTCGGCGAACGGATTGGCCGCCTCGAACTGCGGCACGACGATCGGAATCGATGCCGCCGACTCAGGGTTCGCGGATGCCGGTTCTCCCGATGGGGCGACGCCCGATACCGGCGACCCGATCGGAACCGCTGCGGACGTCAGCGACGCGCTCGGCTCCCCCGCTTGCTCCCCCGCCGGAACGGAGGGAACGGCGTGCTCGCTCTGGGCCTGATAGGCGGACACATCATGCGCCGTGGGTACAGGTGCCGCCTGTGCCGTCACCTGTGCCCACGGCTCGACCGGAGACGCGTATGGTGCTGGAGTCACAGCTGCAGCAGGCGCCGCTGCAGGAGGTACCTCTGCCGGAGGCGCAGGCTGGTCGACGGGTGCGAATGCAGGAACCGCAGCCGCAGGCGGGGCGAGCGAGGCGGGCGGCGCGGCGGGCGGCGCGACCACAGGTTGCAGGGGCGAGGCCTGTGCCACGTACGGCTCGGATGCCACCGGTGCGACAGGAGGCGCAGAAGCCGGCGGAACGCCGGTGGCCGCCGGAGCTGCAGGCGGCGGCGCGGACGCAGCGTGCGGAGTTGATCCCGGCACCGAATCGATCAGCCCCTGCGAGATCGGGAGCGCGGGCGGCGCCGGGGGCGCCGGAGCGGGCGGCTGCGCAGACGGGGCCTGCTGCGGAGACCCGAACGCCGGAGCCGGAAGCCCTGTGGTCGGATCGACGTGCTGCGCGGCGAGACGATACGAAGCGGGAACGGTCTCATCCAGGGTCGGCGGTCCTGCGAGGCGTGCATCGTACCCACCCTGCTGCGGAGGAGATCCGGGGGCAGGGAAGGCGGCGCCCGGAGCCTGCGGAGCGAGTCCCTGTGCGGGATATCCGGGAGCGGCGGGCGGGAACCCCGCCGGAGCCGGAGCGAAGGGGGCTGACGGGTAGGAACCTGCGGCAGCCGGAGGCACCGGCGCTCCGTGCGGGATCGGAGGTGCGAGATAGCCCTGGGCTCCGGGGGCGCCGATGGCTCGGGCGGCATCCATTCCGATCCGACGGGGCCCGTGAAGGCCGGCCAGGCGGTCATCGTCGGGGAAGGGCGGCACGCCTGCAGCGAGAAGCGTCGCCCACACCGGCGGCAGCACCACGGCGAGGACCGTGAAGCCGGCACCCCGATCGAAGCGCTTGTTGATCGCGTGCGTCGCCACCACCTTCAGGTACAGGCCGTACAGCTGCACGATCGGGATGAAGTAGAACACGACGTTCCAGGCGGGCCGCCCGCCGATCTGCAGGATCGTGGCCTCGTTGAGAACGGGAACCCAGCCCTTCCAGCTCTCCTGTTCGAGTCGGGGGAACAGCTTCGACAGCGCGATCGCGTACCAGACGTACACGCCGATGCCGATCAGAGCACCGACGCCGCCGACGGCTGCCGTCGCCGCGAGCAGATCGGGCGAGCCAATCTGTGCCAGGAATCGAGGGTCTGCGACAGCGATCATGCGTCCTCCTCCTGCCGGCGAGCGCCGGCCATTGCGAGCGTACCGAGTGCCAGGTGCCGACTTCCAACCGGCGTCCGGGATGCGGCTCGTCCCGGCGCGATCCGCGCCATGAACGACCTCAACCGCAGTCGCGCGCGAAGCCCGCCCCATCGGGTCTGCTCGCCGCGCAGCGCGACGCGCTCGGCATCCACGATGCTCCACGCCTTGTCGGCATCGGCATCCGTCGGCGGATGCGCCGCGAACACCGCGTCATCGACCGATCGTGCGAGGCGTTCAGCCGCCGGCCGGCCGACCGACCGCGCGCCCTGCACCCTGGTGCCCCGACCGGTCATCGCAATCCCGTTGTCGACGTAGAGGTCGGCGAGTTCCTCCCACGCACCGACCAGACGCACCTCCGGGTCGGCCGCCGTCCTGCGGGTCCTGCCGCGAAGCCCCTTGACCACCAGCAGGACGATCAACGGCAGCAGCAGGAGGGTGAGGGCGAGCAGACCGACGCCGACGATGCGGGCGACGAGCATCGCCACGGCCCACGCGTCGGAGGCGGCGGGCTCCGACGGCGCCTCGCCATCGCGCGAGTCGCTCTGTGCCTGCGGCGGATCGAGGGACTCGGAGTGCGGCTGCTCGGGAACGGTCGGATGTTCCGGCAGCTGCTCGCCCTCGGTGATGAGGCTCGGCAGCTGCGAGAACTGCGGCGTGACGTCGACCGCGACCCACTCGCCCTCCGACGCGCGCACCTCGACCCATGCCGTCATGTTCGCCCCCACGCACTCCGTGTCGCACGAGGGGATGCCGGGCACCTTCTCGGCTGCGGGGAGGCGGGCGCCGAGAACGACCCGCGACTCGAGACCCCAATGCTGCGCGAGCAGTGCCGCCGCGGTGGCGAACTGCTCGTCATCGCCGACCGCTGCCACGAGCATGGCAGGCGTGGCATCCGCACCCGCCCTGCGCTGCTGGTCGACCAGTGAGGTGAACAGCTCTTCGATCCTCGCCGTGGAGTGCCCTGCATAGCTGGGGGCGAAGGCGTAGCCCTCCGTCGCCTTCAGTCCGGCGATCCAGTCTGCGGCGGCCTCATCGTCGAGGATGGCGTGCGAGAGGTAGCCGCGGGCACGCAACCGCTCGATCAGCTCGAGGTAGCCCGCGCCGGTGCGCGGTAGCTCCTGCATGTCGGCCCACTCGGCGAGCGCAGGGTGCGCGTCGGCATCGAGCAGCGACTCCCCGCCCTGCACCTCGGTCAGCGTCGCGCTCCTGCCCGGCGCGTCCACGAGCACGCTGTAGCGATCGCCGGGCTCGAGACCCGCCGCGCCGGCTGCGGTCTCGGCGATCGTGATCGCGGTGTCGCCGCCGGCATCCACGTGGAATCCGTCGGCCAGCGCATCGGCGCGAGCACCGGCGAAGGTCGGCGCCTGAACGAGGCCGGATGGCGCGGGAACCCAGATGCCCCGGTACGCGTCACCCACCGTGATGTCCAGCCCGATTCGCCCCGCACCCGGCGCGGCTGCTCGCGGCAAGCGCGTGAAGCGGTCGTCGGCGGCCACGTGGAAGTCCTGTCCGTCGTAGGAGTCCAGGGTCGCGATCCGGATGCGCTCCAGGTCGCCCGGGTCTCCGTCGATCCGCACGACGGTCTCGTCGGCGCGTTCCGCAGTGAACCAGGATCGGTACCCGCTGAGCGGACTCGGCTGCTGCTGCACCACGATCATCGGCTCGACCTCGTCGCGCAGCACGGAGCGGTCACTCCACCCCGCAGCGGCGGGCGCGATCGCCAGGCCGGCGACGAGCGCGACGACGACGATGGCGCCCGACAGGACATGACGGCGGATGCCGAGCCACACCGGCGTTGCACGACGGGTGATGTTGTGCGCCGCGACGATGCGGAGCGCCTGCGCGCGCCGGAGCCGTGCCGCACCCACGAGGAACACGAGCGCGACGACGAACACCGCGACCCCGATGACCCACTCGCGGGGAGCAGGCAGAGTGAAGCCGAGAAACGTGAAGGGGGAACTGGTGCCGGTGTCGCCGAACGCGATGCCGAACACGCTCATGGCCGACACCGGGATCACGGAGAGCGTGGATCGGCGGCGCCCCCCGAGCACGAGAAGAGCGGAGAGGAAGGCTCCGAACAGCACGATCACGAGGAACGGGATGAGCACGGCCTGATACTCGCCCAGCGGAGGCTTCAGCGTGAGGATCTGCTTCCAGCCCAGCACGACACCGAGCACGGCATCCCGTAGACCGCCGACGAACGCGGGCACCGACGACAGTGCCGAGGGGATCGCGAGCGGCACAGCGACGACGACGTAGGCGACGGCGGACAGCACGCCGGCGAGCAGCGCCCCCCAGCGCAGCATCCGTGCGAGCACGGCCACGCTCATGCCGACCAGTCCGCCCACGATGCCGACGACGAGCGCCCGCGGGGAGTCGTACACCGGCCAGGCGGCGAGAGTCGCGAGGACGACGCCGAGGAACACGTATCCGAGGCCCCAGAGGTCGAGAGCTCCTGAGAACCGCTGCCCGCGCGCGGCCCTGGCACTCACTTCAGCACCCCTCTGGCGAGCAGCTGCGGGAGGTCGCCCAGAGCGCCGAGAGTCATGACGGAGAGCTCACGGGCGTTGCGCAGAGTCGGCTCCTCGCCGAGCTCGGACCTCACCGCCACCGCCTCGACCTCGACCGGCAGCGCGATCGCGGCCATCCGCATGCGATCGAGGGGCATCAGCGAACCCGTCATCAGGAAGGCGATCGACAGGTCGGGGTAGGACTGCACGGTGAGCTTCGTCACGGCTTCGAGCCGCATCACGGCATCGCTCGCGTCGACTCCGCTGGTCGCATCGAGCAGCGCCTTCGGTGTCGCCGTGGGCAGCGCGCTGATCGACAGCACCTCCGCTCGCGCATGCTCGGAGATCTCGTTGCTCACCGCGAACAGGACGTCGCGACCCTCGGTGACCGCCTGCAGCGCGAGCGATGCTGCGGCGCTCACGGTCATCTCGAACTCGTCGTCACTGCCGTACGACGACGAAGCGAGGTCGAGGATGATCGCGATGCGCGCATGCCTCGACTCCTCGTACTGCCGCACCATGAGCTGCCCGGTCTTGGCCGTCGACTTCCAGTGCACGTGGCGCGGGGAGTCGCCCACCACGTACTCGCGCACGGCATGGAACGACAGGTCGGCGTCGATCAGGACCGAACTCGGAGTCCCCTCGAGATCGCGGATGAGTCCGGCGCTGGTGCTGGGGATGCGGACGGTCACCGGATGGACGTGGATGCGCTGGACCTCAGGCCAGCGCAGCTCCCGCCGCAGGATGCCGAGAGGATCGCCGCGGGTGATCGTCATAGGACCGACGTCGATGATGCCTCTGCGGTGAGCCGCGATCGTGAGCTCCTCGCGGTGGTGAGCCTCGGGACGGAGCAGCGGGACGTGGGCCTCGACGAGCCCCTCGCCCACCGGCACGTCGACGACGCCGGGCAGAGCGAGCCGCGAGCCGTTGTTGCGCACGTCGAGCACGGCGCCGATGTCGGAACCGGCGACGACGCGATCACGGCCGAGCGCGAGCTCGATGCGGTAGTCGTGCTCGCCGAGGATGAACGGCACGCACAGCACGAGCAGCGCCAGGGCGATCGCCGCGACGGCCCACGCCTCCACCCACCCGAACAGCAGGCCGCAGACGAGACCGATCACCAGCGCTGCCGAGACGAGCACTCCGGCCGCGGTGACCGTCTCCCCGACCCAGCGGGAGACCCGACGCAGCATCCGACCGGTGCGGCGCAGAGTCCGACGCACACCGAACACCGCTCCGCGGACGGGGCCGCGACGCGTCGTGTCATACCGCGTCACCGTCGAGGTGCGAGTCGAGGTGCTCGTGCTCGCGGCGGTGCGCGTGATTCGGGATTCGGTGCTGAAGCTCACGCAGTCCCGTTCTCGCGCGGCGGTTCGACGTCGAGCAGGATCTGGCCGACGACCGCGACCGCGGTGACGCCGTCGAACTCCGCCTCGGGCTCGAGCACCAGACGGTGGGCGAGTGCGACGACCGCGAGATCGCGCACGTCGTCCGGGGTCACGAAGGTGCGACCCGACTTCGCAGCCCAGGTCATCACGAGGCGCGAGAGCGCCAGGGCTCCACGGACGCTGACGCCCAGGCGCACCTCGGAGGCACGACGCGTCGCGTCGACGATCCGCATGATGTAGTCGGAGATCAGCGGGTTCACGTACACCCCGCGGGCCATCTCGGCCATCGTGAGGATCGTGTCGGTGCCGGCGATGCTCTTCAGCGGAGGCTTCACGGTCGCCGCGCCCTGCAGGATGCGCATGGTCGCAGCATCGTCGGGGTAGCCGATCGACGTCTTGATCATGAAGCGGTCGAGCTGCGCTTCCGGCAGGCGGTAGGTGCCTCCTTGCTCGATCGGGTTCTGGGTCGCCATCACGAGGAACGGCGAGCCCACCTCGCGAGAGACTCCATCGACCGTGACCGTGCCCTCTTCCATGACCTCCAGCAGCGCCGACTGGGTCTTCGGGCTCGCACGGTTGATCTCGTCGGCGAGCACGATGTTGGCGAAGACCGGACCGGCGTGGAACTCGAACGTGCCCTCCTTCTGGTCGTACACCGTGATACCGGTGACATCGCCGGGAAGCAGGTCAGGGGTGAACTGGATGCGCGAGCTGGTGCCGTTGATCGTCTGCCCGATCGAACGGGCGAGCGCGGTCTTGCCTGTGCCGGGGAAGTCCTCGAGCAGCACGTGCCCACCGGTGACGGCAGAGGCGAGCACCAGCTCGACGACGTGGCGCTTTCCGAGGATGGCCTGCTCGACGTTGCCGGCGAGGATCGAGAACGTCTCGGCGAACCAGGCCGCCTGCTCTGTCGCGATGGTCATGAGATCAGGGCTTCCTTTCGGAACGGATGCCGTCCGCTCAGCACAGCGGCATCCGATGGGTGATGGTCGAGAGGGTGTTGTACGCACCGGTGAAGTCGATCTTCACGTCGTAGACGCCGAGCTGGTCGGCCACTCCGGTCGCCGAGAAGCTGTACGACCCGCTGGCCGCAGACGAGACGTTCACGGCGCCCTGCTGATTCAGCAGAGGCAGACAGGGATCGAACGTCACCTTCACAGTGGTGGGGGCCGTGGCCGCCGTGATCGGGGCGGTACCGGAGCATTTGTCGGGCTCGGCCACGTTGCACGCCTTCACGCTGACCTGCCCCGGCGCCGAGTCGGATGACAGTGTGAAGTCGGTGCGCCAGATGCCGTAGAGGTAGTACCACGGCGTGAACTCCGGCTCCACGGTCGGCGCGGGCGCCGAGGCCAGTCCGTAGGTGTAGGTGCTGCCGTTCTGCGACGGAGTCGTGGCCACGGAGTAGGTCGTGTCGCCGCCCGGTCCGCTGACCGAGACGAAGGTGAAGACCGTGGTCGTGTTCGACTCTCCGACGCCGAAGCCGTTCGAGACGCAGGCCTTGACGTTGTAGCGCTTGTACTGCTCGAGGCCGCCGATCGACGGCGAGTCGGAGGCCACTCCCCCGGAGACGACGAGGCCGCCGCTGCTGTCGACCGAGCAAGACACGGTGCCCGACCGCCACGCGACGTACTTCACGGTGAGCGGCTGCGTGCTGCCGTTGCTCTGCGCTGCGATCCCGGAGACGTTCACCGACGAGTTCGACACCGCGGTCGCAGACGGCGAGCGCGGGTCGAAGTACGGCGATCCCGCCACCTGCACCTGGACGCCGAAAGCGCCGCCCTCGTTGCCGATGTTCCCCGCAGGAGGCTGGAATTGGCTGATGGGCACGACGGTGACCGACTGCGCGCCCGGGCTCAGCACGATGTCGGCGTTCGTCGTCGGCCCCTGTCGCTGGATGACCTCGCCGGTCTCCTGCACGCGAAAAGATGCCGCATCGTTCGACGAATCGATCGACAGCGCTGCCACGCCGCGAGTGGTGTCGGTGACTCCGGGGCGATAGACCGGCGTGGCTGTCACGTTCGAGACCTCCGGCGGGGCGTACGCCCAGCTCGTGTGCGCGGATGTCGGTGCGGACGTGCCGACGGCGTTGACCGCGAGCGCGGTGAAGGAGTGCGGCGCTCCGGTCACGAGTCCCGACACCGTGCACTGGTAGACCGATCCGGAGGGCGAGCATGAGGCGTTTGCCGGCGCGCCGTCCTGCATGATCGTGACCCCGCTCACGGCCGGATGCGCGTTCGCCGCTTCCCCGAGCGGCACTTCGAGCACGACGGTGGTTCGCGTGTAGCCGACCGTCGTCACGCTGGCTGGGGCCTGCGGATAGCCCTGAAGATCGAGCGTGAGCGAGCCGGTGCCGGTGCGGTCCTGAGCATCCGCCACCACGAACGGGACGATGCACTGCCCGCCCGCCGCCTTGCCTCCGCCGGGCCAGCTCACCGCGATGTTCCGCTCGCCCGATGCCGAGAAGGTCGCGACATCGCAGCGTGCCCCCTCGCCCAGCGACACCAGCGTGAGGCCGGCACCCTGCTTGCCCTGGAACGGGTCGTACTCTCCGGACACCCCCACTGCGTCGATGGTGCAGCCGCCGCTGGTGACCGTGCACTGCCGGGTGAACGTCGCGCCCCGGGGGGCATCCGGCGGGGCGATCCCGACCACCAGGCGGAGGGATGCTGCGGCCCCGCCGAAGGCGGACACGTTCACGTCGACGTCTTCCCTGGTTCCCGGTTTCGCATCTGCGCGCGCCTCGATCGACAGCGAGGAGCCGTTGCGCGTGACGGTGAAGGAGGCACCGGAGTACACGATCCCGAAGTCGAGCGACTTCGGGTCGCCCTCGCGCCCGCCCTCCCACGAGGTCATGGTCGAGTAGAGATCGACCGTCTCGGTCCCGCCCGGTGCGACCGTGCGGGATGCCGAACTGAGCACGACCTGAGGCGCGGCGGGGCGGATGGCGACCGGCACCTCGACGTACGACCAGCGCTGCTGGCCCTGCACGCGCACCTGCACGAGGCACGTGTCGGACCACGGAGCGTCGGCGCCTGCGGTGTAGGAGACGGAGGTCTTGCCCTTCGGCGTGCAGCTCGCGACGGCCCGCTGCACGGAGAACTCACCCGTGCCGACCTCGATGCGATCCGATGACGGGAGGTCGACATAGTCGGTCACGTCGAAGGGCTTGGACTTCTCCTCGTCGACGACGACCGGTGCGACACCCGGCTTCAGCTGCACGCGCAGATCGTCGAAGGGCGGAATGTGCAGGAACCCGTAAGCGACCACCTCGCGCCCGCCTTCGGCCTTGCCCGTGAGCTGGAACGGGACGAGCGCGCCTTCGGCGGGGGCCTCGCCCACGATGCGGTTGCCGGCGACCGTGAAGCCGGGCTGCTCGCCCCACAGGCTGAGCGTGAGCGCCCCGGTGTCGCCTGAGGCCCAGCGCACCCGATCCTTGACGACGTCGAGTCCGCCGTCGCTCAGCTCTGCGCGCGTGCGCGCGGTGAGCACGGTATCGGCGACCGTGGGCCGATCGGTCACGGCGTCGTCGGTGACCGTGACGACGATGAGTCCCTGCGAGGTGCTCTGAGTGCGGGTGGAGCGCACCGTGTAGATGTACGAGTTCGTGCCCGCCGTCTCTCCTGCGCGCAGCACGACGCGGCCGTCATCGAGCGACGTCGATTCGTCGATCAGCGCGTCGAGGCGTTCGAAGTACGGGTTGCCCTTCACCTGCGGAGCGTTCGGAACGAGCTCGATGAGCTCCAGGTCGCCCTGGGCGGGGTCGAGGTCGTTCGCCCGCGGGTCGAGGATCACTGGAGAGGCGGACCCGGCCTGGACCCGCACGTAATCGCTGTACGTCACCGGAGCGGCGTCGTCGACCCTGCCGTCGAGCACGCCGATGCGCACCTGCCCGGTGCCTTCCTCACCGCCGGGGTCGCGGACCGTGTAGCTGAAACCCACCTGGCCGCCTGCGCCCGCGGCAGCAGGGGCGCGGTACACGATCGCATCGCCCGAGGCGGTGACGGTGACGGTGCCCTGTCCCTTCCCGGGTTGGGTCACGTCGGCGAGCACGACGCGATCTCCGTCGGCATCCACGCCCGTCGTCGGCACCTTCAGCGTGACGGTCTGCCCGGTGAGCACCCGGCCGGTGAGCGCGGTCGGGGTGGGCGCCCGGTTGGTCCCCGGCGGGACGACGGTGACGGTGACGGTGCCGGTGTCGGACAGCGAGGGGTTGCGCTCGAGGGACACCGCGTAGGTCAGGCGGTAGGTGCCAGGATTCTGGGGCGCGAGATAGCGCAAGCTGTTGCCGTCGGCGAAGACCAGCTCATCGGGCTGGCCGGAGCCGATCACCTCCGGTTGCACGATCAGCGCCTCACCGCGCGGCGCGACGTCGTTCGCGGCGACCTCGATGCGTGCGAGCGCCCCCGCCCGCACGGTGATCGCGTCGGGGAAGACGATCGGGCGGGTCACGGTCGACGGCGGAGCGAGGAAGACCGTCACCGTGCCCTTGACCGCGGCGCCGGCTCCGTCGGCGACGGTGACTGCAGCGGAGCCGATCACCCCCGACTCCCCGGTCTCCGTCGTACCACTGACACGGATGCTCTCGTTGCCGACGATCCCGACGTCGAGCCGAGGCGTCGAGCTCGACGCCTCGGAGACGATCAGGACGCGTCCGCTGGTGTTCTGCACGGCGCGCAGCACGTCGACCGTGGTGTCCTCGCCCTCGCGCACGAACGCGGTGAGCGGCGCCATGGCCAGCGCCGATGATCCGTCGACCGCGGTGAGGCGGATGACGGCCGACTTCTCGGCCTGGGTCACCACATCCTGCGCCGTGTAGGTCACGAGGTACTGCCCCGGCACGGCGACCGTGAAGTCCACGGTGCCCGACGCGGCGTTCGGCGAGACCTCGAGCCCTTCGTCCGCCGCCGCGGTCTGCACGGCATCGAGCAGTCGATACGTGCCCGAACCGCCGGAGATATGATCGGCGACCCTGATGGACTGCGGCTCTTCGACCCGCACGGTCAGCGCGATCGGGGCCGCGGTCAGCGTGGGACTGCCGGTGACGTGCACCTCGAGGATCTTCTCCGCCGTGGCGCCGTACGAGTCCTGGATGACCACCGTGACGGAGACCACGGCATCTGAGGCGTTAGGGTCGGTGTGACGGATCGCCACCCGGCCGTCGGCCATCGGCACGACCATGACGGGTGCCGCAGAATCGGTCTCATACGCGTCGCTGAGCACGAAGGGATCGCCCTCAGGGTCGACCCACCCCGCGAGCGCATCGACGATCGTGCTGCCGCCAGGCAGCAGCTGAGGCGCCGGCCACTCCTGCTGGCAGGCCTCGACGCCGCACCATACGGGTGCGGAGTTGACGTCAGCGGCCACGACGGTGAGCGTGACGGTCGTGGGCTCGGAGACCGCAGCGCCGTCGGTCACGGTGTACGTGAACGTGGTCTGCCCCGAAGTGGCGCGCACATCCACGACGAGCGACTGTCCTCCGCCGACGAGAGAAAGATCGCCGAACCCGGCATCCGCCAGCGCGCCGACCGATGCCGGATCGATCGTGAGCACGTCTTTCTTGTTGGGGTCGTGGTCGTTGAACAGCACCGGCAGGATCACCTGCTGGCCGCTGCGCACTCCGAACGAGTCGGCGACAGCCACC
This sequence comes from Microbacterium sp. NPDC012755, assembly GCF_042901325.1. Lineage (NCBI taxonomy): Bacteria > Bacillati > Actinomycetota > Actinomycetes > Micrococcales > Microbacteriaceae > Microbacterium > Microbacterium sp. NPDC012755. Next base: position 1,641,787 of record NZ_JBIBCT010000001.1, on the reverse strand, counting down.
GGCGGAAGCTCCTCCGCGACGTCCTCGACGACGACCGTGCCCTCCTGCTGCTCGGTCTCATCGTCGACGGCCCACTGCTCGAGCGGGATCAGCCGGCCCTCCGGCGCCGTCCAGATGAGGCCGGTGCCTGCTTCGACGAGTACCGCTCTATCGCCGTTGGTCTGCAGCACCGGACGGATCGACGCGGATTCGAGCGCGGCATCCGGCACCGCCAGCGGCACCGTCTCGCCGTCGGTCCACAGGGTTCCGGAGTCCGTGTCGATCCACGCTGCGAGGGTCTTTCCGCCCACCACGAGCGGAGCCGCCGGCGCGCCCTTGGCCTCGGCGACGCGCGTCGATTCGCCGCTGGGCAGGGAGACGGACACGAGACCCTCGCCGTCGGCGATGAAGAGCCTGTCGCCGGACGAGGCGCCGCTCTGCAGCAGCGCGTCGTCGCCGACGTCGACGCTGACCGGCTCACCGCGACCGGACAGCCAGAGCCGCCCCTTGTCGGGCTGCAGCAGAGCCCAGGTGTCGCCGACGACCGTCATCGCGAGACCCGCCGAGCCCGATGGCTTGGATGCGACCCTGTCGCCCTCGCCGAGGAAACGGTGCTCCGAGACGTCGAAGCGGCGCACGACCGACTCCTCAGACGAATACATCACCAGGATGCCGTCAGGAGACAGCCCGATCGCGTCGGCCGTATAGGTGGGGCGCTCCTCGCCTTTCTCGACCTCGACATCGGAGAAGGGGTCTACGAGTGCGGTCGCCGCCTTCGGACCGAGCGTCGACACCGACACCTGACCGGTGTCGGTGAGATAGGCCACGTAGGAACCGGCCGAGACGATCTCACGGGTTCCGGTCGGCGTGGGCTGTGAGGCGAGAGGCGCCCCTTCCTCACCGGAGTCGGAGAGGAGATCCTTGGGGTCTGCCGGATCGAGATCCCAACGCTGCCGCGAGCCCTGGCTGAAGAGCACCGCCTCGGCACCGCTCTGCCAGACATGCTCGGGCGAATCGACATCGCGCACGGTGTCGATCTCGGCGAGGTCGGTGTTCACGCGGGCGTACTGGCCGGAATCGCGCACCACCCACACCGAGGACTCCAGCCGCGGGACCTCCTGCGCCTGGTAGCCCTGCGCGGTGACCGCGAAGGCGACGACGGCTGCGAGGGCTGCGACACCGGCGACGGCGGCGATGATCCGCCCACGCGAACGGGGGCGGACCGCAGTGTCGCCTCGGTCGCCGAGCGGCATCAGATCACTCCGGTCAGCATGAGCACCACGACGCCGGCGACGGCCAGCACCGCCATACCTATCCCGGCGCCGATGAGACCGGCGACGAGAGGAGAGCGATGCCTGGACGGCGCGGGGAGCTCGTCACGCTCCCGGGGCCTGCGATCCTGATTCGCCGCTCGCACCGCCCGCCGCCCGCCCGTATCGACCGTGGTCACGACCGGGCCCCGGGGCGCGGCATCCGAGAAGTTGACCGGCGCAGCCGCCGCCCATTCTGCCGAAGCCGCCTCGAAGGCCGTCGGAGCGATGCCCAGGTCGTACTGCGCGCGACGCAGCCGCTCGGCGAACTCGGCCATCGACGAGAACCGGCGCGACGGATCGCGCTGCATGGCTGTCGCCAGGACCTCGTCGATCGCACGGGGGAATCCGATGACGGGAACCGGCGTGTAGTTCGCCTTGCCGATGCGGCGGGTCAGCTGCGCCCGCGAATTCGCGGCGCGATCGTCGCTCTCGAACGGCGTGCGACCGGCGAACAGCGTGTACAGGGTGGCTGCGAGACTCCACACCTCGCTGGCGACCGATCCCGAGACCCGTTCCTGCAGCACCTCGGGCGCACTCCACGGCACCGACATGGCGATGGTGTCGGAGTCGCTCTCGTCGATGACCGCGGCGGCGATGCCGAAATCGGCGAGCACAGGAGAGCCCAGCGAGTTCATCAGCACGTTCGAGGGCTTGATGTCGCGGTGCAGGAGCCCCGCACGGTGCACCGTCTCGAGCGCTCCGGCGATGCGCACGCCGGCATCGAGCACCTCTGCCACCGGCAGCGGGCCCTTCTTGTACCGGGTGCCCATGTTGTCGGGGCAGTACTCCATGGCGATGTAAGGGCGACCGTCTGAGGAGATCGAGGCCTGATAGACCGTCACGATCGCCGGATGCGCGCTGAGGCGGGCGGATATGTCGGCCTCGACGTTGAAGTCGCGCAGGATCTCGGGGTTCACGGCATCCGCCAGGAGCACCTTCACCGCGGCGACCCGGCGCGGCATATCCTGCTCGTACAGGAAGACATCGGCGAAGCCGCCGGAACCGAGCGGACGCACGTAGGAGTAGCCGGCGAGCACCGGCGGTGCCGACATGATGCGCTTTGCCACACGCGCTCCCCTCGATGTCGAAAACCGGCGAGAGAACACATCGCCGTGCACATCGAGCACGCCGTTCCCCCACGGGGATTATATCCAGTGCCTGTGCCATCGCCCGGCGGACGCCTCGCGGGGGTCGAGGCGTCCGCCGGAGCGATTCAGCGGCGGACTGCTCTGCGTCGCAACGCGACAGCGGCACCGGCGGCCACGAGGGCGAGGGCCAGCGCCAGCAGTCCCAGCGGGGTCTCGCCTCCCGTGGCGGCGAGGTCGCCTCCGGATGCCGGCGGCTTCGAACCGCCCGCGCCCCCGGTCGACCCCGCGCCTCCGCTGCCCGCTGCAGCGCCAGGATCCGCCGCGGTGACCGTGACCGCCGCCGTCGCCTCCGTGCCGTCGGGCAGGATGACGGCGAGCGTGTGCGCCCCGGCCGGCGTGCTCTTCGGGATCGTCACCGTGGTGCGGAAGGCGCCGTCGGCATCCGTCGTGACCTGACCGACCCGCACCGGGGTGGAGCGCAGCTCGATCGCCAGCTCGGCCGACGCCGGGAAGCCCGTGCCGGAGACCGCGAGCTCGCCGCCGGCGACGACGGTGTCGGCGCCGAGGTCGATCAGCGGCTGCGCGGGCTCCACCGGAGCATCCGTCGGCAGCGGGACGTCGACGTGCTTGATCTCGGAGGCGCCGGTCGTGGAGAACGAGTACACCGTCACCCGCACGCGGTCGTCGTAGAGGGCTGCGCGGAGGCCCACGGGGTCGGCGCCGCCGACGGCCTTCTCCTCCCAGTCGCCGCTCGGACCGTACATCGTCGTCACCGCGCCGGTGTTCACGACGGTCGGCGCGTGCGCCTGCGCCGGGTCGGTGCGCAGTTCGGAGCTCCAGTCGTTCAGAGTGGGCGACCAGTGCGTGTGGCTGTTGAACATGATCACGTTCGGGTTCTGCGCGAGCAGCGCCGCGAAGCGCGCCTCCTCCTGGCCGTAGTCGTTCTTGTAGAAGCGCGCGTAGGAGCCAGAGACCGAGTACGGAAGCAGGTGGTGCGAGAAGAGCAGCACCGGCTTGTTCTCGGCCCGCCAGTGGTCGAGGCGCTCGCGCAGCCAGGTGTACTGCGCCGAGCTGAAGTCGACGAACGGGCCGGAGCCCGTCTTCGCGGAGTAGTCGTACGACTCGCTGCCGATCCAGATCAGGGGCAGCTCGCCGTCGACGAGCACCTCGCCCCACAGTCCGCCCTGACCGCCGACGTCGCGCATGCCGGTCGTGTCGAGGAACCGCTTCTGGTACGTCGCCGACCCGTCGCTCCCGTAGTACTCGTGGTTGCCGATGGTCGAGACGACCGTGCCGTACTGGCCTCCGCCGCCCGCGGCGAGCGCCGCGAGGTACGCGGAGTAGTTCGACGTCGAGCCGTTGCTGACGAGGTCGCCGTTCGAGACGAGCACGTCGGCCTTCTGCGTCATGCCGCGGAAGCCGGGGATCACGTTCTGGCTCAGTCGGGTGGTCGCACCCTGCACGTCGCTGAAGATGTCGACCACGGCCTGCGCCGTCGTGCCGTCGGCGAGGGCGGAGAGCGGACGCACGACCTGGACGTCGTCCAGCATCCAGGAACCGGATGCCGCGGCCGCCGCGAAGGCGACGCGCACGGTCATCGCCTTCGCCCCCGCTGGTACGGAGAACGGCAGCCGCAGCTGGGCGGATTCCTCATCCGCATCGGCGAGCGCACGGAGCACGGTCTGCGTGCCGTCGTCGAACGACACCGTGACGGTGCCCTGCTGGGCGCCGCCGCGCTTGCGGTAGTGGCTGTCGAGACGCAGCTCGAGCGCATCACCGGGCGTCACCGCGATCGGAGCGGAGGTCAGCGCGCCGTCGAAAGCGGCCTTCGCCGATTCGGCCACGGCGATCCGCCCGGAGGCGCGGGTGAACGCGTGCCTCCGATCGGTGCCGTACTCGGCGATGACGTCGGCGATGGTCGAGGTCTTCCACGACCCGCTGGCCGTCCAGGTGTCGGCCTCGAAGCCGTCGAACCAGATCTGCTGCTCGGTCGTGTGGGTCTCGGCGTCGCCCGCACCCAGCACGGTGATCTCCAGGGATGCCGGCGCGATGCCCGCCCCTCCGAGCGACAGGGTCGCCGACCCGGCGGGGGTCCCGGCCGGGAGGGTCGCCGAGAAGGAGGTCTCGCCCGCGGCATCCGCCACCGGGATCCCCGAGACGGCGTCGGCGCCGAGCAGCGCCTCCAGCTGCTGCCCCTGACGGAGCCCGCCGATCTTCACGGGCACGGTCGCGCCCGCCGCCGCGACGGGCTTGGTCGCGGAGAGGATGCGCGGGGTGGAGTCGACCGGAGCCGTCTCGCCGATCTGCACGTCGTCGATCATCCAGAACCAGTTGTTGCTGCTCTCGGCGTAGGACCAGCCGATCTGCACGCTGCCCGCACCCGACGGCACCGGGACCGCGACGGAGACCTGCTCGTCGAGCCGGTTGCGCGAGAACGACTCCACGGTGACGGGTGCACCGTCGTCGAAGCGCGCGACGAGCTGCGCCGTCTGCGGGGCCTGCCCCTGCTTGTAGTGGCTGTCGAACGTCACCTGCACGGCGCCGGCGCCGGACTGCAGGTCGAGCTCGGGCGCCCAGAGCACCGAGCTGAAGCGCCCTGTGGTGGGGCGGTTGGAGTCGGAGTGCACCACGGCGGTCATGCCGTCGGCGCGGGAGAACGATCCGCGATCGCCGCTGTTGCCCCAGGTCGACACGACCTCGGGCACGGTGTGGAACGTCCACCCCTGCCATCCGGTGCGCATGCCGGCGACGTTGGTGCTCTCGACACTCCAGCCCGCGGACGCCTGGGCGGCGGACCCGGTCGTGAAGCCCTCGGCGAGAGGTGTGGGCGCGGCGGCGACCGCGGGGCTCGCCGCTGCTCCGGCGATCAGGGCGAGAGCGGCGGAGGCCGCGAGGGCTCCGATTCCGCGTGTGAATCTCATGTGCTTCTTCCTCGGGAGTGGGGGACCGTGGGGTCGGACGATGCGGGGTGAGGGCGCGGGTACCGCCCGATACGAGCCTGCTGAATGCAAGTAGTCATGACAACTTCTGACAGCGAAGTTCCCCGAATGTTCACCGACAGGCATCAGACTCGTCAGAGAGCGGGATCCTGTCCCGAAGAAGTAGCGACAAGGAGGGCCGACACGTGAGCGCACCGCTGCACGAACAGCTCTACGAGCGGATGCTGTCGCGCATCCGCTCCGGCGAATGGCCCGAGGGAGAGCGCGTCCCCAGCGAGCAGTCGCTCATCGCCGAATTCGGCACGTCGAGGGGGCCGATCAGACAGGCGCTCGCGACCCTGCGCGCGCAGGGAGCGGTCGACGGCGGCCGCGGCGCTCCCCCGCGGGTCAAGAGGATGGTCCCGACGCAGCCCTTCCAGACGTTCATCTCGTTCACCGAATGGGCGCTGAGCATCGGCAGCGTTCCGGGTCAGCGCGTGATCGAAGCCGCTCGCCGGCCGGCGTCGGACGACGTCGCCGCCGGGCTCGGCATCGGACAGGGGGATCCGGTCGTCGAGATCGTGCGCCTCCGTCTGCTCGACGACGCCCCCGCCATGCTCGAGCGCTCCGCCTTCCCCCTCGACGTGGGCCGGGTGCTGCTCGCTGCGGATCTCGACACCGGGAGCATCTACCAGACCATGACGGCGCACGGCCTCGCCCCCACGCGCGCCCGCCATCTCTTCGACGCGGTCGCCGCCGATCCGCTCGACGCAGAGGTCCTCGCCGTTCCGCTCGGCAGCCCTCTCCTGCGCGTGCGCCGCATGGCCTGGGCCGAGGACGGAGCGCTCGTCGAGACCGCCGACGACCGCTACCTGCCGACGATGGCGACCTTCGCCGTCGAGAACACGTCGGACTCCCGCTCCGCCCTCACGAGGGAGACCGGTCGGCGCTGAGCGTCACCCCTGCGGGGGCGGTGCCGGCGTCGAGCGGGCGCAGCGAGACGAAACGTCCGCACGCCCTACGGCATCAGGCGCGCCAGCATCCCTCCATGTGGTCGTCGACCATGCCCGCGGACTGCATCAGCGCGTACATCGTCGTCGGCCCCACGAAGCGGAATCCTCGTCGCCGCAGCTCCTTGCTCATCGCGGTCGACTCGGCGGTCACGGCGGCGACGTCGGCCATGCTGCGCGGACGGATGCCGGAGGCCGGAGGTGCGAACGACCACATCAGGGCGTCGAGCTCACCATCGGCCATATCCCGCACGAGCCGCGCGTTGCCGATCGTGGCCTCGATCTTCGCCCGGTTGCGGACGATGCCGGCATCCGCCATCAGACGCTCGACGTCTCCCTCATCGAACTCGGCGACGGCCTCGGGCTCGAAACCGGCGAACACCTCGCGGAACCTCGGACGCTTGCGCAGGATCGTGATCCACGACAGACCAGCCTGGAAGCCCTCCAGCGCCATCTTCTCGAAGAGCGCCCTGTCTCCGCGGAGCGGGGTGCCCCACTCCTCGTCGTGATACCGGCGGTATTCGGCGTCGTCACCGACCCAGGCGCAGCGGTCGAGTGCGTCGGGTCCTGCGATGAGGGAGGTCATGCTCCCAGGCTATCCGCGGCGACGGACACCGCCGTCTCTCAGCGCGCGAGGTAGGCGTCGTAGGGGTCGAGGAGGGGCTGCGACCGCGGATCGGCCACCGCGGCTGCTCCGACGGCGCACGCCACGGAGAGCGCTTCGGCAGCGGATGCCCCGGAGGCGAGGCCGATCGTCAGCGCGGCGCAGAACGCATCACCCGCGCCGACCGTGTTCTCCACCGTCGTCTTCACGGCAGGGGCCGCGGCGACTTCGACACCGCCCTCGAACAGCTTCGCCCCGTCGCCGCCGTAGGTGACGGCGACCCGAGCGGCCGTGCGGAGGGCGGGGATGAGGGCGTACTCCGTCTCGTTGACGATGATGAGGTCCGCACGCCGCAGCACCGCGTCCGGCAGCTCGCGGGCCGGCGCCGCGTTCACCGCGAGGTATCCGCGCGCCCTCGCGGCCAGCTCGACCACGAGGTCCATGGAGATCTCCAGCTGCGCGAGCACGGCCTCGCCCTCGGCGAACTCGACGCCGTCGAGGGAGACCTCCCCGTTGGCGCCTTCGCACACGGCGATCTGGTTCTCCCCCTCGCGGTCGACGACGATGAGGGCGACACCGGTCGGCTCCGCGCCCGCCTGCAGACCGGAGGTGTCGACGCCGGCGGCATCGAGCTCGGCGCGCATCCACGCTCCGTCGGCGTCGGGGCCGACGGCGCCGATCATGCGCACCGCGGCGCCCAGCCGCGCGGCCGCGGCGGCCTGGTTGGCGCCCTTGCCTCCGGCTTCGCGGACCAGGCGGCCTCCGCCCACGGTCTCACCCGCCTGCGGAAGACGCTCTGCGCGTGCGGTGAGGTCGACGTTGATGCTTCCGACGACGGTGAGGGGAAGGGGACTCTGCACGGGGACTCGCAATCAGGACGTGGTCTGGACGACGGAGAGATGACCGACTCGGGAGGAGACGATGCACTTGGCGAGGTACACGGGGGCTCCACCCGTGGTGACGGTCTGGGTGAGGATGAGCACGGGCTCGGCGGCGCCGAGGCCGAGCAGCGACCCGCGCGATGCGCCGACCACGTTGACGGTGATCTCGCAGACCGCGGAGTCGAAGACGACGTCGGTCCGCTCGCGCAGCGCTGCCAGGATGCTCGACGGAGAGGTCGCCGCCTCCTCCAGTGCGTCGGCGATCGGCCGGCTGATGTCGCTGAGGTAGCGGCCGGCGGGCAGGTGCTCCTGCAGGATCGCGACCGGCTCGCCGCGCCGCTCGACGACGGCCTCGCGGAACCACGTGTTCGCGGCGGGGTCGAGCGCGAGCTTGCTGGAGGTGAAGTCGGTGGTGGACTGCAGGTCGAAGCTGAGCATGCGCACGACCACGTCGTCGTCGCCGTCGGAGAGCGCCTGCTCCAGCGGCCGCAGCTCCTCGAGCCCCACGCGCGGCAGGTCGTCGGCGACGAATCGGCCGATGCCCCGGCGCGTGATGATGAGCCCGTCCTCTTCGAGGAGCATCAGCGCCTCGCGGACCACGGTGCGGCTGACGCCCAGCGCGACGCCCAGCTCGGTCTCCCGCGGCAGGGCGGAGCCGAGCTCGAAGATGCCGGAGCGGATGCCGTCGGCGATGCGCGAGTACACCGCGACGCGCAGCGGCTGCCCGACGGTGCTCGTCAGACTCCGTCCGAGGAACTGCTCGATCCCGTTCGTCATCCTGTCGTTCCTTCCGTCGCCGCTCCGGCGCGAGCGTCCTCCGTATTCAAGCACGGGACACCTCGTGTTGACCATGTTAGACCGGAGAGGTATAACATCATACAAGCCGCACCCGACGGCACCCATGACGAAGGAGTCTCCGTGCACACCCACGCCCCCACCGCCTCCCCCGGCGCACCCGTCCGCGAGCCCGTCCGCGGTGCGCGCGCCGTCGGGCTGGTCGCCACCCTGATCCTCGGCGTGCTCTCGTATCAGCTGAACGCGAGCATGATCACGCCCGCCCTGCCCGACATCGCCGCACAGCTGGGCGAGGACATCGGACGCGTGTCGCAGGTGTCCTCCCTGTTCTTCGTCGCCGGCGCCGTCGGCGGCGTCGTCCTCGGGCGCTGGAGCGACTTCATCGGGCGCAAGCGCGCCCTGTTCATCGTGCTCGGCATCCTGTCCCTCGGCACGCTCCTGTGCATCTTCGCGCCGAACCTCACCGTGCTGCTCATCGGACGCGTCCTCCAAGGCGCATCGAGTGCCGCGTTCCAGCTCGCCTACGTGATCCTCAGCGAATCGCTGAGCGCCAAGGTCTTCGGCACGACCCTCGGCATCATCACCGCCGTCAACGGCGGGGTCGGCGGCGTCGACGGCTACATCGGCGGCCTGCTGAGCGAGGCCTTCGGCTTCCGCTCGATCTTCGTCGTCATCTTCATCGTCGGCCTCATCGCGATCGTCTGCGTGGCCAGGGTGATCCCGGCCACGCAGGTCAGCGCCTCGACCGGGAAGATGGACTGGTGGGGAGCTGCCGTACTGTCGATCGCGCTGATCTGCGTGACGTACTTCGTGTCCTCCGGACCGAGCGCGGGGTGGCTGGCCCCGGTCACCCTCCTGTTCCTGGCGGGCGCCGTCGCCTCCCTCGTGGCGTTCTGGGTGGTCGAGAAGAGGCGCGCGACCCCGCTGATCGCCGTCGAGCACCTGCGCTCCCGCCAGGTGTGGCCGGTGCTCGCGACGACCGTGCTGACCCTGTCGAGCGTCTTCGCCGTCATCAACTTCACCGTGGTGCTGCTCAGCCAGGACGGCACCCATGGATTCGGCCTCGATGCCGCCACCGCGGCTCTGCTCTTCCTCGCCCCGCCCGCGCTGATCGGCGTCTTCGCCGCGCCGATGTCGGGCTGGCTCGCCGGGCGCCGCGGATGGATCCCCGTCCTGCGCGTGGGCATGATCGCCTGTCTCGTCCTGCTGGTCGTCATCGCCCTGCTCCCCCAGAGCTTCTGGGTGGTGTTCGCCATGATCGCGCTCCTCGGCATCACGTACAACGGCATCGTGCTGACCACGATCAACGGCCTGGGCGTCGTGCAGTCGCCCGCGGAGGCGCCGGCGGCGCTCCCCGGCCTGAACGGCAGCGCCTTCGGCATCGGCGCCGGTCTCGGCATCGGCATCGTCGCCCCCTTCGCCGCGCAGGGCACCCCCGGGGGCTACGTCACGGCGCTGTGGATCTCCGTCGGCATCACCGCCCTGGCCCTCATCACCAGCTTCCTCATCCGCCCGCGCGTCCCCGTCGACGCCTCCTGACCCCTCGGGCGGCCGCGGCCGCGGCCGCCCTCCCGACCACCGGAGCACTCCATGACACACGCCACCGCCCGTCCCGTCTACTTCGACTGCGACACCGGCATCGACGACTCCCTCGCCCTCGCCTACCTGCTCTCCTCACCGGAGATCGCGCTCGTCGGCGTCGGCACCGTCAGCGGCAACACCAGCTCGGCGCAGGCCGCGGTGAACACCCTCGGCCTGCTCGCCGTCGCCGGTCGCACCGACGTGCCCGTGGCCGTCGGCGCGCATGACTTCCTCACCCACCCGTACGACGGCGGCGCTCCGCACGTGCACGGCGACAACGGCATCGGCGAGGTCGTCCTCCCGCCCGCCGCACGGACGCCCGAGGACGAGGATGCCGCGCGCATGCTGATCCGGCTCTCCCACGAGCACGCCGGAGACCTCGAGGTGATCGCGGTCGGACCGCTCACCAACCTCGCCACCGCGCTCGCTCTTGACCCGACCCTGCCCTCTCGCGTGGCGGGCGTCACGGTCATGGGCGGCGCAGCCCTCGTGCCGGGCAACATCACCCCGGTGGCGGAGGCCAACATCGGCAACGACCCGGAGGCCGCCTCTGCGACCCTCTCCGCGGGCTGGCCGGTGACCCTCGTGCCCCTGGACGTGACGATGGAGAACGTCTTCGACGAGGACGACCGCGCCGCGCTGCTCGCCTCGGACGTGCCCCTCGCCCGCACGGTCGGCGAGATGCTCGACTTCTACTTCGATTTCTACGTCGAGACCTACGGCGAGCGCAGCAGCGCACTGCACGATCCCCTCGCCGCGGCGATCGCGGTCGGCGGGATCGCCGCGACCGTCGCCCCGGCGGTGAGCGTCGTGGTCGACACCACGGCGGGTCCGGCGCGCGGGCAGACCATCTGCGACCTGCGCGGGCAGCGACGAGGATCGGTGGATCAGCCGGGGGCGACGGTTCGCGTGGTGCTCGGAACCGATGCCCCGCTCGCTCCGCACCTGATCGCGCGGATGACCGGAGCCGGCATCCTGGTCGGCTGACCGTCGACGGAGGGGAGAGGCGTCGTCCGCTGCTCCCCTCCGTCGATCAGGCGAAGGTGGAGGCGTCGATGACGAACCGGTACCGCACGTCGGAGGCGAGCACGCGCTCGTAGGCGGTGTTGATCTCGGATGCCGGGATCACCTCGATCTCGGCGGCGATGCCGTGCTCGGCGCAGAAGTCGAGCATCTCCTGCGTCTGGGCGATGCCGCCGATGTTCGACCCGGCGAGGGTCTTGTTGCCGCCGATGAGCGAGCCGATCGGCAGCCCGAGCGGTTCGCCCGGCGCCCCGACGCACACCATCGCCCCGCCGACCGCGAGCAGCCCGAGGTACGCGCGCAGGTCGATCACCGCGCTGACGGTGTTGAGGATGACGTCGAACGACCCGCGCAGCTCCTTGAAGGTCGCGGGGTCGGCGGTCGCGTAGTAGTGGTCTGCTCCGAGCCGGATGCCGTCGTCCTTCTTGCTCAGGGTCTGCGACAGCACCGTCACCTCCGCGCCGAGCGCATGCGCGAGCTGCACGCCCATGTGGCCGAGCCCGCCCATGCCGACGACGGCGACGCGGGTGCCTGGCCCCACACCCCAGCGCCGCAGCGGGGAGTACGTGGTGATGCCGGCGCAGAGCAGCGGGGCGGCCCTGTCGAGCGGGATCGCGTCGGGAATGCGCACGGCGAAGCCCTCGGTCACGACGACCTGCTGCGAGTACCCGCCCTGGGTGATGGTGCCGTCGCGGTCGGTGCTGCCGTAGGTGAAGACGGCGCCCTCTCGGCAGAACTGCTCCTCGCCGCGGCAGCAGGCGGGGCACTCTCCGCACGAGTCGACGAGGCATCCGACGCCGACGCGATCGCCGATCGCGTGCGTCGTGACGCTCTCCCCGACCGCGGCGACGGTGCCGGCGATCTCGTGACCAGGAGCGAGCGGGTAGTGCTGCGGACCCCAGTCGCCGCGCACGGTGTGGATGTCGGAGTGGCAGATGCCCGCGAAGGCGATGTCGATCAGGATGTCGCGCGGGCCGAGATCCCGCCGTTCGATCGTGGTCCTCTCGAGCGGGGCTGCTTCGCTGGGGGCGGCGTAGGCGGTGACGCGGGTCATGGGCGCTCCTCTGTATGGCGTACCCCGCCATTCTCCCGCGTTCCGCGCCCTGCCGGACGATCGCCGTGCAGGGCGCCCGTCGGACCGGTACCGTGGCCGGTACGACTCTGGAGGGACGTCTCATGCGCAGATCATCCATGCCTGCCCGGATCATCACCGCACTGTTCGCGGTCGTCGTCGCCCCGATCGGCGCCGGGCTCCTCAGCGCCGGAGGGCGTGCGTGGTACTACACCTTCACCGCGTTCGGGGGCTTCGATACGAGCCGACTCCTCGGCCCCGTGCTGCTGCAGGCCGTCGGCATCCTCCTGCTGCTGGCGGTCGTGGCGACAGGGTTCTGGAGCTCGGCGGGGCTGCTCACCGTCGGCATCCTGGCGCTCGCGAGTCTCGTCTTCGCGATCTTCCCCTCTCTGCTGCTCTCGATGTATCAGGCACCGCTGCCGCAGGAGTGGGTCGACGGCATCGTCTACGGAATCCCGCTCGCCCTGTTCCTCGCGTTCGGCGCGATGGGTCTCGTGCTGCTCCTCGCGCGGCGCTCGCCCGCCCGACCCCGGATGGCGATGAACATCGTCGGACTCGTCGCGGCACCCGTGCTGCTCACCGTCGGGATCGGACTGCTCGCGTTCGGCATCAGCAGGGGGATGCTCGTCGCGCTCCAGCAGTACCGCTTCGACGTGTCGTTCGATGCGATCGCGGCGGTCCTCAGCGGCGCCGTGCTGGTCGTCGCGGGGGTGATGACGACCCGGTGGTCGCCGTTCGCCCTGCTGCTCCCCGCTGTGGTGCTGCTCGTGCTCACGCCGCTCTCGCTCTCACCGGGGAGCGGATTCCAGGACGTGCTCTTCACCCTCTCGAGGGAGATGAGCCGCTCCGTCCCGCCGCTGCTGGTGATGGGCGCCGGGGTCGCGGCAGCGCTGGCCTATGCGCTGTTCACGGCCGTGCTGCTGAGGGCACGCGCGCAGAACCGCATCCTGCCGGGGACCTACGTCGCCCCGCTCGGTGCGGACGGCTATCCCCTGAACTATCCGGCACCCGGACCCGCGGCCGCCCCTCAGCCCTACGCTCCGGGGCAGCCCTACCCGCCCGCGCCGCCTTACCAGCAGGGGCAGCCTCACGATCCAGGACATCCGTACCAGCCGTACCAGCAGGGACAGTCCCACCAGCCTGGACAGCCCTACCCTCCGGCTCAGGGACACCCGCCGACTCAGGTGTGAGGCTCACCTCTCCGGCCAGCACCGAAATCGGCGCCTCCCGCCGGAACCCACACAGGATTCCGACGCGAGGCGCCGACTAACGCGTTTCGACCGAGGCGACGCAGCTCAGCGCTGCTTCTTCAGCGCCTTCTCCTGGATCGGGGCGTTGCCGGATGCCGCGAGGTCGGCGTAGTACGCACGGGCCTCGTCCTGGCGGGCCTTCTCGGCCCCGCTCGCGATGGGGGCGCGCAGGTGCTCCTGCTCGTAGCCGAACGCGTCGACGAGGTCGAGCGCATACGGACGCAGGCGCGCGCACAGGCGGTCGATGTAGCTCGACACCGCGGCGGCGCGCTGCGTCGAGAGGCGGCCGTTGATGAGGTACCAGGCGAGGTGCTTCTCGATGAGCTGCAGGCCGAAGAGGTCACGCAGCCAGGTGAGGACCTTCTTGGTGCCGGCATCCGTCGCGCGGTTCACCCCGTCGGTGAACGCCTCCCACTGCAGCAGCTCGCCGTGCGCACGAGCGGCTTCGATGAGCTCGGCCTGGTTCTCGTTGAAGAGCCGTGCTCCGAGCTCCTTGTCCTTGCCCGCCGCGCGCAGGCGCCCGGCGATGTCGGCGACCATCTGCTGCACGCGGTCGGCGAGCAGCTCGTGCTGCTGCTCCTCCCGCAGGCCCTTCTCCACCGAGCGGGCCGTCGAGCCCAGGTCAGCGACGGCCTGACCGAGCTGACGGAGACCCGCACCGTGGAACACCTTGCCCGCGGTCTGGCCGACGGCGAACTTCGCGAGGGCCGCGGCGTCCTTGCCCTTGAACTGCTTCGCGTAGTCGGTGAGCAGACGCTTGCCGACCAGCTGCAGCAGGATGTTGTTGTCGCCCTCGAAGGTGACGTAGATGTCGAGGTCGGCGCGGAGCCCGACGAGGCGGTTCTCGAACATGAATCCCGCTCCGCCGCACGCCTCACGAGCCTCCTGCAGAGTGTCGAGCGCGTGCCACGTCGACAGCGGCTTGAGGGCCGCCGCCAGCGTCTCGAGGTCTTCGCGGTCGTCGGGGGTGTCGGTGCGTCCGGAGAAGACGCCGTCGAACTTCTGCAGGAACTCGTCGTGCGCGAAGATCTGGGCGTAGGTCGTCGCGAGGCGCGGCAGCAGACGGCGCTGGTGCTTGCCGTAGTCGAGCAGCACGACCTCCTGCCCGTCGGCCCCGCCGAACTGGCGGCGCTCGGTGGCGTAGGTGATCGCGATCTTGAGCCCGAGAGCGGATGCCCAGGATGCGGCGCCGTCGAGGGAGACGCGCCCCTGCACCAGCGTGCCGAGCATCGTGAAGAAGCGGCGGCCGGGGCTGTCGATCGCGCTGGAGTAGGTGCCGTCGGCCGCGACGTCGCCGTAGCGGTTCAGCAGGTTCGTGCGGGGGACGCGCACGTGGTCGAAGCTGAGGCGGCCGTTGTCGATGCCGTTGAGCCCGCCCTTGAGTCCGTCGTCCTCGCGGCCGATGCCCGGCAGGTCGACGCCGTCCTCCCCGCGCAGCGGCACGTAGAAGCAGTGGACGCCGTGGTTGACGCCGTTCGTGATGAGCTGCGCGAAGACCGTGGCCGCGACGCCGTGCAGGGCGGCGTTGCCCAGGTACTCCTTGGTCGCCGCACGGAACGGCGTGTGGATGACGAACTCCTCCGTCTCCGGGTCGTAGGTCGCGGTGGTGCCGACCGAGGCGACGTCGGACCCGTGGCCGATCTCCGTCATCGCGAATGCGCCGGGGATCTCGAGGCTCATGATGCCGGGCAGCCACTTGTCGTGGTGCTCGGCGGTGCCGAGCTGCAGCACGGCCGAACCGAACAGGCCCCACTGCACGCCCGACTTGATCTGGAGGCTGGGGTCGGCGACGACGAGCTCCTCGAAGCCGGCGATGTTGGCGCCGTTGTTCTCCTCGCCGCCGAGGCGCTTCGGGAACGCGCGGTGCACGGCCTTGTTCTCGACGAGCAGGTGCAGCTGGCTGAGCACGCGCTCGCGGTGCTCGTCCTTGCCGAGGTCGTCCTTGCGCCAGAAGGCGGGGTCCTTGATCATCTCGCGGGCCTGGCGACGGATGTCGGCCCAGGTGCCCATCAGGAGCTCGGTGATCTGCTCCACATCGGGCTGCGGGTTCTTCACTTCGGGCACGGTGGCGACGTCGACCATGGCGTTCCTCTCAAGACGTGGGGTACGTCAATGGTAGGTCTGCCACAACATCGAGAGAACTCACGTGTGACATTCACACAATCGAATGCCGCGGCATCCCCCGGTCGCGTTGTGCCCTCGGCACAGTCCGGGTCAGGCCAGAGAGGATGCGGGAGGCGGAGGCGCCGTCTTGGCCGCGTTCCAGCGTCGGCGCACGCCCGTGCTCAGACGCTCCCAGGTGCGGTCGCGGATGAAGATCGAGTCGATCGCGATCATCGTCAGCGAGAACCACGGCAGCCCCATCAGCACGGCGATGCCGATGTGGAAGGACAGGATGCCGACCAGCGCGATGAGCCGCGTCGGACGCGTGAGCAGCGCGAGTGGGAACGCCACCTGCAGCAGGATGGATCCCCAGCTGAACGCCACGACCATGGGACCCCAGGTCGTGACGAGTTCGCTGAGCACCGGCCAGGTGCCGAAGCGCATGGTGTGCAGCGGGTTGTAGACCGCGTACCCCTGCTCCCACGGCGCACCCCCGGCCTTGAACAGCGCGCCGGATGCATAGACGAAGCAGACCTGAGCGGTGAGCGCCACCAGCGCGAGGTTGTGGAAGACCGTGCCGAGCAGCGCGGGCTGGCTTCCGGCGGCGAACCAGTCGCCGCTCTTCGCACGGCGGCGGGCGTCGAGCGACCAGCGGGCGGCGGGGTCGGCGAAGAACAGCAGCAGCAGCGCGATGCGGAACATGTTGTCGCCCTGATCGCCGACCATGTCGTTGGCCTCGATGAAGCCCACCCACAGGCAGAAGAAGACCGGCAGCACGATGCGGAACCGCCAGCCGAGCACGAACAGCACGGCCAGCGCGGCGAGCAGCAGGTACAGCGCCGTGTAGGCGAGATCGTTGCCCATCGCCGCGTGGAACGCGCTGAAGATCCAGATCTTCGGGAAGTCGCTGACCGGCTGAGCGAGCTCGCCGTTCCACGCGGAACCCGAGCCGAAGGTGTACAGGCGGGTGCCGAAGTTCGAGGCGAGCAGGCCGAGGGCCGTGACGCCGAAGAGGATGCGGGTGACCGCGAGCCCGTAGAGGGCTTTCTTGCCGTTGAACAGCCAGTCCGAGACGAACGCGGAGATCTTGTCGACGGCCGACAGCAGCATCGCCCAGAATCCCGAGATCATCGACGCGATGAAGGTGAGCAGGCGCGCGGGGAAGGACGCCTGCGGCGCCTCGGGGGCGGATGCCGGAGCATCCGTCTTCTTCACGGTCTTGGGCGCCTTCGGCGGCCGGGTGTCGACGCTCACTGCTGGGTCCTCTCGAACTGTGCACGGAAGACGTCGGCGAAGTTGCCGCGGTTCTGTCCCTCTTCCTCGATCGGCGCGCGCCACCCGGTCGTGGAGAACGTCGGATCGGGACGCTGGGCGTTCGGGTTGTTGCGCTCGGCGTAGGGGACCACGTTCTGTCGGCTCACCCGGTACTGCACCTTGACGACGGCATCCGCACCCCAGATCGCGTAGGCGACCTGCGTGGCGTAGGCGGTGGCCAGGTGCTCGGCCTTCATGTACTCGACCGTTGAGGGCTTGTCGTCGCCCTCGAGCTTGTCGAACGAGCCGACCATCCAGTCCTCCCAGCCGTCCTTCGCGAAGTCGAGGGCGGCGACGGCCTGCTGCTGCTCGCTGAGGTCGTTGTACGCGTTCATCTGCCCGCTCGCGACCTCGCTGGACTGGATCCCGGCGCGCGGCGGGAAGAGGTTGTAGCGGATCATCGAGAGCTCGACGTCGGTCGCGCTGACCCAGCCGGTCTCGACCTCCTCGCCGTCCTTCTCGATGACGGCGCGGACGTTGAAGTGGTAGTCCCCGTTGATCGGCTCGGGGGCGAAGACGCTCCACGACTGGCCGAACATCGGCAGCATGTAGCTGGCGAGCACGTCCTGCGTGGGGATCTCGCGCAGCGCCGAGTACGGCGCGATCCACAGGAACGACGCGAACACGTGCCACAGGGTGAGCAGGCACGCGACGAACGCGATGAGCTTCACCCACCAGGTCGGTCGTGGTCTGGTCGCGACAGCGACGGCATCCGCCTCCGTGTCGCTCGGAGCCTGATCGGTCTTCGTGCTCATAAGAGTCCTTCTCATCACTGAAGGCCGGGGCCGCCCGATGAGGGCGACCCCGACCTGTGACAGCGTTTCTGTCTTACTCTGCTGCGGCCGTCGCGCGCTTGCGTGCGACCAGCGCCGTGCCCAGACCGAACATCAGGAGCAGGGCTCCGAGAACGATCCAGCCGTTGGGCGCCGTGCCGCCGGTGGCGGCGAGGCCGGTGGCCACGACCTTGAACGTACCCGCGACGCTACCCGACTCGGGGCCGGTGAGCGTGACGGTGTGCGTGCCGAGGTCGGTGCCGGCCGGGATCGCCCACGTGAACGTGACCGTGCCCTGAGCGTTGGCCACCTGGGTGCCCAGCGCCAGCGGGTCGGAGTTCATCACGCCGGTGACGACCTCGCCCGGCTTGAAGCCCGTGCCGACAGCGGTCTGCTGCTGGCTGCGCTCCAGGACCGGCGACTTGATCGTGATGCCGAGCTTGCCCTGCGGGTTCGCGGCCGCCGAGGCGTTCGCGTTCGTCGAGGCGGTTGCCGTGGTGGTGGCGGTGGCCTCTGCGCTCGCCGACGACGTCGCGTCAGCCGCGGCCGTCGACGAGGCGTTGTTCGACGAGGTGGCGTTCGCTGCGACCGCAGCTGCGGCGTTCGGGTCGGCGGTCGCCGACGCGTCCGTGTTCGCTGCGCTGATCGACGTCGCGTCGGTCTGCGCAGCCGCCTGAGCCGACGCTGCCGCTGCAGCATCCGCCTCGGTCGTCGCAGACGTGGACGCATCCGCGGATGCAGTTGCCGTCGCGGTGGCCGCTACCGAGGCAGCGGAGTTCGCGGAGACATCTGCCGCTGCCGACGCCTTGCTCGTCGCGTCCGCGAGAGCTGCAGCCTGCGCGGCGGCGACTGCCACTGCGTTGTTGTCAGCATCCGCCTGAGCCGACGCCGCGGCGGAAGCCGAGGCGTTGGTGTTCACCTGCGCCGAAGAGGTCGCCGTCGCATCCGCGTTCGCCGTAGCCGTAGCCTCAGTCACCGCGTCAGCCGATGCCGTGGTCGACGCCGTGGCAATCGCCGCCGCCGAGGCGTTCGATGCTGCCGACGTGCTCGCGTCGGACGTGGCCGTAGCCGCGGCCGCTGCGTTCGACGTGGCGTCAGCCAGTGCAGCAGCCTGAGCAGCGATCGCCGCGCCGGCGTTGGCCGCCGAGGTGGCATCGGCCGTGGCCGCCGTCGACGAGGTCGTCGTGGCCGCAGAATCCGCTGCCGCGCTGGCGTCGATGTCGGCGGCCGCCGAGGCATCCGAGTCGACATCGGAGTAAGCAGCGGCCTGAGCCGCGGCTTCGGCGACGGCCGCGGTCGATGCGTCGGCGTTCGCCGATGCAGTAGCCGATGCCGTCGCATTCAGGTTTGCCGAC
Source organism: Microbacterium sp. NPDC012755 (assembly GCF_042901325.1). Classification (NCBI taxonomy): domain Bacteria; kingdom Bacillati; phylum Actinomycetota; class Actinomycetes; order Micrococcales; family Microbacteriaceae; genus Microbacterium; species Microbacterium sp. NPDC012755. Next base: position 1,622,728 of record NZ_JBIBCT010000001.1, on the reverse strand, counting down.
GCCTCGGCCGATGCCTCCGCCGATGACGTGGTTGTAGCGGCAGCCTCGGACGAGGTGGAGGAGTTCGCCTCTGCAGCGGTGGAAGCCGCAGCGTTCACGTCATCCGACGCATCAGCCTGAGCCGCCGCCTGAGCCGCGACCGCTGCCGAAGCGTTGACGTCCGCGTCAGCCGTTGTCGAGGCCTCGGAAGAGGCGGTCACCGTGGCCGCAGCCTCGGCTGCTGCCTCAGCGTCGGCCGTCGCGGCAGCCGAAGCCTGGGACGTCGCGTTGGCGAGAGCCGCAGCCTGTGCCGCAGCCTGGGCTGCCGGGTCGCCGCTCGCGGTCGCGTCTGCCGACGCGGATGCCGAAGCCGCCGCGTTGGTGTTCACGTCTCCACCCCCGCCCGCGGTGATCGAGACCGTGTCGGTCGCGACGTTCTGCGGGTCCTCGTCGTCAGCCGCGGTCAGCACGTAGCCGGTTCCGACGGCGGTACCCGCGGGGATCGCGTAGACCGTGTTCGCCGGGAAGCTGCCGTCGGCCTCGACCGTGAACGTCACGGGCGTGCCGATCGTGTCGTTCGAGGCGTTGCGCAGCGTGAGGGTCACCGTGGATCCGGGAACCCAGTTCGCACCGACCACTGGCAGGTTGCTTCCGGCCTGAACCGGATCCTGCGCATCGACCGTCGGGTCGACCGCCGCGATCTCGGCCGCGCGCACCGTGGAGGAGGCGAGGTCGAGGTTCAGCGCACCCAGCCCTGGAAGGAGCTCGAAGCTGATGGCGTTGACCGTGAACGATTCGGCGCCGAGGACTCCCGGCTCCTCCTGCTCGTTGATCGTGATCTCGACGACCTCGTTCAGCGCGTCGAACAGCGGGCTCAGCGCGGCGACGACCGGGTTGAGGATGCCGTCGAGGGCCGGGGCGAGACCGCTGGTGACCGTGGTGAGCAGCGTGCTGATGACCGGCGCGAGCGTGGTCGTGAGCAGGTTGATCACCGGCGTCGTGACGAGCGAGAGAACGCCGCCGAGCGGAATGCCCAGCAGATCTCCGTCGACGCCGACGACCGGGCTCCCGGGAATCGCGCCCGTGAGCTGACCGAGCTTCACGTCGACGGTGATGTCGACATCGGCGTTCAGCAGGAGCGCGGTGACGTGCGCGCCGAGCTCGATGTGGAGGCTCAGGTTGTTGATCAGGTCGGTGACGACCGTCGTGACCTTGGTGGTCAGCGTCCCGAGGGCCGCGGTGACCGCGGAGGTGATCGCCGTGATCGTGGTGTCGTCGAGGACGAGCGTGTTCGGGTCGAGACCGTTGAGGTCGGTCGCCGCAGGCCCGTTGACGATCTTCGCGAGGTCGACCGAGACGAGGCCGTTCGCGAGGTTGATCGAGACGATTCCGTTGGGGTCGGCCAGCGGCTCGTTGATCAGGGTGTTCGTCGCGGCGGTGATCGCCGCGTCGAGCCCGTCGATCGCGATCGTTCCACCGCCGATCTGCACCTGCAGGACGGCCGGAACACCGAGGTTGAGGTTGACGGCGCTGACCACGGAGTCGAGGACACCGCCGGTGCCGACGGCCGCGTCCAGCGTGTCGCCGACGCCGCCGAGGACGCCGCCGAGCGAGGTCGCTACGGTGCCGACGAGCGGGCTGGAGACGTTGAGCTCCAGGTCCGCGACCGTGTACTCCGAAGCGAAGGTCACGTCCGACGCGGTGCCCGTGGCGGTCGCGGTCGACGCGATCGCGCCGAGCTCGATGCCGAGGTTGTCGACGACCTGGTCGGTGATCCCCGCGACACCGAGCTGGTCGAGCACGTCGGTCAGGTTGAGCTTCGCGTTGCCGTAGGCGCCGGGGTTGTTGATGTCGGTGGCGATCGTGCCGTCCTGGCTGATCGCACCGGCGCTGGCCGTCGAGGTGTTCGCCGTGGGCGACCCTGCGAAGGAGTTGAGCACGCCGAGCTGACCGAGGTCGAGGAGGCCTGCGCCACCCGGACCCGAGATCAGCGGAAGCTGGAGGCCGCCGCCGAGATCGACGGTCAACCCCTGGAGCAGAGTGACGTTGAGCGGAGTGATCTCCGGCCCGATGTCGCTCGGGTTCCCGCTGACGGCCTGCGAGACATCGAGGATGTCTCCGCCGAGCAGCTCGGTGCGGATGATCTGGCCGAGTGCCTCGGAATCATCGCTCGGTGCGGCGGTGGCGCCCATGGGCACCAGCGCGCTGGTGAGGATGACAGCGCCCGCGGTTGCCGCGGCGATGCCCCCTCCGATTGCCCTGCGTCTGCGCAGGGTCTTCCCCTCAATGTTCTTCATTCGCCTCTCCCGTGTGATGCAGAACTTCGTTCGCGTCACAAGGCCCTCCCCAGGTATCGACATCGAGTCGACAGAGCGCATGCCATGCCAGTATTCCGGTACAACTCTCAGAATGTCCAGCGAATGCACAGAAAACTTCAGAAGTGAAGGATTGTGACGCGGGATGCATCGGCGCAGAGGATCGGCGTTTGTTCTCCTGAGACGGAGAGACGCCCCGCGGGCCGAAGCCAGCGGGGCGTCTCTTCGCGCACGATTACAGGGACAGACCGTGCCCGAACCGGAACAGCGGGTCCGCCGTGTCGAACGGGACGTCGGGGCGCGACGCCTCGACGGCGGCCATCGAGCTCGGCACGTCGAACGGCAGCTTCCCCGTCGCGGGGACGGCTCCCGTGAGCACGTCGAGCAGTGCCTCGGCGCCCGCTCCCCAGTTCGCGACGACGGCGCCTGCGGCCTCCACGATCGGCCCGAGGATGGCGGGGCGGTCGAGGAACACGTCGACGACGGTCGGGACGGATGCCGCGACCTCGGCGACGTGGGCGATGACGTCCTCCGGGAAGTCGAGCGAGCCCGCGTGGAAGAAGTTCTCGAACATCGAGGCGCGCTGCTCGTACGGGGCCTGCAGACGCAGGATCGCGGCATCCGCCTCCTCGGGTGTCGCGACGACCTCGCCGTAGCGCGCCGCCGCCTCGGGCGCGATGCCCTCGACGTAGAGCTTCAGCCCCGTCCGCAGCGGAAGCACCCCGTCGTTCGACAGCACCGCGACCGAGGCGCGCTGCGCCTGCTCGCCCGCCGCGCGGAACTCCGCGGAGCCGACGATGGCGTCCGCGGCATCCACGTCGACATAGGGGTCCTCGAAGAGCCCGAGCTCGAACTTCTCGCGCAGCAGGCGGCGCGCGGAGACGTCGAGACGAGCCTCCGCGACTTCTCCCGAGCGCACGAGGCCGATCAGCAGCTCCGTCTCGTTCTCGCCGCCGAACTGGTCGGCGCCGGCGTCGAGGATCTTCACCATGCGCTCGGCCGGGGTGAGGTGCTCGACACCCCAGGCGCGCGCGGCGAAGTCCGTGCCCATGATCGGGTGGTCGGTGACCAGACCCCAGTCGGTGCAGACGATGCCGTCGAATCCGAACCGCTCGCGGAGCAGCCCCGTGAGCACGCCCTTGTTGAAGCCGAAGCCGACCTCCTCATACTGCGTGCCGACCGGCATGCCGTAGTAGGGCATGATCTGGCGACCGCCGGCGGCGAAGATGTCCTCGAACGGAAGGAGGTGGTGCTCGAAGTTGTCGCCGGGGTAGACCTGCTCGCGCCCGTAGTCGAAGTGCGGGTCCTCGCCGTCCTTCTGCGGGCCGCCTCCGGGGAAGTGCTTGGTCATGGTGGAGACCGAGCCGGGGCCGAACGACGCGCCCTGGAAGCCGCGCACGTAGGCCGCTCCGAGCTCGCCCGCGAGGGCGGCATCCTCGCCGAAGGTCTGCAGCTGCCGGGCCCAGCGCGACTCGGTGGCGAGGTCGACCTGCGGGTGCAGGGCGACGCGGATGCCGACCGCCGTGTACTCCTGGCGGGCGATGTCGCCGAAGCGCTCGACGAGCGCGGCGTCACGCGTGGCCGCCAGACCGAGGGGCTCCGGCCACTGCGAGAAGGGCCCCGCGAGCATCGTCGCGCCGGGGTTGTCGCTGAACGAGTGCCGCGGGTCGGTCGAGATCGACACGGGGATGCCGAGGCGGGTGGACGCCGCGAGCTCCTGCAGCCTGTTGTGCCAGGCGGCGATGTCGCTCGCCTTCGGCGCGACCCCGAGCAGGTTGAAGTGGTTCATGTGGCGGCCGACCACGTATTCGCGGTTCGAGGGGATGCCGAAGTTCGCGTCGCCCTCGGAGAGCTCACCGCCCTCGCCCATCACGATCATGGTCTGGAAGAAGAGCCCGGCCTTCTCTTCGAGGGTCATCTCGGAGAGCAGCAGCTCGACGCGCTCGTCGACGGGCAGATCGGCGTCGAGCCAGGGGCGTTCGTTCCGTTCGGACATCGTCACTTGACTCCCTTGATGCGGTAGACGAGCACGGCGCCTGCGAGCGCGACGACCGCGCCGAACAGGTACCAGGTGGGGTAGCCGCCGAGCGGGGTCGCGGCCCCCAGGGCGATGATGCCGGGGGCGACGGCGGGGGCGATCGACTGCGGAAGGGCGTTGGCGATGTTCAGCACGCCGAGGTCCTTCGCGACGTCGTCCGGGTTCGGCAGCACCTCGGTGGCGAGGGCGAGGTCGACCGAGAAGAACGAGCCGGCGCCGAGGCCGATGATGGCCTGGCCGATGATCACGACCGGGATGCTGGGGGCGATCGCGAGGATCACGAGACCGACGACCATGATCACGCCGGCGACGGCGACGAACGGGCGTCGCTTGCCGATCTTGTCGGAGAGGAACCCGCCGAGGGGCGAAGACACGGCCATGGCCGCCATCGAGGCGAGGTTGGCGGCGAGGATGATGCCGACGGCGCCCTGCTCGTCGAGGCCGAACTTGGTGACGAGGTAGAGCGGCAGGAAGGTCGCGATGCCCGCGTAGCCGAACATCACCATGAACTTGGTCAGCCACGTCCAGCCGAAGTCGGGGTGCTTGCGCGGGTTGAAGACGAAGGAGCCGAAGAACATGCCGATCGTGAAGCGCTCGGCGGGCTTCTCGGTGAGCACGCGGTCCTTGAGGATGGCCACGAAGACGATGGCGAGGATCAGGCTGATCACGCCGGGGACCACGAAGCGCTCGAAGTCGCCGGGGAGGAAGTTCACCAGGAAGCTGCCGGCGAGGATGCCGATCGGGGTCGTGATGCCGACGAGACCGGAGACCTTGCCGCGGCTGGAGACGGGCACCTGGTCGGGCAGCGTGGCGTTCGCTGCGGCGAGGACCGCGTTCATCGAGGTCTGCACCAGGCACCAGGCGAGCAGCACCATCCACACCGACGACGCGATGCCGATGAGGGCGAACCCGCCGAGACCGACGATCGAACCACCGAGGATCCACGGACGACGCATCCCCCAGCGCGAGGTGGTGCGGTCGGAGAGGCGCCCGACGAGCGGGTTGGCGATGAGGGCGAAAGCGGCGCCGACCCCCATCACGAGGCCGAGGCTCCCCTCGGTGTTGGTCGGGTCGAGGTGCTGGACCTTGAAGGCCATCGAGACCATGACCGGGGTGAGCAGGGCGAGGTAGACGCCGAAGTTCACCGCGGCGAGACCGGGCGTGTAGCCGCGGGGGGTCTTCTCGGGGGTGGTTCCGGGGAGCTTGAAGCCGGTGGTTCCGGCGGCTGCGGCGTTCGCAGCCGATGACAGCTCTGTCATGGGAGATCCTTTCGGGCAAGGTTCCGCCGGTCTTCCGCGATCGGCGCGGACTCGACGATACACGAATCTCGACCGTTTGGTAAGTGAATCTCGACCGGTTGGTAATGAGCGAGGATAGAGTGTCCTGGGAGGATGCGATGACGAACACCCGGCATGCTCGTGCCGCTGCCACGAGGCAGCGCATCCTCACGGCTGCCCGCGAGCTCTTCGTCGCCCAGGGCTACCGCTCCACCTCGCTGCGCGACATCGCCGCCGCGGCATCCGTCAGTCATCCCGGTCTCCTCGGCCACTTCGCCTCGAAGGACGACCTGCTCGCCGAGGTCGTCGCGCAGTTCGAGGAGGAGAACGCGGAGGCCGTCAGCGTCCTGACCGCCGCCGCCGAGCCGGGGGCACTCGTGCTCTCCGAGCTCGCCACCCGCAACGCGGAGACCCCCGGCTACCTGGAGCTGTACGCCGCACTCACCGGCGAGGCGTCGGCGCCGGCCCACCCCGCTCACGAGCGGATGCGCGAGCGCTACGCCACCATGCGCGAGCTGACGGTCGACGCGATGCAGGATGCCGTGGACCATGGCGTGATCTCCGCGGATCGCGAGCTCGAAGGCGAGACGATCCGCCACATGGCCGGGTGGGACGGCCTGCAGCTCATGGCGCAGTACCTCCCGGAGCGCGTCGACGTCGTGGAGATGCTCGAAGAGCGGGAAGGGCTGTGGGCGACGCCGGTCGGATGGCGCGACCCCGAGGAGCCCGAGCCGCCCGCCGAGCCGTCGGGCCCTCTTCCCGAACTGGCGCTCAGCGGCCTCGCCGACGAGGACCAGGCCGGCTACGCGGCCGGCCGCCGACGTCGAGCGCAGATCCTCGTCGACGCCACGCAGCTCTTCGCCCGCAGCGGATACGGAGACACCAGCCTGCGCGACATCGCCGAGGCGGTGGGGGTGTCGAAGTCGACGCTGCTGCACCACTACGCGACCAAGGAGGCGCTGCTGAGCGCGGTGCTCATGGAACGCGACGACGCGATCCGCCTCCAGGACCACGCGACGACCCCCTGCCGTGCGGCCGACCTCCTGCGCGGGATGCCCGCGGGCGCCGCGCACAACGCCGAGGTCGAACCCGGCCTCATCGAGGTGTACGCGGTGCTCTCGTGCGAAGCCGTGCCCGCAGGCCACCCCGCCCACGACTACTTCATCCGCCGTTTCGAGCGCAGCCTGGACTACTTCACCGAGGTGTTCCGGCTCGCTCAGCTCGACGGCGACCTTCCAGAGCATCGCGACCCCGAACGCGAGGCGATCTGGCTCATCGCCCTGTGGGACGGACTGCAGTACCAGTGGCTCTACGACCGCGACGCGGTGGACGTCGCCGTGCAGCTCCGCGCCCACCTGGACGACGTGCTTCCCGCGCGCTGAGACGCGTCCCCGCACCTCCGTCCGTCGAGCACCGCCTCGCTCTGACAGGATCGTTCCCATGAGCACTGCGGGGGGCCGAGCGACACAGAGGGCGAAAGGGCGCCCTGATCGCGGCGGGAAGGGCGCGGGGGCCGGTCTGCTGAAGAGCTGGATCATCGTCGCTGCCGTGCTGGTCGGTATCTGGGCGGCGTTCTTCGGCATCCCCTCCGTTGTCAGGATGCTGAACGCCCCGCCCATCTCCGCGGACTTCGGCCTCGAAGACGCCGTCGTGGCCCTGCGCCTGCACGCCGGCGACCACGCCTATCTCGTGCTCGTGAACGAGGCCGGAGAGACGCGGTCGGTGGAGCTCGAGGAGCGGGGTTTCGAGGAGTCGAGGATCGCGTGGTCGGAGGCGGGGCTGAGCGTCGGCGGCCCCGCAGACGAGTACCTGATCCACGAGGACGGGCTCACGAAGCTGCCCCTGTCGGGCGCGAAGGAGTCGTCGTCGGAGCGGGCGAGGCTCGCCGTCGCCGACGGCTTCGCGGTGTACACGGGTTCGGCCGAAGGCCAGCAGCTGGCCTTCGTGGATGCCGCCACGAAAGAGATCACCACGATCGACCTCGGGTACGTCAATCCCGCGCTGACCACGTGCGGCGATGATCTCGCCCTGGTCGACGAGTCCGGTGTGCGCATCGTGACCTCGGAGTCGCGCGACATCGACGGGCTCGGCGTGTTCACCGGAGTCCGCACGCTCGTCTGCGACCAGGACCGCGCGCTCGGCCTGGGCGAGATCGTCGACGAGGAGACCTCGGCGCACCAGAGCCTGCAGATCTGGGACCGGGCCACAGGGGACAGACAGGAACTCGAGATCCACTACCCCGAGTCGGTGCTGGGGTGGGAATCGGGCACGCCCTTCGTCTGGGAGGGACGACTGCACTGGGCCGCCGGGGCCACCCTGTGGTCGATCCCGCTCGCCGAGATCGCGGAGTCGAGGTCGGTGGACGCCGAGCCGGCGGCGGATCTGGGCGGGTTCGTGGGTGAGCTGAGCCCGGTCGTCCGCACCGACCAGGGTGCACTGGCGCAGAGCGGAGGCCGCGTCTTCGGCGTCGCCACGGAGGAGGATTTCATCAACCCGAACCGCGGCGAATCGTACGACAAGCTCCTCAGCCTCGCGATCTTCAGCGCGGACGCCATCAGCGGCGAGCGGCGGATCGAGATCGACGTCGACGGCATCGACTTCCCCCGGCGCGACCTCCACGTCACGGCGATCGCCGTGAACCCGGAGTGGGCCGCCGGGCGCTGAGCACGGTCAGCGGCTGACTCCTCCCTGCGATGGAGGGAGTGCACCGAGCATCCGCCACCGCGTTTCGTCTCGTCGCTGCGCTCCTCGCTCAACGACCAGAACCCGACCTCCGAGCGAGCCTCGAACCCGCCCGCCGACACGCCTTCGCCTCGTCGCCGCGCTCCTCGCTCAACGACCGGAACACGACCTCCGAGCGAGCGCGGCTCAGCCCGCGGCGATCACGGCGAGCACGCCCTCGCCGTAGGCCTCGCGCTTCTTCTCACCGATGCCCGTGATCCCGTCGAGCGCCCCCATCGACGCGGGCCGATGCTCAGCGAGGGCACGCAGCGTCGCATCGCCGAAGACGATGTACGCGGGCACACCCTGCTCCCGCGCGGTCTCCGCACGCCAGGCGCGCAGCGCCTCGAACAGCGGGCGATCTCCGGCATCCAGCGCATCCGCCGCACTCGCCTTGCGGGCGCGAGGCGCCGACGTCGGACGGCCGATGGTGTCTTTGCGCAGCGGCACGGGGGTCTCGCCCTTCAGCACCCCCACCGCGAGCTCGCCGGGGGCCAGAGTGCCGTACTCGCCCTGCGCGACGAGGATGCCGCGGGCGAGGAGCTGCCGCACCACGCTGCGCCAGTCCTGATCGGAGAGGTCGGCGCCGATGCCGTAGGTCGCGATCTTCTCGTGGCCCTGCTGACGGATGCGCTCGGTCGACGCGCCGCGGAGGATGTCGATCAGGTGACCGGCCCCGAAGGCCTGGTTGCGCTCCTTCTTGAGACGCACGATCGTCGAGAGGAGCTTCTGCGCCGGAATGAGGCCGTCGAAGGTCGCGGTGTCTTCGAGGCACGTGTCGCAGTTGCCGCACGGCTGCGACTCCTGACCGAAGTAGCCGAGCAGGTTCTGCCTGCGGCACTCGACGGTCTCGCACAGCGCGAGCATCGCGTCGAGATGCTGCCCCATGCGCATCTTGAACGTGCGGTCGCCGGGGCTCTGGTCGATGAGACGGCGCTGCTGCACCACGTCGCCGAGGCCATAGGCCATCCAGGCGACGGAGGCCTCGCCGTCTCGGCCGGCACGACCGGTCTCCTGGTAGTACCCCTCGACCGACTTCGGCAGGTCGATGTGGGCCACGAAGCGCACGTCGGGTTTGTCGATGCCCATGCCGAACGCGATCGTGGCGACCATGACCACGCCGTCGTCGCGGAGGAACCGCGACTGGTTGGTCGCGCGGACCTCGGCCGGAAGCCCCGCGTGATACGGCAGCGCGTCGAAGCCCTGCGCAGCGAGGTACGTCGCGGTCTGCTCCACCGACTTGCGGCTGAGGGCGTAGACGATGCCAGCGGCGCCCTCCGGCATCGAGCGGATGAAGGCGACGAGCTGCTTGCGCGGATCGACCTTCGGCACGATCCGGTACTGGATGTTCGGGCGGTCGAAGCTCGCCACGAAGTGCCGCGCGGCGTCGAGGCGCAGCCGCTCGGTGATCTCCTGGTGCGTGGCCCTGGTGGCCGTGGCCGTGAGCGCCATGCGCGGCACCCCGGGGAACCTCTCGCCGAGGTCGCCGAGAGCGAGGTAGTCGGGACGGAAGTCGTGACCCCACTGCGACACGCAGTGGGCCTCGTCGATCGCGATGACGCTGAGGGTGCCGCGCTGCAGCAGCGCGGTGGTCTGCGCACTGCTGAGCCGCTCCGGCGCGACGTAGATGAGGTCGAGCTCGCCGGCGACGTACGCGCGCTCGACCTCGCGCCGCTCGTCGATCGACTGCGTCGAGTTGAGGTACGCCGCGTTCACGCCGTTGGCGCGCAGGGCGTCGACCTGGTCGTGCATGAGGGCGATGAGCGGGCTGATCACGAGTCCGGTGCCTTCGCGCACGAGCGCCGGCACCTGATAGGTGATGCTCTTTCCGCCGCCGGTCGGCATGAGCACGACGGCATCCCCGCCGCCGATCACCTGCTCCACGATCTCGGCCTGGTCGCCGCGGAACTCGTCGTAGCCGAAGGCCGTGTGCAGCGCCTCCCGCGCGGTGGCGAAGCGGCTGGGCGTCGCCCTGCGCACGGGCGCACCGGATGCCGGGGCGGATGCCGTCACGGGCGTCTGCGGTCCGGGCCCCCAGTCGAGCGGAGGCTCGTACCCTGAGCCCTGCGGCTCCCAGTCCATGGGCTCCGGCGGCTCGCTCGGCTCCCACCCGTCGCCCCAGGGCTCGTCTGCATACGGCAGATCCTCGTACGGGTCACGGGGAGTCTGCGGCATCCCTCCAGCGTAACCACCCCCGCCGACGTCACGCCCCGCGTTCTCCACAGGCGCGGACTCGACGACGCCTCGACCTCCCGCTCAGTTCACGCGCGGGAGGCCATCCCGGCGTACAGCATCTCACCGGACTGCGGGTCGGTCAGGACCAGCACCGTCTCCCCCACGCGCGGGATCTCCAGCCTCGACACGAGCGCCTGGATCGCCACCGCCTGCGCGCCGACCTGCAGCGTCAGCACGATGCTCGGGTTGTCGTTCACCGTCTGCCCGGTGTCCTGCATCCCGAGCACCGTCGCCTCCTGCGTCGGCACCCCGGCAGCGCGCAGCACGGCGACATTCTCGGCCTGGTGGATCGAGCCCGCCGCCTGCCCCACTGCCGCAGTGAACTCGCTACCCATGAACGCCTTGGTCATCTTGCCCATGAGTCCACGCCCTGCGGCGATGTCGTCGGCGATCTTCAGCCCCTCCTCCTGCCGTTCCTGCTGTGTCTTCCTGGTGAAAAGTCCCATGATCACTCCTTCTCGTGTTCTCTCTCGCGAATCGCAGGTCAGACGGCACGACGCCTACGCGACGAGCGGAGCGCGACGAGCACAGCGCCCGCACCCAGCAGCAGCGCAGAGGCCACGACGCCCGGGAGCGCCTCGGCGCCGGTCTGAGCGAGCTCACCCTTCGCCGTCGTGTCGGGCTTCTGCGGCGTATCCGGCCGCGGCTCGGGCGCCACCGCCGGCGTCACCGTGATCGTCACCTTCGCCACGTCGCTCTTGTGATCGTGGTCGTCGCACACCCAGTAGAAGAGCTCTGCGACGCCGGTGAAGGCCGCGCCGGGAGCGAAGACCAGGCTCCCGTCGGCGTTCACGGCCTCGAACATCGAAGGGTCGTCAGCGGCCCAGTCGCAGACGACGATCGGATCGCCGTCGGGGTCTGAGTCGTTGCCGAGGATCCCTGCCGGACCGACCGTGAGTCGCGTCGGGGCCTCGGCGCCCTGGCTCACTTCATAGGTGTCGTCTTCCGCGACGGGCGCGGCGTTCTCGGGCTCGGCGGCCGTCACGGTGATCGTCACCGTCGCAGCACCATCGCTGTCCCTCTGAGAGTTCACCGCGTGCACCCGATACGTCCACACATACGTGCCGACGAAGTCTGGAGCGGGCGTGAAGCTGAAGGCGCCGTCGGCGTTCATCTGACTCAGCAGGTTCGAGTTGGTGAGCGTGGTGACCTGGAGCGGCCCCGCACCGGGTGCCCCCTCGTCATCGTTGATCAGCACGCCGTCCTCCGCGGGGACGGCGAGCGTCGAGCCCTGCACCATCGTGTAGTCGTCGTCTGCAGGGATGGGCGGCGGGATGACGACGACGGCGGCGGCGGGTCCCGCGCCGATCATGAGAGCCACCGAGGCGAGCGCCACGGCACCCACCGTCGTTCCGGCATATTGCTTCCGCCGCGAACGGATGCTGATCTTCATTCTTTGTCCTTAGAGATCGAGGGTCGCGCGGCGAATCTCCCATGTCCGCCCGCTGAGACGTGGCCGGTGATACAGTGGCACACTTTTGATACAGTGGCACATTTCTCGGTCACCGTCAACCGATAGGAAGCGTCTGAGAGCATGGAGGGGCAGCGCACGCGAACGAGGAGGAGGACGCATGGACGCCGACCAGACGCCCATTCCCCCCATCTCGCTCCCCCCAGAGGGCTCGCGCGCCGAGAAGATGCTGCTCGACGTCGTCGCAGAACTGCGACGCCAGGGCAACGTCAACCGATCGTTGCGGCAGATCGCCACCGGGATCGGCACGAGCCATCGGATGCTGCAGTACTACTTCGGCACCAGGGAGCACCTGCTCAGCCTGGTCATGCTCCAGCTGAGCAAGGAGTACATCGCCAGGCTCAGCCCGATCCCGCCCCAGAACCGCGCCGAGCGCATCCAGCGCACCTGGGACATGTTCCGCGACCCGAACAACCGCCTCCAGACGCAGTTGCTCTTCGTCCTCGCATCCTCCGCCGCCGAGCGTCCCGACGTAGAACTCCCGGGCCTCCGCCACGACCTCGACGCCTTCGCACACTACCTCGCCCGACTCGGCGAGGAGGAAGGCCTGTCCCGACAGATCGCCGAGGAGGAGGGCCGCTACATCATCGCGAGTCTGCTCGGCCTGTATCTCGACTTCTTCATCTCGAAGGACAGTGCGCGCGTCGACGAGAGCTTCGCGACGCTCAAGAGATGGGTGCAGAACAGCACGGATGCCGCCGCGCGCCGCTGAACCACTGCGCTCGCACACGACATAGCCGGAGGGAGTGCAGCTCGGACAGGCGGGCGGCTCAGTCCGGAGTCGAGCGGTCGTAGGCGCCGATGAGGTCGTCCAGGAATCGCGAGACGACGGCGCGCTCCTCCTCGCTCATCGCCGAGATCACGTCCTCGACCTCGTCGATGAGCGGCGCGACCATCCGCTCTGCGTCGGCGGCTGCGGCATCCGACACCGTCACGATGAGCTTGCGGCCGTCGGACGGATGCCGCTCCCTGCCGATGTGCCCTCGATCCTCGAGCCTGTTGAGCACGAGGGTCATGGCTGCGGTCGAGATCTCGACCCGATGCGCGAGCTCGGTCGGCGTCGTCGGCCCGGACGAGATGAGATGGTCGACGACCTCGAGTCCGGCGGCATCCAGGTCGAGCCGCTTCGCGAGCGACCTCTCGAATCGCTGCTGCCGCATCGTGAGCTGCTGCACGCGCGACCGGAGGTCGCGCTCCTCCGCTGGTTCGGTCTCGTGGCGCCTCGACGGCGAGTAGCCCCCTCGTCCAGCCGCACGCTGGTTCGACGTCGCATCCATGTCTGTCATAGTAGTATGAATAATTGCTAATTCTATTGATTATCAAGATGTGAGATGACATGGCCGAAACGACCGAACCTCCCTACCGCTGGCGCTGGGCGATCCTCGGGGTGATGCTCGCCGCCGAGATCATGGACATGCTCGACGCGACCATCGTCAACGTCGCCGGACCCTCGCTGGAGACGTCCCTCGGGGTCACCCCGCTCGGACTCCAGTGGGTGATCGGCGGCTACGCCCTCGCCCTCGGCGCCGGACTCATCCTCGGCGGCCGGCTGGGCGACCGGTACGGGCGCCGACCGATGTTCCTGCTCGGGCTCACCGTGTTCACGGCGGCATCCCTCGCCTGCTCGCTCGCGCCGAGCCCCGAGACCCTCATCGCGTTCCGACTCGTCCAGGGCGCCGCGGGCGCACTGCTGCTCCCCCAGGGGCTCGGACTGCTGCGCGAGAACCTCTCGGGCGCCGAGCTGGCGACCGCGTTCGGCGTGTTCGGGCCCGCGCTCGGACTCGGCGGCATCCTCGGTCCTGTCATCGGCGGCGGACTCATCGAGGCCGACCTGTTCGGACTCGGCTGGCGCTCCGTCTTCCTCGTGAACCTGCCCATCGGGATCGCCGCGCTGATCGTCGCCTGGCGCATCCTGCCGAAGCGATCCGGCGACCGCAGGGTCACGATCGACCCCGTCGGGGGCGCGCTCATCATCCTGTCATCCGGCCTGCTCGTGCTCGCCCTCACGTTCGGCCCCGAGCTCGACTGGCCGGTCTGGGCCTGGGTGTGCGTGGTCGTCGGCGCTCTCGGCTTCGTCGTGTTCGGCTGGCAGCAGCACAGCCTGCTGCGTCGAGGAGGGGTGCCGCTGGTCACCGCCACCATGTTCACGCGGCGCGCCTACACATTCGGGCTCGTGGGCATCGCCCTGTTCTTCAGCAGCCTCACCGGCACGCAGCTCGTGCTGACGCTGTTCCTGCAACAGGGCAACGGCTTCACCGCCGGCGAGGCCGGGCTCGGCAACCTGCCCCTCGCGATCGGGTCCGCGATCGGCGGAGCGCTCAGCGGCGCCTGGCTCGCCGAGAAGATCGGCCGCTCCGTCCTGCAGCTGGGCGCCGTGACGCAGCTCGCCGGCACCGCTCTGCTGTGGTTCGAGCTCCAGCAGCCGGGAGACTTCAGCATCTGGGGGATCGCCCCCGGCATCGTCCTCTTCGGCATGGGCGGGGGAGCGATCATCGCCGCCCTGTTCAGCACGATCCTCGCGGCGGTGAAGGATGACGAGATCGGCTCGGCATCCGGAGTGCTCACCGCGGTGCAGGCGATCGCCAGCGCCGTGGGCGTCGCGATCTTCGCCTCGGTGTTCTTCGACGCCGCAGGGTCGGGATCGCCGTCGGAGGCGTTCCAGCACACCCTCATCGTGCCGGCGATCACGCTCACGATCTTCGTCGCCGTGAGCTTCGCCTTCCCCCGCACAAGCCGGGAGGACGCGCACGGTCTCGCCGACGCCGAGCCCGTGCACTGAGCCCGCTCCGTCGCGCCCGGCCCCGTCCGCGCCCGACGCCCCGCCTACGAGACGACGCCCCACCTGAGAGACGGAGGCCAGGCCGGGCGTCGGCGCGCGGAGCGAGCCCTCCCGCTCCCGGCGGGCGTAGGTTGGACGCAGACCGCAGAAGGAGCTACCGATGACCGATATCGCCGTCACCCGCAACGACGACGCCTCCCGCTACGAGATCACGCTCGACGGCGGCCTCGCCGGCTTCGCGGAGTTCGAGCTGCGCCCCGGCGCGATCCGCTTCACGCACACCGAGATCGATCCGGCGTTCCAGGGGCGGGGGCTCGCCGGCATCCTCGCGAAGGACGCCCTGACGGATGCCGCGGCATCCGGCGAGGCGATCGTGCCGCTGTGCCCGTACATCGCGAAGTACCTCGAGACGCACGAGATCCCCGGGGCGGAGATCCGCTGGCCCGGACGCCGCGACTCATGATCGGTCAGCACCGGCTCATCCTCGAGCCACGGGAGGTGCCCCTCGGCGGCGTGCGCGGCATGAACGTGCTGCGCGCCCTGCCACACCGCAACCTGCCGACGATCGGCGCCTGGTGCTTCCTCGACCGGTTCGGTCCCGCAGACACGAGGATGCGCGTCGAACCGCACCCCCACATCGGCCTGCAGACCGTGACCTGGCCGCTGGTCGGGGAGATCCGTCATCGCGACTCGCTCGGCAGCGACGCCGACCTGCGCCGCGGGCAGCTGAACCTCATGACCGCGGGGAACGGCATCTCGCACTCGGAGTACTCGATCGGCGAGGAGCCGATCCCGCTGGACGCCCTGCAGTTCTGGGTCGTGCTGCCCGAGTCGGCACGGCACGGCGCCGCCGGATTCGAACGCCACACCGCGCTGCCGGGCGTCACGCTGCCCGCCGTCGACGGAGCGGATGCCGCGGCCACCGTCGCGCTCGGCGAGTTCGCGGGGGCGACGTCTCCGGCGACCGTGCACACGCCGATCGTCGGCGCGGAGATCGTGGTGCCGGCCGGGACGACCGTGCACCTGCCACTGCGCGCCGACTGGGAGCACGGGATCATGCTCGTCGAAGGCGCGGCGACCGTGGCGGAGCATCCGCTCACCCTGAACGACACCCTCTACCTCGGCGACTCGCGGGAGAGCGTGGAGGTGTCGAGCGCCGAAGGGGCGCTGCTGTTCCTGCTCGGCGGCGAGCCCTTCGAAGACGAGATCGTGATGTGGTGGAACTTCGCAGGCCGCACGCACGACGAGATCGCCGCCGCGAGGGCCGACTGGGAGGCCGCGTCAGCCCGCTTCGGCGAGGTCGAGGGGCACGATGTGCGCATCCCCGCCCCTCCCCTGCCCGACGTGCGACTGATGCCACGGGGCCGCAGGATCTGAGGTCGCCTCGCGGGAAGCGTTTCGACTCGCGGCGGGCGTCTCGACTCGCGAAGATCAGCACTGAGCGAGCGAAGCGAGTCGAAGTGTCGCTCAACGGCCCGGGGGCGGTCGCGAGGCCGCGAGTCCCGGGCGTTGAGCGAGGAGCGCAGCGACGAGACGAAACGGGGTGGGGCCCCGGAGGACCCCACCCCGTTCCGACGTGCTACTGCGCGTCGACCGTGAGGATGGTCGACACCGCCGACTCGCCGTACTGCACGAGGCCGAGGTAGCGGGTCCCGGCGGTGAGGCCGCTCCATCCGAGCTGGAAGCTCGTCTTGGTGCCGCGCGTCGCCGCGATCGGGTTCGGGGTGGCCGTGAAGGCGCCCTCTCCGCTCGGCTGCACGTTGGCGACGGTCATGTCCCACGTCATCGGCGCCGAGGTCGAGTACACGTTCGCGACCACCAGGTAGGTTCCGGCCTTCGGAGCCTTCAGCGTGACCTGCTCGTCGGCCGAACCCGTCGCCGACTGCCACTTGTCGTAGTAGCGCAGGTCGTCAGGGCTGACCACGCGGTAGACCGCGAGGTCGAGGTCGCTGCCCGCGTCATCCGACGAGTCGAGATCGAAGCGCGACAGCGTCGTGCCGGCCGGCACGTCGACCAGCCAGGAGACGTTCTTGTCGGCATCGCCCGACGCCTCGTCGCCCGAGTGCCCATCGACCCGGCCGTCCGGGTCGGCGAGGAGCTCGAACGGGGTGAGACCCGACAGCGTGAGGGCGAGGTCGCCGGTCACGCCGGGGACGATCTCCACCGTGGCGGATCCGTCGACACCGGTGCCCGAGGCCTCGGGCGGAGCGTCCGCCGTCACTGGGAACACCGCGATCGGCGAGCGCACCGTGTTCTTCTTGCTCGTCCACGTCAGCGAGCCGGTGGCCCACTGCTCCACCGGAGCGCTCTGGTTGTCGAAGGTCACCGTGAAGGTGGCCGTCTGCCCCGCACGGTCGAACTTCAGCGTCGACGGCGTCACCGTCGTCTTGACGCCGGGCAGATCGACGGATGCCGTGAACGTGCCCTTCTCGGTGGCCGTGACGGTCCTCGTGACGGTCTGCGCGCTGGCGAGCGAGCCGATCGAGAAGGACGCGATGTTGAGGTCGCTGCCGTCGATCGGGTCGACGCCGTCGAAGGCGCCGAGTCCCTTGCCCTCCAGGAACGCCGCCCAGTCCTTCGCGCCGTTGAGGTACAGCAGGCCCGGGTTGAAGTAGCGCGTCGGATCGACCTGACCCGCGCCCTGCTCGAAGGGGTTCCGGTTCTTCGAACCGTCGGCGTTGACCGTGTCGTAGGCGGTCGTCATCATCGCGGACTTGATCTCCGCCGGCGTGGCCTTCGGACGCTCGCCGAGGTACAGCGCCGCGAGTCCGGCGATGTGCGGCGCCGCCATCGACGTGCCGGAGAGGATGCCGAAGGTCGGCTTCTCGTCCGGCGCGTTGTTCGTCGCCGCGAGGATCGCGACGCCGGGCGCTGCGATGTCGGGCTTCATGATGTCGCTGCCGTCGGCGAGCATCGGGCCACGGCTCGAGAAGCCCGCGATCTGCGGGACGGGAGTCGTGACGCCGGTGGTGTTCTTGCCGACGAGCGAGATCGGACGGTCCTTGCCGCCCTGCACGTAGGCGAGCACGGCCGCACGGTGCGCGGAAGCGAGGTGAACCGTCGGAACGGCGTGGAAGTCGTTGTCGAGCGAGTCGGCTCCACCCGGTACGTTCACGAGGACCATGCCCTTGCCGCCGGCGTCCTTCACGACCTGCGACTTCTCGGCGCGGGCGTTGTTGCCGCGGTCGCAGACCACGATGTGCCCCGCGACCTTCGTCGGGTCGAGGGTGCCTGGGAGGCACTGCTGCGCGTTCGCCGCACCCGCTGCCGCGGCATCCCCCGCGTAGATCGACGGACCGGTCACGGTGGTGCCGAACGGCACGCTGACCGAGGCGCCGGCCTGCGCGAACCCGTCGAACGTGACGGTGCCCTCCCAGGTCGGGATGGTGGATGCCGCCACCGTCGTGTACCAGGGCGATGCGTGATCGGCCGTGACGGGGTCGGGGCCGTCGTTGCCGGCGCTCGCCGAGACGAACACGCCCGCGGCCGCCGCGTTGAAGAACGCGATGTCCTCGGGGGCGAGCACGGTCTTGGCCGCTCCGCCGCCGATGGAGTAGTTGATCACGTCGACGCCGTCGGCGACGGCCTGATCGATCGCCGCGACGAGGTCGCTCAACGCGCAGATGTCATCGGTCGTGACGGCAGGGTCCGGGCCCTCGTAGCAGGCCTTGTACGCCGAGATCTTGGCGCCGGGCGCGACGCCAGAGATCTTGCCGAAGTCGACGTTCTCGATCGACGCCTTCACTCCGAAGTTCCCGGCGGCCGTGCTCGCGGTGTGCGAGCCGTGGCCTGCACCGTCACGCGGAGACAGGTAGTCGTACTGGAAGTCGAAGCCGTCGGCCTGCGCACCGGTGTAGAAGTACTGGCCGCCGATGATCTTGGTCGAGTAGTCGCCCTTGTCCCAGCCCTGGCCTTCGACCATGAGGGACTTGAACTGCCCGCCGTCCGACTTGTCGAAGTAGACGTAGGTGCCGTCGGTGTAGGGCTGGTTGCCCTTGTGGCGGTTGTGGTCGCGCTTCTGCTTCTTGAGCTTCTTGCCCTCGAACGAGGGGTGCTCCGGTGCGATGCCCGTGTCGATCACACCGACCACGATGCCCTCACCCGCCCGGTCGACGCCGCCGGTCTGCTGCCAGAGGCCGCCGCGCCCCTTCTTGTCGTCGCCGAGTCCGAGGAAGGACGTCGACGTCTGCGCATCGGGGTGACGGATCTCGTCGGGGAACACCTCGTAGACGTCCTTCGACGCGCGGAGCTTGTCGACCTGCTCGCCCGTGAGCTGAGCGCTGAACCCGTTGAGGACGGTCTGGTAGGTGGTGTCCGGCGTGACGCCGACCTCCTGCGCGAGGGTCTGCTGCTCGGTCTCGAGGTGCTGGATGTAGCGCTGCGAGTCCTCGGACTCCGTCTCCAGCTGCTCGCCCTCGACGGGCTTGGTCGCCTTGAGTCCCTTGACCTCGCCGGTGTAGCTCGCCAGCGGGTCGGACTTCATCACGACGATGTAGTGCCCCGGAGTGCCCTCGACAGGGGTGGGATGCGTCACCTCCTCTACTCCTGCGTAGCCGGCGGTGGCGGTTGAAGCGATGAACAGCGTCGCCAGGGTGGTGGCTGCTGCCATCCGGAGGGGTGTTCGACCCATTGGTGCTCCCGATGTCCTATGGTGCAGCCGCGTTGCCGCACCGTCGCTCAAAGTAGTCCCGGAATCCGACTCTCACCAGATCCACAGCCGGTTCCTAGACGATCGGCCAGCCGTCTCCGCCGTTGGTCGACAGTAGGCTGGAGACGTGGCATCCTCCCGCTCCCCCCTGCCGACCCGCGTCCTGCTCGTGTGCGCCGCGATCGGTGTGGCGACCGGCATCCTGGGAGGCATTGCGGGCTGGGTGACCGTCCCCGTGCTCGCCGGTCCCGCCTTCCTCTACGGACTCGTGCTCGGCTCCCACGTGCTGCCCGGCATCATCGCGCAGGAGGTGCTCCGCCGCCCCCTCGTCGCCATCGTCACGCACGTGATCGCCGCGCTCATCGCGAGCGCCTTCAACCCCGCGTGGGCGCTGCGCTTCATCGGCACGGCGCTGCTGTTCGGCGCGATCCAGGAGGGCGTCGCCGCGCTCACGCGATACCGCTCGTGGGGCGCCTGGCGCTTCTTCGTCTCCGCAGCGGTGATCGGCGTGTTCGTCGCGGTCGTGGTGTTCTTCGCCGCGCACCTGTCGACCATGGAGCCGTGGGCGCAGATCGCGTACCTCGTCATCTCGGTCCTCGGCCCGATCGTCTGGACCGCGGTGGGCCTCGCCATCGGCGCAGCGCTCAGCCGCGCCGGCGTCGCACGCCGCTAGCGCGGGTCCGCTCCTCCTCGGCCGGTCTCGACGCCAGTTCCCTCGTCCGAGTCTGCAGAACAGGCCGCACCGGTCGAGCGGCCTCATTCGGTCGTGAGCAGCACCTTCGTCGCACGACGCTCATCCATCGCCCGATATCCCTCCGCGGCTTCGTCGAGGGACAGCGTCAGATCGAAAACCGCACCAGGATCGATCTCGCGATCCCAGATCAGTCGGATCAACTCGGGCAGGAAGCGCCGCACCGGCGCGGGCCCGCCGTGCAGATGCACGCTTGAGAAGAACAGCTCGAGCCCATCGATCGAGACGCCATGCGAGACCCCGACGAACCCGACGTGGCCTCCAGCCCGCGTCACGCGGATCGCCTGGTCCATCGACTCCTGTGTGCCGACAGCCTCGATCGTCGAGTGCGCACCGAGCCCGTCGGTGAGCTCCTTGATCCGAGCGACACCTGCTTCTCCGCGCTCCTCGACGATGTCGGTGGCGCCGAAGCGCCGGGCAAGCGCCTGCCGGTCGGCGTGCCGCGACATCACGATGATCCTCTCGGCGCCGAGCCGGGCAGCGGCGAGGGCGCCGAGAAGTCCGACTGCACCGTCGCCCACCACGGCGACGGTCGTGCCCGGACCGGCCTCGGCGGCGACGGCCGCGAACCAGCCGGTGCCGAGCACATCGGAGGCCGCGAGCAACGACGGCACCAGATCTGCCGGCGGCTCGCCCGGGATGACGACGAGCGTGCCGTCGGCGAGAGGAATGCGCGCGTACTGCGCCTGGGTGCCGACCGAGCCCATCATCACCTGGTGCACGCAGCGGGATTGATACCCTGCTCGGCAGATCTCACAGGTGTTGTCCGAGGCGACGAACGAGCCGACGACGTGATCACCCGGCGCCACGAGCGAAACCGCGTCGCCGACGCTCTCGACGACACCGATGTACTCGTGCCCCATCCGCTGCGGGCCGTGCAGTTGTTCGATGCCGCGATAGGGCCACAGATCCGAACCACAGATGCAGGTGGCGGTGACGCGGATGATCGCGTCGGTCGGCTCGACGATGACGGGCATCTCGAGTTCTTCGGTGCGCACGTCGCCGGGGGCGTGCATGACCACTCCGCGCATGACGGATCCTTTCGATGGATGGTGATGAAGGTCTCCGACTCGACTCGACGCGGGATCTGTGCGGGCCGGATGAGAAGGACGAAGGCGAGGGCGGAGAGCACGACGGATACCACCGTCACGAGGCCGAGTGGAAGGATGCTGGCCGCCCCGGCGATGCCCACGAACGGAGCGGCGACGCCGCCGAAGCCGAAGCGCACCATCCCGAGCAGCGATGAGGCGGTGCCGGCGATGTCCGGGTACTCGACGAGAGCGATCGTCGTGGCGGGTGGCGAGGTGACGGCGACGCCGCCCGCGAGCAGGAACAGCGACACGAGCACGACCCCCAGCGGCATCCGCGTGAGGCCTGCCGCCAGCAGTCCGAGCGCGCCGACCGCGGTGACGGCGATGCCTGCGATCAGCGTGCCTCGCAGCGAACGCTCTGAGGTCCGGCCTGCGACGAATCCGAGCACCATGAATCCGGCCGAGTTCGCGCCGAAGGCGAGCGCATAGTCGAGAGGCGAGAGTCCATACACGTCTTGCAGCACGAACGTCGCGCCGGAGAGATACGCGAACAGCGCTGCGTAGAGGAAGCCCTGATTGAGGATCGCGCCGAGGAACACGCGGTCGCTGAGCAGCACTCGGAAGTCGTGCAGGGTGCGACCGAGGCCGCCGGTGGTGCGGGAGGCGGACGGCAGGGTCTCCTCGAATGCGAGGAGCGTGATCACGAGGATCGCGGCGCCGATCATCGCAAGGAAGATGAACAGACCACGCCAGTCGGTGACGCTGTTCAGTAGTCCGCCGAGCAGAGGACCGACGATCGCCGCGAAACCGCCGACCACGGTCAGCCGCCCGTAGAAACGGATCAGCGCCCCTCCCGTGTAGACGTCGCGGCCCGCCGCCTGGGCGATCACGATGCCGACACCTCCCGTGAGACCCTGGACGAGGCGCGCTGCGATCAGCAGTTCGATCGAGGGACTGGCGGCGCACAGCAGCGAGGCCCCGATGTAGGCGATGATCCCGATGAGGAGGATGCCGCGACGGCCGTACCTGTCGGAGAGCGGACCGGCGATCAGCTGTCCTGCGGCGAGGCCGATGAGGCAGGCCGTGACCGTGAGCTGCGCGACCGAGGTCGCCGCTGAGAGCTCCTGCGTCAGTGCGGGCAGCGCGGGAAGGTAGAGGTCCATCGAGATCGGACCGAACACCGTCAGCAGGAGCAGCAGAGTCGGCAGGATCCGGTGCGCGAGCGATCGGGTCGAGGCGGTCATGCTCTTCAGCATCCGCGTGCGCGTGGACTCGTGGGAGTCCCTGTGAAGGGGTGTACCGTCAGGGCGTCCCTCGAACAGCGCGGGGCGGTCTAGCCTGCTGTGCATGGACAATCGAGCCGAGGTGCGGGAGTTCCTCATGTCTCGCCGAGCCCGAGTGACCCCGGAGGCGGCCGGGCTCAGCTCCGGTGGCAACCGTCGCGTCGACGGGCTCCGCCGCAGCGAGGTCGCCGCGATCGCGGGAGTGAGCGTGGAGTACTACGCGAAGCTCGAACGCGGCGCCGTCGCCGGCGCCTCGGCATCCGTTCTCGACGCTGTCTCGCGCGCATTGCAGCTCGATGAGGCCGAGCGCTCTCACCTGTTCGATCTGGCCCGCGCCGCTGACGGGATTCCCACGAGCGGACGGTCTCGAGGCCGTGCGGCGAAGCCCTCCGTTCCACGGCAGAGCCTGCATTGGGCTCTGAATGCGATCGTCGATGCGGTCGCATTCGTGCGCGATCCGCAGCAGAACATCCTCGCCGTGAACGATCTCGGTCGCGCTTTCTACTCTCCCGTGATCGGCGAGAGCGGTCGGACGCCGAACCTCGCACGCTTCCAGTTCCTCGATCCCGCAGCGCACGACTTCTACCCCGACTGGGACATCATGGCCGGCATGTGTGTCGGAGTGATGCGCGCCGAGGCCGGGCGCGACCCGCACAACAAGGCCATGCAGGACCTGGTGGGCGAGCTGTCGACGCACAGCGAGACGTTCCGCCGGCTGTGGGCAGCGCACGACGTGCGCACGCACGGAACAGGAACGAAGAGGTTCCGACATCCGCTGGTGGGCGAACTCGTGCTCGCCTACGAGGAGCTCGCACTGACGGCGGAGCCGGGGAACGTGCTGCTCATCTACACTGCGGAGCCAGGGTCGCCCTCTGCCGAGCGCCTTCGTGTACTCGCGTCATGGGAAGCCACAGAGTCGCGTGGCGAAATAGGTAAGGCTCAGCTAAGTTAGTAGGGTCCGATCCGCTGACCCGAGGCCGTGCTAGTGCGCCCATCCGCGCCCCTTCTGCGCGTGCGTGACCTCTCGATCACCCACGCGGATGCCGCGCACCCCTCCCCGGGCGACGTCTCGTTCGACATCGCGGCCGGAGAGGTCGTGCTGCTGCTGGGACCGTCGGGCTCGGGCAAGTCGACGCTCACCCTGGCGCTCAACGGGCTCATCCCTCATGCCGTCCCCGCGACCATGACCGGCACAGTGACCGCGGGCGACCTCGACACCGCCGAGACGACGACCGCGTCGCTGAGCACCCGGGTCGCGATGGTGTTCCAGGATCCGGATGCCCAGATCGTCACGGGCACCGTCTACGACGAGGTCGCCTTCGGACCGGAGAACCTGCTGCTGCCGCTCGCCGAGGTGGAGCGGCGCACCGAAGACGCGCTTCGACGCGTCGGCCTGTGGGACCGGAAGACGGACAACCCCGATCTGCTCTCGGGCGGAGGCCGCCAGCGCCTCGCGATCGCCTGCGCGCTGGCGATGGGCTCGCCGCTCATCGTGCTCGACGAGCCGACCGCGAACCTCGACCCGCAGGGCATCGACGACGTCTACGCGGCCCTCGCCGACGTCGTCGCCGCTGGTGACAGGGCGATCCTCCTCGTCGAGCACAACCTCGACGCCGCGATGGGGTTCGTGACGCGGGCGATCGTACTCGACCGCGACGGACGCGTCGCGTTCGACGGGCCCGCCGCATCCGTGGTGCGCGAGAACGTCGATGAGCTGCTCTCGATGGGGGTGTGGCTTCCGTCGGCGACGCTGGCGGCGCTGCGGATGCGGGATGCCGGCGTCGTCCTCGAACCGCTGCCGCTGACCCCCGATGAGCTCGGGGCCGCGCTCGCCGCCGCCCCCGGGTCGTCGAACGAGACCTCCCGGTCGTCGAGCGAGGAGCGCAGCGACGAGCCGAGACGCCTCATGCCACGCACGACAGGAGCCGCGACGCACAGCGTGTCGTCTCGCTCCGCTCGCTCAACGGCCGAGGCGATCGAGACGACCGCGCAGGACGCGCCGCCGATCATCACGGCCAGCGGCCTGACCGTGCGGAAGGGGAAGCGGGAGATCCTGCACGGCGTCGACCTCAGCATCCCCGCCGGCAGCCTCACCGCGATCGTCGGCACGAACGGTGCGGGGAAGACGACGCTGATCCAGGCCCTCGCGGGGGTCGTCCCTCCGCCACGGCGTCGGGTGGATGTCGCGGGCGTCGACCCGGGCACCGCTTCTCCGCGCGAGCTGTCCGCCCGCATCGGATTCGTCTTCCAGAACCCCGAACACCAGTTCATCGCACCGACGGTGTTCGACGAGCTCGCCCACGGCCTGCGGCTGCGGCGCACGCCCGACGACGAGGTCGAGAGCCTCGTCGCCGAGATGCTCGCGCGCTTCGGCCTCGAGCACAAGGCTGACGTGCATCCGTTCCTGCTGTCCGGCGGCGAGAAGAGACGCCTGTCGGTGGGCACCGCGCTCATCACCAGGCCGCGGGTGCTCGCTCTCGACGAGCCGACGTTCGGGCAGGACAGGGCACGAGCATCCGAGCTGCTCTCACTCCTCGACGACCTGCGCGCCGAGGGCACGACCATCGTCATCGTGACGCACGATCTGCAGCTGGTCGCCGAGCACGCGACCCGCACCGTCATCCTCCGTGACGGGCGCGTGCACGCCGCCGGCCCTACCGCTGACCTCTTCGACGACGGTCGCGCCTTCTCCGAGGCGGGGCTGCGCCTCCCCGCCCTGCAGCGGATGCTGGCGGGCAGATCATGAGCGCCGCGTTCGATCCGTACGCCGAGATGACGGCGACCTCGCCGCGGCAGTTCCTGTACGGGCTGAACCCCCTCTCCAAGGTCGTGGCCGTGCTGCCCGCGATCCTCGTGCTCGTCTTCGTGCGGGACCTCGCGACACCGGCCGCGTTCCTCGCCCTCTCCTACGTCGTACTGCTCGTCGGCGCACGTCTCACTGGCCGCACCGCGGCGATCCTGTTCGCGGCCGTGCCCCTCGGCATCCTGCTCATCGGCTTCGGGTTCTCGATCTGGGTGGATGCCGGTCTCGTGAGCGACACCGCACCCCTGCTCCGCGTCGGCGACTGGACGCTCTACCAGGGCGCCCTCGCCATCGGCTTCGCCACCGGCCTGCGCCTCGGAGCGATCATCGCGCTGGCGCTGATCGGCGGTCTCACCACCACGGGTCCCGACCTGGTGCGGGCGAGCGTGCAGCAGCTGCGCGTGCCGTACCGGATCGGCTACACGGCCCTCGCGGCGTTCCGCTTCGTGCCCCGCTTCGGCTACGAGCTCTCGGTGATCCGCGCGGCGCACCGCGTGCGCGGCCATCACGGCGGGCGCGGTCCATTCGCCAGGATCGCACGCGGCTGGGGATACATCGTCCCCCTGCTCGCGGGCGCGATCCGGCACGCGGAGCGTGTGGCCCTGGCCATGGACTCCCGCGCCTTCGGCGCCCACCCCACGCGCACCGAGCGGCATCTGGTGCCGTTCCGCGGGCGCGACCTCGTCTTCATCGTGGTGGGGATCGCGGCCTCCGCGACGATCCTCGCCCTCTTCTTCCCCTGGAACATCTGAAAGGCGCACC
Source organism: Microbacterium sp. NPDC012755 (assembly GCF_042901325.1). NCBI lineage: Bacteria > Bacillati > Actinomycetota > Actinomycetes > Micrococcales > Microbacteriaceae > Microbacterium > Microbacterium sp. NPDC012755. The sequence goes on along the minus strand of NZ_JBIBCT010000001.1, from coordinate 1,596,635 downwards.
GATGGCGTTCAGCAAACTGGTCAAGCCGCTCTCCTCCGACCTCCTCCACGTGACGGTGCTGCGCACCGAGCGGCTCGCACCGCACTGGGTGAGGGTCACCCTCGGCGGCGGCGAGATCGAGAGGTTCCGGCCGATGGGCTTCGACCAGTGGTTCCGCCTCTTCCTGCCGATCGGCGGCGAAGCGGGGCTCGATCGCGTGCCCGCGAAGGCGAACAAGATGTTCGGATACCTGAAGTTCCTCCGCATCCCCGATGGCGAGCGTCCGGTCATGCGCAACTACAGCGTGCGCGCGTACCGCCCCGCGACCGCCGACGCCGGGGCGGAGATCGACGTCGACTTCGTACTGCACGGGTCGGCCGCCGAGGGCACCGCCGGCCCCGCGTCGCGGTGGGCCGAGACGTGCGAGCCCGGCGAGCACGTGCTGATCATCGACGAGGGACTCACGTTCAACCCCGAGCGCGGCACCGATCGCGTCGTGCTGGTCGGCGACGAGACGGCGCTGCCCGCGATCTCCTCGATCTGCGCCTCGCTGCCGGCCACGGCATCCGGCACCGCCCTCATCGAGGTGCCGAGCGAGGAGGACGCCCTCGACTTCCCGCACCCGGCCGGCATCGACGTCACCTGGATCGTGCGACCGCACTCCACGGCTCCCGGCACGCTCGCGCTCGCGGCGCTGCGCGAGGGCGACCTGCCCGCGGCTCCCTTCCACGCCTACGCCGCCGGCGAGCAGGCCCTCGCCTCGGGGGTCCGCAAGCACCTCGTCGGCGAGCGCGGAGTCGACAAGAACACGGTCAGCTTCTGCGGCTACTGGAAGATCGGGGCGGCATCCCCCGCATCGAAGGCTGCGCGCGAGGCCTCGGCGGAGCCGCTGGTATGAGCGCGACGGACGGCGGGGCGCACACCCCGGAGACGGATGCCGCGGCCGCCGCTGCGGCGACGGAGAGGCAGCACTACAACGGTGCAGGATCGGGGACCGCTGCGGCCCCGACCGATCGGCCCCGCGGGGCGAAGGGCGCGCGCTACTCCACGGCCGTGCTGCTCACCTGTGCCGCACTGGGCGTCGCGGGCGGCCTGCTGCTCGCCCCCGCGAACTGGATCTCGACGATCCTCTTCCCCGGGCTGCCGTTCGTCAGCGTCGCGCTGGCGGGGCTGTGGCTCCTCCCCTCGGTGATCGCGCTGCGACTGCTGCACCGGCCGCTCGTCGGCATCCTGGTCGGGCTTCTCGCGGGACTCGTGATCGTGCCGTTCTCCGGATACGGATTCGCCAGCGTGCTCACGAACCTGTGGTGGGCGGCGTTCACGGAGCTGCCGTTCGTCTTCGTGATCTGGCGCTACTGGGGCACGTGGATGCACTACGTCGGCGCGATCGTCGTCGGCGTCGTCTACCCGGTGCTGGCGTGGGCATCGTTCAACCTCGGGAGCATGACCGTGGGCCTCCAGGTCACGTTCTTCGCCGTCACGCTCGCCAGCTGCGTCGGCGCGACCGCCCTCGGCATCCTGATCGCCGACCGTCTGCGCCGTGCGGGAGTCGGAGGCCGGACTCCTCAGCCGCGTCCGTAGCCGCGGCGACCGGATTCGGCCTGCACCGGAGCCATCGCGTGCCCCCCTTCTGGGGCACAGCTGCGGATCTCGAGGCCGACACGCCGCTCACCCGGCATCCTCGCCGGCGTGTCGCGTCGCCGCTCCGAAATTGTGCCCGGTCGCCGCTCCGAAGATGTGCTCGGGTGCCGCTCCGAAGCTGTGCCTGACCGCGCGGTCAGAGCGACAGGTGGAGCCGCAGCGCCTCGTCGACCGCACCCAGCAGCTCCGCCGGCACCCAGCCGACCGGCCGCATGATGCGGGCGACCGAGACCGTGCGGATCTGCTCGGCCTGCGCCTTCGAGTCGCGATCGAGTCCCGTCGCGCCGGCGGGGAGGAGCACCTGAAACGGGAACACCTTCTCGGTGCGGGAGGTCAGGGGCACGACGGTCACCGTCGCATTCGAGCTGCGGCTCGCGACGGTGTTGGCGGTGTTGTTGCTCACCACGACGGCCGGGCGAGTCTTTCGCACTTCGGACCCGACTGCCGGGTCGAACGACACGAGGACGATCTGCCCTCGACGCAGCAGAGGGATGGATGCCGCGCTCACGCCGACGCGAGTCCGTCGCTGTCGGCGAGGTCCCACTCGGGGTCGTACCCCTCGGCATAGGCCTCGGCGTAGGCATCCGCGAGGCGGCTCTCACGGAGCAGACGGACGGCATCCTGCACCGCCGCCGATCGCGACGCGTACCGTCCGCTGAGCGCCTCGAGGTCGAGGAACGCCAGATCGCTCTCGCTCAGGCTGAGACTGACCTTGCTGTTCATGACTCCATGCTACTCGGGTAGCAAGGAGTCTGCTACCCGAGTGCCCACCCCGCGACGAGCACGACTGCGGAGCCCGCTCCCGACACGCCGCTCTACAGCATCCACCCCTCGGCGCGCCCCGCCCCCGCTCCGAAGCCGCGCCCGCCCCCGCGCACGCCCGACGGGACGATGGGCATGCAGAAGGGCCCCGGATGCAGCATCCGGGGCCCTTCGTGCAGCGTGCGTCAGCGCTTGCCGGCGATCTGACGTCCGACGAGGTCGCGCATGATCTCGTTCGTGCCGCCGTAGATGCGGTGCACGCGGGCGTCGGTGAACGCGCGAGCGATCGGGTACTCCATGATGTAGCCGTAGCCGCCGTGCAACTGCACACCCATGTCGAGCACCTCCCACTCGCGCTCGGTCGCCCAGAACTTGACCTTCGCGGCGTCCTCGGCGGTGAGCTTGTTGTCCTTGTAGGCGAGCAGCGCGCGGTCGATGTACGCCCACATCGCGTCGGTCGTCGCCGACATGTCGGCGAGGCGGAAACGCGTGTTCTGGAAGTCGGTGATGCGCTCACCGAACGCCTCGCGGTCCTTCGTGTAGGCGGTGGTCCAGTCGAAGGCGGCCTGGGCGGCCGCGGCTGCGGCGACGCCGATCGAGAGGCGCTCGAGCGGCAGGTTCAGCATCAGCTGGATGAAGCCCTGACCCTCCTTGCCGCTGATCAGGTTCTCCTCGGGGACGAACACGTCGGTGAAGCTGAGCTCTGCCGTGTCCCAGCCGTGGAAGCCCATCTTGCTGAGCTTCTTGCCCTGGTCGAAGCCCTCCATGCCCTTCTCGACGAGCAGCAGGCTGAACGCGTCGGGCCGGTTGCCCTCGCCCGTCTTGACGAAGGTCACGACGACGTCGGCCGTGGTGCCCGACGAGATGAACGTCTTGGCGCCGTTGAGGATGTAGCCGCCGTCGACCTTCTTGGCGTTGGTCTTGATGCCGCGAAGGTCGGAGCCGGCGCCGGGGTCGGTCATGGCGAGCGCGCCGAGCACCTCGCCGGTGGCCATGCGGGGCAGCCACTTCTCCTTCTGCTCCTGCGTGCCCATGTGCACGAGATACGGCACCGCGAGGTCGTCCTGGATGCCGAAGGCGCCGGCGAGCGAGCCGGCACCGGCCGCGATGACCTCTTCCATGACGATCGTGCGGAAGCGGTAGTCCTGCAGCATCCCCGCGCCGCCGAACTCCTCGGGCACGGACAGGCCGATCAGGCCGGCCTCACCCGCGGCCAGCATGGTCGCGCGGTCGATCTCTCCTGCAGCATCCCACCGCTCGATGGCCTCGTTCGTCACGTGGCGCTTGACGAAATCCTTGACGAGGTCGCGGAATGCCTCGTGATCCTCTTCGTAGATGTCGCGTTCCATTGCGTCCTCCTGAGCATGTCGTGCGTCTTTGCTCCGGTGATTCTATGCCGGAAACACGGGGCACGGCAGACCATTGTGAGAATGCATCCCACAATCCGTGAGACTGGGTACCGCGATTGTCGGATGCCGCAACAGGGCGTCTCAGTGGGGGTAGTCGGGCGCGGCGGGGAGGCCGAAGAACTCCTCGAGCGTGTGGAATCCGCCCTGGTGATAGGCCGCGGCGAGCTCGACGCCGATGTAGCGCACGTGCCAGGGCTCGGGCTTGTAGCCGCTGATGCCCGTCGCACCGGCCTCGTACCGCACGATGAACCCGTACTCCCAGGAGTGCTCCGCGACCCACGCCCCCTGGGGCGTTCCGCCGAACGCGTCGATGCCGCCGCACGGCGCACACGCCACGAGATCGAGGGCGAGCCCCGTCTGGTGCTCGCTGTGCCCGGCTCGGGCGGAGGCGGCGTCGGCGCTCTGCTGCCCCTCGGCGCGCACGTGCGTGGCGTAGGTGCGCACCTGCAGGTCGTACGAGCGGTAGCCGTTGTTGGCGCCGATCTGGCCGACTCCATCAGCGGCTGCGGCCGCCGCGAGCTCCCCCACCGCCCGGGCGACGTCGGTACGCGCCTGACCCGATCCGGTGGTGATCTGCAGCGGCGCATCGGTCAGCGACGCCGGCGCGAAGTCGATGGGGTTGAGCGGGCGCGCCTTGTTCACCACGACCCAGACATGCGCAGGGTCATCGAGGGAGATGCAGGGCGCATTGCCTGCGACGACGGCCGCACGGAACCTCTCCCCTCCGCCGAAGCCCGCGATGATCGCCGCGTCGTCGGCGGCGGCGATGGCGTCGAGAACCGCGGGGTCGGAACACGGATCAGCGGCGGGGATCGCGTCGGTCTCGACCGGCGGCACCTCCTGGACCACGCTCGGCTCGGGCATGGCCTGCGGGGCGGACGCGTCGCCCGACGGCACGGTGGCGAGGGAGAGCAGGATGCCGAGCGCCGTCACCGCCAGTCCGACGGGAAGGGCGGGCCCGTGAATCGGGGAGCGCGGCCGTGCATGCTGGGGCTGCCGCGCGGAGTACATGGCTCCATTCTCCCCCATCGCCGTTTCGAACGAATATCCCATCGCGGTTGACACGAGTGTCGTTGCTATGTTCGAATGAATCATGCGTTGGCAGGGTCAGAAACTCGGAGAGACGGATGCTGCCGCTCTGCCGGGGCTCGAAGACCGCAGCAGCGTGCTGCGCACGGTGACCACGCCCGAGTTCGCGGGGATGACATTCCACGAGGTGCTGTCGCGCTCGGCGCTGAACAAGGTCCCCGGATCGTCGCGGATGCCGTTCGGGTGGACGATCAACCCCTACCGCGGATGCAGTCATGCCTGCGTGTACTGCGTCTCTCCCGACACGCTCATCCTGTGCGCGGATGGGCGCCAACGTCCTCTGCGTGAGCTTGAGATCGGCGATGAGATCATCGGCACCGAAGTGCAGGGCTTCTATCGCCGATATGTGCGCACGACCATCACGGCGAAATGGAGCACCCGAAAGCCGGCCTACCGCGTCACCCTCGCCGACGGCACTCGACTCGAGGCCAGCGGGGACCATCGCTTCCTCACGGATCGAGGCTGGAAGCATGTCACGGATGCCGAGACGGGGCAGCGCCCTCATCTCACCCTGAACAATCGACTGATGGGGTTCGGCGTCGGTGCGGACGACCTGTCGATCGAGCATTCGGGCGAGGAGTACCGTCGCGGCTACCTCGCCGGGATGATCCGTGGGGACGGGATGATCTTCCACGGCTCCTATCCGAGCCCACGGCGGACTCGGAGGATTCACCGGTTCCGTCTCGCCCTCATCGACGACGAAGCCCTGGACAGGTCACGCGAATTCCTCCTCGATGAAGGCGTGCCGACGCGGACCCGACCCTTCGCGGTCGCGTCCGCGACCAGAAGCGCGTCGCAGGCGATTCACACGGCAGCGCAAGCACACGTCAAATCGATCGAGACCCTGATCGAGACGCCCGCACACGCAGATCGTGACTGGTATGCAGGGTTTCTCGCCGGCATCTTCGATGCAGAGGGGAGCTGCTCACGCGGCGTGCTTCGGATCTCGAACAAGAATGACGAGATCATCGCCCTCATCGAAGAAGGGCTGCGCGAGATCCGTATCCCCTACGTCGTCGAGGCTCCTCGCGCCAACGGGGTCCGTGCCGTCCGTGTCATCGGCGGCCTCCCCAGCAGGCAGCGGTTCTTCGCCGCCGTCCGTCCCGCGATCACCCGGAAGATGTCCATCGAGGGCACGGCGGTCAAGACCGTCGCGGATCTGCGTGTGGTCGAGATCACGCCTCTTGACGGAGAACGGGATCTGCTGGACATCACGACGGGCACCGGTGATTTCATCGCCAACGGAGTGATCAGCCACAACTGCTTCGCCCGCGGCACGCACGAGTACCTCGACCTCGACGGAGGAGCCGACTTCGACTCCCAGATCGTCGTGAAGGTCAACGTCGTCGAGGTGCTCGAGAAGGAGCTGCGGCGGGGCAGCTGGCAGCACGAGCTCGTCGCGCTCGGCACCAACACCGACCCCTATCAGCGGGCAGAAGGGCGGTACCGCCTGATGCCGGGGATCATCGAGGCGCTCGCGGCATCCGGCACTCCGATGTCGATCCTCACCAAGGGCACGCTGATCCGACGCGACATCCCGCTGCTCGTCAGAGCGGCCGAACGCGTGCACGTCGACATCCAGATGTCCATCGCGATGTACGACGACGACCTGCAGAAGGCCATCGAACCGGGTGCGCCGACGACGCAGGCCCGCCTCGACACGGTGAAGGCGCTGACGGATGCCGGATTCCGCGTGACCGTTTTCCTGATGCCGATCATGCCGCACCTGACGGACTCCGTCGACGCGCTCGACACGGCGCTGGCCCGGATCAGAGCGGCGGGCGCTGCACGCGTGATCTACGGGGCGCTGCACCTCCGGCCCGGCGTGAAGCCGTGGTTCTTCCAGTGGCTCGGCGAGTATCGGCCCGACCTGCTGTCGTCCTATCGCGGCCTGTACCCCGGCGTGTCCGCGGAGGCCCCCAAGGCCTATCGGCAGTGGCTGGCGAAACGGGTGCGCCCCCTGATCCGCATGCACGGACTCGACGGTCGACACGAAGACGACTATCCCGTCCGCGGCACGCGCCCCGGATTCGCGCCGTCGGCGTCGACCGCGGCATCCGCCCCTGCGCAGCCGATGCTCTTCTGAGCGCAACCTCCTCGTCCGGCGGCGACCGCCCTGGCCAATAGGCTCGACCCATGGCAATCGGATCGACGATGCACACCTTCGAGGTGCAGCTCGCAGACATGGACCGCGGCGTCTTCGAGGAGTACGCGTTGCGCGTCGCACGGCATCCGTCGGAGACAGACGCCTACATGCTGACCCGCGTGATCGCGTACGGACTCGAGTACGCGGAGGGCATCGTGTTCGGCGGCACCGTCTCGCAGTCCGATGAGCCCGCTGTTCTCGTGCGTGATCTCACCGGTGCGATCACGGTCTGGATCGAGGTAGGCGCGCCGGATGCCGAGCGCCTCCACTACGGCAGCAGGCTCGCAGAGCGCACCGTCGTCTACACGCACCGCGATCCCGCGAAGGTCATGGCCCCCTGGGCGGACAAGCGCATCCACCGCGCCGAGGACATCCGCGTCTACAGCTTCGACCCCGGGTTCATCGACTCGGCGGTGCCCCTGCTCGAACGCCGCAACATGCTGTCCCTGACGGTGACCGAGCAGACGCTGTACCTCTCGCTCAACGGCACGATGCTGACCACCGGGGTGCACGAGCACGAGCTCGCCTAGCGACTCAGCGGCACCAGCCCGTACTCGTACGCGGCGATGACCAGCTGCGCTCTGTCCCTGGCCTGCAGCTTCGCCAGCAGGTTGCCGATGTGCGTCTTCACCGTTCCCATCGAGATCTTCAGCACATCGGCGATCTCGGTGTTCGCGAGTCCGCGACCGACGAGCGTGAGCACTTCGGCCTCCCGTGCCGTCATCGGTCCGGGGCTCGCGCTCGGGCGACGTACGGGCGCGTCGAGATAGTGCGAGACGAGCCGTCCGAGGATGCTCGGAGCGAACAGCGACTCGTTCTGAACCGTGCGCCGGATGCCGTCGACGAGCTGCTCCGGACGCGCATCCTTCAACAGGAAGCCGCTCGCCCCGGCGCGAAGCGCCCCGTACACGTACTCATCCAGCTCGAACATGCTGAGGATCAGCACACGCGTCTCGGGCGATTCCGCCACGATGGTCTCCGTCGCGCGGATGCCGTCGATCCCGGGCATGCGGATGTCCATCAGCACGACGTCGGGACGGAGTGCACGGACCCCCTCGATCGCCGCGGCGCCGTCGGCGGCCTCCCCCACGACGTCCATTCCCGCGCCCTCGACGATGATCCGCAGGCTGTGTCGCAGCAGCGGCTGATCATCGACGATCAGCACCCTGATCTCCTCGTTCACCCGGCGTCTCCGCAGGGCAGGACGGCGGTCACCAGGAATCCCGTCTCCGTCGCGCCGACCGACACGGAGCCCCCGAGCGAGGCCGCCCGCTCGCGCATGCCGATCACCCCGTGTCCGGCGCCCGGATGAGCCTGCCACCCTGGTGCGCTGCCCGCGTCCTCCACCTCCACCTCCACGGCGTCCCCCCGACGCCGGAGACGCACATCGGTCGCGGTCGGCCCGGCATGGCGGATGCTGTTCGCCAGCGCCTCTCCGATGATCGCGACCGCCGCGGCCTGGACTCCTGCCGGAACGTCCCCGAGTTCGCCGCGATCGAGGCGAACCGAGAGGTCGCTGCGCTCGGCCTCGGCGATCAAAGGGACGAGAGCACCGAGGTCAGGGGTCGGACGTCGAGACGCGGGCTCCGGCGAGCGCAGCACGGAGAGCATCCGCCGCAGCTCGGCCGTCGCCGAGCGCCCCGCCTCCTCGATGTCGGACAGCGCTTGCATCCGCTCCGCGTCAGCGACACCTGCCGTCTGCGCGGCCGCCGCCCTCACGGTGATCACCCCGAGGCCGTGCGATGCGAGGTCGTGCAGCTCCCTGGCGATCCGCAGCCGCTCCTCCTGCGTCGCCCGCTCAGCGGCCCAGGCGGTCAGGCTCACCTCGAACTCGCGCCGCTGCCGACGGGTGCGACGCATCGCCCACACCACCACCGCACTGGCCGCCAGCGCGGTCGCCGCGGCGACGAGGCCGGCCGTGCGCGGGCCGTCGACGCCCACGGCCGCGACCAGGACCACCAGCACGACGAGCACGATCAGCGCCGCGCCCCAGGCGCGCGAACGCCAGACCGGCCGAGGGAGATCGTTCATCTCCCGAGTCTAGGAGCGCCCGTCATCCGGCACATCCGACCCTGGTCTGAGAGACCTCGGTCGGAGAGGACCTCTCGAACACCGGCCCGAGGACCGATCCGCCTCGGCACCGCACCGGCTGTGATGGGACGCATGCTCGTCATCGACAACATCGTGAAACGCCACGGCCGCCGCACCGTCCTCGACCGGATCTCCTTCGAAGCCCGACCAGGACGCATCACCGCCTTCCTCGGGGAGAACGGCGCGGGCAAGTCGTCGACCCTCCGCATCCTGCTCGGCCTCGACCACGCGGACGAGGGGCGCGCCCTCATCGACGGAACCCCCTATCGGCGGCTGCGAACGCCGATGCGGACCGTTGGTGCCATGCTCGACGGCTCCGGCGCCCACCGTTCCCGGACCGCACGCGGGCATCTCGGCTGGGTCGCGACCAGCAACGGCATCCCCCGGCGGCGGGTCGGCGAAGTCCTCGAGACCGTCGGTCTCGGCGACGCCGCCGGCACCAGGGTCGGACGGTTCTCCCTCGGCATGGGCCAGCGGCTCGGCTTGGCCACCGCGCTTCTCGGCGACCCCGCGGCGCTGGTGCTCGACGAACCCGTGAACGGCCTCGACCCCGGCGGCATCCGCTGGATCCGCGGGCTGCTGCGCGAACGGGCGGATGCCGGATGCACCGTGCTGCTGTCCAGCCACCTGATGGGCGAGGTCGAGGGGCTGGCCGACGACCTCGTCGTGATCGCCCACGGTCGGGTCGTCGCCCAGGGGACGGTGCCCGAGGTGGTCGCCGATCACGGCGACCTCGAGACCGCGTTCTTCGCGCTGACCGGCTCGGACTCGGGCCGATGACGGCGGTGCGTGCACTTCTGGCCGAGCTGCGCAAGCTGATGACGCTCCCCGGAGTCTGGATCGGCTGCGCCGTGACGATCGCCGGATTCGCCGGCATCGCCCTGCTGAACGCGTTCATGGCGAAGGACGCCCTGCTGTCCGGCGACACCGACGGCTACCACCTCGTGTCCGTCTTCGACAGCGCATACGCGGCGGCCCCGCTGGGAACGGTGGGCGCGGTCATCGTCGGCGTGCTCGCCATCGGCAGCGAGTACTCGGCGAACACGTCGGATGCCGGTGGCGGGCGCCAGATCACCTCGACGCTCCTGGCGCTCCCCCGACGCGGCCTCCTCATCGCGGCGAAGGCCGCAGCCGTGCTCCTCGTCGGCATCGCCACCGGGATCGCGGCCCTCGCGGCCGGCGTAGGGATCTCGGTCGCGGTGATCGGCGATCTGCTGCCCTTCACCACCGACGACTCTCCCCTGGCAGCGCTCGGCGCCCTGCTCTACTGGGCGCTGACCGGGCTGATCGCCTTCGGCATCACCGCCCTCGTCCGGAGCGTGATCGTGCCGCTCATCATCCTGATCGTCAACAACACCGTGGTCTCGGTTTCGGTGCTGCTGGCGAACCTCACACCGTTGGCGTACTGGCTGCCCGACATGGCGGGGCGCAAGCTCTTCAGCGGACTGGACATGATGGAGGGCGGACTCGGCGCCGCCACCGGAGCGCTCGTGATGGCCGCCTGGGCGCTCGCATTCGCGGTCGCCGGCGCCGTGGTCTTCGCGAGGAGGGACGCATGAACGCCGTCTCCGCCGAGCTGAGGAAGCTCGGCGGCCTTCCCCTGGTCGTGTACACGGCGACCGGAACGATCGCGATCGGAGCGCTGCTCGCCGCAGCCCTGGCGGGGAATGCTCCTCCGGGCACGGATGCCGCGACTGCGGCGCTGCGGGCCGTCCCCTACCTGCAGGCGGGAATGATCGTGATCGGCGTCGTCCCGATCTCCCAGGAGTACACCGGTCGACAGATCGGCACCACCCTGACGGCGATGCCCCGACGGATGGCGGTCGTGCTGGGCAAGACCGTCGCCGCCGCTGCGGTGCTGCTGACGACATCCGCCCTCGCGGTGGCTGCCGCGCTGGGTGCGGCCGCGACAGCCCTGCCCTGGGATCAGGCGGCTGCGCACCTCGGCGGGGCGATGATCCATCTGACGCTGATCGGGCTGCTCGCTCATGCGGTCGCGCTCGTGCTGCGTCAGCTCATGGCATCGCTGATCGCGGTGCTCCTTCTGGTGTTCGCGCTGCCTCCGCTGCTGAGTCCGCTCGGCGAGCACGCCCGGTGGCTGCCGGAGCGCGCGGGGGCGCAACTGTACGCGCCGGACGACAGCATCCTCACGCCGACGACCGGAGCTCTCGTGCTGATCGCGTGGATCGTCGTCATGGGGGTGATCGGCTCAGTGCTCTTCGCGCGGCGCGATGCATGACCGCCGCACCGCAGGCACGCGCATGAGGCACGCAGACCGAAGGCCCCGCCCCGCGGATGCGGTGACGGGGCCTTCGATGCGGTGGGTCAGGCCGTGAGGTCGGCCGCCGTCGGCACGCGGCCGGCGATCTCCTCGATCAGGTCGTCGTCCACGCGGGCGTTCTCGAACGGCGCGTCGATCTCGGCGCGCTGCAGCAGCTCGGTCATCCGACGCTGACGCTGACGCGTGATGAGCGTGACGACGCGCCCAGAGCGGCCGGCCCGACCGGTGCGGCCGGAGCGGTGCAGGTACGTCTTGTACTCATCGGGAGCATCGGCCTGGACGACCAGATCGATGTCGTCGACGTGGATGCCGCGGGCGGCGACGTCCGTCGCGACCAGCACGTTCACGCGACCGGAGGTGAGGCGTTCGAGGTTGCGCGTGCGCTTCGCCTGGTTCAGGTCGCCGTGCAGCGAGACCGCGGGGATGCCGGCGTCGTCGAACTGCTCGGCGAGCATGTCGGCGTACGCACGGGTGCGGGCGAACACGAGCGTCTTGCCGGCGCGGTCGACGAGCGACGTGAGGATGTCGGCCTTGTCGCGGTGCTCGATCACGAGCACGCGGTGCTCGATCGTGCTGGATTCCTGGTCTTCACCGGCGACCTCGTAGACGGCCGGGTCGACGAGGAACTCGTCGACGAGGGCCGCGACCTCACGGTCGAGCGTCGCCGAGAAGAGGAGCTTCTGGCTGCCGTCGGCCGTGTGACGCAGGATGCGCTGCACCGGCTCGACGAACCCGAGCTCGCACATGTGGTCGGCCTCGTCGAGCACCGCGATGCGGCAGTCCGAGAGGTCGAGCTTGCCCTGGTTGATGAGGTCCTCGATGCGACCGGGGGTGCCGATCACGATGTCGACGCCCTTCTTGAGCGCACCCACCTGGCGTCCCTGCGGCACGCCGCCGTAGATCTGCGTGGTGAAGAGACCGACGCTGCGGGCGATCGGCTGGATCGTGCGGTCGATCTGCAGCGCGAGCTCACGCGTCGGAGCGAGGATGATCGCGCGCGGCGACCGACCGAACTCACGGCGCTTACCGGCCTGAGACTGCAGCACGCGCTCGACGAGCGGGGCGCCGAAGGCGATGGTCTTGCCGGAGCCGGTGCGGCCGCGGGCGAGGACGTCACGGCCCTCGAGGACGGCCGGGATGCTGGCGGCCTGGATCGGGAACGGCGTCGCCGCGCCCATGCCGACGAGGGTCTCGACGATGTTGGAGCCGAGACCGAGGTCGCCGAAGGTCACGCCGTCGACCTCGACCGCAGCGACGGACTTCGCCTCGAGGCGCTCGTGCACGACGTCATCCGTCGGCTCGAACGCGGCCTTGGGCTTCGCGCTCCAGTCGTTGCGGCTCGGACGCTCGTCACGGCTCGGACGCTCATCACGACGCGGACGGTCGGTGCGGTAGGCGCCGCCGGTCGAGGGGCGGCTGCGCTCGCCCGGCGCGTCGTAGGAGCGCTGGGTGCGGTCGCGGTCGAACGCACGACGAGCGCGGTCCGCGTCGTAGGAGCGGGCCGGACGCTCGGCGGAGCTGGCGTCGTTGAAACGGGGACGCTCGGCGCCGCCGCGGTCGTCACGGCGCGGACGCTCGTCACGATCGAACCGAGGACGCTCAGCGCCACGGTCGTTGAAACGGGGACGCTCGTCACGGCCACCGGCACGGTTCGGACGCTCATCGCGATCGAAACGAGGACGCTCAGCCCCACGGTCGTTGAACCGCGGACGCTCGGACGAGCGGTCGTCACGGCGCGGACGCTCGTCACGATCGAACCGAGGACGGTCAGCCCCACGATCGTTGAAACGCGGACGCTCGTCACGGCCACCGGGACGGTTCGGACGCTCGTCACGATCGAACCGAGGACGCTCAGCCCCACGGTCATTGAAACGGGGACGCTCAGCGCCGCCACGGTCGTCACGACGCGGACGGTCGTCGAATCGGCGGCCGCCGCTCGGACGCTCGTCGCGGTAGGTGCCGGGACCGGTGGGCCGCTGGCCTGCGCGGTCGTTGAAGCGAGGGCGCTCCTCACCGCGGTGGTGGGGAGCCTCGCGGCGTCCGGACTCGGCGCGGTTGCGGATGCTGCGGGCCTCGTCGCGACCGGCGCGCTCCTGCGCACCCCAGCGCTGCTTCGGGGCGCCGGACTCGGCCTCGGCAGGGCGGTAGCCGCGGTGGCCGGCGCTGCGGCTGCCCGGGCGACGGTCGTATCCGCCGGCTGCGGGTGCGCTGCGGCGGTCGCCGGCATCCGCGCGTCCGCCGCGCTCGTCACGGGCGCCGTCACGCGCTCCGGCGTGGCGGTCGTGGAAGGAGGTCTTCTTGGCGCCGTAGCGCGGCTCGAAGTTGGCGGACGGACGTCCGCCTCGGGGCTTCTTGTTCTTGGGCATGGGTATGTCCTTCTGAGTTCTCGCACGAGAACAGCGCCGCGCACACGCGCGAGCACCAGCGCCTGAGCGCGGGTCCGGACTGTCAGCGGCCGGGGCCATTCATGTGATGGTTGATTTGCGTCGATCGACGCTCACCATCGGCCCCTGGACTCACACTTCTTGCACAAAAACGTCCGCGCCATGCGCGGGTGTCCGAAGCCGACCGAACGAGTCTACCGGTACAGCCTGAGAGAGTGCTCCGGAGAACCCGGCAGGGCTCACACGCGCGTCAGCGGAAAATGTGGCGGGGGCGGGAGCTCGATGTCGATCGCGTCTCCGGCGGCCACCCGCCCGCCCCGGGAGACGATGCCCATCACCCCGGCGAGACGGATGACACGGCCCTCCTCGTCCGTACGGACCACCTGCTTGAGCAGACCGGACTGGAAGTCGTTGATCTGCTGGCACGGATTGCGCAGCCCCGTGATCGTCACGACCGCATCGCCGAAACGCAGCCGGGCGCCGACGGGGAGCCCCAGCAGATCGATGTCTCGAGTGGTGACGTTCTCACCCAGATCCCCCGGCGCGACCGTATGGCCGTTCTCGCTCAGCGCGTCCAGCAGCTCTCCGTGGATCAGATGCACCTGCCGGACGTTCGGCTGCGACGGGTCCGCGGCCACACGCGACCGGTGCTGCACGGTCGCACCGCAGTGCGCATCGCCTTCGACTCCGAGGCCCTCGAGCAGAGTGATCGACTCTCGCGTCGACTTGCTGAATCCGTGCGCGGCGTTGGAGTGGACGGCGACGACACGAGACGGCATCCCCTCATTGTTCCACCTCGAGGTCCCCTCTCCGGAGTTCCGGTGCCACCGAGACCGTACGATTGCGGAGTGAACTCCGCACTCCCCACCGGCACGCAGGTGCAGCTCCAGCTCGCCGACGTCACCGCCCAGATCGCGCAGGTCGGCGCCTCCCTCCGCTCTCTCCGCATCGGAGGGGTCGACGCGGTCGCCCCCTATCCGCTCGACCAGCCGACGCCGTCCTGCTCCGGAGTGGTGCTGACCCCCTGGCCCAACCGCGTGCGCGACGGCCTCTGGAACGACGGCGACGTCTCCCGTCAGCTCGCGATCACCGAGCCCAAGCTCGGCAACGCGAGTCACGGGCTGCTCCGGTTCACCTCCTACGTGATCGAGCAGACGGATGCCGCCAGCGCCACCCTCCGCGCGACGATCGTGCCGCAGACCGGGTACCCGTACCTCATCGACACCGCTGTCGCCTACGCGCTGCAGGCCGACGGCATCCGGGTCACGCACACGCTGACGAACCGCTCGTCCGAGGCGGCGCCCGTCGCACTCGGCACCCACCCGTTCGTCACGATCGGCGACGTCGACCCGCACGACCTGGTGCTGAGGATCCCCGCGTCCACCGCCTTCGACACCGATGACAGGATGCTGCCCACCGGCACCCGCCCCGCCGATCCGGCCCTGAGCGACGGGGTCCGCCTGGGCGATGTCGCCCTCGACACCGGCTTCACAGACCTCGCGCGCGATGCAGACGGGCTCGTCCGCCACTCGCTCACCGCACCGGACGGACGCCGCGTCACGCTCTGGCAGGGCGCGGGCTTCGACTACGTGCAGGTCTACACGACGCCGGGCTACCCCGGTCAGTCGCTCGCCGTCGCGATCGAGCCGATGACCGCACCCGCCGATGCGCTCAACAGCGGTCTCGGCATCCGCCGACTCGCGCCAGGCGAGACCTGGACGCTCGAGTGGGGCATCACGCTCGGCTGAGTCTCCGTCGGCGTGCGCGGGAGCACCCGTTCACAACTCCTCACAGAACGTGCGAGAGGGGCCCGGATCCTCAGGATCCGGGCCCCTCGCGTCATTTCATGAGGAGTTGTGAACGCGACGCGGAGGTCACTCCCCGCGTTCGCGCAGCTCCCGCCGCGTCAGCTGCGGTGCGTGCGGCAGCCCGTCGGAGGTCGCGGTCGCGGTCGCTCCAGCGGATGCCGCGTCGGACTCCCCGCCGATGCCGGCCGTCGCGGGCGTCCCGCCGACTCCGGCCGTCACCAGCTCCCGGTCGCCGCCGGCCGCGCCGGCATCCGGGCCCGACTTGCGCGCCCGGCGGCGCTCCTTCGCACCCTCGACGAGGTTGTACAGCGTCGGGAGCACGATGAGCGTCAGCACGGTCGACGAGACGAGTCCGCCGATCACGACGATCGCGAGCGGCTGCGAGATGAAGCCGCCGTGCCCGGTGATGCCGAGCGCCATCGGGATCAGCGCGAAGATCGTCGCCAGCGCCGTCATGAGGATCGGGCGCAGACGCTTCTCGCCACCGGCCATCACCGCCTCCGCGGTCGACAGCCCCTTCTCCCGATACTGGTTGACCAGGTCGATGAGCACGATCGCGTTCGTCACCACGATGCCGATGAGCATCAGCACGCCGATCAGGGAGGCCACGCCGAGCGGCACCCCGGTGATGATCTGCAGCAGGATCGCACCGGTCGCCGCGAACGGCACCGACACGAGCAGCAGCAGCGGCTGACGCAGCGACTTGAACGTCGCCACCATCACCACGTACACGATGAGGATGGCCGCGAGCATCGCGAGGCCCAGCTGCGAGAACGAGTCGGCCTGCTGCGTCGCGACGCCGCCGACCTCTGCCGCTGCGCCGTCGGGCAGGTCCACCGCGGCGAGCGCGGTGGAGACCGAGGCGGTCGCGACGGCGAGGTTGTCGGATGCCGGGGGCACCGTCACGGTGGCGGTGCGCTTGCCCTTCTCGGTCGTGATCGAGGTGGGGCCGTTGCGCTCCTCGACGGTCGCGATGTCCTGCAGCTGCACGATGCCGGCCGGGGTCGGGATCGCGAGCTCCTTCAGGGCCTGCGCCGTCGTGGGCGGCTCGGGCGCCGCGATGTACACGGTCAGCGCGGTGTCGTCGATCTCGACGGATCCGGCCTGCTGCGGACGCATGGTGTTCGACACGATGGTGCCGACGGCGACCTCGGAGAGACCGCGTTCGGCCGCTGCCTGACGGTCGACGACCACGGCGAGGTACGGCAGAGCGGCGGCGAGGTTGTCGGTCACCTGTCCGACGCCGTCGCGTCCCTTGATCTCGTCGACGACCGCGGCGGTCGCCTTCTCGAGGTCGGCGGAGTTCGACGCGGTGACGGAGACCTCGATGTCACTCGACCCGAGACCGGCGGATGCCGCGACGGCGACGTCTCCGACGTCCTTCAGACCGTCGATCGACTTCTGCACCTCGGCGCGCAGCTTCTCCTGATCGGCGTCGCTGTCGGTGAGCACCGAGAACGTCACTCCGGCGCCGCCGGAGAACGCATCGCGCAGCGCCGATCCGCTGGAGCCGATCGAGGCCTGCACGTGGGTGATGCCGTCGATGTCGAGGAGGGCCTTCTCGACCTTCATCGCCGCGTCCGACTTCGTCTCGAGGCTCGCGGTCGGGCCGAGATCCTGTGTGACCGTCATCGTGTTCTGGCCGGAGTCGCTGAGGAAGTTGACCTTCATCAGCGGGGCCGCGGCGAGCGTGGCGCCGAGGACGACCACCGCGATGATCACGGTGATGCCGGAGTGCTTGAGCGTCCAGCCGAGGATCGGCCGGTACGCGCGCTGCAGTCGCGTCGGAGGAGCGTCCGGGTGCTCGGGGTCGATCTGCACGCCCTGCTCGTCGAGCAGCGGCTTGCCCGGTCGGAGGAACCAGTAGGCCAGAACGGGCACGATCGTGAGGGCGACGAGCAGCGATGCGACCATCGCGATCGTCACCGTCATGGCGAAGGGTCGGAACAGCTCGCCGACCATGTCGCCCACGAAGACGATCGGCAGGAACACCGCGACGGTCGTGATGGTGGATGCCGTGACGGCCGCGGCGACCTCGCGCACGGCGAGACGGATCGCGTCGCCCTTGTCGGCGTCTCCGACGTAGTGGCGCTTGATGTTCTCGATGACGACGATCGAGTCGTCGACCACGCGCCCGATCGCGATGGTGAGCGCGCCGAGGGTGAGGATGTTGAGCGAGTAGCCGAACGCCTGCAGCCCGATGAACGTGATCAGCACGCTGGTCGGGATCGAGATCGCGGTGACGAGCGTCGACCGGATCGACAGCAGGAACACGAGGATGATGATCACGGCCATGACGAGGCCGAGGAGTCCCTCGGTCGCGAGGGTGTCGATCGACTGCACGATGAACGGCGCCTGATCGAACACGATCGTGAACTTCGCGTCGGGGAACGCCTCCTTGATGTCGTCGAGGGCGGCGATCACACCGTGCGAGACCTCGACGGTGTTGGCGGCGGGCAGTTTGGTGATCGAGATGGAGAGTGCGTCCTTGCCGTCCACGCGCGAGATCGAGGAGACGGGGTCGTTCTCCTGCACGACGGTGGCGACCTCGCCGATGGTCGTGTCGGTGCCCACGAGCGGGAGTGCGGCGATCTCGTCGACGGACGTGATCTTC
Source organism: Microbacterium sp. NPDC012755 (assembly GCF_042901325.1). Lineage (NCBI taxonomy): Bacteria > Bacillati > Actinomycetota > Actinomycetes > Micrococcales > Microbacteriaceae > Microbacterium > Microbacterium sp. NPDC012755. The sequence continues at coordinate 1,578,431 of NZ_JBIBCT010000001.1, read as the reverse complement.
GCACCGGTCTGCACGGTGAGGGTCTGGCCGTTCTCGGTGATGTCGCCACCGAGGAAGAGCGTGCCGTTCTGCTGCAGGGCGGAGCTGATCGCCTGGGTGCTCTCGCCCGCGGCGGCGAGCTTGAGGAGGTCGGGGGTGATCGTGATCCGCTGTCCGACACCGCCGACGATCTGCGCGGCGTTGACGCCCTTGACGTCTTCGAGCTTCGGGATCGCGACGCTCTGCAGCTCGGCCTGGGCGTTGTCGGCATCCGCGAATCCGGTCACGGCGACCTGGATCACCGGGAAGTCGTCGATCGACACCGACAGCACCTGCGGGGTGACGTCGTCGGGCAGCGTGGAGGAGATGCGGTTGATCGCCTGCTGGATCTTCTGCTCCGCGGTCGCCAGGTTCGTGCCGTAGGTGAACGTCGCCTGCACGATCGAGGCGTTCGTCGTGCTGGTCGCGGTCGTGCCTTCGAGCCCCGGGACTCCCTGGATGGCCGACTCGATCGGAGTGGACACGTCGTTCTCGACCACCTCGGGCGATGCACCGGGGTAGGTCGTCATGACCATGAGGTTGGGGAGCTCGAGAGAGGGGATGAGCTCCTGTTTGAGGTTCGTCAGCGCGAGGCCGCCGAACACCGCGGCGACGATCGTGATCAGCGCGATGAGCGCGCGGTTCTTCAGGCTCAGGACGGCGAGTTTCGACAAGGCGGTTCTCTCGGTTAGGCGGATGCTGCGGCTGGTGTCAGGATTCCGGCGAGGGCGTCGCGGATGAGGCCCTCGCCGAGCGGTTCGTCGTGGATCTGGGCGTGCCAGAGTACGCCGTCGATGAAGACGGCAGCTGCCCTGGCTCGGTCCGGACCGTGAACGGGTGCGATGAATCCGACCACCTCGTCGGACCAGTGTCGTGCGAGTTCGCGCACGCGGGGATCGTGGACGGCCGCGGTGACCACCGCGCGGTCGGCCTGCACGGCGCGCGCGTCTTCGAGCCCCTGGTGGATCAGGTGCGCGAGACCGGCGGGGGTGACGCCGTCGGCGACGACGGCCTCGCGCGTGATCTCGATGCGCTCCTCGACCTCGGCGACGAGCGCGCCGAGGGCCGCATCGCGCAGGTCGTCGAGCGTGGCGAAGTACTGGGTCGTGGCGCCGAGGGGCACTCCGGCCCGCGCGGCGACCTTGCGGTGCGTGACCGCGTCGACCCCGATCTCGACGATGAGCTCGGCGGCGGCGGTCACGATCTCGCGACGGCGCGCCTCAGGGTCGCGTCTGCGGCGCGTTCCCTCGGTCATCCGAACCCCCTGTACGTGCGTACATGTACGTTTGTACAGTTTCGGATTGTGAGGACCCTGGGAGATCCGGTTCGAGAGCACCCGGTCGTTGAGGGAGGGAGCGCAGCGACCGAGACGAAGCGCCCGCACCCGCACGACACTCCGTTTCGTCTCGCTGCGCTCGCTCGACGACCGGAGAAGGGCAGCACTCCCGGTCGTTGAGCGAGCGAGCGCAGCGACCGAGACGAAACGCCCGGGAGTGCTACGCCACCTGGCCTCGTTCGAAGTAGGCGACGAGGTCGGGATCGAGCGCGGGGACCTCGATGGCCGAGCCGTCACCGCGGAGGGACTGCGTGGCGAGGATGCCGGCGGCCACGGCCTCACGGGCCGCGACCGGTGACGTCTCGGTGAGCCCGCCGTCGCGCACGAACCGCAGGAACTCGGCCACGAGCAGCGCGTCGGCGCCGTCGTGTCCGGCATCCGGCACCTCGGGGACGATGAACGTCTCGTCGGCGTCCGCGGCGCCGCGGTGGCGTCGGTTCCACAGCCTGACCTCGCTGCCCGCGGTGTCGCCGAAGTTCTCGATGCGCCCCTCGGTGCCGATCACCGTGTAGTTGCGCCAGTAGTCGGGCGTGAAGTGGCACTGCTGGTACGAGGCCATGATGCCGCCGGTGAGCCGCATGTTGACCATCGAGATGTCCTCGACGTCGACCACGGGGTGCAGCCCGGTGAGCGAGGCGGGGGGCCAGTTGTCGAGGCTGAACCAGTCCGGCATCCGCTCCCCCGTGCGCTCCCGGCGGTCGGCGATGTCGCCGTACACGCTGAGCTCGCCCATCGCCGCGACCCGCTCGGTGTAGGCGCCGGCGAGCCAGTGGATGATGTCGATGTCGTGCGCGCCCTTCTGCAGGAGAAGGCCCGTGGTGCGCCGACGGTCGGCGTGCCAGTCCTTGAAGTAGTAGTCGCCGCCGTGCCCGACGAAGTGGCGCACCCATACGGCCTTGACGTCGCCGATCCGCCCGTCCTGGATGAGGCCGCGCATGAGCGTGATCACGGGCATGTGCCGCATGTTGTGGCCGATGTAGAGGCGGCTGCCGGTGCGGCGGGCGGTCTGCAGCATGGCGTCGGCGTCGGCGAGGTCGATCGCGAGCGGCTTCTCGCAGAACACCGCGACGCCGGCTTCGAGCGCGCGGATGCTGAGCGCCGCATGCGTGTCGTCGGGGGTCAGCACCATCACGGCGTCCACGCCCGAGGCGAGGAGCTCGTCGAGGGAGTCGGTCACGAGAGCGTCGGGGACGAGGCGGCGGGCGTCGTCGCGGGCGCGCTCCGACGGGTCGCAGATCGCGGTGATGCGCGACCCCTCGTCGGGCCGCTGCACCTCCTCGCGGAGTGTGGCGCGCGCGCCGAAGCCGATGATGCCGATCTTGAGATCCACAGTGGTCCTTCTGAGAGTGATGCGGGCTGAGGCGCGACGCCGTCAGCGGGTTGCCGGGGCGTCGAGGTCGGTCGACCCGCCGGGGAAGAGCGACCATTCGAACTCGTGGAGCCGGCCGGGCCGGTCGTCCACGCCGAGAGCACGGTCGATGATGATGCGGGCCTGCCGCTCGTAGAAGTCGGTCGGGCCGACGGTGGTGAGCGTGGGGGCGATCAGACGCGCGTCCGGGGTGTTGCCGACGCCGATCACCGCGACGTCGTGGGGCACGCGCAGGCCCAGCATGTGGGCCGCGTTGATCGCCGCGATCGCCGCGAAGTCGGTGGTGGCGTAGATCGCGTCCGGCCGGTTCTCGCCGGAGAGGAGCCGCACGGCCGCCGCGAAGGCACTGGCCTGCGTCTCGGCGTAGGTCTCGACCCAGCGCGGGTCGACTTCGATGCCCGCCGCAGCCATCTTCTCGACGTACGGCGTGTACCGCGTGACCTGCGTCGACGCGAGGCGCACGGCGCCCTCCGCCGCGAGGCACCCGATCGCCGTGCGCCGCTCGAGGAGGTGGTCCATGGCGATCTCGCATCCGGGTATCGCGTCGGAGCGCACGACGTCGAACCCCTGCGGCTCGAGGTGCTCCGAGAAGACGACCAGCCGCTGACCGCGGCTCACCAGATCGCGCAGCTTCTGCGTCGCGGCCTCGTCGAGGCCGACGCCGTCCAGGTAGGCGACGTCGCTCTCGACGCGGTCGAGAGCCGCATGCCAGTCGCCGTCCGCGAGGATCAGCGTCGTGAGGCCGTGCCTGTTCGCCTCGACGTTCACGGCATCCGCCACCGCCAGCGACCACGGGTCGCTCAGCATGTGCAGAGACAGCTGCACCATGCCGCTGCGACCGGTGCGAATGGCCCGCGCGGCGCTGTTGGGACGGTAGTTGAGCTCTTCGGCGGCGGCGAGCACCCTGGCGGCGGTCGCCTCGGCGGCGCCTGCCCCCGAGGCGCCCGCACGTCCGGACAGCACGTACGAGACCGTGGCCGTGGAGACCCCAGCGCGCTCCGCCACCATCCGCAGCGTGGGGCGGCGGGAGTCGTTCTTCGTGCGCGGCATGTGTCAGCCCTTCGATCCGCTGAACGCGATGCCCTGGATGAACTGCCGCTGCAGGATCATGAAGGTCACGAGCATGGGCAGGGTCGCCAGCAGCGAGCCGGCCATCAGCACCGGGTAGTCGGTGCCGTGGATGCCGACGAGCTGCGAGAGCCCCACCGACAGCGGCATCTTGGCCGGGTCGGTCGTCACGATCAACGGCCAGAGCAGATCGTTCCAGGACCACAGCACAGTGAACACCACGAGAGCGATGATGCCAGGCTTCGCGAGCGGAACCATGATCCGCCAGAAGGTCTGCCACGGATTCGCCCCGTCGATGCGCGCCGCCTCTTCGAGTTCGGCGGGCATCGACATGAAGAACTGGCGCATCAGGAAGGTGCCGAAGGCGCTGAAGATGCCGGGCACGATCAGCGCCTGCAGGGTGTTGAGCCAGCCGAGCGACTGGACGATCTCGTACTGCGGCAGCAGGTAGAGCTGCGAGGGGACCATCAGCACCGACAGGAACACGACGAACAGCGCGTTGCGACCGGGGAAGGGGATGCGGGCGAACGCGTACCCCGCCATGGTGCACAGCACGACCTGTCCGACCGTGCGGCCGACCGTGAGGAGCACCGAGTTCAGGAACATCTGCGCGAACGGCATCGAGTCGAAGACCTCGGCGAAGTTCGTGAAGACCCACTCCCTCGGCAGGAACGACGGCGGAACCTGCACCGAGTCGGACAGCGTCTTGAACGAGGTCAGCAGCTGCCAGATGAACGGGAACACCATCAGCACGGCGCCGACGAGCAGCACGATGTGCACGGCCCAGAGGCCGGGGTTCTTCGGCTTCCCGACGCGGCCGCTCGCACGGCCGGCCGGTGCGCCGATGACGGCGCGGGTGTCGAGCGAGACGTCACTCATAGTGCACCCACCTCTTCTGCAGACGGAACTGGACGACCGTGAGCAGCAGGATGATCACGAGGAGCAGGAAGGCGATGGCCGCGGCGTACCCGCGGTCGTTGTCGAGGAAGCCCGCTTCGTAGAACAGGTAGACCACGGTGCGGGTGTTCGGCATCGCCGGGTTGCTGCGGCCGAGCATCATGTAGATGAGGTCGAACACCTGCAGCGCGCCGATCACGCTGATCACGCTGACGAAGAAGATCGACGGCGACAGCAGCGGGATCGTGATGGAGAAGAACTTGCGCACGGGGCCGGCCCCGTCGAGGTCGGCGGCCTCCATGATCGTGTCGGGGATGCCCTGGAGACCGGCGAGGAAGATGACGATGTTCGTGCCGAGGCCCGCCCAGATGCCGACGACGGCGATCGCGACGAGAGCGGTGTTCGGGTCGGTGAGCCAGCTGCGGCCGTCGATGCCGATCGCTCCGAGCGCCGCGTTAAGCACTCCGTAGTCGCCGTTGTAGATCATGCGCCACACCAGCGCGATCGCGGCGGGCATCGTGACGACGGGGATGAAGTACAGCGTCCGGTAGGCGCTGCGCCCCTTGAGCCCGGTGGTGTTCAGCAGGGCCGCGATCGCGACGGCCAGGGGGATGCCGATGAGGGCGATGACCGTGTAGATCGCGGTGTTGCGGAGGGCCCCGATGAGCTCGGGGTCCTGGAAGAGACGGGCGTAGTTCTCGATGCCCACCCACTCCGAGCCCCCGAAGGGTCCCGACTTCGTGAACGAGATGATGAGGGTGCGCACGGTCGGCCACAGGTAGAAGACCGCGATGCCGAGGGCGGTCGGTCCGATGAAGACCAGCGCCCACCAGGGGGAGGCCCCGGGGTTGCGCCGTCGGCGGCGGATGCCGGGGCTGGGGACCGCCGGCATCCGCTCTTCCGACGTGCGCGCGTGGGGCGCGACGACGCTCATGCGCGGCTACTTCTGCTCTGCGTCCAGCGCGGCCTGCATCTTCGCGGCGAGGTCCTTGAGGCCGGCCGCGGGCGTCACGGCGCCCGACCAGACCTGCGACAGGATCTCGCTCTCGATGCTCGTCCACGCCGACGTGTTCTTCGAGACCGGGTAGGGCACCGCGGTGTCGAGGGCGTCGATGTAGACCTGCAGGTCGTACTGCGGCAGGGCGTCGACCCAGGCCTGCTGGGTGCCGTTGAATGCGGGGATCACGGTGCCGGTCTCGGCCTGGATCTTGGCGGCCTTCTCACCGGAGGCGAAGGCGGCGAACTCCTGGGCCTCTGCGAGGTGCGCGCTCTTCGCGTTGGCGACGTTGCCGACGCCGTGGATCACGCTCTGGTTGCCCTCGGGGCCCGCGGGGAGCGGTGCGACGTTCACCTTCGCGCCGATGTCCTTGTTGTCGGCGTAGGCGATCGCCGCCCAGGAGCCGTTCTGGAACATCGCGACCTTGCCGGAGAGGAAGAAGTCCTCGGGGTTCGTGTCGGTCATCTGCTGCGCCGTGGGAGACGACCCGGCCTCGATGAGGTTGGTCCAGAGCTCGATGCCCTTGAGCGCCTCGGCCGAGCCGTAGCCGCTCTTCGTGCCGTCGGCCGAGATGACCTCCCCGCCCGCCTGGGCGATCGAGTTGTAGTAGTTCTCCTGGCCGTACTGGCTGGCGGCGACGCCGTACTGGCCCTTGGACGGGTCGGTGAGCTTCGCGGCGGCGGCCGTGAAGTCGTCCCAGGTCCAGCCCGCGCTCGGGTACGCGACCCCGGCGGCGTCGAAGAGCTCCTTGTTGTACCAGAGGGCGACGGTGTCGAAGTCCTTCGGGGCGCCGTAGAGCTTGCCGTCGTAGGTGTAGAGGTCGATGAGGCCCTGCGGGTAGTCGGAGGCGTCGATGCCCGAGTCGTCGAGGGGGGCGAGCTGCCCGTTGGATGCGTACAGCTGGAAGTTCGGGCCGTTCATCCAGAACACGTCGGCCGCGGATCCGCCGGTCGCCGCGGTCTGGAGCTTGGTGAAGTACTCCTTGTACGGCGTGACCTGGATGTCGATCGTGACGTTCGGGTGCTCCTTGGTGAACGCCGTGGCGATCTCCTCCATCGCGGGCTTCTGGTTCTCGTCCCAGATGCCGTAGCTGAGGGTGATGTCGCCGCCCGAGGATCCGGAGTCGCCCCCGGTCGAGGGCGAGCACGCGCTGAGCGCGAGGACGGCGACCGCGGATGCGGCGAGGGCGCCGACGGTGCGGCGGGGAAGGCGAGCCATGGTGTCTCCTTTGACGGTGCGTGGGTGCGCGGGGGTTCGGGTTTCTGGACCCGGGCGAAGAGGTCTGTTAATCGATTAGCAGTTAAACGATTAGCAAGAATGTACCCGGTCACGCGTCACGAGCGCAACCATCAGTTGCAGGGGCCCCGCCCGCGGCATCTCCTCCTGCCGCCGACGCCTCACCCGGCAGGCGGGGCATCGAGCAGGAAGAGGAGGGACGGCGGCGCTAGAGGGCGGCGCCGAGGGCGAGGCCGAGAGCGGCGGCCAGGAGGCCGAGCAGCAGCATGCCGATCGCGTTCAGAGCGGATGCCGGGCGCTCGCCGTCGCGCCACAGCGCGACCGTGTCGAGCATCGCCGTGCTGAACGTCGTGTAGCCGCCGAGCAGACCCGCCCCGAGCAGGAACGCCTGGTCGGGAAGAGCCGAGGTCACGAGCCCGAGGGCGAAGGAGCCGCTGAGGTTCACGACGAGGATGCCCCACGGGAACCGGCGTCCGGCGAACCGGGCGACGCCGAGGTCGACGAGGTAGCGCAGCACCGCTCCGACCCCTCCGGCGAGCGCCGCGGCGGCGAACATCAGCGGGTTCATGCGGCGACTCCTGCCCGGGGTCGGCCCAGCCTGAGCCCGAGGGCGACCGCCGCGACGCCGAGCACGAGGGATCCGGCCGCGTACGCGACGGCGGCGAGCGGAGCATCCGTCCAGAGCTGGACCGTGCCCGTCATGAACGCACTGTAGGTCGTGAAGCCGCCGAGCACGCCGGTGCCGAGGAGCAGCCGCAGATCGGTGGCGCGCGGCAGCCGCGCGGTGAGGATGCCGATCAGGAACGCCCCGACGACGTTCGCGAGGAGCACCGGGAGGACGCCGGCATCCGTCAGCAGGAGTCCGAGCGCGAGCCGTGCCGCCGTGCCCACGGTGCCGCCGAGGGCGACGAAGAACACACGGCGGAGGTTCACCCGTGCAACTGTAGTCGCGCGGACCAGGGCGCGTTTCGTCTCGTCGCTGCGCTCCTCGCTCAACGACCGGAGGATGAACACCCCACCGGTCGTCGAGCGAGCGCAGCGAGACGAAACGCACCCGGGCGCGGGCCCGAGTCGTACGCACCATGAAATGTTTCGTCTCGTCGCTGCGCTCCTCGCTCAACGACCGGCGGAGCAGCGCGGACTACAGGTTCGCCTCCGCGTAGACGCGCAGCGCGTCGCGGACGAACTCCGCGCCCTGGGTGCCACCGGCCGAGGTGGCGTAGTTGGCGCCGAAGCGCGGGTCGGCGACGTACATCTCACCGAGCCCGATCACGTACGCCTTCACGTCACCGCCGGGAACAGCCGCGGGGGTGCCGGGGATGCCGGTCAGCCACTCGACGTGGCGGCGCGCGACGTCTTGAGCCTCGGCGGATGCCGGGTCGATGCCGCTCTCCGCGGCGGCGATCCAGTCGCGTCCGAGATCGGACACGCGACGCTGCCAGTCGGAGCGCTCGGCGTCCGTCATCCCCCGCCACCAGCGGTCGCTGTCGGCGTAGGCCTTCTTGCCCCAGCGCTCCTCGACCTCGTCCTTGTACTGCGTGTGGTCGAAGCCGTCGAACATGTTCTCTGCCATCAGTTCTTCACCTCCTCTCAGTGCGTCGATGGTCGATTCGACCGACGCGATCTGCCGCGCCAGCCTTGCCTGCTCCTCGCGCAGCAGCGCGAGGTGGGTCTCGAGCGCGGACGCCTCCGCCCGCTCCTGGGCGAGCACCTGCGCGATCTGCGGCAGGCCGAGGCCGAGCTCGCGCAGCAGCAGGATGCGCTGCAGCCGCACGAGCGCCTGCTCGTCGTAGTGCCGGTACCCGTTGGACGCGATGCGCGACGGCGGCAGCAGCCCGATGTCGTCGTAGTGACGCAGCGTCCTGCTGGTGGTGCCGGCGAGACTCGCGATCTCCTGGATGGACCAGTCACGAGCGGTCATTTCGCCCTCCTTCCGTGTCGATGCCTCCACGATAGAAGTTGACGCAACGTCAATGTCAACCGCACGTCAGAACCGGGATGCCGGGATGTCACGCAGACAACCGAAAAACGTAACGTCTTCGACATGTCCTCGACCCGACGGGGTCGCTACGGTCGAGGAGTGACCACCACGCACCCGCTCGACCTCGCCCCCGCGCACACTCCGGACGCCTTCGCCCACGAGTTCCTGCTGAACCTGAACTTCGACCGGGGCGTGACCCTCGCCGAGTCGAGCGCGAACGACCGCTATCTCGCCCTCGCCCACACCGTGCGCGACTATCTGATGGCCCGATGGCTCGACGATCTCACCCGTCAGAAGCAGACCCAGGCCAAGGGCGTCTGCTACCTCTCGGCCGAGTACCTGCTCGGCCGTCAGCTCGACAACAACCTCCTCGCCGGCGGGCTCACCGACATCGCCGCGCAGGCCCTCGAGGGACTCGGCCTCAGCCTCGACGAGCTGCGCGGCCACGAGGTCGAGCCCGGTCTCGGCAACGGCGGGCTCGGCCGCCTCGCGGCCTGCTTCATCGACTCGCTGGCGACGCTCGGCGTACCCAACATCGGCTACGGCATCCGCTATGAGTACGGCATCTTCCGGCAGACATTCGTCGAAGGTCAGCAGGTGGAGCAGCCCGATGCCTGGCTCGCACTGGGCTCGCCGTGGGAGTTCGCCCGCCCCGAGGACGCGCAGACCGTCTCGTTCGGCGGACGCACCGAGAAGTACGACGACGACGGCGTGACCCGCTCCCGCTGGATCCCCGCATGGAACGTGCAGGCCGTGCCGTACAACTACATGGTCCCCGGCTTCGAGAACGGCCGCGTGAACACCCTCCGCCTGTGGAGCGCCGTCGCGACGAACGCCTTCGACCTGCGCATCTTCAACTCCGGAGACTACGAGGAGGCTGTGCGCGCGCAGACCTACGCCGCGAACATCTCGAAGGTGCTCTACCCCGAGGACTCCACCCCGCAGGGCAAGGAGCTGCGCCTGCAGCAGCAGTACTTCTTCGTGGCGGCATCCATCCACGACTTCCTCGACAACATGCTCGCCGAGGGGTACGACCTGAACCGGCTGCCCGAGCGCGTGATCTTCCAGCTCAACGACACCCACCCGGTGATCGCGGTGCCCGAGTTCATGCGCGTGCTGATCGACGAGAAGAAGCTGGAGTGGGATGCCGCGTGGGCGATCACGCGGCAGTGCTTCGCGTACACGTGCCACACGCTGCTGCCGGAGGCGCTCGAGGTCTGGCCGGTCGAGCTGCTCGGCAGGCTCCTTCCGCGGCACCTGGAGATCATCTACCGCATCAACGAGGAGTTCCTGGATGCCGTGCGCGAGCGCTACGGCGACGACGAGCTCCGCATCCGCAACATGTCGATCATCGCCGAGCACCCGGTCAGGTCGGTGCGGATGGCGTACCTCGCCACGGTCGCCGGAGCACGCGTGAACGGCGTCGCCGAACTGCACTCGCAGCTGCTGCGCGACAAGGTCCTCTCCGACTTCAGCGACTTCTACCCCGAGAAGTTCACGAACGTCACCAACGGCGTCACGCCGCGGCGGTTCCTCCGGCTCGCGAACCCCTCGCTCTCCTCGCTCATCACCGAGACGATCGGCGAAGGCTGGGTGACCGATCTGGAGCGCCTGCGGGAGCTGGAGCCCTTCGCCGACGACGCGTCGTTCCTCGCACGGTTCGCCGAGGTCAAGGCGGCGAACAAGAGGCGCCTGGGCGAGGTGCTGCGTGAGCGCGACGGCGTCGACGTGAGCGACGGGCACATGCTCGACGTGATGGTGAAGCGCCTGCACGAGTACAAGCGGCAGATGCTCAAGGTGCTGCACATCGTGTCGCAGTACGAAGGGGTGGTCTCGGGGCGGCTCTCGGCATCCGACCTGCAGCCGCGCACCGTGATCTTCGGGGCGAAGGCGGCGCCGGGGTACGCGATGGCGAAGCGCATCATCCATCTGATCAACGCCGTGGGCTCCGTCGTGAACGCCGACCCGCGCCTCGACGGCCGCCTGAAGGTGATCTTCCCGCCGAACTACAACGTCACCCTCGCCGAGCGGGTGATCCCCGCAGCCGACCTGTCGGAGCAGATCTCCCTCGCCGGCAAGGAGGCCTCCGGCACCGGCAACATGAAGTTCGCGCTCAACGGCGCGCTCACGATCGGCACCGACGACGGTGCGAACGTCGAGATCCGAGAGCTGGTGGGCGATGACGACTTCTTCCTGTTCGGCATGAGCGAGCCCGAGGTGTCGGCGCTGTCCGACCGCGGCTACCGGCCGAGCGAGTTCTATCAGGCCGACGAGGGGCTGCGCAGGGCGATCGACCTGATCGCCTCCGGAGCGTTCTCGCGCGGAGACCGCTCGGTGTTCGAGCCCGTCGTCTCCAACCTCCTCTACGAGGACCGCTTCATGGTGCTGGCCGACTACGCCTCCTACATGACGGCGCAGGAGCGGGTGGATGCCGCGTACCGCGACGCCGACGGATGGAACCGCTCCGCCGTGCTCAACGTCGCCCGCACCGGGTTCTTCTCGTCTGACCGCTCGATCCGCGACTACATCGACCGCATCTGGCATACGCCTCCCGTGATCTGACCGCCGTCTTCTCGGTCGTTGAGCGAGGCAGCGCAGCGACCGAGACGAAACGTCCCACTTGACAGACTCGCGTTATATCGTGTTACTCTTCTTAGACGCGATATAACGCGATTCCGAACAAGGAGAAGCACATGACCGAGAAGTGGCTCATCGCCCCTGGCGAGGAACGCGTCATCGACATCGAGAACATCAGCCGACTGAAGATCGGGCTCGTCGGCGGGCAGGTCGACGTGATCGCCCACGACGAACCCGGCATCCGCATCGAGGTGCACGGCGTCACCATCAAGGACCTGCGCATCGAGTCCTCCGACGGCGAGGTCGAGATCGACCACCCGCAGCTCGGCTGGGACAACTTCCTCGAGGTGTTCCGCAACTTCGGCTCCGGCGGCCCCAAGGCCGAGGTCAGCGTGGCGGTCCCCCGTGCGATCGCCCTCAACCTCGGCGTCGTCAGCGCGGGCGCGCTCGTCTCCGGCATCCGCAACGACGCCCGCCTCAACACCGTGTCCGGCGACATCATCGTCGACACCCTGATCGGCGACCTCACCGTGAACTCGGTCTCCGGAGACGTGCAGGTGCGCGGCCTGACCGGCTCGATCAACGCCAACAGCGTCTCGGGCGACGTCGCCGCCACGGGCACGATCCGCAAGGCGACCGTCGACAGCGTCTCCGGCGCGACCCTGATCGACGCCGCGGGAGACGTGAACTCGATCAACGTGAACACCGTGTCGGGCGGCACCACCGTGCGCCTCGACGAGTCGCTCGCCGCGAACTACGTGGTCCGCTCGATGAGCGGTCGGATCCTGATCGACGGCGTCGAGCGCGGATCCTCCGGCCCCAGCAACTACACCGGCTCCACGGGCGAGCTCGCCGGCCGCTTCGTCGACCTCCGCGCCAACTCGGTGTCGGGCGGCGTCACCGTGCTGCGTCGCGCGACCGCGTCGATCGCGAACGACGAGGAGTGGGACTCGTGAGCCCCGCGGTCTTCTCCCACGGCGACCTGCGCCTGTACCTGCTGTCGCTCCTCGCGGAGTCCCCGCAGCACGGCTACGGGGTCATCCAGGCGCTGACGGATCGCACCGGGGGCACGTACACCCCGAGCGCCGGCACCATCTACCCGCGACTCGCGAAGCTCGAGGAGGAGGGCCTGGTCACCAAGACCGTCGACGGCCGCACCACGATCTACGCGATCACGGATGCCGGACGCGCCGAGCTCGCATCGCGCGAGGGCGACCTCGCCGGCATCGAGGCGGGTCTCACCGACTCCGTGCGGCTGATCGCGAACGAGGTGCGGCAGAGCGTGAAGGAGGCGATGAAGAGCCTCAGGGCCGACCTCGCCAGCGCCGAGCACGACGACCGCCAGGCGTCCAAGTCGCGCCCCCGCACGCCTGTCGACGACGAGCGCATCCTCAGCCGCGAGGAGATGCACAGGGCGGATGCCGTCATCAACGCGTTCCGCGCACGGGTGCGCACCGACCTCCGCACGCACATCGCGAAGGGCGGGACCCTTCCGGCGTCCGTCGTCTCCGATCTCGAAGACGGCCTGGATGCCGCCGCGAAGGGCGTGACCGCCGCCCTCGCCGGCCTGGGGCGCTGAGCGTCAGCCCCACACCGGTCGTCGAGCGAGCGCAACGGCACGAGACGCGGATTCAGTCGTACGACTGGATCCGCGTTTCGTCTCGGTCGCTCAACGGCCGAAGCCGAGGCGGGCTACTCGACCCAGATCTCCTTCTGGTCGTCGGGCACCGGCTCCTCCAGCGGGACGACGAGCACCGAGCGGTGCTGCCGGTGCGCGAGCCGCGCGGCGACGGAACCGGTGAAGAACTCCCTGATCGACTCGCCGATCCCGCGCTTGCGGGTTCCGACGACGATGAGCTGGGCATCGAGCTTGTTCGCGAGCTGCTTGATCGCGAGCGCCGGGTCGCCGACGAGCTGCCGTGCGGTCCAGGTCAGTCCCGTGCCGTCGAGTGCGGCGGAGGCGGTCGCCTGCACGGCCTCGAACTCGGCGGCTCCCGCTTCGAAGTTGATGTCGATCGGCGCCGAATGCACATAGCCGTCCGGGTCCTCGTACGTGACGAAACGGGTCACGTCGACGTGCACGACCACGAGCGGAGCGCCGAGCAGACGCGCGTACTTGACGGCCTCATCGAGGACGTGCTGTGACTGTCCGGGCTGCAGCCCGACGATCACCGCCTTCTGCAGGGCCGCGTTCTGCACGGCTTCCTCTCGTGGAGCAGAGGTGTTGTCGGTCATGAGGATCGCTCCCTTCACCAGGCTGGCCTCGGCCAGAGGGTCTTACCCGCGTGCTATTCTGAATGCTACTCTTACCGGCTTCAGGCCGGTGTCCTGAAACGCGTCGGGCCCCGTGTAGCCCGCAGCTAACTCGTGAGGGGGTCTCGCGCATGGGCCGTGGCCGTCAAAAGGCGAAGCACACCAAAATCGCCCGCGAACTCAAGTCGTTCAGTCCGTCAGTGAATTACTCGGCACTGGAACGCGAGCTCGGGCACCCGAGCGACGACTCGGAACCCGAGTACGTCGACAAGTGGGCAGATGAGTATGCCGACGAAGACGAGGACGAGCTAGAGAAGGCCTGACCGCCTCAGCTCGTCGTCTCCCCCGTGCGTTGCGCGGGGGTTTCGTCGTGCCCGGATGCCGTGATCTGCGGCATCCCCTCGCCTTCCGGCGCCGTTCGAACCCCCTCGTCGCCCGGCCCGTTCGCACTGCCCCGCCGCCCGGCCCGTTCGCGCTGCCCATCGCCCGGCCCGTTCACGCCGCTCTGCCGCCCGGCCCGTTCGCGCTGCTCATCGCTGCACACGCTGTCGACACTTCTGCCGCGCCTACAGACTTCCGCAGCGCAACTCGCAAACCGACCGCGCGTGCGGACTCCCGCAGCGCAACCCGCGAAACCGGCCGCGCGTGCAGACCTCCGCAGCGCGACCGACGAGACCTGCCGAAGGCACGGCATCCGGCGCTATGTCAGCGCTCCCTTCCGTGTCGGGGAGACCGCATGTTTCGATTGCATTTCACAGCTTGTGAACGCAAACATTTTCTGATTTGATGTGCAATGTGATCGACGCCGCCCGCGGCGCCTGGCCCCCGCCCTGGGGCGATCCGCATGAACCTGACCTCAAAGAGGAGAACAGCATGGCACTCACCCCCCGCTTCACTCGCACCGCGGCGATCGTCGCGGTCGGTGCGGTCTCGGCCTTCGGCCTCGCGGCGTGCTCGTCCGGTGACACCGGCGGCGACGCATCCGGCGAGCCGATCACGATCGAGTACGTGCACCGCCTTCCCGACGGCGACGGCATGACCAAGGTCTCCGACATCGTGAAGCGCTGGAACGACGACCACCCCGACATCCAGGTCAAGGCCACGAAGTTCGACGGCAAGTCCAGCGACATGATCCTCAAGCTCGAGACCGACATCAAGGCCGGCAACGGCCCGTGCCTCGCGCAGACCGGCTACTCCGAGGTCCCCCAGCTGTACGTCAAGGGCCTGCTGCAGGACGTCGCATCCGAAGCCAAGAAGTACGAGGACAAGTTCTCCGCCGGCGCGTTCAGCGGCATGAAGGTCGGCGACGCGATCGTCGGACTCCCGCAGGACACCGGACCCCTCGTGTACTTCTACAACGAGACCGCGTTCGCGGCCCTCGGCCTGGAGGCCCCGAAGACCCTGGACGACCTGACCGCCGACTCGGCCACCGCCGCCGCCGCAGGCAAGTACGTCACCGCGTTCACCCCCGACGAGGCGCTGAACTGGCTCGCCGGCCAGTCCGCCGCCGCAGGCGACACCTGGTTCTCCACCTCGGGCGACAAGTGGAAGGTGGATGCCGAGGGCGAAGGCTCGCAGCGCGTCGCCGCGTTCTGGCAGGGCCTGCTCGACAACAAGCAGACCCTCGCGACCGAGCGCTGGGGCGAGGGCTTCACCGCCGCCCTCAACGACGGCAGCCTGATCGGCCACGTCGGCGCGGCCTGGGAGGCCGGCTTCCTGCTCGACTCGCTCGACGGCACCCCGGCCGAGGGGCAGTGGCGCGTCGCGCAGCTCCCCGACTTCGGCGCAGGCGCGCTGAGCGGCCCCGACGGCGGCTCCGGCGTCTCGGTCATGAAGGGCTGCAAGAACCCCAAGGAGGCCATGGAGTTCAACGCCTGGCTCAACACCCAGGTCGACGACCTGGCCTCGCAGGGGCTCGTCGTCGCCGCCAAGGGCAGCGTGAAGACCCCCGAGAAGATGCTGCGCCAGTTCGGCGGACAGGACGTCCTCGCCGAGCTCGCGACCGCGACCGAGAACCTCAACCCGGACTTCCCCTACGCTCCGGGCTTCTCGACCCTGTCGACGATGAACGAGACCGCGGCCGCGGCCGTCGCCGGCACCGCGAAGGTGGCCGACATCTTCACCACCGCCCAGGAGACGGCCGTCGCCTCGCTGAAGGACCTCGGCCTCCCGGTCGCGGAATGACCCTCGGACAAGGCATCATCTGATGATCGACGGCGGAGTGCACACCACCACGGTGCACTCCGCCGTCGTCATGAAGCGAGAGGCGAAAGCATGGTCACCGTGACCGACAGCAGGGTCATCCCGAAGACCCCGACCCCGGCATCCGCACCCGCACGACGGCGGCGCTCCGGCATCCGACGCGAAGGACTCACCGGCTGGCTGTTCATGCTGCCGTTCGCGATCCTGTTCGTCGTCGTGTTCCTGGTCCCGATCATCGTGTCGGTGCGCTCGGCCTTCTTCGCCCAGGTCCCCGCGGGCGACGGACTCTACGGCGGCGGCGAGCTCGTCGACACCTTCGTGGGACTCGACAACCTGGTCATGGCCGCGACGAACAGTGCGTTCTGGGCCGGCATGGGCAGGGTCGTGCTGTTCGCGGTGATCCAGATCCCCGTCATGATCATCGGCGCCCTCGCTCTCGCGCTGCTGCTGGACTCCTTCATCGTGCGGCGCCCCGCACTGTTCCGTCTCTCCTTCTTCCTCCCCTACGCGGTGCCTGGCATCATCGCCGCGATGATGTGGCTGTACCTCTACACGCCCCAGGTCTCGCCGTTCCTGCCCTACCTCCCCGAGGGCACCGACCTGATGTCGCCCCAGACGATCCTGTTCTCGATGGCGAACATGACGACCTGGACCTACATGGGCTACAACATGCTGATCTTCCTGTCGGCGCTGCAGGCCGTGCCGCGCGACCTGTACGAGGCGGCCCGTCTCGACGGCGCATCCGGGTTCCAGGTCGCGATGCGCATCAAGGTCCCCCTCGTCCGCGGCGCCGCGCTGCTCGCCGTGCTGCTGTCGATCATCGGCACGATCCAGCTGTTCAACGAGCCCGTCATCATGGAGGCCGCGAACTCGTGGATGGGCAAGGACTTCACGCCGATGATGCTCACCTACAACTCGATGATGGGCGAGATCTCGCCGTCGGGCAGCGGTCCGGCATCCGCCTACTCCCTGCTCATGGCCCTGATCGCGGGCGTGCTCGCGGTCGTCTACGCACTGCTGCAGCGCCGGAAGGGTGACGCCTGATGACCACCACACGACTCCTCACGGTCGCCCCGGCATCCGCTCGCCGAGCGCGCAAGCCGCAGGCTGCGGATGCTCCACCCCCGTCGATCGCGCCCGGCCCCCTCGCGCGGACCTTCGGCATCATCGCGCTGGTCATCGCGACGCTGTACTTCCTGGTGCCGGTGTACTGGCTCATCGTCGCCTCGACCAAGAACAACACCGACCTCACGTCGACCTTCGGCTTCTGGTTCGCCGACTGGAACCTCGGCACGAACTACGACAGCCTCATGGGCTGGACCCAGGGGCTGTTCTGGCGCTGGGTGGGCAACTCGCTGTTCTACTCGGTGAGCGCCGGCGTCATCGGCACCCTGTTCGCGGTGATGGCGGGCTACGCGATCGCGAAGTTCGCGTTCCCCGGCAAGAGGATCGCGGTCGGCGTCATCATGGCGGGGCTGCTGCTGCCTGTCGCCCTGCTGACCGTGCCGCTGTACATCGAGTTCCACTCGCTGGGGCTCACGAACACGGCCTGGGCGATCATCATCCCCTCGGCGGTCTCGCCGTTCGGCGTGTTCCTCGGCATGGTCTACGCGCAGTCGTCGGTGCCGACCGAGCTGCTCGAGGCCGCGCGCATCGACGGCGCAGGAGAGGCGCGCATCTTCTTCACGATCGTCCTGCGCCTGCTCGGGCCCGCGATGGTGACGATCTTCCTGTTCATCTTCGTGGCCACGTGGAACAACTTCCTGCTGCCGCTCATGATGATCTCCAGCGCCGACCTGAAGCCCGTCACCCTCGGCCTCTACGGCATGATGAGCTACTTCTCCCCCGACAAGGGCGCGGTCATGCTCGGCGCCCTGCTCGGCGTCATCCCGCTGATCATCCTGTTCTTCACCCTGCAGCGGTACTGGCGCTCCGGTCTCGCGGCCGGCGCCGTGAAGGGCTGAGCCCCCTCCCCACGTGCGTGGCGGGGAGACCCTCCCCTCATCCCCGCCACGCCGGTTCGGGAGGAGAACGCGCGTTCGGGAGGAGCCTCCGCGCGGGATCCTCCTCCCGAACGCGAGAACTCCTCCCGAGCAGGAGTTCTCCTTCCGAGCAGGAGTTCTCCTCCCGAGGGTGACCTCTCATTCCGAGCAGGAGCTCCCCTCCCGACAGGGCGGATGCCGCGGCATCCGGCCTCCTGTTAGAGTCGGGCTGTGGGAACAATATGCTCTGCGCCCGTGACGGGGCGCTTCTTCACCTTCCGCGACCGCCGCGCCTGACGGCGCGCTCGCATCCGCTCGATTGAGCGCGCCGTCCCTCCGAGACGTCACCACGCACCTCGGACGGGCGCTTCCGCATACCCGCGACCCGGCCTCTCCGCGGTGCTCCAGAACCTTCCCTTGGAGCGCTCCCATGCCTCGTTCCCTTCACGGCGGCCGCCATGAACTCGGCCAGAACTTCCTCGTCCACCGACCGTCCATCGACACCGTCATCGCCCTCGTCGACGCGACCACCGGGCCCATCCTCGAGCTCGGTGCTGGTGACGGCGCCCTCACGCGTCACCTCGCGTCGACCCGCCGGCTGCTCACGGCGATCGACCTCGACGAGCACCGGGTGCGGCGCCTCGCCCGTGCCCTCCCGCACGTGCGCGTCATGCACGCCGATGCGCTGCGGCATCCGCTCGACGCGCCCGTCGTCGTCGGCAACGTGCCATTCCACCTCACGACGCCGATCCTGCGGCGCCTGCTCTCGGAGCGCCGGTGGGATCACGCCGTGCTCGTCACCCAGTGGGAGGTCGCCCGCAAGCGCGCCGGCGTAGGAGGCGGGACGATGATGACGGCGCAGAGCGCGCCGTGGTTCGAGTTCTCTCTGCGGGGGCGGGTGCCCAGCTGGGGATTCGCGCCGCGCCCCGGCGTCGACGGCGGCATCCTCACGATCACCCGTCGCGGCTCGCCCCTCGTGCCGCACGCCGAGAGACGTGCGTACGAGAGGTTCGTCCGTGACGTGTTCACCGGGCGCGGCGCCGGCGTCGAGAGCATCGTCAGGCGGATCGCGCCGGTGAGTGCCGCGACCGTTCGGCACGCCCTCGCCGCGGCGGGGGCGCCGCCGCGCGCACTGCCCCGCGACCTGGCCGCGGCCCACTGGGCCTCGCTGTGGGCGGCGGTGCGCGGCGCACGATGACCGCCTCTCCGGCGCGGCGCGGCGCGGCACGGTGCGGTGCGGTGCGGTGCGGCACGGTGGATCAAAAGTGCATCCGCCGGGCCATCCCCAGCGGCATTTCTGATCCATCTTCGCGCGACGCGGGACAGGACGGGACGGGAGCGGGAGCGGGACGAGACGGGACGGAACGGAACGCACGACGCGGCCCGGAGGAATCGTCCTCCGGGCCGCGTCGTGCTGCGGATCTGCGGGTCAGCTCAGCCGACGCCGCCTCGTCCACAGCACCGCACCGAGGGCCAGCAGACCCAGAGCGGATGCCGCCACGGCCGACCACAGCGAACCATCGGCTCCCGTCGTGGCGAGACCCGCCCCGGAGCCCGTGCCCGCACCGGGCGCGGACGTGACCGCCAGCCCGGCCGATGCGAGTTCGACGCCCTCGGCATCCGTCGCGACGAGCGTGTGGGCGCCCGCCGGGGTCGAGGCGGGAACCGTGATCGACAGCACCGCCTCGCCGTCATCGGACACCGTCGCCTCGCCGACCTTGACCGGCTCGGAGTGCAGCCACAGCTGCACGAGCTGACCGGGCTCGAATCCGCCCAGCTGCACGGTCAGCGTGCCGCCGGAGCGCACCGTCCCGACCGACGGGGTGACCTTCGGGTCCTTGGCCGGCTTGGCCTTCTTGACCTTCAGCTCCGCGCTCGCGAGCTCGGCTCCGGAGCCGTCCTTCACGATGACGCGGTGCTTCCCGACTGCGGCATCCGCAGGGATCAGCAGCGGGGTGGTGAGCGCTCCGTCGGCGTCGACCGCGGCATCCGCGATCTTCACGCCGTCGAGCCAGAACGACACGGTCGAAGACGGGGCGAAGCCGGTCAGAGTGGCCCCGACCGTCTCTCCCGCCCGCACCGAATCGGCGTCGAGAGCGAGCGCCGGGTCGGTCGCGGGGGTGCACTCGCCCAGGTCGTCGGCCGGACGCGCCTTCGGGGCGTGGCCGTCCTTCGGCGCGGGCGTGCCGTAGATCGCCATCTCGGCGATCGCGGCGAACTGCGTTCCCGAGATCGACGAGGTCGCGGTGACCCTGACGTACCGTGCCGACACGGAGGCGAAGTCGACGTCCTGCCAGTCGGCGACGTTCTTCCACTCCCCCGTGGCGACGTCTGTGAACGTCGCGCCGTCGGTCGAGACCGCCACCTGGAAGCCCTTGATGGGGCCGTTCTGGTTGGCTCCGCGACGCAGGTACGAGATGCCGTCGACCTGCTCGGCGCTGCCGAGGTCGAAGGTCACCACGTGCGGGTACGACGTGGCGTTCGCGCTCCAGCGGCTGTGCCAGAAGGTGCCGGCCTCGCCGTCGAGCATGTTCGCGGCCTTTCCGTCCTCGCCCTCGGTCTCCTCGGAGTTCGCGGATGCCGTGATCTGCGCGTTCGGGATGCGAGCACGTGACGCGACCGAGGTCTGCTGCACGGTCGACACGGTGCGCACGTCGCAGTCGACGAGGTACGTCGCCGAGATGCCGATGTCGACCGCGGAGCCGGCCGCCGCGGCGGGCGCCGTGATCAGCCAGGTCGTCTCGACGCTCGCGCCGGGGGCGACCTCGTCGAACAGGTTCGACGAGCCGTCGGCCACCTCGACCGTGTACCCCTCGGGCAGCGCGAGCTGCACGCCGATGTTCTCGGCGGTCAGCGCCTCGCTGTTCGTGAAGGTCGTGGTGAACGTTGCCTGCGCTCCGGGGCTCAGCACGGCGGTGCCGCCGGAGACCGTCGCGCACGGCGTGCCGCCCGCGGTCGGTCCGAGGTCGGTGACCGTGAAGTCGTCGAGCACGAAGTCGACGTCGGGTCCGCCCGTGCGCTCGAGTCCGACCCAGGTGTAGTCGCCGCATCCGACGATCACGTCCTGGCTGAACGCCGTGGTCTCCAGCGCCTGGGCGATCGGCGTGCGGCTCAGCGTGGTCGAGGCGACCTCGCCGCCCGCGACGACATCCGTGCCGGTGAGCCAGCGGTAGGCGCCGCTCGCTCCCGCCTGGTAGTCGAAGCCGATGCGGTACGTGTGCCCGGCCTGCAGCGGCACGAGCGTGGGGTCGGTCCGGTAGACGATGCCGTTGTTCTCCGAGTGCGACATGAGCGAGTGCTCACCGGTCAGGGTCGAGTCGACCGCGAGACCCGCGAGCGCACCGCCGGGGGCGAACGGGGATGCCGTGTTGCGCCAGTCGCTGCTCGTGTACGGGTCGTGACGGCGGGAGATGCTCGTGCGGGGGTCGTTGATGCCGCCGGAGCTCCCCTTCACGAACGGCCCCCAGCCGGCCTGGTTGCCCTCGAAGTCGTTCGAGTAGACGGTGCCCGCGGCTGCGGGAGCCGTGGTGTCGGTCATGATGCGCGCGTTGTCGATCCGCACCTTCGCGTCACCCGCGGCCGCAGACACCGAGACCGTCACCTGGCCGGAGGCCGGAGCGAGGAACGATGCCGTGCCGCGCTGGTAGTACTGCCCTGCCTTCGAGTCCGCAGCGGTGTAGTTGAACGTCGGGGAGAGGTTCCAGGTGCGCTGCACGGCTCCGGCACCGGTGTCGACCGCCACGGTGACGTCACGCGTCGCCGTCGGGTCGATCTGCACCTGCGCG
Organism: Microbacterium sp. NPDC012755; assembly: GCF_042901325.1. Lineage (NCBI taxonomy): Bacteria > Bacillati > Actinomycetota > Actinomycetes > Micrococcales > Microbacteriaceae > Microbacterium > Microbacterium sp. NPDC012755. The sequence goes on along the minus strand of NZ_JBIBCT010000001.1, from coordinate 1,556,730 downwards.
GAGAACGAGTAGCGCTGGCCGGGGGTGAGCCCGGTCACGGTCTGGCTGATCGACGAGGCCGCCGCACCGAAGACCGCGATGTTGTCTCCGCGCGACTTGTTCTTGGCCGTGCCCTCGTTCGTGCGGGCCAGGGTCACATCGCCGCTCGGGTGCCAGACGTCGAGCGAACCGGAGTTGAAGCCGGGGTCGTCGAGGCCCGCGTCGTGGTACGTCACCGCGGCGCGCTGCGCTCCGCCCTGAGGCACGACGACGTAGGCCACGCCCTTGTCGCCGCTGATGGTGAGCTTTCCGCCGACCGCGTTCACCGTGCCGACCTTGACGCGGCCCTGGTCGCCCAGAGTGAAGACGTCGAAGGCGGTGTTGCCGCTGAAGGCGTCGGTGAGGCCGAACGTCTTCTCCCCGCCCGATGCGGAGTAGAAGTACATCTTGTCGGCATCCACCGGGGATCCGGCATCCGCGTTGGAGGCCAGCGACTGCCACGGCAGCAGGTAGGAGTCGCCGCGGAGCACCGTGGCGCCGTCCATCGTGATGACGCGCGTGCTGCCGTCCATCGAGATCTTCACGTCGTCGGTCAGCGTCGCGGCCTGCCCGGCCGTGTAGCTGAGCAGATCGAAGTGCTGGATGAACTTCGTCGGCAGGCTCTGGGTCCAGACGTTGTCGATGAAGCCGTCCCAGTTCTGGTTGCCGACCCAGCCCTCGGCGTCGACCAGGCGCTGCTGGCCGAGGAGGGCGTCGTTGTTCCAGATGTCGGCCTGCCCGTTCTGGATGAAGCGCACCATCGTGGAGTTGATGCCCTTGTTGGTCACTCCGCCATAGCTGAGGTCGTTGGGCCAGTGCGACCAGACCGTGTTGTCGACGAACTTGTCGCCCCACTCGGTCGCGACCTCGAGGCCCATGCCGTGCAGCTCGTCGGCGAGTTCCTCGGCGACCCAGCCGTTGGAGAAGTAGACGTCGATGTAGACGCCGCTGAGGCCGGGGACCTCGTCGCGCAGCTGCTGGAACCGGTCGAGCACGCGGCCCGAGCCGAGGTCGGCCTGCTGATTGATGTAGTACGACTGGTCGAGCCAGTTCCAGCCCGGCTTGTAGGGGGCGGCGCCGTCGATGATGGCCGAGTCGAAGGCGTTCGCCTGCGGGTACATCTCGGTCGCGTTGACGTGCACGCTCATGTCGGCGTTGAGCTTCGCGCCCTCGTCGACGAGGTGGTTGAGGTCGCCCACGCCGCCGGCGCGCTCGTTGAAGTTGTCGCCGTAGTCGGTGTTGGCCGAGTCGTGGCCCTCGCTGCCGAAGCCCTTGTTGAGCACCCACTGCCCCAGGCCGTCGGTCTGGTTCGCGATGCGCTTGGTGTTGTCGAGCGTGAGGTCGAAGTAGTTCGTCGCACTGGAGGCGAAGTTGAACGGGATGCGGCTGACGACGCGCTCCGCGACCCTGTCGGCCCCGAGGCGCGGGGTGTCGACCTCGCGGTAGCGGATGCCGGCGTCCTGCCAGTCGACCGCTCCGTCGCCGTTGCGGTCGCCCGCGAACAGCACGGTGACCTTCGGCAGCTCGTATGTGGTGACGCGGCCGTCGACCGCGGTCGTCGGGTGGATCAGCCACGTGTTCGAGCCGATCTCGGCCGTGCGCCCGTCGGCCTCCGTCACGCGGGTGAGGAGGCGGCTGTTCCACGAGGGGGTGCTGCCTGATGCCTGCGTGGTGGCGTTGGTGATGACGCTGCCGACGACCTCGCCGTTGCCGAGGAACGCGAAGGACGCGCCCTTCTGCCCCGTCGCCGTCGTGCCGCTCAGAGCGATGTGCTCATCGGCGTTCTTCGTGCTGTCGGGGCTGATCACGGTACGGTCGAGCATCGAGCCGGCATCCGATGCGCTGGTCGACAGGAACGCGTTGTCGGGCAGGCCGAGGGTCGTGACCGGCGCGGTGCCGTCGACGCCCGTGACCGCGAAGGAGACGGTGCCGTCAGCGGCGACGCGGATGCTGCTGCGCACCGTCACGTCGACACCGGTCAAGACCGAGACGTAGTCGATGCCGGATGCCGTCGACGTCGCCGTGGTCGTCGAGGCGTAGGAGGTGCCGTTGACGGCCCACTTGCCGCCCGACGTGCGCTGGCCGCCGATCGACGAGCCGCCGACCGCGTACCCCAGGATCTGCGGGAAGGTCTTCGACACGGTGGCCGTGGTGCCGCCGTTCGCGATCTGCACGGTCGCTCCAGCCGGCGGGGTGCCGGGGTCGGTGACGATCGGCGGAAGGGCCTGGTCGGAGAGGACCTCGATCTCGCCGGCGCCGCCGCCGTTGCCCGCGGGGTCCTGCGCGTCGAGCACGACGAGGGCGACGTAGCGCCCGGTCTTCGCCGTCGCGAGCTCGATGCGCTGCTTCTCGGTGTTGGCGGTGGGGGCGTGCAGGGTCGCCGTCCCCACGGCCGCACCCCACCCGCCGTCCTTCGGCGAGGTCGTCGCGACGGACGCGTCGTCTGTGACGTACACCTCGACGTTCTTCGCGTCGATGCGCTGGCCCTTCTTGCCCGAGTAGTCCAGCGCCTTCACGGAGATCGACCGCTGCAGGTCGATCGCCAGCCAGTGCGGAGCAGGGGCCGGGACCGTGTACCGCGAGACCCACTGCGTGGCGTAGTCGCCGTCGAATGCCCCGAGGGCGGTGCCGTCGAGAGCAGGGGGCGCAGGGTACGCGTCCGACTCGCTGGACACCGCCGCCAGGCGGTACTCGGTCTTGGGCACGGGGATCAGGTCGGCTGCCTGTGCGGGAATCGCCTGCACGGCGACTCCGCCGAAGACGAGCACGCTGGTCAGCAGTGAGCTGACCGCGCGCGTCGCGCGGGGTGGTCGGGTATGAGTCGACACGTCTTACCTCTCGAACGGGAGGTGCTCGGAGAGAAAGACGCTCCGATGCGCCAGGGTGGAGTCATCGCTCGCACGATGTTTGCGCAATCACTCTATGGGAGCACGTATTGATATTTCAATACTTTCCGGGGACGCGAGCGCAAACATTTACACGATCGACATCGGCCGCCCCGCACGTCGGGGCTCGCACGGCATCCATCGTTCGACGGAGAACGTCGTCAACCGTCCTCGCGATGTCGCCGCTCTCCCGCCCCTGTGGAGTGGAGGACATGACCGACTCCTCCGCGCGCCAGCGCCTCTCCGACCGTCTGACCTCACGACGAGGGGCCTGGATCTCCCTGGGGCTCGTCCTCCTCATCATGACCCTGCTCTTCGGCGCGTTCGGCTCGGCGAAGGCGCCAGGGGGCAACGCCCAGGCGCCCGCCGCATCGGAGTCGTCCGAGGCGGCGGCGCTCCTCGACCGGTTCCCTGACGCCGACCGGCAGTCGGTGCTGGTGGTCGCGTCACGCGACGACGGACGCGCGCTCACCGACACCGACATCGACGATCTGGAGAACCTCCTCCCGGTGCTCGAGCCGCATGCCGACGCCGAACCGACGGGCCCGATGGTGAGCGACGACGGCAAGGCCGCCGTGATCGCGACACCGATCCTCGTCGGCGACACGAATGCGGAGACGGCAGAGACGATCGACGCCCTGCGCACCGCCATCGCCGGAGAGACGCTCGAAGGGATGAGCCTGCAGGTCACGGGAGGCCCGGCCTTCGGGGCCGACGTCGCCTCCTCGTTCGAGGGAGCCGACTTCACCCTCCTGCTCGTGACGATCCTCATCGTCGCCGTGCTGCTGATCGTCACCTACCGCTCGCCGGTGCTGTGGCTGATCCCGCTGGTCGTCGTCGCGCTCGCGGACGGCCTGGCCGGACGCATGACCGCGGCGGCGGCATCCCTGTGGGACCTGCAGTTCGACGCCGGCATCATCAGCGTGCTCGTGTTCGGCGCGGGCACGAACTACGCGCTGCTGCTCATCTCGCGCTACCGCGAGGAGCTCTTGCTCTCCGACGACCACCGCCAGGCGCTGAGCACCGCCTGGCGCAAGTCCGCCCCGGCGATCGTCGCCTCGAACGCGACCGTCGTGCTGGCGCTGCTGACCCTGGTGCTCGCGGTGATCCCCGGCACGCACGGCCTCGGCATCACCTCGGCGATCGGGCTGCTCATCGCCCTCGGCTCCGTGCTTTTCCTCCTGCCGCCGCTGCTGGCCGTCTGCGGTCGCGGGGTGTTCTGGCCCTTCGTCCCTCGTCCAGGAGCGGCCGTCCGCCACGGCGGCGGCTGGCGACGGGCGGCGACACAGGTCGTGCGGCGCCCCGTGGTGAGCCTCCTGTCGGGAGTCGCCCTGCTCGCGGTCATGGCGGCCGGCCTCTTCGGCACGGCGGTCGGGCTCGACCAGCTCGACAGGTTCCGCGTGCAGTCCGAGTCGGCGACGGGACTCGAGGTGCTCTCCGCGCACTTCGCGCCGGGGGAGGCCCAGCCGATCCTCATCGTCTCGCACAGCGACGAGGCCGACGCCGTCATCGCCGCGGCGGAGGGCGTCGACGGCGTGGTGCGCGTGAACCCCGCGGGGACCACGGATGACGGCTCGCTGACGAAGATCAGGGTCATCAGCGAGTACGGCCCGAGCACCACGCAGAGCCTGGATCAGATCGCCGCACTGCGCGACGCGGTGCACGCCGTGGACGGCGCCGACGCGGTGGTCGGCGGTGCGGTAGCCACCGATCTGGACGCCAGAGAGGGCGGACAGCGCGACCTCCTGCTGATCGCCCCGCTGGTGCTCACCGTGAGCGTGGTGGTGCTGCTGATCCTCCTCCGCTCCGTCATCGCCCCCGTGCTGCTGCTCCTCGTGAACGTCGCGAGCGCCCTCGCCGCGATCGGCGCCGGAGCCTGGCTGAGCCGGGTGCTCTTCGGGCAGCCCGCGCTCGATCTGCAGGTGCCGCTCCTCGCGTTCCTGTTCCTCGTCGCTCTCGGCATCGACTACACGATCTTCCTCGTGCACCGTGCGCGCGCCGAGGCGTCCGTCCACGGCACCCGCGACGGCATGGTCGAGGCGATCGCCCACACCGGAGGCGTGATCACGAGCGCCGGGATCGTGCTCGCCGCCGTGTTCGCCGCCCTCGGCGTGCTGCCGCTCGTCACCCTCGGTCAGCTCGGGCTGATCGTGGGCGTCGGTGTGGTGGTCGACACGCTCGTCGTGCGGACCGTGATCGTCCCGGCGATCTTCGCCCTCGTGGGCGACCGCATCTGGTGGCCGGGGCGGCCTGCGGTCAGGAGCCGATGAACTCCTCCGGCGGGCCGAACGACGGCTGCTCGCGGATCTCGACGGCCGCACCCAGGCCGTCGAGATCGAGCACCACGACCTCGTTGGCCCCCTCGCGCCAGAGCGGCGCCGGCGCGTACAGCGTCTCCTGCGGACCGATCTTCCAGTAGCGGCCGAGCAGGAAGCCGTTCAGCCACACCATGCCCTTCGAGCCGCCGGGGAAGGCGAGCCACGCGTCGAGAGGTTCGGCGACGTCGAGGCGGGCCACGGCCACTCCGTCGGCGGAGGGGGTTCCGGACGCGGCATCCGGAGCCCCCTGCGGCACGATGCGGTGGGTCCAGCCGTTCACGAAGCGGCGTCCGACCATGACGGACCCCATGATGCCCTTGCCCTCGCCCGTGCGGGGGCCGTAGTTGATGCGGCCGAGGCTCTCGACGATGATCGTGAGCACGCCGCGACCGCCGGCTGCCGGAAGCGCGAGCGACGTCTGCGCATCGCGGTCGAGGGTGCCGAGCCGCGCGTCATCGAGGAAGACCGTGGCGCGGTCGTGCAGCCCGTCGATCGTGAGCGTCGCATCCGCGGGGAACGACACGGGAGCCTCGTAGACGACCAGGCCGTCTTCGGCGCCGAGCTGTTCGAACGTGCGCGGCATCGGCGTCGAGCCTCCGGTCACCGGAAGCGCGCGCACGACGTCGAGAAGAGAGCGCACGGGGACGAGCGGGGCGGATGCCGCGGCCTGGCGTCGCGGGTCCGCGGGGATCTCCGGCAGCTCGCCGTCGTGGAAGGGGGCGAGCATCGCGCGCAGCGCATGGAACTTGTCGTTCAGCGTGCCGTCCTCGCCGATCGGGGCGTCGGAGTCATAGCTGGTGACGGTCGGCTGCAGCACCCGGTCGTGGTTCGCGCCGTTCCACAGCCCGAAGTTCGTGCCGCCGTGGGCCATGTACAGGCTGACCGAGCCGCCCTCGGCGAGCAGATCGCCCACGGTGCCGCCCATGCTGGCCGCGGAGCGGACGTGGTGCCGTTCGCCCCAGTGGTCGAACCAGCCGCCCCAGAGCTCGCTGCACATCAGCGCCTCGTCGCCGCGGCGCAGCTCGACCGCCTTCGCCACACCGGTGCCGAAGGTGAAGGTCGTCATGGCTCCAGGGACGCTGCCGTGCTCGATCATGTCGGACGTGATGCCGTCGGCCGTCGTGAGCATCTCGACGATGCCGCGCGCGCGCAGTCCGTCGCGCAGGTGCACGAGGTGGGCCGCGTCGCTGCCGAAGGAGCCGTACTCGTTCTCGATCTGCACCGCGACGATCGGCCCGCCGTGCGCCGCCTGCAGAGGGGCCAGTCGCGGGATGAGCTCGTCGTACCAGGCGTCCACCGCCGCGAGGTACGCGGGGTCGCTGGTGCGCAGGGCGTCCACCCGACCGGAGAGCCAGAACGGGATGCCGCCGTTCGACCACTCGGCGCAGATGTAGGGGCTGGGCCGCACGAACACGTCGAGGCCGACCTCGCCGGCGAGGCGGATGAAGCGCTCGATGTCGCGCCAGCCGTCGAACCGCACATCGCCCTCGGTGCGCTCGTGGAAGTTCCAGGCGACGTAGGTGTCGACGGTGTTCGCGCCCATCGCCGCGAGTCGGCGGAGGCGGTCCTCCCACTGGTCGGGGTGGACGCGGAAGTAGTGGATCGCGCCGGACAGGATGCGGTGAGGCGCACCCCGGCGGATGAGCTCACCGGCGCGCCAGGACAGGGCGGGACCGGAGGAGGGTGCCGCGGGCGCCGGGTCGGCGAGAGTCGCGGTCGGGCCGTCGACAGCGGCGGCGAGAAGGTCGGACATAGCGCTCCAAAGACGAGTGTTTGCGTTCACATTATCGCATCATGACCCGCCTGAGTTACTGAGATTCCGCCGATTGATCGCTACCATTGAGACATGTCACCTCGCCGTCACCAGGAAGACAGGGCCCCGAGTCAGGTCGATGTCGCCAAGCTCGCGGGCGTCTCGACGCAGACCGTGTCCCGCGTGATGTCCGGCCAGGACAACGTGCGGGCCGACACCGCCCGACGGGTTCTCGCCGCCGTCGACGAGCTCGGCTACCGTGTGCACGCCGCCGCGGCATCCCTCGCATCCGGGCGCACCCGCGTGCTCGGCGTGATCGTCGTGTCGACCGACCGCTACTCCTCCGCGGCGCTCGGCGTCGGCATCCAGCAGGCCGCCGCCGCCAACGGCTACACCGTGTCGACCGCCGCCGTCGCCGACCACGCATCGACCGAGGCCTTCCTCGAGGCGTTCGACCGGCTGGAGCGGCAGGGCGCCGAGGGCATCATCCTCGGCGTGCCCGTCGAGCTGGAGACCCCCGCCATGCGGATGCGCATGGAGCGCACTCCGGCCACGCGCAGCGAGCGCACCTCGCTCGACGAGGACGCTCCCCTCGCCGTCGACCAGCGCGCCATCGCCAGGCTCGCCGTCGAGCACCTGCTCGACCTCGGCCACGAGACCGTGTGGCACGTGTCCGGCGACGACTACTGGACCGAGACGCAGCAGCGCAGCGAGGCCTGGGAGCAGACGCTCCGCGACCGCGGCATCGTCCCTCCGCCCGTGATCCCCGCCGACTGGACCCCAGAGTCCGGCTACCGCGCCGGCCGCACGATCGCGGCGATCCCCGAGGTCACCGCGGTCTTCGTGTCCAGCGACGAGATGGCCTTCGGCCTCATCCGCGCCCTGCACGAAGCGGGCCGCAGCGTGCCGGAGGACGTCTCCGTGGTCAGCGTCGACGACATCGCCCTCGCGGCCTACGCCTCCCCCGCCCTCACGACCGTGCGTCAGCCGTTCGAGGACATGGGCCGCGCCGCCGCACTGCGCCTGATCGCGCAGATCGAGGGGCACGACGCGATCGGGGACATGCCGTCCACCGATCCGCAGCTCGTCGTCAGGTCGTCGACCGCTCCGCCGCGCGCCTGACCGGGCGCACCGTCACCAGCGCCCGTACCGGCGCTCCCACTCGTCCTCGATCGTGCGACGACGTCCGGCGATCCAGCCGAACGGGCACGCGACGACGAGCGCGCCGGCGAGGAGCAGCAGCGGAACCTGCCACCCTCCTGTCGTCTCGTGCAGCAGGCCGATCGTCAGGGGGAACAGCGCGGCCACGCCGTAGCCGAGGCTCTGCACGAAGCCGCTGAGGGCCACGGCGCTCTCGGGAGTTCGGGCGCGGATGCTCAGCAGCACCAGGCTCAGCGGGAACATGATCGCGGTCAGTCCGAAGATCATGACCCACAGCGCGAGGGCCGCGGTCGGGAAGAGCAGGAGGCCGGCGAGGCCGACGAGCCCCGCGCCGACCGCGAAGAAGAACAGCGGCCTGGTGGCCTGATACCGCACCACGAGGATCGGCACGAGCATCGAGCAGGGCAGGCCGACGAGCGCGAACGCCGACAGCAGGAAGCCCGCCGTCGCCGGAGTGACGCCGCCGATGTCGACGAGCATCGTCGGCATCCAGGCGAACGACGCGTACGCCATCGACGAGGATGCCGCGAACACGACCGCGAGCGCCCAGGCCAGCGGCAGCCGCCACAGCCTGCCGAAGATCCGCGGGTTCGCCGACGCCGTGGTGATGGGGCCGGTCGCGACGGCCACGGCATCCTGCGCCGACGCCTCGCGGACGATCGCCGGCCGGTCGCCAGCGGGCTCCTCCGCCACATCCGGGGTCGTGCGGTTCGTGACGAGCATCGTGATCCACGGGATGAGCGCGACCGCGGCGAAACCGCCCCAGATGCCGAGCGACACGCGCCAGCCGAGCGTGTCGGCGATCGGCACGGCCACCAGCGGCGGCAGGAAGGTCGAGACCGCCATCGTGGTCGAGTAGACCGTCATCATGACGCCGAGACGGTCGGGGAAGTACTTCTTCACCAGTGGCGGGAGCAGCACGTTGCCCGAGCCGACGCCGGCGAACACCACGGCGGTCGCGGCGAGCAGCGTCGTCGAGTCCACCGCGAAACCGCGCAGCAGGAGCCCGGCGGCCATCAGCCCGATCGCGAACACCGCGACCCGCTCCAGCCCGAAGCGACGCTCGAACAGCGGGGTCACGATGCCGAAGATCGCGAAGCACACCGGAGGCGCGGCGCCGATCAGACCGACGACGACGGGCGACATCGGGAAGTCCCGTGCGATGTGGTCGATCACCGGAGACAGCGACGCGACCGCGGATCGCAGCGAGAACGCGACGAGCACGATCCCGAGCAGGGCCAGTGCCCGACCCTCCCAGAGCGGCCGGCTCGCAGGCGTACCCAGGGATCCGGTCATCAAGAGGTCTGCGACCCCTCCACCCACGCGAGGTACTCGTCCGACACGGTGCCGGTCACGTAGCGTCCGTCGAAGCAGCTCATGTCGAGCTCGGTCACCGCCGAGCCCTCCGTGATCGCGGCCTTGAGGTCGTCGACCTCCTGGTACACGAGGTGGTCGCAGCCGAGCACCTCGGCGATCTCGGGGATCGTGCGGCCGTGCGCGATGAGCTCCTGACGCGACGGCATGTTGATTCCGTAGACGTGCGGATGCCGCACCGGAGGCGCCGCGGAGGCAAAGGTCACCGAGCTCGCGCCGGCATCCCTGGCCATCTGGATGATCTCCTTCGACGTCGTTCCCCGGACGATCGAGTCGTCGATCAGCAGGACGTTCTTGCCCTGGAACTCGGTCGACATGGCGTTCAGCTTCTGCCGCACGCTCTTCTTGCGCACCGCCTGGCCGGGCATGATGAAGGTGCGGCCGACGTAGCGGTTCTTGTAGAAGCCCTCGCGGTACTCGATGCCGAGCTTGCGGGCGACCTCCATCGCGGCGGGGCGCGACGAGTCGGGGATCGGCATGACGACGTCGATCTTGTCCATCGGCACGTGCTTGGCGATCGTGTCGGCGAGGCGGTCGCCCATGCGCAGGCGCGACTCGTAGACCGAGATGCCGTTCATGACCGAGTCCGGACGCGCGAGGTAGACGTACTCGAACGCACAGGGCGCCAGGGTCGGGTTCTGCGCGCACTGCCGGGAGAACAGCTCGCCGTCGTTCGTGATGAACACGGCCTCGCCGGGCTCGACCTCGCGGACGACCTCGTAGTCGCCGTTCTCGAGCACGAGCGACTCGCTGGCGACGACCCATTCGTCGCGGCCCTCCGCGCCCTCCACGGTGGACGGACGGCGACCGAGGATCAGCGGACGGATGCCGAAGGGGTCACGGAACGCGAGCAGACCGTAGCCGGCGATCACGGCGATCACGGCGTACGCGCCCTCGATGCGCTCGTGGGTGCGCTCGACGGCCTCGAACACGCGCTCCGGGTCGAGGTCGACCGTCGAGGTGGTGTTCTGCAGTTCGCCGGCGAGTACGTTGAGCAGCAGCTCGGTGTCGCTGGAGGAGTTCAGGTGGCGGCGGTCGCGCTGGGCCATGTCGGCCGTCAGCTCGCGCGTGTTCGTGAGGTTGCCGTTGTGGATGAGGATGATGCCGTAGGGCGCGTTCACGTAGAACGGCTGCATCTCCTCCTCGTTCGACGCCGTGCCCTTCGTCGCGTAGCGCACGTGGCCGAGGCCGACGTTGCCGAGGAGCGCGCGCATGTCGCGGGTGCGGAACGCCTCGCGCACCATCCCCTGCGCCTTCGCGTTGTGCATGACGCCGTTCGACTCTGCGGTGGCGATGCCCGTCGCGTCCTGGCCGCGGTGCTGCAGCAGGAGGAGAGCGTCGTAGATGTCCTGGTTGACCGGGGCCGTTCCGACCATTCCGACGATGCCGCACATGGGGTGGTTATTTCATCCGTTTCTTCAGTGGGAGGAGTAGGCGCCCACGAGGCGCACCGCTCCGCCGTCGACGCCCTTGGCGCCCTGTTCGAACTCGCCGGCCGGACGCGCGCCGAAGCCCACGGTCGCGACCTGCCAGGCGGGCATGCCCTCTGCGGCGAGCGCAGCGATGGCGGCATCCTTCTTGTCCTGCGCGATCACCGCGAGGAAGCCGATGCCGAGGTTCCAGGTGCCCTCCGCCGACTCGAGCGTGGAGCCGGCGATGTCGCTGAGCACGCGGAAGACGGGGCTGGGCGACCACGTGCCGCGGTCGACCTCCGCCCAGGTGCCCTGCGGGAGCACGCGCGCGAGGTTCGCCGCGATGCCGCCGCCGGTGACATGGCTGAGCGCGTGGACGCCGCCGCCGAGCGCGTCGATGAGGCGCAGCAGCGGGAGCGTGTAGAGGCGCGTCGGCTCCAGGAGCGCTTCGCCCCAGGTGGTGCCGAAGTCGGCCGCGGTGTCGGCGTAGCTGATGCCGGCGCCGGTGACGATGTGGCGCACCAGGGAGTAGCCGTTGGAGTGCAGGCCGCTGGACTGCACGGCGAGGACGACATCGCCGTCCTGCACGCGCTCGGCGCCGAGGATGGCGTCGGCCTCGACCACACCGGTCGCAGCGCCCGCGACGTCGTAGTCGCGCGGTCCGAGCAGACCGGGGTGCTCTGCCGTCTCGCCGCCGACGAGCGCGGTGCCCGTGGCGGAGCAGGCCTCGGCGATGCCGCGCACGATGTCGGCGATGCGCTGCGGCACGACCTTGCCGCACGCGATGTAGTCGGTCATGAAGAGCGGCTTGGCGCCCACCACGACGATGTCGTCGACGACCATGCCGACCAGGTCCTGCCCGATCGTGTCGTGCTTGTCGATCGCCTGGGCGATCGCGACCTTGGTGCCGACGCCGTCTGTGCTGCTGGCCAGCAGGGGCCGGCGATAGCCGAGCAGCGCGCTGGCGTCGAAGAGGCCGGCGAATCCGCCGACACCGCCGAGCACTTCGGGTCCGTGCGTCGCGCGCACGGAGGACTTCATCAGCTCGACGGCGAGATCGCCTGCAGCGGTATCGACGCCGGCTTCGGAATAGGGATTGGTGGGGGAGGCAGCCACCCCTCGATCCTACCGTCAGCCGCGACCCCCGAACTCCGGAAGACGAAGAGCGGATGCCGCACTCTCCCCATACGATGGGGCCATGTCCGACAAGCCGCAGTGGCTGATCCGCGAAGACGCGAGCGTGCCGGTGCTCGTCGCGCTCGCGCTGCGGCAGTCCCTCGGCATCCGCACGCCCTCCGACCTGCCCAGCCTGCGGGATCTGCCGGTGCGCGCCCCGGATGCGGTCGACGCCGCTCCGCTCGTCGAATCGCAGTGGCGGGACTACTGGGACATGACCGTCGAGCCGCGCGCGCATCACTCCGGCGTCCCGCTCGAGCTCGTCGACGGGTTCGACACGCTCGTCGCGCTCCCCGCGACCGGCGCCGAGGAGCTCACCGCGGCGATCACGCCGTTCGCGGCATCCGCCCTCGACTACGCCAGATCGGCGCACGACCGCTACGTCTCGTCGCTGCACGGCCCCTCGGCGGGCAAGCCGGGCACCGGCGGAGACTCCTACCGGGCGTACGCCAGCGCCATCGCCGAGTTCGAGCGCGAGGTGGGGCGCCGCGCGCACTCGTTCGAGCTGAACGTGCAGGTGCTGCCGCTCTCGCAGCGGGGCATCTGGTGGATCGGCGCGCTGTCCGTCGCCGTGACCGACGGTCTGCGGCGCGACGTGGTCGCCTTCGACGGGGCGATCCGGCCGATCATCGCCGAACTCGCCTGAGGCGAGGGTCTCGGGTCAGTCGTTCTCGATGATGGTCTCGCGCTCGACGCGGACCACCCGGTCTCTGCGGCGCGCGACCCGCTCCGCGATGAGACCGGCGACGCCGCCGAGGGCGAGGCCGATCGGCGCGGTCCACAGCAGCAGGAATCCGAAGACCTGGCCGGGAGGGTAGACGACGTCGAGGGCCTCCGAGGGCTGGAAGCTGCCCGCGAACGTGAGGATGCCCGCGACGATCACGCCGACGACGACGCCGATGCCCATGAACACGCCGTAGCGCGGCACGCGGCGCACGGTCGCTTCGACGGTCTGCTCGGATTCGCTGGGGGCCATGCATCCATTGTCCCACCGCGGGGCCGTGGTGCTCGCCCCCTTCTCCGTGCCGTCGCGGCGCCTCCGTCGGAGCCGCACGGGCCGAGGAGCCGGATGCCGACGCGAGTCGCCCTCCCCGCGCGGGCGAGGAGGGCGACTCGCGGCGCTCAGGCGTCGGCGGAGGCCTCGACGGCCGCGGTCTCGCCCTTGCCGCGACGGGCGATCAGTACGCCGCCTCCGGCGATCAGTACGACGAGCACCAGACCGCCGACGATCCAGGCCCACACCGGCGCCCCCTGCACATCAGGGACAGCCGTGACCGCGGTCGCCGCCGCACTGCCCTCCGACTCGCTCTTCTCCGGGGCGACGGGCGCGGAGCCGCAGTCGGCGCCCACGGGGATGACGGCGCTCACCGGGTCGAGCTCCTCGCCGGCCGCGTAGGTGCCGAACGCGGCGGCTCCGGCGTCGGTGAGGGTGGTGGGCACGGCGTCAAGCGTGATCACCCCGTCGGCGAGCGCGGCATCCGGCACCGCGAACTCCGCGAGGCGAACGCCCTGCTGATCGACGACCTCCCCGGACTGCGTGGTGCCCGCGATGTCGAACACGAGGTAGCCGGTGGATCCGGCGAGCTCGACCCTGGCGTTCGACAGCGTCGTGTTCAGCGCGCCGTCGTGACCGGTGAAGGCGATGCCGCCGCCGTAGCCGATGAGGCCGGCGCCGCTCTCCCCGTCGAAGGTCCCCGTGCCGTTCGCCCACACGAACTGCGGGTACTCGTACGCCACGTCGGTGAGTGTCCACCCGCCCCTGGCGATGCCCTCGATGTAGGTGCGGAACGACTCCTTGTAGCCCCAGTTCAGGGTGGCGCCCTCGACGGTGCACGCGCCGATCGCCGCCGTCGTCCTGGCCAGGGTGAATGCCAGCCCGCGGTCGACCGAGCCCTGCAGCGTGAGGGTGTGGTCGCCGTCGGCGAGGGTGGCCGGGAGGGTTCCGGTCCACGAGGCGATGCCCGCGGCATCCGCCGTCACGGTGCCGAGCACGACCGGAGTCGAGTACACGACCACCTTGATGCCGGTCTCGCCCGATCGGAACCCGGATGCCGAGATCGTTGCCTCCTCGCCGGCCTGGAGCGCGGCGAGGTCGTCGGCGCTGATGTCGATCCCGGTCGACGCCGGCGGGGTCTGCGGGAGCGGCTTGGCCTTGACCACCGCGGCGGCGGCGACGGTCCCGGTGGTCCCGGCCGGTGCGGCCGCGGCCGATCCGATCGTGAACGTCACGGGGTCGAGGGCGGTCGTGTAGCCGGCGAGCACCTGGTCACGCCCAGCGGACGTGAGCGCCGCGGGCGCCGCACTGTACGTGACAGCGCCGTTCGCGGAGATCCGCGCCGCCCGTGAGAGGTCGAGCGTCGCGAAGGCGACCTGCGTGCCCCCGCTGGTCACGAAGAGCGTCGCGGCATCGGCCGAGGTGATCCGGATCTGCGGCTGCGAGACCGTCACGTCGAGCACGCCGTGGTGCCCGGTGAACCGCACGGCGCCGACGTACGAGACCGTGCCGAGGCCGGTGCCCTGGTCGTAGGTGCTGCCCGTCGCCTGACCGAACTGGAACTGGCCGCCGGAGCGGGTGGCTCCACCCGACACCTCGATCGCACCCTGGGCGATCGGACCGGTGATGTAGCTCGTGAAGGAGGAGGAGACGGCCCACTTCAGCGCGCCACCGGGGACGGTGGTCGGCGGCGTGGTCGGGGTGGTCGGGGTCTCGGGCTCCGGCTGGGTGAGAGCCTTCCACTGCTCGGGACTGATCGCGACCGTGGAGCGCGCGAAGATCGTCGCTGCCGACGGCACCGAGTGCTGCCGCCACACGATCACCTCGTAGGTCTTCGCCGGGTCGAGCTCGGCGGCCTTCGCCGTGAGGTCGACGGAGAAGGCCCCGGCGGTGATCTTCTGCACCCACTGCATCGCGAGGAATCCGCCGCCGGCCGTGACCTCGGCCTCGGTGCCCGCCTCGATCAGCGCGGCGTAGGCGCCGGTGACGTCGCCGAGTCGGGATCCGGATGCCGTGACGGTCAGACCGTCAGCCGCCGTCGCGCTCTTCACGCTCGTCGAGAGCGAGGAGGCGAGGCCGTAGTCGAGGGCGACGCTGCGCTCCTGGTCGGCGTTGACGACACCGCCCGCGCCGTACGTGTAGACACCGTACGAGCCCGGGGTCGCGGGCGTGTCCTTCAGCGTCAGCGTCGCCTGGAACGACCCGTCGGCGGAGATGTCGGCCCACTGCGCCCGGATCGTCGGCTGGTACTGAGCGGGCACCTGATTCAGCACGCTCTCGGCGAGCGCCCACGCCTGCGTCCCCACCGAACGGGTCGCGGATGCCGCACCCTTCGACGGCTGCCAGGTCGCGGCGAAGTTCCCGAACACCACATACGTGCCCTGCGGCAGCGTCGACGGAATCGGCGCCCCACGACCACCCACGTTCGCCGTCGGGTCATACCCTGTGCCCTTCACGACGACCCTGTCACCTGCCTTGAGCGCGACACCGGTCGCCGGGGTGACACCGTCGGCGAGGAACACCGAGAGAGACGGAGATGCCGGAGCCGTCGTACCCGGGTCGGTGCCCGGCTCGGTGCCGGGGTCAGTGCCCGGATCGGTACCGGGATCGGTCCCGGGGTCAGTGCCCGGATCGGTTCCAGGAACGGGGCCGAAGACGGCATCCCACTGCGCGCCGCTGATGCTGACGGCGCCGCGGCCGTAGATCGTCGTCGCGTCGGGGTTGGAGTGCTTCGCCCAGACGAGCACCTCGTAGGTCTGGGTGCGGTCGAGCGTGTCGGCGGATGCGGTCAGCGTGAACGCGCTGGCGCCGGTCGTGACGACCGGCATCGTGAACGCCGCGTACCCGCCGCCTCCTGTCAGCCCTCCTTCGGTTCCCGTCACGATCAGCGCCGCATACGCTCCCGTGGCATCGGCGGGGAGGCCCGAGGCCTGCACCTGCACGGAGACGCCGCTGGAGTCCGCCGAGCCGACGCTGACGGAGACGATCCCGTCGGCGGCGAGCGCAGGCTGCGCGGCCGCGAGTCCGGCGACGATGAGGAAGAGCGATATCAGGGCGGCGAGGCCTGCGCGGAGGCGCGTGCTCGCCGTGGGGGCTGGGGCTGTGTCGTTCACGGATTCTCTCCGGACTCCGGGGCGCGCGGGCACACGCGCCGGCGGTGCCGCTGTGCAGTCGGGCGGGAAGGGTAGATGTTGGTTAGGCTTAGCTAAGTCGCATCATCTCCGACAGTAGACGGACGTCGCAGGGCGCGTCAACTTTTAGGTTAGCCTTGCCTAATGCGTCGTACTCTCGTCGTCCTCCTGGTCTCCACGCTCGCCTTCGGCCTCTCCGCCTGCGACGGCGCCGGAGCACCGGCCTCCCCCGCGGTCTCACAGGACGACTGCCCCGCGGCATCCGTACCCCTGGCCTCGCTCGACCTCGTGAAGGACGTGCGCACCGCGAAGGGGCAGTCGACCGCCTGCCTTCCCAGCCACGCCATCGAACCGGTCTCCGACGAGACCGCCCCGAAGCTCCCCGTGACGGTGACCGACAGCGAGGGGCGCGAAGTCACCGTGACGGATGCGGACCGCATCCTGCCCATCGACATCTCCGGCACGATCTCATCGACCGTGTTCGCCCTCGGCCTCGGCGACCGCGTCGTCGGACGCGACTCGTCCACCGACTTCCCCGGCACGGAGGAACTGCCCGTCGTCACGAAGTCGGGCCACACCCTCAACGCCGAGGCCATCCTCGAGCTGGCGCCCACCGTG
Organism: Microbacterium sp. NPDC012755; assembly: GCF_042901325.1. Lineage (NCBI taxonomy): Bacteria > Bacillati > Actinomycetota > Actinomycetes > Micrococcales > Microbacteriaceae > Microbacterium > Microbacterium sp. NPDC012755. Next base: position 1,539,890 of record NZ_JBIBCT010000001.1, on the reverse strand, counting down.
GTCCTCACCGACACCACGATCGGCCCGAAGGAGGTCAGGCAGCAGCTGCGCGACGCCGGCATCGCGGTCGTCGTGATCTCCAGCGACCGCAGGCTCGACACCACCGACGAGCTCGTCACGGAGATCGCCGCGGCGCTCGGCGTCCCCAGCCGCGGGAACGCCCTGATCGAGCGCCTCGACGCCGGACTCGACGACGCGATCACCGAGATCGCCGAGGTGACCCCCGCTGCGGAATCCGACCGGGCGCGGATGCTGTTCCTCTACGTGCGCGGCAGCGCGAACGTCTACTACATCTTCGGTGAGGACTCGGGCGCCGATTCGCTCATCGACGCGGTCGGCGGGATCGACGTCGCGGGCGAGATCGGCTGGCAGGGCATGAAGCCGATGACGGCGGAGGCGCTCGTCGAGGCGCAGCCCGATGTGATCGTCATGATGACCGACGGACTGGAGTCGGTCGGCGGCGTCGATGGCCTCATCGAACGCATCCCCGCCGTCGCCCAGACCCCGGCCGGCGCCCACCGCCGAGTGATCGACATGGCCGACACCGAGGTGCTCAGCTTCGGCCCGCGCTCCGCCGACGTCGTCCTCGCGATCGCCCGCGCCCTCTACGCCCCCGAGACGACGAAGTGACCGGAGAGGTCGTCACCCCGACGCCGACGACGCACCGGGGCCTGCGGTTCGCGCTCGTGCTGATCGGGCTGATCGCGGCCCTCGTCCTCACGTGCGTCGCGTCGATCACGAGCGGTCAGTACCAGCTGTCGCCGTCGGGCCTCGTCGGGGTGCTCCTGCACGGCATCGGCATCGACACCGCGTGGGCTCCCGACAGCGCCACGGACTACGGCGTCATCTACAGCATCCGACTCCCCCGCCTCGTGCTCGGCCTGCTCGTCGGCGCCGCCCTCGCCGTCTCCGGGGTGCTCATGCAGGCGATCTTCGGCAACCCGCTGGCGGATGCCGGAGTCGTCGGCGTCTCCTCCGGCGCGGCCCTGGGCGCCGCGGCGAGCATCACCCTCGGGCTCGCGTCGTTCGGGATGTGGACGACACCGGCGTTCGCATTCCTCGGCGGGCTCGTCGCCGTGATGGCGGTCTACCTCATCAGCCGATCCGGCGGGCGCACCGAGGTCGTCACGCTGCTCCTGACCGGCATCGCGATCAACGCGATCGCCGGCGCCGGGATGGCCTTCCTGACGTTCCTCGGCACGACGTCGACGCGCGAGCAGATCGTCTTCTGGCAGCTCGGGTCGCTCAACGGCGCGCTGTGGTCGCACTCGGCGCTCGTCGCCCCGCTGGTCGCCGTCGGCGTGATCGTCGCGCTCGTCGTCGCACCGGGCCTCGACCTCTTCGCACTCGGCGAGCGCACGGCCAGGCACCTCGGCCTCAACGTCGAGCTGCTGCGGATCGTGGTGATCGTGACCGTCGCCGTTCTCGTGTGCGCGGCCGTGGCCTTCGCGGGGATCATCGGGTTCGCCGGACTCGTCGTGCCGCACCTCATGCGCATGATCATCGGCCCCGCGCACCTGCCCCTCGTGATCGCATCGGCGTTCGGCGGGGCGCTGCTGATCTCGCTGGCCGACCTCGTCGCGCGCACCGCCGTACCTCTCGCCGACCTTCCGATCGGCATGATCACGGCGCTCGTCGGCGGCCCGTTCTTCCTCTGGTTGCTGGTGCGCACCCGACGGCGCTCGGGAGGTTGGGCATGACCGTGCGTCTCAGCGGCACCGGCATCACGGTGCGCGTGGGCGAGGGGCGGACCATCCTCGACGACGCCGCGATCGACGTCAGGGCTGGCGAGGTGCACGCGCTGGTCGGGCCCAACGGGGCGGGCAAGTCGACGCTGTTCGGCGTGCTCGCCGGTGACGTCTCCGCCGCGGGAGCGGTGGCGCTCGACGGACGCCCGCTCGGCGGCATCCGTGCGCAGGAGCTGGCCAGACAGCGCGCCGTGCTGCTGCAGGAGAACGCGGTGACCTTCCCCTTCACCGTCGAGCAGGTGGTGCGGATGGGGCGGGCGCCGTGGGCGCGCACGCCCTCGTCCGCCGAGGACGACGACATCGTGATCGCCGCGATGACGGCGACCGAGGTCCTGCCCCTGGCCCTCCGCGCCGTGACGTCGCTCTCCGGCGGCGAGCGCGCTCGGGTGGCCCTCTCACGCGTGCTCGCTCAGCGCACCGGCATCCTGCTCCTCGACGAGCCGACCGCCGCCCTCGACCTCAAGCACCATGAAGACGTGATGCGCCTGATCCGCGAGCAGGCCGCCGATGGCGCGGCGGTGGCGATCGTGCTGCACGATCTGAACGCGGCCCTCGCCCACGCCGACCGCGTCACCCTCCTCTCGAACGGACGGGTGGCGGCATCCGGCATACCGTCCGAAGTGCTCACCGCCGCCAGGATCGAGCAGGTCTACGGGCAGCCGGTCGACGTCTTCCCCCACCCCTCGACGGGGATTCCCCTGGTGGTGGCGCGGCGCTGAACCGGGCGGGTGCGACCGGGTCAGGGACGCAGGGGCAGCACCTCGGCCAGGTCGGCGCGGGTGCCGGATGCCTGGACACGACCGGATGCCGCGGCATCCGCCCATCGCTCCGTCCCGGTCGCGACGGCGATCCAGGTGGCGGCGTCCATCTCGACCACGTTCGGCGGGGTCCCGCGCGTGTGCCGCGGCCCCTGGATGACCTGCACGGCGCCGAAGGGCGGGACGCGCACCTCCACGGTGCCTCCCGGCGCCTTCTCGTCGAGCAGCTGCAGCAGATAGCGCACGGCCGTCGCCAGGGCGGTGCGCGGCGGCTTCTCACCCGCGGCATCCGCGGCGCCGACGGCGGCGAGCGCCGCACGTCCGTCGATGATGTCGATCCTCTTCGGGGGCATGGGATCAGGGTACGCGGCGGGGGCCCCGCTCGGCGGGGCCGGCGCTTGTCGGGAGCGCACAAGATCCGCGCCCCGTCCCTGCCCGCAGGCTTAGGCTCGAAGCGATGACTCCGAACGAGACCCTGCACGGGGCGCGCGCCGAGCTGATCGCGGCAGCGCAGCGCAGCGCGCGCTGGGCGGCGCCGTTCCCTCCGACCGACGACGGCGCGCACGCGGCATCCGTCCTGGTGCTGTTCGGCATGCTCGACAGCATCCCCGCCCGCACCGACGAGCTGACGGTGGCGGCCGACCTCGACGTGCTGCTGCAGCGACGTGCGGCGACCCTTTCGTCGCACCCCGGCCAGGTGTCGTTCCCCGGCGGGCGCAGGGAGGAGCAGGACGCGGATGCCGTCGCCACTGCGCTGCGCGAAGCCGAGGAGGAGACCGGGCTCGACCCGGCAGGCGTCGAGGTGCTCGCGACACTGACGGAGCTGCCCCTCGCCGCGAGCAACCACCTCGTGACCCCCGTGCTCGGCTGGTGGAGGTCGCCGTCGCGGGTCGTCGCGGTCGATCACGCCGAGACCGTCGAGGTGTTCCGCGTGCCCGTCGCGCACCTGCTCGACCCTGACATCCGCTTCACGTCGACGATCAGCCGCATGGGCCGCACGTGGAAGGGCCCGGCGTTCGACGTGGACGGCACGATCGTGTGGGGCTTCACCGCTATGGTCCTGGACGCGCTGTTCGACGCCACCGGCTGGACCATCCCCTGGGACCCCACGGTCGAGCGGCCCGTCACGGTCTGAGCCACCCGCTCGGGGGCTTGAGCCGCACCGGGCCGAAATCCGGACGCGCGGCCTCGGTAGTCTGGACGGGTGAAGATTCTCGTCCTCGGTTCCGGTGCCCGTGAGCACGCGATCATCCTCGCCCTGCGGGCCGAGCCGACGGAGCACGAGATCTTCGTCGCCCCAGGCAACGCCGGCATCGCGCAGGACGCGACCCCTGTCATGGTGGACCCGCTCGACGGCGCCGCGGTGACCGCGTTCGCCAACGAGCACGCGGTCGACCTCGTCGTCGTGGGGCCTGAGGCCCCGCTGGTCGCCGGCGTCGCCGACGTGCTCCGCGCGCACGGCATCCCCGTGTTCGGACCGGGCAGGGCGGCGGCCCAGCTCGAGGGGTCGAAGTCGTTCGCGAAGCGGATCATGGATGCCGCGGGCGTCCCCACCGGCCGCGCCGTGCGCGCCGCCACCGTCGCCGAGGTCCAGGCCGCATTCGACGAGCTCGGCGCCCCGCACGTCGTCAAGGCCGACGGTCTCGCCGCCGGCAAGGGCGTCATCGTGACCTCCGACCGCGCCGAGGCGCTCGCGCACGCGGAGCACTACCTGCCCTCCGGCCCCGTGCTCGTGGAGGAGTTCCTGTCGGGCCCCGAGGTCTCGCTGTTCTTCCTCAGCGACGGCGACACCGTGCGCGCGCTCAGCCCCGCGCAGGACTTCAAGCGTGCTCTCGACGGCGACGAGGGCCCCAACACGGGCGGCATGGGCGCGTACTCGCCGCTGCCCTGGCTCGATGAGCAGTTCGGCAGCGAGCGCGCCTTCGTCGAGGAGGTCACGCGCGACGTGGCCCTTCCCGTCATCCGCCGGCTGGATGCCGAGGGCACGCCGTTCATCGGACTGCTCTACGCGGGCCTCATCCTCACGCCCGCCGGCGTGCGCGTGATCGAGTTCAACGCGCGGTTCGGCGACCCCGAGACGCAGATCGTGCTGCCGCGCCTGGTCACCCCGCTGTCGGAGCTGCTGTTCGCCGCGGCATCCGGCACCCTGGAGGACCAGCCGGAGCCCGTCTTCAGCGACGACGTCGCGATCACCGTCGTCCTCGCGAGCGAGGGCTACCCCGAGGCGCCGCAGACCGGGCGTCCGATCGAGGGTCTGGCGGATGCTTCGGCCGTCGAGGGCGTTCGCCTCGTGCACGCCGCGACCGCCAGCCCCGACGCCCCCGGGGGCTCGCTCGTCGCGACGGGTGGCCGGGTGCTGAACGTCGTCGCCGTGGCATCCGACTTCCGCACCGCGCGCACCCGCGCCTACGAGGCGATCGCGAAGATCTCCCTCGACGGGTCGCACTACCGCACCGACATCGCCGCCCGCGTCGCGGAGTAGGCGCGCGGCGCCGTGCCGCGGCATCCGTTCTTCGGATGATCGCGCGTTTCTCGGAGGATTCCTGCCTGATCGTCCGAGATTCCTGCCATTCTCCGAACTCCCGCACGCTCACTCTTGACAGCCCTGGCTTTCTTCAAGAAAGTTAGCGGATGCCGCTCCGCTCCGACTGGTCCTCGGCGACCTGCCCGATCGCCCACTCCGCCGACGTGCTCGCCGACCCGTGGGTGCTGCTGATCCTGCGCGAGATGTTCTCCGGACGCACGCGCTTCGACCAGCTGCGCGCGGCCACCGGAGCCGCCGACTCCGTGCTCTCGCGGCGACTCACGGCCATGACCGACGCGGGTCTCGTCGAGCGCGAAGACCCCGCGGCGGCGCGCGCCGGCTATCGGATGACGGATGCCGGACGCTCCACGCTTCCGATCCTGCACGCCTACGCCCGCTTCACCCAGGTCACCGACCCCGATGGGCCGTGGGGCCTCACGGTCACGTGCGGCCGGTGCGGGGCGACCGCGGCATCCGTCGACTGGTGCGCGGTCTGCGCCGCTCCCCTCGACGCGGACAGCACCCGATGGTCACGCCGCAGCATGGGCGGAGAGCCCTTCGCCCTCACCGGATCGAGCGCGGCGCCCGGCTCCACCGGGGCGAGCTCCCCCTCCGAGGCCACCGGATCGAGCGCCGCATGACCGCCGAGTCCGTCGAGGAGCCGACCGGCACCCGCCGCCGCATCCACCCCGCCTGGATCGTCGCTCTCGTCGCCCTGATCGCGCTGATCGGCGCCGCGGGGTTCCGCGCCGCCCCCGGCGTGCTGATGCTCCCGCTCCAGGAGGAGTTCGGGTGGACCACGGCGGAGCTCTCCCTCGCCGTCACCGTCAACCTCCTGCTGTTCGGCCTCACCGCTCCGTTCGCCGCCGCGCTCATGCAGCGCTTCGGCATCCGCGCCGTGACCGTCACCGCGCTGCTGGTCATCGGCGCGGGGTCCGCGCTCAGCGTCTTCGTCGCCACCCCGGCGCAGCTGATCCTGACGTGGGGTGTGCTGATCGGCCTCGGCACCGGGTCGATGGCCCTCGTCTTCGCCGCCACCATCACCGACACGTGGTTCGCCACCCGTCGCGGACTCGTCTCCGGCGTGCTCACCGCGGGCAGCGCGACCGGCCAGCTCATCTTCCTGCCCGTCATCGCGGCGACCGCCGAGGGCGTGGGCTGGCGTGCGGCGTCGCTCATCATCGCAGGAGGCGCTCTCGCCGTGGTCCCGCTCGTGTGGATCTTCCTGCGCAATCGACCGGCCGACCTCGGCGTCGGCCGGTACGGCGAGACGGCGCCGGTCGCGGCATCCGCCCCTGCTCCCCGCGGCAGCGCCTGGGGCGCGGCTCGACTCGCCCTCACGACGCTGCGCGACGCCGCCCGCACCAAGACGTTCTGGGCGCTGGCGATCGGCTTCGCGATCTGCGGCGCCACCACCAACGGCCTCATCGGCACGCACTTCATCCCCAGTGCCCACGACCACGGGATGCCGACGACCACGGCGGCCGGTCTCCTCGCCGTCGTCGGCGTCTTCGACATCGCGGGCACCGTGCTCTCGGGGTGGCTGACCGACCGGGTGAATCCCCGCATCCTGCTCGCGGCGTACTACGCGCTGCGCGGGGTGAGCCTGCTGTTCCTGCCGAGCCTGCTGTCGGCGTCGGTGCAGCCCAGCATCGTGGTGTTCATCGTGATCTACGGTCTGGACTGGGTCGCGACCGTGCCGCCGACGATCGCCCTGTGCCGCGAGGTCTTCGGCGAGCGGGGTCCGCTGGTCTTCGGCTGGGTGTTCGCCGCGCACCAGGTGGGTGCCGGCATCGCGTCGGTGCTCGCGGGCATGGTCCGCGACCACACCGGCCAGTACACGATCGCCTGGTTCGCCGCCGCCGGCCTGTGCGCCGTCGCGGCCCTCGTGAGCGGCACGATCCGCCGGCATCCCACCCCCGCCCCGGACCCCGTGACGGTCGACACGACCCCCTGACCCGCTCCGCTGCGCACCCGAGCACAACTTCGGACCCCGCCGCTCCCGTGCACAGCTTCGGACCCCACACCCACACCACCCCGGGCACAACTTCGGACCCCACACCCGACACGCCGCCCGGACCGACCTCATGCCCGGCGTGCCGGCCCGGATCTCCGAAGCCGTGCCCGACGACCGAGCCCACCACCTCCGAAGCCGTGCCCGCAGGCTGGCGGAGCACGCCAGGGATGCCGCGGACGCGGCTCAGAGCACCTTCGAGAGGAAGTCCTTCAGGCGCTCGTTCTTCGGGGATCCGAACAGCTCGGAGGGAGGAGCCTCCTCCACGACCACGCCGCCGTCCATGAACACGGTGCGACCGGAGACCTCGCGGGCGAAGCCCATCTCGTGGGTGACGAGCACCATCGTCATGCCACCGGACGCGAGATCGCGGATGACCTGCAGCACCTCGCCCACCATCTCGGGATCCAGGGCGCTGGTCGCCTCGTCGAAGAGCATGATCTCGGGATCCATCGCCAGCGCGCGGGCGATGGCCACACGCTGCTTCTGACCGCCGGAGAGGGATGCCGGCTTCGCATCCGCCTTCTCCTTGAGCCCGACCCGGTCGAGCAGGGACAGCGCCCGTGCCCGGGCATCCGCCTTCGACAGCCGACCGAGCTCGATCGGCGCGAGTGTGATGTTCTCCAGCACGGTCATGTGCGGGAACAGGTTGAAGTGCTGGAACACCATGCCGATGCGCTGGCGCACCTCGTCGAGCTTGACGCTCTTGTCGGTCAGGTCGACGCCGTCGATGATGACGTGACCCGAGGTGGGCTCCTCGAGCTTGTTGAGGCAGCGCAGCAGCGTGGACTTGCCCGAGCCGGAGGGACCGATCACGGCGATGACCTCGCCGTCCTCCACCCGGAGGTCGATGCCCTTGAGCACGTGGTTGTCTCCGAAGGACTTGTGCAGGTCCCGGACTTCGATCTTGCTCATGCGGTGAACTTCCTCTCCAGACGGTTGGCGAGCAGCGTGAGCAGCGTGATCACGACGAAGTAGATGAGGGCGACGATCGTCAGCACCTGTGCAGACAGGTAGGTCGAGGCGATGATCTGCCGCGACTGGAACGTCAGCTCGGCCAGGCCGATCACGCTGATCAGCGACGTGTCCTTGAGGGTGATGATGCCCTGGTTCACGAACGACGGGATCATGATGCGGAACGCCTGCGGCAGCACGACCTTCTGCATGGTCTTCCAGTGGCCGAGGCCGAGCGAGCGCGAGGCCTCGTTCTGGCCCGGGTCGACGGCCTGGATGCCACCGCGGATGATCTCGGTCATGTACGCGCCGGTGTTGAGCGACAGGGTGATCGCTCCGGCGACGAACGGGTTGAAAGTCAGCCCGGGGAACAGCTGCGGGATGGCGAAGAACACGAAGAACGCCTGCACCAGGATCGGGGTTCCGCGGAACACGAAGACGTACGCCGTGGCGAGCCAGCGGAACAGGAAGAACCCGGAGATGCGGCCGAAGCCGAAGACGATGCCGAGCACGAACGCGGCGACCAGCGCCACGAGGGTCGCGAGGATCGTGAGCCACAGACCGCTCATGAGCGCCGGCCAGTACTTCACGGCCACCGAGATGATGTCGGTCGGCTGCGCCGACTCCTCGCCGCCGGAGAGGTACCGGTCGACGATCGTCTCGTACTCGCCCGACTTCTTGAGGTTCGCGAGGCCCTTGTCGAACATCTCGACCAGTTCGGGGTTCTGCCCCTTGTTCACCGCGAAGCCGTACTCGCCGCCGAGCTCCGGGTCGCCGACCAGACGGAAGCCCGACCCCTGCTGGATGCCGTAGGCGAGCACCGGGAAGTCCTCGAAGTAGCCGACGGCCTGGCCCGCCTTGACGGCGTCGACCATGTCGGTCGTGTCCTGGTACGGCGTGATGGTGAAGCCGTACTTCTTCTTGTTCTCCTCGGCGAAGGTCTGCCCCTGGGTGCCGGTCTTCACGGCCACGGTCTTGCCGTCGAGGTCCTCGAGCGACTGGACGTCGCTGTCCTTCATCACTCCGAGCTGGATGCCGCTGGTGAAGTAGGGGTCGCTGAAGTCGAAGGTCTTCTTGCGCTCGTCGGTGATCGACATGCCGGCCATGACGGCGTCGACCTGGTTCGCCTGGAGCGCCTGGACGGCGGCGTCGAATCCGAGCTGACGGATCTCCACCTCGAAGCCCTGGTCCTTCGCGATCGCGCGGAGCAGGTCCATGTCGATGCCGACGAGCTGGCCGTCGGAGTTCGTGAACTCGAAGGGCGCGAAGGTGGTGTCGGTGCCGATGACGTACTTCTCATCGGCGGCGGTCGCCGCGGTCGGCGCGACGAGGAGGGCGCCGACGGCGAGGAACGCCGTGAGGACGGCTGCTCCCGCGGTGCGCCCGAACCTGCGCAGGCGCGCGGAGGCGGAGGAAGGATTGCGGATCACGACGGATGCTCCCGGGATCGACGACGACGACCGGTTGGCCGCCGACCAACAACCCTAGCCTCCGGTCGCGTTCTCGCACGCAGAACCGGCACAAGGGCCGGTGGGCTGACTACAGCGTGATCCAGTAGCGGCGCAGCAGCGCGTGCCCGCGCTCGGTCTGGTCGCTCACGTCCTGCAGCACACCGCCGGCGCCCTCGATCGTGCGGGCGGAGGCGACGTTATCGTCATCGCAGGTGACCAGCACGCGGTCGAGCCCGATCTCGCGTGCACGGTCGAGCGCGAGGGCCAGCGCCTTCGACGCGTAGCCCTGGCGGCGACGCGACTCCCGCACCGCATAGCCGATGTGCCCGCCGGCCTCGCGGAGCCACTCGTTGAGGTCGTGGCGGAACGAGAGGAATCCGATCACCTCGGCGTCGTCGACGATCCAGTAGAGGTCGTTGTGCACGCGGTCCTCGGGAGGCGCGATCGAGGTGTCGGCGAGCCGTGCGGCATCCGCGATCAGCTCGTCGAGGGTGACCCGCCCCGGGATGACAGGGGCCTGCAGACCCGAACCGTCGATGTGACCTCCGCCGAACTCCGCCACGGCGGCGGCCCAGCTGTCGTAGAGGTCGGTCGTTGGTCGGATGAGCGCGATCGTCATCACCCGATGACATCACACGCGCTCGCTCCTGCCAAACCCGTCCGCCCCTGCCGGCCGCCGACGCCCCACCCGACACCGACGCCCCACCTGTCTGTCGTGCGTCAGGTGGGGCGTCGGAACTCGGAGGGGGACGTCGAGACGCGGATGCCGGGAATCCGGTGCCGCGTCAGGGCGTCAGCCCTTCCCTCCCGGCGCGGCCACGGGCTCGGACTCGTAACGCCCGAGGAACAGCGACGCGACGAGGGCGACGACCATGACGCAGGCCGGCAGCAGGATAGCCTGCGCCATTCCCGCGGAGAACCCGTCGGCGACCTGCGGGGGCAGCGCGCCTCCGGTGCCGATGCCTCCGGCCGCGTCGGACAGTCCGGGGAGGTTGGCCTCCAGCCGCGACTGCATGAACGCCGCGATGGATGCCGAGCCGATCACCGATCCGATCGTGCGGGTGGTGTTGTAGATGCCCGCACCGGCGCCGGCCTGGCGCGGCGGGAGCTTGCGGGTCGCCGTCGTCGCGAGGGGACCCCACATGCCGGCGTTGCCGATGCCCATCAGGGCGGACGGGAGCAGGAACATCCAGATCGGGGTGTCCATGTTGATCAGCGCCGAGTACCACACGAGGGCGACGCCGACGCAGAGCAGACCGGGCACCAGGATGATGCGCGGATCGACGCGATCGAGCAGCTTGCCCGCGAGCGGCGCGAGCACGCCGGACAGCACCGCCATCGGGATCATCAGCAGCGCCGCCTCGGTCGGGGTGAGGCCGCGTGCGATCTGCAGGAAGAACATCATCGGCAGCGACATGCTCGTCACGGTGAAGCCGACCGCGGCGATCGCGACGTTGGCTCCCGAGAAGTTGCGGTCGCGGAAAAGGTCGAGGGGCACCAGCGGCTCGCTGCGCGTGCGCGCCTGCTGCACGATGAACAGGGCCAGCACGACGAGGCCCGCGATGATGAGGCTCCACACGGAGATCGGGCCCCAGATGACGCCCCACTTGAACTTCTCGCCCTCCTGCAGTCCGAAGACGAGGAGGAACAGGGCGACGGCGCTGAGCACGACGCCGAGCACGTCGAAGCGATGCGGGTGCGTGGCCAGCTTGGGCACGTAGATCCACGCCAGCACGAAGCCGATCACGCCGACGGGCAGGTTCACGAAGAAGATCCACTCCCAGCCGAGGCCGTCGACGAGCAGGCCGCCGACGAGCGGGCCGACGAGCGTCGCCACACCGGCGGTCGCGCCCCACAGCCCCATCGCCGCTCCCCGGCGCTCGGCGGGGAACGTGCGCGTGATGACCGCCATCGTCTGCGGCGTCATGAATGCGGCGCCGAGCCCCTGCACGGCGCGGGCCACGATCAGCCCTTCGAGCGTCGTCGACAGGCCGCACCACAGGGAGGCGAGCGTGAAGACCGCGAGGCCGATGAGGTAGATGTTCTTCGGCCCGAAGCGGTCGCCGAGGCGCCCGGTGATGAGCAGCGGAACGGCGTAGGCGAGGAGGTAGGCGCTGGTGACCCACACGACGTTGTCGAGGTTGTTCGTCGTCGGGTCGAGCGCGGCCTTGATGGCCGGGTTCGCCACCGAGACGATGGTCGTGTCGACGAGGATCATGAAGAAGCCGATGACCAGCGCCCACAGAGCGGGCCAGGGGCTCTTCGGCCGGTGGCCGACGGAGTAGGTGCCGGTGGACGGCCCAGAAGACGAGGGGGCGGATGCCGCGGCCCCGGTGGATTGAGATTCAGTCATTGCTGTGCGGCCTTTCGCTGGGCGAGATAGCGTTCGGTGTCTTCGAAGGCGTGCGGTCCCCAGGGGAACGCGGCGGCCTCGAGACGGGTGAGGAGGGAGTCGAGCCAGCGGAGCTCTGCGTCGAGCAGCATCTCCTGGCGTTCGAACTCGACGAGGACCTGTTCGGGGACCCCGTTGGCGCGGGCCCCGCGCAGCCCGTCGCTGTGCTGCGTGTGGGCATCGGCGAGAGCCGCCCGGCGGATGCGGAGGCTGTCGATCGCGTCTGGTCGTTCGAGGTTGTGCGCCTCGGCGAGCGCGATGCGGAAGTCGGACGGACGGTCGATGCGCGACAGCTCGCGCCGCACCCAGCCGATGACCGCCTCACGGCCCTCGGCGGTCAGCGTGTACGTGGTGCGCTCCGGCCTGTTGCCGTCGCGGTCCACGCCGACCTCGTCGAGCAGCCCTGCCTTCTGGAGGCGCGCGACCGTGTGATAGAGCGTGCCGTTCGTGATCGTGAGCAGACGGTCGTCGCGGCGCGCGCGCATCAGTCGCACCATCTCATAGGGGTGCATGTCGCCCTCGCGCAGCAGCGCGAGCACCATCACCCCCATCGGGGTGAGCTTGTCGACGGCATCCGGCATTGTTAGTCCATTCCAATTAGTCCACGTGGACTATACGCCCGAAACGGCCCCGACGGCAAGCTCGGATCAGCGCAGCGCCACCTCGAGCTGCGCCGCGGTGAGCGGACGGTCCGCGTAGACCAGACGCATCACCGCGGGGTCGGGGTTTCCGGCATCCGGACCGCGGTGCACCAGCTCGAGCCCCAGCTTCTCCGCGACATGCGCCGACGCCGCGTTGTGCTCGACGAGATAGGCGATGAGCGGCCACTCCGGAACGCGTTCGCGCGCGAGCTCGGCCCCCGCCCGCGCGAGCTCGGTCGCATACCCGCGCCCGTGGTGGTCGGGCGCGATCCGGTACCCGACGTTCCACACCGCGCCCTCGGTGCCGAACCCCCGCACCGAGCTTCCGCCGTTGCCGACCATCTCCCCGGTCTCGCGCAGCCGCGCCACGAAGGACCCGAGTCCGGCATCCGCCCACCCCTCCTCCCACCTCCGCATCATCGCCAGCGTCGGCTCCATGTCGAGATGCCGCAGGGACGGGAAGTGGGTCCACACGCGGGGGTCGTTGTGGATCGCGAAGACCTCATCGAGGTCGCTGGGTGTCGGTCGCGTGAGCACCAGACGCTCGGTGAAGAACTCCTCAGGCATGCCCTCACGCTACGACCACCCTCCGACACCGGGATAATGGCTGGGTGAGCGAAGCACAGAGCATCCCCGGCTGGCGGCACGTCTACTCCGGCAAGGTCCGCGACCTGTACGCCTCGGAGGATGCGGCGGACACGCGCATCCTCGTCGTGGCGTCCGACAGGGTGAGCGCGTTCGACTACGTGCTGTCCCCCGGCATCCCTGAGAAGGGAGCCCTGCTCACCCGCCTCAGCCGCTGGTGGTTCTCCGCTCTCTCCGATGTGCCGAACCATCTCGCGGAGGGCGAGATCCCGGCGTCCGTCGCCGATCGCGCCATGCTCGCGCAGTCCCTCGAGATGCTGCCGATCGAGTGCGTCGTGCGCGGCTACATCACCGGCACCGGCTGGGCCGAGTATCAGGAGAGCGGCACCGTGTGCGGCATCCCGCTGCCCGCCGGTCTGCAGAACGGCGACCGCCTGCCCGAGCCGCTGTTCACCCCCGCCTACAAGGCGCCGATGGGCGAGCACGACGAGAACATCACCTTCGAGCGGGTCGTCGAGCTGGTCGGCGCCGAGCGCGCCGCCGAGCTGCGAGACGTCTCGCTGGCCGTCTACGCCCGGGCCGCCGCGATCGCCGAGGAGAAGGGCCTGATCCTCGCCGACACCAAGTTCGAGTTCGGGACGGATGCCGACGGCGTCCTGCGCCTCGCCGACGAGGTGCTCACGAGCGACTCCTCCCGGTACTGGGACGCCGAGGCCTGGGCCGTCGGCACCACTCCGAGCGCGCGGATGGCGAGCTTCGACAAGCAGATCGTGCGCGACTGGCTGGCGCTGCACTGGGACAAGCAGGGCGAGCCGCCCGCGCTGCCGAAGGACGTCGTCGAGCGCACCGCCGCCCGCTACCGCGAGCTGATCGAGCGCCTCGGAGCCTGAATCGCGGCATCCCGCGTGGTTCCTGAGCGAGCGGAGCGAGTCGAAGGACACCCAGGCAACACTCAGGAATCGGTAGTGTGGCTCCAGCACTCCGACACCCCCGACCCTGAGGAGCCCGCAATGCCCCTGTGGAAGCTGCACGGAGACGGCCGCACCGTCGCCCCCGGCGCCGTCGTGCGCCCCGATGAGCGCCTGAACTGGCCCGGCACGATCGCGATCGGCGTCCAGCACGTCGTCGCGATGTTCGGCGCGACGTTCCTCGTCCCCATCCTCACCGGGTTCCCGGTGTCGACGACCCTGCTCTTCTCGGGCGCGGGAACCCTGCTGTTCCTGCTGCTGACCCGCAACAGGCTGCCCAGCTACCTCGGCTCGTCGTTCGCGTTCATCGCGCCGATCACCGCGCTCAACGGCGGCAAGGCCCTCGAGTCGGCCGAGCAGATCACCCAGGCGCTCGTCGGCGTCGTCGCCGCGGGTGTGCTGCTCGCCGCGATCGGCTTCCTCGTGCAGGTGGTCGGCACCGGCTGGATCGACAAGCTCATGCCCCCGGTCGTGGCCGGGTCCATCGTCGCCCTGATCGGCTTCAACCTCGCGCCGGCCGCCTGGGGCAACTTCCAGAAGCAGCCGGAGCTCGCCACGGTCACCCTCGCCGCCGTCGTGCTCTTCAGCGTGCTGTTCCGCGGGTTCCTCGGCCGCATCTCGATCTTCCTCGGCGTGGTCGTCGGCTACATCGTCGCCCTCTTCACCGGACAGGTGAAGTTCGACGGCGTCGCGGAGGCCGCCTGGATCGGCCTGCCCGACTTCCACCTCGCCGCCGTCGGCGACCCGAAGGCGTGGGCGCTGGTGCCGATGTTCCTCCCCGTCGTGCTCGTGCTCATCGCCGAGAACGTCGGCCACGTGCGCGGCGTCGCGACCATGACGAACGACCCGGAGATCAACAAGCACACCGGGCGCGCCCTCGTCGCTGACGGCCTCGCGACCACCCTCGCCGGCGGCTTCGGCGGCTCGGGCACCACCACCTACGGGGAGAACATCGGCGTCATGGCGGCGACCCGCGTCTACTCGACGGCGGCGTACTGGGTGGCCGGCATCGTCGCGATCCTCCTCGCGTTCTCGCCGAAGGTCGGCGTCATCTTCAACAGCATCCCCGCCGGCGTCCTCGGCGGCGTGACGACGGCGCTGTACGGCCTCATCGGCGTCATCGGCATCAAGATCTGGGTCGACAACCGCGTGGACTTCTCGCGTCCGGTCAACCAGTACACGGTCGCCGTGTCGTTCGTCATCGCGATCGCCGGCTTCATGATGAGCTGGGGCACGTTCCAGCTCGGCGCCATCGTGCTGGGCACGGTCGCCGCTCTGGTCATCTACCACCTGGGAAACGCGATCGCCCGCTGGCGCCGGAGCGGCGCCGACGACGGCGGCCCCATCCCCGCGGTCGGCCCGCTCGGCGGCGACCCCGCCTGACCCGCCTGGAGGGGGACGGATGCCGCGGCATCCGTCCCCCTCCACGCACCTCAGGCCACCGTGCCCGTGTCGGGGCACACCGCACCGGACGCGCGCGGACGCGGCTCGCCCCGCCGCGGAGGCATCGCCAACGGCAGCGGCTCCTTCGGCTCCGGCAGCCCGTAGCTGCGGCGGACCCAGCGCCGAGCGTCCTCCAGCGGATAGGTGTCTCCGAAGACGGCGAACTTCACGAACACGCCCTCGAGCAGGCTGCGCAGCATGACCTCCTCGAGACCAGGGTCTGCCGCGCCGCGCGCGCGGAACAGGTCGCGCACGGCGTCTTCCGTCGCCGTCACCGCATCGGCGTGACGCCGCTCGGATTCGGCGAACAGCCGGTGCGTCGCGGGCTGCTGCTGCATCGCGAGGACAGCCCGCTGCAGGGGCACCGCGAAGGCCGTGGCCATGAGGGCGCCGTCGATCACGGCGGCGAGCGCCTCGTCCGGCGTGCCGTCGACGCGGGCGAACGAGAGCACGGTCTCGAACCAGCGGTCGATCACGGCGGAGACCAGCTGCTCCTTGCCGCCGAAGTGGTAGTTCACGAGCCCCTGGGCGACGCCGGCCCTGGAGGTGATCTCGGCGATGCTGGCGCCGGCCACTCCTCGCTCGGAGAACACGGTGATCGCGGCCTGGAGGATGTTCTCCCGCGCCCTCTCCCTGGCGATGCGGTTCTGCTCATCGGAGCGTGCCACGAGGCATCCTCCTCTGCGATGCGGACGAGTGTCTTTGCTGAACGGCCCCCACCGTATAGATTACTCACTGAATAATCGTTCAATCTATGAGGATCGGTCAGATCCCCCACTTCCAGGAGCCCCCATGCATCCCCTCGCCCGCGTCGATCTCAACGACCTCGGCTCCCTGATCGAGTGGCTCATCTCGCAGTGGTGGGTGTGGGCGATCGTCGGCGCCGTGGTGCTCTTCTTCATCGTGGTCTGGCTCATGCCCGGCTTCAAGGTCAAGGCCGATGAGAAGTTCTCCACCACCGACACCGAGGCCAACGAGATCGCTCTCGGCCTCCTGCAGATCGTGAACCTCCCGTCCGGGCACTGGAACGACCCGACGGCGTCGATCCTCGGCGACCGCGAGAAGAAGGTGCTCGTCGACCAGTGGGGCGTCCCCACGCGCCAGGACTGGCTCGACAACATCGAGCGCCTCGTCACCGTGCGCCGCCGCCGCGAGATGTGGGTCCTCTACCTCGCCGTGCGCGCGCAGCTCGCCGAGCAGCTCGGCCGCGTCCCCAAGGCGAAGGAGTGGCTGAACGCGATCGTCACCGAGGGCGGGGACAAGCGCGATGCGCGCACGTTCGTCACCTCGATCGAGTACACCGAGGGCCTCATCCGCAAGCGCGTCGGCAAGGACATCGTCACGCCCGACCTGTTCGTGAAGACCCTCGACGGCTACGCGCTCGGCCAGGCCGTGGGCATGACCACGTGGGGTGTGGCGCTCGGACACGGCGACGTCGCCGAGGCGCGCCAGATCATCCACCGCATCAACGTCGAGGGCCGCCCCGCCTTCTCGTCGTGGGCGGACTTCGGCCTCAGCTACATCGCCGGCCGCGTGATGCACTGGAGCGACGGCAAGGTCGAGGAGAAGTCCTTCGACAAGTTCGGCGACGGGTGCGTCGACTTCCAGGCCGCGGCGACCGCGAAGCGCAACGGTCCGTGGGCGACGCTGTCATGGAGCCTGTGACCGTAGACCTCGACCCCCTTCGACGAGGGGCCGGCTTCCGCGACATCCTCGCGTACGAGCGCATCTGCCGCACTCCGCTGCACCGCCGCTTCGTGTTCATCCTCGTCGCGGTGCTGCTGTTCGCCGTGGCGATGCTCGGGGCGCTCTGGTTCCTCGGGCGCAGCGACATCCTCGCCGTCGCGCCGATCCTCGGGGTGTTCGTGGTGGGCTACACGGTGCTCGCCGCCGTGGGGTTCGTCTGGTACGCGATCGGGCTGGGCCGCAGAGTCAAGGTGGCGGCGTTCGCCTGGTGCAACGGCTGGGCCTACGCCGATCTCCTGGAGAGCACGCGACGCCCCGGCGCGGCGTTCGCCCGCGTGAACCGGGGACAGGAGCGCGCGGTCGTCGCCTGCGACGACGAGCGGATGCCGTTCGAGCTGGGCATGCACCACTCGGTGGCGCGCGGCCAGGAGGCGGCGACGATCCAGCGTCCCTTCGCCTTCATCGAGCTGCCGCTGCCGTCGTCGGTGCCCCATATCGTGCTGGCGAACCGCCGACGCAGCATCATCCCCACCCTCGGTCTCGGCCGTGGCGCGGCGAAGATGCAGCTCGAGGGCGAGTTCGCGTCGGTGTTCCGCCTGATCGTGCCCGAGGGATATCAGCAGGACGCGCTCTACATCTTCACGCCCGACCTCATGGCCCGCGTGCTCGATCTCGGCTCGGGCGCGGAGATCGAGCTCGTCTCCGACCGTCTCTACGTGTATCTGCCGGCGCGGACGCGCTTCGACCGCGCCGACACGATGGCCGCGGCCGTGGTCCTCGCCGAGGAGTTCCACCGTCGCTTCGCCGCGCGCACCGAGCTGTATCGCGACGACAACGCCGGCGAGCTCGCCGCCAGGGCCGGCGTCTCGGTCGGCCTGCGCGGACAGCGCCTCGGCGGCAGCGGCGTCTCGGTGATCGCGATCGCCGCGACAGCCGGCGTGCTGCTGCTCTCCGCCGGGGTGACGGCGTTCTCGCTGTTCGGCGGAGACATCCTGCGCACCCTCACCGGGTGATCATGACCCACGGGTGCGGACCTGCCTGGAGGGGCGTCAGGTCCGCACCCGTGTTCCCCCGTCTTCCTCGACGGACGTCAGACTTCGACGTCCGTCGAGCCCGGCCGACACCTTTGGCCAGGCTGAGCGCACGCAATTGTTTACCTGAGTACAAGAATTCGTGGGCACGCCGTCGCCGACCTTGACCCGCTCGAATCGACGCGGTTACCGTGAGCGGGCTTCGGCACGGCGGCGGCGCAAGGAAGCCCGTCCTCCGGATCGGAGTCCGCTCGCCGACCGGGCGTGCGGCATCGCTCAGATCGAAAAGGATCATCCATGCGACTCACGAGAACACTCGCGCTCGCCGCCACCGCGGCAGCAGCGCTCTGCATCGGCGCGGTCATCCCGGCCGCCGCTGCGACCAGTCCGGACGACGGCTCCGACGTGCCCACCTTCCAGGAGTTCGCCGCGTCGACCTTCCGGGACGTCGACGGCAGCTACATCGTCAACGGAGACGAGGTGATCTCCAACCGCGGCGAGCTGCGGAAGTTCTACGACGTGCTCGTGGGCCCGGCGACACCGATCGACGGCCTCATCGTCAACACGGTCAGCGGCACCGACGACAAGTGGTCGGCGCAGCAGGTCGGCAACCTCACATACTGCGTCAGCACCGCCTTTGGCACCCGTCACGCAGACGTCGTGAACGCCATGGCCAGCGGCGCCGCACTCTGGGAGGCCGCATCGTCGAAGATCAAGTTCCAGTACGTGAGCAGTGCCGACGGCAACTGCACGACGCGCAACAAGTCGGTCGTGTTCTCGGTCGAGCCCGTGCAGACGACGCAGTACATCGCCCGCGCGTTCTTCCCGAGCACGCCGGACCGCCAGCAGAACGTCCTCATCGACGACTCGATCTGGAGCTCGGGCTCCTGGACCCCGACGAACATCCTCGGCCACGAGCTCGGGCACGTCCTCGGGTTCCGGCACGAGCACACCCGTCCGGAGTCCGGCACCTGCTTCGAGGACAACAACTGGCGCCCGCTGACCCCGTACGACTCGGCGTCGATCATGCACTACCCGCAGTGCAACGGCTCGTCCGACGACCTGTCGATGACCAGCACCGACCGCGCGGGCATCGTCGCGCTGTACGGAAACTGAGGCTCATCGCCCGAACACGGCGTGACGTCTCAGCGGGGTCCGGCCCAGTCGGCCGGGCCCCTTCTGCGCGCAGACGCGGAGAGACCGCCGCCGGGAGCGCCGCTGCCACATCTCACGCCGAGGCGCGCACCACCAGCTCGGTCGGCAGGATCGTCGACCGCGGAGCCTCGCGCCCCGCGAGCACGTCGAGCAGGACGGATGCCATCGCCTCGCCCTGCGCGTACATCGGCTGCTGCACGGTCGTGAGCGGCGGGTCCACCGCGACCGCCACCTGAGAGTCGTCGAACCCGACGATCGCGACGTCTTCGGGGATCCGGATGCCCGCCGAGCGGAGCACACGCATCACGCCCCTGGCCATGAGGTCGCTCGCGACGAACACGGCATCGGGGAGCGGCGAGCCCGCGGCGAGAAGACGTCGGGCGGCTTCCGCCCCGCCTTCCTCGGTGAAGTCGCCGTCGAGCTCTGCGGCCGGGGGGATGCCGGCATCCGCCAACGCGTCCCGGAAACCCTGTACGCGGTCGACCGCCGCGGGCATGCTGAGCGAACCCGAGATCGTGGCGATCCGCCGGTGGCCCCGGTCGAGCAGATACTGCGTCGCCATGCGGCCGCCCAGCACGTTGTCGACGTCCACCACGTAGTCTCCGGGACGCGCGCGCACCGGGCGTCCGCCGAACACGACGGGGACGGCCTCGGCGATGCGGTCGACGAAGGAGTCGCTGGTGTGGTGCGACACGATGATCGCCCCGTCGACGCCTCCGTTGCGCACGAATCCGGCGGTCTTCGCGCCGCCCTCCTCGCTCGCGATCAGGAGGTTGAGGATGTAGTCGGACCTCGTCATCCTGGCGCTGATGCCCGAGACGATCGTCGCGAAGAACGGGTCGCCGAAGAAGCGCGTGGTGTCCTCAGGCACGACGAGGGCGATGGCGTTCGTCTGCCTGCTGGCGAGCGTGCGGGCCGCGGGGTTGGGCACGTAGTGCAGCTGGGCGATCGCGTCCTGCACCGCGGCGAGCGCCTCGGGGCTCACGGACGTCGAACCGTTCACCACGCGGGACACGGTCGAGCGCGACACCCCCGCCGCCGCTGCGACTTCCTCGATCGTCGCCCTGACCATCGCCTGCTCCCCGCTCTGATGCTGTCGCGGCGGCAGCCTCAGACGGCGCGCGCTGCGATGATCCGAGCGTACTGGAGGCCGGAGTCCTTGACGACGCGCTCCTGGGTGTCGTACTCGACCCGCACGATGCCGAAGCGCTTCTCGTACCCCCACGCCCACTCGTAGTTGTCGAGCAGGGACCAGTAGAAGTAGCCGCGCACGTCGACGCCCGCATCGATCGCGTCGCGCACCGCCGAGACGTGCGCGACGAGGAACGCGGTGCGATCGGCATCCCGCACCGTGTCGCCCTCGCGGACGTCGTCGTAGGCGGCGCCGTTCTCCGTGACGTACAGCGGGATGCCGGGGGCGTACTCCGACCCGACCCGCTGCAGCAGACGCGTCAGACCCTCGGGCTGCACCTCCCAGCCCATGCCCGTCCGGGGCAGCCCGCGCTCGACCCAGTGGATGCCCTCGTGCGAGGGGAACGGGGAGGCGACGGCCCGCTCGGTCGGGGCGTCTCCCGCCGGCGGCTCCTCGGCCGGGGCGGTGCCGGCGAGCAGCTCGCCGTGGTAGTAGTTCACGCCGAACGCGTCGAGCGGAGACGAGATCGCCTCCATGTCGCCCGGCTGCACGGCCTGCTCCCACCGGGCCACAGCCGAGGAGTCGACGGTGCGGAAGTCGCGGATGACGTCGGCGGGGTAGGCGCCGCGGAAGATCGGGTCGAGGAACCAGCGGTTGAACTGCCCGTCGATGCGGCGGGCGGCGTCGACATCACCGGGGGCATCGGGGTCGGCCGGATCGGCCACCGTGAGGTTCAGCGTGACACCGAGGTCGAGGGAGGAGTCGCGCGAGCGCAGCTCCTGCACGGTCTTCCCGTGGGCGAGCAGCAGATGGTGCGCGGCGAGCATGCCGTCTCCGACATCCATCCGCCCGGGGGCGTGGATGCCGGCCGTGTACGACAGGAACGACGAGCACCACGGCTCGTTGAGCGTCGTCCAGTACCGCACCCGGTCGCCGAGCGCGTCGTGCATGGTGCCCGCGTACTCCAGGAAGCGGTCGACGGTGTCGCGGCTGGTCCAGCCGCCCTGCGCCTCCAGCGCCTGCGGCATGTCCCAGTGGTACAGCGTGAGCCAGGGCACGATGCCGGCATCCAGCAGTTCATCGACCAGCCGACTGTAGAAGTCGACGCCCTTCTCGTTGACCGCGCCGCCGTCTGGCCTGACCCGCGACCACGACGTGGAGAAGCGGTACGTCTGCAGCCCGAGCTCCTTCATCAGCGCGACGTCCTGCGGGTAGCGGTGGTAGTGGTCGCACGCGACGTCGCCGTCGTCGCCGTTGATCACCGCGCCGGGCACGCGCGCGAACGCATCCCAGATCGAGGCCGTGCGGCCGTCCTCGAAGGCGGCGCCCTCGATCTGATAGGCCGCGGTGGCGGCGCCGAACAGGAACTCCGGAGGGAAGGGGCGGGTCATAGGGGTCATCCTTTCACCGCGCCCGCCATGATGCCACTGACCAGCTGCCGACCCGCGAACACGAAGAGCAGCAGGAGCGGGATGGTCGAGAGCAGCACTCCGGCGAGCACGATCGAGTAGTCGACGAAGTGGTTCGACTGGAGCAGGGAGAGCGCGACGGGCAGGGTCGGGTCCTGCCGGTCGAGCACGATGAACGGCCAGAAGAAGTTGTTCCACGCCGACACGAACGTGAACAGCGCGAGCATGGCCGCAGCGGGACGGGCGGCCGGCACCCCGATGGTCAGGAACGTCCGGAACGAGGAGGCGCCGTCCATGCGCGCCGCCTCGATGAGCTCGTCCGGCACGGCCTGGGTGAGGTACTGGGTCATCCAGAAGACGCCGAACGCGCTGGTCAGAGCGGGAACGATGATCGCTCCGGGGGTGCCGGTCCAGCCGAGCTCGCTGAACAGCACGTACAGCGGCACCACGCCGAGCTGCGTCGGCACGGCCATGGTCCCGACGACGAAGGCGAGCAGCCAGCCGCGGCCTTTGAACTTCAGCTTCGCGAACGCCCAGCCCGCGAGCGTGGAGAAGAACACGACGGATGCCGCGATCAGGGCGGACGTGTAGATCGAGTTCCACAGCGCGCGCCAGAAGTTCACGGCCGGGTCGTTCACGACCTCCAGGGCGTTCTGGATGAAGTTGCCCCCGGGGATCCAGGAGCGGTTCGGGTCGCGCAGCGTGTACGCGTCGCCCGAGCCGATGAGGAAGGACCAGTAGAAGGGGAAGAGACTGCTCAGCAGCACCACCCCGAGGGCCCCGTACACGAACCACCCCGGTCGGGAGCCGCGGATGCGGCGGGTGCGACCTGCTCCTCTTCTCGGCAACACAGGCGCCCGGTCGTCTGCGGCGTCGCCGGCGGCGGCATCCGTCCTGTCGATCACGGTCATGAGCGCTTCCCCTCGCTGCGCACCAGGGCGCGGGTGATGAGCAGGTTGATCGCGCCGATGACGAGCACGATGAGGAACAGGATCCAGGCGAGCGCCGAGGCCCTGCCGAAGTTCCACTCGCCCCAGCCGATGTTGTAGAGGTACAGGGTGATCGTCAGCCACTGGCTGTCGGCGCCGCCGGTGCCGTACTGGTCGTACATGCGCGGCTCGTCGAAGATCTGCAGCCCCCCGATCGTGGAGGTGATGATCACGAAGATCAGGGTCGGCCGCAGACTCGGCAGCGTGATGGCGAAGAACTGGCGCACGGCGCCGGCCCCGTCGACCGTCGCGGCCTCGTAGTAGTCGCGCGGGACGGCCTGCATCGCGGCGAGGAGGATGAGGGTGTTGTAGCCCGTCCAGCGGAAGTTCACCATCGTCGCGATG
Source organism: Microbacterium sp. NPDC012755 (assembly GCF_042901325.1). Taxonomy (NCBI): domain Bacteria; kingdom Bacillati; phylum Actinomycetota; class Actinomycetes; order Micrococcales; family Microbacteriaceae; genus Microbacterium; species Microbacterium sp. NPDC012755. The sequence continues at coordinate 1,516,665 of NZ_JBIBCT010000001.1, read as the reverse complement.
GCGATGTGGCTCGCGAAGGCGTTCGAGTGCCACGGCACGGGGCCGAGGCCGATGCCCTCCAGCAGGCTGTTCACCAGACCGTACTTGTCGCCGAAGAGATTCGAGAAGATGAGGGCCACGGCGACCGGCGCCATCACGTAGGGCACCAGCACGCCCATGCGCCAGAAGGTCTTGGCCCGGATGTTGCGGTCGAGCATCGCGGCGATGAACACCGCGGCGATGAGCTGCGGGACGCTCGACAGCACGAAGATGCTGAACGTGTTGCGCAGCGCGATCCAGAACTTCGGCTGGCCGAGCACATACGCGTACTGCTCGAAGCCGATCCAGGTTCCGGTGCCGCGCACCTGGTCCCAGTCCATGAACGAGATCACGGCGGTGTAGGCGATCGGGAACAGCCCGACGATCAGGAACAGGATGAAGAACGGGGAGATGTAGAGGTAGGGCGAGAGCCTCAGGTCCCAGCGCGAGAGCCGCGCTGACCCGAAGCCGAATCGCCTCGGCGGTGCAGTGGTGGTCATGTCGAGTCCTCAGTCGTGGGTCCGGGCCGTCGGGCGGGGGCAGTCTCCCCGCGGGTCGTCGAGCGAGCGCAGCAGACGACACGCGCCCGCTCGACGACCCGGGAGTCCGGCTACTTCAGCGCCTTGACCTCTTCGGTCCACTGGGTCCAGGACGCATCGGCATCCTGCGTGCCCTCCTCGACACGGGTCAGGGCCTTCTGCATCGCGTCGTTGATCTGGAAGTAGAAGGCGCCCTTGAACGGGGCGACCGTGACGGCCTGTGCGCGCTCCGAGAGGATCTGACCGGTCGGGGCGTCGTTGAAGAACGCGTTGGTGGCGCCGAGCAGCGCGTCATCCGTGAGCGCGTCGTTCTGGCTCGGGAAGGTGCCCGCGTTCGAGAACGCCTTGATCTGCTGCTCGGGTGCGGTCAGCCAGTCGGCGAGCTCCTGCGCGGCCTTGACGTTGGCGCCGTTCGCGGGGACGGTCAGGTACGACCCGCCCCAGTTGCCACCGCCGCCGGGGAAGACGTTGGCGATGTCCCAGCCGGTGACGTCTTTGGCGTTGCCCTCGATGACGCCGAGCATCCATCCGGGGCAGAGCATGGTCGCGAAGGAGCCGTTGGCGAGCCCCGCCATCCAGTCGTCCGACCACTGGCCGAGGTGCGCGGACTGGGTGGCGGATGCCGTGAGCACCTGGTCGTAGATGTCCTTGACCTCGTCGTTGTCGGTGGCGATGATGTCGCCCGACTTCGGGTCCTCGTAGGCCGCCTCGACCTGGTTGATCATGCCCTGGTAGGTGCCGCCGGCCGAGTCGAAGAAGGCCTTGCCGGTGGCGTCGGTGTACTGCTGGCCGACCTCGAAGTAGCGCGCCCAGTCGCCCTCGAGGAGCTTCGCGACCTCGTCGCGGTCGGTGGGGAGCCCCGCGGCGGCGAACAGGTCGCTGCGGTAGCAGACGCCCTCCGGGCCGATGTCGGTGCCGTAGCCGATGAGGTTGCCGTCCTTGTCGGTGGCTGCCGCGGTCTTCCAGTCCAGCCAGCGGTCCTTGAGGCCGTCGTCGACGGGTGCGAGCAGGTCGGAGTACTTCATGACCTCCGGCAGCCAGTCGACCTCGATGGCCTCGATGTCGGCGAGGCCCTTCTTGCCGAGCTTCTGGAAGTAGTTCTCGCGGGCCTCGTTGCTGGTCGCGGCCCTGTTGTGCACGATCTTCACGTTCGGGTGCTCGTCCATGTACTCCTGGAGGAGCTCATCGGTGTAGCCGAAGTCGTTGAAGGTCGCGACGGTGAGGGTGATCTCGCCGCCGGATCCGCCGGACTCGGCGGCGCCTCCGGCGCAGCCGGCGAGAGCGAGGGCGGAGACGGAGGCGACGGCGGCGACCGTCGTCAGTCTGCGTGCATGCGTATTCACGGGGCACTCCTTTGTGTGCGTGGTGGGGATGTTCGTGGTGCGGGGTGATCCGTTCGTGGGAGCGCTCCCACGAACTTCTGAGCACTCTATGGGAGCGCTCCCACGAGTGTCAAGCGCGGACCGGTGCCTCCGAGAGCCGGTCACTCGCCCGAGATCCGGTCCTTTCCCCCGCCGTCATCCGCGTCTCGGGCCAGCATCCGGATTCCGGCGGATGCCGGCGGTTCCGGCGGATGCCGGCGGATGCCGGCACGCCGAGTAGCCTTGACCGGTGCCCGAACTCTCCCCCGCCCTCACCCGTGCAGAAGCACTGATCCGCTCCATCCCGGACTATCCGGAGCCCGGCATCGTCTTCCGCGACATCACGCCCCTCCTGGCCGACGCCGAGGCGCTGCGCGTGACGACCGAGGCGATCATCGAGCCCTTCGCTGGACAGTTCGACGTCGTCGCCGGCATCGAGGCGCGCGGGTTCATCCTGGCCGGGGCCGCGGCGATCGCGGCCGGAGTGGGGCTCATCCCGATCCGCAAGGCCGGCAAGCTCCCTCGCCCAGCGGCATCCGTCGACTACGCCCTCGAGTACGGCACCGCGACGATCGAGATGCACGACGACCTCCCCGCGGGGTCGCGCGTGCTGCTCATCGACGACGTGCTCGCCACCGGCGGCACCCTCGCGGCGGGCCGCGAACTGGTCGAGCGCCTGGGCAGCCACGTCATCGGCATCTCGGTGCTGTTCGAGATCGACGGGCTCGGCGGCCGCGAGGCCATCGGCGACCTGCACACCGTCTTCCACGCCTGACCCGCCCTCCACCCAGCGGCGTCGACGTCGCGTGCACTCGCCGAGTGCACGGCATCCTCGCGTTCCCTCGACGACTTCCCGTTCACTCGGCGATATCCCGTTCCCTCGGCGACATCGCGTGAGGTCGGCGGGGACCCGCGAAAAGGCGGTGCGCGCGAGCCGGTAGACTGAAACCGCCCGTCCTCCCACGACTTCCGGAGCCGTCATGCCCACCATCGTCGTCGACGTCATGCCCAAGCCCGAACTGCTCGACCCGCAGGGGAAGGCCGTGTCCGGAGCATTCACCCGCCTGGGCGTCGAGGGCTTCACCGCCGTCCGCATCGGCAAGCGCTTCGAGCTCACCGTCGAGGGCGAGGTCACCGACGAGGTCCTCGCCGAGGCCCGACGCATCGCGGACGAGGTGCTCTCCAACTCCGTGATCGAAGACGTCGTCGGCATCGAGGTCGCCGAGTGACCGTCCGCATCGGGGTCGTCACCTTCCCCGGTTCGCTCGACGATCGCGACGCGCAGCGCGCCGTCCGCATCGCCGGCGCCGAGCCCGTCGCCCTCTGGCACGGCTCGCACGATCTCGACGGCGTCGACGCGCTCGTCCTCCCCGGCGGCTTCAGCTACGGTGACTACCTGCGTGCAGGCGCCATCGCCGCGCTCTCGCCGATCATGTCGGAGGTCAAGGATGCTGCGGCCAAGGGCATGCCGATCCTCGGCATCTGCAACGGATTCCAGATGCTCGTCGAGGCGCACCTGCTGCCCGGCGGCCTGATCCGCAACGACCACCAGCACTTCGTGCGCCGTGACCAGCGGCTCACGGTCGAGAACTCCGACACCGCGTGGACGAACACGTTCCGCACCGGTCAGGAGATCGTCATCCCGCTGAAGAACGCCGACGGCGGCTACATCGCCGACGAGGAGACGCTCGACCGTCTCGAGGGCGAGGGCCTCGTCGCCTTCCGCTACGCGGGCGTGAACCCGAACGGATCTCTCCGCGACATCGCCGGCCTCACGAACGAAGCCGGCAACGTCGTGGGGCTCATGCCGCACCCCGAGCACGCCACCGAGCCCGGCTTCGGACCCGACACGGCGGCCGCCATGCGCTCCGGCGTCGACGGCGTCGGCTTCTTCGCGAGCGCGATCGCCGCGGTCGCGCGCGTCGCCGCCTGATCAGCCTTCCGAAGACGGATGCCGCAGCTGCGGCATCCGTCTTCGTCGTTGCGGGGCCCGGTCAGTAGGTCGGGAGGCTGCCCGCTGGCGGGGCCCGCCAGTCGTCCGGTGAGCCGTCAGTCGGCGGGACCCGGCCAGTCGGCCGGGAGGCGGAAGGGGTCGTCGCCCGCCGCCGCGAGCAGGTACCACGCCGTCGTCCCCGTGTGCAGGCTCGCGTAGTAGAGGTCGCCGAAGCCGGAGTCCAGGCCGTCGCTCGAGGTGGCGACGATGCCCTTGCCGTCGCCGTTCGGGGCGTCGCGCTGCGCCAGGCGGATGCTGCTCAGCAGACTCTCCGCACGATCGGCGTCTCCTGCGCCGGCGCGGAGCCGGAGCGACAGCGCCAGGTGACCGGCACCCTCGAACCACACCTTCGAGACGTCGACGTCGCTGATCGAGGGCCCCTGGTACGGACCGTCGGTCGCCATGAGGTTCGTGAGGGTCCAGTCCAGCGCCGCTCCGTAGCGGCTGTCTCCCGTGGCGAGCGAGCTCCAGGTCTGCGCGTCGAGCGGTATCGGATGCGTGTTGACGGTGGAGCCGTCGAGAAGGGTGCCGGTGTCGACGTGTCCGTCCTGCGCCTGCATCGCGGCGACGAATCCGGATGCGACGGCCGCCCTGTCGGCCCACACCGCGTCACCGGTGAGCTGCGCCAGCTGGGTGAAGAAGCCCGCCACGTCGGCGTTGTGCTCCGTCGACTTCCAGGTCAGGGAGGCGCCGGCATCCGTCTGCCCTCCCGTGTACCCGTAGGGGGCTCTGGTCATGTCGGCCGTGTTCGTCTGGATCCACCCGCCGATCCGCAGCGCCCCGTCGAGGTACCGCTGGTCCCCGGTCGCGTGGAAGAGCCGAGCGAGCGCCATCCCGACCCAGGCCTCGTTGCCGGTGAAGGTTCCGGGCCCGGTGATCTCCACCCGCCCCTGTCGGATCCCGTGCGGTTCGTAGGAGGTCCTGACGCGGCCGTCGCCGATGGGGTCGTTCGCCTGCACGAAGAGCAGCGTGTCGCCGATCGTCCGCGCGCGGCGGAGGTCGTCGGGCAGCCCTCGGGCGGTGTATGCGATCACGACCAGGGCGTCGTCATACACGAACGACGGCGTGAAGTCCCAGCTCGGGGTGGTGAAGAACCCGCCCTGGTAGCTGCGGGGCAGGCAGTGTCCGTCGCCGTCGCAGAACTCGTCGACGCGCGCATCGAGGAACTCGTAGGCCCGCGCGACCGACAGCGCGGGGTCGAGCGGGGTCACGTCGGCCGCCGAAGGGTCGTGCATCGTGACGACGGCGGATGCTGCCGGCGCCGCTCCCCCGACCGCAGCCGCGACGACGAGCGCGGCGACGGCGGCCCACAGCGCGGAACGACGCGGAGAACCCGGCATGGAGACCTCTCGGACTCAGCCGCGGTCCGCGGGCGCGGACGCGCGGACGACCAGGAGGTCGTGTTCAGAATCCTGGCATGCTGGTTGACAACGGGGTAGCGGCGAAGGTCCAGCACCCCCTGTCCGTTCGTCGAATGCCGACGCCGCGACCGAGGAGACGCCATCGCGATCAGTTCTCCGCGGACTAGCCGAGTGCGGGCGGCCACACGCCGATCAGCACGGCCATGACCACCACGGTCACGAGCTCGTGCGCGATGTTCATGGTGGTCAGCGCGGTCGGGCGCCCCTCGAACGCGTCGTGGGTGATGAAGCGCGCGGCGGTGAATCCGGCCCACAGCGTGACCGCGGTGATGATCGCGCCCCAGAAGAACAATCCTCCGTAGAAGTGCCAGGCGATGGCGGATGCTCCGGCCAGCACCCACGCCGTGATGAAGCTCACGATCACGGTCGTGATGATCGCCATCGTCGCGCTCGATCCGGGGCGGTCCATGTCGACGTTCGCCAGCTTCGACCACCGCGTGCCGAACACCTTCGGCGCGTACCAGATCGACCCGACGAGCATGCTCGACGCGGTCGCCAGAAGGACGGCCCAGTAGTTGATCTCGGGAACCATGACAGCCTCCACTCGTCGGATGCCGCCACACTACTCCCCGGCATCCCCCTGGCCGCGGGCCGCCTCGCCGACGGAGGGCCCCGCCTGCACGATCCCGCGGCGCCGTCCCGCCTGCGCGATCCCGCCTCCACTCCGCCCACACGGATGCAACAAGCCCCTGACCCGCACCGGAGAGCCCTCCGTCGAACCGATTCGATTCCTGCTCTGGCGAGAATGTAAGCGTTTGCACTAGCCTGATCCCATGGCACAGCTTGAGCAGATCGCAGCCCCCGGTTCCGAGTGGTGGCGCAGCGCAGTCATCTACCAGATCTACCCCCGCTCCTTCGCGGACGCCTCCGGCGACGGCATCGGCGACCTGCCCGGCATCACGAGCCGCCTCGACTCCCTCAGGGAGCTCGGCGTCGACGCGATCTGGCTGAGCCCGTTCATGACGAGCCCGCAGCGCGACGCCGGCTACGACGTGGCCGACTACCGCGACGTCGACCCGCTGTTCGGCACTCTCGCCGACTTCGACGAGATGCTCACGCAGGCCCACGCCCGCGGCATCCGCGTCGTCGTCGACCTCGTCCCGAACCACTCCTCCGACCAGCACGTCTGGTTCCAGGAGGCCCTGAAGGCGGCCCCCGGCAGCCCCGAGCGCGCCCGCTACATCTTCCGCGACGGCAGGGGCGAGAACGGCGAGCTCCCCCCGAACAACTGGGAGTCCGTATTCGGCGGCGGCATGTGGGAGCGCATCACCGAGCCCGACGGCACGCCAGGCCAGTGGTACCTGCACATCTTCGACGCCACGCAGCCCGACTTCGACTGGACCAACGAAGAGGTCCGCGAGGAGTTCCGCTCCATCCTGCGCTTCTGGCTCGACCGCGGCGTCGACGGCTTCCGGGTCGACGTGGCGCACGGCATGATCAAGGCCGAGGGGCTGCCCGACTACACGCCCCCCGCAGACGCCGACTCGATGGGCGGCGGCGAATCGGACGTGCCGTACTGGGGCCAGGACGGCGTGCACGACATCTACCGCGACTGGCACAAGGTGCTCGCCGAGTACGACGGCGACCGCGCGCTGTGCGGTGAGGCGTGGATGCCGACGCTGAAGCAGACCGCTCTCTGGGTGCGCCCCGACGAGATGCACCAGACGTTCAACTTCCCGTACCTGATGACCCCGTGGGACGCGAAGGCTCTCGGCGACGTCATCCGCGAGTCGCTCGACGACTTCGGCGCCGTCGGAGCCCCCAGCACCTGGGTGCTCTCCAACCACGACGTCGTGCGGCACGCCTCGCGCCTCGCGCTGACGGCCGACAACCCGCAGGGCGAGGGCATCGGCCCGAACACCCCGCACAAGCCCGACACGAAGATCGGCCTGGCCCGCGCCCGCGCGGCGACCACGCTGATGCTCGCCCTGCCCGGTTCGGCGTACCTGTACCAGGGCGAGGAGCTGGGCCTGCCCGAGGCGATGGAGATCCCCGACGAGTTCCGTCAGGACCCGACGTGGTTCCGGACCGACGGCGAGCGCTATGGACGCGACGGATGCCGCGTGCCGCTGCCGTGGGAGGCGGATGCTCCGGCGTTCGGCTTCAACGACACCGGCCTCTCGTGGCTGCCGCAGCCGGCCGACTGGGCGAGCTACGCGCGCGACACCGAGGAGGGCGACCCCGTCTCGACCCTGTCGCTGTACAAGGAGCTGCTCGCCGCGCGCCGTGAGCACGGCTTCGGCTCCGGCTCGCTGGTGTGGGAGGACGCGGGGAAGGATGCCGTGGCCTTCCGCCGCGGCGACGTCCACGTGCTCGCCAACCTCGGCACCGCGCCGCTGCCCCTGCCCGCCGGCGCCGCCGTGGTCCTGAAGAGCCAGCCCTTCACGGGCGACGCCCTCCCGGTCGACACGGCCGTCTGGTACACCACGGCCTGAGCCGACTCCCCCGTTCCGGTCGCGAACCTGGTCCTCTGCGCCGTCAGATCACGACCGGGTCCGCGACCGGAACGAGGAACCCCGAAAGGAACACCCATGGCGAGCATCGATGAGGTCGCCCGGCTCGCCGGGGTCTCGACGGCGACCGTGTCGCGCGCGCTGAGCGGACGCGGGCACGTCTCCGAGTCCGCGCGCCTGCGGGTGCAGGAGGCGGCATCCGCCCTGGGCTACGTGGTGTCGTCGCGAGCGTCCAGCCTGGCGTCCGGACGCACCCGCAACATCGGCGTGATCGTGCCGTTCCTCGACCGGTGGTTCTTCAGCACCGTGCTCTCCGGCGTCTCCGCGGCGCTGATGCGCGAGGGCTACGACATCACGCTGTACAACATCACCGCCGACAAGGACGTGCGTCGCCACGTGTTCGACACGTTCCTGCGCCGCCAGCGGGTGGATGCCGTCATCGCCGTCTCGATCGAGCTCGACGACGACGAGACCCAGTACCTGCTCGACCTCGGCCTGCCCGTCATCGCGATCGGCGGTCCGAACCCGAAGCTCGACACCCTCACGGTCGACGACGTCGCCGTCGCGCAGCTCGCCACCGAGCACCTGATCGGCCTCGGCCACCGCGACATCGCGCACATCGGCGCGAACCCCGAGTTCGACATCGACTTCCACATCCCGACCAACCGGCGCCTCGGCTTCGAGAAGGCGCTGGCGAAGGCCGGCATCCCGCTCAACCCGGCGTTCCTCGAACCCGCCGACTTCACCGTCGAGGGCGGATACCGCGCGGCCAAGCAGCTGCTCGGCCGGCCTGGTCCTCGTCCGACCGCGGTGTTCGCGGCATCCGACGAGATGGCGATCGGCGCGATCCTCGCCGCGCGCGACCTCGGGTTCGGCGTGCCGGAGGACCTCTCGATCGTCGGCATCGACGGCCACGAACTCGGCGAGTTCTTCCGCCTGACGACGGTCGACCAGTTCCCGCTGGGCCAGGGCGAGAGGGCGGCGGATGCCGTGCTCGCCAAGCTCGCCGCCGACGGCGCCACCCGCGCGCCCGTCGCGCTGCCGTACGAGCTGAACGTCCGCGGTACGACCGCGCGCCTGCTCTAGCCTGTGCGAAGGAAGGGGAATGGTGGGGCTGCGCTCCCCCCGACGCGCAGCCCCACAGCTGTCCCCCACCCCAGCGGGGACAGCGCTGGATTCCAGCAGATGACTAGCCCTCCGCATAGTCACCCGCTTAACAGATACACGTGGCGCGCGTCCATGACGCGAAAGTTCGAATCTCGCTCTCCGCAGCGTCGAAGAGCCCGCGCGGCGACCCCGGAAGGTGGGCGTGAGCGTGTCCTCGGCTAGGATGACTGTGCGTCTCGTGGGGATTCGCATGCGTGGGGAATGAAATCTGGGGGGTTTCGTGAAGCTTCATTGGAGTGCGCGAAGAAGCACTGATCCGCTGTCTTCGACCGGCCGCGTGAGCCGTCGAGCCGTTCGCGTCCGACAAGGGCTGGCCATCATCGTCGGGGCGATCTTGGCGGCGTCCGCGTTGGCGTCGGTTCCGACATCCGCCACGGCTGAGGTGACGATGCCGAAGGCGCCGCTGCTGGAACGCACGTCCGACGTGGTGACATCCGATCCGCTGCCGACCGTGCAGATCGACTCCGGGTACGTGTGGGCGCAGGCGACTATCGGGAACGTGGTCTATGCGGGGGGCAGCTTCTCGAACGCCAGGGCACCACTGGCTGATCCCGGCACGAACCTCACACCGCGCAGCAACATTCTGGCCTACGACATCACCACCGGGGGCCTGCTGCCGTTCGCGCCGCAGGTGAACGGAGTGATCAAGGCCGTTGCGGCCTCGCCTGACGGCAGCCGTCTCTACATCGGCGGCACGTTCACGCAGGTCAACGGCGCGACGCGATACAACTTCGCGGCGCTCGACGCCAAGACGGGCGAACTCGTCCCCGGGTTCGCGCCGGCGGTCGGCGGTACTGGCGTCTACGCCATCGCGGCGACGACCGACAGCGTCTACGTCGGAGGCTTGTTCACGCAGGCCAACGGCGTGGCGCGCAAGAACTTCGCGGCTTTCGCGACGACGAATGCCGCGCTGCGTCCGTGGGCACCCACCAGTGACCGGCAGGTGGACACGATGATCATCGAACCCGGCGGGCAACGTGTGCTCGCCGGCGGGCGTTTCGACAGCGTCAACGGCTCGATCCAGCGCGGTCTCGTCGCGCTCGACCCTGTCACCGGCGGGACCGACACCGCATGGGCTGCCCCCAAGACGGTGAAGAACTCCACGCCGATGAGCGTGAACACGACCGGCTACTCGGGGATCTTCGGCCTCACTGCCGATGCCACGACGGTGTACGGCACCGGCTGGTCGATGGGAGACAAGCCCGAGGTGCGAGGAAACCTCGAAGGCGTCTTCGCAGCCGAGGTGGGCAGCGGCGCGATCCGCTGGGTGGCCGATTGCCACGGAGACAGCTACGGGGTCTACTCGACGGGCAAGACCGTCTACACGACGAATCACACGCACACCTGCGAGAGCGCGAATCTCTGGCCCGAGCAGAGCCCGCGGACGTGGCGCTACTTCACCGCGTTCACCCCCTCCGCGGAGGGCACGCTCTCTCGAAGCCAGTTCCTCAGCGGCACCTACTCCGACTGGAGTGGCACCCCTTCCCCTTCGGCGTATGCCGTCACACCCGACTTCGCCGTCGGGACCGCCACCGGCCTCGGCCAGGCGGGGCTGTCGATCACGGGCTCGGGCGACTACGTCGCGGTTGCAGGCGAGTTCACCAGCGTGAACAACAAGCGCTATCAGGGCATCGTGCGCTTCTCGACGAAACCGGCGGGCGGGGCCGCTCAGGGCCCGTACCGGAAGGACGCGGCCTGGGCTACGCCGAAAGTCTGGTCCGATGTTCCGGTCCGGGTCTCGATCGAGACGAACTGGGATCGCGACAACCGCGATCTCACCTATCAGCTGATGCGTTCGGGCACGGCCGAGCCCGTCGCACAGACCGTCGCCACGTCCGTCTGGTGGGACAAGGGCACGGTGACGCTCGACGATCCGACCGCGGTCGCGGGCTCTACCTACACGTACACCGTCCGAGCCGTGGATGCCGATGGGAACTCCGCGCTGAGTCTTCCCGTCACGGTCACGGCGACGAACGCCGACACGTCGACCTATGCGAAGATCGTGCGACGTGACGGCGCTGACGCCTACTTCCCGCTCGGCAACGCGAAGACCGACTACATCAGCGGCGCCGCGCTTCCGTTCGGCACCGGCGTCACGACCACGACAGCAGGAGCTGTGGCGGGGACGACTCCGGCGGCCTCCGTCTTCAACGGCACGACGAGCGGTCGCGTCTCCTCTGCGACGCCGGCGAAGGGCGACGACAACTTCTCCGCGGAGGTCTGGTTCAAGACGACCACCACCAAGGGAGGGAAGCTCTTCGGCTACGGCTCGTCGCAGACGGGAACCTCGAGCTCCAGCGATCGCAACCTCTACATGCAGAACAACGGACGGCTTCGTTTCGGGGTGTATCCGGGCAGTGAGCGAGGGACGCTTGCCAGCACAGCGGCGTACAACGACGGCAAGTGGCATCATGTCGTCGTGTCCATGGGGCTGAAGGGCACGGTGCTCTACGTCGATGGAAAGGTCGCGGCCCAAGACGAGGCGATCACCGCCGCGCAGAAGAACTACAGCGGGTACTGGCGGCTCGGCTGGGACGGCAGTCTCGCGTCGTGGCCCACCCCTCCGACGTCCGCTGCATTCGCCGGGAGTCTCGACGAGTTCGCGGCCTACCCGACGACGCTGAGCGCTGCGCAGGTGACGCAGCACTACGCCGCAGGCATGGGCTTCAAGGCCCCGCAGGCGTCGTGGACGACGACGACCGCCGGGCCGGAGATGACGTTCAGCGGCGAGGCGACGTTCGTCGACGCCGGGCAGAAGATCGTCAACGCCGCGTGGGACTTCGGGGACGGCACGACCGGAACCGGGCTCCCGACTGCGACCCACGTCTATGCCGTCTCAGGCTCCTACACGGTCACTCTGACCCTCACCGACAGCCGAGGGCTGACCGGGAGCCTGAGCAAGCAGGTGACGGTCACTGCAGCGAACGTTCTCCCGACCGCCGACTTCGTGGCGACCGCCTCGGAGTTGTCGGTATCCGTCGACGCATCCGCATCCGTCGACTCTGACGGGTCGATCTCTTCGTACGCCTGGGATTGGGGCGACGGCGGTGCCGCGGGAGTCGGCGCGACGGCGACCCACTCGTACGCGACGGCCGGCACCTACACGATCACGCTCACCGTGACAGATGACCGCGGCGGTGAGGCCGTCAAGACCGCCGATATCGTGGTCGCGGAGACGCCGTCGATCGCACGCGACGCGTTCGAGCGCACCGGCGCCTCTGGCTGGGGCACCGCCGACATCGGCGGCGCGTGGACGCTGACAGGCGGCGCGGCATCCGCGGCATCCGTCTCTGACGGCGTTGGCAGGCTCACACTCGGCGCGGGCAGCACTCGCAATCTGACCCTGAACGCGGTGTCGGCAAAGAACGTGACCCTCTTGGCCGACTTCAGCCTCGATGCAGTCCCGGCGACGGGTTCGACGTATGTCGGGCTGATCGCCCGGTCGAGCGCGACCGACGGCTACACGACGCGAGCCTGGCTGAACGCCAACGGGACGGTGTCGCTGGTGATCCAGCGCGGCTCGACAGTGCTCTCCAGCTATCTGGTGCCTGGGCTGACCCGGGGCGCGAGCGACGTGTTCACCCTGAAGGTCGACGTGTCGGGAGACACCTCGACGAAGATCTCCGCGAAGATCTGGAGGCAGGGTACGCCCGAGCCTTCGGCATGGCAGATCGAGGCGACCGACGCGAAGGGGATCCTCACGGCCGGCGCCGTGGGAGTGCACGGAAGCCGAGCCGGCTCGGCCACAAGCACAGGGGTCGTCACCGTCGACGGTTTCCGTGTGGCCGACAACGGATGAGCGCCCTCTCGATTCGAGCATCGTTGCCCATCGACTCGCCGTCGCTCGGCGCTGTCCACACTCCACCGAGCGACGGAAGAGGGAACTTTCGCGAGATCGCGTCACGTTCTCGTTCTGCCGTGATCTTGTTCTCTGTAAGGGGCCAAACCCCGAGCCCGATTCCCCGATCGGATACCGCACAGGCTGTCCCCGCCAGTGCACATCACCGGCCTTCACGCCCGGGGGGAGGGGGCGACACGTCGCCGTGTCGCCCCCTCCTATCTCTCGAGGCCGCGTAACGCGGGCCTACTCGGCGGTGAAGCTCCTGCTCATCCAAGGACCGTAGTCGCCTGTTGCGGGATTCGCGTAGCGAAGTCGCATCTCATAGGTGCCGGGGTTGACAGCGAGATACTCGTTCCAGACGCCGCTCGACGGCACTCGGATGGTCTGCACAGGTGTGGCTCCGACGATCTCTCGCTGCAGGACGGTTCCGGGGACGTCTGCCAATCCGAAGTGGAAACGCGCTGCCACGACAGTCGCTCCGGATGCCGGATCCGTTGGCGTCGGCGCCTGCGAAACGGTGTAGGAGAGCGAGGCGCCGGTCGGCGACTGCACGCCGTTCGCTGTCTGCCGGGCCGCGACCGAGTAGCCACCCGGGGACTCTCCGACGAGGTGAGCCTTCCATGAGCCATCGCTTCTCGCGGTCGCCGAGGCGATGACCGTCCCGCCGCTCATCACCTCGACGCGTGCGCCGGGCACGGCGTCGACGCCTGCCACCCATGGGTACATGCGTCCGTCGAATTGCGTGAGCCCGGCAGTGGGCGCAGGCGGAGCAGGGGCGATGGGAACCACGGGAGCCGGCGGGTTCGTTCCACGCTGCGGAGGGCTCGGGATCGCCGAAGGGGAACCGAAGGATGACGGCGATGGCGAGGGCGTCTGTGACGCCGTGGGTGAGGGCGTGGCCGAGGGCGAGGGAGAGGGCGGGTCGTCCGATGCAACCTCCGCCGGCCCGGCGCTCTCACCGATCTCGCCATCGACGCCCGCTCCGGTGAACGTGCGCACGCCGAGATAGACGGCTCCCGCGATCATCACCGCCACAAGGGCCCAGATGAGGAAGACGAGCCACGGTCGCCTCTTGCGGTCCTCATCCTTCACATCAGGCGTCGTGGCAGATGGAGCGATCGCTCCCTCCGCCGAGGCCAGCGCCGCCGACATAGGCGGCGCCTGAGTGGCGGCGACGTAGCCCGCCGCCCCTGCGGTGCCGGCGACAGCGGGCACCACGGTGAGCGCGAGGGTGGCGAGGTTCTTCGCCTCCGTCAGCGCGCTGGGACAGGTCGCACAGGTGGCCAGATGGCGATCGAGAGAGGCTGTCGCTCGCGCGGAGAGCGCACCGCGCGTATACGCGCCCATGTCCTTGAGAGCCGCCCGGCAGTCCGGCGTGCTCGCACTCGTCAGCTGGGCGCTGATCCACGCATCGCGCAGGCCCCGCTTCGCCCGGACGATCAGCGCCGATACCGCATTGGGGGCAAGACCGAGGAGCACGCTGATCTCCCGCGGCTTCAGCTCGTCGACCTCGCTGTACCAGAGGACCTCCTGCCACCTCTTGGGCAGCTCCTTGAACGCGGCGAGGGCGGCTCCACCCTCGAACTCGGCAACCGCCTCGAGCTCCCCCTCTTTCGCATCGGGGTCCACGACGTACTCAAGCTCGGAGATGTTCACCGAGGTGTCGCGGTTGTACCAACGCCGCCCGACGTTGCGGACCGCCATGATCAGATACGGACGAAATCCCGAGGTCGGCCCGCCGCCCGCCCTGATGGCGCGCAGCACCCTGGCGAACGCCTCGGAGACGATGTCCTCCGCGTCGAGGGACACGAAGGTCCTGGCGACGGAGAACGCCGGCCCTGCATGGCGCTTCCAGAGTTCGCCGTAGGCGCGCGAGTCTCCTGATCGCACCAGCTCCACGAGATGATCGTCTGAGTCGACGACCGCGCCCTCACCTGTCATCCCCGACCTCCCCGTCGCAGAGCGTCTCGCACGTTGCCCGAACAACCGCCGATGAGAGGTCACTGAGGGCGAACCCCCGAACCGCTGCACTTAGTATACCGGTACTCATTCTCCCCTGACCTTGATCGGCGTGACCCATGACGAGCGGCCGGGCGGTGCGCTCTGGCACCCGCCCGGCCGGTTCAGCCCTTCTCGTAGCCTCGTCAGACTCGACGCGCCCGCCTGCGCTGCCATGCGATGCCGCCGACGGCGATCACCGTCATCGCCACCGCCGCCACCCAGAACGAGAACGACCCGACGCCGCCCGTGAGCGGGATCTGCGGGACCTCGGTGAGCTGATTCACGATCCCCGCGCCCCCCGCGACCGCGGTGCCGTCGACGTACACGAAGAGCGGCGCCGAGAGGAGCGCATAGCCTGCGGGCGCCTTCGTCTCGGTGAGCCGGTACCAGCCGTCTTCGAGTGCGGTCACCCTGAACCGCCCGGTGCGGCTGTCACGATCCGCGCCCGTGCAGTCCGCATCGGATGCCGCGACGCAGTCGACGACCGTCGACTCCACGGCACCGGCGACCGGTGCACCGCCATCGGACTCGACCTCGACCAGTGCCCACTCCGACCCTGCGAGGAAGTCCGTCGTCAGATGCGGCCCGATCTTGTTCCAGGACAGGCTCGAGAGAGTCCTCACTCCGGCCGGGTCGCAGACCTCCGCCGGCAGAGTCGTTCCGGTTCCCGGGGCGACGCAGGCCGTGTTCACGAGCGTCTCGGACTCACCCACCAGACCCTGCAGCGGGAGGTCGTACTCGACGACCGCCTCGCCGCCGACGGGGAGGGAGGGGATGGTGAGACCGCCGGCGCCGTCGGTGGCGAGCGGGACCGAATGCGAGAGCTGGCCGTCGTCGAAGAGCTGAGCGAGGTCGGCCTTGTCATCGGTCAGCGGCAGGTCAGAGAGGTCCACGTTGCCGATGTTCGTCACGACGATCCGGTATCGAGGGCTGTCCTCCACCGTGAACACCGGAAAGTCGCTCGCGTCCTGGGCGTCGTGCCAGGCGCCTGCGGCATCCTGTACGTACTTCTTGAGCGTGACCGCCGGATTCGGCGTGACCGCGAAGGCCGCGGACGTGCGCATCCTCAGCTGAGTGTCGGAGGAACGTCCGACCGCGAGGTTGACGAACGTGTCGCTGCCCTCGCTGCCCGTCGTGACAACCGGCACCGTGAAGCTCTGCGTGGCGCCGTAGGCGAGCGACGGGCCGATCACGCGCACCGCGGTCGCCGACGCGGTGAAGGTGGTCGTCCACCCGACCGTGTTGCCGGTCACCGTGGCGAAGCCGCCGTTGCTCGGGTCCTTGGGATCCTCGTTGAGCGTCGCCGGAGCGGCCGTCGTGTAGTACACCGTGGCGCCGGCGACCGCGGTCACCGGTCCACTCAGCGCATAGGTACCGTTGAACAGCGTGCCGCGACCGTCGCCGTTGTAGGGAAGGATGTCGACGACATCCGTCTTCGCCGCCGCGACCGGGTCGAAGGACTTCATCTCGACCGTCCACGAGTCAGAGGCCACGCCGTTCACCGAGGGCACCGACGCACTGGCGGCCGTCTTGGTGAGCGTCGTGTATCCGGCCTTCGGCACGACGAACTGTGCGGATGCCGTCGCGCTGAGGCCCTGGCTGGTCGCCGTGGCGCTGTTCGTGTAGGTGGCCCCTGGGGTCGCCGAGGCGGGGACCGAGGCCTTGAACGTGATCACGTCGAGCGGCGACTTGTTCACCGTGACATTCGGGATCGTCCACGTCAGCGTCACTCCTGTGGCTGGCGTGCCGGAGACGACGGGTGTGAGCGTGGAGCTCCCCGCCACGTAGTCGAGACCGATGGGAAGGGTGTCAACGACGACGACCTGCGCGGGATTACCTGTGCCGGCCGGCGAGTAGAGCCCGTACCGCAGCACGTAGTCGACCACGGAACCAGGACCCGCCTCCTTCTGCACGACCTCCTTCTCGAGGAGCGGCGTCGACCCGATGATCCGTAGCACGTCGCGACCGGCCGCCGCATAGGGGTAGCGCGCGCCGGGAGTGGCCGTGCCGGACGCGGGCTTGTCGGCGACGTTCAGGGATCGGTTCGGGGAGTTCCAGGTGCCGTCGAGCTTGTAGGAGCCCCAGGACCAGACGTCCATCCCGACGGGAGTGGACGCCTTGATGGTCTGGTCCACGCGCAGGCTGATGAGGCCGCCAGAGGAGGTGAGGCCCTGATCGATCATCGACTGCGTCTGTACGACCATGACGGCCTTCACCGTCGTCAGGTTCGCCGGAAGAGTCGTCGTCCATCCGTTGAGCGCCGGTGCGTCGCTGCCGCAGCCCGTCCAGGCGTTGGGATTGTAGCTCGCGCTCGCCGGATCGAGCAGGCCGCCTGCCGTGCCGGTGTAGTACCAGTAGGTGACACCAGTCACCGGTGTGCTCGGATCGGGGTCATTCATGTACGCCGAGTTGAAAGTCACGTACTTCGTGTCGAGAGCGATGCACATCGCGTTGCCCACCTTCGCCGCGACTCCCGCGTTCGACGTGACCGTCGCCCCGGCATACGTCCGGTACGTGTCAGTCCACACCGTGCCCTGTGACAGAGCCCCGATGGAGACGAAGCCGTGCGTCCATACACCGCGGGTGTATGCCATCTTGTTCGTGTTGTTCGCCGCGCTGTCGACCGACGTCACAGCCGGGTTACCCGCGGCGACATAGGTCGGCGCCGTCGCGCTCAGGTTGAAAGTGCCCGGACTTGAGTAGGTGAATTTGAACTTGACGACACCCGACGCGATCACGTCCATCCCCGGCGGAAGCGCCGCACCCGTGCTGTCCGTTGTAGGGAACGGACCGGAGTAGTTCAAGTTGGACAGCGTCATCCGGTACTTCCCCGCGCCGAGCGACGTGAGGCTGCAGGTGGGGAAGCGCGTCGTCTGGGACGCAGCATGGGTCGCATCCGAGTAAGGGAACCCCATGTACGTGGTGTCGATCGGCGCACACCCCGTGCCGTCGAGCGAGATCGTCTCGCCGTTGGACGCGGAGAGGGTCAGGTCGTAGCTCACCGATGACGGGCCGGGAAGAGAGCCCGTCGAATGACTGAGCGACCAGCCGAACGACAGGAGCTGCTGCGTGCCCGACTGCGTGCTCTTCGCACCGCCATCGAACTTCGCGTCCATCACGAACTTGTTGTCGATGGGGATCTCGGGCAGCGTCGCCGTCTTGCCGAGGAACGATCCGGTGACCGTGACCTTGTCGCCGCTGTTCCCCACAGGGACGAGGCCGGTGAAGGCGACCTGCGCCGTGCCGAGATTCCGCGTCCCGATGTTGCAGACGAGCGTCTTGCCGTCGGCCGACACGCTGGATGCCGGTGTCACACCGCTCGTGAGACAGATGTCGGGCAGCCGCGTGAAGGTCGCGTTCTGGGCGACGAAGGTCACCACATTGTTGTCGACGGGAGCGTTCGACGGCGCGGGGCTGTCGTCGTTGATGTCGAACCGCCACACGGCCGACAGGCTGCTGGACCCCGAGGTGACCGTCGCCGGCGGGTTCTCCCAGGCGCCCGTGAACTCGTACGCCACGATCGCAGCCTGCGCCGACGACGTTTGCCCGCCGAGCGCCGCCAGGGCGACGATCATCATCACCGAGAACGCCGAGATCGCACTCCGGACGAGGGCGCGACGCCGCGTCATCCTCTTCCTCATCATTTTCCTGCTCAACATCACTCTCGCCCCTCCGGCTCGAAAATCTGTGTCGTCTCTGCTGTCCCGCGTCTCACTCCGCGCCTGCGGTACGGCGGTCGGGTAGATCCACCCGCGGGCTGGTCCTCGTCGACGCCATGCTCGCTGGCCATGTCGCCCTCTGGGGTCGTCCTCCGGGCCTTCGCCTGGCGAGCGTCGACGTAGCCCTGCCAGATCACGTAGGCGGCGATGAGCACGAGACCGAGCCCGCCCCAGACCGCCCACCATGGGAACCCGGGAATGGACGGGGCCTCACCCGCGTTCCGGATGTCGTGCTCCGGCGTCGGAGTGATCCTCTCCGCCGTGACGACGATGCGATGCGTGTTGATGCCCAGTGGCGTGCAGGTGATCAGGGTGAGGAGGTCGGAGCCGGCCTCCGCACGGATGGTGCTGTTCTCCTGCGGCTCGATGATCGTGATGTCGCGCACGCGATATGTGAGCGTCTTGCCGAACGTCTCGACGATGATGCGGTCGCCCACGACCACCTTGTCGAGGTCGGTGAACATCGTGGCGTTCGCCAGTCCCCGGTGCGCGGTGATGACCGAGCGGGTGCCCTCTCCGCCGATCGGGAAGTGCGAGCCCTCCAGATGACCCGCACCACGGCTGAGCACCGCATCGCTCGTGCCGTGGAAGACAGGGAGATCGACGTCGATGGCAGGGATCTTGACTCGTGCCATGAGACCTTCGGCGTTCGCACTGAGGATGGAGTCGTAGTCGAACTCTCCCCCGTCGAGTGCACCATCGCCGACGGGGACGTTCGCGTTCTTGTTGAGCTGCACACCGGCGCTCAGCGCGTCATTGTACGCGCGAGCCTCTCGCAACTGCTCGCTCGCGTCGGGCTTGACATCGCGGACCTCGGACTCGTAGCTCACGAGCACCCGCGACTGGTTGTATGAGGAGACCCAGGCCGCCGTCATCGGGTACAGTCCCGCGACCACGCCGCCGAGGGCGAGCATGGCGATGCACAGCGTGAGCCAGCCCGGCTTCCACCTGCGTCTCACGTCAGGAAAGGCGTCGAGAGCCCCGCCGTCATCCTGCAGCGCGACGCTCCCCGCGTCTTCGACTATGGTCATCTCCCCATTCCTCCCCGGATGGTTCGTGTGATCGACGGTTCTCCGGGTCGGGCGGATATCCACCCGACCCGGAGGTCCGCTGACTAGTTCTTCGCCTCAGAGCGGCGACGGTGCTTCAGCAGGAGCAGGCCGATGGCCACGCCGAGAGCGCCGATCCCCGCGGTGATGAGGATGACCTGGCCTGCGGCACCGGTCATCGGGAGCGAGGGCACCGTCTGCTGGGTGTTCTCGATCTCGACATTGTCCGCCGGCGTCGTGGTTCCGATCTTCACGGCGACCGCGGTGAACGGGTCGGCCGGCAGGACGAATCCTGCCGGTGCCGCGATCTCCTTGAGCACGTAGCAGCGCTGCTGGGCGTCGATCGCGGGGTTCACGCTGTCGCTGACGAACAGCCCGGCGATCGAGATCAGACCGGTGCCCGCCGAGGTGAACTCGGTCTGGCCGCTGACGGTGATCGCCGATCCGGTCGGCTGCGCCGTGGAGCAGTCGGCCGCGTACGGGTCGACCGCGTTGTACACCTCGAAGACCGCGCCGTTCAGCGTGCCCTGGGCGCCGGTCGTGCCCGCGACGCGCTTCTGCACCTCGAGGCTGCCCCAATAGGTCTTGACCTCGTTGGACGGCAGCGGCGGCTGACCTGCCGGGTCGAATCCGGGGTTGTTCGGCCACAGTTCAGCCTGGTTGGTGATCGTCCCGTCGCCGACCGAGACGACCTTCCCGGCGAAGATGACCTGGATCTCCGAGCCCACGTGAGCATTGGGACCCTCGTTGAGCCAGGCGATGCCCGCCGCGGTGAAGTTCATCGTGACCTGCTGGCCCACGACATCGATCGTGTAGAACGACGGGTCGAGCGCCACGCCGTCTGCGGTGACGACAACATCGGCCGCAGCGACGGGCTCTAGTCGGGTGTCGAGCGTGTCGCGGATGGCGAAGCCCGTCCATGCCTGCTGCATGGTCGGCACCGGCACGGTCACCGGGAAGCGGATGACGGAGCCGAGGCCCGTGTCCTGCTGCGGGTCGACGGTCTTCTCGATCGTGCCTTCGCCGTTCTTCGGGTACGCGTGCACGTCGTACACCCATCCGCTCTGATAGGGCATGGGGACGGTGAGGATGAACGGGATGGCGCGGTCGACGATCTGCGCCGGTGCGGAGGTCTCGCAGACCTGGTACGCGCCGATGGGGAGCGACACGGTGGCGGTTCCCTGGGCGTCGGTCGCCGGAAGGGCCACCGGCGCGCCGAGGGTGTACCCCGCCGGCGCGGTGCATGCCGTGCCGGGGGTGATCGCGTTCAGCCCATCCCAGTTCGACGCCACGTTCAGGTCCAGCGGCGTGCCGTTCAGCAGCAGCGGGTACGCGGTGAAGACGACATCGGCGACCGGATCCGTGAAGTCGCCAGCGGCAGGCGCCTGGCTGATGTCTCCCTCGACGGTGCCGTTCTGGTGCAGGTACTTGTGCACGGTCAGCGAGCCGGTGCGGCTCGGGTCGATGTTGCCGTAGTCCTGGGGCGCAGCGTAGGCGGCTGTGCCTGCGCTGAGCAGCGCCCCCAGTCCGAGTGCGGTCGCTCCCAGAAGCGCCAACGCACGACGTGTGTTGTTTCGTTCAGTCACCTGAACCTCTCCCTCCCTGTTGGCCGTTCGGCCCTTCACGGCCCTTGCGTCATGAGCGCGCAATGAACCTCTTCGCCGTACCGGATACCGAGTGGAAGAGATCGTGACGCGACTTCTCCGTTTTCATCGTCGTCAGAGAACTTCCGGATTTGCTTCGTCAACCACGTCACGATCTCCGCGGGAGCGGATCGTGTGGAGTAGGCGTGTTCCTCTCCCCGGCTACACGCCCTCCGGGCGCTGGGGCGCCCCGAGCGACCGGGGTCCGGGTCAGTCTCCCCTGGACGGATCCCGGTCGCTCTTCTTCGTCTTCTCCTCGCGAGATCGCGTATGCCCTGCACTCGACGGCAGCAGAAGGGCCCGGCGCCTCCGTATCGGAGGCACCGGGCCCTTTGCGCACGTCAGCGGCGACAGGTCTTTCGACAGCGAAGCGGTCAGAGCGCGGGCGCTGTGGCAGCGTTCTGGCAGGAGTTCGCGGCACCGTCGCCGCCGCCACAAGACGCGAACCTCGTGAACTGCTCCAGTATCTGCGTTCGTTTCGCCTCTGGGAGGGCATCCCAGGCGAGAGGGAGATTCACACGACCGTTCGCGGTGTCCTGCACGCTGTAACGGGAGACGGAACCGCGATCGTCACCCGTTACGTGCTTCACGTACAGTTCGCCGTTCGCGCGGAGCGAGAAGAACCCGTCCTGCACGAGCGTGCCAGGCTCGGAATCCGGTCCCGCGGTGCTCGGATCGGAGACCTTCGTGTGAACCGAGTACACCCACTGGCGCCAGTTCGTCACTTCCTGGCCGCGGATCAGAGGCAGGAGGCTCAGACCGTCGTGATCGCTGAAAGTCGTGTTCTTCTCCGAGATGCTTGGCTGCATCGCTGCGAACGTCGGCATCAGATCGACAGACTGGGTGAGTTCGGTGCGAACGATGCCCGTCGCCGTGTCCGCTCCCGCGACGACGAGCGGCACCCGCAGATCTGTCTCGTATGGCGAGCCCTTGCCGATCTTGTAGCCGCTTGCGCCGTTGTCGATCAGGCCGAGATCGACGCCCTGACCCAGGTGGAATCCGTTGTCCGACGTGAACATCACATAGGTCGACTCCCACAACCCGTTCTTCTCCAGCTCGCTGCGCACGGCTCCGATCAGCTCGTCCAACGACTGGGCCATCCGCACTCGGTCGCGCAGATACTGCTGCAGCTCACATGCGTCGTCCTTGCCATCAGGTTTGGCGAACGGAATCTCACGGAGATCCTTCGCGCAGTTCAAGCCCTCGTTTCCGGGGAGGGATTCGATGAGGATGCTGGTGCACGTCCTCCGCGAGCCGCTGGGCTGCGTGCCGCAGTCTCCGCCAGGGAACTCTCCCGCGGGGTTCATGCCCTTCGGGAGATCACGGGGGGCGGGCACGAAACTGCGCACGTCCGTGCGGTTCAGGTTGCCCGCGTGCGTCGTGAACGGGACGAAAGTGGCGTTGAAGCTCTGGCCCGTACGCGCCATATACGGGATGAACGCATGAGCACGCGCGATCTGAGTGTCTGTGCCGTACAGCTCGTTCTTGACTGCCGCTCTGCCGGGAATCCCGATAGCGAAATCCATCTCGCCGTAGGCGCCGTCGCTGTACGGGCGCCACATGGTCCATCCCGGAGGCCGCCGCACCACATCACCGACGCCGAACGCGCTGTTGTAGCCGTTCAGGTACTTCCCCTCCAGCATTGTGTAGTACCCACGGTCCTGCGCTTGAACCGCATAGGTGAAGCGCTCGTTGTCACGGTTGGCGCCGGACTGCTGGAGCCCCCTGCGGAAGGCTTCGACACCTCCCATCGTGCCCGCGTTCTGATACACACCCGTGTTGTGCGGGAAGCGTCCCGTCAAGATCGAGGAGCGCGACACGCAGCACAACGAGTTCGTCACGTAGTAGTTGTCGAACGACACTCCATCGGCCATGAGCCGCTGCAACTCGGACATGTAGGGCACAAGGTCCCAGGAGAAGTCGTCAGCCATGATCATCACGACGTTCTTCGGCGTAGCGTCCGCAACGGCAGGCACAGCAGTGATGGTCCCACCGCCGACCACCGACAGAATCGCCGTGATCATCGCCAACCACACGGGTCGTCTGCGGCGTCGAGCGCCGCGAGTTGTCGTCCTCACGTGGATTCCCCTCTCGTCCGGGGAAGCACGTCTTCACGCCCAGGGAGAGTCCCCTGTTCATCGCCCGGGCTGTACAAGGATACGGTGCCTGTCGCCAGGCACCTCCTGCGCAGGGAACCCCTTGGCCGGATATCCACTCCCGCGGAGGACACACTGATCGGGCTCGTCGACCTGCAGGTCGACGAGCCCGATCAGTTAGTCAGAGCGCGTCATCGCATCGCCTCTCGCCGCCGTCGCGACAGGAGCAGGAGCCCCAGGCCCAGCAGCGCCGATCCGCCGATGCCCCCTGCAGCCCACACGACGCCACCGGTGATGGCGAGGCCTGCTGCAGACACCTTGGTATCGGTGCGGCAGTCGGCATCGGTCGCGCCCGTCGAGCAGTTCCCTCCCGACCCCGGCGGCGTCACGACGACGTTCTTGATGTCGCCGATCTTGCGCAGGGTGACCGAGTACGAGACGGTGACGCTCTGTCCCACGTCGAGCGCGCCCTGCCAGCTGAGAGCCGGAGCGCTGTAGGTCGCCCCGCTGCTGGCATCGGCGTTGTAGGTGCCAACGGCGAGCGCCGAGCTCAGGTCATCGGTGAACGATGCGGGGCGTGCGTTCGTGTACGGGACACGACCGGTGTTCGTCACGGTGATCGTGAAGGTGACCTTGTCGCCCACCCACGCCTGCGTGGTCGATACATTCTTGTCGACACGGTAGGAGGCGACGGGGGTCTCCGTCACGCATCCGCCTGGCTCCGCGCAGCCGCCGCCGGGCCCGGAGGCCGTGACCGCGTTGCGCAGGATCTGATCACCGGTAGCGGGCTGGTTCACCGTCACCGAGTATGTGACCGTGACCGTCTCGCCCACGGCCAGAGCCCCCGTCCACGACAACAGGCCACCAGCGACGATCGCTCCGCCGGTCGCGTCGCCGTTGTACGTGGCGTCGTCCAGCACACCGGAGAGGTCGTCGTCGAAGACGGCGGGAGCGGCATCGGTGTAGGGAACCTGCCCGATGTTGGTGACGGTCACCGTGTAGGTGACGACTCCGCCGATGACGACGTCAGCGACGTCAGCCTGCTTCTGCACCGTGTACGACGCGATGGGCGTCTCGGTCGCGCAGGCATCCGGCACGCACTCACCACCGGGCGCCGACGGGGCGACGACGTTGCGGAGGAGGAAGTCTCCGTCGACCGGATCGTCGACGGTGACCGAGTACGTCACCTGGAGCGTCTCGCCGACCGCGAGGGGACCCGACCAGGTCAGCGTGTCTCCGGCGATGGAGCCGCCCACCGACACATCGCCGTTGTACGAGGCGTCGTCGAGGACCCGCGAGAGATCGTCGGTGAAGGATGCGGGAGCCGCGGCCGTGTAGTCCAGGGCGCCGGTGTTCGTCACCGTCACCGTGTAGGTCACCACGTCGCCGGGACCGGCCGTCGCCGGTTCCGCGGTCTTCTCGATGGAGTAGGATGCCGCGGGGACGTTCGCCACGCAGGCGGGATCCGTCGAGCCCGCCGCACAGTTGCCACCCGAGCCCGGAGGCGTGAGAACGGTGTTCGACATGCTCCTATCACCGGTGGCCGGGCTGTTGACCGTCACGGAGTAGGTGATCGTCACGGTTGCTCCGACGGCCAGCGGCCCCGACCAGGAGAGCACCGGAGCGGTGTAGCCCGTCCCTGCGCCGCTCGAGCTGGCCACGTCGTTGTTGTACGTCGCATCGTCGAGCACGGCGGAGAGGTCATCGGTGAAGGATGCGGGATCAGCCGCCGTGTACGGCACCTGGCCTGTGTTGGTGACGCTGATCGAGTAGGTCACGACGTCGCCCGGAACCACGCTCACGGCATCCGCCTGCTTCACGACGCGGAACGAACCCAGCGGAGTGGTCGTGGTGCAGACGCCGTCGCAGCTGCCGCCGGGACCCGTCGGGACGACGACGTTCTGCAGGGAGAAGTCGCCGGTGATCGGATCGTCGACGGTGACGGAGTACGTCACCGTCTCCGTCTGCCCGGCCGCGAGGGGTCCGGACCAGGTCAGAGTGTTACCGGCCACGCTGCCGCCGGTGGTGACGTCGCCGTTGTAGACGGCGTCATCCAGAACACCGGAGAGATCGTCCGTGAAGGATGCCGGATCGGCATTGGTGTAGTCCACGTCTCCGGTGTTCGTCACCGTGACGGTGTAGGTGATGGTCTCGCCCGGTCGGGCGGACGCCGCGCTGGCGGTCTTGGCGACCGTGTACGAGGCGACAGGAGTGTTCGTCACGCACTCGGCGGCCGGGTCGCAGCTGCCGCCCGGCGTGGTCGGAGTGACGACGTTCGCGAGGTCCTGGTCTCCGGTGAGCGGATCGTTCACCGTGACGGAGTAGGTCACCGTCGCCGTCTCGCCGACAGCGAGCGGACCCGACCAGGTCAGGAGAGAACCGGCGACAGAGCCGCCCGCGGAGACGTCGTTGTTGTAGGCGGCATCGTCCAGCACTCCGGAGAGGTCATCCTGGAACGATGCAGGGGCGGCCGCGGTGAACGCCGACTGACCCGTGTTCGTCACCGTCACCGTGTAGGTGACGGTGTCTCCCGCCATCGCTGAGGCGACATCCACGGTCTTGGCGACGGTGAACGACGACACCGGGGTGTCGGTCGTGCACGCGCCCTCGGGGTCGCACTCGCCCCCGGGAGCCGTGGGCACGACCGCATTGCCGAGGATGAGATCGCCGGCAGGGGGATCGTCCACCGTCACCGAATAGGTCACAGTCACCGTCTCCCCGACCGCGAGGGGCCCGGACCAGGTGAGAGTGTTCCCGGCCACACTGCCGCCGGCGGTGACGTCGCCGTTGTAGACCGCGTCATCCAGAACCCCGGAGAGGTCATCCGTGAAGGAGGCGGGATTCGCCGCCGTGAACGCGACCGCCCCGGCGTTGACCACGGTGACCGTGTACGTGACGACTCCACCCGGAACCACGGTGTCGACGTCGGCCGCCTTGGCGACCGTGTACCCCTGGATCGGAGTCACCGTGCACTGCTCGGTGGCGGGGTCGCACACCGGCCCCGGCGGTGTACCGGGCGGGACGAGGAAGTTCGCCGCCGAGTTGTTGCCGCGGTCGCCAAGCGGGTTCACGGTCACCGTGTAGGTGACCGTCGCGGTGGCTCCCGGAGCGAGGGTCCCGCCCAGGCTGAGGATGCCGCCGGCAGGGCCCGTGGCTGTCACCGAGGGGGTATCGGATGTCGGGCCGCTCGTGAGCGTCGCGTCATCGAGGACGTCACCGAGGTCGTCGTCGCGGAGCACGTCGACCACAGTGGCTCCGGTGTTGACGACCGTGATCGTGTAGGCGAGCTCGGTGCCCGTCCGCACGGGCGTCTCGGACGAAGACACCGTCTTGGTGTAGGTCACGCCGGTGATCGGCGTGGACGTGCAGGTCGGCGCCTGCGGGTCGACCGGGTTGCAGACTCCGCCGGGAGGCGGATCCTCCCCCGGAGTGAGGAGGAAGTTGGAGGCGACGCTGTCGGCGCGCTGGTCGTCGGGCAGGATCGTCACCGTGTAGACGACGGTGTACGTCGCGCCGACGGGGACCGATCCGGTGATGCTGATCTCCGCCCCGTTGCGGACCACGGCGAGGCCGTTCGGCGAGGTCGGCTCGGTCGTGACGACGGCGTCATCCAGGACATAGGTGAGATCGTCGATCGCGTTGACGGTCGCCGCAGTCTGGCCGTCGTTGTCGAAGAAGAGGGTGTAGGTGATGGTCGAGCCCGCGACGACCGGGTCCGACGACGGCGTGGCCGTCTTCCACTGCGTGAGCGCGGCGCCGGGGATGCGGACCGTGTCGCAGCTCGGCGAGCCGGGGACGGTGTCCCCGACGGGGATGCACGCGGAGTTCCGCAGAACCTGGTCACCGTCGCCGGTGTACGTCACGGAGTAGGTGATGGTGGCCTGCTGTCCGGCCCCGAGTGCTCCGCTCCACGACATGGTGTTGCCCGTGCGTGTGGCGGTGCCTGACGAGGCGGTCAGAGTGGCGTCCTCGAACGTCGCGTCGTCGAGGACTTCGGTCAGGTCGTCGGTCGCCGTCGCCGGGGCGGCGGCGGTGTAGACGCCGGGGCCGGGGTTGGTCACGACGACGGTGTAGGTGACCGTGTCGCCGACCGCGGGGAGGTCTGTCCGGTCGGCCGACTTGTCGATCGTCAGGCGGGGCAGCGGGAAGCTCGTGACCGCGCAGGGCTGTCCGGTCGCGGCATCCACCCCGCCCGGGGCGGGATCGCAGGTCGGAGGAGTCGGGTCGCCCGGGTCGTTGGGGCGCCACGCCACGTTGCGGGCCGTTCCGTCGCCACCGCTGCCGATGGTGACGGAGTAGGTGAGGTTCACGGAAGCGCCGGAGGCCAGTGCGCCCGACCACGAGAGCAGAGGCTGCACGTAGTCGATCGTGCCGGGCACGCTCGAGGTCGCGTCGTTGTTGTAGGTCGCGTCGTCGAGGACTCCGGTGAGATCGTCGAACACGGTGGCCGGGTTCGACGGTGTGAATGCGCCTGCACCCGTGTTCGTCGCCGTCACCGTGTAGGTGACCACATCGCCGGGGCGCGTGTCGGCGCTCGCGTTCGAGGTCTTGACGAGGCTGAGGCCGAGATCGCATGACGTCGTGGCCGACTGGTTATTGCTGCTCACGGGGTCGGCCTCGTTGCCCGCGACCGATGCGGTGTTCGTGAGACACGTGCCGAGAGGGGCGTTCGTATCGGCCGCGATGGTGAATGTCACGCTCTGGCCAGGGTTCAGGCGCCCACCGCTCGCCGTGATCGTGCTCCCGGCGATCGTCGCGGTGACGCTTCCGGTCACGGTCGGATTGCTCAGCCCCGCGGGCAGCGTGTCGGTGACCGTCCAGCCGCTGGAGACGCCGGCGCCGTTGTTGGTGACCGTCACCGAGTAGCTGATCCGATCGCCCGACTCGTACGTGGGCGGGCCGGTCTTGACGACGGCGAGGTCTGCCGGGAGGCCGGGGATCGACGTGCCATCGTTCAGGGTCGAGCTCGGCCCGGGCACCACGGAGACCACCCGGAAGGTCGGGGTGGCGGTCGCGCCGTTCAGCACCTCGAGCTGCACGACGTCGCCCGTCGAGTTCGAGGAGAAGCCGAGGTTGCCGTTGCCGAACGTCCACACTCCGCCGTATCCGCCGGCCCCAGGCGGTATCACCGCGGGGAACACCGCGATCGCACCCGTGGTGACGTTGAGCCGCCTGATGTCGCCGGCGGCGTTCGCTCCCCAGGCGAATCCGTCCTTGAAGGCGAAGTCCTGGACACCGGGCTGCTGTCCGAAGTCGATCGTCTGCACGATGGCGCCGGTCGTCGCGTTGATCACCCGCATCGTCGTGTTCGGTCCGGAGTCGGAGACGTAGTAGAGACCGGTGGCCGGGTTGAAGGCGCCGGCGAAGAAGCGGGTCGATCCGGTCGCCGGGTGGGTGTAGATCGTCGTCCCCACGCGAGTGACCACGCCGCCCTGCCCGATGCGTACGAGTGCGCCGATAGGCAACGCGGCTGTGCCGTTGCCGCTGACGATGCCGTACATGTAGCTGTTCGCCGGGTTGAATCCGATGGCGTTGTACGAGACAGGAGCGGGACCGCCCTCGTCCGTGAACGCGAAGGTTCCGGTGCCGGTGGTCTCCGCGCGCTGGAGTTGGGACGGCGCCCCCTGCGCGATGTACACCACCGGCGCCGCAGGATCGAACGGGTCACCTGGCGCAGCCTGCGCGGCAGAGGGGAGCACGAGACCTGCAGCGACAAGGCTGCTCGCCAGTAGTGCGCTCGAGAGTACGCCTGAGGTCACCGCCCGGATCCGCGCGCGGAAGGACTTTCCGCGCGCACCGATCACTGCCTTCTTCGCCATGTCAAAGCTCCCCACTTCGCACGATCGCCTGTGCCGCTGGGGGCTCACACAGTCAATCCTCAGGTTTTATGAAGTTGGCCTCAAGCTACACCGAAATGCCGATATCCGAAATGGGAATCACACAGTTGTTATCCACGCGACACTCTCGGATCAGACCTGCGTGCCGATGTACGTCGCGAGGTCATTGGTGCTGTCGACGTCTACAGCGGGAGCGGGGACGCTGACGGAGATCGTCGTCGTCGATACGTACGGCAGAGGGTTCACCGCGTCGGGCACGGGCGCCGCCGCGGCATCCAGGACGATGGCGCTGCTCGCCCCGATCGTGATGGGCGCGATTACCGTGCAGGAGAAGGAGAAGTCCGTCGAGTAGTACGGGCTCGGATTGAGCGCGACGGCAGGCACGACCTGGCCGACAGACACCGTCGGGCAGCTGAGATTCGCGTCGATCGAGGAGATCACGAGATCGCCGCCGACGAAGTGCGTGGTGATCTGGACGGTCGAGCCCGCCGGCACCGCGGACGTCGCGGACGGGCCGTTGTCGACGGTCAGGACCATCGAACCCGCGTTGCCGTTGACGATGTTCGAGGGCGTCACAGCGGCACGGGCATCCACGGTTCCGGCGGGCTCTGGCGTCACAGTGGGTGTGGGAGTCGGGGTGGGAGTCGCCGTGGGGGCGCTGGTGACGGGGGCGATGGGCTGCTCCATCGTGCCCTCACTACACTGCTCGGTCTCGGCGGTCGCCGCGGATGCGGAAGACGGCGACAGGGAGGACATGCCGACCACCGCGATGGCACCGATGATGAGCGCACCTGCGATCAACGGCCTTCTCTTCCGCATCAGCGGATACAGGAGAGCGGCCACTCCGAGAACCAACAGTCCGACCGCGAGGAGCACGAGCGGGGTGAGGTCGCGCGGACCAGTGTTCGCAAGGCAATCGATCATGAGGGGCTCCTGTGGCTCAGCGCTGGCCCGGCCCCGTCGTGCCGACACCGGGTACGAGCCACGTGGCTCTGACGACAGAAAGGACACTGGCGCTACTCACTAGACCCGCGCATCCGCCGTTCATGACGCGAAAGCCCCCGACCGATCGCTCCTCACCCCGTCCGACCAGGTGCGATACCCGCCATCGAGGTTGCGCACATCCCGACCGTGCTGGAGGAGCATGCGGGTCGCGATGTGTCCGCGCAGGCCGACCTGGCAGTGCACGACGAGCGGGCCCGCCGGGAGCTCTCCGAGGCGCTCCCGCAGTTCGTCGAGGGGGACGTTGATCGCTCCGGGCATCGCGCCGGCCGCGAACTCCGCCGGTGTTCGCACGTCGATGAGCGACGCGCCCTCCTCGCGCGCGGCGGCAAGCTCGTGCCACTGCACCGAGGGAGTCGTCCCCGTCCTCGTGTTCTCGGCCACGTATCCGAGGATGTTCACGGCATCCTTCGCCGAGCCGAACTGCGGCGCGTAGGCGAGCTCGAGGTGCGCGAGCTCCGACGCGACGAGTCCGGCGTGCACCGCCGTGGAGATGACGTCGATGCGCTTGTCGACGCCATCGCGTCCCACGACCTGCGCGCCGAGGATACGATCGGATGCCGGATCGGCGAGCAGCTTGATCGACAGGGTCTCGGCCCCCGGATAGTATCCGGCGTGCGAGCCGGGATGCACGTGTACGACGTAGAAGTCGCGGCCCTCCGCACGCAATTGCTTCTCGCTCCGCCCGGTCTTCGCCGCCGCGAGACCGAAGACCTGCACGATCCCCGTCCCGATCGCGGGCCGCGCGGATTCTTCGCGCCCCGCGATCACGTCGGCGACGAGCCGCCCGTGCCGATTGGCCAGCCCTGCCATGGTGATGAGCGCCGCACCCCCGCCGATCAGTTCCGCCTTCTCGACCCCGTCCCCCACGGCGAACACATGCGGATCGCTCGTCCGGCAGTTCTCGTCCACGCTGATGCCGCCCGTCTCGCCGAGGAGCAGGCCGGCGTCGGCGGCGAGCCGAGTCTCGGGCACCACACCCGACGCATCGACGATGAACTCCGCCTCGACGACAGAGCCGTCGCTCAGTTCGACGGCGTCGTCGTGCACCGCGATCACCTCGACGCCGAGACGCACATCGACGCCGCGACTCCGCACAGCCTCCATGACGGGCGCGGCCATCTCCGGGTCGAGAGGCGCCAGCAGCTGTCCCCCTCGCTGCACCAGGGTGACCTTCGCCTCGCGTGCCACGAGATTCTCGACGGCTTCGAGACCCGTGTACCCGCCACCCACGACGACGACACGAACCCCCGCACGAGAGACGGCGGCCTCGATCGCGACGGCATCCTCGACCGTGCGGAGACTGCGCATCGGAACACCGCCAGCCGGCTCGTCGCGCCGCGGACGGGCTCCGGCGGCGAGGACGAGCAGGTCGTAGCCCTCCTCGATCGTGGCTCCGTTCGCGAGATCGAGTACCTCGACGACCCTGCGGTCGGTGTCGATGCGGGTCACCTCGTGACCGACCCGCACGTCAAGGCGGAAGCGCCGGTGCAGCGACTCGGGAGTCTGCAGAAGCAGCGCCTCGCGATCGGCGATCACCCCTCCGACGAAGTAGGGCAGCCCGCAGTTGGCGTACGACACCTCGGGTCCCCGCTCGAAGACGACGATATCCGCCGTCTCGTCGAGACGTCGGAGGCGAGCGGCCGTCGACATCCCTCCGGCTACACCGCCGACGATGACGACCTTGAGCCCCCGTTCCGCGCTCATCGCTGGAACAGCCTGGAGAAGAGGCCGCCCTGACGCTGCTCCTTCTCATGACCAGCGCACCACTGGGACGCGGGCACCGTGCGTCGTACGGAGTCGACGTGCTGTCCGCACCCTGCCCAGGTCGTCTTCCCGCACGTCTTGCAATCAACTGGACGACACATGATCCCTCTCCGCTCTTATACCCCCATGGGTATCTCCTGATATACCCTAAGGGGTATAGTTGCACCTGTCCAACCGAGCGAAAGGCGAGCATGACCAGCACAGATCCCGAGGTGCAGCGGAAGATCCTCAACCGTCTCAAGCGCGCGCAGGGTCAGCTCGCCGCGGTGATCGGTGCGGTTGAACGTGAGGAGGACTGCAGAACCGTCGTCACTCAGCTCTCCGCGGTGAGTTCGGCCCTCGACCGGGCGGGGTTCCAGATCATCGCCACGGCGATGAAGGACTGCCTCGGCGAACAGGGGGAGGATGCCGACGCCGACGCCCTCGCCGACGGTACGATGTCCCTGAACGAGCTCGAGAAGCTCTTCCTCTCACTCGCTTGAGTCCTACCCCTGGAGCCACTCCATGACCGCCTCCGTGCCCTCCGTCCTGTTCGTCTGCGTGCACAACGCCGGGCGCTCGCAGATGGCCGCCGGCTTCCTGCGCGACATCGCGGGCGACCGCATCGAGGTCCGCTCGGCAGGCTCCCTGCCCGCCGAGCAGATCAACCCGATCGCCGTCGAGGCGATGGGCGAGCTGGGCATCGACATCACCGCGGAGTCGCCGAAGGTGCTCACCACCGAGGCGGTGCAGGACTCCGACGTGGTCATCACGATGGGATGCGGCGACGCGTGCCCGTTCTTCCCCGGCAAGCGCTACGAGGACTGGGCTCTCGACGACCCGGCCGGTCAGGGCATCGACGCCGTGCGGCCGATCCGCGACGAGATCCGCCGCCGCATCGAGGCCCTCGCGGGAGAGCTCCTCGCCTGACGGCCTCGGCCGCCGAGAGCCTCAGGCGCGCAGCGCCGACGCGACGGACCTCGGCCCCACCGCGAGGTGCACGAGCGTCGTCGCCGCCAGCACGACGGCCGAGATCAGCAGCAGCCGATCGGGGGCCACGCCGATCTCCAGGGCAGCCCCGCCCAGGCCGCTGCCCAGCGCCGATCCCAGCGCCATCGCGCTGCCGTTGAGGGCGAAGACGAGCGCCGCCGAGTCCGGAGCCATCGCGCTGAGGCGAGCCTGCAGCGGAACGCCGGAGCCGCCGTTGCCGACCGCGCACGCGAAGAACCACACGATCGCGGCGACCGTGCCCAGCGCGCCGGGCAGCAGCAGTCCGAGCGAGCCGAGCAGCGCGGAGGCGATGAGCAGCCCCAGGATGCCGGTGACGACCTGCACGGGCGGGCGTCGGTCGGTGAGCCTGCCCGTGAGCACGTTGCCGACCAGGCTCAGCAGGCCGTAGCAGAACATCACCAGGACCATGACGAGCCCGCCGCCCACCCTCGGACCCACGATGAGCGTCGCATAGGTGAAGCAGAGGTAGCTCGCGCACATGATGCCGACGGGCACGACGAGCGCGGCCAGAAGACGCGGCTCCCGCAGCGGCTGCAGCGTCTCCCGGAGCGAGCGCGGAGGCAGGCGCAGCCGCGGGACCCGGAGCAGGATGCCGACGAGCGCGGCCGAGCCGACGGCGACGACGAGGAACAGCGGAATCCGCCAGTCGCTCTGCCCGAGCAGCAGGCCGAGGGGCACGCCGAGCGCCGTGGCGGTCAGCCACCCGCCGAGGACGAGCGAGAGGGCGCGCCCTCGGCGCTCCGGAGGCGTCTTCGCCACCACGTAGGCGCTGATCACGGCGTTGAGCAGAGCGCCGCCGAGCGCCGAGACCACCCGCCCTGTCATGGCGATCGCGTAGGTGGGGGCGAGCGCGACGACGAGGTTGCCGATCACGAAGACCCCGAGTGCGCCGACGATCGTCGCCTTGCGCTCCCACCCTCCGGTGATCGCGCCGAGCACGGGTCCGGCGAGGGCGCTCGTCAGGGCGAACACCGCCATCAGCTGACCTGCCGCCGCCGGTCCGACGCTCAGGTCATCGGCGATCTGCGGGAGCAGGCCCGCGAGGACGTAGCCGTCGATGCCCATCGAGAACGTGGCGACGGCGAGCCACACGAGCGCTCCGACGCCTGCGCCACGGGCGCCATCGGCCCTCTCCCCCTCGACGTCGCGCACCCCGCCATCCAATCAGAGTCGGCGCCACCACGACCGCGACGCCCCGACGTCAGGCGTCCTGCTGATACACGTCGGGCACGCCGTCTCCGTCCTCATCGAGAGCCTCCCTCTCGGAGATCGCACGGTAGCGGCGGTTCCTCAGGCCGAGGAGGACGGATGCCGCGAGCGCCGCGATCACCGAGGCGCCGAGGATCGCCGTCTTCGCCGCATCGTGCGCGACCCCCGCGGGGAAGCTCAGCTCGCCGATGAGCAGCGACACCGTGAACCCGATGCCGGCCAGCATCCCCACCCCGACGAGGTCGACCCAGCGCAGTCCGTCGCTCAGGCGGCTCCGCGTCACGGTCGTGGTGATCCAGGTGGCCGCGACGATGCCGAGCGGCTTGCCGATGACGAGAGCGCAGACGATCGCGATGGTCACCGGATGGGTCACGGTCTGCACGAAGCCGTCGCCCACCACCGTGACCCCGGCGGCGAAGAACGCGAAGACGGGCACGGCGAACCCCGCGGAGAGCGGGCGGAACCGGTGCTCGAACTCCTCGGCGAGACCGGCGTCGGAGGAGCCGTCTGCGGGCTTCACCGGGATCATGAAGGCCAGCGCCACGCCGGCGATCGTCGCGTGGATGCCGGAGGCGTGCACGAACGCCCAGACCGCGACGCCGATCGGGAGGAGGACCACCCACGCCGCGAACCGGTGACGGAGGAAGAAGCCGCGGCGGCGCTGCGCGAGCGCCGCGTAGAGGGCGAGTCCGAGGAGAGCGGCGGGCAGCGGCATCGGATTGAGGTCGTCGGTGTAGAAGACGCCGATGATGACGATCGCGATGAGGTCGTCGACCACCGCGAGGGTGAGCAGGAAGAGCCTCAGCCCGCTCGGCAGGTGTGAGCCGATGATCGCGAGGACCGCCACGGCGAAGGCGATGTCGGTCGCCGTGGGGATCGCCCAGCCGCGCAGCAGCACGGGGTCGGGGCCGACCACGGCGAGGTAGATCACGGCCGGAACGACGACCCCGCCGACGGCCGCGATCACCGGCACGAGCGCGGTGCGCACGTCGCGGAGGTCGCCGACGACGAACTCGCGCTTGAGCTCGAGCCCCACGAGGAAGAAGAAGACCGCGAGCAGCCCGTCGGCGGCCCACGCGCCCAGGCTCAGCTTGAGGTGCCAGGGCTCGTAGCCGATCTCGAGGTCCCGCAGGGCGAAGTACCCGTCGGCGAAGGGCGAGTTCGCCCATACGAGGGCGATGCCCGCCATGACGACGAGCAGGATCCCCCCGACGCTCTCCTTGCGCAGGAGCGCGCCGATGCGGCGGGCTTCGCGGTGACTGCCGCGCGCAGGGAAGGTCTGAGGGGCGACGTGCGGAGGGATGGTCATGGGATCTCCCGGGGTCTCGACAACGATGTGTCGACCAGGCTTCCCGACTCTCCGCCGCCCAGCTTACCGGGCGCCGCGCGGCCTTCCCTGGGAGGTCATGCGGCGGCGATCACGCGGAGGGAAGCGCGCGCACCCTGTTGTTGCGCGGGTTGTGCTCCAGCTCGACGAGCCCGAGCGCTTCGAGGAGCGGAGGCACGTACATGCCGAACCGGCCCCGGTACCCCTTGCGCTGCCCGTACCAGCCGCCCACCGGGTTGTCGGCGGAGCGACCCCACGCCTCGACCGTGTCGGGCGCGGCATCCTTCTTCTCGTCCGCTGCCCCCAGCGCGACCCAGTCTCCGCGGCGCAGCAGCTCGGCGTGCAGGTCGTCGACCGCACGGGCGAGGTACGTCAGCTTCGTGGAACCGACCTGGCACACGAGGAGCGCGGGATCGGACTCGTCGTCGCGATGGATCATGTACTCCGACGAGAGCGGAGCGGTCTTCAGCCGCCACGGGTCGGATGCCGTGCCCGTACCGGACCAGTGCTGCTCTGTCATGCGCGATTCCTCTCGACGGCGTACTGCCGGGGATCGGACGGACCCCCGGCAGTACATTGTGCTCCTCCGGACCGCTGCGGCGGCAGCATCCGGAGGGAATCCGTCACTTCGCGACGATGAGCCCCTTCGTCGCCTCCTGCGCGCGCTGGAACCGGCGCTGCACGTCGGGCCAGTTCACGATCTCCCAGAACGCCGTGACGTAGTCGGCGCGCACGTTGCGGTAGTCGAGGTAGTAGGCGTGCTCCCAGACGTCGAGCTGCAGCAGCGGGGTGACGCCGAGGGGCGCGTTGCCCTGCTGGTCGAAGAGCTGGAAGATCACCGGACGCGCGCCGACGCCGTCCCAGGCGAGCACGGCCCAACCGGAGCCCTGCACGCCGAGCGCGGTGGCCGTGAAGTGCGCGCGGAAGGCGTCGTGCGAGCCGAACGCGTCGTCGAGGGCGGCGGCGAGCTCGCCCTCGGGGGAGCCGCCGCCGTCGGGCGAGAGGTTCTCCCAGAACACCGAGTGGTTGATGTGGCCGCCGAGGTTGAAGGCGAGGTCCTTCTCGAGCTTGTTCACGGCGGAGAGGTCACCCGTCTCGCGTGCGGCGGCGAGCTGCTCCAGGGCGGTGTTCGCGCCGGTGACGTACGCCTGGTGGTGCTTGGAGTGATGCAGCTCCATGATCGTTCCGGAGATGTGCGGTTCGAGGGCCGAGTAGTCGTACGGCAGTTCGGGGAGGGTGTACGGAGCGGACATGCGTCTTCCTTTCGATGGAGGTTCGGGGGTCAGTGCTCGCCGCCGGGTGGCAGCGCGTGGAATCGACGGTCGACGTAGACGAGCGGACGCCCTGGGCGGCCGTGCCGCACCTCGAGCACCTCGGCGATGACGACGGTGGAGGAGCCGACGGGGACGCTCTGGATCGGACGGCAGCGCAGGGCGACCCTCGCCTCCGGAAGGTACGGCTCCCCGGTCGGGAGCGTGCGCCATCCCTGCTCGGGGGTGAACCGCTCCGACCCGCTCACGGCGAAGCTCTGCGCCAGGGCGGAGTGCTCGTCGTCGACGAGGTGGACGACGAAGCCGTCGGCCGCGAGGATCGCCCCCGCGCTGCCGGTCGCCCTGGTCACCGAGAACACGATGGCGGCGGGGTCGACGGCGACGGAGGCGACGCTCGACGCGGTCAGGCCGACGGGCCCGGCGGGGCTCGCCGCGGTGATGATCGCGACGCCGGCCGGATGCTGTCGGAAAGCGGCTTTGAGGCCCTCGCCGACCTCGGTGGGGACCGGGGCCGCCGGTCGCGTGTCGTTCATCGTCATCGGGCGCGCACCGTCCGATGCGGGGCGCGTGCTTCTCGTGTTCGGGTCACATCTGCAACGCTAAGACCTCAAGTACACTTGAGGTCAAATCGAGCGAAGGACGCCCCGATGAGCGCAGACACGGACCGCACGCCGCACGGCCCCGACGAGCCTCTGACGATCGGCGAGATGAGCAGACGCACGGGCGTCGCCCCCTCCGCGCTGCACTTCTACGAGGGCCTCGGACTCATCGCCTCCACCCGCACCTCCGGCAACCAGCGCCGCTACGCCAGGCACATGCTCCGTCGCGTCTCCCTCATCACCGTGGCGAAGCGCCTCGGCATCCCCCTCTCCGACGTGCAGGAGGCGTTCGCCGACGTGCCCCTCACGCAGACGCCGAGCCACGCCGACTGGCAGCGCGCCTCACGCCGCTGGAAGCGCGAGCTGGAGAAGCGCCGCGAAGGCATCGAACGGCTCGAACGCGAACTCACCGGATGCATCGGCTGCGGCTGCCTGTCCATGAAGGCCTGCGGGCTGCTGAACCCCGACGACGCCCTCGGCAGCCAGGGCGCCGGCCCCCAGCGCCTGCGCGAGGACTGAGCTCGACGCTCGCCCCGGGCGCCGTCGAGCGCACCCGACCCGCCGGTAGGCTCGGGCCATGACGATCGACCTCGAAGCGCTCTACATCGACCTGCACCAGCATCCTGAGCTGTCGTTCCAGGAGACCCGCACCGCCGGCATCGCGGCGCAGCACCTTCGAGATCTCGGCCTCGAGGTCGAGGAGGGCGTCGGCGTCACAGGCGTCGTCGGCGTGCTGCGCAACCCCTCGTCAGGCTCAGGGGAGTCCGGAGACGGCCCCGTCGTCTGGATCCGGGCCGACATGGACGCCCTGCCCGTCGAGGAGCAGACCGGACTGGCGTACGCGAGCACGGCGAAGGGCGTCGACCCCGCGGGCACGACCGTCCCCGTCATGCACGCGTGCGGCCACGACATGCACGTGACGGCCATGATCGGCGCGGTCGAGAAGCTCGTCGCCGAGCGCGCCGACTGGAGCGGCACCCTCGTCGTGCTCATCCAGCCCGCCGAGGAGTACGGAGCAGGGGCGCGCGCCATGCTGGACGCCGGCATCCTCGACCGCTACCCGAAGCCCGACATCGTGCTCGGACAGCACGTCACCCCGCTCCCCGCCGGGATCATCGGCGTGCGCGGCGGCACCCAGATGGCGGCATCCGACGGCCTCACCGTGACCCTGCACGGGCGCGGAGGCCACGGCTCCCGCCCGCACGCGACGATCGACCCCGTCGTCATGGCGGCCGCGACCGTCATGCGGCTGCAGACCATCACCTCGCGCGAGATCGACCCCCAGGGCGTCGCGGTCGTGACGGTCGGCTCGATCCACGCCGGCCTGAAGAACAACATCATCCCCGCAGAGGCGAAGCTCGAACTCAGCCTGCGCTACCCGGACGAGGACGCGCGGGAGAAGGTGCTCGCCAGCGTCGAGCGCATCGTGCGCGCCGAGGCCGCGGCATCCGGCGCCGAGCGCGAGCCGGAGATCCGCACCGACCACACGCTGCCCGCCACGATCAACGACGAGGAGGCCACGGCGCGTGTGACCGCCGCGCTGCAGCGGGTGCTCGGCGAGGCGTCGGTCATCGACCCCGGCATGTTCACCGGCAGCGAGGACGTCTCGTGGTTCGCGAGGGATGCCGGAGTCCCGCTGGTGTTCTGGTTCTGGGGTGGCGCCGATCCGACGAAGTTCGCCGCGGCGAACGCCGCCGGACGTGTGGCCGAGGACATCCCGACCAATCACTCGCCCTACTTCGCCCCCGAGATCCACCCGACCATCGAGGTCGGCGTCACCGCCCTGTCGACGGCGGCGCGCGAGTTCCTGGGCTGAACGGTCTCCCCGCCCGGTCGTTGAGCGAGCGAAGCGAGACGAAACGCCGCACCCCGTTTCGTCTCGTCGCTGCGCTCCTCGCTCAACGATCGGACGGGGGACGTGTCGTCGCGCTCTCGCCCAGCGCGACGACACGCCCGTCGCGTCATCCGGCTACTGGATCTGCCACTTCTGCACGGCGCTCGCCGACACGGCCTGCTGAGTCAGCCACGTGCCGTTCGTCGACGCCGTCGCGGTGAGCAGGAGCCCGCTCTTCACCGACGTGAGCGTGTACGTGCCGTCGGACTGGGCGGCCGCGGTCCAGCGCTGGTTCGTCCCGCCGCTGCAGGTCCACTGGATGATCTTGGCCCCCGCGGCGACCGACCCTCCGTCGACGTCGGCGCACATCCCCGACTCGACGTTCTTCACCTCGTACGAGCCGTCGGCCTGCCGGGTGAACTGCCACTTCTGGTTCGCTCCCGTGTTGCTCGTCCAGATCACCAGCTGCGTTCCGGCCGTGGTGCTGTGGTTGGGGTTGTCGATGGACTTCCCGCCCGAACCGATGGTGCGGATGCCGTCGAGCGCTCCCGTCGACGCGACCGGGGTCAGGGAGAGCGTCTGCTCTGCGACGCTGCGGGTGCCTCCGACCGCGGTTCCGGCGGCTGTCCAGCTGCGGACCGGGGTGGTCTCGGCGAGGCGTCCGGTCGTGGCGGACACCGAGATGACGAGTCCGCTGTAGCGGTTGACCAGACGGACGGTGCCGTCCGGCGCATTCGTCGTGGCCGAGCGGTTCTGCACGACCCACCACTGCCGACCCGCAGACGGGGATGCCGCGGCCACGGCCGTGAGCGGGGCGCCCCAGGCGCGTCCGGCCGGCGACTGCGACGACACCCCGAGCAGGGCGCCCGTTGCGTCGTTCGCGACGGTGAACGCCCCGTCTCCCGTCGGCGAGAACCTCCAGGTCGCCCGGCCGTTGTCAGCCGTCGCGGAGGTCACGCTCGTGTCAGCGGTCGACTGCACCAGCATCCGTCCTCCCGAGCCGATGCGGTAGGTCTTCGTCGTGTCGACGGGGGTCGCGACCGTACCGCCGAGCGAGACGTTGACGTACTCACCCGACTTGCCGCCGGAGCATCCGAACGAGCAGTACATCCGGAAGTCCTTGCCGACGATGGCCGAGCTGGTCTTGCTCACGGGATCGAGGAACCAGCGGTACCAGGATGCCGTGTGATACGCCCCGGTGTCTCCGATCAGGGTCCACTTCTGCGAGGACAGGTCGTCGGTCGCGTAGATCTGCTGCGGGGCGTTGCCGCTCTGATCGACGGCCTGCGGCTCGCCGATCCAGAGGCCGAGGTAGGCGTTCCAGGCCACGTCCATCACGAAGAGCGGAGAGGTCGGCGGAGTCGTGCCCGCGGCGACCTGCTGGGCCACCGTGCCGGGGGTCGACGGCGAGTACTCGGCGCCGACGGGCGTGTACCCGTTGGCGTTCGAGGTCGTCACCGGCACCATGTTGCTCTCCTTGCCGCCGATGCCCGGCTGCGACCACTGGCCGTCGTACCACTTCTGCCAGCTGCTCGGGGCCATCTTTCCGGAGATGGGGGCGCGAGCGACGTGCGCATGGAATGCCGCCCAGCTGCCGTTCTTGTTCACGATCCGCGAGCCGTAGAAGACGTAGAAGTAGCCGGACGCGGCATCCACGACGAGCCGGGGGTCGCCGTCTCCGTAGTGGTAGGTCTGCTGCGGGAAGTCCGTGCTGCTGCCGCGTGTGGTTCCGAACGGCGAGGTGATGATCCGGTCGCTGATGGTCCAGGTCCTGCCCTGATCCCTCGACACGGCGAGGTCGATGCCGTCGAAGTGGATGCCGTCGCCGTAGGGCTGCGGGGTGAACTCGTTGTGCACGAGGCCGTACCAGTCGCCCGAGTCCGGATCGACCCAGACCCCGGCGAGGTCGCAGAAGTTGCGCTGGGAGTACGTGGTCGTGCTCGGCGCGTACGAGGACACGAGTCCGGTGGGGCTGTTGTTGCAGCGCCAGGTGGTGTCCTTGTTCGAGTCGTTCGCGTTGGCCGGATTCACCGAGTCGGTCAGCGCGCTCGACAGGGTCGCGGTGTCCATGTTCGTGCCGGTGTAGAACGACCATCGTCGCTCCTGTGTCGCACCGTAGAGGGCGTGCGCCTGTTGGAAGTAGTAGGTGCCGTCCTTGTCGATGTAGCTCGCGGCCGGGGTGTCATCCGGCTTCGTCCAGGTGCCGGTGCTGCCCACCGTCACCTTGTACGTCCCGGTCACGG
Source organism: Microbacterium sp. NPDC012755 (assembly GCF_042901325.1). Classification (NCBI taxonomy): domain Bacteria; kingdom Bacillati; phylum Actinomycetota; class Actinomycetes; order Micrococcales; family Microbacteriaceae; genus Microbacterium; species Microbacterium sp. NPDC012755. Next base: position 1,475,285 of record NZ_JBIBCT010000001.1, on the reverse strand, counting down.
CCGCGCCCGCCGGCACGGACGCGAGGCCCGCCAGCAGAATGCTCGCACCCGCGGCTGCGATCAGTGAAAGTCGTCTTGTCCACGCCATCGTGTCCCACTCTCCGTTGAATGTTTGCGTTACCACTGAGAGCGCGATCTTCTCGCTGTTTTTGGACTGTGTCAATGTTTGAGAAAGGCTAAGCGCAAACAGTTTCTCGAACACCCGCCGTGACGGCACCTGTGAGGGCGCGGCATCCGTCCGGCATCCATGCGTTTATCGGACGGATGCCCGTTTCTCGGACGATCCTGCGCGGATCGTCCGAGAAACGGGGGATCACCCGAAGAGCGGATGCCTGTCGTCAGCCCTTCGAGACCAGGAACTCCCTGAAGTCGGCCGCGGCGAGCATCGCGCGGACTCCGGCGGTTCCACCGGTCGCGCACGACGGATCCGTCACCGACACCCTGGCCTGGTCCCACGACGAGGTGCGCTGCCCCGTCGCGGTGATGGTGCAGCCCGAGGTGCGGAGCGTGACCCGGTACCAGGAGTTCACCTGCACGCCGCCGGGCACCCCGGTGTCGGCGAGCGGCGTCCACGACCCGTTCGCCTTGCCGAGCGACAGCCGTCCGGTGCTGCCGTCGACGCCGGCGAAGTAGCCCGTGTACGCATCGGGGCCGACTCCGGGAGAGGTCATCCGCGCGAGCACGCCGGCGTTTCCGCTCGGCGCGGTCAGCGACGTGAGCCGCACGTCGGACGACACCGTGTACGCGTCACCGGCGATCGGAGACGCGAACTTCGGACCGTCGGTCGCGGATGCCGACTGACGTTCGATGCCGCCGGCGATCGTCGACCAGCTGCCGCCGTACCCCGTCCACCCCGTCGAGGCGCCGGATGCCCACGAGTCGGCGTAGGCGGCCGCCGTCGACGCGCCGGCCTGGGTGACCTGGAGGTTGCGGAACGACGCCGAGCTCAGGTGCGTGCGCACCCCCGCCTGACCCGAGGCGAAGCATCCGGCGTCGGTCGCGGTCGCCGTGGTGGATGCCGTGCCGTTGTCGGGCTTGATCGTGGCGGTGATCGTGCAGCCGACGATGCTCGCCGTGAGGTGGTACCAGGTGCCGGCGCTCACGCCGCCGGTCACGTTCTGCAGGGCGAGTGAGGTCCAGTTGTTGTTCTGCTTGCCGATGAAGATCGTGCCGTTGGTCTCGACGCCGACGTAGTACCCCGCGTGCGCGTCGGCGCCGACCGCTGGTGCGCGGGTGCGCAGCAGCACGCCGGCCTGACCGGTGGTGTCGAGGCGGATGTCGGTGTCGAGCGTCACGTCGGTCCATCCCGTCGAGCCCACCAGGGACTTCGGTCCGCTGGAGGCTCCGGCCTGGGAGTAGACCCCGCCGCTCACCGACCATGCGCCGCCGTACGTGGACCAGCCCATGTCGTTGCCGGAGTCGAACGGCGCATAGAGGGGAAGAGCGCCCACCGGGCCGGTGCCGAACCGCACGTCGCACCTCGTGGTCGACCCGGCGACGAACTTGGGGGAGACCATCATGATCGCCGACCCGGATGCCGTCGGCACGATGCTCGGGCTGTAGTTGGCGCAGTGCTTGCCCGGTCCGTTGTTGTAGTCGCCGGTGGGGTCGATCGTCATCGGCGCCGATACCGCCTCCCAGGCGCCGACGCCGAGGTTGGTGTTGGTGAACACCACGCGTCCCGACTCGGGCTTGACGACCGTCGTCGGACCGTCCGCCCCCGTGACGACCCGCTGGCCGGACATGATGAGGGTGCCGTTCGGACCTCCGGCCGGACTCCACGCGAGTGCGGGGGTGTGCAGCAGCTGACGGCCGTCCGCCGTCTGCACGAGGGTGCCGAGGTCGGTCGCCGACCCCCACGAGGCTCCGTCCGGCGAGGTCTTCAGGTAGACGCGACAGGTCTGGTCGGCGTTGCCCACCGAGTCGCGGCACAGCTCGTAGCCCAGCGCGTAGGTGCCGTTGGGCAGCTTCCGCACGATCGGCATGCCGGGGCGCGAGCTGCTGTCCCCCACCGCGACGACGTCCGTCTGGCTGCCCCAGGTCGCGCCGCCGTCGGACGACGTCGTCATCACGAGCTTCTGGCTGTAGCCGGAGGAGCGCAGACGCTCATCGGAGAAATGGCAGGCGAGGTCGCCGTTGGCGTTCAGCACGATCTCCGGCTCCCACAGGCCCGTGGACACCTGGTTGGGCGCCCCCGACTTCGTCACGCAGTTGCCGCGGCGGATCCAGGTGGCTCCGTAGTCGGTGCTGATGAAGGTCTGCACCTCCTGATTCGACCAGTTCACGTTGTCCCAGGCGTTGCCCGCGGCGATGATCGTGCCGGCGGGCAGACCTCCGGCTGCCTGCGGCAGCTCGTACATCGATCCGAAGTAGATGCCCCACCCGGCGGTCGGCGAGTAGAGGGTGCTCAGCGTCGACCAGGTCTGGCCGCCGTCGGTGCTCCGCTTGACGACGGAGTGGGTGCGCACGCCGGTGTCGTTGACGCTGTACATCACCAGCAGGTCACCCCGCCGGCTCTGGTCTGCGCTGGCGCCCAGCCGGATGATGCGCGGGTAGTCGTTGTTCTCCGCGCCGCTCGGCGACGACGGCGCTGCGACCACCGAACCCGGTGAGGCCGAAGCCGCCGTGGGGAGGGCCACCAAGCCCGCCGCCCCCAGCACCGCCGCCGCGAGGACGGCCGTCAGACGGGAGGGTCGTCGCCGCCCCGTGGATGATCTCTGCATGACGCTGCTCCTTCTCTTCGTCGAGACGGACGTTCGCCGTCCCGGTCTAGGTGTGCGCGATCCCGCGCACCACGAGCCCTTCTACGCGGAGATTTCCGCCCGCCGCACGGATGCCGGTGGCGCCCGTGGCGTGAGGGAGGACGTCCGCGACGTCGATGATCGGCACGCCGTCGAGTTCGACGGCGATGCGCTCTCCGCGCAGCCTCACGACGACACGGTGCGGCACCTCGGAATCGATGTCCGCCGCTGCGGAGGCGAGGATGCGCTCGTCGTAGTCGTGCCGGGCCAGCACCACCCGGTCGACGTGCAGCTGCACGGAGTACCCGAGCAGGAAGTTCACGCCGAGTCGGGTGTCTGCGCCCTCTCCCCCCTCGGAGAGGGCGCTCGCCCTCACCAGGAGGTCTCCGTGTCCGCCGCTCTCGGTCGCCGTGAACACGAGCGCCGCCTCGATGTCGACGTCCGCGCGCGGGGTCGGATCGAGGAGGGCCTTGCCGTAGCCCGAGAGCGCGCCGTCGACCGGGCCCGCGTCACCATCGCCGAGTCCCGGCGAGACCGTGATCAGCTCGATGACGGGCCTGCCTGCCACGGCGGAGATCCGCAGCGGGTTCTCCCCGTGCGTGAGGCGGATCTCCGTCGTCACGACGTGACCGTCGTGCCGCACCGGAACGCGGGTGCTCTCCCCTCCGGCATCCACCCCGATGACGTCTCCGGCGGAGAACACCCCCGCGAGCTGCAGGGAGAACGCGCCCCCACGCGCGGCGTGCAGGCGGTAGCCGGCGGACTCCCCTGCGGCGAGCGCGAGGCTCTCGCCCTGCGTCGACGGGGCGTCGGGCGTGAGCGCGGCCCAGAGCCTCCCCGGCACCGGGACGACGGCCCGGCGATCGGACTCATCGGGAGTGGTGTCGGTGAGGGCGACGTGGCCGATGCGCACGCCGCCGCCCCGCGCATGCACGCCGACGAGGGCGGGGGCGTCGAGCGGCGCAAGCTCCAGCGGCTGACGCCGTCCGTCGAGGAAGACCTCGATGCGGTCGTGGTCGGCGACGATCCTCCACGTGTGCAGCGCGGCGTGCGCGAAGCCTGGCGGGAGCGGTGCATTCCCTACCGGCTCCCCGCCGTCGATCGCGTGCACGCGATGCGCGTCCCGATCGATCCCGACCACGATCCGACGGCCGTCCTCCGTCTCGAGCATCACTCCGTGCTCGGCGGCATCGAACACCGTCAGCGACACCTCGGCGGTGAGCGCGGGCACGGCCCCGATGCGCCAGAGCGCAGCGGCGTCCAGCGCGCCGGTCAGCACGGCGGAACGATGACCGGCGGCCAGCATCCCTCCCTCGACCTCCCAGGACGCGGCGTCGCCGTCGTTCCAGGCGCAGCGGTGCGTCGGCTCCGCGGGGGCGGGGGCCTCGCGCGACGGCCCGAGCACGAGCAGCCGACCGCCGCCCCACACCTGACGGTCGATGTTCAGATGCCGGGTCAGGTCGGGGTTCATGTTGTGGAACACGAGGTACGTCGACACCAGGTCGGGGCCCACGATGCTGCAGCTGTGCCCGAGCCCGGTGTACTCCGGGTCGGTGCTGACCACCAGCGGATTCAGCGGCCCCGGACTCCACCCGGTGAGCGGATGATCGCTCGACGCCGCGTCGATCCGGTAGCCGGCGCTCAGGTAGTGGTTGCCCGTGAGCGTCATGTGGTACCTGCCGTCGCGCTTCGCCACGAAGGGACCCTCGGTCCAGCCGTTCATGTGGATGCCGGTGAGCACGGGCTCCCCGAACTCGGTCGGCGAGGGCATCTCGCACCCCCAGATGCCCTCGTCGCCCGCCCAGTAGAAGTACCGGCGACCGTCATCGTCGATGAGCACGTTGCCGTCGATCGCGTGCCCGACGTTCCCGCTCACGTCGACGAACGGACCGGTGGGGCTCTCGCTCCGCAGCACGTGGTGTCCTTGACCGGACGGCGAGGTGTACATGTGGAACTCCCCGTCGGCGTAGACCACCTCCGGCGCGAACGGGACCAGCCCGGGGAAGACGTCCGGCGCGATCGTCGGCCCCTCCGGCGCCCAGTGCAGGAGGTCGTCGGAGCTCCAGCAGTCCACCTGCGGGGTCGTCGAGTAGAGGTAGTAGCGGCCGTCATGGCGGAGCACGAAGGGGTCGGCATAGTCGCCGTCGCGGGCGATCGGGTTCTCGTAGACGGCCACGGTCACTTGATCCCGCTGATCGCGAACGAGTCGACGAAGTGCCGCTGCATGAGGCTGAACAGCACGACCACGGGGAGCACGGCGATGACGGACGCCGCCATCACCATCGGGAAGTCGGTCTGCTCGGCGTAGTAGCCGGTGAGCGAGGCGACCACGAGCTGCACGGTCGACTTGTCGGGCGAGTTGGTGAAGATGAGCGGACCGAGGTAGTCGTTCCAGGTCGCCATGAAGACGATGATCACGTTGGCGGCGATCGCCGGTCGGCACAGCGGGAGGAAGACGCTCCAGTAGATGCGGAAGTACCCCGCTCCGTCGAGCTTGGCGGCGTCGAGCAGCTCGGTGGAGAGTCCCATCATGTACTGCCGCAGGAAGAACAGCATGAGCACGTTGCCGAGGGTGCCCGGCACGATGAGCGGCAGCAGGGTGTCGATCCAGCCGACCTCCGCGTAGACGAGGAACTGCGGGATGAGCGTGACGATGACCGGCACCATCATGGTCGCCAGCAGCAGGGTGAACAGCAGCCCCTTGAGCGGGAAGCTCAGCTTGGCGAACGCGAACGCCGCCATGGTGGTCGAGAAGGTGCCGATCGCCACGACGAGCAGCGTGACGATGGCGCTGTTCAGCAGGCCCGAGGCGAGGGGCACCACGTTCCACACGTCGACGTAGTGCGAGAAGTCGAACGGGTCGGGGATCCACTGCGGCGGGAACTCGAAGACCATCTTCGACTCCTTGAGCGAGGTCGACACCATCCACAGGAACGGCAGCACCATGGTGAGCGCCCCGAGCAGGACGAGCACGAAGAAGACGACGGTCGTCGCGCGACGTCGCGCCGTGAGGGTTCGCAGAGTGGCCATGTCGGTTCAGTCCTCCGTGTGCACCCAGCGCCGGGACACCCGGAACTGGATCAGTGTGATGACGAGGATGACGAGCGCGAAGAACACCGCGACGGCCGAGGCGTAGCCCATCTGATTCGAGGCGAAGGCCTTCTCCCAGATGTAGTAGGTGATGGTGGCCGCGCTGTAGTTCGGCCCGCCGTTCTTGGTGAACAGCTGCACCTCGACGAAGGTCTGCAGTGAGCCGACGATGCCGACCACGATCAGGAAGAAGGTCACGGGAGAGAGCATCGGCAGGGTGATCGAGAAGAACGTCCGGATGCCGGATGCCCCGTCGAGCCGCGCGGCCTCGTAGTAGCTGTCGGGGATGTTGTTGAGGGCGGCGAGGTAGTAGATCGACGTGATGCCGATCATCTTCCACACGATCATGATCACGATCGTGACCTTGATCCAGGCGGGGTCTCCCAGCCAGTCGGGCCCGCGGATGCCGAACCAGTCGCTGAGCCCCTGATTGATGGGACCGAACTGGTAGTTGAAGAGCCACTTCCACATCACCACGAGCGCGACGATCGACGACACGTAGGGCAGGAAGTAGAGCACCCGGAAGACCTTGTTGCCGGGGGTGCGGCGGTGGCTGGCGATCGCGAAGAACAGCCCGAACGCGAGGTAGAACGGGATCGGCAGCAGCATGAAGAGGGTGTTGCCCGAGGCGATCCAGAACTTGCGGTCGGAGAGGAACGCCGTGAAGTTGTCGACTCCGACGAAGTGCTGCTCGCCGCTCAGCACGTTCCAGTCGGTGAAGCCGGCGTAGACGGCGACCGAGACGGGGACGACGAAGAACAGCAGCAGCTGCAGGGTGATCGGCGCGACGAAGACGACGCTCCAGGTGCGCTCATGGCGCGCCTGTCTGGACGCTCTCCTGGGTGCCGTCATGGGCGGGCCTCTCTTGTGAGGGGTGGGGGGGGGGGGGGGGCCCCCCCCCCCCCCCCCCCACCCCCAAGCCGTACCCCCCCCCCCCCCCCCCCCCCCCCCCCCCCCAATAGGGGTCGCAAAATTCGGGATGCCCTGGTACCCACCCCCCAATTAGTTAACACACAACCCAGACAAGGG
>NZ_JBIBCT010000001.1:617824-1468415 GCF_042901325.1 Microbacterium sp. NPDC012755 | reverse complement strand
CCGTCGGGGGGGGGGGGGGGGGGGGGGGGGGGGGGGGCCGGGGGGGGGGGGGGGGGGGGGGGGGGGGGGTGTGTGGGGGGGGGGGGGGGGGGGGGGCCCCCCCCCCCCACGACCCTGTCCGTCTGGTGCTACTTCGCCGTCGCGATCGCGTCGTCGAGCGCGGTCTGCATCTCCGCCTCCACCGACTTCGTGTACTCGGCGGCGGTCACCTCCCCCCGATAGACGCTCGCCACATTCGACGAGAACACGTTCCACCAGTCGCCGTTGTAGGTGAAGGTCTGAGTGGGTCGGTGGCCGACCTCCTCGATGATGCGGATGAACTGCTGCTTGTTGGCCGGCGGCTTGTCCATCGCCAGGTATTCGTCGTTCGTCATGTCGATGAGGTTGGGGACCGCCTGGCCCTTCTCCATGTTCGTGCGCTGCGCGTCTTCGTTGAAGGCGAGGAACGCGGCGAGGTTCTCGGCGTCTGTGGGGTTCTTGCTCGCCTTCGACACCGCGAAGCCGACACCGCCGTACCAGGTCGCCTCCGACGAGGTGGGCGTCGGGACGGGCCACGGCATGAGGTCCCAGTCGAATGTCACCTCGTCCCAGAACTGCCCCTGGCTCCACGGGCCGATTCCCATCATTCCGATCTTGCCGTCGATGAACCGCTGGAAGCTCCCCAGCGAGCTCTCCTCCTCCGAGCTCGGCGCCACTCCCTCCTTGAGGGAGAGGTCGGCGACCCACTGCAGGGCCTCGACGAACTTCGGGTCGGTCACGGAGACCTTCGTGTGATCCGCGTTCAGCCAGTCGGCGTCGTTCGACCACACCGCGGACTCGAGCGAGTACGGGGCGGTGCCGTAGGTCTTGTCCGCGCCCTCCCCTGAGGTCAGCTTCTTGGCGTTGGCGACGAACTCGTCCCAGGTCCAGGGGACCTCGGGGTCGGGATCGGGGATGCCGGCCGCCGCGAAGAGATCCTTGTTGTAGGCGAGGGCGAAGGGGCCGATGTCCTTGGGCAGCGCGTAGATCGCCCCCTGCCCCGGCGTCGTGCCGTCGAACTTCCAGAGGTCGATCGCGTTCTTCCACACGTTGTCGGCGTCGAAGATCTCGTTGTCGGCGACGTAGTCGCTGAGATCGGCGATCACGCCGTTCTTCACGAGCGGCTGCAGGTTCTCGCCCACCATGTAGAAGACGTCCGGCGTCTTCTTGGCGGCGATCATGGTCTGCAGCTTGGTCTGGAAGTCGGCCGCGGGCACGCTGATGTAGTCGACCTTCACCCCCGGGTACTTCTTCTCGTACTGCGCGATCATGTCCTTGAAGACGTCGACCTCCTGCGGGGACCCCCACCCCATGAAGGTGACCGTGCGGTCGCCGGACTGCTCTCCCGAGCCCCCGCCGGAGCATCCGGCCAGAACCAGGGCGGTGGCCGCGACCAGAGCGACTGCTGCGGTGCGTGTTCTCATCTGCCTCTCCTGAATGTGTGAGGAGCCGCCGGTCTCCCTCGACCGCGGCGCTGCGGGTATCCGGCCTGGGAGGACCGGCGGGAACTGCTCTGTTCGGGACGCTAATGTATAGCGCTGTAAATGTCAAAGGATTCTTCCTCGCGTTCGGCCCTAAGATGGCGGAATGGCGACAGGCAGGTCCGGCGGACGGGTGCGATTGCAGGACGTGGCGACCCTCGCCGGCGTCTCGATGAAGACCGTGTCGAACGTCGTCCACGACTACGAGCACGTGTCGGACCGAATGCGCGAGCGGGTGCAGGCGGCGATCGACGAGCTCGGGTACCGCCCCAACCTCACCGCGCGACGCCTGGCGACGGGCCGCACCGGGATGCTCGCGCTCGCGATCCCGGAGATGGATCAGCCGTACTTCGCCGAGATCGCCCGCTGCGTCGGCGAGGAGGCCGGCCGCCGCGGCTACCGGATCATCGTGGAGCAGACGCTGAACGACGTCGAGGCCGAACGCGCCGTCATCCGCGACCGCGAGGAGGGACTGGTCGACGGGGTGATCTTCCACCCCGCCCGCATCGACACCCTCGAGATCGCGCGCCTGCGCCCCGACACCCCGCTCGTGCTGCTCGGCGAGGCCGCGCGCCCGCTCACCGCCGACCACGTCATGATCGACAACGTGCGGGCGGCCCGAGAGGCCACCGAACTGCTGCTCGCGACAGGGCGGCGCCGGATCGCCTTCCTCGCCTCGGTGCGCACGGAGATCGCGGAGTCGACGCACCTGCGCCTGCTCGGGTATCAGGAGGCGCTGATCAGCGCCGGCATCCCGCTCGACCCTGCGCTCGTGATCGAGAGCGACGGTTTCGGGATCGACGACGGCGTGCGCGCCCTGACCGCCGCGCTCGGCAGGGGCGTGGCCCCCGAGGCCGTCCTCTGCCGCGACGACCTCTTCGGGCTGGCCGCGATGAGGGCGCTGAGCAGCGCCGGACTGCGCGTCCCGGAGGACGTCTCGGTGCTCGGCTGGGACGACACGTCGTTGGCCAGGTACGCGACGCCGGCCCTGTCATCCGTGTCGCCGGACAAGCGCGCGATCGCGGCGTCGGCGCTCGATCTGCTCGAGGACCGCATGAACGGCTACGACGGCATCGGGCGCCACCTCCTCGCGCCGTACACGATCGCCGACCGCGGCACTGTGGCTCGACTGCCTCTCTGAGGCATCACGCTGAGGCATCGCGCCGACGCATCGGCGTCCATCACTGGATTGCATCTTTCTAGCGCTGCAAGTTTTGGATATGCTTCCTGCCATGCCACAGGAAAGCCTCGCGTCGGCCAGCAGCCAAGACGGCCGGTACCCCCGCCCGCAGCTCGTCCGCACCTCATGGGCCGATCTCTCCGGCCCCTGGCGGTTCGCCGTCGACCCGGATGACCGCGGGATCGCGGAGGGCTGGGCGCAGGATCCGGCGGAGATCGCCGGGGAGATCATCGTGCCGTTCCCCCCGGAGTCGCCCGCGTCGGGCATCGGCGACACCGGGCTCCATCGCGTGCTCTGGTACCGACGCACCGTTGCCGCTGCCGAGGTGGCCGAGGCAGGTCACGAGGGAGGCCGCACGCTGCTGCTGCACTTCGGCGCGGTGGACCACCGGGCCGACGTCTGGATCGACAGCGCCCACGTCGGAGCGCATGAGGGGGGCCACACGCCGTTCACGGTGGTGGTGCCGGAGAGCGCGGCAGACGGCTTCGACCTCGTCGTGCGCGCAGAGGACGACCCCCTGGACCTCGCGCAGCCCCGGGGCAAGCAGGACTGGGAGGAGCGGCGCCACGTCGTCTGGTACGACCGCACCAGCGGCATCTGGCAGCCCGTGTGGCTGGAGTCGGTGCCCGCCCGTCACGTGCGCAGGCTCACCTGGAGCACCGATCCGGATGCCGCCGTCGTGCGCCTCTCGGTCGAGCTCGACGGCCACCCGTCGCCGGGAACCCGACTCTCGGTGCGCATCACCCGCGGAGAGGAGGTGGCCGCGGCACAGGTGACGGAGCTCACCGGACCCCGCCAGACGCTCACGCTCTCCCTCCCCGCGCTGCGCAACGGCCAGGCACGGGATGCCTGGCTGTGGACCCCCGAGCATCCACTGCTGCTCGACGCGGCGGTGGAGCTGCTGCCGCCGCACGGCGATTCCGACCGGATCGGCTCGTACCTCGGCATCCGCTCGGTGGGGACCGACGGCGGCCGGGTGCTCGTCAACGACCGGCCGGTCGCCGTGCGCGCGGTGCTCTCCCAGGGCTACTGGCCGCAGTCGCATCTCGCGGCCCCGGACGCCGACGCCCTGCGACACGAGGCGCAGCTCATCAAGGACCTCGGGTTCACCTCGGTGCGCGTGCACCAGAAGATCGAGGACCCGCGCTTCCTCTACTGGACCGATCGCCTGGGTCTTCTCGTGTGGGCTGAGATGCCGAGCGTGTACGAGTTCTCCGCGCTCGCGGTCGAGCGGCTGGTGAGCGAGTGGACGGCCGTGGTTCGGCGGGACTCGTCGCACCCCAGCATCATCGTGTGGGTGCCGCTCAACGAGAGCTGGGGGGTCGACCGGATCGCACAGGTCTCCGAGGAGCGCGAGCTGGCCCGCACGCTCTACCACCTGACGAAGACGCTCGACGGCTCCCGTCTGGTCGTGTCGAACGACGGGTGGGAGCACACCCGCTCCGACCTGTTCACCGTGCACGACTACGAGAACGACTCCGCGGTGCTGCGGGCGCGCTACGGCACATCCGATGCCGTGCGGCAAACCCTCGACGGCATCGCCCCGAACGGCCGGCGCATGCTCGTGGGCACGCCGGAGGAGTCATCCGACACCGCCGGACGGCCCCTGCTGCTCAGCGAGTTCGGCGGCGTGAGCGTCGACCGCGCCGCCGATGGCACCTGGGGCTACCGGACCGTCGCCTCGGACGAGGCACTGGAGACGCATCTCTCCACGCTGTTCTCCGCGGTCCGGGACTGCGCCCCGCTGGCCGGATGGTGCTACACGCAGCTGACCGACACGGCGCAGGAGACCAACGGACTCACCGACGAGAACCGCGTGCCGAAGATCCCCGTCGATCGACTTCGGCGGATGATCACCGGCGGCGCCGAGCTGCCCGCCGCATCCCCCGTCTTCCACGCCTAGCCCCGCCCCGCGCTCCCGGCTTCTGAACTTCGGACGCATGTCGCTTTTTCGGACGATACCGCGCGGATCGTCCGAAAAACGGGTGATCGTCCGAATCTCGGATGCGGCGGTAGGCGGATGCCGGGTCAGACGCCGATGATGCGCGGAGGGGGCGGGGGCGCCAGCTGACGCCGCGGCACCCCGTGCGCCTCGCGGTGCAGGCGCTCCATGCGGCTGTCGAGCTCGGCCGCGGCATCCGCGGCATCCGTCAGGCTGTCGACGAGGTGCGAGGGCACCTGATTCGAGAACTTGTAGTAGATCTTGTGCTCGAGGCTGGCCCAGAAGTCCATCGCTATCGTGCGGAACTGCACCTCGACCGGCACCGACAGCGCCCCCGTGGAGAGGAACACCGGCACCTCGAGGATGGCGTGCAGGCTCTTGTACCCGTTGGGCTTGGGGTTCTTGATGTAGTCCTTCACGATCCGCACGGTGATGTCGTCCTGCGCGGTGAGCAGATCGAACAGCCGGTAGACGTCGGCGATGAAGCTGCAGGTCACGCGGACACCGGCGATGTCGGTGATCTCCTCGCGGATGCGGTCGAAGTCGGGCTCCTCGATGCCCTTGCGCGCGATCTTCTCCACGATGCTGTCCGGCGACTTCACCCGGCTCTTCACGTGCTCGATGGGGTTGTACGCGTGATCGTGGGTGAACTCGTCGCGCAGGATCGAGATCTTCGTCTCGACCTCGCGCATGCCGAACTCGTACTCGCGGAGGAAGCGCTGGAACTGATCCCTGAGCTCTTTCGCCTCGGTGATCGCGCTCTCGTCGACGGAAACCGTGCTCATGCTCACGACGCTACGCACTCGTGATCGGAAATCCCTGTGCATCGTCGATGAACGGCGCTCAGGCACCGGCGGTGCGCGACTCCGCGGTCAGCTCGATTTCGCCTCTCGCGTCGACGAGCTCCTGTCCGGTGACGAGGCCGGGGAGGCCACGGCCGAGACGCGTCGTGAACAGCAGCACGACGGACGCGAGGATGAGGAGGGACGAGATCCCGTCGAAGGCGTCGCCGAGCAGAGGCAGGGCCCCGATGCCGCCGATGCCCGCGGCCCAGCGCAGTGGACGGGTCAGCGCCGCCGGCATCCGCGACCCGGCGTAGCGCAGCTGCACCGCCAGGTCGCCCACCGACCGCCCGCTGATCAGGATGATGAGCAGCCACAGCCCTGACGCCGCCGAGATGCCCATCACCTCGGCGAGGCGTCCGTCGAGGACGGTCTGCCGATCGTGCAGGACGTACTCGAACCACAGCTGGATGACCACCGCGACGCCGTACATCACGAAGCCGTAGGCGAGGGCGTCGCAGAGCATCGCGATCGCGCGACGTCCGCGCGTCACGGGGCGCGGCTCGCCGGCATCCGCACGCACGCGCACGCCGCGCAGGGAACGCGGCACCACGAGCGCGAACACCGAGCCGAGCACCGCGCCCGTCGTGTTGGTCATCAGGTCGCCGACGTCGAAGAACCGGTAAGCGCAGGGGTACAGGCCCCAGACGCCGGTCAGCTGCGTGGTCTCGATGAGGAGCGAGAGACCGAACCCGACAGCGAGGGCGGTGGGGATGCCGCGGGCGCCGAGCACCCGCAGGAAGACCCCGAGCGGCACGAACAGCAGCACGTTGAAGACGAGCTGCAGCAGCGCGGGGTGGCGCAGCGGGTTGCCCGGCGCGGCGAGCGCCTTCTGCACGTCGCGCACGACCTCCATCGGGTCGGTGATCATGCCGACGCAGCGGATCGTCTCGGGGTCGGGCAGCGGCAGCAGCGTGTAGGTCCAGATCGCCCAGAAGTAGACGAGGGCGGCGAGCCAGAGCAGGGTGCGGCCGAAGCTCAGGCTCCCCCGGCGGCGGTAGCTGATCGCCACGAACGGCACGAAGAGCAGGATGCCGAATCCCACTCCGATCGCGATGGCGATGAACCCCAGAAACACTTGATCCCCCACGGGATCCCAGTCTATGTCGCCCCCGTAAGGATTCCGTTAGGGCAGCGCACGCGGGGCGTAGGGATTCCGTGAGGATGTCGTGAGGAGCACAGGGAGTGGCGTAGGCTCGCCCGACGTGTCAGACGAATCCCGGGAGAATCCGGACGCACCGCAGATCGCCAAGCGGATCCTCATCGGAGACCCGCTGACGAGCGAGCAGGCCGACAACCAACTGCTCCCCAAGCGCATGGCGCTGCCGATCTTCGCGTCCGACGCGTTGAGCTCGGTCGCGTACGGTCCGCAGGAGATGCTGCTGACGCTCGCGCTCGGCGGGCTGGCGTTCCTCACCTTCGCACCGTGGGTCGCCGCAGCCGTCGTCGTCCTGCTGATCGTGGTCGTGCTGAGCTACCGCCAGCTCATCAAGGCGTACCCGTCCGGCGGCGGCGACTACGAGGTCGCGTCGAAGAACCTCGGCGAGATCCCCGGAGTGATCGTCGCGGCCGCCCTCCTGGTCGACTACATCCTCACCGTCTCGGTGTCGATCGCCTCCGGAGTCGACAACATCATCTCCGCGGTCCCCGAGCTCGACCCGCTCCGGGTGGAGCTCGCGGTGGGCTTCGTCGTCCTCATCGTCATCGTGAACCTGCGCGGCGTGCGCGAGGCGTCCACGGTGTTCGCGATCCCGACGTACCTGTTCATCGGCTCGGTCGGCGTCATGATCGTCACCGGTCTCATCCGCACCTTCCTCGGCGACGCCCCCGTGGCCGACAGCGCCGCGTATCAGATCCAGGGCGAGCACCTCGCGGATGCCGCCATCATCCTGCTCATCCTGCGCGCCTTCTCGAGCGGATGCTCCGCCCTCACCGGCGTCGAGGCCGTGTCCAACGGCGTGCAGGCGTTCCGCGCCCCGAAGATCCGCAACGCCCAGACGACCCTGGTGATGATGGGCTCCATCGCCGCCCTGCTGTTCGCCGGTCTCACCGCCATGGGGCTCATCACGAACGTCCACTACGCCGAGAACGCCTGCGACCTGATCGGCTTCGACTGCTCGAAGCCGCAGCCCAGCGTGATGGCGCAGATCGCCGCCGCGACCTTCGGCGGCGGCAGCATCCCGTTCTTCATCGTGCAGGCGGCGACCGCCTGCGTGCTGCTGCTCGCGGCCAACACCGCGTTCAACGGCTTCCCGCTGCTGGGCGCCGTGCTCGCCCGCGACGGCTACGCGCCCAAGTCGCTGAACACCCGCGGCGACCGCCTCGTGTTCTCGAACGGCATGATCGTGCTCGGCATCGCCGCGATCATCGTGCTGGTGGTGTTCCAGGCGAAGCTCACGACCCTCATCCAGCTGTACATCATCGGCGTCTTCGTGTCGTTCTCGCTGGGGCAGATCGGCATGGTGCGGCACTGGAAACGGCTGCTGCGGCAGACGGACGGCAGCGTCTCGGCATCCGATCGCCAGGGCGCGAAGGTGGGCCTCGTCATCAACACGATCGGCGCGACGCTGACGGTCTTCGTGCTCGTGATCGTGACGATCACCAAGTTCACGCACGGCGCGTACCTCGTGTTCATCGCGATCCCGGTCCTGGCGTTCCTGATGCTGGGCGTGAAGCGGTACTACCGCGACGTCGAGCACGAGATCGCGATCGACGACATCACGAAGTTCGGCGCCACGGGAGACGTCGCGCTCGTCCTCGTCAGCAAGCTGCAGAAGCCCGTCGTGAAGGCCGTCGACTACGCGATCGCCGCCAAGCACGGCAAGACGATGGCGATCCACGTCGCCGTCTCCGCCGAGGAGGCCGCCGCGCTCCAGAAGGAGTGGGAGGATCACCTGATGCCGATCCCGCTCGTGATCGTGGAGTCGCCGTACCGCTCCTTCGCGCAGCCCATCGCCGGCTTCATCAAGAAGTACCGGGCGAAGCACGGATCGTCGGTCGTGACGGTCTACCTGCCGCAGTACATCGTGGGCCACTGGTGGGAGACGTTCCTGCACAACCGCCGGTCGAGGCGCATCGCCAACCAGCTGATGCTCATCCACGGCGTCTCCATCACGCTCGTGCCGTGGCTGCTCGACTCGTCGGAGCTCATCTACGGCCGCCGTTCGCGTCCGCTGCCGGGCCAGGAGCGCGCCGGTCGCCCCGTCGTCGTGAACGGACGACGCGCCCATCGCCCCGAGGGGCCGCCGTCGGAGGACCCGACGGCGAAGAAGGGCGCGAACGAGGCCTGAGGCTGCCGCCCGTCGCCCGACCAGTTGATTGAACAATCAGGGCAGCCTGTTCAGTTATTTGGTCAATAGGTCTAGAATGTTCAATGTAGTGGACAGTTCGGACACGGCGAAGGGCAGGGGACATGGCACAGTTCACCCTTCGCGACGCGATCGACCGGATGCCGTTCAGCCGATCGGAGCTGGCACGGCGGGCGGACGTGTCCCGGACCACCGCGCTATCCGTGAGCGAGGATCAGTCGCGCGCACGCGTGGACACCCTCCGCGAACTCGCACTCGCGCTCGGCTACGACCTGTCGATCGAACTCGCTCGCGCCAGCGACCCCCTTGCCGCGCTCGCCGCCCGCGTGGTTCTCGGAGAGCTCGATTCGCACAGCGACCTCGGTGCCTCGCCTGAGGAGCTTGCAGAGTGGGTCGACCGTCTCGGCCGGTACTCCGGATCCGGCGTAGATGGAGGAGCTCCTCTCCGCGTCATCAGGGAGGCCGCCCGTGTCTCCGGTGCGCAGAACCGGCCCGGTCGGGCGCTGTTCGCAGGTCGCAATGACGCGGATCGGCTCGTCTCCGCCGGACGCGCGTCCGAAGCACGTTGGGCGCTGTCCGGCTCCGCATCGCTCGAAGCCATGGGTGCGGGCCCCGGGAAGACCGTCGTGCTGTGGACGGACGACATCAAGAGCGTCTCCGATCTCCTCGTCGACACCCACCGACGAGTCCGACTCCACACCGCCGCCGACGTGATCGTCGCGCCTGCCCATCCCAGCGTGTTCGCGTCATCGACGACGTTCGACGACGTGAATCTCGTGAGCCCGCTGCAGGGGGTGATCGACTCCGTCGCCATCGGCGGTGTCGACGAGGAGATCGCCCTGTCGATCGCGTCAGGGTGGTGAACGATGAGCGATTCTCCCGCTGAGAAGCCCCCGTGGAACCCCAAGGGGCTCGGGTACGTCCGCCGACCGGGCGCGGCCGACAGATCCGGGTTCCTCGATACCGATACGACCGCGTTCGACGACGGACTCACCTCCGCCGAGAGACGCGAACTCCTCGGTATCGACTGGGACTGGGCGAGCATCGACACTGCTGTCATCGGCGGCACCGGTGTCGTCGATCGCGCGCTCGCCAGATTCCGGGCGAACCTTCCCGTCATCGTCTGGGACGCGGCCAGACTCGAGGGGAACAACTTCACACTCCCTGAGGTGCAGACGCTCCTCGACGGCGTCACCGTTGAGGGCAAGCGTATCGAGGACCAGGATCAGATCCTCGATCTCGATGCCGCATACAAGGAGCTCGATCGATTCGTGACCTCCGGTCGATTCGCTGTGGACAAGGCAGTGTCCGACCGCCTGCACGGACTGGTCGCCCGGCACGAGGCGATCGAGGCGGGCCACTTCCGCGGGCAAGGCTCCGTGAACGGAGGAGGATCCGTGCGCCTGTCATCCGGCGGCACCGTCGAAGGACGCGAGCATGGAGAAAGCGGGGCGCTTCTGATCGAGGCGTTTCAGGACATCCAGGACTATCTGGCCGGGATGCGGGATCCTCGCCAGCAGGCACTGGTCTACGCGGCCGCGGCGACCAGGCACCAGTTCTACTTCGACGGCAACAAGCGCACCGCCAAACTCATGGCCTCGGGGATCCTGATGTCGGCCGGGTTCGACGCGATCTCCGTGCCGTACTCGCGGTTGTACGAGCAGAACGTCGCTCTGGATCGACTGTTCGCCACCGACGACGCGACGTCATACATGCGCCTGCTCGCAGACTGC
Source organism: Microbacterium sp. NPDC012755 (assembly GCF_042901325.1). NCBI lineage: Bacteria > Bacillati > Actinomycetota > Actinomycetes > Micrococcales > Microbacteriaceae > Microbacterium > Microbacterium sp. NPDC012755. The sequence continues at coordinate 1,457,911 of NZ_JBIBCT010000001.1, read as the reverse complement.
GCGCGCTGACTGGACGCGATCATTGCACGCTCGATGCCCAGCGGGGCGACGAGGCCGAGCACCAATGCCAGGCGCCGATCGCGTCCGCTACCCGGCCAGAGCACGCGAGTCACCCCTTCGTCGCGAACGGCTCTGTGTCCGATGTTCGCGCCATCGACCTAAGCTAGGCGAATGTCGTCGTCGCGCACGGAGATCTGGCCCGTAGTCACCAAACGGCTCCTCCTCAGACGCTGCGAGATCGACGACCTGGATGCGTTGTGGGAGTGGCGCCGACTGCCCGAGGTGAATCACTGGCTCAGCAGCGCGCCCGGCACGCTCTCGGTGTTCCGCGAACACTACTCCGCCTCTGATCGCCTCGACTCGCTCTACGTCATAGAGCTGCTCCCCGATGAGCGCGGCGGTGCCCCCGCGCTCATCGGAGACTTCATGCTGCGTCTCGAAGACGGTTGGGCGCAGTCGGAGGTCGCAGGTGCCGCCGAGAATGTGGAAGCCGAACTCGGGTGGGTGCTCGACCCGGCGTATGCCCGACGCGGATTCGCGACCGAAGCGATGCGCGCAGTCATCAATGTCTGCTTCGGAGAGCTCGACCTGCGACGAGTGCACGCGGGGTGTTTCGCCGACAATGAGCCGTCGTGGCGACTCATGGAGCGACTCGGGATGCGACGCGAGGAGTTCAGCCGGAAGACCGCGCTCCATCGTTCGGGAGTGTGGCTCGACGGCATGAACTACGGCCTGCTCGCCGAGGAGTGGCTCAGCCAGCGACGAGGCTGAGCACCAGCGCCGCGACGACCACGGTCGGCACGGCCACCGCTGCACCCCAGAGCATGAAGCGGCCCCAGCGGATGTCGACGCCGAGGGAGACGACCCGGTGGTGCCAGAGCAGGGTGGCCAGTGACGCCCACGGGGTGATGAGCGGCCCGAGGTTCACGCCGATCAGCAGAGCCATGAGCGCGACGGGTCCGTGCGCGGAGGGTTCGAGGATCAGGTAGGCCGGGAGGTTGTTCACGCCGTTCGCCGCCACCGCTCCCGCCGCCGCGAGCCCCAGGAGTTGGCCGGGGCCGTCACCCGACGACGCGAGCGCGTCGAGGAACCCCAGGATGCCCTGCGCGTGCGCGGTCTCCACCAGCACGAACAGCGCACCGGCCAGGCCGAGCGCACGCCACGGGATGAGTGACAGGCGCAGCACATGCCTTCGGCGGACGGCGAAGAGGACGACGAGGGCGCACGCCGCGGCCGTCGCGGGGATCCAGACCTCCGTCATGACGGCCAGCAGCGGCATGAGCACGATCAGCACCCCGGTGGCGCTCCAGAACAGGATGCGGTCGGAGGGCGCGCCGCCCGTGGGCACGCGGTAGGCGGCGAACAGCGTGCGGCGATGCGCGACGGTGAGGATCGCGACCGGGATCGCGATGCCGACGAGCGTGGGCGCCCAGCTGAGCGCAAGGAACGCCCCCGGATCGCCGCCCATGCGCTGCGCGGCGAGGAGGTTGGTGAGGTTCGAGACGGGGAGCGCGAGGGATGCCGTGTTCGCCAGCCACACGGTGGCGAGGGCGAACGGCAGCGGGCTCACCCCGATGCTCTGCGCCAGGACCACCACGACCGGGGTGACGATCACGGCGGTGGTGTCGAGCGACAGGAACACCGTGCTCACGACGGCGAGCGCCACGACGGCGGCCCACAGGCCGATCACCCACCCTCGACCCCAGCGGGCGAGATGCTGGGAGAGCACGTCGAACACGGCGGCATCCCTGGCGAGCTCGGCGACGACCGTGATCGCGATGACGAAGCCCATGACCGGCGCGACGCGCAGTCCGAGCGCCTCGGCGTCGTTCGTCGGGAGGAGCCCCGTGAGCACGCAGACCGCCGCGACGGCGACGAGCGCGAGGATGATCACCGTCCCCGCGCTGATCCGTCGAGTCGGTGCGCCCACCTCGCGAGTGTAGACCTCCTCAGCGCGCCTCGAGAACGCCGCCCAGGATGCCGGCCGCCTCGGCGAAACGGGCCGGATCGGCGCTCGCGTAGTTGAGCCGCACGAAGGGCCCGGACGGCTCCGCGGGGAACCACTCGGCGCCGGGGGCGACGATCAGTCCGCGGAGCTCGCACTCGCGGGTGACCTGCCCCACGTCGGACCCCTCGGGCAGCCGCACCCAGAGGTTCAGCCCGCCGACGGGCACGGTCTCGACGGTCGCGAGCGAGGCGTGCTCGGCGAGGCACGAGAGCATCAGGTCGCGCCGGGAGCGCAGCTGCTCGCGGAGGCCGCGGAGGTGCGTGCGCCAGCCCGGCTGCGTCACGACCTCGAGCGCGGCGACCTGAAGCAGACCGCTGACGTACATCGATCCCGCGGCACGATCGCCCAGGATGCGCTCCCTGGCCGGTCCTCGCGCGATCACCGCCGCGACGCGGAGCGCCGGCGACACGCTCTTCGTGAGCGATCGCAGGTACACGACGTGTCCGTCGTCGTCGAGCGCGGCGAGCGGACGCGGCTCCGCATCGATGCCGAGATCGTGCGCCCAGTCGTCTTCGATGAGGAAGGCGCCGTGTCTCCGCACGCTCTCCAGCACCGCGTGCGCGGTCTCCGCCGGCCACTGCGCGCCGGTCGGGTTCGCGAACGTCGGCTGCGCGTAGAACGCGCGGGCTCCGGTCTGCGCGAACGCCCGCTCCACGGCATCCGGGTCGGGCCCCGCCGGTCCCGAGGGGATCGGCACCAGCACGACCCCGGCCTGCTCCGCCGCGAGCATGGCGCCCCAGTAGGAGGGCGACTCGATCAGCAGCGGCCGGCCCGGCCCGACCACCGCGCGGAAGATCGAGCTCAGTCCGCTCTGGCTGCCGGAGATGATCAGCGCGTCCCGCGCCGCCGCCGGGGTGACACCGGCAGGGGCGGATGCCGCGAGCTCCCCGGCGAACCACGCCTGCAGATCAGGGACACCCGCCGCCGGCGCCCTGGTCATCGCGATCTCGGTGCGGGAGACGCGCGCGAGCGCCTGACGCACCAGACGCTCGGGGAGCAGCTCGACCGCGGGATACCCCGCGTGCAGTCCGATCGCGTCGGGGGCGGCGACGCGCTGCGCCGATGCGAGCGCTGACGTGCGGTTCGGAGGAGCGCCGAGGGCTCCGGTCTGCCAGCCGTAGTCGACCGACCGCGCCGCGCGCACGGCGCGCACGAACGTGCCGACGCCCGGCCTCGACTCCACGAGCCCCAGGCCCACGAGCCGGCGCATCGCCTTCTGCACCGTCACGGGGCTCGCGCCGTACTCGGCGGTCAGCGCGCGGTTCGACGGCACCCGGGCCCCCGGAGGGGCAGCGGCGATCCATCCGCGCAATCCGGCGACGATTCGGTCGGTGCTATCCTGACTCATGAAAGATCAGAGTAGCGTTATCCTCGATCAGCCGAAAGCGCTATCCTCGCGCGCCGGCCTCTGGTGGGGTCTCCTCGGCATCCTCGCGTTCTCGTTCACGGTCCCGTTCACCCGCATCGCCGTGGGCGGCCTCTCCCCTCTCTTCATCGGCGCCGGACGCGCGGTCGTCGCCGCCGGACTCGCGGCGATCGCGCTGGCGGCGACCCGACAGCATCCGCCGACCCGTTCGCAGTGGGCGCGCCTGGCCGTCGTCGCCGGCGGTGTCGTCGCCGGCTTCCCGCTGCTCACCTCGTTCGCGCTGACGACCGCCCCCGCCGGACACAGCGCTGTCGTGATCGGCCTGCTCCCCGCGGCGACCGCCGTCATGGTCGTGCTGCGCACGAAGGAGCGACCCGCGGCATCCTTCTGGGTCTTCGCCATCCTGGGCGCGGCCGCCGCCGTCGCCTTCGCATCGCTGCAGAACGGCGGTTTCGGCGGGCTGCAGTGGTCGGACCTGCTGCTGTTCTGCGCCGTGCTGGCCGCGGCGATCGGATACGCGGAGGGCGGCCTGCTCGCACGCGAGCTCGGCTCGTGGCAGACGGTCTCGTGGGCGCTCGTGCTCGCCGCACCGCTGATGATCGCGCTCACCACGGTCTCGGTCGCCGCCGATCCTCCGAATGCCACGCCCGTCGAATGGCTGGCCTTCTCCTACCTCGCCGTCGTGAGCATGTTCCTCGGCTTCTTCGCCTGGTACCGCGGCCTCGCGATCGGCCCGATGGCGCAGGTCAGCCAGGTGCAGCTGGCCCAGCCCGTGATCACGATCATCTGGGCGGCGCTCCTGCTGCACGAGCAGATCGGCTGGGCGACCGTGCTCGGCGGTCTGGCCGTGATCGCGTGCGCCGCGCTGGCCGTGCGCACCCGGCTCACCCCCACCCGATCGACCGAGGAGTCCTGATGCGCCACACGCCCCGCTACCTGATGACCGACCAGGAGGAGGTCAAGCGGCTCATCCGCGGCAACCCGTGGGCGACGTTCGTGTCGCCGGCATCCACCGGCCTCGTCGCATCGCACTACCCCGTGCTGCTCGACGAGGACGAGAGCGGCATCGTGATCGCCAGCCACTTCGGCCGACCCGACGAGCAGCTGCACGAGCTCGGCGCGCACGAGGTACTCGTGATCATCCAGGGACCGCACGACTACGTCTCGCCGAGCCTCTACGAACCGGGAGACCTGGTGCCCACCTGGAACCACGTGACCGCACATCTCTACGGCACGCCCGTGATCCTGGACGAGGAGGAGAACTACGCGATGCTCTCCCGCCTCACCGACCACTTCGAGCAGCACAGGGCGCACGGCCGCAGCCTGAGCGACGACGAGGAGGGCACGCGCCGTGCGGCCAAGGGCACGGTGGGCCTGCGCATGCGGGTCACCCGGTTCGACGCCAGGGCGAAGCTCAGCCAGAACAAGCAGCCGGAGGTGCGCGAACGCATCACGCGGCGGTTCGATGACACCAACGGCCCGCTCGCCGAAGAGATGCGGCGCATCCAGGGGTGACCGCGCGGCATCTCACCCGTCGCGGCGTGCGTCCCGTGCACGGCGCGGCTGGCGGGCGTCCTCCTCGATGCTGAGCATCCGCACGCGGGCGCTGCTGCGCTGGCGCGGGAGCCTGCGCAGCCGTGCGGCGCGCAGACCCCGCCAGCGGCCGGTGAGCAGCTGCACGTAGAGGGTGGCGACTCCGGCGATGAGAAGACCGCACAGGTTGACGAGGAGCTGGATCGCCGAGCCCCGCGCCTCGTCCCAGGCGCCGACCGCGAGGGTGAGCCCGATCGTGCCCACGGCCGGCACCGTGGTGATCGAGATGAACACGCCGACGAGCGCCGACGACTTCGCCGTCGTCAGGGAGAGCACCCCCGCGATCCCCGCGAGGATGGCGATCACGAACGACCAGGCGTCAGGGGCGACGATGAACTCCGTCGCGGTTCCCGTCGTCGCCTGCGCGAACGTGATCACGCCGAGTCCGTAGAGGAGCGCCCACACGGCCCAGGCGATCGCCGCGCACGCCGCGAAGCCGCCGAGGAGCGTGCCCAGAGCCGGCGCGACGATCCCCCGGCGACGGCGCACGAGCGCATAGGAGATCGCGGCGAGGGGAGCGAACTCCGGTCCGACGACCATCGCCCCGATGATGAGGATCGGCTGATCGAGGATCCGGCCGACCCCGGCGATGAGCGTCGCGAGCAGCAGGAAGACGAAGAACGAGACCGAGGGCCGGGCATCCTCCTCGGCGTGGCTCGCGAGCTGCGCCCACAACACGCCGTCGGCGGGATGCCCCGGCGCGACCTTCTCCGCACGATCGGCCGCGTCGGAGACGACGACCAGCGGCTCGGACACCACGATGCCGCCCTCCTCCGGCACGCCGAGGTGCCGGAGCGAGCGCATGATGTTGTTCGCGTTCTCCCTGGTCATCTCGAACAGGATCACGTCGCCGTGACCGTCGAGCGCGGCGCCGGGGACCACGATCAGCCCGCAGACGGTGGGATCCTGCGCGAGGCTCTCGCGAACCTGTGCGGAGAGCGGGCGGGCGACGCTGACGCGGACGGAGAGCATGCCCCTATTGTGCTCGCCTCGGCCTCACCGCGCCGCGACGGCGAGCGCATGCGCATACGCCGCCCGCCACACGCGGTCGAATCCGGCACGGTCGCTCACGCCCTGACGGCAGGCGACGGCGGCGTCCTCCAGCGCCTCCGCCAGGGTGTCGAGGCGGCACTGCCGCGCACGCTCGTCGGCCGTGTCGTCGCCGAGCCCCGATCTGCTCGACGAGAGCGTGATCGTGCGGCTCCGGATGCCACGGGAGCGACGGGAGAGGAGGATGCCGACGGGCAGGAGCACGACGGCGAGCGCGATCGCAGCGAGCAGGGGAGGCGCACCGACGGCGCACAGGGCCACCCACGCGACGACGCTGCCGCCGAAGGACAGTGGCGCGTACAGCCGGTTCGCCTCGGCCAGCCGGCGCTCGGCATCCGAGGAGTCGGGCGGATAGATGGCCAGCACGCAGGCGACGGTGCCGTAGTGGCTCACGCTCCGCGACAGGTGCCCCCACCGCGGGACGCGGGCGACCGCGGCGGGGGCGGGTGCGGGTGCGGTCGTGAAGCGGGGACGGTGGATGAGGGACATGCCATCCACACTCCTCCGCGCGCCATCGCGAGGCGCGGATCCAGACGGAACCCGAACGGCTCCCTCCCGTTTCCATGCGGAACGGCAACACGAAGGGCCTACAGTTGCGTCCGTGACCAGGAGCAACCGCCTTTCGCTCGCCCCGCTGTACCTCGCCGGATTCACCACCGCCTTCGGCGCCCACGGCGTCGCATCCGTGCTCGGTTCCGAGTCGGAGGACATCGGCTTATCGCTCCTGGCGTTCGGGCTCGTCCTTGCTCTCTACGACGTCGCCGAGGTGATCCTGAAGCCGGTCTTCGGCGCACTCAGCGATCGGATCGGGGTGCGTCCGGTGATCATAGGCGGCCTCATCGCCTTCGCGCTCATCTCGACCGTGGCGATCGTCACGACGACTCCGCTCGCCCTCGCGCTCGTCCGACTCGGGCAGGGCGCCGCCGCCTCCGCCTTCTCGCCGGCGTCGTCCTCGGCGGTCGCCCGACTGGCCGGAAACGACCTGCTGGGACGGTACTTCGGCCGATACGGCTCGTGGAAGAGCGCCGGATACCTGCTCGGCCCGATCCTCGGTGTCCTGCTGGCTCACACCGCGGGGATCGAATCGGTTTACGTCGTTCTCGCCGTTCTCGCTGCCGCCTCAGCCCTCCTCGTAGCCATGCGGATGCCGCGGCTCGCACCGCTTCCGAGGGCGCGGAGCACGATCGCCGATCTCGGCCGCCAGCTCCGCGATCCGTCCTTCCTGATCCCGACCGCCGTGCTCGCCACAAGCACCGCGATCCTCGGAGTCGCGGTCGGCTTCCTCCCCCTGCTCGCCGTGCAGATGGGTCTCCACCCCCTCATCGGCGCTGCTGCGGTCGCAGTCGTCGCGCTCGCGTCGGCCGTGCTGCAGCCTCTCATCGGGAGTGCACGAGACCGCGGCACCATCGCAACCGGCACCGGCACCGGCGTGGGGCTGGGGGCCGCTGTCATCGCTCTCACGATCATCGCGTTCCTCCCTTCCGTCGTGACGCTGTTCCTCGCATCGGTCCTGATCGGTGCGATGCTCGGAATCGTGACTCCGCTCGCGTTCGCCCACCTCGCCGCGACCACGGCGCCCGAGCACATGGGGCGCACGATGGGCAGCGCTGAACTGGGCCGCGAGGTCGGCGATGCTGCAGGTCCGCTGCTGGTCGGCGCCGTCGCCACCGTGGCGAGCGTGCCGATCGGCCTCCTCGCGCTCGCAGGGGTGGCCGGAGGCGTCGCCGTGACCGGCCGCGTCCTGACACCGTCGAGGCGGCGGCGCACCTGACGAACTCGTATCGCGTCGGAGAGCGGATGCCGTGAGCATCCCGCATGCGTCGACCTGGACGCCGTAGGGGAACCGTGAGGATCGCGGCGGCGCCCCTCGCACAGGAGTTTGATCGACTCTCGTGCTCGACATCATCTACATCGCGCTGACTCTCGCGCTGTTCGCCCTCGTCTCCCTCGTGGCCAAGGGGGTGGAACGACTGTGATCTTCTTCGAGATCGCCGCCGCGGCTCTCGCCGTGGCCGCCGTCGTCTACCTCGTGGTCGCCCTCGTCGCCCCGGAGAAGTTCTGATGGGCGGGGAGATCTGGTTCGGCGTCGCACAGGCGGTCGCCGTGATCGTGGTGCTCGTGCTGCTGTACCGCCCGCTGGGCGACTACATGGCGCACGTGTTCAGCACCCCCAAGGATCTGCGCGTCGAGCGCGGCATCTACCGCCTGATCGGCGTCGACTCCTCGTCGGAGCAGACGTGGCGGGCCTACCTGCGGGGCGTCCTCGCGTTCTCGGTCGTCGGACTCCTCCTCGTCTACGGCCTGCAGCGGCTCCAGGCGTTCCTCCCCGAATCGCTCGGCCTTCCGGCCGTGCCGGAGGGACTCGCGTTCAACACCGCGGCATCCTTCGTCGCCAACACGAACTGGCAGTCATACTCGCCCGAGACCACGATGGGCTACACCGTGCAGCTCGCCGGTCTCGCCGTGCAGAACTTCGTGTCGGCCGCGGTCGGCATCGCCGTCGCCGTCGCACTCGTGCGCGGATTCGCCCGCCGCGGCTCCACGACGATCGGCAACTTCTGGGTCGACCTCATCCGCGGGCTCGGGCGCATCCTGCTCCCGATCGCGCTGATCGGCGCCGTGGCCCTGATCGCCGGAGGGGTCATCCAGAACTTCGCCGGCTTCACCGACGTCACCATGGTGTCCGGGGGCGCGCAGACGATCCCCGGAGGCCCCGTCGCCTCGCAGGAGGCCATCAAGCTCCTCGGCACGAACGGCGGCGGCTTCTTCAACGCGAACTCCGCGCACCCCTTCGAGAACCCCACCGGGTGGACGAACCTGCTGGAGATCCTGCTCATCCTCGCGATCCCGTTCGCACTCCCCCGCACGTTCGGACGCCTGGTCGGCGACGACCGGCAGGGGTACGCGATCGCCGCGGTCATGGGCACGATCTTCCTCGTCTCCACCTTCGCGCTCTCGGCACTGGAGCTCGCCGGTCGCGGCAGCGCCCCGGAGCTCGCCGGAGCGGCGATGGAGGGCAAGGAGCAGCGCTTCGGCATCCTCGGCTCCGCCCTGTTCGGCAGCGCATCGACCCTCACCTCGACCGGGGCCGTGAACTCGATGCACGACTCCTACACGGCGCTCGGCGGCATGATGCCGATGCTCAACATGATGCTCGGCGAGGTCGCCCCCGGCGGCGTCGGCTCTGGTCTGTACGGGATGCTCGTGCTCGCGATCATCGCCGTGTTCGTCGGTGGACTGCTCGTCGGCCGCACGCCGGAGTACCTCGGAAAGCGCATCGGCCCGAGGGAGATCAAGCTCGCCAGCCTGTACATCCTGGTCACGCCGACCCTGGTGCTCGCCGGCACCGCGCTGAGCTTCGCGATCCCCGCCGTCAGGGCGGACGTCGAGGCCACGAGCATCTGGAACCCCGGGGTGCACGGCATGAGCGAGGTGCTCTACGCCTTCACCTCCGCCGCCAACAACAACGGCTCGGCGTTCGCGGGGCTCACCGCGAACACCCCGTGGTTCAACACTGCGCTGGGCATCGCGATGCTGCTCGGCCGGTTCCTCCCGATCGTGCTCGTGCTGGCGCTGGCCGGCTCGCTCGCCGCTCAGCAGCACGTGCCGGAGACCTCCGGCACCCTGCCCACCCACCGGCCGCAGTTCGTCGGCCTCCTCATCGCCGTGGCGGTCATCGTCACCGCGCTCACCTACTTCCCGGTGCTCACCCTGGGCCCGCTCGCCGAAGGACTCGTCTGACATGACGCTCATCACCACACCCGCAGAACACACGGATGCCGCGGCATCCGCTCCCGCCCCGAAGCCGCGCTCGTTCAGCTGGGGCCAGCTCGTCGAGGCGCTGCCCGGCGCCCTGCGCAAGCTCAACCCCGCCTCTCTCGTGCGCAACCCCGTCATGCTGCTGGTCTGGGCCGGCGCCGCGTTCACGACCGTGCTCGCGATCGCCGAGCCGTTCCTGGGCGGCCCTGCCGAGTCCGGCGGCACGGCGGTGCCCCCGATCTTCACGTGGGGCATCGCGATCTGGCTGTGGTTCACGGTGCTGTTCGCGAACGTCGCCGAGTCGGTCGCCGAGGGGCGCGGCAAGGCCCAGGCGGCCAGCCTGCGCAAGACGCGCACGAGCACCATGGCCCGTCGCGTCGCACACTACGACCAGGCGACGGATGCCGCGGCCGAGCGCTCCGAGATCGTCGAGGTGTCGTCGGCCGAGCTGCAGCGCGACGACGTCGTGATCGTCACGGCGGGCGAGCTGATCCCCGGCGACGGCGACATCGTCGCGGGCATCGCGACCGTCGACGAGTCGGCGATCACGGGCGAGAGCGCCCCGGTGATCCGCGAATCGGGCGGCGACCGCAGCGCCGTGACGGGCGGCACACGGGTGCTGTCCGACCGGATCGTCGTGCGCATCACCTCGAAGCCCGGCGAGACCTTCGTCGACCGCATGATCGCGCTCGTCGAGGGGGCGAGCCGTCAGCGCACGCCCAACGAGATCGCGCTGAACATCCTGCTCGCGAGCCTGTCGATCGTGTTCGTCGTCGTCGTGCTCGCGCTCAACCCGATCGCGTCGTACGCGGCGTCTCCCGTCAGCATCCCGGTGCTGATCGCCCTGCTCGTGTGCCTCATCCCGACCACCATCGGCGCCCTGCTCTCCGCGATCGGCATCGCGGGCATGGACCGCCTCGTGCAGCGCAACGTGCTGGCGATGTCCGGTCGGGCCGTCGAGGCCGCGGGCGACGTGACGACGCTGCTGCTCGACAAGACCGGCACCATCACGTACGGCAACCGGCGTGCGCACGAGGTCCTGCCCCTGCCGGGCGTCGACGCCGATGAACTGCTGCGGGTCGCCGCTCTGTCGTCCCTCGCCGACCCCACCCCGGAGGGCGCGTCGATCGTCGAGCTGGCGACGGCGCGAGGCGTCCGCGTCGCCGAGCCGTCGGACGCCGTGGTCGTGCCGTTCACGGCGCAGACCCGCATGTCGGGGCTCGACCTCGTCGACGGCACGCAGATCCGCAAGGGCGCAGGCTCCGCTGTCGCCGCATGGCTGGGCGGGACGGCGGATGCCGAGCTCACCCGCCTCGTCGACGGCGTCGCGCAGAGCGGCGGGACCCCGCTCGTCGTCGCCGTGACCGCAGCCGACGGCGACGCCCGCATCCTCGGCGTCGTGCACCTCAAGGACATCGTCAAGGACGGACTCCGCGAGCGCTTCGACGAGCTGCGCAGCATGGGCATCCGCACCGTCATGATCACGGGCGACAACCCCCTCACGGCGGCGGCCATCGCGAAGGAGGCCGGTGTCGACGACTTCCTCGCCGAGGCCACCCCCGAGCAGAAGCTCGAGCTGATCCGCCGAGAGCAGGAGGGCGGACGCCTGGTCGCGATGACCGGCGACGGCACGAACGACGCCCCCGCGCTCGCTCAGGCCGACGTGGGCGTCGCGATGAACACCGGCACCTCGGCCGCGAAGGAGGCCGGCAACATGGTCGACCTCGACTCCGACCCGACCAAGCTCATCGACATCGTCCGCATCGGCAAGCAGCTGCTCATCACGCGCGGCGCGCTCACGACGTTCTCGCTCGCGAACGACATCGCGAAGTACTTCGCGATCATCCCCGCGATGTTCATGGGCGTGTTCCCCGGTCTCGCGGCGCTCAACGTGATGCAGCTGCACTCACCGGCATCCGCCGTGACCAGCGCGATCATCTTCAACGCCATCGTGATCGTCTTCCTCATCCCGCTCGCCCTCCGCGGCGTCGCCTACCGGCCGGCGAGCGCATCGCAGATCCTGCAGCGCAACCTGCTGATCTACGGCCTCGGCGGCGTCATCGCGCCGTTCATCGGCATCAAGCTCATCGACCTCGTCGTCAGCCTCATCCCGGGCTTCTGAAAGGCGCACACCATGTCCTCCACCCGCACCGCCCTGCGCACCACCGGCGTCGCCGTCCGTGCCATGCTCGTCCTCACCCTCCTCCTCGGCGTCGGCTACACGCTCCTCGTCACCGGCATCGGCCAGCTGCTGCTGCCCTGGCAGGCGAACGGCTCCGCGCTCCCCGGCGACAAGGGCAGCGCCCTGATCGGGCAGTCCTTCACGGATGCCGAGGGCAACGCCCTGCCGCAGTACTTCCAGTCCCGCCCGTCGGCCGCCGGCGACGGCTACGACGCGGGCGCGTCCAGCGGCAGCAACCTGGGGCCGGAGAACCCCGACCTCGTCGCCGCGATCCAGGAGCGCAAGACGGCCATCGCCGAGCGCGAGGGCGTGGATCCGGCGCAGGTGCCGGCCGACGCCGTGACGGCATCCGCCTCCGGTCTCGATCCGCACATCAGCGTCGCCTACGCCCTGCTGCAGGCGCCCCGCGTCGCCGCGGCGCGCGGACTCTCAGAGCAGGAGGTCACGGACCTCGTGGAGTCTAGGATTCAAGGGCGGGATCTGGGATTCCTCGGCGAGGAGCGCATCAACGTCGCCGAGCTCAACCTCGCACTCGACGAGCGGGAGAGCGAATGACGCCAGAGCGGACGGACCGCGAGCGGATGCCCCGCCGCGGTCGTCTTCGCGTGCTGCTCGGCGCCGCGCCAGGAGTCGGCAAGACCTTCGAGATGCTCGCCGAGGGGCGGCGCCTGCTGCAGGAGGGCCGCGACGTCGTGATCGCGGTCGTCGAGACCCACGGCAGGGCGGCCACCCTGGCGCAGACGATCGGCCTCCCCGAGATCCCCCGGCGCACGGCGGTGCACCGCGGCGTCGAGCTCACCGAGCTCGACCTGGAGGCGGTGCTCGAGAGGTCGCCCGAGATCGCCCTCGTCGACGAGCTCGCCCACACGAACATCCCCGGCTCCGCTCATCCGAAGCGCTGGCAGGACGTGGATGCGCTGCTCGACGCCGGCATCGACGTCATCACCACCGTCAACGTGCAGCACATCGAGTCGCTCAACGCGGTCGTCGAGAAGATCACGGGCATCACCCAGCAGGAGACGCTGCCGGATGCCGTGGTCCGCGGCGCCGACGAGATCGAGGTCGTCGACCTCGCGCCGCAGTCGCTGCGGGATCGGCTCTCCGCTGGCCTCGTCTACCCCGCCGAGCGGATCGACGCGGCCCTGTCGAACTACTTCCGGCTCGGCAACCTCACGGCGCTGCGCGAGCTCGCGCTGCTGTGGCTGGCCGACGAGGTCGACAGCGCCCTGCGCACCTACCGCGCCGAACAGGGCATCGAGGGCACCTGGCAGGCCCGCGAGCGCGTCGTCGTCGCGCTCACCGGCGGCCCCGAGGGCGAGACCCTGCTGCGCCGCGGCGCACGCATCGCCGCACGTTCGGCCGGAGGCGAGCTGCTCGCCGTGCACGTCACCGCCCAGGACGGACTCCGCGACGAGACCCCCGGCGCCCTCGCGGCCCAGCGGTCGCTCGTCGAGTCGCTCGGCGGCAGCTTCCACCAGATCATCGGCGACGACATCCCCGGCACGCTCGTCGAGTTCGCGCAGGGGGCGGACGCCACGCAGCTGGTCATCGGCGTCAGCCGGCGCAGCCGCCTCACCGCCGCCCTCACGGGACCGGGCATCGGCTCGGAGATCATCCGCCGCTCCGGCGACATCGACGTGCACATCGTGACCCACGCCGCCGCCGGCGGAAGAGTCGTGCTGCCCCGACTCAAGGGCGGAGCGCTCGGCTGGCGCCGAGAGGCCCTGGGCTTCGCCACCGCCCTCGTCTTCGGCCCGCTGCTCTCCTGGGTGATGTTCACCTTCCGCAGCCCGGAGTCGATCACCGCCGAGGTCCTCGCCTATCAACTGCTCGTGGTCGTCGTCTCGCTCGTCGGCGGACTGCGTCCGGCGGTGTTCGCCGCCGTGCTCTCCGGGATCACGCTGGACTTCCTCTTCGTCGCGCCGCTGTTCACCATCACGATCGCGCACCCACTGCACGCCCTCGCGCTCAGCCTGTATGTCGTCATCGCGATCCTGGTCAGCCTCATCGTCGACCAGGCCGCCCGCCGAGCACGCACGGCCCAGCGCGCCGCCGCCGAAGCCGAGCTGCTCGCCGCGGTCGCCGGCAACGTGCTCCGCGGAGACAACGCCGTGCTCGCGCTGGTCAGCCGCACGCGCGAGGCGTTCGGACTGAGCGGCGTGCGACTGCTGTCGCCGGAGGGCGAGCTGCTGGCCAGCGACGGCGAACCCGTGGCCGACGGCCGGGCGACGACCGTACCCGTCGGCCTGACCGTCACCGGGGCGCCTCGGGCCCTCCTCGAACTCAACGGCGCTCCGCTCGACGGCCCCGAGCGGCGACTGCTCGACGCCATCGTCGCGCAGCTGTCGGCGGCGATGGAGCACACCGACCTGCGCGCGACCGCACGCGAGGCCGAGGCGCTGGTCGAGACCGATCAGGTGCGCAGCGCCCTGCTCTCCGCGGTCAGCCACGATCTGCGCCGTCCGCTCGCCTCGGCGGTCGCGGCGATCGGCGGGCTCCGCGGGGCGCACGAGCTGTCGGCATCCGACCGCGACGAGCTGCTCGCCACGGCCGACGAGAGCCTCGCCACCCTGTCGACCCTCGTGACCGACCTGCTCGACGTGAGCCGCGTGCAGGCGGGGGTGCTCGCCGTCTCGGCCACGCGGATGGATGCCGCCGGCACCGTCCTCGCCGCGGTCGACGAGCTGGGCCTGGGGCCGGCAGATGTCGAGCTCGCCCTCGACCCCGACCTCCCCGCGCTGTACGCCGACCCCGTGCTTCTCCAGCGCGTGATCGTGAACGTGCTCGCGAACGCCCGCCGCCACTCGCCCGACGACACCAGGGTGATCATCTCCACCAGCGCCCTCGGCGACCGCGCGGAGATCAGGGTCATCGACCGCGGAGACGGCGTGCCCGTCGAGCGCCGCGACCGCATGTTCCAGCCCTTCCAGCGCTTCGGCGACACGGACAACACGACCGGCCTCGGCCTCGGTCTCGCCCTGTCGCGCGGGTTCACCGAGGGCATGGGCGGTAGCCTGACACCCGAGGACACCCCTGGAGGCGGACTCACGATGGTCATCTCCCTGCCGCTGGCCGCAGGACTCCCCGAGCCGGAGACGGAATGAAGCTTCTCATCGCCGACGACGACCCGCAGATGGTGCGGGCGCTGCGGATCACCCTCGCCGCCCACGGATACGAGGTCGTCGTCGCCCCCGACGGGGCCGCGGCCATCGCCGCCGCCGCCCAGACCCACCCCGACCTCATCATGCTCGACCTCGGGATGCCGCGGCTCGACGGCATCGAGGTGATCCAGGCGCTGCGCGGCTGGACGAACGTGCCGATCATCGTCGTCTCCGGGCGCACCGGCTCGGCCGACAAGGTCGAGGCGCTCGACGCCGGAGCCGACGACTTCGTCACCAAGCCGTTCCAGGTCGACGAGCTGCTCGCACGGCTGCGGGCGCTCTCCCGCCGCAGCGTGCCCGCGGGCGGCGAGTCGACCGTCGGCTTCGGCGACGTCGTCGTCGACCTGGCCACCAAGACGGTCACGCGCGCCGGTGCGCGGGTGCACCTGACCCCGACGGAGTGGCGGATGCTGGAGCACCTGTCACGGCATCCCGGCGCCCTGGTCACGCGGCAGGACCTGCTGAAGGAGATCTGGGGCAGCGAGCAGGTCTCCGACTCCGGGTACCTGCGGCTCTACATGTCGCAGCTGCGCAAGAAGCTCGAGGCCTCCCCCGGCGCGCCGGAGCACCTGCTCACCGAGTCCGGGATGGGCTACCGGCTCGTGCTCTGAGGCCCCTTCTCGCCTGAGACCACTCCTCGTCTGAGGCCTCTCTACGTCTGAGGCCGCTCTTCTGCGCCCCAGACCCGGAAGGTCAACCGAGATCCGGATGCTTCGGTCGACGGCATCCGGATCTCGAGCGATCCGCCGGCTACCGGGCGGACCCGGCGCACCGGACAGGGCGTCCGGGCGGGGAGAACCTATGCCGCGGATGCCGGCGCCGCAGCGGGAGCCCAGTGGAAGCGTTCGATAAAACCGGAGAGCCCGGGAACGCGATACAGGCCGAGCAGCAGCAGGTAGCCGAGCATCCCACCGGCGACGTTGGAGAGCAGGTCGTTGACGTCGGCGATGTGCCCTCCGGCGAAGTACTTCTGCGCAGCCAGCTGGATCAGCTCGATGCCGAGGCTCGTGCCGACCACCGCCAGGAGCACCTTCCCCCACGTCGGCTTCGCGAGCAGCAGCGGGACGAGCATCCCGAGCGGCACGAACACCGCCACGTTGATCAGCGCGTCCTCGATCTCGTAGTCGGCGAAGGGGATGAGTGCGAGTCCGGGGGTCCAGTCATCCGGGCCGATGATGGGGTTCACGAAGATCGGGAAGACCGTGTTCCCGACGATGCCGGCGGCGTACACGGCCAGGGCGGCGGCCACCAGCGCCCGCGGAACGGAGAGCAGCCGCTTCGCCACCAGGCGCCACAGCAGCAGCCCGAAGATCACGATGCCGAGGGGGATGACCACCGGCAGCACCGGAACCTGAACCTGCTCATAGACGCCTTGCACGATCGTCAACGCTAGCTGACTTCGTATGTGAGGTTTCCGAAGGCGCTACGCCATCGCGGCGTCGATGAGGACCTCGGCTGCTCCGCGTGCCTGCACGGCGACCTGCGGATCGGCGGAGATCGCCGCGGTGCTCTGGGCGCCCTCGGCGAGGATCGAGAGCTGCGCGGCGAGGGATGCCGGGGCGCCCGCCTCGACGACGAGGCCCGCCATGTACGCCTGGAACGAGGCCTTGTGCTCGCGGACGATCGTCGCGACCTCGGGGTTGGTGCCGCCGAGCTCGCCGAACGCGTTGATGAAGGCGCAGCCGCGGAAGTCGCCGGTGCAGAACCAGTCCTCCAGATAGCCGTAGACCGCGAGCAGCCGGGCACGCGGATCCGTGCCCGCATCCGCCACCGCCGCCGCCAGCGACGATTCCCATTCGCGGTGCTTGCGCTGCAGCACCGCGGCGACGATGTCGTTCTTCGCGGGGAACAGGGCGTACAGCCGCCGCAGCGACACGCCGGCGGCAGCCCGGAGCTCGTCCATGCCGACCGCCGCGTAGCCCTTGCGGTAGTAGAGCTCCTCGGCAGCGGAGAGGATGCGCTCGCTGGCGTCGTCTTCGGTCATTCCCCCAGTGTACTTGACACGAGAACGATCGTTCTCTAGATTGGAGCACATCGAGCGAGAACGATCGTTCTCACCGAATCGAAAGGACAGGATCATGGGTTACATCACCGTCGGACAAGAGAACAGCACCCCGATCGAGCTGTACTACGAAGACCAGGGAGCGGGCCAGCCGGTCGTGCTGATCCACGGCTACCCGCTCGACGGCCACAGCTGGGAGCGCCAAACCCGCGAGCTCCTCGCCCAGGGCTACCGGGTGATCACCTACGACCGCCGCGGCTTCGGCCAGTCCTCGAAGGTGAACTCCGGCTACGACTACGACACCTTCGCCGCCGACCTCAACACGGTCCTCGAGACCCTCGATCTGCGCGACGTCGTGCTCGTCGGCTTCTCGATGGGCACCGGAGAGCTCGCCCGCTACGTGGCGCGCTACGGCCACGACCGCGTCGCGAAGCTCGCCTTCCTCGCCTCGCTCGAGCCCTTCCTCGTACAGCGCGACGACAACCCCGAGGGCGTCCCGCAGGAGGTCTTCGACGGCATCGAAGCCGCCGCCAAGGGCGACCGCTTCGCGTGGTTCACCGACTTCTACAAGAACTTCTACAACCTCGACGAGAACCTCGGATCGCGCATCAGCGAGCAGGCCGTCACCGGCAGCTGGAACGTCGCGGTCGGCAGCGCCCCCGTCGCCGCCTACGCCGTGGTCCCGGCGTGGATCGAGGACTTCCGCGGCGACGTCGACGCCGTGCGCGCCGCCGGGAAGCCCACGCTGATCCTGCACGGCACGAAGGACAACATCCTCCCCATCGACGCGACCGCCCGTCGCTTCCACGAGGCCGTGCCCGCCGCCGACTACGTCGAGGTCGAGGGCGCCCCGCACGGGCTGCTCTGGACCCACGCCGACGAGGTCAACGCCGCTCTGAAGGACTTCCTCGCGAAGTGATCGGATGCCGCGGCGGCGCCCCCGTCGCGGCATCCCCCAGGTCGCACAGCCGGTCCCGTCCTTCGCGGATCGGCGACCGGGTGTGCGACCGGAGCGGAGGAGGACCGCTCAGCCGCGCATCGCGACGCCGCGGCGCCAGTAGCCCATGAAGGCCACCTGCCCGCGGTCGACGCCGAGGTCCTTCACCAGGTGCCGGCGCAGTGTGGTGACGACGCCGCTCTCACCCGCGATCCAGAAGTAGCGGTCGGCCGGCGCATCGGCCGCGGCGATCTCCTCGCCGAGGCCGGAGTAGTCGGGGGTCTCCCACAGGAGATCCTCGCCGTCGATGTCCTGCACCTCGAGGGCCGACGGGGCGTCGCCGAGATGGGCGAGCACCGCGGGCATCAGCGCCGATCCGTGCAGCTCGCCCTCGGCCCGGGGCAGCCAGGTGACCTCGACGCCCGAGGGCGCATCGATCGAGAGGATGTCGGATGCCGTCGGCACCTCGATGAACGCGGTGCCGCGGAGCTCGCGCGGGGCGTCCTCCAGGATGCGGGCGATCGCCGGCGCCGCGGTCTCGTCTCCGGCCAGCAGCACCGACCTCGCGGTGCCCGGCGCGAACTCCGCCCCGCCGTGCACGCTCGCGGGGATGCCGCGACGCGGCCCGACGATGAACACCGGCTGGCCGACCTCGGCGGAGCTCGCCCAGGTCGACGCGGGGCCGGTGAGGCCGGGCTCGAGATGCAGCACGAAGTCGACGACCACCTCGGTGCCGGCATCCGTCACCCTCAGCTCGCGCACGGAGTAGGTGCGCATCGATCCGCGCTCCTCCTCCGGCACGGCGAGGTAGGAGCCCCACCAGTCGTCGGAGTCGCGGTCGATCGCCGGGATCGCATGCGGCGCGGGCGGGAAGATGATCTTGATCCGCGCGTCGAAGACGTCGCCGGGCGTGCCGAACTCGTCGAGATCCTCGCCGCCGAAGGTGATCCGCACGAAGTTCGGCGACACCCGGTCGACCGCGCGCACCTCGGTCAGGGCGAGCGCGTAGGTCGGACGGGCCTTGGTCTCTGCAGCGGTGGTGGTCTCAGCGGACATGATGCCTCCCGATGGGTGTGACGAGCGGTGTCCCCGACACCGGGTCGATGGTGACGTGGTTGGCGAGCCCGAAGACCTCGCGGACCAGCTCGGCGGTGACGACCTCGTGCGGGGTGCCGACGGCGTGCACGCGGCCGTCCTTCATGGCGACGAGCTCGTCGGCGTAGCGGGCGGCGAGGTTGAGGTCGTGCAGCACCATCACGATCGTGGTGCCGCGCGAGACGCTGAGGTCGGTGAGCAGATCGAGCACCTCGACCTGATGGGCGACGTCGAGGAAGGTGGTCGGCTCGTCGAGCAGCAGGATGTCGGTCTCCTGCGCGAGAGCCATCGCGATCCACACGCGCTGGCGCTGCCCGCCGGAGAGCTCGTCGACGCTGCGGTCGGCGAGCTCGGTCGTTCCGGTCGCGGCGAGGGCGTCGGCCACCACCTCGTAGTCGTGCGCGGTCCAGCGCGACAGCATCCTCTGGTGCGGATGCCGGCCGCGTCCGACGAGGTCGGCCACGGCGATCCCCTCCGGAGCGACGGGCGACTGCGGCAGCAGCCCGAGGACCCGTGCGACCTCCTTGGTCGGCCGCGCGTGCAGGGACGTGCCGTCGAGCACGATCTGCCCCGAGGTCGGCGAGAGCAGGCGCGCCAGCGCGCGCAGCAGCGTCGACTTGCCGCATCCGTTCGCCCCGACGATCGTGGTGATCCTGCCGGGGGCGATCTGCAGAGCGAGCCCGTCGATGATGGTGCGGTCTCCGTAGGCGAGGGTCACGGCCTCGGCCGACAGGGTGTGCGCCTCGGTCACAGGGAGCCTCCCGAGCGGTTGGTGCGGATGAGCAGGTAGATCAGGTACGGAGCGCCGAGCACGCCGGTGATGACGCCGACCGGGTAGCGCTCCCCGAAGGCGAACTGGCCGATCAGGTCGCCGCCGAGCACCAGCACGGCGCCGACGAACGCGCTCGGCAGGAGCAGGTTCGCGCCGGGCCCGGTGAGGCGGGCGGCGATGGGACCCGCCATGAACGCCACGAAGGCGATCGGCCCCGTGGCCGCGGTGGCGAAGGCGAGCAGCGCGACCGCTCCGAGGATGAACAGCAGACGCGTGGGGGTCACGCGCACGCCGAGCCCCGCGGCCGAGTCGTCGCCCAGCTGCATCGCGCCCATCGCCCTGCCCTGCAGGAGCATGAGCGGCAGGATCACCGCGGAGGCGATCGCGAGAGGGATGACGCGCTCCCAGGAGGCGTTGTTCAAGCTGCCCGTGAGCCACTGCATCGCCGTCTGGATGTCCCACTGCGCCGCCCGCGACAGCAGATAGGAGATCACGCTCTGCAGCATGGCCGCGACGCCGATCCCGATGAGGATCAGCCGGGTGCCCGCGAAGCCGCCCTTGATCGACAGCAGGTAGATCGCCCCGGCGGTGAGCAGCGCCCCGCCGAGCGCGAGCAGCGAGACCGCCGGCCCGCTCAGCGAGAGCACCACGATGCCGATGACCGCAGCGGCTCCCGCACCGTCGGCGATGCCGATGATGTCGGGGGAGGCGAGCGGGTTGCGCAGGAGGGTCTGGAAGCAGACCCCGGCGATGCCGAACGCGAAACCGGCGAGCACCGCGAGCACCGAGCGCGGCAGCCGCAGCTCGCCGACGGTGAAGGAGGCGCCGGGGACCGTCTGCCCGAGGATGACGCGCACGACCTCGCTCGGACCGTAGAAGGTGTTGCCCACCATGAGCGCGACGGCCAGCAGCGCGAACACCAGGACGCCCAGCGCGATCGTCGTGCGCGCATGCCTGCGGTGGCGGGAGCGGCGCCCCGCGATCACGGCGGCGGCGCGGTCGGTCGCGGCGAGCACCGCGGTCTCGGTGGCGGTCACAGTTCACGCACCTTCTGGCGGCGGACGATCCAGATGAAGAAGGGGGCGCCGAGGACGGCGGTGATGATGCCGACCTGGATCTCCTCGGACGAGGGGGCGATCACGCGGCCGATGACATCGCTCGCGAGCAGGAGCGCGGAGCCGGTGAGAGCCGAGAACGGCAGGAGCCAGCGGTGGTCGGTGCCGATGAGCATCCGGCAGGCGTGGGGCACGATGAGGCCGACGAAACCGATCGGACCCGCGATCGCCGTCGCCGCGCCCGCGAGGATCACCGCACCGAGCGCCGAGACGAGTCGCGTGCGGAACACGTGCTCGCCGAGACCGGCGGCCATGTCGTCGCCGAGGGCGAGGGAGTTCATGCCCCGCGCGCTGGCGATGCAGATCAGCGCGCCCGCCGCGAGCACGGGAGCGGTGATCGCGATACGCGGCCATTCGGCGCCGCCGACGCCGCCGACCTGCCAGGACTGGAACGCCGGGAGCAGATCGACGCGGGGCAGCATGATCGCGCTGATGAGCGAGGCGAACGCCGCCGAGGTGGCGGCGCCCGCGAGAGCGAGCTTGAGCGGCGTCGCTCCGCCGCGGCCGAGGGAGCCGACCGTGTAGACGAAGGCGGCGGCCGCCGCCGCGCCGACGATGGCGAGCGCCATCTGCCCGTACGGCTCGGTGAGGCCGAAGAACGCGAGGCCCACGACCACCGCGAGAGCGGCGCCGTTGGTGACGCCGAGGATGCCGGGGTCGGCGACCGGGTTGCGGGTCACGGCCTGCATCGCGGCACCCGAGAGAGCGAGGGCGGCGCCGACGAGGATCGCCAGCACGGTGCGCGGGACGCGCTTGACGATGGCGGCCTGCGGGATCGTCTCATCGTGCCCGGAGAGGGCGGCGAGGATGTCGGACAGGCCGACCTCGCGCACCCCGAAGGACACGGAGAGGATGCCGAGCACGACGATGAGTGCGACGCCGGCGAGGAGCCAGGCGGTGCGCACCACGACCGGGCGCCGCAGGTCTGCGGCGCCCGGTCTCCCGCTGGTCGCGGTGGTGATGGTGGAGCTCACGATGAGGTTGTTCCGCTGACGCGGACCCGATGTCAGCTCGCGGCGAGCGGCTTCGCCAGCACGGCGAGGTAGTCGTCGAGACCCCACGGGATCGACAGCGGCGACGGGTTGGCTGATGCCGCGAGCGGCGTCGCGTCGCCGAGCACGGCGATGCGCCCCTCGGCGATGGCGGGGATCTTCGACAGCAGCGGGTCGGCCTGGAGCACGGGGATGATCGACTCGTCGCCGTAGACGACGAAGACGTCGACGTCCTGGAACTTCTCCGCCTCCTCCGAGCTCACCGTCTGGTAGAACTCGGTGCTGTCGGCGCTCTCCTCGACGATCGAGGGGTACGGCAGTCCGAGGTTGTCGTGCAGGTAGCCGGGGCGCGTGTCGACGGCGTTGTAGAAGCCGATCTGGCTGAGGTCGGACGCGTCGATGTAGGAGAACAGCAGCTTCTTGTCTTTGAGCACGCTGTGCGCCTCGAGCGCGGCATCCGCCTCGGCCTTCAGATCGCCGATCAGCTTCTCGCCCGACGTGGAGAGGCCGATGGCCTTCGCGTCGAGACGGATCATGTCGTCGATCGAGGTGCCCCACGCGACGTCGGGGTAGGCGACGACGGGCGCGATCTTGGAGAGCGTGTCGTACTGCTCCTGCGTCAGACCGGAGTAGGCGGCGAGGATCACGTCGGGCTTGGTGTCGGCGACGGCCTCGTAGTCGATGCCGTCGGTCTCGTCGAACAGCACGGGGGTGTCGGCGCCGAGCTCGTCGAGCTTGTCCTCGACCCAGGGCAGCACGCCGTCGCCGTCATCGTCGCCCCAGGTCACCTTGGCCATGCCGACGGGCACGATGCCGAGGGCGAGCGGGACCTCCTGGTTCGACCAGGCGACCGTGGCGACCCGCTCGGGCTGCTTCTCGATCGTGGTCTCGCCGTAGGCGTGGGCGATGGTCACGGGGAACGTGCCGTCGGCGACGACCCCTGAGGAGTCGGCGGAAGACGTGGGCGCACCTCCGGAAGTGGTGGACCCCGCGCAGGCGGTGAGGCTCAGGGCGAGCGCGGCGGCTGCGCCGAGGGCGAGGAGACGGGAGGTGCGCACAGGCGTTCCCTTCGGTTCGGGTGAGGGGGCGTGGCGCTGTTCGCGCCGGAAGGCTTTGGTAAGCCTGGCCTAACCTAACACAAACGTTTAGGTCACCCTAACTCTCCCGTAACGCAGAAACCGGCCGGACCCGTGAGGGTCCGGCCGGTTCAGGAAGTCAGCGCGCGCTCAGAGAGCGCGGATGTTCGCCGCCTGCATGCCCTTGGGGCCACGCTCAGCGTCGAATTCGACCTTCTGGTTCTCGCGGAGCTCCTTGAAACCGGAGCCGGCGATAGCCGAGTAGTGGGCGAAGAGGTCGTCCGAGCCGTCATCAGGAGCGATGAAGCCGAAGCCCTTCTCCGCGTTGAACCATTTCACAGTGCCAGTGGCCATGTGTTTCTACTTTCTGTTGAAATGACCGCTTTCGCAGTCTGCGCCGCGGCGGAACATCCACCGCGCGCGCTCCGTCACCGTACCACGCCCGGCTGACAGTCTGCTCGTTCATTCCCCCGGGACGAAGAAGCAGCCCGAGGCGTCCGTGGTCGTGGCCGCCATCAGGTCGTCCATCTCATCCATCCGGCGCTGCGTCATCACGAAGGTCTGCGGGTCGGACAGGAAGGCGATGAACACCAGACCCGCCCCGCTCGGCGGGTCGAAGCTGTAGCTGCGGCGCAGCATCAACGGGCGTCCGATGTGCGACGGGTGCGCACGGCGCGCGTGGCTCGCCGCCGGGGTGAGCAGCCTCCCGTCCGCGGTCTTCGCGAACAGGTCGACCTCGTCGTCGGGGCCGCCGCCCGACAGCGGGGCGCCGGTGTCGCGCGAGCGCCCGACGGCCTGCTCCTGCGCAGCCACGGGCTGCGCGGTGAACGACGCGGAGATGAGCATGCGACGGACCACCAGGTGCGTGTCGTGGTGGGCGGCATCCGTCCAGACCCCGGCCTCGCGCAGCTCTGCGGTGCGCGGGTTGACGATCCCGTCGATGAAGCCGGTCGAGGTCCGCGCCGTGCCGTGCGGGGTCGGGGCGTCGCGGTAGCCCGCCTGCTGCCACACGATCCTCGCGCTGAGAGCCGCGACCACCGCGTCCGCGGCATCCCGCGCTCCGGATGCCGTCTCGGCGCACACCTGCACCGCGAGGTCTCCTCCCGTCACGATGGCGGGATCGTCGTGCGCGAACGCGGGGAGGTCGGATGCCGCGGCGGCGCGCTCCGGCCACAGCGTCAGCGCGTGCACCGGGGCGTAGCCCACGGTCACCGTCACCTCGCCGGCATCCGGCGGGGACTCGACGCGCGACGCGGCGGCGACCAGCGCGGGGAGAGCGGCCGACTCCACCCCGTCGAGCGCGAGGACGCGCAGCGCGAGGTGCCGCTGCGGCACGTCGGGGAAGGTGATGCCGGGGCGCCGGTCGGCGTGCGGCGCCGGCGATGCGGATGCCGTCGGGGCTCCCTCCGCGGTCGATGCGTCTCCGTCGACCCCGCGCAGCAGCCAGCCGGTCGCGCCCGCGGCGACCGCGGTCCCTGCGGCGACGGCGGCCCCGACGAAGAACCCGCGGCGGGTGGGCCCCGTTCCCTCGTCAGCCATCCGCGTCCCCGAGCTCCAGCCCGGCCGGTCGCGGAAGCGGCGCGTCGTCGGTGAGGAGGATCACGAGGCGCTCGTCGTCTCCGGCATCCATCCGGCGCAGCCGTCCGTCGCCGTCGAGCCAGAGCCTCGTCACCGCGTCGCCCCCGCCGTCGACGCTCGGCAGCCGGAACACCTGCTGCTGCTCACCGTCCACCTCGACCTCGCCGAGGTGACGCGCATCGGACTGCCGCAGCAGCTGCGCGTTCTCCGGCCGGTCGGCGGCGAGCGCGAAGACCACCGACAGCGCGGGGTCGGGGGCGGCCTCGGTCTGCCACTGTCCGTCGACCTGCCGCAGGAACGCCGTGGGCGAGAACGCCACGGTCTCCTCCACGGCCAGTGACGAGGGCCCGCGGAGCATGGCGCCCCACGCGGCGTGGCCCACCGGATCGAGGGTGACCTCGTACTCGCGGTGATCCACGTCGTCATCCGCGAGCATGGTGATGTGCAGCACGACATCGCCTCTGCTGGCGACCTGGAACCGCGTCTGCGCGAGCAGCTCCGACTGTGCGACCGTCAGCGGCTCACCCTCGTCAGACAACCCGGCCTGGCACCCGGTCAGGAGCAGCACGGATGCCGCGACCGCCGCGACGGCGGCGAGCATCCGCCTCACGACCCCGACTCCGCCAGAAGATCGGCCGACGGCACCGACACGGCGCTGAGATCGGGCATCTCGACCGTGCGCGGCAGCGTGCGGGGCGTGTCGTCGACGTCGTCGAGTCCGGGGCGCTGAGGCGGCAGGGCGACCTTCGAGAACATGATGCCCGCCGGCCCCGGCGCCTGCGTGAACGAGCCCGGCGCCGTCGCGCATCCGCTCAGCCCCGCGGGAACGGTCGTCGCAGAGGCGTCCAGGGTGAAGCAGTTGTCCGAGCCCGCGGCCCGCTCGTTCGGCGCGAAGGCGACGTCGAGAGCGTTCCCCGCGAAGACGTCACCCGCGAGAGAGGTGCCGGTGGGGGCGAAGTCCTCCGACGACGTCACCCACACCCCGGCCGCGCTGTGCCCCGTGATGAGGTTCGCCGTGACGACGGCATCCACCGTCCCGCCCAGTCCGACGCCGACGCCGAACGCGCCGCCCGCCTGCTCCGGCGTCCGCGC
This sequence comes from Microbacterium sp. NPDC012755, assembly GCF_042901325.1. NCBI lineage: Bacteria > Bacillati > Actinomycetota > Actinomycetes > Micrococcales > Microbacteriaceae > Microbacterium > Microbacterium sp. NPDC012755. The sequence continues at coordinate 1,432,133 of NZ_JBIBCT010000001.1, read as the reverse complement.
CTCGTTGTTGTCGGCGATCACGTTGCCGACGATCTGCACGCCCGCGGTCGGCCCGTGCGCCTCGAGGTAGTTGCTGAGCACGCTGATGCCGATGCGGTTGCGCACGATCCTGTTGCCCGTGATGACGACGCCCGATGCGTTGGCGAGCTCGAGCCCCGCGGCGTTCATCGTGATGACGTTGTCCTGCACGAGCGCTGCGCACTGCTCGCACTGACCCACATAGATGCCCGAGTCCGAGCCGCCGCTGGCGAGGTTGTCGCGGATCACCCCGTCGGTGCGGTTGAAGGCGTAGATGCCGTACAGGCCGTTGTTGTTCGCCGTGACCCGCTGCACCAGATAGCCGGGCACCGGCGGCGGGCTCTGATCGGGGAGGTAGCCGTCGGGGCCCCGCGCGATGCCGGCGCCGTTCTCGTCGGTGACACCCGTGATGAGAACGCCGTTCTGCAGGAAGTTGCGGACGGTGAGGTTCTCGACCGTGATCCGCTCCCCCGTGCCGACGACGCCGTTGCTGCGGGTGAGCTCGCCGTCGAGGACCACCGCGTTGCGATCCTCGCCCCGCACGGTCACGTCGTCGCCGCGCACGTCCAGGCTCTCGGTGTAAGTGCCGGGGGCGATCAGGATGATGCCGCCATCGGCGACGAGCGCGCCGGCATCCGTCAGCGACGCGTCCTGCGGGACGCGCACGACGTCCTTCTTCTCCTGGAGATCGGGGGACGCTCCGGCCGCGCAGCCGACGAGGGATGCCGCAGCCAGGAGCACTGCCACCAGGACGGGGGCGACTCTCTTCACGTGAGCACGCTACCGGCGAGGACGCGACGCCTCGGGCGCCACACCGGCCTGTGACCCCCGAAAGGGGTCACAGAGCTTGCGCGCTGATCGGGAACTCGCGCCGGCCCGACGTCAGCGGCTGACGAGATCACCCGCGGCGAGTGAGCGCTGAGCCACCACGGCCGCCTCCGTGCGCGTGCTCACGCCGAGCTTGCGCAGCACCGCCGACACGTGCACGCTCACCGTCTTGACGCTGATGAAGAGCCGCTCGCCGATCTGCCTGTTGCTGAGTCCCTCGGCGATCAGGTCGAGCACCTGGTGCTCTCGCGCGGTCAGCGCATCGGCATCCGACGCCGCACTCGTGCCGAGCCCCGCGGCCGCCGCGAAGGCCGCGACGGCGGACTGCAGCTGCACGTGACCGAGCCCCTCGGCGATCTCGGCCGCCCTGCCCAGAAGGGAGGCGGCTTCGACGCGGTCGCCCGCGGAGACGAGCAGGCGCGCGAGCGCGAGTCGGGTGACCGCGCGGAACACGACCGGCACGTCGTCGCCGTCGGCGAGTGCGATCGCCGCGCGGAGACCGGACGTGCTCGGCGCGAGCAGCGCGTCGAGGAGAGCCGACCAGGAGTCGCCCCTGAGCTGCTCGCCCTGCGCATCCCAGGCCGCGCGCACGGCGGCGACGGCGGCGGTCACGTCGACGCCCTGGGCCCGCAGCTCGGCGATGATCCACCCCGACTGCAGCATGAGACGCCGCTGGTGCAGCAGCACGGGCCCGTCGTCGCGGAGCATCGCGAGGATCGCATCGAGCGCGCCGGGGAGATCGCCCCTGCTCTCGGCGACCGCGACCGTCATGACGGTGATGTCGTACCAGATCTGCCGCTCGACGGTCCCCGTCTCCTGGAACGCGGACAACGACTCGTTCAGCAGCTCGGCGGCCTCCTCGTGCCGCCCGCGCCACGACAGCACCCGCACGCGCGTCATCGTGGTGTACATGCGGAACACCCGCAGCGTGTTCTGCGAGAGCTCGCGGCGGAGCATCTCCTCCACGCGCTCGATCTCGCCGAGCTCGAGCAGCGGCACGGCCATGTTCTGCGTCATCACCGAGCCGGAGGTGCGCTCGACGCCGAAGGTGCGCGACCGCGCCAGCCCCTCTTCTGCGAGCGCGACGGCCTCGCGGTACCGGCCGAGCAGCGTCAGCAGGTCGGAGTAGTTCACGCGGTAGCGCAGCTCGGCGGTCGAGCCTTTGGCGAGGGTGCGGGCGAGCTCGTACTCGCGGGCGCCGACGTCGAGGTCTCCGCCGTGGGCCGAGGAGGCCGCCCGCACGTTCGCGGCGATCGAGGCCTCGTCGTCGGACCCCGCGCGGGCCGCGAACTCCCCGGCCTCGACGCCGAGCGCGTACCCGCGGTCGAGGTCTCCGGCGATCATGTACCTGCTCGCGAGGTTGTTGAGGATCGTCGCACGCAGACGGTCGTCGTCGACCCTCCCGTCGAGCACCGCCAGGGATTCGTGCAGCAGCGCGATCGCCCCTGGCCGCCCGAGGTTCATCGTGTAGTACGCCTTGTCGCGCAGCAGCCGCGCGTGCAGACGAGGATCGACGGCGGCCGGATCGAGCTCGCCGAGAGCCACGTTCACGACGGCGAGCGCGCGTTCGCCGTCTCCGGCGTTGCGCAGGATCGACCCCAGCACCAGCAGCAGGTCGAGCCGTTCGATGTGCGCGGCCTCCGCGGCATCCGGAACCTGCGCCCACAGGCCGAGCGCCAGCTCGCCGAACCGCGCCGCACTCGCGAAGGCGAACCGGGCCTTCGCATGGCGCATGGCGTCGACGGCGGCGATCAGCGCCCTTCGGTCGTCTTGCGCGAGCTGCCAATGGTACGCGAGGGCCGCGGCATCGGCGCTGTCGCTGCCGTCGCACTGCGCCTCCAGCGTCTCGGCGTACGCCCGATGCAGCCGCGCGCGCTCACCGGGGAGGAGGTCGTCGTGCACGGCCTCTCGCAGCAGCGCGTGGCGGAAGCGGTAGTCGTCGTCTGCGACCACGAGGATGCCGCTGCGCGTCGCCTCCCGCACGGCCTCGTCGAGCCGGTCGTCGGGCACGGTGGCGAGCTCGACCAGCAGCGGATGGGACAGCGGACGCTCGGCGCCGGACGCCACCTGGACCACGCGGCGGGCGTCGTCGGAGAGGCGGTCGAACCTCGCGAGCAGGAGATCGCGCAGCCCGTCGGGGAGAGGGCCCTTCGAGCATCCGGCGATCTCCTCCACGAAGAACGGCACCCCCTCGGCCCGCTCCTGGATGCGGTCGAGAGCCGGCGCGCTCAGGGCATGGCCGGTGATCTGCTCGGCGATCTCCCGCACGGCGTCGATGTCGAGGCGCTCCAGGGACACGCGCTCGAGGAGGCGCGCCCTGGTGGCCTCGCCGATGAAGCGGCTCACCGCGTCGCCGCGGCGCACGTCGTCGGAGCGGCAGGTCAGCAGAAGGAGGATGCGCCCCCGCCCGAGGGCGCGCAGCAGGAAGGAGAGGATCGCGAGGGTGGATTCGTCGGCCCAGTGCAGGTCTTCGACGACGAGAACCTGCGGAGCGCGTTCGGACGCGCACTCGATGAGGCTCGCGATCGCGTCGCGCAGCCGTTCGGGGCTCGTGCTCGCCCTGTCGTCGGACGTGGAGGCGAGCTCGGGCAGCAGCATGCCCAGCGCGTCGGCGCCGGCCCCGACGACCTCGCGCACCCGCTCGACGCCGACCGTCTGCACGATCGAGCGCAGGATGCCGGTGAGCGGACCGTACGGCGAGCGCGCGGCGCCGAGATCGAGGCACCAGCCGACGTGGATGTCGGCCCGGTTCTCGATCTCGTCGGCGAACTCGCGCAGCAGCCGGGACTTGCCGATGCCCGCCTCGCCCTCGACGAGGAGGGCGGTCGGCACCCCGCCGCTCGCGCGCTCGAAGAGCAGGCGCACGTGCGCGAGATCGGCGTCGCGGCCGACCATCGGAGCGCTCGGAGCGAGAGGGGGCATGGACTCATCGTGCCACTCCCGTCGGACATCCGGGGCTGCTGTCGGCAGAACGATCGTCACCGTGCGGCGACCGGCTCGCAGGTCGTCGGCGACGGGCTCTGCGCACGCGTGCGCGACCCCGCGGCGAGACGACCCAGCATCCGCCGGATCACGCCCTGCGGGCGGGCGACGATCTGATCGGCGTGCTCGGCGATGAACCGCGCGCGCTCGGCGGAGCGCTCCATCTGCTCCTGCTCGAACCGGGTGATCTGCTGGCTGAGGTACGGGTGCTCGTACATGGGGGTTCTCCTCTGTGGGTGTATGCCTACACTCCGCTCTGAGGCGGGACCCCGGCATCGGGCACCTTCCCTATCTTTCGGACGGGGGTGCCTAGGCGCGTCCGTCTCCCGAACCGGGGGCGCCCCCGGCCGCGCTCGTGACACGGCGCTGACGCACCCAGGCGCCGATGATGAAGCGCGCGTCATCGCTCTCGAGATCCACGCCGATCGACTCCGCCGCGCGCGCGAGCCGGTAGTACACGGTCGCGCGGTGCACGCCCAGCCGATCGGCCAGATCGGCGACCCTGGCGCCGTGCGCGACGTACGCCTCGAACAGGGCGAGGACGTCGGGGGGCGCGTCGGCGAGACGGCGCAGCGGCTCGGGGAGCAGGTGGGCAGGGGGCTCAGCCGCGAGGAGCGTGACGATCGACGCGGCGACCGGATCGGCGGTCCACGACGCGGACCTGCTCTCGCGCGATCGCGCGACGCGCACGGCGACCAGAGCCTGCTCGTACGACTCCCAGCTCAGCGAGAGCTCGCCCACCGGGGAACCCACCCCCAGGACCCCCTGGAGCGGCTCGCTCACGTCGGCCGCATCCGTCTCCCTGATGATGGCCGCCACGACGTTCTCCATCGCCTCACGAGTCGGCTCGTTCCGGAAGCCGAGGAGGATCAGCGCCTCGGGCGACGTCGGCACGAAGCTGTACGCGTCGATCATGGGGGTCGTGATCGCCCGGAGCAGCGCCCGCGAGATCACCTCCCTCGACGGAGGGCCATCCCAGGGAGACCACTCGGCGCTCAGAGACAGGCAGAGCGCGACGAAGTGGCGCGAACGGGTGAACATGCCCAGATCGAGGAGCTCGTCCGCCGCCCTCCGACGGCTCGGCTCATCGGGGGCGAGGAGGCCGAGCATCTCCGATTCGACCTCGGCGTTGACCGCCGCGATCGACTGCGAGACGCTGACCAGGAGCGCCCGCAGCGTGTCGGCGGTCTCCAGCACGAGGAACGCCTCGCTCGGGGTGAGCGGCCGGGTGAGCGTGATCCAGAGGAACCCGAGCACCTCGTAGCGGGAGCGCACGGTGATCACCAGCCGCTCGTGCTCCATCCCGAGCTGCGGCTCGACGCCGAGCACCCGCGGGACGAGCTGCGCGTGCAGGCGCCACGCCCTCATCTCGGCCACCAGCGCCGGCGCGGGACGACGTGCGGTGAGGGTGTGCAGCCTGGCGGGATCGAGATCGTCGAAGTGCGCGCTGCTGGCGAGCAGGGTCCACTCGGCATCCTCCAGCACCACCGACCGCTGCAGCGCCATCGCCAGCCGATCGACGGTCTCCTGAACGGCGTCGAACATCGCACCTCCGCTCCCCGACCGGCGGGACGACTCCGATCCTACGCCGCGCTCGACGCCGCCGTCACTCGACGATCCGCCCGCCCTTGAGCACGGCCGCGACGTCGGTGAAGCGCCCGATCTCGTCGAGGTGAGCGCCGGGCACCGCCACCAGATCGGCGAAGCGCCCGGGGGCGACCGCACCGACGTCCGCAGAGCGTCCGAGGCACTCCGCCGCGACGCTCGTCGCCGACTGCAGCGCCTGCATGGGCGTCATGCCCGCCTCCACGAACTCCGGCAGCTGACCGGCGTTGCGCCCGTGCGGGAAGACGATGGCATCCGTGCCGTAGGCGATGCGCACCCCGGCCTCGACCGCGAGGCGCACGGCGGCCCGCGCCGACGTCCCGACGCTCGCGGTCTTCTCGCGCACGCCGATCGGATGCTCCTCGCGCTCGGCGTGCTCCTCCACCCAGTTCAGCAGGTAGGTGGTCGGCACGTAGTAGGTGCCGTGCTCGATCATCGCCGACATCGCCGTGTCGCCGAGCATGGTCCCGTGCTCGATCGTGCGGGCGCCGGCGCGGATGGCGCGCAGCGCACCCTCCTCCCCGTGCGCGTGAGCCGCGACGTAGAGGCCGTACAGCGCCGCCTCGTCGACGCAGGCGCGCAGCTCCTCCTCGGTGTACTCGGGCGCACCGGGCACCGTGCCCGAGGCGTACACCGCACCGGTCGCGATGATCTTGATCACATCGGCGCCCCGATGGGCGATGCGGCGCACGGCCGAGCGCACCTCGTCGACGGAGTCGGCGACGCCGAAGCGGAAGGACGTGGGCAGCGGGATGTCGAGGGCGAGGTCCGTGATCTCACCGCCGCCGGAGCTGCACGTGACGTAGGCGCCCGCGCAGACCATGCGGGGCCCCTCGCAGATCCCGGAGTCGATCGCGTCGCGCAGATCGCAGTCGACGAAGGCGCGGAAGCTGCCCACGTCGCGGACGGTCGTGAAGCCCGCGCGCAGCGTCGCCCTGGCATGGCGCACCCCCAGCAGCGCGTCGCGCGCGGGGGAGCCGGTGAGATACGGGCTGTAGCTGCCGCGCTCCAGCTCGCCGATCAGATGGGTGTGCAGGTCGATCATCCCCGGAGCGACCAGGTGGTCGCTGAGGTCGAGCACGTGCTCGCCGCCGTGCCGGGAGGGCGACCAGGGCTCGACCGCGGCGATCCTCTCGCCGTCCAGCACGATCGCGTGGTCGGCGAGCACCTCTCCGGCGAGCACGTCGGCGACCGCTCCGGCGCGGATCACCCTGATGTCCGTCGCCGCGCTCATCGGACGACCTCCACACCGTCGACCGCGACGAGTCTTCGGCCGAAGCCGATGCGCACGACGATCATCGCGACGGCGACGGCGGCGCCCACGATCGCGAACGCGGCGAAGTAGCCGGTCTCGTTCTCGCCCGGCACGAACCCCTCGCCGGTCACGCCGGCCGCGGCGATCCCCATGGCGACCGCGAGGTAGTGCACCGAGAGCATCCTGGTCTCGAACCCCGGGGGTGCGACGGCCGTCGCGAGGGACAGGCCGGAGGGGGAGACCACGACGTCGGAGGCGCCGAAGACGAACACGATGAAGACGAGGACGATGATCGGCGTGAGCCCTCCGGCTCCCGAGGCGACGGCGAGCCACCCCATGCCGATGGCGCATCCGGCGAACGCGACCGCGAACTTCACGGCGAGGGAGGGCTGGCGATCGCCGAGTCGTCCCCACACCGCGGCGAGGATCGGCGCCACGAGGATCGTGCAGAGGGGAGCGATGCCGAGCACCGTGGACGGCGGCAGCTCCACGCCGAACACGACGCGGTCCGTGCTGGCCTCGGAGTGGATCGCCACGGTCGTGTAGAGCTGCTGGTAGAGCATGGCGAACACGCCCGTCGCGACGAAGAACGGGAGGTAGCGGATGACCCGCCCCTTCTGCTCGCGGGTGAGATCGCGGCGCGAGAGCAGCTTCACCAGCGCTCCGACCGCGAGGACGAGGGCCCCGAGGCCGACGATCGTCGCGGGGTTGAATCCTGCCGCGACACTGCCCACCACCAGGACGATCGCGAACGCCACCGCCACGATCGGCCACACGAGGGCCCAGCCGCGGACGCCGGTCACCGGGACGGGCGGCGCCGTCGCCTCTGTGCCGCGTCGGAACGGCAGGTAGATGAGGAGTCCGATCAGGATGGCGGCCGCCGACGCGAGGAAGCCGAGTCGGAAGCCGACGGCCGACTGCAGCACGCCGCTGAGGGTGATGCCGATGAGCGCGCCCCCTGCGCTGCCGAGATAGTAGACCGTGAAGCCCGCCTCCCGGTGCGACTCGTGCGCGTCGAGTGTGCCGCCCAGCACCACGCCCTCGCTCACCCACATCGAGGCGGCGCCGAACGCGATGGCGATGAGTCCGATCGTGAGCCCGATGGCGCCGGGGACGATCGCGAGGGTCAGGTAGCCGGCGAACGCGAGCACAGCGCCGTAGCGGAGTCCTCGCCCCGCGCCGAGCACGTTGTCGGCGAGCCATCCCATGAAGATGGTGGCGAGGAAGGTCGCGGCGCTCGACGTCGACACGATCGCGATCGCGACGGCCGGCTCGAGAGCCAGGCCCCCCTCGCTCGCGGAGAAGTACACGTAGTAGACGAGGATCGTCTGCATCCCGTAGAAGGAGAGGGCGTCGAAGCCGGCGAAACCCGCCACGGGGAACATGGTGCGAGGCAGGCCGAAGAACGTGCGCCCGACGGGTGGGGCGTCTGTCGTGCTGCTGAGGGTCATTGCGCCTCCATCGGAGCAGTGGTGCCGCCGCGCGGCTTCAGGGTTGTCGAGAGTCAATCCGATCCCCGAGGCGCCGAGGATGCGACAGACGTCGGAATGTCCGGCAGAACCTGCGACAGATGTCGCCTCCACCGCCATGATCCACCCGCGACCATGGTCGGATGAGCATCGACGCAGATCTGCCCTTCACCCGAGACGAGTACGCCGATCGCCTGCGACGTCTGCGGGCGGCGATGGCCTCGGCCGACGTCTCCGTGGCGGTCCTCACCGCTCCGGACACGATGGCGTGGCTCACCGGCTACCGCAGCCGGTGGTACCGCCAGCACACGTCGACGTCGATGCCCCCTGCGCAGTGCGTGGTCCTCCACGTCGAGGAGGGCGCCCCGTTCCTCATCGAGGCCGGCTATCACGAGGAGCTCGCCCGCACGACGACCGTGCTCGACGACATCCGCACCCTCTCCACGACGGACGAGACCAGGGAGTCCACTCTCGGCGAGTACGTCGCCTTCCTCGCCGAGCAGCTGCGGCCGTGGGCGGGGAGCCGCGTCGGCATGGAGCGGTGGAGCTGCATCCCGAGTCCTGCCGTCGCCGATGTGGTCGACGAGATGCTCGACGGCCTCGGATGCCGGGTCGTCGACGTGACCCTGCCGTTCCGGGGCGTCCGGCGCCTCAAGAGCCCCGCGGAGATCGGGAAGATCGAGGCGGCGCAGCGCGCGGCGGATGCCGGCATCCGCGCGATCCTCTCCGAGGCGACGCCCGAGACGACCGAGCTCGAGGCCTGGGGCCTCTACTCCCTCGGCATGGTGCGCGCTGGCGGCGAGCCTGCTGTGCTGCACGAGACCGTCGCCGCAGGGTCCTCCGTGTCGGCGCTGCACCGGCTGAGCGGGCACACGCGCCTCGGCTCCGGACCGGTCGTCCACCCCGACATGGCGTCGGCCGTCGACGGCTATCACGCCCGCGCGACCAGGCCGCTGATGTTCGGCGCGCCGTCGGCGGAGCACAGGCGGGAGGTCGCCGTCGCCGCAGAGGCCTACGAGATCCTCGCCGAGCACGGCAGGGTCGGCGAGCCTTGGCGGGTGCTGCTCGACGCGCTCAGACGCCACTTCGCCGACAGCGGCGTCGAGGGGTCGGGAGCCGGAGGGTACGAGCTCGGCCTCTCCGTCGCTCCGACGGACTGGGTGGGCGAGTTCTGCTGGTCTCTCGGCGATGACAGGGACGATGTGATCGAGGCGGGGCTCGTGACGAACTTCGAATCGTGGAACTCCCTGATCCTCGTCGACACGGTCGTGTTCGAGCAGGACGGCCCCCGCTTCCTCTCCTCCCTCCCCCGCGAGATCCTGGAGTTCTCGTGATCGGGGCGCCGTGGATCCGCGAGTTCGAGATGCCCGTCGTGCACGGAAGTCTGCGCGTGCGCGAGTGGGGCGACCCGCACGGTCCGCTGGTGGTGTTCCACCACGGGACCCCGAGCAGCTCGATCGCCGTGCCCGGCGGATGGAGCGGACCGGCATCGGCGGGTGTGCGGCTGTGCTCCTACGACCGCCAGGGCTACGGCGGCTCGCCGACCCTCCCCGGTCGGACGGTCGCGGATGCCGCGGACTGGAGCGCCCGCATCGCCGACGCCTGCGGGGCCGACCGCTTCGCCGTCATGGGCACCTCCGGCGGAGGCCCGCACGCCGTCGCGGCGGCGGCCCTGCTCCCCGACCGGGTGACGGCGCTCTGCGTCGACGTCGGGATCGGCCCGTCCGGGTTCGGCTTCGATGCGTCGACAGGCATGGTGCCGGAGACACTCGCGGAGATCGATGCGGCACGGCGGGGCGAGACGGCACTGCGTGCGTACGTGGAGTCGCTCGGCGACGGCGCGGACGCCCTGAGCGACTGGGTCGAGCGCCTGCCCCCGAGCGACCGCGAGGTGCTCGGCCGCGCAGACGTGCAGCATGAGGAGTCCGTCGAGGCCGACGAATGGGCGGCGCAGGGCGTCGAAGGCTGGATCGAGGACGATCTCGCCCTGTTCGCGCGCGAGTGGTCCTTCGACGCCGCGGCGATCACGGCGCCGACGCTCCTGGTGTACGGCGGAGCGGACGTGCTCGTGCCGTCCGCGCACGGAGAGGCCTGGCTCGCGCTGATCCCCCACGCGGAGCTGCGGATCGTCGCGGGCGGCGGGCACTGGCTGCGCGATCACGAGGTCGGCGCCCTGCGCTGGTGCGCAGCGCAGGGCGCGGCGACTCCCGTCTTCTGAGCTCAGTGCGCGGGAACGGGCATCACCGTGTTGCTCCGGCGCGCCTCCTCAGCGAGCCACACGATCCGGTGCGTGGCGAGGCTCTCGGCCGGTCCGGAGAGCAGCAGCGACCTGTCCCCCGTGCGCACGGCCGCGAGGAAGGCCTGGACCAGCGCGTCGTCGGCGCCGCCGTGGCCGTCGGCCGCGCTCGCCGCCCCGCGGGACTCGGGCACGACCTCGTACTTCTCGTCGCGCACGAAGTCGTGCACGAGCAGCGTCCTGCCGTCGCCCTCGATGCTCCCCGACGTGCCGAAGAGGCGCGTCTTGCGGAAGTCCAGTTCGGTGAACGCCGTCACGGTGAAGGATGCCGTCACCCCGCCGCTGTACTCGATGTTCACGACCTGATGGTCGACGACGTCGTTCTGGCCGTCGAACACGCATCGCCCGTACGGGCCGTCGCGGAGCGCGCGCTCCACCCCCTCCGGGGTGACGTCCGTCGTGAGCACCGCGAGGGGCCAGCGCTCGAACGTCTCGTCGCCGAGGAAGCCGCGGTAGATCGTCGTCGCGGAGTACGCACAGGAGTTCTGCAGCGGGCAGTCGAGGCACCGCGCCGTGGCGTCGGCCGGCTTGTTCTCCGGCCGGAAGTGCAGGAGGCTCCCGAACGACGACACGCGCTCGGCCGGCAGCCCGACGATGTACGAGAGCCAGTCGATGTCGTGGCTGCTCTTGGTGAGCAGCATCGGCCCCGACTCCTCCTCGCGGGCCCAGTTGCCCCGCACGTACGAGTGCGCGAAGTGCCACCAGCCGATCGGCTCGAGGTGCTCGACCGACACCAGTCGGCCGATCGCGCCGTCGTCGAGCAGCCGCTTGAGGGTGTGCGAGTAGTCCGAGTACCGCATGACGTGGCACACCGCGAGCATCACCCCTGCGGCATCCGCGGCGGCGACGATGCGGCTCGACTCCTCCTCCGTGGGGGCGATCGGCTTCTCCAGGAGGAGGTGGTACCCGGCTCCGGCGAGGCCGATCGCGGGCTCGGCGTGCAGGCGGTCCGGCGTGGAGACGACCACGGCATCCGCGACCCTCTCCTCCCGCGCGGCGAGGTCCTGCCAGGTGCCGAAGCACTCGATCGGCTGATCGGCGAACTCGGCGAGGAACACCCGCAGCCTCTCCGCATCCGGCTCCACCACGGCGGTGATCGTCGCCCCGTCCGCGACGGCTCGGCGCGCGTATCCGGTCCCGCGCGATCCGGCTCCGACGATCGCGAGACGGAGGGGGGCGTGGGCGGTCATTTGAGGGCTCCTTGCACGAGGCCGGCGACGAACTTTCGCTGGAAGATGAAGTAGAGGACGACGATCGGCGCGATCACGATGATCGTCCCGGCCGCGAGCAGCGGGATGTTCTCCCCGTACTGCTGCACGAACGTGCCCAGCCCCGACGGGGCCGTGCGGCGCGAGGGATCGCGGATGAGGATGAGCGCGAGGAGGAACTGGTTCCACGCCCACATGAACGTCAGCAGCGCGTACGTGATGATGGCGGGCTTGGCGCCGGGGATCAGGATCTGCACCAGGGTGCGGAACCGACCGGCGCCGTCCAGCTGGGCGGCCTCGATGATCTCGGCGGGCACGGATTCGAAGTGCGTCCGCATCCAGAAGATCCCGAACGGCATGAACGCTCCGACCAGGGGGAGGATGACCGCCCAGTACGTGTCGATCAGGCCGGTCGACCTCATCGAGAAGTACAGCGGCACGACGATCGCCTCGTACGGGAGCGTGAGCCCCGCGATGAAGAAGGCGAACAGCACGCCCTTCGCCGGCATCCTCATCGTGCCCATCGCGTAGCCGGCGAGCGTGGCGCACACCACCGAGATCGGGACGACCACGACCGCGATGATCGCGCTCGATGCGAGGAGGGACCCGAAGCCGGCCATGCTCCACGCCGTGGCGAAGTTGCCCCACTGCGGATCGCTGGGCCAGGTGAGTCGGGGAACGAGCGTGTCGGCCGGCTGGAGAGCCGCAGACACCAGTGCGAGGAACGGGATGACGACGCTGAGCACCGCGACGAGCAGGAACACCGCCGACAGCACGCGGGAGGCGGAAGATCTCATGCGCTGCGCCTTCCCACTCGGCCGATCACGGCGACGAAGACGAGGATGATCGCGCTCAGCACCGTCGCGAGGGCGCAGGCGAGCCCGACCTCGTTCGAGGTGAAGACGAGCTTGTAGATCAGCACGCCGGGCACGATCGTCTGATCGCCGGGGCCGCCCCCGGTGGTGACATAGACGATGTCGAAGCTCGCGAGGGCGGAGATCAGCGTCACCGTGACGGCCACGACGATCTCTGCGCGCACCCCTGGCACCGTGACGTGCCAGAACTGGCGGATCGGTCCGCAGCGGTCGAGTCGCGCCGCCTCGTAGAGCGAGGGGTCGATCTTCTGGATGCCGGCGAGCAGGAGCATCATGCACAGCCCGGTCGTGACCCAGGTGCCGATGATGCCGACGGCGGGGTACGCCCAGGTGAAGTCGCCGAGCCACGCCCTCGCGACATCGCCGAGGCCGATGGCGGTCAGGAACTGGTTGATCGGCCCGTCTGCCGCATAGAGATAGCGCCAGACGACGCCGACGGCCACCAGCGGGAGGATCTGCGGCAGGAAGAGCACGGTGCGGATGAACCCGGAGCCGCGCCTCGGGCGCGCGGCGATGACCGCCGCGATGACGAGACCGAGCACGAGCGGGAACGCGGTGTAGAACACGATGAATCCGAGGCCGTTGCGCAGGGCGACGAGGAGCCGGTCGTCCGTGAACACGCGGAGGTAGTTCCCGATGCCGGCCCAGGTGGCGGCCCCGATCCCGTCCCAGTTCCAGAAGGAGAGCCAGATGCTCTGCACCCAGGGGGCGATCGTGAACGTACCGTAGAAGACGAACGCCGGGAGCAGGTACAGGAGCGAGCTCCACCCGCGGCGGGGCCGACGGGTGGGGCCGGCCGCGAGACCGGACCCCTCCCGCCGGGGAGACAGCGACGTGGTCATGGATCAGCCGGCGTGGGCGGCGGCCCAGTCGTCCTGGACCGAGGTGAGGAAGTCGTCGACCGAGGTCTGTCCGGCGATGAGCTTCTGCGTGCCGGCCTTGAGCGTGTCGTTCATGGTCGCCGTCGCGTTGTTGTTGAACGCCACGAGTCCGTTCGCCTCCGCGACCCGCGCCCAGGCCGCGACGATGTCGCCCTGCAGGGTTCCCTCGTCCGCCACCGCGACCGTCGGGTCATCGGGCATGAAGCCCTGCGCGAACTGCTGGGCGCTCGCCTCGGGAGACCGCAGGAAGTCCAGGAACGCCGCCGCCTCGTTCGGGTGCGCGCTCTTCGTGGAGATCGCGTAGGCGACCGAGGTGCCGATCCCCGTCACGTTCTTGCCGGGGAACGGGAGGAAGCCGGCATCCGCTCCCAGCCCCTCGGCGATCTTGCCGGCGTCCCAGATCCCGTCGACGAGGAACAGGCCCTTGCCCGCGATGAAGTTGTCGACGGCGCCCTGGAGGTCGGTGCCGTTCACCGTCGTCGGATCGCCGAGGTAGCCGGCCTTCTGCCAGGAGACGAGGGTGTCGACCGCGGTGCGGTTGGCGTCGGTGTCGAACGTCTCGCCCTTGTGGCCGAAGGCCCAGGCGTTGGCGTCGTCGGCGCCGCCCTCGCCCTGGCCGAGCAGCTGCACCACGAATGCCGCGTGCCCCTCCGCGTTGCCGAGCTGGACGGGGAGGATGCCGGAGCCCTGGGCCGCGGCGAGCGCGCTCTCGAAGTCGCCCAGGGTGGTGGGGGCGGTGATCCCGAGCTGAGCGGCCAGGGCCTTGTTGTAGTAGGTGCCGACGAGCGAGAAGCCGGCGGGGGCCGCGTAGAGGTCTCCGCCTTCGCCGAGGGTGGAGCCGTCGTCGGCGACGCGCCACTGGTTGAGCTGGTTGGTGGGGAAGAAGTCGTTCCACCCGTAGAGGTCGGCGTAGTCGTCGAGGGGCAGGACGAGCTTGTTCTTGACGGTGTTCGCGACCGCGTTCAGGAGGACGATGTCGGGGGACTTGTCGCCTGCGAGGTTGAGGTTCACGCTCTGGTTGTAGTCGTCGTAGTTGGTCTGGGAGTACTCGATCGTGATGTTCGGGTGCTCCTTCTCGAAGGCGGCGATCGTGGCCTCGGTCGCCGCGCCGGACTCCGGCGTCGACATGAGCGTGAGGGTGATGTCGTCGTCGGTGAGCGTGGTGCTGGCGTCGACGGCGGCGCCGCTGCCGTTCGTCGCCGGACCTGGCGCGCAGGCGGTGAGGGCGAGGCCGAGGAGGGCGCCGGCGGCGAGAGGCGCGAGCACGAGTCGGGTGCGTCGTTGCATGTGAGTGTCGCTTTCTGGTGAAAAGGGGGAAAGGGTATTTCGCAACTCTCTGTTGTAATTCACAAGATAGGTCAGCCCCCTCGCACTGTCAAGCCGGGGTTGCCGGAATGTGATAGTCAGGACAGGTGACCACCCAGGCGCTCGGCACCGACCTCGCAGCGATGCGTCGGCTCAACGACCACGCGGTGCTGACCACCCTGTGGGACGCGTCCTCCCCGATGACGGCCAGCCAGCTGGCGACATCGACCGGCCTGTCGCGCACGACGGTCGAGACCGTGCTGTCGGGGCTCGTCGAATCCGGTCTGGCCGACTCCGAGCAGCTGCGCCCGACGCGCGCCGGCCGTCCGGCGCGCGGGTACCGGTTCGCCGCCGATCAGGGCGTCGCCGTGGGGATCGACGTCGGCCCGCACGGCATCTCCGGCGTGGCCGGCGACCTGCGCGGAACGGTCAGCGCGGCCCACCGCCGCCAGGAGCACGACCTGTCGAGCGGAGAGCATGCGGCGGCCGCGATCATCGCGCTCGTGACCGAGCTGCTCGACGAGTCGACGACGGCATCCCACGAACTCGTCGCGCTCACCGTCGGCATCCCCGGCATCGTGGATGCGGACGGTCGCCCGGTGAAGACCACGGTGGTGCCCGACTGGCTGACCAGCGACATCGACGCGCAGCTGCGCGCCGCCTTCCCCGGCGCCAGGATCGCCTTCGACAACGACACCAAGCTCGCCGCGCTCGCCGAGATCGAGCACGGATCGGTCGGGGCGGATGAGACCGCCGTGCTCCTCCGCATCGGGAACCGGATCTCCGCGGCATCCATCGTCGACGGCCGCGTCGCCCGAGGGGCGCACGGGGCGGCCGGCGAGATCGGAGCGCTCGGCAGGGTCGCGTGGCCGGAGGCGCAGCAGAGGCTGGCCGAGCGCGCCCCCGACGGCCTGGAGCAGCTGTTCACGGCCTCTGCGGCGCCCGGCACGGAGAGCGCGGATGCCGTCACCGGGTTCGCCGCCGACATCGCGGACGGCCTGGGCGCCCTGGTCCTCGCGATCGATCCGCACGTCGTCGTCGTCAGCAGCAGCATCCCCGGCGCCTCCGCGAGACTCGCGGCGGCGCTGGGCTCCGAGCTCGCCGGACGGTCGCTCTTCCTCCCCGACGTGCGCACCTCCACCCTCGGCGCGATCGCGCCGTCGGTCGGAGCGCTGGCCGTCAGCGCGGCGAGCGTGAAGGAACAGCTCTTCGCCCGCGAGTATTGACAATTACGCAAGAGTTCGGGTTAATTACCTCGCAGGACGGTGCGCACCGCACCGCGTCCACGCACTGATCACCGACGATCACCGAGGAGAACCCCATGTTCCATCGAAAGACATCCCGCGGCGCCGCCGCCGCAGCCGCGTTCGCCGTCGCGGTCACCGCCTTCACGCTCGCCTCCCCCGCCGCCTTCGCGGCCGACACCCCGCCGAATCCCGTCGACAAGCCGGGCTACACCCTCGACTTCAGCGAGGAGTTCACCGGCACGACGCTCGACACCTCGAAGTGGCTGCCGAACTACCTCCCGCACTGGGTGCCCGCCGCCGACATCGCCGACACGGCGGCGCGCTACACGATCTCGAACGGCACGATCAAGCTCCGCGTCGACCAGGACCAGCCGCCGTGGAACCCCGACCAGGACGGCACCGTCGTCTCGTCGGCGATCCAGACCTTCAACCAGAACAACTGGCACAAGTTCAACTCGTCGGCGGTGAACCGCAACAACCTGCCCACGTTCAACGGCTACTCCACGAAGTACGGCTACGTCGAGGTGCGCGCCAAGAACTCGAACGCCGGGGGCGGAGGACACCAGGCCCTCTGGCTGGTCGGCACGAACACCACCGGCGGCCAGTCCGAGATCGACATGATCGAGACGTTCTTCAGCACCCCGAACAGCTGGCGCATCGCCGCCTACGGCTGGGGCGACCCGAACTTCCTCGGATCGTGGTCTCTCGACACCGTGCCCGTCTCGGGCTCTCCGACCACGGAGTTCCACATCTACGCCATGGACTGGACGCCGACCCAGCTGCGGTTCTACTACGACGGTCAGCTCGTGAAGACGCTCAACGACGCCCCGAACACCGCGATGGGCATCATCATGAACATCTACACCGGTGCGGGCTCCGGCCAGCCCAACAGCGTCTGGCCCAAGCAGTGGGAGGTCGACTACCTGCGCGTCTACAAGGACAACGCCGGATACTCGGAGGCCGTCTCCCCCACCTGGAAGCTCATCAACAACCGGCACAGGGCCGGCGCCGTCAACGTCGAGCCCAACGACGGCATCGTGCGCTTCGGCGAGGTCCCCAGCACCTACTGGAGCGCCCAGTGGGTGCCCGAGACCACGGCATCCGGCACCACCAAGTACCGCAACCGGTGGACCAACCAGTACCTCTACGTGAGCGGCTCGACCGTTCGCCACGGCACCGCGGCGACGGCGGGAACCGCCGCCGAGTGGTCGACGCCGTCCGCCGGCAGCGGGTACACGCGCATCCAGAACGCTTCCGGCGCCCTGCACGTCGAGAACGGCACGGGCAGCGTCGAGTTCGGGAACGTGCCGACCACGTGGTGGTCGTCGCACTGGCAGCTCAACGCCGCTCCCGCCAACTGACCGACCGAGAGACCCGGGGAGGGCCGCACAGCCCTCCCCGGGAGGAGGAACCCATGCAGAGAACCACCGTGAAGGCCCTCGCCGTCCTCGTCTCGCTCGTGATCGGATCGGTCGCGCTGTCCGGATGCACGGACAGCGGCTCGTCGACGGCATCCGAGGGCTCAGCGGCCATGCCGAGCGCGAGCCCCACACCGCACTTCGACCCCGACGACACCCTGTGGACGATCGCGTCGACAGGGGAGCGCCTGACCCTCGACGACCCCGACGTCCAGGCGCTGCAGCAGGTCGTCGCGCTGCACTCCGGAGCATCCGACAACCGGACCCCGAGCACGGTCGCCGACTCCGTCGCGGCGGAGGAGCGGTTCTTCTCGCCGCTCTTCCTCGACAAGCTGGCGGGCGAGGACTACGCGGATGCCGTCACCGCCATGTACGTCGACAACGACCTGTCGATCGCGCAGACCGGAGTGGCATGGACCGCCTCGACGATCGACGCCGAACGGCAGCACGCGACCGTCGGATTCGAGTCCCTCTTCACGATCGTCAGCGCCTCCGACGGATTCCTGCACGAGCTCGGCGCCGACACCGGAGACGAGTTCGCCCAGCCCCGCGAGTACACCCTGACGAAGGTCGAAGGCGCCTGGCTCATCGACGACATCGCGAAGGGCCCGCTGCGCGCCGCCGCCGCGACTCCCTGAACCTGCTCGGCAGGGCGGATGCCGTCACCCGAGTAGCGTTGTGCCATGCGCATCCCCGTCGCGATCAGGGCCGCCAGGCGCTCACCCCTGCTGCAGGTGGTGAAGTCCGCCGCGGCGACCATCGCCGCGTGGCTCATCGCGGGGGCGATCTTCCCGGAGCAGCTGCCCGTGTTCGCGGCGATCGCCGCGCTGCTGGTCGTGCAGCCCAGCGTCAACCAGTCGCTGTCGAAGGCGCTCGAGCGCAGCATCGGGGTGATCGCCGGCGTCGTGATCGCGCTCGCGCTGGGCTGGCTGCTGGGCTCGCCCGCGTGGATCGTGCTGCTCGCGATCGTCGTCGCGATGCTCGTCGCCTGGGCCTTCCGCGCCTCCCCCGGAACCGGCAACCAGATCGCCATCTCGGCGATGCTCGTGCTGGCCCTCGGCTCGTCGACACCCGCCTACGCGCTGTCGCGCATCGTGGAGACGCTGATCGGCGTCGGCATCGGCATCGTCGTGAACGCCCTCATCGTGCCGCCCGTGCTCACCGGACCCGCACGGCGCGACCTCGGGCTCCTCGGCCGTGAGCTCGCCGCCTGCCTCGACCGCCTGGCCGCAGCCCTGCCCGCACCGCAGTCACCTGCCCGCCTGCAGGAGCTCATGCTCGAGGTGCGGCTGCTGCGGCCGATGAAGGACGCCGCCGAAGCCTCGATCGCCGCAGGAGAGGAGTCGCTCACCCTCAATCCGCGGCGCTCGGCCCATCGCGACGAGCTGCGGGAGATGCGCGCGCTGCTGGAGCGGCTGTCGCCGATCGTGACCCAGACCATCGGCATGACCCGCGCCTACTTCGACCACTACGACGACACGATCGGCGAGGAGCCCGCGGTGGCGGCGATCGCCGAGCAGCTGCGGCGCGCCGGCCACGACGTGCGCCTCGCCGTGCAGCTCGCGGAGGTCTCGCCGGAACCGGAGGCGCTGACCTCCGCGATCCCTGCGCTCACCGCTCCGCTCGTGATCACACCGCCCTCCTCCGGTCACTGGATCCTCATCGGTTCGCTCATGGAGGATCTCCGCCGCATCCACGGCGAGCTCCTCGGCGAGGGCTGAGCGCGCCGCGTCGCGCCGACACGGGTGCGCCAACACGGTCGTGGACCGACACGGTGATGCCGCGGCATCCGTGTGCAGCATCCTCCGGCCGCGCATCCTCGAACGGCGGCATCCGAAATTCGGACCGATGCGCGGAATTCGGATGATCACGGCGCGTGCGTCCGAGAAAAGCGCCGTCGTCCGAAATTCGGACGGCCCTGGTCGGCCCCGGACCGCGCCACGACTCGAGATGGATGCGAGGGACGCCGCGGCCCCGAGCCCTACCCTGGAGACATGGAACTCGCTGATGCCCTCGCCGAGCTCGCGGCGCTGGAGGATCCGAAGGTGCGCGCGGCGAACGAGAAGCGCGGCGACGATCACGGCATGAACCTCAGCCGCCTCCGCGCGGTCGCGAAGAAGGCCAAGACCGACCAGCCGCTGGCCCGTGAGCTGTGGGAGACCGGAGAGACCCCGGCCCGGCTGCTCGCGCTGCTGGTCTGCGCCCCGCGGCAGTACTCCGCGGAAGACCTCGACGGGATGCTGCGCGAGCCGCAGCCACCCAAGGTCAACGACTGGTTCGTGAATTACGTGCTCAAGAAGACGCCGCTCTCCGACGACCTGCGAGAGGGGTGGCGGCACGACCCCGCCGACACCGTATCCGCGGCAGGGTGGTCGCTGACGTCCGTGCGGGTCGTGACGCAGCCCGACGGCCTCGACCTCGGCGCCCTGCTCGACGAGATCGAGCGGGAAATGAAGGATGCCGCACCCCGGACGCAGTGGGCGATGAACGAGACGCTGGCGCAGATCGGCATCCACCATCCGCACCTGCGCGACCGCGCCCTCGCGATCGGGAACGATCTGCAGGTGCTCGCCGACTACCCGACGGCGCCGGGGTGCACGTCTCCGTTCGCCCCGATCTGGATCGCCGAGATGGTCCGCCGGCAGGGCTGACCCTAGGCGATCGCCGCCTGCTCCCGCGTGCTCTCCACCCGTCCGCGGATGAAGATCAGCAGCACCAGTCCGACGATGATCACGACGATGTTGCCGAGACCGGCGATGCCGGCGAGCGCACCCTCGGCGGGGTGGGCGGACTGCAGGAAGATGCTCGGATCGGTGGTGGCGTGCAACAGGATCGGCACGATGATCGTTCCGGTCACCCGCATCGCGAGGTACATGCAGATCCCGAACGCGAAGGTGTAGCCGAGCTGGACCAACGTGGGGAGCAGCGCCTGACCGGACAGCAGGTTGCCGGCGTGCAGACCGGCGAAGACCGCCGCGGAGACGACGGCGACGGCGATCTCCCGGTAGCCGGCCTTGCGGAGCAGGTTCACGACGAGTCCGCGGGTGAGCACCTCCTCGGCGAAACCCACGAGGAGCCCCGCCAGCAGCCAGGCCGGCACGACGCCCGCCTCGGTGTCGGCGTAGTCGATCGTGGCGAAGCGCAGGATGTTGAACAGCAGGACGGCCGCGACGGCGATCCACATCCAGCCGCTGCCGCGGATCGGCTGCGGTCCGAAGATCTCGCCGAACCAGCCGACCGACCAGATGAACGCGATCAGCAGCAGCGCGCCGACCGTCACGGGCAGGACGTAGAAGACGACCACGGCCGCGGCGCTCTGCGGGTCCGTGATCCCCTCGGCCAGCGGTCCGAAGAGGAGCGACAGCCCCTCGTACAGCACGAAGTAGACGGCCGCGAGCACGAGCGCCCTCCACCAGCCGCCGCGCTCCCAGAATCCGCGCCACCCCCATGCCGCCGCGTGCTCCGCCATGTCGCCTCCCTCTCGCCGCGAGAATCGCGATCCCCTTCACGCCATAGGAACCGGAATATCAGTTCCAGGCACCCCGCGCGCCGACCCCTCACTACGCTGACCCCATGAGCACGCACATCGCCGCAGAGCCCGGCCAGATCGCCCCCATCGTCCTGTTCCCCGGAGACCCGCTGCGGGCGAAGTGGATCGCCGAGACCTTCCTCGACGACGCGCGGCTGTACTCCGAGACGCGCGGGATGCTGGGCTTCACCGGCACCTGGGAGGGGCACCGCGTCTCGGTGCAGGGGTCGGGCATGGGCCAGCCCTCGATGGCGATCTACGCGAACGAGCTGTTCGACTCCTACGGGGTGCAGACGGTCGTCAGGGTCGGGTCGTGCGGCGCGCTGACCGAGAAGCTGAAGGTGCGCGACATCATCATCGCGAACGGGGCGTGCACCGACTCCGGCATCAACCGGGTGCGCTTCCACGGACTCGACTACGCCCCCGTCGCCGACTTCTCTCTGCTGCGCGCCGCCGTCGAGGCGAGCGAGTCCGAGCCGCCGGAGTCGAACGTGCACGTCGGACTGCTGCTCTCGAGCGACCAGTTCTACAGCACCCGCCCCGAGCTCACCGAGCCGTTCGTGCAGCACGGCGTGCTGGGCGTCGAGATGGAGACGAGCGGCCTCTACACGCTCGCGGCGTACTACGGTCGGCGAGCGCTGAGCATCTGCACCGTCTCCGACCACATCGTCACGGGCGAGGAAACCACCGCGCTGGAGCGCGAGCAGACCTTCGGAGACATGATCCGCATCGCACTGCAGGCCGCGACCGCCTGAGGGTCGCGGCCCTCCTCTCGCGCGGCTCCTCTCGCGCACCCCTCCCTGCCCTCACGTTCGGGAGGAGAACTCACGCACCGGCTGAGGATCCGCCCGCATTCCTCAGCCCGAGGGTGCTTTCTCCTCCCGAACGCGCGAGCGGCGCACGCGACGACGAGACCCGAACGCGCGAGCGGCGCACGCGACGACGAGACCCGAACGCGCGAGCGGCGCACGCGACGGGGCACCCAGCGCACGCGCCAGGGAACCCCCGGACGCGAGGAAGGCCGCCGCGACGGATCGCGACGGCCTTCCTCAACTTCGGTCAGTCGATCTCGACGGCCTCAGCGGTCGCGCGGCGGCGACGCATCAGCACGAGCGCTGCACCCAGGAGGAGCAGCAGACCGGCCGCTCCGCCGAGCACCCACGGCACCGCACCACCCGTGACCGCGAGGCCAGGAGCCACGATCGGAGCAGGAGGCGCGAAGCCCGCGTCGAGCGTCGGCAGGTCGACCTCGCCCGGCAGCGCCGAGTTCGATCCCGTCGCCGGAGTGGTGAAGGTCACCCGACCGGTCTTGGGGTCGGCATCCGAGTCCTTGTCGTCACCGCCGGCGTTCGCGGACGTCAGAGGATAGGTGACCCCTCCGATGACCACGGAGGTCGGGAACTCGATCGAGTACTGCGTCGACGGCTTCAGATCGGTGAACACATAGAACCCGGTCTCGTCGGTCGTGGTCGTCGCCACGAGGACGCCGTCCTTGTCGTAGAGCTTCACCTCGACGCCCGCGACGGGCTTCTCGGTCGGGTCCTGCACGCCGTCGCGGTCAGCGTCGATCCAGACGTAGTCGCCGACCGAGACCTTCACGGGCGCGTAGCCCGCATCGATCGTCGGGTCGTCGGCCTCGCCGGGCTCCGCCGAGTTCTGCCCGTCGGCCGGCGTGGTCACGGGTGCGCGACCCGTCGTCACGGCCGGGTTCGAGTCCGCTCCGTCGCTCTCGCCCGCGCCGGGCGTGGTGAGGTGGTGCTCGACGCCGTCGACGGTGACCGAGAGCGGGAACTCCACGATGAAGTCCGTCGAGTTCGGCAGGTCGGTGAAGACGTAGTAGCCGTTCGCGTCGGTCGTGGTGGTCGCGATGACCGTCTCACCGTCGGGCGAGAGCAGCTTCACCTCGACACCGGCGACGGGGGACTCACCCTCGTCCTGGATGCCGTCTCCGTCGGCGTCGAGCCACACGTAGTCGCCGATCGAGACCAGCACCGGCACGTAGCCCGCGTCGATCGTCGGGTCGTCGGCCTCGCCGGGCTCACCCGAGTTGCCGCCGCCGAGGGGCGTCGTCACCGGGGCGCGGCCCGTGTCGACGGCCGGGTTGGAGTCGGTCGCCGACCCACCCTGCGTCGGCGCGGTGAGCACGTAGCGCACGCCGTCGACCGTCACGGTCGTCGGGAACTCCACGACGTAGTCGACGCCCGGCGCCAGGTCGGTGAATGCGTAGTAGCCGTTCTCGTCGGTCGTCGTGGTCGCGATGACCGTGGCGCCGTCGGGCGACAGCAGCCGCACGGTCGCGCCGGGAACCGGCTTCTCGCCCTCGTCCTGCTGGCCGTCGCGGTCGGCGTCGAGCCACACGTAGTCGCCGATCGAGACCGGCGGGGCGATGAAGCCCGCGTCGATCGTCGGGTCGTCGGCTTCGCCGGGCTCCGCCGAGTTCGCTCCGGACGCCGGCGTCGTGATCGAGACGCGGCCCGTCTCCGGGTCGGCATCCGAATCCGCGGCGTCGTCATCGCCCGCGTCGCGCTCGGTGAGCGGGTAGGTGATGCCACCCACGGTCACCGTCGTCGGGAACTCGATGATGTAGTCGGTCGAACCCGGCAGGTCGGTGAAGACGTAGTAGCCGTTCGCGTCGGTCGTGGTGGTCGCGATGACCGTCTGGCCGTCGGCCGACAGCAGCTTCACCTCGACCCCTGCGACGGGCGTCTCACCGGCATCCTGCACACCGTCCTTGTCGGCGTCGATCCACACGTAGTCGCCCACCGAGACGATCGGCACGTAGCCCGCGTCGATCGTCGGGTCGTCGGCGTCGCCAGGAGTGCCCAGGTTGTCGCCGGACGCGGGCGTGCGCACCGGCGCGGCGCCCGTGTCGACGGCCGGGTTCGAGTCGGATGCCGAGGCACCCCTGCTCGGCGCCGTGAGACGGTACACGTCGCCGCCGACCGTGACCGTCGTCGGGAAGACGACCGTGTAGTCGCTCGATGCACGCAGATCCGTGAAGGAGTAGTAGCCGTCGGCATCCGTCGTCGTGGTCGCGATCACCGCTCCCGTCGAGTCCTTCAGCTGCACGGTGATGCCGGCCACCGGAGGCTCTCCTGCGTCCTGCTGCCCGTCGTTGTCTCGGTCGATCCAGACGTAGTCACCGATCGACACCGGCGTCGGGACGAAGCCGAAGTCGAAGGAGTGGTCGTTGCGTCCGGCCGCGGGCGAGGTGACGTTCGCGACGACGGTCGGAGTGCCGCCGACGTCGACGGTCACGCCGTTGCTGTCGATGCCGCGGTTCGACCCCGCGGCTGCGCCCGTCGGCGTGGTGCCGGCGAGCGGGCCGCCCGCGGCGAAGTCCGCCGGGCGGTCGAGACGGATCTGGTAGTCCGTCGCCGGCAGCAGACCGTCGTCGGTGTCGAACCAGTACTCGCCGTTCGCGTCGGTCACGGTGGTCGCGATCAGCGTGCCGGCCGTGTCGTAGAGCGACACCTGCACACCGGCGACCGACGGCTCGTCCGCATCCTGGATGCCGTCCTCGTCGGTGTCCAGCCAGATGCGGTTGCCGATCTGCTGGGTCGCCGCGAGCACGAGCGCCTCCATGTCGGCCAGTCCCTGCGCCTTCTGGAAGTCGTCGGTGACGAGCACGTTCGCGGAGCCGGTGCTGCCTGCCGCCTGGTTGCCCGTCGCGGGGTTGAAGGCACGCAGGCCGTTCGAGAACAGCCCGGTGGCATCCATCTGGTTGATGACGAGTCGGTCGGTGCCCGGCACGTGGACCATGCCGCCGAACGCGGCCTCGTTGTGGAAACCGCCGAAGTCGTCGAAGTCGCCGCCCCGGGGCTGGCTGCCCCGGCAGTCGAAGTCGAGCGTGGAACCGGAGGCGCACACCCCGACGATGTCGCCGGCGGTGACGTAGTTCGAGTAGGCGCCGAGACCGTTCGTGCGGGTGCCGTAGTAGAGCAGCGAGCTGTACTGGTCACCACCGCGGTCGCGGAAGGCGAGGATCATGTCACCGGCGGCGGTGAACTCGATGTCGGAGAGCATCGGCTGCGGCACCGAGAACTGCCCCGCGAGTCCGTTGGCCGCCGGGTTGATGGGCGTCGAGGCGGCGCCGGCGTTGATGCACGCCTGCGCGACGCCGTCGCTCCACGGCAGCCAGTCCACGAAGCGGCACGAGGCGTCGACGGCGAGGTTGCCCGAGACGACGCCGCTGTGGCCGGGGGCCGTCGTCGGGTCGCCGGAGTAGACCACGCCGGTGGGGCTGAGGATGCCGGAGGCCGAGATGTCGTACTCGATCACGCTCGCCTGCATGGTCACGCCGCACACGGCGCCGACGTAGATCTTGCCGGCGTTCTCGCCGATCGCCATCGGCGCCCAGTCCTGATCCGCCGCACAGGCGACGGCCGGGATCGGGAGCGTCTGCACCGGAGCAGGGTTCGGGGCCGTCTGCACCGGGTACACGACGACCGAATCAGTGTGCATGTTCACCGCGAGGAGGTACTTGCCGTCCTCCGTGACCTCCACGTCGCCGAGGCTCTCACGGCCCACCGCGGTGCGGAAGTCGAAGTCCTGGGTCTGGTGACCAGCGCCGTTGACGCTGGTCATGTCGTGCACCGTGGTGCCGGCGTCTGCGACCGTGGCGTAGACCTCGGTGGCTCCCGACCACGGGTCCACCCGGTAGATCGCACCGGGGCCGCCCGCACCGTAGACCGAGCCGCGCTTGGCGTAGGCGCCGGCGTAGAGCTTCTGCGCCTTCTGGTCGAGGCCGATGCCGTACACCGACCCCGTCGTGACCCGCGAGGTGACGCCGGTCGGGGCGCTGTTCAGGCGGTAGGGGACCTGGTAGATCTCGCGGCCCTCACCCGCGCCCGGCCAGATGCTGTCGGGCTGGATGGCGGAGAAGATCGTGGCGTTGGAGGGGCCCAGCGTGCTCACGTCGACGTAGCCGACGCTGAGCGCGGCATCCGCACCGCCCGACACGTCAACGAACGACGTCGCCGGGGCGAACTGCGGCTCGGCGTGCCCGTCGAGGATGCGCGCCTCGGTGTAGGTGCCGGTGTTCGGGTTGGTCACCTCGATGCGGTACTTGCCGCCCACGAGCGTGTTGCCCGCGTCCGCTCCGCCGAGCACGACCTGACCGGCCGCGTTCGTGGAGCGCGTGAACGTGTGGTTCTGCGGATCGGTGAACCGCACCGTCACCCCGTTGAGCGCGGCGTCGGCGGCGTCTCGCGTGCTGTTCGCGTTGACGTCGTTCACCACGGTGAGCGTGATCGTCCCGTCTCCGGCCGCGGCGACCGCCGGCGGCGCGACGACGATGGACAGTGCGGCCGCGGTCGTCAGCGCGGCCACTCCAGCGAGTGTCTTCTTCACGTGTTTCTCTCCCCCGCGCCCGATTCCCCAATCGGCCGCGACTCTCGTTTCGAGTTCCCCAGAAGACTTGTGCCCACCGACATACTGGCGAGCACATGGCCTGCTGTGCCAAGGTGAGGCTCCCTCTGACCCCCGTGAGGGGTCAGAGGGAGCCTCACGCCGTTTCGATCCGCCCGATCAGGCGCGACGCCGGCGCGCACGCACCAGCATCGAGCCGCCGAGCAGGAGCACGGCCATCGCGCCGAGCGCGACGCCGGTCAGGTCTGCCCCACCGGTGTTCGCGAGCGATCCGCCGGTGCTGCCCTTGCCGCCCGCGCCACCCGTGGTGCCCCCACCGGTTCCCGGCGTGGTCGGGCAGGCTGCCGTCGTGAACGGGATCGTCGCGCTCTCGACCCCGTCGACCGTCTGGTCGACGAAGTACTGCGTGTTGCACGTCAGACCGGAGGTGAGCGACCAGGCGCCGTTCTCGCCGACCACCGCGGTGGCGACGACGTCGCCCTTCGTGTTGCGGACGATGATCGTCGCGCCCGAGGTGCCGGTTCCGGTCGCGCCGGTCGGCGTCGTCCCGGTCACGGCCGGAGCGGCAGGGACGACCGCGGTGTCCTCGTCGATGCTCGAGTACTGCGAGGTGAACCCGTTCGCATCGACGGTCTGCACCCGCAGAAAGCCCGTCGTGTGCGTGGTGGGGATCGACACGGACGCGCCGGGAGCGACACCCGTGATCTCGCCCAGGTACTCCTCGGCGTTGTCCGCCGCCGTCCAGTAGACGTGGAGCGTCACGGGAGCTGCCGCGGTGTTGTTGCCGATGAGGTTCGCCGGCTGGACGGCCGTGAACGTGGCGGTGGTGCCGTCGTAGCGCACCGTCTCCGGACGGAACGTCTGCACCGTGTTGTTGCTCACCGAGTCGCCGACGTTCCAGAGGAACCAGAAGCCGCTCTCCTCGATCACCGGGTCGGTGCCGCCGCGGGTGTTCGCGCCGAAGGTGTTGCCGATCACCGGCAGCGTGCCGATCGCGTTGTGCACGATCGGAGCCTGGGAACGGTCACGACCGCCGAAGCCGTCGATCGAGTTGCCGATGATGCTCCAGCCCACCGGGGCGTCGGCGCTCGCAGCGTTCGCGGAGTTGTAGATCGCCCAGTGGTTGTCGACCGTGGCCGGGAGCGTCTCGTCGGTCAGATCCTGGATCAGGGTGTTGTTCTGCACGATGTTGCCGGTACCGGGGGCGTCGATGCGGATCGCCGAGCGCGAGATGTCCGCGATCAGGTTCTCGATCGTGTTGTCCGCGATGACGACGTCGGTGGCGCCGGCGCCCTGCACGCGGATGGTGTCGACGGCCCAGATCACATCGAAGGTGTTCCCGGTCACGTCGACGTTCGTGGTCGTGTCCCCCAGCTGCAGCGCGGCGAACACGCCGTCGCTGATGTTCGTGAACGAGTTGTCGGCGAAGGTCGCGTCGGTGAGCGTTCCGCCGAAGACCACGGAGCCCGCGTAGGAGATGTCGTTGCCGGAGAAGACCAGTCCGTTCCAGTCGGCGGTGTTGTTGCCGATCGTGCGCGAGATGTTCTTGCCCTCGTTGCCGCCGAACGTCGTGCCCGTGATGCTCGTGTCGGTCAGCGTCTGACCGGCGCCGTCGAAGAACAGGCCGTTCTTCCCGGGTGACTGGATCGTCGAATCGGCGACAGTGAGGCCGGTGACCGTGGCGTTCTGGTCGAGCCACACGCCGTGCGTCGGCGATGTCTCCGCGGGGTTTCCGAGAACGCTGTTGCGCACCGTGAAGCCCGTGACGGTCGAGTCGTTGTCGATGAACACGTGAGCGTAGGTCTCGACGCCGCGGCTGGCGAGGCCGTCGATCACGGTGTTGGTCACGGTCGCGTCGTGCTCGACGATGATGCCGCCGTAGAGAGGGCTCTGGATCACGAGATCGGTCAGCGTGGTGTCGGCCGCCCCGTCGAGGAGCAGCACACCCACCTCCTGCCAGTTCGTGTCGTTGTCCTTGAGCTCCACGTTCGTGACGGTCGTGCCGGTGCCGCTGATCACGATGCCGGACTCGGCCGCGCGCAGGTTGGCGAGGTTGCTCAGCGAGACGTCGTCGGATGCGACGTAGATGCCGGCGGCGAACGAGCCGTCGATGTCGGTGATGCCGTCGAGGTTGGTGAAGTCGATCGAGACGGGAACCTCGGAATCGATGAGGAAGCGCGCACCCAGGGTGTCCCACGAGGACCCAGGAGGAGTCATGTCGGTCGTGAGCATGCTGTTCGCCGAGCCGCCGGTGAGCGACAGCTCGCCCGTGCCCGCGAGAGCCGCATCGAAGACGATGCGCACACCGTCGGGGTTCGTGGAGGCGTTCGCGGCCTCGAGCGCTCCGCGCAGCGTGCCGGGGCCGCTGAGCCCGAGGCTGGTGACCGTGATGACGTCCTCGGCCGCGCTCGCAGCGGTGGCGGGCAGCAGGACCCCGCCCAGAACCGTGACGGCTCCGACCGCCCATGTCATCGATCGGGTGAATCCCCGACCCCTCGTGCCACGGCTGCTCGCCGTCCGACGCGATACGTGCTCCATACCTTGCCCTCTCCCTCGGTGATGTATCGCCCGTCTCCGATCGCGCAGCGAAACGAGTCCATGGGGGGACTCAGGAGCCTGCGGGGATGTCGAAGCGGACGCATGGCGCGCACTGGGGGGCGCGCTCGGTGGGGAGTCAAGCAGGATGCCGCATCGACGCGTCATATCGGACGTGCAGGTGACCCCTGTCGGGGGTCAATTCCACCGTGAGGCGTCACTTCCCCCGACCCCGGCGGCACACGACGGCGGTAGGCCGGCATCCGTCCGGTAGGGGATGATCGAAGGATGCTCCTCGATCACACGGCCGTACCCGACGGATCCGATGCGGATGCCGTGTACCTGGCGTTCGTCGAGTGGGCCGAGTCCACCGGCATCAGCCTCTACCCCGCGCAGGACGAGGCGGTCATCGAGATCGTCTCCGGGAACAACCTGATCCTCTCGACCCCGACCGGCACGGGGAAGTCGCTCGTCGCGGTCGGGGCGCACTTCGCCGCCCTCGTGTCCGGCCGGAGGACGTACTACACCGCCCCGATCAAGGCTCTGGTCAGCGAGAAGTTCTTCGCGCTGGTCGACATCTTCGGCGCCGCGAACGTCGGCATGATCACGGGCGACTCCTCCGTGAACGCCGATGCCCCGATCATCTGCTGCACGGCCGAGATCCTCGCGAACCTGGCTCTGCGTCAGGGCACGGATGCCGAGGTGGGACAGGTCGTCATGGACGAGTTCCACTTCTACGCCGACCCCGACCGCGGCTGGGCCTGGCAGGTGCCGCTGCTGGAGCTGCCGCAGGCGCAGTTCATCCTGATGTCGGCGACGCTGGGCGACGTCACCGAGCTCGCCGCCGACCTCTCCCGACGGACGGGCCGCGACACGGCATCCGTCACCGGCGTCGAGCGGCCGGTGCCCCTGCACTTCTTCTACGAGACGACGCCGATCCACGAGACGATCGACGATCTGCTGAGCACCGGCCAGGCGCCGGTCTACATCGTTCACTTCTCGCAGGCCGCGGCCATGGAGCGCGCGCAGGCGCTGTCGAGCACGAAGGTCGCCACGCGCGAGCAGCGCGACGAGATCGCAGCGCTGATCGGGGAGTTCCGCTTCACGACCGCGTTCGGCAAGACGCTCTCCCGGTTCCTCCGTGCGGGCATCGGCGTGCACCACGCCGGCATGCTGCCGAAGTACCGCCGGCTCGTCGAGCAGCTCGCCCAGCGCGGGCTGCTGCGCGTGATCTGCGGCACCGACACCCTCGGCGTCGGCATCAACGTGCCGATCCGCACCGTGCTGCTCACGGCGCTCACGAAGTTCGACGGCACCCGGATGCGGCAGCTGAACGCGCGCGAGTTCCACCAGATCGCGGGCCGGGCAGGACGCGCGGGCTACGACACCGCGGGCACCGTGGTCTCGCAGGCGCCCGAGCACGAGAGCGAGAACGCCGCCGCCATCAAGAAGGCGGGCGACGACCCGAAGAAGAAGCGCAAGATCGTGCGCAAGAAGGCGCCGGACGGCTTCGTGTCGTGGGGCGAGCCGTCGTTCCGCAAGCTCATCGACGCCGTGCCCGAGACGCTCACCTCGCACATGCAGATCACGAGCGCGATGATGCTGAACGTGATCGCCCGCGGCGGCGACGTCTTCGGGAATATGCGCTCACTGGTATACGACAACCACGAGCCCAGGAGACGCCAGCGCGAGCTCGCGCTGCGGGCCCTCGGCATCTACCGGACCCTGCTCGAATCCGGCGTGGTCGAGCAGACGGATGCCGGCGAGATCCGCCTCACCGTCGACCTGCAGCCCAACTTCGCGCTCAATCAGCCGCTGTCGCCGTTCGCCCTCGCCGCCTTCGAGCTGCTCGACCCCGACTCCGCCGGCTTCGCGCTCGACATGATCTCGATCGTGGAGTCCACGCTCGACGACCCCAGGGCCATCCTCGGGCAGCAGGAGTTCCTCGCCCGCGGCGAGGCGGTCGCCGAGATGAAACGGGAGGGCATCGAGTACGACGAGCGGATGGAGCTGCTCGAGCAGATCACCTATCCGAAGCCGCTCGACGAGCTGCTGAGCGCGGCGTTCGAGACGTTCAGCGCGGCGCAGCCGTGGATCCGCGACTTCGAGGTGCATCCGAAGTCCGTCGTGCGCGACATGTACGAGCGCGCCATGTCGTTCGGGGAATACGTCGCCTACTACAAGATCGCCCGCTCGGAGGGCGTGGTGCTCCGCTACCTCTCCGACGCGTACCGCGCGGCGTCGCAGACGATCCCCGAGGAACTGAAGAACGACGACCTGCGCGACCTCATCGAGTGGCTCGGCGAACTCGTGCGGCAGGTCGACTCGAGCCTCCTCGACGAGTGGGAGGAGCTGGTGCACGGGCACCCCGTCGACCACGAGGACGGTCCGGTGGTCCCCCCAGCGCCCAAGCGCCTCACGAGCAATGTCAGGGCCTTCCGCATCCTCGTGCGCAACGAGCTGTTCCGCCGCGTGCAGCTCGCCGCCAGGGAGGACGTCGAGTCCCTCGCCGAGCTCGACCCGCACTTCGGCGCCGACGCCTGGTCCGACGCCCTGGACGCGTACTTCGCCGACCACGACGACATCCTCACGGGCGCCGACGCCCGCAGCTCCTCGCTCATCCTCGTCACCGAGGGCGCGTCCGAGTGGACCGTGCGGCAGATCCTCGACGACCCAGCGGGCGACCACGACTGGGGCATCTCGGCGACCGTCGACCTCGCGGCATCCGACGAGGAGGGCGCCGCCGTGGTGACCGTGACCGGGGTCGACCGGCTGTAGCCGTCACCCCGACCACTGAGAGGTCAGTGCTGCTGCGCCTCCCGAGCCCCGGAGGGCAGCGCTCTCACCCGCTCCCGCGCTCGCGTCAGGGGGAGCAGCGGGTCGAAGAGGATGCCCAGGCCCAGGCGCACCAGCAGCGCGTGCATGCCGAGGCAGATCGCGATGACGCCCGCGGTGAGCACGAGCGGCTCGACGGCCTCGATCAGCGGGACGGTGCGGATGCCGGTCGACCGCAGCGCTCCGTCGAGCAGGGCGAGCGGGATCATGTGGATCACGTAGATCGGCAGGGTCCGCCGCCCGATCCAGCGCAGCGGTCGTGCGACGGCCCCCACCCGCCGGTCGAGGAGCACGCACGCCGCGACGCCGAACGCCACGGCGAGCACCGACAGCAGGGGCCAGACGCCCGGCCACTGACGCATGCCGAGCACGCCGACGGCCGCGGCCGCCGCGATGTATGCCGCGGCGAGCATGAAGGCTCGGCGCAGGCCCGTCGTCGCCGCGAAGCGCTCGACGAGCTCGCGGAGGCGCAGTCCCGCGAGGAAGAAGAACAGGTTCTGCAGGACCTGCCACAGGTTGCCGAGGTCGGGGAGCACTCCGGATGCCGCCACCGCCGACACCACGAAGGCCGCCGGCAGCAGCACCGCCGTCGGCACGTGCCTGGTGAACCGCGCCACGGCCAGATACACGGCGAGCGCGAGCAGGTACCAGAGGTTGGTCGGGCTGAAGGTCAGCTGCGCGAGGAGCTCCCCGGCGTCCTCCGCTCGGGCCGTGTCGAAGTCGGGGGTGAGCGCGAGCATCGCGGTCTGGATGAGGACCCAGACGACGTAGACGAGGGCGAGGCGGCCCGCGCGCATGCGCCAGCTCCCGCCGCTCGGCGCGGTGACGGCGCGCCAGGCGAACATCCCCGAGATGAGGAAGAACAGCGGCATACGCAGCGGCAGCAGCTGGGCGTTCAGCGTGGCCCAGGCATCGGTGACCGGCCCGGCGTCCTGCATCTCGATCGCGTGCTTGGTGACCACGTGCCAGAGCACCACGAGGACGATGCACACGCCCTTCGCGACGTCGGGCCACCCCTCACGCTGTCGCATGGTCCCTCCGGGTCGTCGCACTGCGCTCGCTCGACGCCCGACGGTCGGCCGCAGCCTGCACGAGCCTGTCCATGAGTTCGGGGTACGGCACCTCCGCCGCCGCGAACATGCGCGGCACCTGCGAGGCCGCGGTGAGCCCCGGCATCGTGTTGACCTCGTTGAGCACGGGTCCGTCCTCCGTGAGGAAGAAGTCCATGCGAGCCACCCCGGCGCAGCCGAGCGCGTCGAACATCGCCACGGCCGTGCGCGTCAGCGCTCCCGCCTCGGCCGGCGTGAGCACGGCGGGGACGGTGAACCTCGCGGTGCCGTCGTACTTCATCGCCGTGTCGAAGAGCCCGGTGGCGTGGATCTCGAGCGGCGGGGCCGCCCAGCGCACTCCCCCGGCCTCGCGGATCACGGCCACGTCGATCTCGCGACCGCGCATGACCTCCTCGATGAGGATCCTGTTGTCGAACCGCGCCGCGGTGCGCAGCGCATCGAGCAGGTCGCCGGGCTCGCGCACGAGGCCCACGCCGTAGCTGGATCCGGCGGAGACCGGCTTCACGACGACCGGTCCCTCGTACTCCACGTCGCCGAGGTCGGATGCCGAGATCACGTACCCCGGCGCGGTCGCGATGCCCGCCGCCTCCGCCACGAGCTTGGTCGCCCACTTGTCCATGCCGATCGCCCCCGCGCGCAGGTCGGAGCCGACGACGGCGACTCCGGCGAGCGCGCACAGGGCCGCGAGCGCTCCGTCCTCGCCGAGAGCACCGTGCACGGCGGGGAACACGACGTCGGCCCAGGCGAGCGCGGGCATGGCCGCGGCGAGCGACTCGGCAGGGGTGGCGACGGGCGCGGCATCCCACACCCCGTCGCGCGAGATCGTGACCGTGCGCACCTCGTGGCCGATCGACCGCAGCGCCGTGGCGACCGCGGCCGCCGAGGCGAGCGACACCTCGTGCTCGGAGTTCTGTCCTCCGCCGATGACCAGTACCCTCATGCCCTGCTCCTCTCCACTCGCGGGCCGATGCCCGTCACGATCGTGTGCGGGATGGTCCCCGCCCAGCGCGCCCACTCCTGCACGCTGGGCACGGCCCCGCCCTCCGGTCCGAACACGGTCGCCGTCTCCCCCCTGGGGAACTCCCGGCTCCCCGTGTCGACGACGATCTGGTCCATCGACACCCTCCCCACGATCGGATGCCGAGACCCCCCGATCTCGACACCCGCCCCCTCCGTCAGCTCGCGCGGGATCCCGTCGGCGTACCCGACGCCGATCACGCTGAGGTGCGTCTCCGCCGGGGTGACGTACGTCCCTCCGTAGCCGATCGCCGTGCCGGCGCGCACGAGCGCCGAGTGCACGACGGATGCCGTCAGCCGCGACGCCCCGTGCAGCTCCACGGTGCCCGACGGGTCGATGCCGACGAGGCCGGCGCCCACCCGCACCAGGTCGAAGTGCGTGGCGGGGTCGGTGAGCGCGCCCGAGGTCGCGGCGAGGTGCGTGACGAGCGGTCCGAAGCCCGCACGCAGCACGGTGTCGCGTCCGTGCCGCATCCGCAGCACTGCGGCGGCGTTCGCCCGCGGATCCGCGTCGTCGGCCAGGGGCAGATGCCCCATCACCCCGACGATCTCGATGCGGCCGGCGGCGGCCCGCGCGACGCGCAGCAGCTCCGCCCAGTCCTCGACGGGGCACCCGCCGCGCGACATGCCGGTGTCGAGGTGGAGGTGCACGCGCACGGGCGCCGCGGCGTCCCCGGCCAGCTGCCGCAGCTCCTCGACGGAGCCCACGGCGATGTCGACCCGGTCGGCGGCGGCCTGGGCGGCATCGACGCCGGACGGGTTCAGCCACGCCAGGATCGGCACGTCGAGTCCCGCGTCGCGGAGCGCGGTCGCGTCTGCGGCATCCGTCACCCCCAGCCAGTCGGCGCCGGCGTCGACGGCCGCCCTGGCGACGGCGACGGCGCCGTGCCCGTAGCCGTCGGCCTTCACGACGGCCATGATCCTGGCGTCGGTCGCCGCGCGCACGCGGTCGACGTTGGCCGCGACCGCGGCGGGAAGGGTGGTGAGCGTCGGCGCGTGCAGACGCGACAGGGGGGTGGTGAGCGTCATGGTCATCGCTGGGTCCTCGGATCGGCGGTGGGGTCGTCGTACATGAGCGGGCAGCCGTTGGCCGGAGCCGACGGACGCAGCTCGAAGTGCCACGGCTCGTTGCCGTAGATCTGGCACAGGCCGAACTCCGCACCGTGGCGCGAGAGCCAGTCCTGACCGGCGACGGGGCCGAGGTCGATCGCCTTGCCGGAGACGTGCTCCGACCGCTCGGGTGTCGCCACCCAGCGCGCGGCCTCCTCCGCCGAGCCGTACTTCGCGACGGCGTCGGCGAGCAGCTCGTCCTGGTAGGCCGGGGAGCGCCAGCCGCTGTTGACGTGCAGGCGGATGCCGTCCTCCTCGGCGGCGGTGGCGGCCGACCGCACGGCGGCGAGCAGGTCGGCGTCGAGGTTCGACACCGCGGGGGTGTCGGCGAACACCGAGATCCGGTCGGCCTCCTCGATCTTGCCGTCCTGTTCGTCGACGGTTCCGTCGGTGGCCGCCGCGCCTCCTGGGGCATCGATGGTGGCGGATGCGGGGGCGGACGCCTGCTGGGCGATCACGGCGATGAATCCGGCGACCAGGGCGGCGAGGAGCGCGAGGCCGAGCACTGTGGTGAGGCGTCGCTGTCTGAGGGAGCGGCTGTCGTTCATGATTCCAGTGAAGAAGGGAGCCTGTTGCCACGGCGTATGCGGTTTTCCATATGCTCCCGATATGCCCGGTTGCGTAAGCTCTCAGCCATGCGCGTGCTGATCGTCGAGGACGAGCCCTACCTCGCCGAGGCGGTTCGCGATGGACTGCGCCTGGAGGCCATCGCCTCCGACATCGCCGGAGACGGCGACACCGCGCTCGAGCTCCTCGCCGTCAACTCCTACGACCTGGCCGTGCTCGACCGCGACATCCCCGGCCCCTCCGGCGACGACGTCGCCCGGTGGATCGTGGCCTCGGGCAGCGGCATCCCGATCCTGATGCTGACCGCCGCCGACCGCCTCGACGACAAGGCCTCCGGCTTCGAGATCGGCGCCGACGACTACCTCACCAAGCCGTTCGAGCTGCGGGAGCTCGTGCTGAGGCTGCGCGCCCTCGACCGGCGCCGCCAGCACAACCGCCCGCCCGTGCTCGAGGTCGCGGGGCTGCGGCTCGACCCGTTCCGCCGCGAGGTGTTCCGCGACGGACGCTACGTCGCCCTCACCCGCAAGCAGTTCGCCGTGCTGGAGGTGCTGGTCGGCGCGAACGGCGGTGTCGTCAGCGCCGAGGAGCTGCTGGAGCGCGCGTGGGACGAGAACGCCGACCCGTTCACGAACGCCGTGCGGATCACCGTCTCGTCGCTGCGCAAGCGCCTGGGCGAGCCCTGGCTGATCCTCACCGTGCCCGGGGTCGGGTACCGCATCGGGACGGATGCCGATGCCTAGGCGCCGCGGCATGACGGCCCGCATGAAGCTCACCCTGAGCTACGCGGGGATCGTCGTGGTCTCGGGACTCCTGCTGCTCGCCGCCGTGGGGCTGTTCCTGCTCCGCTACGTGCCCGACGTGCAGTTCGTCACCAACATCGCCGAGCACGTGCCCAACCGGTCCGACCTGATGCGGGCGTTCGTGCCCGTCGCGATCCTGGTCATGATCGTGCTGCTCGCCATCGGCTGGGCGGGCGGCTGGTGGCTGGCAGGGCGGATGCTGGCTCCGCTGAACCGCATCGGCTACGCGGCGCAGCTCGCCGCGCAGGGATCCCTGTCGCACCGCGTGGCTCTGGAAGGGCCGCGCGACGAGTTCCGCGACCTCTCCGACGTGTTCGACTCGATGCTCGACCGGCTCGAGCAGAACATGGCAGAGCAGCAGCGCTTCGCCGCGAACGCCTCGCACGAGCTGCGCACGCCCCTGGCGATCTCGCAGACCATGCTCGACGTGGCCCGCGCCGATCCCGACCGCGATGTGGACGAGCTGATCGACCGCCTGCAGGAGGTCAACGTCAGGGCCATCGAGGTCACCGAGGCTCTGCTGCTGCTCAGCCGCGCCGATCGTCGGGCGTTCACCCGCGAGATCGTCGACCTGTCGCTGCTCGCCGAGGAGGCCGCCGAGTCGCTGTTGCCGCTGGCCGAGAAGCGCGGGGTCGCCATCGACGTCGCGGGCGATGCGGCGATCGTGCTCGGCAACCCCGCACTGCTGCAGCAGCTGATCATGAACCTCGTGCACAACGCGATCGTGCACAACCTCGCCGCCGACGGCGCCGTCACGGTGCGCACGCACACGCAGGAGCGGGCGCTCGCCCTGGTGGTGGAGAACACCGGCCCCCACCTGCCCCCGCACGTCGTCGCCGCTCTCGCCGAGCCGTTCCAGCGCGGAGCCGAGCGCGCCCGCGACGCCGACCACGTGGGCGTCGGCCTGGGGCTCGCGATCGTGCAGCGCATCGCGGAGGCCCACGACGGCTCCCTCGTGCTGACCGCACGCCCCGGCGGCGGCCTGAACGTGACGGTGTGGCTCCCGCATCCGCTCCCCTACCCGCTGCAGGGGCACCCGGTCGCGTGAGCCCGCGGGGTCACCAGGGGCTGGGCTCGTAGTCCTTCAGGAACACGCCGTGGATGTCTTCGCCGGCCTCGCCGCGCACGATCGGGTCGTACACGCGGGCGGCGCCGTCGACGAGGTCGAGCGGGGCGTGGAAGCCCTCCTCCGCCAGGCGCACCTTCGTGAAGTGCGGGCGCTCGTCGGTGATCCAGCCGGTGTCGACGGCGGTCATCAGGATGCCGTCGGTCTCCAGCATCTCTCCGGCGCTGGTGCGGGTGAGCATGTTCAGCGCGGCCTTCGCCATGTTCGTGTGCGGGTGACCGGGGCCCTTGTAGCGGCGGGAGAACTGCCCCTCCATCGCCGAGACGTTGACCACGTACTTCCGGTGCGCGCTCGACGCCGCCATCGACGGACGCAGGCGGCTGATCAGCAGGAACGGCGCCGTGGTGTTGCACAGCTGCACCTCGAGCATCTCCAGCGGGTCGACCTGGTCGACCGACTGCACCCAGCTGTTCACACGGTTGACGTCGGGCACGAGCCCGCCCGCGTCGATCGCGGTGCCGTCGGCGTGCTTCTCCAGCGACGAGGACCCTGGAGCCATCGCGAGCCGGGCGAGGTCCTCGGCCGTGAGCGCCTGACCGCCCTGCGCGGCGACGGTGCCGCCGAGGGCAGCGACCGAGAGCAGCGGATGCGCGTCCACCGAGGCCTGCAGGGCCTGCGGGTGCTGGTCGTTCGTGTGGCCGAACGTCTCCATCTCCGGCAGCGGTCCGTCGGGCAGCGGCTGCAGCTCGGCATCCGCCAGCAGCGAGTACGCACCGGGCGAGCGCCGCACGGTCTGCGCGGCGTTGTTGATGAGGATGTCGAGGGGCCCCTGCGCCGCGACCGAGTCGGCGAGACCGATCACCTGAGCGGGGTCGCGCAGGTCGATGCCGACGACGCGCAGACGGTGCAGCCAGTCGGCCGAGTCCGGCAGTGCCGAGAATCGGCGGACGGCATCCCTCGGGAAGCGCGTCGTGATCGTGGTGTGCGCGCCGTCGCGGAGCAGCCGCAGCGCGATGTGCATGCCGATCTTCGCGCGGCCTCCGGTGAGCAGCGCGCGCTTGCCGGTGAGGTCGGTGCGGGCGTTGCGCTTGCCGTGACTGAACCGTGCGCAGTCGGGGCAGAGCTGGTGGTAGAACGCGTCGACGAGCGTGTACGGCTGCTTGCAGATGTAGCAGTTGCGCGGCTTGATGAGCTCGCCGGCGATCGGGGCGTCGACCACGCTCGTCGCGAGGTCGTTGCCGCGGGTCTCGTCGTCGATGCGGTCGGGGGCGCCCGTCGCGGTGCGCGCGACGACGGCTTTGTCGGCCTCGGCGATCGCATCGCGGATCTCCTTGCGACGCACGCGCTTGACGGCCTTGAACATCGCGGCGGTCGCGTGGCGCACGGCCACGAAGTCCGGATGCTCGTTGTCGATCTCGTGCAGCTCGGCCAGCACTCGCAGCGTGGTCGCGAGATCGTCGGGGTCGACGCCCGGTCCGAGGAGGTCAGCGGGGTCGGGGGCATCGGTCATTGTGCTGATTTTACGCGAGTGTCCTGGGGGCGGCATCCGCTCCCGTCGCGAATGATCCCGATATCCGCTCCGAATACCGGGAGTTCTTGCGACGGGAGCGACGCGACGCGTCAGGCGTGCTGACGGCGGAGCGCGGTGAGCACGGTGCCGTTGGCGCCCGCCCATCCGCCGAGCGTCGCCGGGACGATGGGCGGAACACGATGGAACGTCGCCCGCTCCCGCACGTAGCGCTCGGCGAGCGTCACCAGATGATGCGGCGCCTGGGCGAGCCCGCCGCCGATCACGATGCCCCCGGGGTCCACGACCGCGCAGAGCGTGAGGATGGCTTCGGCCAGAGCCGACGAGGCACGGCGCACGATCGCGGTCGCCGCGCCGTCGCCCGCCGCGAACGCGTCGAGCAGCGCCTCCGGTCCACCACGGCCACCGGCATCCGCCCACGCCGCATCGAGCGCGGGGGCTCCGATGATGGTCTCCAGGCACCCGCGGCGACCGCACGAGCACTCGCCGCCCATCGGGTCGATCGTGACGTGTCCGAGCTCCCCCGCCGACCCGTGGGCACCCGTGACGACCCGTCCGTCGACCACGTGCGCGCCGGCGATCCCGGTGCCGAGGGCGAGCACGAAGACGTCATCGATGCCGGCGCCCGCGCCCCACGAGGCCTCGGCGACCGCCGCCGCGTGCCCGTCGTTGATCACGTCGACCGGCACGCCGAGCGCGGACTCGAGCTGGCGGCCGAGGGGGGCTCCGTCGAGCGCGGGGATGTTGGTCGACCGGATGACGACGCCGTTCTCCTCGTCCACGATGCCGGGGATCGAGAGCACGAGGCGGGCCAGGGAGTGCTCGCCCGTCACCGTCTCCGCGATCGCCGCCAGCGCCTCAGCCGGCGAGGCGGTGGGCGTCGCGTTCCTGCCGCGCGCGAGCGGCGTCGGCGGCTGCGACATCGACGCGTCGGCGCTGGCGAGGAGGTGCTTGACGCTGGACCCGCCGACGTCGAGCCCCAGCACGACCGCGGTGCCGCGGTCGCTCATCCTGCCCCTGCTCCTATGCGCGTCGGAGGCGAGCGCCGTCACGGGGCGGTCACCCGGGCGGCCGCTCGGGCCTCCCGTCGCAGCGCCTGCTTGTCCGGATCGGGCACGGGGACCGAGGCCAGGAGGCGACGGCTGTAGGGATGCTGCGGAGCCAGGAGCACGTCGTCGGCCGAACCGGTCTCGACGATCTCGCCCTTCAGCATCACGGCCACCCGGTCGGAGATCTCGTGCACGACCGCGAGGTCGTGGCTGATGAAGAGGCAGGCGAAGTGCATCTTCTCCTGCAGGTCGCGCAGCACCTCGAGCACCGCGGCCTGCACCGAGACGTCGAGGGCCGAGGTCGGCTCGTCGGCGATGATGAGCTCCGGCTCCAGGGCGATGGCGCGGGCGAGGCCGATGCGCTGACGCTGTCCGCCCGAGAGCTCGTGCGGGTACCTGGTCGCGTAGTTCGCGGGGAGTTCGACGGCGTCGAGCAGCTCGGCCACGCGGGTGCGGCGCTGCGCGGCGGTCGTCGGCATCTTCCGCCGCTGCACGAGCATCGGCTCGGAGATCGCCTCTCCCACCGTCATGCGCGGGTCGAGGCTCGACCCCGGGTCCTGGAAGATCGCTCCGACCCTGCCGCGCAGCTCGCGCTCACGCCGCCCGGAGACGCCGCCGCGGCCGACCTTCTCGCCGAACAGCGTCATCCCGCCGCTCGACAGCGGCAGCAGCCCCAGGGCGGCGCGGCCGAGCGTCGACTTGCCC
Source organism: Microbacterium sp. NPDC012755 (assembly GCF_042901325.1). Taxonomy (NCBI): domain Bacteria; kingdom Bacillati; phylum Actinomycetota; class Actinomycetes; order Micrococcales; family Microbacteriaceae; genus Microbacterium; species Microbacterium sp. NPDC012755. Next base: position 1,391,565 of record NZ_JBIBCT010000001.1, on the reverse strand, counting down.
GAGCCGGACTCGCCCACGAGACCGACGATCTCGCCGGGGGCGATGCTCAGGCTCACGCCGTCGAGCGCGAGGAAGGGCCGTCCGCCGCGACGATAGGTCACGCTGGCGGCATCCAGTTCGAGCACGGCGTCGGCGAGCTCGCGCTCGGGCTCCCGCTCCACGACGCTCGCGGCGTCGGGCAGCGAGGGCACGGCGCTGAGGAGCTTCTTCGTGTAGTCCTCTCGGGGCGCGGTGAGCACGGTGCGGGTGTCGCCGACCTCGACCATCGTGCCGCGGAACATCACGGCGACCCGGTCGGCGATGTCCGCCACGACGCCCATGTTGTGCGTGACGAGGAGGAACGCGGTACCCGATTCGGCCGCGAGGCGGCGGATGAGATCGAGGATCTCCGCCTGCACCGTCACGTCGAGCGCTGTCGTCGGCTCGTCGGCGATGATCAGCTGCGGCTCGCACGAGAGGGCGATGGCGATGACGACGCGCTGACGCTGACCGCCGGACAGCTCGTGCGGATAGCTCTTCGCCCGGCGAGACGGATCGGGGATGCCGACGCGTCCCAGCATCTCGACCGCGCGCTCCCACGCGTCGGCCTTCGAGACGCCGCCGTGGTTGAGGATCGCCTCGGTGATCTGATCGCCGATGCGCATGCTCGGGTTGAGCGCGGTCATCGGCTCCTGGAACACCATCGAGATCTCGGCGCCGCGGATGCCGTTCATCTCGGCTTCCCTGAGCGGAAGGAGCTCTCGTCCGGCGAGGCGGATCGAGCCGGTGACGGCGGCCGTGCGCGGCAGCAGCTTGAGGATGGCCATCGCCGTGACGGACTTGCCCGAGCCGGACTCGCCGACCAGCGCGAGCACCTCGCCGGGTCGGACCTCGAGGTCGATGCCCTTGACGGCATCCACGGCGCCGTCCTCGGTGCGGAACGTGACCTTCAGATCGGAGATCTGCAGCAGTGCGTCGCTCATGCGGCACGCCCCTTCACGTCGAAGAAGTCACGGAGTCCGTCTCCGATGCTGTTGAACGCGCAGACCGTGAGCACGATGCAGAAGCCTGCGGGGAAGATCAGCCACCAGGCGCCCGCGTACGTGTACGTGATGCCGCTCGTGAGCATGGCGCCCCAGTCGGTGGCCGGCTTCTGCAGCCCCATGCCGAGGAACGAGATGTAGGCGACGAGCAGGATGGCGTCGGCGACCTGGAACGTCGCGTTCACGACGATCGTGCCGACCGTGTTGGGCACGATGTGCTTCAGCACAGCACGGGAGTGGGTGCCGCCCATGGCCCGCAGCGCGAGCACGTACTCCCGCGACTTCAGCGAGATCGATTCGGCGCGCACCAGACGCGCGGGGACGAGCCAGGACACCAGCCCGATGACGCAGATCATCAGCGGGACGCTCGGACGCAGGATCGCGGAGAGGATGAGCAGCAGGAAGGTCGCGGGGATCGCGATGCCCGCGTCGACGACGCGCATCATCACGGTGTCCACCGCGCCGCCCACGTACCCGGCGATCGCTCCCCAGAGGGTGCCGATCACGGTCGCGAGGACCCCGGCCGCGAGCCCGATGAGGATCGAGATCTGTCCGCCGACCATCAGGCGACCGAGCACGTCGTAGCCGACGTCGTCCGTGCCGAGGGGGTGCCCGGCCGAGCCGGGCGGCAGCATCGTGCTGCGCAGATCGGTGTGGATCTGATCCGTCGGATGGATCAGCGGCCCCACGAAGCAGAAGAGCAGGAACAGGGCGATGGTCACGATCCCGAAGACCGCGAGCGTGTTCTGCAGGAAGCGGCGCATGCCGCGCTGGCGCGGGGTCAGCGTGCGCATCACGATGGTCGTCGTGCTCACGAGAGCTCCTCTCGGGTGCGCGGATCGAGCAGCGCCTGGATGATGTCGGCGAGCAGCGATCCGATGACCGTCGCGAGCGCGATCACCAGGATGCAGCCGATCAGCACGGGGTAGTCGGAGGTCTGCGCCGAGGTCCAGAACAGCAGGCCCATGCCGGGGTAGTTGAAGAGCGATTCGACGACGATCATGCCGCCGAACATGACCGGCAGGTAGTAGCCGAGCATGGCGATCACGGGGGTCAGGGAGTTGCGCACCACGTGACGGGTGATCACCACGGGGATCGGCGTGCCCTTCGCCCTGGCGGTGCGGACGTAGTCCTCGGAGAGGTTGTCGATGGTCGCGGAGCGCATGTAGCGGGAGAACGTCGCGATGATGCCGAGCGCCGCGGTCAGCACCGGCAGCACGAGACCCGCGGGATTCGCCAGCACCTCGCCCACGGTCTCGCCCTGCGGCGCCTGTGCCGGCACGAGCCGCAGCCACTGGGCGAACACGATCACCAGGATGAGCCCGAGGAAGAACGACGGGGTCGAGTAGATGATGAAGTTCCAGGTGGTCAGCGCGTAGTCGGCCGCCTTGCCGCGGCGCACGGCCTGGAAGATGCCCATCGGGATCGCGATGATCAGAGCGAAGATCATCGAGATCAGCGCGAGGATCAGCGTCTTCGGCAGGCGCTGGCCGATGGCGTCGGCCACGGGGCGGTTCAGCTTGAACGAGTCGCCGAGGTCGCCCTGGACCAGCTGCCCGAGGAAGTTGAGGTACTGCTGCCACAGGGGCAGATCGAAGCCGTTCTCCTTGTTGAAGGCATCGATCTGCTCCTGCGAGGCCTGCATGCCGAGGATGCCGGCTGCCGGCCCCTGCGGCATGGCGAGGTGGAGCAGCGCGAACACGATCAGCGTCACGATGAGGATGACGATCACGCCCTGGCCGACCCGTCGCAACAGGTACCACCAGAACCGCGGGCCGCCGGCCCTCTCCTTCTTCTGCTGCGCGTTCTGCGCCGCTTCCACCACGCTCATGTCACCTACTCGTTACTTGGCCCAGGACCAGCGCTGCGGCAGGAACGACGCACCCGGGTCCTGGTGGGCGATGTCGAGTCCGTCGCGGACGACGGAGACCTGGTAGACCGGGTTCGGCATCCACATGACCGGGAGGTCGGTGGCGAGGAACGCGGAGTACTTCTTCGCGATCTCGGGGTCGGTCGAGAAGGCCATCGCCTGCACGAGCTCCTCCGCCTCGGGGTTGTCGTACTGGCCCGCGTTCCACTTGGTGTCCTTCGCGAAGACGCGCTCACCGGTGGCGTAGGGCGGGAAGTACCAGCTGCCGGCCGTGCCGAAGAAGACGAGCTCCCACGTGCACGCGCTGCCGGTCTTGCACTCCTGCGCCTGGGTGAGGACGGTGTCCAGCGGCTTGGAGTCGATCGTCATCTTGACGCCGATCTTGCCGAGCGAGGACTGGATCTCCGCCATCATGTTGTCGGTCTCCTGCGAGCCGTTCTGCGTGGTGACGACGATCTCCGCCTTCGCACCGGCGGCGATCCCCTCACCGCACTGGTCCTCGCCCGCGCCCGCCTCGGCGCACTCGAGGGTGCCGTCGGATCCCTTGACCCAGCCGTGGTCGGTGAACAGCTTCTCGGCCTTCTTCAGGTCGAACGGGTACGGGTTGTCCTTCTGCACGTCGGAGAGTCCGTTGGAGTCCGCCGTCTGCGGGATGGGACCGTAGTCGGGCGTCGCGGCGCCGTGCCAGACGACGTCGGAGATGCTCTCCTGGTCGACGGCGTGCTGCAGCGCCTGGCGCACGTAGAGCTGCTTGTAGAAGGAGCCCTTCTCGGGGTTGGCGAAGTTGTAGGGCATGTACGTGATCGACCAGCCGGCCCACGGCTCGATGCTGTAGCCGAGGTCGGTGAACTGCTTCTCGTTGGTGAGCTGCGAGCTGGTCACGTAGCCGTAGTCGACGTCACCGGAGCGCACGACGTTCATCTCGGCGTCCGCCGAGGTGAACGGCAGGAACTTGACGTTGTCGATGCTCGGCTTGTCCTCGCCGGTGTACTTCTTGTTGGCGGTGAGCTCCACGAGGCCCGAGTCCGACCAGCTCTTCACCGTGTAGGGACCGGCGACGGTCTTCCACAGGTCGTTCGAGGCGTAGGTCTTCATGTCCTCCGCCTCGGAGAAGAGGTAGTCCAGCACGTCGGCCGCGCCCGCGGCGTCGCGGTCGTGATCGCCGATCTCGCCGTCCGCACTCGTCTTGTCCCACACGTGCTGGGGCATCGGGTACATGAGGCTGAGCTGGTTGCCGAGGAGGAACTCCTCGTTGTACACCTTGTCCATCGTCAGCGAGAACGTCTTGTCGTCGACGGTCGTGAACTCGACGATGTTGTCGGGCATCAGGCCGGCCGAGTAGCCGCCGGTCTTCTCGCCGTTGAAGCGCACGAGGTTGTACCAGAACTCGACGTCGCGCGAGGTGACGGGCGTGCCGTCCGACCAGTCGAGGTCGTTCAGGGTGATGGTGATGGTCTTGCGGTCCTCCGAGAACTCGTAGGACTTCGCTGCGGACGCCTTCTTGTCCCAGCCCATCTCACCGTCGACGCCGTTGTACTCGAACAGACGCGGCCACATCGTCGCCTTGATGGCGCTGTTGTGCGTGGCCATCTTGTCGGGAGACGAGATCGGCAGGATCCAGTTGGGACCCGTTCCCACCTGGAGCGCGAAGCTGACCGTGTCCTTCTCGCTCGCCGTGCCGTCGCTCGTGGCTCCGGCCTGGCAGGCGGTCAGGGCGAGCGTCGCGACGGCGAGCGCACCCAGGGGGGCGAGCAGCCTGCGACGCAGCGACTGAGATCGCATGTAAACCTCCTCGTTCACCGCCTCGTCACCGAAGCGTTCGTCCAATTTAAGACGCACTTTGAATCATGCACGAACTAAGTTAGTCACAAAAGTCGATCTTGTTACGTTTGAGTAACTAACTTGCTTCGCTGTCGAAACAAAGAGGAGCGGCCCTCGTCATCCCACCATCTCGGCGGTCAGGTCGGGTGCGGCGTCGAACGCGTCGAACGGATGCATCGGCCGCTGGATGCGGTGGTGCCCGAGGCGCTCGAGGTCCTGGTCGACGCCGCCGGGGGTGAGCGCCAGCGTCCATCCGCGCATGATGGCGTAGAGCTCGGGCTCCAGGTAGCCGATCTTCGTGACGACGATCTGCGCCGCGACCGGGTCGAGTCCGATCGAGGTGAAGTCGGAGACGTCGTGGTACGCCTTGCGGTACTCGGTGACGATCACGTGGAGCCCGCCGACCCGGATCACGGCGATGCCGCCCGCATCCTCATCGCCCTCGTGCAGGCTGTGCAGCACCCCGTCGACCAGGACCGGCCCGTGCGGACCGCTGTCGACGCGCGCGCCCACCTCGACGGACACCCGCTCCCCCACCGTGCAGCCGCGAAGGATGTCCAGCGCGCCCTTGTCGAACACCGACGCGCACAGCGTCACCGGCGCATCGTCCGCGGTGAGCTCGGGCTTCTGCAGCAGCTGGGCGAGCGTCCAGGTCACGTCGCCCGTGCCGCCCGCGCCGGGGTTGTCGCCCGAATCGCTGATGAAGTACGGGGTGTCGGTCGCGGCCAGCCCGGCAGCGACCCCCTCGTCGAGCGTGCCGGGAGGGCCGACGAACTCGAAGTCGTCGCGCACGTCCCAGAACGCGCGACCGAGCTCCGACGCGGCAGCGGACGTCGCCTCGTCATCGGTGCCGGTCACGACGACCGTGGCGTGGCAGCGGGGCTCATCGGCCCAGGCGTAGCCGATCCAGATCGCCGCGTCGGTGACGCCGGGGCGCGACTCGATCTCGGGGATGCGGGCATAGAGGCTCCTGGCGGGCTCCACGCGGGTGCTGGTCTTCTCGCCGGGCAGCAGGATGGGCACGCGCACCCAGGCGCGACGCGGGGTGACGCCGCCCTCGAGCGCCTCGACCAGGTTGCGGATGGCGCGGTCGCGGGTCTCCCACGTGTCCTCGTGCGGCGCCAGTCGGTAGCACGTGATGATGTCGACGTTCTCGATCAGGGCACGCGACACGTTGCCGTGCAGATCCATCGATGCCGAGACGACGACGTCCGCGCCGATCACCTCGCGGATCGCGGTGATCAGGTCGCCCTCGGCATCGTCCATGCCCACCACGCTCATCGCCCCGTGGATGTCGAAGAAGAGACCGTCGAGCCGCCCACCGTCGGCCACGAGTTCGCGCAGCCCGTCGCAGATGCGCGCCTTGATGGCGTCGTACACCTCGCGCAGCACCGCGCCGCCGGGGATCGACCGGGCGTAGTACACCGGCAGCCACTCGGCCCTCTCCGTGAGCTCTCCTTCGCGCAGTGCGTCGTAGCGCGTGACGAGGTCGTCGCCCTCGATGCGGAGGAAGTCCCGCTCGCCTGCTCGGTGCGGCGAGAAGGTGCTGGACTCGATGGCCATGCCGGCGATGGCGATGCGCGGGAGCGGTGAGGTCTCGGTCATACTCCGAGTCTAGAGTCGCTCTCGAATCAAGATAAGCCACTTGCTGCTACCGGCATCCGACTTATGCCGATGATCGAACTACTGAGTGACGAGACGCAGCTCCTCGTCGATTCCGGCGGGGTCGAGCAGCCGCTCCAGCAGCTCCCAGGCGACGCCGCGGGCGCCCGCCAATGCACCGGCGCGGCTCACGCCGATCTCCAGAGCGTCCGTCGACATCGGGAGGCAGAGGGTGAACAGCGCCTGTCGCACCCCCGCCACGAAGGCATCGGCCGTGGCCAGACGCCCGCCCAGAGCGAGCGCCTGGGGGTTGAAGAAGTTGATGATCGTCGCGAGCACCTCGCCCGTGCGGGCACCCGCCTCCCGCAGGGCGGAGGTGGCCTTCGGGTGCGCGTCCTGCGCCAGCGCCAGCACGTCGTCGAGCGTCTCCACCGCCGCACCCGCCTCCCGCAGCGCATCGACGATCGCCGCCCCGCTCGCGACCACGTCGAGGCAGCCGACCCGACCGCACGAGCAGATGATGGGCGGTGCGTTGTGCAGGGCGACGTGGCTGATGTCGCCCGCGACCCCGCGGAAGCCGCGGTAGACCGCACCGTCGAGGATGATCCCGCAGCCGATGCCGCTGCCCGCCTTCACGAACACCAGCTGCTCCTGCTCGCCGCCGCGCTCGATGAACTCGCCGACGGCCATCGCGTTCGCGTCGTTGTCGATGAGGAAGGGGAGCCCCGTGGTCTTTCCGAGGACCTCTCCGACGTCGACGCCGTTCCAGCCCGGCATCCGCATCGGCGCGAGCAGGCGCGAGGTGCGCGAATCCACGGGACCGGGGAGGCTCATCGCGATGCCCTCGATCGTGAGGCCGCCGTGCTCCTCCGCCAGTCCGCGAGCGTGCTCCCACACCTGGTTCACGACGCTCTCGACACCGTCGAGGAGCGACACCCGGGCGACGGTCGAGGCGACGACCTCCGCCCGACGATCGAAGAGCGCGACGGTCGCGTGCTGCTCGCCGAGATCGACGCCGACGACGACGCTGCCCCCGGCCTTCACCGTGAGCACGCGGGGCCTCCGCCCGCCGCGCGACACGCCCTCGCCGTTCTCCTCGATGTAGTCGTGGGCGATCAGCGCCTCGATCCGGAGCGCGACGGTCGACGGGGAGAGCCCGGTCAGCCGGGCGAGGTCGGCGCGCGACTGCGCCGCTCCCGTGCGCACGAGCCGGAAGATCTCACCCTCGGAGAATGCGGTCTGGGTCGCCGGCGCCACGGTGTCCTCGAATCATCTTGTTTCGGTGGTCAAACAAAGATACTCCCAGGACCGCACAGTGTCACCCCGTACGACACGGGGTGACACACGTGTTCAGGCGATGCCGCCGCCGTCGACCACCAGGGCCGAACCCGTGACGTAGGAGGAGTCGTCGCTCGCGAGCCAGACGACGGCCTGGGCGACCTCGCTCGGCTGCCCCATGCGGCGCAGCGGGCGATCGGCGGCCTCCGCGAGGAACGACGCCGTGTCCTGCCCGAGCTGACGGGCCTCGTCGCTCAGCATCCCGGTGTTCACATCGCCGGGGTTGACCGAGTTGACCCGGATGCCGGCGGGGCCGTGGTCTATCGCGAGCGCGCGGGTCATGTTCACGACCGCGCCCTTCGAGGCGCAGTAGGAGATCGCCTGCCCGCCACCCTTGAGCCCCCAGCCGGAGCCCGTGTTGATGATCGAGCCGCCGCCCGCGGCCTCCATGATCGGCACGACGTGCTTGCACATGAGGAAGATCGAGCGCACGTTCACGCCGAACACGCGATCCCACTCCTCGACGGTCGTCTCCACGGCGGTCGTGCGGCGGATGATGCCGGCGTTGTTGAAGACGACGTTCACGCCCCCGAGCTCTGCGACGGTCGTGGCGATGACGCGCTCGATGTCGGCCTCGCTGGCGACGTCGGCGGCGATCGCGACCGCGGCTCCTCCGGCCGCGCGGATCTCGGCGGCGACGGCCTCCGCGGCCTCGGCGTTCAGATCGACGACGGCGACCGCCGCCCCCTCCGCGGCGAGCGCGAGCGACGTGGCGCGGCCGATGCCGCCCGCGCCGCCGGTGACGATGGCCTTCTTGTTCTCGAGACGCATGATGTTCCTTTCAGAGGGTGTGGGAAGAGGCGACGGCGTACAGGCTGCTGGTGCCGACGCCGGTGGTGATGCGCACGTGGCCGGAGAGGCGCGCGTCGAGCGCGGCGTCTCCGGTGTCGACCAGCAGCGGACGTCCGCGCAGGTCGATGATCTTCTGCTCGGGGGCCACGACCATCAGAGGTTCGTCGCCGAGGGAGCGGATGACGGATGCCGAGAGCTGCTGATTGCCCCGGCCGAGCAGGAACCCCTGGCCGCCGATCACGGTGACGACGGCCTGGGCGGGCCCCGCGGCGGTCTCGGCGAGAAGCTGCTGCTCGCTCGCGCCCGCCACCGTGACGGCGCCGTCGAGCACGACGTCGACGCCGAGCGGGGTGCCGACGACCCCGAGCAGACGGGCGACCTCGGCCGTGGTGCCGCCGGGGCCGAGCAGGTAGCGGACACCCGGCCGCATGCGCGCGACGGCGCCTCTCGCCGCGGCCTCGACGGCGGCGGCCTCGCTCGCCGGGGTCGGCGCCTTGCGGGCCTGGGTGCGGCCGCGGCGCACCGGAACCCGCAGGAATCCGTGCAGCACCGGGTCGACGCGTGCGCGCCGCAGCGCGGCCTCGTCGATGTCGAGCACCTCGCGCTCCTCGGTCGGCAGCACGCCCTGCGCCACCCAGTCGGCGGCGATCGCCCCCGCGGCGGCCGGGCTCACGGCGAACACCGGCGAGTACATCTTCACTCCGGCCGGGATGCCGAGCACCGCCGGCATCCGTCGCGCGTCCGAGAGACCGAGCCCCGCGACGGCGTCGCGCAGCGTCCCGTCCCCGCCCACGACGAGGATCAGTTCCGCGCCCGCCCTCGCCACCGCCTCCACGGCACGCGCCGTGTCCGCGGCATCCGTGTCCTCGGTGTCGCCGTCGAGCGAGTACACGACGCGGGGCACCAGGGCGGCGGCGCGCACGGCGTCGGCGCCCATCGGGCCGGCGGCGGTCAGGACGACGAGGGACGGATGCCGGGCGGCCAGCACCGCGAGGGCTGCGGCCGTGCGCTCCTGCACGCGCGAACGGGCGCCGCGCGCGAGGGCGAGGCGCTGCACGTCCGCGCCGTCGGAGCCGGCGAGGCCCGCGGGCCCGCCGACTCCGGCGACAGGGTTGACGACCAGTCCGATCACGTCGCGTCAGGCCTGCGCGGCCAGCTCCGCCGCACGCCGTCCTGAGCCTGCCGAAGGGTACTTGCGCTGATACGCCCGCCAGGTGATGGCCCAGCGCTCGGGGTCGTCGAGATCGTCGTGATGCGTGTGGTGCACGGTCTGGTTGTGCGGGGCCGTGCGCACGACCTCCGGGGTCTCCCTGGCCTCGCGCGCCACCTCGGCGAGCGTGGCCGCGTACTCCTCCAGCTCCGCCTTCGAGTACGACTCCGTGGGTTCGAGCGTGAACGGCTGCGGCACCACGTAGGGGTGGTGACTCGTCCAGTAGTGCATCCCGAAGTCGGTCATGCGGATGCCGATCTCCTCCGACGAGACGCCGGTCTCCTCGAACAGCTCCTCCCACGAGTAGCGCACCTGCTCGATGCGGCGGCGGCCGGTGGCATAGGGGGCGGAGGCCCCGGGGATCGCCAGCACGAGCGACATCAGGTAGTTGTTGTTCAGCACCGCGGTCTCGGCGGCGGCGAGCAGGCCGGGGGCGCCGAGCGCCATGATCCACGAGTACGCCTTCACGAGCGCGGGGATGACGCCGTAGAACGGGGCCACCGCGCCGATGGACTGCTCGCCCGCCTCGGAGACGGCGAACGTCCCGTCGTCCTCCCGCACCACACGGGGTCCGGGGAGGAAGGGCGCGAGCGCCGCCGAGACCGCGTTGGCGCCGGAACCCGGTCCGCCGCAGCCGTGCGGCGTGCCGAAGGTCTTGTGCAGGTTGAAGTGGCACACGTCGAAGCCGGCGTCACGGGCGCGGGTGATGCCGAGGATGCCGTTGGCGTTGGCCTGGTCGTAGGAGGCGAGGGCGCCCACGGCGTGCGCGGCATCCACCCACTCCCTGATGGCCGGGTTGTAGATGCCGGTGTCCTCGGGGTTGGTGACCATGATCGCCGCCGTGCGGGGGGACAGCGCGGCCTTCAGCGCGTCGAGCGAGGGGTAGCCGTCGGCATCCGGGTAGACCGTGATGACCTCGTAGCCCGCGGCCTTCGCGGCCGCCGCGTTCGACGGGTGGCTGAAGATCGTGGTGATGACCTCGCGGCGCTGCTCGCCCTCGCCGTTGGCCTCGTGGAATCTGCGGATCATGGCGATGTTCGACCAGATCGCGGCGGATCCGCCCTGGGTGTGCAGGGAGACCTCGTCCATCCCGGAGATCTCGGCGAGCATCCGCTCCAGCTGCCAGAGGATCTCCAGCACGCCCTGGGCGTCGGCCGGGTCCTGATGCGGGTGCATCGCGGTGATCTGCGGGGCGCCGGCGAGCTGGTCGTTGATCTTCGGCGCGTACTTCATGGTGCACGTGCCCTGGCCGATGTCGACGTTGAAGTCGGCGCCGAGGTTCTCCTGCGACAGGCGCAGGTAGTGCTTGAGCACGCGCATCTGGCCCATCTCGGGGAGCTTCGCGGCCGACGGGCGACGCAGGGATGCCGGGAGCTCCGCGACCACGTCTCCGACGGCCTCGCGGATGCCGGGCTCGACCTGCGAGACGAGCACTCCGCGCTCACCCGGGGTGGACAGCTCGAAGATGATCGGCTCGTCCCAGCGGGCCTGCTGGAAGCGCCGCAGCGCGGGCTTCGGGGCGACGGGAAGTGTCACTTCGGCTCCTCGATGACGGTGGCGGATGCGGTGACCTCGGCGAGCGCCGCGGCCAGGGTGTCGATGTCGGTCTGGGTGGTGAGCTCGGTGACGCACACCAGCAGGCGGCGCTCGCCCACGACGACGCCGGGCTCGATGCCCTTCGCACGCAGTGCGGAGACGACATCGGATGCCGGGACCGGCAGGGTCACGGTGAACTCGCGCAGGTGCACGGCGTCGTCGTCGAGCGCGACGCCGGGGATCGCGGCGAGCGTCTGCTGCGCGTAGCGGGTGCGGGCGAGGAGGGTCTCGCCGAGCTCGGCCATGCCGGCGGGGCCCATGAGGGCGAGGTAGACGCCGGCGGCGATGCCCCAGAGGGCGGCGGCCGTGCCGACCCACTCCTTGCCGTCTTCGCGGTGGGCGAAGGAGGTGCGGTCGTAGGCGACGTCGCCGAATCCGTACTCGCCTGGGACGTCGGTGGACTCCAGTCCGAAGAGCCGCGAGGGCATCTCCATCACGAACGTCGGGTCGTCGTGCACGGCGATGAACCCGCCGTGGGCGCCGCCGAACCACTGGTGCAGGCCGAGCGACTGGATGTCACCGGTGACGATGTCGGCGCCGTGCAGCGACGGCGGGGTGAGGATGCCGTAGCCGATCGGGTCGGTGCCGACGACGACCACGGCGCCGGCGGCGTGCGCGGCATCCGCGATCTCCTGCAGCGAGGCCTCGACGGCGCCCGTGACGCTGGGCGTCTCGACCCAGACCGCCGCGACGTCGTCGCCGAGCGCGGCGCGGATCGCGGCGACGTCGCCCGTGCCGTTCACGGTGGGCACGTGCTCGAGGGCGAGGTGCGCGCGGACGTAGTCGTGCACCTTCGACAGCTTCGCCGGCAGCACGTCGCTGACGACGAGCACGCGGGGCCGCCCGGTGATGCGTCCCGACATCGTGAGGCCGGTCGCGGTGGCCTGGTAGCCGTCGTAGGTGGGGACGTTCACGACGTCCATCTCCAGCAGCTCGGCCATCAGCGACTGGTACTGGAACAGCGCCTGGAAGCGGCCGTGGTCCTCGTAGGGCTCACCGGCGTAGGCGGTGAGGAACTCGCTGCGGCCGATGACCTCGTCGACGACCGCCGGCACGTAGTGGTTGTAGACGCCGGCGCCGAGGAAGCTCAGGCGCTCCTGCGTGGAGCGGTTCCTGGCGAGCAGCCCGCGCACGTGACGCGCGAGATCCTGCTCGGCCACGAGCGGCGCCGGCAGGTCGAGCGGGCGGCCGAGGCGCAGGGACTCCGGCACGTCGGCGTAGAACTCGGAGACGTCGGCGGCGCCGACGGCGGCGAGCATCGCGGCCCGCGACTCCGGCGCCGTGTTGGGGATGTACGGATGCACGAACGGCTCGGTCATGCGTCCTCCTTCGCGGTCGGGATGAGGGTGGAGAAGGGGATGGTCTCTGCACGGGGCGCCGCGAGCACGGCGACGCCGTAGCGGCCGAGGTCGAGGCGGCCGGAGTGGTGGATGCCGGTGAGCAGGTCGGTCGCGTCTCCGGGGAGCGCGAACGCCACCGGGCTCTGCCCGTGGTTCAGGTAGAACGTGTAGTCGGTGGTCTCGTCGGCGCGGGTGACGACCTCGACGTCCACGTCGGTGTCGTCGCGGGCGGGGAGGCCGGCGCCGATCAGCACGTCGCGGAACACCGGCAGCATGCTGTCGTGCTCGAGCATGGCGCTGAGGTACCAGGCCGCGCCGGTTCCGACCGGGCGCCGGGTCACGGCGGGGAGCCCGGCGAGCTCGCCGGAGGAGTACGCACCGCGCACCTCGACGTCGGCATCCGCCTCGATCCATTCGCTCCAGCTGGGCGCCGTGAGCGTCTCGCCGGCGTAGTCGACCGTCTCGGTCAGTCCGTCGGCGATCGGCCACTGCTCGTCGACCTCGACGCCGAGGAGGTCGCGCAGCAGGCCTGGCGCGCCGCCGTCGTGCACCTTCTCCGTCGCGTCGACGACACCCGAGAAGGGGCCGACCACGAGGTGCCCTCCGCGCTCGACGAAGGCGCGGAGCGCACCGGCCTGCGGCTGCTCGATGATGTAGAGGTTCGGCACCACGACCACGTCGTACTCGTCGAACGGCCCCGTGGCGCGAACGGCATCCGTCGGCTGGCCGAGCGTGTGGAGCGCGCGGTGCCAGGCCCGGGCCTGCTGCGCCCACTGCAGGCGCTGTGAGGGGAGGGATTCGAGGGCGCTGGAGCCCCACCAGGAATCCCAGTCGACGACGAGCGCGACTCGGGAGCGCACGCGGGTGCCGCGCACGGGCTCCAGCTTCTTCAGCTCGAGTCCGAGCGCCCTGGTCTCCTGGAAGCTGCGTGACTTCTCGCCGCGGTGGCCGAGCATCGACGAGTGGAACTTCTCCTGGCCGTACTTGGCCTGGCGCCACTGGAAGAACATCACCGCATCCGACCCGTGCGCGACGGCCTGCAGGCTCTCGACGCGGATCTTGCCCGGCGCCTTGGGCACGTTGACGTCGCGCCAGCTGGTGGCGGATGCCGACGACTCCAGCAGCAGCCACGGCTGTCCGCCCTTGAGCGAGCGCATGAGCCCGTAGTTCAGGGCGGCGCCGACGTGCGAGGTCGGGTCGGCGGGCTCGGGGTAGGCGTCGTCGGTCACGACGTCCTCCGCCGCCGCGAAGTCCCAGTAGTCGAGGTCGCGGAACATGCTCATGAAGTTCGTCGTCACGGCGATGTCGGGGGTGACCTCGCGCAGCACGTCGATCTCGATCTGGAACAGCTCCAGCAGGGCGTCGGAGGAGAACCTCTCGAAGTCGAGGAGCTTGGTGGGGTTGATCGGCCCGGGCGCCTTCTTCGGGGTCTCGATGTGCTCCCAGGAGGTGTAGCGCTGACCCCACACGTTCACGCCCCACGCCTCGTTGAGTCCGTCGAGGTCGCCGTAGCGGTTCTCCAGCCAGCGGCGGAAGTGAGCGGCCGACTCGGGGCACCAGCAGCGCGAGGTGTGGTCGCCGTACTCGTTCGAGATGTGCCACAGGGCGAGCCCGGGGTGCTCGCCGTAGCGCTCGGCCATGGCCCGCGTCATCCGTGCGACGTTCTCGCGCCAGACGGGAGACGAGGGGCAGTACGTCTGGCGGGAGCCGAACTCCAGCCGGTGCCCGTCGGCGTCCCAGGGCGCCATCTCGGGGTGGGCGCGCAGCAGCCAGGAGGGCGGCGTCGCGGTGGCGGTGGCCAGGTCGATGCGGATGCCGGCCTCGTGGAGCAGGTCGATGATGCGGTCGAGCCATCCCCAGTCGTAGACGCCGGGCTCCGGCTCCAGCTGCGGCCAGCTGAAGATCGGCAGGCTGACCATGTTCACGCCGGCCTCGCGCATCAGGCGGATGTCCTCATGCCACGTCTCCTCCGACCACTGGTCGGGGTTGTAGTCGCCGCCGTAGGCGAGCGCGTCGATGCGGACGCGTCGGATCGGCTGGTCGGATGCGGGCACGAGGGCTCCTCTCTGAGTCATCTGCGGCGGACTCTGGTGCAATTCGCCTGTCCGCTGTATTCTGTATACACCACAGTAGATCGTCGTACCGGAGCCGTCAACCCATAGGCTGACGGGCAGGGGCGACGCAGAAGGGGGATGCCATCCATGGCCATCGAACGCAAGAACCTGCGCTCGCAGGTCCGCGAGGAGCTCCTGACGCGGATGCGGGCAGGTCTCGTGCAGCCCGGCGAGGGCATCAACGAGGTGCAGCTCGCCGGTGAACTCGGAGTCAGCCGCACACCCCTGCGTGAAGCGCTGATCGCCCTGGAGTCCGAGGGGCAGATCGAGAGCGAGAACGGCAAAGGCTTCCGATTCGTGCCGCTCAGCGCCTCGGAGTTCCGCGACCTCGCCCCCGTCATGGCGGCTCTCGAGAGCCTGGCCCTCGAGCTCAGCCCGCTCGACGAGCTGCAGGCCATCGGCGCGCGGCTCAAGGAGATGGCCGATGCGTTCGCCGACGAGCTCGTCGAGCACCAGCTCGTCATCACCAAGGACGACGAGTGGCACAGCCTCATGCTGTCGGCGTGCCCGAACCAGCGTCTCCTCGACGTGATCGAGAGCGTGCGCAGCTCCTTCCACCGGTACGAGTCGCTGCTCGTGCCGGAAGACGTCAAGGTCGAGCGCGTCGCCGCGGAGCACGCCGAGATCGCGAGGCAACTCGCCGCCGGTGACGTCCCCGCCGCCATCGTGGCACTGAAGGCCAACTGGACGCACGGCATGCAGCGCATCCTCGACAACGCATCGAGCTCGTACTTCACGGCGTGAGCTCCCTCCCTCTCTCCTCCCCGCGTTCCCCGCACTCAGGTCGCAAACCTGGCTCCGAAACGATGGCATTCACGACCGGGTTTGCGACCGGAACCCGAGCGACAAGCGTCAGCTCAGGCGGACGGCGAGGTCGACGAACAGCGCAGCCGACCAGCCGAACGCCGTGGTCGCGCGCTCGGCCTTGAGCCCCGTGTGCGGGTTGAAGTACTCGTGCGGGCCGCCGCCGTGGATCACGAGGGCGACGGTCTGCTCGCGCAGCTCCCGCGCGCGCTCCAGGTACCCGGAGGCCTCGAGCCCCTCAGCCACGAGCACGCTCGTATTGACCCAGATCGGTCCCCGCCACATCCGCTCCGGCGAGAAGTCCGGGTCGGATGCCGCGACGGTGGGCAGGCCCCACTCCAGGGCGAACCGGGACGGATCGTCGACGGCCGCGCGCAGCGCCTCGGAGACGGGAGCCGGGAGCGTGCCGGTGAGCAGCGGCAGGAGTCCGACGACCGTGTCGCTGTGCAGCACCTCGCCGCCAGGGGCGCCGAGGGCTCCGGGGATCGCCCCACCGCCGTACGCGAGGAAACGGCTCTCCTCCGACGACCACATCGTCAGCAGGAGCTCCTGCGTGCGGGCCGCGCGCTCGCGGAAGCGCGTGACGTCGACGCCGGGCTCGTACCGCTCCAGGAGCGCGGCGATCTCGAGGTCCTGCCGCACGAGATAGGCGCCGAGGTCGGGAGCAGCCGTGGGCAGCGGTCCGTCGAAGATGGGGCTGTCGTCGAGGCCGGAGGAGTAGGGATGCCCGTACTCCGGCATCCCGTCGTGATCGAGGTCGCTGCCCACGAACCACCAGTCCTGCGAGCGGATGACACGGGCGAGCTGGGTGCGCGCGTAGTCGGGGTCGTCCTGCACGGCGAGCACCGTGCGCAGCGCCCAGGCCGCGAGCGGAGGCTTGGTCAGCGGCACCGGCGCGCTCGGATCGGCGATCTGCGACCCTGCCCTGCGCAGGTTCGCGCGATCGCTCTCGGGCAGGTCGTCGCTCGTCGCGAGCACCCCGTGCTCGTGCACGACATCGGGCAGCTGACCGTCGGGCTGCGGGAACCGGAACGCGAGGTCGAGCTGCTCGCGCGCCAGCTCCGGGTCGCCGTGACGCAGGCCGACCGCGATGAAGTAGGCGTCCCACTGCCACAGACCCACGTAGCCGATCTTCGACGGGACGATCGCGCGGGCATCGCCCAGAGACGGCAGCTCGACGATGTTCGCTCCGAGCACCCACCAGCAGAACGCGGTCATCTCCTGCAGGTCGTCGCGCACGATCGGGCACGTCGCGAACCACTCGTCCCAGACGGATGCCGTCGCCGCGAGCGCGGCCGCGTGGCCCCCGCTCTCCACGGAGACGGTGCGGTCGGCCGCGATGCGCAGTCGGATGCCGTCGCCCAGCGGATGCTCCTCGACGGAGCCGTCCGGCCGCACCAGACGCACGCGCGCGCCCGGCGCTCCGCCGAGGCTCAGCGCCGATGGGCCGTCGAAGGTGAGCGTGGCGTCGCCCTCGAACCGCACGCGCCCAGGCAGCACATCGGCCACCGGAAGCACCGCGCCCTCGGCATCCGTCACGACGATCGCATCCAGCACCCGGCACTCCGACAGCCGCTTCTCGTACTCCGAGGTGTGCACGCGCACGCCGTCTCCGTGCTCCGCGCGGAACACGAGCACGCGCGAACGCGGCAGGGTGAAGGGCGCGGAGACGAGGTCGAGATGGCGGGCGGCGTGGGCGGCCAGGTCGGCGGCATCCGTCATGTCATCGTCCTCCGAGGCCCGAGGCGGCCATGCTGTTCAGGATCTTGCGCTGACCGATCACGAACACGATCAGCATCGGCACGGTGGCGATCGCGGACGCCGCCATCACGAGACCGTAGTTGACCGAGCCCTGCTGGCTCTGGAACGCCTGCAGCAGCAGCGGCACGGTGAAGAGGTCGGGCGTGTTCAGCAGCACCAGCGGGAACAGGAACGAGTTCCACACGTCGAGGGCGACGATGATGCTGAGCGCGGCGAGGCCCGGCTTGAGGTTGGGCAGCACGACGCTCCAGAAGGTGCGCCAGCGTCCGGCGCCGTCGACGAGGGCCGCCTCCTCGAGCTCCCGCGGGAGCGCGAGGACGAACTGCCTCATGAGGAACACCGCGAAGGGGTTCGCCATCATGCCGGGGACGATCAGCGCGAGGTGCGAGTCGACCCAGCCGAGCTGCGACATCAGCAGGTAGAACGGGATGAGCGTCACCTGCTTGGGGATCATCTGCGTCGCGAGGAAGACGACGAAGAGGATCCTGCTGCCGCGGAACCGGATGCGGGCGAACGCGTACCCCGCCATCGCGGAGGTCAGCAGCGTGCCGACGACCACGAGGACGGCGATGTACGCGCTGTTGAGGTACGCCTGCCCGAACGGCACCGCGTTCCACGCCGTCGTGTAGTTGTCGAACGTCCACGGGTCGGGGAGGAACTGCAGCGGGTTCTTCAGGAGCTGCGACAGCGACTTGAACGACGTCAGCAGCATCCAGATGAACGGGAAGACCATCGCGATGCCCGCGACGGCGAGCACCACGTGCAGCAGGGTCGCGCCGATCCGACGGCGGGCGCGGTCGGCGCCGGGTCCGCCGCGTCCGCGCGAGCGGTAGCCCGGAGCGGTGAGCGCGACCGTCGACCCCGTCGGAGGGGCCTGCCGGGTGAGGGAGGGGGTCTGGGAGGTCATGCCGGGTCATCCTCGTAGTGGACGAACTTCTTCTGCGCGGCGAACTGGATGCCCGTGATCACGAGGGTGATGAGCAGCAGGATCACGCTGGCCGCGCTCGACAGGCCGAACTCGAACTTCGTGAAGCCGAGATCGAAGATGTGGAACACGATCGTGCGGGTCGCGTTGTCGGGTCCCGCGTTCTGCACGAGCACGTAGACGGTGTCGAAGGTCTGCAGCGACGAGATGAAGGCGACGATCGACGAGAAGAACACGATGGGCGAGAGCAGCGGGAGGCGGATGCTGGTGAACAGCCGCCACGGGCCCGCCCCGTCGATGCGGGCGGCCTCGATGACAGAGGGTGAGATGTTCTGCAGGCCGGCGAGGAAGATCACCACGTTGAGGCCCATCGACGACCAGATGGTGACGATGCAGACGGCGAGGAGGGCGAGCTTCGGATCCTGCAGCCAGTCGGGGGGCGCGATGCCGAAGATCTTCGAGATCGCGGTGGAGAGCACGCCGTCTGCGCGGAACATCTGCTGCCAGATCATCGCGACCGCGACGGTCGACGTGACCACCGGCGCGAAGAACAGCACGAGGTACAGCGTGCGGGTCTTGAGCTTCTCGAGAGCGATCGCGACGATCACCGCGAGCGCGAGCCCGATGGGCACCGTGATGATCGCGATGAGGAGGGTGTTGAGGATGGCGCGTCCGAGCAGCGGGTCGGACAGCTGGTCGGCGAAGTTGGCGAAGCCCACCCATTCGAGGTCGCTCAGCCCGTCCCACGAGGCGAAGGCGAGCACCATGCTCCCCAGGAACGGCAGCACGACGAACAGCCCCATGCCGATCAGCTGAGGGCCGACGAAGACGTAGCCCCAGCGGCGGTCGCGCCGGCGCCAGGCCGCCTCCTTGCGCAGGGGCAGGGCGGATGCCGCAGGGGTGGCCTGCGGCATCCGTCCGTTGTCGGTGAGCGTGGACACTCCTACTTCTCCGACCGGTCCTTGACGAGGCTCGCGACGTTGTCGAGCGCGGCCTTCGCGTCTTCCTTGCCCTCGTAGAGCTTGAGGAGCTCGTCGGCGATGTCGACCGGCAGGCCGGGGACGGCCGCCTCGGCGGGGTAGTCCTCGAAGCCGATGTCGCGCATGTCGAGGAAGGTCTGCGCGTGCGCCGGGTAGCCGTCTTCGAGCACGACGTCGTCGGCGCCCTTGATCGACGGGACCGCGTTGCCGCCGCCCTGCAGGCGGAAGGTCTGCCCCTCGGCCGAGAGGAACTCGGTCCAGAACGTGAACGCCGCGTCCTTCACCTTGGTCTTGCCGTTGATCGCGAGGAACGACGTGGCGACGCCGGTCGGGGCGGCTTTTCCGTCGGGGGTCGGCCACGGCGCGATGTCGTAGCTGGCCTCCTCGCCGGTCGCCTTCACGGTGCCGATCGTGTACCGGCCCTGCACGAAGAAGCCGGCCTTGTGGGTCACGAACACGCTGTCCGCTCCGGCGCCGTCCGGCAGGCTGTCGGCGACCACGAAGGTGCCGTCCTGGAACAGGTCGCCGAACTGCTGCATCGCGTCGACCGCGGCGGAGTCCTTGTTCGCCGTGAACTCCCCGGAGTCGCTGTACGGCGCGTCGACGCCCTGCGAGGAGAGCCAGCTCCAGTGGGTCGCCCAGTAGTTCCAGTACATCGTGCCGGTGAGGCCGGCGTCGTGGAGCTTGGCGTTCATCTCGAGGAACTTGTCGGTCGTCCACTCCCCGTTCTCGGCGAGCGTCGCGGGGTCCTCGGTGATGCCGGCGGTGGCGAGGGCCTGCTTGTCGTACCAGAACACGTCGGGGTTGGAGTCGTTCGGGGCGGCGTAGGTCTCACCGTCCTTCTCGGCGGCGCCGAAGAGGCCGGGGAAGAAGTCGTCCTTCTTGGTCTTGCTGTCCTTCGAGTCCATGAGGTCGTTCAGCGGCATCAGGCGCTTCGAGTCGACGAACTGGCCGATCTTGTCGTCGCCGACGTAGAAGACGTCGGGGGCGGTGTTGCTGGTGAGCTGCGCGAGCAGCTTGGAGTGGTAGTCGCCGTAGCTGGCGACCGGCTGCAGCTTGACCTTGATGTCGGGATGCCGCTTCATGAAGTCCTTGTTGAACTCCTCGTAGCGGGTGAGTTCATCGGCCGTGCCCCACGTGGACCACACGACGGTCGCGGTGCCGTCTGCCGAGACGCCCCCGCCTCCGCCTCCGCCGCTGCACGCGGCGAGCCCCAGGACCAGGGCTCCGGCGGCCCCCACTGCCAGATACCGCGTCACCTTCGCTCGTGCCATCTCGCTACCTCTTTCGTCATCGGAAGATCGTGTCGGGAACCCCTCGGGGCATACTCGTATTCTGTATACAGAACGCAGATGTGTCAAGAGACGCCCCTCTTCCCCGGGGCATCGAGATCATCTCGTGACGTCGCGCACGACCCCGCTCCCGGTCGTTGAGCGAGCGGAGCGAGACGACACGCCACACTCTGCGGATGCCCCGGGCGAACGTCGCACCTCCGGCGTAGGGTCGGGGCATGAGCAGCCGCACCGCATCCCCCGGAGTCGTTCCCTCCTACCTGCTCGCGCGCCTGGCCGAGTCGGGGCGGTTCCCGCACGCAGCGGCCGCGGCGCGGCAGACGCTGACCGCGGGGCGCCCGCCGTTCCGCGCGCGCATCGACCTGTCGATCGACGAGAACGGCGACCTCGTGGCGCAGCTGTCCGATGCGCCGAACCGCACCATCAGCGACGCCGGCAACACGCAGAAGCTCCCCGGCATCCTGGTGCGCAGCGAAGACGATCCCCCGGTCGAGGACGCCGCCGTGAACCAGGCGTTCGACGGACTCGGCACCACCTTCGAGCTGCTGCTCGCCGCGTTCTCGCGCAACTCCCTCGACGACGCCGGGGCGCCGCTCGACGCGAGCGTGCACTACGGCGTCGACTACGACAACGCCTTCTGGGACGGCGAGCGCATGGTCTTCGGCGACGGCGACGGAGAGGTCTTCACGGGCTTCACGGCGTCGACCACCGTGATCGGGCACGAGCTCGCGCACGGCGTCGTGCAGCACACCGCGAACCTCGAGTACCAGGGCCAGCCCGGCGCGCTGAACGAGTCGATCGCCGACGTCTTCGGCGCGCTCACCGAGCAGCATCTGCTCGGGCAGACGGCGGCCCAGGCCACATGGCTGATCGGCGCGGAGATCTTCACGGATGCGGTCGAGGGCGAGGCCCTGCGCTCCATGCTGCACCCCGGGACGGCCTATGACGACGACGAGCTCGGCAAGGATCCGCAGCCCGACCACATGAGCGGATTCGTGCGCACGACGGAAGACAACGGCGGGGTGCACATCAACTCCGGCATCCCGAACCGCGCCTTCGCGCTGTTCGCCCGCGACCTCGGCGGCAACGCCTGGGAGCGCGCGGGTCTGACCTGGTACCGCGCGCTGACCGGAGGACTGTCGAGCACCGCCACGTTCGCGCAGTTCGCGGAGGCGACGATCACCGCGGCATCCGCGATCGATGACGCGACGGCGGCAGCCGCTCGACGCGCCTGGACGACCGTGGGAGTCTTGGAGGATGAGCGAGACCCCTCCTCCGGCCGAGGAGCGCACGCAGACTGACGACGACGTCGTCGTCATCGCGGTCGTGCGCACCGGCGGCATCGCCGGCATCCGTCGCCGCTGGCGGGTGACCGCCGCCCCCGAGGACGCAGGGGACTGGATCGCGCTCATCGACCGCTGCCCCTGGGACGCACCGCCCTCCGACACGGAGGGCGCCGACCGCTTCGTGTGGAGCATCCGCGCCCGCACCCCCTCCGAGCGGCGAGAGCAGGAGCTGCCCGACGCGGCGCTCGACGGTCCGTGGCGCGCGCTGGTCGACGCCGTGCGAGCAGCATCGGCGGAGTGACTACGCTGAACCCACGTCGACCCAGGGGGAACCATGCTCACACCGGATGAAGCCACGCGGCTGCTGTCGCTCGCCCAGGATGCGCAGACCAGGGGCGATGTGCTCCTGCATCTGCACGTGGAGATCGGGCGCCTGACCGGGCAGACGTCGTCATGGGGCTCGGCAGACAACGGCCTGGCCGTGAACGAGAGCATCGGATACTTCCTCGGGCAGGTCGAGCGGATCGGGTGGAGGCTCGAGCACACGGGGTACACCTTCATCGAGTCCGGGGCGACGACCTCGAACCGCGTCCTGAGCACGGGAACCGGCGTGGTCAACCACGGCGCGGTGTCGGGGTACTTCACGTTCCGGCGCGCCGCCCCCACGGCATCCTGAGCGGCGCACAATAGGGACATGGGACTTTTCCAGCACCGTCCAGAGGAAGAGGAGAACCAGTGGGTCCTCCCCTCCGAACCGCTCGATCGCGATGCGGCCGATGTGCTCGACGCCGTGCCCTCGGCCGACCCGCTGTCGCTGGGGTTCGAGGGGCAGGTGACCTCGATCGTCTTCCCCGTCGCGCCGGTGCTGCCGGAGGCCGGGGCCGACGAGACGGGCGAGCCGAAGAACTGACGGGGCTCTGACCGCCGCCCGCCGCCGGGCGGTGTCGCCGACCGCGGCTACGGTGGAGGGATGACGATCACCGCCGCCGCAGACGGCTCCGCCCTGGGCAACCCCGGCCCGAACGGCTGGGCCTGGTACATCGACGACGCGAACTGGGCCGCCGGCGGCTCACCGCACGGCACGAACAACCAGGGAGAGTTGCAGGCCGTGCTGGAGCTGCTGCGCGCCACGGCCGGCACCTCCGAGAAGCTGGTGATCGAGTGCGACAGCAAGTACGTGATCGACTCGATCACCAAGTGGATGCCGGGCTGGAAGCGCAAGGGATGGCGCAAGTCCGACGGCGGACCCGTGCTGAACCGCGACCTGATGGAGGCGCTCGACGAGGCCATGCGAGGCCGCGACGTGACGTTCGAGTGGGTCAAGGGCCACGCGGGGCATCCCCTGAACGAAGCAGCCGACGAGCGCGCGAACGGTGCAGCCAAGGCGTACCAGGCGAAGCAGGAGCCGAATCGCGGCCCCGGTTTCACGCGGGGCGCGGCGGATGTCGATGCCCCCATGGCGACGCAGCCCGACCGGGACTGGCTCGCTCCGACCGACGAGGCGGGGGCGGATTCCCCCTCCCCTGCCGCTGCACCCACTGCTGCATTCGTCGCCCCCGTCGCGTCTCCCGCCGACCTTCCCGCCGAGCCACTGTGGGCCGAGGCATCCGACCTCTTTGACGGGCTCGACGACGCTCCCGCCGACGACCCGATCGAGCTGCGCCTCACGCTCAGCGGCGATGAGCACGCGCGTCTCGCCGATCTCGCCGACGCTCAGGGGGTCACCCTCGAAGAGGCGCTGCGCCGCCTGATCTGAGCCGCACGCCGACACGGCGTTCACAACTCCTCACGAATCACGGCCGACGGCGCAGAAAAGGCCGGATCCCGTGGGATCCGACCTTTTCTTGAGGAGTTGTGAACGCTCAGACGGCGAGCAGCTCCCGCTCCAGGCGGGCGTACGAGGCTTCCATGCCGTCGGTCATGCCGGTGGCGAGGATCATGTCGCGCGTCTCCTTGTCGGGGTACTCGATGAGGAGGGTGATGAGCGTCGCACCGTCCTCTTCGTAGAGGTTGAGGTCGTTGAGCGTCTCCGTCGGCATCCCGGTCATGCGTTCCGTGGTGACCGCGCGGCGAGGGGCGTCGACGAGCAGCGCCTCCCCCTCGAATCCGAAGGGCTGGCCTTCGGTGTCACCCACCGGCGCCCACGAGGTGCGGTAGGTGTCTCCGGGTGCGGTAGCGACCACGCACTCGGTCATCTCCCATCCGTCGGGTCCGAGCAGCCACTGCTTCATGAGCTCGGCCTCGTGGTGTGCGCGCCAGACCAGCTCGCGCGGACCCTCGACGAGCCGGGTGATGCGCACGTGGGTGTCGTCGAGCAGCTCGACCCTGGTGCCCTTGCCCTGCGCGTAGTCACGAAGGTCCTGCAGCACGGCGTCGAGCTGGGCCATCGCCATGCGGATGCCCTCGCTCTGCCCCATCTCGACGACCTGCTCGAGCGCCTCGATCGAATCGAAGTGGCTCGTGGTCACCATTCGGGTGCCATCGCCGGTCGGCTCGAATGTGAAGGACATGCGCTGGGCGGGGAAGCCCTCCAGCGGCTGACCGTCAGCGTCGGCGAAGGAGTCCAGCACCGCGAACGCGGTCGGCTCCTCGATCGAGAGGAACTCCCACGAGCCGGAGGAGGCCTCGCCGCGCGGACCGTTCATCGTGTAGTTCGCGCGTCCGCCGACGCTGTGGTCCCAGGCGGTGAAGGTCGCCGGCCATCCGGGAGGACCCCAGAAGCGCTCGAGCTGCCGCGGGTCACTGTAGGCGCTCCAGACCCGCTCAATCGGCGCCGCGAAGTCCGCGACGACGGTCATGGTGAGGTTCTCGGCATCCGTGGTGATGTCGGTGACAGGCATGTCAGTCTCCCTGCTCTTTCGGTTCGGTGGTGCTCTGCTGCATGGGTGCCGGCTCGGCCAGCAGGTCGTCGAGCCGGGCGATGCGCGACCGCCACAGCTCTTCGTATCGGGCGAGGAGCGCCCTGGCGCGGGCGATCATCTCGGGGTTCGCGCGGACGAGCCGCTCGCGCCCCTCGGCGCGCTTGACGATGAGGTTCGCCGCTTCGAGCACGGACACGTGCTTCTGCACCGCGGCGAAGGACATCTCGTATTCGGAGGCGAGGGTCGAGACGGACTGCTCCCGCTCGATCGTCCGGCGCAGGATGTCGCGCCGGGTCGCCGTCGCCAGTGCGTGGAACACACGGTCGACCTCCGCTTCGCTGAGTTCTCTTTGTACAACCATTTGGTTGTACGTTATGCGACAGCGGATGCCGTGTCAAGAGGTTTCTGCGAATGCGCCGGCGAGCGCGGCAACGATCCGGCGCGCACCCCCACCGATTCTCACCGCAGGCCGGAACGCGCCGACCCGAACCGGACGGCTCACAACCCTTCGGCGATCTCCTTGATCGCGGCGAGGCGGCGGTCCCAGTCCCGGCCGATGGCGCCGAGCTTCGCGGCGGTGACGGCGAGCTCGGCGCCGATCACCCGGAAGCGCACCTCGCGCCCGACCGGGATCGGCTCGACGAGGCCGACCTCCTGCAGGACCGCCAGGTGCTTCGCGATGGCCTGACGGCTCACCGGCAGGCGCCCGGCGAGGGCGGATGCCGAGGCATCCCCCTCGCCGAGAGCCGTCAGGATGCTCCACCGCGTCTCGTCTGCGAGAGCGGCGAACATGGGGATCAGGGTGTCCGCGGTCACACTTCACCTTCGACCAGGGCGACGAGCTTGTCCAGCTCGGAGTCCCAGCCGGTGCGGTGGCTCTCGAGGTTCTCGAGCGGGGACGACGTGCGCTCGAAGCCGCTCTCGACGACGGTGAGCTGCGTGCCGCCGTCGATCGGCTCCAGCGTGAACGTGAAGACCGTCGAGGTCTCGGGGTCGAGCACCTCGGGTCGTGCATCCTGTGCGTCGTCGTTGCCCCAGCGGTAGGCGATGAGGTTCGGCTCGTCGCAGGCTTCGACGCGCAGCGGGATCGCCCCGTAGTCGGGGAACGTCATCGTGCCGGTCGCTCCGACGCCGGCACCGTCGAGCACCGTGCGGCCGAACCAGCGCGAGATGTGCTCCGGTTCGGTCACGGCGCGCCAGACCTTGTCGACGGATGCCGCGATGCGGATCGTGCGCCGCACCGAGAACGTCTCCTCGTCGACGACGGATGCGGGGTTCTCTGTCATGTTGACCATCATGGTTCCTTTCCCGGGGTGCGGCCGGATCGCCGTTCACCTGCAACTCAAGAGTTGCACACACTCCTTACTACCGCAACCCTGGAGTTGCACTTGTCCAACGGCCCTGTCTCACGTCCGGGACGTTCGCGCAACCCGCTGTGACCTCGAGCACCACGCGCCTACGCTCGGAGCATGGCCGATCTCACCCAGCCCACCGGACACGAAGACGCACTGCGCGCCCTCCCGCGCGACGACGGCACCCCTCCGCGCGCGCTGGTGCTCGGCGCGACCGGCTACATCGGCGGACGCCTCACCCCGCGACTCCTGAACGCCGGATACCGCGTGCGCATCCTCGCGCGCGACGCAGCGCGGGCGGCATCCTTCCCCTGGGGAGCCGACTGCGAGATCGTCGAGGGCTCGGCCGACGACGCGGATGCCGTCGCCGACGCCGTGCGCGATGTCGACGTCGTCTACTACCTGATCCACTCGATGAGCGCGGGCAAGGGCTTCGAGGAGGCGGACGAGAGGGCGGCGGAGACCGTCGCCGAGGCCGCGGCGACCGCGGGCGTGCACCGCATCGTGTACCTGGGCGGGCTGCATCCCGCCGACGTCGCGCTCTCCCCCCACCTGCGCTCCCGCGTGCGCGTCGGAGAGATCCTCCTGGCGTCCGGCGTGCCGACGCTCGTGCTGCAGGCGGGCGTGGTGATCGGCTCCGGCTCGGCATCCTTCGAGATGATCCGGCACCTGACCGAGGTGCTGCCGTACATGCCGGCGCCGAAGTGGGTGCGCAACCGCATCCAGCCGATCGCGGTGCGCGACGTGCTGCACTACCTCCTCGGGGCGGCCCGCGTGGATGCCGACGTCAATCGCGCCGTCGACATCGGCGGACCCGACGTGCTGCGGTACGGACAGATGATGAACGGCTATGCCGTCGAGGCCGGACTCCCGCAGCGGGCGATCGCCGCGCTGCCCGTGCTCACGCCGGGGCTCGCCTCGCACTGGGTGAACCTCGTCACCCCGGTGCCCCGCGCGATCGCGCGACCGCTCGTCGCATCGCTGCAGAACGAATGCGTCGTGAAGGACAGGGCGGTGGACGAGATCATCCCGCTCCCGTCGGGCGGGCTCACGCCCTACCGTCAGGCCGTGTCGCTCGCGCTGGGCCGGCTCGACGCCGACAGCGTGGAGACCAGCTGGCAGGATGCGGAGGTGTCCGGCGCCCCGAGCGACCCGCTCCCGAGCGACCCCGACTGGGCCGGCCGCACGGTGTTCACCGACGCGCGCACCGTCGAGACCGACGCCTCGGCCGCCGACCTGTGGCGCGTCATCGTCGGGATCGGCGGGGAGAACGGGTGGTACTCGTCGCCGCTGCTCTGGGCCGTGCGCGGGTGGATGGACCGGCTCGTGGGCGGAGTCGGGCTCCGACGAGGACGCCGCAGCCGGAGCGCCGCGAGGGTCGGCGACGCGATCGACTTCTGGCGCGTCGAGGCCGTCGAGCATGCGGATGCCGGGAGCCTCCT
Organism: Microbacterium sp. NPDC012755; assembly: GCF_042901325.1. Lineage (NCBI taxonomy): Bacteria > Bacillati > Actinomycetota > Actinomycetes > Micrococcales > Microbacteriaceae > Microbacterium > Microbacterium sp. NPDC012755. The sequence goes on along the minus strand of NZ_JBIBCT010000001.1, from coordinate 1,364,157 downwards.
GCGCCTGCGCGCCGAGATGAAGGTGCCCGGCGACGCCTGGCTGGAGCTGCGGGCGGTGCCGGAGGGGGATCGGGCGAGGTACGAGCAGCGGGCCGTGTTCTTCCCCCGCGGGCTGGGCGGGCGGCTGTACTGGTTGGCCGTGCTGCCGTTCCACGGCTTCATCTTCGCGGGCATGGCGGCGCGGATCACCGCGGCGGCCGAGATGCCCAGGGAGCCGATGACTCCGGTCGCGGACATCGCGGACGACGCCGCCCCCTCGCACACCTGACCGTCGCGCGACGACCAGGACGGACTAGCGCGGCCCGCGCCTGCCCACGCCCGCGAACAGCGAGTGCAGCAGCGGGAGCACCGACACGCAGACGAGAGTGATCCCCAGCGGCGGAGCGGACGGGACGAGCAGGGCGCCGCCGATGAGCAGCGCCGCGAACAGCACGCCCGAGGCGATGCGCCTCGCGATGCCCTCCAGACGATCGAGCCGTCGTTCGAGACGCGACGTGTCGAAGGTCACGCTGCCCTCGTCGACGCGCGTGATGATGTCGTCGATCCGCTTCGGCAGCCGCCAGGTCACGGCGGCGTTCTGCATGGCCTGCTTCGCGAGGTCCTGAATCAGGTTCCCGGACTCGTCGCGCAGCAGGCGCCCGGCGTAGGGCTCCGCGGCATCCCACACGTTGAACGACGGGTCGAGGCTGCTGCACATGCCCGACGTCAACGAGACGGCACGGATCAGCAGCAGCATGTTCTCGGGGAGCTGGAGGGGCAGCGAGCGCACCATGTCGCCGAACTCGTCGGCGAAGTCGCGGAACTCCCGCGGGTCGACCGTGCTGAGTTCGGCGAAGCCCATGCCGCCGAAACGCGCGAACAGGGCGGTCAGCGCGCGTTCGAGCTCGGCCGTGTCGGCCGAGGGCAGCAGGACGCCGATCTCCTGCGCGGCCGTCACGAGGCCACGGCTGTCGCGCCCGGCGATCGCGATGAGGAGGGTGCGCAGCCCGTCGCGGAGGCTGTCGGGAACCTCCGCCATCATCCCGAAGTCGATGAAGGTGAGCCGGAAGCCGCGTTCCCCGGCGGCGGATGCCGGCACCGGGGTCACGAAGATGTTGCCGGGGTGCGGGTCGGCGTGCACGAAGCTGTGGGTGAAGACCTGGTCGAACATGACCTCGGCGAACACGTCGGCGACCTCGGAGGGGTCGATGCCTGCGGCGCGCAGGGCGTCGGTGTCGTTGATCTTGATCGCGGTGACGTCCGACAGGGTGAGCACCCGACGCGTCGAGCGCTCCCAGACGATCTCGGGGGTGTCGACGCGGGGGTCGTCGGCGAAGTTCTCGCGGAACCTCTCGGCGCTCGCGGCCTCGTGCAGGTAGTCGATCTCCTCGAGGCTCGTCTGCGCGAACTCCTCGACGAGACCGCGGGCGTCGACGCGGTCGGCGACGATCCGCACGCGGGTGAGCCAGCGCGCGACCCGGCGGAGGGCGGCGAGGTCGGTCGCGACGATCGCGTCGATGCCCGGTCGCTGCACCTTGACGACGACGTTCTCGAGGCCGGTGTCGGCGGCGTCGAGGTCGGAGAGCCGGGCGCGGTGCGCCTGGCCGAGGGATGCCGCGGCCACGGGGTTCTCGTCGAACCACGCGTAGGCGCGCTCCAGCGGAACCCCCAGCTCGGCCTCGGCGACGACGCGGATGTCGGCGAACGGCACGGCGGGCACCTCGTCCTGCAGCCCCTCCAGCTCCTTCGTGATCTCCGGCGGGAGCACGTCGAGGCGGGACGACATGAACTGCCCGACCTTGATCATGAGCCCGCCCAGAGCGATCGCGAGGGCGTGGAAGCGCCGGGCGAAACGCTGCATCCGACCGGCGCGCGTGCGCTCGGACACCCGGCTCAGCCCGATGCGGGGCAGGACGAGCTCGAACCACCAGATGGCGAGGAACTCGCGCGCCGCGAACGACAGGATGCGACGGTAGCGGGCGCGGTGGGCGCCCTGCGCCGCAGCATCCGTCATCGCGCCGTCCTCTCGCTGCTCCTCAGCGGAGGCCGCACTGCCACGCGGTCAGTCCTGGGCGAGGATCGAGTACAGCCTACGACGGGCCTCGTCGAGCACCTCGATGGCCTGCTGCACCTGCTCGGGCGACCCCGTGCGCCCCACCTGGGCGGCAGCCGCGGCGAGGTCGACGCCGGCCTTGGGCAGCGCGCTGAAGCGGGTGTGGTCGCGGGGTCCTGAGGCCTCCCACGGCGCGGGGGTCTCGGTGGCCTCGGCGGCGACCTCTGCTCCGGCATCCGTGAGCGAGTAGGTCTTGCGGCCGTTCTGCTCCTCGGCGGTGATGAGGCCCTCGTCGGCGAGCAGCTGCAGGGTCGGGTAGACCGAGCCGGCGCTGGGCTTCCAGCTGCCGCCGCTGCGCTCGGCGATCTCGTTGATGATCTGGTAGCCGTGCATGGGCTTCTCGGCGAGAAGCGAGAGCACGGCCGTGCGGACGTCGCCTCGCGCCATGCGCGAGCCGCCGCTGGGTCGGGGCGCGAACGAGGTGCGCAGCTGCTCCATGGCCTCGAAGAGGGCGGATGCCGGTCCGGCGCCCGCACCCGCGAACGGGTTCGAGGGGAATGAGTTGTTCATGGTGACCTCCCGATATCGGTAGCGATACTCAACGATATGTCGTTGAGGCTGGGAGTGGGGTGGGAGTCTCAGACATCGAGACGGCCGTGCACGACGCCCCACGACTTCATGACCGGGTCGAGGATCGCGGGCACCTCGGAGTGCGGGGCCGCTCGGCCCGCCTCCACGCACTGCCCCTGGCTGCACTGATGCTGCACGACCACGAGTTCCCCCTCTGGCAGGCGGAGGAAGAGCCGGAAGACGATGCTCTCGTCGGCGATCTCCTCCGCTCGCAGCACGCGGAGGGCGGTCGGGGCGCCGACCCTGACCAGCTCGACCGTGGCTGCCGCGCTCATGCCCACGTGGAACCAGAGGCTCAGGCCGACGATCCCGAGGAACACGCTGACGAGGAACACCGACACGACGACCCACCAGTCGGGCACGGCGAGGATGCTCAGGACCACGCCGACGAGACCGACCACGACGAGCATGGCCGCGATGATGCGCTGACCGACCGCGCCGCGGTGGCTGGTCAGCTCGACCTCGGTCCATTCCGGGGGTTCGACGGGCATGTGGTCACTCTAGGGCGCGCTGTCGCAGACGCGGGCTTCCGGGGGCCAGTTAGCTCCCGGAGGGCTCAGTCGGTTTCCGGAGGTCTCAGTCGCGCAGCACGGAGTCGAGCAGGCCGGGGAACAGCTCGTCGAGGTCGTCGCGGCGCAGGGTGAGCGTGCGCCGGCGCCCGTTGGGCTCGTTGCGGATGACGCCCGCTTCACGGAGCACCTTCATGAAGTGCGACTTGGTCGACTTCGGCAGGTTCGGGTCGGTGGAGTGGCAGGCGGCCATGTCGAGAGGGCCGTCTGCGAGCTGTCGCGTGATCGCCAGGCGCTCGGGGTCGCTGAGCGCGAAGAGCACGTCGGTGAGCCGGATGTCGGATCGATCCGGGTGCGGGAGGTCGCCAGGCATGGTTCGAGAATAGTTGAACAATCGACGGATGGCGAGTACGCTCCGATAGTTCGATGATTCTCGAACCGACAGGAGAGGTCATGACCATCACCCAGCCGATCGTCACTCCGGGGGCGACGCGCTCGCCCGCCGGGCCGCGGCGCGCACGGTTCGGTTTCGCGCTCGCGATCGCGGCGCAGATCGCGATGATGATCGGCGCGAGCGCGCCGTCGCCCTTCTACCCGGTGCTCGCGCAGGACATCGGGTTCGACGCGATCGTGATCAGCGCGGTGTTCGCCGTGTACGCGATCGCCCTGCTGCTCGCGCTGCTCACCGCGGGGTCCCTCTCCGATCATGTCGGGCGTCGGCCGGTCGCGATCGCCGGGTTCCTGCTGCTCGCCGCGAGCATGGCGCTGTTCTGGCATGCCGACTCCGTCACGGCGCTCGTCCTCGCCCGCGTGCTGCAGGGCGTCGCGAGCGGCATTCTGATCTCCGCGCTGTCGGCCGCCGTGCTCGACCTCGCGCCGGGCGGACGGACGGCCACCGCCGCACTGTGGAACGCGCTCAGCCCCGGCATCGGCCTCGCGCTGGGGGCGCTCGTCTCTGGAGTCGCCCTGGACCTCACCGGTCAGCCGCTGCTCGACGTGTTCGCCCCGCTCACCGTCGTATACGTCGTGCTGGCGGCGCTGTTCCTGCTGGCGCCGGAGACCGCGCCGCGGCGACCGGGGGCATGGGCGTCTCTGAGCTTCCGGCTCTCGATCCCCGCCGGCATCCGCGCGGACTTCTGGCGTGCGGCGCCCGCGGTGATCGCCGGCTGGGCGACCGGCGGACTGTTCCTGTCGCTCGGCGCGACGATCGTGCGCACTGAGCTGGGCGGGGAGGCGCACACCTGGCAGGGACTCTCGGTGGCGATGCTCGCCGGAGTCGGAGCGCTCACCGCGTTCGCGATGCGGCGGCGTCGCCCCCGTACGACGGTGATCTTCGGCACGGCCGCTCTCGCGTCCGGCACGGCGCTGTCTCTCCTGGCGCTCGGGGCGGGGTCGCTGCCGTTCTATCTCGTGGCCACGGCGATCACAGGCATGGGCTTCGGCACCGCGTTCTCGGGGGTCGTCGCTTCACTGGCTCCGCGCATCCCGGCGACGGAGCGGGCGGACACGTTCGCCGTGATCTTCCTGCTCGCCTATCTCGCTTTCGGCGTTCCGGCGGTCGTCGCCGGCGCCCTGGTCGGCGTGGTCGGGCTGGGTCCGGTATGCGTCGGCTACGGGCTCGTCGTGATCGCCCTGGCGGTGGTCGCGCTCGTGCTGCGGGTGCGGCGCGGGGAGTAGCGGGATGCCGGCGCGGCCAGTGTGACGGATGCCCTGGGGAGCCCTCGCCGCCTCACGCCGCGATGTCGAACCGCGCGCGCCCGCCCAGTCTCGGCGTGCGGGACGCGTCGACGTATGCGGGCGGGATGAACCACACCCGCGCCGAGACCCCCGCACCGTCGATGCGGACCTCCCACCCGTTGTCGTGGATGCGGTGATGACAGCTCTCGCAGAGCAGCACGCCGTTCGACAGGTCTGTCGGACCTCGGTCCCTCCGCCACCAGCGGATGTGATGAGCCTTCGTCATCCCCGGTGGGAGGCCGCACATCGCGCATCCGCCATCGCGTTCGACGAGGGCGAGGCGCTGCGCCCGCGTGAAGAGCCGCTTCTCCCGCCCCCAGTCGAGGATCTCGCTGTCGCCGCCGAGAACACAGGGGATGACTCCGCCACCAGCGGCCATCCTGCGGGCCACTCCGACGCTGATCGGCTGATCGATGCCGTCTATCGTCGCCGATCCGGTGCCGGACTCGAGGTCATCGAGGGTCATCCGCACGATGACGGTCGCACCGGCGAGCGGGAGCCGTCGGTTCTCGCACCCGAGGATGTGCGCGCACACGGCCGACAGCGCGTCGGCCTGAAGCATAGGGATCGTCCGCCGATCGACATCGGGCGCATCGACGTCGGGCGCATCCTTACGCGCGGCGAACGCCGCGGTGACGTACCCGCGGATGGCGGTGACGAGCGGCGCCGCGGTCTCGGCATCCAGTTGCGCGGAGAGATGCAGCATCCCGTCGCGCTCGAACATGGTGAGCGACCGGCGTGAGCGCTGCTCGTCCGACCGCGGCTCGACGCCGTCGGGGTCGAGCCACGCTTCGGCGCGCACGATGAGTGTGCGCACCTCGTCGAGCGCGAGCCCTGCGGCCGCCGCGGTCAGCACGCGCTCACCCTCCGCCACTCGCTCCGCGCCGGCCGCGACGCGGCAGCGTTCGAGCAGGCCGATGATCAGCGACGCCGCCTGCGCGCCGATCTCCCCCGCGGCGAGCGCGGCACGGACGAGCGGATAGCGCGCGGGGAGACGAGCCCCCAGCAGGTCAGTGCGGGGCGCCGTCGCCTCACCCACCGAGACCAGCCTTGACGCGTCGCCGGTCGAGACGCCGACCGTCGCGGCGATCAGCTTCGCCGGCGACCGGAAGCCCTGTTGCTTCGCCAGCCCCTCGGCCCCCAGTTCAGGGCGCGACTCCCGCGAGATGGAGGCCGCCACGTCGACGTGCACGGCATCCAGTCGCCTGCGCACCACGCCGAGGGCCTCGTTCACGGCGAGAAGCTGCTCTCGACTCAGGTCGGTCGAGTCGCCGGCATCCGCCCACGCCTCATCGAGGCGGGACATCGCCTCCTGCAGACCGACCAGCTTCGACATGCCTCCATTTTAGGAGAGATGAGGGCGAGTTTCGTAGTTATGTTCGAATGGATTCCGGAACACCAGCATGCGTCGTGGCACTCTCTCGCCTCGTCATCCGCGGGGCAGCGTCAGCACCTCCGCGCCCGACTCGGTGATCGCGATCGTGTGCTCGGCGTGCGCCGTACGGCATCCCGTGGCGCTGCGGAGCGTCCAGCCGTCGTCGTCCGTCACGAGCCGGTCGGTGTCGGCCATGACCCACGGTTCGAGGGCGAGAAGCAGTCCGGGGCGCAGTATGTAACCGCGCCCCGGGCGGCCGTCGTTGGCGACGTGCGGATCCTGGTGCATCGTCGAGCCGATCCCGTGCCCGCCGAACTCGAGGTTGACCGAGTACCCCGCACCGCGCAGCACGGTGCCAATGGCGCGCGAGAGGTCGCCGATGCGCGCGCCGGGGCGTGCCGCGGCGATGCCTGCCGCCAGTGCGCGCTCGGTCGCCTCGATCATCGCGAGATCGTCGGGAGACGCCGCCCGCCCGACGACGAAGCTGATGGCCGCGTCGGCCGCAATCCCCCGCAGTGAGACGGCGAGGTCGAGCGTGAGCAGGTCGCCGTCTGCGAGCGCGTAGTCGTGCGGCATGCCGTGCAGCACGGCCTCATTGACCGCCGTGCAGATGTGGTGGCCGAAGGGTCCGCGCCCGAAGGACGGGGCGTAGTCGACGTAGCAGGACTCGGCGCCGGCATCCTCGATCATCTCCTTCGCCCAACGGTCGAGGTCGAGCAGATTCACCCCGACCACCGCGCGCTCCTTCAGGGAGTGCAGGATGCCGCCCACGAGCGCTCCCGTCTCCCGCGCCCGCCCCAGCTCGTCGGAGTTCAGTATCTCGATCATGACGCGCCTGCTTTCCAATAACTATCCCGGTAATACTATCCCGGTATTAGAATCGTCACCATGATGGTCCGCCTGCCGCTGACTCCCGCCGAGATCGAGCGAGGAGAGCGGCTCGGCGCGCTGCTGCGGCGGGCGCGAGGCGAACGCTCCATGCTGGGCGTCGCTCTCGACGCCGGCGTCTCGCCGGAGACACTGCGCAAGATCGAGTCCGGGCGCGTGGCGACGCCCGCGTTCGCGACGATCGGCGCGATCGCTCACGTGCTCGGCCTCTCGCTCGACGAGGTCTGGGCGGAGGTCGGCCCTCAGCCCGTCGACGCGACCCGCACCCGACTCGCGTCCTAGCGTCGTCCTACCGCCCGCGGCAGTTCCCCGAGGCGGTCTGCCTCCGGCTGGGTCACCGCCCCGCGAGCATCTCCCCGAGCCGCCGAGCCTCGGCCTCCGGCATCCCGTATCCGTGCTCCGGCGCCGGGTACACGCCTTCACGCACCTCGTCGGCGTAGGCTTCGACGCCCGCGACGGCGGCGGCGCGGAGGTCCGCGTAGCGCTTGACGAACTTGGCGGCGCTGCCCGGATAGAGGCCGAGGAGGTCGTGGAAGACGAGGACCTGCCCGTCGGCATCCGCTCCGGCGCCGATGCCGATCACGGGGATGTCGAGCAGCGGCATGAGCACCGCGGTGACCTCCGACGGCACGGCTTCGACGACGAGCAGCGAGACGCCTGCCGCCTGCAGGGCGAGGGCGTCGTCGATCACAGCGAGGGCGGCCTCGGCGGTGCGTCCCTGGGCGCGGTAGCCGCCGAGCGCGGTCGCAGTCTGCGGGGTGAGCCCGACGTGGCCGACGACGGGGATGCCGGCGTTCACGAGCGCGCGGGCACGGTCGACGGTCGTGCCGCCGCGCTCGATCTTGACGAGGTCGACGCCCGCCTCCTTGACGAAGCGCCGGGCCGTCTCGATCGCCTCGGCGTCTGAGGCCTCGTACGAGCCGAACGGCAGGTCGCCGACGAGGAGCGGGCGGTCGAGTCCGCGGCGGACCGCCTTCGTGAGCATGAGCATCTCGTCGACCGTGACGGGCACCGTGCTGTCGTAGCCGAGCACGGTCATCGCGGCGGAGTCCCCGACGAGCACGAGGTCGACGCCGGCATCCTCGACGATCTGCGCGCTCGGGAAGTCGTAGGCCGTGACCATGACGAGGCGCTCGCCCGCGGTCTTCTTGGCGGCGAGGTCGCCGAGGGTGAGGCGCTTCGTGGGGGCGGCGTGGGCGCTCACGCTGTCACCAGCTCTCCGACGGCGTCGTCGACCCTGATGATCGTGTTGCTCCGGTCGACGTGCACGACGGTCGGCACATAGTCTTCGAGGTCTTCTCGGGAGTAGTCGGCGTAGGAGATGACGATGATCGTGTCGCCCGTGTGCACAAGGCGCGCGGCGGCGCCGTTGACCTGGACGACGCCGGTTCCACGCTCTCCTTCGAGGGCGTAGGTCACGAAGCGCGAGCCGTTGTCGACGTCGACGACGTGCACCTGCTCGTGCGGGCGGATGTCGGAGGCCTCGAGCAGGATGGGGTCGATCGTGATGGAGCCGACGTAGTTCAGGTCGCTGCCGGTGACGGTGGCGCGGTGGATCTTCGACTTCAGCATGGTGCGGAGCATCAGCGAGTGCCGTTCTGTTCTGAGGTGCGGCGGGGTTCTGCGGGGTGGGCGGGTTCGGGGGTACGGCTTGGGTCGGGGGTGCGGGCGAGTTCGGGGGTGCGGCTGGGTTCGGAGATGCGGCTGGGTTCGGAGATGCGGTCGTGTTCCGAAGGGTGACCGGTGAGGAGGTGGTTGTCGATCAGGCGAGCCGCGCCGACGTGCGCGGCGACGGCGAGGAGGGCGTCCCGTGACGTGTTGGCGACGGGTTCGAGCGTCTCGGCGTCACGGAGCTCGAGGTACTCGGTGCGGATGCCAGCGGCGTCGAGGACGTCGCGGGCAGCGGCGAGGATGAGGTCGGCATCCCGTTCGCCGCCGTTGTGCAGCGCCTGGGCGGCGTCGAGGGCGCGGTTGAGCGCGGTGGCCTGCTGCCGGGCGGCGGGGTCGAGGTAGACGTTGCGCGAGCTCATGGCGAGCCCATCGGCCTCGCGGACGATGGGGCACGCCTCGATGCGGACGTCGAGGTCGAGGTCGCGCACCACGCGCCGCACAACCAGGACCTGCTGAGCATCCTTCTGTCCGAAGTAGGCGACGTCGGGGCGGACGATGCCGAACAGCTTGGTGACGACGGTGGCGACGCCGTCGAAATGATGCGCGCCGCGGCTCGCGCCGTCGAGGACGTCGGTGATGCCTGTGACGTGGATGCTGGTGGCGAAGCCGTGCGGATAGACCTCGTCGGGCGCAGGGGCGAAGAGGATGTCGACGCCCGCTGCTTCGGCCTGCGCGGCGTCGCGGGCTTCGTCGCGCGGGTAGGTGCTGAGGTCTTCGTTCGGGGCGAACTGCGTCGGGTTGACGAAGAGGGAGACGACGACGAGGCCGTTCTCTTCGCGCGCGCGGCGCATGAGGGAGAGGTGGCCCTCGTGGAACGCGCCCATCGTGGGGGCGAGGCCGACGGTCTGGTTCTTCGCCTTGGCCTCTCGGACGGCGGCGCGAACCTCGGGGATCGTGCGGAGGATTCTCATGCGCGGTCCTTCTCGAGGCTGTGCAGGTCCGCCTCTGGGTTGCGCGGGCCGGCGATGCGCCTCGTGGCGGTGGCGAGCGCGTCGAAGAGGTCCCGGTGCGCGCCCGTTGCCGCCCTCTGCGTCGCGACGGTGAGCTCATCGCCGCGGACGATGGGCCCGGTGAGGGCATCCGCCGCGCCCTCATGCTGCCAGTTGTCGACCGACTGCCGGACGAGCGGGGCGAGGACCTCACGCGGATTCTCGACGCCCGCGGCGGTGGCGAGCTGCTCCGCCGCATCGAGCACGGTGAGCACGAAGTTCGATGCGAAGGATGCTGCCGCGTGATACGCCGCCCGATCGGTCACAGTGAACGGGGTCATGCCGAGGGCGCGAGCGAGGTCTCTTGCGAGGCTCTTGTCGTCGTCGGTGCGTCCGTCGATCGCGGCGCCGATGCCGTGGAACACCTCGGGCGACTCTGTGCCAGTGAAGGTCTGGAGCGGGTGGATGCTGAAGTCGACCGCGTCGAGGCTAGTGGCGCCGGAGAGGTGGACGGTTCTCGTGCTTTTCGTGCTCTTCGCGGCATCGGCAATCGCCGCGTCGGGAACGGCGAGGATCGCGATGTCGGTCTCGGGGATCTCGTCGGCTCTCCGGGACGGGCCGCGCACGTCGAAACCGGAGGCGCGGAGCGCTCGGGCGAGAACACCGCCGAGACGTCCAGCGCCAACGATGGCGATGGACGTCTCAGGCGTGAGCGAGAAGGTGGGATTCATGTCGGATGCCGGGTCGCGATGTGGCGATCCGGATGGGACGAGTATCCGCCTATGACAGCATCCGCTCCAAATCTGCCAGCAGAGTGCTCTAACTATTCGTCATATTGATTGCAGTTCTGATTACTCTGATCGAGATTGGATTACCTATACGCACTTTCTCCATCGTCGCCGAGCAGGCTGAGAGATGAAGCGCGGCAACCGAGCGCGGGGCCATGTCGGATCAGCCATGTAGCAAGGGCGTATGACAACTCGAACTCGCACTGAACCTCGATCACTCACCATGTTCGCTCGCCGCTGTCTCGCATGGCTGATGCTCGCAGTCCTGGGGAACGTGACCCTACTCGTTACGCTCTTCATTCTCAGCCAGCAGCCGTTCGCCGTCGATTGGGCCGCGTCTCTTTCGGCGGTCAGCGCGATTGTCGCCCCTGCGTACTCACCCGCTCTGCTCCTGTTCAGCGTGATCCTGACGGTTCTTGAGAGGAAGAGTCCATCCGCCGAACTGGATCCTGACGATCACGCGCAGGGGAATCGGATGGTTGCGAACGCCGTGCGGTTGGCGCTGACCTTCGTCCTCAGCTTTGCGGTCACCCTCGTGCTGAACGATGTCACGATGATCGCGCCCGTGCTCTTCGCGATCTTGCTCGGCTTCATCGCGATCGTGCGAGCAGAGATGTTCTCCCCACCCCAGCCTGTGAGCACAGAAGCCGCATACCGACGGAGCGCCGAGACGATGAGGAATGCCCAGGCGTGGGTATCTGACTCTTTCGGATCAGACATTCCTGTCACGACGACGAGCCGAGTGTGGCACCTCATCGCGCTCTTCATTCTTGCCCCGATCGTCGTTGCCGGAATCGCCATGGTGGTCGGCGGCATTGCGGTGTGGGGACCCGGGGTCGCTCTCACACCGGGGTTCGTTCTCATGTGCGCGGCATCCGCCGCGATGCCGACGACACTCGTGCTTGTCTGGCTTGCCGGCGCCGACAAGGCAGAGTCGCCACGGAGCAGGGCGTGGGTTCGCGCGTTCCTGCTCACGATGAGCGCCATGGGGATCATCACAGTCACTCTCATCTTCCTCCTCTCCGGGAAGAACACCATATGGATGGCCGCCATCGTGGCCGCAACTACCGTCCTCGTCAGCGTCGCCCTGTGGGCTCCGCGCCCCAGGGGGAAAGTGGGGCTCCGTCAGACTGTGGAGCTTAAGTGGACCGCATTGCACCTCGAACGGATCCAGAGGGTCTTTCAGGCCTCCCAGGCTGCGTGGGAGCGTGAGCAGGTGCGCCCGACGATCATCGTCCGAGCACTCACGCAGATCCTCCTCCCCTTCCACCACGCACTCCGCCGCGTGAGGGAAACACGGTGAGGGCAACGTCGGCCATCGGCAGGGAGACAGGGGAGCGATACGCTGCGAACCAAGGAGGCTGCATGACTACTCACCTTCACGCCCGCGGGTTCGACTCCCGATTGCACGCACGGCGTCGAGCGCTGCTGGATTCTCGCGCGGGAACAACTGGAGAGGATGTGCCGCATTGGTCGCACGCAGCACTTTGACGGCTTTCGGACTGCCACCTCACAAGCAGCCCGGAGAGGCACTCACGTGGTCCACACCGAGCGGGCAACTCGGGCAACGCGGGCAACGCGTGTGCGTCGGCGTTGATGTCGGTGGTCGGCCGGAGATGGGTCGCCTCGTCGCACAAGCGTCTCCGACCATCCTCGTACTGACGCACGATGACCACGACCACATCGGCGGGTGGGAGGGATTCACCGAGGCCGGGCTCGACACTCTGGATGAGCTGTGGATCCCATACGAGTGGGACGTCGTTGCCAGGGCGGCCGAGGCTCTCGCTCAGGGGGCCATACTCGTATCGAAACTTCCGGAGAGCTCATTGCCAGAGCTGGAGGAAAGCCTTCGGTCTGGATACTCCGCGGTCGTATCGGACGCCCGGAACCCCACCGATGCTCCGGGGGATGCCATGCTCGAGGCTGTCGATCTCTCCGCAGCACTCTCTGACGCGCAGAAGGACGAGCTGTCGGTCTCGGTGCAGCGCTACGTGCGCCTGCTCGCAGAGGACTCTGAAGACCTCGATGAGTTCTTTGACGGCACGGCAGCAGAGATCGGCCGCCGCGCAGCATCAAAGGCGGGTGCTCTGCAGAAGTTGATGGTCGACGCCTATCAAAACAGGGTCGAAGTTCGTCTCTTCTCCGTCGACCACGGACGCTCCTCGACGCCGTGGTGGTCGGCCGGCAGACCCGGAGTAGCCACACTGGCGAACGCCGTGGAAGTGCGACGTCGAGCTGCCGCTTCAAGCTCTCTGCCCCTGCTCTCGTTCGCTCTCGCCCTCAGCGTCCAGAACAGACGGGCCCTCTGTCCAGTCCTGTGGCATGCCGGCAAACTCGAAGGCGGAGCGATCGTCTGGAGCGACAGCTCCGGCAGCTGGGTGACATCGAACGCACGCACGGAACTCCTACCGAAGCTCCACATCTCGACCGCACCCCACCACGCTTCTGCAAGTCCCGATCATGATCCCGCATGGAAAGCTCTCTCCTCATTCTTGACGAGAGCCGAGCCGGTGATGCTCTCTGCGGGCGGGCAGTGGAACCAACAAGTTCGCAAGGAGTATGCCTCCCTCGCCCCCAGCCGGAAGCGATGCACCCGGTGCCGCTGCGAAGTCCGCAGTCCGGAATCCCAGACGATCGTCCTCCATACAGACGAACGCCGCGCGGGATTCGCTCGCGGAGAGCGCTGTCGTGAGCCCTAGACATCACGACACGCTCATCTTCGTCACCGCACACCGAAACGACTCCCCGCGCACTCTGCGTCTCAAAGGTCACGGTGTTCACTAGGTCGTGATGTTCAACAGGTCGCAATCCCCCGCACGACTAGCTCACTCATCTTTTCCACCCGCTCCGCATCCATCCCCACCCCAAGCAAGGCCGCATACGACCCCAGCGCGATCAGCTCATCTGCCACGACCCCAGCATCCACGTCCGCCCGCACGTCACCTGCCGCAACTCCCCGGGTGAGCCGCTCCGCCGTCCACTCCCTGATCGGCGCCGCCAGCCTCTCGTTCAACCGTGCCCCAAGTTCTGGATCCGTGGCCGTCACCGCGATGAGCGCCCGTGCAAGTGCGACTGTCTCCCCGTCGTCCTGCACAGTGAAGAGCGCCCGAAGATCTGCCGTCAGGTCGTCCGTCATCGGTAGCTCAACTCCCGGAAGCTCCCCCTCCAGCAGCGCCTCCCCGAGGATCGCGGCCTTCGACGGCCACCACCGGTAGATCGTCTGCTTCGAGACCCCGGCGACCTCGGCGAGGCCCTCGATCGTCACGGCCTCGTAGCCCGAAGAGGACAGGGCGGCGCGCATCGCCTCCAGCACGGCCTGCCGGGCGGATTCACTTCGAGGTCTGGGCACGATCACAGGCTACTCAGGCGTACACTGATCCATAACGAGACGCACCGTTGCGAAACAAGAAGGAGCACCAGCATGGCCCTCACCGCTCACTCCACCATCGGCGACTGGCTGAACGACGAGGTCGGCGGACCGCTCATCCGCGGACTCTTCGAGAAGACCGGCGCCGACCCCGAGCTCCTCACCCCCGTGCTCGGGCTCCCGCTGCAGCAGCTCGTCGCGATGAGCCAGGGCGCACTCCCGCAGTCGGTCGTCGACGATCTCGTCCGCGCGGCCAACGGCGGCGAGATCCCCGAAGACACCGGCACCGAAGGTTGGGCCGAGAAGCCCACCACCGGACGCTTCGCCGGCAAGACCGTGATCGTCACGGGCGCGGCATCCGGAATCGGCAGAGCCACGGCATCCCGCATCGCCCGCGAAGGCGGACGCGTGATCGCCGCCGACATCTCCGCCGAGAAGCTCGACGCGCTGAAGGCCGAGCTCCCCGACATCGTCACCGTTGCCGGAGACCTCACGCAGCAGAGCGCGATCGACGCCGTCATCGCCGCCGCGGGCGACCGCATCGACGGCCTCGCGAACGTCGCCGGCATCAACGACGACTTCTCCCCCGCGGGCGAGACGACGGATGCCGTCTGGGACCGCGTCATCGCGATCAACCTCACCGCCCCGTTCAAGCTCATGCGCGCGGTGCTCCCGATCATGGAGGCGGCCGGCAGCGGATCGATCCTCAACGTGTCGAGCGAAGCGGGCCTGCGCGGCAACGCCTCCGGCAACGCCTACACGGCCAGCAAGCACGGCATCATCGGCGTGACGAAGTCCGCGGCGTTCATGTACGGGCCGAAGGGCATCCGCGTGAACTCCGTCGCCCCGGGCGGCGTCGCCACCGGCATCCCGATGCCCCCGAACATGTCGGAGTACGGTTCGGGCCGCCTCGCACCGTTCCAGCAGGCGATCCCCACCATCGCGACCGCCGAGCACCTGGCGGCGTCCATCACGTTCCTGCTCAGCGACGACGCCGTGAACATCAACGGCGCCGTGCTCGCGAGCGACGGGGGATGGTCGGTGCAGTAGACCCCGGTGACGCTTATGCCTTGACGGCAGACTCCAGACCCCGCTCAGGCGTCCAGCACCATGCCTGCTTGGTCGGGTCTTCGAAGGAGATGCACGTCACGGCGTACTTCTGCGCTTTGAGCAGCGGCTCGTAGGTGACGTCTGCGCGCACCGCCTGGGGCTCTCCCCACGCATGGTCGGATCCGTATGCGTTGCTGACCAGTACGTACGAACCGGGTGGCAGCGAGGTGAAGGTGATGAAACCCTTCTCACCTTTCGCGATCGAGTTCCCCCGCGTCTCGATTCGAATGTCGCGGAAGACGGTCGCCCCCTCACCCGCGTTCGTCACGAAGACTCCGTACGCGTCGCCGGCGCCTTCGTTCCATTTCACCCACCACGCTTGCAACTGACGAGCCACATCGGCATGCTGCCGCGAACGCTCACGCTCCCGCGTCTCGTCGGCGAAGACCTTGGCCTCGCTACGCGTGCGCTCCGCCGTGGCGTTCGCCGCCAAAGCTGTGCGCAAAGCGAAGATGCTCACGAACGCTGCCGCCACTGAGGCCACTCCCGAAAGGAGTTCTGCCCAACTGCCTATTTCCAAACCTGCGAATTCCCCCACGCATTTGAGACTAGGCAACGAGCCTCTCCGTCGCAGCCCCGAGTTCTGCCGGTTGTTCCCCTGGAACCACCCACTCACCCTGCACCGATCGACCTCCTCAGGACTTCTCCACAGCTTCTGACAACCGCCTCCTCGACGCACGCCTGCTGCCTGACGGACGAGTTATCGTGCCTGCATGTGGCTTCCATCCCCACCAACGCAACAGACCTACTATTTCTACTACTTCGCCCGTAGACTTCCAGAGTGGCAACCGTGACGAGAACCGAGCTCAACCAGCAGACCGCGAAGGTCCTGGCGCGTGTCGCCGCGGGAGAGACGCTGACGATCACCGATCGCGGGCGCCCGATCGCACAGCTGTCCCCTCCGCAGGCCAGCGTCTGGGACGACCTGATCGCCGCGGGGCACGTACGACTACCGTCGCAATCGGGAGCGTTGAACATACAGAGGGTGAAGCTCGATCAGACGAGTGCGGAGATCATCAACGATCTGCGGGCGGATCGGCTGTGATCTATCTCGACACCTCCGCCGCGGCGAAACTGCTGATCGACGAAGCCGAGAGCGAGGCCGTCGCCGAACTCTTCGAGCGCGGAGCCGAGTTCGTGTCCTCACGCCTCCTGGCCGTCGAGCTGGCCGCGATCGTCGACCGGCGGCTGATCGCCGGCCACCACGTGCAGCAGGTCATCGACCGCGTCGCCCTCGTGTCGCTCGACGACGACATCGCCGACGCAGCCGTCGCCCTGCGGAGCGGACTGCGCACACTCGACGCTCTCCACCTCGCGACAGCGCTGCGACTCGGCACCACTGTCGACGGCATCCTCACCTTCGATCTCGAGCTGCGCGCACGCGCCGAACACCACGGACTCGCAGCGGTGCTCTGACCCCACAGGCAGATCCGGTCGCCGCAGCAAACCCCTACCGCACCCCCTCACTCAGGCGTAGCCTCGCCTCAGAGGTGCACTGATGCCCGTTCCCGACAGCATCTTCTCCGGGTCCATCCCCGAGAACTACGACCGCTACATGGTGCCGCTGATCTTCGAGCCCTATGCGGCCGATGTCGCGCGCCGGGCGGCGGCGCTGGAGCCGCGACGGGTGCTGGAGACCGCGGCCGGAACGGGCGTCGTCCCGCGATTCCTGCTGCCGCTGTTGCCCGCCGGCTCGGCCTATGTCGCGACCGATCTGAGCGCGCCGATGCTGGACTACGCGGCATCCGTCCTGCCCGATCCGCGGCTGCGCTGGCAGACCGCCGACGCGCAGAAGCTGCCCTTCCACGACGACGCCTTCGACCTGGTCCTGTGCCAGTTCGGGGCGATGTTCTTCCCCGACCGCGTCCGCGCCTACCGCGAGGCGCGGCGGGTGCTCGAACCCGGCGGGAGCTTCGTGTTCGCCGTCTGGGACGCGATCGAGAGGAACGACTTCGCCGACGAGGTGGGGCATGCGCTCGCGGCGATGTTCCCCGCCGATCCTCCGCGCTTCATGGCCCGCACCCCGCACGGCTATCACGACGTCGCCCTGATCGAGCGGGAGGTGCGGGATGCCGGCTTCACCACCGTCACGATCGACACCGTGACCGCGCAGAGCGTCGCACCGTCGGCCCTCGTCGCGGCGACCGCGTACTGCCAGGGCACACCCCTGCGCGGCGAGATCGAGGCGCGGGACCCGTCGGCCCTCGCGGAGGCGACGGTGCGGGCAGCCGCCGCGATCGCCGCCCGGTTCGGCGACGGCGAGGTGCGGGGGCGGATCCAGGCGCACGTCGTCACGGCCTCGAGCTGACGCGCGACGGACGACAGGCGACAGGCGAACGGGCGACAGGCGACGGACGACGGACGACGGCGAACGTTTCGTCTCGCTGCGCTCGCTCAACGACCGGGGGCTGTTCCCTCCCCTAGACTTCCCTCAACCATGGGAGTCCCGGCAGGGGCTGAGAGGGCGCTGACGCCGCGCCGACCGTCATACCTGATGCGGGTCATGCCGCCGTAGGAAGTCGAGCCACATGTCGCGTCTCATCGCCGAGCCCACCGTCTCCCCCTCTCGAGCACGCAACGCCGTCCGCGGCGGACTGCTCGGCAACTTCGTCGACCAGGTCGACATCTTCCTGCCGGTCATCGCCCTCGCCCCCGCGGCTGCGATCGTGCTGGGTCCCGATGCGGCCGCCGCCCAGACGGGCCTGATCTTCGTCGCCACCCTGCTCGGACGTCCGCTCGGCGCCGCGATCTTCGGGAGCCTCGCCGACCGTCACGGACGAACGAGAACCACCACAGCGGCGATCGCCGGCATCGCGATCACGACGCTGCTGATCGCCCTGATCCCCACCCACGACGTCGGCGGCGCGGCGACTCTGTGGACGTTCGTGGCCCTGCGCTTCGTCGGCGGCGTCTTCCTCGGCGGTGAGTACTCCGCGGCCATCCCCCTCGCCATGGAGTGGACCGCCCCGCGCCGGCGCGGCCTGCTCAGCGGCGGCATCATGGCCATGTCACCGCTCGCCAACGCGTTCATCGCCGGGCTCACGCTGACCCTCGTCCAGGTGCTCGGACCCGACGCCTACGCCGGCTGGGGGTGGCGGATGCCGTTCATCGCCGGCGCCCTGCTCGCCGCGGCGATGCTCTGGTACTACGTCGCCGGCGTCGACGACGCCCCGATCTCGACGACCGGCGCCCGCCGCACACGTCCGCTCACCGCCATCCTCATCGGTCCGTTCCGCCGCCAGCTGTGGCAGGTGTTCGTGCTGATGACCGGGCTCTGGTTGTTCACCCAGATGGCGATCCCCGTGCTCACCGGGATGCTGCGCGAGGCGCCGCAGGTCGGACCGACGACCGTCCCGTTCATCATGCTGATCGCGACCCTCGTCTCGGCAGCCGCGATGCTCTCCGCCGGCGCGCTCTCGCAGCGGATCGGACGGAGACGCTTCTTCGTGGTCTTCGGCGCGGGGGCGCTCGTCGCCGCACCCCTCGCCTTCGCGTGGGCGCTGACCTCGCAGGGCGTCGCCGCCGTGCTCGCGGTGGCCGTCGTGCAGATCGTCACGGTCTCGGCCTACGGTCCGGTGGGCGCGTACCTCGCGGAGCGCTTCCCCTCCGCCGTGCGGTCGAGCGGCTACGGGGTCGGGTACTCGCTGTCCCTCGTCGTGCCGGCGCTCTTCCCGTTCTGGCTGCCCTGGTTGCAGAGCGCACTCGGCCCGGTCGCGGCGGTCATGGCCGTGCTCGCCGCGGCATCCGCTCTCCTCCTCGTCGGCGCGCTCCTCGGCCCCGAGCCCGACCGCACCGCCGCCCTCAAGTGAGCGACGCGTGAGGAGTCAGAGAACGTCGGATCCAGGCGGTCGGATGCCGCGATCTCTGACTCCTCACGGCCGCTTGAGGCGCGGGCGCGAGCTGCGAGCCGCCGCTCGGGGCGCGGAGCGAGCGCGCTCAGGAAGCGCGCACGTCGAGCACCCACGTGACGCCGAAGCGGTCGGTGAGCATGCCGAACCCGGCGGACCACGCGGATGCCGCGAGCGGCTCGACCACCTCGGCGCCCACGGCGAGTGCGTCCCAGTATCCGGTGAGCTCGTCGAGCAACGTGGCCCGCAGCGACTGGAAGAACGGGCGATCGGTGATGGTCAGGCCGTTCTCCCTCCGTGTCTCGCCCGCGGTCGCGGAGGCGTCGTCGAGGCCGGGGATGTCGTAGGCCATGAGACGGATGCCACCGCCGTCCAGCTCTCCGAACACGAGGAGGTCCGCGCCGGGGGTATCGGCGGGCATCCCGAACTCCCCGTAGGTGGCGAGCGCGATCTCGCCGCCGAACACGGAGCGGTAGAACTCCAGCGCCTGGCGCGCAGTGCCGCGGAAGTTGAGGTGCGTGGTGGTGGTGATGGACATGGTGTCTCCTCGGATCGGCGACGGCCGGGTGCCGTCTACGACCACGATTCCCGCAGAAGAGGTCTGTTTCTGTCCTCTACTCGGAAGAGAATGGGGGAATGACCGGCAGCTCCTCCCGCATGCTCGCCCTGCTGTCGCTGCTGCAGACGCCGCGCGACTGGCCGGGGAGCGTGCTCGCCGACCGCCTCGACGTGAGCCCGCGCACCGTGCGGCGTGACGTCGAGCGGCTGCGCGAGCTCGGCTACCGCATCTCCGCGATCAAGGGCCCAGACGGGGGCTACCGCCTTGCTGCGGGTTCGGAGCTGCCGCCGCTGCTGTTCGACGACGACCAGGCCGTGGCGATCGCCGTCGCTCTGCAGAACGCCCCGTCGAGCGGCATCGACATCGACGAAGGGGCCGCGCGCGCCCTCGCCACGGTCCGCCAGGTGATGCCCTCCCGGCTGCGGCACCGGGTCGACGGCATCCGCTTCTCCGGCACGGGAAACGAGACCAGGGTCGATGCCGCCGTGCTGGAGGCGACGAGCGCGGCCGTTCGTGACCGGAAGGTGCTGCGCTTCGACTACGGCGCCGATGACGACCGGCCGGCGCGGCGCGCCGAGCCGCACGAGATCGTCGCGCGGGAGAACCGCTGGTACCTGCTCGCGTGGGATCTGGATGCCGACGACTGGCGCATCTTCCGCCTCGATCGGATGCGGCCGCGCATCCCGACCGGCCCGTCGTTCACACCGCGACCGCTTCCCGCGGGGGATGCGCGCACCTATCTCGCCGCACGCGCCAAGGGCTCGGATACCGAGGACCGCTGGCCCTGCGTCGGGGAGGTCGTGATCGAACTGCCGGCACGCGAGGTCGCGGTGTGGGTCGGCTCCGACGGCACGGTCGAGCCCCGCGACGAGGGGTCGTGCCAGGTCACCGTCGGGTCGTGGTCCTGGGTCGGCATGCTCGCGTCGGTGATGAGGTTCGACGCCCCGTTCACCGTCGTGGGCCCCGAGGAGCTGCGCGCCGCCGCGCAAACTCTCACCGCTCGCCTCGCCGCCGCGGCATCCCCGCGCTAGCGCTCCCCGCGTTAGCGCGCCCCGCGCCCCGCGCCCACGCTGAGGGGCCACGAAGTGCCGCGTCAAGGGGCGCGGATGCAGCGCTTCACGACCCCTCACGACCGAGGAACGAGCATCGCCCCGCCCGCGGGATGCGGACGGAGCGATGCGTTCAGGGTGCTGCGATCAGGATGCTGCGGTCACTCGCTCTCGGTGGCGCCGAGCGCGCGGCGACGACGGTGCGTCATCCACGCGCCCGCTCCGAGCGCCATCAGCAGCGCACCGAGCAGGGCCGCGTTCGCCGCCGCACCGGCGTCGCCACCGGTGTTCGCCAGCGCGCCGCCGGTTCCGCTGCCCGTTCCCGCCGCCGTGCCCGAGCCGCCGGCGCCGCCGCCGGCTCCGGCCGTACCGGTCCCGGCCGCCGTGACCGTGAGCGCGAGCCTCGCGAGCTCGGTCTCACCGTCGCGGATCACGATGTGATGCGCACCGGGCTCGATGTCGGCGGGGATCACCAGGGCGACGTCGAGCGCGCCCTCGGAGACCTCGACGTTCGCGAGCGCACGGTACGTGCTCTCGATCCCGATCTCGACCGTCTCCGACGGAACCCCGGATGCCGTGAGCGTCACCGATCCGCCCGCGGCGACCTCGGTGCGCGACAGCTGGGCGACGAGCTCGGCGCCGGGGCCGTCGTCGACCGGCGTGAATGCCCAGTTGTCGACCTCGAACAGGTCGGCATCGGCGTCGGCGCCCTCGGGAGCCGCGAAGACGAAGAACACGTCGTGCTCTCCGGCGGCTCCGGTCACGTCGGCCTGGACGGTGGTCCACTCGCCGACGGTTCCGTCGACCGGGATCTCCGCGACGACCTGCCCGTCGACATCGTCGAGACGCACCTGGATACTGCCGCCCTCGACGAGCGGCTTCACGCGCGCCGACACGGTCTTCGCGCCGGAGCCGAAGTCGACGCCGGAGACACCGGCGAAGTCGCCGTCATCGACACCCGACAGCACCATGTTGCCCCCGCCGTTGTGCTCGGGGAACTCGACGGATGCGGCATCCGTCTTGGCCGTGCTGATGCCGAGCTGCCAGGCCAGCGTCTCCGCCTCGAACGTGCGGTACGGGTCGAAGCTCTCGACCTGCGCGACACCGGCACGCGTGCCGACGATCGGCTTGATCGTCCCGTCGGCGTTGAACTCCAGCTTGTCGATGTGCACCGAGCGGTAGCCCTGGGTCGCCCCAGGGGTTCCGAGCGCCGCCGCCCACGCCGCGCCGCGCGTCTGCGCGTGATACGTGAAGTACGTCTCGCCCTTGAAGGTGAACATGTCGGAGTGGTTGTTGCCGCCGTTGCCCGCTCCGAAGAACGTGCCCTGGTTCTGGAACGCCACACCCGCGTACTCCGACGATCCGAGCTTCATCGGGTCGTCGGTCATCATGTACGCGATGCCGCCGCGCGACGGGTACTGCCCCGGCACCTCGTTGACCTGGAAGTTCGACGAGTAGGAGTAGTAGTACGTGTCGCCGCGCTTGAACATGCTCGAGGCCTCGAACATGCCGGGGCCGTCGATCTCGACCGGGTCGCCGTCGAGGGTGACCATGTCGTCCTTCAGCTTGACCACGCGGGTCGACTTCGGGTTCTGCGGTCCCTGCACGTTCGGCGCGGTGCCGATCTGGGAGTTGCCGCCGAAGTACAGGTAGCCCTGGCCGTCGTCGTCGATGAACACCTCGGGGTCGAAGAGCCACATGCCCGCGGGGAATCCGCCGCCGGCGATGTAGTCGCGAGACACGGTGTCGGGGATGATCTTCTTGCCCAGCGGGTCGTTCCACGGGCCGAGCGGCGAGCCGCCCACGACCACCGCGGTGCCGGTTCCGCTGTCGCAGAAGTAGAGGTAGACCTTGCCGTCCTTCTCGATCGCGGCGGGAGCCCAGGAGTTCCTCGACCACGGAGCCGCTCCGCCCTCACGGGCGATCGGGATGCTGCCGTGGTCGACCCAGTTGACCATGTCGCTGGTCGACATGACGTTGAGACGGGTGATGCCGCCGTACCCGTTCGACTGCGTCGGAAGCCCGTTGGCGTCCTTGCTGTTCAGCTCGTACTGCTGCGTGTCGTCGGTCGAGTAGATGTAGAGACGGCCGTTGTAGATGAGGTGGTGCGGGTCGGCGCCGAACTTGTGGCCGACGAGCGGGTTGTGGTCGCCGACCGGCTTGGTCTGCACCTTCTCGAGGCTGGTGAACTCCGGCCCTTCAGGGGCGTCGGCGATCTTCACGAGCGACAGCTCGTCGACCTTGAAGTCCTGCAGCGCACTCGATCCCCACGGGGTCTCGACGAAGAGCCAGCCCGCGGCGACGTGCTTCGCCTCGGCCGTGAACTCCTGCGAGAACGACCCCCACTCGCCCTTCGTGAACGTGTGACCATAGTCGGCGCATCCGTTGAAGTTCGTGGGGCAGAACGTGAAGTTGAACTGCTGGGTGGCGTTGCCCTCGTCGTACTTGAGCTTGCCGGTGAGCCGGTAGGAGGCGCCGAGCTCGATCTTGTCCGCGACGTTCGCGAACGGACCGGACTGGGTGTTCTCGCGCCCCGTCACCTGCAGGGAGTGGGCGCCGCTCGCGGCGTCGTCGCTGAGGGCGAGCGTGCCGCCGCGGGTGTTCGTCCATCCCGTGAATCCGGAGACGAATCGGCCGTCCGGCAGCAGGTTGCCCGGCACGGCGGGCGGCTCGACGACGGCGGGGCCGCCGTCGTCGGTGGTCAGGGAGACGTCGTCGATCACGAACGACTGGATGTCGGTGTTCCAGGGCGTCTCGACGAAGAGGATGTCGTAGTCCGAGGTCAGCGGGGTGAACGTCTTCTGCACGCTCGCCCACTGCCCAGCGGTCGCCGTGGTCGACGCGACGACGTCGCAACGGCTGCGCGACGACGTGCACAGCACGATGTTGAAGTTCTGCGTCGCCCGCCCGGTGTCGAACTTCAGCGAGAGGTTCAGGTCGTAGGACGCGTCGGTCGACAGCAGCCCGGTGACGGTGGCCGTCGGCCCCGACTGGAACGAGGTGCGTCCGCTGATGGCGAGCGACTTGGTGCCGGACTTGGCGTCGGTGCTCTGCGAGAGGGTGCCGCCGAGCGGGGCGCTCCATCCGGAGATCCCGCTCTCGAACGTCCCGTTCTGGATGATGCTGGTCGGCGCCGCGTAAGCGGCGCCACTGATGCCCACCGCGGTCACGGACGAGGCGATGAGCGCGGTCACGCCCATCACCGCCGCGGCGCGAGCGCCCGGTCGCCGTCTCCGGCCCGATCTGACTTCTGGTCTCACGTGTCTCACTCCTTGCTGTCGATCGCTCGAGGGCGCACGAAAGCAGCGGCTCCCGTTGATGGACGGAGCCTGCGATCGGCCTCGGGCGAAGCGGGGATGTCGCCGGCCGACGCAGCGTCTTGGGGGTCGCTGCGGAAGGCCGGTCCTGCGTCGGTTCTGAGAGCTCGATCCCGCACTGGCCGCTGATGCGCGGCCCAAGGCGAGTCTCCCTGGCGTTCTCCTCCTCGAGATCCGAGCGCACGGCCATCGTGCGCGCATCGCACGGTGCGGGGACGTGCGTCTGGGGACGCTTCGAAAGTTACCGGTAACAGAGAGTTCTGGCAACCCTCATTGAGAATCCTGTGACGTTCTCGTGACCTTCCCTCCCACCTCCGCGGCGCGAGGGGTCGGAGAACGTCGGATGCGCGCCCCGCGATGCCGCGCTTCGCGACCCCTCAGGGTGCTGACCCCGCGAGGGAAGGGGGCTCGCACGCCCGGTAGAATGGGATCGCCCGCCGGCCCCCTTCCTGAGGAGTGCGCGTGACCAACGCCCCCGAAGCCACCGCCCACACGCACGTTCCCGACTCCGTCGAGAACGCGATCGCGACTCCCGAGAAGGAGCAGCCCTACGCTGCCCTCGGACTCAAGGACGACGAGTACGCGCGCATCAAGGAGATCCTGGGCCGCCGCCCCACCTCGGGCGAGCTGGCGATGTACTCGGTGATGTGGTCGGAGCACTGCTCCTACAAGTCGTCGAAGAACTACCTGCGCCGCTTCGGCCAGAAGGTCTCCGACGAGATGAAGGAACGCCTCATGGTGGGCATGGGCCAGAACGCGGGCGTCATCGACGTCGGCGAGGGCTGGGCCGTCACCTTCAAGGCCGAGTCGCACAACCACCCCTCGTTCATCGAGCCCTTCCAGGGTGCGGCGACCGGCGTCGGCGGCATCGTCCGCGACATCATCTCGATGGGCGCACGCCCCGTCGCGGTCATGGACGCCCTGCGCTTCGGCGCGATCGACCACCCCGACACCGCCCGCGTCGTGCACGGCGTGACCAGCGGCATCAGCTTCTACGGCAACTGCCTCGGCCTGCCGAACATCGGCGGCGAGACGGTCTTCGACTCCGTCTACCAGGCGAACCCGCTCGTCAACGCGCTCGCGGTCGGCGTCCTGCGCCACGAAGACCTCAAGCTCGCCAACGCGACCGGCGTGGGCAACAAGGTCGTGCTGTTCGGCGCCCGCACGGGTGGCGACGGCATCGGCGGCGCCAGCATCCTGGCCTCCGACTCCTTCGACTCCACCGGCCCGACCAAGCGCCCCGCGGTGCAGGTCGGCGACCCGTTCGCCGAGAAGGTGCTCATCGAATGCTGCCTCGAGCTCTACCGCGACGAGCTCGTCGAGGCGATTCAAGACCTCGGAGCCGCCGGCATCTCCTGCGCCACGAGCGAGCTGGCCGCCAACGGCAACAGCGGCATGAAGGTGTCGCTCGACAACGTGCTGCTGCGCGACCCCACGCTGACCGCTGAGGAGATCCTCATGTCGGAGTCGCAGGAGCGCATGATGGCGATCGTCGCCCCCGAGAAGCTCGACGCGTTCCTCGCGGTCGTGAAGAAGTGGGACGTCGAGACCTCGGTGCTCGGCGAGGTCACCGGAGACGGCCGCCTCATCATCGACTGGCAGGGCGAGCGCATCGTCGACGTCGACCCCTCGACCGTCGCGGTCGACGGCCCCGTCTACGACCGTCCGGTCGCGTACCCGACGTGGATCGACGCGCTGCAGGCGGATGCCGCCGAGAACCTGCCCCGCTCGAACGACGCCGAGGTGCTGCGCGAGCAGTTCCTCGATCTCGTCGCGAGCCCAAACCTCGCCGACACCCGCTGGATCACGAACCAGTACGACTACTACGTGCTCGGCAACACGGCCCTCGCGTTCCCCGACGACGCCGGCATGATCCGCGTCGACGAGGAGTCGGGCCTGGGCTTCGCGATCTCGACCGACGCGAACGGCCGCTACTGCCAGCTCGACCCGTACGCGGGCGCGCAGCTGGCCCTCGCCGAGGCGTACCGCAACGTCGCCGTCACCGGCGCCGTGCCCACCGCGATCACGGACTGCCTGAACTTCGGCTCTCCCGAGAACCCCGAGGTCATGTGGCAGTTCGGCCAGACCGTCGACGGTCTCGCCGACGGATGCTACGAGCTGGGCACCCCGGTGACCGGCGGCAACGTGTCGTTCTACAACCAGACCGGCGACGTGCCGATCCACCCGACCCCGCTCGTGGGCGTGCTCGGCATCATCGACGACGTCTCCCGCCGCATCCCCTCGGGGTGGCAGGACGAGGGCCAGAACATCTACCTGCTCGGCACGACCTCGACCGAGCTCTCCGGCTCGGCGTGGGCCGATGTGGTGCACCAGCACCTCGGCGGCCTGCCCCCGAAGGTCGACCTCGCCGGCGAGAAGCGCCTGGCCGGTCTCCTCGCCGCCGCGCGCGACGAGTGGCTGATCTCCTCGGCGCACGACGTCTCCGAGGGCGGTCTGGCTCAGGCCCTCGCCGAGGGCGTCATGCGCTTCGGCGTCGGCGCGCGCGTCTGGCTGAACGAGATCATCGAGCGCGACGGCGTGGACGCGGCATCCGCTCTCTTCTCGGAGTCGACCGGTCGCGTGCTCGTGACCGTCCCCCGTGAGGACGACGTGAAGTTCCGCGGGCTGTGCGAGGGTCGCGGCTACCCGGTCGCGCGTATCGGCGTGACCGACAGCGAGCCTCAGCTCGAGGTGCAGGGCGTCTTCACGGTCTCGGCCGCCGAGCTGCGCGAGCGCTCGCAGGCCACCCTTCCCGCGGCCTTCGGCCCGACCGTCGCGGAGCCGGTCGCATGACCGACGACAGCGACTACGGCGACCTCGACGTCCGCCGCAACCGGCGCGTCCGGATCGTGGCCTGGACAGTCATCATCGCGCTGATCCTCGGCGGCGGCGGCGCGACCGTCCTCACGCTGCTCTTCGGCTGAGCCGGCCCGCCGCTCCCGTCGCGAAAGATCCCGCCATCCGCGGCTGATAGCGGGATCTTCTGCGACCGGAACGCGACCGCGACCGTCGGACCCCCGGCCTAGAGTGTCGGGATGATCACTGGACCTCGCGTGCGCCTCGAAGAGCTCCGCGCCGCGGCCGTGGCCCGGGTCGCGGCGACGGCGGCGACCCTCGGCGAGCTCATGCACGACCGCGAGGGCTCGAACGACGACGACGAGCACGACCCCGAGGGCGTGACGCTGTCATCGGAATGGTCGCGACTGACAGGGCTGGCGGATGCCGCGGCATCCGAACTCCGCCAGGTCGACGAGGCACTCGCCCGGCTCGACACGGGAGAGTATGGAGTCTGCGCCGGGTGCGGTCAGCGGATCCCTGCGGCACGCCTCGAGGTGCGCCCGTTCGCGACGCACTGCGTGGCCTGCGCAG
The DNA here is from genome assembly GCF_042901325.1 of Microbacterium sp. NPDC012755. Taxonomy (NCBI): domain Bacteria; kingdom Bacillati; phylum Actinomycetota; class Actinomycetes; order Micrococcales; family Microbacteriaceae; genus Microbacterium; species Microbacterium sp. NPDC012755. The sequence goes on along the minus strand of NZ_JBIBCT010000001.1, from coordinate 1,336,979 downwards.
AGAAGCTCGGACGCTGACGCGCACGCGCTGAGCGCGCCGAGGGGTCGGAGAACGCGGCATCCGACCGCCGCGATCCCGCACATTTCGACCCCTCACGGGGAGGGAAGTCGCTCACATGCGAGTGCGTGCGCACGCGCGAGGGCGCGCGCTCAGTTCGCGTCGACGTTGCGGCCGCCCGCTTCCAGCACGTCGCCGGCGGGGCGTTCCTGGTGCCCGCCGAACTGCAGGCGCATCGCCGACAGCACCTGGTTGGCGAAGCGGTCCTCGTCACGGGAGGCGAAGCGCTCGAAGAGGGATGCCGCGAGCACCGGCACCGGCACGCCGACGTCGACCGCGGCCTTCACTGTCCATCGGCCCTCGCCCGAGTCCGACACGCGTCCGGCGAGGCCGTCGAGTCGAGGGTTCTCATGCAGCGCGGCAGCGGTGAGGTCGAGCAGCCACGACGACACCACGGATCCGCGTCGCCAGAGTTCGGCGACCTTCGCGGTGTCGATGGGGAACTGGTAGTACTCGGGCTCCTCGAGCGGAGCGACCTCGGCGGAGTGCTCGGCTTCGCGGATGCCGGCATCCGCGTTCTCCAGCAGGTTGAGCCCCTCGGCGATCGCGGCCATGATGCCGTACTCGATGCCGTTGTGCACCATCTTCACGAAGTGACCAGCGCCGGACGGACCGCAGTGCAGGAAGCCCTGCTCCTCGGGGGCGAGGTCTCCGCTGCGCCCCGGGGTGCGCTCGATCTCGCCCACTCCAGGGGCGATCGTGCGCAGGATCGGCTCGATGTGCTGCACGGCGGCATCCGATCCGCCGACCATCAGGCAGTATCCGCGGTCGAGGCCGAAGACGCCGCCGCTGGTGCCGATGTCGACGAACTCGATTCCGCGCTCGCGCAGCGCCGCGGCCCGACGCACGTCATCGCGGTAGTTGGAGTTGCCTCCGTCGATGATGATGTCGCCGCGGTCGAGCACGGCGGCCACCTCGTCGACGACCTGGCCGGTGAGGGATGCCGGCACCATGAGCCAGACGACGCGCGGCGTGTGCAGCTTCGCGGCGAGGTCCGCATAGCTGTCGGCGCCCGTCGCCCCCTCGGCCACGAGCGTGGCGACCGCCTGCGGGTTCACGTCGTAGACCACGCACTCGTGCCCCGCCCGCATGAGGCGCCGCACGATGTTCGCGCCCATCCGTCCGAGTCCCACCATCGCCAGCTGCATGTTCGCTCCTCACACCACGGACGGCTCTCTGCGGAGCCGGATGCGCTCATCCTGACACGCGCGCCTGAATCCCTCAAACGCGAGGGGCGCCGACCCGCCGATGCTCACCTCGAGCTCCGGCGGGCTCGACGACCGAGCGTCAGGCGACGGGGTCGAGGCGGGACTGTGCGGCGAAGCCGTTCCACACGGCGCGGAGCCGCGCGACCATGTCGATGGATCGGTCGAGCAGCCACTGCTGCTGCAGTCCGTCGGCGGCCGCGACGATGATGTCGGCGATCAGCTCGGGGTCGGCGTTCGGACCGAACTCCCCGCTCTCCTGCGCCGCGCGCACCGACTGCGCCGACAGCTCACGCACCCACGCGTAGCGCTCGACGAAGTACTCGTGGGCCGGGTGCTTGCCGATGCTCGCCTCCGCCGAGAACTCGACGTAGAGCTGCACGAGACCGGGCACCCGCGTGTTGTGGTCGATCACGTCGAGGAAGCCCTGGAAGTTGCGCTTGTCGACCCAGTGCGCCGCGGTGTCGCGCTCGTCACGGGCCCGGAGCACGGCCAGGTACAGCTCTTCACGCGAGCCGAAGTAGTGCATGAGGCCGGGCTGGGTGAGCCCGACGCGGCGGGCGATCTCGCGGTTCGAGGCGTTGCGGCATCCGAATTCGGCCACCACGTCGAGCGCCACCGCGAGGATCTCCTCCCGCTTGGCAGCGCCCTTCGCGTACTGACCCCGACGATTCATCGCCATAAGTCTAGGAGACGGACGAATCCGGCAGGCGAAGAGCCCTCCTCCGTGCACCGCGCGGTGGTGGGGCGGCCGGAATCCCCCGAGGATCCGGCCGCCCGGTCTGTGTCACGCGGTCATCTCACCGACTTGATCGGGAAGATGACCAGCGCGCCGATGAGGGCCGCGATGGCGCAGATGGTGAACCAGACGGAGTAGTCCGACCCTGCCGCTCCTCCGAACGCCGCCATGACGAGACCGCCGACGAGCGGGGCGGCCGTCTGCGGCAGCGCGTTGGCGAGGTTCAGGACGCCGAGGTCCTTGCCCGCGTCATCCGGGTTCGGCAGCACGTCGACGACGAGCGCGAGGTCGACGCCCACGTAGATGCCGTACGCGGCGCCGAGGAACAGTTCGAGCACGTAGTACGACGGGACGTCCTGGATGAAGATCAGGGCGAGCGTGCCGACCGCGAACAGGGCCGTCGACGTCCAGACGAAGACCTTGCGCCTGCCGATCCTGTCGGAGACCTTGCCCGCGATCCACGCCGTGACGACGAGCGCTCCGGTGTAGACGAGGGTCGTGTTGGCGATGAGGAGGCCGACCTCCTCGACGGGCACCGACAGGTGGTACTGCATGTAGAAGAAGCGGAAGGTGGTGAATCCGAACGCGGCGAACGTGATCAGGAAGCGCGACCACCAGGCCAGCGCGAAGTCGGGGTGCTTCGCCGGGCTGACCCAGATCGTCCCGAGGATCTCGCGGAACGTGATGCGCGTCGGCTTCACGGGGAGCTGCTTGTCGGGGAGCACGATGACGAAGATCAGCAGCGCGATGATCGATAGGATCGCCGGGATGACGAAGACGATGAACAGGCTGAAGGAGAACCAGCCCGCGACGTACACGCCGCCCACGATGCCGAGGTTCTGGGCGATGCCGAGACCGGCGGTGATCGATCCGCGCTGGAACTTGGGCACCTGGTCGGCGATCGTCGCGACGAACGGCGCGAGCGTCATGTTCGCACCGAGCTGGGCGATGGCCCACCCGACCGTCGCGATGGCGAGGCTGTCGCCGAGCGCCATGAACACGAAGCCGATCGTCATGATGACGGCGCCGAGCACGATCCAGATCCGGCGACGCCCCCACTTGCTCGTGGTGCGGTCGGAGATGCGCCCGAACGTCACGTTGGCGATGGCGGCGAAGAAGGCGCCGACGCCGCCGAGGATGGCCGAGGCCGAGTTCGCCGCGGCGGCCCCCTCGGCGATCGCACCCGCGGCCTGCAGGGAGGTGATCTTCAGGCCGACGCCGACGATCGCGGGGCCGAGCAGCGCGATGAAGAAGACGAACTGCGCGATGATCAGCCACGTCACGTAGCTCTTCTTGGCCGGCTCAGTCGGCTCCGCGAACCAGTGATGTCCGCCCGAGCCGAGTGTGCGACTCGCAGACGTCATCCCGGACGGATTGCCCGCGGCCGCACCGCTGACTGAACTCATAGCTGCCTCCTTTGGCTGGAGGGCGCCCCGTCGCTCATCGCCGAGCGCGAGTCGGGTGACGCCCTTGTCGATGAAAACCTAGACGGCTAAGGTTTCCAGCACAAGAGGTGTCACGAAGTGTGTCGATCCGGTCGATGCACTCCCTCTGCCGACCGCCGGGATAGGCGCGACGACCCGCAGAGCGCGCGGGTTCAGCGCCGCGACGGCCGCCCTGTACGTGCGGGCTGCGCAGCGTCGAACAGCTCCGGATGCTGCGTTCGCACCGCATCGAGATCGGCGAAGACAAAGCGGAGGTGCTCGCGCAGCGCATCGGCCGCGGCATCCGCATCGCCCGCGGCGAGCGCCTCGACGACCCGCTCGTGGTCGTCGACGTAGTCCTGCACGGTGCGCGTGGCGCTCATGCCGACGTACCGCGCACGGTCGAGGTGCCCCTTGGCTGCGCTGACCGCGGCCCAGGCGTTGGCATGACCGGCGAGTCCGAGCAGCGCGCGGTGGAACTCCTCGTCGAGCGGGTAGAACGCGTCACGGTCGGATGCCGCCCGCTGCCGCGCGATGATGTCGCGCAGCATCCGCTCCTCGTGATCCGACGGCGTCGCGCACGCCGCGAGAGAGGCGAGCTCGATGGCCTCGCGGATGAACTGCGCCTCGCGCACGCGGTCGGGGTCGATGCGCGTGACGTAGGTGCCGCTCTGCGGGCGCACCTCGACGAGCCCCTCCTGCGCGATGAGCAGCAGGGCCTCGCGCACGGGCTGGCGGCTGATGCCGAGCGCGGCGGCGAGCTCGTTCTCGGAGAGCAGGGCGCCGGGGGCGCTGTGTCCGGCGATGATGTCGTCGCGGATCCGGCCGTAGGCGAGGGCGCGGGCGGAGGGGCGCGCACTCGGCTCGGACTCGGGCATACCGTCACGATAGCTTGACGAAACTTGTATGGCAGTGCTTTCATGAGAGTGCCATACAAGATGTGCGTGCGATGCCGCCGCACCGAGCCCGAGGAGCAACGATGTCCATCGACAAGGCCGAGGTGATCGTCACCAGCCCAGACCGCAACTTCGTCACCCTCAAGATCACGACGGCCGACGGGGTCTCCGGACTCGGCGACGCGACACTGAACGGCCGCGAGCTCGCCGTGGTCGCCTACCTCGCCGAGCACGTCGTGCCGTTGCTGATCGGCGCCGACGAGGACCGCATCGAAGACACCTGGCAGTTCCTCTACCGCAGCGCCTACTGGCGTCGCGGCCCCGTCACGATGGCCGCGATCGCCGCGGTCGACATGGCCCTGTGGGACATCAAGGGCAAGAAGGCGGGGATGCCCGTCTACCAGCTCCTCGGCGGAGCCAGCCGCACCGGACTCCTCGCCTACGGCCATGCCTCCGGCAAGGAGCTCCCCGAGCTGTTCGACTCCGTGCGCTCGCACCTCGACCAGGGGTACCGCGCCATCCGCATCCAGACCGGCGTCCCCGGGCTCAAGGCGATCTACGGCATCGCCTCCCAGGCGGCGGATGCCGGAGGCGGCGAGGCCCGCTACGACCACGAGCCCGCACGCCGCGGCGCGAAGCCGGTCGAAGAGGACTGGGACACCCGCGCGTACCTGCACCACCTGCCCGGAGTGTTCGAGGCCGTGCGCAACGAGTTCGGCCCCGACATCCCCCTGCTGCACGACGGCCACCACCGGATGACGCCGATCCAGGCCGCGAAGCTGGGCAAGTCGCTCGAACCCTACGACCTGTTCTGGCTCGAGGACTGCACCCCCGCTGAGAACCAGGAGGCGCTGCGGCTCGTGCGCCAGCACACCACCACGCCGCTCGCGATCGGCGAGATCTTCAACACGGTCTGGGACTTCAAGGACATCATCCGCGACCAGCTCATCGACTACGCCCGCGGAGCGGTCACCCACATGGGCGGCATCAGCCCGCTGAAGAAGACGCTCGACTACGCGGCGATGTACCAGATCAAGTCGGGCATGCACGGGCCGACCGACATCTCCCCGGTCGGCATGGCCGCGGCGATGCACCTGGGGCTGTCGATCCACAACTTCGGCATCCAGGAGTACATGCAGCACGGCAGCCGCACCAACGAGGTGTTCCAGCAGTCGTTCACGTGGCGTGACGGCCTGCTGCACCCCGGCGACCGGCCAGGGCTCGGCATCGAGCTCGACGTCGACGAGGCGGGCAAGTACCCGTACGAGCGCGCGTACCTGCCCTACAACCGCCTGGCCGACGGGACCGTCCACGACTGGTGAGAGGAGCCTCCGTAGAATTACCGATTTCCGCGACGATCCGTTGTCCGGCCGGAACCACACTCCTAGGCTCCTTCCCGAAGCCGCACAGAGCGGCGCCGAAAGGGAGAGCGATGAAGAGGTGGACGCGGACAACAGCGATCGCCGCGGCGATCACGATGGGGATCACGCTCGGCGGCCCCGTCGCAGCGCAGGCGGTGGAAGACGAGAGCGGGATCAGATACGACACGGTGTTCGCCTGGTCCTATCTGGGCATCAGCGGCAGCGGCGCCTTCATGTACACGAATCAGCTGGGCGGCGTCGTGCATGCATCCGACTACATCGGGGATTCGTTCTACGGAACGGAGCAGGAGCTCGCCGAAGAGATCGGACGCGCAGGCGGCGGCGGCTGAATCTCGTTCACGCCGCGGCAGGGGCCTTTCGCCGCGACCGGCGCGACGGGCGCCGCACCGCGCGATAGCCCCGGCCTCACAATCCGTGCTCCTCCTCCGTCCGCACGGGAAGTAGGCTGGGCACACTATGGAGTGGTGGGGTTACTGGTGGCTCATCTTCCCGCTGATGGGTGTCGCGGGGGCGGTTGCCAAGCGCTGGGAGTGGGCGGCACGCCGCCGTCATGAGCGCCGCCTCGAGACCATGAAGATGAAGGCCCAGCTCAAGACCGCCGAGATCGAGGCCCGCTCACTCACCCAGCAGGCGAAGCGCAAGGGCCCGACGATCGTCGACACCACGGCATCCGTCGCTCCGAATCACCTTCTCGAGCGGCTGTTCTCCGAGCACGACGAGATCACCGCCCGCTGGCTCGACTACGAGCTCGACGTCGCGAAGCTCATCGCCTTCCCCGCCATGAGCGACGGGCGTCAGCCGCTCGTCGCCGCGTTCCTCCGCGCGAAGAGGACGGCCGACGCCCTGCGCCCCGACTCGGCCGACGCGAACGTGTCGGAGAAGCAGGTGTCGGAGTACCTCGACGCGGTGGGTGCCTACGCCGTCGCCTTCGAGGTGGCCGAGAAGGATGCCAGGCGCCTGCGCGACTCCACCTTCACCGAACCGGAGCGCAAGCGTCTGGAACGCGCGCAGCAGCTGCTCAAGGTCGCCGTCGACGAGTCGGCCACGCAGGCCGAGCGCAACGTCGCCTACAAGCGCGTGCGCGACGAGCTCGACGGCCTCATCCTGCTCTCCGACGACGCGGTCGAAGTGCTGGAGAAGCAGGTCGCCAGGGCGCTGCCCTCCGCCCCGGATGCCGCGGCGCCGGCCCCACCGGCCGCGGAACCGCGGTCGCAGGAGCCCGAGCGGATCCCGGTGGCCGACCCGCTGCGTGCCGCCAACCCGCGGCGTTCTTCGCCGCCGCCGCAGCAGCACCGAGAGGACGCATGACCTCCTCCGATCCCACCGCCCCGGATGCCCGCCGCCGCACGATCGTCATCACCGGAGCATCCGACGGGATCGGCGCCGCCGCAGCCCGACAGCTCGCGTCGACGGGAAACCGCGTGCTGCTCGTCGGCCGCTCGGTCGAGAAGACCGCCGCGGTCGCGCGCGAGACCGCGGCCGAGCACTTCACCGCCGACTTCGCCCGACTCGATGACGTCCGCGCCCTCGCAGCGCAGATCGCGGAGGCGGTCGGCGATGACGGCATCGACGTGCTGGCGAACAACGCCGGCGGGATCTTCGGCGACCGGACGCCGACCGTCGACGGACACGAGAAGACCATCCAGGTGAACCACCTGGCGCCCTTCCTGCTGACGAACTTGCTGCTGCCGCAGCTGCGGAAGGCGGATGCCGCGATCATCAACACCTCGAGCGTCGGGCACCGCATCTTCGGGCACATCGACGTCGACGACCTCGACAACCGCAAGAAGTACCGTGCGAACAAAGCCTATGGCGACGCGAAGCTCGCGAACGTGCTGTTCACGAAGAGCCTGCACACGAAGTTCCACGCCGAGGGGCTGAGCGCGGTGGCGTTCCACCCGGGGATCGTGCGCACGAACTTCTCGGCCGGATCGTCGAGCGTCATGCGGCTCCTCTATCGCACGCCCGTGAAGCACCTCCTGACCATCAGCACCGACACGGGCGGCGAAACCCTGCGGTGGTTCATCGAGGGCACCCCCGGCGAGACCTGGCAGTCGGGCGCGTACTACGACGAACGCGTGCTGACCCTGCGCGTGAACCCCCAGGTTGAGGACGAGGCCCTCGCCGAGGCGCTGTGGCAGAAGAGCGCGGAGCTCACCGGTCTCGCGACCTGATCGCAGCGCCCGGCGATGCGGGGGCGGACCGAGTTGCCCGCCCCCGCATCCGTCGCCTCAGGCCTACAGGCTCGGCGCGCGGCGCGCGCCCGTCGCCTGCTCGTACGCGTAGGCGTAGGAGATGAGCGAGGCATCGCTCAGCCGGGTCCCGATGAAGGAGATCCCGAGCGGCAGGCCCGACTTCGTGAACCCGGTCGGCACCGTGATATGCGGATAGCCGGCGACCGATGTGTTGCGCGTGCTGCTCTGGAACGGCGGGTGCTCGCCACCCTCCAGCGGGAGCGCCGGCAGGTCGGAGAGGGTGATGATCGCGTCGAGGTCGTGTTCCCGCAACACGTCGTCCACGCTCTCCTGAGCCCACTCGGTCAGGCGCGCACGGTGTGCGCGGTATTCAGGATCATCGAGGTCTCCATCGGTCTCGTCCGCCATGAGGAGATAGTCCTGCTCGAGCGGGCGAGGAAGCTCGATGTCGGCGTTCTCCTGGTTGTAGGCGATCAGCTCCGTGAGATCGCGGGGATGATCGCCGGGTGTGGAGGCGAGGTACCCGTTGAGATCGTGCTTGAACTCGGTGAGGACGGCCGGAAGCAGGTCGGTCTGCAAAAGCGAGCCGATGTCGGCCAGGTCGGCACCTTCGACCACTTCCGCGCCCATACCGCGAATCACCTCGACGGACATGTCGAACGCGTCGTCCGCCTCGTCGTCCATGCCCTCGTGACCCTCCCTCCACACGCCGATGCGGGCACCACGGAGAGCGTTCTGCTCGAGCATCTCGTCGAGATCCTCAGGGAGTCCGCCGTCGACCGAGTCCCCGTCGGCGTCGTCGACGCCAGCGATCACCTGCAGCGTGATGGCCGCGTCGGTGACGGTGCGAGCAATCGGACCGGGCGAGTCATGCTTGCTCGTGATGGGGATGACGCCCGAGCGGCTCACCGTCCCGAGCGTGGGCTTGATTCCGACCGTCGACGCGGATGCTGCGGGGCAGGTGATCGAGCCGTCGGTGTCGGTGCCGATCGTGACCGTGGCGAGCGCTGTGGCCGCAGCCACGGCCGCGCCGCTCGAGGAGCCGCAGGGGTTGCGCTCGAGGTCGTACGGATTCCGGGTCTGCCCGCCGATGGCGCTCCAGCCGGGAATCTGCCGCGAGGAGTAGAAGTTGGACCACTCGGACAGATTGGTCTTGCCGAGGATGATCGCCCCCGCGTCGCGCAGCTTCTGCACGAGGAACGCATCCTGCGCCGGCGTGGATCCGGAGAGTGCGGTCGACCCCGCCGTGGTCGTCTGCTCGTCGGCCGTGTCCATGTTCTCCTTCAGCAGCACGGGGATGCCGTCCAGCGGCCCGCGCGACTCGTGGGAGCGCCGGCGCTCATCACTCTCACGAGCGAGGTCGAGCGCATCAGGGTTGGTCTGCACGATCGCATGGAGACGCGGATTCAGCTCCTCGATCCTGTCGAGGTAGGCCTGGGTCAGTCCTACGGCGTCGAGCTTGTCCTCGTCCATGGCGCGCTGGAGCTCGGGGATGGTCATCTCATCCAGGAACTTCGACATGTCCGTGCCGGGTTTCGGCACTTCCACGCTGACCGTGCATGCCGCCAGCGGCGCGGCCAGACAGGTGACCGCGATCAGGGCCACGGCCCCGCGCAGTCGATTTCGGTTCGACTTGTGCATTGTGCATCTCCTGTCACCGTGTCGGAATGACGACAGCGGGTACGAATCGTGTGGTGTGCTGTCCCGCTTCTCGGTGCGGGATGAGCGCCTGATCGGCGTCTTCTTCGACGGTAGATTCGCGGCGCGGCGGCGACGAGAGAGCCTGACACCACATGAGGGTGTAGCAGGCTGCACTGTTCAGACGGCGGTCGGCACGACCTCGCCGGCGAATCGGTCGCGATCGCCGACGTCGGTCAGAGACGCACGCACGCATGCGAATGCGAGGCATTCCAGGGAGTCGATCACCTTCGCGAGGCGAGTCGCCGACCCGAGCGCGATCGGCAATTCCGTGCACGCGGCCACCAGCACGTCGGCGCCGGCGGAGCGCAGACGCGATGCCGCGGATGCCACCAGGTCCTCCGCCAGAGAGAGTCGTCGACCGCTCTTCACGAACCCGATGGCCTCGTCGATCAGTCGGAATTGGTCGCGGTCCGAGGGGTACACGACCTGGAGGCCCCGGCGAGCCGCCGCCGCGTCGTAGAGCCCGGCCGCCCTGGTGCCTCGCGTGCCCAGGATGCCCACCCGTTCGGCATCCGTGCGGGCGATCCGATCCAGAGTCTCGCCGATCATGTCGATGCAGGCCAGCCCCGTGGCAGCGCGCACCTGGGGCAGGAAGGCATGGGCGGTGTTGCACGGGATCGCGAGGATCTCCGCCCCCGACTTCTCGAGTTTCCTGGCGACTGCCACCATCGCCGGGACCGGCGAGGCCCCGCCACCCACGATCGCCGCCGTACGGTCGGGAATCCGTGGATCGCTCCAGATCACCGTGGGGATGTGATTCTGATCATGATCCGCCGGAGTAGCTCGGACCACGGCCTCATAGAAGCGGGCTGTGGCGAGCGGCCCCATCCCGCCGAGCACGCCGAGGACTCGAGGCTCCCGAAAGCGCGCAAGGGCGAGTGGCGTGGACACGCAACGATCGTCTCCCCCGGCGACGGCAGAGTGTCGGTGCAGCGGAACGAAATCCCGTGACCGTTTCGTCCGAGTGCGGCCGGCGCGACGAGGCCTGACGGCCCGCGCTACGGAACGCAGTGTCGGAGACCGTCACCGGGGATCCCCGCATCCGGAGCCTGAATCCAGGTTGGGGGAGTATGCTGTCCCGTTGGGTCACAAGACCCCTGAGTGCTCGAAAGGCGGTGATGGCGATGTCCGGTGATAGTCACGACGCCGCCTTCGCTGCGTCGCACTCGCCCGCGCGTTGAGCATCCGCTCCGCGTCTCGCAGGCCTGATCTTCCGCAGCCGTCGGCGGCGTCATCCGCACCCGATGGATTCTGCGCACCCGCTCCCTGAGCCGGCGTGCGCCTGCAAGAACGGAGCCGCATCATGGCGCTCATCGACAACGGCGTGTACGTCCACGGACGTCGCGTCGAGACCCCGAAGAACCTGGACGAGACCTACCGCATCCTCGACGCCCACGGGGGCATCGCGTGGATCGGCCTGTACCGGCCGAGCGCGCAGGAGGTGCACTCGGTCGCCCGCGAATTCGACCTGCATCCGCTGGCCGTCGAGGACGCGCTGTCCGGCCACCAGCGCTCCAAGGTCGAGCGCTACGGCGACACGCTGTTCGCGGTGCTGCGGCCCGCCCGCTACCGCGACGAGCAGGAGTCGATCGAGTTCGGCGAGCTGCACCTGTTCATCGGCCCCGACTTCGTCGTGACGATCCGCCACGCCGAGTCGCCGAACCTCGCCGCCGTCCGCCGCCGCATGGAGGCGCACCCCGACCTGCTCTCGATGGGACCGGAGGCGGTGCTCTACGCGATCCTCGACGAGGTCGTCGACGAGTACGAGCCGATCGTCGCCGGGCTGGAGAACGACATCGACGAGATCGAGGACGAGCTGTTCGGCGACAGCGACGACGACGCCCTCTCCCGCCGCATCTACCAGCTCTCCCGCGAGGTCATCGGCTTCCAGCGGGCGGTGCATCCGCTCGCCGGGATGCTGGAGTGGCTGCGCCGCGGGTCGGACAAGTACCGCATCGACGAGGAGCTGCAGCGGTCGCTGCGCGACGTGCTCGACCACGTCATCCGCGTGAACGAGCGCGTGGACTCGTTCCGCGCGATCCTCGACAACGCGCTGACCGTGCACTCGGCGCTGGTGTCGCGGCGGCAGTCCGACGCGAGCCTCGCGCAGAACGACGAGATCAAGAAGATCTCCTCGTGGGCGGCGATCATCTTCGCCCCGACCCTCGTCGGCACCGTGTACGGCATGAACTTCGACGCCATGCCCGAGCTGCACTGGCAGTTCGGCTACCCCCTCGCCATCGGCGCCATGGCCGCGTTCGCGATCGGCCTCTACGGAGTCTTCAAGTACAAGCGCTGGCTCTGACCCGCGCGCGGGCCGGGTCTGCGTTCGCGCGTGGTCAGGCTCTGCGTCTGCGGCGAGATCCCGTGCACTCGCCGAGTGCACGGGATCTCTGCGTGAAAAGCCCGTGCACTCGGCAGGATGCCGTGCACTCAGCAGGTTGCCGGGTACGCGGCAGGACGCGGTGCGCTCACCGGGATGCCGCGCACTCAACAAGATGCGGGGCGCTGTGTGCAGGGCGGGCGGGGCGCGTCAGCGGGAGGTCCGCAGGAGAGGGGTGAGGGCGGCGGCCACGGCGGTCAGCACGGCGGCGGCGATCAGGATGCCGTGCACCCCGGCTGCCGTGTACGCCGCCGCGGCGAGCGCGGGACCCGCGACCGCGCCGAGGTTGAGCGCCACCGTCGCATACGCCCCGCCGAGGACGGGAGCCCCCGACGCCTCGCGCACGATCCGCGAGATCAGGGCCGCGCCGACGGCGAACGACGCAAACCCTCCCGCGAAGGCGCCGACGTGCACCAGGATCGCCGACCCTGAGCTCAGAGCGAACAGCATCCACACCGCGGTCGCCGCGACGGTCCCCCCGACGATCCATGCGCGCTCCCTGCGAGCGGCCGCCCGCGCGGTCGCACTGACCCCGAGGAACGCGCCGACGCCGAACACCGCGAGCAGCAGAGGGATCCACGGCTCGGCGACCCCCGCCTCGGCGCCGACGACGCCCAGGAAGGTGAACACCCCGAAGGTCGCCGCATTGACGAGCACCGCGAGCACGATCGGCACCACCACGCGTCGACGGCGCAGCTCTTCGAGCTCGGAGCGCACACCGGGATGCGCGGCCGGCGCGACCGACTCCAGGGTGCGATCCCTGAGAACAGCGACGACCGCAGGCACGCACAGCAGCACCACGCCCCAGAACGTCGAGCGCCAGCCGAATGCGGCGGCCAGCATCGCTCCGGCCGGCACGCCGACGATCGTCGCGAGCGTGGTGCCCGCGAGCAGCGTCGAGACGGCTCGGGTGGTCAGCGCGGGCGGCACGATCGCCCGCACGGTCGCGAGGGCGATCGCGAGGAACCCGGCGTTGGCCAGGGCCGCGACCACCCGGGTGAGCAGGAGCAGCCAGAACGTCGAGGCCACCGCGCCGACGACGTGCGCGGCGATGAACACCGCCAGCAGCAGCACGAGAGTGAGACGCGGCCGCCAGCGGGATCCGAACACGGCGACCAGTGGAGCGCCGACGACCATCCCGACCGCGAAGGCCGACGTCAGCAGCCCGGCGGTGGCAGGTTCGACGCCGAGGTCGGCGGAGAGCGGGAGGAGGAGTCCGGCGAGCATGAACTCGCTGGTGCCCTGGGCGAAGATCGCCAGGGCGAGGACAGGGATGAGGAACGGCATGAGGCATCCAGACAGGACGAAGCCATCCGCGCCGCACAGGACGGCGGACGGCGAGCGAGAAAGGGTCGACAGAGGATGCGGGGAGCGCACGACGTGCGCTCTCACCCGCAGGCTACGGTCTGTCTGACTCGGGACTCACGGCTCCACCCTAACGCGCAGACGGTGCTGGCCGCCCGTGCGGCGCTAGGCTCGGAGCCGTGCCGAACGCAGAATCCCCCGCCTCCGCAGCATCCGATCTCCGCCGACTCACCGAGGCTCTCGCCGCAGAGACGCCGCTGAACTGGGTCATCACCGGAGACTCCATCACGCACGGACTCGTGCACACCCAGGGCGAGCGCAACTACGCCGAGCACCTGCACGAGCTGATCCGCGGCGAGCTCTCACGCACCCGCGACATCGTGATCAACTCGGCCATCAGCGGCCACCGCATCACCGACATCCTCGGCGACTGGGAGCGACGCATCTCGTCGTGGAAGCCCGACGTGGTCACCCTCATGATCGGCACGAACGACCTGGCGATCGGCGACGACGGGGTCGGTGTCGACCCTGCCGCGTTCGCCGCGTCACTGCACGAGTTCGTCTCCCGCGCGAGGGATCTGGGCGCGATCGTCGTGCTGCAGACCCCGCCGTCGATCGACGTGCCCAACGCCCCCGGACGGGAGAGGCTCGACGAGTTCGCCGACGCGGTCCGTGCGGTCGCCGCCGCCGACGACGTGATCCTCGTCGACCAGCTCGCCCGCTTCACCGCCCTCGGCAACGGCGGGGTCCCGTGGGGGCTCATGGGCGACCCGTTCCACCCCAACGCGGCCGGGCACGCGGCGCTCGCCCTCGAGCTCGCGAACGCTCTCGGCTTCAGCCCCGAGCCGCTGCGCAACCGCACCCTGCCGCTGCTCGCCGCCCGCGTCGCGATGGCGCGCCTCAACCCGTAGCCCCGGCCTCCCGCCGGGTTCAGCTCGCAGCCCGGGCTCGGGCCCGCCGCCGACCGGTTCACAACTCCTCACGGATGGGCCGGATCCCCGCGGATCCGGCCCATCCTGCCCTCGCACTCCGGATTCTTGAGGAGTTGTGAACCTCAGAGCGTCGAGAGGAGCTCCTTCATCTCGGCGATCTCGGCGCCCTGGGCGTCGACGATGCTCTGCGCGAGAGCCACCGCGTCGGGGTTCTGCCCGTTGGCGAGCTGCGACTCCGCCATGTCGATCGCGCCCTCGTGGTGCACGATCATCTGCTCCAGGAACAGCCGCGACGCCTCGGCGCCGGTCGCGTCCTCCAGCGCGGCGAGATCATCGGCGGTCATCATGCCGTCGCCGTGATCCATCTGTCCGCCGGACTCTGCGGACACACCCCAGTCGTCGAGCCACCCCCGCAGCTGCTCGATCTCGGGGGACTGCGCCGCCTTGATGCGCTCGGCGAGGTCGATGACGCGCGGGTCGACGCCCTCCTCGCCGAGCACGAGGTCGGACATCTCGACCGCCTGCTCGTGATGGACGATCATCATGGTCGCGAACATCGCATCGGCGTCGTTCGCGTCGGATGCCGACGACTCGGATGCCGGAGCATCGGATGCCGAGTGGTCCATGCCGGGCATGGAACCTCCCGATCCCGTGGGTGCGCAGCCGGCGAGCGCGATGCCGCCGGCGAGGAGGAGGGCGGCCGCAGCCGCAGTGCTGATCTTCATGTCTGTTCTCTCTGTCTGTGGTTCAGTCGATGCGCGCGACCGCGGGCGCGGTGCGCGTGATGCGGGAGCGCCCGCGGTTCAGGTGCGACTGATGCAGAGGACGATCAGGGAAGGCGGTCGAGGGAACGCCGCATCGGCGAAGTCCTCTCGTGACAGGAGACGGGGCAGCGCGGGATGCAGCCGTCGACGCGCGCGCGGCACGAGGAGCAGGAGCAGGCCGGCGAGGAGCGCGAGCACGCACGCGGTCCACATCCCGCCGCCCGCGTCGCAGTCGGCGCACCCCGACGAGCTGAGGAGAGCGCCCCCGGAGGAAGGTGCGGCGGCGAGCGCATCCGCAGAGACCGAGCCGTACTCGGCGTGCACCCCCACCGTCGGGCCGTGCGTCCCCACCGCCGCAACGTGCACCGGGGCATCGTGCGCCGCCCCTGCTGCCGGGCCGTGCGCCCCCACCGCCGCATGGACCGTGCCGTGCACGTCGAGCGCGTGCATGCCGAGAAGCCCGACGATGACGCCGGTGGCGAGCACGACGGCGAGCAGTGCGCTGCGCACCGCTCGCCGTCGTCTCATCCCTCGATGATACCCCTCTGGGGTATGCGGACTACTGCCTCGACCCGATCTCGTCGATCGGCCGGACGCGCATCGTCGTGATGGTCGCGACCCAGAGCGCGAGAAGCGCGAGCACCGACATCGATCCGATGATGATCCCGCTCATCCCCAGCGGCAGTGCGGGGATCGGACTCCCGCTCACCCCGATGCTCATGCCCATCAGCGGCGGGATCGCGACGGCGACCCCGAACACCGCGGCGATCACGGCGATCAGCACGGCCTCCGTGCGCATCATCGCCCGCACCTGCCGCCGCGACGAGCCGATCAGCTGCAGCAGCGCCAGCTCCCTCGACCTCTCGGCCGTGGCCATGACCAGGGTGTTGATGACCGCGATCGCGATGTACCCGAGGATCACGATCAGCGCCACGAGGTTCACCCAGCCCTGCTGCGACTGCGCATCGGCCCCCGCCGCCTTCTGCCCGCCGACCCCCTGGACCAGCAGTCCCGCGCTCTCGAGCGACTCCCGGACATCGGATGCCGCGCCGTCGGCCACCGCGACGAGCGCGAAGTCCGTGAGAGCGTCCGTCGTGTGCAGGCGCACGGCATCCGCCTCCATCGTGAGGTCGCCGAACCCGAGCCCCCGCTCGTAGGTCGCGACGACCACCGCCTCCAGCGGCGTTCCGTCGCCGAACCGCCCCTTGACGGTGTCGCCGAGGTCGACCCCCAGCGTCTGCACCATGTCGGTGCTCACCGCGACGGCGTGCTCTCCGTCCAGTGCCTCCAGGCCCCCCGACTGCACGCGCAGATCGAGGGTGTCGGACACCGCGTCGGGGGCGATCCCCTGCAGCGTGTGCTCGCCGATCATCGGAGAGCCGTCGAGATCGCGGTAGTCGAGCGCCGCCATGCTCACCGTCACCGGGTTCACCTGGGTCACCCCCGGCACGTCGGAGACGACGCCGAGCGCACCCGTCGAGATCCCCGCCTGCGCGCTCACGCGCAGATCCGCGGTGACGCCGGCCTCCGCCTGCGCCGCGGCCTCCGCCGCGACGATCGCCGGAGCGCCGACCTGCACGAGGCCGAGGCCGATCCCCAGCGCCAGCGGGAGGATGGCGCTGGCCATCCGCCGGCTGTTCGCGATGCTGTTCTCGGCCGCGAGGAACCCCGCGGCCGTCGTGCGCCGCAGCACCGCACCGAGCAGCCGCATCACGAGACCGACGAGCCACGGGCCGAGCACGGCGAGCGCGATGATGAGCACCATCGCCGCTCCCGCTGCGGCGCCCCTGGCGTACTCGCCGCGTGCGACGAGCGGCACGGTCGACAGCGAGACCCCCGCCGCCGCGAGCACGATGCCCACGATGATCCGCGGCAGGCCGATGCTCCGGGCCCCGGTGGCCGACTCGCGCAGAGCCTCGACCGGGTCGAGCCGCGCCGGTCTCCGCGCGGCGATGGCCGCCGCACCCCAGGCGGAGCCGAGCACGAGCAGGAGCGCGCCGGCGGCGGGGATGGGACTGATCGCCAGCGCGAAGTCACCGGGGATCACCCCGCCCTGCACGAACGCCGTCTGCAGCGCCGTCGAGAGCAGGTAGCCGGGCAGGATGCCGAGCACCGCCGCGACCCCCGCGACCGAGAGCACCTCTCGTGCGATCAGGGAGTGCACCTGACGCGGGCTCGCTCCGACCGCGCGGAGCAGGGCGAAGTCGCGACGCCGCGCCTGCACCGACAGGGACAGCGTGCCCGCGACGATGAACAGCGCGACCAGGATGCAGGTGCCGACGAACGCGCTGCCGATCGCGATGAGCGTCATGCGCGCGGCGCCGGAGTCGAGGAACTCGATGTCGCCGCGTCCTGCTCCGGTCTGCGCGCTGAGCCCGGGGACGGCGGCTCTGATCGCCTCGGCGACCTCGTCGGGCGCCGCACCCTCGGCCACGAAGACGCCGAGCACCTGCGCGGCGCCGCCGTGGGGATCGAGCTCGGCGATGCGATCGTCGGAGAGATACGCGTGCTGTGCTCGGGTGGCGGCATCCGTCTCCGCGAGCACGCCGACGACGCGGTACTCCGCGCGCTCTCCGCCGTGGGCGAGGAGGACGGTCACGCCGACATCGACGCCGGGACCGGCGACCATGACGACCTCGTCCTCGGCCTCAGGGGCCCGCCCGTCGCGCAGCGCGACGGCGGACAGCGCAGTCGCCGACCACGGGTGCGCCTCGACGACGAGGCCCGCAGCGTCGACGAGTGGCACCGTGACGTCGGCCACCATGCTCGCCACGCCGGGCACCGCGGCGACGGCATCCGCCGCCCCGTCTGAGAGCACCGCCCGCTCCGGAAGGGAGATCGGGAGGTCCCCCGACGGCGGCACCGGAACGCCGTCCGGCACCCCGGGCGGCGGCTCGGCGGGGGCGGTCGACTCGGCCTGCTGGGAGGCGCCGACGACCACGTCGACCTGCGTGTAGCGCTCAGGGGCGAGTCCACCGCGGATGCCGGACTCGACGAGCACGCCGAGGCCCGTGACGAGCATCGTCGCGACGAAGATGGCCACCGCCACTCCGACGAAGCCGCCGCGATGGAAGCGGACGTCTGCGCGCACGAGTCGCCCCATGCGCAGGGGCGCGGCGCCCATCACCACTCCCCGAGCGAGCTCATGCGCTCGGTGATCCGGGCGGGCGTGGCTCCGTCGAGGTGGCCGGCGAAGGCTCCATCGGCGAGGAAGATCACACGGTCGGCGTGCGAGGCGACGACGGGGTCGTGCGTGACCATCACCACGGTCTGCCCCAGGGACTTCGTCATGTGCGCGAGGAGGTCGAGCACCTGCGCACCCGCGCGCGAGTCGAGCGCTCCGGTCGGCTCGTCGCCGAAGAGCACGTGCGGACGCGTGATGAGCGCCCTGGCGATCGCCACACGCTGCTGCTGACCGCCGGAGAGCTCGGAGGGCCTCCGCCGCCGCTGCTCGACGAGTCCGACCGACTCCACGAGGAAGTCGAGCCACGCCCGATCGAGGGGGCGGCCGGCGAGGCGCAGCGGAAGCGTGATGTTGTCGTCGACGTCGAGCGCGGGCAGCAGGTTGTACGCCTGGAAGACGAAGCCGATGTGGTCGCGGCGGAACGCCGTCAGCGCGGCGGCGCGCATCCCGGAGATCTCAGTGCCGCCGAGCCGCACCGATCCGCTGGTCGGACGGTCGAGACCGGCGGCGCTGTGCAGCAGCGTGCTCTTGCCGGAGCCCGACGGCCCCATGATCGCGGTGAAGGTCCCCTGCCCGAGGACGAGGTCGATACCCCGCAGCGCGGTGACCTTGCCTGGTCCCGATCCGTAGGACTTGACGACGCCGTCGAGGCGGAGCGCCTCGGTCACGACTGCGGGGGCGGAGGCGGATGCCTGAAGTGGAGAAGTCATGCTTCGACGTTAGGAAGACCGCGCGCGGCATCCCATCCTGCGGGGCACCGGATGGATGGTGGAGCCAGCTGTACCGTGCCGGTTCGGGTTGTCCGTCAGACTGGCACAGTGAAAGATGGACGGATGCGGCGCTGGCTGCGCGACTGGGCGTTCGTCGCGGTCGACACCGCGGCATCCCTCGGCTCCCTCCTGCTCTTCTGCATCGGACTCGTCCTGCTCCCCCTGATGCTCATCACGGGCGGAGTCCTGCTGCTGCCGCAGTTCGTGCGGATCCTGCACAGGTGGAGCGATGTGAACCGCCGCCGCGTGGGGCGCTACCGGGGTGAGGACATCCCGTCGCCGGGCGGGACCCTGCACCGCGGCGCGACCATCGACGAGCGCCTGCGCTTCTCGTTCTCCCCCGCCGCGGGCCGCGAAGCCCTCTGGCTCACGGTGCACGCGCTGCCGATGATGTTCGTGTCGATCGTGACGATCGCGCTCCCCATCGGCGTGGTCCAGTCGCTCGCCATCCCGTTCTACTGGCAGCTCGCTCCGGCCGACGAGCCGATCGTGTTCGCCTTCCCCGTCACGTCCTGGCAGTCCGCGGCTCTCATGCCGCTGGTCGGCGTCATCTACGGCCTCATCTCGTGGGCGCTGATCCCCGCCATTGCCCGTCTCTTCTCCCTGATCTCGGCGCGGATGCTCACAGCCCCCCGCCGGTCTCTGCTCGCCGAGCGGGTCGACGCCCTGACCCTGAGCCGCGCCGCCGCGCTCGACGCTCACGGCGCCGAGCTGCGGAGGATCGAGCGCGACCTGCACGACGGCGCGCAGAACCGGCTGGTGAACGTCGTCATGATGCTCGGCATCGCGGAGCGCGCCCTCGAGACCGGCGCGACGGATGCCGTCGAGCAGGTGCGCCGCGCGCAGGATGCCGCGACGGACGCCCTCGCGGGACTCCGCCGCACGGTGCACGACATCTATCCGCCGATCCTCGACGAGCTCGGACTCGAAGGAGCGCTCGCGTCCCTCGCCGGACGCAGCGCCGTGCCGTGCACGCTGGAGTCGTCAGACGTGGGCCGGGTGCCGGCGGCCGTGGAGTCGGCGAGCTACTTCGTCGTCGCCGAGGCCCTCACCAACGTGAACAAGTACAGCGACGCGGCGAGCGCGTCCGTGCGGGTGCGACGCGACGGCGACCTGTTGGAGATCACCGTCACGGACGACGGCGGCGGTGGGGCGATCGAACGCCCCGGCGGAGGTCTCGCCGGCATCCGACGACGCATCGAGGCGTTCGAGGGCACGATGGACCTGACGAGCCCCGCGGGCGGGCCGACGACTCTGAGAGCGGAGATGCTGTGCGGATCGTGATCGCGGAGGACGACACCCTGCTCCGGGAGGGGCTGGCGCTGCTGCTGCGCAGCGAGGGCTTCGACGTGGTCGCGGCCGTCGACAACGGCGACGACTTCCTGGCGCTGCTCGAGGATGCCGACGCCGCCGTCCTCGACGTGCGGATGCCGCCGACCTTCACCAGTGAGGGCCTGAAGGCGGCGGCGGAGGCACGCCGCCGTCGCCCCGGCTTCCCCGTGCTCGTCCTCTCCGCCTACGTGGAGGACCGCTACGCCGGAGAGCTGCTCGCGGCGGGCGCCGACGGGCTGGGCTACCTGCTCAAGGAGCGGGTGGGCAAGGTCGCCTCGTTCGTCGACGCCCTTCGCCGCGTGGCGGCGGGCGGGACGGTCATGGACCCCGAGGTCATCTCCCAGCTCATGAGCCGACGCCGTGCCGATGATCCGGTGCAGACGCTCACTCCGCGCGAGCGGGAGGTGCTCGGGCTCATGGCCGAGGGTCTCGACAACCTCACGATCGCGAGCCGGCTGTTCGTCACCGAGACCGCGGTGAGCAAGCACATCGGCAACATCTTCGCGAAGCTCGGTCTCGCCGCCAGCGACAGCGGACACCGTCGCGTGCTCGCCGTCCTGGCGTACCTGCGCAGCTGACGGCATCCGCCCTCCCCTCCGCCGCCTGCGGAGGTCTCTTCTGCGACCCTTCGAGCTCGTCGAAAAAAGTTTGGTATTCGGTGTTGCTAAGTACCGGTACTCAGTGTTACTTTGTACTGGTACCCAGCAACACTGAGTACCGAAGACCGAGACAGAAGAGAGAAAGGAGGACCTGATGGGCAAGCAGATGACCGAGATGCTCAAGGGCACTCTGGAGGGCATCGTTCTGGCCCTCCTCGCCGAGCAGCCGGCATACGGGTACGAGATCACCACACGAATCCGCGACCACGGGTTCACCGACATCGCCGAGGGCACGATCTACGCACTCCTCGTGCGCATCGAGCAGAAGAACCTCGTCGACGTCGAGAAGGTTCCGAGCGAGAAGGGCCCGCCCCGCAAGGTGTACACCCTGAACGCGCAGGGCCGGCAGGAGCTCGACGAGTTCTGGAAGACCTGGGACTTCCTCAAGACGCACATCGAACAGCTGAACAGCACGAACACACACGACAAGGAGAACTGACATGGCCGCGAAGTGGATCGAGATGATCACCGGATCGCTCGAAGAGAAGAAGCAGTACAAGCAGGCGCAGGCCCGCATCAACGCCCTCCCCGAGCCGTATCGCGAGATGGCCAAGGCCCAGCAGCGCTACAACATGTACTACGGGGGCATCACCGACGGCGACACCATCGTGAAGATGTTCCTCGACATCGCCGACATGTGGGAGCGGGCCGCACTCGACGGCACTCCCGTCAGCGCGATCGTCGGCGACGACCCGGTCGAGTTCGCGGAGAACTACGCCGCGGCCTACGGCGGACGACAGTGGATCGACAAGGAGCGCGGGCGCCTCATCAAGGCGTTCGACGACGCGAAGAAGAAGGAGAACCGATCATGACCACCCCCGCCATCTCGGTGCGCGGCATCGAGAAGTCCTACAAGGACCTGCACGTGCTCCGCGGCGTCGACTTCGAGGTCGCCTCCGGGTCGATCTTCGCGCTGCTCGGCTCCAACGGCGCCGGCAAGACCACCATGGTCCGCATCCTCTCCACCCTGCTGAAGTCGGATGCCGGCACCGCCACGGTGCAGGGCGTCGACGTCGCCGCAGACCCCCTCAAGGTGCGCGAGTCGATCAGCCTCACCGGCCAGTTCGCCGCGGTCGACGAGATCCTCACCGGACACGAGAACCTCGTGCTCGTCGCGAAGCTGCGGCACCTGAAGAACCCGGGCGCCGTCGCCGACGACCTGCTCGCGAAGTTCCGACTGACGGATGCCGGGTCCCGCAAGGTCGGCACCTACTCCGGCGGCATGCGCCGCCGGCTGGACATCGCGATGAGCCTGGTCGGACACCCCGAGGTCATCTACCTCGACGAGCCGACCACCGGCCTCGACCCCGAGGCGCGCATCGAGGTGTGGGACGTCGTCCGCTCCCTCGCCGACAGCGGCACCACGGTGCTGCTCACCACGCAGTACCTCGACGAGGCCGAACAGCTCGCCGACCGCATCGCGATCCTCCACGAGGGCCGCATCATCGCCAACGGCACCCTCGCCGACCTCAAGAAGCTGCTCCCCGCAGCCACGGTCGAGTACGTCGAGAAGCAGCCGACCCTCGAGGAGATCTTCCTCACGCTGGTCGGCACCACCGGAAAGGAGAACGCAGCATGAGCACGCACTTCGTCGCCGACACCGCGACGCTCACCGGCCGCTCCATGCGGCACATCTTCCGCAGCGCCGACACCATCATCACCACGGCGGTCACCCCGATCGCGCTGATGCTGCTGTTCGTGTACGTCTTCGGCGGAGCCCTCAAGCAGAGCACCGGCACCGAGAACTACGTCAACTACCTGCTCCCCGGCATCCTGCTGATCGCGATCGCGTCGGGCATCGCCTACACGGCGTTCCGGCTGTTCACCGACATGCAGTCGGGCATCTTCGAGCGGTTCCACTCCATGCCGATCGCCCGATCGAGCGTGCTGTGGGCGCATGTGCTCACCTCGCTCGTCGCGAACGGCATCACCCTGGCGATCATCTTCGCGGTCGGCTTCCTCATGGGCTTCCGCACAGGGGCGAGCGTGTTCGCGTGGCTCGGGGTCATCGGCATCCTGCTGCTGTTCACCCTCGCGCTCACCTGGCTCGCGATCATCGCGGGGCTCAGCGCGAAGACGACCGACGGAGCGAGCGCCTTCTCGTACCCGCTCATCTTCCTGCCGTTCATCAGCTCGGCCTTCGTGCCCACCGACACGATGCCGGGGCCGGTGCGCTGGTTCGCCGAGAACCAGCCGGTGACCTCGATCGTCAACACGATCCAGGCGCTGTTCGCCGAGAAGCCCGTCGGGAACGACATCTGGGTGGCACTCGCCTGGTGCGTCGGCATCCTCGTCGTCGGCTACGTGTTCGCGATCATCGCGTACCGCAAGAAGATCAGTTGACCTCGCCCAGCGAGACGGAACGCTCCGCCCGGGGATACTCCCCGGACGGGGCGTTTCGCCGCGCTCGGCGGCGTGCGGTCACGTCCCGCCCGGTCGGGTCCCGACACGTCGGGTCTGGTCGCGTCGTGTCCCGACGCGTCGGGAGGAGAACTCGCGTTCGGGCTGAGACCTGAGCCGGATTCCTCAGCCCGAGAAAGAGATCTCCTCCCGAACACGCGCTCACCCCGTGGCGGAGAGCGGATGCCGCGGCCTCACACCGTCCGCAGGGCCGTGGTCGGCGACAGCCGCGCCGCGCTCACGGCGGGGTAGAGGCCGGCGACGACGCCGACCGCGAGCGCCACGAGCGGCCCGCCGACCAGCACGACGAGCGGGATCGACGCCGCCTGCCCCTGGATCGCGGCGTAGACGAACACCCCGACCCCGCCGAGCAGCATGCCGACCAGTCCGCCGAGCCCGCCCAGCACCAGAGCCTCGCCGACGAACTGCCCCGCGATCTGCCCCGAGCGTGCGCCGAGCGCCCGTCGCAGCCCGATCTCCCCTCGACGCTCCAGCACGGTGACCACCATGGTGTTCGCGATGCCGATCCCGCCGACCAGCAGCGCGATCGCCGCGAGGCCGACCGCGAGGCCCGACAGCGAGTCGTCCGCGGTCTCCCGGGCTCCGGCGAGATCGCCGAGTCCCATGACCTGCACGTAGTCGGATGCCGGGTTGGCTGCGCGCGCGACGGCGTCGCGCACATCCGCTCCCGTCCCGCCGTCCGCCATCCGGACGTAGATCGACGCGATGGTGTTCTTCTCGCCATCCGCCGACACGTGCTCAGCGGCCCAGCGGTCGCCGAGGAACGCCGAGGCGTCGATCGACTCGGCGAGACCCGCCGAGTCCAGGATGCCGATCACCGTGTACCACTGCTCACCGATCCACACCCGCACACCGGGCTCGGTGATCCCCATGCGCGCCGCCGCCGCGGCTCCGAGCACCGTGACCGGAAGGGAGCGCGTCGACTCGTCGAACCACTCCCCCTCGGCCACCGACCCCTCCACCGACGACAGGAAGTCCGGGCTCGCCGCGTACGCCGTCAGCCCGTTGCCCTGGCTCTTCGCGATCAAGTCGTTGCGGTACACACCGACCCCGTCGGGCACGCTCTGCAGCACGCCGACCTCCTCGACGCCGTCGACCCGGTCGATCATGCCCGCGGCCGACTGGGGCAGCGGCACCGGCTTGTCATCGGGACCGTATCCCGGCTGGACGACGAGCATGTCCGCGCCGAGCGCGTCGAGCTTGGCGAGCAGCGCCGCCTGATTCGACGCCGCGATACCCGTGATCGCGGTGAGAGCCGCGATCCCGACCGCCACGCCGAGCGCCGAGAGCGCCGTGCGCATCTTGCGGCTGCGTGGACCGATGAGCGCGGTGCGGATGCTGTCGAGCGCGCTGAGCCTCGGCATCCTCTCCCCTGAACGCCGCTTCATCGTGCTGCTCCTTCCAGGACCAGGGCCCCGGTGTCGCTGAGGATGCGCCCGTCGTGGATGCTCACCTGACGCTGCGTGCGGGCGGCGATGTGCGCATCGTGGGTGATGATCACCACCGCGGTTCCGGACTCGGAGATAGAGGTGAGCAGTTCGAGGATGCGCTCGCCCGTGGTCGAGTCCAGGGCGCCGGTCGGCTCGTCGGCGAACAGCACCGACGGATCGCCGACGACCGCCCTGGCGATCGCGACGCGCTGCTGCTCGCCGCCCGACAGCTGACCGGGCCGGTGCCGCATGCGCGCACCCAACCCCACCCGTTCGAGCGCGACCGCGGCCCTCGACGCCCGCTCCGCCGCAGGCACCCCGGAGTAGAGCAGCCCCAGTGCGACGTTGTCGAGCGCGCTCAGCGCCGGCAGCAGGAAGAACTGCTGGAAGACGAACCCGATCCGCCGCGCGCGCAGGGCGGCGCGCTCGCGCTCCCCCAGCCTCGCGACGTCCGTGCCGTCGATCAGCACGGTGCCGCTCGTCGGATCGTCGAGGGTGCCCATGATCGCAAGCATCGTGCTCTTGCCCGACCCCGACGCCCCCACCACCGACACGAGCTCACCGCTCCCGATGGCCAGGTCGACCCCGTGCAGCACGCGCAGCGGCGGGCTGCCCGGATACTCCTTGACGACGTCGACCAGTTCGACGACCGTTCCGGGCATCACTGGGCCACCACCACGGCGTCGCCCTCGGCGAGGTCTCCCCCGACGATCTGCACCCGGGCGTCGGCGATCAGCCCGACCTCGACCGCCACCCGCTCGACCTTCCCGTTCTTGCGGAGCACGTCGACCGCATAGCCGCCGTCGGCGGTGGCGACCAGCGCGGTCACCGGGACCACGAGCGCGTCCTTGACCTCGTCGGCCGCGAGCACGACCTTCACGGCACGAAGGCCGATGCCCTGCGCGGCCGCGGGGTCGGCCAGATCGACCAGCGCGGTGGGCGGCGTCGTCTCGCCCTCCTTCTCCGTCGGCTGCCCGCCGGGGTCGATCGACGTGATCGTCGCCGGAACCTCGGTGCCGTCGGGGAGCACGACCTTCACCGCCGTCCCCGGCAGGATCTCCCTCGCCTGCGCATCCGTGAGCTTCGCCACCACGCGCAGGGTCGTGCCCGTGTAGCTGAGCGGGCTGGAGCCGGCGGGGTCGCCCAGGTGGGCCTTCACCGCATCGACCCGCACCGAGGCATCGGCGATCGCGACGACGTCCCCCAGCTTCACGACGCCGTCCTTCGCCATCCCCAGCGACTTCTGCCAGGCCTTGACCGCAGCCTCCGTGACCTGCGTGAACTCGTCGTCGACCGTCAGGTTCTTGCCGAAGCCGAGGTCGGCGAGCGCCTGCTCCAGCTGACGCACGTCGGGCCCCTTCTCCACACCCAGGCCGAGATCCCGCCAGAACGGCCGGTCGCCGCGCACCGCGATCACCGGCTTGCCGTCGACCTCGTAGAGCGCCTGACCGACGCCCACCACATCGCCGGCCTTCGGCAGACGGGTGACGGTGCCTCCGCGCCCGGGGAGGTCGATGGATGCGCCGTAGCTGAGGCTGCCGTTCAGACGCAGGTCGGAGGTGAGCGTGGTGAGCTCGGCGATGGCCGTGACCGGCTTCTTGCCCTCGTCAGGACTCTCGGCGGCGGACCGCCAGGGCTGCAGCACGGCGAGCGCCACCCCCGCAGCGGCGACGAGCGCGAGGGGCGTCAGCACCCAGGCCACCCGGCGGCTCATTCGCCGCCCTCCGCGGGAACGACGGTCGTCGCCATGAACCCGCCCTTGAAGAACTCGCTCACCACGGCGAACCAGTCGAAGTCGAGCGCCTCGATGCTCTTCTGGGAGATCGCCGGCGGCATCTCGCCCATCGCGTCCTTGCACGACGTGAGCAGCTCCCTGGCCTCGTCTTCGGTGATGCCCGCCGGGAGCTCCAGCATGCCGTCGGCATCCGGATCGGCGAAGTCCGCGTACCCGTTCTCCCTGGCGCACTCGGCGAACTTCAAGCTCGCCTCGATCATGTCCTTCGCGGAGAACGCCTTGGCGCCCTCGGCCATCGAAATGTCCGGTTCGGGCTGCGAGAACTCCGGGACCTTCTTCTCGCAGGTCTCCCACGCCTCCCGCTGGCCGCCGTCCTCCGGGTAGCCGTCTGCGGTGGTCGACGCCAGCCACATGCCGTCCTCGTCGGTCGTGACCATGGTCATGCCGAGGTTCTCGCCCTCTCCCGTGCTGAGCGTCGCCGACCCGCTTTCCATGCTCTCCATCGGGGAGTCGCCGGGAGCATCGGGCATGAGCATGCCCACCTGCCCGCCCTCGAGGATCTTCGCGGTCTGCCCCTCCCCGGTGAGGCATGTCACGAAACGCGCCGCTGCGGCGTCGTTCGCGGCATCCCCCTTGCCCTGTCCCTCCGGAGCCGCGCAGGCGGCGAGCACGATGACCGCCGCGATGGCGGGGATCACCGCCAAGGAGCGGCGCTTCTTCACATCGACCATGACATTTCCCTTTCTCCCGGCCGCGGCTCGTCCACGACTCCGCAGTCAGTTCTATGGAGGCGGTGGTTTGCTGTCGGTATGACGGCTCCTAACCGGAAACTAACCGCGGCCCCCGCACCCTCGGATGAGGGAGGTGCCATGCGGCTGCTGCTGGTGGAGGACGAGGTCGATCTGGCCGACACGCTGGCCGACGGCCTGCGCCGAGAGGGGTACCTCGTAGACGTCGCGCGCGACGGCGCGAGCGCGCTGACAGCGGCCGCGGCATCCGACGTCGACGTGATCGTGCTCGATCGCGACCTGCCGGTGCTGCACGGGGATGCCGTCTGCCGCACCCTCGTGGCGCAGGGGTATCCCGCGCGCATCCTCATGCTCACCGCCGCGGGCGCCCTCACCGACCGCGTCGAGGGCCTCGACCTCGGCGCGGACGACTACCTCGCCAAGCCCTTCGCCTACGTGGAGCTGCTCGCGCGCATCCGCTCCCTCGCCCGCCGCACGCAGAGGACGCGGCAGAGCGCGGTGCGCGAGTTCGCCGGGATCCGGCTCGACGTGGCCCGGCGCATCGCGGAGCGGGAGGGGATGCCGATCCGGCTCACCCTCAAGGAGTTCGGGGTGCTGGAGACGCTGCTCGCCGCCGAGGGCGGATACGTGAGCGCGGAGGAGCTGCTCGACGAGGTGTGGGACGAGCCGCTCGAACGGACCCGCGGCGTCGTCAAGATCGTGGTGCACACGCTGCGCCGCAAGCTCGGAGAGCCGGCCGTCATCCACTCGGCGGCCGGCCACGGATACCGGATGGGAACGTCATGAGACGCATGAGCTTCCGCACCAGGCTGGTGCTGATCATCACCGCGGTGTTCATCGCGGCGGGCGCCGCCCTGCTCGCCGTGCAGTACCTGGTCGTGCAGCAGCTGTTCGCCTCTGCCATCTCGCTGACGACGCAGAGCTGCGTGCCCGCGAGCACCCTGACCGACAGCACCGACGTCACCGGGACGACCGCGCCTGAGGGCGCCGTCCCCTTCTCCACCTTCGGGTCGACGGACAGCGCGACCATCACCGGCTGCGCCTATTTCGAGGAGGTCGCGCAGGCGATACCCGCATCGACTCCCGCCCAGACCGTTGCGGTCGACTCGGTCGGCGGCGCGGTGCTGCAGCAGTCGACCTTCCTCGCCGACGAGGTGGGCGGCGGCCTGCTGCTGTGGTCGGCGGTGACCCTCCTGGCGTTCACCGGGGTGGCCGCCGCGATCGCGTTCTGGCTCGCCCGGCGCTCCCTCGACCGCATCGGCGAGGTCACCGCCACCGCACGCGACATCTCCGAGCGCGACCTCGGACGACGCCTCGACCTCCCCGGCCCCGACGACGAGATCAAGGAGCTCGGCGACACGATCGACGGCATGCTCGACCGCCTGGAGTCGGCGTTCGCCGCGCAGGACCGCTTCGTCGCGAACGCCTCCCACGAACTGCGGACCCCGCTCACGACCACCCGCACCGCACTCGAGATCCCGCTGGCCCAGGGCGACGTCCCGGAGGGGTTGGAGCCCAACATGCGCAGGGCCCTTCGCGCCACCGAGCAGAGCGAACGGCTCATCACCGCGCTCCTCACGCTCGCCCGCTCCCGCACCGACCTCAAGCACGTCGAGCACGTCGAGGTCGACAGCGTCGTCTCGGCGGAGATCGAGGAGCTCGCGGTGAACGACGTGACGCTGCACGCGGACCTCTCGGCGGCGTCGATCGACGGAGACGGGATGCTGATCGCCAGGGCCGTGCGCAACCTGCTGGAGAACGGCATCCGCCACAACGTCACGGACGGCGAGCTGTGGGTGCGCGTGCGCCGCGGCAAGGATCGCGTCGTCGTCGAGGTCGAGAACACCGGCGCCCCCATCGCGCCGGCGACGCTCGCGCTGCTCACCGAGCCCTTCTACCGCGGAGACGCGACGCGCACGTCGACCGGTCCGGACGGCACAGGGCTGGGCCTCGCGATCGTGCAGAGCGTCGCGGAGAAGCACGGCGGAACCCTGCATCTCACCGCGCGCCCCGGCGGCGGCCTGATCGCCGCCCTCTCCCTCCCCGCCTAGCGCCTCAGCGCAGCTGAGGGGTCAAGAAGTGCCGCCTCCCACTCCCCGGAGACGGCACTTCTTGACCCCTCGACGCAAGATCGAGCGTGCGAGAGCGCGGACGCGCGCGCGAGCGCGAGGGAGTGGGCGTCAGTCGACGACCCAGCCCAGGCGGTCGCCGTTCTGCTCGAGCCAGGCGTCGACGGCATCCGCTTCCTTGCCCTCGCCGTACTGGTTGACGACGAGGTCCTCCAACGAGCCGTACTGCTCGTCGTCCAGACGGATCTTCTCGATGAGCGCTGCGGCCTCGGGGAACTCCTTCGCGAAGCCCTTCGTGCCGAGGAAGTGCAGCCCCTCAGCCTCGCCCATCGCGCCCTTCGGATCCTCGAGATCCTTCACGGGGAACGCATCGTTGGCCCAGAAGGGGCGCCACAGCGTGACCACGATGTCCTCCTGCTTCTCGGTCGCGGCCTTCAGCTCGGTGAGCATGGCAGCGGTCGAGGAGGTGAGCAGCGAGTACTCGCCGTCCAGCCCGTAGGCCGACAGCATCTTGACCGTCTGCTTCGTGAGACCCGCACCGGGCTCGATGCCGACGATCTTGCCTCCGAAGTCCGCGCCCTTGCCCGCGAGGTCCTCGATCGAGTCGATGTCGGAGTACTCCGGCACGGCGATCGTGAGCTTCGCGTTGTCGTAGTACGCCCCGAGGTCTTCGATCGAGTCGGCGTACTTGGTCATGTACTCGGCGTGCGTCAGCTCGGGCCAGGCCGACGGGTAGAGGTCGACGTCGCCCTGAGCGAGTCCCGCGTAGAGCGGCCCCGCCTCGGTGAGCGTCTTCATCTTCACGTCGTAGCCGAGCTTGCCGAGCTGGTCCTGCAGCAGGTACGCGGTGCTGAGGCCGTCGGTCCAGCTGGGCAGGTACCCGAGCGTGATGGTGCCCTTGTCTCCCGTGCTCTCCCCACCGGTCGACCCGCTGCCGGTGAGGCCGCTGGTGCCTCCGGCGCCGTCGGTCGCGCAGCCGACGAGGGCGAGGGATGCCGCGGCGACGAGGGCCGCGGAGATGAGGATCCTGTTCTTAGGCATTCTGCAGCTCCTTCTCTTCGGCGGGCGTCTCGGGCTCAGCGGCGGTTCCGGCTGCGGATGCCGCGTCTGCGCTCTCGGCGGAGCGGCGGTGGGCCAGCATCCAGAGCAGCGACGAGGGGTTCTGTCCCAGCGAGCCGAGGGAGGCGGTGACGCGGTCGAGGAAGACGGCGATGAGCACGACGCCCAGACCGGCCTCGACGCCCTTGGCGATGTTGACGGTGGAGATCGCCTCGACGACCATCTTCCCGAGGCCGTCGGCCCCGGCCATACCGGCGATCACGGCCATCGAGAGGGCCAGCATGATCACCTGGTTCACTCCGGCGAGGATCGTCGGCATCGCGAGCGGAAGCTGGATGCCGCGCAGGATCTGCGCCGGTGTCGCGCCGAAGGCCTGACCGGCCTCGACGGTCTCGGAGTCGACCCCGCGGATGCCGAGCTCGGTGAGTCGCACGCCAGGGGGCAGGGCGAAGATGACCGTCGCGACGAGCCCCGGCACCACGCCGATGCTGAAGAACACGATCGCGGGGATCAGGTACACGAACGCGGGCATGGTCTGCATGAAGTCGAGCACCGGCTTCAGCACCGCGCGCACGGTCGGGTTGCGGGCCGACCAGATGCCGAGCGGGATCGCGATCAGCACCGCGACGATCGCGGCGACGAGCACCAGGGCCAGCGTCTGCATGGCGGGCACCCACAGGCCCATCGCCACGATGAGACCGAAGGAGATCACGGTGCCGATGGCGAGCTGCCAGGAGCGCACGAGCCACGCGATGAGGGCCGCCACGGCGATCACGACGAAGAAATACGGCAGCAGCAGGAGGTACGTGAGGCCCTCGACGAGCGACGTCACGACGAACGAGACGACTCCGAGGAGACCGTCGAGGTTGTCCTTGATCCAGTCGACGGCGGATTCGACCCACGTGCCGACGGGGAGATGGAAGTTCATCGGGTGGCCTCCTCGGCGCTGTCATCCGTGCGTTCGAGTCCGCGCTCCACGACGGGGAACGTCGCGGGCTCGGCGGTCCAGCCGTCGTCGAGCACGGCGTCGATCTCGGCCTGCGGCATCGGCATGAGCGGCAGGGTGAGCTCTCCCGTCGCGCCGGGGCCGGGGCCCAGGGCGGCGAGGAGGGTGACGCGGGGGATGACTCCGACCAGGCGGCCGGCGGCATCCGTCACCGCGAGCGGCACGGGGGACTCGACCGAGGGGATGAAGAGGTTCATCAGCACCTCGTCCTCGTTCACGGCGAGCGGCACCGGCTTGAGGATCGAGTCCAGCGTGGTGATGCCCTTGCGCACGAGCTTCACGGCATCGCGGTCGGTCACGATGCCGACGAGCTGGCGGTCGCGGCCGACCACGTACGTCGCCGACATGTAGGCGTCGCGCATCTGGCGGAGCGCCGTGCGGGGGCCGGCGGTGTGCGCCACGACGGGACGAGGGCGCTCCATGACGTTCGCGGCGGTGAGCACACGGGCACGGTCGACGTCCTGCACGAACTGCTCGACGTAGTCGTTCGCAGGGTCAGTGAGGATGTCCTCCGGCGTGCCGATCTGCACGATGCGGCCGTCGCGCATGACCGCGATCCGGTCGCCGAGGAACATCGCCTCGTTGAGGTCGTGCGTGATGAACACGATCGTCTTCTGGAGCTTCTGCTGCAGTTCGAGCAGCTGCTCCTGCATCTCGCGGCGGATCAGCGGATCGAGCGCGCTGAACGCCTCGTCCATCAGCAGGATGTCGGTGTCGGCGGCGAGCGCGCGGGCGATGCCGACGCGCTGCTGCATGCCGCCGGAGAGCTCGGAGGGCAGCTTGTCGCCCTGGCCTTCGAGACCCACGAGGGTCAGGATCTCCTCGGCCTTCGCGAGACGCTCGCCCCTGGGCATCCCCTTGAGCTCCAGCGGGTAGGCGACGTTCGCGGCGACCGTGCGGTGCGGGAGCAGGGCGAAGTGCTGGAACACCATCGAGATGCGGTCGCGGCGGATCTCCCGCAACCGCGAGGCCGGGATGCCGGTGATCGGGTCTCCTGCGACGATGACGCTGCCGTCGGTCGCCTCGTGCAGCCCGTTGAGCATGCGGATGATGGTGGACTTGCCGGAGCCGGACAGCCCCATGATGACGAAGATCTCACCGCGGTTCACGGTGAAGCCGGCGTCGATGACGGCGGCGGTTCCCGCGTCGACGACGTCGGTGCGGCTCTCTCCGGACTTCAGTCGACGGACGGCCTGGTTCGGGTTCTTCCCGAAGACCTTGTACAGATGGCGCGCTTCAAGTGCGATTTCGGACACGTTTCCCCCGCGGCGCGCCCTGTGGGGCGAGCCCGCTTCGGTTACGCCCGGGTGACGTTCACGGGGCCGTTTCGAGTGCTTCGCTGTGGCGGCGCTGGCGAGGGATTTCGGATCCCTCGCAGAGAACATCGACCGTACGCCCGCGCCTCTTCGCAGCACAGCACATCGAAAGAAGGACGCGGCCGCGGACTGATCTTGGGCCGTCAGGCCCTCAACCCAACCTAACGAAATGGCCGGTCAGGGGCAAATCCGCAATTCTGATCACTGTTCGGTTTCGTCGGCTGACCGGGGGATTGAACGGGGTGGACGAGTATGGTCTCCCCCATGAGGATCTGGCTGTCGGCGTGGGAGTGGTCGTGCTGCGGAGAGCCGTTCGAGACCGGCTCGGAGGTCACGCTGGGCGTCAGCACAGAGGTCGGAGAATGGTTCGGGAAGACCCTGGGCGAGGTGTTCGCGAACTCCCTCGACGGCGTCGAGATGCACCACGAAGACGATCCGCTCCCGCAGGTCACGGGGATCGTGACGAGCATCGCGGCAGTCTGGCGGCGGCACGAGAACGGCGGCCGGATCACCGATCCCGCGAACCTCGACCCGATCCCGCGAGTCCCCTGGCGCGAGGAGGGACGAAGGCCCGCCGGCTACCTCGTCGACCTGGACGTCTCGCACTGATCGCCGACGCCGCCCACCGCGGCCCGCGATCAGTCGGGCAGCAGCCGTTTCGTGAGCGCCTGGACGTCGCCGTCGAGGCCGTCCAACCGATGCTCGACCCGATCGAGCCGCTTCTCGATGCCGACGAACCGACGATCCATCTCGCCGAAGCGTCGATCGACTTCCTCGAACCGTCGATCCACCTGCTCGAACCGATGATCCACGCTCTCGAATCGGACGATCATCTCCGTCTGCAGGCCCTCGATCTTCGTGTTCACCGTGGCGAACTGCGCGGAGATCGTGCGCATCATCAACTGCGTGGACAGCGCGATCGTTCCGGTGAGGGCTGCGGCGAGGATGCCGAGCGCGGTCCATATCTGAGGTTCTGTCACGGTGAGCACCTTTCCATCCTCCGGGCTGAGGGCTTCAGATTGCCAGCCATCGAAGTGAGGGAAAGTCCCTGTCAGAGGAGAATTCCGGATGCTGTGGAGAACTCGCGGGATGGCTCGATTGTGAAGGACGAGTGGGGTGTTCTGCAGAGAGCGATCAGCGCCGGATGCTGCGGGTCACCGTGAACTTCGGGGTGCGCAGCACCTGCTCCGTCTCGCCGATCAGCCGCGACAGCTCCGCCCGGTATCCGAGGGAGGAGTTGTACACGGTCCACAGCTCGCCGCCGGGGCGCAGCATCCGCGCCGCGGCCTCGAACAGCCGGGTCGCCGCCCCGGGGTGGATGCTGGCGCCGAGGTGGAACGGCGGGTTCAGCAGCACGACGTCCGCGCTCGCATCGGCCAGAGCCGAACCGGCATCGTCGTGGGTGACCGCGATGCGGTCGGCGAGCGCGTTCGCCTCGACGGTCGCTCGCGCCGATGCCACGGCGGACGCCGAGCGGTCCGTCGCGATCACCCGCGCCCCCGGATGGGCGAGCGCGTAGGAGACCGCGAGCACGCCGGTGCCGCAGCCCAGGTCGATCACGGTCGGCGCCCCGTTCACAACTCCGCAAGATCGGGAAGAATCCCGGCCTTCAGGGTCGATATCAGCGATTGCGGGGCCGTTCTTGCTGAGTTGTGAACCGAATCCGGCGAGGGCGTCGAGCAGCACACGGGTGCCGATGTCGATCCGGGAGCCGGCGAACGCCCCGCCGTGCGCGACGACCGTGAGGCCGCCGTGCACCGTCGACACCGGGAACGGCGCGGCCGCGGGAGCCGGCAGAGGCGCGGAGGCCACGATCAGCCGGGACTTCCGCTCCGCCCGCTGCGGCTGCACCTCCGCGAAGCTCCGAGCGAGCACGTCGTTCTGCGCGAGGGTCATGTGCTTGACCCGCCCTCCGGCCACCAGAACGGCGTCGGGCGCGGCCCAGCGGGCCACGGCATCCGTGATCTCCTCCAGCTCCGCGAGCGCCTTGGGCAGCTGCAGCAGCACGAGCCGCGCGCCGTCGAGCAGCGAGCGGTCGAGCTCGTACGACGCGAATCCGCTCAGCCCCAGCTCCTCGGCGTTGCGCAGCAGGGCGCGCCGCCCCGTCGCGAGGTCCTGGTGCACGCGCACGCCGGTGCGACCGGCATCCGTCAGCGCCAGCGTGATCGCGCCGTACTCGTCGCCGATGACCGCGATCTCCTCGCCGGCGATGCCGAGCGCGAGCGCCCTCTCCACGAGCAGCAGGTCGGTGGCGTCGTGGGCCTGGAGGTTCTCGGCCTCGACGTCGGGCCACCGCCGCAGGCGGTCGTAGGGGAAGTCGGGCACGTCCCCACGATACGCGGCCGTCGCCTACCCGACCTCGCGGGCGATGCGCGCGGCCGTGCGCTCCAGCAGCGGGATGCGGTGGGCGAGATCGTCGAGGTCCTGCACCATCCGGATCGCGGTGAGCGACAGGGCGCCGACCACGCCCATCGCGGTGCGGATCGGCACGGCGACGCAGTTCACGAAGTCCTCGAACTCGGCGTCGTCGACCGCCCATCCGCGGGCCGAGATGACGTCGAGCTCGGCGTCGAGGGCGGAGCGCGAGGTCAGCGTGCGCGCGGTGTGCGCGGTCCAGTCGGTGCCGGCGAGCACGGCATCCCTCCTGTGCTCGTCGAGATCCGCGAGGATCGCCTTGCCCACCCCCGTGCAGTGCGGGAGCACGCGCGAGCCGATGCGGGAGTACATCCGCACACCGCCCTGATCCTCGACCTTGTCGACGTAGACGATGGTGTCGTCGATGAGCGCGGCCACGTGCAGCGTGTTGCCGACGACCTCGTGCAGCTCGCGCAGGTGCGCGGACGCCGCCCTGCGCAGGTCGAGGTTCTCCAGCGCGATCTGGGCGAGCGAGACGAGGTGGAACGCCAGCACGTACGCCCCGTCGGCCCGTCGGCGCACGTACCCCACGTCCTCCAGGGTCTGCAGCTCACGGAACATGGTCGAGCGGTGCAGGTCGAACTCGGTCGCGAGCTCCGCCACGCTCTTCGGCCTCGCCGCGATCGAGTCGATGATGAGGGCGGCCCTGCGCACGCTCTGAGACACGGCGGGGCCTAGAAGAAGGTCCGCACGAGCTCGACCACGCGGTCGTCCTCAGCGGACGCGACGACGGGCAGGTAGTGCCACTTGTCGAAGGCGGTGCAGGGGTGGGAGAGACCGAGAAGGACGACGTCGCCGATGCCGACCCCGGCATCCGTCAGCCGCAGGAAGGTGTGCTGGTCGTTCATCGACGACACCGTCGCGCCGGCGAGCGGGGCGAGGGCCGCTCCGGGGTCGGCGGCGACACCCTGCGGCGTCGGCAGCCCCTCGTCGAACGGCAGGTCGCGCTTGCCCCCGTCGAGCAGCGCGAGCCCCGGCTCGGGGTGCGAGACGACGCGGGTCCAGCCGTGCATGGCCGAGCGCAGGATGCCGTGCTCGCCGTCGTACGTCTCGTCGAGCGGGGAGATGCCCCGGTAGAAGCCGTCGTCGTGCACGATGTAGGCGCCGGAGCGGAGGGTCCAGCGGGTGCGCTCCCCGCGGGCGATGGCGGGCGCGTAGACCTCGGCCACGAGGTCGAAGTACGCGCTGCCTCCGGCCGTCACGAACACGTCGCCCTCGTCGTCGTAGAGGTCGGCGAGGGAATCGTGCAGCGCGATCTGGTCGCCGAGGTAGCGGCGCACGGCGGCGAGCGCCTCCGGCGAGCGGTCGTGCCCGAGGCTGCCCTCGTAACCGGCGACCCCGGCCAGCCGCAGGACATCGGATGCCGCGATCAGCCGTGCGATCTCGCCGGCCTCGTCGAGGGTGCGGGCGCCGGTGCGGCCTCCGGGCGCTCCGAGCTCGACGCACACGTCCACGCGGCGGGGCACGCCGATCTCGCGCAGGGCGCTCTGCATTCGCTCCACCGTGTCGACGGAGTCCGCCCAGCTGAGGAAACGGAACTCCGGGTCCGCCAGCTCCTCGGCGAGCCAGCGCAGCGAACGGGGGTCGACCACGGCGTTCGCGAGCATGATCTCCTCGAGGCCGAAGGTGCGCGCCGCGCGCACCTGATCCATGTTCGCGAGGGTGATGCCGGGGCATCCGGCGTCGAGCTGGCGCTGCCAGAGCGCGGGGGCCATCGTCGTCTTGCCGTGGGGCATGAGCTCGAGCCCCCGCTCGCGCGTCCACGCGGCCATGACGTCGACGTTGCTGCGCATGGCGCTGTCGTCGAGCGCGATGAGAGGGGTCCAGAACTCGGAGAGGCGGGGCGCGGTGGCGAGGAACGCGTCGACGGTCATCCCGAACGCGCGCTCCGGGATGCCCTTGTCTCTGGCCGAGAGGCGCTCAGCGCCGAGTCCGTCGAGCAGCAGTCGCTGTGCCATGGGTTCCTCCTCATACGGGTTCTGCGTCGAACCTACCCCCGGATGCGCCGGTGTGCACATGCTGCAACTCTCGTTGCGGGGAATGCACACGCTCGACATCATGGCACTCATGACCCCTGCCGCCACGCCGGCCCTGATCGCGATCGGGGAGACCATGCTCCTCGTCACCCCTCGCGACGCGACCCCCCTCGCCGACGCCGACGACGTGCGCCTGAGCATCGGGGGCGCCGAATCGAACGTCGCCGCCCACGTCGCGATCCTCGGCGAGAGCTCCGCCTGGGTGAGCCGCCTCGGCGACGAGGTGCTCGGGCACCGCGTGCACCGCGCCGTCGCATCGCGGGGCGTCGACACCCGCTGGGTCGGGTTCGACGCGGATGCCCCCACCGGGGTGTACTTCAAGGACCCGGGCAACGGCGTGCGCTATTACCGTGCGGGTTCCGCCGCCTCGCGCATGACGCCGGACTCCGTTGCCGACGTGCCCCTCGAAGACGCACGGATCGTGCACGTCTCCGGCATCACCCCCGCGCTCTCCGCGAGCTGCGCGGCGATGATCGAGGCCGTGATCACGCGGGTCTCCGCGAGCCCCGCCCTGCTGAGCTTCGACGTGAACCACCGCGCCGCGCTGTGGTCGGCATCCGATGCCGCCCCCGCGCTGCTCGCCTTCGCGAACCGCGCCGACATCGTGTTCGTCGGCCTGGACGAGGCCGAGACCCTGTGGGGATGCCGCACCGCCGCCGACGTGCGCGCCCTCCTGCCCTCCCCCGCGCACGTCGTCGTGAAGGACGGCGACGTGGGTGCGACGGAGTTCTCCGCCGACGGCGTCGTGTTCGCACCGGCCATCCCGACCGAGGTCGTGGAGGCCGTCGGCGCGGGAGACGCGTTCGCCGCGGGCTACCTGGCCGGGATGCTGCAGGGTCGGTCTCCGCAGGAGAGCCTGCGGGCAGGGCACGAGCGCGCACACCTGGTGCTGCAGTCGACCGAGGACGTGGTCGGCGCCGCGCAGACGGATGCCGTGGGCTGACCGCCCGCGGTCGATGACGAGAACGGCCGCCCCCGCGGCCCGTGAGAGAAGAGACCGGCTGCCGCGGCGGCCGCGACGAGAGAGGGAAGACGATGGACAACTCCGGTTTCGAGGAGCTCTTCGGCGGCGCACGGCTGATGGCGATCCTGCGCGGCATGGGCGTCGAGCGCAGCCTGGCGGTGTCGACGACCGCATGGGACCTCGGCATCGACATGGTCGAGCTTCCCATCCAGACGCCCGAAGACCTCGAGGCGCTGCGCGCGGTCGCGGCGGCGGCGCGCGAACGGGGCAAGATCGTCGGCGCCGGAACCGTGGTGTCGCTCGAACACGTCGCCCAGGCGACCGCGGCGGGCGCATCCTTCACCGTGAGCCCCGGACTCGACCTCGACGTCGTCCGGGCGTCGCACGAAGCGGGGATGCCGAGCATGCCCGGCGTCGCCACGGCGAGCGAGGTGCAGCTCGCCCTCAAGGCCGGCCTGACCTGGGTGAAGGCGTTCCCGGCATCCGTGCTCGGGACGCCGTGGCTCACCGCCATGCAGGGCCCCTTCCCGCAGGCGAGGTTCGTGACCACGGGCGGCATGAACGCCGCCAACGCCGGCGACTACCTGAAGGCGGGCGCGAGCGTCGTCGCCGTCGGCACCGCGCTGGAGGACCCGGCGCAGCTCCCCCTCCTCGC
Organism: Microbacterium sp. NPDC012755; assembly: GCF_042901325.1. NCBI lineage: Bacteria > Bacillati > Actinomycetota > Actinomycetes > Micrococcales > Microbacteriaceae > Microbacterium > Microbacterium sp. NPDC012755. Next base: position 1,298,196 of record NZ_JBIBCT010000001.1, on the reverse strand, counting down.
CGCTCTGCTCGACGGTTCGGACTCCTGAGCCGCCGCACACCCCGACAACGCCTCCAGAGAGCCTCCCCGACGTCTTCGTCGGGGAGGCTCTCTCGCGTGAGACCTACCCGGCTGTGAACGAGATGTTCGACGAGTACCAGGTCGTCAGCGCACGCTCGGCGTCTTCGCGAGCGCGATCGTTCTCGCGCTCGCCGGCCGAGGTCAGGTACGCCGGATCCTCACCGACCGATTGCGCCGTGTCGTCAGGCTGATTCTCTCGAGACATGCCCACACGATACGTCGACAGGTCGGTCGCTGTCACGAGATCGAAGGAGGACGCGCCTTCCCGCGACCTCTTGACACAACTCCCGGTTGCATGGTTACCTAGTCGAGTAACTAACCCACTAACCATCGGAGGACTCGTGATCGAAGAAGGCAAGCCCCTCTTCCTCCAGATCGCCGAGCAGATCGAGGACTCGATCCTCGACGGCTCGCTGGCCGAGGAGTCTCAGGCGCCTTCGACGAACGAGCTCGCCGCGTTCTACCGGATCAATCCGGCCACCGCTGCGAAGGGAGTCGCAATGCTCACCGACAAGGGCGTGCTGTACAAGCGCCGCGGCATCGGCATGTTCGTCGCCGCCGGCGCGAAGGACCTGCTCCTCGGGGAGCGCCGTTCCGCGTTCGCCGAGCGCTACATCGACCCGCTCCTCACCGAGGCCCGCACGCTCGGCCTCGACGCCACCGACCTCGCGGCACTGCTCGCCGAGCGCGCCGCCCGCACCGAAGGGAACCCCGCATGACCGCGGTCATCGAGGTGCAGAACCTCACCAAGAGATACCGGGACAAGAGGGCGCTCGACGACGTGTCGCTGTCGCTCGAGCCCGGCGCGATCTACGGCCTCCTCGGCCGCAACGGCGCAGGCAAGACGACGCTCATGTCGATCCTCACCGCGCAGAACTTCGAGACGTCCGGCTCCGTGCGGGTGTTCGGCGAGCACCCGTACGAGAACGCCCGCGTGCTCGGTCGGATCTGCTTCGTCCGCGAGGGGCAGAAGTACCCCGACGATGCGACGCCCCGGCACGCGTTCTCGGCCGCACGCCTGTTCTTCCCGCACTGGGACCAGACGCTCGCCGACCGGCTGACCGCCGAGTTCCAGCTCCCGTTGAAGCAGCGCATCAAGAAGCTCTCGCGAGGGCAGCTCTCCGCCGTCGGCGTGATCATCGGCCTCGCCTCGCGCGCCGAGCTCACGTTCTTCGACGAGCCCTACCTCGGCCTCGACGCCGTCGCCAGGCAGATCTTCTACGACCGGCTGCTCGAGGACTACGCGGAGCACCCGCGCACCGTCATCCTGTCGTCGCACCTGATCGACGAGGTCTCCAACCTCATCGAGAAGGTCATCGTGATCGACAACGGCCGGATCATCCTCAACGAAGACACGGATGCCGTGCGCGACCGTGCCGTCACCGTGGTCGGTGACGCCGCCAGAGTCGACGCCTGGGCCGCCGGCCGTGAGGTCCTTCATCGCGAGGCGCTCGGGAGAGTCGCCTCGGTCACCACGCTCGGCGAGCTCAGCGCCGCGGAAAGAGCGGAGGTCGCCGCCGCCGGCCTCGACCTCGCGCCGGTCTCGCTGCAGCAACTCGTCGTGCGGCTCACCCAGCGCGGCGACGTCACCGCCGCCGAGAAAGAGGAGGTGCGCTGATGCGACGCACACTCAACGTCGTCCGTCTGCAGATGATCAACCGGCAGACCTTCATCTGGACGCCGCTGATCATCCTGGTCGGGGCGACCCTGCTCTCGATCCTCGTCTACGCGATGATCCCGGTCGACACCCCCAAGTACGGTGGTGCAGGGCAGGCGCCGCTCTGGTACTTCATGGCGATCGGCATCGGGGCGATGACCTACACCTTCCCGTTCTCGCAGGCGCTGAGCATCACGCGCCGGGAGTTCTTCCTCGGCACGATGCTCACCGCGGTGCTCGCCAGCGCCCTCATGGGGGTGCTGTTCCTGATCGGCGGCGGCATCGAGGTGCTCACGCACGGCTACGGCGTGAACGGCTACGTCTTCTACCTGGACTGGCTGTGGGAGGCCGGACCCATCGGCGCCTTCGTGGTCTACTTCACGCTCGCCCTCGGCCTCTTCGTGCTCGGCTTCACCGGGGCGACGATCTTCAAGACCTGGGGGCTCACCGTCCTCACGATCTCGTGGGTGGCCGTGGCGCTGCTGCTCGTCGGCCTGGGGTTCCTGGCGACGAAGCTCGACTGGTGGGGCGGCTTCTGGGAGGGCGTGATGACCCTCGGCGCCCTCGGCCTCGCGCTCTGGGGCCTCGTGGTCACCGTCGGCCTGATGGGGATCTCGTTCCTCGCCTTCCGGAGGGCGCTCCCCTAGACGATCGGAGGACGGATGCCGCGGCTGCACGGACACGTGCGGTCGCGGCATCCGCGTCTCTGCGCGCGAGGGGTCAGATCGCGTCGTCGGCGGCCAGGAGGTCCATCTGCCAGGCGCGGCCGTCCGGATCGTCCTGGTCGTGGGCGTCGACGGCCTCGGTGATGACCTCGTCGATCCGCTCCAGCAGGGCGCTGAACTCGTCGGTCGTGAGGCGCACCACGCGCTGCACGAACGCCGCGTGCACCCCGCTCGCCCGACCGGCGACGTACTCGGGGGTCCACTCGACCACGCGTCGCATCATGTCCTGATGGTCCTCGGCGAGAGAGCGGATCATGACGCTGCCGAGGGCCTCGTCGGGCACCGGGCTCTCCGGGCCGCCGAGGTTCAGCGCCAGCTTGCGCCCGACCCAGACCCGGTCGCGTCGATCGCGCGCATGCTCGGGGGCCTCCTCGATGAGTCCGGCATCCGCCAGCACCCGCAGGTGGAAGCTCGCGCTGTTCGGGGCGATGCCGAGCTCCGCGGCGACATCAGCGGCCCGCAGGTGGTCGCGGCGCGCGAACAGGGCGATCATCTGCCGTCGCAGCGGGTTCGCGTACGCCTTGAGCATGTCCGACGTCATCCAGACCGGATCGACGCGCTTCTCCTCGCTCATCCCGCCAGTGTATCCGCATCCAAAGTTGCGCAATAGGAGTTGCGCAACTTCTCTTGCGTAACTATCGTGTGAGCATGACCACCGTGACCGCGCCCCACAGGCTGTGGCAGAACACCCGCTACCTCACCTGGCTCCTCAGCGACACGAGCAAGGGGCTCGCGGCATCCCTCTTCGGATTCGCCGTCCCGCTGCTCGCGCTCATCATCACGAACGACCCCGCGCAGGCGGGCATCATCGGCGGCGCGGGCATGGTCGCGCGACTGCTGACCACCCTCGCGGGCGGGATCCTGGCCGACCGGCACCGCCGCATCCTCCTCATGCTCATCGGCTCCCTGCTCGGCGTGCTGCTGTCGGCGGCCTTCCTGCTCCTCGCCCTCGCCGACGCGCTCACCTTCTCGACGCTGCTCGTCATCGACGTGCTGCTCGCCGCCCGCAGCGGGCTCTTCGACGTCGCCGGCGAGAGCGCCATCAAGGAGATCGTCCCCGACGAGGCGATGGGCCGCGCGCAGGCCGCGAATCAGGGACGGGATGCCGCTCTCCAGCTCGTCGGAGGACCGCTCGGCGGCCTCCTGCTCGGCGTCGGCGGATGGCTGGTCGGCGCGGTGATGGCGCTGTGCCACCTGGTCGCGGCCCTCACCGCATGGATGCTCCGCCGGGGCGCGCGTCGCGACGGGATCGTCGGCACCGGCACGGACGCCGATTGGGAGAGGCGAAACCCGGACGAGGTTCGCGCCGGACGGCGTGTCGAGGTCGGACACGCGGATGCCGACACGGACGCTCTGGGTCTTCCCACCCCATCCGCAGGTCATCCGGCATCCGCGAGTCATCCGACATCCGTCGTGAAGACGAGCGCGTGGACGGAGTTCCGCGAGGGCTTCTCGTGGCTGCTCTCGCGCCCCGACCTGCGCGGCGTCCTCTTCATCACCACGATCATCAACCTCGGCTTCAACGCGGCGATCACCACGGTGATCTACTCGCTGCAGCAGTCCGGATACTCCGCGGTGTTCATCGGCGCACTGTCGGCGGCGCTGGGTGGAACGATGCTGCTCGGCGCCATCGTGGCTCCGATGCTCGTCCCCCGGATCAGTGCGGGAACCCTGACGATCGTGAGCCTCGCATGCGCGACCGCGGGCATCGTCGCCATCTCGATGATCACCGAGCCCTGGCTGATCGTCGGTGTGCTCGCCGCATCGGTGTTCCTGCTGCCCGCGCTGAACGCCGCGCTGATGGGCTACTTCATGGTCGCCACCCCGTCGCGGCTGCTCGGCAGGGCCAACAGCGCCGCCGCCGTGCTGGGCATGGGAGCCATGCCCCTCGCCCCGCTCATCGCCGGCTTCGGACTCGCGTCGGCCGGACGCGAGTGGACCGTCATCGCGTGCGCCGTGCTGTGCCTCGTGGCGGTGGCCCTCGCCGTCGGCAACCGCGCGCTGCGCGCGCTCCCCACCGAGTCCGGCTGGACCGCGCACGCGACGCAGTTCGAGTAGAGCGCCCCGGCGCACGCACCGCGCCGCACCTGCGGGAGACTGGAGCGGGACCGAAGGGGACGCTCATGACACGACGATGGCGGGATGCCGTGCTCCCGACGATCGGCCTCGTCGCCGCCGCGGTCGCCGTCAGCTGGACGATCACGTTCTCGGTGCCGGTCGTGGTGCCGACGGCATCCGACACCGCCGACGTCGCCTTCGGCTGGCCGCTCCCCTGGTACCACCAGGATCTGTCGCGCTTCGCCTACGTCGACCACCCCGTCGAGGTCACGGTCGTCGGCGACCGCGCAGACCCGGTGCCGACGAGCGTCGACTGGCTCGCCTTCTCGGGGAACGTCGCCCTCACGGCCCTCGTGCTGTGGCCCATCGCCCTCGTGCTCATCCGCGGCCTCGCGCGGCTGGTCCTGCGCGCGCGGGACGACGCGCCGACGGGAGAGACTTGACCCTGACACTGTGGAAGAAGGGATAACGGAAGCATGTTATCCATCGGAGCCTTCGCGCAGATCGGCCAGGTGACCCACCGGATGCTTCGGCACTGGGACACCGCCGGTCTGCTCGTTCCCGCCCACGTGGACGAGTTCAGCGGCTACCGCTCGTACGACCCTTCGCAGCTGGAGAGGCTGCATCGGATCGTCGCGCTGCGCCAGCTCGGCTTCGGCCTCGACGACATCGCGCTGATCCTCGAACAGGGGATCGACGCGGAACGGATCGCGGCCATGCTGCGTCTGCGTCGCGCCGAGGTCGAGGAGGAGCACCGGATCGCCGCCGCCCGACTCGTGGACGTGGAGCGGCGGCTCCATCTCATCGAAAGCGAGAACCAGATGTCACAGGTCGAGATCATCGAGAAGCCCCTCCCCGCCGTGCGGCTCGCCGCGCAGACGGCATCCGTGCCCGAACACGAGGTCGGCTCCACGGTCGGCCCCCTGTTCGAGAGCCTCGAGAACGTGCTCGGCGACGAGTGCGGCGCCCTGTCGACGCCGATCGCGCAGTACAGCCTCGGCGAAGACGGCATGGACATCACGGTCGGCTACGCCTACGGCGGCGAGCGCCGCGACGGGTTCGAGCTCGTCGACCTCCCCGCCGTCGAGCTCGCGATCTGCGGGGTGCACCTCGGCGCGATGGACCGCATCAGGGAGACCTGGAGCGCGGTGCACGCCGAGATCATCGCCCGGGGCTACGTGCCCAGCGGACCCTGCCGCGAGCTCTACGTGCGCGCCGTGTCTGAGGACCAGTCCGACTGGGTCACCGAGCTGCAGCAGCCCGTCGAGCGCCCGTGATCTGATTCTCGGATCACCCCTGGCCTGATCCCCGGGCGCAGCTTCGGAGACTCCGAGGCCCATCGCACACCTCTGGCCTGATCCCCCGGGCACAGCTTCGGAGATGCCCGACCGACACGCCGCATCGGCGGTCCAGGAAGCGGCGTGTCGGTCGGCTGCTCCGAAGTCGTGCCCGGCATCCGACCCGAAGTCGTGCCCGGGCATCCACTCGAGATCGTGGCCCCGAATGGACGACCGAGGAACTCCCGGGGAGACAGACGGAGCCGAGCAGGAAAACAACCGCGTCCATGTATCACGAACCTCTTGCCGCGCTCCTTATAGGTGTGATCACAATGGGACTCATGATCGACGGCGCACCCGACGCCGATCTCGATCCGGCAGCGGACGACGGGGCGGCGCGGTGGCAGCGTGCCGCAGCCTTCTTCGACGCATGGCGAGACGGCGACAGCCGCGCGATGGACGACCTCGTGCGACTGATGACACCTGTGCTCTGGCATGTCGTGCGCGCGTACGGGCTGGAGCGGATGCTCGCCGAGGACGTGGTGCAGACCACCTGGCTCCGTCTCGTGCGCGGGCGCGAGACGATCGCCGACTCGCGCGCCGTCGCCGCCTGGCTCACCACCACGGCACGGCGCGAGGCGTGGAAGGTCGGCAAGGCCCACGGCAGGGTCGACACCGCAGAACCGGAGGACCTCGACGCCCTCCTCCCCGAGCAGTCGTCCGCCGAGGATCACGCGGCGACCGGCGACGAGAACCGCCGCCTGTGGGCCGCGGTGCGCGTGCTCGACGACCGCTGCCAGCGTCTGCTGCGCGTCGTGGCGTTCGACGACCGCCCCGACTACGCCCGCATCGCCGCCGACCTGTCGATGCCGATCGGCAGCATCGGCCCCACGCGCAAGCGCTGCCTCACCAAGCTGCGCGACCTGCTCGACCCTTCGCCGAGGGGAGGTCTCTCGTGAACGAGCACGATGATGCGGAGCTGTTCGCTCGGCTGCGGTCGATGTGGTCGGATGTCGACCCCGTTCCCGCCTTCCTGATCGACCGCATGATCGCGGCGGTCGCCACCGACTCCCTGTCGGAGGAGTACGCGCTGCTCACCATCGTCGAGCGCCCGCTCAGCGAGGTGCGCGGAGAAGCGGATGCTCTCACCCTGCAGTTCAGCGACGGCACCACGAGCATCCTGCTGCACGTCACCTCGACCGCGAACGGCCGGCGCCGGGTCGACGGCTGGGTCGACACGGCCGCGGCGGAGATCGTGCTCACGCAGGGCGACGCCGTCCGCACGACGACCCCCTCCGAGACGGGGCGATTCGTGTTCGACGACGTGCCGCCCGGACTCACCCGCGTGCGCCTGTCCACCAGGATCGGCGACGACGTGCGCACCCTGTCGACCCCGCAGTTCGAACTGTGATCCGCTCCGCGCGGGCACGAGACGCGGGCACGCCCGCACCGAGAGGATGACCGATGGATCAGCCCAAGGGATGGACCTGGCAGGACCGAGCGGAAGGGTCGATCCGCCGCGGCTCGGCGCTCGACCCGAACGTCGAGCCGGTCGACGGCATCCGGGCGTTCCCCACCGCGTACCTGCCGGAGCGCCTGCTGATCACGCACGATGACGACAACGGGGCGTACGACCAGGAGGTCAAGACCCTGCACGAGGCCGCCGGGTCGTTCGGCTGGGAGCTCGTGCTCGAGGAGCCGGAGCTGCGACGGGGGCTGACCGCCGAGATCCCGTGGTTCGTACGCGCCCATCTCACGACGCCGGATCAGCCGGTGCGCGGGGAATCGCCCGTTCCGCCCGACGCCTGGCGAGTGCTGCAGCGCGCCCGCCGGATCTCCCGATCGCGGATGCCGCGGACCAGCCTCGAGCACGTGCTGTCGATCGACCCGGTCGGGCTCAACCCGTTCACCAGGACGAACCCGTTCACGCGCACCAATCCGTTCACGCGCACGAACCCGGTGGGACCCGGCGGCGCGGCGGGCAGCGAGGACTACCTGCAGCCCGGCCGCGGCGCACGCCAGCCGGTGAGCTGGCTCGGCCCGGCGCCTTCGCGCGCCGCGACCCCGCGGAAGGGCCGGAGACCTGTGGTCGCCGTTCTCGACACGGGATGCGGGGTCCACGACTGGCTCCCTGAGGGAATCGTGACGCGGCACGTGGAGCTCGACGGCGTTCCCGTCGGCCTGACGGACGACGCCGATCCGGAGCGCTATCCCGACCTCTATGGTCAGCTGGACGGCGAGATCGATGCCGTGGCAGGGCACGGCACGTTCATCGCCGGCCTGATCCGCCAGGCCGCCCCTGACGCCGACATCCTGTCCGTGCGCATCGCCGGAGCGCTGGGCGTGGTCGATGAGAGCACGTTCCTGAACACCCTCGCGCAGGTCGTCGAGCTCCTGCGCCGGCATCGCGAGAATCCGCGCACCGGGTATCCGATCGATGTGCTCAATCTCTCCCTCGGGTACTACCACGAGACGCCGAGCGACGGCCTGTTCAGCCTCACTCTGAACGCGCTGCTCACCAGAGCGCGAGAGCTCGGCTGCGTCGTCGTGTGCTCTGCGGGCAACGACGCGATCGATCGACCGTCGTTCCCCGCGTCCCTGTGGGCGTGGCCGGGAGCCGACAACGGCATCCCCCGGGATGACGACGCTCCGCTGGTGTCCGTGGGCGCGCTCAACCCGTCGTCCCGCTCGGTCGCACTGTTCTCGAATGTCGGCCCCTGGGTGCGCGTGTACGCACCCGGTGCTGCGGTGGTGAGCACGTCGCCCGCCTTCGTCGGCGGAGAGCAGGCGACCTCGCGGGCCGACGTCGACGGGCTGCGTCGCGAGACCCTCGATCCGGACGACTACCGCGGCGGCTTCGCCGTGTGGAGCGGTACCTCGTTCGCCGCTCCCTACGTGGCGGGGCGGATCGCGGCGCAGTTGGGCACCGTCCCCCTGGGCGGAGTGAAGACGGATGCCGCGATCGCAGCCGTCACGTCGGTGCTGAACGCACTGCCCGCGCCGACAGAGGGGGTCTGAACCGGGGGCCGTCTTCGAGACCGCCGTCCGGGCGACATCAGCGGTCTGCTCACGGGTCGACACGACTTCCGGGCGGCCTCGCCCGCCCGGCACTTCCCCAATCGCACGCCGCAGGACCATCCTGGGAGCATGCCCCTGTCTGCGACCGAGCTGCACCAGCGCGGTGTCGCTGCGGCCAACGCGCGGCGGTTCGGCCAGGCTCGTCGCGCCCTCACCGCGGCATCCGCCCGCACGGACGATGAGGACCTCCGCGCCCGCATCGACGGCACCGTCGCGTATGTGCTCGCACAGACGGGGAGACCCGCCGACGCGGAGCGGCTCTCGACCGCTGCCCTCGCCCGCCCCGGGTTGAGCGAAGAGACGGTAGCGGTGCTGAGTGGCCAGCTCGGCACACTGCTCCTGTACTCCGGTCGCCTCGATGAGGCCGAAGCCATGCTGACTCGGGCGATCCGCGTCGTCGCCGCAGAATCCGGCGAGCACGCGAACCTGCTCATGAACAGGGCGGTGGTGCGGATGCAGCGCCACGAACTCGCTCCGTGCGTCGCCGATCTCGAACACGCGGCGGCGATCTTCGAGGCGGCGGGCGAGGAGGAGCCGCTCGCTGAGGCCCGCCACAACCTCGGCTATGCGGCGCTGCTCGGCGGCGACCTGGTCGCGGCGCTCGCGCTGATGACCCGCTCCCGACCGGCGCTCGCGGCAACGAGCGATCTGGCCGCCGCGATCGGCGACCTCGACCGCGCCGAGGTGCTCCGCGACGCGGGTCTCACGACCGAGGCGGAGGCCCTGCTCGCCGAGGTGGCCGTGCAGTTCGGCGCGCAGCGGATGAGGCAGGCTCGCGGCGAGGCCGAGTTCCACCTCGCCCGTTCGCAGCTGCGGCACGATCCCCGCGCGGCGGAGCGGACGGCGCGCACCGCGGTCCGCCGCTTCACGGCGCTCGGCAGCGACGGATGGGCCACCCGCGCCGAGGCCGTGCGCCTCGACGCACGGCTGCGCGCAGGCGGGAGGACGGACCCTGCGGACTTCGCGCGCACGGCATCCGCTCTCCGTCGCCGCGGTTTCCGCACCGAGGCCACGGGGCTCGCGCTCACCGCACGGCTCGGCGGGCGCGGACGGATGCCGCGCCTTCCGCCCGACGCTCCCATACCGCTGCGGATGCATGCGCAGGAGGTCAGGGCGGTGCGCGCGTCTGCAGCGGGGCGGGATCGCGAGGCGCTGCGCGCAGCCTCCGACGGGCTGGAGCTGCTGACGGCGTGGCAGCAGTCGTTCGGAGCGCTCGACCTGCAGGCATCCGTCGCGATGCACGGCGCCGACCTGATGTTCGCGGGGCTCGCCGCCGCAGCGCGCACGGGCGACCCGGCCGTGCTGTTCGAGTGGTCCGAGCGCGCGCGGCACCTGAGCCAGCAGGTGGCGCCCGTCCGTCCGCCGCACGACCCTGAGCTCGCCGGCGACCTCGCCGAACTGCGGATGCTGCGCGCCGATCTCGCCGGAACCGACTGGTCGGGTGACGCCAGGGTGCGCGCACTCCGGGCGCGCGTGCGCGAACGGCAGTGGTCGACGACGGGTGTCGGCGGCACCCGCACGCGCATCGAGCTCGCCGAGGCGCAGGGACGGATCGCCGACGACACCGCGATCCTCGCCTACGTGTTCACCGGTGCGGAACTGCAGTGCGTCGTGGTGACGGCATCCGACTCCCGCATCGTGCCGCTCGACTGGCCCGGCGTGCGCGGCGCCCTCGACGGCCTCCGTGCCGACCTCGACGTCGCCGCCCTCACGCGCGGCGGACCGATGGCCGCACTGGTGGAGCGCTCGCTCGACGAGCGCCTGCGCGTCCTCGACGACGCGCTGCTCGCCCCCGTGCGCGCGGCGGTGCAGGCACGGCGCTTCGCGCTGACGATCCCCGGCATCCTCGCCGGCATCCCCTGGGCCATGCTGCCTGGGCTCTCCGGGATCCCCTTCACCCTGGCGACCTCGGTGTCGCGCTGGCTCGCCGACCGCCCGACCGCAGACCGGACGCGAGCGCCGAGGGCCGGGTTCGCCGCCGGGCCGCGCGTCCCCCGCGCGGAGGAGGAGATCAGACGGGCGGCAGCGGCGTGGCCCGCGGCGACCCTGCTCACCGCCGACGACTCCCGCGTCACGAGCGTCACCGACCTCGCGGGGGAGTCCGACGTGCTGCACATCGCCGCGCACGGACGCCACGCGACGGGCAACCCGATGTTCTCGGGACTCGAGCTCGCCGACGGCACCCTGTTCGGCTACGACGTCGACCTCATCCCGCACGTGCCGGCGACGGTGGTGCTGTCGGCGTGCGAGCTGGGTCGCTCCTCGGTGCGCTGGGGAGAGGAGGCGCTCGGCATGACGCGGGTATGGCTGCACGCGGGCACCGGATGCGTGATCGCGGCGCCCGTGATGGTGGCGGATGCCGTGGCCGGCGAGCTCCTGTCGGCCGTGCACGAGGGGCTGGCCTCGGGCGCCGATGCCGCGGACGCTCTCGCCGCGGCATCCCTCTCCACCGGGCTGCGCGCCCCCTTCCAGTGCCACGGGAACGGATTCTGAAGATTTTCTCCAATCGCTGTATCAGAACCGGGGGGACCCGCTCCTGATCTACAGAAGGTGCCATGCGAAGGGCTTCGAGAAGGCGGAGCGCGGGAGGCGCAGTCGAACTGGGGAACCTGTGCACTGGGGAGTGCAGGGATACGACAGGCCACCATCTGCCCGGAGGTGCCGCGGTTGCAACCGCGGCACCTCCTTCATGGGCGCCCGCATGGCCGCCTGACACGGGGTCGTGCTCGCGCTCTGCGTCAGTTCCGCTGACGGGTCACAAAATGCCGCCTCCGGGGATCCGGAGGCCGCACTTCACGACCCCTCAGCGTGAGGACGCCCCGACACCCCTCCTGAGGGGTCACAAAATGCCGTCTCAGCGGGGCTTCGAGCGGCATTTCGTGCCCCCTCAGCGGCGCACCTTGCAACGACCACGCGAGAGCGGCGAGCGTCCGGAGCGCACGAGAGGTCGCGTGGATGACGACGCGTGAGGGGTCGCGAAACGCTGCCTCCAGGGGGTGCGATGCGACAGTTCCTGACCCCTCAAGGGCGCACGGCGCACGCGCGCACACGCGCCGGGGGTCAGGATGCCGTGAGAACCTCGTACCCGGCGGCGCGCAGCGCGGCGACGGCGTCGACGTCGGCGTCTTCGTCGGTCAGCACCACGGGGAACAGCTCCACCCCGCCGACGCTGGCGAAGGCCGTGACGCCGAGCTTGCTGCCGTCGGTCACGACGACCGCGCGGCGCGCACGCTCCGCCATCATCCGGTTCACCGCGGCCTCGCGCTCGTCCTGCGTGGTGGCGCCGGCCGCGGCATCCATCCCGTTCACGCCGATGAACGCGAGGTCGAGCCGGACGCCGCGGAGCAGCTGCTCCACGAAGGGGCCGACGAGCTCGTAGGTGCGCGAGTGGATCACCCCGCCCGTGACGACCACCTTGATGTCGGGGCGGGTCGCGAGCTGAGCCGCGATGTTGACCGCGTTCGTGACGACCGTGATGCCGCCGCCTGCGGCGAGGTCCTCCCGTGCGGCGATGGCCGCGGCGATCGCCGTCGTCGTCGTCCCGCCCGAGAGCCCGACGACCATGCCCGGCATGACGAGAGCGGCGGCCGCCTGGGCGATGCTCTCCTTCTGCTGCGTGCGGAGGTGGCTCTTGTACCGGATCGGCAGCTCGTAGGCCACCGCCTGCGCCACCGCTCCGCCGTGCGTGCGGGTGAGCAGCCGCTGCTCCGCGAGGCTGTCGAGGTCGCGGCGGGTGGTCGCCGGCGATGCGCCGAAGCGCTCGACGAGCTCCTCGACCGTGACCTCGCCGGCGTCGGCGAGCAGGTCGAGGATCGCGTTGAGACGTGCGGCGCGCTTCATGTCACCATCCTGCCCGACCCGGCGCCGCGGTCGTCCTCACGATTCCAGGGCGAACAGGCGGAGCATCCGCGCGGCCTCGTCGGCCAGCGCCTCGCGCGCGGGCTTCAGGTACTTGCGCGAGTCGACGAGCGTCTCGTCGGCGGCGAGCGCCGACCGGACGGCCCTGGTGAAGAAGCCGTTCAGGTGCGTCGAGACGTTGATCTTCGTCATGCCGGCGCGCACGGCGTCGGCGATGACGGCATCCGCCACACCAGAGGAGCCGTGCAGCACCAGGGGCACGGAGAGCGCGGCGTGCAGACGGGCGATGAGGTCGAGGTCGAGGGATGCCGAGCGGTCGAGCATCGCGTGCGAGGAGCCGACCGCCACGGCCAGCGCGTCGACGCCCGTCGCCTCGACGAAGGCCCTGGCCTCGTCGGGGTCGGTGCGGACGCCGGGCGCGTGCGCGCCGTCCTTTCCGCCGACCTCGCCCAGCTCTCCCTCGACGTAGACACCCGCGGCGCGCGCGCGCGCGGCCACCGCCGCGGTGAGGGCGACGTTGTCGTCGTAGGGGAGGGCGCCGCCGTCGAACATGACCGAGCCGAAGCCGAGGGCGATCGCCTCGTCGACGAGCTCCGGACGCTCGGCGTGGTCGAGGTGCACGGCGACCGGGGTCGATGCGCGCCGCGCGCTCGCGAGCGTCGCGAGCGCGATCGGTTCGAGGGCGCCGTGGTAGTCGGCGCAGTTCTGCGAGATCTGCAGGATCACCGGGAGTCCAGCCCGCTCCGACGCGCGCACCAGCCCCTCGGCGGTCTCGAGGTGGATCACGTTGAACGCGCCGATGCCGGTGCCGCGGGTCGCGGCACCCGTCACCAGTTCACGGGCGGAGACGAGGGTCATTCGCGGTCCTTCTGTTCGTACGGGCGCACGCTCAGTCGTGCGTCGAGGTCGGGCCAGGTGTCGGAGATCTCGCCGGCGAGGGGCATCAGCACCGCCGCGGCCGACCAGGATGTCGCGCGCCGGAGGATCCGCTCGGGGTCGCGCTCGCCCTCCGCGTAGAGCACGGCGCATGCCGCGACACCGGCGTCGCCGGCGCCGGTCGGGTTGCCGGCGAGAGGGGCGTCGAGGCGGGCGTGCACGACGTCGGATGCCGTCACGGCGAGCATCCCGTCGGCCCCCAGCGACAGCAGCACGAGCTCCACGCCGCGCGCGATGAGCGACCGGGCGCCCTCGACGGGGTCGGCGATGCCCGTGGCGTCGACGAGCTCCGCGGCGTTGGGCTTGAGGACGGACGCTCCGGCATCCGCCGCCTGCAGCAGCGCGGGACCGGAGGTGTCGACGATCACCGGCACCCCGGCGTCCCGGCCGACGCCGATCAGGAGCGGGAGGAGCGTGCGGGGAGCACCGGGCGGGAGACTGCCCGAGATCACCAGGACGTCGGCGGCGGGCAGCCGTTCGACGACCTCGGCGAGCAGGGCGCCCCATTCCTCGTCGGTCGGGTTGACGCCGCGCTCGTTGACGACCGTGGTGTCGCCGAGGTGCTCGTCGACGATCGCCACGCTCTGCCGCGTGGCTCCGGCGACCTGGACGAGCGCGTGGGGCACTCCGGAGAGCACGAGCTCGTCGGCGAAATCGGCGCCCGCCCTGCCGCCGACCGTGGTCACGGCGACGACGTCGGCGCCCTGCGCGTGCGCGACCCTGGCGACGTTGAGGCCCTTGCCTCCGGCGCGTGCGGCGCCGGCATCCGCCCTGTGCGTCTCGCCGACCGTGAGGCGGTCGACGCGCCAGGTGAGGTCGAGCGCGGGGTTCGGGGTGACCGTGAGGATCATACGAGCTCCCTCGCGCGCAGCGCGGCGCCGATCAGCCCCGCGTTTCCGGAGAGCTCGGCGGGCACGAGCTCGGGCAGACGGTGGAAGCTCAGTCGTGTGGCGAGTCGCGAGCGCAGTTCGTCGAACAGCGCCCCGCCGGCGCGCGACAGCCCTCCGCCGATCACGACGGCCTCGGGCGCGACGACCGCGGTGAGCTGCGCGAGCGACATGGTCAGCGCGTCGAGCGCGGAGTTCCAGATGTCCGCTGCGATCTGGTCGCCGGCGGCCGCGCGGGCGATCACGTCCTTCGCGCCGTCCGGCGTGACGCCGGTGGCTTCGCGGTAACGGCGGGCGATGGCTCCGGCCGAGGCCACGGCCTCCAGGCATCCGCGGGCGCCGCACGCGCAGATCGGACCGTCGGCGATCGGGGAGTGCCCGATCTCTCCGGCGTACCCGCCTGCGGTGTAGGGGACGCCGCCCACGAGGAGGGCGCCCGCGATGCCGGTGCCGATCACGAGGACGACGGAGTTCGCATAGGCGCGGGCGCCGCCCAGGCGGTGCTCCGCCCAGCTCGCGGCGCGCACATCGTGGTCGAAGCCGACGGGGAGACCCAGCTCCGCGGCCGCGAGGTCGCGGATGGGCGCGTCGTGCCACCCCAGGTTGCTGGCGAAGACGCCGAGCCCGGCATCCGCGTCGACGATCCCGGGGACGACCAGCCCGACCGCCTGGGGCACCACGTCGGGGTGGTCGGCCGTGAGCTCGGCGGCGAGCACGCCGAGGCGCTCGATCAGCACGCCGGTGCGGTCACCGTCGGCCACCGGCGTCGGTGTGCGGCGGAGTCCTCGTGCGATGCCGTCGGCGTCGAACAGCGCGGACTTGATGTCGGTGCCGCCCACGTCGAACGCGAGCACCGGCGCCCCCTGTCCGAGCGACCGCACCGAGGCGAGTCGCTCGCCGGAGGCGTCCTTCACGACATCGGGTACGGGTGCGGTGTCGCTCGGATCAGGGGAGGCCATCATGCATCCAGGATGACGGAACGCGAGAGGTTGCGGGGCTGGTCGGGGTCGAGCCCGCGCACGACGGCGCGGTCGAGGGCCACGCGGTGCAGGCGCACGAGGTCGGCCATCGGGTCGATCGGGTTCTGCACGAAACGCGCCCCCGTGGCCTCGACCTGCGCCGCGAGCCCGTCGGGGGCCTCGCCGAACTGCCAGGTGACGCGGCCGGGGGCGGCGATCGCGATCGGGCCGTGGCGGTAGTCCATCGACGGGTACGACTCGGTCCACGACTGCGAGGACTCGCGCATCTTCAGCGCCGCCTCGTGGGCGAGGCCGATCGTCCAGCCGCGTCCGAGGAAGGAGTACTGGTCGGCATCCCGCAGTCCGTCGTCGTCGACGCCGGCGAGCACGCCCCTGGCGTCGTCGATCGCGCTGGTGAGGTCCTCGCCGAGCGAGGCGCGGAACAGCGCGAGCGCGGTCGTGGCGAAGCGGGTCTGCACGACTGACTTCTCGTCGGCGAACGGCAGCAGCACGGCCTCGTCGACGAGCGACACCAGCGGCGAGGTGGGGTCGCCGATCACGCCGACGACGGGGACGCGGCCTTTGATCTTCTCGACGAGCTCGAGCACCTCGGTGGTCGTGCCGGAGCGGGTGAGGGCGACGACCGCGTCGTAGTCGCGGTCGATGAACGCCTCGGATGCCGCGAACGCGTCGGTCTCGCCGAGGCCGGCGTTCTCGCGCAGCGCGGCGTAGGACTGGGCGATGAACCAGGAGGTGCCGCATCCGACGACCGCGATGCGCGCGCCGGCCGCCGGGAGGAGCGCCTGCTCGTCGCGCAGATCGGCCGCTCGCGCCCAGGTGTCGGGCTGCGAGTTGAGCTCTTCGCGCATGTGCGCGCCGGGCAGAAGTTCGGTCATGATTGACCCCTCCAGAGGAAAGTTTGCGTGATTGTGATTGTTTGAAGCTTGATTCGATCATAGTATGTCGTCAAAGAAGATCATTGCAAGGTTCTTCTTGATTTTGTTTGTTCTCCTGACAAATAATCGAACAAGTTCCACCGCCTCTCCGCTGATCCCGTCGACGAAGAGGTCGCCCAGAGCCCATCCGGCTCACATGATCCCCCTTCCCGCAAGATCGGGGATCACACGCACCGTCGCGTGAAAGTGTTCGCGACTGTGCACTACCCGCCTCTCCACTGGAGGGCAGACCACCGCTCTCCTCCGAGGCGGCGGACACACACAGTGAGGAATGCAATACACATGAAGAAGTCACTGCGATTCGGCGCAGCCGCTGTTGCGGCCGTCGCCACGCTCTCGCTCGCTTCGTGCGGGTTCGGCGGCTCCACCGGCGGCGACGGCGGCGATGCCGGCGGCGCGACCACGCTCGACCTCCTCGTCCCCAGCTACTCCGACGCCACCAAGGGCCTCTGGGAGGACGTCATCAAGGGGTTCGAGAAGGAGAACCCCGACATCAAGGTGAAGCTCGAGGTGCAGTCGTGGGACAACCTCGAGAAGGTCGTCTCCACCAAGATCCAGGCGAACGACGCCCCCGACATCTACAACGGCGGCCCCTTCGCCGGCTTCGTCGGCGATGACCTGCTCTACCCGGCCAAGGACGTCGTCTCGGCGGACACGTACTCCGACTTCCAGGACGCCTTCCTGAAGAACGCCGAGGTCGACGGCACCGCCTACGCCCTCCCGCTCATCGCGTCGGCGCGCGCGCTGTTCGTGAACAACGCGCTGCTCACGCAGGCCGGCGTCTCCGAGGCGCCCAAGAACTGGGACGAGCTGCTGGATGCCGCGACCAAGGTCTCCGCCCTCGGCGGCGGCGTCTCCGGCTACGGCATGCCGCTCGGCTCCGAAGAGGCTCAGGCCGAGGCGGCCGTGTGGCTGTGGGGCGGCGGCGGCTCGTTCGGCGACGCGAAGGACATCACGATCGACACCCCCGAGAACCTCGTGGGCGCCGAGCAGATCAAGAAGATGATCGACGCGGGTGCGACGCAGGCCGACCCGGGCTCCACGCAGCGTTCGCCGCTGATGGACATCTTCATCCAGGGCAAGATCGGCATGCAGGTCGGCCTCCCGCCGACGGTCGGCCAGATCGAAGAGGGCAACCCCGACCTCGACTACTCGATCGTCCCGATCCCGACCAAGGACGGCTCGCCGTTCACGCTCGGCGTCATGGACCAGCTGATGGCGTTCCAGAACGACGGTGACAAGAAGGAGGCGATCACCAAGTTCTTCGACTACTACTACTCCGCCGACGTCTACGTGCCGTGGGTGCAGGCCGAGGGCTTCCTCCCCGTCACCAAGTCGGGCGCCGAGAAGCTCAACGGCGACGAGAAGCTGAAGCCGTTCCTCGACGTGCTGCCGGACGCGCAGTTCTACCCGTCGACGAACCCCAAGTGGTCGGCCACCGACGGCGCCTTCAAGTCGCTGTTCGGCCAGCTCCAGTCGCAGTCCGCCGCTGACGTCCTGAAGCAGATCCAGGCCCAGGTCGACGCGGGCTGATCCGCCGGAAAGGGAGAGGTTCGGGTACAACCATGAGCCAGACAACAGAGTCCTCGAACCTCGCGGGGGCGGCTGACAGCCGCCCCCGCACCCCGAAGGCCTCCGGCGCCGCACGCGGCAAGCCGGGCATGAAGGATCTCCTCCAGGCGCTGCCCTGGATCGCACCAGCCCTGGTGCTCATCATCGGCGTCGTGCTCTTCCCCGCCGGCGTGATGTTCTACAACTCGACCCGCGACATCTCGCTCTCGGGTCTCGACAAGGGGTCGGTCGGCCTCGAGAACTTCGCCACGGTGTTCGCCTTCGCGGAGTTCTGGCCGATCTTCTTCCGCACCATCGTGTGGGTGGTGACCGTGGTGCTCTTCACGGTGCTCATCTCGCTCGCCCTCGCGCAGATCCTGAACAAGGCCTTCCCCGGCCGGCAGATCGTGCGGATGGCCGTGATCGTCCCGTGGGCGGCATCCGTCGTCATGACCACGATGGTCTTCTACTACAGCCTCGAGCCGTACTTCGGCATCTTCAACAAGTTCCTGTACGACATCGGGCTGTCCGACGACCAGGTCGGCTTCGGCTGGACCAAGAACCCCACCACGGCGTTCATCTGGTCGATCGTGATCGCGATCTTCGTCTCGCTCCCCTTCACGACCTACACGATCCTCGCCGGGCTCCAGACGGTGCCAGCCGACACCCTCGAGGCCGCGAAGATGGATGGAGCCGGAGCCACCCGCACCTACTGGACCATCGTCGTCCCCCAGCTGCGCAGCGCCCTCGCGGTCGCCATCCTCATCAACATCATCAACGTGTTCAACTCGCTGCCGATCCTGAAGGTCATGACCGGGTCGATCCCCGGCTACGGCGCCGACACGATCATGACGATGATCTTCAAGTACATCGAGCTGCAGAAGAAGGTCGACGTCGCCAGCGCCCTGTCGGTCGTCGCCTTCCTCATCGTGATCGTGATCGTCGCGATCTACGTCAAGGCCGTCAAGCCCATGAAGGAGGTCTGATCATGACCGTGACCGAGACCGCCCTCGTCACCACCCGCGGCACCGGGGCCCGTGCTCCGCAGATCGGCCGCAAGCGCCGCTACACCGAGGACCAGGTGTCGCTGCCCCGCGTCATCCTGCGCATGGCCGCCGGGCTGCTGGTGCTCCTGATCTTCGTGCTCCCGTACCTGATCATGTTCTTCGGATCGGTGAAGACCAAGCCGCAGATCCGCTCCGTGAATCCCACCTACTTCCCCACGGAGTGGCACTGGGAGAACTTCGTCACGATGTGGTCGACGCCCGAGACGCCGCTGCCGTACAACCTGATCTCGACCATCATCATCGCCGTCTTCGCGACGCTCCTGGTGCTCGTCGTCTCACTGCCGGCCGCGTACTACACGGCCCGGTTCAAGTTCCCCGGCCGCATGGTGTTCCTGTTCCTCGTGATCGTGACGCAGATGCTGCAGCCCGCGGTGCTGACCTCGGGTCTGTTCCGTCAGTTCACGACCCTGGGGCTCGGCGACACGTGGGCCGCGATGATCTTCATCAACGCCGCGTTCAACCTGTCGTTCGCGGTGTGGATCATGCACTCCTTCTTCGCCGGCATCCCCAAGGAGGTCGACGAGGCCGCGCAGATCGACGGCGCCGGGCGCTTCACGGTGCTGTTCAAGATCAACCTGCCGCTCGTGTGGCCGGGCATCGTGACCGCGATCGTGTTCACCTTCGTGGCCTGCTGGAACGAGTTCGCCGCATCGCTCGTGATCCTCTCCACCGACAAGAACCAGCCGCTCTCCGTGGCGCTGACCAAGTTCGTCGGCCAGTACGAGACGAGCTGGCAGTACGTGTTCGGCGTCTCGATCGTCGCGATCCTGCCGGTGGTCATCCTGTTCATGCTCATCGAGAAGCGCCTCGTCGGCGGTCTCACGGCGGGCTCCGTGAAGTAGGCCCCCGTCCGTCAGAAGGGCCCCGGATGCTGCGGCATCCGAGGCCCTTCTGCTGCTGTCCGGACGCAGCTCGCGCGGGAGCGGCTCAGTGAGCGGATGCCGCCCGCAGCTGGTCGGGACTCCAGCGCACGCCGAGCGCCGCCGTGAGCGCGAACTGCGCCACACCCGTGGAGATGACGGCTCCCGCGTCGGCGTACCTCACCGGAACGCGCGCGGTGCCCGTCGCCGCGTAGTCGAGGTCGGCGCGCACGAGCTCCAGGAAGGGCTCGCCGAGCGCCCGCACGGGGCCGCCGATCACGACCTCCGCCGCGTCGAGCACCGCGGCGATGAGCTTGATCGTGCGGGCGAGCGCCCTGGCGCCCTCCGCGAACACGTGCTCGTCGACGCCCGCGGCGAGCGCGGTGATCACGCCGTCGTCCATGGCGTCGGTGAAGTCGTCGCCGAGCATCGCGGTCATCGACGACGCCGACTCCAGGCATCCGTAACGCCCGCACCGGCACTGCCGCGCCTCGTCGCCGAACTCGACCTGCACGTGCCCGATCTCGCCCGCACGGTCGCGGGGACCGGGGGCGAGCTCCCCGTCGAGGGTCACGGCCGCGCCGATGCCCACGCCGATGTGGATGAAGAGGCGGTAGCCCGATGCCTCATCCTCCATGGCGGCCTCGGCGATGGCCTCGGCATCCACGTCGTTCACGAGCAGGACGGGCACGTCGAGCAGCGACTCCAGCCGCTCGGCGAGGGGCACATCGCTCCAGCCGAGCTGCACGCTCTCGAGCACCGAACGGCCGTCGGTCGTTCCGGGCAGCTGGGCGCCCGCGATGAGCAGTCGGTCGCCGTGATCGGCCGCGATCTGCGCGACCGCGTCGCGGATCAGATCGTCGCGGCTCTCCGCCGTGTACTCGATCCGGCGCGTGTCCACCTCGGAGCCGTCCAGCGCCACGAGGGCGAGGCGGGCATCCGTCGGGCGGATCACCATGACGAGGATGAGATGGTGCGCGGCATCCACGCTCAGGGTGGTGGCCCTCTTGCCGCCGGTGCTCGCGGCCTGCGCCCCCTCGACAACGAGGCGGCTCTCGATGAGCTCGGCGACCAGGGAGGATGCCGTGGCGGCCGTCAGCCCCGTCGCGCGGGCGATGCCGGCCCTGGTCTGCGCCCCTGACCCGCGGAACACGAGCTGCAGCGCACGGCGGAGGTTCGCCCGGCGCACGGACGCCTGCGTGTCGAGAGCATCATCGCTGTTCAGCATGGGCGGATTCCGTTGTCGAAAATGGTTGACAGGGATCGGGTCACTGCGTACCCTCGATCATAGTTTATTCAATAAACTAAGTTGACTGCCCCGGGCGGATGAGTGCTGCACACACCGTCGTCCGCCCGGGGAATCATCTCAGCGGCCTTCGGCGGCTTCGGTGTGATGACGGATGACCTCCGCCACGACGAAGTTGAACCACTTCTCCGCGAACTCCGGGTCCAGATGGGCCTGCTCCGCGAGAGCGCGCAGTCGAGCGACCTGCTGTTCCTCGCGCCCTGGGTCGGATGCCGGCATCGCATGATCCGCCTTGAGGTGCCCGACCTGCTGCGTCGCGCGGAAGCGCTCAGCGAGCATGAAGATGAGCGCCGCATCGATGTTGTCGATGGTCGCGCGCAGTCGGAGAAGTTCGGACTTCGGGTCCACGGCGTCGGTCATGGTCTTACTCTACGGTCCCGCACCCGCCCGCTATCGTGAGCACATGAGCGAAGAAGAATCGGCGCCGTCCGAGAGCGCCACGGGCGCAGCATCCGTCCCCGTCGAGGAGACGGCGGCACCCGCCGCGCAGGCCCCTGCCCCGCTCACCCCGCGGCCGGTGGTGATCGAGCCGATGACGCCGAGCCGCTCGTTCTGGACCCGCATCGACCGCCCGTTCGTCTTCGGCTTCCTGGTGACGCTCGGCGGTCTCGGGGCGATCGTGCTCGGCCTCGCGGTGACGAGCCTGTCGACCGTGCTCATCTACATCGCCCTCGCCCTCTTCGCCGCTCTGGGCCTCGACCCGGCGGTGCGGTTCCTGGAACGCAGAGGACTCTCCCGCTCGATCGCGGTGCTCGTCGTCATCCTCGGCCTGATCGTCATCGTGGCGCTCATCCTGTGGATGGTGCTCCCCATCGTCATCGAGCAGGTCGCGAGCTTCGTGCGCTCGGTGCCCTCGATGATCCAGGACTTCACGCGCAGCGACATCTACGCCACGCTCGAGAAGCAGTTCGGCGACCAGTTCGAAGACCTCGTCGCCGACATCCAGAAGTTCCTCACCAACCCGGGCAACATCGCCACGATCGGCGGCGGCGCGCTCAAGATCGGCGCCGGCATCGCGACGGGCATCTCCGGGGCGATCGTCGTGCTCGTGCTCACGCTGTACTTCGTCGCCACGCTCCCCGGCATCAAGACCTCTCTGCTGCGCCTCGCCCCCGCCCGTGACCGCGCCAGGGCTGCCGACATCACCGAGCAGATCACCGACTCGGTCGGCGGCTACGTCATGGGGATGGTCGTGCTCGCGTTCTTCAACGCGCTGCTCGCGTTCCTGCTGTACCTGTTCCTGGGGCTGCCGTTCCCGCCGCTGATGGCGACGGTCGCGTTCTGCATCACCCTGATCCCGCTCGTCGGCTCGGTGATGTTCTGGATCATCGGCACCGGCCTCGCACTGTTCACGAACCCGCTCGCCGCGCTGGTCTTCGGCATCGTGTACCTCGTGTACATGCAGGTCGAGGCGTACGTCATCACCCCGCGCGTGATGAACAGGGCGATCTCGATCCCCGGCTCGCTCGTGGTCATCGGCGCTCTCGCCGGCGGCACGCTGCTCGGACTCCTCGGCGCACTCGTGGCGGTGCCGGTCGCGGCATCCATCCTCATCATCATCAACCAGGTCCTGGTGCCCCGGCAGGACGCCCGGGTGTAGTCGCGTCCCCGCTCTCGCATCGCGCGAAGGGGCGCATCCCGGATCGATTCGGGACACTCTGCGCTCTTCGAGGGGGTCAGAGATCCTGGTCGAGGATGCCGACGAATCGGCTTCCGACGCCCTCGAAGTAGCCGCGATGCAGCCCGGCGGCCGGTTTCGGGAGTTCGTCGGATGAGTGCTGGCGGCAGATCACGGAGGTGAACTCGGGCCACCACTTCTTCGGTCTCGCTGCCTCGGAATAGCCGCACACATCGCAGGTCAACGTGACCCAGACGGGGCGCGCGCCCTTCTTGCGGTTCGATCGGGACTGGACGAGCCATGCGGGCGGATCCTGCTCGAGCGCCGCGAGCTCGGACTCGCTCGCGCCGTCGCCGAAACCGTGACGGTCGGCCATCTCCAGGGAGATGTCGAGCCGCTGGGCGAGCTCGCGCTTCGAGATCATGCCGACGTTTCCGTTGCCATACGCTCCATCCTCTCAGGCCGCTCCCTTCGGCCACACCGCACGTACACGGAAGGGGCCTTCGGACTGTCATCCGAAGGCCCCTTCCGCACTCGATCAGACCAGGCCCTGCTCCTTCAGCCAGGCCTTCGCGATGTCGGCCGACGACTTCTGGTCGACCGTGCTCTGCACGTTGAGGGCGACGAGCTCGTCGGCGGTGAGCTTGGCGCTGATCGCGTTGAGCACCTTCGAGACCTTGTCGGAGACATCGCTCGACACGATCGGCACGACGTTGGAGGCGATGATCATGTTCTTCGGATCCTCGAGCGCCACGATGTCCTCGGTCTGGAACGCCGGGTCGGCCGTGTAGATGTCGGCGACCTGGATCTGACCTTCGAGCAGGGACTGGAGGGTGGTCTTGCCGGTGCCCAGGAACTCCAGGTCGACGCCGTAGACCTCCTTGGCCTTGGCCGGTCCGTACGGACGTTCCTCGAACTCCGGAGCGGCCCCCACCTTGACCGGGGTCGTGACATTGGAGAGATCGGCGATCGTCTTGAGGTCATGCTCCGCTGCGAAGCTCTTCAGGACCGTGTAGGTGTCCTGATCGGAGGCCTCCGCGTAGTCGAGGGCCGTGAGTCCCTTCGGCAGGGCCTCCTTCAGCGCTGCGTACACGTCGTCGGGGCTGGTGACATCGGTGCCGCCCGACAGGTATTCGAGCAGGCTCCCGGTGTACTCGGGGAAGACGTTGATCTCCCCCGACTCGACCTCGGGCATGTACGCCTCGCGCTGGCCGATGGTGAACTTCTTCTCGACCGTGAAGCCGGCGTCTTCGAGAGCCTGGGCGTAGATCTCGGCGATGATCTCGTTCGAGTAGTAGTCCTGCGAACCGACCACGATCGTGTCGCCACCGGAGCTGGAGCCCGAATCGGACGGGGAGTCGAGCGGGTTGCTCGAGCTGCAGGCTGAGAGGGCGAGTGCCGCGGCGGCGACCAGACCGACGGCGAAGGCTGTGCGCGTACCTCGTGCTGTGAACATGACTTCCTCTTCTCTGGGACTTCTGGGGTGTCGAGTGCTGTGGAACGGATTCAGGCGGTGGCGGATGCAGCGACCGGCGCGGCGGCACGGCGGCGTGTGGGACGTCCGGTGCGCAGGCCGCGCGGCACAGCGGCGTGCTGGGCGGACGCGAGGAGCAGATCGACCAGGAGTGCCAGGACCGCGACGATGATCGCCCCGCCGAGCACCTGGTCGAAGCGGCGCAGCGGGATGCCCTGGATGATCGGCCAGCCGAGGCCGCCGAGGTTGACGTACGCCGCGATGGTGACGGTGGCGATGACCTGAAGCAACGCCGAGCGGATGCCGCCGACCAGGAGGGGCAGGCCGAGCGGAACCTCGACCTTGAAGAAGATCTGCCACTCCGTCATGCCCATCGCCCGTGCCGCGTCGATCACACGACGGTCGATCGCCTCGAGCCCGGTGTACGCCCCGGCGAGCAGCGAGGGGATCGCCAGCAGCACGAAGGTGATGATGGCGGCCTCGGGCACGTGAAGCACGCCCAACAGCAGGACGAGCAGCACCATGAGCCCGAAGGCGGGGATGGCGCGGGCCGCCCCCGAGACGGCGACCGCGATCTCGCGGCCCTTGCCCGTGTGGCCGATGAGCCAGCCGAGCGGGAGGGCGATCGCGGCGGCGATCAGCACGGAGATGAGAGTGAGGGCGAGGTGCTGGCCGAGCAGCACGGGCAGCGCGTAGCGTCCCTGCCACTGCTCGGGGGCGAACATCCAGGCGATGGCCTCGGCGAAGAGGTTCATGCGGCGGCCCTCGTGGTGACGGCACGCGCGGCTGTCGCCTTCGCGGTGGCGGAGTTCGCTCGCGTCCATGGCATGAGCGCTCTGCCGATGAGCAGCAGGATCAGGTCGATCACCAGGGCGATCACCACGACCGCGATGACGCCGGCGAACACCTCGGCGATGATGCGCCGTTCGAGACCGTTCGTGAAGAGATAGCCCAGGTTCGTCACGCCGATCAGGATGCCGACGGTCGCGAGCGAGATCGTGCTCACTGCCGTCACCCGCAACCCGGCGAGAATCACTGGCCCCGCCAGCGGGAACTCCACTGCCCAGAAACGGCGGAACGGGGCGAAACCGGTGGCGGTCGCGGCCTGGCGCACGTCATCGTCGACCGAATCCAAGCCGTCGGCGACCGCGCGGACGAGAATCGCGACGGCGTAGATCGTGAGCGCGATGACGAGGTTGACCGGGCTGATCGCGGAGTACCCGAGCGCGGCCGGCATCAGGATGAGAAGCGCGAGAGAGGGGATCGTGTAGAGCAGGCCCGTGAGCACGATGATCGGCCCGCGCACCAGCCGATACCGCCACGCCACCCATCCCAGCGGGAGCGACAGCACGAAGCCGAGCACGATCGGCACGATGCTCTGCTGAAGGTGCGTCACGGTCAGCGCGAGGATCAGGCCGAGGTTGTCGACGATCCAGTTCACGGGGCCCCCGCCCCCTCGGCGGGCTCGGGCACGGGGAGGCCCGCGGCATCCGATCCGACGATCGCGCCCTGCGTTCGGCCCTCGGAGTCGACGACGACCGTGCCGCGCGGAGTCTGCTTGAGGTGCAGCGCACGATGCCCGCGGTCGGCGCCGATGAAGGCGGAGACGAAATCGTCTGCGGGGTTCTCGATGATCTCGCTCGGGCTGCCCACCTGCACGATGCGCGCGCCCTTGTCGAGGATGACGACCTGATCGCCGAGCAGGAACGCCTCGTCGATGTCGTGCGTGACGAAGACGACCGTCTTGTCGAGCTCGCGCTGCAGCCGGATCGTCTCCTGCTGGAGGTCGGCGCGGACGATCGGGTCGACGGCGCCGAAGGGCTCGTCCATCAGGAGGATGTTCGGGTCGGCCGCGAGCCCGCGGGCGACGCCGACGCGCTGCTGCTGGCCGCCGGAGAGCTGGCTCGGGTACCGGTCGGCGAGAGCGCGGTCGAGCCCGACCGTGTCGAGCAGCTCCCTGGCGCGCTCGTGTGCCGCCTTGCGGGCGACGCCGTTGAGCCGCAGCACCGTCGCCACGTTGTCGATCACGCTGAAGTGCGGCATGAGGCCCGAGTTCTGCATCACGTAGCCGATGCTCCGCCGCAGGGCCACGGGGTCGCCGCCGAGCACGCTGACGCCGTCGATCTCGACCTCGCCAGACGTGGGCTCGACCATGCGGTTGATCATGCGCAGCAGCGTCGTCTTGCCGCATCCGGACGATCCGACGAACACCGTGGTCTTGCGCGACGGCAGCACGAGGCTGAAGTCGTTCACGGCGAGAGTGCCGTCGGGGAATCTCTTGGTGACGTTGCGGAACTCGATCACGACGTTCTCCAGTCGGGGGTGCGCGCGACGTGCGCGATCAGGGTGCGACCTCGACGCCCGGCGCGAAGGCGACGTAGCCGGAGAAGTCCTTGCCGACACGGTCGAAGGCGGTCGGATACGGATGCGGGTAGGACCATGCGAGGTCGGCGTGCAGCTCGCCGCCGGCCTGCACCGAGTAGTACTGACACACGCCCTTCCACGGACAGGTGTACGGGGTGGGGCTCTCCACGAGCGCCCCCTCGACGACGGATGCCGGCGGAAAGTACCAGTTGCCCTCGATGCGGATGAGATCGCTCTCGTCGGCCTCGGCGATGACGGTTCCTGCGAGTACAGCCTTCATGGTCCTGCCTCCTCGGATGTGGTTTCGAGCGTATAAGAGGTCACGGACATCAGGGCCGGGATCGCCCGGAGTCCGTCAATGTGCGACACATTCCCGCACCTGTTCGGAGCCGCCGCTCGTTCGGATTGCCTGCGCGGAACCCCGGATGCCGGTCACATCCGCGCGGTGTCCGCCGACGAAACGCACCGCCGGCCGACATCCCGCAGCCGATGCGCTCACCGCACTCACGCCGACTCCCCGTTCACGCCGACTCCCTGCCGTAGCCCTCCAGCAGCCGCAGCCAGACCTCGCTGATCGTCGGGTACGCCGGCACCGCGTGCCACAGCCGCGCGATCGGCACCTCTCCGACCACCGCGAGCGTGGCGGTCTGCACGAGCTCCGCCACCTCGGGACCGACGAACGTCGCGCCGACCACGACATCCCGCTCCGTGTCGATCACGAGCCGGGCCTGCCCCGCGAAGCCGTCTTCGTACAGGCCGGCCCCGGCGACCCAGCCGAGGTCGTAGTCCACGACGCGGACAGGGAGACCGGCATCCTGCGCCGCCTTCTCCGTCAGTCCGACCGAGGCGACCTCGGGGATCGAGAACGTCACCTGCGGCGCGGCCGCGTGGTCCGCCGTGGCGACATGGCGGCCCCAGGGCGCGTCGTCGACCTCGCCGCTGAGCGCGCGCGCCGCGATCACGTCTCCGGCGGCGCGCGCCTGGTACTTGCCCTGGTGGGTGAGCAGCACGCGCCCGTTCACGTCGCCGACCGCGTACAGCCAGTCGACCCCCGGCACGCGCAGGGTGTCGTCGACAGCGATCCACTTCCCCGGTTCGAGGCCGACCGTCTCCAGTCCGATGTCGTCGCTGCGCGGGGACCGCCCCGTCGCGACCAGGACCTCGGATGCCGTCACGGTCGAGCCGTCGGACAGCTCGATCCGCACCCCCTCCTCGTCACGCCGCACCGACGACGTGCCCGTCGACAGGCGCACGTCGACGCCGAGCTCCTTCAGGCCGGCGGCGACCCGCTCTCCGGCGAAGGGCTCCATCCCGCCCAGCAGCCCGCCGCGGGCGATGAGGGTGACCGTCGAGCCGAGGGCGGCGTAGGCGGTCGCCATCTCGACCGCGACGACCCCGCCGCCGATGACCGCGAGCGACTCCGGCAGCTCCTTCGCGCTGGTGGCCTCGCGGCTCGTCCACGGCGCCGACTCGGCGAGTCCGTCGATGGGAGGGACGACGGCATCCGATCCGGTGCTGATCGCGACGGCGTGCCGGGCGTGGAGCACGCGCTCGGTTCCATCGGCATCCGTCACCGTCACCTCGCGCTCACCCGTCAGGCGGCCGTGACCGCGCGCCAGGTCGATGTGCGCCGACTCGAGCCAGCGCACCTGGCCGTCGTCTGACCAGTTGCTGGTGAAGGAGTCGCGGCGGGCGAAGACGGCGGCGACGTCGAGCTCGCCGGTGACGGCCTCGGCGGCGCCTCCGACGTGCCGGGCGGCCCGCAGCGCCTGCGCCGAGCGCAGCAGCGCCTTCGAGGGCATGCACGCCCAGTAGGAGCACTCGCCTCCGACGAGCTCGCTCTCCACGATGATCGCGGTGAGACCGCCCTGCACGGCACGGTCGGCGACGTTCTCGCCGACCGGACCTCCGCCCAGGACGATCAGGTCGTACTCGTCGGTCTTCTCAGCAGTCATGCGTCGCACCTCTCCGTCGCCCAGTCTTGCTCAAGAGCAACGCGGAGTCACGGGGGTCTTGTTCCGCCCGCACGCCAGAACTCCGGAGATCCGTCAGGTTCGGTGGCCCGTACGTGCGCCCCGCCCCTGAACCGCGGTGGTTCTCCGGAGTTCTGGCGGATGCCGCCGCGAACAGCGCCCCGGCGCGCTCAGCCCGCCGGCGCCTCCCGCGGCGCGAGCCGGGGAGCCAGCACCGCCGCGGCCAGGCCGATCACCGCGGCGAGCGCGAACACCGCGGTGAACGGGTCGGCGACCGCCGCCGCTCCGGCGAACAGCACCCCCGTGAGCGCGAGCGCGAGGGCGCTGCCGAACGAGTCGGAGACGGTCATGGCCGCGCTGTTGAACCCCTGGTCCTCGGTCGAGGACATCCCCAGGGTCAGCGCGCTGCTCCGCGGACTCATGAGACCCATGCCGGCGCCCGACACGATCCAGGCGACGACGATCACGATCGCCTCCGCCCTGAGCGCCGTGGCGACGAGCGACACCCCCACCCCGGCGAAGACCAGGGCGGTTCCGATCCGCACCGCCACGACGCTGTCCAGGCGTGCGCCCATGCGTCCCTGGACCGTCGCCGCGATCGACCACGCGAGGGCGCCGCCGGTCAGGGAGAGGCCGGCGATCGTCGGCGAGAGACCGTAGCGATCCATGAGCAGGTAGGGGATGTAGATCTGCGCGCCGAAGTACGCCGCCGCGGTGAGTCCTCGCACCAGGATCACCGACGGGAGTCCTCGTCGGGCCCGCAGCGCCCCTGCCGGCAGCAGCGGGCGGACGGCGATCAGCGCCACGACGACGGCCGCCGCGGCGAGCGCCGGTCCCGCGCCGGGAACGTCTCCGAGCAGGTTGAGGCCGAGCACGGCGAGAGCGGCCAGCAGCGACCATCCGAGCCGGCCGAACGCCCAGGGCGTCGCCGCGTCGCCGCTCCGGGCGAGACCGCGGAGCGCCGGCACGACCATGAGGAGAGCGACGAGCACCAGGACCACGACGCCGAGGAACACCCAGTGCCAGCTCCACAGCTCGGTGACCGCACCCGCGACGGACGGCCCGATCAGCGAGGGGATGACCCAGGCGGCGGCGAAGCCGGCGAAGATCGCGGGATGCAGGTCACGGGGGTAGACCTTCGCGACGACGACGTACAGCGCCACCATGAGTCCTCCGCTGCCGAGGCCCTGCGCGAAGCGGCCGACCACCAGGACCGCCATGCTGGGGGCGAGCCCGGCGACGAGGAGTCCGGCGACGAAGACCGCCACCGAGGTGTACAGGGGCTCGACCGGTCCTCGGCGATCCGCCCAGTTGCCCGCGACGACCATTCCGATCACGCCCGTGGCGAGGGGGCCGGCGAAAGCGAGGGCGTAGAGCCGTTCGCCGTCGAGCTCGGCACTGACGGTGGGCATCACCGTCGTGACGGCCAGGGACTCGAACGCCCCGAGGAAGACGAGCGCGCACGCGCCGATGGTGATCCAGAGGTACGCGCCGCTCATGATGCCGGGGGCGGCGGCCTTGGCGGTCGACACCCCTCCCGTGTCGAAGGTCATGGGATCGACGCTAGAACCTCAACAATGGTTGAGGTCAAGCGCGGGATGCTCTGCTCGTCGGCGCGCCCGCACAACCGATACATTGGAGTTTTTGCCGATGAGGAGTTCCCCGATGGATTGCGTACTGGCGGAGACGGGCACCGAGCCCAGTCTCCTTCTTCTGATCGTGGGTGTCGTGGCCGCTGTCACCGGAGCCGTCCTGCTTCTCCGAAGGAGGGGCCCGCGTCTCGTTCGGAGCACCTTCGCCCTCGGCGCGATCCTACTGGGAGCAGCGGCTTTCACGGGGCTCGCCGCCGAGCCCGCGTCCGCAGCAGCGGACTGCCCTCCCGCACAGTCGCAGGCGCAGACGCCGGCACCGGCGGAGACGCCGTCACCCTCGCCGTCGCCGTCCGAGACGCCGATCACACCCCTCGTGATCGACGGCGAGGTCACCGCCGCGGTCGTCCAGACGTTCGACCAGGCCAGCGGAGTGTCGACGCTCGACTACACGGGATCCTTCGGACCGAGCGCCGCATCCACCGCCGCCATACCCGCGGGGTCGACCGTGGAGTTCACGATCGTCAACCATGAGATCAACGGTGACCTGGGTACGGGCAGCGGGGCGATCGACCCTCGCCTCACCTGCACCCCTTCGTCTCTCCCCACGTCGCTGAACGCGGGAGGTGTCTTCGAGGAGACCGTCGTCGTGTCCTGCCAGACCACCGCGGCCCTGAACCCCGGGGACGCCCCCGCGGGCATCTCCCTGAGGGTGAGCCCCAGCCACAGCGGGTCGATCACGTCCGCCGTGGTGGCCCTGCCCGGCGACGCCGACGCCACGAACAACACGCGCAGCCAGACGGTCGTCGGCCCCTGATCCGCCCGTCCCGGTGAGCGCAGAGCGCGGGCCCGAGGCGATCGCCTCGGCCCCGCGCTGACCTGCCGAGGACGCTGCCGGAGCACGCTCCACCGCCACGCGCGTCACCCCTGACGACGCGGTGCTCACTCCGCTCACGGCATCAGCGCACAGGTCGACACCCTTCGACGAGACGGCGCTCACCGCGCGTGCCCTTAGCGCACGGGAAGGAAGTGTGTCGGCGTGGGTGCCGGAGCCCGGTGGCGGATGCCGAGGGGCGCGCCCGTGCGCTCGTCGAGGTCGATCAGGCTGATCGTGTCGGAGCGCTGACCGGCGACGAGCAGCTTGCCCTGGTGCACGAGGTGGTGCCTCGGCCAGTCGACTCCGGAGTCGGCGAGCGCGATCGGCTCGAGTGCCTCACCGGCGCCGCGCACGCGCAGCGCCGCGATCGTGTTGCTGCCGCGCAGCGCCGTGTAGAGGAACTGCCCGTCGCGCGTGCGGGCGAGCTCCGCGGGGAAGTCGACGCCGATCTCGGCGATCGGGCTCGACAGCACGGACGACACGACCGCCCAGGTGCCGTCAGGGCCCGCCGCGAGCGTGAAGACCTCGCAGGAGTACTCGGTGACCACGTGCAGATGCCCGCTGGGGTGCACGACCATGTGCCGCGGCCCCGTGCCATTCGGCAGCACGACCTCGTGGTCGAGCGCGAGGCCGCCGGCGGTCTGCCGCCAGATGCGCACGAGGTCGAAGCCGAGATCGGTGGTCGCGATGCGGCCGTCGAGCAGGAAGGCGGCGGCATGCGCGTGCGACTCACGGCCCTCGTCGCCGTAGGGGTCGGATGCCGCGGCCGCGGTTCCGGCCGGGGCTCCGGCTTCCGCCGCGGGTTCGCCCAGGAGCGCCGCGCGCAACTCTGCGGCCTTGTTCGCGGCATCCGGGATCAGTCGTCCGGCGGCGTCGAGGCCGATGCGCACGACCCTGCCGTCTCCGTAGCAGCTGGCGATGAGCGAGGAGCCGTTCGGGGCGACGGCGACGTGGCACACGTACTGTCCGGCCTCGACGGGCTCGCCGAGCGGGGTGAGCGCGGACTCCCCGCTGCGGGCGAACGCCTGCACGGCGGCATCCCCCTCCAGCGCCGCGTAGACGATGTCGAGCGTGGGGTGCTGCGCCAGCCACGACGGCGACGGGGTCGACGTGACGGCGCCGCGGTAGCTCAGCGACGTCTCGGCGCCCTCATCCCCCGCGAGCAGGCCGATGCCGTCTGCGATGCCCTCCATCGCGGGGCCGTATCCGCCGAGCCAGAACCGCGTCATCCGTGTCTCCCTCTGTCACCGTCGATCCGGAAACCGCTTGCCGGATCGGGGACCAGCGTACGCCGGTCCCCGATCGCGCGCGCTCAGTCGAGCAGATCGCGACGGACGATGACCTGATCGCGCTCGGGGCCGACGCCGATCACCGAGATGCGCGTGTTGCTCATCGCCTCGAGTGCGAGCACGTAGTCCTGCGCGTTCTGCGGCAGATCCTCGAAGGTGCGCGCGACCGAGATGTCCTCGCTCCAGCCCGGGAAGTACTCGAGGATCGGGGTGGCGTGGTGGAAGTCGGTCTGGTTGACCGGAACCTCGTCGAACCGCACGCCGTCGACGTCGTAGGCGACGCACACGGGGATCTGCTCGAGCCCGGTGAGGATGTCGAGCTTGGTCAGCACGAGGTCGGTGATGCCGTTGATGCGGGTCGCGTAGCGCGTGATGGGGGCGTCGTACCAGCCGACGCGACGCGGACGGCCCGTGGTGGTGCCGAACTCGAAGCCCTGCTTGCGCAGCCACTCGCCCTGCTCGTCGAACAGCTCGGTCGGGAAGGGACCGGAGCCGACGCGCGTCGTGTACGCCTTGACGATGCCGACGATGCGGTCGAGGGCTCCGGGGCCGACACCGGATCCGGTGGACGCTCCGCCCGCCGTCGCCGACGAGGAGGTCACGAACGGGTAGGTGCCGTGGTCGATGTCGAGCATCGTCGCCTGGCCGCCCTCGAACACGACGACCTCGCCGCGCTCAAGGGCCTGCGCGATGAGGTAGCCGGTGTCGGCGACCATCGGGCGCAGGCGCTCGGCGTAGGACAGCAGGTCCTCCACGATCTCGTCGGCGGTGATCGCACGGCGGTTGAAGATCTTCACCAGCAGGTGGTTCTTCTGGTCGAGGGCGCCCTCGACCTTCTGACGCAGGATGTTCTCGTCGAAGATGTCCTGCACGCGGATGCCGACGCGGTTGATCTTGTCGGCGTAGGCCGGGCCGATGCCGCGGCCGGTGGTGCCGATCATGCGCTTGCCGAGGAAGCGCTCGGTGACCTTGTCGAGCGTGCGGTGGTACTGCGTGATGATGTGCGCGTTCGCGCTGACACGCAGGCGCGACACGTCGATGCCGCGGGCCGCGAGGGCCTCCAGCTCGAAGAACAGCACCTCGAGGTCGATCACGACGCCGTTGCCGATCACGGGGTTCACCCCGGGCGACAGGATGCCGGACGGCAGCAGGTGCAGGGCGTACTTCTCGTCGCCGACGACCACGGTGTGCCCGGCGTTGTTGCCGCCGTTGAACTTGACGACCCAGTCGGTGCGCTCGCCGAGCAGGTCTGTGGCCTTGCCCTTGCCCTCATCGCCCCACTGGACGCCGACGATAACGATTCCTGGCATGGGAGACCCCCTTGCTTTCGCCGGGTTTGCACCGGCTGATGAGCTGGCCCTCTTCGGGCGACTCCATCCTATCGAAGGCTGGTTTCGGTCTTTCCGGGAGAGGCAGCCGTGCACGCTGGCGCGAATCCGTCGAGGGTTGGCGCTCCGGCCGGTCGACGGATGTCGGCGACCCGGAGCAGGATCGAAGGATGCCGGACACCGCCCAGAACCCCTCCACACGTCCGCCGCGCACGCCCGCACAGGGACCGCTCGTGCTCGTCGCGGCCCTGGTGACGGTGGTGCTGTGGGCCTCGGCGTTCATCGGCATCCGCGGGGCCGGTCCGCACTTCGACCCCGGAGCGCTCGCGCTGCTGCGCATGGCGGTCGGCGCCGTCGCCCTCGGGCTCATCGCGCTGCGCCGCGGCATCCGCCCTCCGTCTCGGCGGCAGATCCCTCTCGTGGTGCTGTGGGGCGTCGGGTGGTTCTGCGTCTACAACCTCGCGCTCAACGCCGCCGAGCGCACGCTCGATGCGGGCACGGCCGCGATGGTCGTGAACCTCGCCCCGCTCATGGTGGTCGTGTTCAGCGGGCTGTTCCTGCGCGAGGGCTTTCCGCGGCCCCTCGTCATCGGCGCGCCGATCGCCTTCCTCGGCGTGGTCCTGATCGGCATGAACACGTCGTCCGGCGACGGCTTCGACCTCACCGGCCTGCTGCTCGCCCTGCTCGCCGCCGTCATGTACGCAGGGTGCACGCTGCTGCAGAAGCACCTGCTCAGCGCCGGAGCCGACGCGACCACGCTGACGTGGTTCGGCGCCGTCGCGGGCACCGTGGCGCTCCTCCCCTGGACGGGCAGCCTCATCGGCGCCCTGCAGACCGCGCCGCTCGACGCGACGCTGTGGGTCGTCTACCTCGGCATCTTCCCCACCGCGATCGCCTTCACGACCTGGGCCTACGTGCTGCAGCGGAGCACGGCGGGCCAGACGTCCGCCACCACCTACGTCGTCCCGGCGATCGCGATCCTGATGTCGTGGATGATCCTCGGCGAGGTGCCGACCCCGCTGATGTTCCTCGGCGGGGCGCTCTGCCTGCTCGGCGTGCTCGTCACGCGGATGACGTGGGGGCGGCGGCCGACGACATCACCCTGAGGGGTCGCCGAACACCGCTGCGGGGCGGTAACGCCCCGACCGCGTCTTTCAGAGCGCCGTGTCGACCCCGACGCCGTGCTGCGTGCGGAACCAGCGCTCAGCGGCATCCGCGTCGCCCAGGAGCATCGCGTTGCGCATCTCCTCGAAGCACTCGGCACGCATGGCGGCCGAACCCTCCTGCTGGCGGACGTGGCGGAGGTTGCGCGCCACGAGCAGGTTGGTCTCCGACATCATCCTGATGAAGACGGGGTTCCCCGACTTCGCCACCAGGAAGCCGATGAAGGCCTGCGACTCGGCCATCAGCGCGTCGGAGTCGTCGGCCCTGGATGCCGCGATCATGCGGTCGAGGAACGACACGGCCTCGACCAGCTCGTCGGCGCTCATCCGCCGCATCGCGAACTGGAGAGCGGTGCTCGCCTGCATTCCGATGTGCTCGAGAGTGCTGAGCACGTCGTCGTCGGTGACCTGGGTCACCCTGGTGTACCGGCTCGGTGACACCTCGACGAGCCCGACCCACGTGAGACGCTGCAGCGCCTCCCGAACGGGCGTGCGGGAGATGCCCAGAGCTGCGGCCACTTCCTTGTCGTTGACCTTCTCGCCCGGCTCGAGCACTCCGTCGACGATCGCGGACCCCACGAGGTCGAAGATCTGATCCGCCAGTGCCATGCCCTCGACGGTGAACGGCCCCAACCGCGCGTCGAGTGACAGATTCGTATCCGTCATCTTGCTTTCCCAGCTCCTTCATCGGCGCCCACGGTCCCCTCGCGGCGCGCCGTCGATGATACGCCGCCCAGCTTGGGGCCACCTGGCAGCCGCGCGCTACAGTGTCGATCGGAGGACCGATGACATCCTGGTGGCCCTACGCACGACTCGCAGCTGCGGCGCTCGCCCTCGCCGCGATCATCGGGCAGCTCGCGCTGAGTCTGAGCAACGCGATGAACGCGACGACCGCGTGGGGCGGGCATCTGCCGACCGTCGCC
Organism: Microbacterium sp. NPDC012755; assembly: GCF_042901325.1. Classification (NCBI taxonomy): domain Bacteria; kingdom Bacillati; phylum Actinomycetota; class Actinomycetes; order Micrococcales; family Microbacteriaceae; genus Microbacterium; species Microbacterium sp. NPDC012755. The sequence goes on along the minus strand of NZ_JBIBCT010000001.1, from coordinate 1,262,363 downwards.
GCGAACTTCCTCAGCTTCTTCACGATCGAGTCGAACCTGCTGGCCGCGATCGTGCTCGCGATCGGCGGAGTGTGGGCGCTCCGGCAGCGGGACGCCTCTGCCGCCGAACCGCACTGGTTCGCGGTGCTGCTCGTCTGCGTGAGCACCTACATGATCGTCACCGGCATCGTCTACAACCTGCTGCTGCGCAACGTCCAGCTGCCGCAGGGCGTGACCCTGCCGTGGTCGAACGAGGTGCTGCACGTCGTGATCCCCCTCTTCCTGCTCGCGGATGTGCTCTTCGCCCCGCGGCGCAGGGCCCTGGGCTGGGGCGCCGTGCTGATCACCGCGATCTTCCCGATCGTCTGGGCGGTGTACACGCTGCTCCGCGCGAACCTCATCGTCGCGCCGGCCACCGGCGACCCGTGGTGGTACCCGTACCCGTTCCTCGATCCGCACCTGCACGACGGCGGGTACGGCACCGTGGCGCTCTACATCGTCGGCATCGCGGTCGCCATCATCGGCGTCGCGGTGTTCGTGGTGTGGGTCGGCCGGCGCCGCGGCATCCGCCCGAACTGAATCGGCGCTCGCACCGAAGCTGAATCCCGGTATATTTGCTGAAGCATGCGCCGGCAGGGAGTGGCCGGCGCAGCGCACAGAGCCACGGGCTCGCGATGAAGGGATCGGTCGGAGATGCACCAGGGGCAGGAGGGGCCCGATCCCGACGTCGCCGCGCCCGCAGGCGCCAGCAGGAAGGACAGCCGCCACGCGGCCGAGTCGACCGCTTCTCTGCCCGCGGCAGGCGCGGTCGCGCGCGCACACGCCACCGTCGCCGGCTGGTCGCGGGGCAGGCGAACCCTTGCGATCGTCTCCGCCGTCGGCGGCGTCGGCCTGATCTCGGTCGGCCTGCTCACCTCGGGCGGCGGCGATCTGTCGGCCCTCGCGAACATGCCGGTGACCACCTACGCCGATCGCGCCGAGACCGTGCAGGACACGAAGGTCCCGGTCGACGAGCCCGACTCGAGCGACACACCGGATGCCGGTGAGAAGACCGTCGACGACGATCGGGCCGACGACAAGGACGGCGGCAAGAAGACCGACGCGCCGACGTCCGAGGCCCCCGGATCCGATGCGGGCCCAGGGACTCCCGGCGGGAGCGCCCCTGGAGGGACGGATCCGGGCACGACGAACCCCGGGACAGGGACTCCGGGCACCGACCCGGGGACCACGCCGACGAATCCGGGCACGAACCCCGGGACTCCGACGAATCCGGGCACTCCGACCACACCGACCAACCCGGGCACGAACCCCGGGACCCCGACGACCCCGACGACTCCGACCACGCCCCCGGCCCCCAAGCCCCTCGGGTTCGCGGGGCTGGAGAAGCACTACACGCTGAGCCTCCTCGGCATCAAGGTCCTCGGCAGCTACACGCTCACCGTCACCGGTCAGCCGGGGGCATCGATCTCGGTGAAGTACGGGTCCGCCAACGCCGGAAGCACGAAGTTCGACGCGAACGGGCGGGCATCCCTCACCCTGGGCGCGTCGCTCATCGACCTCGGCCTCTCCAACCCCACGATCCGCGTCTCGTACTCCGACGGCACGGCGGGCGCGGCCATCGAAGCACCCCGCGACTCGATCTGATCAGGAGTCGGATGCCGCGGCATCCGTCATGGGGACTTCTCTCCGGGACCATCCGGAGGAGACCCGGTTACGCTGGTGCGGGGGATCGTCGTCGTGTCCCCGTGCGATCGAGGAGACACTGATGAACGAGCCGTACGCGCCCGGCCCCGCCACGGGTTCCACCCCGCCCCCGCCGCCCGCTCCACCGGCTCCGCCCGCACCGGCGATGCACGCCGCACCGCCGGCTCCGCCCGCCCCTCCTGCCCCCGCGACGCGGGCCCAGGCCGCATCGACCGCCCCCACCGCGCCTCCGGCTCAGGGCCCCTCCGCCGACGAGCTCGCCCGCGCCGGGCGCGTGCTCGAGGTCGTCTCCGACGCGTACTCGGCGAAGATGGTCGGCCAGGAGCGTCTGCGCATGAGCCTGCTGATCTCGCTCATCGCGGGCGGCCACATCCTGCTCGAGAGCGTCCCCGGCCTCGCCAAGACCACCGCCGCGAGCACCCTCGCCGACACCGTCAAGGCGCGGTTCAAGCGCATCCAGTGCACCCCCGACCTGCTGCCCAGCGACATCACGGGCAACCAGATCTACGACGCGGCCACCGGGTCGTTCCGCACGGTGCTCGGCCCAGTGCACGCGAACTTCGTGCTGCTCGACGAGATCAACCGCTCCAGCGCGAAGACCCAGAGCGCCATGCTCGAGGCCATGCAGGAGCACCAGACCACCATCGGCGGGGAGGTGCACCACCTGCCGAAGCCGTTCCTCGTGATCGCCACGCAGAACCCCATCGAGCAGGAGGGCACGTACGAGCTCCCAGAGGCGCAGATGGACCGCTTCCTGCTCAAGGAGATCGTCGAGTACCCGAGCCCCGCCGAGGAGTTCGAGATCCTCGGCCGCATCGACTCGGGCGTGCTCGACCCCGACCGGCACGTCGAGAGCGCCGTGAGCCTCGACGATGTGCGGCTCCTGCAGGACGTCGCCTCGCGCATCTACGTCGACCCCGCCATCCGCAACTACATCGTGTCGCTGTCGTACGTGACGCGGAACCCCGCGCCGTACATCGGCGACGAGCGCGCGCGGTACATCAAGTACGGCGCGAGCCCGCGCGCGAGCATCGCCTTCCTGCAGGCGTCGCGAGCGCTCGCCCTCCTCAACGGCCGCGCGCACGTGCTGCCGGAGGACATCAGGGCGCTGCGCCACCTCGTGCTGCGCCACCGCGTGCTGCTGACGTTCGAGGCCGACGCCGAGGGCATCCGCAGCGAGGAGATCATCGACCAGATCTTCGCCGCCGTGCCCACCCCCTGAGAGCCCGCATGCCCAGCCTGATCACCCAGGTGAAGAGCAAGCTCTTCATCCACTCGTCGCGCAAGTCGCTGCACGCGCTCGACGGCGCCTACGCGTCGCTGCTGCACGGCCGCAGCCTCGACTTCGAGGACCTGCGCAAGTACGAGTACGGCGATCAGGTGCGCGACATCGACTGGCGCGCCACCGCCCGCCAGGGGACTCCGCTGGTCAAGCGGCACAGGGCGCAGCGCATGCACACCATCCTGTTCGCCGTCGACACCGGTCGCTCGATGGGCGCCCTCGCGCACGACGAGCGGTCGAAGAAGGAGCTCGCGATCCTCGCCGCCGGTGTCCTCGGCGTGCTGGCGCTGCGCCACGGCGACGACTTCACGACCGTGTACGGCGACGCCGCCGGCATCCGCCGCCTCGCTCCCGGTCGCAGCGAGGGCGCCCTCGAGCACGCGCTGCGCACCATCGACTCCGCGATCGACTCCAGCAGCGCCCCCAGCGACCGCGACGCCCTGCTGTCGTTCATCACGCGCACGATCTCGCGCCGCATGATCGTCGTGATCGTCACCGACGAGGCGCCCGTCACCGAGGACACGGAGCGGATGCTGCGCCGCCTCCGCGTGCAGCACGACGTGCTGTGGCTGACGGTGCGCGACGCCGAGGTCGTGCTCGACCACGCGACGCGCACCGTGCGCAGCGACGTGGACACGATGTGGGACGTGCCCGACTTCGTGCAGGGAGACGCCGAGATCGTGCGCGAGCTCACGGCGCAGACCGAGGCGGATGCCGCGCACCTCGCCGAGACCCTGAAGGGTCTGGAGATCAGCCACTCCGTTCTCGACGGCCAGGACGACGCCGTGACGCAGCTCCTGCAGCTGCTGAACCGGAGGTCCCATGCCCGGCTCTGACGAGCTCTACCCTCCGTTCCAGTACTCCGGCTGGTGGCTTCTGCTCGCCTTCGGCATCCTGGCGGTGCTCATCCTGGCCGCGTGGCTGCTCATCGTGCTGACCCGACCGCGCCGCGGGGTCGCCCAGCCGGATGCCGCGCACCCCGGGCCGCTCACCGTCGACGTGCTCTCGCAGCTGCGCATCGAGTACCTTGACCGGATCCAGCTCGTCGAGGCCGACTACCGCGCAGGGAAGCTCTCCGCCCGCAATGCGAACCTCGAGCTGAGCAGGGTCGTGCGCACCTTCGTGAACGAGTACAGCGGACTGGAGGCCCCCGTGCTCGCTCTGGACGACCTCGTCGCCCGCGGCGTGCACCCGGCGCTGATCGACGCCATGGGGCGCCACTACTACCCCAGCATCTTCCGCCCCGGTCCCGCGATCGATCCGGTCGCCGGCGCCGAAGCCGCCAGAACGGTGGTGCGCTCATGGCACTAGCGAACGGGTGGATGATCCTCATCGCCGCCGGGGTCGTGCTCGCCGCCGTCGCGATCGGGCTGCTGCTCGGCCTGCGGGCGCGCGCCCGCACCGCGGCAGGAGAGCGGGCGCGCATCGCCCGCGCAGAGCGGCTGAGGTCGCTGCCCACGTTCCGTTCCGCCCTCCGTCGGCGGGTGCTCGGGCTCTCCGGCATCCTGATCCTCGGCGCGGTCGCGACGCTCGCCGCCGGCGCCGTCGCGGCGAGGCCGATGTCGTCGCAGACGATCCAGCCCGTGAACACGAGCCGCGACATCATGCTGTGCCTCGACGTGTCCGGATCCATGAGCGAGGTCGACGTCGAGGTCCTCAGCGTCTTCGAGGAGCTGCTCGACGGCTTCAAGGGCGAGCGCATCGGACTCACGATCTTCAACAGCTCCCCGGTGCAGGTCTTCCCGCTCACCGACGACTACGCGTTCATCCGGGAGCACCTGCGGAGCATCCGCGAGAGCTTCGACTACGCCGACGAGATCCCCGAGCACTGGGTCGGCACCCTCAACGGCGACGGCGCCTCGCTCATCGGAGACGGCCTCGCCGCGTGCGCCATGGGCTTCGACCACCCCGACGACGAGCGCTCGCGCTCCGTCATCCTCGCCACGGACAACGAGATCAACGGCGCCTCGATCGTCACCCTCGATGAGGCCGCCGCCTACGCCGGCTCGAACGGCGTGCGGGTGTTCGCCCTCAACCCCGTCGAGGGCAAGGACGCCGACGTGAGCGCCCAGCTCGCGCGGGCCGCCGAGAGCACCGGCGGCCAGGCGTACGGCCTGCGCGACACCACCACGGTCGGCGACATCATCACCCAGGTGCAGAAGCAGGAGGCGACCGCGCTCAAGGGGCAGGCCAGGGTCGTCTGGACCGACACCCCGAACCTGTGGATCGTCGTGCTCATGATCCTGACGCTCGCCTTCGTCGTCGTGGTCTGGAGGGTGCGACTGTGATCTTCCAGCCCGTCCTCAACGTCTTCCTGCTGCTGCTCTTCTTCGCGCCTGCCGTCGCGCTCGTCATCTGGGTGCTGACCCGGCGGAGCGAGGAGACCCGCGCCCCGCGCTGGCTGTGGGTCATGCGGCTGGTGATGCTGCTCGCGTGCTTCGCGATGCTGCTGCGCCCCGGCATCCCCGGGGGCTCGACGCAGACCCTCGCGACCGACACCGACATCGTGCTCGTCGTCGACACCACCGCGAGCATCGTCGCGGAGGACTGGGACGGCGGTGAGCCGCGCCTCGACGGCGTGCGCGCCGACATCCAGGCGATCGTCGCGGAGTACCCCGGCGCGCGCTTCGCGCTCATCACCTTCGACGCGGCCGCCGATCTGAGGATGCCGCTCACCACCGACACCACGGCGCTGATCTCCTCGCTCGACGTGCTGCGCCCCGAGGTCACCAGCCAGTCGCGCGGCAGCTCGGTCGGGATCGCGAACCGGATGCTCGACGACACCCTCTCGCAGGCCGCGAAGTCGTCTCCCGACCGCTCCCGCATGGTGTTCTACTTCGGCGACGGCGAGCAGACCGACGGCGGGACCCCCGAGTCGTTCGCCAGCAGCGCGAAGCGGACGGATGCCGGCGCGGTCTTCGGCTACGGTACCGAGGAGGGCGGGCCCATGCGCCTCACCACCGGCGGGGTCGACCCCTCGGCCGACGGCGGGTACATCCAGTACCAGGGCGAGGACGCGACGTCGGTGATCGACGAGAAGAACCTCACGACGATCGCGGAGCAGCTGGGCGTGCCGTACGAGCACAGGACGGCGGACTCCGCACCGACGCTGCCCGCGGCTCCGTCGACGACCACGAGCTACGCGGCCTCGGGCGAGACGGGGAACGTCACCGAGCTCTACTGGATCGCCGCGCTCGTCATGATGGCGCTGCTCGCCGTCGAGCTCGCGCGTGCCACCATGCTCGTCGCCCGACTCCGGCTGCTGAGAGCCCCGGGGGCTCCCCGGTCGCCGAGCGAGCGCAGCGGGACGACGCGCCCCGACCAGAGCACGGGCGGTGAGTCATGACCGACGCACAGGCGGCGGCATCCGCTCTCCTCGCGGCCAACCGGCGACGCCGACTCATCCGCCGGTGGGTCGCTGTCGGAACCCTTCCGCTGGTTCTCGCCGCGCTGCTCTTCGCGGGCAAGCTGCTGAGCATGTACGCCTTCGCCCACCAGGCGATCAGCTCGTACGTCGTCGACGACTACGCGGGCTCCGAGGCATCGGCCCGCAACCAGGAGTTCCTGAACTGGTTCGAGCCGTACAAGGCGCCCTTCAACGTCGGCACGGCGCTCGCGGGGGCCGAGAAGCTCCCCGAGGCCCGCGCGAAGCTGGAGGAGTCGCTGGCCCTCGCGCACGGCCTCGAGGTGTGCACCGTGAGGATCAACCTCGCTCTCGTCATCGAGCGCCAGGGAGACGCGGCACGCGAGAGCGGCGACGGCGCGGCCGCCGCCGAGTTCTACGGCGAGGCGCTGACCGTGACCGCGGAGACGCCGGCGGAGTGCGACAGCGAGGATGCGCAGAAGCAGTCGTCCGACCCTGACCGCGACATGAAGAAGACGACGGACGACCTCGAGGACCGCCTGAAGCAGAAGCAGCAGGAACAGCAGCAGGAGCAGCAGCCGAAGCCGGAGGAGCAGCCCCAGAAGCCGCAGCCCTCTGAGGACAAGCTCGATGACCTCAAGGAGAAGCTGGAGCAGGGCACGCAGGAGCGTGACCAGCAGCAGAACGGCGACGAGCCCGGCGGCTCCGGGACGGACAGGCCATGGTGATGGACCGGGAGAAGCAGCGCCAGCGCTACATCGCGGGCACGGAGGGCGCCCCTCCCGTGCCGCCGCCCGGCGGGTACCGCGGGGCACGGCGTCAGCAGGGTCCCGCGGTACCCCCCGGCGCGCCGTATCCGACCGTCCCTCCGGCATCCCCCGCGGGGGCGACGGCTCCTGGTGAGGAGAAGAGGCCGGCCTCGGCGTTCGGCTGGGTGACGCTCGGCGTCGCCGCCCTGTTCGCGGTGATCCTGCTCGGCACGTTCCTCGCCGGGGCGACGGACGCCCTTTACGGCATCACCATGATCGCGCTGCAGCTCGCCGTCCTCGGCGTCGTGATCGCCTCCCTGTTCTCGGCACGCGCGCGGATGCTGGGCGGCATCGCCCTGATCATCACTCTCTTCTTCAACGTCGCCACCGTCGGGGGGATCAGCGCCCTGCGGACCTCGGCGGCCGGCACCTACGACGGCGTGAAGAGCGACGCGCAGAAGCACGAGGAGGCGTACCCGGGCATCAAGGGCACCGACCCGCAGGATGCTCTGAACCAGCAGTCCCTCGAAGAGGTGCGCGCCTCGGCGGACAGCCTGTTCGCCGACATCCGCACGGCTCTGACGGAGGAGTTCGGCTACGAGTGGGTGCAGGTCGGAGACGAGGACATCCGCCCGGAGCGCAACGGCTACGGCGGCGAGTCGATGCTCAGCGAGTACACGACCGCGAGCTGGGCGACCACCGAGCCGATCCAGGACTACGACCGCAAGACGGCCGTGATGGGCGTGATCCAGAACGTCGTGATCCAGCACGGGATGTACGGCCTCTACGCGTTCAACGACCCCTCGACATCGAGCATCGACCCGTCGATGATGGCGAAGCTGTACGGCAGCGACGACCCGCGCACCCAACACACCTGGGAGTCGTACTCCGAGAACTACCCGGAGCCCCTGCGGTTCTACGCCGACATCTACGACCTGTCGAACGATCAGGACGGCAGCTTCCTCACCACGAGGCAGGCGCAGAACGCCCGTACCGGCGAACCGCTCGAAGGGCTGCAGCTGACGGTCATCGCCAGCGGTGTGCTGAGCGACGCCGACCGGGACGCGTTCGTGAAGAAGCTCGAGGAGTACCCGGGGTTCCCCTGAGTCGGCCTCAGCCGGTTCAGCGGAAGAGGGTGAGGAGCATCCGAGCGAGGGCGTACCGGGTGCGGCCCCGCGGTGTCCTCGGGTCGTACCCCAGGACGTCGATCAGCGCCGTGAGCCGCTCCTGAACGCTCGAGTGATGCCGGCCGAGCCGGACCGATGCCGCACGGACGCTGCGCTCATCGGCGACGGCGTCCAGCAGTTCCAGGCTGCGAGCATCGAGGCAGGCGAGCGCTTCCGCATCCGGATGCGGCGGGGTGGAGTCCGCCGCCTCAGCCAGGAGCAGCGCCGCGCCCAGATCGGCGGCGTCGACCACCGGGTCTGCCTCGCTGGTCAGGCGCACGGCGATGAGCGCCGCCGACCACGACGTCGGCAGAGTCGACGCAGCGCCCGTGGTCAGCCCGATCCCGAGGCGCGGGGCCATACGATCGCGCCACGCCTCCATCGGCTCGATGCCGGAGTGCAGAATCGTCGCCCTGGTCAGGCCGTGCCTGGTGGCCACGACGGCTGACGGATGCTGTGGCAGTGGCGCCGGATCCGGCGGAGAGGCGACCACCCGCAGCGGGGCCTCTCCCAGGCGGAGACGCGACACGGCTCCCGCGCGCTCCTCGTCGCCCGCGTAAGAGCTGATCGCCAGCTCGACAGCGCTCTCCTGTCCGATCGTCCGCCGCGCTCGGATGATTCCGAGTGCGAGGACGAGCCGTTCGAGGATCATCGCGTCGTTCGAGTGCGGCTCTCCCTCGCGCTCGATCCACGCCACGGCATCCGGTCCGCTCTTCCGCGTCGGCCACGGCTCGCCGAGCCCGTCGGGGTCGATGCGCACCCCGTCCGCACGCACACGCACGGTCTGATGGCCGTCGCGGTGGCCGACGGTCGCGCCGCTGAGCACCGCCGCGCCGCGCAGCATGCTCTCGACACCCACCGAACGCGCGACGAGTGCATCGAAGTAGGAGACGACCTTGAGGGTCTCGCTCGCATCCGGATCGAGGGCGGTGAGCCGCCCCAGCAGGTCTTGCATGTCGGGCTCCATCGCGCGGGGATTCCACCCTACGCCGGTCGCGACGACCGACGCAGGGTGATGATCACGCTCCCAGCAGGCGGTTCATCCAGTTGTCGCGAGCCGCGAGCATGGCCTGAGCCACGGCGCTCTGGGGGGCGAAGGCCTCGAAGGCGTGGAATCCGCCGGCCCAGACGTGGAGCTCGGCCTGCACACCCGCCTCCCACAGTCGGGTGGCGTAGGCGACGTCCTCGTCACGGAACACCTCGGCGCTGCCGCAGTCGATGAAGGCGGGCGGGAGCCCCGCGAGATCGGTCGCCCGCGCCGGAGCCGCGTAGATCGACACCTCGGCCGTGCCCTTGCGATCGCCGAGCAGCGCCGTCCATCCCAGGACGTTCGATCCGCGATCCCAGAGGCCCACGCCGTCGATCTGCCGCGTCGAGACGGTCTCATCGCGGTCGTCGAGCATGGGATAGAGGAGCATCTGGCCGAGCAGCGCAGGGCCGCGGCGGTCCCGCGCCAGAAGCGCCGTACCCGCCGCGAGTCCACCGCCCGCGCTGCCCCCGGCGATGACGATCCGGCGCGGATCGATGCCGAGCTCGTCGGCATGCTCCGCGGTCCAGCGGAGGCCCGCGTAGCAGTCCTCGACGGGGTACGGATCGGGGAACTCCGGTGCGAGCCGGTACTCGACGGTGACGATGACACCGTTGAAGCGCTCTGCCCAGTCGAGGAACCCGTCGACTCCGAGCCAGCGGTTGCCGATGATCATCCCGCCGCCGTGCGTGTGGAAGATGCCGGGGCCGACACCGGTGCGCCCCTGCTTCTGCACGACGCTCACGACGATCTCGTCGCCGCCGTGCCCCGCTATGGTGACGTCGCGCGAGACGAAACCTCGCGAAGCGAGAAGGTCGGCCATCTGGTCCTCGCCGCTGACGATGGACTCGCGCATGAACGGGATCATCTCGAGGGTGAGCGTCGTCGGGATCTCTCCCCCCGCGAGCAGCAGCGCCGCCTCGAGCTCGGGGTCGAACGGCGGTCGCGCGATCGTGTCGGTCATGTGAACTCCTTCGTCCTCACTCGCCACCTCGGCGGTGTTCAGCCAGAATCCTGCCCATCCTCGCCACGCGGAACCCGCCAACCGGGGCGGATCCGCAGGGCTCTCACCGCCGTCTGGCGGATGCACGCCCCTCCAGGAGCCGAGCGGCTCAGACCGGGTCGGCGTCCGACAGGTCCTCGACCGCGGTCGCGGTCGTCCCCTCGAAGCGGACCCCGATGCCGAACGGGTCGGCCATCTCCAGGCTCGACTCGGCGAAACGCAGCATCCAGGATCCATCGCCCCAGATCACCGCCTCAGGCGCGTCGAACGGGAGCTCCGCGGCGTCCAGCTTCACGAGCTCGGAGGGTTCGAGGGCGAACTGCGGCTCACGAAGCCGTTCGAGCAGGTAGTCGGCGGCGATCTCGACGTACCCCTCCCAGCCCGAGCACACGGTCGCCGCACGCTCGCGCACCGCGGCATCCGGCGCGGCCGCGGGCTCGATGACGATGCTCACCGACCAGGACCTGCTCCCGTCGACATCGCTCGTCGACGTCCAGCACGCGATCGAATCGTCGGAGTCGACACGCGAGAACTCTGCGCCGCCGATGACGACGCTCCGGGGAAGATCATCCATGAGCCCAGTCAAACATGCACGTCGCCTGGCGCGCAGACGCCCGATCCGACGGCATCCACCCGCCCGCCGAAACAGCCGACACGCCGCCGATAGACTGGGAAGCATGTCCAAGGTTCTCCAGTCCCTGCCCGTCGGCGAGCGCGTCGGCATCGCCTTCTCCGGAGGACTCGACACCTCCGTCGCCGTCGCATGGATGCGCGACAAGGGCGCCGTCCCGTGCACCTACACCGGAGACCTCGGACAGCCCGACGAAGACGACATCGAGTCGATCCCCGGGCGCGCGCTCGAGTACGGGGCAGAGGTCGCCCGCCTCGTCGACGCCAAGACCGCGCTGGTCGAAGAGGGCTTCGTCGCCCTCGCCTGCGGCGCGTTCCACATCCGCTCCGGAGGCAAGACCTACTTCAACACCACGCCCCTCGGCCGCGCCGTCACCGGCACGATGCTCGTGCGCGCCATGAAGGAGGACGGCGTCGACATCTGGGGCGACGGCTCCACCTACAAGGGCAACGACATCGAGCGGTTCTACCGCTACGGTCTGCTCGCGAACCCGCGCCTTCGCATCTACAAGCCGTGGCTGGACGCCGACTTCGTCACCGAGCTCGGCGGCCGCAAGGAGATGAGCGACTGGCTCGTCGAGCACGGCTTCCCGTACCGCGACTCCGCCGAGAAGGCGTACTCGACCGACGCGAACATCTGGGGCGCGACGCACGAGGCCAAGACGCTCGAGCACCTGAACGTCTCGCTCGAGACCGTCGACCCGATCATGGGCGTCAAGTTCTGGGACCCTTCGGTCGCCATCGAGACCGAAGACGTCACCGTCACGTTCGAGGCCGGCCGCCCCGTCGCCATCAACGGCGTCGAGTACACCGACCCGGTCGAGCTCGTCCACGAGGCCAACCGCATCGGCGGACGCCACGGCCTCGGCATGAGCGACCAGATCGAGAACCGCATCATCGAGGCGAAGTCGCGCGGCATCTACGAGGCCCCGGCCATGGCGCTGCTGTTCATCGCCTACGAGCGCCTGGTCAACGGCATCCTGAACGAGGACACCCTCGCGACGTACCACGAGCAGGGTCGCCGCCTCGGCCGCCTCATGTACGAGGGCCGCTGGCTCGAGCCGCAGTCGCTCATGCTGCGCGAGTCGATCCAGCGCTGGGTCGGCCTCACGATCTCCGGTTCCGTCACGATCCGCCTGCGCCGCGGTGATGACTGGACCATCCTCGACACGGTCTCCCCGAACCTCTCCTACGGCCCCGAGAAGCTGTCGATGGAGCGCGTCGGCGACGCCGCCTTCGGCCCCGTCGACCGCATCGGCCAGCTCACGATGCGCAACCTCGACATCGCCGACTCGCGTGCACGCCTGGAGCAGTACGCGGGCCTCGGCCTCGTCGGCGGTGCGACCGGCGAGCTGGTCGGACGCGTGACCGCGGGCGAGTCCACCGAGATCACCGGCGCCGTCGAGGGCTCGGTCTCCGAGGCCGACGAGACGCTGGCTGACGCTGTGGACACGGCGTCCGAGGGCGCCGCCTTCGACTCCGGCACCGACTGACACGTCTGTCGCTGAAGAGGGGGCGGATGCTGCGGCATCCGCCCCCTCTTTCTGCGCCGGCCCTGCGATCGGTCCGCCGGAACTCCGGAGATCTGCGTGACCTTCCGCCACGGGCGGCGGGTGCCTCCGCGGAGATCGCGCCGAGCGGCCCCGCCGAGTCCACGATTCTCCGGAGTCCTGGACGGCTCAGGGTCAGCGCGCGGGGTCAGCGTCGACGACGACGTATCTGTGGTGCGTCCCCTCGACGTCGAGCACGACCGTGACCGCGTCCTGCTGCTCTCCGCCGACGGTGATCACCGCCGTCGCACCCGACGGCGCCTCCGTCACCAGCTGCGCCACCCTGGTGGCCGCGGCATCGCCGAGAACGCGCTCGTCCTCCGCGTCGGAGAGCATCGTGATCGACACGGCACGAGCCCTGGCCTGGGCCGCCGCCGCGTTCAGCGCGGGATGCTGCAGGCGCGGAGAGCGGATGCGGTCGCGGATCGCGCCCTCCAGGATGCGGATGCCGGTGAGCGCCTCCTCCGTGAGCTCGCCGCCGTCGCGCAGCATCCTCAGCGTGGGCGAGACCTGCGCACGGATCGCATCGAGCTCGCGCTGCAGGTCGCCGGACGCGGCGTCCAGCGCCCGCGTCATGCGCTCCGACTCGGCAGCCGCCGAACGATGCCTCCTCTCGCGGCCGACCATCCCGCGCAGGATGCCCCGCCACAGGAGCCCGAGCACGGCGACCGACACCGGGATCGCGAGCATGTTGGCCACTCCTCCGGCGTCCTGCCCTCCGATCTCCGCCCAGATCAGCACCGCGGCGACCTGCAGCGCCGTCCCACTCAGACCCGTCACGAGGTTTCCGCGGGCGACCTGGAGCGCGACGAGGTACGCCGCGTAGTCGATGAGCCAGACGTCCTTCGCCGCGGTGCCCTCGATCAGCACGAGGAGCGTGATCGACAGCGTCGCGGCGGGGATGCTCAGCGCCCTGAGCCCCGTGAGCGGACGGTCCCGCGGATCCGTCAGCAGGACGGCGCCGGCGAGCGCGACGAGATAGGCGAGCATCAGCAGCGGGCGCGGCGGCGAGAAGTGACCGGCGAGGACTCCGCTGGCCACACCGCTCGCCCATACCGCGACCATCACCCAGCGGGCGGCGCGCGATGCGAGCCCCGACGCCCCGGTGCCCGTCGTGTTCACGGCATCCACGTCAGGATCACCTCCGTCCCGTCACCCGGCGCCGACCTGACCTCGGCGCTCCCGCCGGCGACGTCGCTCATCCGCCCCACGATGCTCCCGGAGAGGCCGAGACGGCCGGCGGCGGCGCTGGCCGCGTCGAATCCGACGCCGTCGTCGCGCACCACCGCCCTGATCGCGCCGCCCTCGACGCGGACGTCCACGTCGATGTTCTGCGCCTGCGCGTGCCTCACGGCGTTGCGCAGCGCCTCGGCCGCGGCGCCCATCACCGCGGCGAGCGCCCGCACCGAGACGACCTGATCGTCACCGGACGCGACCATCCTCGCCGTCGGCGCCACCCGCTCCAGGCGGACGCGCAGCTGATCGGATGCCGCTCGCCCGTCGACCTGGGCGGTGTCGGCATCCGATGACGCCGCATCCAGCACGGTCAGCGCGTGCAGGGCCTCCTGCCGGAGGATGTCAGGCGCCGGACCGCGGAACAGGAGCGCGGCGGTGAACACCGACAGCACGTCGTCGTGGACGAAGCGGCTCAGCTCGGCCCTGCGGTGGGCTCTGGCGTCGCTGCGCGCCTGCAGCTCGGCGGCCTCGCGCGCGGCGGTCTCGGACTCGTGCAGGTTCGCCAGGGCGTTGCGGATGCCGTAGAGGATCACCGTGAATCCGATGTTGCTCATGTGCACCGGGGTGGCGACCGCGACGGCCTCGGAGACGCCGCCGGTGAAGATCCACGAGGAGAGGGCGACGGTCGCGCCGGATCCGACCGACAGGGAGAACGCGAGCGGGGCGCGGAAGGAGACGGCGAGCAGGCTGACCGCCGTCGGCTCCAGCAGCCACACCCACGGGATCACCGCAGGGTCGGCGCCGCGGTAGGCCGCGAAGGACAGCAGCTGCAGTCCGATCACGAGCAGGGAGGCGCTCGGCCAGGCGACCCGCAGCACGCTCATCGGGAGCACCCGGCCCAGCGCGGCGAGCAGGAGGAAGGCGACGACCGCCAGCAGGCCGAGGGCCGTCCACCACTCGGCGAAGTCGTCGAACTGCGCGACGAGCGGAGGCTCGGGGCTGCCGACGAACAGGATCGAGCTCACGGCGAGCGTGGAGCACAGGGTGATGAGCCACCCCACCTGACGATTCGCCCGCACCGTCGCCGCGGAGGCGCCCCGCATCAGCCGTCTCGCTCGACCAGGCCGTCTTCGACGGCGCGACGGAAGAGGTCGACCTTGGTCGGCGCCGCGCGATCGACGGATGCGTACTTCGTGCGGATGCGGCGGATGTGATCGAGCACCGTGTCGCGGGAGATGAAGAGCGCCGCGCTGACGCGATCCGCGGTCTCACCCGAGGCGTAGAGCGCGAGGACCTCCGCCTCCCTGGCGCTGAGATGGGCGCTGACGAAGGCACGGTCCTCGACGAGAGCGGCCGCCCAGTCGGGGGTCGCCACCTGGCCCCCGCTCAGCACCGTGAGCACCGAGCGCACCAGCGCGACCGGCACCTCCGACTTGCGGATCATCCCCGCGACGCCCGCCTTCGCCGCCTCGCGCACGAGCCGCGGCTGCTCGCCGCTGGTGTAGGCGAGGACAGGAGCCCCGGTGCGGGAGAGCAGGCGCATGTTCTCGGCCGGCGTTGAGCCGTCGGCGAGCTGGAGGTCGAGCAGGATCAGGTCGATTCTCCCGCCCCGCCCGAGCACGGCGGCCGCGGTGGATGCGCTGGCGACGACGTGGAGGTCGGGATGGGAGTTGATGATCGCCGTGACCCCCAAGGCCACCGCCGGGTGGTCGTCGATGATGGCGATGCGCGCTTTCATGCTCTCGAACTCCCCAGGTGGATGCGTGCGGCACTACGCCCCCCACGGGGAAACTACCGCATTCGGATGCCGCTCCGCCACAGCGATATATCAAAGCGGGATCGTCGCCCCTCGGCTCGAGGATCCTTCGCCCGACGTGCCCTCTCACTGTGGCACGGCGCCACGCTCGGCACCCCTCGAACTGACTGCCCCGATACCGTTGACCCGTCAGAACTGACTGCCTGTGAGTCCGCCCCATTAACTTGCACAAGACTGTGCACTATAAGTTACGATAGTGACATGACCACCCGTGCACCCCGCCGCGATGCCGTGGAGAACCGCGCCGGCATCCTGGACGCCGCCCGCTCGACGCTGGCGGGCGATCCGCACGCCTCCGTCGACGTGATCGCCCGGAGCGCCGGTCTCTCGCGCCGCACCCTCTACGGGCACTTCGACGACCGCGACGCCCTGATCCGCGAGATCATCTCCAGCGGCGCCCAGCGGTTCAACGCGATCGCCGAATCGGTGTCGGACCCCGACTGCCGCATCGCCCTCGCCCGTCTCGCCGCCCGCCTCTGGCGCGAGGCCGCGCACGTGCAGGTCGCCGCGGCGCTCGCCCTCGACGAGGCCCACGTCGAGCACACCGCCGACGCCCTCGTCCCGCTGCGCCGCACGGTCGCGAACCTCGTGACACGGGGCCAGGAAGACGGGAGCTTCCGCACCGACCTCGCCGCCCCCACCCTCGCGCGGCTGATCGAGGAGACCGCCCGCACGGCGATCGCCCGCACGGACGCCACGAGCGAGGGCGCATCGAACCTCGCCGTCCGCGCCGTCCTCAGCATCGCCGGGCTCTCCTGGCGAGAGGTCGACGCCCTGCTCGCCGCTCATCCCGACATCATCACGACAGAGGCCCCATCATGAGAGATGTCACGTGGAGAACTGCGCTCGACACGACGATGAGCGCACCGGAGGGGGCACGATGCACAACTCGCTGAGCGTCTTCCGGCGCGACGTCCGCCGCATCGCACGCGTGAGCAAGGCGTGGATCATCATCGTCGGCGTCATCGTCACGCCGTCCCTCTACGCGTGGTTCAACATCATCGCCTTCTGGGACCCGTACTCGAACACGCAGAACGTCTCCGTCGCGATCGTCAATCAGGACGAGGGCGCGACCTCCGACCTCACCGGACACATCGACGTCGGTGGCGAGCTCGTCGGCCAGCTCAAGGAGAACGACCAGCTCGGGTGGGAGTTCGTCGACGAGGACGAGGCCATGGATGCCGTCCGGAGCGGGAAGAGCTACGCGGCGATCATCATCCCCGCGGACTTCAGCCGCGACTTCGTCAGCATCACCACCGGCGACTTCCACCGCCCCGCTCTGCAGTACTTCGTCAACGAGAAGGCGAACGCGATCGCCCCGAAGATCACCGATGTCGGCGCCTCGACGCTCGACACCCAGATCAACAGCACCTTCGTGTCCGTCGTCGCCGAGGCCGTCACCGAGCAGTTGAAGAACGCGGGAGGAGACGCCGAGGCCAGGCTCGGGGATGCACGCGACGGGACGGTCGCGGCCCTCGACGACGCCGTCGGCAAGGTCGACACCGCCCGCCAGCGCATCACGGAGCTGCAGACCGGCCTGACCGGCGCCCAGTCCGGAATCGACAGCGCCGCGGTCGCGCTGCGCGATGTCGACAAGACCCTCGGAGAGGTGCAGAGCGCCGTCGCCCAGGCGCAGAAGATCGCCGCAGAGGCGCAGCAGGAGCTGCTCGCGTTCACCGATGAGGTGACCTCCGCCTACGTCTCCGGCGCCACCCTGCTCGCCGACGCGTCATCGAAGATGAACACCTCGATCGCCACGCTGTCGACGGGCCTGCACAAGGCGAACGTCGCGGTGGGCGGGGCGATCAGCGACCTCTCCGCGGTCATCGCCTCCAACGCCAAGGCCCTCGACGAACTCCAGGCGGCGCTCGACGCGACCACGCCGGGATCCGACGCCGCCCAGCGGCTGAGCGAGGCGATCTCCGCCCTGCAGGAGCGCAACACCGCAGACGCGCAGGTGCTCGCACAGCTGAAGCAGCTGAACACCGACGTCTCCTCCACGATCGACTCCGTCACGGCCTCGGCGGATGCCGTCGACGCCGCCGTCGGCACGGCGGCGACCTCGGCCGGCGCCATCCGGGATGCGCTCACGCAGAGCATCCCTCAGCTCAACCACGCGATGTCGGTGCTGTCGTCCAGCGCGGATTCCTTCTCGGCCGCTCTGGGCGCCCAGCGCACCCAGCTGACGCAGGCGCAGGGCCTGCTCGCCGGCCTCAAGACCCAGCTCACGTCGACCACCGCGGCGCTCACCGCTCTCGACGACAACCTCGCCGCCGCGCAGTCCGGCCTCGGCGGGGTGCGCACCGACATCCTGGCGCTCAGTGCCGCCGACATCTGGAACCGGCTCAGCACGATCAGCGGACTGGACGCCGACCAGATCGCCCGGTTCATGGCCTCACCCGTCGAGGTCGAGGAGAACGTGCTGTTCCCGACGAAGTCATACGGATCGGCCATGTCCGCACTGTTCACCAACCTGTCGCTGTGGATCGGCGCGTTCGTGCTGATGGTCATCATGCGGCTCGAGGTCGACACCGAAGGGGTCGAGGGGGTCTCGGTGCGGCAGGCGTACCTCGGGCGCTGGATGCTGCTGGCGTCGATCGCCGTGTTCCAGGCCGTGCTCGTCTGCGTGGGCAACCTCGTCATCGGCGTCCAGACCGCGAACCCGTTCGCCTTCGTCGGAACCGGCGTGCTGATCGGCCTGGCCTACCTCAGCATCATCTACGCGCTGTCGGTGTGCTTCGGCATCGTCGGCAAGGGCCTGTGCATCCTGCTGGTGATCTTCCAGATCCCTGGCGCATCGGGGCTGTACCCGATCGAGATGATGCCGGACTTCTTCCGCGGGCTGTACCCGTTCCTGCCGTTCACCTACGGCATCGACGCACTGCGCGAGACAATCAGCGGCTTCTACGGCGGCCACTACTGGCGGTTCATGGGAGCGCTGGCCGTCTTCGTCGCACTGGCCTTCGTGCTCGGGCTGTTCCTGCGCCGCCGGCTGGGCAACTTCGCGCTGCTGTTCAACACCCGCCTCGCCGAGAGCCAGCTGTTCGTGAGCGAAGACGTGCAGATCACCGGCCGCCGGCGCACGCCGGAGATCATCCGTGCCCTGACCGACGGCGACGGCTACCGCGCGGAGGTCGCGCAGCGCGCCCGGCGGTTCACCGATCGGTATCCGACGGTGCTGCGCCTCACGCTGATCGTCGGCGTCGGAGGGATGGCCCTTCTCGGCCTCGCCGCGTGGCTCACCCCTGGCGCGAAGGCGACGATGCTCGGCCTGGGCGCGCTGTGGTGCCTGATCCTCATCGCCTTCCTGGTGACGCTGGAGTACGTCAAGCAGAGCATCCATCAGGCCGCCGAGGTGGCCGACCTGCCCGAAACAGACCTACGCGAGGCTCTCGTCGTCGAGAACGGCCGCGGGGCGCTCCTGCTGGCCGACGCCGTCCCCCACGCGGGCGCAGAGGCCTCACCCGCTCGCACCGCCGTGCTGGAGCGGCCGGATGCCGTCGTCGATGACGCGGCCGACGACACGGCCGTCCTGGAGGAGCTGTTCATCGCCGACGACATCGATCGCGAGCCCGACGCCGAGGCTCCCCCCGCCGAGACGCTCGACGCACAGGCAGAGGCAGACGCCGACGCGGACGCGGAGCCCCTGCAGACCGAGACGGATGCCGGACCGATCGACGCCGAGAAGACGGACCCGCCGGAGACCGGCCACGACGCGCACGACGGGGAGGACGACAAGTGAAGAACATCCTGAGCGTCTTCCTGTTCGACCTGCGGCGGGCGACGAGCAACGTCATGACGGTCATCGTGCTGTTCGGCCTCGTCGTCATCCCCTCGCTGTTCACCTGGTTCAACGTGATCGCGAGCTGGAACCCGTTCGACAACACCAAGAACCTCACCGTCGCCGTCGCCAACACCGATGACGGGTATCAGAGCGATCTCATCCCGCTCCGCATCAACGTCGGCGAGCAGGTGCTGTCGGCGCTGCGGGCGAACGACGATCTGAACTGGGTGATCACCTCGGAGGAGAAGGCGATCGACGGCGCGAAGTCGGGCGAGTACTACGCCGCGATCGTGCTCCCGCCGAGCTTCAGCGCCGACATGATGACGTTCTACTCGAACGGCTCCGAGCGCACCTCGATCGAGTACTACACCAACGAGAAGAAGAACGCCCTCGCCCCCAAGATCACCGAGCAGGGCGCGGGGGAGGTCACGACGAGCATCAACGAGGTGTTCACGGAGACCCTCAGCGAGGCCGCGCTGAACATCATCACGTCGCTCTCCGGCTACCTCGACGACGCCGACACCCAGGCGATGCTGTCCCGACTGCAGGCCCACGTCAGCCAGGTCGCCGCGCAGCTGCGTTCCGGGTCGGCGACGGCCGACATGTTCACCTCCCTGATCGCCTCGAGCCGGCCACTGGTCGACAGCGCGTCGGCGCTGGCGACGGCATCCGGTGATGCGCTCCACGACGCCACCGGCGCACTGGGCGGAGGAACGGATGCCGCCCGAACGCTGAAGGACGTCCTCACATCCACCACGGCGTCGCTCGGCGACGCCCTGTCCGGCACGGCCGACAGCTACCAGGCCGTCGCCGACAGCATCGACGACGTGTTCGCGTCGATGAGCACCCAGTCGGGCGACGCCGCCGGGGCCGTCGGCGCCGTCGCGACGCGGGTCCAGACGCAGATCGACCAGTACCAGGCCCTGCGCGACACCCTCGTGAACGACGTCCGCCCGCAGCTGCCCCCGGCGACGCTGGACGAGTTCGACCGCGCCGTATCGCGGATCGAGGCCGCCATCGTCCGGCAGCAGGACCTGCACGACAGCCTCGTGCAGACCGCGACGGACATCACCGACACGAACGCCGACGTCCAGGGCCGGCACCAGGAGATCACGGCGCTGATCGCGAGCGCGAAAGCGGCCGTGGAGGATGCGCGGAACGCGTACACGGGCAGCCTGCGGCCGAAGCTCGACGCCCTCGCCGACACCCTCTCGACCATCGGCGGCAGCATCGACTCGATCGAGTCCGATCTCTCCTCCGTGGCCGACTCGCTCTCCGGCTCGGACTCGCTGCGCACGGCGCTGACGAACGCCGAGTCGTTGACGACCGAGATCTCGGGCTCGCTCACCGAGACCGCCGATCGGTTCGACGCTCTCGCCGCCGCGCTGACGAAGGCCATCGACACCGGCGACCTCAGCGAGCTCACCGCGCTGATCGGCGCGGACCCGCATGCGCTCGCCACCCATCTCGCCGAGCCCGTCGAGCTCAAGCGGGTGCCCGTCTACTCGGTCGTGAGCTTCGGCGCCGCCATGACTCCGCTCTACACGACCCTCGCACTGTGGGTCGGAGCGCTGCTGATCTCGGTGTCGATCCGCGTCGACCCTCCCCGTGGCGAGGGCTCCGGCCTGCCGGCGCTCTCCCCCACCCAGACGTATCTCGGCCGGTTCGGCATCTTCGCGGTCGTCGGGTTCCTGCAGAGCTCCCTGGTGTGCCTCGGCAGCGTGCTGTTCACTCAAGTGGAGCCGAAGCATCCGTTCCTGCTCATCCTGACCGGCTGGGTGATGTCGCTGGTGTTCACCCTGATCGTCTACACGTTCGTGGTGACGTTCGGGAACGCGGGGAAGGCGCTGGCCGTGCTGATGCTCGTCGTGCAGATCTCCAGTTCCGGTGGCGCCTACCCGCTGCAGGTGCTCCCGCAGTGGTTCCAGAACATCAGCCCATTCCTTCCCGCGACGCACGCCGTCAACGCGATGCGCTCCGCGATCGCCGGCATCTACCACAACGACTTCTGGGTGTCGCTGGGCTGGCTGTCCGCGTTCATGCTGCCCGCCCTGCTGCTCGGTCTGGTGCTGCGTCTGCCGCTCATCGGCTTCAACCAGAAGCTGCTGCGCGCGCTGGCGTCCACGAAGCTCATGTGAGTCCCTGCGGGCCCCGGCCCTGGGTATGATGCGAGAACGCGTACTGACACGCGTCCTGGGGCTCGTGGGACTGAGTCTCACGACGCCACCCGAAAGAGTTCTCGACGATGACAACCGATTCGCCGGCTGCGGCCGCACCCTCGCGCCCCTCGCTGCCCGTCCGCATCGGGCGCATCGCGTTCCTCGTCCTCGCCGGCGTCGTCGTCATCGCGGTCGCCGCCGCCTTCTTCCTCACGTGGACGATCCAGCGCTCCTTCCCGCAGACCGACGGCTCGGTCGAGCTCACCGGGCTGACGTCCGAGGTCACCGTGCAGCGCGACGAGCGCGGCATCCCCACCATCACGGCGGACACGACGCATGATCTGTTCTACGCCGAGGGATTCGTGCACGCGCAGGACCGGTTCTTCGAGATGGACTTCCGCCGCCATGTGACGTCCGGCCGCGTGGCCGAGATGTTCGGGGAGTCCCAGGTGGGCACCGACTCCTTCCTCCGCACGCTCGGCTGGCGCGAGGTCGCCGAAGCCGAGGTCGAGGCGATGGACGACACCACCCGCGGCTACTACGAGTCCTACGCCGATGGGGTCAACGCCTACCTCGCCTCGCGCTCCGGCGCCGACCTCTCCCTCGAGTACGCGGTCCTCGGTCTGCAGAACGCCGACTACTCGCCCGAGCCGTGGACCCCCGCCGACTCGGTCGCCTGGCTCAAGGCGATGGCGTGGGACCTCCGCACGAACGTCGAGGACGAGACGGAGCGGGCGCTGCTCGCCTCCCAGCTCGCCGACGGATCAGCGACCGACGCGGATGTGTCGTCGGCTCTCGATCAGCTCTACCCGCCGTATCCCTTCGACGAGAACCCGGTGATCGTGCCCAAGATCTCGACGGTGCCCGCGGTGGGGACGGACGCGGATGCCGTCGCCTACACCTCCGACGGCGCCGACGACGAGGTGCAGCGGGCGAGCACGACGATCGAGTGGCAGCAGGCGTCCGACGTGATCGAGGCCGCCAGCCTCCTCGTCGGCGACGTGGGCGAGGGCATCGGCTCGAACTCGTGGGTGGTGTCGGGCTCCCTCACCGAGAGCGGCCTCCCGCTGCTCTCGAACGATCCCCACCTCGGCTCGGCGCTCCCCTCGGTCTGGTACCAGGTGCAGCTCAAGTGCGCCAAGGTCACCGACAGCTGCCCCTTCGACGTCGGCGGCTTCTCGTTCTCCGGACTCCCCGGCATCGTGATCGGGCACAACCAGCAGGTCGCGTGGGGCTTCACCAACCTGACCACGGATGTCACCGACCTGTACATCGAGAAGATCGACGGCGATCAGTACTGGCGCGACGGCGCCCTCGTGCCCCTCGAGGAGCGCACCGAGACGATCAAGGTCGCGGGCGGAGACGACGTCACCCTGAAGATCCGCTCCACCGTGCACGGACCGATCATCTCCGGGCTGGTCGACGACTTCACCGCCCTCGCCGACGACCCCGACCCCGCTCTGAGCGCGGGCGGCGCCGCGGCATCCGACCCGTCGAGCGAGTCCGAGTACGCCGTCAGCCTGCGCTGGACCGCCCTCGACCCCGGCACGGCCTCGACCGCGATCTTCGCCCTCTCGACCGCGAAGGACTTCGACGACTTCCGTCGTGCGGCATCGCTGTTCGACGTGCCGGCGCAGAACCTCATCTACGCCGACACCGAGGGCAACATCGGCTACCAGGCCCCCGGCCGCCTGCCGATCCGCGGGGCCGGAGACGGATGGATGCCGCAGCCAGGCTGGGACAGCACCTACGACTGGACCGGATTCATCCCGTTCGAGGAGCTGCCGGTGTCGTACAACCCGAGCTCGGGGTACATCGTCACGGCCAACAACGCGATCGTCACCGACGACTACGCGCACTTCCTCACCAAGGACTGGGACTACGGCTACCGGGCGGGCCGCATCGCGCATCTGATCGAGCGACGAGCGGCTGAGGGCCCGCTGTCGGCCGCCGACATGCGCGACATCCAGATGGACAACGAGATGTGGATCGCGAAGAGCCTGACGGCCGCGATCGCCGACGTCGACGTGAAGGGAGCGGGTCCGAAGAAGGCGGTGGCGCTGCTGGACGACTGGGACGCCCAGAACGACGCCACCTCCGCCGCCGCCGCGTACGCGAACGTGCTGTGGTCGAACCTCGTGCAGAACATCTTCGGCGAGCGCGAGCAGCCGCTGCCGATCGACGGCCAGGGGCGCCTGTTCACCGTCGTCGCCGCCCTGCTCGACGACCCCGCGGACCCGCTGTGGACGAACCCTCAGCTGAAGGTCGACGGCATGGACGAGATGCTGGCCCTCTCCGCCGAGGAGGCCTACGACGAGCTCGTCGGGCTGCAGGGCGACGACGTCTCCCGGTGGAACTGGGGCGACCTGCACGCGCTCAGCCTCGCCACCTCCACGTTCGGCTCCTCCGGCATCGCCCCGATCGAGTGGCTCTTCAACCGCGGGCCCTACCCCGTCGGCGGCGGAGGGTCCGTCGTGAACGCGACCGGCTGGAAGCTCGGCACCTCCTACGCCACGACCACCGTGCCGTCGATGCGCATGGTCATCGACCTCTCCGACTTCGACTCCTCGACGTGGATCCACCTGACCGGAGCATCCGGCCATGCCTTCGACGCGCACTACACCGACCAGACCGCCGACTGGGCCGCAGGTGTGCAGAGGCCCTGGGCCTTCTCCCCGAAGGCGGTGGATGCCGCGACCGTGAACACCCTCGTGCTCACTCCGGCCGGCTGAGCTCAGCCTGCAGCGGAGTCGGATGCGGCGGCAGCACGACGGGCGATGACCCAGGTTCCCGTCGCCGCGGCGAGGAAGATCACGGCCAGCATCGCCCACCCCGCGAAGCCGAAGGTGATCGCCGTGGCGTTCACCACGAGCGGGGCCGCGAGCGATCCGAGCGAGAACCCCATCCCGAACACGCCCTGGTACGCCCCTGCGCGCTTCGGGTCGGCGAGCTCGAAGCTGAGCCCCCAGCCGCCCGCCTGGGAGAGGATCTCCGCGAACGTGTAGGCCACGGTCGCGGCGACCAGAAGCACGATCGCCGCCCACGCCGGCACCCCCGCCGCCAGCGCGTAGACGAGGCAGGCGGCGACGATCAGGCCGCCCGCGATCAGGGTGACACGGCCGGCGGTGCGCAGGTCGTGGGTTCCTCGCGACGCCCGCACCTGGAACATCACCACCAGGACGGTGTTCACGATCAGCAGCACGGCGAACGTCACCTCTGGGGCGGCGGTCTCACGAGTGATCCACAGGGGCACGCCGACCTCGAAGACGCCGAACTGCATCGCGAAGACACCCGTCAGGACGGTCAGCGCCAGGTACCGCGGGTTGCGCCAGGGAGAGCGTCGGCTCCAGTCCGTGCGCTCGGCGAGGGCGGCGGCCGCGGCATCCATGTCGATCGAACCGGTGGCGGTGGCCGAGGGCTGCGGGGTCGCGCGCGCCGGCGCATCGACCTCGGCCGTCAGACGCAGCAGCGGCAGGGAGCCGACCGCGCACAGCAGTCCCGCCCCCACGATCACGATCCGGTAGGCCTCGGCCGTTCCCAGCGCGAGCGCGAACGCGCCGATCGCCGACCCCACGGCGATCGACACGTTGGTGACGGTGCGCAGCACGGCACGGGCATGCACCCGCCGTTCGGCCTGGAATCCCCGGGCGATGATCGCCGACCGCGCCGAGTACCCCATCGAGTCGAAGAAGCCGGAAAGCGAAGCCAGCAGCAGGGCCGAGGTGAAGTCGCCCGCGAACGCGTAGGCGGCGAGCAGCAGACCGCCGAGAGCCTCGAACACGAACGTGAGCCGACGGGCGCTCCAGCGGTCGGCCGACCATCCGCCGAGGAAGGACGCCACGACACCGCATCCGCTCGACACCGCGAGGACGATCGCCGCCTCGCCCGCGCTCAGACCGACGATCTGCGTGAAGAAGAGGACGGTGACCGCGAGGAAGACGCCGCGGCCGATGCGAGACACGGCCACCGCCGTGACGAGGGCGCGGAGCACGGGATCGCTGAGGCTGTGGGCGATGCGGGCGGCGAGGCCCTTGGCCCCCTCCGCCGTCTGCACCTGGTCGGCGTCTGGGCTGGAGGAGGGCACGATTCATCCTCGCACGGAGGGCGGGCGACCCCGCCGTTCCGGCCTGCGCCTTGTACATCTCCCCGTGCGCGGGGAGGGGCCTTCGGGTGCGGGAGCGCCTGCCGGGTCGTCGAGGGCGATCCGCGTCGGCTAGCGTGGATGGGTGCCGAATCGCCTTCTCGCTCCTCAGGACGTTCCGGCACTGCTCGCCGAGTTCGAGCACGGAGGCGCGACCCTGATCACCGAGACCTTCGGGACCGGAGAGCGCACCTTCATCCTGCTGCACGGCATCGGCATGGGGCGCAGCGTCTACCTCGACGTGGTGCAGCGGCTGCGCGGGCGGGTCATCGCGGTCGACCTCCCCGGTTTCGGCGAGGCGCCCGAGCCCACGCGCACCCTCACCATGGAACGGCACGCCGATCTCGTCGCCGCCTACCTCCGCCACTCCGACGAGGCTCCGGTCGTCGTCATCGGACACTCGATGGGCAGCCAGATCGCCGCTGAGCTCGCGGCCCGGCATCCGTCCCTCGTGTCCGGCGTGGTGCTGGCGGGTCCGACGGTCGACAGCGCCTCACGCAGCATCCGCGCCCAGGCCTCGTACCTGCTGCGCGACCTGCTCGGCGAACGGCCCATCGTGCTCTGGCGCGGTGCCCGCGAGTACCTTCGCGGGGGACCGAACCTGCTGCGGAAGATCCGGGCCACCATCGTGCACGAGCCCGAGAAGGCCTACGCGCGCATCGACCGCCCGACCCTCGTGCTGCGCGGCGAGCACGACCCGCTCGCGCCGATGAGCTGGTGCCAGCAGATCCTCACGCACATCCCGGGTGCCGAGCTCGAGGTGATCCCCGACCACGGCCACGGCACGCTCATCAGCGACGCCGGCCCCGCGGCATCCTTCATCCAGCGCTTCGCCGACCGGCTCTGATCCGGCCCTGGTCCAGGCCTGGCGCGGTTCCGATCCGGGTCAATTGCGGTCTGCTTCGGGTCTGGTGCGGTCTGCTTCGGGTCTGGTGCGGGTCCGGCCCGATCCCGGATCTGCTCCCGGTCCCGTGCGAGTCTGGTCCCGGGTCTGATCCCGGGTCTGCTCCCGGTCCCGTGCGAGTTTGATCCCGGGTCTGAGGCGGCCGGGCGGCGCGCTTCGGCGTTCACAACTCCTCAAAAAATGCTCAGGAGAGCCGGATGTCGGGGGTTTTGACCCTGTTCACCTCAATCTGTGAGGAGTTGTGAGCGGCTGGCGGCTGCGAGATTCGTCCCGAGAACACTGATCGCCGTAGCCAGCGACCGGCGCACCTGATCCGGAGCGTCCATGATCTCGCTCGCGAGAGGCCTCAAGGTCACGTAGCCGAGCTCTGCCGCAGCCATGTCACGGCGCCGATCCTCGACCTGCTTGTCCCATCCCTCATGGAACTCCTTGCTGTCGCACTCGATGATCAGCCAGCCCTCGACGACGAAGTCGACACGGCCGACACCCGCCAACAGCATCTGCGTCTCAAACCGCACGCCCAGCGAGCGCAGGATGAGCCGCATGTACGTCTCCGGCCCTGACTCCGCTGACGGATCCACAAGCGCGAGCAGGGATCTGTACCGAGACGGCAGCTCCGCGAAGACCTCCTCGAGTTGGCGCCGAGTCATCACACCGTGATGCAGCACGCTATCCAGGGTGGCCAGCGCCGCGCGAGGGTGCTGGCAGCGGATCCCCTCGCGCACCGCATCGAAGACGGATGCGGCGTGCAGAGATCGTTCGCCTCCTCCGGTGTACCAGTGCACACGGGTACGCGAACTGAGCGGCATCCGAAGGCGTGAGGCCCCCTGTGCGACCTGCACGTGCAGCCGGTCGCAATGATGGACGAACACGCCGAAAGTACGGAGCAGCGAAAGGCACGATAACCGTCCCCCGATCCGCACTGCCTCGATGACGTCGTCATTCGTGCTCGGATCCGCGTACCGGTCCCTCCGGATTCGGCAGAGGATTCCGTTCCGCACGGCCGTCGCGATCTGACGTCCGCTCATGCCGTGCTCACGCAGTTCGGCTCGCCTGAAGACGACAGGGGCGTACGCGTTCACGACACGCTCTCTCACGGATGTTCTCGGTCGGATCATCGCTGAAGTCTGGCGACAGCGAAGAGATCGCGGAGCGCCGATTAGGCGATTGTGAACAAGTTCGCTCCGAGGACGAATTGGGGAGGAGAAGTGGCATCGATGTGCCGCGTTCACAACTCCTCAAGGATCGTCGCGGCCGGCGGCGGGAGTGGCGGGACTTCCTGCAGGGAGAGAGGTCCGGCAGCGAACTTTGAGGAGTTGTGAACAGACGCGCCGGATCCACACGCACGGATCGGCCGGTGCCGGATCGACCGGTCCGCCGGAACGGCCGGCCCCGGATCGACTACCCGGCGCCGGGCGGAGTCTGCTTCGAGTCGGCGAGCTCGTCGACGACGAGGTGACGCTGGTCGATCGATCCGTTGCGGTACGCCTGGCGGCCGACCATGTGCGCCGACAGGGGTGCGGTCGCGAACTGCATCAGCACGATGGGCGCGACGAGCACGAGGCCGAGGAGGATGCCGCCGACGGAGCGCTGCGACAGCGCGATCGCGATGCAGATCAGCAGCAGTCCGAGCACCTGGGGCTTGGTCGCCGCGTGCAACCGCGACGGCACATCGCGGAAGCGGAGGAGGCCGACCGCCGCCGACAGGCACAGCAGCGCCCCGATCAGGATCAGCACGAGGACCGCCACGTCGATGACGGCATCCGGGATCATGAGACCGAACACGTTCATGGTGTCGTGTTGTCCCTTCTCGCGACGAAGCGGGCGACGGCGATGGAGCCGAACACCCCGATCGCGGCGATGATCAGCAGCACGGGGATGCTGCGGGTGTGTCCGTTGATGGCCATCTCGGCGCCGAGCACGCACATCACCTCGGTGAGGAGCACATCGGACGCGACGGCGCGGTCGAGGATCGAGGGGCCTCTGACGATGCGGATGACGGTGAGCACGGCCGCGACGCCGAACACGACCATGATGACTGCGAGCAGGATGCTCATCGCGAGGCCTCCGCCCTTTCGTCCTCTTTCAGCGCACGATACTGCGCCGGGTCGCCGAGCGCACGGACGATCCGCTTCTCCCACTGGAGCACGCCGGCCCTCTGCTTCTCGACGTCGGCCATGCTGCGCACGCCGATCACGTGCAGGTAGAGGATGCGGCGGTCGCGGTCGGCCTCGACCACGAGAGACCCGGGGACCAGCGATGACGCGACGGCGACGTGCGTCATCATGAGGTCGTCGGAGTAGCGCAGCTGCACGGCGATGATCGCGGTGCCCGGCTGCCGGCGGAAGTCGAACACCTGCACGGCCACGGAGAGCGCGCCCCGCAGCACGGCGAACAGGAACTGCACGCCGAGGGTCACGGCGTACCAGACGTTGATGCGACCGGAGAGCTCCACCGTCGGCAGCCGGAAGACACGGGTCACGAAGATCGCGACGACGAGACCGGTGACGAACGACAGCAGCGTGAACTGCGCCCACAGCAGCATCCAGAGCACGACGAGCCAGGCGAGGAACGGCAGCTGCACGCCGAGGTCTCGCCAGAAGTGCCGGCCGCTGTCGGGGCTCATCCGTCGACCTCGTCTTCCAGCTGCACGAGGCTCACCGGCTGCAGCAGCGCTTCGCCGATGCGGTCGCAGAGGGCGTAGAGGGGGCCGGCGAACACGGTCAGGGACACCGTGACGGCGACCATCCCCGCTGTCGCCACGGTCATGATCGCGGGGATGCGGCGGCGCTCCTGCTGCTCATCGGCGGCGGGGGCGTTGCCCAGGTGCGAGATGCGGCCCTCGGTCTCGGTGGAGTCCTCCTCCTCGCGCCAGAAGGCGAGGTTCCACGCGCGCATCAGGGCGTAGAGCGTGAGCAGCGAGGTCACGATGCCGCCGACGATCAGCACGATCATGAGCGGGGTCCCCACGGATGCCGCGGCCTCGAACAGCGCGAACTTGCCGATGAATCCGGAGAACGGCGGCAGTCCGCCGAGGTTGATCGCGGGGATGAAGTAGAGCACGGCGATCACCGGCGCGATCTTGAGCAGCCCCTTCACCCGCAGGATCGACGTGCTGCCCGCTCGACGCTCGACGAGGCCGACCGCGAGGAACAGGGTCGTCTGCACGATGATGTGGTGGACGATGTAGTACACCGTCGCCCCGATCGCCGTGGGCGTCGCTATCGCGAGTCCGAAGATCATGTACCCGACGTGGCTGACCAGCGTGAAGGACAGGATCCTCTTGAGCTCGGCCTGCGCCACCGCACCGAGCACGCCGACGATCATGGTCGCGAGGGCGATGATCAGCAGCAGCGTGTTGATGCTGTTGTCGGCGAACAGCTGCGTCTCGGTGCGGATCAGCGCGTACACGCCGACCTTCGTCAGCAGGCCCGCGAAGACGGCGGTGACCGGGGCGGGCGCCGTCGGGTAGGAGTCGGGGAGCCAGAACGACACGGGGAAGATCGCGGCCTTGATGCCGAAGGCGATCACGAGCATGAGGTGCAGGACGAGCTGCGTCTCCTGCGGGAGCTCCGTCATCCGCTCGGCGATCTGCGCCATGTTCACGGTGCCGAGGGCTCCGTAGATCATCGCGATCGACGCGAGGAAGAGGATCGACGACACGAGCGACACGACGATGTAGACGGCGCCGGTGCGGATGCGCGATTCGGTGCTCCCGAGCGTGATGAGCACGTACGACGCGACGAGCAGGATCTCGAATCCCACGTAGAGGTTGAAGAGGTCGCCGGCGATGAAGGCGTTGAAGATGCCGGCCGCGAGGATCAGATACGAGGGGTTGAAGATCGAGATCGGGGTCTCTTCTGCGCCGTCGGCGACACCCTGGCCGATCGAGAACAGGAGCACGGCGAGCAGCACGATGCTCGACACCAGCACGAGCAGGGCGGCGAGCCGATCGACGTACAGCACGATGCCGAACGGCACCGGCCAGCCGCCCACCGAGACCGCGAGCGGACTGCCCGCATCGACCGCGACGAGCAGGACTGCGGCGATCACCGAGACGACGACGAGGGTCACGACCGTGACGATCGACTGCACGCGGGCGTTGCGTCCGAAGATCAGGGTCACCGCCGCGCCGAGCAGCGGAAGGGCGACGAGGAGGGGGATGAGGGCGGTCACGTGCGGTCTCCCCCATCGTCGGATGCCGTCGGCCGGTCGACCGGGGCCTCATCGTCGATCGCGGGGTGGTCGCGCATGTGCAGCACCGTGATCGGGGCGGTCTGCACGCCGACGAAGTCGGTGGTGACGTCGTCGTCGGTGTAGTCGCCCTCGTCGTCGCCCATGAGGTCTTCCTCGGCATCCGTGCGTCCGCGGATGGCGATGTCGTCTTCGTCGTCCTCGACCGTGTCGGCCTGCCCCAGCTGCCAGGAGCGGTAGATCAGAGCGAGCAGGAACGCGGAGACGGCGAAGGTGATGACGATGGCGGTGAGGGTCAGCGCCTGCGGCAGCGGGTCGCTCATCTCCCCCTCCGTGCCGAAGAACGGCGCGTTGCCCGGCACTCCCATGACGATCAGCAGCAGCAGGTTCGTCGCGTTGCCGAGCAGCAGGAAGCCGATGAGCACGCGGGTCAGGCTGCGCTCGAGCATGGCGTAGACGCCGCACGCGAACAGCACGGCCATGATGACGATGAGGGTCAGCGAGACATCCATCAGATGTTCACCCCTCTCTCGCGCATCTCCTGCGTCTGCCTGTCGACCTCGGCGCCGAGGCTGCGCAGCACATCGAGCACCAGGCCGATCACCACGAGGTACACGCCGATGTCGAAGATCGTCGAGGTGACGAACTCCATGTGTCCGAGACCGGGGATCTCCCACTCCCAGAACGTGCTGGTGAGCGGGGAGAGGCCGAAGAACAGCGGCACGACGGCGGTGCCGACGGCCAGCACGAGTCCCGCCCCGAGGAGGCGTCCGGCATCCGTCGGCGCAGCCGCACCCAGTTCCCAGCGCCCGCCGGCGATGTACCGCATCACGAGCGCCATGCCGGCGACGAGGCCTCCGGCGAACCCGCCGCCCGGGAGGTTGTGGCCGGAGAACAGCAGGAAGATCGACACGACGATGATCGTGTGGAACAGCACGCGGACGATGACCTCGAGCAGGATCGACCGGTTCTCCGGTTTCATCTTCGACCCGCTCACGAGCCAGGCACGCGGGCTGCTGCGGTTCTCGGAGGTCTGGAAGCGCACGCCCTCCGTGGTCTCGACGAGCGGCCGACCCCGCGTCGCCCGCCGCGCGGACCTCGGGAGGGTCTTGGTCGCCGCGAGCAGATCGGCGCGATGCGTGACGAAGACGAGGGATGCGACGCCCGTCGCGGCGAGCACGAGCACGGACAGCTCGCCCATCGTGTCCCATCCGCGGAGGTCGACCAGCGCGACGTTGACCACGTTCTTGCCGTGCCCCAGCTCGTAGGCGAGCTTCGGGAACATCGCGGAGATCGGCTCGGCGACCCTGGACTGCGTGGCCACGACGGCGACCAGCGCCATCGTCACGCCCACGCCGATCCCGAGCAGCGCCCTCGGGATGCGGCCGACGGAGGCGTTGTGCTCGCCCATCCGCGCGGGAAGCCTCCGCAGCACCAGCGCAAACGTGACCATCGTCACGGTCTCGACGAGCACCTGCGTGAGGGCGAGATCGGGGGCGCCGCTGGTCGCGAAGAGGGCGACCATGCCCAGCCCGGTCACCGAGACGAGGACGACGCCGGTGTAGCGCTTCTGCGCGCGCACGGCGAAGATGCCCGCGACCGCCATGAGCGGGGCTGCGGCGATCTGCGCCGGAGTGTGCCACGCCGAGAGCTGGAACCGATCGATGTCGCTCGCGAGCAGCGCGGTGACCTCGGCGGCGACGAACACCACGAAGATCGTTCCGACGTAGACCGGCAGCGAGCCCCGCTGGGTCAGGGTCGTGCTGAGCACGGAGAGC
Organism: Microbacterium sp. NPDC012755; assembly: GCF_042901325.1. Lineage (NCBI taxonomy): Bacteria > Bacillati > Actinomycetota > Actinomycetes > Micrococcales > Microbacteriaceae > Microbacterium > Microbacterium sp. NPDC012755. Next base: position 1,229,957 of record NZ_JBIBCT010000001.1, on the reverse strand, counting down.
CGGTCGATGCCGCGCATGGCGAGGTAGTAGGCGTCGGCGGCGGTGAACGGCAGCACGCGCGGCTTGCGATCCCAGCCGGTGCGACGGGTGAGCAGGAACAGGCCGATGCCGAGCAGGATCGTGAGGATCGAGATGCCGAGAGCCGGTTCGAATCCGTGCCAGAGGGCGAGATGACCGGGTCCTTCGACGGCCTCCCCCGCGTGATCGAGACCGGGGGTCGCGGTGACGGCGTACCCCTGCAGCGCGACGTCGAGCGCCGGGGCGCCGATGCCGGCGGCGAGGGTGAGCCCGGCGAGGATGATGGGCGCCGCGAGGAAGCCCACGGGCGGATCCGGCCATGCCGTCTCCGGCATCCGGTCTCCGCGCTGATCGCGCTTCGTGAAGAACGCGCCCCAGAGGAAGCGCGTGCCATATGCCGCGGTCAGCATGGACCCGACGGCGATGCCGATGATCGCGACCAGACCCCACGGCGAGCCGCCCTGGGCGTCGTCGAGGAGGGCCGTGAGAGTCGACTCCTTGGCGACGAATCCGATCGTCGGCGCGATGCCTGCCATGGACGCCACCGAGATGAACGCGGTCGCCGCGAGGATCGGGGCCTGTCTGCCCACACCGGAGAGCTCGGTGATGTCACGGGTGGACAGCTGGCGGTCGATGATGCCGACGATGAGGAAGAGCGCCGACTTGAACAGCGCATGGCCGATCACCAGGGCGAGGCCGGCGAGGGCCGACGCCTGCGTGCCGTATCCGACGACGACCGCGAAGAAGCCGAGCTGGCTGACGGTGCCGAAGGCGAGGATGCGCTTGAGGTCGGTCTCGCGCAGGGCCTGGATGCCGCCGAGCAGCATCGTGAAGACGCCGAGAGAGATGACGATGGGGCGCCACGGCCCGCTGAACGCGAAGATCGGGGCGAACCGGGCGATCAGGTAGATGCCGGCCTTCACCATCGCGGCCGCGTGCAGGTACGCGCTGACCGGCGTCGGGGCCGCCATCGCTCCGGGGAGCCAGAAGTGGAACGGGAACAGCGCCGACTTGCTGATCGCACCGATCAGCAGCATCACGATCGCGGCATCCACGATCGGTCCGGTCGGCGCCAGGGCGAGGATCTCGCGGATGCTCGAGGTGCCGGCGTCGACGACGAGGAGTACCACCCCGACGAACATGACCAGGCCGCCGAGGGTGGTGACCAGCAGGGCCTGCAGGGCGGCGCGTCGGCTGGCCGCGCGGCGGCGGTAGTGGCCGATGAGGAGGTACGAGAGGATGCTCGTCACCTCCCAGAACATCACGAGCATGACGAGGTCGTCGGTGAGGACGAGTCCGTACATCGCGCCGGCGAAGCCGAGCAGAACGCCGGCGAACTGGCCGATCCCTGCGGAGTCGTCGTGGAAGTACCAGCGGCAGTAGTAGAGCACCAGCGCGCCGACGCCGGTGACGATGAGGGTCAGGACCCAGCCGAGGACGTCCATGTGCATGGACATGTTCAGCCCGAGCTGCGGGATCCAGGACACGGTCTCGAAGGGCGAGTCGCCCGTGTCGAGGACCTGCGGCGTGAGCACGAGGGCATGGATGAATGCCGCGGCGGGAATGAGCGCGGCGACGATGAATGCGCGCGCGCCGATCCAGCGCACGAGAACGGGCATCAGGAGCGATCCGAGGAGGAACACACCGAGGAGGGTCAACATGATCGTGGCTCCCTCTGGGCTCGTCGGCCTTGCGGCACTGGCGGGCGGGTGTCCGTCCAGTTTACCTGGGCGAAAGGTGTGAGCGTGCGAGAGTTGTCCCATGCGACGCGCCTGGACCCGTGAGATTCTCGGCTGGTTCGCCGCGCTCGGCGTATCGATCGCCGTCGCCGGACAGGTCGCGGCATCCGCTCGTTCCGAGCTCCTCTTCCGTGACGGGGACTCGCTGATCGTCGCGATGTTCGCCCGATCCGCACTCGCCGGAGGACCGCTCGACTGGGCCATGTCGAGTGTGCTGTTCCTCCCGGAGTCCGGCGTGTTCGCGGGTGTCGACGCCCTGCTGCCGCTCGATCTCGACGGTCTGCTCGCCGTGAACGCGGTCGTGAATCTGCTCGCCCTGTACGGCGTGATCCGTCTCGCGGCCGGCCGCAGACACGAGGGGAGCGCCCCTGTCGCGTGGTCCCTGGTCGCCCTGTGCGCCTTCGGGGTGCTGGCCGCGACGGAGACCTCCGCGTCGAGGGACGCCCTGGAGCTCGCCTCGTTGCAGCTCACGACGACCTACTACTCCTCGACCGTGGTCGCGGTCATCGCCGTCATCGGTCTGGTGCGACGCGCGCTCGATCGCCCCGGGTTCGTCTGCGTCGTCGCAGTCGCTCCGATCGCCGCCGTCGCGACGCTGACGAATCCGCTCTTCGCGGTGTGGGCGACGGTTCCGCTCACGGTGCTCCTGGCGATCGGGTTCTTCCGACCGCGGGCGAGGGTGCGGATGCTGCTCCTGCTCGCCGTGCTCGTCGGCGGCACGGCCCTCGGCTTCCTCGCTCGTATTCCGTTCTCGGCATGGATCGCGAACAACGGTGCGGGATACGCGCAGCCGGAGCTGTGGATGCAGTCGATCGGCTACTACGGCGGCCTGCTCGGCGACCGCCTCTCGACTCCGCTGGGCCTCCTCGGCGCGCTCGTCACCGCCGCTCTCATCGTGCTCGCCGTGCTCAGGACCGTCCGCCCCTCCACCGACGCGGAGAGGTTCGTCGCGGCGGCGGGATGGATGCTGCCGCTGCTCGTCACGCTCGGTGCGATCGCGCTCGGCACCCACGCGGCGCGGTACCTCCAGCCCGTCGCGTTCGCCCCGCTGCTCGCTCTCGTCGCCGCACCTCGCGCCCTGCGCCTGCCGGAGCGGCCCGCGCGCCAGGCGGCCGCCGTCGCCTCGATCGTTCTGCTCGTGGCCGGCGGCCTCAGCATCCCTCGGCTTACCGCGGCCGCGCAGGCGCCCGATCCCGACCTCACCTGCGTGACCGACTGGGTGAACGCCTCGGGACGGACCGGCGCCGGGCAGTTCTGGACCGTCCGGCTGCCGAAGGCGCACCTCGACGACCCTGCGCAGCTGGTGCAGGTCGACAACAGGCTGAACGCGTACGCCTGGCTGGTGAACCGCACCGACTTCGCGGTGGGCGAGGTCTCGTTCCTCGTCGAGGATGCGCAGAGCGTGCAGTGGGAGCTGCCGACGCCGGCCGTGCCGGAGAGCGTCGTGCCGTGCGGCCGCTACCGCATCCTCGACTACGGCTCCACGACGCTCCCGCTCGGCCCGCCGCACAGCTGAAGCCGGCACCGGGGCGCTTCGTCTCGGTCGCTCCGCTCCCTCGCTCGACGACCGAGCCCGCGGATCCCTGCGAACCCTGCGCAGCCCCGCTGGTCGTTGAGCGAGCGGAGCGAGACGAAACGCGGTGAGAGCCCGTGTGACCTCAGCCCCGCGGAGCCGCGGTCGTCGTGCCTTCGCGGAAGCGGCAGGTCAGGTGCTGGGTGATGCCTGGTTCGCCGCGCAGCATGCGCGCGACCTGCTCGCCCGCCGCGCGCCCCTTCTCGACGGCGGGCTGCACGCTCGTGGTGAGCACGGGCCCGCCGAGCCCGTCGACGGCGATGCCGTCGAAGCCGGCGACGGAGAGGTCCTCCGGCACTCGCAGCCCCAGCTCCTCGGCTGCGCGGATCACTCCGACGGCGAGGAGGTCGCTCTGGGCGAGCACGGCTGTCGGGCGGCTCTCGGCGTCGGCGAGCAGCATCCGTCCGACCAGGAGACCCTCGTCGATCAGGCTGCCGGATGCCGAGATCGCCGGCGCATCGGGGAAGACCGACCTCATGCCCGCGAGGCGGTCGATCGTGACGTCGACCGTCGCGGTGCTGATCCGCTGCGGGGTCACCGGAAGGCGGTCGCGCGCGGTGTCGAGCGGTAGGGTGACCAGGGCCACATCCTCATGCCCGAGATCCCGCACGTGGCGGGCGACCGCGGCGGCGGCATCCGCGTTGTCGAGCGTGATCCGCGGGATGCCCTCTCCGGCGTCCCCCTCGATCACGACGACGGGAAGGCCCCGGCCGCGCACGATGTCGAGCGAGGCGCGGGTGCGCCCTGAGCATCCGATGAGCACCACGGCGTCGACCGGCGCGTTCGCCAGCGGAGACCCGTCGCTCTCGCCCGGGTCGTCGCGCATGAGCAGGATGCCGGCGCTGAGGTCGGCGAGGCCGTCTGTCAGTCCGTCCATCATGGCGGTGGTGACCGGGTCGAGGAAGGCCGCACGCAGATGCCCCTCGAGCACGACGGCGACGATGCCGCTGCGTCCCCTCCGCAGGGAGGCGGCACGCGGATCGGGGCCCGCGTAGCCGAGCTCGGCGGCGGCGGCGAGCACGCGCTCGCGCGTTCCCGCCGAGACCTTGGCCTTGCCGCTGAAGACGACGGAGGCGGTGGATGTCGCGACGCCGGCCTCGCGCGCGACGTCGGCGATCGTCGCTCGTCGCGGGCTGTCCTGACTGCTCATACTCCGAGGATACCTCCCCTGGTTTCGCGGGATCGAATCGATTCGATAGAGTGTCCGGCATGGACACCGCCCTCACCCGTCCCCAGTTCGTGCGCTGGCGCGCCGCGATCTTCGCGATCTTCCTCGCGAGCGGCCTGTCGATCGCGACCTGGGCCTCTCGCGTGCCCGACATCAAGCTCGCCCTCGACATCGACAACGCCCAGATGGGGCTGCTGCTGCTCGGCATGGGCGTCTCGTCGATCATCGGCATCTCGACGAGTCCCGCCGTCATGGCGCGCACCGGTGCGCGGGTCGGGATGCTCACGACGATGCTCACGTTCGCGGTCGGGCTGACGCTGGTCGGCGTGGGCACGAACGTGATGGGCTCGGCGCCCGTGGTCGTCATCGGCCTCGTGCTGTTCGGGTTCGGCAACGGCTCCCTCGACGTCATGATGAACGTCGAGGCCACGGCCGTCGAGCAGCAGATGGGCAAGACGATCCTCCCGGTGTTCCACGCCTTCTTCAGCTTCGGCACGGTGATCGGCGCGGGTCTCGGCGCCCTCGCCGTGCACCTCGGTGCGAACGTGTCGCTGCACTCCTTCGTCGTCGCCGGCGTCATCGCCGTCCTGGCTGTCGTGTGCTTCGCGAACGTCCCCGTGCGCGAAGCCGCGCTCGACCCGTCTCCCGCGGAGAAGCCGCACTGGCGCGAGCGGATGCACGTGGCGCTGGAGGCCTGGCGCGAACCGCGCACCTACGCGCTCGGCGTCGTGATGCTGGGCATGTCCTTCGCCGAGGGCGGGGCCAACGACTGGCTCGCGCTCGGCGTCTCCGAAGACCACGGCGCCGGCCCCGCCGCCGGCGCCGCCGCCCTCGCCACCTTCTCGGTCGCGATGACGGTGGTCCGACTCTTCGGCGGTCCGCTGGTCGACCGCTTCGGCCGGGTCATCGTGCTGCGCATCCTCGCGATCACGGCGGCTGGTGGCATCCTGCTCTTCATCCTCGCGCCGAACACGCCCCTGGTCTTCGTGGCTGCGGCGCTGTGGGGCATCGGGGCCTCCCTCGGGTTCCCCCTCGGCATGTCGGCGGCGGCCGACGACCCCGCCAAGGCCGCGGCGCGCGTGAGCGCCGCCGCGACGATCGGCTACATCGCCTTCCTCGGCGGCCCCCCGGTGCTCGGATTCATCAGCGAGCACATCGGGCTGCTGAACACCCTGTACATCCTCGTGGTGCTCGCCGCGCTCTCCGGTCTCTTCTCGGCGGCGGCGCGGCCGCTCCGCGCCGACGAGATGACCGAGCCGGAGAAGCAGGGCTAGGGCAGGACGTCGCCGGGGAGCGGGCGCTTCCCGGCGGGCGTGCGCTGCGGACTACGCCTCGAGAACGCTGTCCGAGCGGGCGCCGACCTCGACGGCGACCACCGCGACGACCGCCCCGGCGGCGACGAGCGCGACGGCCCAGAGCCCGGGGGCGAAGATGCTCCTACCGACTCGCGCACGCCCGAACAACGTCACCGTGGTCATGCGGCGCGCCGTCACAGTCGACCTTGTATGACCAACGGGTGACTACACACCACGTATCAATCGTCCGATTCATGACGAATGCACGGCTCGACTCTGTCAGGAAGGGAGGTTCTGACGCCCTTCGGCTACTCAATTCCCAAGCGCATAAATGACCAGTTTGCGTAAAACTTAGCGTCTGTATGTAGGTACTTTGGGGGACATCAATCGCCCTCTTGACAGACGAATTGTCGAGGGACATCATGACTCGCACCGGGCCCAGTCGACAGATCTGAGCCGACCACAACGGAGCGGACGGGAATATGGATGCAACACACCTCACTGGCAGGCGGCGGGCGCGATCGAAAGTCCTCGCGCTGCTCACCTCATGTCTGATCGTCCTCGGCGTGGTTCTGTTTCCCGCACCAGCCATGGCCTACGTCACGAACGGCTGCTCGTGGCCTCAGCGACCCGTGGCATGGAATAGAGCCACAACCGGCAGCTATGGGACCGCCGCCGACGGCGCTGCATCCTCCTGGTCCTCGTCCACAGACCTCAACATGACGATGAACTACTCGGCCAACCTGAAGTTCACTGACAAGAACAGTGGCGCCAACGGATACGACGGGTACTCGACATGGTCATGCCCGTTCGGAACGCAGATTAGCTCTGAGTCGTGGTTCAACACCTATTACGTGAGCGGGTGGACAGTAACCAAGCTACGGGCCGTTGCTGTTCATGAATTCGGACATGTCCTGGGCCTGAGTCATGTAACGAGCACCAACCAGATGATGTACAACTGCGCCGCCTGCGTCTACAACTCCTACGGCTACTACACCCCACAAAGTGATGACAAAGCCGGAATGAACGCCATCTATTGATTCGAGCCTGGAGAAACATCATGAAGAGAACAAAACTCCGTCACGGAGCCACTTTCCTCGCCGCGCTCCTCCTCGCCTCATCGGTCGCGGGCTGCAGCCCAGGGGTGCAGAAGCTCGACGGTTCACGGCACGAGATCTTCTCGTCAAACCAGGAGCTGATCGAAGCGAGCGAGGTCATGGTCACGGGCACCGTCCTCTCGCAGCAGGAGAAGACGATCGGCGATGATCTCGCTCCCACGACATTCTCCGAGGTCGAGGTCATTGCGAGCTTCACACCTGAGGGACTCGCACGGAACACGCCCGAGAACTCTGCTCCTCAGATCCGCGCAGGCGACACGATCACCGTAATGCAACTCGGAGGGAAAGGCTGGGACACACCCTATCCCCTCCTCGCCGAGAAGCAGACCTATCTACTCTTGCTCAACTCAAGCGGTGTCGAGGGCGTCGACGGGTACTACACAGCCGGCGGACCAGCGGGCATCTTCACGCCCACTGCGAGCGGATTCGAACCAACCTCCACCGATGGAGACAAGCTCACCGCCATCAGTAGCGCAGATCTCAAAGGACTTCCACAGCAGTAACCAGCCGAACCGAACCCTGAGGCCTCCCCGATCGTGTCGACCGGGGAGGCCCTCCTTTCGCGCCACACGGATCCACTCGGCAATCCAGAGCCGGGACCAAACTCGTACGCCCGTGCGGTGATCGTTGCGGGCATGCCAGTGCTGTCGAAACTCATCGACAAGCGCTGTGCACACTGACCGGCAGAATCACACCATCCGTAGAAATACGGTTACCCCGCCGTGGGCGGCTTGTTACGTTGGCCGCGGGGAGTCACCCTCTCCACTCGAGCGAACCGATTCTTGGAGGAAATCATGTGCAGAGACACACGCTGGGGCTTCGCCTTCGGACTTCTCGGCTGGGCGATCATTCACGACTACTGCCTCTACAGCTGATCCCGCCGCTGCCATCGCGGGTGCAGGTCACGGCCGTCTCCGGTCGCCGTCGCGCACGAGCGCGGCGGCGTGAGAGCGACTGCGGGCGCCCAGCTTGGCGAGCACGCTCGACACGTGCGTCTTCACGGTCGGCACGCTGATCCCCAGCCGCTGGGCGAGCTGGGCGTTGGACCACCCCCGGAGGATGCCGTCGAGCACCTCCTGCTCGCGCGACGTCAGCTCGGGCAGCGCAGGGGTCGCGAAGTCGGGCGGACTCCCCACGCCCTGTGCCGCCGCGGCGAGCGCACGCCGCGTCACCCGGGGGTCGAGCGCCCCTTCACCCGCGGCGACCGCACGGACCGCGGCGACGAGAGACGACGCATCCACGGTCTTGAGCAGGAACCCGGCCGCACCGGCCCTGATCGCCCCGAACACCAGCTCGTCCTCATCGAAGCTCGTCAGCACCAGGACGTCGCTCAGGCCCTGCTCCACGATCTCGCGCGTCGCGGAGACGCCGTCGCGCCCCGGCATCCGCAGGTCCATGAGCACCACGTCGGGGCGCAGGGCTGCGGCGTTGCGCACCGCCACGTCTCCGTCGGCGGCCTCACCCACCACGCGGATGCCGTGCGACTCGAGCATGATGCGCAGGCCCGCGCGGATCGCACCGTGATCGTCGGCGAGCAGCACGGTCGGGGCGCTCATACCGCCCTCGCGGGCAGCTGCGCCTCGACCAGCCAGCCATCGGCGTGCGGCCCCGCGGAGAACCTGCCGCCCAGCGCCTCCACCCGCTCGGCGAGCATGCTCAGGCCCCAGCCGCCGCCCTCGTAGCCGGCCGAGACGAGAGGCGCTCCACCCCGGGACTCCACGCGCACCGCGATCACGGCATCCCTCTCCTCCATCGTCACATCGACCTCCGCGCCTCCGGCGTGACGGAGGCAGTTCGACAGCGCCTCGCGCACGACGCGCACCACGGCCTGCTCGGTGGGACCCGTCAGCGTCGTCACGCCGTCTGCCGACACCCGCACCCGGAGTCCCGCGCGGCGCGCATCGTCGGCGAGCGCCTCGACATCGGCCAGCCGGGGCGTCGGCGAGAGCTCTCCGTCGCCCCTCCGCAGCACGGCGATCATCGAGCGCAGCGCTCCGTGGGCATCGATGCCGGCATCCCGCACCGCCTGCAGCGCCGCACGATCGGCCCTCTCGTCGGCCGGCGTCGACAGCGCGGCCTCCGCCCTGATCGCCATGGCCAGCACGTGACCGGCGACGACGTCGTGGAGCTCCTTCGCCATGGTCTCCCGCTCGCGCAGCACGGCCTCCGCACGATCCCGCACCGCCGCGGCCGCCGCCTCCTCTGCGCGCTGGCGGTGGAGGTCGGCGAGCTCGTTCGCCTGAGACACGGCGACCGCCCACCAGTAGTCGGTGCCGACGAAGGCCCCGAACTGGACCGCCACCAGGAACGCCATGGGGGCCGAAGCCTCCGACACGAGGAGCGCGACCACGAAGAGCACCACGACGCTGAGGATCATGGCGATGAGGATCCTGCGCCGCACCCGCGGGGAGGCCAGGAACGCCGCCGTCCACAGCACGTCGAGGAGCACGACGAGCGGGCCGAGCCCGCCGGTGGTGAACAGGTCGACCGCGAACACGACCGTCGCGGCGATCAGCGAGAGCCACGGAGCGCGGTGCTTGGTCAGGACGAGGATGCAGGCGGGGAGCGCCGTCGCCAGAGTCCACCAGGGAGAGGCATCCGCGGGGAGCACCGAGAAGATGCTCCAGATGCCGCTGAAACCGAGGAACGCGGCGAGCGCGCTGAGCAGGGCGATGAGGAGGGCGTCGACCGGCCGCCGATGCGAAAGATACCACTCGCGGATGCCGCCGACCCTCGCCTCCTCCATGCGTTCATGCAACCACGGCTGGCCGTTCCCCGCATCCGACCAAGGTATGAGGAGCCGCGGGTGCGACCGCGACCTTCGCCCGATCCGCGCGGGGGCGAGCGCGGAGAGGCTGATCGCATGGAACTCTTCGGCGGACTCCCGCTCCCCCTCTCCCTGGCACTTCTGGCGCTGATCGACGGGCTGAGCGTCGGCACGCTGCTCATCCCCGTGTTCCTCCTCCTCAGTCCGGGTCGCGTGCGGGCCGGACGCATCCTGCTCTACCTCGGCACCATCGCCGCGTTCTACCTCGTGGTCGGACTCCTCTTCCTCTGGGGCCTGGTCAACCTCGTCGACGTCGCCTCCGACTTCCTCTCCTCCTCGGCGGGGCTGATCGTGCGCCTCATCGTCGGCGCCGCGCTGCTCGTGGTCGCGTTCGCGATGCCGACCGGCTCGAAGGCCCGCGAGGCCGCGTCGGCATCCGCGGCCTTGGGCGCCACGGCATCCGCGGCCTCCGGCACAGCGGCTTCCGGCGCCACGGCATCCGACGGTGCCGTATCCGCCGCGCGCACCGATCCGCTCACCCCTCCTCCCGCGGCTGCCGCTCCTCCCGCCGGCGGCGCCGTCCCCGCGCCCACCCCATCGTCCGGACGCATCACGCGATGGCGCGAGCGCCTGCTGGACCCGCGTACCCGGGGAACGGCGGTCATGGCGGTCGCGATCGCCGCCGGCTTGGTGGAGGTCGCGACGATGCTCCCCTACATCGTCGGCATGACGATGCTCGCGGATGCCGGCGTGAGCACGCCGTTTCGCGTGCTCGCGCTGGTGGGCTACTGCGCGCTCATGGTCGCCCCCGCCGTCGTCCTCCTCGTGCTGCGCATGGTGGCCGCCCCTCTGGTGCAGCGGCCTCTCGAGCGCTTCGCCGCGTGGATGGAGCGCACCGGCGCCGAGAACACCGCCTGGATCCTCGGCATCATCGGCTTCCTGATCGCACGCTCCGCCGCGACGGAGCTCGGGATCTTCGAGGCGATCGGGACCATGCTCGACCGGTGACCGTCCCGACGGTCCGGCGCGACCGGACGCGGTCGCGACGAAGTAGGCTCGACGGGTGCGTCTCGTCATCGCCCGCTGCTCCGTGGACTACACCGGGCGGCTCAATGCTCATCTCCCTCTCGCCACGCGCCTGCTGGTGCACAAGGGAGACGGAAGTCTGCTCGTGCACTCCGACGGCGGCAGCTACAAGCCGCTGAACTGGATGAGCCCGCCGTGCTCGCTCTCGCCCGAGGAGCCCGGTGAAGAGGAGGCCAGCGCTGGTGTCGTCGAGGTCTGGCGCGTCACGCACAAGAAGACCGGCGACGCGCTGCGCGTGCAGATCTACGAGATCCTCCACGACTCGAACCACGACCTCGGCATCGACCCCGGCCTGCAGAAGGACGGCGTCGAGGCTGATCTGCAGCGGCTCCTCGCCGAGCAGGTCGAGCTCGTGGGCGAGGGGACCACGCTCGTGCGACGCGAGTACCCCACGGCGATCGGCCCCGTCGATCTGCTGGTCCGGGATGCCGAGGGCGCGGCCATCGCGATCGAGGTGAAGCGCCGCGGCGACATCGACGGCGTCGAGCAGCTCACCCGCTACCTCGAGCTGCTGGGCCGCGACCCGCACCTCGCCCCGATCACCGGCATCTTCGCCGCGCAGGAGATCAAGCCTCAGGCTCGCGTGCTCGCGGAGGATCGCGGCATCCGCTGCCTCGTCCTCGACTACGACGACATGAAGGGCATCGATTCGGGCGCGCCGCGCCTGTTCTGACGCTCTGCCGCCCGCATCGCGGTCAGGAGATCAACGCCCCTGTCCGTCCGGGCGCTCGGCGATGAACATCGACCTCTTGAGCTCCAGGACGTGCGCCCGCGCGGTTCGCGCGGCCCCGAGAGCATCCCCCTCTTCGATCGCCGCGAGGATGCGCCGATGCTCGTCGTTGCTGTCGCGCAGGTACGCGATCGGGTACGGCACGAAGTAGTCGTAGAGCTGGTCGGCGATGCGGCTGTGTTCGGCGAGAGCCCAGTCGAGGCCCGAGGCCGAGGCGACAGCACGATGGAAGGCGCGATCGGCGTCATGGAACTCCGCCCAGTCCCCGGCAGCCACCGCGTCCTCCAGAGCCTGCGCCGCCTCGTCGAGCGCCCGCGCTCTCGCTCCGTCGCGCACGGTTCCTGCCGCCTCCGCCGCCAGGGCGGACTCGATCAGCGCGCGCTCGTCGATCAACTGGATCACGGTCGACGTCCTGTCGCGGAATCCGCGCACGGAGTCGTCCTCCTGCCACGTCCGCGGATCGATCGGATCGCTCACGAAGGTCCCGCCGCCCCTGCCGCGACGGCGCTCCAGGATCCCCTGGTCGGCGAGTGTGCCGAACACGCGCCGAAGGGTCATCAGACTGACGTTCAGCGCCCGGGCCGTGCTCTCGTGCGGCGGCAGCTGCTCGCCGGGCTTGAGCAGTCCCAGCTCGATCGCCAACAGGATCCGTGCGCGCACCGCATCCGTCGCGCTGAGCGGCCGGACCCCGTCCAGCGGGCCCGAGGCCAGGACGTCGCGTTCCGCTCGTTCGGTCATCGGCGCCCCTCTGTGTCGATCCGTGCCCGCATCGGATCCCGAGCACTTCCACCGAGGGTACGCCCGCGTCGCCGGGCCCGCCTAACCCTCCTGCCGCGCCTCCGCGAGCCGGTTGCCCCCGCCGAGCGCGACCCCGAGGAGGAAGACCGCCGGCGGGAGGCAGGCGAGGAACACCGAGAGTCCGACGCTGCCTCCGGTCACGAGCGTGAAGTTCGACAGCACGACCCACCCAGCGGCGATCAAGCCGATCACCGCGGCGGCGGGCACCAGCACCGTCGTGACGACGTGTCCCTCCCGCAGTGAGGGATGCCGGCGGAAGAACACCAGGACCGCGATGCTCGTCATGAGCATGAGGAGCACCATCCCGACGGTCGCGACCCCCGCCATCGAGCCGAACACTCCCACGAGAGGCTCCACGCCTCCGATGATGAACGCCACCATGATGACCGTCGCCGTCACCGTCTGCACGAGCGAGGACACCGCCGGCGAGTGGTGCCGCGGGTGCACGGTGCCCCAGCGCGCCGGGAGGACGCCCTTGCGCGACAGGGCGAACTGGTAGCGGGCGATGACGTTGTGGAACGAGAGCACGCAGGCGAAGAGGCTCGTCACGAGCAGCACCTGGACGATGTCCTGGACCAGCCAGCCGAGATAGCGACCGGTCATGTCGGTGAGCATGTTGGCCTCTCCCGCCAGCGTCGCCGTCGCGAGATCGACGATCCCCTGCCGGCCCCCGCCCACGACCATCGCCCAGCACGACAGGCAGTAGAAGACGCCGATGATGATGACGGCGAGGTACGTCGCCCGCGGAATCGTCCGCTCCGGATCCCGCGCCTCGTCTCGGAACACCGCGGTCGCCTCGAACCCGATGAACCCGGTCAGCGCGAACAGCACGGCGACCGAGAGCCCCGGCGCGAACGCGTTCGCCGGGTCGAAGGTGTCCCACACGATCCCCTCCGCGCCTCCGGTCGCGAAGATGACGGTGTCGAGCACGATGACGACGCCGATCTCCAGGACCAGCGCGATGCCGAGGACCTTGGCCGACAGATCGATGTGCCGATACCCGAGCACGGCGACGAGCGCGACGGCGGCGAGGGAGTAGACGCCCCAAGGGATCGCCGGGCCGCCGAAGTGCTGCACCAGATCGTCCACCGCCCAGCCGAGATAGCCGTAGATCCCCACCTGGATGGCGGTGTACGCGAGGAGCGACACGAACGCCGTTCCGAGACCGGTCCGGCCATCGATCCCCTTCGTCACATAGGAGAAGAACGCGCCGGCCTCCTTCACGTGCGGCGTCATCTTCACGAAGCCCACCGAGAACAGCAGCAGGACCACGGTCGCGATCACGAAACCAACCGGGGCGCCGATGCCGTTGCCCAGGCCGATCGCGATCGGAGCGTTGCCGCCGATCACCGTCAGCGGCGCGGCCGCGGCGATCACCATGAAGACGATCGAGCCGGTGCCGAGCCTGCCGCGGAGCCGGTGCTCCGTGGTCGTCTGATCTGCACTCATGAACTGTCCCTCTCGGTCGTGATCCGGGTGCGGATGCCGGGCGTCCTGCCGGCTCCTTGGGGGTCGGGGGCGACGACGAGTCCTGGGCGCCGGTCCCGAAGATACGGATTGCGCGCCTGAGCGCTGCGCACCTCCGCCGGGTCGATCCTGGCGAGGAGCAGCGCGCGCTCCTCCGGGCCGGCGGCGGCGAGGACGCGGCCGGAGGGGTCGACGATCGAACTCAATCCGACGTAGTCCAGCTCCTTCTCGGAGCCGATGCGATTCGCGTAGGCCACATACACCTGGTTCTCCCAGGCGCGGGTGCGGATGACGTGCTCCGCGATGAACTGGTACGGCGCCATCTGGGCCGTGGGCACCAGCACGACGTCGGCGCCGGCGGAGGCGAGCGCGCGGACCGTCTCGGGGAACTCCACGTCGTAGCAGATGAGCAGGCCGATCCTCACGCCGTGCAGCTCGACGATCGGACCGAGGGCGTCACCCGGCTCGAAGAGCGAGACATCCAGATCGCCGAAGAGGTGGGTCTTGTCGTAGCGCGCCACGACATCGCCGTCCTCCGACACCAGGACGGCCGAGTTGGAGATGCCCGCCGCAGCGGGCAGTCCCGTGCCGACGAGGAGCGCGATCCCCTCGCTCCGCGCGATGTCGCGGATGCCGTCGACGAGCTCGTCCCGCACGACATCGGCCAGCTGCGCTCCCACGTTGTAGCCCGTGAGGTACATCTCGGGCGTCATGAGGAGCTGCGCACCCTGTGCCGCAGCATCCCGCGCCGCCTCGCGGATGAGACGGAAGTTCGCCTCGACGTCGGCGCCGACGCCCTCCGCCTGGAGCACGGCGACAGTGAGTCCGTTTGAATAGCTCATTGCGAACACTTTAGCCACGCGCGGGCTTCCCGTCCAGAGTCAACCTCGGGCCCCCGCCCAGGGCTCTCGGCGAACGAAGAGACTCCGCCCACGGCCATCCGGGCAGAGAAGGTGCCCGTAGGCTGGAGACATGCCCCACTCCCCCTATACCTGCGTGCTGTGGGACGTCGACGGCACCATCATCGACGCCTCGGTCGGCATCCTCCGCCGCCTGAACGTCGCGCTCACGCACTTCGGCCACCCGGCGCCGACGCGGGACGACCTGGTGCACTGGATCGGCCCGCCGATGTTCCAGTCCTTCCAGGTCCAGGCCGGCATGACCCCCGAGGAGTCCGCCGACGCCGTGGCCTTCTACCGCTCGCTGGGCAAGGCCGACGGGTACACCACCGACGTCGCGACCTATCCCGACGTCCCCGAGATCATCCGCGAACTCCACGCCGCCGGGGTGCCGCAGGCGACCGCGAGCTCGAAGCCGGAGAACCAGGTCGACGCCCTCGTCGACCACTTCGACCTGCGCCCGTACTTCCTCGCCACGGTGGGGGCGACACCGGATGAGGCGACGCTGGCGTCGAAGGCCGACATCGTCGTCGAGGCGCTGAAGCGGCTCCGTGAGCGCGGCGCCGACACCTCGCGCCCCGTGCTGATCGGCGACCGGCACCACGACGTCGAGGGCGGGAACGCCAACGGGGTGCCCGTGATCTTCGTCGAATGGGGCTTCAGCGACGAGCATGAGGGAGACGATGCCGCGTTCCGCGTGTCATCCCCCGACGAGCTGAAGGCCCTGCTTCTCGTCTGACTCCGTCGATGCACCGCCCTCTCGGAGGGAGACGGTTCGCAACCCGCTCGGAGGGAGACGGTGCGCCCGCCCGTTCAGGAGGAGAACTCCGCCTCGGGAGGAGGAATCCGCGCCGATCCTCAGCCCGAACGCGCGAACTCAGCCCGAACGTGCGACCGGTAAAGCCCCCAGAAAGCACACGACTCCCCGCCGGATGCCGCAAAAGCGGATCCGGTCGGGGAGTCGTCGAGTATTCCGACCTCAGAGAGGACGGATGTTCTCGGCCTGCAGGCCCTTGGGGCCCTGCGCTACATCGAACTCGACGCGCTGGTTCTCGTCGAGCGAGCGGTAGCCGGATGACTCGATGGCGGAGTAGTGCGCGAAAACGTCAGCGCCGCCGTCGTCGGGGGAGATGAAGCCGAAGCCCTTCTCCGAGTTGAACCACTTGACCGTGCCCTGGGTGCTCATGTACTGCCTGTTCTGCTGATGAAGAAGCCGACGCAGGTATGCCCCGACATCGCTAACGCTAGTGGAGCAGCGGCTGAGTGGAAGGGCCGGGGTCACCCCGTAACAGAAATGTTGCACGAGCCGTCACACCGCGTCACAGAGGATCCGCGGAAAACTCGCCCGGAAAATTGTGTGGCCCTCACCGCGGGGGGAGCGATGAGGGCCGAAGACGACCGGAGGGTGCGTCAGAAATAAGCGTACCCCCTCCGAAGAGGTTTTGTCCCCCATTTGGGGGACATTCTCGAAAAATCTCAGCGGAACGATAGCGGCCCCCTCGAGCAGCCCATTGGGGACTGAACTACTCGAGAGGGCCCAATCGCATGCACGGACCGTCTTGCCTCTGGGGAAGGCTTCCCGTCTTCTGGGGAAAGACGGAGACGATCGATTCCCCTGTGCACGCACCTACACCATAGGGGACGGACGACGATCCCGCCACGATCACGTCACCGGTGAGAACAGGCCTGGAATCCCCCTCGACGAAGGGGTACCCTGCGGACGCGACCGCCCATAAAATGTGGTCGTGCTGAGAGATTCCTCACCGCAGTTCCGCGAGGCGGGCGGCAACGCCGAGCGGCGGAGACTCGCGCTCATGCTGCGTGCCGCCATCATGCGCGGAGACTTCCCGGAGGGGAAGCTCCCTCGGGAGTTCGAGATCATGCGCGACTACGACGTCAGCCGCGCGGTCGTCCGAGACGTGCTGCAGCAGCTCAAGGAGACGGGCGTGGTCAGCCGCACCCACGGGGTGGGCACGCACGCCGACATCGGATCCGTCTTCGGTCTGTATGAGTTCCATGGCGTCGACGTCATCCCGGAGCAGTCGACCTATCCGCGCGTGGTCGACCGCACGATCATCCCCATACCTCCGGTGGCGAAGGAGCGGATGCCGGAAGCCGGCCCGCAGGTGCTGCGAGTCGAGTACCTCGCCGCCCCCGCCGACTATGCGAGCGCCGTCTCCACGAACTACTTCGCCCTGCCGAAGGCCGCGAGCCTCGAGACCGCGCCGTTCGGCCACAACATCTACCAGTTCCTCCACAACGGCGGACTGCGGCTCTCGTCCTCCGAGTTCCTGATCGGCGCGATGCTCGCGGACCAGTCGGTGGCCACGCGATTGAGCGTGCTGCCCGGTAGCCCGCTGCTGAGCCTGGAGCAGGTGATGTACGACGAAGACGGCGTGGCGTTGAGCTTCTCCACCGTGGCCCTGCGGGCCGACAGAGTCGCCTTCTTCTCCCGCGTCGGACGCTCCGACGGCGGCGATGCCCTCCGTCCCTTGAACGAGAGCGCGGTGCCCGACCTCGGTTTCGGCTGATCCGCGGAGACGCGGGCGGCATCCGGCTCAGATCGCCGCTGCGCGCGTCCGTCGGCGCAGCCGCCCCTGACTGACGGCGATGCCGAGGATCACCACTGCAGCTCCGGCCGGCTCGTTCCAGGAGATGTGCTCGCCCCGCACGAGGACGCCGAGAGCCACTCCGATCACCGGCGTGAGGTAGGTCACCGTGGATGCGCTGGTGGCACCCCACGCGGTCACGATGTTCGTGTTCCAGACGTAGGCCACGCCCGTCCCCAGAACGCCGAGGGCGAGCACCGCGACGATGACGGGGGCCGACAGGTAGACCTCTCCGCGAGCGACGACCGGAGAGAGCACCAGCATCACCGCCGCTCCGAGACCGACCTGCACCGTCGCGACCGGTATCGCTCCGAGCCTGCGCGGCGTGACGAACCGGCGGAGGTACACGAACGCGATGCCGTAGCTGAGGGTGGCGCCGAGACAGGCGAGCTGGGCGAGCACGGATCCGGCGCCGAGCCCCTCCCACGGTGCGAGGACGACGACCACTCCGAGGAAGCCGACGAGGATCCCGAGCAGGGTCGTCCTGGTCGGACGCTCCTCACGGAGCGCGATCAGCGCCACCAGCATCGTCATCAGCGGGGTCGTCGCGTTGTAGATGCTCGCGAGACCGGAGGAGATGTCCTGCTGCGCCCACGCGAAGAGAAGGAAGGGGATGACGCACAGCAGCAGCGCCACCACGAGCAGGTGCGCCCAGATCGTGCCCGGCGGCGGCAGCCGATGACGGCCGATGACGCAGACCGCCGCGAGCGCCAGCGCTCCGGCCACGAGCCGGCCGAGCACGACCTGCGCAGGGGAGACCCCGGTCAGCGCGATGGCGACGAAGAGGAAGCTCGCACCCCAGGTGAGAGCCAGCAGGATGAACGGCAGCAGCACGCCGCCGCGCCGGATCTGCGTGGCGCCCGTGGCTGCATCCGTGTTCGGCATCCGCTCTCCTCCGCATCGACGTCCCGCGTCGCTGCGTCCAGCCTGAACCGCTGCCGTGCGGAGCGCTGGCGGGTATCGGCCATCGCACCCGACACCCCCCGGCCTCCCGACGCTCCGCCAGGCCCGACAGGCCGACAGGCCGACAGGCCCGTTGCTCGTCTACCGAACTGCGGGGCGCGGCCGCGCGATCGTCACGGCGATGGCGAGACCGCCGATCAGGACGGCGAAGGCGCCCCAGGGCAGTGCGGGTGCACCCGGCGCCGAGGGGAGGGAGATCCGATCCGCCTCCGCCGTGTGCGCGTCGACGCGTTCGCCGCGGACCAGCAGCCTGTGGGTGTTGACCCCGGTGGGCGTGCAGGTCAGCAGGGTGACGTAGTCGTGCCCCGGCGACTGCCGCAGCAGATCGCCGTCGTCGGGGAGCACGGTCTTGATCTGGTCGACGCGGTAGACCAGCGTCTCGCCGGCGACGTCGATCGCGAACTCGTCGCCCAGAGCGAGCTCGTCGAGACGCGTGAACAGACTCGCCCCGGGGATCCCTGAGTGACCGGTCAGCACGGAGTGCGTCCCCTCCCCGCCGACGGGGAGGCCGGAGCCGTACAGGTGGCCGATCCCGTGTGCGAGGGTGTCTTCGTCTGTGCCGTGATAGATCGGCAGGTCCACCCCGATCCCGGGGATGCGGATGCGCGCCATCGGAGCTCCGGGAGCGAGCGAGAGCTGCTGCAGGTAGTCCGCGCGTCCGTCGTCGACGTCGTCTGCCCCGCCTTCCGCATTGAGCGTGTAGGGATCACGGAGCGGTCCGTCGGGAAGATGCTCGTTGTAGTCGCGGGCCGCGTCGATCATTCCGCCGAGCTCGGAGGAGGTCGAGTCGGATACCGCCTGCGCATACCCGGAGACCGTGGACGCGTGGGTGAGGTCGCTGATCCAGGTCGCTCCGGAGGGGTAGGCGATGAGGCCCGCCCCCGCCATCACGATCACGGCGACGGCGATGCTCATCGGAGACCACCGACGCCCGACGGATGCACGCCGGGCACGACGCGTGAGCGGAGTCGCGTCCTGCGGTTCGGCGGTGACGATCATGAGGAAGCTCCGGAGTCGAGGTGGGGGCGACCCGATAGGCGAGTCGCCCCCGAAGACGGTTCGGTTCGAGCCGATCCGCCCCAGAGGCGGGGGCGACCCGGGGAGGTGGGTCGCCCCCGAGGATGATCCGGTTCGAGCCGCATCATCCCCTGGAGAGGGGACAGCCGGGGAGAGGAAAAGGCTGCCCCCTCGATGGCGGCGGTGTGGGGACTCCGCCGTCTCGGGTGGTCAGGCGTTACGACGACGCTTCACGACGAGGAACACGACACCACCGGCGATGAGGCCGATGCCGGCCAGGTAGAGCAGACCGGTGCCCGTGCCACCGGTGAACGGCAGCTGGAAGCCGCCGTTGTGCGGCACGTTGGTCACGGTCAGATCGATCCCCGCTGCCGTCGTGGCGGCGGTGACGGTGAACTCGATCGGAGCGGCGAGCAGCTCGTAGCCGCTCGGCGCCTGCACCTCGACGAGGTAGTACTGCAGGTAGCCGGCGTCACCCGGTGCGACCGTGGCACCGTTGGCGAAGTCGCTGTACCGCAGACCCTCGATCGTGAGGGTGCCGTCCGCGTTCACGACCTCGAACTCGGTGTCCCCGTTCAGGGTGACCGGGTTCGTCTGCGCCGCGGCATCCGCCGCCGAGGTGAACACCTGGAACACGGCTCCGGTGAGCGCCGCGCCGCCCTGACCGACCTTCGCGACGGTCAGACCGCCCCACCGGGTCTCGACCTCGGGGGTCGTGGTGGGTCCGCCGGGCTCACCCGGGTCGATGTCGAAGCTGGCGGCGTTCGGGTAGACGAGTGCCTGGTTTGCGATCTCGCCGATGGTGTTCACCGTGGTGATGATGTCGACGACGACCTGCGTGGTGTTGTTCGCGGCGAGGATCGCGCGACCCGCAGCGGTGAACTCGACCGTGACGGCGTTCGTCCCTGCGTCGTGGACGATCGTGTAGTCGGTGCCCTCGGCGATCGCGGTGCCGTCGGCGAGCGTGACCGTGGCGGCGACGTAGTCGAGCTTGGGGTCGAGCACGTCGACGATCTTGAAGCCGTCGATCGGGTTCGCGTTGGGGATGTCCGACGTGATCGTGAACGACACCTCATCGCCCAGCTGCACGGCATCCGCATCGTCGACGGTCTTGGTGGCCGTCGTGATCGCGTTCTTCGGGTAGACGTGCACGTCGTACAGCCAGTTGTCCCGGTTGTCGGGATCGGTCAGCGGCACCGAGACGAGGAACGGCGCCGACGGCGTCACGCCCGCGGGGAAGCTGGTCTCCTCGACGAGGTACAGGCCGACGGGGAGACCGGTGAACGACGCCTGACCTGCGGCATCCGTCACCAGCGACGAACCCGCCGCGAGCGTGTATCCCGCGCCGGTGATCGAGCCTTCGGGATCTGCGGCGTCGAACACGCCCGACAGCGTCGAGGCGTTCGCCCAGCCGCTGTTGGTCGACAGGTCGATGCCGGTGACCTGCCGCACCTGGAACTCGACCCCGGGGAGCGGAGTGAGGCCCGTGGTGTCCACGGCCGTGCCGTTGTTCGGCAGACCGGTGGGCGTGTCAGGCGCTTCGAGCTTGTGCACGGTGATCGAGCCGGTGGCGTTCGGGTCGACCAGCGGCGCCGCTGCCGCCGGCGCCGCGAGGCCGAGCCCCAGGAGCACCGCGGCGGCGCTCGCTGCGAGGCCGACGCGGAGTCCGCGTCGTGCCGGATTCATGGTCTTCATGTTTCTTCCCCCTTGGGTCGGGTCTTGCGTTTCTCGGGTATTCGGGTGGGCGCGCATGTCACGCCCGGGGACCGCGTGAGGTGACGGCGAGTGCTCGTCGTCGTCGCGCGAGGTTGAGGGTGCCGGCGGTGGTGCCGGCGAGGAGCAGGGTGAGGCCGATCAGGTAGATCCAGGCCGTGCCGGGTCCTCCGGCGTCGGGGAGGTCGAGAGCGGGAACGTCTTCGACACGGATCGTGCGGATGCCGTCGACATCCACCAGCTGCACGTTCGAGGAGACACCGGCGCCGAGCGTGATCGTGCCGTCGGCGGCGACCGTGAACGGCACCCGCCCGGCCAGCAGCGCGAACCCGTCCAGCGCCCGCGTCTCCTCCAACCAGTAGGTCCCCGCCGTCAGCGTGACATCACGGAAAAGGCCCGTCACCGGAGAACCACCCGACACCGCCGCCGGCACCGAATCCACCACCGCCGTGCCCCCGGACGCGACGGAGAAGATCGCCCACGACGACCCGTCCATCGGCACCACAACACCGGTCGACGCCTCACCGACCTTCTGGACCTGCACCGGCGTCGGCGTCACCTGCGACGTCGTGCACGCCGCCCCACACGGCTGCGGCGGCGTCGGCTGCCCCGGCGCACCCGCCGTTCCCGACACCACGTTCCGCAACGTCGACGACCACGCATCCGCCGCCACCGTCACCCGATACGTCAACACCGCTGCCGAGGATGCCGGCAGAGTGAACGACGCGGTCGTCAACTGGGTACCCACCGGGTCCGGCTCGGCGACAGGGGGTCCTCCCGCGATGACGAGCTGGGCGGAACCCGCGACGAAGGTCGCGTCGTCGAGCACATCGGAGAGATCATCCGTCAGCACAGTCCCCGACACCGGCACCGCCGAGGTGTTCGTCGCCGTGACACGGTAGGTGATCACCTCACCCGGCTGCACTCTCGCACCTGCGGCGAGCGGGTCGGCGCCGCGCAGGGCTTGCTTCGCCAACGTCCAGGTCGGGATAGGGGTGTTCGTGAACACGCACACGATGTGGGAACCGGTGTTCGACCCCAACGGCATCGTCACCGACCCGCTCGCTCCGGATCCGGACGCGACCAGTGCGTTCCCGTTGAGTGAGTCGCGGCACTCCCACGTCGTTCGGTAATTCGCCAGCACCGCGCCGCCGCTCGGCGTCTCCGTGATCGTGTAGGTGCGGCCAGGAACCCCGACGACCGCACCCGCCGTCGCCGATGCTGCCGTCTGCAACCCCGTCGATGTGCCCGACGTCGTGCCCGCGTTTCCCGACGCCACACCGTTGCCGGTGATCGTGACCGTGAACTGATCCCCCGTCGCGTACCGCCCCACGAGGTCCTTCCGCAGCGTCAGCGTGCTGTTCAACGTGCACGAGCTCAGATCGCTGACCAGCGTGTTGTTCGTGCCGTTCGGGTTCAGGATCGTCGCACTCGACACCTGGGCTCCCGAGTTCGGATCCACGCGCGACAGCACCCGCGTCGCCGCCGTGTGCTGCGTGTACAGATACCCGTCGCTGCCGAACGCGATCCCCTGGAACTGCGCCGAGGCGGGTGCAAGATTCGCCAACAACCGCGACCCTACGAGACTCCCGTTGCTCGGCGGGGAATCCACAACCACCAGACGGTTGCCCGCTGCCGTTCCATTCGACATCACGATGAACGCCCGCCCCTGGCTGTCGAAGACCAGATCACCGTTCGCGCCGCTCCCGGTCGGCACCGCCACACGGAACTGCAGACCCAACGACGTGTTCGCAACGGGATCGAAGGCGAAGAACACGTACTCCGTGCCGGAAACCCCGCCGATGTAATACAGACCGTTCACAGGATTAACCGCACCCATGAAGAGATTGAAGGTCGCTTCCGGAATCGTTCCCGCCAGCGACGCCACACCCGTCGTCGTGTCGTAGCGATACACGTTCTTGGTACCCGACTGCGACGCCGCGTACGCATATCTCCCGTCGGCGGTGATCGCGAGGCTGTTCATCAGAGCGGAACCACCGGCCGGGAAGAACCCCTCCTGCACCGATGCTCCCGTTGCCCGGTTGATCGCCAGCACTGCACCGCTCGTGTTGAGGCCGTAGACCACATCAGCCGTGCACCGGAACCCCGCGGAGAAGGCGGCGGTCGTCGTGCTCTGATCGTTCGACGGATTGGGGTCGCGCTCGTTGCCGATCACTCGCGCCGCGTTCGTCAGCAACCCCGTGGTGGAGGCTGCCACTGTGCCGTTCACCGTGATGGTCCTGGTGGCTCCGACCGCCAGCCCTGCCAGTGCGCACCGGAGGACGCCGGTCACCACCGTGCACCCCGCGGTCGGCGAGGAGGCGCCCGTGATGCCGGCGGGCAGAGTATCGGTCACCTGGTAGCCGGAGGAGACGCCGGGGCCGTTGTTGGTGACGGTGAGCGTGTAGGTGATCGCCGCACCAGCGGTGTAGACCGCCGGACCGGTCTTCACGATTCCGAGGTCGACATCGAGCCCGGGTATCGCGGCGCCGTCGTTGTTGCCCGAGGCCGGCCCTGCCGTGGTCGACACGAGGGTGAAGGTCGGCGTCGCCGCCGTCGGGTTGGCGATCGCGACCTGATAGATGTTGCCGGTGGCGTTGTCGGACAGACCGATGTTCCCGTTGCCGTACAGCCACTGCGCACCGAAAGCCGCGCTCACGCCCAGCCCCAACGCCCATGAGCTCACCTGCCCCGTCACGGGGTTCATCCGGTAGATCCGGTCGGCCTGGCTCACCCCCCAGAGGAAGCCGTCCTTCCAGACGATGTCGGACAGGTTCGGAACGGCCGCCTGCAGAGTGATCCCGGTCGCGGTCCTCGTCGCCACGTCGATGGCGCCGATGTAGGTTCCCGCTCCACCCGTGTAGCGCACGTAGAGCACCCCGGCCGTCGCGCCCTGCCCGAAGGCGCCCTCGTTGTAGATCTGACCCGCCGGGGGAGTCGCGAGGCCGGAGATCGCACCGAGAGACGTGATCACCCCGCCCTGACCGATCCGGATCAGCGTCGTTCGGTTCGCCGTGTCCCGCTGGACCCCATAGAGGTAGTTGTCTGTCGTGTTGAATCCGATCGCGTTGTAGCCGATCGCCGCCGTCGCGCCGATCGGAGTGAACCCGACGGACCCCGCCGTCTGCTGCGCGGCGTAGAGCCTCGTGGGGACGTCCTGCGCGATGAAGACCGTGGGGACGTTCGGATCGAACGGGTCTCCCGGAGCGGCAGACGCCTGAAGTGGCCGCGACAGCGGCACCAGCGCCACCGACATGAGGATCGCGATCACGACGAGCGACAGTGGTCTCCGCCAGCTCCCCGGTCGATCGAGAGCCACGATGTCTCGTGATACGCGCACGGTTCCTCCCCAGATTCGGCTCGCGCCGAGGGGCGTCAACCAGAGGACTCGGGTATCACGGGAACGCTCCCAGCGCATACCAGGGAAAGCTAGTGAGCAGCCGGTGTCGAACGACAAGGGGCTCTGTCTCGTTTTGGTTACGCCGGAGAAAGTACCGGAAACAAGAGCCGTCATCTCTCGTTCCGCCGATTCTGCGAGTCCGGGATTCCCTCAGTACTGGGGATTGCCGCACGCCTCAGCCGCTTCGAACGCACAAAGCCGGCGGTGGTGCCTGCGAGGAGCAGGGTGAGGCCGATCAGGTAGATCCAGGCCGTGCCGGGTCCTCCGGCGTCGGGGAGGTCGAGAGCGGGAACGTCTTCGACACGGATCGTGCGGATGCCGTCGACATCCACCAGCTGCACGTTCGAGGAGACACCGGCGCCGAGCGTGATCGTGCCGTCGGCGGCGACCGTGAACGGCACCCGCCCGGCCAGCAGCGCGAACCCGTCCAGCGCCCGCGTCTCCTCCAACCAGTAGGTCCCCGCCGTCAGCGTGACATCACGGAAAAGGCCCGTCACCGGAGAACCACCCGACACCGCCGCCGGCACCGAATCCACCACCGCCGTGCCCCCGGACGCGACGGAGAAGATCGCCCACGACGACCCGTCCATCGGCACCACAACACCGGTCGACGCCTCACCGACCTTCTGGACCTGCACCGGCGTCGGCGTCACCTGCGACGTCGTGCACGCCGCCCCACACGGCTGCGGCGGCGTCGGCTGCCCCGGCGCACCCGCGTTACCGGTGACCACGTTCCGCAACGTCGATGACCACGCATCCGCCGCGACCGTCACCCGATACGTCAACGTGGCAGTCGCGCCGACGGGAAGCGTGAAGGGCCCCGCCGTCAAGACCGTCCCGGCAGGATCAGCGACCGCGACCGGGGCGCCCCCGCCGATGACGAGCTGCCCTGACCCCGGAACGAACGTCGCGTCGTCCAGCACGTCGGCGAGGTCATCCGACAGCGCCACGCCCGTGATGTCGACCGTCGCCGCGCTGACCGCGGTCACGGTGTAGGAGATCTCACTCCCGGGGTCGACGACGGCCCCCTGGGCGAGCGGGACTCCAGCGACCGACGCGGACTTCGACAACGACCAGGTCAGAACGGGCTGGATCAGCACGGTCGCCGTCGCCTGGTTCGAGATGACCCCGCGACCGTCCTGGGTCGTCCCCGCCGCGGTCGCCGTGTCGTCGATGCGACCATGGCCGACGTCCGCGTTCGTCGCGACATACGTACCGGTGCACACCGTGCTCTGCCCCGGGTTCAGCGCCGTGACCGGGCAGGTCGGACCAGACGTCAACGCCCCCGCAGGCGCCTGCTGCACATCGGTCACCACGATGTTCTGGATGCGCACGTCAGAGATGTTCTTCACGGTGAAGCTGTAGGTCACGGTCTGCCCCGCACCGGTGATCACCGCCGGACTCGGCGCCTTCGTAATCGTCAGACCGACGCACTGACCCGCATCCTGAACAGCGCTCGCCCCGTAGAACTGCGGTCCTCCCGACAGCACCGTCGTGTAGGAGAGCATCGCCGTGCTCGCCGCCGTGGGCAGAGTCGCCAACGGGATCCGGTTGATCTGTCCGCTCGGCGCGGCCATGAAGAAGTTGCCTCCGGACTGCGCGCCACCCCACATCGCCGGAACGGTGCCGATCTGCGTCATCGAGCCGTCGGGATGAATGCGGTAGACCCGCGAGTTCGACAGGTTTCCATCAAGAGGGCGCACGCCGAAGGCGAGGATGTCGCCGTCCGGCAGCACCGTGAAGTCGCCCGCAGAACTGATCTCGTTCGGGAACTGCGTCCACAGCGTCGTGACCCCTGTATTCACATCCAGCCGATAGATCGCCCTCGACGAGTACGACCCCACCAGCAACGTGTTCACGTCCAGCGCCGCCAACGCGTTCAGGCTGTACAGAGTCGCACTCGGACCCGGAACCGTCGCCTGCGTCAGAATCGGCCCCGTGATCGCGACCGACGCGAGCTCGGCGCCCGTCACAGGATCGATCCGCCGCAGCACCGGCGTCTGACCCGTGCCACCGTCGTAGTCCACCCCGTACAGCGCGCTTCCGTTGCTGCTCCACGCGATATCGCCGTACTGGCGGATCAAAGGCGTCGACGAGACGAGCTGGAACGTCGTGGGGTTGTATTGCTGCAGAGCATTCGCTGTGTTCGTCCACACCGGCACCGCCACACATGGATCGAAGGAGAAGAACCTCACCGCAGCGCAGGCCGGAAGGTCGATGCCCAGATGGGCGGTGATGTTCGCGGCGCAGTTGGTGTACGTCCCCGCGGTGTTCGAGGTGACATCCAGGGTGATGGTGCACGACGCCTGCCCGGCGTTGAGCCTCCCGTTCGACACGACGACGGATGATGCCCCTGCGGCCGCGGCGACCGTCGCGGTGCACGTGCCCCCCACGTTCGCGGGAGAACGCACGACCAGGCCGGCGGGGAGGGAATCCGTGAACGACCAGCCGACCTTCTCCGCGAGCTCACTGGTGTTGGTGACCGTGAGCGTCAACGTCGAGACGCCGCCCGTCGGCACCGAGGTCGGACTGAACGACTTGTCGAGCTGCGGGGTCACGTCCAGGACGCGGATGTTGTCGAATGCGCCGTCATTGCCGATCCCGTTGCCCTGGACATTGCGCATGGTGATGCCGAGGGTGGCGCTTGTATAGAGCATCGAGCCGTTCGCCGTGAAGCGACCGTAGCTGACAGAGCCGCCGAAGGCGGTCGTGGTCAGCCGTCGCGAGTCCGTGCAGGGGTTGATGGCCGAGCTGGAGACCGGTGTCTCCGTGCCTGCCGCGTTCGTCAGGTAGAACCGGAGCGACGGCTGGTTGCCGGCGCCGCAGTTCGTCGCGGCGGCATCCACAGAGAAGGTGATGAATCGCCCGTTCGACGGCACCGAGAGCTGTGAGCTGATGAACTGACGGGCGTTCGCTGGACCATTCGAGGAGGTATTGCTCGACACCGCTCGATTGGTCGTCGTGTTCTGCGGGCTGTTCAGCAGTCCGAGGGCCGCCGCTTTGCGCTGCACCTCGGTCCACTCGGTCGCACGGCCTGCGCAGACGCTCCCACCGGGGAACGCGTTGGCCTGGCTCAGGATGAAGCCGTTGCACGCGGTGGCGTCGAGCCAGAACGGATCAGCCGAATAGGTCGCTCCGGATGCGGAGACGTAGCTCTCGAGTTCTGTGATGCCCGTCCCCTGTTGGAAGTCCTCCTGGAAGAGGACGGACGGCGCTCCGGGCACACCGGGAGAACCGGGGGCGGCCGATGCGGTCTGAGTTCCGGTGGTCGCGTCGACCACGCCGAAGAATGCGACGAGCATCGCCACCACGGACACCGCAGCACTGACACGGGTGGTCCGCGAACGACGGATGCCGGCGCTGCGGACGGGGCCTCTCAACGGGTTCACGAGCGTCCTCCCCAGAACGGTGCGGCAGAGCCTTCGACCCTCGGGTGGGTCGGAGTCGGGTTCTCTGCGATCGCAGGGGAAAGCTAGCGACGGCCGTCGTCTCGCCACCAGAGTGCCGGGGTTGCGCTAGCGTTGCGCCTCTCGGAACCCCGAGATTTCCAGGGTCTGATCAACGTTCCGCCGTTTTCGGCCAGGCGCGGTTCCCCCAGTTCGAGGGGTTGCGTTCGTTGCGCCGGTCATGCGCTGGTGTTCCGTCGGCGGCTCCGCAGCGGCCCGAGTAGCCTGGTGCGGTGACCATGCTGAACAAGGACATGACGCTGTGCATCTCGCTCTCGGCGCGTCCGAGCAACAACGGGACCCGGTTCCACAACTTCCTGTACGAGGAGCTCGGTCTCAACTGGATCTACAAGGCGTTCGCGCCCACCGATCTCGCCCAGGCGATCGCGGGAGTCCGCGGCCTCGGCATCCGCGGCTGCGCGATCTCGATGCCCTACAAGGAAGACGTGATCGCGCTCGTCGACCGCATGGACGCATCGGCGACGGCCATCGACTCGGTGAACACGATCGTGAACGACGACGGCGTGCTCACCGCGTACAACACCGACTACTCCGCGATCGCCCAGCTCATCGAGCGCAATACCCTCGACCCGGCCTCGTCCGTTCTGCTGCGGGGTTCGGGCGGGATGGCCAAGGCCACGGCGGCCGCCTTCCGCGACGCGGGCTTCTCCCGCGTGACGATCATCGCCCGCAACGAGCAGAACGGGCGGGCCCTGGCCGACCTCTACGGCTTCGCGTGGACGGCGGATGCCGCAGCCGCCACGGCCGACGTCATCGTGAACATCACGCCCATCGGCATGGCCGGAGGCGCCGAGGAGCACTCGCTGTCGTTCACCGAGGAGCAGATCGCCGCGGCATCCGTGGTCTTCGACGTGGTGGCGCTGCCCGCTGACACTCCGCTCGTGAAGGCGGGGCGCGCCGCGGGCAAGACCGTGATCAGCGGCGCGGAGGTCGCGACGCTGCAGGCGCTCGAGCAGTTCGTGCTCTACACCGGCATCCGCCCGACACCCGCGCAGGTGCAGGCGGCCGAGGAGTTCATGCGGGCGCAGTAGCACCCCGCGGAGCACCTGTTCAGGTCGCGAAACCTGGTCGCGATCCGAGCCGATTCGCGACCAGGTCTGCGACCTGAACGAGCGCGGCGGCTCGACGAGGGAGGCGTCAGGCTGCGACGGTGCGCAGGGTCGCGGTGGTGGCCGACGGGGTGGAAGAGCGCGCGGTGAGGGCGGCGATCCCCATCACGACGAGGCCGGATGCCGTGATCGCGGCGCCGATCCAGATGGGCGAGGTGTAGCCGAGACCCGCCGCGATGCCGAGACCGCCCGCCCAGGCTCCCAGCGCGTTTCCGACGTTGAACGCCCCGATGTTGGCTCCGGAGGCCAGCGTGGGCGCCCCGCCGGCGTACTGCATGATGCGGCTCTGGAGTCCGGGAACCGTGCCGAAGCCGAAGGCCCCGAGGAGCACGAGGACGGCGATCGTGGCCGGCTGCGACCAGGCGAGCAGCGCGAAGGCGACCAGCACGACGAGGAGCGCGGCGGTGAAGCCGAGGAGCGTGCGGTCGATGGAGCGGTCGGCGAGCCGGCCTCCCACGACGTTGCCCACGACGAGGCCGACGCCGAAGAGCACGAGCAGCCACGGCACGGCGGATACCGCGAAGCCGGTGACCCCGGTGAGCGTATAGGCGATGTAGGTGAAGGCGCCGAACATGCCCCCGTAGGCGAGCACGGTGACGGTGAGCGAGAGCCAGACCTGTCCTGAGCGGAAGGCGCGGAGTTCGTGCCGCAGGCTCACGGTCGCTCCGCCGGCACGCGGGACGGTGACGAGAGCGGCGATGCCGGCGAAGGCGAGGATGCCGATGGCGGAGATCGCCCAGAACGTCGCCCGCCACCCGAACTGCTGGCCGATGAAGGTGCCGAACGGCACACCGAAGACGTTGGCCGCGGTGAGTCCGGTGAACATGATCGCGATGGCGCGTGCCTTCTTGTCCGGGGCGACGAGGTCGGCGGCGACGACCGAGCCGATGCCGAAGAACGCGCCGTGGCAGAGGGCGGCGATGATACGGCCGATCATGGCGGTGGTGTAGTCGGGTGCGAGGGCCGTGAGCGCGTTGCCGGCGATGAAGAGGACGACCAGTCCGAGCAGCAGCGGCTTGCGGGGCAGCCTCGTGGTCGCGGCCGTCAGGCCGAGGGCTCCGACGACCACGCTCAGCGCGTAGCCGGAGATGAGCCAGCCAGCGGTGGCCTCGGTCACGCCGAAGCTCGCTGCGACCTCGGGGAGGAGGCCCATGATCACGAACTCGGTGAGTCCGATTCCGAAGGCGCCGATGGCGAGTGCGATGAGTCCGAGTGGCATGGGGTGCTCTCTGCTAAAGTAGTTGCATACGCGGGATATTGCGTTGCGAGCACTAATCATTGCACACGCAACTATCCCGCGCAAGCAACTACTTTGGAGGACACATGGGCATCTCCGACGACGCCGTCGAGATCCGCGCCCGCGGATGGCGCACGCTCGCCGCCCTGCACGGCATCATCGAGGCCGAGCTGGAGCGCGCGCTCGGCGCCTCCGTCGACCTCTCCGTCGTCGAGTACACCGTTCTCGACGCGCTCAGCAGGCAAGACGGCTGGCACATGCGGATGCAGCAGCTGGCGCGCGCCACCGCACTGAGCCCGAGCGCCACGACCCGCCTCGTCACCCGCCTCGAAGACCGGGGCCTGCTGACCCGCATCCTCTGCGCAGACGACCGCCGCGGCATCTACACCGAGCTCACCGCGGCCGGTCAGTCGCTCTACGAGAAGGCGCACCCCATCCACGACGAGGCCTTGGAGCGCACGCTCGGCGAGGCCGCGGATCAGCCCGAGCTGGCCCCCGTCGTGCACGCGCTGCAGGGGAGCGTCGCGCTCGCCTGACGCCGACCAGTGATCGGGAGGCGATTATCTGGATACCCTAGGCCCATGAGCGCGCCTCGCACCGCACGAAGATTCCTCGGCCGACGGACCCCGGCGGTCATCGCCATGTCTGCGATCGTCGCACTGACCCTTTCCGCCTGCTCGTTCGGCGGAGACGACGGCGGCGGCACGAACGGCGAAGGCCAGGGCTTCCCCGACGACGGGTGCACCCACGTCACCATCGCGACCTCCTCCGAGAAGGTCAACATGCTCGACGCGCTCGCGACGGCGTTCAAGGACTCGCCCGAGCACAAGAAGCTCGGCACGTGCGCGACGGTCCGCCCGATCAACGTCTCGTCCGGCAACGCCGCGCGCTATCTCACCTCGGGAGACGACTGGCCGAGCGACGACCACGACCTGTGGCCCACGCTGTGGTCGCCGGCATCCACGGTGTGGACCGACCGCGTCGCCGCGGCCGCCTCCGCCAACCTGGTGGGCGACCCGAAGTCCTTCACGCGCACGCCCGTCGTGTTCGGCATGCCGGAGCCGATGGCCAAGGCGCTCGGCTGGCCGAACACGCCCATCAGCATCACCGACCTGTCGAAGCTCTGCCAGGATCCGGACGGCTGGGGCAGCGTGGGCAAGGACATCTGGGGCGCCTTCAAGATCTCCAAGACCAACCCGAACACCTCGACGACGGGGCTCTCGACGATCCTGATGCAGTCGTATGAGGCGTCAGGCAAGTCCGCCGACCTGACGTCCGCCGACGTGGATGCTGCCGCCGACTTCTCCCGCGTGTTCGAGGAGTGCGTGATCCACTACGGCGACACCACCGGCAACGTGCTGTCGACCCTCTATGACGAGACGCAGAACGGCTCCAACGGATCCGCCTACGTGTCGGCCGTCGCCCTCGAGGAGACGTCGCTGCTCAACTACAACCAGGGCAACCCCGACTCGCACACCGTGCAGCCCGGCGAGACCCTGGTCCCGCCGAAGACCAAGCTCGTCGCGGTCTACCCGGCAGGAGGATCGATGTGGTCCGATAACCCGGTGACCGTGCTCGGCGCGGACTGGGTGACTCCGGAGCAGCGCACGGCGGGCGAGGCGTTCGCGGCGTTCCTGCAGACCACCGAGGCTCAGAAGATCCTGCCGACGTACGGCTTCCGCCCGCTCGACGAATCGGTGCCGTTGGGCAAGCTCTTCACCGCCAACTACGGCGTCGACCCCGACCAGCCCGCGGTGACGCTCCCCAAGCCCGACGTCGACGTGATCTCCACCGCCATCGATCAGTGGACGCAGGTGCGCAAGCCCTCGTCCGTCCTGGAGCTCATCGACATCTCCGGCTCGATGGACGATCCGATCGGCGACGGCCGTTCGCGGCTCGACGGCGCCATCCAGGGCGCGCAGACGACCCTCGACCACTTCCGCCCGACCGACGAGGTCGGCGTGTGGGCGTTCACGACCGGGATCTCATCGGATGCCGGCGATGGCATACAGGTGCTGCGCGACGTCACGGCGCTGGGCGCCGACGGCGAGAAGCTCGACTCCTCACTGGATGACCTGCACTACGCACAGCGCAACGGGACCCCGCTGTACGACGCGATCCTCACGGCATACGAGGCGATGAGCAAGCGCGCCGAACCCGGTCGCATCAACGCGATCGTCGTGCTCTCCGACGGTGAGGACACCGACTCCACCACGTCGCTCGACTCCCTGATCGCGAAGATCGGGAAGAGCACGAAGGAGGGCGGATCCGACGCTCCTGTTCGTATATTCCCGATCGCGTACGGAGAGGGCGCCGACACCTCCGCTCTGCAGCGGATCGCGGATGCCACGGGCGGACAGCTCTTCGACGCGTCGAACGCCGAGCGCATCGACCTCGTGTTCGCATCCGTCATCAACAACTTCTGAGAGTGGTCATGATCATCGCTGCGGCATCCGGTGGGGGGTGGATCGACGACGCCATCGCGAGCCTTCATGCGGGCAATGTCTACGTCGATCCGACCGTGAAGGGCTCCGGGTCGTTGACGGAGGTCCTGAACGGCATCGTCCCCACTGACGGAACGGTGGCCGTCGTGGTGCTCCCCGCGAATGCCAACATCGGCCTCGACTACGCCGACCAGCTCCTCGATGAGCTGACCAAGGCGGTCGACCAGCAGACGGTCGTGCTCGCTGTCGGAAATGACCTGCAGGCGGCATCGGTCCCACTCGGACAGGACGCCGTGCGGATCGCCAACGAGGCCGAGCACGACGCGGGGGGAGACCTTCAGGACTCACTCACCACGGCGGTCACGGAGATCTCCGCTCAGCTCCCCGACGCCGGCGGCTCCTCTGGCGGCACGGGCGGCGCCGACGTCCTGATGCCGGTCGTCATCGGGGGCGTCGTGCTGATCGCCGCCGCAGGGACGGCCATCGGACTCCTCGCCCGTCGCCGCCGCCGCGCACCCGCGTCGCCTCCGGTGAACACGGACCCCGTGCCCGCCGGCATCCGACTGCGGGTGAGCCGCCTGCGCGAGCTCGCTCCCTCGTATGCGGCGGTCCCCGGCAATCCGGTCGCGGCGGAGACGGCTGCGAGCATCGACGCCCTCGCCTCGCACATCGAGCAGCTGTTCGCCCGCCTCGACGCCAAGGCCGGTGAGGACCAGAGCGCGATGGCGGAGGCCGAGTACTCCGACAAGCTCGCGCGACTGGTCGCGGCGCTCGACCGGGACTACCTGCTCGACCTGCTCACCCGTCCCGATCTGTGGGACGACCCGGAGGAGCGCATCGACGAGGTCCGTGAGGCGCTGAACGCCGTCACCACGCAGATCGTCGACAACATCAAACAGGTCAACGCCCGCAAGGGTCTGCTCTTCCAGGTGTCGCTGGACTCGCTGATCGGCCGCAGCGAGCTGCGCGACTGGGAGCGTCAGTTCAAGCAGAGCTCGGGCGACTGACCTGCAAGACTGTGTCGGCGAGCTCGTTCGAGCGAGCTCGCCGATCCCGGACATGCAATGAGAGAGGACGGGCATGGACCTCAGTGCCGTCGCCGACGACCCCACCTTCTTCGCCATCGTGGGCGGTCACCTGCTGGTGCTCGTCCTCGCCGTGCTCTTCACGGTGCTGCGCAAGTACTCCGTCGGGGGCTTCTTCGCCTGGATCGCGACGGTCGTCTCGCTGCTCTTCGGGCTCTTCTGGTTTCTCGTGCTCGGCGGAGGCCGCGGCAACTCGCGGGCGAACGAGTCGGTGCAGTTCGCTCTCGACCCGCAGGGCGGCCTCTGGGTCACGCTGTACATCGTCGCCGCTCTGGTCATCGCCTACGTGCTGACCTGGATCTGCAAGAAGGGCAAGGCGCGCTCCTACGCGTCGACGGGCCCGTTGCCCCGACGCGACACGACGGACACCCCCGCCGCGGGCTGAGTCAGCGCCGCGACCGTCGAGAGCCGATCAGCGTCGCGATGCCGAGGACGGCGCAGAGCGGACGGTAGTACCGCGTGTCGAGCTCTCGGAACCGTTTGTCGGCGGGAGGAAGACCGAGCGCCTTCAGGGCGACGTCGCCTCCGACGACGGCCCGCGCGAGCAGAGCCGTCGCGATGAGCCGACGCACGACGACCGCCATGCGCCCCTCGCCCAGCGCTCCGGCCGAGACGGCCCCGGCGGCGAGCGCGGCGCCCGCGACGACAGCCGTCGCGGCGGCATCCGGCATCGCGGCCGCGTTGCCGACGGTGGCGGAGGCGAGCCGTCTGCGGTTCTTCGCCGGCCAGCTCGATCCCGACGCCCAGATGAGATGCAGACCGCCGACCGCCGTCAATCCGGTCCAGCTCACGAGTCGTGCGGCACCCCTGATAACGCTCACCCGTCGAGCGTATCGCGGGGGTGCTCAGGGGGCGGACGGGACGGACCGTTCCCTGATGGCTCCCACCGCGACGGCGACGAAGCCGAGTGCACCGGCCGCGACGAGGAGCGCCCACCCGTGGAGCAGTCGCTCGCCGCCCGCGCCCACCACGGCGCCGGCGGCGAGGGAGCCCCACAGCAGGAGGGGCCGTCGCCATGCGGTCCGCGAACGCCCCGTGATCAGGTCGGCGAGTGCCACGCCGAGGCTGACGAGGGTGCCCGTGGCGTAGGTGATGGCGATGCGTGCACGCCCCTCCGACAGATACAGCGTGTTCAGCGCACCCATGGCGGCGGCGAGCAGCGCGAACCTCCAGAAGGCGCCGGGCTGCAGGAGGCCCACGATGCCGCAGATCGCCACGGCGACCGCCGCCCCCGCGACCACGCGCCACCGCCTCGTGCGGACCGGTCCTCGTGACAGAGCTCCCGCCGCGACCCCGATGACGAACGTCGCGACGAGCCCGAGCGGCAGCAGTGCACTCGCTGCACCCTGCGCCCACAGCTCGGCGCCGGCCTGGGTCGAGTTGCCGCTCATGAACGAGACGAACAGCCCGCCGGTCTCGATGAAGCCGATCGCGTCGATGTACCCCGCGATGAGCCCGAGCAGCAGCGTGAGCGCCAGGCCGCGCCGCGAGACATCCTTCACCGACCGTCCCTCCGCCCTGCTGACCTCCTCATAGTGCTCACGATCGCCGGTCGAGAGCAAGCCGGGCGACCGAGCGCGGCAGAAGGAGGCCTCGGTCAGAGCCGCGGCACCCCTCCCGCGCCGAGCGCCCGCAGGACGTGCACGGCGATCTCGAACTGACCATCGGCACTGGGGTGCACACCGTCGTCGAGGAGAGCGATCGGCTGCTCGGCATCCGCCGGGTCGATCACCGGGTCGGATGCGGCGACGTCCGCGATCGCGCGGGCGGTGTCGCTCCTGTCGTGCTCGGTCCAGTGGATCCCCGCCCCGCCGAAGTACGGGTAGCGGGCGATCGCATCCTCATCGACCGGGACGGGCGCCAGCCACACCCGCGGCACCCCCGCCACGGCATCGCGGATCAGCGCGAGGTTGCGTCTGGTCTCCTCGGCACTGACCAGGCGAGCAGCATGGGAGCCCCCCGTGCGGCGGGCGTCGTTGGCGCCGATCATGCAGAACACGATCGACGGGTCCACCCGGCGGAGCATGCCGAGGCCGCCGAGGAGCTGGGTCG
Organism: Microbacterium sp. NPDC012755; assembly: GCF_042901325.1. Lineage (NCBI taxonomy): Bacteria > Bacillati > Actinomycetota > Actinomycetes > Micrococcales > Microbacteriaceae > Microbacterium > Microbacterium sp. NPDC012755. Next base: position 1,194,203 of record NZ_JBIBCT010000001.1, on the reverse strand, counting down.
TCGTCGAGCCCGACACCGCGAGGTTCACGAAGCGGAGACCGAGATCGGGGCGCTCGGCACCGAACAGCGCCCCGATCAGCTCGAACCACGACTCGCGGTCGGCCGTCGTGCTCTCGCCGATCGCGACGACGGTCTGCCCCGCGGCGAACGGAGGGTCGGCGAGGATCTCCCGCACGTCATCCCGCTGCGCGAGGCGCTGGACAGCAACGTCGCGCCGCTGTGCGAGCTCCCCGACCGCCGTGTCGTATTCGTCGAGGGTCGCGCCGAAGACGGCGGCTCTGGTGGCGGCATCCATCCCGCCCGCGTACGGGAGGGACAGCTCGGGGCGCTCGAAGCGGACGAGCTTCGCGATCACGGCGGCGCGGGAGGCGTGAGTCTGTGTCATGAATCATTCATAGCACAGAACTAATTAGGGCGCTCATCCACCGGCCACTCTGCCGGGGTGCCATCATGTGTCGATGGGAACCATCGACGACTACCTCGCGACCCTCGCCGACGCCGACAGGTCGGCGATCGCCCGGGTCTACCGCATCGCGACGGATGCCGTGCCCGACGCCGAGCAGGGCACCGGATACCGGATGCCCGCGCTGCTGTTCGACGGCAAGGCGCTGCTCTCGGTGATGCGCACGAAGACCCACCTGGGCGTGTATCCCTTCAGCGCGGATGCCGTGGCCGCCGTGCGACCGCGACTGGACGGCTTCGACGTCAGCACCGGCACGATCCGCTTCACGCTCGAGCATCCTCTCCCCGACGACGTCGTACGCGACCTCGTGCTGTTCCGACGCGATCAGATCATCCGGCGCTGAATCCGACGGTCGAGATCGTCGAGCTCGGCGAGAGAAGCATCATTCCACCCCGGCGATCAGCTCCCGCAGCGCGGCGACGTGCGCGCTCAGCGCCTTCCGCCCCTCCGTCGTGAGGGAGATCCAGGTGGTGCGGCGACTGTCGAGGACAGCCTTGCGGCTCTTCACGTACCTCTCGGCGGCGAGCGCGCTGATGTGCTTGGAGAGCACGGAGTCGCTCACGTCCAGGTGGTCCCGCAGCGTCACGAACTCGATCTCGCTCACGCCGGTGAGCATGGTCGTCAGCTTCAGGCGGATCGGCGACTGCAGCGCCGGGTTCAGCTCGACCATCAGTGGTTGAGGAAGAGGAGGGCGATGCCGCACGCTGCGAGGACGCCGAGGACGAGGAGGAACGCGACGGATTCGCCACGGGCGTGCTCTGCGGGGTCGGCGCGGTACATGCGCACCCACCGCGCCCCGCTGAGCGCGAAGCCGACGCCCCCGGCGAGCGCGCACACCGGCACCAGCCACCAGACTCCGGCGAATCCGGCCCACATCGCTCCGGCCAACGCCAGGAGGTACGACATCGTCGCCTCGGTGGCCGTGCCTCCGACGACCCTGCTGGCGAAGCCGCCGACGGTCACGCCGTTCACCCGGCGGAAGCGGCGGAGCTGCAGGAGCGCGACGGCCACGTAGAGCAGCGCTCCGGCGATTGTGAACCAGTAGCCCCTGCTCGTCCACACCACGGCGGTCGAGGCGATCTGCACGGCGATCGCCGAACCGAGGGCGAGGAGGAGGAACGGGGGGAGCACGAGGCGGTTCGCCAACGCGGTGCGGGATGCCTCGGCATCCGCCAGCTGTCCGAGGGCCTGTTCCGGCGTCGGGTCGTCGCTTTTGCTTTCCATATTGGAAAGTATGCTCCGAACTTTCCATATCGTCAAGTAGAGGGCGCCCTCCCCCGCGGAGGGCGCCCGTCCGTCACTTGATCGATCCTCGCGTGACCCCGGAGATCACCCAGCGCTGCGAGAAGATGTACACGATCAGCAGCGGGGCCATCGCCATCAGATACGACGCGAACGCCACGGTGTAGTCGGTGTTGTACTGCCCCTGCAGCACGTACTGCGCGAGCGGCAGCGTGCGGGCGCCCGGGTCGGTGAGCACGACGAGCGGCAGGATGAAGTCGTTCCACGCCCACACGCAGGTGAGGATGCCGACCGTGGCGTTCATCGGAGTGAGCAGAGGGAAGATGACCTGCCAGAACACGCGCCAGGTCGATGCGCCGTCCATGCGGGCGGCCTCCTCGAGCTCGATCGGGATCGAGCGGATGTACGCCGAGTAGATGAACACGTTCAGCGACAGCCCGTAGACCGTGTAGAGGATGATGACGCCGACCTGATTGTCGAGCCCGAACATCGCCGTCTGCTTCACGAGCGGCAGCATGATGATCGGGAACGGGATGAACAGAGCCGCGAGCAGGTAGTAGAACACGCCCTTGAAGAAGGGCCGGTGCATGTTGCGGGCCAGCGCATAGGCGACGACCGAGCTCGTGAACATCGTGAACACGACCGAACCGACCGTGATCAGCGCGGTGTTCAGGAGCGCCTGCGGGAACTGCGTGCGCTCCCAGGCCTCGGCGAAGTTCTCCCAGCGCACCGGGTTCGGCCATTCGAAGCCGGTTCCGCTGACGAGCTGATCGGGCGTCTTCACCGCGACGACCACGGCCAGGTAGAGCGGGATCAGAACGGTCAGAGCGCACACGGCGATGACGGCGGTGGCCCACCAGTTGGTGCGGCGGGTGTCATCCTCCCGATCCGCGCCGCCTCGACGGCGCCTGCCGCCCGTGACGATGGACGTGGTGGATGTGGTGGGGGCTGCGACAGACATCATGCATCCACCTCTCGGCGCTGGAGGACTCGGAACTGCAGGAGGGAGACGATCGTGATCACGATGAAGAAGACCACCGCGTTGGCCGTCTGGTAGGCGAACTCGCCACCGCCGTAGCCGCCCTTGAAGATGAGCATCGTCACGGATTCGGTGGAGGTGCCGGGGCCGCCGTTGGTGAGGGCGACGATCGGGTCGAACACCTGCAGGTACCCCTTGAGACTCAGCACCACGTTGATGGTGAAGAAGGCACTGATCAGGGGGAACGTGATCGCCCAGAACTGCCGCCAGCTCGAGGCGCCGTCGAGCGACGCCGCCTCGTAGAGCTCCGACGGGATCGTCTGCAGACCGGACAGGTAGATGATGATCGTGAACGCGCAGCCCTGCCAGACCGCGAGGGAGACGATCGCCAGCCAGGCCCAGTCGGGATTCGACAGGATGTTGTCGGCGATCAGCGGGATGCCGGGGAAGAGCTTCGGCAGCGAGTTCGTGAACAGGTACTGGAAGACATAGCCGATCACCAGCATCGCGAGCACGTAGGGCACGAAGTAGACGCCGCGGAAGAAGTTGCGCGCCTTGATCTTCGCGTTCAGCCCCATCGCGATCGCGAGCGAGATCGCGTTCGTGAGGATGGTCGCGACGATCGCGAACAGGAAGGAGAACCCGTACGCGCCCCAGACCCGGTCGTCCTTGAACAGGTTGAGGTAGTTCGAGATCCCGACGAAGTTCCAGTCGCCGTAGCCCGCGTAGTTCGTGAAGCTGAAGAACACGCCCACGAGCATGGGGACGGTGTGGAACAGAGCGAAGGCGATGACGGCCGGCCAGACCATCCAGTAGTAGGCCGAGAGCGCACGCGGCGACGAGGAGCGGATGCGGTCGGCCCGCCCGCTGCGGGAGCCGCCGGATGCCGACGACCTGACCGCTTCGGTGAGTGTGCTCATGATCGGTCCTCCGTCACGGGGATGGTGCGGGCGGCGATCTTGCGCCACTCGTTGTCGAGGGTGGCGAGCGCGGCCCCCGCGTCGCCGGTGAAGATCGACTCCTGCACGAACTCCGCGAGCGGGATGCCCGGCGGGATCTGGTGATCGAGGAAGCCGGTGATGCGCCCGTCGTCGAAGAACGGCTTGACCGACTGCAGCGCGAGATCATCGCTGAGCTCGGCGCCCTCGACCGAGGGGATCATGTTCTGCGAGGCCGCGAACTCCTCGATGACGTCGGGGCGGAACATGAACTCGATGAACCGCAGCGCCTCCTCGCGATGCGGGCTGTTGCGGCCCATCGTCACCGTCACGTCGACGCCCGAGACGATCACGCGGTCCTTCCCGGCATCCGTCGGGTACGGGAAGATCGCGGCGTTGATGTCGGGGTTCACCTGCTTGATGCCGTTGACGGCCCAGATGCCCTGGAGCAGCATCGCGGCCTCGCCGCGAGCGAACGCGGCGTTGCCGTCGTCGTAGGTCGCGCCCCGGTAGCCCTCCTGCGCGTAGCCGTACAGCTGCAGCTCGCGGTCGAGCGGCTCGGCGAAGTCCTGCTCGAACGAGGCCTTCGAGTCGGGGCCGACGTTCTCGCCCTCCGCGCGCATCTCGTCGAAGAAGCCGTCCTGCACCGCGTAGGCGCCGAGGCCGTTGAACGAGGGGACAGAGGTCCACGAGTCGGCGAGGGTGGCGTAGATCGGCTGGATGCCGGCATCCTTCAGCTTCTCGCAGGCGGCGATGAGCTCGTCCCACGTCTCGGGCACCTCGATGCCCTGCTCGGCGAAGATGTCGGCGTTGTAGATGATGCCGTTGGCGTTGTTGACGTAGCCGAGGCTGTTCACCTCGCCGTCCTTGTTTCCGAGGTCGGCGAGGATGTCCTGCACCGCGGGGTTGATCGTGTCGAGCACCGGCTCGTCGGAGAAGTCGTAGAAGACCCCTGCCTGTGCGAGACGGCCGAAGTTGCCGTTGCCGTTCAGGGTGATGACGTCGGGCGCCTTGTCCTTCACGAGCAGCGTGCGGATGATGGTGTCGGCATCCGCCACCTGGTTCTGCACGACGTGGATGTCGGGGTTCTCGGCCTCGAACTTCTCGATGATCCTGTCGAAGTCCTCGCGGGCCTCTCCCTTGAACTGGAAGAAGTTCAGCGTGGTGACGCCGGGGTCGGCTCCGGAGGAGCAGCCTCCCAGCGTTCCGGCGAGCGCGACGACGACGACGGCCGCCGTCGCTCCGCGGAGCGGATGGATCGATCTCATATCTGCGCCTCCTTGCGCGAGGGATCGGCGATGCCGATCAGGATCAGTGCTGTGCGGTGAGCTCCACGAGGGTCGCTCGCCCGGGATGCTGCACGGGGGGACGGATGCCGGTCGTCGCCAGCTGTCGGCCGGTGAGGATGACGCCGTCCTGGATCCACCGGAGCGGGGACTGCCCTGCATCCTCGTGGGCGCCACCGGGCGTCACGACGCGGAGACGGTACTCGCGCTCCGGGTCGAGTCCGGGGAACCGCACCCGCCCTGCGGGATAGGCCACCGAGGTCGCAGCCTGCGTGATCGTGAAGACGGCGTCGGCACGATCGGCCGAGACCATGCCGCGCACGTCGATGCCCGGTTCCACGCCGTCGACGTTCACGACGCGACCGGTCGCGACGAGAGGACGCAGCGTCTTCGCGAGCCCCACCCAGGCGCGGATGCGGTCGCGATCGGCATCCGTCTCCCGGCTGATGTCCCGCTCGATGCCGAAGTGCCCGAACAGGGCGATCGCGGCGCTCAGGTCGAGGTCCGTCGCCCTGCCCGTCGAGTGGACGACGGCGCTGGTGAGGTGCGCGCCCATGAGCTCGGGCGGCACGACCAGGCCGGTGTAGCGCTGGATGTCGAGCCGTTCGAGCGGGTCGATGCAGTCGCTCGTCCAGATGCGATCGGTGCGATCCAGGATGCCGAGGTCGACCCGGGCGCCGCCCGATGCGCAGCTCTCGATCTCGAGCCCTGGATGCTGCGCCTTGAGCTCGTCGAGAAGACGGTAGACGGCGAGGGTATGCGCGTGCACGTGGGAGCCGCCGCCCGGGCCGGAGCCCGCGTCGACGAGATCGCGGTTGTGGTCCCACTTCAGGTAGGCGATCGGATACTCGTCGAGCAGGGCGTGCAGGCGCGACGCGATGTGCGCGTACGCGTCGGGGTGCGCGAGGTCGAGCACCTGCTGCTGCCGGGCGGCGGGCGGCAGATCGAGTCGAGAGCGCAGGATCCAGTCGGGATGCTCACGGGCGAGCTCGCTGTCGGGGTTCACCATCTCGGGCTCGACCCACAGCCCGAACTCCATGCCGCGCGAGCGCACGCGGTCGACGAGCGGGTGCAGCCCCTGCGGCCACACCTCCGTGTCCACCTGCCAGTCGCCGAGTCCGGCGGTGTCGTCGCGACGACCGAGGAACCAGCCGTCGTCGAGCACGAACCGCTCGACGCCCGCATCGGCCGCGGCATCCGCGAGCGCGGTCAGCCGATCGAGGTCGTGATCGAAGTACACGGCCTCCCAGGTGTTGAGGGTGATGGGGCGGGGCCGATGCGGATGCTGCGGGCGCGCGCGGAGCTCGTCGTGGAACCGCGCGGAGAGCTCGTCGAGGCCGTCGCCCCAGGAGCCGATGACCCAGGGAGTGGTCACGGTCTCACCAGAGTCGAGGATGATCTCGCCGGGGCCGTACAGCTCGCCACCCGCGAGGAAGGCCTCCCCGGCGATGGTCCGTTCGGCCAGGACGGTGTGGCTGCCGCTCCAGGCGACGTGGATGCCGTGCACCCGTCCCGACTCGAACCCGAACCCGGGGCGGCCGGCGCAGAGCAGCAGCGTGGCATCGGCGCCCGGGCGTCCTCGGCGGCTCTCCCGCACCGAGGTGCCGACGGTGAAGGCGCGGCGCTGCGGCGAGCGTTCACGCAGATGACGCCCCGTGGTGTCGAGGATCTCGGTCGCGTCCCACGGAACGGGGAAGGATGGTGCGAGACGTTGCACCGTGTACGCGCCCGTTCCGCTGTTGCGGAGCGTGATGCGCTGCCGGAGGAGACCCGCGACGCCGAGTTCGAGCTCGACGGTGGCGGCGAGACGCGACTCCTCGTCGACGAGCGAGATGCGGGCGCGCTCGGCGGTGGCGTCGACTCCGGCCAGGTGCCAGCGGACGCTGATGCCGTGGCCTGCCCTGTGCCCTTCGAGCCCCGGCGTGCCGAGCCAGCCGTGCGCGGGCGTCGGCAGGATGCTGAGGACGGGGGTGACGTCGAGTCCACCCGAGACGCGCTGGGGCGCCGCGGCCAGTGCGAGGCCGCCGAGGGCCTGCGTCGAGAGGTGTCCGAGGTCTTCGCCCCAGTGCACGATGGCGGGCGGCGTCGACATCTCGACGACCACGCTGGTGCCGCCTCTGCGGAGGTGCAGAACCTCCGGGGAGAGCCCCTCGTCGATGGCGGAAGGTTCGCTGCTCACATCGCTGGAATGCATGAATTAGTTTTAGCATGAAAATAATCCAGACGTCAACGGCGTGATCTCGCCGGTCCGCCGCGTCTTTATGTGCCAAGATGAAATCAATGGAGGTGTCATGAGCACGGAGGCCACCGTCGCGCGCACGGTCCTCATCCACGGCCCGATCTCCCGTTCAGCCCTGGCCGTGCGGATGCGGATGTCTCCGGCGAGCCTGACCCGCCTCACGAAGCCGTTCGTCGACCGCGGCATCCTCGTCGAGCTCGACGACGTGGTCGACGGCGTCGGCCGCCCCTCTCGCCCCCTCGACGTCTCGCCCGCCGTCGGCACCTTCCTGGGAGTGAAGCTCACGGGCGGCGACGCGCACTGCGTGCTCACCGACGTCCGGGCGCAGCTGCTCGGCGAGGTGGTGCTGCCGCTGCGGTCGCACGCGCCCTCCGACGTGGTCGACACCATCGTCGAGGCCATGACGCGGCTCGTCGGCGACAGCGACGCCCCCGTCGGCGTCGGCATCAGCGTCGGCGGGATCACCGACGGCAGCACCGTGGTCTGGGGGCCGTTCCTCGACTGGGAGGACGTTCCTCTCGGCGAGCTCGTCACCGCGGCCACCGGCCTGCCAACGCGCATCGAGAACGATCTGATCGCCCTGACCGAGGCCGAGCGCTGGTTCGGCGTCGTCCGCGGGCTCGACGGCTTCGCGGTGATCACGATCGGCGCCGGCGTCGGGTACGAGGTCGTCTCCGGCGGCGAGGTCGTGCGCAACGCGGACTCGGGGATCAGCCTCGCCGCTCACGTGCCGCTCGAACCGCACGGCCCCCTGTGCTCCGAGGGGCACCGGGGGTGCGCGCAGGCGATGCTCGGCTCAGCATCCATCGCCGCACAGGCGACGACCGCCCTCCAGCGGCCGGTGGGCTACGACGAGGTCCTCGCTCTCGCCGCCGACGGCGACCCCGCGGCCGCGGCCATCGTCGACGCCAGCGCCCGAGCGCTCGGGCGCCTCGTCGCCCTGGCCGCCAACCTCACGACCCACGCGGACATCGTTCTCGCCGGCGAGGGCATGGGGCTGTTCGCTGTGGCCGAGGGCGCCGTGCGCGCCGAGATCGCCGCTGGTCGTGACCCGCGGGCCTCTCCGGTGCGGCTGCACGTGGACGACAGCGGCTTCACCGCGTGGGCGCGCGGAGCGGCAGCCGTCGCCGTGCAGGCGGCGTTCGAGCGGTTGTAGGACGCGGATCAGTCGACGGAGGGTCCGCCGCCCCGACGCCGCAGTGCAGGGAACCCGCCGTGCCTCACTCCGCGCGGATGCCGGTCCACAGCAGGTCGCGCGCGTCGGCGACCAACTCGGCGGCCGGTACGCCGTCGAGGAGCCCCCCGGAGGCGAGAGTCGCGATGCCGTGGAACGTCGCGAACGCCGTGAGCGCGATGCGATGGGGATCTCCCGCGCGGATGATCCCGCTCTCCTGCGCCGCGATCACGACCCGCACGGTGACCTCCATCGACGCCTGACCAGCCGCGATGAGCTCTGCGCGCGCGTCGGGCGCGTGCTTCATCCCGAACATCAGGCCGAGCAGGATCGGCTGCTCGAGGGCGAAGTCGACGTAGGCCGCGGTGAGAGCGTCGAACCGACCCCGCACCTTCTCCCCCGTCGTCGCCTCCACGCCGGCGGCCTCGTCCAGCACCGCCGCGAGCCGGGTGAACCCGTCTTCGGCGAGAGCGTCGAGCAGGGCCTGCTTGTCACGGAAGTGCCGGCTGGGAGCCGCATGGCTGACCCCGGCCTCGCGGGCGAGCTGCCGCAGCGACAGGGCCTCGACGCCGTCGCTCTCGATGCTCGACCTGGCGGCCTCGAGGAGCGTGCGGCGGAGATCGCCGTGGTGATAGGGCTGCGGGGGCACCCGTCGATCCTATCTCGATGTAGGCATTGACAACAAGAGAGAGCGCGTGCACAATGATGTCACTGCCTACATTGTCGACACGATCGAAGGACTGCACCATGACACTCGACCTCCGCGGTGGAACCACCCTCATCACCGGCGCCAGCGCCGGCCTCGGGGTCGAGTTCGCCCGCCGATTCGCCTCCCGCGGCTCGAACCTCGTCCTCGTCGCCCGCCGCGTCGACCGCCTCGAAGCCCTCGCCGCCGAGCTGCGCGCCTCCGCCGGAGTCGCGGTCGAGGTCGTCGCCGCCGACCTCGGCGTCGCCGGAGCAGCAGCCGCCCTGCACGCGGAGATCGACCGCCGCGGCATCCGCGTCACCTCGCTGGTCAACAACGCCGGCTTCGGCACCCACGGCGCCTTCGACACGGTCGACCCCGAGCGGATGACGAGCGAGATCCAGCTGAATGTCGGCACGCTGGTCGAGCTCTCCCGCCTCTTCATGCCCCAGCTGCTCCGGGGCCGGGGCGCCCTCGTCACGGTCGCGAGCACCGCGGCGTACCAGCCGACGCCGGGCATGGCCGTGTACGGCGCGACCAAGGCCTTCGTGCTGAGCTTCACCGAAGCGCTCTGGGCCGAAGCACGGGGCACCGGACTGCGCGTGCTCGCGGTGAGCCCCGGAGCGACGAAGACCGAGTTCTTCGACGTGGTCGGCACCGACGCCGCCTCCGTCGGCCGGCAGCAGACCCCCGAGCAGGTGATCGACACCGCGTTCCGCGAGCTCGACCGCAGCAACGGCCGTCCCAGCGTCATCTCCGGCCGCGTCAACCACCTCATGGCACTCGGCATCCGCCTACTGTCCCGGCGTGCCACCGCGCTGACGAGCGCACGCGTGCTGCACGACGTCAGGATGCCGGGCTGACCGCCGCCACAGGCACGGATCCGCAGGCGAGCGCACCCCGCAGGCGATGAGCGCGAGCACAGGGATGCCGCGGCAGCGAGAGCAACCTCTGCCGCGGCATCCGTGTTCTCTCCGCGGTCAGCGGAGAACCGTCTCCCCGATGAAGCCGCCCTCCGCGCATCCGGGCGGGATGGCGAACACCGCAGACCCGATGGGCGTGGTCCACTCGTTGAGCAGGTCGAGCTCGGCGAGCCGCTGCTGCATGGGGGTGAACTGCCGCTCGACGTCGGCCTGGAACGAGACGAAGACGAGCCCCGACTCCGAGATGCCGCCGCCCGACGGCCTCTCGTCGTAGTTGTACGCACGCCGGAAGATCTTCTCCCCGTCGTCGCCGCGGGCGCGGCGGATGTGCGCGAACTGCGGGATCACGGGGAATCCGATCGTGGTCTTCGCCTCGAAGTCGGGTTCGTCGTGCTCCGCGGTTCCGGTGAGCGGGGCGCCGTTCCCCAGTGTCCGGCCGACGGAGGCCTCACGGCCCCCGCGGTCGAGGCGGTCCCACTTGTCGAGGTCCATGCGGATGCGGCGGATGACGAGGCCGGTGCCCCCGGACAGCCAGCCGTCGTCCGCCCACACGACCCGGTCGAACTCCGCCGTCCCCGGCTCGGGGTTCGCCGTGCCGTCGACCTGACCGAAGAGGTTGCGCATCGTGGTGCCCGGTCGCTCGGTGCCGTACGCGCGGCGGAAGCCGGTCTGGGTCCACCGCAGCGCAGCGAACGAACGCGAGTCCTTCAACAGCATCCGTGCGGCGTGGGCGACCGTGAGCGGGTCGTCTCCGGCGACCTGGAGCAGCAGGTCGCCGTCGGAGAACTCGGGCTGCAGCGCGTCGATCCCGAACGCGGGGAGCGGCGCGAGCCAGGTCGGCGCCGGGCCGCCGGCGCGCGCGACCAGCCGCGAGCCGAAGCCGAAAGTCACGGTCAGACGAGCGGGGCTGGCGGCGAGCTCCGGCTCCGAGTCCGCGAGCGCCGGGGCGCCCTGGGTGAGCCGGGCCGCGTCGTCGGTGAGGATCCGCATCAGCCTGGACACCCCCTCGCGGTCCGTGGTGTCGTGCAGGTCGAGGGCGAGGAACATGCCGTGGGCCTGCGCGGGCGTGTCGATGCCGGCCTGGTGGATGCCGTGGAACGGGACCTTCTCGTCGCCGTTCATCGGCGCGGACGGCGTGACGGCCGGAGCCGCCTTCTGATTCAGGGCGATGTCAATGCCGACCGCGGCAGCGGCGCCCACACCGGCGACAGCCCCTCCGAGGAGGAACTGCCGCCGGGTGGAGCCGGTGCGGACGGCACGAGCGCCCTCAGCGGGCGCGCGCATCAGTGGTTCATGCTGCCGTCGTCGTCGCCGCCCTCGTAGTTCTCGTTCGCGCCGGTGTAGTCCTTCACGGGTGCGGTGAACTCGTAGGTCGACTTGTCGGAGAAGGTGAGGGTGAACGTCACCTCGTCGCCCGCCTTGAGCGGCGCCGAGAGGCCCATGAGCATGATGTGGTTCGCGCCGGGCTCGAGCGTCAGCGTGCCGCCGGCGGGGATGACGAAGCCGCCGTCCTTCTCGCGCATCACCATCTCCCCCGACTCGTTCTCGACGGTCTCGTGCAGTTCGACCATGCCCGAGGCCTCGGTCTTCGCCGAGACGACGGTCACGTCCTTCTCGCCGCTGTTGGAGAGCTCGCCGAAGGCCGCCGACATCCCCTCGTCGGCGGACTTGACCCAGGCGTCCTCGATCGTGACCGAGTCGCCGGCGAGCGCCGTCGACGACTCCGCCGAGGGCGCGGTCGAGGCGCAGCCGGTGAGAGCGAGGAGCGCGGCGGCGATCAGGGCGGTGAGACGGACGGTGGACTTCTGTGCGGTGTTCATGGAATGGCCTTTCACGGTTGCGTGTCCGCAGAGTCGCCGGACTCCGGCGCTGCGGCCGCCGCCCGGGGGCGACGGAGGAATCTGTAGAGGAGGAAGGCGGCAGCGGCGATGGCCGCTCCGCCGGCGCCGACGAGCAGCGTCCGCTGCATCCCGTCGGCCTCGTCGGCCGTCTGCGCCGCGTCATCCGCTGGTGCGTCGGTGGTCGCGGCATCCGTCTTCGCGGTCGCCATCGGAGACGCATCCCCGACGGTGAACGGCACGACGCCGGAGATCGGATGCCCGTCCTCCGAGACGACCTGCCACCGCACCTGGTAGCCCGCGTCGGGCATGCCCTCTGCGACGGCGGCCGTGACGGTGTTCCCGTTCACGACCGGGTCGCCGGACACCCAGTTCTTCCCCTCGGCGTCGACGAGGAGCACGACGGCTCCCGTCGTCGAGTCGCCGAGCATCAGCAGCTCTCCGGAGAACGTCAGCGTGACGGACTCCGGAGGGGCGGCGATACGCTCGTCGGTTCCGGGGGTGCTCTGGATGAGCTGGTCGTGGGCGGATGCGGGCAGGGCGGTCGCGAGGATCACGACGGCCGCCGCCAGTGCACCCGCCGCGAATCTGCGGACAGGGGACATGGATGACAGACCTCTCGACGGGCGTCGGGAGTCGACGCCGCGGACGCGGATCGCGTGCCCGGCGGGCCGGTGCGCACGCGACAGTGCCGCCGTCACGGGCCCGAGAGGGCGGACGGCGCGGATCAGACGGCGGTAAGAGCCGGCGGGGCGCGTCCGTGGAGAGGAGAGCGGAGGGCGAGGTCGCGGAGCGCCTCGGGTCCTTCGGATGCCGGAGAGGCCAGCGGGCTCAGGGGCGCGGGCGCGGCGACGAGCGCATCGACACGACGGCGCAGCCAGCGGATGCTGAGCTCCGCCAGTTCGCGCAGGCCCAGCAGGAGCCGTTCACCCCGGTGCAGTACGAGGATCGTGACGACCGCGGCGATCGCGTGACCGAACCACATGAGTCCGTCGGCGGCGACGGCGGCGGAGAGTCCGTCGGTCGGCGAGAACTGCAGCGGAGCGCCGTGGACGTGGCCGCTGACCGCGCCGGTCGGCGTGATCGTGCCCAGCACGAACAGCACGTGGAACAGGAGCTGGCTGATCGCGACCGAGAGGCTCAGCCGCACGACCGAGAGCCGGCGCCCCGCGAGGAGCACGCACACCATGAGCGACAGCAGCCAGGGCACGAGGATTCCGAGGGGCCCCGGCATCGTTCCGCCGCCGGTCAGGTGACCGGCGAGAGCGGCGAAGATCGCCAGCGACGACGCGGCGAAGCCGCGCAGAACCGCCGGCTTCCTGGACTCGTGCACGGGACCATTGTGTCAGGAAGCCGAGATGCCCGTCCGGGCGGGGTCGGTGGGCGCATACCTCCCGCATAGACGCTGCACAGCATCCGCACTCGATTTGAGACCTGCGGATTCTTCGCTTATGGTTACAACTTGATAACGGACGTGTCCGTCTCCCGAGGAGCTTCACCATCACTTCGCGATCACCCGAAACCGCGCTGTCTTCCACGCCTCTCACCGAGGTGGCTTCTGCAGACCCCATCGTCTCGACGGGCATGCTGCGACGAGACCGACGCAGGGCCCAGGCGACGCCGGATGCCGCAGACGTCGTGACGGAGCAGACCCCGATCGTCGAGCAGGCCGCCGCCGTGGAGCAGGCCGCCGCCGTCGTGACGCTGGCCGCGACCATCGCCGCCGAGTCCGCAGAACCGCAGGAGACTCCCGCGCCCGCCGAGCAGGACGTCATCTCCGCACCGGCGGATGCTGGCGATGAGGCCCAGGCCGTGGATTCTCCCGCGATCGACGAGGCGCCCGCCGACGCAGCGCCCTCGGTCGACGAGGCACCGGCAGATGAGGTCGCCGCAGACGACGAGGCCCCCTCGGCCGACGAGGACGCCTCCTCCCCCGCTTCCGACGCCACCGAGCCGGCCGCCGCCCGCAGCCCCCGCGGCCGCAAGGCTCGTCCGCGCCGCGTGCGTGCGACGGCATCCGCGGCTTCCCGCCCGGCATCCGCAGCTCCCGTGGCCGCGCGCACAGAGCGCAGCTCGTCTCGACGCCGGATCGGCCGGATGACCACGGCCGCACTGGCCGTCGCCACCCTGGTGTGCGGCGTCGCGCTGCCCGCCGTCGGCATGGCGCAGTCGGGCACCGCCTCTGCAGCCTCGTCGGTGATGGCCGACATCCGCGCCGAGGCCCAGACCTACACGGCCAGCGCCGACGTCATGCCCGACGTCGTGGTGAGCGGCGACTTCTCCGCGACCACCCCGGACGAGATCGAGAAGATCCGCGTCGCCAGCGCCGCCTCCGCGAAGAGCGGCATCGTCCCGATCGCGCAGCCCGGCCAGGTCATCATCCCCATGGCGGCCGGCTCGTACACGATGACCGACGGCTTCGGCGCGAGCCGCCCCGGTCGCAGCCACATGGGCCAGGACTACGCCGCCCCCGTCGGAACCCCGATCTACGCGGCCGCCGACGGCGTCGTGACGATGTCGCAGGACAGCTACGGCGGCTACGGCGTGACCGTCCAGGTGCAGCACGAGTTCGGCGGCAGCTCCGCCGTATCGACCCTCTACGGGCACATGGACTACGGCACCCGGGCAGTCCAGTCCGGCGACCGCGTCGTGGCCGGACAGTTCCTGGGCCGAGTCGGCACCACCGGCTACACCATCGGGTCGTGCCTGCACTTCGAGGTGCACATCAACGGCACCCCGATCAACCCCGTCCCCTGGCTCGACGCGAACGTCCGGTAAGCACCCGGCTGCGGCTCTGTCGCGGCTCTCGAGAACCCCTCGCACAGCGGGGATCGCACGGCCTAGAGTCGTCGCATGGGCCTCCTGACCTTCAGTCTCAACATCACCTTGGACGGCTGCGTCGACCATCGGGAGGGCATCGCCGACGACGAGACGCACGCCTACTTCACACACCTCATGGACGAGGGCGGCGCCATGCTCTGGGGTCGAACGACCTACGAGATGATGGAGAGCTACTGGCCGGCGGTCGCCCGCGGCGAAGAGGATGCTCCTCCGGCGCTGCGCGAGTGGGCGATCAAGCTGGACGCCAAGCCGAAGTACGTCGTGTCGTCGACGCGCAGCGACTTCCCCTGGGCCAACAGCCACCACCTCACCGGCGACCTGCGCACCGCCGTGCAGGAGCTCAAGGATGCGACCCCAGACGGCGTGCTCCTCGGCAGCGGTGCGCTCGCGACGCAGCTCGACCGGCTGGACCTGATCGACGAGTACGTGTTCCTGCTGCATCCCCTGATCGCGGGGCACGGCCCGACGCTGTTCCAGGACGGACTGCCTCAGACTCGACGACTCGAGCTGATCTCGGCACAGCCGCTCAGCAACGGCTCCGTCGCGATGCGCTATCGACGGAGCGAGTGAGGGCGCGACCCCTCAGCGAGGGATGACGACGGCGGTGAGCAGCAGTCCATTGCTCCGCGTCCACCGCCCGTCGATCTCCGAGACGCTCCGGCCCTGCAGCCGCCACGGCTCCCGCAGCAGGCGCGCCAGGAAGACTCCGGAAGACGGATCGATCTCGACGCTCACCTCCTCGAAGCCGAGCCACTCGTCGGTGATCGGCGACCAGGCCTTGTAGACGGACTCCTTCGCGCTGAAGAGCAGCCGGTCCCAGTGGACGTCCGACGGGGCCGAGGGCAGTCGTCTGAGCGCGTCCTGCTCGTGTGGAGAGGACACCAGATCGAGCACGTCCTCCGGAAGCAGCGCGTCCGGCTCGGCGTCGATGCCCAGAGTGAGGATGTCCGTCTTCCGGGCGACTGCGGCCGCGCGATACCCCTCGCAGTGCGTGATGCTGCCGACGAATCCCTCCGGCCACACGGGGCGTCGCCCCACGCGGCCGATCGGCGCATCCGGCACCCCGAACTCCCCCAGCGCGCGGCGTGCGCACTCGCGCCCGGAGAAGAACTCCGACCGACGGCCCGGCACGGCATCCGCGACGAGCAGCTCCTCCTCCGCGAATCGCGCGAGGACCGTCTCATCGCCGCTCTCCGCGCAGGCCACCCCGTCGGGGAGGATCACGGCCATCGCCCGGGTCATCGGAGCCTCACGACCGAGCGGGTCCGATTCGTCGTGCGGCATAGCTCCCTTGATAGCAGATGCCCTGCCGGCCCCGACGCGCCCGGGCTACAACGCGAAGAGCCCCGATCGTTTTCGATCGAGGCTCTTCATCTCGCGTGCGCGAGGGGGGACTTGAACCCCCACGTCCATACGGACACTGGCACCTGAAGCCAGCGCGTCTACCATTCCGCCACTCGCGCGAGTCGTCTCATTCCGAAGAATTCAACTCCGCAAGGCTATCACGGCATCCACCCCGCGAAGAAACCGGCCCGACGAGCCCGTCCGGAGAGTCCGTCCCGGTCCGTTCTGTCGGCGCAGATCACGGATGCCTGCGGAAACAAGCCGGTGCGCCGACATCCGCGCACCGGCGCCGACGAAGCGAGCCTGGCTCCACACCACACCGCCGCCGCACCCGCGCACCACACTCCCCCGCCGCACCCGCAAACCCCCGCAACATCCCTGCGAATCCGCCATACAACGGCGTTCACTCAGCACACCTGGCTACGATGTCCCTACCGGTCGGCATGCCAGAGGAGCCCAGTGGGACTACTTGACAGCTTTGAGAAGGGTCTCGAGCGCGCTGTGAACAGCGCCTTCGCGAAGACCTTCCGCAGCGGCATCCAGCCCGTGGAGATCGCCTCCGCCCTGCGGCGCGAGGCCGACACCAACGCGGCTGTGGTGAGCCGCGACCGCATCATCGCGCCCAACAGCTATGTGGCACGGCTCAGCCCCGACGATGCGGAGCGGATGCTCGGTCTCGGCGGCGCCCTGACCGATGAGCTGCACGCGCTGCTCACGGCGCACGCGAAGTCGCAGGGCTACAGCTTCGCCGGCCCGCTCGCGATCACGCTGGAGGCCGACGAGAGGGTCGCGACCGGCACGGTCCGCGTCGACTCGGGCACGGTCGAGGGCCGCGTCAGCTGGCAGGCCGTCGTCGACGTCGACGGGCGCCGCCACTCGATCACCCGCGCGCGCACCGTGATCGGACGCGGATCGGATGCCGACATCACGATCGCCGACGCCGGATCCAGTCGCAAGCACGTGGAGATCCTGTGGGACGGCGAGCGCGCCATGATGCGCGACCTCGGCTCGACCAACGGCACGAAGGTCAACGGCACGAAGGTCCGCGAGGCCGCGCTTCCGACCGACACGACGATCACGATCGGACGCACCGACCTCGTCTTCCGCATCATCCCCGTCGCCGCCCCGTCCCGCCCCGCGCGGCCGCGCGACGACGACGCCACCCGCGCGTTCGGGGCACTCGGATGAGCGCTCGCATCCCGGCGGGAGGGACGATCTGATGGCAGAGCTCCCTCTCCTCCTCCTGCGCCTGGGCTTCCTCCTCCTCCTGTGGTTCTTCGTGTTCGCCGTGGTCTACTCGCTCCGCGCCGATCTCTTCGGCGTGAAGGTGCGCAAGCTCCCCGCCGAGCAGGCCGCAGCCGCGGCATCCGCTGCTCCGGCGCCCGCACCCGCGGCGAAGCCGGCATCCGCGAAGCCCTCGACCGGCCCCGCGACGATCGCCACGGCCAAGCGCCTCGTGATCACGTCCGGTCCCAAGACCGGTCTCGAGCTCCCGCTGAACGGCGAGAGCCTGTCGATCGGCCGCTCCAGCGAGTCGTCTCTCGTGATCCGCGACGACTACACGTCGAGCCACCACGCGCGCCTCCTGCTGCGCGGAGACAACTGGGCGATCCAGGACCTCGACTCCACCAACGGCACCTTCGTCGGCGGCACGCGCGTGACCGGCTCCTCGGTGCCGCTGTCGCTCGGCACCCCCGTCAAGGTGGGCGCCACGACCTTCGAGCTGCGGGCCTGACGCGCGTATGGTCTTCGAGGGCTCGAGCGCCGCGATCTCCCACACCGGGAAGGTCCGCTCCAACAACCAGGACTCCGGATACTCCGGAGCCAACCTGTTCGTCGTCGCCGACGGCATGGGCGGACACGCGGGCGGCGACGTCGCATCGAGCATCGCGATCCAGCGCATGGAGCCCCTCGACCAGGCGTACGCCTCGACCGACGACGCGCAGGCGTCGCTGCAGGCCGCGGCCACGACGGCCGCCGGCGACCTGATCCGCGCCGCGAAAGACCGCCCCGAGCTCGCCGGACTCGGCACCACGCTCAGCGCGATCATCATGGTCGACGACTACGCCGTCATCGGCCACATCGGCGACTCGCGCATCTATCTCTTCCGCGACGACGCGCTGACGCAGATCACGGCCGATCACACCTTCGTGCAGCGGCTCGTCGACTCGGGCCGCATCACGCCGGAAGAAGCCCGCTACCACCCGCGGCGCTCGGTGCTCATGCGCGTGCTCAGCGACATGGACGCCGACCCCGAGCTCGACATGTTCGTCATGCACACCCAGCCGGGCGACCGCTGGCTGCTGTGCTCCGACGGACTCTCCGGCGTCGTCGACGAGACCCACATCCTCAAGGCGATGCGCCTCGGCATGGCTCCGGGCCGCACGGCCGACAGCCTCCTCAAGCAGGCGCTCGACGGCGGCGCGCCCGACAACGTCACGATGGTGCTCGTCGACGTCGGCGGACAGCACGCGATCTCGTCTGGCACGCCGACCATCGTCGGATCGGCCTCCAATCCGTCGAACATCGCGATCCCGGCCGCCCGTTCCGCGCTCAGCAACTGGCTGCACCCGGTGCGCCAGGCGGCGAACGAGCCGAGCCACTTCGAACCGGCCCCCGAGTACCTCGAGGAGCTGATCCAGGAAGACCGTCGGCGCGCACGTCGCCGCCGGTTCGGCTGGATCGCCGGGATGCTGCTGGTGCTCGTCATGCTCGGCATCGCCGCCTTCGCCGCCTACAGCTGGACCCAGACGCGCTACTTCATCGGCGCCGACGAGGACAGCGTCGTGATCTTCCAGGGCGTGCAGCAGAACATCGGGCCGATCACGCTGTCGACGCCGGTGCGCGACACCGACATCCTGCTCGCCGACCTGCCCGAGTACCAGCGCGCATCGGTGGAGCGCACGATCAACGCCCGCTCCCTGTCGGATGCCGACGCCATCGTCGCGCGCCTCCAGGCGGGAGCCGACGCGAACGCGATCCAGCAGACGCCCCTGCCCACTCCGATACCCACTCCGACGGAGGGCGCAGGATGAGCGTCGACGTCGCCGCTGATACCAGCGTCATCAAGGCGCTGCGCGGGATCCGGATGCCGCAGACGCAGCGCAACCGGGAGTTCTGGCTGCTGCTGTTCGCCATCGTCATCAGCGGCGCATCGCTGACCCTCGTGCAGCTCGGCGCCCTCGGCACGGTCGACCCGATGATCCTCGCGATCGGCGGCGGGCTCGCCGTGCTCGCGTTCGCCCTGCACTTCGTGCTGCGCGCCGTGGCCCGCGACGCCGATCCGTTCGTGCTCCCGATCGCCACGCTGCTGACCGGACTCGGCATCGCGATGATCTACCGGATCGACATCGCCAAGGCCTACACGGGCTGGGGAGCGTTCTCCACGAAGCAGCTCGCGTGGGCGGCGATCTCCCTCGCGGGGGCGATCGCCACCGTCATCCTGCTCCGCAACTACCGCGTGCTCTTCCGGTACACGTACATCTTCGGCCTCACCGGCATCGTCCTGCTGCTGCTGCCGTTCGTCCCCGGCCTGCGCATCCCCGACGCGAACGCGGCGGTGTGGGTGTCGCTGGGCGGCAACTTCGCCTTCCAGCCCGGAGAGCTCGCCAAGATCTGCCTCGCGATCTTCTTCGCCGGCTACCTCGTGCGCACGCGGGAGAGCCTGACCTCGGTCGGCACGCGCGTCCTCGGCATCACCTGGCCCCGCATGCGCGAGCTCGGACCGGTGCTCGTGGTGTGGGTGATCTCGCTCGGCATCATCGTGTTCCAGCGCGACCTCGGCACCGGAACCCTCATCTTCGGCATGTTCGTGGCGATGCTCTACGTCGCCACAGGGAAGACCAGCTGGGTGCTGATCGGCCTCGGCCTGGTGCTCGCCGGAGCCGTCGTCGCCACCCAGGTGCTCAGCTACGTGCACGGCCGGTTCATCAACTGGCTGTTCCTGTTCGATCCGAGCCAGGTGAACCCCGAGAAGGAGGGGTACCAGCCGATGCAGGGGCTGTTCGGCCTCGCCCACGGCGGGCTCATCGGCACCGGCTGGGGCCAGGGCCGCCCCGAGGTGACCCCGCTCGCGCACAGCGACTACATCATCACCAGCCTCGGCGAGGAGATCGGCCTGATCGGGCTGTTCGCGATCCTCTGCCTGTACATGGTGTTCGTGAGCCGCGGCATCCGCATCGGCCTCGCCGGTCAGGACGACTTCGGCAAGCTGCTCGCCACCGGGCTGTCGTTCACGATCGCGCTGCAGGTGTTCATCATGGTCGGCGGCGTGACCCGCGTCATCCCGCTCACCGGACTCACCACTCCGTTCCTCGCCGCCGGCGGCTCCTCGCTGGTCGCGAACTGGCTGATCGTCGCGCTGCTGCTGCGGATCTCGGATGCCGTGCGCTCCCAGCCGAGGACGGTGATCGGATGACCAAGGAGCTGCGCCGCCTCAGCATCGTCATGCTGTTCATGTTCATCTCGCTGTTCGCCGCGACCAGCTGGATCCAGGTCATCGACGCCGACGCGCTCTCCCAGAACGGCAACAACAAGCGCACTCGTCTGGACAGCTACGAGATCCAGCGCGGTTCGATCATCGTCGACGGGGTCGCCATCGCGTCGTCCGTGCCGAGCGACGACATGTACCAGTTCCAGCGCGTGTACACGGATGCCGCCATGTGGGAGCCCGTGACCGGCTACTTCAGCGCACCGCTGGACTCCCGCACCGGCATCGAGAAGGCCCTCAACGCCGACCTCTCCGGCACGGGCTCGAACGCGTTCTTCTCGGAGATCGAGCGGATCGTCAGCGGTCAGCCGCAGACCGGCTACAGCGTGAAGCTCTCGCTGAACACGGCAGCGCAGCGCGCCGCCTACGAGGGACTGCAGGGACTCAAGGGCGCCGTCGTCGCCATCGAGCCCAAGAGCGGACGCATCCTCGCGATGGTGTCGACGCCCGGCTTCGACACGAACCTCCTCGCCACGCACGATGCGGATGCCGCGAACGCCGCGTTCGCGCAGCTCGAGCAGGACCCGTCGAAGCCCCTGTCGAACCGCGCGATCGCGGGAGACCTCAACCCTCCGGGGTCGACGTTCAAGATCGTCGTGGCCGCGGCGGCCTTCGCGAGCGGCGACTGGACGCCGGAGTCGACGCTGCCGAACCCCGCGCGCTATCAGCTGCCCGGCTCCGACAACACGGTCTCGAACGCGTGGGGCGGCACGTGCGGCGGTGACGGCCCGACGGTGACGATCGCGGAGGCCGTGCGCCTCAGCTGCAACATCCCGATGGCGGAACTCGCCGTCGCCCTCGGCGACGACAAGATCCGCGAGATGGCCGAGAAGTTCGGCTTCAACCAGAGCTTCGACACCCCGCTCACCTCCACCCCGTCCAGCTACCCCCAGGGGCTCAACGACCCGCAGACCGCGCTCAGCGGTTTCGGTCAGGGCCAGGTCACCGCCACCCCGTTGCAGATCGCCATGGTGGCGGCTGGGCTCGCGAACGACGGAGTGGTCATGAACCCCCACATGGTGGATGCCGTGATCGGAAACGACCTGTCGGTCATCCGGTCGTACGACGACAGCGAGTTCGGTCGGGCAGTCGACGCGAGCGTGGCCGATCAGGTCACCGCCGCCATGGTGGCGAGCGTCGCTACGGGAGCGGCACAGGGTGCAAGAATAGACGGGATCGACGTGGCCGGTAAGACCGGTACCGCAGAGAACGGAAACAAGCCGCACACGTTGTGGTTCACCGGCTTCGCGCCGGCGGACGACCCCGCGGTGGCAGTTGCGGTCGTCGTCGAAGACGGCGGCGGAAAAGGGCAGTCCGGAAGCGGTGACACCATCGCCGCTCCGATTGCGAAGAAGGTCATAGAGGCGGTGCTGGGCAGATGAGACCGACGCAGGGTGTGTCGTTCGGTGGTCGCTACGAGCTGCAGTCGCGTATTGCGATCGGCGGCATGGGCGAGGTGTGGGAGGCGACGGATCACGTCATCGGACGCACCGTCGCGATCAAGATCCTCAAGGACGAGTACATGGGGGACCCCGGGTTCCTCGAGCGGTTCCGCGCGGAGGCGCGCCACGCCGCTCTCGTCAACCACGAGGGCATCGCGAGCGTCTTCGACTACGGCGAGGAGAACGGCAGCGCCTACCTCGTCATGGAGCTCGTGCCCGGCGAGGCTCTGTCGACCATCCTCGAACGCGACGGCGCGCTGAGCGCCGACAAGACGCTCGACATCGTCGCGCAGACGGCATCCGCTCTGCAGGCCGCGCACGCGGCCGGCCTCGTGCACCGCGACATCAAGCCGGGAAACCTGCTGATCACGCCAGACGGCCGTGTCAAGATCACCGACTTCGGCATCGCGCGCATCGCCGACCAGGTGCCGCTCACCGCCACGGGCCAGGTCATGGGCACCGTGCAGTACCTCTCTCCGGAGCAGGCCTCCGGCCACCCGGCGTCTCCGGCGACCGACACCTACTCGCTCGGCATCGTCGCGTACGAGTGCCTCGCGGGCAAGCGTCCCTTCACGGGCGAGTCGCAGGTCGCGATCGCGATGGCGCAGATCAACGAGCAGCCTCCGCCGCTGCCGCCGACCGTGCCGATCCCCGTGCAGAACCTCGTCATGGCGATGATCGCGAAGAAGCCGGCGGATCGCCCGTCGTCCTCCGCGACCGTCGCCCGCGCCGCACAGGCGCTGCGACGGGGCGACCTGAACTCGGCCGCCATCGCCGTTCCCGCCATCGCGAACGGCGGCATCGCCGACGACGCGACCCGGATGCTGACGGCATCCGGAGACGACGGCACGACGCGCATCCTGCCCACCACGGCGACCCTGCCCACCGGCGACGAGGTCGCCGAGGAGGAGGAGGCGAAGAAGAAACGCAGCCCCTGGACGTGGCCGCTGATCGCGCTCATCGCACTGCTCGTCATCGTCCTCGGTGGTGGACTCTGGGCGCTGTTCGGCCCGAAGGGCGGCGGAGACGCCGACCCGTCGAAGTCGCCTTCGACCTCGGCGAGCCAGACGCCGAAGCCCACGAAGACGCCGCCGACACCGACGCCCACGACGGCCCCGGTCGACGTCGCCTCTCTGGGCCTCATCGGTTTGAGCTGCGACGAGGCGATCGGGATCGCCACACAAGCGGGACTCGTCCCGTCGTGCGACGTGGGGACGACCCCCGCTCCCACTGCTGAACAGGTCGGCACGGTCGAGCAGGTCAGCCCCAGAGGTCTGCTGGAGCCCGGATCCGCGATCAGCATGACCGCGTACGCAGACCAGACGCCGATCGGCCAGCCCAAGAACGCTCCGACGTTCTCGGCCGCGACGACGATCATCGAGGGCGGCACGGCCACGCTGAACTGGACGAACTTCACGTGCCCGTCCGGCACCCCGAACCTGTCGTCCTACGAGGTCACCCTCACGAACGGCACGTTCACGGGCGGCAAGACGACGAGCAGCTTCGACCAGAACACGCGCAGCACCACGTTCACGGTCGACACCGGCAAGGCCGGTCAGGTCGTGACCGCGACGTATCGCGCGTTCTGCGGAGACCGTCCCTCCGACGTCTCGCCGCAGGGCCAGTCCACCGTGATCCTGCCCGCGGCGGAGACCGGCGGCAGCGATTCAGCAGGTTGACGGCTAGCGCATCGTAGGCTGAGAGCAGTTTCATCAGGTCGTATCAGGGGGTCAGTACGTGTCCACAGAGCCACGTGTTCTCGCGGGTCGGTACCGCGTCGACGAGCTCATCGGGCACGGCGGCATGGCCAAGGTGTACCGCGGCTATGACCTGACGCTCGGTCGCGACATCGCGATCAAGATCCTCGACCCCGAGCTGGCGCGCGACACGGCGTTCCGCACGCGGTTCCGGCTCGAGGCTCAGGCCGCATCGCGCATGTCGCACCCGTCGATCGTGCGCGTGTACGACGCCGGAGACGAGACCGAGGGCGACGGCTCGCTCGTCGTGCCGTACATCGTCATGGAGCTCATCAGCGGCACGCTGCTGAAGGACATCATCTCGGCAGGACCCGTACCCGTGGACGACGCGGTGCGCTACGCCGACGGCATCCTCGAGGCGCTGGACTACTCGCACCGTGCCGGTGTCGTGCACCGCGACATCAAGCCGGGCAACGTCATGGTCACCGACAAGGGCCAGGTCAAGGTCATGGACTTCGGCATCGCGAGGGCCGTGTCCGACTCGTCGTCGACCGTCGCCGAGACCACGCAGATCATCGGCACCGCCGCCTACTTCTCGCCGGAGCAGGCCAAGGGCGAGCCCGTCGACGCCCGTGCCGACCTGTACTCGACCGGCGTCGTGCTCTACGAGCTGCTCACCGGACGTCAGCCGTTCCGCGGTGAGTCCCCCGTGGCCGTCGCCTATCAGCACGTCAGCGAGACCCCCGTGCCGCCGACCGAGGTGAACGAGGACTCCCCCGGCGCCCTCGACCCGATCGTGCTCCGCGCCCTCGCGAAGGACCCGTATCAGCGCTACCCGGATGCCGCGCACTTCCGTGCCGCGCTCGACGCCGCCGTCGCGGGCCGTGCCCCGAGCCGCAAGGAACTCGGCGCGCTGACCAGCGAGCTGTACGGACCGAGCCCGAAGCAGGCGCAGGAGACCGCACGGTCGCTCCGCCAGCTCAGCACCGACACCACGATGGCCCGCACGCAGTCCGGACCGCCGGTCGCGTGGATCTGGGCCGGGGTCGCGCTGCTCGCCGTGCTCCTGGCATCCATCCTGTTCTGGGTGATCACGATCAGCCGTACCGACGACACACCTGTGACGGCGCGCACCGTGCCGAACCTCATCGATGTGGCCTCGGAGCGCGCTCAGGATGCGCTGAGCGATCTCGATCTGACAGCCAAGGTCGTGCTCGAATCGAGTTCCGAGATCGCCGAGGGCAACGTCATCCGCACCGATCCCAAGGCGGGGGTGGCCGTCGCCGAGGGCGACGAGATCACGCTCTACGTCTCGTCCGGCAAGGAGACGGTCGTCGTGCCGACCCTGAAGGGCCTGTCGCTCGCGGCCGCGAAAGACGCCCTGTCCGCCGCCGGCCTGCAACTCGGCACGGTGATCCAACGCAACGACAAGAGCCTCGCCGCTGACACGGTTATGGAGGCCAGCGAGAAGGCCGAGTCGGAGGTGGCCCCCAAGACCGTCGTGAACCTCGTGGTCGCGAGCGGTCGGGTCACGCTCACCGATGTCACCGGCTGGACCCTGGATGCCGCGAAGACGCAGCTCGAGCAGATCGGACTGACCCCGACGGGCGTCGAGCTCTCCGACTGCCCCGCGACGGATCCGCCGACGGTCGTCTCGATGTCCTCCGCGCCCGGTGACGTGGCCGTCGGCTCGCCGATCGAACTGCGCTACTGCACGGGCTCCGCGGGCTGATCGCGCTGCCATGACCGGTCGCTGAGCGAGCACACCTGCAGACGCGGCGCCTCAGCGCGAGGACTGCGGATGCAGCAGTTCGGCGCTGGCGACGGCATCCGCGTCGCCGATTGAGGAGAGCCAGTTCGCGAGCAGCCGGTAGCCGCCCTCGGTGAGCACGCTCTCGGGGTGGAACTGCACGCCGACGATCGGCAGCTCGACATGGGCGATCGCCATGACCGTCCCCGAATCGGCGTGCGCCGTCGCCCGCAGTTCACGGGGCAGTGCGGACTCCGCCACGGCGAGCGAGTGATAGCGCCCGACGTCGAACGGAGAGCGGATTCCGTCGAACAGCGCCGAGTCGTCGTGCACGACCGGCGACACCATGCCGTGCATGAGCTCCGGGGCCTCCGTGACCGGCGCACCGAAGGCCTCGGCGATGCACTGATGCCCGAGGCAGACGCCGAGCAGTGGCATCCCCGTCTTCGCGGCGATGCGCACGGCGTCGATCGACGCGCCGGCGTCGGCGGGCGCGCCGGGCCCGGGGGAGAGCATCACCCCGTCGAACGCGGGCATCAGCGACTCGAGCCCTACCGCGTCGACCGCGTCGGCCTCGATCATCTCGACGTCGGCGCCGAGCTCTCGCAGGTAGCCGACGAGGGTGTGCACGAAGCTGTCGTGGTTGTCCACGACGAGCACGCGCGTCATTCGACGTCGACCTCGCCCGGGGTGATGAAGGGGCTGACCCACGGGAACACGAACCAGAACAGCGCGTACAGGACGGCCGCGACGAGCACGAGCAGGATGAAGAGCCTCAGCCACCACGGACCGGGCAGCAGGCGCCAGAGTGCGGCGTACATGATTCCTCTCGTTCCCTACACCGACGGCGCGGCCGGGGGCGGCGGCGGATCGGTCAGAGCCTTGGGCGGACCCTCGGCGCGCGGCTGGAAGCTCTCGAAGACACCGTAGGCGACGATGCGCTCGGCGAGCGAGTACAGGGGGGAGCAGGCGGTCAGCGTGATGTACTGCTCTCCGGTCTCGACCCCGGGCACCTGCGGCACGTCGAGCAGCACGTCCGTCTGCGTCGGCTTGACGTACTCGAGCGTGCGGAAGCGGTAGGTGAACCAGCCGTCGGGCGTCTCGACGACGATCGCGTCGTTCAGCTGCAGCTTGTCGAGCTGGTTGAAGGGCTTGCCCCACGTGGTGCGGTGCGCGGCCATTGCGAAGTTGCCGATCTCACCCGGCATCTTCGAGTCGGTGTAGACGCCGATGCCGAGCTTGTCGAGGGTTCCCGCGCGGGTGGTGCCGCCGTAGATGCCCTTGTTGTAGTCGGCGCCGAAGCGCGGGATGTGCATCTGACCGAGCTGCTCGGTGTTCGCAGGCTTCGCGGGTACGACAGGCGCGTAGACGGTCGTGCCGTCATCCTTCTCCACGAGCGGCGGAAGCTCGGGAGCCGGCGCCTCCGCCCATTCCTTGGAGATCGCCGCGCCCTGATCGTTCTTCTCCGCGCTGATGATGATGTCGCCGATCCACATCTGCCAGGCGACGAAGAGCAGCACGAGGACGCCTGCGGTGAGCAGAAGCTCACCGAGCACGCTCGTGAACGTGGCGCGCGAGCGGGGACGGCGATGACGCCTGCGTCGCTCCCCCGAGACGACGGATGCACTCATGCCGCTGATACTATCCGTGATTCCTGTGCGGATGCCGCGCTCTCGCCCCCCGGATTCTCGGCGCTGCGAGGAGTCGTGGGTAGAATGACGGCATGGCACGAGACCGCAAGACAGAAGAACCCGAAGTGACGCGCGCCGAAGGCGACGCTGCGCCCAACGCGGTGTGGTTCAAGCCCGTGATGATCGGCTTCATGCTGCTGGGTCTGGCCTGGATCCTCGTGTTCTACATCTCCGGCATGGCGTTCCCGATCCCCGGTCTCGGCAACTGGAACCTGGCCATCGGCCTCGGCATCGCGCTGATCGGCTTCCTCATGACCACGCGGTGGCGCTGACCGCATCCTCTTCCTGAGAAGAAGGCCCCCTCGATGACGAGGGGGCCTTCTTCGTTTCCGCCCGCCCGAGCACGCAGCGCCGCCCGCATGCGTGTGCGTACCGACGCTGAGGAGTCACAAACTGCCGCATCCCGGCACGCAAACCCGACACTTCACGACCCCTCAGCCGATCTCCCCGCGCGAGCAGGCGAAGCGATGCGACCCCAGCGAGCGAGTGCAGCGATCCGTCCCCCGAGCGAGCACACAGATGTGACACGCCCTCTGCCCCGAGCGAGTGCAGCGATGCGACGCAAGGGCGCAGGGATGTTCCCGGAGCGAGCATCGGGAGGGGCCCGCCAGGCGGGAGGGATCCCGCTCTGCGAGCGAAGGGAACATCCCTGCGCCCGTCCCCCGCAGGACTCAGGAGTGAGAGTTATCCACAGATCTCTCCACAGCTGGGGAGAATTACACCGGTGTTATTCACAGGGGTTAACAACCCTGTTAACAACTCTCGATCAGGCGTTAAGAATCAATGGCCCTGCGATCAGTGCGGCAACGATCAACAGGATGGTGATAACTGCGAGGGAGACGATCTGCCAGACCCGCTGCTCGCGGCGGCGGGTACGGGTGTAGATGAACGCGATCAATGCTCCCGTGAGGAGACCCCCCACATGAGCTTGCCAGGCCACATTCGGAGCGAAGAAGCCGAAGACGAGGTTGATCCCGACGATCAGGAGGATGCCGGTGACGTTCGCACCGATGTGGCGGCCGATGATTAGCAGCGCAGACATCAAGCCGAAGATGGCACCGGAGGCTCCGACGGTCGATACTCCGGGCGCGATCAGCGCCACGACGACGGACCCGCCAAGTCCGCTGATGAGGTACATCGCCAGGAAGCGAGCACGACCGAGCATCGGCTCCAGTGTCTGTCCCAGCATCCACAGCGCGAGCATATTCAGCGCCAAATGGATGAAACCGCCGTGCACGAACAGCGCCGTGAGAAGGCGCCACGGTTCGAAGAGACGCGGATCGAGGAAGATGGAGTTGAAGAGAAGTGCGCCCTGGATCGGCCCGTTGAGGCCCGGGATGAGCTGCAGCAGCCCGATGAACGACGTGACCGCGAGGAGCGCGTAGGTCACGACCGGCCTGCCGCTGCGGGTGGCGGTCGCGATCGCGCCGCCTCCGCCCCAGCGCCGCGCAGCCTTCTTCTGCGCGGGGGTGCGGTTCTTGCGATCCTCTTTCATGCACTCGGGGCAGATGACCCCGACCGCGGCCTGGGTCTGGCACTCGGGGCAGACCGTGCGCATGCACCGCTGGCAGAGCACGAAGCTCTGCCGATCCGGATGCCGATAGCAGTAGTTGTCGCGATTGCTCGTGAACTCGGAGCTCGTCATCCGGATCGGCTCGCTCGGCGTCAGGCCGCGACGATGTCGATCGACTGCAGCACGACCGGCTCGATCGGGCGGTCGCCCGCTGCGGTCGGCACGGCGGCGATCGCGTCGACGACGGCCTTGGAGGCGTCATCGGCGACCTCGCCGAAGATCGTGTGCTTGCCCTGCAGCCACGGCGTCGGGTCGGTGGTGATAAAGAACTGCGAGCCGTTGGTGCCCTCGAGCTCGCCGGTGATGGCGTTGCGGCGCAGGCCGGCGTTGGCCATCGCGAGGATGTAGGGCTCGTTGAAGTTGAGCTCGCCGTTGATCTCGTCGTTGAAGTTGTAGCCGGGACCGCCGACGCCCTGACCGAGCGGGTCGCCGCCCTGGATCATGAAGTTCGGGATGATGCGGTGGAAGATGACGTCCTTGTAGAGGGGACCCTCGCCCGGCTTGCCGGTGGCGGGGTGCGTCCAGTCCTGGGTGCCGTCGGCGAGGCCGACGAAGTTCTTGACCGTCTTCGGAGCGTGGTCGCCGAAGAGGTTGATGACGATGTCACCGTGGTTGGTGTGGAGGGTTGCGACATGAGAAGCGTGAGCCATGCCCATATTCTCGCAGAGCTTCCGGTGAGTTTGCCCGGGTTTCATGCCGCTTCCAGCATGGCGTGGCAAGATGGTGAACCCGTACTCCAAACGACAGGAGAGCATCGTGAGCCTCAGCCGCAAGCGGAAGAAGGAACTGCGTCGTCTTCAGAACGACGCGAACCAGCTCTGGGAGAACCAGCAGGTGCTCGTCGGCCACGCCGCCGACGTCGCCCGTGAGGCCGGTCGTCAGCTCGGCAACTTCAATCGCGAGCAGGTGGTCCCCGTCGTTCAGGACACGTACAACCGTCGCGTCGCACCGGTCGTCGACCAGGGTGTGCGCTTCGGCAAGCACGTCGTCGACGACAAGGTCGTCCCGATCGTCGGCGGAGTCGTCGGCACCGCTCTGAGCGCATGGGATGTCGCGAACGCGAAGCGTCACGGCCTGAGCGCCCCGCGCGGCCGCGCCGTCGTCGTCACCGAGAAGAAGGGCCCGGGTCTCGGCTCGGTCGTCGCCCTGATCCTCGGCGCCGCGGCAGCCGTCGGCGTGCTCTACGCCGCATGGCAGGCGCTGCGCGCAGACGACGAGCTGTGGGTCGCCGACGACCCGCTGTCCGCTCCCGACGCGTGACTCGGACAGGTCGTTGAGCGAGGACGCCGCAGGCGACCGAGACGAAACGCCCCATTCCCGGGTGCGGGATGCCGCGGCATCCCGCGGTCTCGACATCGAGATCCGTGAGCGCCCGCAGGCGAAGAGCCTGTTCGAGGCTGCGGAGCTGCTCGGACTCGACCCTTCGGGGATCGTGAAGACGCTCGTCGTGAAGCGGTCGGACGACACCTACCTCTTCGCCCTGGTGCCCGGCGGCCGGTCGATCTCGTGGCCGAAGCTGCGCGCCGTCGTGGGCGTCAACAAGCTGCGCCTGCCGGAGCCCGAACTGGCTCTGGCCGCCACCGGATACGAGCGCGGCACGATCGTGCCCATCGGCAGCACCACGGACTGGCCGATCTACGCGGACGAGTCGATCGTCGGCCGACGCATCGCGATGGGTGCGGGCGCCCACGGCTACAGCCTGTTCGTCGAGGCCGATGACCTCATCTCCGCGTACGGCGCGACGGTCGCCGACATCACCGTGCCGGAGGAGCCGCGCGGCTGATCGGCGCGGGGAGTGCGTGTCGTCTCGCTGCGCTCGCTCAACGACGGGGGAAGGCACCACTGGTCGTTGAGCGAGGGAGCGCCAGCGACCGAGACGAAACGCCCCACCCGTCCGCGCGACCTCGGAAGGCGCTCACGACGGGGTCAGAGGATGCCGGCCATCCTCAGCGCGATGTCGACGAGCTTCACCCGCTGGAGCCCTGCGACGGCGTCACGGGGGAACCACTCCGCCATGTCGGTCGAGCCCTCGGTCTCGAAGCGCAGCTTGCCGCCGGTGACGCTCGCGCGGTAGACAATGCGCAGGGTGTGCAGCGGCGAGTCCGACTTCTGCACACGCTGGGTGGCGGGGATCACGCGGGAGTGGATGCCGAGCAGCTCGCCGACCTTGACGGAGTACCCGGTCTCCTCGCGGAGCTCGCGGCGCACGGCCGCCTCGGGGTCCTCTCCGGCTTCGAGTCCGCCGCCGGGCATGGTCCACGCGACGCGGCGTCCGTCGATCCAGCGCGCCAGAAGGATCCGGTCATCGTCATCGGTGACGACCGCGTATGCCGCGACGCGCATGTCCATGGCTCACACCCTATCCGCTCGTCGACCGGGCCAGCCGTGAGAAGTCGCACCCGCGACCTCGTCCGTCTGCGCACGCCTCGACCGCCTGCGTGATCGATCAGGAATCGAGAAGCGCAGCCCTCGTCGGCATCCCTACGCTGAGGTCATCACCGATCGAGAGGACACTCCCATGGCCGACAACGAGAAGAACTTCACCGCCGAGGAGCGCGACGCCATGAAGGCGGCCGCTGCCGAGAAGAAGACCGCGCGCTCCCGTGCGAAGAAGACGCCGGAGGAGGCTCGGGCCGAAGGGGAGGCCGACCTGCAGGCGGCGATCGCGAAGCTCTCCGACGACGATCGGGTGATCGCAGAGGGCCTGCACGCCCTGGTGTTCGAAGCCGCTCCTCACCTCGTGCCGCGGACCTATTACGGCATGCCCGCGTGGGGCAAGGACGGCAAGGTGCTCTGCTTCTTCCAGCCCGCGAGCAAGTTCAAGACCCGCTACGGCACGTTCGGCTTCGAGCAGCCCGCACAGCTCGACGACGGCACGATGTGGCCGGTGGCCTACGCCGTCCTCGAGCTCGACGAGGCCAACCGCTCGTTCCTCGCCGAGCGGATCCGCCTCGCGGCCGGATGACCTCTCCGCATGGGGTAGGGTCTTCTCCATGACCAATTGGTATGCGTATTTCGAGTCGGCTCTGGAGGGGCCGTCGCGACACTGACGCGTACCGACACCTTCAGAGCCGACAGGGCAGAGCATCCGCTCTGCCCTTCGCCGTTTCGGCGGGCTCTGCATCGGGTCCGCCCTTAGTGGACAGGACCCACCCCGTGAACGACACCACCACCGTCGACGCCACCGCCGACCTGCACGTCGCGAGCTTCACCACCATCCCCGCGCCCGGCGAGATCGCCGCGGAGCTGCCGGTGGGAGACGAGCGCTCCGCCCTCGTCTCGCGCACTCGCGACGAGGTTCGCCGCATCATGACGGGGGAGGACGACCGTCTGCTCGTCGTCGTCGGCCCGTGCTCGATCCACGACCCCGACGCGGGGCTGGAGTACGCCGGACGTCTGGTGCGCGAGGCCGAGAAGCACAGCGGGGAGCTGCTCGTCGTGATGCGCACGTACTTCGAGAAGCCGCGCACCACGGTCGGATGGAAGGGTCTGATCAACGACCCGCACCTCGACGGCAGCCACGACATCGAGGCCGGACTGCGGATGGCGCGGGCCTTCCTGCGCGATGTGACGGCGCTGGGGATGCCGTGCGCCACCGAGTTCCTGGAGCCGATCAGCCCGCAGTACACCGCGGACCTGGTGACCTGGGGCGCGATCGGTGCGCGGACCACCGAGAGCCAGATCCACCGCCAGCTGGCATCCGGGCTGTCGATGCCGATCGGATTCAAGAACGGCACGGACGGCGGACTGCAGGTCGCCCTGGATGCTGCGGCCGCGGCATCCGCTCCGCAGGCCTTCCTCGGGATCGGCGCCGACGGACGTGCGAGCCTCGTCACCACGACGGGCAACCCCGACACCTCGGTGATCCTCCGCGGCGGGGCGGACGGACCGAACTACGAGGTGGAGCACGTGCGGCGCGCGTCGGAGCGGCTGGCGGCATCCGGACTCACCGACAGGCTCGTGATCGACGCCAGCCACGGCAACAGCGGCAAGGACCACCTGCGCCAGGCCGAGGTCGTGACCGAGCTCGCCGCGCAGATCGCCGCCGACGGGCGGGCGATCGCCGGCGTGATGCTGGAGAGCAACCTCGTCGCGGGCGCCCAGAAGCTCGACGTCGCCGCCGGTCCTGCCACGCTGGTGCGCGGTCAGAGCGTGACGGACGCGTGCATGGGCTGGGACGCCACCGTCACGGCCCTCGCCGAGCTGGCCGCCGGGGTGCGAGCGCGCTGATCGGGTGCTCCCGCGGCCTGTTCCGGTCGCAGACCCGGTCGCGAACTGCGCAGATTCGGAACCCGGTTTGCGACCGGAGCATCCTGCGAGTCGAAGGAGAGGCGTCAGGCGACGCGCACGTTCAGGAGCTGCCAGCCCTCCGGCACCTTCGCGTGCAGGGCGTCGAGGTCGTCGGCCTGCACTTCGGTGACCTGGTCGCGGCGAGCGAACGTCCCGACGGACTTGAGCACCGCCGCCCCCTTGATCATCTCGACAGGGGAGGAGATCAGATCGAAGCCGGCGGGCCGGTGCGCCTCGAGCAGAGTCTGGATCTCGGCGAGGTCGGCGCCCTCCACCCGGACGGAGGTGGTTTCGACGGGACGCATCAGACCGATCAGCACCCTCTGATCCTACGTCGCGAGAACCACGGGGCCGCACCCGCCGCGCACCGTGAGGAGTGCGCGGCCGGGTACGGCCCCGAGCCTCCCGCTATGCGCGCCTGCGTCGGACGACGATGAGCGCTCCCGCGGCCATCAGCGCCAGAGCGGCACCGGCGACGCCGGTCCAGAGACCGGCATCCGTCCCGGTAGCGGCGAGGCCGCCTGAGGTCCCGCCCGCCTGACCCGGCGTCCCGGGGTTCGACGTGCCAGGGCCTGGGGTGCCCGGCTGCGCGGCGGCGGTGACCGTCAGGACGGCCTCGGATCGGAGATCGCCCTGGGTGAGCGCGATCGGATGGTCGCCGGGCGCGACGCCCGCGCGGCGGAGGGTGAACGAGACGGAGCCGCTGGCATCCGCGAGCGCGGCGCCCACTTCCTGACCGTCGAAGAGGACCGCGACCGCCTGACCGGGGGTGAATCCGGTGCCCGCGAGCTGAACACCCGTGGCGGCCAGCGAATCGGTCGCGATCCGCGAGACGCTCAGCACGAGTCCGGGGGATGCCGGATCAGCGGTGACCTGCAGTTCGGCCTCGCCGAGGACGTCTCCCGGTGCGAAGGCGGCGAGCGCCTCGCCCCGCGGTGCGAAGCCCGGCCCCTGCACGAGCTGCACGGTGTGCCTGCCCGGTGCGACATCGGGCACCGTGAACGACGCCGAGCCCGTGCCCGTGGCGGAGGCCGTGAACGTCGCGACCTGGGTGCCGTCGAACAGGACGCGGACCGGGACCTCAGCCGGCAGGCCCTCGGCAGTGAGCGCGATCCCGTCGGCCTCCAGCGCACCGGTCGCGATCTCCGACGGAGTGAGGGTGACGTCGGCCGGATCGATCGGGTCGGCCGTGACGACGACCGTGTCGGATGCCTGCCACTGACCGCTGCGCACGAGCACCGTCGATGTGCCGGCCGCGACGCCAGAGCGGAGGACGGACGTCGCGACCGCTCCGGTGTCGCTGGTGATCGCGGTCGTGACCACGGCGCCGTCGAAGAGCACCTCGACCGGCGCGTTCTCGGGGAAGCCACTGCCCTGCACCTGGATGCCCGCCGACGCGAGCTCCGACTGCGAGATCGTGTCGGGGGTGACGAGCACCGCCGGGTGGTAGACGACCGGGTCGGCCTCGACGGTCAGCGCGGCGGATGCCGACCACTGCCCGCTGGTCAGTGTGATCGTGTGAGCCCCCGGTGCGACGGCTGCGCGGGAGAGCGCGTAGCCGACAGAGCCGTCTGCGCCGCTGTCGACGGTCGTGACGGTGGTCCCGTCGAACGCGATGGTGACCGCCGCGGACGGCGGGAACCCCGCGCCCGTGACGGAGACGCCGGCGCCGGCGAGCGCGGAGACCGTCGTGGTCGACGGGCTCACCGCCGCCGTCGGCGTGTAGGTCGGGTCTGCCACGACGGTGAACGTCGTCTGGGCCGTACGCGCTCCGCTCGTGAATTTCACGACGTGGTCGCCGACCGTGGCGTTCGGCCAGTGCAGGATGACCTCGACGGACCCGTCGGCGCCCGCCGTGCGCGTCGCCGCCTGCTGGCCGTCCACGAGGAGAGCGACCGAGCTGTCCGGTGCGAAGCCGGTGCCCGTGAACCGCACGACACCGGCCGGATCGGTGATCTGCGACAGCGTCGCGGGGTTCGGATTCACCGTGATCTGCGGCGCAGGGGTGCCGTCGACGGCCGCATCGTAGGTGAACTGCGTGCCCGTGCACTGCAGCCCCGCGCCGACCATGTCGGCGGCGTTCGATCCGGAGCTCGTGACCGTGCCGTCGTCGTGGAAGGTCCCGCCCAGCCAGTACTCGGCGTGATAGTCGGCATCGATCTGATAGGTCCAGTTGGCCTGGAAGGTCCCGTCCGCCGCGATGACCGTGTCGGGGATGTCGTTGAACGTGAGCGGAGAGGGGATCGGCGGGTTGAGTCCGCAGAAGATCGTGGAGGTGGTGGCGACGTCCGTCACCTTGCCGTCCGACACCGTGATCGTGATGTCGTACCCGTGGCTGTTCTCCCCGACGTAGACGCCGTCCTGGGTGGCGGCCTGGGCGGGCGCCGCGATCACGACGGCGCTGAGGCCGACGGCGAGGGCGATGCCGGTGCCCGCGCCGAGGAGGCGCCTGAGGCGTGTGCGTAGCTGCGATGTCATCGAGTGGTTCCTGTACTGGGGTCGGCGGACACAATCATGCACAGGCTATGAATCGGGCTGAAGAGCGCGCATCCGTAGAAACACGGCAATTGATCGAATGGTTCGAGAAAAGCCCCGTGGGAAGCGATATCCCACTATTCTCATTCTGTGCGCGGAGGGGAGAGCACATGTTCATCGGACGTCGAGACGAGCTCGATCGCCTGATCACGCACGCCGAGACGTCCGCCGACGCTCCCCACCGGATCATCCTCATCGAGGGACCGATCGGGATCGGCAAGACCGCTCTCGTCGGAGAGTTCCTGCGTTCGGGTCCTCCTCAGCGCACGCTCTTCGCCCGCCCTGATGAGATCGCGACGAACATCCCCCTCGGCGGCATCCGAGCTATCGTCGAGGATCTCCTGCAGGCCGACCTCGCCCTGCTTCTCGCCCGGCGCGCACCGCGTGCCCTGCAGCGCGATGTCCGCGACGCGCTGTCGAGCTCACCGACCGTGCTGGTGATCGACGACGCCCACTGGCTGGACGACCCTGCCGCAGAGCTGATCGAAGGGCTGCTGGCCGACCCCACGACGACGGGTCTCGTTCTCGTGCTGTGCTTCCGAACCGGCACCGTACCCGACAGGCTGCTGCACGCGGTCGCACGCGGAGGCGCCCAGGTGCACCGCATCGGCCTCGCACCGCTCGCCGACGACGAGGCCGCTGACCTCCTCCGTCAGCACGGCGCCGATGACGATGCCCTCGTGGAGCTCGCCGGCGGGAACCCGCTGTTCCTCCGCCTGCTCGCGGATGCCGCGCGGGATGCACCCGCCCGGACCGACGCGCGCGAACCGCTCGAGATCGGCGACGCTCTGCGCGGGGAGTTCAGCACACTGGACGCGCCCGCGCTGACGCTGCTGCATGCCCTCTCACTCACCCCGGCGGTCGCCCCCGCCGCGCTCGCACGACTCGTCCGGATGGATGGCACCTTCTCCGACGGCTCCCCGACCGATGACGCCCTCGCCGACGCGGCCGACCGCCTCGCCCGCCGCGGCCTCATCGACGCGGACGAGCTGAGGATCGTCCATCCGTTCATCCGCGCGGCCGCCTATCGCCACATGCGGGCCGGTGCTCGGCGGCGAGCGCACCGCCTCGCCGCCGAGAGCGCGTCTGACCTGCTGGAACGCGCCTCCCACCTGCAGCAGCTCGGCTCGCATCTGACCGCGGACGAGATCCAGACGATCGTGGATGCCGCGGCGATCGTGACCTCGACGTCTCCGCGCAGCAGCATCGCGATGCTCACGCGAACGACGAGGATCCCGCATCGCGCACGGGACCTGGGGCTGGCGCGTGCGCTCCTGCTCGACGGACGGCCCGTCGAGGCCGAGCGGGTGCTGCGCGAGGCGCATGTCTCGGAGCAGCCGGCAGGGGAGGCCCTCTCCCTTCTGATGCAGTCGCTGCGCATCCAGGGCCGACCCGACGAGGCGTTCGAGCTCGCTCGGGACATCGGAGCGGCGACCCTCGCCCCCGAGGTGATCGTCGAGCTGGCGACCCTGGCCGTCATGCACGACGGCGACTATGAGATCGATGCCAGGGCCTGGCTCAGAGAAGACGACGAGCGGCCGGGGCACGCCACCGCCCTCGCCGGGCTGCGCGCGCTGTCGCACCTCAGGGTGGGGGATCTCGATCGCGGCCGGGAGGCCTACCGCATCGCCAAGGACGGCTTCGAGACGCTCACCGCGTCGGAGCTGCTGCCCGTTCTCGACGTCGTCACGGCGATGGGGTGGTGCGCGCACTTCCTGGCCGACTTCGACGACGGCGCCCGCCTCGTGGAGCGCGGCATCCGCCTCGCCGAGTCGCACGGGCGCTTCCACGTGCTGCCTCACCTCTATCTGATCCTCGCCTTCCTCTGCATCCCCCTGGATCGGTGCGCCGAGGCCGAGGAGCTCAGCGAACTGGCGATAGCGGCGTCGGAGAAGTACAACTGGCCCGATGCCGTTCCGCTGGCGCTCACCGCGTCGCTGGTCGCCGCACCCGGCCGGGTGAGCGCGGAGGAGTTCGCGGCCCGCCACCGGAGACTCGTGGAGGCGGGGCTGCCGCAGATCCTGTGGTGGCGTCGTGTCGTGCGCCTGTTCATCTGCCGCGGTTCGATCGTGCTCGGCCAGCCCGCCGATCTCGAGGCTCTGGAGATCGACCGCCACGACATCTTCGCCTCGCAGAAGCACATCGGTCTGGGTGAGCTCGCCGTCGCGCGGGGCGATCTCGACGAGGCGCTCGCTCACGCCGAGGCGGCCATCGAGTGGGGGAGACGCGCGGACCACCCGTCCCAGAGCGGGCACGGAACGATGTTCCGCGCCCAGCTGCGCGTGCGTCAGGGCAGGATGGCGGATGCTCTCGCCGACGCCCGCGAGGCCGCGGACCTGTTCGATCGAGCGGGCGCCGTGCTGTATCGGCGCTTCGCGGAAGCCGCGATCGCCCGGTTCGGCGCTCCCACGGCCGAGGAGGACGTTCCGCTCGACGCGCTCACTCCGCGGGAGCAGGACGTCGCGGAGCTCGTGGCCGACGGACACACGAACCGCATGATCGCCGAACGGCTGCATCTGAGCCCTCGCACCGTGGAGAGCCACGTCGCACGCATCCTGCAGAAGACGGGGCTGCGCTCGCGCGCGGGCATCGCGCGCCATCTCGACGGCGCGCAGCCTTCCGTTCCGCCGGGCCGACCTGCGCAGTAGCGTTGACGTCGTGAGCACAACGCCGTTCCCCGCCTCCGTGTACGCCG
Organism: Microbacterium sp. NPDC012755; assembly: GCF_042901325.1. Classification (NCBI taxonomy): domain Bacteria; kingdom Bacillati; phylum Actinomycetota; class Actinomycetes; order Micrococcales; family Microbacteriaceae; genus Microbacterium; species Microbacterium sp. NPDC012755. Next base: position 1,156,089 of record NZ_JBIBCT010000001.1, on the reverse strand, counting down.
ACCGACTCGACCGGGCTGCGGCCCTCGCTGCGGATGCAGGGATCGACGGCATCGTCGTGGGTCCAGGTCCCGACCTGCAGTATCTGGTCGGGGTGGAGGGCGACACGATCGAGCGCCTCACCGCCCTGGTGGTGCGTCCCGGCGCCGCCGCGACCATCGTCGTGCCGCGCATGGAGCTCGCGAAGGTCCGCAGCACCGCGGTCGGCGAGCTGGGGCTGGCCGTCGCCGACTGGGTCGACGGCGAGAACCCCTACGACCTCGTGGCCTGGGCCCTGGGTGCGTTCTCGCGGGTGGGGGTGTCGGATGCGCTGCCCGCACTGCACGTGATCCCGCTCGCCGAACGCCTGGGGGTTCGGCTCGAACTCGCCACCCCGGTGCTGCGCGAGAGCCGGATGATCAAGGATGCCGCCGAGATCGTGGAGCTGCGACGTGCCGGCGCGGCGATCGACGCGGTGCATCGGCGGGTGCCGGAGTGGCTGCGCGCAGGTCGCACGGAGCGGGAGGTCGCCGCGGACATCGCGGAGGCGATCATCGCCGAGGGACACCGCACCGTGGAGTTCGTGATCGTCGGCTCAGGGCCGAACGGAGCGGATCCGCACCACGAGGTGTCCGACCGCGTGATCGAGGACGGCGATGTCGTCGTGGTCGACATCGGAGGCGCCGTGCCCAGCGGCTACAGCTCCGACAGCACCCGCACCTACGTCGTCGGACGTCCCTCGTCTCCCGATGCGGCCGAGCGGATCGCCGTGCTCGTGCGCGCCCAGCAGGCCGCCGTCGACGCGGTGCGACCGGGAGCGACGGCCCAGCAGGTGGATGCCGCCGCGCGCGACGTGCTGACGGATGCCGGCTTCGGCGAGGCCTTCCTGCACCGCACCGGACACGGCATCGGCGTCTCGGTGCACGAGGAGCCGTACATCGCGCCCGGCAACGACCTGGTCCTGCGCGAGGGGATGGCCTTCAGCATCGAGCCGGGCATCTACTTCGCCGGGTCCTGGGGCGCGCGCATCGAGGACATCGTCATCGTGACCGCCGACGGCGGCGAGCGCCTCAACCTCGCGCCGCACGACCTGCGCTCCGTCGGCGGCTGACGCCGGGCGGATCGAGCGTCGCAGCGGGGCCGATCGAGCTCGCCGGGTGCGCGGATCAAGCCCTGTCAGACCCCCATGCGGTCGAGCGCCGCTTCGAGCCGCGCGACCGCGCCGTCGACGTCGGTGAGCTTGTCGAGGCCGAAGAGCCCGACCCGGAAGCTCGAGAAGGCATCGGGCTCGCCGCAGTGCAGGGGCACCCCGGCGGCGATCTGCACGCCCTCCGCGCGGAAGCGCGCGCCGCTGCGGAGCCCCGGATCGTCGGTGTGCACGACGACCACGCTCGGTGCGGCCACCCCCTCCGCCGCCACCGACGGCAGACCCCGTGCGGCGAGGAGCGCCCGCACTCTCGCTCCGAGCTCGACCTGCGCGTCTCGAAGGGCGGCGAAGCCGAGCCCGCGCGTCTCGATCATCTGCGCGAGGTTGTGGGCGATCGTGTCGGTCGGCATCGTCGCGTGATACCCCGCTGTTCCGTCGCGGTAGCCGTCGGAGATCGCGAGCCAGCGCCCGAGGTCCAGAGCGAAGCTCGTCGTGGCGCCGGCGGCGACGGCATCCCGTCCTCGCTCTCCGAGCATGACGTAGCCGACGCCGGGGGATCCGCTCCAGCCCTTCTGCGGGGCGCTGATCAGCACGTCGACGTCGAGCGCCGTCATGTCGACCCACATGGCCCCCGACGCGATGCAGTCCAGCACGAGCACTCCGCCGACCTCGTGCACGGCGTCGGCGAGGGCCCTGACGTACGAGTCGGGCAGCATCATGCCCGCGGCCGTCTCGACGTGCGGGGCGAACACGACGTCCGGCCGGGACGACCGGATCGCGGCGACGACCTCGTCGATCGGCGCGGGGCTCCACTCCGCCTGCGCGTCGTCGCCGTCGGGGCGCGCCGTGCACACGACGACGGATGACGCGATGCCGCCGGTCTCGAGGATCTGCGACCACCGGTAGGAGAACAGCCCGTTGCGGACGATGAGCGCGCGGCGCCCCGTCGCGAGCTGCCGCGCCACCGACTCCATCGCGTAGCTGCCGCCGCCGTTGACCACGACCGCGTCCTCCGCGCCGTACGCCTCGCGCAGGATCTCGAGGGTCTGCTGCATGACCGCGACCAAGCGGGCGGACATGTGGTTCAGCGACCGATCGGTGAAGACCACCGAGTACTCCAGCAGTCCGTCCGGATCGATGTCGTCGTGAGGAAGGCTCATGGGTTCAGTGTGTCAGGTGGGCTGCGCGGAGGGGAGAGCGGATGCCGCGAGACCGAGGTGACGCCTAGATGTCCCGCTTCCGTTCAACTCGATCACACACCCGAAAGACGTAGTCGATTCGACGAAGCACTGGTGCCAACCATCCAAGTCGGTCGAACGATCCATACTTTGGGAATACATCACGGGCAAAGCACTCACTTGCCAGGCCCAGAAGACTAGTTGCATAGCGAATGATCTTCACTGCTTCGTCGACGCCACCCTCAGGTCGCGTACTGAACAGATAAGACGATCCGAAGTCAGTGCTGAGCACCGTCATTGATGGGCCCACGTGAATGGAATGGCTGAGTTCCCTATACTCTTCAATATAGGGCTCCATCGAAACGGCACGCAGAATATCTTGCATCGATATTGATCTACGCCCCTCTTCCTTTCCGGAGATCAAGGGCCTCGCCCATCCGTAGGGCGAGAAGAAACCTCGACCCCAGGCACCCACAATGGCTGAGTCGATTTCAGGTGTCCTGTCTGACATGTTTTCCCAAAATGACCACGCATGATAGCGCTCCGCGATTAGGTGGGCATCGTCATCTTGTCGAGATATCGCAAGTAGCACTGCTACCGTCTCGACGAGTGTGCGAGAACGAGCCTGGGCACCCTCGACGAATCCGGCGTATGCGAGAACCTGGATCTCTTCGTAGAGGCGGACGCAACGAGCATGCAGTGACCCTTGCAGAAGTCCACGAAGTGCAAGACCGCCCAGGATCTCTTGGTGTGGAAGAAGTGCCTCGATGAGCGTGGTCTTATCCTCGCGGAATCTGGCCGCGAATGCATCGACAAATTCACGGTTGAGATTCTCTAAATCGACGACAATGCGGGCGGTGACGCGTCTTAGCGTGCGAGTTTCTTCTCTCATTACCCGATCAGCGTGAACAACAGATCTAAATCGCTCGGAACTTAGGCGCCGGAATCTCTTGGCACCTTGCGGAGCCATACTCGCCCAGAAATACTCATCAATCGTCGCGTGGACCACGTCTTCGTTATCATCCTGAGGATCTTCATCCTCCGAAAGATTCAATCGACTGTCCATTGTTGGCGGACTTGCTTCGGTAAGTCTGATCTGCAGCAAACCGAGTAGACCTTGGGCGAGACCATTCTCATCAACTTCAACTTCGTCGATCACGGTGCAATGTTCCCACGGCCCCGTTCGAACCCTCAACAAGTGGCGAGCCGCCTCCTGAGGACAGAAGAGCGGCTCGCGACCTGAGCGGAGCCTCAGGACTCCCTGCGGCGGCGGGTCACGAGGACTCCACCGGCCGCGAGCAGCACCAGCAGCGCCACGATCAGCACGATCGGCACCGCTCCGCCCGTTCCGGCGAGACCACCGCCGACGACAGCCGCGGCCGTCACCTGCAGCGCGGCCTGGGCGGTGAGGCCCGTGTCGGCGCCGGTGGCGACGACGGTGTGCGCGCCGACCGGGGCGTTCGCGGGCACGGCCACCTGGATGCGGAAGGAACCCGCACCGTCGGCGACCACGTCCGCGAGGTGGATCGGGTCGGAGTGCAGCACGATCGAGACCTTCTCGCCCGCGCCGAAGCCGCGGCCGATGAGCTCGAACGAGCCGCCCTGGACGACGCTCTTCACGCCGACCACGATCTCCGCGTCGAGCACCGGGGTGCTGCGCACGTCGAGCGTGAGCGGGGCGGACGTCGAGCCGAGGTAGGCCTTCGGATCCGACGGCACGAAGCGCGCGATGTAGGTGTGCGCACCCGAGGTCTCGATGCGGATGTCGGCCGTCGCCGTTCCCGCCGAGACTCCGGCGGATCCGACCACGACGTCGCCCTCGAGGAACTCGACCTGACCCGCCGCGCCTGCCGGCTTCACCGTGGCGGTGAGGGCGACGGACTCGCCAGCGACCGGGTCGGTCGCCGTGGTCGAGAGGGCGACGGTCGTCGCCGTGGCGCCGGTCGATCCGGTGACGACAAGCACCGTGGCCCGCGCCTCGACGTTCGAGACGCTGCCGAGGGCGATCACGGGGTGAGCGCCGTCCACGGCATCCGCGGGGACCGTGACGTCGGCCGACACCGTGCCGTCGTCGAGGGCCTTCACGACCACCGGCTCCTCGTCGTCGATGCGGATCGAGACGCTCTCACCCGGCGCGAAGCCCGTGCCGGTCACGTGCACCGTGTCACCCGGCTCCACCTCGGCGCCGTCCACCGTGATCACGGGCTCGTACTCCGGTTCCGGTTCGGCGACCACGATCTGCAGCTGCACGTCGGCCGACTTCACGCCGTCGTCCGCCGTGACCGTGACCGTGTAGGTGCCGGCCGCGGCGTAGGTGTGCGTGCCGGTGACGGCGCCCGAGGCCACGTCGACCGTGGACACGGGAGACCCGTCGCCCCAGTTGACCACCGCGGTCGCCTCGCCGGAGCCGCCCGAGACCGTGGCCAGCGCGGCCTCGAACTCCTCGCCGGCGATCTGATCGGCCACCGTCGAGGCGGTCACCGCCAGCGGAGCGGCGGCGGCACGGTCGCCGTCGGAGGCGATGGCGAACACGTGCACGCGTCCGTCGCGGAGCGTACCTGCCTCCTTCGGCATCGTGAGCGACTCCACGACCTTCGGCTTCCCGTCGGCGTCGAGGTCGATCGTGATCGGCGCGGTCGCGTAGATCGCGGTGTTCTTCACACTGGACTCCGCGCCGGTACCCGACAGGCGTCCCTCGGAGACCGCGACCACCGAGTTGCCGAACGCCGGGCTGCCGGATGCTCCCACCCAGTCGCCGAACGAGATCTGCACGCGCTGCTCGGTGCCGTCGGTGAAGTGCAGCACCGCCTCCGGCTGACGCGCCTTCTCCGTCGCCGTGCCGACGAACGCGAGCTGCGTCGCGCCGGTGCCGAGGTCGAGGCGGATCGTCTGACCCTCTCCGGTGATGTTGTCCGGGGCGCCGGGGGCGACAGCGGGGAGATCGTAGGTGAGGGAGGAGCCGGGGAGCGTCAGGGTCTGACCCTGCACGAACCCGTCGGCGGCGAGCTTGTCGCGGTAGTACCCGTAGCCCTGGTCGTCGCAGTTCGCGGCGGTCAGGTTGAGGTCGCCGATGCACACGCCGTTGAAGCTGCCGACGAGCGTCTCGTCGCGGTAGACCGTGACGGTCGCCGCACCGGATGCCGTGGCGCCCGTCGAGTCGCGCACCACGACCGTCGCCGTGTACGTGCCCGGGGCGTCGAAGGTGTGCGGGGCGCTCACCTTCCAGCCGCCGAGATCGTCGCGAGTGAGCTTCACGCTCGGAACCGGGGTGCCGTCGCCGTAGTCCACCGTGACGGTGTAGCCGGCGGCATCCGTCTCCTCGCCGATGATGGTCCCGAGGCTGCCGGTGAACGACGTTCCCGCCGCGACCCGCTGCGGGGCGGCCGGGGTGATCGAGAGTCCGTCGGCCCCTGCGGCCTTCGCGAACAGCTCGACCTCGGACAGCGACAGGGCATCGCCCGCACCCGTGAGGCTCAGCTTGATGCTCGTGTAGCCGCCCTCGCCGTTCGCCGTGAACGGCCGGGTCTGGGTGTCCCACGCGAACGTCTCGCCCGTGCGTGAATCGAGCTCTGTCCAGTTCACGCCGTCGGTGGAGCCCGAGAGCGTCCAGCTCGACGGGGCGCTGCCCTTCGCGGCATCCGTCAGCGTGTATTGCCCGATCGAGACCGGACCGGACTGCGAGGTCCAGACCAGCTCGGCGGTCGCGCCCGCGAACGTCGTCTTCGAGTTCATGTTGTCGTCGACGAGCGCGCCGACCGGAGTGCCGTCGGCGGCCGTGAGGATGCCGCGTCCGGGCTTGGTCGCATCGACCAGGCTCGTCGGCACCGCGAGCGGCTCCGTGAGGTCCTTCGCACCCCACGCCGAGGGCTGCGCGCTCATCGTGAAGTCGAGCGTGCCGCCCGCACGGACGAGGTCGCCGTCGAACGTGGTGTCGGAGACGGCCGTGCCGTTGATGCTGACGCCGGCGACGTAGTCCTTGCCGCTGGACGCCCCGGGGGCGTTGATGACCAGGTCGGTGTCGCCGATCGAGAGCGTCGCGCTGTCGAACAGGGGCGTGCCGACCGTGTAGTTCCCCGATCCGACCTCCATCGGGTAGAACCCGAGAGCCGAGAACACGTACCAGGCCGAGAACTCGCCGTTGTCCTCGTCGCCGGGGTAACCCTGGCCGATGTCGGAGCCCACGAAGAGGCGGTCCTGGATGTCGCGGATCAGCTTCTGCGCACCGGACGGGTCGCCGGCCTCGGCGAGCACGTAGGGGATGTGGTGGGAGATCTGGTTCGACATGCCCAGCATCCCGAGGCGCACGTCGCGCGCCTCCCGAGCCTCGTGGATGCCGGAGTAGTCGGCCTTCTCACGGGTCGTGAGGAACTGGTGCAGGTTGTCGAGGAGTCCCTGCCTGCCGCCGTAGAGCGCGGCGAGTCCGTCGACGTCGTGGGGAGCGTGGTACCCGAAGGTCCAGGCGCTCGCCTCGGTGAAGGCACCGCCCCACGCCTTCTTGTCGAAGTCCGCGCCGGACGTCCAGGAGCCGTCGGCGTTGCGCGAGGTGAACGTGCCCGCCTCGGGGTTGAACATCTCGACGTAGTGCTCGGCGCGGGCCTCGAAATAGGTGGCCTCGTCCTTCAGCCGCTCGATGCGATCGGCCGGGGTCTTCGGGTCCTCGGACAGCGCCTTCGCCATCTCCGCGATGCCGAAGTCGTTGATGAAGCCCTCCAGGCCCCACGATGCGCTCTCGTGCGTCGTCGCCTCGGTGTATCCGAGGAAGATCGACTGCGCGATGCCCTTGCGGCCGACGTCGTTCGAGGGCGGCAGCACGGTCGCGTTCTTGACCGCCGCGTCATAGGCCTCGAGGGCCGTGTCGGTGTCGAGGGATCCGGCGAGGTACGCCTCGGCGAACGCCACATCGGAGCTCGTGCCGGTCATCAGGTCGGCGTAGCCCGGAGACGACCACCGCGCCACCCAGCCGCCGTCGCGGTACTGCTGCACGAACCCGTCGACGAGGTCCTCGGTGACGTCGGGATACAGCAGCGAGTACAGCGGCCAGGCCGTGCGATAGGTGTCCCAGAAGCCGTTGTTGACGTAGATCTTTCCGTCGACGATCTTGGCGTTGGTCTGGGTGTCGGTCGCGGATCCCGTCGTCGGGGAGACGGGGCTCGCGTACTTGTAGACCGGATCGGCCGCGCTTCCCGTGTTCTCGAACTGCGAGTTCGGGTACAGGTTCAGGCGGTACAGGCTCGAGTAGAGGTTGACCAGCTGCGCGTCGGTCGCGCCCTTGACGTCGTGCACGACGCCGAGGCGGTCGTTCCATGCGGCTTCTACGGCGGCATGGGCCTTGTCGAAGGAGACGCCGGAGAGCTCGAAGTCGAAGTTCTTGCGCGCCTGATCCTGCGAGATGAACGAGGTCGACAGCCGCAGCTCGACGGTGCGGTCACCCGAGGTGTCGAACGCCGCATAGCGTGCGGTGCCGTTGCGGTCGCCCTTGGTGGTGGCGCCGGATGCCGTGGGCTGGCGGTCGAACGTGCCGTACACGAACATCCGCGTGCGCCCCGGCCAGCCGGAGCCGCCGTCGACCCAACCGGTCACGGTGTCGCCGGTGACCGAGAGCTTGGAGGAGTTCACGAGCTGGTCGATGACGACCGAGCTCGCGTCGCCCGTGAACTCGAAGCGGTAGATGGCGCCGTGGTCGGTGGCGGTGACATCGGTCTGGATGCCGTTGTCGAAGCCGACGCTGTAGATGTCGGGACGGGCGATCTCGTTGTCGTGGCTGAACGCGAGCTTGCGGTCGTTCAGCGAGGACGTGGGGTTGCCGTTCGCGGCGGGCATCACGGCGAGCGAGTTGCGGTCGCCCATCCAGATGCTCGGCTCGTGCGAGATGCCGATGCCGTTGAGGGTCGGCTGGTTCTGCGCGTTGTTGGCGCGCTGGTACTGGTACAGCGTGCCCGCGTTGTCGGCGTTGGTCATCGGGGTGATGAAGTTGAAGCCGTTCGGCCAGGCCACCGCCGGGAAGTTGTTGCCCCGGGAGAAGCCGCCGGTCGAGTTCGTGCCGCGACGGGTGTCGACGAACGACACGAGGCCGTCGGAGATGTCGCGCGGCGCGACCTCGGCGATGGAGATGTCATCGAGCCAGCCCGTGAAGGCCGTGCCCGCCGTGGGCACCTCGACGGCGTGCACGTCGGAGCCGGGGTGGTCGTAGGTGAAGAGGACGTCGTCGACCGTGCGGCCGGCGAACTGGCCGAGATCGACGGTCACCCTGTTCCACTGGTTCGGCCACAGGCTGTTCGACTGCCCCTTGGCCTTCGCGTTCGCCGCGTAGCCGTAGGAGTCGACGGCGCCGCTGGTGGAGAGGGTCGTGCCGTCGGTGAACCGCAGGTCGACCGCGACGAAGGTGGCCGCGTACGTCTGCTCGCCGTCGAGCACCGGGAAGACGGAGTACGAGAGGGCGGTGTCGTCGGCGACCGCGATGTCGACGTCGCTGTACAGGGTCGAGGTCGAGGAGGCGGGGCCCGCCTCGAGGGTGCGGCCCGTGTACTGCAGGGCCTTCACACCGGTGAAGCCGACGCCGGTCTTGGCGGTGTCGGAGCTGGCGGGACCGGACCCGGTCGCGAGGAAGAGGTCGCTGGGCGGGGGCGTCGCGCCGTCGACGGCGATGGGCTCCCAGCCGGCGAGCTGCAGGATGTTCTTGCTGGGGTCGCGCACGGCCTGCACGTCGAGACGGTAGTAGGTGTACGCCGGGCTCGGCGTCGCGAGCGTGAAGCTGCGGGTCTCGCCGCGACCGGTGAAGAGCTCGCCGCTGCGCTGGTCGACCGTGTCCCAGTCGGTGCCGTTGTTGGAGCCCTGCACCCGGAAGTCCTTGGGGTCGCGCTCCTGGGCGTCGCCGCCGGAGGTGAGCGTGTAGCGCACCATCGGCTGCGGGGTGCTCAGCTGGTACTGCACCCACCCGGTGTTCTGGAACGCCAGCCACTTCGTGCCCGCGTTGCCGTCGGCGACGTTGGCGGCGCCCTCGTTGGGGGTGTTCTGAGCGGATGCCGTGACTGCCGACACCTGGCCGAGCACGCTTCCGGGGGTGAAGCGGTCGCCGGTGACGTTGACGGCGGCGCCCGTGCCGGTGAGCACGGGCGCGGCATCCGTCGTCTCGAACGACGAACGGAACGTCGTGCCGCCGGCGGCGATCGCCTGCATCGGGGTCAGCATGGCGAGGGTCACGGCGAGGGCGACGCCTCCCGCCGCCCAGGCGCGACGGCCGGGTCGTGCGTTCCTCGGGGATGGAACGGTCATGGTTGCTCCTTGAACTCCACTGCGATGTGTCGTCTGCGGCCGACGGGTGTGCTGCCGCCGCGCCGTCCACTTCATGACAGCGCTGTCATATCATGAGGACGCTACCACAGCGACGGTGGAGCGCGGAAGACATGATCGACGCATCCGCCGCGATAATGGGGATGCCCGCCGACGACCACAGGGGAGACGATGACGAGATCGGATGCAGAGCAGCCGGCGCGTCCGACGCTCGCCCAGGTCGCCGAGCGCGCGGGAGTGAGTCTGAAGACGGCATCCCGCGCCCTGGGCGGCGAATCGTATGTGAGCGAGAAGACGCTCGCCGTGGTGCTCGACGCGGCGAGGGAGCTCGACTATCAGCGCAACTCCGCCGCCAGCCTCCTGGCCTCCGGGCGACTCGCCGACTCGATCGGACTGATCACCGGCGACTTCACCAACCCGTTCTACTCCGCCCTCGCGCAGGGAATCGAAGACGAGATCCGCCCGCGGGGGATGCACCTCTCGGTGACCAACTCCCGTGAATCGGCCGAGCAGGAGCGACGGGTCGCGCACGACCTCGCCGACCGGCAGACGAAGGCCGTGATCACCGTCTCGGCGATGCCCGACCACCGCGACTACGCATCGCTGCAGGCCCGCGGCATCCCCGTCGTGTTCGTCGACCGGCCGGCCGAGCAGGTCGAGGCCGACTCGGTCGTGTTCGACAACCGCGAGGGCGGGCGGCTCGCCGCACGGCACCTCATCGACGCCGGGCATCGTCGCATCGCGTTCATCGGCGACTACGCGTGGCTCCCCACCTACCGGCAGCGCATGGCGGGCATGGGCGACGTGCTCGATCCCGCGGGCTCCGACTGGCGCGAGCTGCTTCGCGCCGACGCGCACGACGTGGTCTCGTCACGCGCCTGCGTGCGGGAGCTGCTCGCCCTCGCGCACCCGCCGACCGCGATCGTCGCCGGGAACAACCGGATCCTGCTCGGCGCCATGGAGGAACTCGCGGGGATGCCGGCATCCGCCCGCCCTGCCGTACTGGGCTTCGACGACCCCGAGTGGGCGCAGGTGCTCGGCATCACCGTCGTGACCGGAGACGTCGAGGCGCTCGGGCGTCAGGCCGCACGCCTCGCGGTCGCCCGACTCAGCGACCGCTCGCGCCCCTTCGAGAACGTCGTGCTCCCGATGCGGCTGATCTCCCGCGGCTGAGCCCGCCCGCGCCGTCGTAGGCCGCACCGCCTCGGTGAAGGGTCAGGAAACGTCGAGTCCGAGGGCTCAGACCCGACGTTCCGTGACTCCTCAGCCCCGAGCGGCGCATGACCTCTGCGTGACTGACCTACCGGACGCATGAACGTGCACCTGGCACGATGTGAACCATGGAGTCCTTCAGCATCCCGCACGTGATCGTTCTGCTCGTCGTGGTCCTCGTGTTCGCTGCGGTGGTCGTGCTGTTCATCCGCGCGGTCATGGGGATCATCAACAGCCGTGGAACCGGTGTGGAGAAGGCGGTGTGGATCCTGATCGTGCTGGCCTTCCCGATCCTCGGCCCGATCATCTGGCTCTTCACGAACAAGAACGGCTCCACGACCACCTGATCTGCGCCCCGCGCACGGCGTTGAGGGGTCACGTATCGTCGTGTCCGAGAGCGCTGACGCGACGTTAAGTGACTCCCCAGCACCGAGCGGCGCGAGTGACGCCGGATCAGGCGAGGGATGCCGCGCTGCGGAGCTCCTGCTCGCGCATCGCGCGCTCGACGGCCTCCACATCGCGCACCGCGCCGCGGTCGGCCGAGGTCGCCATCGCCGCGTACGCCCGCAGCGCGAGTGACACGGGGCGCTGCCGATCGACCGGGCGGTAGCCGCCGGCATCCAGCAGCCGCTCGCGGCGACGCTCGAGCTCGGACTCGTCGACGCGCAGGCTCATCGACCGGGAGGGGATGTCGATGTCGATGATGTCGCCGTCCTCGACCAGGGCGATGACGCCGCCGGCGGCCGCCTCGGGGGAGACGTGGCCGATCGAGAGTCCCGACGTGCCGCCGGAGAAGCGGCCGTCGGTGATCAGCGCGCAGACCTTTCCGAGTCCGCGGCCCTTGAGGAACGACGTCGGGTGGAGCATCTCTTGCATGCCGGGTCCGCCCTTGGGCCCCTCGTAGCGGATCACGACCACATCGCCCGGCTGCACCTTCTTGCCGAGGATCTTCGCGACCGCTTCCTCCTGCGACTCGCACACCACCGCGGGCCCGGAGAACACGAGGATCGACGGGTCCACGCCCGCCGTCTTCACCACGGCGCCGTCCACGGCGATGTTGCCGCGGAGCACCGCGAGGCCGCCGTCGACCGAGTAGGCGTGGTCGATGTCGCGGATGCAGCCGTTCTCGGCATCCTCGTCGAGAGTCGCCCAGCGCTCGGACTGCGAGAACGCACTCGACGACCGCACGCCGCCCGGGGCCGCGAGCCACAGCTCCTTGGCGGTCTCGGTGGCCTTGCCGCCGCGGATGTCCCAGTCGTCGAGCCAGTCGGCGAAGGAGGCGGAGTGGATCGTGCTGACGTTCTCGTCGAGAAGTCCGCCGCGGCGGAGCTCGCCGAGCACCGCCGGGATGCCGCCGGCCCGGTGCACGTCCTCCATGTAATACATGCGGCCGTAGGCGGGGTTCGGGGCGATCTTCGCGAGGCAGGGCACGCGGCGCGACACGGCGTCGATCTCGTCGAGGCCGAAGTCGATGCCGGCCTCGTGCGCCGCGGCGAGCAGATGCAGGATCGTGTTCGTCGAGCCGCCCATCGCGATGTCGAGGGCCATCGCGTTCTCGAAGGCGGCGAAGCTCGCGACCTCGCGCGGCAGCACCGAGCGGTCGTCCTCGTCGTAGAAGCGATGCGTGATCTGCACGGCGACTTCGCCGGCCTTCTCGTACAGCGCGCGGCGGGCGGTGTGCGTCGCGAGCACCGAGCCGTTGCCCGGCAGGGCGAGGCCGAGCGCCTCGACGAGGCAGTTCATCGAGTTCGCGGTGAACATACCCGAGCACGAGCCGCACGTCGGGCAGGCGTTCTCCTCGATGCGCTGGATGTCGGCATCCGACACCGTGTCGTTCGCCGCCTCGGAGATCGCGTCGACGAGGTCGAGCGTGCGCACGCTGCCGTCGACGAGGGTCGCCCGGCCGGACTCCATCGGTCCGCCGGAGACGAAGACCGTCGGGATGTTGAGGCGCAGAGCGGCCATGAGCATGCCGGGGGTGATCTTGTCGCAGTTCGAGATGCAGACCAGGGCGTCGGCCTGGTGGGCGTTGACCATGTACTCGACCGAGTCGGCGATGAGGTCGCGCGAGGGGAGGGAGTACAGCATCCCTCCGTGTCCCATCGCGATGCCGTCGTCGACCGCGATCGTGTTGAACTCGCGCGAGATGCCGCCGGCCGCGGAGATCGCGTCGCTGACGATGCGTCCGACCGGCTGCAGGTGCGTGTGACCGGGGACGAACTCGGTGAAGCTGTTCGCGACGGCGATCATCGGCTTGCCGAAGTCGGCGGCGTTGACGCCGGCGGCGCGGAAGAGCGCGCGGGCGCCGGCGGCGTTGCGTCCGTGCGTGACGGTGCGGGAGCGAAGAGGCGTGGGCATTCTTCCACCCTGGTGGCATCCCGATGTCGTCGGAAGACGGCGCTGATACTAGTAGTGAGAGCACTAGGTTTGATGCATGACCACCGACGACCAGCAGCGCACCGAGCTCGGCGCCTTCCTGCGCGCCCGACGGTCGCTGCTCGACCGTGCGGCGTTCGGCCTGCCCCCCGCGGGCCGCGGCCGCACCGTCGGCCTGCGGCGAGAGGAGATCTCCTTCCTCTCCGGCGTGAGCGTGACCTGGTACACCTGGCTCGAACAGGGCAGGGACATCAACCCGTCGAGGCAGGTGCTGGATGCCGTCGCCACCGCGCTGCACCTCACCGTCGCGGAGCACGACTACGTGCTGACGCTCGCGGGATTCGCCCCCAGTCGCCCGGGCTCGAGCGTCGCCGTCGAGACGGCTCCCGCTCACGTGCAGCGATTCCTCGACGCGCTCGACGAGCACCCCGCCTACGCGCTCGCCCCGGACTGGGGCATCGCCGGATGGAACAGCGCCTACGAGCGGCTGTACCCCAACGTCGCCACGACGCCCCCTGAGCAGCGCAACCTGCTGTGGCTCATCTTCACCGACCCCGCGGTGCGGTCGCTCCTCGACGACTGGGACGACACGAGCCGCCGGTTCCTCGCCGAATTCCGAGCCGAGGCCGGACCGAGGCTCGGCGACCCGCGCTACCGCGACGTCATCGGCCGGCTGATGGACGCGAGCCCCGAGTTCCGCGAGCGCTGGGAGAGCCACGGGGTCGGCGGCTTCGAGTCGCGCGAGCGGGTGTTCCTGCATCCGACCCTCGGCCGCCTCGTGTTCGAGCACCACCAGCTGCGTCCGTCTGACCTGACCGACGTGCAGCTCGTCGTCTACGTCGCCGATGCGGAGACGCGGGAGAAGTTCGCGGGGCGGCCGTCCGCAGAGTGATCCTGGTGCGGATCCGCGGCGGACCTAGACTGAGGCGAAATGCCATCAACCGGGGGTGTCGATGCTGTTCACACTGACCTACGAGCCGGATGAGGACGTCGACGCGACCGTCCTCGGCTACCTGCTGCACAAGCATCCGGCGAAGGTGCAGACCTTCTCCGCCCCCGTCGGTGACATCCACGTCTTCTATCCGGAGGCGACGGCCGAACGCACGACCGCGGCGGTGCTCGTGGAGGTCGATCCCGTCGGACTCGTGCGGAACAAGCGGTTCCGGGGCGACGCCGGAGCACTCGATCACTACGTCAACGACCGCCCGTACGTGGCGTCGAGCATGCTGGCCGTCGCGATCGGCACGGTGTTCCGCACGGCGATGACCGGCCGCAGCGACTCGTATCCCGAACTCGCCGAGTCACCCCTGCCGCTGCGCATCGACGTGCCGGTGGTCTCCACCCGCGGCGAGGAAGACGACCTGGTGCGTCGCATGTTCGAGCCGTGCGGTTGGGATGTCGTCGAGCAGAGCATCCCGCTCGATCCCGCCTACCCGGACTGGGGCGACTCACGCTACAGCTCGGTCACCCTGAGCGGGCGTGTCCGGCTGGCGGACGCCCTGCGACAGCTCTACGTCCTGCTTCCGGTGCTCGACGACACCAAGCACTACTGGGTCGGCGATGATGAGATCTCGAAGCTGGAGCGCGCGGGAGAGGGGTGGCTCGCCGATCACCCCGAGCGCGAGCTGATCACACGACGGTATCTCGTGCACCAGCGATCGCTGCTCGCCCAGACAGCAGACGAGGACGACGCCGTTCGGGAGACGCCGCTGCGGGTGCATCGAGCGGATGCCGTGATGCAGGCGCTCAGGGATGCCGGCGCACACCGCGTCGTCGACATGGGATGCGGTCCCGGTGCGCTGCTCTCGCGGCTCGCGAGCGATCGGTCGTTCACGAAGATCGTCGGCGTCGACGTGTCAGCGCGGTCATTGGAACGAGCGGCACGGATGCTGCGCCTCGACGCCGCGTCGGATGCCGAGCGGGAGCGGATCGAGCTGCTCCACGGCTCCGTGGTCTACCGGGATGACAGGCTCCGCGGCTACGACGCGATGGTGCTGATGGAGGTGATCGAGCACGTGGAGCCGCCACGGCTGCGCGCGCTCGAGGATGCGGTCTTCGCGGGTGCGGACCCCGCCTCGGTGATCGTGACGACGCCGAACGCGGAGTACAACGCGCTGTATCCGACGTTGGGATCCGGCGGTCACCGCCACGACGATCATCGGTTCGAGTGGACGCGTGAGCAGTTCCGCGGCTGGGCTGACGCCGTCGCCTCCCGCCACGGATACACGGTCGAGTATCGCCCGATCGGAGAAGAAGACGCCGTGCTCGGATCACCGACTCAGCTCGCACTCTTCCGACGGGAGGTGGCCGCATGACCGTGCTCGACATCCCCGCTGCATCGCTCGTCGTGCTCGTCGGCGCCTCGGGGTCGGGTAAGTCGACCTTCGCGCGCGACCACTTCGGCCCCTACGAGACCCTGTCCAGCGACTCGTTCCGCGGTCTCGTCGCGAACGACGAGACCGATCAGTCGGCTACGGCGGCGGCATTCGATGCGCTGCAGTACGTCGCCGGCAAACGGCTGGCCGCCGGACTTCTCACCGTGATCGACGCCACGAGCGTGCAACCTGACGCGCGTCGCAAGCTCGTGGAACTCGCCAAAGCACACGACGTGCTCCCCGTCGCCATCGTGTTCGACCTGCCTGAGTCGGTGAGCAGCGCGCGCAATGAGATTCGCGCGGATCGATCGATTCCGGCCGGTGTCGTCAAGCGGCAGACCGATCAGCTGCGCCGCGGCCTGCGTCACCTCGCGAAGGAGGGATTCCGCAAGGTGCACATCCTCCGCACTCCCGAGGATGTCGCGTCCGTGACGATCACGCGCACCCGGCTGCTCAACGATCGTTCGGATGAGCACGGCCCCTTCGACGTCATCGGCGATGTGCACGGATGCCGCAGCGAGCTCGAGACGCTGCTGGGGGCGCTCGGGTACGCGCTCTCCCGTGATGAGCAGGGCCGGCCCGTCGATGCGACGCACCCCGAAGGACGTCGCGTGGTCTTCGTCGGCGACCTCGTGGACAGAGGACCCGACGTCGTGGGTGTGCTCCGTCTCGCGATGGGGATGGTCGCATCCGGCACTGCGCTGGCCGTGGCCGGGAACCACGAGGCCAAGCTCGTCAAGGCGCTGCGTGGTGCCAAGGTCACGATCTCGCACGGACTGGAGGAGACGCTCGCCCAGCTGGCCGGTGAGTCGGAGGGGTTCCGGAACCGGGTCGCGACGTTCTGCTACGACCTCATCTCCCACCTCGTGCTCGACGACGGTCGCCTCATCGTGGCGCATGCCGGTCTCAAGGAGCAGTACCACGGCCGGGCGTCGGGTCGGGTCCGAGCGTTCGCCCTCTACGGCGAGACGACGGGGGAGACCGACGAGTTCGGTCTGCCCGTGCGCTACCCGTGGGCGCAGGACTATCGCGGCAAGGCCGTCGTGCTCTACGGTCACACCCCGGTGCCGACTGTCGAGTGGATCAACAACACGGCGTGCCTCGACACCGGCTGCGTCTTCGGTGGCGCCCTCTCGGCGATGCGGTACCCGGAGCGCGAGGTCGTCTCGGTTCCCGCGGAGCAGGTCTGGTACGAGCCGATCCGCCCCCTGGCGGCCGAGACCCCTGCGAGGGAGCCTGGCGTGCTCAGCCTCGCCGACGTGCAGGGCAAGCTGATCATCGAGACGGGCACCCACGGCAAGATCGGCATCAAGGAGGAGCAGTCCGCGGGCGGACTCGAGACGATGAGCCGGTGGGCGACCGACCCGCGGTGGCTCGTCTACCTTCCGCCGACCATGTCGCCGCCGAGCACCTCGGCGCGGGAGGGGTATCTCGAGCATCCCGCTGAGGCGTTCTCCTCCTTCCGCGACCAGGGCGTGACCGATGTGATCTGCGAGGAGAAGCACATGGGCTCACGCGCGGTCGTGCTCGTGTCGCGCGATCCCCGCAGGTTCGATGCTCCCGACGACTGGCGCGGGGTCATCCACACACGGACCGGACGGCCGTTCTTCGACCCCGTGACCGAACGGAGCTTCCTCGAACGGCTCGACACGGCACTGGAGCACGCGGGGGTATGGGACCAGGTCGCCGCGGACTGGGTGCTTCTCGACGGGGAGATCCTGCCCTGGTCGCTCAAGACGGGCGATCTCATCCGTGAACAGTACGCCTCGGTGGGCGCGGCAGGGGTGACCGCGATGAGCGCCGCCGAGTCCGTGCTGGCTCAGGCCGCGGCATCCGGCATCGACGTCGCCGAGCTCGCCGGTCGGACGCGCGCACGCGTCGAGGACATCGGTCTCTTCCGGGACGCATACCGGCGCTTCGTCGGCGACCCCGGGGAGGTGCGCTTCGCACCGTTCCAGCTGCTCGCAGCGGGGGATTCGACGTTCGAGACCCGCGACCATGACTGGCACCTCGCGATCGCCGACCGTCTCGTCGCGACCGCCCCGGACCTCATCACGCCTACTGCTCGGCTCCGTGTCGACCTCGGCGACGAGGATGCGACCGCGCACGCGATTCGCTGGTGGGAGGATCTGACGGCGGCCGGTGGTGAAGGCATGGTCGTCAAGCCGTTCGCGAACCTGAGCCGCACCGAGAAGGGTCTCGTGCAGCCGGGCATCAAGGTGCGCGGACGGGAGTACCTCCGCATCATCTACGGACCCGACTACACCGAGCCCGCGAGCCTCGCGCGCCTGCGCGACCGCGACACCGGCCGCAAGAGGTCCCTCGCCGGTCGTGAGTACGCTCTCGGGCTGGAGGCGCTGCGGCGTTTCACGTCCGGCGAACCTCTCTGGCGGGTCCATGAGGCGGTCTTCGGCGTGCTCGCGCTGGAATCCGACCCGATCGACCCCCGACTGTAGCGCGTCGTGGATTCCGCAGGGCTCGGAAAGGGGAGGACATGGGTGTGAGCCTGCGAGTAGGGCCGATCGCGTATCCGATCGGCACGGCGGCATTTCTCGGCGCCTTCTTCGACACCATCACCGTGCGTCTGGAGAGCGGAGCACGCGGAACCCGGTTCCCCCACCTCGCCACGCTGTACCAGGCGGGCAGCCTCGAGGCCACGCACGTCGATGCAGCGATCGCAGAGCTCGATCTTGTCAGGAGAGGCCTACGTCAGCTCCCGCCGTCCGCGGTCGTCTGGGACATCGACGATCCGACCGCTGCGCCGCCCTGGGGCCACGTGATCGCCCCCACGATCACCGACCTCGCGAACTACTTCATCACCTCGGACGGACGGCATCTGCTCGACGTTCTCACGATCGCGCTGGATGCCGGCAGACGACTGGAGCGGACGATCGCGATCGGCTGACGAGTGCGGACGAGCATGACTCGACCGCACTCTCGCCTGCCGTTCAGTCGGCGTTCTTGCGCTGCCAGACTCCGAACCGGTTGCCCGCCGGATCGGAGAGGTGCGCGAAGATGATCGCACCGTTGTCCACCGGGGGCAGCACGATCTGAGCCCCGTTCGCGGTCGCCGCGGCGACGCTCGTCTCGACGTCTGCCACCTCGACGTAGAACACGGCCCACGTTCCGGATCCGATCCCGCTGGTGTCCCACAGTCCACCGGCGTTCCCGTTCACCATGGCGTATCCGGCGGGTCCGGCCGGTCCGAACTCCCAGCCGAAGACCTGTCCGTAGAAGGCCCTCGCCGCTTCGGGGTCCGGCGTGCCGACCTCGAAGTAGTTCACGGTGTTCATGCTCGACTCGCTCATCTGCGATCGTCCTTCCGATCCGCGGCATCGCCCGCTGCGATGCTCACGGATCGAGTCTGAGATCTACCACTGTGCGAGGGTCAAGCCACGAGAGGCCGACCGCTCTGACGGGTCAGCCGATGGGGACGTTGACCTCGGTCACCCACTTGTCGGGGTCCGCCTCGCGACCCGGCCCGACGACGTAGACGTTGAAGAGAGGACCGACCTGCGTGCGACCCTGCGTCGCGATCCACGCGCCGATCGATTCGGTCGCCCGATGGATGCCGTCGAACCCGCCGTGGTGGATCGTCCACGCCACCCTCTGCGCGGGAAGGTCGACCACCTCGAATCCGCCCTGCGGTGTGAACGCGCCGCGATAGTCGCGCCAGATCGCCATCTCCACATCCTCGTCGCGATACTCCTCGTCGAAGTAGGTCGCACCGACCAGGTCACCGAACCCGGAGGGCTCGACGCCGGCCGCGGAAGCCATCAGAGTCCGCAGATCCGCCCACAGCTCGCCCTCGGCCGGATAGCAGGCGACAGTGCGCCGCAACTGCAGCACGCGTGCGGACGGGAACAGCCGCTCGCTCACCACCGATCCGGTCGATCCGAGGTCTGCGGCCAGGGTCAGCGCGAGGTCTCTCTGCGCCGCGAGCTGACGAGCGGCCTCCTCGAGACCGGCGATATGCACGTCGAGCCGATCCCGGAGCACCGCGGGAGACTCCTCGTACAGGGGCAGCAGCTCCATGATCAGCGCGATGCCGCACCCCGCATCGCGCAACGAACGGATGCGCCCCGCGATCCGCAGCTGTTCGACGGTGTAACGCCGATAACCGGTGAACGGATCGACCACGGCCGGGATCAGCACGCCCCGATCGTCGTAGTGCCGCAGCATCCGCACGCTCAGACCGGCGTACCGGGAGAAGGCCCCGATGTTCAGCAGCGGAGCCGAGCCGTCGTGCTCCGGCAGCCGCACCCGACGCCGTGCAGCGTCGGCGTCTTCGTACCCGGTCATGGCTTCATGATGCCAGCCGTGGGGATGACGGGGCACCGCACGTCCGGGAGGAGAACGCACGCTCGGACGGAGAGATGACGCACGAACCTCAGCCCGAGCGTGAGATCTCCTCCCGTCGGGAGGAGAAGGTGCTCCGTGTGGAGCGGCCTAGGAGACTCCGTGTGGGGGGAGCCTAGGAGACTCCGCCCTTCCGCTTCGCTCCAGGGCTCCCCGAATCACTCAGCCATATAGATGCGAGAAGGCCCCCGGGCTGCGCTCGGGGGCCTTCTCGCATCTGTGGAGCCTAGGAGATTCGAACTCCTGACATCCTGCTTGCAAAGCAGGCGCTCTACCAACTGAGCTAAGGCCCCTCATGGGGATTTCTTGAGTTAAGGGTGGGGCTACCAGGACTTGAACCTGGGACCTCTTCATTATCAGTGAAGCGCTCTAACCGCCTGAGCTATAGCCCCGTCAACCTCCAAGACTTTACCGGAAGATCCGACAAAATCCGAATCGAGGCAGGTGTGCGGCGGATGCCGGGCGTTTCGGCCCGGCATCCGCCTCTCGATCATCTGCCCGGACGCAGCGTGACCGTGCCAGCGGAGAGGGTCACATCGATCGAGTTCCGTGAGCTCGAGGAGTGGTCGAGCCTGTTGTCGAGCGTTCCCGCGCTCACGTTCTGGGTGATGTTGTACTCGCCGGCGGGGACGCTCAGATCGAGACCGCCCGCGCTCACGTCGATCGAGGTCTCGCTCGGCGCCGCACCGGTGAGCTCGACCGTGAGGTCGCCGGCCGATACGGCGAAGTCGGCCTCGCGCACGCCGTCGAGGAGGATGTCGGCGCTGCCGGCGCTCACGTCGGCGTCGAGAGACGACGCCGACCCGGAGATGGTCAGGTCGCCTGCCGACAGCTCGGTGTCGAGCTCCCCGAAGCGCCCCGTGACGTCGAGGCTGCCCGCGCTCAGAGTGAAGGACGCGTCGAGCCCCTGCAGCTCGGACGGAAGGGTCAGCACGACCGAGCGGTCGTCGTCGAACCAGCCGCCGAACCACCAGCCGAACACCGTCTCCGGTCCGCGGACGAGCAGCTCGTCCTCGTCGCGCTGCAGCGTCCAGGGGCCGCCGCGGCCGCCGGTCACGGCGAGCTGCGCCTGATCGACGTCGCCGAACTCGACACGCACATCGCTCGCGCTCGCGTTGAGGTCGAGTTCCGAGACGCCCGTCACGTCGAGCTCCAGCACGGTGTCGCTGCGAGACAGATCTCCGGATGCGGCGACCGCTGCCGTCGCCCCGGTGCCGACCAGCGCGAGCCCGCCGATCACGGCGAGCGTGACGGTGATCCAGCTCGTCCCGCCCGGTCGCGGAGCCGCAGCCTGAGGCTGGGCCGGAGCCGGTGCCGGAGCCGGAGCCGGGGTCGATGCGGGAGGGGGAGTGAGGGGGTTCTGTTCGGTGCTCATCGTGCGGCTCCTGTCTGGCCTGCGGGCGGCGTCGGGCCGCCGGTGTTCTCGATGTGGGCGAGGGCGGCGAGCACACGGCGGTTGCCCGACTCGTCCGGCTCGAAGCCCAGCTTCTGGAAGATGGAGGTGATGTGCTTCTCGACGCTCGCCTCCGAGAGGAAGAGCAGCGCGGCGATCGCCTGGTTCGACTTTCCCTCCGCGATCAGCGCCAGCACGGTGCGCTCGCGCTCGGTGAGCCGCAGCATCCGGTCGTCCTTGTTGCGTCTCGTGAGCAGCTGCGCGACGACCTCGGGGTCGAGCACGGTCGCGCCCTCGGAGATGCGGGTGACCGATTCCAGGAACTCCGACACGTCGGCGACCCTGTCCTTCAGCAGGTAGCCGAGGGGGCCGCCCTGTGCGGCGATGAGGTCGGATGCGTAGCGCTCCTCGACGTACTGCGACAGCACGAGCAGAGGCAGCGCGGCGTCGGTTGCTCGCAGCGCGAGCGCGGCGCGGATCCCCTCGTCGGTGAACGTCGGCGGGAGGCGCACATCGAGGATGCACAGTTCGGGCGCGGCATCCGCCACCGCCTCGGCGAGGCCATCGGTGTCGGGGAGAGCGGCGACCACCTGGTGGCCGGCGTCCTCGAGCAGTCGCACGAGTCCTTCGCGCAGCAGGACGGAGTCCTCGCAGATCAGGATGCGCATGGCACGTTCACCTCCAGGCTGGTGGGTCCGCCCGCAGGGCTGTCGAGGCGGAAGGTGCCCCCGGCGGCGAGGATGCGGTTGGCGATGCCGTCGAGTCCACCGCCGGGCTGCACCTGCGCGCCGCCCATGCCGTTGTCTTCGACGCGAGCCCACAGTGTGCCTCCCTCGCGAAGCCGCACGGTCACCCGCGCCTCACTCGCACGGGAGTGCTTGGCGGCATTGGTCAGCGACTCGGCGATCGCGAAGTACACGGCGGCCTCGGCCTCACGGCTGCAGCGTCCGTCCATGCGGACGTCGAGATTCACGGGGATGTGGGAGCGGCTGGCGAGGGCCGACAGTGCAGCGTCCAGTCCGCGGTCATCGAGGACCGAGGCGTGGATGCCGCGGGCCAGCTGCCGCAGCTCGGTGATCGCCGCCTTCGTCGAGGTGTGCGCCTCGGCGATGAGGTCCTTCGCGGCTGCCGGGTCGTCGTCGATCTTCTGATGCGCGAGTCCCAGCGTCATGCCGACGGAGACGAGCCGCGGCTGGACGCCGTCGTGCAGGTCGCGCTCGATGCGGGTGCGTTCGAGGTCGGCCGCCCGCACGGCGCCCTCGCGCTGCGCGGTCGTGGTGCGGACGCGCTCGGTGAGCTCGGCCTCGCGGCTCTGCGCCACGATCGCGAGCGACAGCGTGCGGTGGAGCAGGGCGAGACCGACGATGCCGGCGGCGCTCAGCACGACGCCGAGCGCACCGATCACCGGAGCCCAGGCCGCATCCACGAGGGACCCGAACGGACCGTCCACCTCTCCGTCGCCCGCGAGCGGTGCGAAGGAGATGATGCCCGACCAGACGAGGGTCCAGAACAGGCGCAGCACGATCACACCGGCGATGCACGCGAGCGCGAAGTTCGCGAGAGCCCGCCACATCCGGCCGTCGATGACCTGACGCCCGAGGGAGCGGGCCCATCCGCTGAAGCCGGGGCGGTCGCTCGTGCGGCGACGCAGCGGCGCCACCGGAACGCGGTACAGCGAACCGACTCGCGCCACCTCGAACCAGCCGAGGCCGAAGAGCGCGTAGACGAGGCCGATCAGCAGGAAGATGCCGATGCCGAAGGCGAAGAGGAGCCCGAGTCCGGCGCCGAACAGGCCGGTCAGCATTCCGAAGATGCCTGCGCCCAGAACGCCGAGCGCGGCGAGATGGAGGATCGTCAGGAGGATCCGCAACGGCGGTCTCGCCGTGTCCTCCTGCAGTGGGGTCGCAGTCTGTGTGGTCATAGTCCCAAGGTACGGTGACGCCGCGACCCGCGACACGGAGGCACCCGGACACTCGGCTTCGGGTTTTCCCTACCCTGTGTCGTCGATCTGTACACGGTCTCTGGTTCACTGGCCTCATGACCACTCATGAAGGCGAAGCGCACGGTGCAGGACTCGGCCAGCGGCTGAACTGGCTGCGAGCGGGGGTGCTCGGGGCGAACGACGGCATCGTCTCGGTCGCGTCGCTCGTTGTCGGCGTCGCCGGCGCCACGACCGACAACGCGGCACTGCTCACGGCGGGGATCGCGGGGCTCGTCGGCGGCGCCATCTCCATGGCGCTCGGGGAGTACGTGTCGGTCAGCAGCCAGCGCGACAGCGAGCGCGCGCTCATCGCGAAGGAGAAGGAGGAGCTGCGCACCCTCCCCGAGCAGGAGCTTGCCGAGCTCACCTCGCTCTACCGTGAACGGGGTCTCAGCGAGGAGACCGCCCGCAAGGTCGCCGAGGAGCTGACCGCCCACGACGCGCTCTCGGCGCACCTCGAGGTCGAGCTCGGCATCGACCAGGACGATCTGGTCAACCCCTGGCACGCCGCCCTGTCCTCCGCCATCGCCTTCACGCTCGGAGCCCTGCTGCCGCTGCTCGCGATCCTGCTGCCGCCGCCGGCATGGCGGGTGCCCGTCACCTTCGTCGCTGTGCTCGTCGCCCTGGCCGTCACGGGTGCGGTGAGCGCGAGGATCGGCGGGTCGAAACCGGTGCGCGCCTCGGTGCGTCTCGTGATCGGCGGCGGTCTCGCCCTCGCCGTGACCTGGCTGATCGGCACCCTGCTCGGCACCACGGGCATCGCCTGAGAACGACGAAGGGCGGATGCCGCAGCATCCGCCCTTCGTTCTCTGTGAAGATCAGTTCGACATGAAGCCGACGAGCAGTCCGCCCGTGACCTTGACCGCCAGGTTGTAGATGCCGGCGACGACGGCGCCGAGCACCGTCACGACGATCAGATTGAGGATCGACACGACCGCGGCGAAGGCCATGACCTGCGGGAGGCCGGCGACCTCCGACAGACGGACGCTGTTGTCGGTGAAGCTCGAGACGAAGCCGTCGACCTGAGCGAGGACGTTGGTCGCCTGCAGCACCATGTAGATCAGGAAGAACGACACCATGGTGACGATCGCGAGCGCGACGGCCGCCAGGAAGGAGAGCTTCACGGCCGACCAGAAGTCGATGTAGACCAGGCGCAGGCGGACCTGCTTGCCGCTGGTCTTGCGCGTGGACTTCTTCGCCAGCTTGTCGGCTACTGTGCTCATGCGTTTTCCTCAGGGGTGTCTGTCGTCTCGGGAGCCGCGGGGTCGGCATCCGTCTCGGCCTCGTCCTCGCCGAGTCCTCGTTCGCCGTTGCGGGCGATCGCGAGGATGCGGTCTGCGTCCGTGGTCCGTGCGAACACCACTCCCATGGTGTCGCGGCCCTTTGCGGGGACCTCGGCCACGGCAGAGCGTACCACCTTGCCGCTGGACAGAACCACCAAGACCTCGTCGTCCTCCGCGACCATCAGACCACCCGCGAGAGTGCCCCGATCGTCGTTCAGCTTGGCGACCTTGATGCCGAATCCGCCGCGTCCCTGGACCCGGTACTCGTCGATCGCGGTGCGCTTCGCGTAGCCGCCGTCGGTGACCACGAACACGTACTGGCCGGGGGCGGCGACGGATGCCGAGAGCAGGCTGTCGCCGTCGCGGAACTTCATTCCCTTGACGCCGGCGGTCGCACGGCCCATCGGACGGAGCGCCTCATCGGTCGCGCTGAAGCGGACCGACATGCCCTTGCGGCTGATCAGCAGGATGTCGTCCTCGGCGTTCACCATGAGCGCCGAGACCAGCTCGTCGTCGTCGTTCAGACGGATCGCGATGACCCCGCCCTGACGGTTGGTGTCGTAGCTCGACAGGCTCGTCTTCTTGACCAGGCCGTTGCGCGTCGCGAGCACCAGGTACTCGGCGACCTCGTAGTCGCGGATGTCGAGGATCTGCGCGATCTTCTCGCCCGGCTGCAGCGCGAGCAGGTTCGCGACGTGCGTGCCCTTCGCATCGCGCCCCGACTCCGGCACCTCGTAGGTCTTGGAGCGGTAGACGCGACCCTTGTCGGTGAAGAACAGCAGCCAGTGGTGCGTCGTCGTCACGAAGAAGTGCTCGACGATGTCATCCGCCCGCAGCTGCGCGCCCTTGATGCCCTTGCCGCCGCGGTGCTGCGAACGGTAGTTGTCGCTGCGCGTGCGCTTGATGTAGCCGTCACGGGTGACGGTGACGACCATCTCCTCCTCGGCGATGAGGTCTTCCATCGAGACGTCGCCGTCGAAGCCGTGCAGGATGTGCGTCCGACGGTCGTCGCCGAAGCGGTCGACGATGCCGGTGAGCTCCTCGCGGATGATGTCGCGCTGCAGCGCCTCGTCGGCGAGGATCGCGTTGTACTGCGCGATGAGCTTCTCGAGCTCCTCGGCCTCGTCGAGGATCTTCTGCCGCTCCAGAGCCGCAAGACGACGCAGCTGCATCGACAGGATGGCGTCGGCCTGATCGTCATCGATGTCGAGCAGCGCCTTCAGCCCCTCGCGTGCCTCGTCGACCGTGGGGGAGCGGCGGATGAGCGCGATGACCTCGTCGAGCGCGTCGAGCGCCTTCAGGTACGCACGCAGGATGTGCATGCGCGCCTCGGCCTTGGCCAGGCGGAAGCGGGTGCGACGGACGATGACCTCGAGCTGGTGGGTGATCCAGTTCGTCACGAACCCGTCGATCGCGAGGGTGCGCGGCACCCCGTCGACGATCGCGAGCATGTTCGCGCCGAAGTTCTCCTGCAGCTGCGTGTGCTTGTAGAGGTTGTTCAGCACGACCTTGGCGACGGCATCCCTCTTGAGGACGACGACGAGACGCTGACCCGTGCGGTCGGAGGACTCGTCGCGGATGTCGGCGATGCCGGTGATCTTGCCGTCACGGGCGAGGTCGCCGATCTTCACCGCGACGTTGTCGGGGTTGACCTGGTACGGGAGCTCGGTGATGACGAGGCAGGTGCGACCCTGGATCTCCTCGACGTTGACGACGGCGCGCATCGTGATCGAGCCGCGACCGGTGCGGTACGCCTCGTGAACGCCCTTGGTGCCGAGGATCTGCGCGCCGGTCGGGAAATCAGGACCGGGGATGCGCTGGATCAGTCCCTCGAGGAGCTCCTCACGGGAGATGCCGGGGTTGTCCAGCGCCCAGAGAGCCGCGGCCGAGATCTCGCGGAGGTTGTGCGGCGGGATGTTGGTGGCCATGCCGACCGCGATGCCGACCGAACCGTTGACGAGCAGGTTCGGGAAGCGGGCGGGGAGGACCGTCGGCTCCTGGGTCTGACCGTCGTAGTTGTCGGTGAAGTCGACCGTGTCCTCTTCGATGTCGCGCACCATCTCGAGCGCGAGCGGGGCCATCTTGGTCTCGGTGTACCGGGGGGCTGCGGCGCCCATGTTGCCGGGGGAGCCGAAGTTGCCCTGGCCGAGGGCCAGCGGATACCGCAGCGACCACGGCTGCACCAGACGGACGAGGGCGTCGTAGATCGCCGAGTCGCCGTGCGGGTGGTACTGACCCATGACCTCGCCGACGACGCGCGCGCACTTCGAGAACGACTTGTCGGGGCGGAATCCGCCGTCGTACATGCCGTAGATCACGCGGCGGTGCACCGGCTTGAGGCCGTCGCGCACGTCGGGGAGCGCGCGGCCGACGATCACGGCCATCGCGTAGTCGAGGTAGCTGCGCTGCATCTCCGACTGCAGGTCGACCTGGTCGATCTTGCCGTGTTCGTGTTCCGGCTCGGGGCGGATGTCGTCAGTCATGGTTCTCGTTCGATTCTTTTGTGGCTACCGGACTCCGGGATGCCGCTTCGCTCGCAGAGCGGGGATCCTCCCGCTTCGCGGGCCCCTCCCGATGCTCGCTCCGCGGCATCCCTGCGTCCTCACGTCATGCGTGGCGGTAGCCTCCGATTCGCGTGTGTGTGTATGTGGGGATCAGATGTCGAGGAAGCGGACGTCCTTGGCGTTGCGCTGGATGAAGCTGCGTCGGGACTCGACGTCCTCACCCATCAAAACGCTGAAGATCTCGTCGGCCGCCGCGGCGTCCTCGATGGTGATCTGCTGGAGCGTACGCGTGGAGTGATCCATCGTGGTCTCCCACAGCTCCTTCGGGTTCATCTCGCCGAGACCCTTGTAGCGCTGGATGCCGGCATCCTTCGGGATGCGCTTGCCGTTGTCGAGGCCGTGCTTGAGCAGGGCGTCGCGCTCGGCGTCGCTGAAGACGTACTCGTGAGCCGAGTTCGACCACTTCAGGCGGTACAGCGGCGGCATCGCGAGGTAGACGAATCCCGCCTCGATGAGTCCGCGCATGTAGCGGAACAGCAGCGTCAGCAGCAGCGTCGTGATGTGCTGGCCGTCGACGTCGGCATCCGCCATCAGCACGATCTTGTGATACCGCGCCTTCTCGATGTCGAACTCCTCGCCGATGCCCGTGCCGAAGGCCTGGATCATCGCCTGGACTTCCTTGTTGCCCAGGGCCTTGTCGAGACGCGCGCGCTCGACGTTGAGGATCTTGCCGCGCAGCGCCAGGATCGCCTGGGTGTGCGGGTCGCGACCCTGCACGGCCGAACCGCCTGCGGAGTCACCCTCGACGAGGAAGATCTCGCTGATCGACGGGTCCTTGCTCGTGCAGTCCTTGAGCTTGTCGGGCATCGCGGCCGACTCGAAGACGCTCTTGCGACGGGCCGTCTCACGCGCCTTGCGGGCGGCGAGACGAGCGGTCGCGGCGTCGATGGCCTTGCGGATGACGTTCTTCGCCTGGTTCGGGTTGCGTTCGAACCAGTCGCCGAGCTGGTCGCCCACGACCTTCTGCACGAAGGCCTTCGCCTCGGTGTTTCCGAGCTTGGTCTTGGTCTGACCCTCGAACTGCGGCTCGCCGAGCTTGATCGAGATGACCGCGGTCAGCCCCTCGCGGACGTCGTCTCCGGAGAGGTTGTCGTCCTTCTCCTTGATGATGTTGTTCGCCCTGGCGTACTTGTTCACGAGGGTGGTCAGCGCCGCACGGAAGCCCTCCTCGTGCGTGCCGCCCTCGTGGGTGTTGATCGTGTTCGCGTAGGTGAACACGTTCTCGGTGTACGAGGTCGTCCACTGCATCGCGACCTCGAGGGAGATCTTGCGCTCGGTGTCCTCCGACTCGAAGGCGATGATCTCGTCGTTGACGACCTCGGCGTGACGCACCCGGTTCAGGTACTCCACGTAGTCGACGAGTCCGCGCTCGTAGAAGAACACGTCGTTCGGCTGCTTCGTGACGGCCTGCCCGTCCTCCTCCGTCTCGTACGCGGAGTCGGGCCGCTCGTCGCTCAGCTCGATGCGGAGTCCCTTGTTCAGGAACGCCATCTGCTGGAAGCGGGTCCGGAGCGTGTCGTAGTCGAAGTCGACCGTCTCCTGGAAGATCTCGGCATCCGGCCAGAACGTGATGCTCGTTCCGGTCTCGTCTGTCGCCTCACCCTTCTCGAGCTGCTGCTGCGGCACGCCGCCGTTCGCGAAGCTGTGGCGCCAGGCGAAGCCCTTCTGCTTGACCTCGACGTCGAAGCGCGTGGAGAGCGCGTTCACCACCGAGGAGCCGACGCCGTGCAGACCGCCGGAGACGGCATAGGCGCCGCCGCCGAACTTTCCGCCGGCGTGCAGGATCGTGAGGACGACCTCGACGGTCGACTTCGACGGGTCGGAGGAGTGCGGGTCGACGGGGATGCCGCGGCCGTTGTCGACGACGCGGACTCCGCCGTCGCCCAGCAGCGTCACGAAGATCGTGTCGGCGTACCCGGCCAGCGCCTCGTCGACGGAGTTGTCGACGATCTCGTACACCAGGTGGTGCAGACCACGCGGACCCGTGGAGCCGATGTACATGCCGGGGCGCTTGCGGACCGCCTCGAGACCCTCGAGGATCTGGATCGAATCCGCGCCGTACTCACCGGGCTGCTGCGCCTTGGGTGCGGGTGCAGTGGTGCCCTCGTTCTCGGGGGTTCCCCCGTTGGTCGATTCCGTCTCGTCAGCAGGGGATTCAGGCGTCATCAGAGGGCATTCTCCACATCGATATTACGAACTCCCATTCTAAGGGGTTTTCGTCTCGATATGTGCGCTAGAACGCCGTGTGTGCCCTTCTGAGCGATTCGGACCCCATATCTGGTCCCCTACCCGTAGGTATCGCGTGGACCCCTCCCTGGAACGGCTCTGGGACCCCATTTCCAAGAGGGGACGTCCGGTCCGATGAAGCGGAGGTTCTGGACGCCGGCATCCGGGTACCTCCTGCCGATCTCCGTCAGGATGGTCGCCCGCATGTACTGGAGGTTCTTCGCCCACGCCGTCGAGTCGCACTTCACGGTGAGGAGCCCGCGCTCGAGAGACACCGGCTCGGAGTGCTTGGCCGTGTCGGACCCGGCGAGCTCGGCCCACTGCAGCACCAGGTCTTCACGGGCCAGGGTCGTCTGCCAGCCGGAATCACGGGTGAGCTTGTCGAGCACCGCGCCGAGCGAACCGGGGTCGCGACCCGGCGTGAACGGCGCGTTCTCGTCGTCGTCCGCGATGCGCCGCTTGCGCTTCCAGTTCTTCGCGCTGGGCTTGAGGCCCCGCAGCCGCAGGTAGGTGGCGACGGTCTCCGGAGTGTCGGATGCCGCGGCGATGTCAGTCATGGCTCTCCTCCCGCTCGTCGCTGATGGTCCCTGCGGTGATGCGCACCACGTGCGCGTGCAGCACCTCGGGGATATCCTCCTCCACGGCCGCGGTGACCACCACCTGCTCGTAACCGGACGTGAGGGAGGCCAGCCGTTGACGCCGATCGGCGTCGAGCTCGGCGAACACGTCGTCGAGGATCAGCACGGGGTCCCCCGCGGGCGATTCGTTGCGGAGCAGCTCGGCCGAGGCGAGACGCAGGGCGAGGGCGACCGACCAGGACTCTCCGTGCGAGGCGTAGCCCTTCACCGGTAGGTCGCGGACGCGGAGGACGAGGTCGTCGCGATGCGGTCCGGTCAGGGTGAGTCCGCGATCGAGTTCCTGCGTGCGCTTGGCCGCGAGAGACGCGCGGAACATCTCCGATATATCGCCGGTGGTCTCCGTGACGGCATCGTCCTGCCCGTCTTCGGGGTCGCCTCCGCGCACGGAGAGCGCCCATTCCAGCTGGGGACGGTGGTCGGCGCCGGCGATCGCCGCGTATGCATCAGCCACGGGCTGCTGCAGATCGGTCGCGAGCCGCTGGCGCGCGACGATGATCTCCGAACCGAGGGAGACCAGCTTGTCGTCCCAGACATCCAGGGTCGTGAGGGCCTCCCCGCGGATGCCGCGGGCCCGCGCCGATTTCAGCAGTGCGGTGCGCTGCTTGAGCACGCGGTCGTAGTCGGCGAGCACGGCGGACATGCGGGGCGTGCGCTGGATGAGGAGCTGATCGGCGAATCGGCGCCGCGACGAGGGGTCGCCGCGGACGATCTGCAGATCCTCCGGCGCGAACAGCACCACGTGGGCGTACCGCGGCAGCTCGCTGGTCTTCGACGGCGACCCGTTGATGCGCGCCTTGTTGGATCCCTGCCTGTTCAGCTGGACCTCGGCGAGGACCTTGCGCTCTCCGTGGGAGAGCCGGGCGCGGATGATCGCGAACTCCTGGCCGTCGCGCACCATCGGCGCATCCGACGACACCCGATGCGAACCGAGCGTGGCCAGGAACACGACCGCTTCGGCCAGATTCGTCTTGCCCTGTCCGTTGCGGCCGACGAGCACGTTCGGTCCGCGGTGGAGGGTGAGTTCTGCGGTCGCGTAATTGCGGAAATCGACCAGACTCAGGTGCTCCACAATCACGGAGTCAGCCTAGTCGCCCCTACTGACAGCGACTCCGGATGCTGCGCGGCGGCCGCCCCGACCTCGGCCAGGGCGACCGCCGCGCTCGATCACGGAAGCGGTCCGTACAGCGCGGGCGCCGTCCGGGCCGACGTCGCCTGCTCGAATGCGTACGCGAGGCCGAGCAGCGGTCCCTCGCCGAAGTCCCTCCCGAGGAACTCGAGGTTGACTCCGCTGCCCGGTGCCGTCTCGCCCGCGACCGTCTGCCCCATCGGCACCGTGACGGCCGGCATTCCGGTGTTCGGGCTGAGGCGCATGTTCGTGCCCTGCGTCCCGTACGCGTTCGTGCTCGGGTAGATGACCGCGTCGAGGTCGAGGTCGTCCATCATCGTCGTGACGAGCTCCTTGCCCGCCGCGAGCTGGAGCGTGTGCGATCCGCTCGGCCCGGCCCAGGCGTCGTAGACCTGTGGGGTCACCGCGGCGCGCGCGTCGTAGACCGAC
This sequence comes from Microbacterium sp. NPDC012755, assembly GCF_042901325.1. Classification (NCBI taxonomy): domain Bacteria; kingdom Bacillati; phylum Actinomycetota; class Actinomycetes; order Micrococcales; family Microbacteriaceae; genus Microbacterium; species Microbacterium sp. NPDC012755. Next base: position 1,124,535 of record NZ_JBIBCT010000001.1, on the reverse strand, counting down.
TTCCGCGACGTGACGTAGTTCCCCGTCGCGAGGATGTCGGGGAGTGTGCGCGCCTGGACATCCGGTCCGAGATGGGTGGCGATGTACTCGTCGAGGTCGTGCAGGAACTCGTTCGTGGACCCCGATCCTTCATTCAGCACCGCGGCGAAGCCCTGGGGCGGAGTGACCGGCACGACCGTCGCGCCCTGGGCCTCGAGTGCCGCCTTCGCCTGAGCGAACAGGCGGACCGTTCCCGGGTTGGATCCCACCATCGACTCCACGTAGCCGATGCGCGCGCCGGCGAGAGCGGTCGGGTTGAGGAACGACGTATAGGAATCCGGAACGAGGCCGGTCTGACGCGCGGTCACGGGATCCGCTTCGTCGACGCCCACCACGGCGTCGAGTGCAACGGCCGCGTCCATGACGGAGCGGGCCATCGGACCGCCGGTGTCCTGGGAGAGTGCGAGCGGGATGATCCCGTCGCGACTGGCGAGGCCCACGGTGGGCCGCACGCCGACGAGCTGGTTGTACGACGACGGGACGCGGATCGAGCCGCCCGTGTCGGTGCCGAATCCGACGGCGGCCAGGTTCGCCGAGACCGCCGCACCGGTTCCGCCGCTGGATCCACCGGCCGTGCGCGTCGTGTCATACGGACTCGCCACCAGCAGCGTCGACCCCGGCGCCTGGAAGGACGAGAACTCCGAGACGAATCCGTACGCGAACTCATCGAGACTCGCCTTGGCGAGGATCACGGCGCCGTCGGCTCTCATGCCACGGATCATCGCGGCATCCGTCGACGTCTGGTTCGTGTTCCAGCATCCGCAGCCGCCGGTGGTGACCATGTCGATCGTGTCGTAGTTGTCCTTCACCGCGATGGGGACCCCCAGCAGCATGCTCGTCATACCTTGCGTTCGTCGCGTCTCGTCCGCCGCGGCCGCCGCCTCCAGGGCATGCGCGCTCACCGTGATGATCGAGTTGAGGGGGCGGGATCCGCCCGGCACCACCACGCGGTCGTAGGCGGCGATCCGATCCAGGTACTCCTGGGTGATCTCCACCGACGTGACGACTCCGGCGTTCATCGCGGCCTGCATGTCGACGAGCGATGCCTCGACGAGCTCGAAGGGTCCGTCGTCGTAGATGATCCGGTGAGAGAGCGCCGACAGATCCGTGATCGTCAGCTCCTCGTCGTGGTCGACGTCCAGAAGTGAAAGTCGCGCCCAGTCCGGTGAATCCGACGTGATCCCGAGCGCGGCAGCGGCGACCCCGAGATCCTCCGTCGTCACTCTGGCATCGCCGGTGACGTCGAGCGCGGTGTAGTACGGCGCCAGCATGGGCGCCGCGGGTGCCGTCGCTGCGCCGGCAGCGGTCGAGAACGCTCCCGTCGCGGCGACCAGTGTCGCGGCGATCGCGACGGTCGAACCGACTCGGATGGCGGTGGTTTTCACAATCGTGCCTCTCATGGTCTCTGCGTGCGTGCGGTGTCTCTGCGTGGTCACCGTGTCCTCCGTCGGAAGACGAACACGCTGCCGATGACGATGGCTGCGACGGCGACGCCGCCCATCACGAGCCAGGGGGCGGCATCCGCTCCGGTGGACGCGAGATCCTCACCCGTCTGGGGAGAACCGCCGCCCGTGCCGGTGCCTGATCCGCTGCCCGATGCTCCCGCACCGCCGGTTCCGGTGCCGGGGTTCTCGGTGGCAGCGATGGTGACCGACGCGGTGGTTCCCTCGGCGGTCGTGTCGATCGCCGTGGTGCCTCCGGCGGAGTCGACGATCTGGCCCGAAGCGAGAACGATCGGGGCATCTCCGGCGGCTCGCGCGGTGAAGCGGAGCGAGACGAGTGTCTGCGTCCCCGTCAATCCAGGAGACGTGCCGAGCCTCGACGCGACGGCGGTGATCTCCGTGCCGTCGTCGGTCGCGGATCCGAAACCCCCGTCGGGCAGGATCGCGCTGTCGTCGACGTACTCGACGAGTTGCGGGTCGTAGCTCAGCGCGAACTGGTACGCGTAGGCGTCGACCACACCGGTGGCGGCGACGGTCACCGTGATGGTGTCGCCCACGTCGACCGAGGCCGGGTCGGCGGTCACGGTCATCGTGTCGTACGTCGCGTCGGCAGCGGATGCCGGGGCGGCTGAACCGATCAGGCTGACTGCGGATGCGAGGAGCGCGAGGCTCGCCGCGAGGTATCGGGGTATGCGGACAGGGGGATTTTCCGGCATGCGAGTCGTCTTTCGTCGGGGAAGACGAGCGCGGCTGCACGGCTGTGCGGAGCAGCCGTGCTCTTTCGGGTACGGCTGACTCTCGCAGTCAGATGTTTCGGCTCGAGTGCGCGGCTATTTCCGGCACGTAACGGCGCAGAGCGGCAGAACTCAGCGCAGGAGAAGGTTCGGCTGGAGCAGGTACTTGAACGAGTCGAGTCCGGCCTGGTCGACCGAGGTCTGGCTGGTGATGAGCACCGGGCTCAGCTTGTTCGCGTTGTCGCTGGACGTGAACGTGACCCGCACGAACTCGCTCTTCACTGCGCCGAGCGCCTCGATGAGGTACTGCGGGTTGAGTCCGAGGGTGACCTCGTCGCCACCGTGCAGGATCGCGTCGACCGACTCCGATGCCCTGGCGTGCTCGCTGCCGGACGCGTCCATCGTCACGCTTTCGCTCGAGAAGGTGAAGCGCAGCGGAGCGGCACGGTCGAGCACGAGCGACACACGACGAACGGCCTCGATGAGGTCGGCGGTGTTGACGACCGCGTAGTGGTCGGTCTGCTCGGGGAAGAGGCGGCGGACCGGCGGGAAGTTGCCCTTGATCAGCAGCGACGTGACGGTCTTGTTGCCCGCGGTGAAGGCGATGATCTCGCGGTCGCCCGCTCCGGAGAACGCGACCTGGATCGTGCCGGCATGACCGAAGGTCTTGCCGACCTCGACGAGCGTGCGAGCAGGGACGAGCGCAGTGCTCTCGACCTCGGCTCCGTCCCACGGGACGTCGCGGAGCGAGACTCGGTACCGGTCGGTGGCCACGAGGCTGAGGCTCTGGCCCGAGACCTCGAGCTGCACACCGGTGAGGACAGGGGTGACATCGTCGCGGGATGCCGCGAAGCCGACCTGCGAGATCGCGGTGCCGAAGTCGTCGGCCGGCACGACACCGGAGGAACCGGAGACCTCCGGGATCGACGGGTACTCCTCGACGGGCATGGCCGCGAGGGTGAATCGTGCAGAACCGCAGCTGACGGTGATCCCTCCGTCATCCTCGACGGCGATCTCGATCGGAGCGTTCGGGAGACGGCTGGCGATGTCGGAGAGCAGTCGGCCGTGCACGAGGATCGTGCCAGGCGTGTCGACGGTGGCCTCGATCGTGGTGCGGGCGGATGCTTCGTAGTCGAACGCCGAGAGCGTGAGACCGGATCCGTCGGCTTCGATCAGCACACCGGCGAGGATCGGCTGAGGGTTGCGCTGCGGGAGCAGCTTGACCACGAAGGAGACAGCCTCGCTGAAGACATCGCGGTTGACCTGAAACCTCACGGGTGCTCCTCGTCGTTTCTTGATGACTCGGTCGTTCTTGACAGCCACATCGTCGTCGAATGACAAGACGTGATCGCTCCTGCCGGTGCAGGGCTTCCCATGCTAGCCCCACAGTCGAACACTTCCCTACGACTTGTGATTCGCAGGGCCGCCGCGGCTTCTCCGCACCGTCTGGTGATCGGATCGCGCTTAAGACGGGTTAACTCCTTAACGGTGTTAACAGCTGTGGATACTGTGGATAACTCGGTGGAAAGCAGTCGCGAGTAAGGAACTACACGCTTGTCACTTGTGGAATCCCTGAGGAATCCGCGGGTTCGCAGCATCCGTCGACCTGTGGACACTCCCCTAGTTATCCACAGGTTCTCCCGTTAACCCCACATCCGTCCCGACCGAAACACGATTCATCCACAAGTTATCCACATGTGTGAAAACGTGATATCCGATCGCTCAGAGGGCTGTCAAGTCGGCAAAAAGGGGGACACAGCGTCCGAACGGATGCCGTGTCCCCCTTTTCGTCGGAAGACGTGTGTCGAGGCCGTCAGCGGCGGCCGAGCTGCGTGGTGATCTCCGTCACCTGGTTGTAGATCGAGCGCCGCTCCTTCATGAGCTCGCTGATCTTCTTGTACGCGTACATGACGGTGGTGTGGTCGCGGTTGCCGAACAGCTGCCCGATCTTCGGGAGCGAGAGGCTCGTGCGCTCACGGCACAGATACATGGCGATCTGCCGTGCGGTCGCGATCTGCTGCGATCGACTCGAGCCGTAGAGGTCGTCGACGGTGAGCTTGAAGTACTGCGCGGTGGCCGTGATGATGTCGGTCGGCGAGATGACGTTGTCCTCCGCCGTGTCCACGATGTCGCGCAGCACGGTCTGGGCGAGGGAGATGTCGAGCGCCGAGCGGTTGAGGCTCGCGAACGCCGAGACGCGGATGAGTGCGCCCTCCAGCTCGCGGATGTTGGAGGAGACGACGGTCGCGATGTACTCGAGGACCTCGTCGGGTATGTGGAGGGACTCGCTCTGCGCCTTCTTGCGCAGGATCGCGATGCGCGTCTCCAGGTCGGGAGCCTGCACGTCGGTGATCAGACCCCACTCGAAGCGGCTCCGCATCCGGTCCTCGAAGCCCGTGAGGAGCTTGGGCGCGACATCGCTGGTGATCACGACCTGCTTGTTGTGGTCGTGCAGCGTGTTGAAGGTGTGGAAGAACGCCTCCTGGGTCTCGGCGCGACCCTGCAGGAACTGGATGTCGTCGATGAGGAGGATGTCGACCTCGCGGTAGCGCGCCTGGAACGCGGCTCCGCGGTTGTTCGCGATCGAGTTGATGAAGTCGTTCGTGAACTCCTCGCTGGAGACGTATCTCACCTTCACCCCGGCGTAGAGGGACTGCGCGTAGTCGCCGATCGCGTGGAGGAGGTGGGTCTTGCCGAGCCCGGAGTCCCCATAGATGAAGAGCGGGTTGTAGGCCTTGGCCGGAGCCTCCGCGACAGCGACCGCTGCGGCATGGGCGAAGCGGTTGGACTGGCCGATCACGAAGTTGTCGAAGGTGTACTTCGGGTTCAGGCGCGATTCGTGGCGGAGCGGTGTGGGCTGCTCCATCGGCGACTCGGGGCGCTGAGACTCCTGACGCCCGTAGTCGGGGACCGCGATGGGTGCCGTCGGCTGCTCGGCGAGCTCGTGGTTCACCACGACCCGGTACGAGGTGACATCCTCGCCGACGTGGGCGAGGGCCTCCATGATCGGCAGCCGCAGACGCTTGTTGATCTGGGCGGCGGTGAGGTCGTTGGGCACCTCGAGATAGAGGGTCGCGGCCATGACGCCCGCCGGCACGGCGAGGCTGAGGAATCCCTGCAGCTGCGGCGTGACCCGGTCGTCCGCCTCCAGCAGATCCTGCACCGTGGTCCAGATCGGAACGTCGGGCTGGGCAGGTGAGGACATGACGCTCCGGGCAGGGGATCGAGGAGGGATGCTCGGAATCGCGTCCCCCCTGTGGATAACTTCGGATGCCACGGTAGTCACCTGGGCTGAGAACGGCAACCTGCCCTTGAAAATCCGCGGGCGTGTTGCGTCTCGCGAGGACGCACAGGTTGTGGATAATAGCTGTGCGGATCGTGGTCGCACCTTGGCCTCTGAGCGCGCAGATTTGCTCTGCGCGCCGTCAAGACGTACCCTTAGTCGGTTGACTTATGCCTGAACGGCAGTTCCCTATGTCTCCGGTCGAAATGGTTCCGGTGACAGCATTCCCGGAGTGATCCCATGAGCAAGCGCACCTTCCAGCCCAACAACCGCCGCCGCGCCAAGAAGCACGGTTTCCGTGCCCGCATGCGCACCCGTGCCGGCCGCGCGATCCTGTCGGCTCGCCGCGGGAAGGGCCGCGTCGAGCTCTCCGCGTAACCCGCTGTGCTCGCCCGCCCCTTTCGGTTGACCCGCGGGAGCGACTATCGACTGGTCGTTCGACGCGGATCCCGTTGTGGCGGGTCCCGAGTCGTGACGTCCATGTTGTCGACGGGCGAGAGCAGAGCCGCGAGGTTCGGATTCATCATCAGCAAGCAGGTGGGTGGCGCCGTGGTGCGCAACACCGTCCGTCGCAGACTCAAAGCAGTCTGCGCTGAGGCCCTGCCGCTGGTTCCAGAGGGCACGGATGTCGTCATCCGTGCCCTTCCTGCATCCGCGACGGCGAGCTACGCGGAGCTCAGCACCGAAGTGAACCGCTGTCTCGGACGCCTGAACCGGGTGACGGCATGAGCGCGCTTCCCGCCTCGTCGATCGGATCGGCGCACTTCGATGCGCATGACCTGATCCGCAGCATCCCGTTGATCCCTCGGAACCTCGTGCTCGGGTTCCTCACCGGATACCGCAGGGTGATCTCACCGATGTACGGCGACGTGTGCGCGTACTACCCCTCCTGTTCCGCCTACGCTGTAGGTGCGGTGCAACAGCACGGCGCCGCGCGGGGAACGCTCCTCTCGGCATGGCGCATCCTCCGCTGCAATCCCTGGACTCGCGGCGGCGTCGACGACGTTCGTCCGCATGAACACTTCCGCTACGACCTGACTTCACACGGTTTCGTCGTCCCTGCCCGAAAGGACTGAACAGTGGGTCTTGACCTCCTGCTCGCTGCGGCCACGCCGTCGCCGTCTCCGTCAGGAGCTGCGTCCGGCGGCTTCGACCTGCTCGGCACGATCCTCTGGCCGCTGAAGTGGCTCGTCGAGCTCGTGCTCGTCGCCTGGCACTGGCTCCTCACGACCGTCGGACTCCCCGCGGCATCCGGTCTGACCTGGGTGCTGTCGATCGTCGGACTCGTGATCGTCGTCCGCGCTGCTCTGATCCCGCTCTTCGTGAAGCAGATCAAGAGCCAGCGAAAGATGATGGAAATCGCTCCTGAACTGCGAAAAGTGCAGGAGAAATATCGCGGCAAGAAGGACCAGCTCAGCCGTGAGGCGATGAGCCGCGAGACCATGGCCCTGTACAAGAAGCACGGCACGACGCCGATGTCGAGCTGTCTTCCGCTCCTCGTGCAGATGCCGGTGTTTTTCTCGCTGTACTCGGTGTTGAGCGACGTCAAGAAGCACGCCGAGGCCGGTCTGGGTGGTGTCGGTCTCCTCAGCCCGGAGCTGACGAAGGAGTTCTACGACGCCAAGCTCTTCGGTGTCGCGTCGCTGCACGAGACGCTCGGCAACGCGTGGGAGAACCAGAACACCACGGCGATCATCATCCTGGTCACGCTCGTCGTGCTCATGATCGGCTCGCAGTTCTTCACTCAGCTGCAGATCATCTCGAAGAACCTGTCGCCCGAGGCCAAGACCGGCCAGGCGTACCAGATGCAGAAGATCATGCTCTACATCCTGCCGCTGGGCTTCATCTTCTCGGGTGTCTTCTTCCCGCTCGGTGTGGTCGTGTACTGGTTCATCTCGAACCTGTGGACGATGGGTCAGCAGTTCCTTGTCATCCGTGAGATGCCGACGCCCGGTTCTGAAGCGGCGAAGGCCCGCGAGGAGCGACTGGCCCGCAAGGGCAAGGCGATCGACTCTTCCGGCAAGGTCGTTCCCATGGCGGTGTTCGAGGCGGAGCAGCAGCGTCTCGTCGAAGAGGTCGAGAAGGCCAAGGCCGAAGCCCCGAAGAGGCAGCAGCCCGTGGGTAAGAAGCGTGCGAAGAAGAAGGGATCCGGCGCATGAGCGAGAACCTGACCGAGGCGGTCGAGCCGACCGTCGCTCAGCTGGAGAACGAGGGCGACGTTGCTGCCGACTACCTCGAGGAGCTGCTGGACATCGCCGACATCGACGGTGATCTGAACCTCGACGTTCGTCAGGGCCGCGCCTATGTGTCGGTCGAGGCGGAGGGCGATGGTCTGTCGCTGCTCTCGGCCCCCGACACCGTGCAGGCTCTGCAGGAGCTGACCCGCCTGGCCGTGCAGAACAAGACCGGTGCGTTCTCGCGCCTGATCCTCGACATCGGCGGTTCGCGCGACACGCGTCGTCGTCAGCTCGAGACGCTCGTGAATGCCGCCGCCGCGAAGCTGGACGATGGGGCATCACAGGCCTCCCTGCCGGCGATGTCGAGCTACGAGCGCAAGCTCGTCCACGATATTGCCGCTGATCAGGGTCTTGTCTCGGAGTCGTACGGTGAGGGCGCGGATCGCCACACCGTACTGCGTCGTCGCTGAGACCTCACGTGATTCTGCGAGTCCAGTCATGAGTGACGTCGAGGTCGAGCCCGCGATCGCGGCCGAGCTGTTCGGCGATCGCCTCGATGTCGCCCGTTCCTTTACCGAGGCCCTTGCGCGTGAGGGGGAGGAGCGAGGTCTGATCGGCCCGCTGGAGCTCCCTCGCCTCTGGACGAGGCACATTCTGAACAGTGTGATCGCCGCACCGCTGTTCCACGGTTCGGTTGCGGACATCGGATCCGGCGCCGGCCTGCCCGGTGTGGTTCTCGCGATCGCCCGTCCGGATGTGCAGTGGACGCTCATCGAGCCGATGGAGCGCCGCGTGACCTGGCTCAACGAGCAGGTGTCGTCACTGGCCCTCTCGAACGTAGAGGTGCTCCGCGCTCGTGCCGAGGACGTGCGCCGCCCAGAGGGTTTCGACGTCGTCACCGCCCGCGCGGTCAGCGCACTGCGAACGTTGATCCCGCTGACTGCACCCCTGGTGCGTGACGGGGGAGAGCTCACTCTCCTCAAGGGGCTCAACGCCGCGAACGAGATCGACGCGGCGCAGAAGCAGATCAAGAAGTTCCGCCTGGCGGATGTACGCGTTGAGGTCCTCGGTGAGGGCGTTCTCACCGAGACCACCCGAGTCGTTCGGGCTCGCGTCCGCTGACCAGGGTTGATGTTTCACGTGAAACATCGATGTGTATGGGAGCTGCGGTTCTCGTCGGCGGAGGAATCACGGACTGCGTTTGGTCTTCCCCTGCATTGACGGCCTAGGTACTTGCGGTGAGTACCGGAACTAGGTGTGTCGGCACCTTCCCTCGAGGGTCGTGATCGTCGCCTCGCGCTGCGGTAGAGTCCGATGGATGGCTGTGCGTCCCCGGTGCGCTGTGGGCCGGTTGAACTGGGGCAGAGCTCTTGCGTCGGTGTGACTCTTCCCAGGAATGCGTCTTCCGGAATGTTCCCGCTGCGGTTCGACGTGAGCTGCGCCCTGAGATGTTGACACCGGAAATCTCTGTCGCTGGGACTCGTGCTCGCTGGATAGACCTGCCACTGATGCGGGAGTCTTGGTTGTGGGACATGCACCCGGGAGTGATAGCTCCGCGTTGTCTACGGAACTGGCTCCAGTGGTGGGGAAGGAGGCGGCGTGGTGGAGGGGATACGCCGAGGATGTTTCACGTGAAACATCCTCGGTTCACGGTTGTTTGGCGCACGGCGTAGGCGTAGGCGTAGGCATAGATGTGGTTCGGTACGCCAGTTCGGATGCTTCCGGTCGATGCTGTGTCCTCGTGCGCGGTTCGGGGATGACTGCGCGCGACGAGAGTGTTTCACGTGAAACGCCGATGATGCCGTCACGCATTGCTCAGAACTTTGTGCAAACGGCTATGGCTACCCAGCCGGCGGTTCAGTCTGGGCGTAGGCATATTCGTGAGCTTCGCGGAGGACGTGGGTAGTGAGTGTACGTTTCACATGAAACAAGGGACGGCTCCTGCGAAGAGACGCGGTGTCGAGGCGAGTTTCACCGGACCTTGCTGAGCTCGTCTGATTGCGGGTGAACGTCCTCACACAGCGAAGAGAGCTCCTCTGAGAGGTGAGAGCCGCGCGCTTGCCGAAGGACTAGTGGATGCGGAAGAGGCGTGCGAAGCAGCCGCTCTGAGCTGCTCGAACGCGCTGTGGTGATGATGACGGCACCGCGGGAAGGAGTCCGCTACCACGACAGGGGATTCTGCCAACCTCGCAGCCAGGCTTTCGTCCAGTCGGCGCGGTGTGACTCACGTACAAACGTCGCACTCGGAGTGTTTCACGTGAAACATGATCCACGCATGCACACTACGGTTGCTCCGTTGCTGGTGAGGAACCCGCCCCAGTGTCCGAAGGATCAATGAGATCTTGGGGCGGTGGTCGTGTCTCTGAGTCTGATCAACCCCGATCCGCAGCGGATTGGGAGTACGTGCATCGATGACCGCACCGTGCTCTGGTCGCCTGTGGGGTGTACCGATGCACGAAGGATCACCACTCGGTGACTGGCGCTGGGTACTACGCGCGGGCGAACGTGGCTTCCATGAATAACAGTGGGGGAGGGATGGTGAGTCTTGCCCACGAGGCGAGGTGCAGTCCGTAGGCCCATGTTTCACGTGAAACGCCGCGCCTGTCGAGGGTGATGGGCGGTGTTGGGAGAGCTCGTTCCCGTCTAGCGGGTTCAGTGTGTGATCTATGACAGGCGATGTGTGGCCCCGTGGCCCCGTGGGCGAGCGGCGAGAGGCGAGAGGCGAGGCGTGAGAGGTGAAGTGGCGACGGAATGGACGGTGGTGGGGCGTGCGGCACCGGATTGTGTGGTCCTACGCGCGGTCACGTATCCGGTGTCCGCTGTCCCGATGGCCCGGTGGCCCCGTGGCCCCGTGGGCGAGCGGCGAGCGGCGAGCGGCGAGAGGTGAGAAGTGAGAAGTGAGAAGTTGAGGCGTGAGGCGTGAAGTGGCGACGGAATGGACGGTGGGTAGGGCATGCGCACCGGATCGTGTGGTCTTACGCGCGGTCACGTGTCCGGTTTCCGTTGTCCAGTTGGTGGTTGGCAGTGGTCGACGGCCGGTTTCCGGCTTGATGTGGGGAAGAAGGCAGGCCTGGCGGCTGTGGGAGATGGGTGAGATAGCGAGATCGACCACAGTTTCACGTGAAACAACGCACGAGTCATCCTTCTCCTCTGCGTCTCACGGACCCAGATGATCCTGGCCGGAGCGGCGACCGTGGTGCGACTGTGTTGAGCATGTTGGCTGATGAGGTGACACTTCACATGGGCCACCTCTCTGCTCTGCGTCTACTTAGTCGCAGAGGCCGACAACCAACGTGTCCAACGCCTCTCGAACGCGGGGAGGGGGGAGTACTTGGCCAACGTTTCACGTGAGACGCTCTTGTGATCCCCCATCTAGTCCTCGTCCACAAGCTCCCAGATGCCCGGCCGGCAAGACGAACGTGACGCGACAGTACTGAAGATGGTGGCGCCGACCACCGTTTCATGCGGGACCGACTTGTTTTCCCCATCCACTCTTCGTCCACAGGCTCCCAGGTGACTCTGATCGGCGTGACGAGAGTGATGTGACAGGCCGAAGATGGTGGCGCTGGCCACCGTTTCACGTGAAACATCACATGAGCCCCCCTCTCTGCTTCACATCCATCTAGTCGCAGAGGCTGACGATCGGCGTGACCAACACCTCGCGGGAGTGCGAAAGGGGAGGAGCTGACCACCGCTTCAGGTGAAGCAATCTTGTGAGCGTCGCATATGCCCTTCGTCCAGGGCTCCCAGCAGCTGCCGATCGGCGTGACCGGCGTCATGGGACAGTGTGGAAGGAGTGGATCCGGCCCCGTTTCACGTGAAACATCACAAAGAGACACCTCGCTACTCTTCGTCCACACATTCCCAGATGTGGCGTCACGAACGCGATACGACAGTCCTGAAGAGCGGTGGATTCGTCCACCGTTTCACGTGAAACGCCACAGGATTCGCCCCTCGGCTCTCCATGCATCGACTCGCAGACGGAGTCGGCCAACGTGACGAATGTGATGCAAGAGCGCGTAGGGGAGTGGTGCCGCATCATGGCGTCACGAACGTCGATGCAACGCGAGCGCACGGACATGCACCTGCCGAGACTGGAGCGACGCCGCAGCCACAGGCATCGGTGGGCGCCCTGCTGCGAGCACACCTTGGCGCAGGCAGAGACTCCGATCTCGCCAGAGCAACACACCTGTCAGTGACTTCTCACTAAGACGAGCAGCTCTGAAGATAACCAGGACAGTCCAGAAAAACACAGAGAGTAGTCCCCAGGCCCTACATCTCCGCTCAGCCACGTCGCCTGTAGCGATTAGACTCGAACCCGGCCCCGAAAGGAGTGGATGTTTCACGTGAAACAATCCGAAAAGGCATCACCGAGCACCTTCGGGATGGATACGCCGCTCGCGCGGGAGCTCGCAGACCTCTCTGCCCGCCGCAGGGTTCTCGAAGACGTCTCGATCGACTTCAGCGGTGACACCCGCATCCTCACCGTCTCGAACCAGAAGGGCGGCGTGGGCAAGACCACGACGGCGGTGAACATCGCCTCAGCCCTCGCAGGACTCGGCGCCAAGGTCCTCGTGATCGACCTCGACCCGCAGGGCAACGCGTCCACCGCCTTGGGGGTGCCCCACAGTGCGGAAGTCCCCAGCGTCTACGACGTGCTGATCGATGAGTTCCCTCTCGCAGACATCGTGCAGCAGAGCCCCGAGAACGAGAACCTCTTCTGCGCGCCGAGCACGATCCACCTCGCCGGCGCCGAGATCGAGCTCGTCGCCCAGGTCGCTCGTGAGCACCGACTGCGTCGTGCTCTGCTCGACTACCTCGAGAGCAACCCGATGGACTTCGTCATCATCGACTGCCCTCCGTCTCTGGGGCTGCTGACGATCAACGCCTTCACGGCGGCGTCCGAGGTCTTCATCCCCATCCAGTGCGAGTACTACGCCCTGGAAGGACTGAGCCAGCTGCTCGGGAGCATCCAGATGATCCAGAAGCACCTGAACCCCGGGTTGCACCTGTCGACCATCCTGCTCACGATGTTCGACGGACGCACCCGCCTCGCCCACCAGGTGGCCGAAGAGGTACGCACTCACTTCCCGACGCAGGTGCTCGACACCGTGATCCCGCGCTCGGTGCGGGTCTCGGAGGCGCCGAGCTTCGGACAGACCGTGATCACCTACGATGGGCAGTCCGCCGGTGCGATCGCGTATCGCGAGGCCGCCGTCGAGATCGCGTCGCGCACAGCGGCGCAGAGCAAGGAGAAATGATGGCGAAGCGCACTGGGCTGGGTCGGGGGATCAGCGCCCTCATTCCCACCGCTGATCAGGCAGAGCGTCCGGTGGATGTGTTCTTCCCCGGGGCATCCATCAAGAAGGTCGAAGAGGCTGCAGCGCAGCCCGTCGAGGATGCCGCGCCCGAACTCGAGGCGATCCCCGGCATCCACCTGATCCAGATCGACCCGCACGAGATCGTTCCCAACCCTCGTCAGCCGCGCACGCACTTCGACACGGAGCACCTCGCAGAGCTCGTGCACAGCGTGCGCGAGTTCGGTGTCATGCAGCCCGTCGTCGTGCGCAGGAACAGCGAGGGAGCTTACGAGCTCATCATGGGCGAGCGCCGTACGCGCGCGGCCCGCGAGGCGGGACTCACGTCGATCCCCGCGGTCGTCCGCGAGACGGCCGATGAGGACCTGCTTCGAGACGCTCTGCTCGAGAACCTGCACCGGTCGGAGCTGAACCCCCTGGAAGAGGCATCCGCCTACCAGCAGCTGCTCGAGGACTTCGGCATCACGCAGGAGGAGCTCGCGACCCGTATCGGACGATCGCGTCCGCGCATCAGCAACACGATCCGTCTGCTCAAACTGCCCGTCCCCGTGCAGCAGCGCGTCGCCGCCGGTGTGCTGAGCGCCGGCCATGCCCGCGCCATCCTGAGCCTGGAGACGCCGGAGGCGATGCAGCGGCTCGCCGACAAGGTCGTCAACGAAGACCTGTCTGTCCGCGCGACCGAGGTCGCGGCGAAGACCGAGCCGTCCACGCCCGCTCGCACCGCGAAGCCGACTCCCGGCGCGCGCCGCGCGTACCTCGATGAGGTCGCCGGAAAGCTGGGTGACAGGCTCAACACCCGGGTGAAGATCAGCCTCGGTGCACGCAAAGGCCAGGTCACGATTGATTTCGCATCCATCCAGGATCTGAATCGCATCCTCGATGAGCTGGGTGAAGAGGGCTACGGCCGCAGCTGACGACCGCCGAGACCACGAAGAACCCCGCGCTGCAGAAACCTGTGGCGCGGGGTTCTTCGTTGTGCAAGTGTGTTGACCACCGACGCCGTCGCCGGTGGTCATGACGGAGGGTGGGATCATGGCTGGACACGGGGCAGTACCCCAGGAGGAATCGGTCTTCGACGACGAGGGCGACTCGAAGAGCGCAGGAGTGATCAGGATCGCCGTGGTCGCCGCGCTCGGTGGCTTCCTCTTCGGCTACGACAGCGCGGTCATCAACGGCGCGGTGTCGGCAGTCGAGAAGACCTTCGATGCGGATCCGGTGTCACTCGGGTTCGCCGTGGCATCCGCTCTGCTCGGCGCGGCCGTGGGCGCCCTGATCGCCGGAAGGATCGCCGACCGGGTCGGCCGACTCGCGGTCATGAAGATCGCCGCGGTGCTGTTCCTGATCTCCGCCGTGGTCGCCGGCCTCGCGCCCGACCTGTGGGTTCTCATCGTGGGGCGCGTGATCGGCGGTCTGGGTGTCGGCATGGCGTCGGTGATCGCCCCGGCCTATATCGCCGAGATCGCTCCCGCACGCATCCGCGGACGTCTCGCCTCGCTGCAGCAGCTCGCGATCGTCACCGGCATCTTCATCTCCCTGCTCGTGGACTTCCTGATCGCCACCGCTGCCGGCGGCTCCAACGAGCCGTTCTGGCTGGGCCTGGGCGCCTGGCAGTGGATGTTCCTCGCCATGGCCGTCCCGGCCGTCGTGTACGGCGGGCTGGCTCTGACGATCCCCGAGTCCCCGCGGTTCCTGGTGGCTCAGCATCGCGTGGACGAGGCCAGGGAGGTGCTGGCGAAGATGCTCGGTCCCGACAAGATCGAGACGACCGTCATCCGCATCCAGGCCACCATGGAGCGCACCACCAAGCCCTCCTGGGCCGACCTGCGCACCCCGACGGGCAAGATCGCCGGCATCGTCTGGGTGGGCCTGCTGCTGTCGATCTTCCAGCAGTTCGTCGGCATCAACGTGATCTTCTACTACTCGAACATCCTCTGGGAGGCCGTCGGCTTCGACGAGTCGCAGGCGTTCGTCATCACGGTGATCAGCGCCGTGATTAACATCCTGACGACACTGATCGCGATCGCGACGGTCGACCGCTTCGGGCGCAAGCCGCTGCTCATCATCGGCTCGATCGGCATGACCGTGACGCTGGCGACCATGGCCGTGATCTTCGGCACGGCGCCGGTCGTCGACGGCACACCGGTGCTCCAGGGAGCAGCGGGACCGATCGCCCTCATCGCGGCGAACCTCTTCGTGATCTCGTTCGGCATGTCGTGGGGCCCCGTGGTCTGGGTGCTGCTCGGTGAGATGTTCCCGAACCGCATGCGCGCCGCGGCGCTCTCGCTGGCCGCAGCCGGGCAGTGGATCGCGAACTGGGTCATCACGGTCTCGTTCCCGGGCCTCAAGGACATCTCGCTGGGCCTCGCGTACGGCCTCTACGCGACCTTCGCCCTGCTGTCGCTGCTGTTCGTGTGGCGGTTCGTGCAGGAGACGAAGGGCAAGTCCCTGGAGGACATGGGGGAGACCACGCGATGAGGAGCGGATGCCGCCCGGCATCCGCTCTCGGCACGTAGGCTGGAAGCATGACCGAGCACGTTCCCCGCCGCGCCAGCCTCGAAGTGCTGCGTGCGGAGGCGTCGGACGAGCTGGCCGTGCTGATCCAGGAGCGGCTCCTCGGGGGAGAGGACCCCTGGGAGTTCATGGAGGAGCTGCCCAGCGTCGACGAGCTCGTCGTGTACCTGCTGCGTGCCGATAACATCGCCGCGAACGACGGCGTGCGACCGAGCGAGGCGCGTCATTACCGCGTCCTGCGGCAGATCGCACTGGAGTATCCGGAGCTGACGCCGGCCGTGTGGGGCCTGCTCGACGAGAAGCAGCGCCACCGTCGGTGGGATCCGACGGTGGCCGACGCCTCCTGAGAGGCGCTCCGTGCCCCGGATGCTCGTCGCCTAGGACCCCGCCTGGCCGCAGCGCTTCGAGAGCATCGCGGCAGGGCTGCGCGCACTCGGCGACCCTGACTGGGTGATCGAGCATATCGGCTCCACGGCGGTCCCTGGGCTGCGCGCGAAGCCGGTCATCGATGTCGCGATCCGAGTGGTGGATGCGGCGGAGTTCGCCCGCCATCGACCCGCTCTGGAGAGCGCGGGGTGGCATGCGGAGGGCTCTGTGCGCACGCATCCCGTCCTCGTCCTGAGCGACGACGGCACGCGCGTGGCCATCGCCCACTTCTTCCCCGCGGAGGAGTGGGATGCCGCCAACCAGAGGATCCTGCGGGACTGGCTCCGCGCCCACCGCGATGACGCCGCGCTCTACGCCCACGCCAAGTGCGACGCGGTGGCGGCCGCGGCGCGGGGGAGATCCTCGTACAACGCGGCCAAGACCGAGGTGATCCAGGACATCGTCGATCGGGCGAGAGCATCCCTCGGCCTGCCATCGGTGCCTGTCTCCGACAAGTAGGGGATGCAGAAGAGCCGCCGCCCCGCGAAGGAGCGACGGCCCGAAGACTGCGTGCGGGAGGTCAGCCGATGAAAGCGGCGAGATCCTGCTCGAGAGCGAACTTCGGCTTGGCGCCGATGATGCTCGTCTTGACCTCTCCGCCGACGAAGACCTTCATCGCCGGGATCGAGGTGATCTGGTACTGCATCGCGAGCTGCGGGTTCTCGTCGACGTTCAGCTTGAGGATGGTGATCTTGTCGGGGTTGTCGGCCTGGA
Source organism: Microbacterium sp. NPDC012755 (assembly GCF_042901325.1). NCBI lineage: Bacteria > Bacillati > Actinomycetota > Actinomycetes > Micrococcales > Microbacteriaceae > Microbacterium > Microbacterium sp. NPDC012755. The sequence goes on along the minus strand of NZ_JBIBCT010000001.1, from coordinate 1,107,891 downwards.
TCTCATCCAGCACCGGCGAGACCATACGACACGGACCGCACCACTCGGCCCAGAAGTCCACCAGCACCGGACCGTCGGCCTGCAGAACGTCCTGCTCCCAGGTCGCCTGGCTCGTAGCCTTTGCACTCATCAGAGTTTCTCCTTGATTCGAGGTTTCGTCCGCTACAACAGCGAACGATGCGATTGTGTTCCCGCTGCCTCAGGCGACGATGACCTCGGCGGCCTCCGCAGCGGGGACCTCCACCGAGGCGTCGTCAAAATCCGCGAGGAAGTGCTCCGCGTCGAGCGCGGCGACCGTGCCGGAGCCGGCGGCCGTGATGGCCTGACGGTAGGTGGGGTCGATCACGTCGCCGGCCGCGAAGACGCCGGGCACCGAGGTGACGGACGAACGACCGTCGACCCAGATGGTGCCCTCGTCGGTGAGCGTCAGCTTGTCGTGTACGAGGTGCGTGCGCGGGTCGTTGCCGATCGCGATGAACAGGCCGTCGAGGGGGAGGTCGCTGAGCGTGCCATCGACCGTGTTGCGCAGCTGCACACCGGTCACGGCGTCGCCGCCGAGGACCTCTGCGACCTCGCTGTTCCACACGAACTCGATCTTCTCGTTCGCGAAGGCGCGCTCCTGCATGATCTTCGAGGCGCGCAGCGTGTCCTTGCGGTGGATCACGTAGACCTTGTCGGCGAAGCGCGTGAGGAAGGTCGCCTCCTCCATCGCGGAGTCGCCGCCGCCCACGACGGCGATCGTCTTCTCGCGGAAGAAGAAGCCGTCGCAGGTCGCGCACCAGGAGACGCCGTAGCCGGAGAGGCGCTCTTCGCCCTCGATGCCGAGCTTGCGGTAGGCGGAGCCCGTCGCGTAGATCAGGGTGCGGGTCTCGTGCACGGCGCCGCTGCCGAGAGTGACCGTCTTCACGGGTCCTTCGAGGTCGAGTGAGGTGACGTCGTCGTAGAGGACCTCGGTGCCGAACTTCTCCGCCTGCTCCTGCAGCTTGGCCATGAGCTCGGGGCCCTGGATGCCCTCGGGGAAGCCGGGGTAGTTCTCGACCTCGGTGGTGTTCATCAGCTCGCCGCCGACCTCCACCGAGCTCGCGATGAGCAGCGGCTTGAGGCTCGCCCGCGCCGCGTAGATGGCGGCGGTGAATCCGGCGGGGCCGGAGCCGATGATGATGACCTGACGCATGTGCTCTCTCTCTTCCCTGAAAAGGGGTTCCGCTGCTTCAACCAATGGTAACCGCGGGGCATTCCCCGACCCAGCGCTCTCCTGGACGCGGAGTCCTCGTGCACTCGACGAGTACACGAGGACTCGACGGAGGGGACCGACGGACGAGGGACGGGCAGGGGGTCAGCGGCCGGGGAGGAACCTGCGGAGCATCCGCGTGGCGGCTGACAGCTCGGGGGCGCGGAGCAGGAGGAGCACGATCACGTAGACGACGACGGCGGCGAGGCCGATCACTCCCGTTCCGACGGCGCCCAGGAGGCGATCGAGGAAGTTGGATCCGCTGTTGCCGAGGGTCCAACCGCTCTCGGCGCCGAGAAGGAGATAGGCGCCCCATCCCGCGAAGCCGGCAGGTACGGCGGCGATGAAGAAACGGAGGAGGGAGAGAAGGGTCTTCGGGATCTCGAGTCCGCCGAGGCGATTGCGCAGGATCCAGATCGCGATGATCGTCTGGATGATCCCGGCGATCGACTGCCCGAGGGCGATGGCGGCGGCGAGCTGCTCGATCGGGGCCACAGCGCCCGCGAGAAGCGAGAGCCCGATGATGAGCGCCACCTGCACGAGGGTGAAGTAGAAGGGCGTGCGGGTGTCTCCGTAGGCGTAGAACGCGCGCTGCACGATGAACAGCAGGGCGAGCGGCAGGAGGCCCACGAGATAGCAGATGAGCACGGGGGCCGCCTGGACGGCCTGCTCGGAGGTCGTGGTGAAGATCCGGGTGGCGGGCACGGCGGCGGCGGCGAGAGCGATGCCCGAGCCGACGACGAACAGTGAGATCACGCGGATGCAGCGGGCCACATCCGCACGGACGTCGAGGTCGCGCTTCGCGGCGGCGTGCTCGGCGATCTGAGTGAAGTACGGGGTTCCGATCGAGATCGCGAAGATCGAGTACGGGAGCATGAAGACGAGCCATGCCGCCTGCATGAAGATGACGGAGGGGTTGTCGCCCGAGGCGTCGCCCACGACGGCGGTCTGCACCCAGCCGGCGACCTGGCCGGCGATCACCATCAGGAACGTCCAGCCCGCCAGGGTGCCGACGCCGCGCAGACCGACGCCGCGCCACTGGAAGTCGGCGCGGAGCCGGAGTCCGGTGCGCCGCCAGGAGACGAGGAGCAGAGCGGCCTGCAGCGCGATCCCCAGCGTCGCCGTGCCGGCGAGCAGCGCGATCATCGTGGGGTTCCACATGTCGACGTGATTGCGGTCGCCGCCGAACAGCGCGATGAAGATGAGGAAGCCCGCGATCGAGACGATGTTGTTGGCGATGGGCGCCCATGTGTAGGGGCCGAACACGCGTTTCGCGTTCAGGGTCTCGCCGATCAGAGCGTAGAGACCGTAGAAGAAGATCTGCGGCAGGCACCAGTACGCGAAAGCCGTCGCCAGCGCCTGCTGGTCGGGCGTGAACTTCGGGCCGTAGAGCGCGACCAGCCACGGTGCGAGCAGCATGGCGAGGACGGTCGCCCCGAGGAACACCACGGTGCCCAGCGTGAACAGCTTGGAGATGTACGCCCGCCCACCGTCCTTGTGGGCGCCGGCCTTCACGATCTGCGGAATGATCACGGCGGTCAGGATGCCGGTCTGGATGATGGTGAAGACGTTGTTCGGCAGCTGGTTCGCGACGCCGAAGGCATCACCGGGGCGGCCGAAGCTGCCGATGGCGGCGAGCAGCACGATCGTCCGGATGAGGCCGGTGACGCGGGAGACGAGGGTGCCCGCCCCGAGGAGGGCGCTGGCGCGGCCGAGACTGCTCACTGAGGGTCCTTCGAGGGATCGGCGGGATCGGTCGCGGCATCCGTCTCCGCATCCTGGGGCGCCTCGTCGCGGTTCTTGCGCCGGCGACGCAGGGTGCGGACGATGCCCAGCACGAGGAGGATGGCGATCAGGCTGCCGAACACGGCGAGTCCGATGCCCTCCCACTCGGCGCGCACGGCGACGCGGACGGTCTGATCCTGACCGATCGAGACGCCGGTCGGGCTCTTGAGAGAGAGGTGCAGGTCGAGCTCGCCGCTGCCCACCCGTGCCGAGACCGGCACCTTGACCCTGCCGGTGGTGCGGGCCTGGATCTCTGCGGTGGTGACGGGCTTCACCTCGAGGCGCGGGTCGCTGGGGCGCGTGTACAGCACGATGTTGACCGGCCAGGGGAGGTCGTTGCGCACGCTGAAGGGCAGATCCGCGTTGGCAGAGAGCAGCTGGATCGTGCTCGACTGCGGGATGTCGACCGCGGCCAGGGTGTCTTGCGTGGCATCCGTGTGGGATCGCAGGACCTTCTCGAACTGCGCGGCGCTGTGCCCCACCCCGATCGTGCGCAGGATCCTGATGCGCTCGGGGCTGAGCAGCAGCTGAGGATCGCTGAGGATCGTCGAGAACGAGCCCAGTGTGACCTCGTCGGCGAGCATCCGGTGCAGGGCGGCACTGCGGTCGTCGTCGACGTCGGAGTCGACGGATGCCGCGGCAGCCGGGGCCGCACGCACCGAGGTGAGATCGACCCCGGGGGAGTCCGCCGTGGTGACGGCGTCGCGCAGTGCATCGGCCGTGCGGTTCTCGTCGCGGTCGAGTCCGACGATCAGCGGCGACGCCGACTGCTGTGCGGAGAGGAAGAGGTATGCGTTCGCCGCGGCCAGGGACCGCGATCGTGCGGTCGCGTCGGGTTCGTTCGCCGCCGTGGAGAGGGCGTCGGATGCCGCGGCATCCGTGACCAGCACGTCAGCGTCTCCGACGGCGGCGTGCCCGGACGAGCCGGACGACAGCGACGTCGAAGGCAGGACGGTCGACGCCGTGCCGCCGAGATAGGTGCGGAAGTCGGCGAGGTCGTCGGTCGTGACATCTCCGCGCGGCCAGAGGATGCCGGGGGCTGCACCGTCGACGACCGACAGGGTCTCATCGTCGGGAAGCACGGGCCCGTCTGTCGGGGTCGGCGAGGGCGTCGCGTCCGGAGTCGGCGTCGCGGGCGCCTGGAAGTTCTTCGGGTCGAGGAACGGAGCGAGCGTCGTCGGGGCGAGCAGCGACGGAAGGTCGGCCTGCGCCTGCGTGGTGGCGTCGGCATCGCCGAACTGCAGGGCGAAGCGCTCGTTGGGCAGGGCATCGAGGCGGTCGAGCCACTCGGTCACGCTGGTCGGGGCCGACGTGCCGAGCACGCGGATCGCCGCAGGGATCGCCGGGTCGATCGCCAGCACCGCCGAGGTGCCGGAGACGCCGTCCAACTGGGCGGTGAGATCGCCGTCTGCGGCCGTGAGTTCGGTGAGCTCGTCGATCGACAGCAGGGCGCCGTTCTGCGGTGTGGCCGTGATCGGGACCAGCACGGCGACCTGGGGCCGCTGCGCGGCCGAGACCACGAGCACACTCGTCGCCGTCGCATCCTCTTCGCTTCCCGACCCCGGGGAGGCGCCGGTGAGCTCGGCGCGCAGCGGGTACACGCCGGGGGCGAGGTCGGAGAAGAGCTCCTGCGGGAGCGGGATGCTGCTCGTGGCCGATGCTCCCGCGTTCACGGCGACAGTGCTGTCGTCGGCGATGCGATCGAACGCCCCGTCGGCGTCCTCGGACTCGAACCAGTCGGCGACAGCGGCGCGGTCGGCGAGGGCTGTCCGGTTCAGCTCCACCACGACGTGACCGGTGGAGAGAGCGTCGCCGGTGCCGTTCTGCACGGTCACCGAGGCGGAGGTGGAGAGACCGGGGGTGACGGCGCCGTTCGCACCCGCCGACAGGTGCAGTTCGACGACCGCGTCGTCGGTCTTGTCGGCGGCGTGGGCGCTGGTGGCGGCGATCCCGCAGACACCCAGAGCGATCGCGAAGACGGCGGCTCCGCTCGTCGCGCGCCGCAGGCGCGCACGGAAGCCGCTCTCGGGGATGATCACGGTCATGGGGGTCTTCCTCGAACGCCCGAGAACGGGCTGATCGTGAGTGCTGACCCTGTGATTCTAGGTGCGCGGGCGATGGAGAACCCTGAAGACGCGTAGAGTGACGGCCGTGTCCGACACCGCAGCACCCACGCCCGAGCCCCTCCTCTGCGCCGCGTTCGCCGCCGATCTCGACGCCGCCGACTTCCGCTCGGAGCCGCTCAGGAGCCTGTGGGGGAGCGAGGCGGACGACGCGCTCGCCCGCGGGACGCGCGAGCCGATCCTGCGTGCGATCTCCGGTGACGATGGTGTGCTCGCCACGCTCGGCAGGCTGCTCGTCCTCGGCATGCCGCAGCCGACCGCCGCCGTCGAGGCCGCGCTCCCGCAGCTGGGCGTGCAGGGACTCGTGAGCCTCGGACTGGCGACGCTGACGGAGGATGCCGTCACCCCGACCGCTCTGCTGCGACCGCAGTCGTTCGTCGACGCCGACGGCATCGGCGAGTGGTGGATCGCGAGCGATCTCGACGAGGTGGCCCTCGACGGTGCCCTCCCCGCCGACCATGTGCTGGGCGTCGGAGGCGCATCCCGCACGCTCGCCGAGATCGTGATGCCCCTCGAGGTCGACCGCGCCCTCGACCTGGGCACCGGCTGCGGCATCCAGGCCCTGCTGGTGTCGCGGCACGCGGCATCCGTCGTGGCGACCGACATCTCCGCGCGTGCCCTCGCGTACGCCGAGTTGAACGCGATGCTCAACGGCGCCCGCAACATCGAGTTCCGTCTGGGCAGCATGTTCGCGCCCGTCGAGGGGGAGGCGTTCGATCTGATCGTCTCCAACCCTCCGTTCGTGATCACGCCGCGCGTCGACGGCGTGCCCGAGTACGAGTACCGCGACGGCGGTCTCGTGGGCGACGCGCTGGTGGAGCAGTTCGTGCGCACCGCTCCGTCGTACCTCACCGCGGGCGGGGCGGCGCAGCTGCTCGGCAACTGGGAGTCGCGTGTCGTCGAGTCCGGGCTCGACCGCCTCTCGTCGTGGGTTCCCGCCGACGTGGACCTGTGGGTCATCCAGCGGGAGGAGCTCTCCCCGCTCGGCTACGCGGAGCTGTGGATCCGCGACGGCGGCACGACCCCGCGCGACGCGGCGTTCACGAGGCTGCTCACCGCGTGGCTCGACGACTTCGAGGAGCGCGGCGTCTCCGCGGTGGGCTTCGGGTACATCCTGCTGCGCCGCCCGGCCAACCCCATGGCCACGCCGCTGCGGCGGATCGAGCGGATGCCGCAGCCGGTGTCGAACGTCGGCGGAGCGCTGCGTCAGGGGCTCGAGGCGCACGACCTGCTCGCCGACGGACTGCCGACGACGCTCTTCACGGCATCCGACGTCACCGAGGCGCGGCATCTCCTTCCCGGCAACGACGACCCGAGCGTGATCGAACTGCGCCAGGGCGGCGGGTTCGCCCGCACTCTCAAGGTCGACTCCGCGCTCGCCGCCTTCGTCGGAGCCTGCGACGGCGACCTCACGGTCGTGCAGATCGTGTCGGCTCTCGCCGACCTGTTCGAGGTGCCGCTGGTCGACCTGTGGGCGGACCTCGAGCCCCGCATCCGTCAGCTCGTGCTCGACGGGCTGCTGCACGGCTGAGCGCGCAGCAGCCCGTCGTCGCTACGCCAGGCGCCGACGCGCGCCGCGGATGAGGGCGAGTCCGCCCAGCAGCGCGAACAGGGCGATGAGCCCGAGGCCGAGAGACGGAGCGGCATCCGCACCCGTCGCGGCGAGTCCGCCGGTTCCGGTGCCTCCGCCCGTCGCGGGTGCGACGACCGTCGTGGATGCCGTCAGCAGGCGCGCAGTGCCCTCGGCGCCGATCCCGACTGCGGCGATCGTGTGCGCTCCGAGGGTCTGGCCGGCGGGGATGGTGATGACGGCCGAGAACGATCCCGTGCCGTCGGCGACGGTCGTGCCGAGCATCGTCGGCACCGAGTAGATGCCGAGCTGGATCGTCGCCCCGGGGAGGAAGCCGGAGCCGCCGATCGTGAGCTGCTGGCCGCGGACGACCGAGGCGGGAACCCCGGTCAGCGCGCCGTCGGATGCGCTCGGGAGCACGGACGGCAGGGCCACGGTGGTCAGCACGGTGATCTGCACGGTGGTCTCGGCGGTGCCGAAGCCGTTCGCCGCGGAGACCGTGATCTCCACCGCGCCGGCGTCGGCGAGGGCCGGGGTGCCGGTGAGGGTGGCGGTGCCGTCGCCGGCATCCGTGAACGTCAGCCAGGCCGGGACACCCGTGGCGGTGAGCGTGCTCACCGGGAGACCGGTGCTCGTGATGTCGACCGTGACGGCGGCGCCCGCCAGCGCGGTGATCGGGTCGATCGCGTCGACGACCGGCGTCTGGCCGACCGTGAGCAGGACCTCGTCGCTCGTCGCCGAACCCGCCGTGTTCGTGAACACCGCACGGAACAGCGTGCCGTCGTCTCCGATCGCCGGCGCGAGCGTCAGCGTGGTGCCCGTGGCTCCGGCGACGTCGGACCAGGAGCCTCCGGTGAAGCGCTGCCACTGCACCGTCGGGGCCGGGTACCCGGTCGCGGTCGCCGTGAACGTCGCGTCCGTGCCCTCCAGGACCGTCGCGGCGACCGGCTGGGCCGTGATGACGGGGGCCTCGTTCACCGTGAGCGTGAAGCTCTGCGTGACGCTGCTTCCGTCGATCGAGAGCTCGAAGGAGACGGTTCCGCCTGAGCCCGCCGGGGGCGTGCCCACCAGCGTCTGCGAACCCGCGACGCCGTCGAGCGAGAGCCAGGCCGGCGCCCCGCTGATGCTCACCGCGTTCTTCACGGGGAACCCGGGGCTGACGCTGACGGGGAACGATCCAGCGGAGCCGACCGTGAACGTGGTGTGGTCGGCGCTCGTGAAGCTCGGCGCCTCCCTGATCGTGAGGAAGAACGAGCCCGGCTCGGTGCCGTGGATGTTCGTCGCGCTCAGAGCGATCGAGTACTCGCCGGCCACTGCGGTGGGCGTGCCGTGCAGCCTCGCCGTCCCGTCTCCGTTGTCGTCGAGGGAGAGTCCGGCGGGCACGGGCCCGGTTGCGGCGATCGTCGGCGTCGGCACACCCGTCGTGGAGATGGTGATGTCGACGGGCTCGCCGCGGTCGACGGTCGCGACCATGGCGCCCAGGAACACCGGGAGCGAGCCGACCACCGTGACGTCCACCGTGATCTGATCCGTGCCGAAGCCGTTGTCGGCGGTCACCGCGATCTCCACCGCACCGGCGTCCGTCAGGGCGGGGGTGCCGGTGAGGGTGGCGGTGCCGTCGCCGGCATCCGTGAACGTCAGCCAGGCGGGCACGCCCGTGGCGGTCAGAGCGCTCACCGGGATGCCGGTGCTGGCGATGTCGACGGTCAGGGGCGTCCCGACCGGGGCCGTCACGGGGTCCACCTCGTCCAGCACGGGCACCTGACCGACCGAGAGCACGGCCTCGTCACTGGTGACCGTGCCCGCGGAGCTCGTGAACACGGCGCGCAGTCGTGCTCCGGCATCCGCGATCGTCGTGTCGATGCTCAGCGTGGTCGAGGTCTCACCCGCGATGTCGGTCCACGAGCCGCCGGTGAAGCGCTGCCACTGCACGGTCGGGGTCGGGTAGCCCGAGGCGGTCGCGGTGAAATCGGCGTCCGCGCCGGCGATCACGCTGATCGAGTCGGGCTGGTCGGTGATGACGGGAGCCTCGTGCACCGTCAGAGTGAACTCCTGGGTGACGGAGCTGCCCGTGATGGCCAGATCGAAGGTGTACGCGCCGCCCGCACCCGTGGGCGGCGTGGCCTGCAGCTGCTGCATGCCCGCCGCACCGAGCAGGGTGAGCCAGGCCGGGGCGCCGGTGAGGGTCACCGTGTTCAGTACAGGGAACCCGGCGTCGACGACGATCGGGAAGAGTCCGGGCGTGCCGACCGTGAACGTCGTGTGGTCGGCGCTCGTGAACGCCGGCGGCGCGGTGATCGTCAGGGTGAAGTCGGCCGGGGTGGTGCCGAGCGCGTTCGCCGCGGTCAGATGGATGACGTGCTCGCCGGGTCCGGCGGTCGACGTGCCGTGCAGGCGGGCCGTACCGTCTCCGTTGTCGTCGAGCTGGAGACCGGCGGGGAGACCTCCCGTCGCCGCGATCTCCGGCACCGGGGAGCCGGACGCGGTGATCGTCACGTCGACGGGGTCGCCGTCGGCGACGGATGCCGTGAGCGATCCGGTGAACGACGGCGCGGCGCCGATCGTGACGGTGAGGGTCTGCTGCACCGGGGCGCCGCCGTTGGACGCGGTCAGGGTCAGGGGATAGGTGCCCGAGCTCGTCGGCGTGCCGGAGAGCGTCGCCGAGCCGGAGCCGGCGGAGAAGGTCAGTCCTGGAGGGGCACTGGGTGAGGTCAGCGAGATGTTCGGCACCGGGAAGCCGGTGGCGGTGACCGTGAAGCTGAACGGCGTGCCGACCGTGGCGGTCGCGCTCGCCGCGCTCGTGAACGCCGCGATCTGACGCACGGCGACGGAGACGGGAACGGATGCCGCCCCGAAGGTCGCCGTGGCGCCGCCGGGGCCGCCCGTGCTGCCGGAGGTGAAGGTCGTGGTCGCCTCGCCGAGGTGGAACGCGGAGGGCGAGACCGAAGAGCCGGACGGAGCGACGCCGGTCCACCCGACGGTCGCGCCCTCGAAGGCGGAGAGGTTCGCGCCGCCGATGGTGCTGCCGGCGGAGTTCGTGCGCAGCGATGCGGTGAACGTGGCGGTCGACGCGGTGTCGATCAGGCTCGCGCTCGTCGTCGCACTCAGCACGAGGTACGGGTTCGCCGATCCGCTGGCGATGCTCGTGGTGTCGCACCCCGCGGCGCCAGGACCGCCGTTGCAGCCCCACCAGCTGTTCGTCAGCGTCGCGACGGTCGTGGCGCTCGTGCGTACGGCGGCGGCGCCGGTGTTGCCCGAGAAGGAGTTGTACTGGGCGCTGAGGGCGCCGTCTGCGGCATCCAGTGCGCCGCCACCGGCGGATGCGCCGCTGGCGACGTTCGCGGTGAAGACGTTGCCGGTCACCGTCGACGGGCCCTGGAGCTGCTGGATCGCGCCGCCTCGCGCCGCCGTGCCGCTCGTGCCGTCGGCGACGTTGGAGCCGAACGTGCTGCCGGAGATCTGCGCCGTCCCGACGCCGTTCGAATCGATCGCGATCGCGCCGCCGCCGGCGACGATCCCCGCCGACGCGGTCACCCTGTTGTTCGTGAACGTGGAATCGGTCACCGAGAGGGCGTCGCCCGATGCGGACGCCTCGTAGTACACGGCACCGCCGTTGGCGGGACCGGCGTCGTTGCCGTCGAACGTCGAGTCCTCGATCGTGAGGTCGCCGCCGATGAACTGGATCGCGCCGCCGGGGTTGGCGGTGCCGCCGGTCGACCTGTTGTCGATGAACCGGGTGTCGCGCACGATGAGCGAGTCGGGGGAGGCCGCGGTGAAGCTGCCGGCGATGATCGCGCCGCCACCGTAGACGGTGTCCCTGCCGCCGGTGAAGGCGAAGCCGTCGATCTCGACGGAGATGTCGCCCACGAGATCGGCGTCGATCGCGAGGAGCTGCGTCGTTCCGCCGCCGACGACGCTCGCGCGTCCTCCGGACGACGCCAGATGCACGTCGGTGCCCGACTGCGTGCCGAGCTTCAGGGCCCCGCCGGTGAGGGTGTACGTGCCACCGGGCACCGTGATCGTGCTCTCGCCGCCGAGGTTGCTCGCCACGCAGAGCGCGTTGCGCAGCGTCACGGGCGAGGCTGTCGTCGTGACGCTCGGCGTCGAGCATGCGCCGTTCGCATCGGCGTCGGTGAAGCTCGTGACGGTGATCGTGGTCGCGGCCGCAGCGGGATCGGCGACGACGAGCCCGACGGTGCTCAACGCGAGCACGGCGATGGCGGCGATGGCGCCGCGCGTCGAGAGGGGGGACATCCGGGGAGCAGACATCGAAGTCCTTCGCTCGGGCGCTGGGGGCACCGTGAGATCAACGGGAATATCGGAATGCTATCGGTTGGCCACGCCGGGTGATAGCGTCAGTTCCGCACCTCGCCTGATAAGGCAGACCCCAGGGTGCATCCGACTGCAGGAGCGCTCATGACTGCTGTGATCTCCCGCCGAGGCGTGCTCGGAGCCGGTGCCGTCGTGCTCGGCGTCGGCATGGCCGCCGGCGCACCCCCGGCCGTGGCCGCGACCTCCTCGCGGCCGATGACGGATGCCGCGGCATCCGCTCCTGGGACCGATCCCCTCACCCCCGTGCGTTCGATGTTCGCCGGGCGCGAGGGTGCCGAGTTCTCGGGAGCCTCCCCGTGGTCGGCCCACCGCCTGGTGCTGGCGAGCGTCGACGACCTGCACGGGGGAGGGGATGCCGAGAACCGTTTCCGTCTGGAGTTCACGACCGACGAGGGCGCCCGCGACGGCATCTACCGTCTCACGCAGGGCGGAGAGCTCGTCGCCTCGCTCTTCCTCGCGCGGGTCGGCGGCGATGCGCGGCTCGAGGCGGTCGTCGACAGGGCGGAGGGTGCGGCATGAGCGAACCGTACGTCGGCGAGATCCGTCTCTTCGGAGGGAACTTCGCACCGGTCGGGTGGGCCTTCTGCAACGGACAGTTCGTCAGCATCTCGGAGAACGAGGCGCTCTACGCGCTGATCGGCACGACCTACGGGGGTGACGGACAGACGACATTCGCTCTCCCCGACCTCCAGGGACGCTCTGCGGTGCATGCGGGGAACCGGCCGGGCGTCGGCACATACGTCATCGGGCAGAGGGCGGGGGTCGAGACGGTCACCCTCACGCAGCAGCAGCTGCCCTCGCACTCGCACACGGCGTCGTACTCCGCCGCAGCGGGCGGAACCTCCCCTGCGCAGTCACGCTGGGCCGCGCAGGCGTCGAACGCCTACTCCGATGCGGCGGCGAACGCGACATTGGCAGGAGACGCCCTCGCCCCATCGGGCGGCAGCCAGCCGCACGAGAACATGCCGCCCTTCGTGGCGATCTCGTACATCATCTCCCTCTACGGCATCTTCCCCACTCAGAACTGAGGCACCGATGAGCTTGCAATTCCTCGGAGAGATCCGTCGGGTCTCCTTCAACTTCGCCCCCAAGGGGTGGGCTCTGTGCAACGGACAGCTTCTGTCGATCCAGCAGAACGCGGCACTCTTCTCCCTGCTCGGAACGACGTACGGGGGCAACGGCGTCACCACCTTCGCGTTGCCCGATCTGCAGGGTCGTTCTCCGATCCAGCCGGACCTCGCCGGGATCCCGCAGGGGGCGGTCGGAGGGGAAGCCGCTCACACCCTGACGATCTCCGAGCTGCCCTCACACACCCATTTCGCTCAGGCGTCGTCGGGAGCGGCGGACACCGCGAACCCGCAGGGCAAGTACTGGGCCGCGGTGAGCGAACCCGGCTACGGCACGGCTGCGAGCGGAGCGATGACGGCATCCGCTGTCGGTCAGACCGGCGGCAACCAGCCCCATGAGAACCAGTCGCCCTACCTCGTCGTCAACCACATCATCGCGCTGACGGGCGTCTTCCCGTCGCGCAACTGACCACTCGAGCATCCGGAGCGCAAACATGGTGGAACCCTTCGTCGGCGAGATCCGCACCGTCGGCTTCAACTTCGCCCCCCAGGGGTGGGCGATGTGCAGCGGCCAGCTCATCCCGATCTCGCAGAACACGGCGCTCTTCTCGCTCCTCGGCACGTACTACGGCGGCGACGGGAAGGTCACCTTCGCCCTGCCCAACCTGAACGGCTCGTTCGTAATCGGCCAGGGCGCGGGGCCCGGTCTCACTCCGCGTGACCTCGGAGAGATGGGCGGGTCCTCCGCCGTCACGCTCCTCAACTCCGAGATGCCCTCTCACACGCACCCCGCCAACGCGGTCGCGGCCGCGGGCACCACCGGCAATCCGGCGGACCGGCGGTGGGCCGAGACCCGGTACGGCCGCGCGACTCGCAACGCCTACGCATCGACGAAGAACGCGATCATGGCTCCGGACGCCGTTGTGCCGTCGGGAGGCAACGCGCCGCACAACAACATGCCCCCGTATGTCGGCATGTACTACGTGATCGCGCTGCAGGGCGTCTTCCCACCGCGTGGCTGACGACGCCTCTCGACTCGAACGGGTCTCTCTCGACGACCTGCGTCTCCGCGCGATCGCCGCGGAGGAGCTGCATCAGCGCCTGCACGGCATCCCGGTGGCGGTCGCAGGGCCGCTCGTCGAGGTGCAGCTGACCTCGAAGTTCGCGGGACTGCTGGCACAGCATCCGGATGCCGTGGGCCTGCTGCTCTCGGAGAGCGGCGCTCCCGTCGCCTACGCGGTGACCGCGGATGTCGTGGACTCCGTGGCTGCCGTGCGCCTGTGCGACATCGCGGTGTCGGCGACGGCCAGGGGGAGAGGCATCGGCGGGCGGCTGCTGTCGATCATCCTCGGCGAAGCGGATGCCGCCGAGGCCGTCGTCACGCTGTCGGTGTGGCACGACGCCCCGGCGCGCGGCTGGTACGAGCGCCGCGGCTTCGTTGTGGCCGGCGGAGACGGGGACGGCTACCTGGAGATGCGGCGGGAGCCCGCGGGGGAATACCCCGGCATCCATTCGGTTGCATAGACATATGAAGGCTTTCGGATTCCTCTCCTTCGGGCACTACGGCGATGTGCCCGGCTCGACGACCCGCACCGCGGGCGACATGCTGAAGCAGACGATCGAGATCGCGGAGGGTGCTGACGAGCTCGGCGTGAACGGCGCCTACGTGCGCGTGCACCACTGGGCGCGCCAGGCCGCGTCGCCCATGCCGCTGCTGTCGGCCATGGCTGCGCGCACGGAGCGCATCGAGGTCGGCACGGGCGTGATCGATATGCGGTACGAGAACCCGTTCCAGTTCGCCGAGGAGGCAGCCGCGCTCGACTTCATCGCCGACGGCCGCATCGCGCTCGGCGTGAGCCGCGGGTCACCCGAGACCGCTCTGCGCGGCTACGAGACCTTCGGATACCTCGACCAGGAGGATCCGGAGCGCGGCAGCGTGCTCGCCCGGGAGAAGTTCGACCTGTTCCTCTCGGCCATCGAGGGCGAACGACTCGCGCCGGGCGACCCTCGCATGGTCGGCGCCGGCCACTACCTCGCCGTCGAACCGCACTCGCCGACGCTCCGCGACCACATCTGGTGGGGCTCGGGTTCTCGTGCGACGGCGGAGGAGACGGGTCGCAAGGGCCTCAACATGATGAGCTCGACGCTCGTCACCGAGGCCACGGGGCAGCCGTTCCACGAGCTGCAGCGCGAGCAGATCGACCTGTTCCGCGCCGCCTACAAGGAGGCAGGGCACACGGGATCCCCGCGCGTCTCGGTGAGCCGCAGCGTGTTCCCGCTCGTCTCCGACATGGACCGGGCGTACTTCGGTCTGCGCAGCGAGGAGAACGCCGACCAGATCGGCGTGATCGACGGCTTCCGCTCGACATTCGGCAAGACCTACGCGGCTGAGCCCGACGTGCTGATCCGGCAGCTGCTCGCGGACGAGGCCGTGATGGCGGCGGACACGCTCATGCTGACGATCCCGAACCAGCTGGGGCCGGAGTACAACCTGCACGTGCTGGAGGCGTTCGCCGAGCACGTGGCCCCCGCACTCGGCTGGAAGCCCAACACCGAAGGACCCGTCCAGGGCGATCCCGTCGCCTGAGGCTCCGGTGCCGGGCGCGAGCGTCGTCCGCCTCTCGCCCCGGCATCCGTTCACCGGCCCGACCCTCGCCAAAGTTCTGTTGAGGGGACACTCGCAGGGAGCCACGGTCGTACTCAACGCGCTCGCCAGCCCCAACCTCACCGCCAGTGCTCGAGCGAGGGTTATCGTTGCGGCGGTGTTCGGAGATCCGAACTATGCCACCAACCAGCCGATCAACGCGCCGGGTGCGCAGAACGCAAGCAGTGGCATCTTCGGGCCCCGTAGCTTCAATCAGAGGTTGACCCTCAACAGTATGAGGTTCTGGGGGTGGCCTCAGGGTGGCTCTGGTCAAGATTGGGTGTAGAGAATCCGGTCGTACTGCCTTGCCCAGGATCGATACTGCGCGAACAGCACTGTTCCGAATGCAGAGACCATTCACAACTCGTATTCGGTGAACAGCGTCACTCTCGATGCTTTCCGTTGGGTCGAGTACATGCTGTCGGACGCGAACTAAGCTCCCAACATGCTCGACAGAGAATCACGCCGCCGGTCGCTGATCGCTCCTTGGTTCGTGCAAGCTATCCAAGTCCTGGTCGCGGCGGCGGCGTGGTTCTCTGTCTGGCTTCAGATGCTCGCCACTCCCCAATGTGGCAGGTACTGCGACATTGCGTTGCTCACGACCGCTATGGATCTCTACGCGGTGGTGTGCATCATCGTCGTGGTGATCAGCGTGACTCTGCTTATTGTTGGCGGACGAGAACGCTGGACTCGATATGCCCCGTCGATCGGCCTTGTGCTGATCGTGATCGGAGGCGTTGTGGCACATGTGCTGGCGCAACAGGCCTTGAGCCACTCGCCCTACGGAGCCTGACCCCTGCGGAGTCAGTTCGCCGCTGCAGTCGTCACCCCGACCCCGACCCCGAGCGTCCCGTCGACCGGAGGCAACCGTCTGCCCGCGACCGGACTCGGCCCCGAGACGTTCGTGTGGGCAGGCATCGGCGCCGCGGTGCTCATCCTCGGCGGTGTACTCGTGGTGCTCTCGCGTCGACGCTCGAAGGGCGACTGACGAGGCAGCGCGTCGACGCGCCGACGCGAGGCGCTACGCTGACGCCATGTCGACCCCAGGCGAGCCACAGAAACCCTCGAAGCTGAGCCGCTTCGCCGAAAGAGGGCTGAGGAGCAAAGGCGTCCCGGAAGAGGCGTGGCACGACCCCGTGAAGTACCGCGAGTGGCAGCGCGCCCAACGTCCTCGCGTGATTCGCTGGGCGGTCCTGGGCCTCGTAGCGGGGCTCACCAACGGTGCCGTGATCTTGCTCACCTTCCGATTCCGAGTCATCCCAGAGCAGGCAGGCCTCGCGGTGATGTTCACGCTGATGGTTCTCACGATCGCTGCGGTGCTGCTGCTGCGGCGGAGAGACCTCCGCGAGGACCGCGACGGATCCTGACGCTCAGGCTGCCGGGGAGTCGGCGTCCGCGGCATCCGTCCGCAGGAGGAGCCGCACGCCGGCGCGGGCGAGGAGGAGCGCGAGGATCAGTCCCGTGACCGACCAGAAGCCGCCGAGGCTCACGCTGCTGCCGAAGACGAGGGCGATCAGCTCGAGCACGACGAACTTGCTCCCGACGAGCACGAGCCACAGCGTTCCGCCCGCGAGCACCTTGCCGCCGGTCGTCGTCGAGGCCGCGAATCGGCGCTTGAGACGGTTCTTCGCCGCCAGCACGATCTCCAGGACCACCTTGAGGAGGACGGCCGTGAGGAGCGACATCGTGAACGTCTCCGTGATGACCATGGGCACGTACTCGACGGCGAGGTTGAGCACCACCACGTACACGAACACATCGACGACGTGCTCGGGTGCGAGCAGGCGTCTGCCTGTGCTGTCGGAGTCGGCCATGCGCCTACGCTAGCGTTCCGCGGAGCGTGCCGTCAGGCGGAGGGCACCGGTCAGAGCTCCCGCATCGTCATCAGCGAACGCCCGCGCTCGGGGTCGATCCGGTGGGGACCGGTCTCGGCGAAGCCGAGCCGCCCCAGCACCCGGCGTGACGCGGTGTTCCACTCCCACACCGAAGCGCGCAGCCGGGGTATCCCCGCGGCGCGGGCGCCCTCCACGATCGCCTCCGCGCTCTCGGTCGCGTAGCCGCGCCCCCAATGCCTGCGCAGGAACTCGTAGGCGATCTCGGGGTCGGGCTCGCCCTCGATCAGCCCGCAGTAGCCCAGCCGCTCGCCCGATTCACGCAGCTCGACGACCAGGGTGCCGATCGGGCCCTCATGCGGCGAGCGGCGGATCCGCTCGGCGAGCTCCTCGACCGTCGGGTGGCCGTCGGCGTCGATCCTGCGATGCGGCGGTACCCGCGGATCGCGTTCCAGCCACAGCTCGCGGTGGAACCCGGCATCCGCCACGGTCCAGGGCCGCAGCGTCAGCCGCTCGGTGACGATCATGCGCCGTCATCCGGCGGGCCGAAGAGCTCCTCGCCGTGCTCGTGCAGCAGGCGGTAGGCGTCGGCGAACGTCTCGGGTTCGGGTTCGTCCGGGCGGCCGTATCGTGCGATGAGGAGTCCGAGGAGTCCGCGAGCCGGCGGGGTGAGAGGGCGGTCGTGGTCGGCCGCAGCGGGTGGGGCCTGCTCGGGGTTCGGCGGCGTGTAGGCGGGCACCGTCACCGGCCAGTCGGACGGATGCCGCGGACGGTCGAGGTTCACCACGTTCTGCAGCGTGCGGGCCGAGGCGTCGCGCTCGTTCAGGGGCTTCAGGCCGTGCAGCCGGGAGAGCGTCGCGGTGACGGATCCGTGGTGCATCTCGTCGTGGATGACGGTGCCGCGCTTCGTGTAGGCCGACACGGCGATCGCGGGCACGCGGCATCCGAGGCGGTCGAAGGTGAACCCCATCTCCCCTGGACCGCTGTCGGGAGTGGGCTTCGTGGCCGCGGGCGGCGGCACGTGGTCGTAGCATCCGCCGTGCTCGTCGAAGGTGATCAGCAGCAGAGTGTTGACCGCGTTCGAGCCCTCGGGCGACGCGCTGGTGCGCACGGCCTCGTAGACGTCGTGCACGAGCCGGTCGCCTGCGCGCACATCGGAGATCGCACTGTCGAGCACCGGCTCGCCGTCGACCTCCCCCTCCCGCAGCACGCCGAACGGCGGGTGGAAGTCGTTGTGGTCGTAGACCATGCGCGGCTCGATGAACGCGTACGCGGGGAGGGTGCCGTTCTTCGCGTCCGCGTAGAAGTCCTCCATCGTGCCGAAGCGATCGGTGCGCCAGTACTTCTCTAGGGCCGCGGCGTGCAGCATCCCCGTGAACGACACCAGCTGCAGCTTGTCGATGTAGACCTTCCAGCGCACGCCGGCGTCTTCCAAGCGGTTGAAGACCGTCGGCGCCTCCGGAGCATCCAGCCACTTCCGGTACCCGCCGCCGGCGACGTTCGTGACGAAGCCGTGCGAGGTCGACGCGTGGAAGAACGAACGGTTGCAGAAGGTCTGCGACGGCACCGCCGCGTACCAGTGGTCGAAGACGGCGAACTCCGTCGCGAGCGTCGACAGCACCGGCAGCATCTCCGGTGAGAACGAGCCCATGATGTGCCTGGCCTCGTCGATGCCCGGTTCGACACCGCGGCGCAGTCGGCGGACGTTCACGAAGTAGTCCTTCAGAAACCCCGACATGTCGGCCTTCTCACCGTGGGTCGGGGCGTTGAACGGGGCGCTCATCCCGTCGACGAAGAGGTCGGCGTTGCCCGGAGGGTCGATCGTGCCGAAGAGCTGGGTGTTGACGTGCGGGTACTCCTCGCCGGGATCCGGGTCGGGGAGGCTCATGATCCGGTCGGTGGGCCCCTGGTAGACGTGCGCCTCGACCACCGTGCCGTCCGGAGCCGTGTTGCTGTGTGTGCCGAAGGCGAGTCCGTCGAAGGTCTCTCCGGCCGGGACGGTCTCCGGCGTGTAGAGGTAGCCCAGCAGGTTGTCGAACGATCGGTTCTCGCCCATCAGGACGACGATGTGGTCGAAACCGGGCTCGCTGCGTGGACGAAGGGCCGAGAACGGGTCAGGATCCGAGGCGAATCCGTCGTCGCCTCCGCCGCCCGCGAGCGAGGCGCCGATCGCCGCGCCGCCCGCGCCGCCGATCACGGCGCCCGCCAGCGCCGCACCGCCGATCTTGAGGAAGCCTCGCCGGTCGGTGCCCGCAGAGGAATCGTCTTGTGCCACGAGCCGATCCTACGACCGGGATGCCCGACGCCGGCCGAGCTGCACGCAGAGGGCGCCGCCGGGGCCGAAGCCCCGACGGCGCCCTCCGGCGTGCGCGGCGGACTACTCCGCGGACTCCGCCTGCGTCAGGCGACGACGACGCAGCGCCACCAGGCCGAGGCCCAGAGCGAGCAGCACGACCGCCGTGACGATGTACGGCGTGCTGTCGGCGCCGGTCGTGGCGAGGTCCCCCTTCGCGGCGCCGCCGGTCGAGCCGCCGGGCGTGACGACCCCGCCGGTCGACGCTGCGGTGACCGTGAGCGGTGCGGTGACCTCGGTGCCGTCGGGCAGCACGGCGACGAGCGTGTGGGCGCCTGCCGGGGTGTTCGCCGGGATGGTCACGGTGCGGGTGAACGCGCCGTTCGCATCGGCGGTGACGGCGCCCAGGGACACAGGGTCGGAGTGCAGCTCGAGCGCCAGCTTCGCGTCGGCCGCGAAGCCGGTGCCGGTGACCGAGACGGTGCCGCCGGCGACGACGGATGCCGCGCTCAGCTCGACCTTCGCGGGGACCTCCGGCTCCGGCGTCACCGGGGGAGTGACACCCTTCTCGGTGACCCACTTCTCACCGGCATCCGACTTGGTCACCGTGAAGGTGTCGTAGACGGCGCCGACGGGGAGGTCGGTCGTGGAGCTCGCGGTCTTCTCGGCGACATAGGAGCGGTAGACGAGCTGGTTCTTGGACACGTCGATCACCTGATACGTCGTGACGCCCTGACCGCGCAGCACCTGCGTGGCGCCGTTGTTGGTCCAGACGTTCTTCTCCGGGGTCTCGAGGTCGTAGTACTTCGCACCCGAGTTCGACACCACGTACACCGGGCCGGTGGTGAGACCGGGGGTGTCTGTGGCATCGGCGTTCACGTAGCCGCGGGCGTAGACGTGGTCGTGGCCCATGAGCACGAGGTCGATGTCGTTGCGCTGGAAGATCGGCAGCCAGTCGGCGCGCAGCACCGGCTCGTCGCGACCCTCTGACGCCGAGAACACCGGCTGGTGGAACGTGACGACGTTCCACTTCGACGGGCTGTTCTGCAGCAGCAGGTCGACCCAGGCGCCCTGGAAGCGGGTCCACAGCACGTCGATCTGGTTCGCCGGGCACTCCGCACCGGTGCACGAAGGGAGTCCGGGCGGGGTGAGGAACGTCTTGTCGCGGGTCGCGTTCAGCGTGATGAAGCGCACGCCCTGGTAGTCCGTGTAGTACGCGGTCTCGGCGGCGAAGCTGCTCCAGTGGTCGAAGAACGCCCGGTACTGGCGCGCCACATCGGTGTCGCCCTGTGCGAGGTTCGCGAGCTCGCCGACCGAGCCGGTGGACGGGTTGTTGTGCGGGTACTCGAAGTTCGCCTTCCAGGCCGTGAGCAGCTTGTCGCCGGAGTACTCGTGGTTGCCGGGCGCGGCCATGACGTTGGTCCGCACGGCGGAGTTCTTCATGCCCTTGAACCAGTTGAGCCATTCGTTCTCGTTGCTGGACGTGTTGATGAGGTCGCCCGCGTGCACGGAGCCGATCGAGCGGGGAGCGTTCGCCTCGGCCTGCTTCACGACGCTCGGCCAGGTGGTGTCGAGGCCGATCTGCGCGTCGCCGTAGTAGATGAACTGGAAGTCCGTCGCCTTCGGGTCGGCCGTGCGGAACTCGAACCAGTCGCTCCAGCTGCCGGGGAGTCCGACGCGGTAGCGGTACGAGGTCGCCGGGGTGAGCCCGGTGACGGTCGTGGAGAAGTGGTGGTTCGGATTGCCGTTCGCCACACCGGCGTCGTAGGCGTCGACCGTGTGGGTGGAGCCGCCGGATGCCGGTGCGATCTCGACCTGTCCCACGGTGTGGGAGGCGTCGCCGGCGAGCCAGGAGAACGCCTGCGAGACGTCGGGCTTCTCGGTCGGGGTGAGGATGACGCGGGTCGGCGGGGCCACGACGGGCGTGCCGGGGTCGGCCTTGCCCGTCAGGGTCAGCGAGGACATGTCGAAGTAGATGTCCGAGCTCGACTCGCGGTCCTGGTAGAGGGCGACCGCGATCGTGTTCGTGCCGTCGCGGAGGACGTCGCCTGCGGCGGCGAGGGTGCTGGTCGCCGGGTCGCCGGCGGAGGCGCCGGCGTACTCGAGGTTGGTGGTGTCGGTGATGCGGGCGTCGACGTAGCGGCCGACCTCGGTGCCGTTGACCCACACGACGATCGCGTCGTCGTAGGTGATCGTGCTGGAGAGGGAGGCGACCTTCTCGGCGACGCCGCTGCCGAGCTCGAAGGTCGTGCGGAAGAAGTAGGTCGGGACGGTCGGCTTCGCCTGACCGTCGATGTAGTGGTTGAGCAGGGTCTTCGGCGTGACCGGGCCGACCGGTGCGAGTGCGCCGTTCTTCGCGCCGAACGAGCCCGGCGCGGTCTTCCAGGCGGCGTCGTCGTACTCGGGGAGGGTCCAGGCGCGCAGTGCCGCGGGCTTCGGCGACGGATCGGTGCCGTCGTCGAGATAGTGCCAGGTGGTGTCGGCGGTGATCAGTGAACCGGTGGGGACGGTCGGTGCTGCGGTCGCGGCGGTCGCCGCGGGGGCGACGACGGCGCCGCCGAACAGCGCGAGGAGCGCCACGGACGCGAGCCCGTGTCGCCGCCGCCGCACCGCGGGGGTGGGGGAGGTCATGATCCAGTCCTTCGTGGGGAGGGTGGGGATTTCCGTGCTCGAGCCGCACGGGGCGTCCTCAGCCCATCGAACCCGGATGACCTCCGGCTGACCGCCAGGAGGCGCGCAGGTGAACTCAGCTGTGGATACTCGGTTGTGTCAGATGTCGCTAGCCTTGGCACATGGACAAAGCAGAGGATGCGTCGATCGATGCACGGGGCATTGCGATCTCGCAGTTCTGCCACGAAAGTCAGTGGTTCTGAGGCACGATGGCCGGAAATCTTGACGGAGATCGAGCGTTGCTTGCGGAGCTCTGCAGACAACCGGTGGAAACGGAATGGCTGGAGTTCAAGGAGAACAAGGCTCACCCGGACGACATAGGTGAATATGTCTCTGCCTTGGCCAACAGCGCGATCCTTGCCGGGCGCGCTCATGCGTACATGGTCTGGGGAGTTCGGGATTCGGATCATCTTGTTGTCGGCACAAAGTTCGTTCCAGAGTCTATGAGGGTGGGGAACGAAGAGCTGATCTCATGGCTGACTCGAATGCTCGAACCGCAGGTGATGTTTCGATTCAGGACTGTGGACACGGGCGCTGGCATTACTGCCGTAATCCTCGAAATTGATGCGGCGCGAGATCGCCCGGTTCGATTCAGTGGGACAGAGTACGTCCGCGTCGGCACGACGAAGAAGAAGTTGGCGGCGCACCCTGAACTTGAAAGAGAGCTGTGGCGCAGGTTTCAGCGGGAGGTGTTCGAAAGCGGTGTTGCGCTCGGAAGGGTTCGCGAAGACCAGATATTCGAGCATATCGATTATGTCTCCTACTTCGACCTGCTTGAGACGCCGTTGCCGGCGACACGATCTGTAGCGTTGGAGTATCTCGAGCGGGACGGAATCATCGCGCGAGACACGATGGGCTGGGGTATCACGAATCTCGGTGCAGTTCTTTTCGCGAAGCGCATAACGGACATACCGGCGGTGGCACGGAAACAGGTCCGGGTAGTTCGGTATGTGGGTAAGAGTCGTGTTCGCGCTGAACGATCTCATGATGGGGTCAAGGGCTATGCCACGGGATTCGAGGGTCTGATTGAGTACATCACGAGCCTCCTTCCGCGCGAGGAGCGCATAGGACCTGCGTTTCGCTCCGAAGAAGGCGTATACCCGGAACTCGCACTTCGCGAGCTGGTTGCCAACATGCTGATTCATCAAGACTTCTCAATCACCGGTGCAGGGCCAATGGTCGAGATCTTTGACGACAGAGTCGAGTTCACAAATCCAGGTGCACCCCTGATCGACTTTCGCAGGTTCGTCGATCTGCCGCCTCGCTCGCGAAATGAATCCCTCGCTTCGATGATGCGCCGTGCACGAATCGCGGAGGAGCGCGGAACAGGCTGGGACAAGATTGCAGCGGAAGTGGAACGAGCTGCACTGCCCGCTCCGCGGATCGATGTGGCTGAGCGCTCAACGAAGGCTGTGATGTTCGCGCCTAAGGCCTTTAGTTCGCTAAGTAAGAGCGAGCGTACTGAAGTGTTGTACCTCCACAGCGCTCTACGCTTCGTCTCAGGCGAGGCGACGACGAACTCCTCGGTGCGCGAACGCTTCGGCATCTCGCCAGCCAACAGTTCGCAGGCATCGCGGCTGCTAGGTGAGGCGGTCACTAGTGGTCTTCTGGTTCTTGAAGATCCTGATGTCGGTGCCAAAGCGCGCAGGTATCTACCGTTCTGGGCCAAACGCTGAGGATTGTTTGATCGTTGCTTGACTGAGGGGATGGTCGCTCCAGGATCTGGCTGTAAAAGGCAGTTCATAAACTTCCGCTGATCTGGGCTTTATGAACGATCTCCCGCAGACTGGTTTGCTTGACTCATGTCTTCGCCGTGCGGTGAGAATCGGCTGCGTCGACGGCATCTGCTCCGCGTCGGCCCGAGGGACGTCGAACGCCCGCCCGGTACGCTGGAACCCATGCTCAACATGGCTGACGGCCTCGCTCGTCTCGGTGCGCTCGCCGAGAATCCGGTCGTCCGCACCCTCGCCGCGGCGTTCGACGCCGCCGGCTTCGACCTCGCCGTCGTCGGCGGTCCGGTGCGCGACGCGCTGCTGGGGCGTGCGACGCACGACCTCGACTTCACCACGAACGCGCTGCCCGACGACATCCTCCGCATCGTGAAGCCGATCTCCACCGCGCACTGGGACATCGGCCGCGCGTTCGGGACGATCGGCGCGCGCGTGCAGGGCGAGCAGGTGGAGATCACGACCTACCGCGCTGACAGCTACGACGGCGTGACCCGCAAGCCCACGGTCGAGTTCGGCGACACCATCGATGGCGACCTGATCCGCCGCGATTTCACCGTGAACGCGATGGCCCTGCAGGTTCCCGCCGTGAAGCTCGTCGACCCGACGGGCGGTGTCGAAGACCTCGTCGCGGGTCTCCTCCGCACGCCGATCGACCCGCATGTCTCCTTCGGCGACGATCCGCTGCGGATGCTCCGCGGCGCGCGCTTCAGCGCCCAGCTCGGCTTCCGCATCGAGGAGCAGACCACCGCGGCGATCATGGAGCTGCGCGAGACGCTGAAGATCGTCAGCCCCGAGCGTGTCCAGTCCGAGCTCGTTCGGCTCATGCAGACCGACGATCCGGTGCGCGGCATCCGCGTGCTCGTCGACACCGGGCTGATCGAGGAGTTCCTGCCCGAGGTGAGCGCGCTGCGCCTCGAAGCCGACGAGCACCACCACCACAAGGACGTCTACGAGCACTCCCTCACCGTGCTCACCCAGGCGATCGCGCTGGAGCACGCGCGTCACCCCGGCGCCGAGCCCGACGTCGCACTGCGCATCGCGGCGCTGCTGCACGACATCGGCAAGCCCCGCACGCGCAAGCTGGAGGACGGCGGCATCGTCACCTTCCACCACCACGACGTCGTCGGCTCCCGCATGGCGCGCAAGCGGCTGCAGGCGCTGCGGTTCGACACGGGGACGACGGATGCCGTCGCCACGCTGATCGAGCTGCACCTCCGCTTCTTCGGCTACTCCGAGGGCGCATGGACGGACTCCGCCGTGCGCCGCTACGTGCGTGACGCCGGCGACCTGCTGGAGCGCCTGCACATCCTCACCCGCGCCGACGTGACCACGCGCAACAAGCGCAAGGCCGCCCGTCTCTCCGCCGCCTACGACGACATCGAGTCGCGCATCGCCGCTCTCCGCGAGCAGGAGGAGCTCGACAGCATCCGTCCGGAGATCGACGGCAACCGCATCCAGGAGATCCTCGGCATCGCCCCCGGACGCGAGGTCGGCGAGGCTTACCGCTTCCTGCTCGACCTGCGCCTCGACGAGGGCGTCATCGGAACGGATGCCGCCGAGCAGCGCCTGCGCGACTGGTGGGCCGCGCGGGGCTGATCACCGCAATTCGGGGACGATGATCTCGACCTCGTCCGCGACGAGGTCGAAGTCCTTGGGGTTGAACGTGAGAAGAGCGGCGCCGAGCGCGTACGCCTGACCGGCGAGCATGATCTCCTTGCTGCGGGCATGAGCCGGTCGGGCGCGGATCACATGAGCGGCCAGACGGGCGTAGCCGTCTGCGGCCGCACGGTCGAAGGGAAGCCACGCGGAGTCGAACAGCGATGCGACGCGCGCCAGTTCTGTGCGTCGTGCGCGGCGGACGGCCGGATCGGTGCTCCGCTCGACCCCCAGCTGCAGTTCGGCGTACACGATCGCGCTCAGCACGACCTCGTCGGACGGCAGCAGGACGTCGTCGAGCCGGATGAGCACGTTGGTGTCAAGAAGGATCACGGCGTTCCCACGGGTCGTCGAACGGGTCGAGGAAGAACGGTTCCGCACGAGAGGCCTCGATCTCGGCAGCCCAGTCCGCGAGTACTCGACGCTGCTTCTCGCTCGGCGGGTTGGCGGCGACCCTGTTCATCAGCTCCTCCGAGGGGATCGACCAGCGCCGTGGCGAGAGGAGTTGCCGGGAGGCCTCGTGCTCGAGTCCACTGGGTGGGCTCTCACCGCTCGCGACCACGCGGATGAGGAGCTCGCGCACCTCGGCCTCCATGGAGCGGGAGTTGCGACGAGCGCGCTCCTTCAGAGCGGCGACGACCTCGTCGCTCAGGTTTCGAATGGTCACTGTGGCCACGGGGCACCTCCTGACAGCAGAATGCTAGCATCGCCCTCCGTGCTCAGCCCTGTTCGTCTTCGTGCTCCGGATGCTGCTGCTCCAGCGCCGCGATGACGAGGTGCGTGATGTCGATCGAGATGATCCGCTCGGCCATGATCGTCCTCACGGCGCCGGAGTGGCGGCGGGATCGGTCGCCGGATCGGTGACGGCATCCGTCGGCGCCGGGGTGGGAGTGGGAGTGGGCACCGTCGCGGCGACGCCGGGGGCCCGCTGGAAGGGCGGAGACGGCTGACGGATGCTCGACTTCTTCGCCTCACCGGTGTTCGGGTTGAGCGTGCCCTCGTCGAGAGGGAACACGTTCCAGACCGGCTGATTGCGGAAGTCCCGGAACGGGATCGTGACGGTCTCGCCGTCGTCGAACAGATCGCCGATGGGTCGATTGGCGCCGTTCGCGCCGTAGAGATTGAGCGGCGTGCCCTTGCCCGTGTACAGCTGCACGTGCTCGATGGGATCGCCGTTCTCATCGAAGGCGAAGATGTTGCCGATCTGCACGCCGTCGAGCTGCAGCCCCTGGGGCAGGTAGCCGCTGTCGACGTACTCCACACGGGGCGAGAGGAGAGAGCCGATCGCGAACGGCAGTGCGATGACAGCGGCGATGCTGACGACCGTCCGAATGTGGCGCAGGAGGTTCTTCGGCAGCCAGCGGTCTCGTCCCCACTGCACGCTGACGACGACGAACGCCAGCAGCGCCGCCCCCTCCAGCGGGGACCTCGGCAGCATCCAATCGTCCCGTCGATTGCCGCTGACCAGCATCGCCGTCATCGCGATGACGTAGGCGCCATAACCACGCAGCACCCACCACACCGGTCGCATCGCGACGAGGAAGTCGAGCAGCCAGGCTCCGAAGGGGCTGCGGCGGATGCGGTCGGCAAGGCCCGCACGCCACAGGGCGAAACGCTCGCGCAGCGGCAGACGAGTCGGCGTCTCTGCGCGCGGAGGGAGTCCGGCAGCGCTGCGCAGCTCGTCGGCGTAGGCCTCGGGGTCGCCGAGCTCGAGCACGCCGTCGTTGTCGGCGGCCTGGTCGGCGAGATCGGCGGTCAGACCGGAGAGGATCTCGTCGAGCTCGTCCTCCGGAAGATCGTCGAGGTGCTGGCGCACGGATGCTGCGAACGAGCGGATCCGCTCGTCGATGGAGATGTCGGTGCCGTTCATCAGTTCTCTCCGTTCGTGGATGCGCCGCTGCGGTCGCCCGCGAGCAGGTCGGACATCGCTCCGGCGAAGTCCAGCCAGGTGATGGTCTGCGTCTCCAGGGCTGTACGTCCCTGGGGGTTGATCGCGTAGTACTTGCGGTGAGGCCCGCCGTCGGAGGGGACGACGTAGCTGGAAAGGCTTCCGGCTGCGTACAGCCTGCGCAGCGTGCCGTACACAGAGGCGTCTCCGACGTCGCCGAGTCCGGCATCCCTGAGCCTCCGAACGATGTCGTAGCCGTAGCCGTCTTCGGTGCGGAGCACGGCGAGCACGGCGACGTCGAGCACTCCTTTGAGCAACTGGGTGGTATCCATCTGACCTCCTTCGATGCACTGCACACTACCACGCAGTGCACAGTAGTGCGCGACGCGTGAGAGCGGCGCGTCGTGCCGCTCCCTCCCCCGCGCTGTGCCGTGCTGTGCCGTGCTCGCGCAGTGCCGCGCCCTGCCCTGTCAGCGCTGAGAGGTCACGAACTGCGGCGTCGGGACCACGGCATCCCGCACTTTGCGACCCCTCATCGGGCTGGACGGGCAGCGCGCGGTCGGGACGGCAAGGCAAGGGGGACGTGGGGGGTGGGGCGGCGGGGCGCCGGGGCGACGGGGCACGCGGGAGCGGGGATGCTGTTCCCCCGGAGGCCTCCGGCTCGTACACTGAGAATCGCCCCGTTCACGATGATCGGAGACCGCAGTGGCAGCGTCATGGAACGCGTCACGCGACGCGCTTCCAGAGGCGTCACGTCTTCTGATCGAGCGTGCCCACGAGGAGCTCATCGCGGGCAATCTCGACGACCGCCGGCTGCAGCAGGTGCGCCCGCTGGTGCGTGCGTCGTGGGAGCGGTCGTGGCGCGGCCGCGTCGGCCCCGAGGGGGCTCCGTCTCTGGAGCTCGCGGAGGAGGAGCTGGAGAGGTACCGCCTCT
This sequence comes from Microbacterium sp. NPDC012755, assembly GCF_042901325.1. Classification (NCBI taxonomy): domain Bacteria; kingdom Bacillati; phylum Actinomycetota; class Actinomycetes; order Micrococcales; family Microbacteriaceae; genus Microbacterium; species Microbacterium sp. NPDC012755. The sequence goes on along the minus strand of NZ_JBIBCT010000001.1, from coordinate 1,080,136 downwards.
CGCACCCTCTCGCCTCCGCGATGGATCTGATCCGGGCGCTGCTGCTGCCCGGCGAGTCAGAGGACTCCGGCGTCATCATCGCGGTCGGCGATCAGGCCGGCCGTCTGCTCTGGGTCGAGGGCGACCGACGCCTCAGATCCCTCACCGGTGACATGGGCTTCGTCGCCGGCGCCAATTGGGCGGAGGATGCCGTCGGCACCGCGGCGCCCGGCACCGCGCTCGCACTGGGCGAGTCCGTGCAGATCCGCGGCGCGGAGCACTACAACCGCCTGGTGCATCCGTGGTCGTGCACGGCGGCGCCGGTGCGCGACCCGGAGACGCAGCGCGTGCTCGGCGTGATCGACATCACCGGCGGAGACGAGGTGGTCTCGCGTCAGGCGCGTCTGCTCGTCGACGCCACGGCCAGGGCCGTCGAGTCGGAGCTCATGGTGACCCGGTTGCGCGAGCGCGCCGAGGCGCCGCGCCCTCCGGCGACGCCGACGAGGACGACCGGCTCCGAGACGGCGAGGGGCGTCCTGCACGTCCTCGGTCGGGACCGCGCACGCCTGGAGACCGAGACCGCGCTCGGCGAGCAGGTCATCGAGCTCAGTGCACGGCACGCGGCGATCATGCTCATGCTCGCAGTCCATCGGCACGGTCTCTCCGCCGAACGACTGGCCGAGCTCGTCTACGGGGAGGGCGCGTCGCCCGACACGCTGCGGCCCGAGATGGTGCGGCTGCGCAGGGTGCTCGGCGGTGCGGCATCCGGGCTCATCCCCGAATCGCGGCCGTACCGGCTGCCGATGACGTTGGAGACGGATGCTCAGGATGTGCTGTCGCTCCTCGACCGCGGCGCCCACCGCGTCGCCCTCACGGCCTACCGAGGACCGGTGCTGCCGGAGTCGACGTCGCCGGGGGTGGAGGAGTTCCGCGACGCGGTCAGGGCGACTCTGCGCGAGGTGATGGTGTCGGAGGCCAGCCTCGACGTGCTGCTCGCGTACGCGGAGATCCCCGAGGGGCAGAACGACATCGAGGTGCTGCGTCTGGCGCTCGAGATGCTGCCCGCTCGTTCGCCAAAGCGGGCCGGTCTCGTCGCGCGCATCGAGCGGCTCAACGAGGGCTGAGGCCTCGCGCGCGGCTCTCCGCTCCGCCGCGTGGTGCCGGGCGCAACCGCACGCAACGGTGCGCAACCGGACCGCAACCCCGCGCGGCCTACCGTCGGAGCACAGCCGCCGAGCACCGACGCCGCGGCACCGTCGAAGGAGACCACGATGACCATCGTCGAAGAAGACGTGTCCACCGCCTACGCCGCGCCCGGCCAGCCCGGAGCCGTCGCGAACTACCGTCCCCGCTACGGCCACTACATCGGCGGGGAGTTCGTGGAACCGGCCAAGGGCCAGTACTTCGAGAACGTCAGCCCCGTCAACGGCAAGCCGTTCACGGAGGTCGGACGCGGCACCGCCGAGGACATCGACCGCGCGGTGGACGTCGCCTGGAGGGCGTTCGCCGGCTGGGGGAAGACGAGCCCGACCGAGCGCTCCGTGATCCTGAACCGGATCGCCGACCGCATGGAGCAGCACCTCGAGGAGATCGCGATCGCCGAGACCTGGGAGAACGGCAAGCCCGTGCGCGAGACGCTGGCGGCCGACATCCCCCTCGCGATCGACCACTTCCGCTACTTCGCCGGCGTGCTGCGGGCGCAGGAGGGCGGAATCAGCCAGCTCGACGAGAACACCGTGGCGTACCACTTCCACGAGCCGCTGGGTGTGGTCGGTCAGATCATCCCGTGGAACTTCCCGATCCTCATGGCGGTGTGGAAGCTGGCGCCCGCGCTCGCTGCGGGCAACTGCATCGTCATCAAGCCGGCCGAGCAGACGCCGGCATCCCTCCTGTTCCTGTTCGAGATCATCGGGGACCTGCTGCCCGCGGGCGTCGTGAACATCGTGAACGGATTCGGGATCGAGGCCGGCGCCCCGCTCGCGCAGCACAAGCGCATCCGCAAGGTCGCCTTCACCGGAGAGACCACCACCGGCCGGCTGATCATGCAGTACGCCTCGCAGAACCTCATCCCCGTGACCCTCGAACTCGGAGGGAAGAGCCCGAACGTCTTCTTCGAGGACGTCGCCCGCTCCACCTCCGATCCCTTCTACGACAAGGCGCTCGAGGGCTTCACGATGTTCGCGCTGAACCAGGGCGAGGTCTGCACCTGCCCCTCGCGCGCCCTCATCCAGCGATCGATCTACGACGGCTTCCTCGCCGACGGCCTCGAGCGGGTCGGCAAGGTCGTGCAGGGCAACCCGCTCGACCCCGCCACGATGATCGGCGCGCAGGCCTCGAACGACCAGCTGGAGAAGATCCTCAGCTACATCGACATCGGGAAGCAGGGTGGGGCCCGGCTGCTCGCGGGCGGTGAGCGGGTCGACCTCGGCGGCGACCTCAGCGGAGGCTTCTACGTCGCGCCGACCGTGTTCGAGGGCACGAACGACATGCGGATCTTCCAGGAGGAGATCTTCGGGCCCGTCCTGTCGGTGACCTCCTTCGACGATTTCGCCGACGCGATCTCGATCGCCAACGACACCCTCTACGGTCTCGGAGCCGGAGTCTGGAGCCGCAGCGGAGACACCGCCTACCGTGCGGGGCGGGCGATCGAGGCCGGCCGCGTCTGGACGAACACGTATCACCAGTACCCGGCGCACGCCGCGTTCGGCGGCTACAAGCAGTCGGGCGTCGGCCGCGAGAACCACAAGATGATGCTCGACCACTACCAGCAGACCAAGAACCTCCTGGTCTCGTACGCGGAAGGCCCGATGGGATTCTTCTGATGACCGTGTTCCGGCGGGTCGACGTGACGGATGCCGCGGCATCCCTCGTCCGCGACCTCACCGTGCAGCACGGACCGCTGATGTTCCATCAGTCGGGCGGATGCTGCGACGGCTCTGCACCCATGTGCTACCCGGTGGGGATGTTCCTCACGGGGCCGGGGGACGTGCTGCTGGGTGCTCTCGACGTGGGGCTGGATGCTCCGGTCGAGGTGTTCATGTCGGCGTCGCAGTTCGAGTACTGGAAGTACACGCACCTGACGATCGACGTCGTACCGGGCCGCGGTGCGGGGTTCAGCGTCGAGGGGCCGACGGGAATGCGGTTCCTCATCCGCTCGCGCATGCTCGACGCGACGGAGCTGGAGCACTTCGGCCTCCGCGCGGCGGCAGAGGTCCGGTGATGGTCGGTGGAGAACCGCAACCGGTTGCAACGTCGAACGGTATACCGTTAATGCATTCACGTGCAGTACGTCAGTCCCCAGCTGATCGCACGTGCGGACGGTCATGCCGTCCTGCGGAGGGAGAGTCGATCTTCTTCTGATCCCGAGGGGGGATGGGGTGGGCGGCTGGTCCCCAAACAGCACCCACCCCCACACCCGATGTCCGCTCAGCCGAGTGTTCGCATCCAGATCCAGGCGATGCCGATCACCACGGCGACCACGATCGGAACCCACGAGAACCGTCGCTTCAGTCGACGCCCCTCGTGCGCGACGCCCGGCGGCGGCGTGAGCATCCCGACCGGGGGAGCGAAGGGCAGCGCGACCGGAGTCGCAGCCTGCACCGCGCCGATGTTCTCTGCCAGCAGGCGCTCGTCCCGCCAGCGCGCCCACTGATCGAGCTTCGTGATCAGCGCACCGACCGCGCCGAACAGCCACGCCCAGGTGGCGGGGTCGAGGGTCGACGCCTTGCGCTGCGTGTACAGGAACATCCAGTCGTCGACGATCTCCACGTCGAGCTGGGCCGCGTTGTCGATGAAGCGCGCCATGATGTCGGGCGTGAACAGGTACAGCGCGTCGCGCTCGTAGCCCTCGGGGCAGTACAGCGTGAAGTAGTCGTCGAAGTCGCCCTCGAGCGACAGCCGCTGCCTGCGCTCGAACGCCGCAGGCAGGTTCGTGCCGAAGGCGTTGTTGCCCTTCGCGTCGAGCACGATGTTGGGCAGCGGCACGTCGAGCTTCACCGCGACGTAGCCCCAGTGGTACGTGGTCGAGTTCTTCCCCGATTGCACGGTGTACTGGTAGTTCCCGAACTCGACGAAGCGGGGAATGGAGCCTCGGACCAGGTCGGTGGACATCCGCGACCGGCCGAGGCTGAAGATCATCCCCGGCAACGGAGGGTCGGCCACCCTCTCCTGGTAGCTCATGCCGTTCGCCTGCGCGAAGCGGTGCAGCCGGTAGGCGGAGACGCGCCGGTTGCGCCATCCGGCCCACGCCACGACCGCGATCAGGATGCCGCCGCCTCCGAAGAGCACGAGCGGGAGCGCGGCGAGCAGTGATCCGTCTCCTCCCGAGAAGGCGAGGCCCGCGAAGGCCACGCCGATCATCGGGATCATGATGACGCCGGCCGCCACGGCGATGACGATGCCGATGATCGCCGAGGTCGAGCCGCCGCCCGTCGTGCGGCGGGCGCGCAGCTCGGCGGCGAAGGCCCGCACCGCCTGAGGATCGACCGGCTCCCACAGGGGGCGCGCATCGAAACCCGGCTGCGGTGCGGGCGTCGTCACCGGTTCTCCTCGTCGGCGTCCTCATGCAGGAGGGAGCCCTCGGGGATGGGGAACGCCTCGATCCGCTCGTCGGCGCAGATCGCCGCGATCAGCTCGACGGAGCCCGCGATCACGGTCGAGTCATAGTCGATCTCCGAGACCAGCACCCACGCGCGGTCATCGGGCCACAGGATCTGCGGACTGATCGCGTTCGGAGGGAAGCCGTGCTCCTCGGCGGGCAGATCCCGCCACGGCGCGTGCAGCATCCAGTCCAGCTCCGCGAACTCGCGGGCGGATGCCGAGAACTGCACGTACGCGCGCTCGGGCAGCTCGAGCCGCGGCCCCTCGGAGATCTCCCGCGACAGGATGCCCTCCTGCCAGGTGGGCTTGCGGAACACGTTGTTGAACGGGTCGTGGGTGCTGCGATCGAGCATCGCCCGATGGTTCGGATCCTCGTCGACCGTGAAGAACAGACGGGACGGACTGTGGCCGAGGAAGCCGAGGAGACCCCCGCGTCCCTCCCAGAGCGCGGCGACACCGGCATCCGGTGTCGAGGTGTGCTCGGCGAGGTGACCGGCGACGGACGAGAGGAGCTCGGAGCTCAGCTGCCCGAGCGCCGGCCCCGAGAACTCGCGTCCGTCGGGGGCGATCCTGACGTTCCCGTCCTCACCAGGAGGCGTGCGCACGAGGTGCAGCCACTGCGCGAGCGGATGCAGGACGGTGCCGAACGCGTCGGCGGCGTCGCGCCAGGTGGCGAGTTCGGTGACGAGCAGCTCCGACAGGCGCAGCCGCTCGCGATCCGGCATCCGCGTCCACTCCTCGGGAGTCGGCACCGCGCGGCCGGGCAGCGACTGCACGATCGTCGGGTGCAGCACGCGGGCGTAGGCGGGGTAGCCGCGCGGGACGACTCCGTGCATGCTGTCGAACGAGGCGTCGAGGCGGTCTCTCAACCAGGCTCCCGCGGTCGGATCGGCAATCCACTCCATGCGTCCACGGTACCCGTCGTCATCGTGCCCGCATCGGGCGACGCCGGTGCGGCAGACTGGGCGCATGAGTCAGGTCTCCGTCGCGCCCGCAGAGCGCGTCTTCCGCCGGCATCCGCTCCGCACCGCCGGGGGATCGCTGCTCCTCACCGTCGTGTTCGCGGCCGCCGTGCTCTTCCTCCTGCCGAAGTTCCTGCCGCCGAACATGACGATCTCGACGCGCGGCACGATCGTGCTCGTCGTCGTGATCGCCATCACACTGGCCGTGTGGATCGGCGCGTTCTGGTTCCGCAACATCCGGGTGATCGTGCGGGCGGACTCCGTGGAGATCGGCCGTCCGGGAAGCACCGAGACCTACAGCCGTGCGACGACGGCCTTCCGCTCGAAGATCACCGAGCACCGCACGAACGGCTTCCGCACCGGCACCACCAGGGCCCTGATCGCCTGGACGGGCGGGCGCGAGACGGTGATCGAGCTGCCCGGCTTCACCCGGACCACCTTCAACGAGCTCATGGCGCAGCTCACGCCGATCAGTGCACCGCCCGCGGTCGACCCCGTCGAGGCGGCGCGCGCCAGGGCGAAGCTGCCGACGACGTTCACGATCGACGCCTCGAAGGAGCGCAGCCTCGGCCGCGGCTTCCTCATCGCCGCGATCGTGTTCGCCGCGGCGACCATCGGGACGGTGCTGATGGCGTTCACGCCCGGCTTCCTGGAGGGGGAGCTGTCGGCGCTCATCCTGATCGCGCCGATGGCGGGTGTCGCCGCCATCGGATTCGGCATCGGCGCCGCACAGCGGTACCGCGTCGCCCGGACGACCCCGACCCAGATCTCCCTCAGCCACCACGGCATCCGGATCGGCGAGGTCGACCACCCGTACGCGCAGCTGACGCGCGTCTGGCTGACGCCGCCCGCGTACCCGATCAGGAGGATCAGGATCGAGCGCGCGGCCGGCCGCAGCATCACCCACGTGCTCGGGTCCACGCGGATCACGATGACCCCCGACTATGCCGCGTTCCTCGAGGCGGTGCGCGCTGAGACCGCGCCGTGGCCCGGACTGCTCTCGCTGGACCTGGAGTGACGATGCTCGCACCGGAGTACCCGATCCGCACCGAGCGGCTGCTGCTGCGTCCGCTCCGTCCCTCCGACGCCGAGCAGATGGTCGTCTACAAGTCGGATGCCGACGCGGTGCGCTACGTGCCGTACGACCCGCTCACGCTCGCCGAGGTCGAGGAGCGGCTCGCGACGCGATGGTCGACGAGCCGGTTCGAGAAGGTGGGCGACGCGATCTGCCTCGGCGTGGAGGAGCAGGAGACCGGACGCCTGGTCGGTGACATCGTGCTGTTCTGGCGCAACGAGGAGGACCGCGAGGGAGAGGTCGGCTACATCCTCGATCCGGCCTTCTCGGGGCGCGGCTATGCGACGGAGGCGGTGTCCGCCCTGCTCGATCTCGGCTTCGACGGACTCGGTCTGCACCGCATCGCTGCACGCATCGACGAGCGCAACACCGCGTCGGCCAGGGTCGCTGAACGACTGGGTCTCCGCAGGGAGGCGAGGTTCGTCGAGGGCTCCTGGTTCAAGGGCGAATGGACGACCCTGCTCGTCTACGGCATCCTCGACCGCGAATGGCGCACCCGCTCCGATCGTCCATAATCAGGAGCATGAGCATTCCCTCCCTCGACGGCCGGCGCTTCCGGATGATCTCCTCCACAACCTCCGCCGTGGACCCTGAGGCTCCGAGCGAGTTCGTGTACTGGGAGCGCGACGGCGCGATCTGGGGCGACTACTCCGGCGACACCGTGACCTTCGGACGCTTCGTCGGAACCCGCACGGGCGACACGATCTGGGTGTCGTTCGTGCACGTGCTCGTCGCCGACGGCACGGTCGTGACCGGAGACGGCGAGAGCGACCTCGAGCTCACCGACGACGGACTCATCCGCCTGGTGGAGCACTACGAGATGCACGGTGCCCCGCAGCTCAGCGTGTGCGAGGAGATCGCCGCCGCCTGAGCGCCGCGCCCGTCCACGAGTGCGGTCATCTGACGGCCCTCGCGCTCTCGCCGAGGGGTCATGAAGTGCTGAGTGTGGGGGTGCGGATGCCGCGTTTTGTGACCCCTCACGCCTGGTGCGTGCGTGCGTGTGGGGTGAGGGGTCGTGAAGTGTGGGGTGTGGGGGTGCGGATGCCGCGTTTTGTGACCTCTCACGCCTGGTGCGTGCGTGAGCGTGTGCGTGCGTGTGGGGTGAGGGGTCGTGAAGTGTGGGGTGTGGGGGTGCGGATGCCGCAGTTGTTGGCCCCTCGCGCAAGTGCCGAGCGCACGAGCGCGCGACCACCGCGCGCAGAGCGTCAGCGCGGGGGGAGCGTGTCGCGGCCGGGGGACGCGGGGGTCCAGCGGGTCATCCCCAGGGGCACCTCGACGCTGCGCTCCGGCAGGTCGGACGGCAGCAGGTACGAGCGGCGGATCACCTCGTCGAGCACGACGACGCTGACGACCGTGCGGACCTCGGGGAGCTGGGCGATGACCCCGGTGGAGAACTCGTGCACGCCGCTGACATCGACGGCGCGGATCAGCAGCATCGCATCGTGCTCGCCGGTCGTGATGGCGCACCACTCGACGTCGGGCATCTCCATGATCCGCTCGCGGAACGACGCCCACGCCTGGGGCATCACGGTCACGAACACGAGGGCGCCGATCGAGAGTCCGGCCTTCGCGGGGTCGACCCGTGCGCTGAACCCGGTGATGACGCCGTCATGCACGAGCGACTCGACCCGGGTGTACGCGTTCGCCCTCGAGATGCCGACCTTCTCGGCGAGGGCGGCGATCGAGACGCGCCCGTTCTCACGCAGCACGTCGAGAATTCTGTACGCGATGTCGTCGAGTGGCATGGCACTTCGTCCAGATTGCTTCAGGACTTCTGCGTCACTGCTGGACATATTGCACCTCTCGGCTAGGGCTGGCATCAGATTGAGCCAGCGTTACGCATTCTTGATAGACAGATCGTCGCACATCATGGGAATCTGAACACGGTCGTCCATATCGGGCGTCCTACCCGAAATGTACTCCTCGCCCTTGGAGGTCACCATGGTGTCGCGTCGCAGCACCTCACTCATCGCTCTGGGAGCCGTCGCGCTCCTCGCCCTCGCCGGATGCTCCGGCGGCAACTCCGCCAACGGCGGCGGCAACTCCGCCGGTGGCGACTCGCTCGTCATCGACACCGCCTTCTCGATCGAGACGGGCGACCCCGGTCACACCTACGACCCCACCGGCAACATGATCGCGAAGGCGCTCTACGAGACGCTGGTCGACTTCAAGGGATCCGACGTCTCGACGCCGATCCCCGGTCTCGCGTCGTGGGAGCAGAACGACACCGCCACCGAGTTCACGTTCACGCTCGAGGGCGACCGCGTCTTCTCCGACGGCACGCCGATCGAGGCCAAGGACGTCGTGTTCTCGCTGCAGCGCATCCAGGGCATGGCCGACGCCAAGCCCAACTTCCTGCTCGGCGGGCTCACCATCGCGGAGGTCGACGACAAGACCGTCACGATCACCTCCGAGACCCCGCTGCTCCAGCTCCCCGCGATCCTCGCGAACCCGGCCCTGGGCATCGTGAACTCCGATGTGGTCATCGAGAACGGCGGCTCGACCGACGGCTCCGACAGCGCGCAGAAGTTCCTCGACGGCGCATCGGCGGGCTCCGGTCCCTTCGTCCTCGACACCCTCGACCTCTCGTCGCAGGTCGTGCTGAAGAAGAACGACAAGTACAACGGCGACGAGAAGGCCGGCTACGACCGCGTCGTCGTGCGCAACGTCTCCGAGAGCGCGACGCAGCTCGCGAACCTCAAGGGCGGCGACTCGATGGTCGCGATGGACCTCAACGGCGACCAGGTCGCCGGTCTCGGCGACAGCCTGAAGGTCGAGTCGGTCCCGTCGGGTCAGACGATCTTCCTGCTGCTGAACCAGTCGCAGGCCGTCGCGGGCGACCTCGCGAACGTCAAGATCGCCGAGGCGATCCGCTACTCCCTCGACTACGACGCTCTGCTGGAGCTCGCCGGCGCCGGAGCGGTGCAGGCCACCGGCGTCATCCCGCCCGGATTCGAGGGCGCGCTCAAGACGGGTGTGAAGCCCGACAAGGCGAAGGCCGACGCCGCGCTCGCCGCAGCCGGCTACACGGGCCAGACGCTCAAGCTGCAGTTCCCGAACGACTACCCGGTCGGCGGCGTGGAGTTCACCCCGCTCGCCGAGCGCATCCAGTCGCAGCTGGCGGATGCCGGCATCACCGTGGAGCTCGCCCCGCAGCCCTTCGCGACCGAGCTCGACGCGTACGTCAACGGCACCGAGGGCTTCGGCCTGTGGTTCTGGGGTCCCGACTACGCGGACTCCGCGAACTTCCTCCCCTTCGCACCCGGTCTGAAGGTCGGCCTGCGCGCCGGCTGGGCGGCCGACGCGAACCCGGAGATCGCGGGCATCGCCGCCGGTGCGGCCAGCGCCACGGATGCCGACACCCGTTCCGCCGCGTTCACCTCGTTCGCCGAGGCGATGCAGGAGGAGGGCCCGTTCGTGCCGCTGATCGTCCCCGGTCGCAACATCGCCACGGCGGATGCCGTCACCGGCGCCGTGTACAACTCCGTGTGGGAGATGGACATCGCCGAGATCACTCCCGCGGGCTGAGGCGCTCATGACGACAGTGGCGGTGCAGAGACAGGCGCAGCGGCGCAGGTCTCCGCTGATCGGCTACCTGCTGCGCCGGATCGGGACCTCCCTGCTCCTGCTGGTGGGAGTCACGATCGTGACCTTCGCGCTCACGAACCTGGTGCCGGGCGACCCCGTGTCGGCCGCGCTGGGTGAGGGCGCGTCGCAGAACCCGGCGACGCGAGAGGCGTTCATCCAGGCGCACGGGCTCGATCAGCCGCTGATCGTGCAGTACTTCATCTACATGGGGAACCTCCTCCGCGGAGACCTCGGCACGTCGCTGGTGACCGGACGCCCGGTCACCAGCGACCTCGCCACCGCGGTGCCCGCGACCATCGAGATCGCGATCGGCGCCATCATCCTCAGCCTCGCGGTGAGCATCGTGCTCGGCACGCTCGCCGCGTACCGCCGTGGGCTCGTCACCGACCAGGTGATCCGCGTGGTCACCCTGGTGGGGCTCAGCGTTCCGACGTTCTGGCTCGCGCTGGTCAGCTTCTACGTGTTCTTCCTGCAGCTGCACATCGCTCCCGGCTCCGGGCGCATCTCGCCGTCGATCCTGCCGCCGCCGAAGATCACCGGCATGTACACGATCGATTTCCTGCTGAACGGCGACGGCGTCGGCTACTTCGACGCGCTGGCGCACCTGGCGCTTCCGATCCTCGTGCTCTCGCTCGTGACGATCGGACTGCTCACCAGGTTCATCCGCACCTCGGTGCTGGAGGTGCTGGGCAGCGACTACGTGCGCGCGGCGAGAGCCAAGGGTCTGCCCGCGATGCGTGTGATCCTCGACTACGTGCTGCGCGGAGCATCCCTCCCCATCCTCACGGTCGTGGGCGTCGCGTTCGGCTCGCTGCTGTCGGGCACCGTGCTCGTCGAGTCGGTGTTCGCGTGGCCGGGCCTCGGCACCTACGCCTACAACTCGGCCGCCAACCTCGACCTCCCCGGCATCATGGGCGTCGGTCTGGTCGTCGGCCTCATCTACCTCCTCATCAACTTCGTCGTCGACCTGCTCTACGGCGTCCTGGACCCGAGAGTGAGGATCGCATGAGCCGCATCGAAGAGGCCGGCGGGCGGTGGCGGTTCCGGTTCCGCTGGCCGCGCGCCTGGCGCACGCCGCTCGGCGTGATCGGCACGGTCATCGCACTGGCCTGGGTGATCATCGCCTTCACGGCGCAGTGGTGGGTGCCGTTCGACCCGAACGCGCAGAAGCTCCCCCGACTGCAGCCGCCGGGCATCGACACGCTCCTCGGCACCGACGGCAACGGCCGTGACATCTTCTCCCGTCTGATGACGGGCGCGACCGTGAGCCTTCCGCTCGCGCTCATGCTCGTGATCGCGGCCATGATCATCGGCACCGTGATCGGCGCCGTCGCCGGCTACTTCGGCGGCTGGGTCGACGAGACGCTGATGCGCATCACCGACCTGTTCATGGCGTTCCCGACGGTGATCCTCGCGATGGTGGTCGCCGCATCCCTCGGCCCGTCCCTGTTCAACGCGGTGATAGCGGCGATCGTGGTGTCGTGGCCGCAGTACTCGCGCGTCACCCGCAGCATCGTGCTGGGTCTCCGCGGGCAGAACTACGTGATCGCCGGGCGCCTGCTCGGCCACTCGCCGCTGCGCACCCTGTTCGTCGACATCCTGCCGAACATCGCGGGCCCCATGCTCGTGCTCGCGACGCTCGACATCGGCGCGGCGATCCTGCTGCTCTCCGGGCTCTCCTTCCTCGGTCTCGGCGCTCAGCCGCCGACCCCGGAGTGGGGGTCGATGATCTCCGCGGCGATGCAGAACTTCGACGCGTGGTGGCTCGGGGTGTTCCCGGGTCTCGCGATCCTCACGGTGGTGCTGGCGTTCAACTTCCTCGGCGACGCGATGCGCGACGTGCTCGACCCGACCGCCGAGATGGCGCACGAGAAGCAGGCCGAGCACAAGGCCGACGCGAAGGTGGTGACGGCATGACCGCGCTCAGCATCCGCGACCTCACGATCGACATCGGCCGTCCGCTGGTGCGCGGCATCTCCCTCGACCTCGAGGCGGGGCGCATCCAGGGTCTGGCCGGAGAGTCCGGTTCGGGCAAGACGCTGACCTCGCTGGCCGTGCTCGGACTCCTGCCGCGGCAGGCCCGCACGGGCGGCTCGATCACCCTCTCGGGCGACGAGCTCATCGGCATGCGACGGCGCCAGCTCAACCGGGTCCGCGGCAAGAGGGTCGCGATGGTGTTCCAGGACCCTTCGGCCTCCCTGCATCCGCAGCTGCCGGTGGGTCGCCAGCTCACCGACCACATGCGCGTGCACCTGAACCTCAAGAAGGATGCCGCGAGGGCGAGGGCGATCGAGCTGCTCGAGATCGTGCAGGTGCCGAACCCGGCCGAGGCGCTGAAGCGCTACCCGCATCAGTTCTCCGGTGGACAGCGTCAGCGCATCGCGATCGCCTGCGCGCTCGCGTGCGACCCCGAGGTGCTGCTGGCCGACGAGCCGACGACCGCACTCGACGTCACGGTGCAGGCCGGCATCCTGAGGCTGCTGCGCGACCTCGCGATCGAGCGCAACCTGGCCGTGCTCCTCGTCACGCACGACCTCGGCGTGATGAGCGCCATCGCCGACGACGTCGCGGTCATGAAGAACGGCGAGATCGTGGAGCGGGCCGACCGCGAGACGCTCTTCCTCTCGCCGCAGCACGAGTACACCCGCACGCTGCTCGCCGCGCTCCCCGGTTCGAAGATCGCCGAGGCGGATGCCGAGCACCAGGAGGTCGCGGTGGAGACACCGCGCGAGGAGGAGGCGACGAATGAGTGAGGTTGCTGTCCTCGATGCCCGCGATGTGGTGGTGCGGTACCCCGGCACCCCGCCGGTGATCGCCGTCAACGGCGTCTCGCTGAGCGTCGCCCCCGGCGAGACCGTCGCGCTGGTCGGCGAGTCCGGCAGCGGAAAGTCGAGCCTGGCCCGCGCGGCCGTGGGCATCGAGAAGCTCGCCGCGGGGACCGTGCGGTTCCGCGACGCTCCGGTGACCCCGCTCGGGATCCGCCGTCGGTCGACCGCGCTCACCGGCATCCAGATGGTGTTCCAGGATCCGTCCACCTCGCTGAACCCGCGGCGCCGCATCGGCGATCAGATCGCCGACGGCATCGCGACCGCCAAGGCGCGGGGAGCCGAGGGGTCGAGGGTCGAGGAGTGGCTGGAGAAGGTCGGCCTCCCCACCACGGTCACCTCGCGCTTCCCGCATCAGTTCTCCGGGGGCCAGAAGCAGCGCATCGCCATCGCGCGGGCGCTCGCCGCGCGGCCGTCGCTGCTCGTGGCCGATGAGCCGATCTCCGCGCTGGACGCCTCGACGCAGACCAGCGTCGCCGGTCTCATGCGCGACCTCGTCGCCGAGGCGGGGGCCGGGATGCTGTTCATCTCGCACGACCTCGCCGTGGTGCGCCGCATCGCCGACCGGACGTTCGTGCTCTACTCCGGCCGCGTGATGGAGTCGGGCCCCACGGACCGCGTGTGGTCGGACCCGCAGCATCCGTACACCCAGGCGCTGCTCGCCGCGATCCCGGAGCCGGACGGTGCAGGGCGTATTCCTGAGGCCCCCTCGACAGACGACCGCATCCTGTGGTCCGAGGTGCCGCCGGTCCTGGGCTGATCTCTTTTGTATCTTCTATCACTTATGTACATAAGTGATAGAATGTGTGCATGAACACGATCAGCCGCAGCATTGCTTCGAAGGATCTTCGCGACGGTCTGGCCGATGTCCTCGGAGGTGTCGCCTATGGTTCCGAGCGCGTCGGCGTCACCCGTCACGGCAAGCTGACCGCCGTGGTGATCAGTGTGGATGACCTGGAGCTGCTCGAAGAACTCGAAGCCGCGCGCGATGCTGCCGAGTTCGCAGCCGCGAGGGCAGTGGACGACGGGCAGCGCGTGTCTCTCGATGAGCTGCGCGACGAAGTCGCGTGACTGCCTATCGGGTCGAGTTCACTGCTGCGGCCGCTAAGGAAATCCGCAAGCTCGACACTCAGATCCGTCGACGGATCCTTGCCGGCGTCGCCGAACTCGAGCATGAACCCCGTCCCCACGGTGTCCGCAAACTCTCCGGCTACGACAACGCGTGGCGGGTGCGGATCGGTGACTATCGCGTCCTCTACGAGGTGATCGATGACCAGGTGCTCGTGACCGTGGTCAGGGTCGCGCACCGGCGCGATGTGTACGACTTCTGAGAAAGGTCCCATGAGCGCAAGGGAGAAGCGCACACCAGGCTGGGTGTACCTGCTGATGCTCGTCATCGGCGCGGCCTTGATCGCGATCGGGCTGTGGCTTGATGTGCGCGACGGTGTCCCGACGACGCGCAAAGGGGACCAACCCATCGAGGTGGTCGTGGCACTGGGCGTCGGCATCATGCTGCTGGGCAGCGGCCTGGTCGGGATCTGGCGTGCCTACAAGGGGTGGAGAGATCTCGACGGAGGGCCGCGAGCCTAGCTCCGTCGCGCGGATCCGGGCCTGTCGGGCTTCGGCGAGACGCGGGCGTCCGGTCGGGCGCGGAAGCTCTCAAGACTCGCAACTCGGAGGCAGCATCGATAGGGGCCTGTGGCTATCATGTCTCGGTGCCGGACCAGGAAGATCTGAGAACTGTTCCACCGCCGCCGCTGCAGGGGGTGCGCGTCCTTGACGTGTCCACGCTGTTCGCGGGGCCGCTGGCGGCGACCTTCCTCGGTGACTTCGGCGCCGACGTGATCAAGGTCGAGCATCCGACGAGGCCGGACGCCTCACGCGGCCACGGGCCGCAGAAGGACGGCGTGAACCTCTGGTGGAAGACGCTCGGGCGCAACAAGCGCACGGTCACGATCGACCTGAGCACGGATGCCGGAGCCGACGTGCTCCTTCGCCTCGTCGCCGACGCCGACGTGATGATCGAGAACTTCCGGCCGGGGACGCTGGAGCGCTGGGGGCTCTCGCCCGAGCGTCTGCACGAGGCGAACCCGCGCCTGGTCCTGGCCAGGGTCACGGCCTTCGGCCAGTTCGGCCCGTACTCCTCGCGGCCGGGGTTCGGGAGTCTGGCCGAGGCGATGAGCGGGTTCGCCGCCCTCACCGGGGATCCGGACGGGCCTCCCACGCTGCCGCCGTTCGGCCTCGCCGACGGCATCGCGGCGCTGGCGACGTCGTACGCGGTCATGGCCGCGCTGCGCGGCGCCGAGCGCGACGGGCGGGGGCAGGTCGTCGACATGGCGATCATCGAGCCGATCCTGATGCTGCTCGGCGGGCAGATCACGGCGTGGGACCAGCTCGGTCTCGTGCAGCCCCGCACGGGCAACAGGTCGGTGAACAACGCGCCCCGCAACGTGTACCGCTCGCGCGACGACGTCTGGCTCGCGGTGTCGACCAGCTCGCAGTCGATCGCGGAGAGGGTGATGCGGATCGTCGGCCGCGCGGAGCTCATCGACGAGGACTGGTTCGCCTCAGGCCACGAGCGCGCACGGCATGCCGACGAGCTCGACGACGCGGTGCAGTCGTGGATCGGCGCGCACGACGCCGCCGAGGTGGTCGCGGCGTTCGAGGCGGCATCGGCCGCCGTCGCCCCGGTCTACGACGTCAGGGGAGTCGTCGACGACCCGCAGTACCGGGCGCTGGGGACGGTCGTGAGAGTGCCGGACGAGGAGCTCGGCGACATCGCGATGCAGAACGTGCTGTTCCGGATGTCGCGCACCCCGGGGTCGATCCGGTGGGCGGGGCGCCCGCACGGCGCCGACACCGACGAGGTGCTGGGTGAGGTCGGGTTCTCGGATGCCGACATCACGGCGCTGCGCGAGGCGGGTGCGGTGTGATGGACCTCTACCGGACGGGTCTTTACGTGCCGGGGGACCGCCCCGACCGCTTCGCGTCAGCCGAGGGAAGCGGAGCCGACCTCATCGTCTTCGACCTCGAAGACGCTGTCGCGCCGGATCGCAAGGTTCTGGC
Organism: Microbacterium sp. NPDC012755; assembly: GCF_042901325.1. NCBI lineage: Bacteria > Bacillati > Actinomycetota > Actinomycetes > Micrococcales > Microbacteriaceae > Microbacterium > Microbacterium sp. NPDC012755. Next base: position 1,064,042 of record NZ_JBIBCT010000001.1, on the reverse strand, counting down.
TCGGGACGCGGTCGTGGAGTGGCTTCGCGGGGGTCGCCACGCGGCAGGCTCCGCGGCGACCGGCGCCGCGGATGCGCCGTCGGTCGCGGTGCAGGTGCGCGTGAACGCCGGGGATGAGGACGATCTCCGCGTCGTGTCCGCACTTCCCGAGGGGATCGGCATCCGACTCCCGAAGGTCGAGAGCGCTGCCGATGTCGATCGGGTGGCGTCGGTCGCGCCCGGGCGGCCGCTGATCGCGTTGCTCGAATCCGCGCGCGGGGTGGTGGACGCGACGGAGATCGCGCAGCATCCCACCGTGTCCGCGCTGGCACTCGGCGAGAGCGACCTGCGCAGCGATGTCGGGGGAGGGGAGCGGATGCTCGAGCACGCGCGCCTCACGGTGCTGTTCGCGGCGCGGGCCGCCGGCCTTCCGGCTCCCATGGCATCCGTCTTCCCGGCGATCCGCGACCTGGAAGGCCTCGACGCCGACACCCGCCGCGCGGCGGATCTCGGTCTCTTCGGTCGGATGGCGGTGCACCCGTCGCAGCTCCCGGTGATCGCGGCGGTGTTCTCCCCGACGCCCGCGGAGGTCGCCTGGGCCGAGGAGGTTCTCGCCGCGCTCGCCGCGGGGGGCGTCGCAACCCTGGCATCGGGGGAGATGGTCGACCCCGCCATGCGAGCACGCGCCGAACGCATCCGCAGCCTCGTGGGCTGATCCGGCACATCGTTCTCGATCCCGACCCGACAGGCACAGCTTCGGAGTGCGGCTCCGGGGTGCGTGGGCACAGCTTCGGAGTGGGGCTTCGGGGTGCGTGGGCACAGCTTCGGAGTGGGGCTTCGGGGTGCGTGGGCACAGCTTCGGAGTGCGGACGCGACACGCGGGCTCACGGCATCCATCGTCGGGGTGTCGGAGTCTTCACCCCGAAGCTGTGACCGGGGAGGGAGGACCCCGGAACCGAAGCTGTGCCCGGGGAGGGGGGACCTCGGATCTGAAGCTGTGCCCGGGAAACCCCCCTTGACACCGGCATCCGACACCCCTAGATTCCCTGGAGCCCGACCAGCGCCGATTTGGAAACGTTTCCATGATCGGATGCTGGAAACGTTTCCACTCGAAGAGGAGCATCATGGGGACGAAGCCGACTCTGCACGAGGTCGCGGCCGCGGCCGGCGTCTCGCTGGCCTCGGCGTCTCGCGCTCTCACCGGCCGCTCGGCGAGCCCCGAGATGGTCCGCAAGGTCCGCACGGCGGCGAAGCGCATCGGCTACCTGCCCGACGCCACCGCGCGATCGCTGCGCCTCGGCGGTCACCGTCAGGTCGTGTTCGCGGTCGACGACATCGGCAACCCGAACTACGTGCAGATGCTGCGTGCGATCGAGGCCGAGCTGGGGGAGACCACACGCATCAGCGTCTCGTCCACCGGCCGGCGCCCTGATCAGACCGTCGAGCTCGTCCGGATGCTGAGCATGGGAGCGGGCGATGGACTCATCATCTCGCCGCTGCGCGTGACCCCCGCGCTGCGCCAGGCCATCGCCGACACGGTCGTGCCGGTCGTCGTGATCGGCACCCTGCACTCCGACCTCGGCATCGACAACGTCTTCGTCGACTCCTCGGTCGCCGTCGGCATGGTCGTCGACCACCTCGTCGAGATCGGCCGCACGCACATCGCCGTCATCAACGGGCCGGGCAACACCAACCCCGGTGCGGCCCGTCGCGCGGGCTTCACCGCCGCCGTCGAGCGGCACGCGCTCCACCGCGCCGATGCGCTGCAGATCACCGCCACCGACTTCACGGTGGGGGCGGGCGTCGAGGCGGCTGAGCGGCTGCTCGCGGCGACGCTCGACGACGGCATCCCCGTCGACGCGATCGTGTGCGCGAACGACCTCATCGCGATCGGCGCCATCAGCGCCGCCCGGCGCCGCGGGCTGCGCGTCCCCGAGGATCTCGCCGTCACCGGCATCGACGACACCGAGCTCGCCGCCCTCTACAGCCCGCCGCTCACCTCCGTGTCGCTGCAGTCCGAGCGTCGAGGGAGGATCGCGGCGCGGATGCTCAGCGAGAGGTTCGCCGATCCGTCCCGCCCGCCGCGGCGGGAGACCGTCGAGGCGACGCTCGTCATCAGGGCGTCGACGATCGGAGAAGCAGCATGAGCGTCGACTCCGGCATCCGGCGGCCCGCCGCCTCGCCCGCTCCGCGCACAGGCGGACTGGCTCGCTCACGGCGCAACGAGGCGATCGGCCTCGTCATCCCCACGCTGATCCCTATCCTCGCCCTCAGCGTCGTCCCGCTCGTCATCGGCGTCGCGACGGCCTTCACCGACTCGCGTCTCGCCCGCAACCACGAGACGCAGTTCATCGGCTTCGAGAACTTCATCAAGCTCGGGTCCGACACGCAGTTCTGGCAGTCGTTCGGTATCGGCATGATCTGGGCCGTGACGGTGACCGCGCTGCAGCTGATCGGCGGGCTGTGCCTCGCGCTGCTGCTGAACACCGACCTGCGCTTCCGCGGCATCACCCGCGTGCTGGCGCTGATCCCGTGGGCCATGCCGCCCGTGGTGGTCGCGGTGATGTGGCAGATGATCTATTCGCCGACCAACGGTCCGCTGAACTGGCTCATCGAGTCCCTCGGAGGACCGGCGAACATCAACTGGCTCGGCGACTTCGGCCTCGCCCTCCCCGCCGTGATCCTCGTGGGGGTCTGGGTCGGGATGCCGCAGAACACGGTCGTGCTGCTCGCCGGTCTGCAGCAGGTTCCGAGCGAGCTGCTCGAGGCCGCGGCGGTGGACGGCGCCGGCACCTGGCGGCGATTCGTCAACGTCACGCTCCCCGCTCTGCGCCCCGTGATCTTCTCGATCGCCAGCCTGAGCTTCATCTGGAACTTCAACTCCTTCGGCATCGTCTACGTGATGACCGAGGGCGGCCCCGGCGGCCGGACCATGCTGCCGATGCTGTTCACCTACCTCGAGGCGTTCAAGACCCGCAACACCGGTGGGGCCGCGGCGATGGGCGACGTGATCGTCCTCTTCCTCATCGTGATCCTGGTGATCGCCCTGTGGCGCCAGTTCCGTCCTGAGAGGAGCGCGCGATGAGCGACACGACCGCGACCAGGAGCATGGTCACCCAGAACGCGACGAAGACGCAGCGGCGTCGGGCCGACCGGCGCGCGAAGAAGCCGCTCGTGCGCATCCTGCAGTACCTCGCGCTCGCCGGATTCCTCGTCTTCCTCGGCTTCCCGCTGCTGTGGCTGATCTCGACCGCGTTCAAGTCCTCGGCGGAGATCAACTCCCTCGCCGTGAACCTGTTCCCGCTGCAGCCGACGATCGACAACTTCATGGTGGCGCTCGAACGCCAGGGGCTCGTCCGCGCGGCGGGCAACAGCCTCCTGGTGGCGGTCGCGACGACGATCATCGTGACCCTGCTCTCGATACCCGGCGCCTACGTGATGGCCAGGTACCAGGGCAAGCTCCGCTCGATCGGCGTCGGATACATCCTGGTGAGCCAGATCTTCCCGGTCATCCTCATCGTCATCCCGCTGTTCTTCATCCTGCGGTCGCTCGGCCTGGTCGACTCGCTGCTCGGTCTCGTCGCGGTGTACTCCGTCTACACGCTGCCCTTCTCCCTGTGGATGCTGCAGGGCTACGTGGCGGCGATCCCCTACGACGTCGAGGAGGCCGCCGCGATCGACGGCGCCAACAAGTTCCGCACCCTCCAGCGGGTCGTCTTCCCGCTGCTCATGCCGGGGCTCGTCGCGACGGCGATGTTCAGCTTCGTGTCGGCGTACAACGAGTTCTTCTTCGCGCTGGTGCTCCTGCAGTCGCCCGAGAACTACACGCTGCCGATCGCGCTGTCCACGTTCGTCGGCGGTGAGGGCAAGGTCGCTGTCGGGCCCCTCGCCGCCGGCGCCCTGCTCTCCAGCATCCCCAGCATCGTGTTCTTCACCCTGCTCCAGAAGCGCCTGGCCACCGGTCTGCTGTCCGGCGCGGTCAAGGGCTAGAACCCGCAGTCTCCACGCAGTTCCCGAACACACAGAGAAAGAGGTATGAAGTGAAGAAGCTTCATCGCGCATCCATCGCGCTCGCCGCAGCGGCCGTCACGGCCCTGACCCTGGCGTCGTGCTCCCAGGGGGGAGGGGAGACGCCCGACGACTCCGGCGACGGCAAGCCGGTCTCGATCACGTTCCAGTCGTTCTCCGACCAGCCCGCCGCGATCCAGGCGACGAAGGAGATCGTCGACGCCTGGAACGAGGACAACCCCGACATCCAGGTCGAGATCGGGCAGGCCCCGACCGACAGCCTCGACGACAAGCTGACCACGCAGTTCGCCGGCGGCGTCGCCCCCGACATCATCCACTACGAGGTCCTCGGCATCGTGCCCTTCGCCCGAGACGGCTACGTCGCCGACCTGAGCGATCTGCTGAGCAAGAAGACCATCGACGACATCGACCCCGGCGTGCTGGAGTCGGTCACGGTCGACGACCAGATCATCGGCGCCCCCACGGAGCTGCAGACCTACGTCGTGTTCGCCAACAAAAAGCTGCTCGAGGCGGCGGGCGTCGAGATCCCGACCGGCGACTCGATGTCGTGGGACGAGCTGGCCGACATCGCCGCGGCCACCACCTCCGGCGACGTGCACGGCATCACGTGGGGCCTGAAGAGCCCGACGGCCGCGTTCATGAGCCTCGGCATGGGCTTCGGCTCGGAGTACTTCACCGGCAAGGGGGAGGACATGAAGGTCGCCGTCAAGGACGCCGACCTCGAGGTCCCGAACCGCGTGCGCGACATGATCGAGGCCGGCTCCGTCGACCCGATCGGCGTCACCCAGTCGGGCTCCGACGTGCTCGCGACGTTCTACGCCGGCAAGGCGGCGATGACCGTGCAGGGGTCGTACCAGGTCGCCAACATCGCCACGGACGCTCCGGCCGACATGGACTGGATCGTGCTGCCCCCGCTCGCCGGGTCCGAGGGGGCCGTCCAGGCGGCCAACCCGCAGACGCTCTCGATCAACATCGACTCGCCGCACCAGAAGCAGGCAGCGAAGTTCCTCGACTACTTCATGGAGACCGACAACCTCGTGAAGATGAACGTCGCCGACGGACTCATCCCCACCACGGTGTCGGCGCGCGAGGCGCTCGCGACGCAGACGGCCGACCAGAACGGCTGGCCCGAGATCGTGAAGTCGGCGGAGGGTCTGCAGGGGCCGGTGTTCTTGCAGGCGAACGGCTTCGTCCGCTGGAAGGACACGGTCGCGACCCCCGCGTTCCAGAAGTTCCTCGGCGGCGAGATCGACGACAAGGGCCTGGCGTCCGAGCTCGACGCCGGCTGGGCACAGGTCAACGGTTGACGACGAGCGGGGCGGATGCCGGGCATCCGCCCCGCTCCTATGAGAGGAATGGCATGAGCTGGATTCAGGAACGCACGGCGGCGGTTCTCGCAGGGTCGGCGATCGGAGACGCGCTGGGAGGAGCAGCCGAGGGCTTCAGCCCCGAGAAGATCAAGGAGCGCTACGGAGGGCGGATCGACGGGATCGTCCCGCCGTACCACCTGGACTGGCAGACCGCCCGGCCGGTGAGCCCGTACCACAAGGGCGACGGGCACATCACGGACGACACCCTCATGACGCAGGCGCTGATCCGCGTGTACGCGGAGCGCCGCGACCACATCGACGCGTTCGCCGTGGCGGAGCTGCTGGTGCCGCTGCTGCAGACCGAGATCCGCTGGATCCCCGAGCTGGAGCGGGAGTCGATCCTGCTGCAGCGCATCTTCCTCGCCGAGAAGTGGCTCGTCACCCGGCTGCAGTACGGCCACGTGGATCCGCGCGAGGCCGGCGTCGGCAACGTCGTCAACTGCGGGGCCGCGATGTACATGGCCCCGGTCGGCGTCGTCAACGCCGGCAATCCGCGGGCCGCGTACGCCGAGGCGATCGACATCGCCGGCGCCCACCAGTCCAGTTACGGCCGCGAGGCGGCGGGGGTCTTCGCGGCGGCGGTCGCGGCATCCGTCGCGGTGGGCGCGACCGTCGACTCGGTGATCGACGCCGCACTCGACGTGGCGCACGACGGCACGGCGGCGGCGATCCGCGCCGTGGTGGATGCTGCGCGCTCCCTCTCCGCCGACGCCACGGACGACGAGATCGGCGCCGCGCTCCGCGACGCGATCCGCCCCTTCGACACGGTGGGCGACGCGTACCGCGAACCGCTCATGGACGCCAGAGTGCCCTCCCGCACGAAGTCGATCGAGGAGCTTCCCGTCGCCCTGGGCTTCCTCGTCGCCTACGACGGGGACTTCCTCCCCACGGTGCTCGGGGCGGTCAACTACGGTCGCGACTCCGACTCGATCGCCTCGATGGCAGGGAGCGTCGCAGCCGGCATCGGAGGGAACGCCGTCATCCCGGCCGACATGCTCGACACGATCGCGACGGCCAGCCGGGTCGACTTCGACGAGTACGCGACCCTGCTGTCGGACGTCGCCGTGGAGATCATGGAGAGGGACGTCGCCCGCGCCGAGGCCGACGTCCGCCGCGTCGCGGCACTGCGGGCGGCATGATGCGCCTGACCTGGGCACAGCCCGAAGACCTCGTGCCGCACGAGCTGGTGCAGGCGCGCGCCGAGGGCTCGGCGGTCGACGCGATCGCCGAGCGCTGGCGTGCGGCGGGCGGCGCGCTCGACCCGGTCAGGGGAGGGGCGACCCCCGACGCGGCATCCGACGAGCTGCGGGCGCTCGCCCGCGAGCTGCTCGTGGAGCTCGACGCCCTCATGGCACCGGAGCCGAGCGCCTGGCCGGAGCTGCGTGCGCAGCTCGACGGCATCCCCGCGCCCATCCCGGCGCCCGACGCCGCCGTGCTGCTCGACAGGATCCACGGGGCGTGGGCGGGCAGATCGGCGGGGTGCCTGTGGGGCAAGCCGGTCGAGAAGATCCCGCGCCAGGGCATCGAGGAGATCCTGCGCTCCACCGGACGGTGGCCCCTCGTCGACTACTTCACCGCACAGGGCCTGCCGGACGAGGTCGCGGCCCGCTGGCCGTGGAACCGCCGCTCCGCCGTCAACTCCCTGGTCGAGAACATCGACGGGATGCCGGAGGACGACGACCTCAACTACCCGCTCCTCAACCTCCGGGTTCTGGAGACCGCCGGCCGGGGGTTCACGACCGACGACACCGCGCAGGCGTGGCTGGCCGACCTCCCCGCCGGACGCACGTTCACCGCCGAGCGGATCGCGTACCGCAACCTGCTCGACGGCTACCGCCCCGACGAGGCCGCGCGCGTGCGCAACCCGTTCCGCGAGTGGATCGGCGCGCTCATCCGCACCGACGTGCACGGCTGGATCAACCCGGGCGACCTCGCCGAGGCGGCGCGCATGGCCTGGACCGACGCCCGGCTCAGCCACACGCGCAACGGTCTGTGGGGGGCGATGTGGGCGGCGGCGCTCACGTCTGCATCCCTCGTCGCCTCCTCGGTCGACGAGGTCCTCGACCTGGCCGCGACCGTCGTGCCTGCAGGCTCCGAGCTCGCCGGGGCCATCGCGCACGGCGCCGACCTCGGGCGGTCGGAGCTCGAAGACACCGCCGCGATCGACGCCCTGCACGCCGCCTACGGACACCTGCACTGGGTGCACACGATCAACAACGCCGCCACGATCGCCTTCGCCCTCGCGCGCAGCGGCGGCGACATCGCACGGGGCGTGCCGCTCGCGGTCGTCACCGGATGGGACACCGACTCGGCGGGGGCCACCGTCGGATCGGTCCTCGGCGGTCTCGCCGGATCCGCCCGCCTTCCCCGCCGCCTCATCGATCCCCTCCGCAACCGCATCGCGACGAGCCTCCCCGGGCTCGACGGGGTCGCGATCGACGACCTCGCCCGCCGCACCGCAGCGCTGATCCCCGCGCGCTGAGCATTCCCCAAGAGACAAGGACAGTCATGACCCCTCCCACGCCCACCCTGCAGGACCGCGCGCGCGGCTCGCTCGCCGGGCTCGCCATCGGCGATGCGATCGGGCGACCGGTCGAAGGCTTCTCCGCCGCGGAGATCCAGGCCGCCCACGGACGTGTGACCGGCTACCTCGACCCGGAGCCCGCCGGCAGCGACGACACCGAGTACGCCCTCCTCACGGCCAAGACCATCCAGCGCGTGGGCGTCACGGCGACAGCCGACGACTTCGCGCAGACCTGGATCGACGACGTGCTCCCGCAGGCCGACGACTTCACGGGCGGCGGTTTCAGCGAGATGGCGGCGATCGACAACCTGCGCCGCGGCATCCGGCCTCCGCTCAGCGGCGACACCATGCACGGCTGGAGCGACGGCCTCGCGATGCGGGTCAGCCCGCTCGGCATCGTCGCCGACGGGGATGCCGCGCTCGCGCAGCGCCTCGCCGAAGCGGACGGCGCCGTGAGCCACACCACCGAGGGCATCTGGGCGGGAGTGGTCGTCGCCGTCGCCGTGACCACCGCGCTCACGGGGGCCGACGCGGCCGCCTGCTACGAGGCCGGCCTCGCCGCGATCCCCGCCGACAGCTGGACGGCCCGCAACCTCAGGGACGCGCGCGACCTCGTGAACTCCGGTCTCGACGACGACGCGCTGGCCCTCGCCCTCCACGACCGCCTCGCCGTGGTCGACTACTTCTGGGCCGACCTCGCCCCGGAGGCCGTCGGCCTGGCGATGGCGTCGGTCCTGCACGCCAGGGGGCGCGCAGCCGACAGCATCCTCTTCGCGGTCAACATGGGCCGCGACGCCGACACGACCGCGGCCATCGCCGGCTGCATCGGCGGGGCGATCTCCGGGATCGGCGATCTGCCCGACGAGTGGGTGGCGGGGCTCCGCCCTGTCGCCGGTTCGTGCATCCGCTCGATGGCGGGGATCCATCCGCTGGATGCCGCCGACACCCTGACCCGCATCGTCGAGGAGGCGCGCGCATGACCACCCCCCTGATCGACCTGTTCACCCGGGGCATCGTCGCCGGGGAGTCGGCGTCCTCCATGAACGCGGACTTCCGCGTCTACGCCCTTCCCCCCAAGCGCGTGAACCGCGTGCGGATCCTGGCGAAGCTGGGCGACGAGGACCGCACCACCACCGTGCCCCGCCCGTTCACCCACGCCGCCCCTCCGACCACCCTGCACCCCGGCGCAGGTGAGAACATCGAGTGGTTCGCGTTCTCCGCCCGTCAGCACGCCAGGGGTCTCGGCCTCACCGAGTGGCGGCATCTCGCCGAGATCGAGGAGGACCCCGCCTCGGGGTTCCGCGCTCGCATCGGCACGAAGCTCGCGCTGCAGAACCTCCGCCACGGAGCCGTTCCCCCGCAGTCCGGGCACGACAACGCGCACTACTTCGACGACATCGCCACCGTGCGCGCGCTCGCCGCGGTCGCCGTGCACCGCGGGAACGGTGCGGTCGACGCGGCGGAGGCGGATGCCGCCATCACGCACTCGCTCGACGGCATCTGGTGCGCCCGCGCCTCCGCCGTCCTGTTCGAGTCGCTGCTCGACGGGGCCACGGCAGCGGATGCCGTCGCCCTCGCGGTCGCCGAACTGCCCGCGGACACCTGGAGCCGACGCATGGCCGAGACGTCGCTGCGCGTCGCGGGGGAGGCGAACGGTCCCCTCGATCGGGCGCGACGCCTGAGCACCGAGGTCGGCGACTGGGTCTACAGCTACCCGATCGCGGCGCCCGAGACCTTCGGCTTCCTGCTCGCCCACGTCGCGACCGCGACCGACGCCGACGACCTCCTGCTCGGCGCGCTCGCACAGCCGCGCAACGCCGCATCGCTGCCCGCACTGGCGGGAGCGGCGGCGGCCGTGCTGTTCGGCGAGGAGTGGATCCCCGCGGGGCTCGATGCCGACGGCATCCGGCTCACCGGTCTGGGGATCCCCGACCTGGCGGGGCTCACCGTCGCGGAGGCCATCGCGCGATGACCCTGTGCTCGGGAGGATCGGGGGCGCCGACGTGGGAGTGATCGTGCTCGGCAGCGCCAACCTCGACACCTCGGTGTCGATGCCGCGGATCCCCGCCCCGGGGGAGACGATCCTCGCCACCGGGGCGGCGAGCGGCCCCGGTGGCAAGGGGCTGAACCAGGCGGTCGCCGCCGCCCGCTCTGGAGCCTCGACCACGTTCGTCGGAGCCGTGGGCGACGACGAGGCCGGTGAGCGACTCCGCGGAGTGCTCATCGACGAGGGGGTGCGCGCGGGACTCGCCGTCTCCGAGCGACCAACGGGCACGGCGTTCGTCATGGTCGCCGACGACGGCGAGAACGCGATCGTGGTCGTCGCCGGGGCCAACGGCGACGGCGCCGCGATCACCGCGGAGGCGGCATCCGCTCTCGCGTCGGCGGGCCGGGACGACCTCGTCCTCGCGCAGCTGGAGGTGCCGCTCGACGCCGTGCTGTCGGCGTTCCGCTCGGCGAAGGAGCGCGGGGCGACGACCGTTCTCAACGCCGCGCCCAGCAGGCCCCTGTCGGACGATCAGCTGGCGCTCGTGGATGTGCTGATCGTGAACCAGCACGAGTGCCTCGACCTCGCGGGCGCGCCGGTCGGCGGGGCCGCGGATGCCGCGGGGGCGCCGACCGTAGGGGTGACTGATGCCGCGGGGGTCTCGGTCGAGGGGGCCGCGGTCGAGGGGTTCGCGGATCACGCGGTCGCCGATGCTGCGCCGGTCGAGGGGGTCGCGGATGACGCGGTCGCCGATGCTGCGCGCTTCCTCGCCGCACGCGTCGGGACCGTCGTCGTGACACTCGGAGCGGCTGGCGCGCTCGTCCTCTCCGCGGGCGAGGAGACGCGGATCCCCGCGTTCCCGGTCACCGCCGTCGACACGACCGCCGCGGGCGACACGTTCTGCGGGGCGCTCGCCTCCCGTCTCGCGGCAGGAGACGCCCTCGCAGCGGCTGTGCCGTTCGCCTCGGCCGCCGCGGCCCTGTGCGTGCAGCGACCGGGGGCCGCGGCATCCGCTCCCCGCCTCGACGAGATCACGGAACTGCTCGCGACCCGCGCCTGATGCGCCCGGCGCGGCGTTCACAACTCCTCAAGAGTTGCGCGGTTCCGGCTCGCTCCGGCCCGGATCGGCCCGGACGACCCCGTTCTTGAGGAGTTGTGAACCGACGCCGATTCCGATGCCGATGCCGGCGCCGATGCCGATGCCGATGCCGCCGCACTCGGCTCCAGACGCATGCGCCCGGCGCGGCGTTCACAACTCCTCAAGAATCGCGCGATTCCTGCTCGCTCGGGTCCGGATCGGCTCGAACGGCCCGGATTTTGAGGAGTTGTGAACCGCCGCCGCCCGCGGCCCCGGACGATACCGCCGCCGCCCGCGGCCCCGGACGATACCGCTGCCGCACGCGGCCCGAGCCACACCCGGCCCGAGCCACACCCGGCCCGAGCCACACCCGGCCCGAGACGCACGAAGGGCCGGAGCGTGCGCCCCGGCCCTTCGCTGTCGGCATCCGCTCAGAGCGGCGCGACGATGTCCTGCTTCACGTCCCACTCGGTGACGACGGTGACCGACTCGATCGACTGACCGCTGACGTCGGCGGTGCCGGTGGTCGCCAGCGGGGCGAAGTCCTTCGTGAGCTCCAGCACGATCGACGAGGCGACGCCCTGCGTCTCGATCGTCCCGGAGACGAGGAACACCTTCTGGCCCAGGCGCTCGCCCGTGCCCGTGACCGTGAAGTCGCCCGCGAGGAGCGTGGCGATGGCGGTGGGGCTCGATGCGGCGGCGGCCGTCGCGCCCATGCTGAGTCCGGCGATGATCGGGTCGCTGGACGTGGAGTCCGCGACCTGCCAGGCGCCGGTCGCCGACTTCACCCAGGCGTCGGAGCCGATCACGATGACCGAGCCCATCGGAGTGGTCGACTCGAGCGCCTTCTCCGAGGGGTTGTACCTGCCGGTGGTCTCCATGCCCATGACCGTCGAGGTGGCGGCGTACCCCGCGATGGACGAGGTGGCGTCGGCGATGCAGCCGCCGAGCGCGGCGCCGTCGATCTTCGCGCCCTCCGTGAGCTCGGGGCAGCCGGTCGTCGGCGCCTCCGCCTCCTGCGAGGCGCTCGCAGACGGCTTCGCGTCGGCGGGCTTGTCCGTGGCCCCTGCGGAGCATCCGGTGAGCATGACGGCGGCGGCGAGAACCACGCCGACCCCCCACTTGTTGACGCGCATGGCGTCCCCCCTCTGGTCGCGGCCGGTGGCGTTCACCGGCACGCTTCCAGCATGCCAAGTGGCCCGGAAGGGCTGTGGACGCGACTCCGAGCCGCATCAGGTAGACTGTGCAGGTTGTCTGCCCTCAGGCATCCATTCGGATGCACGGGCGGTCGACGTGCTACACACCCTCCTGCTTCCGGGAAAGTCCCGGAAGCCGTTCTAGTCCGAAGGAGGTGGGTAAGTGACGCACCAGTACGAACTCATGGTCATTCTGACCCCCGAGATCGATGAGCGCACGGTCGCCCCGACGCTCGACAAGTTCCTGAAGGTCATCACCAACGATGGTGGCTCGATTGAAAAGGTCGACATCTGGGGCAAGCGCCGTCTCGCTTACGAGATCCAGAAGAAGAACGAAGGCATCTACGCCGTCGTCAACTTCACCGCTACCAGCGAGGCCACGCAGGAGCTCGACCGTCAGCTCAAGCTGAACGAGTCGATCATGCGCACCAAGGTGCTGCGTGCCGAGGAAGCTCAGGCGATGATCGCTTCCGAGGCGAAGCTCACCGAGGAGAAGGCTGCTCGCAAGGCGGCCAAGGCTGCGAAGGCCTAAGTCTCATGGCCGGCGAAACAGTCATCACCGTGGTGGGCAACCTCACGGCCGACCCCGAGCTGCGGTACACGCAGAACGGACTGCCGGTGGCGAACTTCACCATCGCATCGACGCCTCGGAACTTCGACCGCGCCGCGAACGAGTGGAAGGACGGCGAAGCGCTGTTCCTCCGCGCGTCCGTGTGGCGTGAGTTCGCCGAGCACGTGGCGGGTTCTCTGACCAAGGGCATGCGGGTCATCGCGACCGGCCGTCTGCGTCAGCGCTCCTACCAGGACCGCGAGGGCAACCAGCGCACCGCGATCGAGCTGGAGGTCGACGAGATCGGCCCCTCGCTCCGTTACGCGACTGCGCAGGTCACCCGTGCGGCGTCGAACGGCGGCGGCCAGGGTGGCGGTCAGGGTGGCGGGCAGTCCCGCCCCGCGCAGCAGGTGTCGGAGGAGCCGTGGTCCACGCCCGGCTCGTCGACCAGCGCAGATGCGTGGAGCACCCCGGGCAGCTTCGGCGACGACACCCCGTTCTGATCAAGGATCTCCGGATGCTTCGGCATCCGTCTCATAACTAAGGAAAAACTATGGCTGGAAAGTCGAGCGGCGACCGCCGCAAGCCGCGGAAGGGTGGCAAGCCCACCGCTCCCGCGAAGTCGATCCGGGTCGGCGTCATTGACTACAAGGACGTCGCCACGCTTCGCAAGTTCATCTCGGAGCGTGGAAAGATCCGCGCCCGTCGTATCACCGGTGTCTCCGTGCAGGAGCAGCGTCTGATCGCTCGCGCGATCAAGAACGCTCGCGAGATGGCTCTCCTGCCCTACGCCGGCGCTGGCCGCTAAGGGGTACGGATATGGCAAAGCTGATTCTCACGAACGAGGTCGCCGGGCTCGGAAGCGCCGGTGACGTGGTCGAGGTCAAGAACGGGTACGCCCGCAACTACCTCATCCCCCAGGGCTTCGCTACGGCGTGGACCCGCGGTGGCGAAAAGCAGGTCGCTTCGATCCAGGCTGCTCGTCAGGCTCGCGCGATCCACGACCGCGACGAGGCCGTGGCCCTGAAGAACTCCCTCGAGGGCACCAAGGTCCGTCTCGCCGTCAAGGCGGGCGCCGAGGGTCGCCTCTTCGGTTCGGTCAAGACCGCCGATGTCGCAGACGCTGTCGCGGCTGCCGGTCTCGGTTCGATCGACAAGCGCAAGGTGCACATCACGTCGACCATCAAGTCGACCGGTGAGCACGAGGCCACGGTTCGTCTGCACGACGACGTGACCGCTGTCATCACGCTGCAGGTCGTCGCCGCCAAGTAAGGCGCGACGTCTGTCGAACGCCCCCTGTCCTCCGGGACAGGGGGCGTTCTGCGTACTGGGGAAGCCGCACGACGGCGGCTGACGGATGCCGTCGGCATCCGTCCTGAGGGCATGGCGGATGCCCCGTGGTGAGGGCCACGGGGCATCCGCTGTATCGCGTGGGGCGCCGCAGACTGCGGGCGAGTGAGGGGCACCTATCCCGAAGTCTCTCGTCGGCGCACCCACGCTCCCGACGCGAGCGGCATCTCCTCCCCCGAGGATGACCGCTCCGCCGGGGGTATGGTCACGCCGTCGCGAGACGACGGCGTGAGAGTCCAGCGCCGAGGAGGAGCAGGAGAGCGGCGACCGCGGCGAGCCCGAGCGCCGGGGACCCTCCGGTGGTGGCGAGCGCGTCAGCGCCCGTCGCGGTCGCGGCGGCTCCGTGCCCGCTCGTCGCGGGACTCGTGGCCGGGGTGGTTCCGGGGTTGGTGCCGGGGTTCGTTCCGGGGTTGGTGCCGGGGTTCGTTCCCGGGTTGGTGCCCGGGTTCGTTCCAGGGTTCGTGCCCGGGGTGGTCACCGTGCTCTCGCCGATCACGGCGATGGCGTTGCCGCCGATCGTGATCGGGAGGCTGATCGGCAGCGCGAGCTGTGTCCCGCCGAGGATCGAGCCCGCTCCGGTGGTCAGAACCCCGCCGAGGGCCGGTGAGGCGGCGGGTGCGGGGGCGCCGGGTGTCCCGGTGACTCGGCTGGTGCCGAGGGCCGAGACGGCGTTGCCGAGCACCGACACCGGTGCGGTCACGGGGGCGACGACCTGGGTGCCGCCGGCGATCGACTCGCTGCCGCCGGTGGTGGGGCCGCTGCCCGCGGTGGGGGTGGCGGGTGCGGGGGCGCCGGGTGTCCCGGTGACTCGGCTGGTGCCGAGGGCCGAGATGGCGTTGCCGAGCACCGACACCGGTGCGGTCACCGGGGCGACGACCTGGCTGCCGCCCAGGATCGACTCGCTGCCGGAGGTGCCGGCAGCGACGGCCGGTGCGGATGCCGCCGGCGCGGATGCCGGTGCGCCCGTGACCGAGCTCGTGCCGAGCACGGACACCGCGTTGCCGAGCACCGACACGGGAGCGGTGACGGGTGCCACTGCCTGTGTGCCGCTGCCGAGCCCGTCGGAGCCGCCGGTGGACGCCGTGGCCGGTGCTGCGGGGGCCGGCGCCGGTGCTGCGGCGGAGGGACCCGTGACGCCGCTGGTGCCGAGCACCGAGATGGCGTTGCCCGACACGGTGATCGGGGCGTTGACCTGGAGCAGCGCCTGCGTGCCCGAGAGCACGCCGTCGTCGCCACTGGTCTGGACGGACGGCACCCCGGCCGTCGGCGGGGCCTGGGGAGCCCCAGTCTGGGGAACTGCGGCCGGGGTGCTGGTCGAGGACGTGCCGAGAACGCTGACGGCGTTGTTCTGCACGGTGACAGGGAGGTTCACGGTGACCACTGCCTGGCTGCCTGAGGCCGCGCCGGATGCGCCGCTCGTCTCCGCCGCAGGGGCGGGGGCTGGCGCAGGGGCCGCAGGGGCGGGTGCCTGGGTGGAGGAGGAACCGAGGAGGGAGATCGCGTTGCCCGCGACCGTGATCGGGGCCGAGATCGGCGCGACCACCTGGGTGCCGGAGAGGATGCCGTCGTCTCCGTCTGTCTCGGCCGCGTTGGCGACCGAGGCGCCGAGCAGGGTGATCCCGCCGGCGATCAGCGTGCCCCAGAGGGCGCGCTTCATGAATGTGCGCATGATTGAGCTCCTGACTGAGCTGTGTCGAAAGATGGGATGCGCGCGGGATTTGGGGTGCGCGCGCAGCACGTCATCTGCCGTCCTCACAGGGGAGGGCGGCTCGACACGGCGTCAGTCAGGGGAGACGTCGGTGTCGGCGACCGGAGACGCCGGCAGAGCGTCGTCGGGTGCGCCGGAATCCTGCTCCACAGCACGGAGCAGGGGGATGCCGTCGTCGCTGATTCGAGCGGTGGCAGCCGCTGAGCCTCCGCCGGTGCCGGCGGAGGAAGACGGGGAGACCGGCGCGCCGGGCGGCGCGGATGCCGGGTCGTTCGATGGCGACGGGACGCCGTTCTGCGGGCCTGCGGGGGCGCCGGCCGATGAGGGGACGCCAGGGATGCCGCGGAGGCCTCCGCGGTCCGGTGCGGACGCGGGGGAGATGCCGGTCGCCGTGGCGACGGCGGCGTCGACGGATGCCGCGGACTCACCGGGCTGGGCGGACGAGCCGGAGTCCGTGCCGCCGGGGGTTCCCGGGGTACCGGGTTCGCCGGGAACCACGGGGATCTGCGGCTCGAGAGCCTCGAGGACCGGCGGGATCGTCCCCTCGACGATCCCGCCGACGAGTCCGGTCGTGTCGTCGACGACACCCGCGACGTCATCCACGACCTGGGGCACGCCGAGGTCGTCGACCAGGTCGCCGACGATCGGAAGGCCGGTCACGGCATCCACGATCGGCTTCGTGATCGTGGAGACCGGAGCGCCCGTGAGAACGCCGGTGACGGGGGCGACGACCGCCTGTGCGGTATCGGTGACCGTCGTGACGACCGGTGCGGCGACGGGGCCGACGACCGGGACCTGAGCGACGGTCTGCGTCACGGTGCTGACCACCGCGGGGACCGCCTGCTGCACGGGGGCGACGACGGCGGTGACGACGGGGGCGACGACCTGCGTGACGACGGGAGCGACCGGGGCGGTCACGGTGCTCACCGTGTTGCTGACGAGTCCGGTGAGTCCGTCGAGCGGACCCCCGTCCTGCTCGTCGGCGTGGGCTGCGCTGCCACCGGTGAGGATCGTGAGGGCGGCCCACGCGAGCACACCGAATCCAGCCCAGATGACGCCGGCTGGTATGCCGCGTCGGGTGGCCCGAGCGTCCACGTTCCACCTCCCCCTCTGAAGGCAAACGCACCGTCGACGCGGTTGCGTCGATGCGCTGACGATACACCCGCTCCGCCCACGTGTCCACCGGCATTCCGGTGCACTGCCGGGGCCCGGCATCCCGCGACGCGCCCGAACCGCGGTCTGGCTTGACTTTCCCCAGGTTCTGCACATGTGAAGCTCTGTGACCACAACCTTCAATGCCCGCTTGAACCCGATTCTCATCCACAGGGTGGGGAAACTGGGAAGTCCTGATCAAGAGCAAAAACTGGAGAGGGAATCTCGGTACTCCACCGGGTTATCCACATGCGTTCTGCACAGACACTCCGAGTTTCTCCGCATCCTTTCCACATAGTTATCCACAGGCTGTGTTGCACCCTGTTTCGGGCGTGAATAGCGTGGACGAGCGACCCGATGTCAGAGGGTCCTGGTTTGCTGTGCACCTGGCCCCACGGAGCCGGATCACACGTGGCACCGCCTGTCGAGACGGAGCAGCCGCACGCACGTTTCGTCGCATCGAAGGGAGCACTGTGTCGATCGCCGACATCTCGGAGGAGCGCCTCGGCGGAGGGCGTCCGCACGAGCGCACGCCCCCGCACGACCTTCTCGCCGAGCAGAGCGCGCTGGGCGGCATGCTGCTCTCGAAAGACGCCGTCGCCGATGTGATCGAGACGCTCAAGGGCGCCGACTTCTACGTGCCGAAGCACGAGCTGATCTTCGAGGCGATCCTCTCGCTCTACTCGCACGGCGAGCCGACCGACGTCGTCGCCGTCACCGACGAGCTCATCAAGACCGGCGAGCTCGGCCGCGCCGGCGGCGCCGACTACCTGCACACGCTCACCTCGATCGTGCCGACCGCGGCCAATGCCGGCTACTACGCCGGCATCGTCTCGGAGCGTGCGATCCTCCGCCGCCTCGTCGACGCGGGCACGCGCATCGTGCAGCTCGGCTACGCGGGAGAGGGCGATGCGACCGACATCGTCAACAACGCCCAGGCCGAGATCTACTCGATCACGGGTTCGGAGACGGCCGAAGACTATGTGCCGCTGCAGATCGCGGTCGACGCGGCGCTCGAGGAGATCGAGGCCGCGAGCGGTCGAGACGGATCGATGACCGGTGTGCCGACCGGGTTCAGGGAGCTCGACGAGCTCACGAACGGCCTGCACGGCGGCCAGATGATCGTCGTCGCGGCCCGACCCGCGATGGGTAAGTCGACGCTCGCGCTCGACTTCGCGCGCTCGGCATCCATCGGCCACAACCTGCCCTCCGTCTTCTTCTCCCTCGAGATGGGCAAGAGCGAGATCGCCATGCGACTGCTCAGCGCCGAGGGGGCCATCCCGCTGCAGAACATGCGCAAGGGAAACCTCGACCCGCGCGACTGGACGACGGTCGCCGCAACCCGTGGCCGCATCAACGACGCGCCGCTCTACATCGACGACAGCCCCAACATGACCCTGGTCGAGATCCGGGCCAAGTGCCGTCGGCTCAAGCAGCGCGAGGGTCTGCGCATGGTCATCATCGACTACCTGCAGCTGATGACCTCGGGCAAGCGCGTCGAGTCGCGCCAGCAGGAGGTCTCGGAGTTCTCCCGAAGCCTCAAGCTCATCGCCAAGGAGCTCCAGGTTCCCGTCATCGCCCTGTCGCAACTGAACCGTGGTCCCGAGCAGCGGCAGGACAAGAAGCCCGCCATCAGCGACCTGCGCGAGTCGGGATCGATCGAGCAGGATGCCGACATGGTGATCCTGCTGCACCGCGACTCCGTCTACGACAAGGACGTGCGCCCCGGCGAAGCCGACCTCATCGTCGCCAAGCACCGCAACGGTCCGACCGCCACGATCACCGTCGCCTTCCAGGGCCACTACTCGCGATTCGCCGACATGGCCCCCGGCGGGGACTTCAACTAGGAGATCGACGACCTATGGATCTCGCCGTCTGGGTCGTGCTCTTCGTCGTCGCCGCCGCGGCGCTGTTCGCCGTCGGGACGCTGAGGCCGCGCTCAGCTACTGTGCTGCCATGAGCGATGCCGTGCTTCTGCATGTCGATGACGACGGATTCTTCTGCCTCGTCGCGCCCGATACGTATCGCGGCTTCGTTGATGAGGATTGGCAGCTTGAGCAGCTCCTGACCCACTTCGTCGGGCAGATGCGCGAGGGCTCCCTGTTCGTCGCCTATCCCGGCCCGGACGATGCTGACGAGGCGGTGAAGGTGGCAGACGATCGCCGTGACGCTCCGGTATTGCGTGAAGCGGTGAGCACAGTCGATGTTGGAGCTGGCGGACTGTGGCTCACGGACTACACGCAGCTGACGATGGCCGCTCAGTTCGACGACGAAGGGCCGATCGCCTCGGGTGCGATCCGGCTTCCCGTGCAAGAAGGCCCGCAACAAGTCATCCTCAGGCAGTTTGCTGACAGCCCGGGATACGTCCTCACCATCAGGCCGGTTGCGGACGACAACCACGAGCCGCTGAGCGCAGTTCCTTGGTTCTCTCTGGATTGAGCCAGCCACATGCCGTGTCCAGACGATGACCGAGGCCGACGCAGGAGACAGGCCGCGACAAGTGTCGGTTGGTTACGGTGGAAACAGGGGGCGTGGACCGCGGCTTCCGCGAGCTGCTCCGACGAACTGATGGAGGTCATCGTGCCTGAGCCCACCGAACAGACCCGGACCACATCGATTCGGCGTCGTCGCCGGATCATCGGCGTATCGGTTGGTGCTGCGGTGCTCTTGGTCCTCCTCTTGGGCTGGCTCAGACTGACTCTCGGGCCGCCGCCCGGGTACTCCACCAACGTGTCGATCGCCCTGAGATACGTCGCGGACGACGGCCGCACCTACTCCTGCACGTACGATTACAGCACGCCTGACGACATCCCCATGCCCGCATCCGTCGCCCGGCAGATGAACGAGAAGGACTGGTCAGAGACCGGCCAACTCATGTACGAATGGACCAGGGTCCATCCCACTGATTCCGCCCGGCGTGAACTCGCGGCCGATGACCCGCGCGCGGATCCAGTGGCGACGTG
Organism: Microbacterium sp. NPDC012755; assembly: GCF_042901325.1. Classification (NCBI taxonomy): domain Bacteria; kingdom Bacillati; phylum Actinomycetota; class Actinomycetes; order Micrococcales; family Microbacteriaceae; genus Microbacterium; species Microbacterium sp. NPDC012755. Next base: position 1,044,156 of record NZ_JBIBCT010000001.1, on the reverse strand, counting down.
GTCGGCCGCCATGGACACATTCATCGTGTTCCCTCCCTGGTCAGTCGAGACCGACACAGGATCGACGTATGTGCTCAGATCGGAAGCGCGCGACGGCAGCAACTGCGAAGAAGGACTGCGGTAAGCCGTCCCTTCGGATCTCGTGCGTGGAAGCGTTCTGGAGAGCGACGTTCGGCGTGTCAGAGGATCTCGCCGTCCTTCGCTCCACCCGCTCATCTGCCGCATCCGGTGCGAACATGGGAGCGTGCTCTCACCACAATCGCTCAGCGAGACCGATCGGCGGTTGGTCGCGGCGTGGGCCGCGGACTGCGCAGAGCGGGTTCTCTCCTCCTTCGAGAACGAAGCGCCGGGGGATGATCGCCCTCGCGATGCGATCGCGAGGGCGCGAGCGTACGCGCGAGGAGACCTCGACTCTGCGGGCGAGATCCGCCGCCGCTTCGTTGCGGGTCGTGCGGCGGCGTCGGTGTCGGCACCCGGAGCTGTCGCCGCCGCGCGTGCAGCGGCACAGGCCTCGGGTGTTGCGCACATGGGCGCTCACGCGCTGGGGGCGGCCGCGTACGCGATGAAGGCGGTGAGCATCGACCGCCCCGATGGCGTCGCCGCGGAGATCGACTGGCAGGTGGCGCACATGAGCGCCGACGTTCGAGCGGCACTGCTCCTCCTGCCACCGGTCGGTGAGGACTCCGCCGGCCCCCTGGTGTCCGGGGGGCTCTTGGCCCGAGGCATCCTCGGGACGACGATCCGAGCGCTGCAAGACCGGATCGCCGCGGAGTAGCGGTTCTCTGAACCCCACCGCGGCGGCGTGGACGAGCGATCGACGCGCCGGCATCCGCCGGCGACCGATCCTTCACGGGATGATGCGCTGATCGCGCAGGTCCTGGAAGATGCGCAGGAACATGGCCTCGGTCTCGACGTACTCGTGGAAACCGGCACGGCGTGACTTGGAGGTGTCGGCGATCACGTCGTAGTCCCAGCCGAAGACGAAGTCGCCGAACTGCCAGGACGACACGTCGCTGTACGGGGTGGGCAGCAACCCGTGGCGCTCGACCATCGAGTCCCAGAGGTCCGACTTGTCGGCCATGATCTCGCTGAGGCTCATCGGAAGAGGCGGCGCCGTGTCCAGGTCGAAGAACGCCGCGATCTTCGGCCACATGGTCGACCAGCGGTAGATGTCGCCGTTCGTGATGTTGTACGCCTGGTTCCGGCTCTCGGGGTTCGTGGCCGCCCACGTGGTCGCCTTGGCCAGAAGGTCGGCATCCGTCATCTCGATCAGGCTGGTGTACGCGCCGGGCTTGCCGGGGAACCGCAGAGGGATGCCGAGCTCCTTGCTGATCGAGGCGTAGACCGCGATCACCATCGCGAGGTTCATCGGGTTCCCGAGGCCCACTCCGGCGACGACCGAGGGTCGCAGCGCCGACCACGACCACGAGGCGCCCTTCTGTCGTCGCTCGAGGAACCGCTGCTGATCGACGTTGAACTCCGGCGGCATGTGGGGAGGGTCGTCTTCCTTGGCGGGGGTCGCGAAGGGCCCGAGATGAGCGCCGTAGACCTTGTAGCCCTGCATGAGGCTGATGTGCTCGAGTCGAGGGGCTGTGGGTTCGATGGCGTCGACGACGTTCGTCAGCATCGCGAGGTTCGGCGGGACGAGTCCGGCCCAGGTCGGGCGATCCTGATACGCGGCGTAGAACACGTGCGTGACGTCGGTCAGGGTCGAGAGCTTCGAGACGGTGTCTTCGCGGTCGAGCAGGTCCACGGCGATGTGCTGCACCGCCCCGGCATCCGCACCTCCCCTCCGCGACAGACCGATGACCCGCCACCCGCCCTCGCGTTCCAGGTGGGAGATCAGGTTCCCTCCGATCACTCCCCGCGCACCCACAACCATCGCGACCCCGCCCATGACGCTCCCATCGTTAAATCGTATTTTTACGATCTATGTCTAGCATGCATCGATAAATCGCGATACTGCAATATGCTTGGGGAATGGATGACGGAGATACGAGCGGCGAGCTGATCGTGGCCTTCAAGGCGCTCGGGCATCCGACGCGTCTGGCGATCCTCGGTTGGCTGAAGGACCCGGGTTCGTTCCCTCCGCAGGATCAACCCGCCGAAGACGTCGGCGTGTGCCTGAAGCACATCCAGGCGCGAGCGAACGTCTCCCAGTCGACGGCCTCGCAGTTCATGGCAACCCTGCAGCGCGCGAACCTCGTCACGTGCACCAGGGTCGGCCAGTGGTCGCACTATCGGCGCAACGAGGAGCAGATCGCCCGTCTCGGCGCACTCGTGGGCACCGCGGTCTGACCCTCGGCCCGCATCCGAGCGGCCTGCTATCGTGCGGATGGCCGCTCGGCGAGAGACCGCGGTGCCGTGAGCCCTGAGGAGGACTTCCGTGAGCCCTGATCTGTTCCAGATCGTCCTGTGGGGAACGACCGGACTTCTGCTGGCGGGTCTGTGCACGTTCTGGTGGCGGCAGGACGTCCGCGAGCGCCGAGACGCAGAACTGGTGAAGCGCTGGCGGAAGGGCACGGTGTGGAGCGCCGACACTTCCGCCAGGGTCGTCCGCGTCGCTCGGGTGGAGCCCGGGCGCGCGTGGCTCGACGGAGATCATGAGATCGAAGTGATCCTGCCCGATCACGTGACGGACCTCGACACTGGGTGGTATCTCCACGTCACGGGATGGGTCCCCGCGGCGCGCGCGGTATCGAAGGGCGAATCGGTCACCCTCGATGCCGACCACGTGCTCGACGCGTTCCCTCCCCACACTCCCGCGCTCGACGACAAGCTGGCGGGCAGAGGAGAGCGCAGGCCGAGATTCTTCAGCCGGCTGCTCGGATTGCGCGGGATGTAGGCGGCATCCGCGCTCAGGCGCAGATGGCGTGCCGTGCCGCAATGGCGGATTCGCGCTCCTCCAGAAGACGGCGGAAGTTCGCCTTGGCGCGCTGCGCGAGCGACGAGATCGCGGATGCCGGTCGGTCGAGCCGCACTTCGAGATCTCTCGGCTTCGCCCCCTCGATGTGCATGGCGGTCAGGACGATGCGCTGATCGTCGGGAAGCAGGCTCAGGATCTCGTGGACGGCCGCGACGTCGCGCTCCAGATCGATCTCGGTCAGGCGGGGGTCGTTGTCGGCGGCACGCTCCCACGACGAATCCAGGTTCCAGGTGCGCGAGCGGGGGGAGCGGAGCTCATCCGTCACGCGGTTCCGCATCGCACGAGCGAGATAGGCGGCCAGATGGGTGCGCGGGCCGGTGCCGCGGGCCCAGAGCGCCAGCACGGAGACGATGGCTTCCGACAGGAGGTCGTCGGCATCCATCACGTTCCCGGCGATGCGGCGCGCCATGGCGGTGAGCATCCGCAGGTTCTGGGCGAAGTACTCGCCGGCGGCGGCGCGATCTCCGTCGGCGGCCGCCGCGATGAGCGCGGCGTTGGCGTCGGTTTCGGCGGACAGGGTGGGCGCGGGCAGCGTCAGGGCGACGAGAGTCGACGGCACAGGGGTCTCCGGGGAGGCGGGCGCACGGAGGCGGCAGGGGTATGGGGGGCGAGGGACGAGAGACGCGCAGGCCTTCGGGGGCGCGTGCGCAGAACGTCCTCATAAGAAGAGACGACGCAGCGCGGATTGTGTTACACGAATCCTCCGTCACAGTTGCATAACGGTGTATCGGTGGGGGTCGGATCTCGCGATCTCCGACAGATTCCACGCCTCGTCTCGTTCTCTTCTTCGGAACATCTCTGTCTTCTGGGGGCAGAGCATCGCACGCTGGGGAGAACACACGATGATTCGCACTATTCGGCGACGCGGCATTCTGCTGCTCGCACCCGTACTCGCTCTGACGGGACTGCTGACGCTCACGGCCACGTCCGCGCAGGCGGCGACGACGACCGTCACCGACTGGACCACTCTGGATGCCGCCTTCGACGCCGCCGCCGACGGCGACGTGATCGTCCTCGGCGCCGACATCGACGCGAGCGGAACAGCCGACTATCTCGGCGTCCCGTCCGGTGCAGGCGTCACCCTCGACCTGAACGGCCACTCGCTCACCCTGGCTCCCTTGACGGGGCCGGGTCTCCACGTCGGAAGCACCTCGACGCTCACCGTCGACGACTCCGTCGGCACGGGCCGCCTCGAGGCGGTCGGCAGCGCGAACCCCGCCGACCCGTGGCCCTACTTTCCGGGAATCGGCAGCGACACGACCGACCTGACCGCCGGCGCGTTGACGATCCGGGGAGGCGACGTGATCGTTCGCGGAGGGCAGTACGCCGCCGGCTTCGGCGGGTCGCGGTTCGTCGGCGGCGGAGCGCTCACCATGACGGGCGGCTCGCTGACGACTCAGAGCGGCACGTTCGCCTCGGCGGCAGGCGCCGGCTACCTCGTGTCGAACGACTCCTACGCGGGTTCGGTCACGGTCGTCGGAGCCGAGGATGCGACGGGTCTGCCGACCCTGTCGGGCAGCGGCAGCGCCGACACCGAGCCGTCGCCGGTCATGTACACGTCGCCCACCACCGGCATCATCGTCACCGGGCATGCGAACAGCGCCGTCGCCGACCAGGGCGCCCTCGTCCTCGCCTTCCACTACCGCGTGACCTTCGCCTACGCCGACGGGACCACCGCCGACTCGACGCAGATCGTCGACTGGGGCAAGACGCCTCTCGTGCCGGCCGACCCGGTGCGCCCCGGCTACACGTTCGCGGGCTGGGCGTCGTCGGTGCCCGGCGTGACGCCCGCGGATCACGTCACCGCTCCGGTGACGTTCACGGCACAGTGGGTCGCCGCGCCCGTCGACGTGGTGTTCGACCCGGCCAACGGCGACGCGACGACGTCGCAGAGCGTCGCACCCGGCCAGGCGCCGGTCGTGCCGGCCGATCCGGTGCGCGCGGGCTACACGTTCGCCGGATGGGCGTCGTCGATCCCCGGCACGACGCCGACCGACCCCGTGACGGTCGCAGTGACCTTCACCGCGCAGTGGACGGCTGTCCCGGTGATCCCTGACACGCCCGACACGGGCGGGACGACGCGCGGGGCGACCGTCGGGAAGACGCCGAACGGGAGTGCCACTCTGGCGATCACCGGCGGTCAGGTGCCGTCGCTGTGGGCGCTGATCGGACTGCCGCTCGTGCTGGGCGGCATCGCCCTGCTCGTCCGCACTCGTCGACGGACGGGTTCCGCGACGTCCTGATCACCGCATCCTTCGCTGAGGTCCCGCAGACGTCCTGACGGCGTCGGCGGGACCTCTCGCTGTCACCGCCGGGTTCGCCCACGAGCTGCCGGTCGGGGCCCGGTGGGGTCGGTGCGCTAACGCGGGCACGTCTCCGGTCGGGGGATGCCGTGGATCTGCGCCCACTGCGCCTGCAGCTCCCCGCCGAACTGGGGCTCCGGGCCGGTCAGCTCCGGTGCGCATCCCGAGGTGCTGAACCCGCCGATCACCTGACCGGGAACGGCGGTGAGGGCGACCGTGTAGGGCTCCTCGCCCGGTGTGGCAGCCTCGAGCACGGTGCGGATCGCAGGCCACCCCGAGGTCTCGGTGAGCGCCCGGTCGGGCGGGATGCTCGGGGCCATCCCGGTCGGGATCCTGAAGCGGAGCCGCGGAGGAGACCCCGTGAAGACGTCGACGTCGAATTCGAGCTCATGGTCGGGGTCGCTCGCGACGAAGCCGAGGTAGGACGCGTCGAGTGCGTGGAGCGTCGCACTCAGTGAGGCCGAGACGGGGGACTCGACGGTGGAGCCGTCTCCGATCGCGAGAGTGAGCCCGTCGGTGCGGGTCTGCATCGCGAACTCATCGAGAAGATTCGCCTGCGCGGCAGGGGAGAGACCCTCGTTCGGCACGTGGATGGTGCGCCCGTCTCCTGCGGATGCCGAGATCGGCATCCCGCGCTGCGCCCGGCTGAGCCACTCCTCGACGAAGGCCACTCCCGTCGGCGGAGTCCCGGGAGCGAGCGAGAACGACGCGTCCTCATTGGTCGTGAGGGACATCCGCAGCGACGTCGCGCGCGAGCCGGTGACCTCGTACTCGTCGAATCCGCCGTCCTTCGACGACAGCCACGTGGTCATCACGTGGTGGGCCTCCTGCGCCGTCACTCCGGCCTCGAGCGTGACGCTCGTGTCTCTTGAGATGCCCGCGTCGAATCCGCCGTCGTCCACGACGCAGGATGCCGAGGCGACGCCGGGCAGCGGCTGGAGGACCTCGCAGGTCGCCGCTGCAGCGCGTTCCGCCTCGGAGACGTCCAGGGGCGAAGAGCAACCCGCGAGGGAGACGGTCACCACCGCGACGGCGAGGACCGCCCACACACGAGAACGCATACGGCGATACTTCCATGAGGTGATCGGCTCCTCGGTCCGCACCGCCCGAGCCGCGCCGTTCAGGGCGCGATGGCGCCGCGCCTCGCTCAGGGATCGACGACCTCGAAGATCCCCCCGCCTCCGCGCGGCCAGGAGGGGTCGCGGGTGGGGTCGACGACGTCGACCGGTGCGGTGATCCCCGGACCGGAGTACCAGTCGGCGTCGATGACGGAGAAGGCGAACGGGTACCACCCGTCGGCGAGCATCCTGATCCGACGGGTCGCGTGGCCGGTCGCATCCAGGGTGATGGTCGCGTCGGTCTTGGGGGTGGAGGCCCAGATCGTGCCGTTCGGCGGCCCGGTGAGGGAGATGACGATCCCCGTCGTCCGGGCCTCCTCGAGCGGTATCGGCCCCTCGATCTGCTCGAACCCCTGCACCGTCGGGGTCTGCACGGTGATCGTCCCCGTCGTCGCGAGCGACTGCTCGGTGGGGGTGAAAGCCCACACGGCGTAGTCGTACGCCCCGGCGTCGAAGGCGAGAGGGCGGGTGTCGAAGGTCCACGATCCGTCCGGTGCGACATCGACCTCGTACCGTTGCGATGCGAACTCGATCGCGACGGAGTTTCCGGGGGTCGTGCGGCCGGTGATCTGGGGGGCGAGGTACGCCGTGACATCGGGTGGAGACGTGAGACCAGGGGTCAGCGTCGGCATCCCTCCGGGGTCGGTGCCGGGGCCGGGGACCTCGGGCCCGGCGGGCTGAGGCGCCGGGGGAACGTACTGCGAGACCGGCTCCGCGCGGAAGTCGACGAGCGGAACGTTCGGGTCCGAGTTCCAGCGCCCGAGCCGCGGCGGCAGCGGCACGGTCGTCACGGGCGTGGAGGTCGGTGTGGTGCCGGTCTGACCGAGCGACGCCCCATCGGGCGTCGGTGTCGTGACCGGTACCTGCACGTTCGTGTCGGCGAGGGCCGGTGCATCGATGTCCCCCGGCTGGAGGAAGAAGGAGCCGAGCAGGATGCCGCCGACGGCCAGCACGCCGACACCGCCGGCGAGCAGGCTGGCGATGCCGGTGCCGGCTCCCGTGAGGAGGATGCTGGCGGCCACCGCCGTGCCGGGAGCGAGTGCGCTCGTCGCGGGCAGCGCGACGCCGAGTGCGCCGAAGCCTGCGGCGGAGAGAGTGACGCCCTGCAGTCGCCGCGCGTCGGTGCGCAGGCTCACGAGCAGGTCGCTGCACATGTCGCACGACTCGAGGTGCGTCGTGATCTCGCGGGCGAGGAGCTGGTCGTCGGGCTCGGAGAGGTGCCGAGGGAGCAGGCGCGCGGCGTGGGTCTCATCCTCGCGCAGCACGACGGGCACCTGCCGCGTCAGCCACTGGAGTTTCAGCCCGGATCGTGCCCGGCGGTGCAGCGCGGAGACCGCGTTCGGCTTGATGCCGAGCTCGCGGGCGATCTCCGGTCTCGCGACGTCCGCGACCTCCGACAGCCAGAGCACCTTCTGCCAGCGCTCTGGCAGCTCTTGGAAGGCTCCGAGCAGCTCGTTCGCGTTGGACTCCCGCTCGACCAGGCTCAGCGCGTCGCGGAAGTCGACCGCATCCGCCTCCACGGTGTCGTCGAACCTGCTCGCCTCCTTGCGCCAGCGGATCGCGGTGTTGCGGATGACGGCCTTGAGGTAGGAGCGGAAGGCGAAGTCGGGGCCCGTGCCCGAGGTCGTGATCTGCTGGTAGATCGCGAGGAACGACTCGGAGGCGAGATCCTCGGCGCGGGAGGGGAGCATTCGACGGGCGTATCGCAGGGCCGCGCCGATGTGGCGCTCCCACAGGACCACGTAGGCGTCGCGCTCGCCGTCGCGCAGCTCTCGGAGCAGCTCGGCGTCGCTCCGGGGGTCTTCCATGCAGGCGACTCCGAACCGTCATATCGATATTTCCCACCCCATGATAGGAGAGCGCGGGGCCTCGCGGGGCGACTCGCCGCTACGCGAGTGCCAGCGCGGAGAAGACGACTCCGGCGACGGCGCAGAGCACGCCGGCCGCGATGAGCGCGCCGCCGTTCCACCGGAGCTGCGCGGGTTGGGATCGAGACGGGTCGGCGGGGTCGTACGCGACGACGCAGGTGCCGCCGTGCGGCGGACGGAACATCACCTTCACCCTGGCGACGCCGGAGCGGCCGACGCCCTCGGCGGTGACGTAGTCGTACCGGGAGGGCGACCAGCGCAGCGACGGGCCGATCCACCGCCCCTCGACGCGCGTCCAGTGCGACGGCACGAGAGCGCGGACGCGGAAGCCCGCGAAGGCGACGAGGGCGCCCGTGATCACGAGCATGAAGGCGGCGATGAACACGTGCCCCCCGATCGGTCGTCCTGCACCAGTCGAGTGTAGAGGGAGCGCGCCGCCGGCTACTCGTTGGCCGCCATCGTCTGCGAGACCCAGTCGCGATACGCCGTGACGTCGGTGTAGAGCCCCGGGCCCTTCTCGCAGGAGGGCGACATGGCGCCCGGTCCGGACGTGACGCCGATCAGCTCCCAGCGTCCGTTGCTGCCGCGCTGGATCTGCGGGCCGCCGGAGTCGCCGTTGCACGCCATCGCATCGGCCTTGTGGCTCACCGTGCACAGACGCGTGACGCCGGCGAAGCCCGGATCGCACTCGGACGCGTCGCCACGGAACGTCTCCAACTGCCGCAGCTTCTTGGACATCTTCCACTTCGTCGGGTTCTGCTCGGGCGTGGTCAGACCGAACCCGAGGATGCGCGTGGCGCTGCCGGGATCGGCTGCATGATCGGCGATCGCGATCGGTCGCTGAGAGACCGGCTTGTCGAGGCGGATCAACGCGATGTCGTTCTGATTCGGCATCCCCTGGGCGTAATCGGGATGCTGGAACACCTGCACCATGTCTCGGACGGTTCCACCCGAGGTGCGCTTGTCACTGCCGACGCGCACCGTGCCCTCGGCGAACGACCCGATCTCCCGATCCACGCAGTGCGCGGCGGTCACGACCCACTCCGGTGTGATCAGCGCCGCGCCGCAGCCGCCGTCGTCGAGCCCGGCGAGCGGCGCCGTGATCGGAATGCTCGCCATGAACGGGTATTTCTCGGACGCGGCGGAGCCTCCGACGATCGTCTTGACCGTGGTCGGCGCTGCGCTCGCCGCCTGTGCGGAGGCGAGCGAGAGCACGAGGCCGCAGGCCGTGACGGCGATGACGCCTGAGGCGCGGGTCAGCGTGCGACGAAGCGCGGTGTTCGAGGTCATGAGGGGTGCCTTTCCTGAGCGGTCGAGGTGACCGGACGTCATACCTCGACGTTAGAAAGGAACCCGCGGCGATCCCATACAGCGGGCTGCCGAAGCGGGGTGGGGCTGGCGCCACCCCACGGTGCCGCAGGGGAGGTGACGTGCCGGTGTCAGAGCACGATCTGGTCTGCCGTGGTCAGCTCGCGCCATCCGTCCGCGCGTGCCCCGGGGGTCGCGAGCACATCGGCATCCGTCAGCACGCCGAAGTCGACACCGGTGACGCGGGCGATCTCCGCCACAGGCACCTGGAACGTGCGGAACGCCCCGAGCGGCGGAGCGGCGAGCAGCCCCTCGCTGGTGTCGACGAGCGCGGACTGGTCGAGGATGAAGCCCGCGCAGGAGAGACCGGCTGCTCCCGACCAGGCCGCGACCTTCCAGTACCGCAGCGGGATGCGGATGCCGCGGTACGGCGGGTCGTCGTCGGCCAACACGGGCGCGGTGAAGACCGAGATGCGCTGGGCCGTGGCCTCGGCGTAGGCGAGCACATGGTCTTCGAGTCCGAGCCAGAGCTCCTTGGACTGGTTGAAGCCGGCGGCCTGCGGTGCGGCGTTCGTGTAGAAGAACGTGGCCTCCATCGCCGCTCGCGCTTCGGCCGTCTCACCCCAGCCCGGGTCGCGGCGGCGCACGAGGTGACCGCGGTCGAGGTCGTTCCGCGCGTACACGGCGGGGCCGGTCTGCGCGGCGTCGTCGACGCGCGGGTCGAGGCGCCACTCTCCCGCGCGCGGCAGATCGAGCAGGCGGGGGCCGTCGATGTTCACCCCGGTCGCCGCCGCGAGTCGACGACGCCGGTCGAGCAGCACGGTGAAACGCGGGTAGTCGAGAGCGTGCACATCCTGGGCCGGATGCGGCAGCGCCACAGCGTTCGAGAGGAATCCGGGGTCGTAGCCGTCGGTCATGCGACCATCGTGCCCCATGCCGCCGACATGGTCTCCGGACGGCGCCCGACCGGGCGTGCCATCGGCGTGGGGGCTCCGTTCGCGACCGGTGCGGAGACGTCGGCGATGTCATAGCCTGGCGGGGTGATTCCCGCACCCCGCCGCATTCCTGCTGGACCAGAACTCGAACTCCTCATGCGACTGTACGGTTACCGTTTCACCCGCACGGGCGGTGTCGCCGGGGCCGAGGCGTCGCGAGAGGCCGCCGACGAGGCCGAGGCCGAGTCCTCGGGGTGGCCGATTCGTTCCGTCGAACGTTGCACACCTGTTGAGATCGTCGAGCGGTCGATCACCGCGGCTACGGCGCTTGACGAGGATGCCGTGCTCGGTGCGTTCATCGCAGGCCTCGGCAGCGCCTGGCACGGACGCCAGACCGTGATCTCCTTCGCGTGGGCACGGCACCTCGCGGCCGCTCCCGTGGCGGAGAACTGCGTGCCCGACTGCGGGCTGGCGGCGCGACAGGGGAGTGCGCTCGAGTTCGATGCGACCGAAGTGCTGCTCCGTCTCGCACTCGGCTGGGCCTGGAACGAGCAGCCGCATCACTACCTCCCCGATCTCGAGACCGCGGCCGCAGAGGGGCTTCCGGCTCCCACTGAAGATGACAGGGAGCGGCTGCGCACTCTGCTCGAGGTGATCTCTGCCCAGCCGGCCGGCACCCGGGCAAGCGAGCTCGAGCGAGCGATCGCCCGCGCCAAGGTGGTCGCGGGCGCGGACAAGTATCAGCGCTACGGCATCCTCATCGGACTCGCCGAGTACGGGGTGCTGCCGAGCACCCTCCCGCCCAGCTGGGACAGGTTCGTCTCCCGCGAAGAGGTCGCCGATGCGTGGTCGGGTGGGCCCCGATCTGACATCACACCGCCTCTCTCCGGATGGCGCGGCGGCATCGACGCGGATCGCGCGGCGCGACTGCTGGCGATCTGAGGCCCACCGGGCCCACGCGGGCTAGGACTCCGAGGGCTTCAGCGGCAGCTGCGGGCCGTGGTTCCAGGCGAGGATGGCGGGCTGCTCCCTGGTGTAGCCGAGAACCGACACCGAGCCGGCATCCAGCGTGATCTGCGCGCCGAACCGGGGCGCCTCGCGGAGGAACACGGCCGTGAGGATGCGCAGGTAGTGGCCGTGCGCGATCAGCGCCACGTCGCCGTCGGCCATCGCCGGCAGCACCCTCGTCAGCACGCGGGACGCCCGTGCGGCGACCTCCTCGACGGTCTCGCCGGGGGTCTCACCGCGGATCACGCCGTGGTTGAACGCCGTCCAGTCGTAGCCGAGCTCGGCGCGGATGTCGGCGCTGGTCCGCCCCTCGTACCCGCCGTAGTCCCACTCGACCAGCAGCGGGTCGATCTCCGCGTCGAGTCCGGCGAGCTCCGCCGTCCGTCGTGCGCGCTGCAGCGGGGAGGTCAGGATGAGGCCGAAGTCGTAGCCGCGCACCAGCCTGCCGGCCGCTGCGGCCAGCTCCTCGCCGTGGGCGGTCAGCGGTATGTCGGTGCGTCCGGTGTGGCGGCCGCTCTTCGACCACTCCGTCTCTCCGTGCCGCAGCAGCACGAGCTTGCCCTGCGGATTGTCGGGGGCGGGGCGATCGGGCAGAGGGTCAGGAGCATCCACACCGCCACCGTAACCCCTCGCGAACACCCACGGGCGATTCCGGGCGCCGCGGCCGCCGGCCTCGGTCACCGGATGTCGAACCCGGACTCCTCCGCCTCGGCGATGAGGAGGCGGCTGATCAGGCGCACGAGCGTCGTGCGCTCGGCCTCCGGCAGATGCGCGAGCAGGCGCGACGCCTCCGCGTCGAACTCGGCTTCGCCCGCTGTGGCGCGTGCGCGGCCCTCGTCCGTGAGGCGCACCTGCACCGCGCGACCATCGTCGGGAGAGCGGAAGCGCTCCACGAGTCCCCGCTTCTCAGCGCGGTCGACGAGCCCGCTGATGCTCGACTTGTCCAGGCCCAGGCGGGCGCCGAGCTCGCTCATGAGCGGCGTCCGGTCGCGCAGGATGCCGAGCATCCGGCCCTGCACCACCGACATCCCCTGGGCGGCCGAGCGCTCCTCGAGGATCCTCTGCACGAGGAAGGTCAGCTGTGCCAGGGCATCGGCCGGGGAGAGCGCGGCATCCGTCATGGGAACAGTCTAGCCAAATGGTTCGCGATGCGTACTATTATAGTTCGTGACACGAACCAATAAGGAGACACAGCCATGATCCACACCGATGCCGCCGTCGTCACGAGATTCGACGAGCCACCGCACTTCCTTCCGTTCGACCTTCCCGAGCCGAAGGAGGGCGAGGTCGTCGTCGATGTGCTCGCGGCAGGCCTCCACCCGCGCGCGCGCTCCGGTGCGAGCGGAGCGCACTACACGAGCACCGGAGCGCTTCCGCTCATCCCCGGCGTCGACGGCGTCGGCCGCCGCGCCGACGGCGCACTCGTCTACTTCGCCGTCGATGACACCCGACACGGCACGATGGCGACGAAGGCCGTGATCGATCCGCGGCGCACGATCGCCCTGCCCGACGGTGTGGATGCCGTGAGGATCGCCGCGGCGATGAACCCCGCGATGTCGTCGTGGGTCGCGCTCCGCCGTCGCGTCGCGTGGACGCCCGGCGCATCGGTGCTCGTGCTCGGGGCCACAGGGAACGCCGGAGTCATGGCGGTGCAGGTCGCCAAGCTGCTGGGCGCCGGCGAGGTCGTGGCCGCCGGGAGGGATCGGGGTCGGCTCGCACTGGTGGGCGAGTCCGGCGCCGACCGCACCATCGCCCTGGACGATGCCTCCGCGGATACCGAGCTCGCCGACGCGGCCCGCGACGTCGATGTCGTCCTCGACTACCTCTGGGGCGTGCCCACCGAACGTGCGATCAGGGCGGTGCTGACCGCCAGGACAGACCGGAGCCGGCCGCTCGACTGGGTGGAGATCGGCTCCGTGGCGGGCCCCGACATCACGCTCCCCTCGGCGGCGCTGCGCGCGGCGCACCTGCGTCTGATCGGCAGCGGGCAGGGGTCGATCGGGCCGCGCGAGTACCTCGCCGAGCTCCCCTCCCTCGTCGAGGCGATCGGCGAAGGCCGCATCTCCGTGCAGACCCGCACCGCCCGCCTCGCCGACGTCGAGTCGGTCTGGAGCGAGCCCGAGGCGCCCGGCATCCGCACCGTGCTGGTGCCGTAGAGGCGTGATGCCGTGATCGACGTGTCCTGCACCGTCGGGCGCCGCTCCTTCCGGGGCGCCCGAAGGTGTGGTTTCATGAGCGCATGACCGATATCCGGGGGGACAGGTCGAGGGGTGGCATCGCCCTCCTCGTGTGCGCGATGACTCTGCTGTTCGCGGGATGCGCCACACCCGCGGCGCCGCAGTCGACGACGGCGACGCCCACCCCCACGCCGACCGCGGCCTGTCCGCAGATCGAGGGCGTCGAGATGCCCCCGGGGTGCGCCCCCTACGACCCGGAGAAGTCGATGGCGCAGAACGACCGCTATCGGGAGCGGATGGACCTCTCCGAGGAGGCCCGCGCGGCGGCCGAAGAGGCCATCGCGGTCGCTCGACCGGCTCTCGAGGAGCTGCGGACCTCGGGCGCGCTCTCGACCACCGCGGTGCAGGATGCGCTGGCGGATGCCGGTCTCGCCGGCGCCTACGTGCGCGACGACTACGGCACTCTGCTCTTCGGTGCGGACGCCCCTGAGGGCGGGTGCGTGTTCGGCTCGGTGACCGCCGACGCCCTGTCGATCGAGGCGGGCGGCTACATCATGGACGGCGGGTGCCTGCCCGCGCAGTGACGCCCGAGTGCGCGGGAATTCCGCGTACGCGGGTGCGCTCGCCGCTCGCTGGGAGCCGCCTCATCGACCGTTCGGGGTCCCCCTCGGGTCGGACGCCGTCCCTGGATCGACGCCGTGAGCAATGTACTTTCGGTCGCGGCTCTGGGGTGGCGCTGTCGCTTGGATCCATCCGTCTTCTATGAGACGACGGAGGCGCGCTCTGAGAGATCCGACGGATAGATTGCTCCACTTAGAGATCTCATGGATGGTCTGGGCTCGGTTTCCAGCCAGGCCGCGGATGATTGCCGCATCGATTTCGTTGGGGAGAGGGGCTCCTTCGGAGAGTACGAATGCTTCGCCACCTGATCCACGGAGTATGCCTTCATCGCGAAGCCGGAGGAGAATCGCTCTCACTTCGTCGGAGTCGATGCGAAGGGCTTCCCGCAAGGAATCCACCGACACCCTTCCTTCACGACGCGCGATGAGCAGGGCCGCGTCCTCGTGGGGATCAAGGTCACGATCGGTGAGTTGTCGAAGCCAGTGTCGATGCTCGGGTATCTCGGCACCGTGGCGTGCGAGTGTCAGCCTGACCTGGTCAGGGCTGACAGAGAATCTCGGACGTTCGAGGGCGTGCGCTTCCATCTCGGAGATCATCAGTCGGACTCCGCCGCCTTGCCCCTCGACAGTGAACCCGTCATGCTCTCGTGGCGCGATGTGCTGCATCAATGGGAGCAGGGTCTGGTTTCGGCAACGAGAGGTTCCGTCCCCGATGTTCTGAGGGGTGACGCCACCCCACAGCCCGCCAGGATTCGTGATCTCGATGCGGTCGGAGAAGACGTCGACAGTGACTGGTTGACCGAGAAACATCGGAGAGTACTCGCGGTGCAGGACCGCGTTGGCGATCGCCTCGCGAAGGACGGTCACTGGGATCTCCGGGACTTCTCGTCGTCCTGTGCCTTCGACGATCGAGTACGTTCTCAGGTTGCGTAGCACTGCGTTGACCGCGTCATCGACGATGTCTGGCAGCGTTCCTGTGCATTCGACTCGATCGAGGAATCGCACCTCCGCTCCCGGGAGGGACTTCTCGCGACCTGGGTGGACGGCGACATCCACGAGCAGTCGGGGGAAGAACTGCTGGGGATACAAGCCGGTAGCCAGCAGGCCTGCAAGGCGGACATGGCCCTCCTTGTCCAGTACGTTCAGGCGAGCGAGCCGCTGTCGCCGGCTCGTTGCGCCATGGAGGACCTTGGCGTTGATTCGACGAGCGATGAGGGCGTCGAGCACCTCGGCGTTAAGGTCACCCTCGTCCGCGTCCTCGACGACCCTCTTGTCCGCGTCGGACGGCGTGAGCTCGTGGCGCAGTTCGAACACTTCCGTCGCGGACAGCTTGATGTCTTTGTCGTCGACTCGCTTGTACGCCCCCGCGGGTAGCCCTTTGGCGGTGACCCAGCAGGGCCGACTTCCCGGTTGGTTGGGTGTGATCGTGATGGCGAGAACGGGGAGCCCATCGACAAGCTCTCTACTCATCCCGTAAGCGGGAGGGTTCGTGACTTTGACTCCTTGGGCGCCGCCGTCACCGATGCCTTCGACGAACTGGTCACGCACGACATCAATCGCAAACCTCTCAATGGGTGTGAACCCATCGCTTTCGGAGAGTCCCAGTACGAGCAGACCCCCGTTGGTGTTCGCGAACGCGCTCACGCTGTCCCAGACGTCAGCGCTGAGTCTTCTCTCGCTCGATTTCACTTCGACGAGACCGTCGTCAGTTCCTTGGGCACGCAGGCGATCGATCGTGCTTTCGAACCCACGGTTCATCAGTGCCTCACTCCGCTCACTCTTTTGAGTGAAGCTCACTGTACGTCACTGCACGAGAGGTGGCAACAGTGAGGTTCAGTGAGGTTCAGTGAGGTTCAGTGAGACTCAGCGACGATCGCACACGGCTGGGGGTGTGCCTGAACTGGCCGCGGAGTGGGGAGACCCGGGGAAGGACGCTCAGGGGCGCACGCGCACCGTGCGTCCCTCGAACGAGACGAGGTCGCCGTCGTGCAGCTGGCGCCCTCGGCGGCGTTCCTCCTCGCCGTTGACGTTCACGTAGCCGTCGATGATCGCCTCCTTGGCGTCACCGCCGGTGTCGATGAGACCGGAGTACTTGAGGAACTGTCCGAGGCGGATCATCTCGCCGCCGATGGAGATGTCGTCGATCGAGGTGGCCATGAGCAAATGCTAGCCCGGTCGGGCTACGGCAGGCGCTCCTCGGCGGGCCCGACCGGCGGGGGAGCCGAGGATGCCGCACGCGCAGCCTCCTCGCGACGGGCGATCTCCGCGGGGACCGACAGCGACAGCGGCGCGAAGGGGATGAACGCTCGTTCGAAGGCGCGCGCGAAGAAGGCCCGCACCTCGGCGCGGGGGTTCCACACGCGCGTGGGGATGGTCTCGGTCTTCATGGTTTCAGTCAATCGCACCTCGGCGGGGCGGAACCAGGTTCCGCGAGGGCACCCCTCAGATGCAGGGGTCTCGTCGAGTGGCGCCGCGCACGGAGCGCTCGGCGCGCCGCCCGAGCAATACGATTGAGCGGTGACCGACCCGACCACGTCCGCCGAGCGTCTCGTGCGCCGTTTCGTCCGCGAGACCAACCTGCTCGTCGCCGGTCGCACCTTCGCGGTGGAGGGCGCGGATGCCGTCTCGCACGAGCTCCGCCGCCTGCTGGCCGCTCTGGGCGCTCACCTGGGCTCCGATGGCGTGACCTTCGCACCGGGGCAGGATCCCGACATCCTCATCCACGGGACGGCTCTGCCCGCGCGGGTGACCGCGGCCGACCGCGTCGACAACGCGGGCGCGCACATGCCGGTCTCGACACTGGTCGCGGCGCGCCTGCGCGAGGAGGGCGTCGTGCGCGGCATCCGGATCGGCATCGCGATGGTGCTGGAGCCCAAGACCGCCCAGCTCGCGCTGCTGCTGCGCGACGCCGGAGCGGACGTCGCCGTGTACGCCCACCCCGACGAGATCGACGTCGAGGTGGCCGATGTGCTGCGTGCCAGTGGCATCCCCGTCGACGGAGACCCTGCGCTCTCGGGGGCGGAGGAGCGCGCCGCCGCCGTGGCGTTCCTGCGGCGCGGCTTCGACCTGCTGCTCGACGACGGCTCCCACCTGATCCGCCTCGCCCACGAGGAGGGACTCGCCGCCGGTCTGCGCGGCGCCGCGGAGGAGACCACGAGCGGGCTCACCCCGCTGCGGCTGATGCAGAGCCGCGGACTGCTCGGCATCCCCGTCATCGCCGTGAACGACGCGGCCATGAAGACGTCATTCGACAACCGCTACGGCACCGGTCAGTCGTGCGTGTTCGCGATCGCCGATGTGCTCGACGCCGCGGGCATCGGCGTGCGCGACCAGCTCGCCGTCGTGGTCGGCTACGGCCCGGTGGGCGAGGGGGTCGCCGCCCACCTGCGCGCGCTCGGCGCAGAGATCGCGGTGGCCGAGACCGACCCCGTGCGGGCGCTGCGGGCGGCGCACGACGGATTCCGGATCGGACCGCTCCGCGAGCTCGCGCCGGGTGCGCTGGTCGTCTCCGCCACCGGTGCGCCGCACACGGTCGACGCGGAGACGCTCGCCGTCGCGCGCACCGTCGCGGTGGCGGGCGGAGTGCCGGGCGAGGTCGACGTCGACGCCTCGGCGCTGCGACCGGTCGGCGCGCACCTCGACCGGGCGGGAGACGGCGCCCTCCTGATCGCCCGCGGCGGCTGCGTGAACCTCGCCGCCGCCGAAGGCAACCCGATCGAGATCATGGACCTCTCCTTCGCGGTGCAGCTCGGGGCCGTCGAGCAGCTGCTCGCACGCGAGCTCCCCGCCGGACTCCATCCGTTCCCCGCCGAAGCCGATCGCGCCATCGCGCTCGCCGCCGCCGATGCGCGGGGCGACCGTCTCGACGAGCGCAGCGCCGCGCAGCGCGAGGCGCAGGACGAGTGGCGCTCCCGCCGCTACCTGGGGGTCTCGGCATGATCACCGTCTACTCCGCAGGACTCGTCGTCCCGGTCACGGCGCCGCCCATCGTCGACGGCGCCGTCGCCGTGCGCGACGGGCGCATCATGCATGTGGGGGAGCGCGCCTGGGTGCTGCGCTCGCTGTCCGAGCGCGGACTCGCCCATGACGAGGTGCACTGGCCCGGAGTCCTCACCCCTGGACTCGTCAACGCGCACACCCACCTGCAGTACACGGGCATGGCCGTCGTCGGCCGCGGGCAGTACACCGGATTCGACGATTGGGTGCAGGCGTTCGACCCGGTCTACGAGGCCGGACGGGACTGGGGGGCGGATGCCGCGGCCGGCGCCGAGATGGCGCTCCGCTCCGGAACCACGGCCGTCGCCGACGTCGTCACCGATCCGTCGGCGGCATCCGCCCTGCACGACGCGCGACTGCACGGCATCACCTACTGGGAGGTGATGAGCTGGACCAACGCCGACTGGGCCCGCACCGGACGCGCGCAGGTCGAGCAGGCTCTCGACGCCCTGCCCACGCCCCCCGGCACCGGGCTCTCGCCCCACGCGCCGTACTCGCTCGACATCGAACCGCTGCTGGAGATCCCCGACATCGTCCGCGAGCGGGGCGGGCGCATCCACATCCACCTCGGCGAGGCCGCCTTCGAGAGCGAGTTCGCGCACGAGCATCCGCAGGCCTGGCACACGGCGGGGCTCGCGAGCTTCCAGGAGCTGCGCGAGGCGGGCTTCGGCACGAGTGCGACCGAGTTCGTCGACCAGCTCGGGGTGCTCGGGCCCGACTGCCACATCGCGCACGGCGTGTACATGAGCGCCCGCGACCGGGCGATCCTGCGCGAACGTCGAACGACCGTGGCGCTGTGTCCGCGGTCGAACGCCGTGATCGGGCTCGAGGAGCCGCCGATCGCCGCGTATCTGCGCGAGGGCAGCCCGATCGCCGTCGGCACGGACTCGCTGTCGTCGAGTCCGTCGCTCGATGTGCTCGCGGACGTCGCCGAGCTCGCGCGCATCGCCCGCTCGCAGGGCTACACGGACCGCGACCTGCACGCGCGGCTGCTCGGAGCGGCGACCATCGGCGGAGCCCACTCCATGGGCATCGACGTCGGCCCCGACCGCACCGGATACCTCGCGGTCGGCGCGCTCGCCGACCTCACGTTCTTCGACGTGCCGGCCGGGCCCGATTCCATCCAGGAGCTCGTCGAAGACGGCGCGGGGCGTGCCGCGGCCACCGTCGTCTCGGGCGAGGTCCGGTGGGCGAGCGACAGCTTCGGCGCCTCGGTCGTCGAGCGAGCGAAGCGAGACGACACGTCCGAGGATCCGCGCGAACGCGTCGAAGGAGCCGTCCAGTGATCGCTGACCGACCCGCCACCGCCGAGCGCCTCGACCTCGCCCCGCACCCCGAGGGCGGCTGGTTCCGCCGCACCTGGACGAGCCCGCTCGCCGTCGAGACGCCGAACGGCCCGCGCCCGGCCGGCACCTGCATCCACTACCTGCTGCAGCCCCACGAGCGCAGCGAATGGCACGTCGTCACGAGCGACGAGCTGTGGCTCTGGCACGGACCGGGCCGGCTCGAGCTGAGCCTCGGCGGCGACGGCGCGCAGCCGGGTGCGGCGACCGTGATCGTGCTCAGCGGGACGGATGCCGCGCAGGTGCTCGTGCCCGCCGGCGTCTGGCAGGCCGCCCGACCTCTCGACGACCAGGAAGTGCTGGTCTCCTGCTTCGTTTCCCCAGGTTTCGACTTCGCCGATTGGCGACTCGCCGAGTCCCCTACTCTTAACCAAAACCCGAACACTCTTCAGGAGTAAACGTGACCGTCTCCCGCACCCTTCGCCGCGCCGCAGCGGCCGCCATCGCGGTCGCCGCCGCCGTGTCCCTCGCCGCCTGCGCGAGCGGCCCGACCACCTCGCCCACGGCCGGCGCCGACGGCGAGCTGCAGACCGTCACCGCCGGCAAGCTCACCATCGCGACCGGCGAGCCCAACTACGAGCCCTGGTTCGTCGACGACGACCCCTCCAACGGCAAGGGCTTCGAAGGTGCGGTCGCGAACGCGGTCGCGAAGGAGCTGGGCTTCGACGCCGCCGACATCGTCTGGACCCGCACCGGCTTCGACGCCGCGATCGCCCCCGGGCCGAAGGACTGGGACATCAACATCCAGCAGTTCTCCGTCACCGACGAGCGCAAGAAGGCCGTCGACTTCTCGTCGCCGTACTACACGACCACGCAGGCCGTCGTCGCGCTGAACAGCTCGCCCGCGGCATCCGCCACGACCATCGACGCCCTCAAGAAGGCGAAGGTCGGCGTCGCCGCAGGCACCACCAGCTACACCGTCGCCAAGGCACAGCTCGGCGAGGCGAACCTCAGCGTCTTCAACACGGTCGACGACGTCGTGCTCGCGCTGCAGGCCGGCCAGATCGACGCCATGATCACCGACCTGCCCGGCGCTTTCTACGTCACCGGCGCCGTGGTCGACGACTCCTCCGTCACGGGCCAGTTCGCCAGCTCCGACGGCGGCGACGAGTTCGCCTTCGTGCTGCCGAAGGGCTCGGCCCTCACCCCCGCCGTCACCAAGGCCGTCGATGCCCTGCGCGCCGACGGCACGCTCGACGAGCTGCAGCAGAAGTGGCTCAGCGACGCGGTCGACGTCCCCGTCCTGAAGTGACGAACACCTCCGCCGAGACGGCGTGGCAGCCGAGCGAGCTCGAGCTGTCACGCCGCGCTCTGCGGCGCAGGGCGACGACCCGGTCGGTCCTGATCGCGTTCGTCAGCAGCGTCGTGCTGATCGGCGTCGTCGCGATCATCGTCGTCAACACCCCGGGGTGGGCGGTCGTCCGGCAGACGTTCTTCGACCCCGAGATCGCGCTCAAGAGCATCGGGCCGATCTTCCAGGGTCTGCTCACCAACCTCCTGGTGCTCGTCATCGCCGCGGTCGGCGTGGCGATCCTGGGCACGCTGCTCGCCACCATGCGCTCGCTCCGAGGTCCGGTGTTCTTCCCGCTGCGCGCGCTCGCCGCGACGTACACCGACTTCTTCCGCGGCGTCCCGCTGCTGATCGTGCTCTACCTGATCGGCTACGGCATCCCCGCGCTGATGATCTTCCCGCGCATGCCCCCGGCGTTCTGGGGAACCATCGCGATCATCATCGTGTACTCGGCCTACGTCTCCGAGGTGCTCCGCGCCGGCATGGAGGCCGTGCACCCCTCGCAGCGCGTGGCCGCGCGCTCCCTCGGGCTCAGTCACGCGCAGACGCTGCGGATCGTCGTGATCCCGCAGGGCGTGCGCAAGGTCGTGCCCGCCCTCATGAACGACTTCGTGTCGATGCAGAAAGACGTCGGGCTCATCTCGGTGCTCGGCGTGATCGACGCGGTGCGCGCCGCGCAGCTGCAGGTCGCCGACACCTACAACTACACGCCCTACGTCGTCGCGGGGCTGTTCTTCATCATCCTCAGCTGGCCGATGATCCGATTCACGGATGCCGTCACGGCGCGGCTCAACAGGCGCGAGCAGGCCGGAGGCGTCGTATGACCGTTCCCGTCATCGAGGCCAGAGGCGTGCGCAAGCGCTTCGGCGATCACGACGTGCTCCGCGGACTCGACCTCGCCGTCGAGCCGCACGAAGTGGTCGTGCTGATCGGAGCCTCGGGCTCGGGCAAGTCCACGCTGCTCAAGACGATGAACCTCATCGAGCGGGTCGACGACGGACAGATCTTCCTCAGCGGAGACGACATCACCGATCCGCGGGTGGATGCCGACAGGGTGCGCGCGCGCATCGGCGTCGTGTTCCAGCACTTCAACCTCTTCCCGCACCTGACGGTGCTCGAGAACATCACCCTCGCGGCGCGCAAGGTGCACCGCCGTTCCGCGTCGGAGGCGCGCGCCCGGGGCCGCGAGCTGCTCCAGACCCTCGGCCTCGGCGACAAGGCCGACGAGTACCCCGACCGGCTCTCCGGCGGTCAGCAGCAGCGCGTCGCCATCGTGCGGGCGATCCTCACCGAGCCCGAGGTGCTGCTGCTCGACGAGATCACCAGCGCGCTCGACCCCATGCTCGTCGGCGAGGTGCTCGATCTCGTGCGCGAGCTCAAGCGCCGCGGCACCACGATCGTGATGGCCACGCACGAGATGTCGTTCGCCCGAGAGGTCGCCGATCGCGTCGTCTTCCTGAAGGAGGGCGTGCTGGTCGAGCAGGGTCCGCCCGAGCAGATCTTCGACGCCCCGCAGCACCCGGCGACGGCCGAGTTCCTGGCGCGCGTCCGGCACTGAGTCCCGTCGAGGCTAGGCGGTCTCCTCGGGGCGCTGCACCTGGGGCGCCGGGAGCAGCGTGTCGACCTGGGGTTTGTCGCCCTTCTGCGCCCGCGCCCAGACCACGAATCCGATCGCGGTGAACACCCCGTAGAACACGTACATGAACCCCGTGGCGTAGAAGCCCGAGCTGAACAGCAGCGGCACGCCGACCACGTCGACGGCGATCCAGATGAGCCAGAACTCGGTCCAGCCCCTCGCCATTCCGTAGGTCGCCATGAGGGAGCCGACGAAGGTCCAGGCATCCGCCCACACCGGCTCCCACGAGCCCAGAAGCCGGAACAGCGGCGTGAGCGCGACGGTGCCGATCACCATGATGAGCACGATGCCGATGCGCGCGCTCCACGGCGCCCACCGCGGCGTCACCTGGCCGCCGTCCGATGAGGCCTGGCGCCAGCGCACCCACCCGTAGATCGCGACCGCGATGAACATCACCTGGCGGCCGGCCTGTCCGAGCAGGCTCGGCAGCTCGTGCTCCGGGCTCAGGATCGAGCCGAGGAAGACCGTGAGCAGCAGCAGGTTCCCGATGATGCCGACCGGCCAGGCCCACACCCGGCGCCGCATCCCACCGAGCGCGCTCGCCAGTCCGAAGACGTTGCCGACGACCTCGCGGATCAGGAGCGTCTGCCCGCCGGGGAGCGTCCAGTGCGAGTTGAAGACCTCGACGAGCCAGGTGAGGAGGTTCATGCGCGGGGCGCGGGGGCGTCGTCGAGGGCCAGCTGCAGGAACGTCAGATCGAGCCATCGGCCGAACTTCACGCCCACCTGCGGCATCCGCCCGGTCTCGACGAAGCCGAGCCGTTCGTGCAGCACGATGGAGCCGGTGTTCTCGCTCGCCACAGCGGCCACCATGACGTGCTTCCCGATCGCACGGGCGCGAGCGATCAGCTCGTTCATGAGCGCCTTGCCGATGCCGCGCCCGCGCTGATCGCCGCGGACGTACACCGAGTGCTCGACCGTGTGCCGGAACCCGTCGTGCGGGCGCCAGTCGCCGAACGTCGCGTACCCGAGGACGCCGTCGTCGTCGGATGCCACGAGCACCGGGTATCCGGCGCGGAAACGGTCGGCGAGCCAGGCGGCGCGGTCGTCGACGTCGACGGTGCGCTCGTTCCAGATCGCGGTGGTGTTCTGCACGGCGTCGTTGTAGATCTCGGTGATCGTCTCGAGGTCGACGATCTCGGCGTCTCTGATGTGCACGTCGGTCTCCTCTGCGCTTTCGGGAGCGCGAGGCCGACGCTACCAGGATGCGACCGCTTCTCGACGATTCGTGTCAGCGGAGCGGGTGCGCGGGCTCGGACTCGCGCTGCTGATCGCTGTACACGCGGTCGAGATATCTGCCGCGCGAGCAGCGAATCGCAGCGCGACGCCGCGTGGCGAGGGCGAGGGGCGAGGACAAGGGCGAAGGCGTGGCCTCGGTATAGGGTGTCGACCGCTCTACGCGCGCTCCACGGCCAAACGTCCGGCGAGCAGCATGTAGGTCGCGGCGAAGGTGCGGCGCAGCCACGTCATCACGCGCGGCCGGGTGATGACGTGCGTGCGCATGGCCGCGGCGAAGGCGCCGTACAGGGCGAAGACCACGAAGGTCACCGCCATGAACACCAGGCTCAGCCACACCATCTGCCAAGCCGCGTCCGGGGTCCCCGCCGGCACGAACTGCGGCAGGAAAGCGAAGAAGAAGATCGTGAGCTTCGGGTTCAGCACGTTGATGAGCACGGCGGTGCGGATGACGCGCCACGACGACACCGGCTCGGCGCTCTTCTCGACGTCGAGCGCCGACCGGTCTCGGAGCGTCTGCCACGCGAGGTACAGCAGGTAGGCGACGCCCAGCCATTTGATGGTCTGAAACGCGATGGCCGAGGCGTTGAGGATCGCGGCGAGACCGGTGATGGCGGCGATCATGTGCGGGATGACGCCGAGCGTGCAGCCGAACGCGGCGATGACGCCGGCTCTGGTCCCGCGCGAGAGCCCGGCGGCGATCGAGTAGACCGCTCCGGTGCCCGGCGTGGCCACCACGACCAGGGTGGTGAGGAGGAATGCGATGGTCACAGGTTCGCCTTCGTGCTCAGGGCGTCGCGCACGACGATCGCGCGGCGCAGGTCGACCATGATCGGGTCGAAGAAGCGCTCCCGGTAGCGGGGTTCGCTCACCGCCGAGAAGATGAACGGCAGCGTCGCGATCAGCGAGAGCAGGGTGGCCGCCTTGATGAGGTTGACGGTGACGGTGAGCTTGGCGCCGCCGATCACGAGCGGCTCGACCGGGAGCGGCTGGGTGGCGCTGCCCGGTCCGACCCAGAGCTCGACGACGCCGAACGGGATCGCGACCGACCCGATGACGATCAGCAGGGCGCACAGCAGCGCCGCGAAGAACAGCGCCTGCAGCAGCTGCGCGAACGTCATGACGAGCAGGATGTTCATCCGCTGCGGCCACCGGAGCGGATGCCGGGAGCCGGACGCCGCGCCGATGCGCTCGGCGGGAGTGTCGAGCAGGAGCGCGGCGCGCTGCTCGGGCGTCGGGGCGTAGGTCTCGTCGTCGATCTCGCCCGCGCTCACGCGCAGCACGACGATGGTCGCGAGGGCTCCGATGACCAGGCCGACGAGGGCGAGCGAGGAGCCGTGCAGCGCGGACGCCATCTGCCAGACCTCGGCGGAGAAGAACGCGAACACCACGAGCATCAGGATCACCGGGAGGGCGATCGACGCCATGTGGCCGATGGCGGAGGCGTTGCGCACGGCGAGGCGCGAGGCCCAGGAGATGAGGGCGCCGCCGCCCATGCCGGTGATGAGCACGCACACCGCGATGATCGCCAGGGTCTCGAGCACCGGGCTGACCGTGGCCTGGCGGTCGACGGCGTAGCCGCCGGCGATGAGGGCCGCGGCGCACAGCACGATGACGGATGCCGCGACCGCCGTCCCGATGCCGACGGGTAGCCGTCGCACCGCGAACCGCACGAGCGCGAAGGCGAGCCAGGCGATGGCGAGCGCGAGCACGAGCAGCACGAGCACGAGCACGGCGATCACGGTGTCGTCTTCGTCGTCGTCGCCGTAGAGCCCGATGGCGATGCCGAGCGCGAGGGTGAGCCCGCCGGTGAGGAGGAACCCGGCGACGGTGACCCAGGTGAGCAGCGGGGCGACGCGTCGAGGCAGATCGGTGAACCAGCGGCGCAGGGGCACGAAGGTCGGCAGACCCTGCTCGCGGAACCAGCGGTCGGCGTCGCGTCTCACGGTCGCGGCGGGAACGGAGGCCGGACGTGGTCGCGATCGACGGCGACGGCGTGCGGAAGACATGGAGCCGAGGATACGGCACACGGTCGCGGGTCGCGCCCCGGCTTCGGCATGTTCGCCGGCTCCGACGTGCGGGCGCTCGGTGCGCCGCGCCTGCTCTGCGATGATCGACGTCGAGGGTCTGCCCGTCGCGGCAGCGGCCGCCGCCATCCGTGCCACCGCCAGGAGCCCTCGAGAGCCCCGCCGCAGCGCAGAAGGAGATCGCCATGACCAGGACGCGATGGGCCGTGCTCGGCCCGGGAGTGATCAGCGGGGACTTCGCCACGGGGCTCCGGAGCTCGCACCTCGGCGTGCTGCACGCCGTCGGCAGCTCCGCGCCGGAGCGGGCTGCGGCCTTCGCCGCCGAGCACGGCGCCGCGGCATCCGGCACCTACGACGAGATCCTCGCCAGAGAAGACGTGGATGCCGTCTACATCGGCACCGTGCACACGACGCACTCGGCTCTCGCGATCCGCGCGCTCGAGGCGGGCAAGGCGGTGCTGTGCGAGAAGCCGATCACCCCGACCGCCGCGGAGACCGATCTGGTGCTCGCGGCCGCGGCGCGCTCGGGGCGCCCGTTCGTCGAGGCGTTCAAGCAGCGCTTCGGTCCCTTCGCCGACCTGCTGCGCGGGCTGATCGCCGACCGTGAGCTGGGGGAGCCGCTCTCGCTCGTCGCGGGCTTCGGCTACGACCAGTCCCCGCGCACCGGTCGCGCGTTCGACCCGGCGCTCGCCGGGGGAGCGATCCTCGACGTGGGCTGCTATCCGGCATCCCTCGCGATCGAGGTGGCGACCGTGTCCGGGCGCGGTGGGCTTCCGGCCGCCTTCGGCGACGTGAGCGCCGAATGGGTGAACGGGGTGGATGCCGACACCACGGCGCACCTGACGATCGGCGACCTCGCGGTCGAGCTGCGCACGGCCGTCATCCGCGAGATGCCTGGGGCCGCCGTGCTGCACTGCGCCGACGGCGACATTGTGATGCCCGATGCCTGGGGCAGCCGCACCGAGAGTCCCTCCTCGCTCATCCTGCGACGCGGTGCGGAGGAGCGTGTGGTGACCGTCCCGGTCGTGCAGCCGATGGGCGCGGAGGCGGATGCCGTGTCGCTCGCGCTCGCCGAAGGGCGGGTCGAGGCTCCGGAGATGACCTGGGCCGACAGCGCGGCGATCGCCCGACTCTGCACGGGCTGGCTGGACGCGGCGCGTCGCCCGTAAGCGCCGACGTCGTGTGCACTCGCCGAGTGCACGTGATGTCGACGTCGACAAGCCGTGCTCTCGGCGACGTCACGTGATGTCGCCGTGGAACGGCGAGCGGGCGTCAGTGGCGAACCGCGCTCGGCGACTCCTCGCCCTCGTGGAACTCGACCTTCTTGCCCAGCATCCGTCCGATGCCGAGCACGATGCCGACGATGACGAGGCCGACCGCGAGGCCGGCGATCGCCGAGAACAGGGTGTCGCCGATCCACACGATCACCGGGCCCGCGGCATGGAGGAGCTCCTCGATGCCGTGCAGGATGTCGGCACCGAAGTGCACGCCCACCTCGGCGAGGTTCACGAGCACGAGGTGCCCGCCGACCCAGAGCATCGCGACGGTGCCCAGGATGCTGATGAAGCGGAACACCGCGGGCATCGCGTTCACCAGGCGGGTGCCGTTGCGGCTGACCCGATTGTCGGAGCTCTCGGCCATCTTCAGGCCGATGTCGTCGATCTTCACGAGCAGGGCGACCGCTCCGTAGACGACGCCGGTCATGACCAGGGCGATCACGGCGAGGATCGCGAGCGTCATCCAGATGTCGAGCCCCTTGTCGAGGCTCGCGAGCGAGATGAGCATGATCTCGGTCGACAGGATCAGGTCGGTCCGGACGGCGCCGAACACGAGTTTCCTCTCGTCGCGGGCGCCCTCGTCCTCATGGCCGTGCTGCACGCCGAACCACTCGAGCACCTTCTCGGCGCCCTCGAAGCAGAGGTAGGCCCCGCCGAGGATCAGCAGGTACGGCAGCACCCAGGGGGCGAAGGCCGTGAGCAGCAGCGCCACCGGGATGATGATGAGGAACTTGTTCGCGAGAGATCCGAGCGCGATCTTGCCGACCACGGGCAGCTCGCGCGCGGGCGAGATGCCCTGCACGTACTGCGGTGTGACGGCGGCGTCGTCGATCACGACGCCAGCGGCCTTGGCCGAGGCCTTCATCGCGGCGCTCAGGATGTCGTCGACGACGGCGAGCAGTCCAACGGACATGGGCGTCCCCCTGTTTCGAGTGTCGGGGAGCAACTCTACCGAGTCCGCAGAAACTCACAGCGCGCTCCCAGCCCCGCGGGACCAAAACGGCGTCGGCATCCGTTCTCCCTTATGACGCTGCAGCCAGCCGCGTCAGACAAGGAGCATCATGTCGCACGACTACCGCAAGACGGCCGAGGCGGTCGGCGCCCTCACCGACGCGCAGTACAAGGTCACCCAGCGCGACGGCACCGAGCCGCCGTTCCGCAACGCCTACTGGGACAACCACGACGACGGCATCTACGTCGACGTCGTCTCGGGCCAGCCGCTGTTCTCCTCCCTCGACAAGTTCGACAGCGGAACCGGATGGCCGAGCTTCACCAAGCCGATCGACGCGGATGCCGTCACCACCCGCACCGACCGCACACTGTGGATGTCGCGCACGGAGGCGCGCTCCACCGGCGCCGACAGCCACCTCGGGCACGTCTTCGATGACGGACCCGTCGAGGACGGCGGCCTGCGCTACTGCATGAACTCCGCGGCCCTGCGTTTCATCCCGGCATCCCGCCTGGAGGAAGAGGGCTACGGTCGATACAGCGACCTCTTCACCCACACCGACACCCCCATCGAGGAGCAGTCATGACCGACACCGGAACCATCACCCGCACCCCCGGCACCGAGACCGCCGTGCTCGCCGGCGGCTGCTTCTGGGGCATGGAGGACCTGATCCGCCGCCAGCCCGGCGTGCTCGACACCCGGGTCGGCTACACGGGCGGGTCGAACGACCACGCCACCTACCGCAACCACCCCGGTCACGCGGAGGCCGTGGAGATCGTCTTCGACCCGTCGAAGACGTCGTACCGCGACATCCTCGCGTTCTTCTTCCAGATCCACGACCCGTCGACCCTGGACCGTCAGGGCAACGACATCGGGTCGAGCTACCGGTCGGCGATCTTCCCGCTCTCCCCCGAGCAGGAGCAGGTCGCGCGCGACACGATCGCCGACGTCGACGCCTCGGGGCTGTGGCCCGGCAAGGCCGTCACCACGATCGAGCCCGAAGGTCCCTTCTGGGAGGCCGAGCCCGAGCACCAGGACTACCTGATCCGCTATCCCAACGGCTACACCTGCCACTTCCCGCGCGCGGGATGGGTGCTGCCGAAGCGCGAGGAGAGCGCCGCTCTCTGATCCGCGCACCGAGGCCGACGCTCCTCCTCATGGGAGGGCGTCGGCCTCTGTCGTGTGGCGCGGGCGCCAGGCGCCGCGGTCAGCCCTCGGCGAGGAACGCCAGCGCCGCCTCCTTGAAGGCGCGCGAACCCGGGGCGTTGAAGTGGTTGCGGTCGGGGATCTCGAAGAAGCTCCCGTGCGGCGCCGCGGCCGCCAGGGCCCTCGACCCCTCGATGATCGCGTCCTTCGCCCCTGTGGCGAAGAGGATCGGGCTCGACGGGGCGTCGGCGGGGTCGGGGTCGATCGTGCGGGAGGCGCGCATGCCCTCCGCGAGCGCGATCAGGGCGCGCAGGTCGTTGCCGGGCACCCGCTCGGTGAGGGCGATGTAGTTCTGCGTCGTGGGGTCGTCGACGGGGGTGCCGTCGGTGAGGAACGCACGCACCTGGTCGAGGTTCAGCCGGGCCAGGGGGATGCCGTCTGGAACGCCGCCGAGCACCCCGCGTCCGATGCGCTGCGGCAGGTCGCGGATGACCTCCCACCCCACGCGCGCGCCGAGCGAGTAGCCGAGGTAGTACGCGTCGTCGACGAGGTAGGCGTCCATCACCGTCTCGACGTCGGTGGCCAGGGTGCGGATGCCGTAGTCGCCGGGCTCGTGCGGCTTCTCGCTGAGACCGTGGCCGCGTTGGTCGAGGGCGAGCACGCGGTAGCCGGCGCGGGTGAGGTCGCGGACCCACCCGGTGAGCACCCAGTTGTCGCGCGCGTTGGAGGCGAATCCGTGCACGGCGACGACGACGGGCGCGTCGAGGTCGCCCCACGTGTAGGTCGCGAGACGGGTGCCGTCGGCGGAGTACACCTGCTGCGGCTCGGGCATGCGGGTCAGGTCAGCGAGAGGAACGGCCACGCATCCATCTTGGCCCTGTGCGCGGGGGCCTGGCGCGCGAGTGTGCCCGTGTGACGCCGGTCGGCGGCGCGCGAGCGGCAGGATGGAGTCATGAACACCGCCCTGTTGCCGTCCGATCGTCGGGACTGGGAGACGGTGGACGCCGGCGAGTCCGGAGCGACCGTGCTGCGGCACCGCTCGGGGGAGAGCTATGCGAAGCTCGTCGCCCCCGAGCAGGCCGATGCGCTCGCCGCGGAGCGCGATCGCATCGCGTGGCTGTCGACGACGGGCATCCCGACCATGTCCGTGCTCGACTGGCGGGCGGATGCCGTCGGCGCGTGTCTCGTGACATCCGCGGTGCCCGGGGTTCCGGCCGACGCGCTCGACCCCGTCGATCTCGCCGTCGTGTGGCCCGCGATCGCCGACACGGTGCGCGCGCTGCACGCCCTTCCCGCCGCCGACTGCCCGTTCGACCGGACCCTCGCGGTCATGATCCCCCTCGCCAGAGCGGTGGTCGTGGGCGACCGCGTGCAGCGGGAGTTCCTTCCCGACGACCTCCGAGATGTGCCGCCCGCGCTGCTGCTCGCTCCGGTCGAGGCCGAGCTGCCCGCGCGCACCCGGCAGGAGGCCGATGACCTCGTCGTGTGCCACGGGGATCTGTGCCTGCCGAACATCCTCGTCGACGTCGAGCGCCGAGCGGTGACGGGCCTCATCGACCTCGGCCGCCTCGGACGCGCCGACCCGCACGCCGACACGGCGCTGCTGCTCGCGAACGCGCGGGAGACGTGGCCGGACGCCGCATCCGCCGCCCACGCGGACGCCGACTTCGACCGCCTGTACGGGGTGCCGCGAGACCCGCAACGCCAGGAGTTCTACCTGCGACTCGACCCGCTCACCTGGTAGTGGCGACCGTCGCCGCCGCTCAGAGCACGACGAGGAAGCCGAGCACGGCGCTCGCGACGGCCAGCGCCGCGAGGACGAGGGCCGGCGTCGCGGCCTCCTTGCGACGCAGGTGCACGACGACCGCGCCGATCATGATGATCGCGATGCCCGTGCCGGCGAGGGGTGTGAGGATCGGCGCGATCCCCGTCAGCAGCGGGAGGACCAGCCCGAGCGCGCCGACGACCTCGAGCGCGGCGATGGCCTTGACGGTTCCGGCGGAGAAGTCCTCGGTCCAGGCCATGCCCCGCTCGGCGAGGGTCGCCTTGGGGGTGACGAGCTTCATGCCGCCTCCGCCGAGCATGGCGAGGGCGAGAAGCCCGTTGACGATCCAGAGTGCGACGAGCATCCGTGTTCCGTTCTGTGTGTTTGTTACGATCAGTAACCAAGAATGGAGCAAACGGATGACTGGTGCAAAAGGCACATCGGTGTCACCGACGCACAGCGATGGCTGCGATGCGGCGGGCTTCCCCGACTACGAGAACTCGTGCTCTGTCGACGAGGGGGCGGGCCGCGCGATCCGCGAGGTGCTCGATCGGGTCGGCGACAAGTGGTCGCTGCTGCTGATCGCGACGCTGCGCGGCGACCGGCTGCGCTTCAGCGAACTGCTCCGGCACATCCCCGGGATCTCCCAGCGGATGCTCACGCTCACGCTCCGTCAGCTCGAACGCGACGGGCTGGTCACCCGCACCGTGCACGCCGAGGTGCCGCCCCGCGTGGAGTACGAGCTCACGGAACGCGGCGAGACGCTCATCCCGATCGCCCGCACGATCGGCGACTGGGCCCTCGCGAATCACCCTGCGATCGAGGAGTCCCGTGCCCGCTACGACGCCCGCGCC
Source organism: Microbacterium sp. NPDC012755 (assembly GCF_042901325.1). Lineage (NCBI taxonomy): Bacteria > Bacillati > Actinomycetota > Actinomycetes > Micrococcales > Microbacteriaceae > Microbacterium > Microbacterium sp. NPDC012755. The sequence goes on along the minus strand of NZ_JBIBCT010000001.1, from coordinate 1,012,374 downwards.
TGACTCCGGTCGGTCAGAAGTCGGCATCCGATTTTCGGACGATCGCCGGAATCTCGGATGATCGACCCGAAACGGTCCGATCTCTTGAGATGCTTCCGAATTTCGGATGAGGGCGGATGGGTATGCGAGACATGCGACAAGGAGCCCCGGACACAGAGAAGGGGGACGGATGCCGTGGCATCCGTCCCCCTTCTGGGTCAGACGCGGGAGCGCAGCGCCTCGCCGAGTGCGGCATCCACGTTCGTCCAGTACTGGAAGAAGCGCTCGCGGATCGCGTCGATGGTGATGCTGCGGCCCTGACCCGTGAGGGTGTCCAGGAACCGGGCGCGCTGCTCGTCGTCGAAGACCGTGCGGTACAGCGTGCCGGCCTGGCCGAAGTCGTCGTCGTCCACGCGCAGCGTCGCCGCGGCGCGGATCAGCTCGCCGTCGGACTCCCAGCTCGCCTCGACGCCCGCAACCGGGTCTGCGGCGGGGCCACCGGCCGCACCGTACGAGTTCGGCGTGTACACGCGGTGCTCGGCCGGGTTGAAGCGGTACTGCATCTGGCCCTCGTGCATGTAGTTGCGCACCTCGGCCGCGTGCGGCTGGTTGACCGGCAGCTGGTTGTAGTTCGCGCCGATGCGGTAGCGCTGCGCATCGGAGTACGCGAACACCCGAGCCATCAGCATCTTGTCGGGCGAGATGCCCGTGCCAGGAACCTGGTTGCCGGGCGAGAACGCCGCCTGCTCGATCTCGGCGAAGAAGTTCTGCGGGTTGCGGTCGAGGGTGAACGTGCCCACCTTGATGCGCGGGTAGTCCTTCTTCGACCACGTCTTGGTGAGGTCGAACGGGTTGAAGCGGTAGGTCTTGCCCTCCTCGTACGGCATGACCTGCACGAAGACGTCCCACGAGGGGTTGTCGCCGCGGGCGATCGCGTCGAACAGGTCGCGACGGTAGTAGTCGGCATCCGATCCCGCGAGCTTCTCGGCCTCGGCGGCATCCATCCGCTCCACGCCCTGCTTCGACAGGAAGTGGTACTGCACCCAGAAGCGCTCGCCCTCGGCGTTGACCCACTGGTACGTGTGCGAGCCGTAGCCGTTCATGTGGCGCCAGGATGCCGGCAGGCCGCGGTCACCCATGAGATAGGTGACCTGGTGGGCGGTCTCGGGGGAGAGCGTCCAGAAGTCCCACTGCATGTCGGCGTCGCGCAGGCCCGAGTCGCCGAGGCGCTTCTGCGAGTGGATGAAGTCGGGGAACTTCATCGCGTCGCGCAGGAAGAACGTCGGGGTGTTGTTGCCGACGATGTCGAGGTTGCCCTCCGTCGTGTAGAAGCGCAGCGCGAAGCCGCGCACGTCGCGCCAGGTGTCGGGGGACCCCTGCTCGCCCGCCACGGAGGAGAAGCGGAGCAGCGTCTCGCTCACGGCTCCGGGCTGGAACGCGGCGGCGCGGGTGTAGGCGGACACGTCCTCGGTCACGGTGAACGTGCCGAACGCGCCACCGCCCTTGGCGTGCGGGTTGCGCTCCGGCACGCGCTCGCGGTTGAACGAGGCGAGCTTCTCGACGAGGTAGCGGTCGTGGAGGACCGTGGGGCCGTCTGCTCCGACGGTCAGGGAGTGCGCGTCGCTGGCGACGGGCGTGCCGGTCTGGGTCGTGGTGCCGGGGAGATCTGACATGGTCATGCGTTCACTTTCGTCTCGTATCGGTGTTCAGTGGGGTCCCCGACGCGCGTCGATGCAGCGACGCCGGGGTAAGGGGTCGTTCGATGATGCCGGGGGATGCGGCGCACAGGTGGAGTTCTGACGAACCCGTAAGGTTCTAGGGCGCGGCGTCCTGGCAGCGGGGGCATACGCCCCAGAAGGTGACTTCTGCGGTCTGGACGGTGAATCCCCCCGTGTTCGACGGGGTGAGACACGGCGCCTCGCCGACGACGCAGTCCACATCGCCGATGGCACCGCAGTGGGTGCACACGACGTGGTGGTGGTTGTCGCCGATGCGCCGTTCGTAGAGCGCCGCGGAGCCTGCCGGTTCGATCCGGCGGATGAGACCCGCCGTCGTCAGGTCCGCGAGGATGTTGTGCACCGACTGGATCGACGTGGTCGGAAGCACGTCGGACACCGCGCGGTAGACCCGCTCGGCATCCGTGTGGGCCATGGACTCCAGCGCCTCGAGAACGGCGACGCGGCCCGCAGTCGCACGAAGACCCGCGTCGCGAAGCGCGGAGTCGAGGTCGGTGTCCATGCCTCGACTGTACACGTTGTTTTTAGTGATTCAAAAGAAGTATCGGCATGTCGGTGTGGGCATCGGCGCTGCGGTGGCCGACCGGGCGCGGGGCTTCTTCTTCGCGGTGAGCTCACTCCACTGCTGACCCCGTGCGCTATTCCGTCTCGTGTCACCTGACATAGGCTCGCGGGCATGACGGACAACATCGACATCGATATCGTGAAGAGCCTCACCGACGATGATCTTCGACAGATGGATACACTCCTTCCCCAGTTGTCGTCGACCGCCATCTTCGACGCCGAACGCGTGCAGGCGATGATCGATGCACCAGGAGTGGATCTCTTCGTCGCCCGCGACGCGGGCGAACTGGTCGGCATGGCGACTCTTGTGACCTTCCCTCTGGCGACCGGCTGGCGCGGCATCGTCGAGGACGTCGTTGTCGGACAGCAGACGCGCGGGCGTGGCATCGCCCGCCGGTTGCTTGAAGCGATCACCGACGAATCAGGTCGTCGGGGTCTCCGCACACTGGATCTCACCTCGCGCCCCTCGCGTGAGTCCGCGCTGAGACTCTATGAGTCCGTCGGCTTCCAGCGCAGGGAGACGAACGTCCTGAGATACGTGCCCGCGTCGGAGTGAGCGCCGCGCATCGGAGTCCGGAACTCGGTCGGAGCCCGATATCCGCGATGACCCTCAGCCGCGCGTGATCGTGAACCCCTCGCCGCGCACGCGGACCCGACCGCCCTGGGCGGCCTGACCGCGCTGCGAGCCGTCGGCGTCGTACGCGCGGCCGGTGCCCGGCGCCAGCGGGGCGACCCGCTCGTCCGACCGGGAGCCGTTGGCGTAGAGCGCCGCGGCCCCCGTCGTCGTCGCGTACACCGCGCTCACGACGCGCGGCTGGATCACCAGCGCGTCGAGCCGCACGTCGCCGCGACTCGTGCAGCGCACCGTGACCTGCTCGGCAGGCAGGTCCCCGCCGAGCAGCTGCGGCACGAGCATGCCGTCTGCCTCGGTGAGTCCGCGATCGCCGGTGCCGCCCGCTGGCGTCTTGGTCGTCCACAGGCGGCGTCGTCCGCGGAACACCTCCCACACGGCATCCCCGGCATCCGCCGCCTGTCGCCAGACGAGACCGTGCAGGATGCCGCCGGCCTCCGTCACGTCGAACTCCACCCACTCGCCCCGCGGGACCTGCACGTACGCCCCTCCCGACAGGTTGCCCTCGCCGGTCCAGGCCCCGTCGGCCGGTCGCACGACCGTGCTGCCGGGGGAGAGCCGGGCGGTCTCCGCGTCGATCACGCGCAGACCCGAGTGCGAGGTCAGCCCCGTGATCGAGGTCGCGATCTGCGCGATGTCGCGGTTCGCGTCGAGCAGCAGCATGGTCAGGAGTCCGTGGATCGTGGACTCCGCGCCGGAGTTGCGGTTCACGCGGCCGTCGGTCTCGACGCCGTCGAACGTCACGCCGGTCGCCGGGTCGTACGTCGGGATCCCGGCGGTGTTGGCGCCGAAGAACCATCCGGCGGCCAGGCCCGCGAGCACACGGTGTCCCTCGCCGCCCGCGGCGACCGCACCGGCCACGCGTCCGTGCGCGCCGTAGGCGATCTGCGCCTCGGCGGGAAGCGGGGCCCAGGCGTTGCTCGGCCCTCCCGCCGCGAGCACCTGCGGTGTGAAGCGCCCGGCATCGGCCGCGGCCGCCGCCGTCCAGTCGCGGCGGCGCAGCACGGCGCCCGCGCGGGCGAGCGCCTCCGGAGCGGCCGAGCCCCACGCGTGCCAGAAGCCGAGCGAGCCCGTCCACGGCAGCACGGCCCCGAACGGCCAGCCCGCCCGCGGATCCGTCGCCATCGCGGCCACACCCTCGCCATAGGTCTGGAGTGCACCGCGACTGCGGGAGTCACCCGCTTCGGCGGCTGCGCTGAGGCCGAGCATGGCCTCTGCCGTGGCATCCGCCCCTCCCGCGATCAGCCATGCCGGAAGCCTCCTGCCGTCGCTGCGCACCCACTGCCCGGCACGGCCGAGCGACTCGCGTCCGAGCGCGTCGAGGCACAGGTGCAGCCGCGCCAGCAGGAACTCCGCGAACGCGGCATCCTCCCGACGGAACGCGGCATGGCCCTCGCCGAACGCCCACACCGACCGGGCGAGCCAGTACGACTCCGCCGAGTCCGACGGATCGGGCAGCTCGACCGGGATCGCGCTGGGGTTCAGCGTGCCGTCCTCCTGCTGCCACAGCACCACACGGCCCGCGTTCGGTCCGGTCGCGGTCTGCAGGAACGCGAGAGAGCGCAGCAGGTCGCGCGCCTCGTCGCGGCTCTGCGCGTCGCCCGTCGCCTTCCAATCCCGCAGCAGCACGACGGCCGCTCGCGCGATGTCGTCGGCGTTGTACGCACCCTGACTCCAGTAGCCGGTCACCGCATCGCGGTTCCCTCCTCCGACGCGGCGGAAGCCGCCCGCGCCGTCGGCATCCGCGTAGGTCCACGGCGCCCGCACTGTCGGCCGGGTGTCGATGCCGAACGTGGTGTGCTCGGCGCTCGCGGTGACGGGAACGTCGGCGAGCAGGAAACGCAGGTGCGCGAGATTCGTCAGGCGCGGGCGTCGGGCGGCGTCGAGCGGCAGCGGACCGGCGAGCCCTGGAGCTGCGGTCGTCGCGCCGACGGCCGCGTCGACCGGGATCAGGGCGAGGGCGGATGCCGTCGCCGCGATGGTCAGGAAGGTGCGTCGTGAGGTGTCCATGTCATCACTTCTTCGTGCTGTCGGTGGAGCGGGGTTCGTGAGGGGTGATCAGGAGAGGTCGGCCGCGGGCTCGCGCAGCGCACGGCCCCACGGCTCCGCCGGATCGTGGATCGCGACGGCGAGCGTGGTGTCGGACTGGCCGTAGTACGCGAACCACTTGCCGTGGAACTTCACGAGCCCCTCGATGAAGGTCACGTTCGAGATGAGTCCGTGCAGGTCCTCGAACGACTGCGGCCGCAGCCACGGCTCCTGCAGCCGGGCGATGACCTTCGTCGGCTCGTCGGGGTCGATCGCGATCTGCCCGCAGCGGTAGTCGACGTCGACCGATCCGTCGTCGTTGATCGTGCGGGTCGCGCCGTTCGTGAGGAACACGAGCAGTCCGTTGTCGGCGAGCACGGGGGAGGCGCCGATCTCGACCAGGGCCTCGTCCCACGTGCCCGGTGTCGGGGAGTACATGGGGGCGGTGTCTGCGGTGCCCGGCGTCCAATGGATGAGGTCGTCGCTCGTGGCCCAGTAGATCGCGCCCTCGCCGAAGTACATCCACCACTTGCCGTGCATCCGCTGCGGCACGATCACCCCGGCCTTCGACCAGTTGAAGCCGCGCGGATCCATGGTCTTGAACGTGTCGAAGTCCTCGAACAGCGGGCCGTGCTTGGTCCAGGTGCGCAGATCGGTCGAGGTCGCCAGGCACAGCTGGGCGCTGCGGCGGTCCCAGCCCGTGTAAGTGAGGTAGTAGGTGCCGTCGATCAGCGCGATGCGCGGGTCCTCGCAGCCGTAGCGCTCGTAGTCCTCGGACGGGGAGAGGATCGGAGCGTCCTCTCGCGTGAAGGTCACCCCGTCGCGGGAGCGGGCCATGCCGATGTGCGACACGATGTCGTCGGCGTGCGCGCGGTACAGCAGCACGACCTCGTCGCCGTCGACCAGCGCGGCCGGGTTGTACAGGTTGGCCGACTCCCAGCTCTCGCCGCGGGGGCGCAGGATGGGGTTGCCCTCGTAGGGGGTGAACGGTCCGAGGGGGAAGGATGCTCCGGTGAACATGGATGCCTTTCTGGGCTAGCCCTTGACGGCGGCGCCGAGGTCGGTGGCGGTGAAGAACCGCTGGAAGACGATGAACAGGATCACGACGGGGAACGCGAGGGCGGTGGCGCCCGCGAGGATCGCGCCGTTGGGGTTGGCGGTGGACTGCGCCACGTTCGAGATGTAGTTGGCGAGGGACACGGCGAGCGGCTGCAGGCTCGAGTCCTTGGTGATGAGGAACGGCCACAGGAACTCGTTCCACGGACCGATGAAGGTCACCAGCACGACGGTCACGAGCACCGGTCGGATCAGCGGGAGCGCCACCGAGGTCAGCAGGCGGATCTCACCTGCCCCGTCGATCCGCGCCGCCTCGAAGATCTCCACGGGCAGCGCCTTGAAGAACTGCGTGAAGATGAACACCGCGGTCGTGTTGATGAGGAACGGCAGGATCATGCCCAGATACGAGTCGCCCAGGCCGTAGCTGCGCGTGATCTGCACGTACAGCGGGATCATGAGCAGCTGGAACGGCACCATCTGCACGAGCAGCATGAGCACCCAGATCACCCCGCGACCGCGGAAGTCGAGCCGGGCGATCGCGTAGCCGGCGAGCAGCCCGAACACGACGGTGCCGAGCAGCACGCCCGCCGTGAAGATGAGCGAGTTCAGCAGGGAACCCGCCAGGTCGATGCGCGAGTCGATGGCGACGAAGTTGTCGACCGTCCACCCGCTCGTCGGGAAGAGCTCGTTCGGGGAGTTCGTGGGGTTCTTCTGGAACGCCCCCACGAGCATGAAGTAGAACGGGAAGGCGAAGCCGATCGCCGCGATCGTGAGCACGATGATGCTCAGGATGCGGGGGACTGAACGTCTGCGGGTCATCATCGCTCCCTGGTCGCGCGGTTGGCGGCGAGCGACAGCATCCCGACCAGGACCACGAGGATCATGCCGATCGCCGCTGCGGTGTCGGGGTTCTGCTGCTGGATGCCCAGCTGGTAGATGAGCAGCACGGGGGTGGACGAGGCGCCGTCGGGGCCGCCGCCGTTCGTGAGCAGGTAGGGCTCGGTGAAGAGGTTGGCGCCGGTGATGATCGAGAGGATCAGCACGAGGGTCGTCGCGCTGCGGACGCCGGGCACGGTCACGTGACGGAAGCGGGAGAGGATGCCGGCGCCGTCGGTCTCGGCCGATTCGTACAGCTCCTTCGGCACGTTCTGCAGTGCTGCCAGATACAGGAGGATGTAGAAGCCCAGCTGCTTCCACGTCACGTACAGCGCGATCATCGGCATCGCGAGTCCGCTGTTGACGAGCCATGAGGGGTCGGGGGCGAGCGGGCCGAGGATCGTGTTGATCAGTCCGTTGCCCGAGAACAGCAGCATCCACACGCCCACGAGCGAGACGCTCGCCGTCAGATACGGCACGTAGAACGCCACGCGGTAGGCGGCGACCCAGCGGATGCCGGTGTTCAGCGCCGCCGCGAGGATCAGCGACAGCACCGCGGTCAGCGGCACGTTGATCACGAGGAACACGAGCGTGTTGCGGAACGAGTCGATGACCCGCGGGTCGGTGAGCACCGTGACGAAGTTGTCGAAGCCGACGAACGGGCGCTCGACCTCCGTGCCGGGGGCGGTGAAGAAGTAGTCGTGGAAGGCGATGTAGACGGCGAAGGCGAGCGGATACGCGAAGATCGCGATCACGAAGACGAAGTACGGCAGCGCGAAGAGGCCGCCGATCGGCTGCGCACCCAGCCATCGGGTGCGCAGCCGCCGGTTGTCGGTCATGACGTCACTCGGCGACGAGCTTGTCGATCTTCGAGGCCGCCGTCTTCAGGAACTCGTCGATGGAGGTCTTGCCGAAGATCACGGCCGACGAGTACTCGTCGCGGAAGGCCTGCCAGGCCTCGACGGAGTTCGGGATGCTGGGCACGTCCGCCGTCGCCTCGACCTGCTTCGCGAAGGCCGTGTAGTCCGGGTTCGCGGAGAAGTAGTCGGGGTAGGTGCCGGCGAGGTCGGTGCGCATCGGCATCTGACCGGTGAGCTCCAGCAGCTGGCCGTCGCTGTCCTCGTTCGTGGAGAACTGCAGGAAGTCCCACGCGGTGCCCTGGTTCTTGCACGCCGTGAACATCGAGACGCTCTTGGAGTCGGCGAAGGTCGTCGGGTTGTCGCGACCGTCGCTGGTCGGCACCGGCATGAAGCCGACGTCGACGGTGTCGGCGTACGACGGGATGGCCCACGGGCCGGCGAGCTGCATGGCCGTGGTGCCCGCCGACATCGCGTCGTCGGTCGAGGCCTCGTTCGGGGCCAGCTTCTCGTCGTAGATCGTCTTCCAGAACTCGGCGACCTTCTTTCCGGCATCCGAGTCGAACGTGGCCTTGCCGTCTTCGACCAGCATGGTGCCGTCGGTCTCGGCGAGGTACAGCGGATAGAAGTCGAACCACGGCTGGTAGAACTCGCTCGTGGGCGCCGGCCAGATCGCGCTCTGCACACCCGAGGCCACGATCTTCTTGGACCCCTCGAGGAAGGTGTCGTAGGTGTTCATCTGCGGGTCTTCGGGGTCGATGCCCGCGGCCTGGAAGAGGGCCTTGTTGTACATGACCATCACCGGGTTGGACTTCCACGGCAGCTGGTAGAAGCTGTCGTCGGTCTTGTAGGCGGCGAGCTCTCCGCCGCGCGAGGTGATGTAGTCGGCGCCGCCGTCGAGCTTGCTGAGGTCGACGAGGCCGCCCTGCTTGACCCATCCGGAGACGGCGGCCGGGGCCACGTTGTACACGAGGCACGGTGCGGTGCCGGCGGTGATCGCCGCGGTGATCGCCTCTTCGGAGGAGGATCCGGCCGGGATCTCCTGCGCGGTCACCTTCTCGTCGGGGTGGTCCTTGTTCCAGGCGTCGACGACGGCGTGACCCCAGGCCACCTCCTGCTCGTTGTTCGACAGCCAGACCTTGATCGGGCCCTTTCCGTCGGCCGAGCCGGCGGTGGTGCCGGCTCCTGCCGAGCATCCGGTCGCGACGAGCGCGAAGGCGCTGACTGCGCCGACGAGTGCTGCTGCACGGATCTTCTTCATGGTGTCCTCCTCGACACGGTGGGTGTAGCTGCCGACGGCGCCGCTGTGCTCTCGCGGAAGTGCACGACGTTGCAGTCGACGATCTCGGTGCGCGGCTGCGCTCCGAGGATGTCTGCCCGCAGGAGGCGGGCGGCCGCGCGACCTCGCGCGGCGGGGTCCGACGAGACGCTGGTCAGCGCCGGAGAGAGGTGGGCGGAGAGGTGGTCGTCGTCGAATCCGGCGATCGCGAGGTCGTCGGGGATCGAGAGGCCCTGCGAGCGTGCGTAGGACAGGCCGGCGATCGCCATCGTGTCGTTCGCGTAGACGATCGCGGTGGGGCGCTCGGGAAGAGCGAGCAGCTCCTCGGTCAGCGCGCGTCCGCTCGCTGCGGTGAAGTCGCCCTCGCGCAGCAGCTCGTCGCCGCCGATCTCGTCGGTGTAGGCCTCGGCGCGGGCTCGGGAGTGCACGTAGGCGAGCGGGCCGGAGATGTGCGCGATGCGCTCGTGACCCGCGTCGCGCAGGTGGGCGATGATCTCGCGCACGGGGGTCGCATCGTCGGTGCGGACGCACGAGAACGAGTGCGGCTGGTCGTAGGCGCCGACCAGGACCGTCGGCAGCTCGAGCTCGTCGAGGAAGGGCACGCGCCAGTCGTCGTCGCGGAGGTCGAGCAGGAGCGCTCCGTCGGCGCGGCCGTGGGTGAGCGAGCGGTAGGCGCGCTCCTCGGCGTCGCGGTCGGGGACCACCTGCAGGATGAGAGCCGTCTCGGTCTCGGCGAGCACGGACTCCACGCCGGCGATGAAGGCGGGGAAGAACGAGTCGTTCGCGATGACCTCGGGGTCGCGGGCGAGGACGACCGCCACGGCGTTGGCGCGGCGGTTCGCGAGGGCCCTGGCGCTCTGGCTGGGCGCCCAGTTGAGCTTCTCGGCCGCCGCGAGGACCTTCGCGCGGGTCTCCTCGGAGATCGGGCGGTTGCCGCTCAGGGCGTGCGACACCGTCGCCTTCGTGACGCCGGCCTCGCGGGCGACATCGGCGATCGTCGTGCGGCTCATGCCACCTCCTCGTGGAAAGACCGGAGTGAACCGGTTTGATGAGTGTAAACCGGTTTGATTGACCGCGTCAACGCTCGGCGCGGAACCCGTCAGTAGTGAGGGGAGCGGATGTCGCTACGCCAGTCGGTTCCCGAAGAGAGGAAGGGTCAGCGCCTCACGGCCCGCGACGTAGGTGATCACCAGCAGTGCCAGGAGCAGGACGATGCCGATGAGCGGAGCGAGCACCACACCGCGACTGCGCCGCAGCAGGAGGATCGCCGCCCCCGAGACGATCAGAAGGACGAGAGCGCCGATGTAGAGGGTGTTCACGATGGCGGCGTAGGCGGCGTAGTCGCACGACGTCGCCGTGCAGCTGGCGATGCTGAGAGTCTCGAGGAGCGTCGTGCCGGCCGCGAGGACACTGAGGAACAGCTGCACGATCCACACCAGGAATGCAGTTATTGCACGGCCGGTCGAGTCGCTCATGCCTGTAACGTAGCGCGCCGCTCAGACGAATCGCACGGTCTGCTGCAGGCGCGTGCGGACGTCGAAGAGCTCGTTGCCGCCGATCGCGCGCACCCCCGGCACGCCCTGGCGGAGCACCATGCCCAGCGCGCTCCGGCGCACGACGACGACCGGGATGCCGCGCACGGTGCCCAGTGGAGTGACGGCCTGCACGAGGTCGTCGTCCGGCAGCACGACGATGGCGCCGCCGAACCGCACCCGTGCGGCACGTGCCGTCACGCGCATGCGCCCGAGGAGCGCGGTGACGGGGGCGCGGACCCCGACGGTCGGGCCCGTGATCTCGCCGCGGCGGAATCCGACCACCCCGCCGAAGTCCTCCGACATCACGCCGTAGAGACCGGACGGGCTGAGGACGACGTGATCGAGCTTGTCGTCGGCATCCGCCCCCGTGGCCACGTCATGCCAGATCGTGAAGCCCATGCCGAGGTCGGAGACGGTCCGGGCCGTCTCCTCCTCCGCCAGCGCATCGGCGAGCAGCCGGCGAAGTTCGCGCGGCGCCTGACGGACCAGCGCGGGGTCGTAGGGATCGGGGACCTCCACGCCGACGCCCGCCCACTCGCGGATCAGCGTGATGTACCGCTCTCTGCGCCATCCGCCGGGGTGCCCGTAGGAGCGGGCGCGCGGCCGTGTGTCCGGACGGGCGGTCTGCACGCGCCATCCGCTCCACTCGCTCTCCGCGACGAAACCGTGCCCGCGGTCGTACGCGGCGCGGCCCTCGGGGGTGCCGATGAGCTCCCACGCGTACTGCACCTGGATGAACACGGCGGCGTCGCCACCCGTGTCGGGGTGCGTCTGGCGCAGGCGCAGCCGGTAGGCGCGCCGCAGCTCGTCGTGGTCGACCGTCGGGTCGACGCCGAGCACCTCGTACGCAGAGGCCGAGAGCGGGCTGTCGAACATCTCGCTCCTTCCGGCAGCTCTGATCCAGCGTATCCGCCGTGCCGGGGTGCGGACGCCCCGCACCGACCTCACCCCGTTCGCCGGGGAGAAACCCAGAGCGTCGGATGCCGGTACGGCGTGCCACCCGGTCGACACGCCGCGCCGCGTGCAGATGCTCTGGGGTTTCCCGCAGAGCCTGGCGGGATGCTGCCGTCGTGAGGCCGTGCACTCGGCGAGGTCACGCGAGGGCGACGGGCGATGGGCGGCGACCGCCGACGGACTCCGGTGGCGGGCGGGCGCGGGTGGACGGGACTTCGGCGTCGGGCGGGCGCGGGCGGACGGGAACGTGGATGCGGGGGCGGGCGGTCAGCCGGGCACGTCGACGATGCGCTCGGCGCCGAAGACGGGCGTCACAGCGCCGGCGGATGCGGCGGCGAGGTCGTCGGCCAGGGAGGCGAGCGCCGCGGCGGGCGCCCAGAGCTCGAGCGTCGCCGCCGCGCCGTAGCTCGGTGCGCCCAGCGTCGCGCCGTGGTGGCCGGCCCAGTCGCGCAGCAGGTTGTCGTAGCGGCCGGCATCCGCGTGGGGCACGACCACCGTCGCCTGCGTGAGCGATTCCCGCCGCACGGGCGACGCGAGATCCAGCGCCTCCGAGACGGCCGTGGAGTAGGCGCGCACGAGTCCGCCGGCTCCGAGCTTGACGCCGCCGAAGTACCGGGTGACCACGGCCACGACATCGGTGAGCTCCCGACGCCGCAGCACCTCGAGCATCGGGATGCCGGCTGTGCCTGACGGCTCTCCGTCATCCGATGACCGCGCCTGGTCGCCGAGCAGGCCGGTGACCATCGCGCTGCAGTTGTGCCGTGCGTCCCAGAACCGTTTGCGGATGCCGGCGATGACGGCATCCGCCTCCGCCACCGAGGCGACGGGCTCGACGTGGGCGATGAACCGCGACTTCTTGATGACGAGCTCGTGCTCCACGCCCGCGGCGATCGTCGTCGGGTAGCTGCGGTCTGTGCTCACCCCGCCACGCTAGCCCCGCCGCGTGCGCACGTGAAGTCGCTGAGTGCACGGCCTGTCGAGGTCGGGATGCCGTGCACTCGCCGAGTGCACGGCATCCCGCCGAGTGCACGTAAACCCGGCCTGTGGGCGTGACGTCGCCGAGTGCGCGTGAAGTCGACGGCGATCCTGACGGCGACTCCGACGCGACCCGACGCGACCCGGCCGCGGGAAGTGCGGGGTCAGCGGTCGATGAAGGACATCTGCTGGGGGTTGTAGCGGGCGCCGTGGACCCGCGTGGCCAGCTGATCGAGGGCGGACATCTCGTCGGCGGACAGCGCGACGGCGGTCGAGCCCGCGTTCTCGGCGATGCGCGCCGTGCGGCGCGTGCCGGGGATGGGCACGATCCACGGCTCGCGGGCGAGCAGCCACGCGAGGGTGATCTGTCCGGGGGAGGCGTCCTTCGCGGCGGCGAGAGCGGCGACCTGACCGACGAGCTCCTGGTTCGCGGCGCGGTTCTCCTCGCTGAAGCGCGGGATCGTTCCGCGGATGTCGCCCTCGGTGAAGGGCGTGCTCTGATCGACCGTGCCGGTCAGGAAGCCCTTGCCGAGGGGGCTGAACGGCACGAAGCCGATGCCGAGCTCGGCGAGCACGGGAAGCACGGACGCCTCGGGCTCGCGCGTCCACAGCGAGTACTCGCTCTGCAGGGCCGTCACCGGGTGCACGGCGTGCGCGCGCCGGATGGTGTCCGCCGACGCCTCGGAGAGGCCGAAGTGCCGAACCTTGCCCTCGGCGATCAGCTCGCCGACCGTCCCGGCCACGTCGTCGATCGGCACGTCCGGGTCGACGCGGTGCTGGTAGAACAGGTCGATCGTGTCGGTGCGCAGCCGTCGCAGCGAGGCTTCGGCGACCCGTCGGATCTGCTCGGGCCTGCTGTCGAGGCCGACGCTCTTGCCGTCTTCGATCTTCCAGCCGAACTTCGTCGCGATCACGACCTGGTCGCGGATCGGCGCGAGGGCCTCTCCGACGAGCTCCTCGTTCACGTAGGGACCGTAGACCTCCGCCGTGTCGAAGAAGGTGACGCCGAGGTCGAGCGCCGAGCGCAGCACGTCGATCATCTCCTCCCGTGTGCCGGGATTCGGCCCGTAGCTCTGCGACATGCCCATGCAGCCGAGTCCGACCGCCGAGACCTCGAGGCCCTGTCCGAGTGTGCGCGTGTGCATGGTGTGTCCTTCCGTCGGCATCCTGTCGTTCCGACGCTACGCCCGCCTCCCCCTCCCGAGGGAGGCCCTGCCGCACCCCCTCTTGGCAGGCCCTCCATCGCCGTCGAGCGCACATGATCTCGACGGCGGCAGGCAAGGGCGAAGGGGCGGTCAACCGAAAGGTGGAGGCGTGCGAGGGGGCGGGGAGGAAGAATGTGAGGATGCCGTCTCCTGATCACCCCGCCGCCGAGCCCGTGCGCGTGCGCACCTGGGCGGGGCTGATCGGCTCCGTGCGGGTCGGGCAGGCCGTGATCACCGTGGTGCTCGTCGCGATCGGTTCCTGGCGGGCCGCACTCGACGGCGTGCCCCTGCCGTGGGTGCTGGCGATCAGCCTCGTCTTCCTCGGCTGGCACGGCGGCGGCCTGGTGCTGAGCGAGCGCACCGCGGACCGTCGCCTCGCCGCCGGCTGGCTGCTCGGGCTGACGCTTATCTGGCTCGGCGCCGTCGCGCTGTCGCCGGAGTACGTGTGGCTCGCCTTCGCGCTCTGGCTGCTCTCCGGATTCGTGCTGCGGATGCGGTGGGCGGCTCCGCTGAGCATCCTGATCCTCGCCGTCGTCATCGCGGCTCCCGTGCTGCACCACGGCACCACCAGCTACGCCAACGTGATCGGCCCGCTGGTCGGCGGGGTCTTCGCGCTGGGGATCTCGCGCGGATACCTGGAGCTCGTCCGCGACGCGCGCGAACGGCGTCGGCTCATCTCCTCGCTCGTCCAGGCGCACGAGGAGATGGCGGCCCTGCAGGACGAGCTCGCCCGAACGCAGCGCGAGTCCGGTGCGAGCGCCGAGCGCACCAGGGTGTCGCGCGACATCCACGACACCGTCGCGCAGAGCATGGCGTCGATCGGCATGCTGGCTCGGACCGGGACGGAGCAGGATGCCGACCCCGACCGCGCGCTCGAGCAGATCGCCGCGCTCGCCGCAGAGGGACTGGCCGACGCCCGACGCATCGTGAACGACCTCATGCCGGCGGAGCTGGAGCAGGCCGCCCTCGGCGACGCGCTCGGACGGATGCTGCGGCGCCTGTCGGACGAGACCGGGATCGCGGCGACGCTGCAGGCCGACGACCTCCCCGCGCTCGGCCTCGACGCCGAGGTCGCCCTGCTGCGCACGGCCCAGTCGGCGCTCGCGAACGTGCGCACGCACTCCGGCGCCTCGCGGGTGGTGGTGACGCTGGCGGATGCCGGTGACACGGTGCGCCTGGACATCGTCGACGACGGACGCGGCTTCGATTCCGCACGACTCGACGCACCGGGGCCGGACGGCGGCTACGGCCTGCGTGCGATGCGGGCGCGGCTCCGCGAGCTCGGCGGCGGACTCGACGTGGAGAGCGCCCCCGGCGACGGCACGGCGCTCTCGGCCCATGTGCCGGTCGGAGGGCGCCCGTCGCCCCGCGGCGAGGGGAGAGCGTCATGACCGCGCTGCGCGTGCTGCTCGTCGACGACCACCCCATCGTGCGGGCGGGCGTGCGCTCGTTGTTCGACCGCCGCGACGACATCGAGGTCGTGGGGGAGGCCGCATCCGGTGAGGAGGCGGTGGCGCTGTCGCGGCATCTGCACCCCGATGTCGTGCTGTGCGATCTGCGCCTGGGCTCCGGCATGGACGGCGTCCAGACCACCGCTGCACTCCGCGCGCAGGAGCCGGCCCCCGCGGTGATCATCCTCACCACTTTCGATCGAGATGCGGAGATTCTCGGGGCGATTGAGGCAGGTGCAGCGGGATATCTGCTGAAAGACGTCGCTCCTGACGTGATCGTGCAGGCGATCCGTCACGCTGCCGCAGGAGGGCTCGTGCTCACCCCCGAGCTCAGCGAACGCGTCGTCGAGGTCATGCGGGCACCGCGGGTGCGGCTCACCGAGCGCGAGCTCGACGTGCTGCGGCTCCTCGACACCGGCTCATCGAACCGGGAGATCGCGAAGACGCTGTTCGTCACCGAGGCGACGGTCAAGACGCACCTCGTGCACGTGTTCGAGAAGCTCGGCGCCGACAGCCGCGCCCGGGCGATCGCGATCGCCCGGGACACCGGCATCCTCTGACCTTTCTGATGTCTCGGGCGTCTTGCCCGTCGCAGCTTCGCACGGCGCTGCCGTGCCGCGCGGCGCCGTGCCGTGCATCTCAACCGAACGATGGATCCGGTGCGGGTGCCGCGGCGCGAGGCTGGAGTCAGCCTCGAAAGGACACCCCTCATGCGCAAGCTCTTCTACGCCGCGTTCGCCTACATGCTCGTCGGCGTGCTCTCCGGACTCTTCTACCGCGAGTTCACCAAGGCCAACGGCTTCCCCGAGGGGCAGTTCACCCAGCTCGGTCTCGTCCACACGCACGTCCTCGTCCTGGGTTTCGTCGTGCTGCTGATCGTGCTGCTGCTCGAGAAGGCGTTCGCACTGAGCGAGAGCCGCCTGTTCGGCTGGTTCTTCTGGATCTACAACGCCGGACTCGTGCTCACCTCGGCGATGCTCGTCTGGCACGGATGCCTCACGGTGCTCGGTCGGGAGTCATCCGCCATGATCTCCGGCATCGCGGGGCTCGGTCACATCCTGCTCTCGGCGGGGATGGTGCTGCTGTTCCTCGCGCTGCGGAAGCGCCTGTTCGCTGCGAAGCCCGTCGCGGTGGCTGCGGCCTGAGCCGAGTCCCGGGTTCCTGGTTCACAACTCCTCAAGAAACAGGGCCGACAGACGAGGATCGGCCGATTCCGGGCGGAATCGGCCGATCCTTGAGGAGTTGTGAACGCGTTACTCCGCGGAGTCGTCGCGCAGGTGCGCGATGTGGGCCTCGTGACGGGAGATGTGGTTCGGAGACCTGCGCACGAAGAGCCACGCCACGACGAGCAGCGCGAACCAGATCGGCGTCACCGCCAGCGCGGTCAGGGTGTCGGGCTGCGTGGTCAGCGCCCACAGGATGAACACGAAGAACGCGAGCACCACGTAGGGCATGAACAGACCGCCCGGCATGCGGAACACCGATGCCGCGGCCTTCTCCTTGCGCGTGCGGCGGTAGACGATGTAGCTGATCAGGAAGATCGTCCACACGAACATGAAGCACACGGCCGAGACCGTGGTCACCATGTCGAAGGCGGTGCCGATGTCCTTGCCCGCGTACAGCAGCACGACGCCCGACAGCAGCAGGATGCAGGAGAGGAACAGCGCGTTCTGCGGCACCTTGCGCGACGACAGGCGGCCGAAGATCTGCGGGGCGTCGCCGTCCTGCGCGAGTCCGAACACCATGCGCGAGGTGGAGTAGATGCCCGAGTTCGCGCTCGACATGGCCGAGGTCAGCACGACGAGGTTCACGACCGTCGCGGCGATGCCGAGGCCCGCGAGGGCGAACATGGCGATGAAGGGACTCTCGCCCGCGACGTACTCGGTCCACGGGGTCACGGCCATCAGAACGATGAGCGCGCCCACGTAGAACAGCAGCACGCGGATCGGGATGGCGTTGATCGCCTTCGGCAGGTTGCGCGTCGGGTCCTTCGTCTCGGCCGCGGCCGTGCCGACGAGCTCGATGCCGACGAACGCGAAGACGGCGATCTGGAAGCCGGCGACGAAGCCCATGAAGCCGTGCGGGAACATGCCGCCGTGGTCCCACAGGTTCGCGAACGACGCGGTGCCGGCGTCGTGCTGGAAGCCGGTGAAGATCATCACGAGGCCGGTGATGATGAGCGCCACGATCGCGACGATCTTGATGAGCGCGAACCAGAACTCCATCTCGCCGAAGGCGGCGACCGTGGGCAGGTTCAGCGCGAGCAGGATGATGATGACGAGCAGGCCGGGGATCCACAGCGGGATGCCGGGGATGAGGGCATCCGTGTACCCGGCGATCGCGATGACGTCGGCGACGCCGGTGACCACCCAGCAGAACCAGTAGGTCCACCCGGTGAAGAAGCCGGCCCAGGGGCCGAGGAGGTCGCTGGCGAAGTCGCTGAACGACTTGTACTTGAGGTTCGACAGCAGCAGCTCGCCCATCGCCCGCATGACGAAGAACAGCATGAAGCCGATGATCATGTAGACGAAGATGACCGACGGGCCGGCGACCGAGATGGTCTTGCCGCTGCCCATGAACAGGCCGGTGCCGATCGCCCCGCCGATCGCGAGCAACTGGATGTGGCGGTTGCTCAGCGCCCGCCGCAGGTGCTCCTCCTCGCCGGTGCCCTTCGTGGTGCCCCCTGAGTGCTGATTCGTCACTGTTGATCCTCCGGTCGTCGTCGACTGCGCCCGCGCGCGGGCACGGTGTGCAGGCTAATACAAGCGGATGCCGTCGCCCGGACGATCCGCGGAGGGTCAGCCGGATCGGCTACTTCGCGACGAGCGTGGTCTCGAAGCTGTACATGTCGGGGCGGTAGCAGTGGTGGCCGTACTCGATGGCCCTGCCGGAGTCGTCGAAGGCGATGCGCTCCATCGTGAGCACGGGGCCGCCGTCGTCGATGTCGAGCAGTGCGCTCTCGTCTCCTTCGGCGCGCCGGGCGCCGATCTTCTGCTTGGCGATCCGGATCGTCACGCCCCGGGCGCGGAGGATCTGGTAGAGCCCGCGGGTGCCGAGGTCGTCGGTGGTGATGTCGCGGAACTCGCGGGGGAGGTAGTTCTCCAGCACGGCCACCGGCATCCCGTCGGTGCTGCGCTGGCGGCGGATGTAGACGACGTCCTCACCGACCGGCACGCCGAGGCCCACGGCGACGGCGTCGGTCGCGGGGACGACCTCGTGCGCGAGCACGCGGGTGCCGGGCTCGTGGTGGGAGCCCTGGAGGTCTTCGTAGAGGCTGGTCAGCTCGACCTGGCGGGTGACCTGTCCCTGCACGACCTGCGTGCCGATGCCGCGGCGGCGGACGAGCAGTCCCTTGTCGACGACCTCCTGGATCGCGCGACGCACGGTGGGGCGGGAGAGGCCGAGTCGCTGGGCGATCGCGATCTCGTTCTCCAGGCGGGCGCCGGCGGGGATGGCGCCGGAGTGGATGGCCCCTTCGAGGCGGCTGGAGACCTGGTAGTACAGCGGCACGGGGCCGGTGCGGTCGAGGTCGGCGAACAGCTCGTCCGGCCAATGGGGCTCGTCGCCGGCCATCGTTCCCTCCCCGGCCCGCGTGGTCGCGGGGTCCATGTTCCGACAATCTTACGTCCGCAACTTCGGCGGGCGGGATCTCTTGCGCGGACACACCTATGTGCTATTGTTAGGACATTCGAGCATCGAAGCGGATGCCGACGTACAGAGAGGTGTTCGCGCGCATGACCGAGACGCAGGACGCACCCGAGATCATCGCCTTCGGACGCCTCGGAGTGGACCTCTATCCGCTGCAGAGCGGGGTCGGCCTCGAAGACGTGACGAGCTTCGGCAAGTACCTCGGCGGCAGCGCGGCCAACGTGAGCGTCGCCGCGGCGCGGCACGGGCGCCGCTCGGCCCTCGTCTCGCGCGTGGGCGACGATCCCTTCGGCCGCTACCTGCTCCGCGAGCTCGACCGCCTTGGCGTCGACCCCTCCGGCGTGGCCGTCGATCCGCTGCTGAAGACGCCCCTGACGTTCTGCGAGATCTTCCCGCCCGACGACTTCCCGCTGTACTTCTACCGCGACCCGAAGGCGCCCGATCTGAATCTCGACGCCGACCAGATCGACCTCGACGCCGTGCGTGCGACCGATCTCCTCTGGCTCACGGTCACCGGCCTCAGCCAGGAGCCCAGCCGCTCCGCCCATCTCGCGGCGCTCGCTGCCAGGGGGCGCGCTCGACACACGGTGCTCGACCTCGACTACCGCCCGATGTTCTGGAGCGATCCGGCCGCAGCGTCCGCGCAGGTGGATGCCGTGCTCGACGCCGTGACCGTGGCCGTGGGCAACCGCGAGGAGTGCGAGATCGCCGTCGGCGAGACCGACCCGCACCGCGCAGCCGACGCGCTGCTCGACCGCGGCATCGAGCTCGCGATCGTGAAGCAGGGGCCCAAGGGCGTGCTCGCCAAGACCCGAGACGAGACCGTCGAGGTGCCCCCGCTGGTCATCGACGTCGTCAACGGCCTCGGCGCCGGCGACGCGTTCGGCGGCGCCCTGTGCCACGGCCTGCTGAGCGGGTGGGAGCTCGAGCGGATCATCCGCTTCGCGAACGCGGCGGGGGCGATCGTCGCCTCGCGCCTGGAGTGCTCGACGGCCATGCCCACGACGGCGGAGGTCGACGAGGCGATGGCAGGGGGGAACTGACATGGGCATCCTGACGGCATCCGACTTCGCGCGGCTGCGGGAGATCCGCTCGCGACGTCCGCACGAGATCACCGAGGCGCTGCGGGCGCGCACGCGGCGCGAGATCCTGGGAGCCGACGACCGCATGTTCATCGTCGCCGCCGACCACCCGGCCAGGGGCGCGCTCGCGGTGGGACCGGACGCGACGGCCATGGCCGACAGATACGACCTGCTCGACCGGCTCGCCACGGCGCTCTCTCGACCGGGCGTCGACGGCGTGCTCGGGACCCCCGACATCATCGACGACCTCGCCGCTCTCGGCCTGCTCGACGGAAAGGTCGTGGTGGGCTCGATGAACCGAGGCGGCCTCCGCTCGGCGACCTTCGAGATGGACGACCGCTTCACGGCCTACGACGTGCCGAGCCTCGTCGACTCCGGGCTCGACTTCGCGAAGACGCTCATGCGCATCAACTTCGACGACGAGGGCACCTCGGCGACGCTCGAGGCGACCGCCCACGCCGTCACGCAGGCCGCCGCCGCTCGACTGCCCATCATGCTGGAGCCGTTCGTGAGCCAGTGGAAGGACGGGCACGTCGTCAACGACCTGACGCCGGATGCCGTCATCCGCTCGATCGCGATCGCCGCCGGCCTCGGTGGCAGCAGCGCGTACACGTGGATGAAGCTGCCCGTCGTGGCCGACATGGAGCGCGTGATGGCGGCGACGACCATGCCGACCGTGCTGCTCGGCGGCGACTCTCCCGACGACCCCGACGAGACCTTCGCCGCCTGGGAGGACGCGATGTCGCTCCCCGGTGTGCGGGGCCTCACCGCCGGTCGCACCCTGCTCTACCCGCCCGACGGCGATGTCGCCGCGGCCGTCGACATCGCGGCCCGACTCGTCCACCCCACGCTGATCTGAGGAGCCCGCATGACCATCGACACGACAGCCGCCCTCACGGGTGTGCAGGAGATCGGCCACTGGATCGACGGGGCGCCGCGCCCCTCGACGAGCGGCCGCACCGCCGACGTCTTCAACCCCGCGACCGGAGCCGTGATCGGCCGGGTGGCGCTCGCCGACGAGACCGAGATCGCCGAGGCGATCGCGTCGGCAGAGCGTGCGCAGAAGGCCTGGGGCGCCACGTCGATCGCGAAGCGTCAAGCGGTGCTGTTCGCATTCCGCGAGCTGCTGAACGCCCGCAAGGGCGAGCTCGCCGAGATCGTCACGCGTGAGCACGGCAAGGTGCTCTCCGACGCGATGGGGGAGATCCTCCGCGGACAGGAGGTGGTGGAGCTCGCCACCGGGTTCCCGCACCTGATCAAGGGCGCCTACTCGGAGAACGTCTCGACCGGCATCGACGTGTACTCGATCAAGCAGCCGCTGGGCGTGATCGGCATCGTCAGCCCCTTCAACTTCCCGGTCATGGTGCCGATGTGGTTCTTCCCGATCGCGATCGCCGCCGGCAACGCCGTGGTGCTCAAGCCCAGCGAGAAGGATCCGTCCGCCGCTCTCTGGATGGCCGAGCTGTGGCGCGAGGCCGGGCTCCCCGACGGCGTCTTCACGGTGCTGCAGGGTGACAAGCTCGCGGTCGACGGCCTCCTCACGAGCCCTGTCGTGCAGTCGATCTCGTTCGTCGGCTCGACCCCCATCGCGCAGTACATCTACGAGACGGCATCCCGTCACGGCAAGAGGGTGCAGGCGCTCGGCGGTGCGAAGAACCACATGCTGGTGCTCCCCGACGCCGACCTCGACCTCGTCGCCGACCAGGCGATCAACGCGGGCTACGGCGCCGCGGGCGAGCGGTGCATGGCGATCTCCGTCCTGATCGCGGTGGAGCCGGTGGCGGACCGGCTCATCGAGAAGATCACCGAGCGGATCTCCCGGCTGCGCGTGGGCAACGGCGCGGGGGATGCCGACGGCGAGCCCGACCTCGGCCCGCTGATCAGCGGCGCGCACCGCGAGAAGGTGTCGGGCTACGTCGACATCGCGGCCGCCGATGGGGCGCGCATCGTGGTGGACGGCCGCGGCTTCGTCGTCGACGGGCACGAGGACGGCTTCTTCTTCGGACCGACGCTGATCGACGAGATCCCGCTCACATCGCGGGCGTACCGCGAGGAGATCTTCGGCCCGGTGCTGTCGATCGTGCGCGTCGAGACGTTCCAGGAGGGGCTCGACCTCATCAACTCCGGCGAGTTCGGCAACGGCACGGCGATCTTCACGAACGACGGCGGCGCCGCGCGGCGCTTCCAGACCGAGGTGCAGGTCGGCATGATCGGCATCAACGTCCCGATCCCCGTCCCCGTCGCGTACCACTCCTTCGGCGGCTGGAAGGCCTCGCTGTTCGGCGACGCGAAGGCGTACGGTGTGCACGGGTTCGAGTTCTTCACGCGGGAGAAGGCGGTCACCAGCCGCTGGCTCGACCCGGCGACGCACGAGGGCATCAACCTCGGATTCCCGCAGAACCGCTGAGGCGCGCATGAACGACGAGACCGGATGGTTCCATCGCCGCGGCGCGCTCGCCGGCGAGGGGTGGGAGAGCGTGGTCGACGACGGCATCCCCGGCTGGCAGCACACGGGTCTTCGCGTGGGCGTGCTGACCGAGGGCGAGTCCCTCGCGCTGGACGGCGGCGGGCAGGAGCGCATCGTCGTGCCGCTCGCCGGGAGCTTCACGGTGGAGGTCGTCGAGCGGGGGTCCGCGTCGACCGTGGACCTCGCGGGCCGCGCGTCGGTCTTCGACGGTCCGACCGACGTGCTCTACCTCTCCACCGATGCGACGGCGACCGTGCGGGGGAGCGGCAGGGTCGCCGTCGCCTCGTCGCCGACGACCGAGGTCCGGCCGACCAGACGCATCGCGGCGGCAGAGACCCCCGTCGAGCTCCGCGGTGCGGGTGCGTCGAGCCGCCAGGTACACAACTTCGGCACTCCGCAGGCGCTGGATGCCGCCCGGCTCATCGTGTGCGAGGTCATCACCCCGGCAGGCAACTGGTCGTCGTACCCTCCGCACAAGCACGACGAGCACGTGCCCGGTCACGAGTCGCGGCTCGAGGAGATCTACTACTTCGAGGCGGCTCGCGCCGACCGGTCGACGCAGGGGGCGGATGCCGCGTTCGGGCTGTTCAGCACCTATTCCTCTCCCGCCGGCGACATCGAGATCGACGCGATGGTCCGCACGGGCGACATCGCCCTCGTGCC
This sequence comes from Microbacterium sp. NPDC012755, assembly GCF_042901325.1. NCBI lineage: Bacteria > Bacillati > Actinomycetota > Actinomycetes > Micrococcales > Microbacteriaceae > Microbacterium > Microbacterium sp. NPDC012755. The sequence goes on along the minus strand of NZ_JBIBCT010000001.1, from coordinate 989,388 downwards.
CTTCGGCTACCACGGCCCTGCGGTCGCCGCCCCCGGATACGACCTGTACTACCTGAACGTGATGGCGGGGCCGGACCCCGAGCGCGAGTGGCTGATCAGCGACGACCCCGCGCACGCGTGGGTGCGCGACGCGTGGGCCTCGCAGCCGATCGACCCGCGCCTGCCCTTCCCCGAGGGCGCATCGGCGCACGACGACGAGCACGACGAAGGAGGGCCGCGATGACGGCGACCAGGAGGATGTCGGTCAGCCAGGCGCTGGTCGGGTTCCTTGCGAACCAGTGGACGGTCGACGGGGAGATCCGCGAACGGACGATCCCCGGCGTGTTCGGCATCTTCGGACACGGCAACGTCGCCGGCATCGGCCAGGCGCTGCGCCAGCTCGACGTCGAGAGCCCCGGCCTCATGTCGTACCACCAGGCCCGCAACGAGCAGGCGATGGTGCACCAGTCCGTCGGCTTCGCGCGGATGCACCGCCGCAGGGCGACGTTCGCCTCCGCGGCATCCGTCGGCCCCGGCGCGACCAACATGCTCACCGGCGCCGCGCTCGCCACGACGAACCGGCTGCCGGCGCTGCTGCTGCCGAGCGACACCTTCGCGACGCGCGTGGCCGACCCGGTGCTGCAGCAGCTGGAGCAGCCGTGGGACATCGGGCTCACCGTCAACGACGCGTTCCGTCCGCTCTCGCGCTTCTTCGATCGCGTGCAGCGGCCGGAGCAGCTGTTCTCGATCGCGCTGAACGCCCTTCGCGTGCTCGTCGACCCCGCCGAGACCGGCGCCGTCACGATCGCGCTGCCGGAGGACGTGCAGGCCGAGAGCATCGACGTGCCGCTGTCGTTCCTCGCCGAACGCGAGTGGCACGTGCGCCGGCCCGTCCCCGAACGCGGTGCGCTGGAGCGGGCCGTGCGGGCGATCCGCGCCGCGAAGCGCCCGTTCGTCGTCGCGGGCGGCGGCGTGATCTACTCGGGCGCAGAGGAGCAGCTGCGCGCCTTCGTCGAGGCCACCGGCATCCCCGTCGGCACGACGCAGGCCGGCGGCGGCAGCCTCGCCTGGGACCACCCGCAGTACCTCGGCGGCGTCGGGGCCACGGGCTCGACCGCGGCGAATCGGCTCGCCGCCGAGGCCGACGTCGTGATCGGCATCGGCACGCGCTACAGCGACTTCACCACGGGGTCGCGCACGGCGTTCCAGCATCCGGGTGTCGAGTTCGTCAACATCAACGTCGCCGCGTTCGACGCGTACAAGCACGGCACGCAGCTGCCCGTGATCGCCGACGCCCGCGAGACGCTGGTCGCGCTCGCAGAGGCGCTGCCCGTCCGGATCGTGAGCGACGAGTACGCCACCCGCATCGCCGGGGAGAAGGCGGAGTGGGATGCCGCGGTCGACGCGGCCTTCGCGCCATCGGGCCTCGCACGTCCCGGCCAGCCGGAGATCATCGGCGCCGTCCAGGCGGCCACCGACCCGGAGGACGTGATCGTCCAGGCCGCTGGTTCCCTGCCCGGCGACCTGCACAAGCTCTGGCGCGTGCGCGACCCGCTCGGCTATCACGTCGAGTACGCGTTCTCGTGCATGGGGTACGAGATCGCCGGCGGCCTCGGCGCCAAGCGCGGCGCCCTCGCCTCCGGCTCCGACCGCGACGTGGTCGTGATGGTGGGGGACGGCTCGTACCTGATGCTGAGCTCCGAGCTCGCCACGGTCGTCGCCGAGGGCATCAAGCTCATCATCGTGATCGTGCAGAACCACGGCTACGCCTCGATCGGCCACCTGTCGGAGACCGTCGGCTCGGAACGGTTCGGCACGCGCTACCGGATGCAGGACGATCCGGCGCACGCCGAGCGGCTGCTGCCGGTCGACCTCGCCATGAACGCGCGCAGCTACGGGCTGGACGTCGTGGAGATCCCGGCGACGGCATCCGCGATCGACGACCTGTCGGCCGCGCTCGCCGCAGCGAAGGCCTCGCCGCGGTCGACCGTGATCCACATCGAGAGCGACCCGCTGCTCTACGCCCCCGACGGGGAGGGCTGGTGGGATGTGCCGGTGCCGGAGGAGGCATCGCTGCCGACGACCCGTCGCGCACGCCGCGAGTACGAACAGCGCCGGACGGCGCAGCGCCCGCTGCTGGGCGCGGAAGACGGAGGAGAGGCATGAAGGCGACGGTGGCCGGCGCCCCGGTGAGCTTCGGCGTGTTCGAGCTGACCCCGGAGGGCGCCGAGACGATCAGCCCCGACGACCTGCTGGCGACGCTCGCCGAGTCGGACTACCGCGGCGTGGACCTGGGCCCGTCCGGCTTCTTCGGGCAGGGCGCGCGGCTGCGGGAGCGGCTGCGGAGCCACGGGCTGGAGCTCGCCGGAGGCTGGGTGCAGCTGCCGTTCTCCGACGACGACGCCTTCGAGGCGGCGCTTCCGGAGCTGCACGAGGCGCTGCGCGCGTTCTCCGACGCCGCGGAGGACGGCCCCGACCGGCTGCCGCTGCCCACGCTCGCCGACGGAGGCTCGAGCATCCGTCAGGGTGCGCCGGGTCGGGGAGGCGAGGTCGACCCGCTCGCCGAGGCCGCGTGGGGAAGGCTGCTCGCGAACACCGAGCGCGCCGCGGGCATCGTGCGCGCGGCCGGCTTCGAGCCGACCTTCCACCACCACGCCGGCACGTTCGTGGAGTCGCCCGACGAGATCGATCGGTTCCTCGCGAACGTCGACGTCGATCTCACCCTCGACACCGGTCACCTCTTCATCGCCGGGGGAGACCCGCTCGACGCCGTGCGCCGCTGGGGAGACCGCATCAACCACCTGCACCTGAAGGACGTCGACCTCGGCGAGCTGACGCGCGTGCTCTCCGCCGGCGGCGGGATGCGCGAGGTCTGGTCGTCGGGTTCGTTCGTCGCGTTCGGCGCGGGCGACATCGACCTCGCCGCCGTGATGGATGCCGTCGACGAGCGCGGTTTCGACGGCTGGATCGTCGTCGAGCAGGACGTGCTGAACGGCCCCGACGTCTCCCTCTCCGAGTTCCGCGCCGCGCGCGGGGCCGACCAGATCCGCAACCGCGAGGCGCTGCGCCCCTGGGCGTGACCCCTTCTCCCCGACCCCTCTCCCCGAAGGACCGCACGATGTCACACGCTCCCCTCCGCTTCGGCCTGATCGGCACCGGACGCATCGGCCAGGTGCACGCCGCGAGCATCGCCGCCGACCCCGACGCGCAGCTCTCCTGGGTCGCCGATCCCTTCGTCGACGGCGCGCGCCGCGTCGCCGCGACCTACGGCGGCACGGCGACCGACACCCCCGACGAGGTGTTCGCCTCGGGGGAGGTCGACGCGATCCTCATCGCCTCGCCGACGCCGACGCACGTCGACCTCATCGCACGGGCGGTGGATGCCGGCATCCCCGTGCTCTGCGAGAAGCCGATCGACCTCGACATCGCGCGGGTCGAGGCGCTGCGTCCCCGGGTCGCGTCGGCCGGGGTGCCGGTGGCTCTCGGCTTCAACCGCCGCTTCGATCCGGCGTTCGCGTCGGCCAGGGCCCGCGTCGCCGCGGGGGAGATCGGCGCCCTCGAACAGCTCACGATCATCAGCCGCGACCCCTCGGCTCCGCCCGCCGACTACGTCGCCGTCTCCGGCGGGATCTTCCGCGACATGACGATCCACGACTTCGACATGGCGCGGTTCTTCCTGCCCGAGATCGTCGAGGTCTCGGCATCCGGGTCGACGACCTTCGACGCCGGCGCCGCCCAGCACGGCGACTTCGACACCGCCGTGACGACCCTGCGCGCGGCATCCGGCGCCCTCGTCACGATCGTCAACTCGCGGCACAGCGCCGTCGGCTACGACCAGCGCATCGAGGCCTTCGGCGGCACCGGGATGCTGCAGGTCGCGAACGCGCCGACCAGCCTCGTCAGCCTGTCGACCGCGGATGCCGTCGAGGCGAAGCCTCCGTACGAGCCGTTCTTCCTGGAGCGCTATGCCGCCGCCTACGCCGCGGAGCTGCACGAGTTCATCCTGCTCGCCCGCGGAGAGGAGTCGACGAGCCCGACGTTCGAGGACGGCCGCGCGGCGCTGATCCTCGCCGACGCCGCGCAGCGTTCGGCGACCGAGCGCGTCGTCGTGCCGGTCGACCTGCGATGAGCGCCGTCGAGCAGCCTGCCCGCTACCGGCTGGCCGCGTCGGCCGAGATGCTCTACACCGACCTCGATCTGGTCGAACGCGTCCGCCGTCTCGACGAGCGCGGCTTCGAGGTCGAGATCTGGGACTGGAGCACCAAGGACCTCCCCGCGCTCGCCGCCACCGGCGCGGTGTTCTCGTCGATGACGGGGTACCTCCGCGGCGACCTCACGACGCCCGAGGGCATCGCCGACCTCCTCGCGACGGCGGAGGAGTCGCTGCGGAAGGCGGAGGTGATCGACTCACCCCGGCTGAACCTGCACGGCACGGGGCTGGCGCCCGGCGGCCTTCCGGTGCGCCCGCAGACCGAGGTCGCCCCGCACGAGTGGGAGATCGCGGCGGACACCCTCGCGCGACTGGCCGCGCTGGGCGCGCGTGAGGGGCGCGTGTTCACGCTGGAGAACCTGAACACCGCCGTCGACCACCCCGGAACCCCGTTCGCCCGCGCCGCCGACACGCTGCGTCTGGCGCGGGCCGTGGACTCCCCGTGGCTGCGCCTCAACCTCGACCTGTACCACGCGCAGATCGGGGAGGGGAACCTGATCGAGCTCGTGCGGGAGGCGCTGCCGTGGGTCGGCGAGATCCAGGTCGCTGATGTGCCTGGTCGCTGCGAGCCGGGCACGGGGGAGATCCGCTACGAGGCGATCGCCGCGGCGCTGCGCGACCTCGGCTACGACGGGGTGATCGGCCTCGAGGGCTGGGCGCGCACCGACACGGATGCCGCGCTCGACGCGTTCCGGAGCGCCTTCGGGGCCTGAGCCCCCCCGCACCCTCGCGCCCTCGCTCGCGCCCTCGCTCGCGCCCTCGCGCCCTCGCGTGAGGGGTCATGTTGTGCGGGGTGCGGGCCCTTTGGCGCGACGTTTTGTGGCTCTTCACGCGGGTGCTCTTTGTGGTGCTTGGTGTGAGGGGTCATGTTCTGTCGGGTACGGGGCCCATGACGCGACGTTCTGTGGCCCCTCACGCGTGTGCTCTTGTGGCGCCTCACGCGTGCGTTGTGCGACACCTCGCGTGAGCGTGACTCACGCGCGAACGGCACACGCGAGCGGGCCCCACGAGACGAGAGGAGCGGAGGGTCACGCGTCGTACGTCGTGGGGCCCGTCACCTCGGGCACGGACTCCCAGGCTCCGGATGCCGTGCTCCGCAGCGCGGCATCCACGATCTCCGCCGCCGACCACGCATCGGATGCCGACGGCGCGAGCTGCCTGCCCTCGGCGACGGAGCGCAGGAACAGCGAGGCCTCGATGGTCTTCAGGTCGTCGAAGCCCATGCCGGTGCCGGCCCCGGGCTGGAAGCGCGCGAAGTCGCCGTAGTCGGGCCCGGCCATGACGGTGCGGTAGCCGGAGGCGTCGTCGGCCAGCTGGAGCTCGTTCAGGCGCTGGAAGTCCCACCGCAGCGAGCCCTTCGTGCCGTACACCTCGATGCGGTACTCGGCGCGGGGGCCGATCGCGACGCGGCTGGACTCCAGCACGGCGACCGCGCCGGAGTCGAAGCGGGCGAGGATCGCGGCGTAGTCCTCGTTCTCGACGTCGCCGCGGGGGCCGTCGTCGGCGCCCTTGCTGAAGTGGCTGGCCGCGCCGGCCGACGGCAGGGGACGGCTGCGGATGAAGGTCTCGGTGAGCCCGCTGACGGAGCTGATCCGGCCGACGATGTACTGCGCGAGGTCGGCCCCGTGCGAGAGCAGGTCGCCGAGCACGCCGCTGCCCGCGCGATCGCGGCTGAACCGCCACGTGAGGGCGCCGTCGGGATCGGCCGAGTAGTCGGCGAGCAGGGCGACGCGCACGTTCGTGATCGTGCCGAGCGCCCCGTCGCGCACCAGGCGCCTGGCGTGCGCGATGGCGGGGGCGTGCCGGTAGTTGAAGCCCACCGAGGTCACGAGGCCCGCGTCGAGAGCGCCCTGTGCGATCTCTCGCGACTCGCCGGCGCCGCGGCCCATCGGCTTCTCGATCCAGAACGGCTTGCCCGCAGCGATGGCGGCCAGGGCGATCTCGTGGTGGAGGAAGTTCGGCGAGCAGATCGAGACCACGTCGACGTCCGGGTGGGCGATCAGCTCGCGGTAGTCGGAGACGGTCTCGCGGTAGCCGAGCACGTCGGCGGCGTGTTCGCGGCCCCCGGCATCCGGGTCTGCGGCGACCGTGAGGTCGGCGACGACGGGCAGGTCGGGGTAGTGCCTGTGCGCCTCCAGATAGGCGCGTGAGTGCAGGCGCCCCATCCATCCGACCGAGACCAGACCGACGCCGATGTGCTTCTTCGTCACCACGGGCGACTCCTTCCGTTGGACACAGCGTATACCCCGAATGGAGATGTTGACAGAATGTATTGACATTTGGACTCCACGGTGTCAGGATCGCCCTGACACCGACGTCACCAGGTGGGACGTGTCGACGTCGACAGGATCCGCATCGAAGGGAAACCGAAATGAAGAAGCGCCTCATCGGCGTTCTGGGGATCGCCGCCGCAGCCGCGCTGCTGCTCTCGGCGTGCTCTGGAACCGGACAGGAACCGACGACCGACTCGCAGGGCGGCGGCGACACCAAGTCCTCAGGGCTGAGCTACGCCGTGGTCACGCACGCAGCGCCCGGCGACGCGTTCTGGGACCGCGTCAAGTCCGGCGCGGAGAAGGCCGGAGCCGACTACGGCGCCGACGTCACCTACAACTCCGACCCCGACCCCGCGAAGCAGTCGCAGCTCATCGACAACGCGATCGCGCAGAAGGTCGACGGCATCGTCGTCTCCATGGCCAACCCCGACGGCGTCCAGGCGAGCGTCGAGCGCGCCGTCGCCGCCGGCATCCCGGTCGTGACCATCAACTCGGGCATCGAGAAGTTCAAGGAGTTCGGCGCGATCACCCACGTCGGGCAGAGCGAGTCGATCGCGGGAGCCGCTGTCGGCGAGCGCCTCAGCACGGAGGGCGCGACCAACGCCCTCTGCGTCATCCAGGAAGCGGGCAACATCGGGCTCGAGGAGCGCTGCAAGGCCGCGGCCGGCGCGTTCGGCGGCACCATGGAGAACCTGCAGGTCGACGGCACGAACGATGCCGAGGTCAAGGCGACCATCAAGTCGAAGCTGCAGGCCGACCCCTCCATCGACGCCGTGCTGACCCTCGGCGGCCAGTACGCGATCGACGCGGTCGGCGCCGTCGAGGAGTCCGGCAGCGCGGCGAAGGTCGCGACCTTCGACCTGTCGGAAGACGTCGTGGCCGCAGTGGCCGACGGCAAGATCCTCTTCGCGGTCGACCAGCAGCCGTACGTGCAGGGCTTCCTCGGGGTGACCGCGCTCTACCTCAAGAGCATCAACGGCAACGACATCGGCGGTGGGGAGCCGATCTACTCCGGACCGGCGTTCGTCACGAAGGACAACGCGGCCCAGGTCGCGGAGTTCGCCAAGAAGGGCACGCGCTAACACCGGCGGAGGGGGCGGGATGACACCCGCCCCCTCGTCCGGCGAAAGGACTGAAGATGACAACGACGGACATCGTCACGGTGGGCAACAGACCGCGACTGGAACGGCGGCCGCTGCGCACTCTGCTCGTGCGGCCCGAGATGGGAGCGCTCGTCGCAGCGCTGGCGGTGATGATCTTCTTCTCCGTCTACACGAAGAGCTTCATGACCACCGCCGGAGCGGGCGTCTGGCTCGAATCCGCATCGACCTTCGGCATCATGGCCGTGGCGGTCGCCCTGCTCATGATCGGCGGGGAGTTCGACCTCTCGGCGGGTGTGCTCACCGGCTTCACCGCTCTCGTGGTCGGCATCCTGACCACCCGGTACGGGCTGAACATCTGGGTGGCCGTGCTCGTCTCGCTCGTGCTGGCCCTCGCGATCGGCGCCCTCAACGGCCTCCTCGTGATGAAGACCGGGCTGCCGAGCTTCATCATCACCCTCGGCACGTTCTTCGTCCTGGCGGGCATCGACCTCGCCGTCACGAAGCTCATCACCGGCCAGGTGGCCATCCAGGGCATGACCAAGGTGCCCTACTACGACAGCATCCAGCCCCTCTTCGGCTCGTCGATCGAGATCGGCGGCGGCACCTTCTACATCTCGGTGCTCTGGTGGTTCGTCGTCACCGCCGTCGCGACCTGGGTGCTGCTGCGCACCCGGCCGGGCAACTGGATCTTCGCGGTCGGCGGGGCGGTCACGTCATCCCGCCAGGTGGGCGTTCCCGTGCTCAAGACCAAGATCGGCCTGTTCATGGTCACGGCCGGTGCGGCGTGGCTGGTCGGCATGATCTCGCTGTTCCGCACCTCGACGGTGCAGGCGAACACGGGCGTCGGGCAGGAGTTCATCTACATCATCTGCGCGGTCGTCGGCGGCTGTCTGATGACGGGAGGCTTCGGCTCCGCGATCGGCGCCGCGCTGGGCGCCCTCATCTACGGCATGGTCTTCCAGGGCATCACGTTCGCCCAGTGGGACACGAACTGGCTGCGCACGTTCCTCGGAGCGATGCTGCTGCTGGCGGTGTTCCTGAACCACTGGGTGCGACTCAGGGCGGGAGGAGTGAAATGACCGCGGTCAGCACGACGGCGCCCGTCGTCGAGGTGCGCGACATCGGCAAGAGCTACGGTCCGGTGAACGCGCTCGCCGGAGTCAGCACGACGGTGAACGCCGGACAGGTCACGTGCGTCCTGGGGGACAACGGCGCCGGCAAGTCCACGTTCATCAAGATGCTGGCCGGGGCGCACACCCCCTCCAGCGGCGAGCTGCTCGTCGACGGGGTGCAGGTGACGTTCTCGTCGCCGAGGGCGGCGCTGGATGCCGGCATCGCCACGGTCTATCAGGACCTCGCTGTCGTGCCGCTGATGCCGGTCTGGCGCAACTTCTTCCTCGGGTCGGAGCTGACGAAGGGCTGGGGGCCGCTCCGTCGGCTCGACGTGAAGCGCATGAAGCAGATCACGTACACAGAGCTCGCCAACATGGGCATCGACCTGCGCGACGTGGATCAGCCGATCGGCACGCTGTCGGGAGGAGAGCGCCAGTGCGTCGCGATCGCCCGTGCGGTGTACTTCGGCGCGAGGGTGCTGATCCTCGACGAGCCGACCGCGGCGCTGGGTGTGAAGCAGTCGGGCGTGGTGCTGAAGTACATCGCCAGGGCCCGCGATCGCGGTCTGGGCGTCGTGTTCATCACGCACAACCCGCACCACGCGTACCCCGTGGGCGATCGGTTCCTGCTGCTGAACCGCGGCACCAGCATCGGCAACTTCGAGAAGGAGGAGATCTCCCTCGCGCAGTTGACGAGCATGATGGCGGGCGGCGCGGAGCTCGACTCGCTCGCCCACGAGCTGCAGCGGGAGATCGGCGACGACTCACCGGTCGTCGAGGAGATCGTGCGCGAGGCCGAGCAGGCGTCGGAGCTGGGGAGCCCCGACGCGGAGTCGCCGTCCGGCGGCTCCGCCCCTGCATCCGCCTGAGCGCGCGGAAGAGATCGGCCGGCATCGCCCCTGCGATGCCGGCCGATTCCGCGTGTCCGGGGATACCGCTCTCCGAATCGATTCGATAAACTGGTCGGACCCCCGATCCACCCCCCAGTTCTGCGAGCCGCTCCTTCATGGCCACCTCTCTCACCACGGGCCGTCCGTGGCGTGTCATCCTTGCCTTCTCCATCCCGCTCCTGCTCGGCAACGTCGTCCAGCAGCTGTACCAGTTCGTCGATGCGATCGTCGTCGGCCGCCACCTCGGCGTCGGCTCGCTCGCCGCCGTCGGCGCGACCGGACCGCTGCTGTTCCTGCTGCTCGGCTTCGCGTGGGGTCTCACGAGCGGCTTCGCCATCCCCATCGCGCAGGCCTACGGCGCCGGCGACGAGGTCGCGGTGCGCCGCTCCGTCGCGACCGGGGTGATCCTCACCGGCATCACGAGCGTGATCCTCACGGTCGGGGCGCCCCTGATCTCGCACCCTCTCCTCGCGCTGCTGCAGACGCCGAGCGAGCTGATGGCCGAGGCCACCGTGTTCACGCAGATCAGCTTCATCGGCGCCGGCGCGACGATGTTCTTCAACTACCTGTCGGCGATCATCCGCGCGATCGGCGACTCCCGCACGCCGCTGGTCTTCCTCACGGTCTCGTGCGCCCTGAACGCGGGGCTCGTCGTGCTCATGGTCGGTCCGCTCGAGTGGGGCGTGGCTGGGGCGGCGCTGGCGACGGTCGTCGCGCAGGCCGTGTCGGTGCTGCTGTGCCTGGAGTTCGTGCGCCGCCGCCTGCCTCTGCTGCACCTGCGCCGCAGCGACTGGCGCGTCACGCGCGCCGATGTGGCCGAGCACCTGCGTCTCGGACTGCCCATGGGCTTCCAGGCGTCGATCATCGCGATCGGCACCCTCACCGTGCAGGTCGCGCTCAACACCATCGGCGCCGAGGCGGTGGCCGCGTACACCACGGGTGCCAGGGTCGACAGCCTCGGCGTGGCCTTCCTCTCGTCGCTCGGCCTCGCCGTCTCGATGTACACGGCGCAGAACCTCGGCGGGCGCCGTCCCGACCGCATCCGCCGCGGCGTCGTGGAGGCGACGTGGATGGCGGTGGCCGCCGGTGCGGCCATCGGCATCGTCATCATCGCCTTCGGCGTGCCGATGGTGCGGCTGTTCATCGGCGACGGCTCCGACGAGGTCGTGAGGCTCGCGCACCTCATGCTCATCGTGAACGGATGCGGCTACTGGGCGCTCGGCGTGCTGTTCGTGCTCCGCGGCGCCCTCCAGGGCCTCGGGCACACGCTCGTGCCCACCGTCACCGGCGTCATCGAGCTCGTGATGCGCGTCGCCGCCGCGGTCGCCCTCGGCGCGTGGATCGGATTCCCCGGTGTCGCGCTCAGCAACCCGCTCGCCTGGGTGGGGGCGATCGTGCTGCTCGTGCCCGCGTACATCAGCGCGCACCGCGCCCTCGGACGGATGCCGGTGAACCCCGCGGAGGCCACCGAGACGTCGGCGATCGCCATCGTCGGACCGGTCGACGGATCGATGGTGGTCGACGCCGTCGTCACGCAGCCGGTGCGCGTGGTGAAGAGGTCGCCGCTCGCCCGCCTGAAGAGGCGTTAGACCGCAGGAGTACGAAACATCATCCTTGAGACGGATGCGTTCATCCAGACACTTTCCTAATGTAGAAGGTGCGGAGATACCGTTGACGGGGGGTCGTCATGACGACATCGAGGGTGGCCAGCGATCTGGCCCAGATCATGGTCCCGATCGGAGTGGTCGGCGCGGTGCTCGCGGCGGTCTGCGCGATCGTCGCAGCCGTCGCGATCACACGCGGCGCGAGCGGTCTGAGCGGAGGCGCGGTGGGGCTCTGGATCCCCAGCGCGATGATCAGCTCCATCGCCGGATTCGCCAGCCAGTGGATGCCGCTGCTGGCCTCCGTCGCGGCGCTCGTCGGCCTGCTGGTGATCGGCGGCGTCGTGCGTGCGATCATGAACGCATCCGGCGCCGAGTGGCCGACGCGGGCGGAGAAGGCCGAGGCGGCGGCCGCTGCACCGGCCGTCGCGGCTCCGGCATCCGTCGCCCCGGCGACCAGCACGATTCCGACGCTCACGCGGCCGAATCCGGTCCGCGCGGCCTGAGCCGCGCGACTCAGCGGTAGTCGCGGTCTCGGTGCTGCCCGGTCTCGTCTCCGGACTCGACGCGTGCGGCCTCGCGGGCGCGCAGCTCGACGCGACGGATCTTGCCCGAGATGGTCTTCGGCAGCTCTGGAGCGAACTCGATGATCCGCACCCATAGGTGCGACGACAGGCGGTCGTGCGCGTAGGCGAAGATCGATCGTGCGGCCTCCGCCTCGTCGGCTCCGGCATCCGTCCGCAGGCACACGTACGCCTTCGGCACCGCCAGGCGGGTCGGATCCGGGCTCGGTACCACCGCCGCCTCGACCACGAGGTCGTGCTCCAGCAGCACCGACTCGAGCTCGAACGGCGAGATCTTGTAGTCCGATGCCTTGAAGACGTCGTCCGCCCTGCCGACGTAGGTGAGGTAGCCGTCGGCATCCCTCGTCGCGATGTCGCCCGTGTGGTGGAACCCGCCGACGCGCGACTCCGCCGTCTTCTCCGGGGCGTCGTAGTACCCGGCCATGAGGCCGAGGGGCGGCTGCGACAGGTCGAGGGCGATCTCACCCTCCCCGTCGGTCACGGCGCCCGTCACGGGGTCGAGCAGCACGACGGGGTAGCCGGGGAGCGGTCGTCCCATCGACCCGATCTTGATCGGCTGGCCGGGGGAGTTGCCGATGCACGCCGTCATCTCGGTCTGACCGAATCCGTCGCGGATCGTCCCTCCCCACGCGTTCCGCACGCGCTCGATGACCTCGGGATTCAGGGGTTCGCCGGCGCCGACGAGCTCACGCGGCGGATGCGTGAGGCGTCCGAGGTCGGCCTGGATCAGCATGCGCCACACGGTCGGCGGTGCGCAGAACGTCGACACGTGGTGGGTGTCCATGACCTGCATGAGGGCGTTCGCGTCGAAGCGGTCGTAGTTGTAGACGAAGACGGTGGCCTCGGCGAGGAACGGCGAGTAGAAGCTCGACCACGCGTGCTTCGCCCACCCGGGCGACGAGATGTTGAGGTGCACGTCGCCCGGCCGCACGCCCAGCCACCACATGGTCGACAGGTGGCCGATCGGGTAGGAGGCGTGGGTGTGCTGCACGAGCTTGGGACGACTGGTGGTGCCGCTGGTGAAGTAGAGCAGGGCGGTGTCGGATGCCGGGGTCGGGGCATCCGGCTCGAACTCCGTCGGGGCGTCGGCGGAGTCCGCGAAGCGCTCCCACCCAGCGGGGATGCCGTCGCCGACGCCGATCCGCAGGGTGTCGATGCCGTCGAGCCGCCCGGCGAGTGCGCCGAGGGTCACGACGGCGCGGGCGCGGCCGTGCTCGATGCGGTAGGCGAGGTCGGATGCCGACAGCAGCGTCGAGGTCGGGATCGACACCGCGCCGATCTTGGTGATCGCGAGCATCACCTCCCATAGCTCGATCTGGTTGCCCAGCATCACGATGACGTGATCGCCGCGGCGGATGCCGAGACCCGTGAGCCAGGCGGCGACCTGGTCGGAGCGGGCGGAGAGCTGCCCGTAGGTCCACTCCACGAGCGACAGGTCGGCGGACACGATCTGCACGGCGGGGCGGTCGGGGTCCTCTCCCGCGACGACGTCGAACCACTCCAGCGCGAAGTTGAACTCGTCGGGGTGCGGCCAGGAGAAGCCGGCGCGTGCGGCGTCGTAGTCCGTGGCGTTCGCGAAGAGGAAGTCCCGCATCTCGCGGATCGTGTTCGTGGCTGCGGTGGCGCTGCGGCTCATTCGGTGCTCCCTTGCTTCACGTGCCGTTCCATCCTCGCGCTCTCGGGCCCTGCGCGCGAGTGCGGGCCGGGCATCCGTCGAGCGCGCGGCTATCGGCCGAGCAGTCCGCTGCCGTCTCGGAGCTCGAACACCAGCTGGGTCTCGGTGCCCCGCACGACGGGGTGGATCGTGATGTGCTCCAGCACGATGTCCCGCAGCGCCGTCGCATCCTGCACGGCGACGTGCACGAGGAAGTCGTCGACCCCGGCGACGTGGAAGACCTGCAGCACGCGGGGGATGCCGACGAGCGCATCGAACAGCGCGGTGACCTTGGGGCCGGTGTGGTTCGCGAGGCGCACCTTGATGATCGCCTGCAGCGGGAAGCCCAGGGCGGCCTCGTCGACGCGGATGCGGGTGTCGCGGATGACGCCGCGCTCGCGCAGCGCCCGCACGCGGTGCGCGCACGTCGACTCGGCGAGACCCAGACGGGTGGCGAGCGCCTTGTTCGTGACCACTGCATCGGCGGTGAGGGCGGCGAGCAGTTCGAGGTCGAGCTCGTCGAGTTGCGGTTTCGCCAAGATGGCTCCTCTTCGAAGGTCGCTTTCGGCACAGAATAGCGAATACGGCGGAAGAACTGGCGGATGCTGTCGAATCCCTGCGCCCGGATTGGGATTCGGGCAACGTGGAGACATGACTGCACCGTTGCATCCCGACACCGTCGCCGTCCACAGCGGCCGCTCCGACCTCGAGGGTCTCGGGGTCCACGCGCTGCCGATCGACCTCTCCACGACGAACCCGCTGCCCGACATCGAGCGCGGAGGGGACTCGTACGAGGCGATGGCCACGGGCGGCCGCCCTCCCGTCGACGGCAGCATGGTCTACGCCCGCCTGTGGAACCCCACGGTCGCGCGCTTCGAGGAGGCGCTCGCCGAGCTCGAGCACGCCGAGGCCGCGGTCGCGTTCGCCTCGGGCATGGCGGCCATGACCGCGGTGATCCTCGCGCACGGCCCCGCGACGGGCATGCGCCACGTCGTCGCGGTGCGCCCGCTGTACGGCGGAACCGATCACCTGCTGGGCTCCGGACTGCTCGGCGTCGAGACCACGTACTGCCACCCCGACGAGGTCGCCGCCGCGATCCGGCCCGACACGGGGCTCGTCGTGGTCGAGACCCCCGCGAACCCCACGCTCGACATCGCGGACATCGCCGACGTCGTGCGTCAGGCGGGCGGGGTTCCGGTCGTGGTCGACAACACGTTCGCGACCCCCGTGCTGCAGAACCCGATCGACCTCGGTGCGGCGATGTCGCTGCACAGCGCCACGAAGTATCTGGGCGGTCATGGAGACGTGATCGCGGGCGTCGTCGCGTGCAGCGAGGAGACCGCCGAGGCGCTGCGTCGCGTGCGCGCCGTCACGGGAGGGCTGCTGCATCCGCTCGGCGCGTACCTGCTGCATCGCGGACTCACCACCCTGCCGGTGCGGATGCGCGCGCAGCAGGAGAGCGCCCGCCGCATCGTGCAGTGGCTGATCGATCGGCCCGAGGTCGCCGAGGTGTTCTACCCGGGCCTGGACGGCGATCCGCGCGGCATCCTCGGACGGCAGATGCGCGGCACCGGCGCGATGATCGCGATGCGGATGCGGGGCGGCTTCGCCGCGGCATCCGCCATCACCACGGCGACCGAGCTGTTCACGCATGCGGTCTCGCTCGGAGGAGTCGACTCGCTCATCCAGCATCCGGCGGCCCTCACGCACCGCCCGGTTCCGCCCGAGGCCCGGCCGGGCGCCGACGTGCTGCGCCTCAGCATCGGACTGGAGAACGTCGACGACCTGATCGCCGACCTCGCCACCGCGTTCGCCGCCCTCCCGCAGCACGCCCCCGAGCTGCACGCCGCCCGCTGACCCTCGCCCTCACCCCGAGGGTGGCGTCGAGATCCCGTGCACTCGACGAGTGCACGGGATCTGCGCGTGAAGATCTCGTGCGTTCGAGAGGATGCCGTGCACTCGCGCGGCGCGTTGCCACGAAGGGCAGGGTGGCGGGGGCTGTTGACTCGGGGTCAACGGGAATTGTGAGATCGCTACAAGGAACCGAGTATCAGTGCTCCTGAGACTTGGTCCCGAGCGGCAAAGCTGTGCGGAGGCTGGGAAAGCCGCCCATACACTCGCCGGTGGCAACGACGCCACCGACCCCAGGAGTCCTCAATGACGAGTGCTAGACCCCATGCCCACGGACTTGGAATGCGCATCGCCGTGATCGTGCTCAGCGTTCTGCTGGCCGCGATGGTGATCCTGTTCTTCATCGTGACCGGCAAGATCGCCGCCGGTGCGGCCGAGCTCGCCGGCGGAACGACGACGGCCGAAGACGGCTCCGCCGCGCTGGCCGACGGGGCGGGAGACCTCTCGTCCGGCGCAGACAAGCTCGCCGCAGGCACCGAAGACCTCGCCGCCGGAGCGACCACCGCACACGACGGCGCGCAGAAGCTCGCCGCCGGAGCGCAGTCGGCCGCCACCGGTGCGGCGACGCTCTCCGAGGGCGCCGGAGCCCTCGCCGCAGGAGCGTCGAACGCCGTGGCCGGTGCGGGCAAGCTCAGCGCCGGGGCCCAGACGGCCCTCAGCGGCGCCCAGGACCTCCAGGCCGGGACCACGAGGGCGGATGCCGGGGCGCAGTCCGTGCTCGACGGCGCCACCAAGCTCTCCGCGGGCGTGTCCGGTGCTCACAAGATCGCCAGCGATCTTCTCGCCGGCGCCGCCGAATTCACGTCCAAGATCGACGCGGCCGTGCCCGCGGCGATGATCCCGAAGCTCCAGGCGCTCTCCGACCCGACGGCTGCCGCGGGTATCAAGGGTGCGGCCGCGGGTGCGCCGGCGAACTCGCAGATGCTCGCCGACAAGCTCGCCCTGCTCGCCGCGAACGACGGGGTCACCGGTTCGGACATCGACCAGCTCGCCCTGCTCGCGGCAGGCCTCGACAAGCAGGTCGACGGCATCGCGGGCGCCGCGGACGCGGCTCCGGCACTCGCCGCGGGCACGCTCGCCACCGTCGAGGCCTCGAAGAAGCTCGCAGGAGGTGCGAACGCGCTCGTCAACGGCGAACCCAGCCTCGGCTGGCCGGGAACCGTCGGCCTCGTGGACGCGCAGAAGGGCGCCCCGGCGCTCGTCGCCGGCGCGCAGGCGCTCAAGGACGGCACGTCCCAGCTGTCCGCGGGAGCCGCCAAGCTCTCGGGTGGCCTCCAGGCACTCTCGTCCGGCGCCTCCACGCTCCACTCCGGAACGATCAAGCTCGACTCCGGCGCGACCTCGTTGAGCCAGGGCGCGGTGTCCCTCGCCGAGGGGGCGGCGACGCTGCAGTCCGGAGCATCCGACCTCAGCTCCGGCGTCGGCGACCTCTCCGAGGGCGCGGCCACCGTGGCCGAGAAGACCGGGGAGCTCGCGGCGGGCGGCGACAAGATCGAAGCGGGCGCGACCGATCTCGCCGAGGGCACCGTCCTGATCGCCGACGGCTCCGGCACCCTGGCATCCGCCACCGCCGGTGCGGCCCCGTCGACCCTTCCGTGGATGCTCGGCATCGGACTCGTGGGCCTCATCGCCCTCGGATTCTGGGTCGGTCACCGCATCTCCCACCGCCGCGCGCTCGCCGCGGCCTGAAACCCCACTCCCCACCCCACCCCCGCAGACCGCCCCCTCGACACGACGTCGAGGGGGCGGTCGGTGTGCGGGCGCCGCTCAGGGCAGAACCGCCCACAGCAGAAACCGGTCAGCGCGGATGCGGGGCGGCGGATGCTGGGGGCATGAGCGAAGACACCCCCATCCCGCAGTTCGGCCCCGAAGCGCGGCGTGCGCTGTTCCACGATCGCATCCTCGTGCTCGACGGCGCCCTCGACGACGACAACGGCACGCTGCTGATGACGCAGCTCCTCGCCCTCTCGGCCGAGGACCCCGTGGCCGACATCGCGCTGTGGATCCACTCGCCCGGAGGCTCGGTTCCCTCGATGCTCGCGATCCGCGACGTCATGAGGCTCGTGCCGAACGACGTTTCGACGCTCGCCCTCGGCCTCGCCTGCAGCGCCGGGCAGTTCCTGCTCTCCGCGGGCACGAAGGGCAAGCGCAGAGCCCTGCCGCACGCGCGCATCCTCATGCACCAGGGGTCGGCGGGCATCGGCGGATCGGCGGTCGAGATCGAGACCCAGGCCGACGACCTCCGCCACATGCGCGACACCGTGCTCGGGCTCATCGCCGGCGACACCGGTCAGCCCCTGGAGCGCATCTTCGAGGACTCTCTCCACGACCGTTGGTACACGGCGGAGCAGGCGCGCGACTACGGCTTCATCGACGAGATCGTCGGCTCGTTCGCCGAGATCATGCCCCGCAGACGCGCCCGCGTCGGGCTGGGGGCGGACGCATGAGCAGCTACACGATCCCGAACGTGATCGCACAGCATCCGCGGGGCGAGCGCGTCATGGACGTCTATTCGCACCTCCTCGCCGAACGCGTGATCTACCTCGGCACCGGCATCGACGCCGGCGTCGCCAACGCACTCATCGCGCAGCTGCTGCACCTCGACGCCGACAGCCCCGAGAGCGGCATCCAGTTCTACATCAACAGTGAGGGCGGCGATCCAGGGGCCGCTCTCGCGATCTACGACACCATGCGGCACATCCGTCCGGTGATCGCGACGACGTGCGTCGGCCAGGCGATCGGCCCCGCGGCGCTGCTCGTCGCATCGGGAGCACCGGGTCAGCGGTCCGCCCTCGCCCACGCCCGCATCGTGCTGCATCAGCCCGCCGGGCAGTCGCGCGGCGCGATCCCCGACCTGATCCTCGCGGCCGACGAGGTGGTGCGGGTGCGCGCGGACATGGAGGAGATCCTCGCCAGGCACAGCGGCCGCACGGTCGCCGAGCTGCGGGCCGACACCGACAGGGACCGCGTATTCGCGGCATCCGCTGCCAGGGACTACGGCCTCATCGACACCGTGCTGGGGGAGCGGGGCTGACCCCGGACGCCGTGCGGGGCGCCGGTGCGACAGGGAACGTGTCGGATGCGCGGTCGCGGTTCCCGCGGTGCCTGACGTTCTGTCGGCCCCGAACCCGCTCTGTCGGCGCGCCTGCACGCACCGCGCTGACAGAGTGTCGGGCCGTCGGGCCGTGGGGGAGACACAGGCGACGGATGCCGGATTCGCGCCGACAGAACGGCACCCGCGCCGACAGAGTGTCGGGCCGTGAGGCCGTGGAGGGCGAGGCGACGGGATGCCGGATTCGCGCCGCTCCTCAGGCGGCGAGGGCGAACGCGCCCCGCACGGCCGAGAGGGCGGATGCGGATGCCGGCTCCGACCGCAGCTCGTCGGCGACGGCGCTGGTGAGCTCGATCAGGGACGTGTCGAGGGCGCCGGCGATCGCTGCGATCATCTCGCTCGACGGCTCCTTGAGTCCGCGCTCGACCTCCGAGAGGTACTGGGGTGAGACGCCCGCCTTCTCTGCGGTCTCCGTGAGGGTCTCGTCGCGGTCGTGGCGTCGTCGGCGCAGCTGGTCGCCCAGCAGCTGCCGCCACAGCGGCTCGGGCTCGGAGGGGCGACGCGGTGCACGGGGGAAGGGGACGAGTGCGGCCATGCCTCACGGTACGTCGGGCCGTGGCGCGGCATCCATCGATTCTGCTCTGAGCAGAACGCGTGCGTACGATCTGAGGGTGACCGCGTACTTCGAGCGGCTCTCCGACCGCGCCTTCCGGGCGACGGATGCCGTGCAGGGAGCCTGGAACACCGCAGAGCAGCACATCGCACCGACGATCGGCCTGCTCGCCCACCTCGTGGAGCAGCACCGCGATGCCCGGCGCGACGACGGACTCGTGCTCGCCCGCCTCTCCTACGACATCCTCGGTGTGCTGCCGATCGACGTGGTGGAGGTGGAGATCGCCGTCGTCAGGCCCGGCCGCACGATCGAGCTCGTCGAAGCCACCCTCAGTCACGGGTCCAGGCCTGCCGTGATCCTGCGCGCCTGGCTCATGCAGACGGCCGACACGGCGGCGCTCGCCGGAGGTGCGCTCCCGATCATGCCGCCGCTCGACGCGCACGCCGACTGGGCCCCTGGCGACATCTGGCCGGGGGCCTTCATCCGCTCCGGCGACTTCCGTCACGACGAGGCCGAGCCGGGGAGGGCGTCCGCGTGGGTGCGCCCCCATCATCCGCTGCTCGACGGCGAGCGCATCAGCGCGACCGCTCGGGCGCTGGGCGTCGTCGACGTCGCGAACGGCGTGAGTCCTCGTGTGCCGATCGGCTCCGCGTTCTTCCCGAACGTCGACCTCACCGCCCATCTGTTCCGCGAGCCCGACGAGGGCTGGATCGGCCTCGACACCACCGTCACGTTCGGAGCCGCGGGCATCGGTCTGACCCACACGGTGCTCAACGATGCATCCGGGCCCTTCGGGGTGTCGATGCAGAGCCTCACGGTCCGCCCGAGCGCCTGATCACGCCGGGGTCGATCCTCGGGCGACCGGTGCGTCGGCGCGGGATGCTTCGGAGCGTCAGGCCTCCGTGGTGAGGCGGACGGATGCCGCGGCATCCGTCGCCGCCCAGCTCGCCAGCAGCCCCAGCTTCTCGGCGGACGCCGAGCCGGGCTCCGCGGTGTACGCCGACAGTTGGAGTCCGGGGTCGGCGGGAAGCTCGAACGCCTCGTAGGTGAGCTCCATCTCGCCGACGACCGGGTGGTTGATGCGCTTGCGGCCCGTGCGATGGAAACGCACGTCGTGCGCCGCCCACAGGGTGCGGAACCGGTCGCTGCGCGTCGACAGCTCTCCGACGAGATCGGTGAGCTTCTTGTCGAAGGGGTTGCGGCCGGCCTCGCCGCGCATCGCGGCGACGAGCTCCTGCGTGTTGCGCTCCCACTCGGGGTAGAACTCCTGGGCGGCAGGGTTGAGGAACGCGAAGCGCGCGCTGTTGGGCCGCGGCTCCGCGAACACGGGGGCGTACAGCGCCCGGCCGAGCGCGTTCGCCGCGCGGTAGTCGAAATGATTGTCGCGCACGATCGCCGGCGCCTCGGTCATCGCGTCGAGCAGACGCAGGATGCTGGGCCGCAGCTGTCCAGGCTTGGTGCGGGGCGAGCGCGGAACGGGGCCGGCGTTGGCGGAGCGAGCGAGGTCGAACAGGTGCGCGGTTTCGGCCTCGTCGAGCTGGAGCGCGCGGGCGAGGGCGTCGAGCACGCTCTCGGACGCCCCGGACAGGTCTCCGCGCTCGAGGCGGGTGTAGTAGTCGACGCTGACGCCCGCCAGCAGCGACACCTCCTCGCGCCGGAGCCCCGGCACACGCCGGTTGCCCCCATACACGGGGAGTCCGGCCTGGTCAGGGGTGATGCGGGCGCGCCTCGACGAGAGGAACTCGCGCACCTCGCTGCGGGTGTCCATGCCTTCGACCGTACGCCCTGTCGGCTCCACGAGACAGGTACTGACGGTACCTCGCACGGCGGGCCGCGCGTTCGGGCTGGGTTCGCACGTTCGGGCTGAGGTTCTCCCGGCATCCGTCCTCCCGAGCGTGTTCTCTCCTCCCGAGCGTGCTCTCTCGTTCGGGGCCTGAGGGCGTGCACGCGGGCCGCACGTTCGGGCTGGGCGTGAGGCGTGCACGCCGCGCCGCACGCTCGGGCTGAGTTCGCACGCTCGGGCTGAGTTCGCACGTTCGGGCTGAGGTTCTCCCGGCATCCGTCCTCCCGAGCGTGTTTTCTCCTCCCGAACGTGCGGGCGTGCGAGGCCGCACGCGTCAAGCCGCAGCGCACCCGCACCCCCCCCAGCACGACCCCGCACCGCACGACCCTGCACCGCACCCCCCGCACCGCACCCCCCCGAAGCACGACCCCCGAAGCACGACCCCGAGGCTCGCGCGCTACAGGGCGGCGGTGATCCCGGGCAGGAGCTTCGAGAGGATGCCGCCCAGCTGGTCGCGCTCCTGCGCGGTCAGCGGATCGAGCACCAGCTCGCGGATCTGCGCCACGTGCACCGGGGCCGCCGAGCGCAGCAGTTCGCGTCCGGCATCCGTGAGTGCTGCCGTGAGGGTGCGCTTGTCGCTGCTGCAGCTCGTGCGGGTCACCCACCCCCGCTCCTCGAGCGAGTCGATGGCGTGACTGAGGCGTGAGCGGCTGAGTCCGGCGATGTGCGCCAGCTCGGTCATCGGGATCGCCCTGTCGGCCTGACCGGCGAGGGTGATGAGGATCGCGTAGTGCGCGTGGTTGAGTCCGGTCTCGGCCTTCAACGCCCGGTCGAGCACCTGCGGCAGCAGCTGCACGAAGCGGATGGTCGGCAGCCAGGTCGCCATCTCGGCGTCGTCGAGCCGCCGCTCGCTCATCAGGCGGCCGACAGGTCGAGCGTGTGCGAGGTGTGGTCGCGCTTCGCCTGCAGGTACCGCGTGTTCGCCTCCGACAGGTGGACGCCGGTCGGGATGCGCTCGGCGACGCGGATGCCGAGCTCTTCGAGCTGCACCGCCTTGTCGGGGTTGTTGCTGAGCAGGCGGATGCCGTCGACGCCCACGGCGCGCAGCATCTGCGCGGCGACGGTGTAGTCGCGCTCGTCCTCACCGTGACCGAGGGCCACGTTCGCCTCGTAGGTGTCGAGTCCCGCGTCCTGCAGCGCGTAGGCGTCGAGCTTGGCGTAGAGGCCGATGCCGCGACCCTCCTGGCGCAGGTAGAGCAGGAAGCCGCCCTCGTCGGAGATCCGCTCGACCGCTTCGCGCAGCTGCGGACCGCAGTCGCAGCGCTCCGAGCCGAATACGTCGCCCGTGAGGCACTCGCTGTGCGGGCGCACGAGGGGTGCGTCGCCGCCCTCGGCCGCGCGCTCCATCGCTCCGCGCCAGTCGCCGAGTCCCAGCAGCAGGTGCTCGCGTCCGTCGACGAGACCGTCGAAGGTGACAACGTCTGCGGTGGTGGAGAAACCGTCGGCGAAGCGCATCGGCACGCGCACACGGGTCCGCTCTGTGGCGATCGGAACGACGGTTGAAGTTTCAATCATGTCTGGTGCAACGCGGACGCCCCGTCTCTATTCCCGGCATCTCCCGGTCACGATCGGGTTGCGGAGTCGCGGCGTTCTCAGCGTGTGGCGTAGAAAGGGAGGATGACGAAGGGGGCGAAGAGGGCGCTGTGGATCGTCCTCGGCTGTCTTCTCCTGACCACCGTGCTGTTCGCCCCCGTGTTCGGGGCTGGCATGTGCGTGGACGCTCAGGACTCCGCGAACTCGTACTGCCGCGAGTGGCAGACCTCGCTCATCGGGCTCGAGACCACGCCGTGGATGTGGCTGGCACTGAGCGCTACGGCCGTGGTCGTCGCGCTTCTCGTGGTGCGTCCGTTCCGCGCGAACGACTCGACGCCCCCGGAGAGCCCGCTCCCCGGCGACGACCTCACGTGACGTCGACGAGTGCACGGCATCCTCGCGTCGACAACCCGTGCACTCGCCGAGTCCGCGTGACGTCGACGGCGACCGCGGGGGACAGAAGGGTCAGGGCTGTCTGCGGGGGCGGATGAGCTTGAGCTCGCTGGCGAGGATGCCCAGCACGACGAGCCCGCCGCCGATCAGCGCGGTGACGGGCAGACGCTCGCCGGCGATGCGTCCGACGACGGCCGCCCAGACCGGCTCCCCGGCGTAGATGATCGTGGCGCGGGTCGGCGACACCGACTTCTGCGCCCAGTTCATGGTGAGCTGGATCAGGCAGCTCGCGGCTCCCAGACCGATGGCCGCCCCCACCCACACCCACGAGAACGCGGGAACGCCCTCGCCGACGATCGGCATGGTGAGGATGCCGAGCACCCCGGCCGTGAGCAGCTGCACGATCGTGACCCTGCCGAGGTCGACGCGGGTCGCGAAGAAGCTGATGAGGATGATCTCCGCCGCGATCGGCAGCGTGCTGATCATCGTGGCGAACTCGCCGGGGCCGAGCGTGAACGTGAGGGCGTCCGGCCCCGCGATCAGGAGCAGTCCGACGAACGCGAGCCCCGCCCCGACGAACGCCATCACGGGCGGACGCCTGCGGAACACCGCCCACTGCGCGAACGGCACCAGGGGCACGTACATCGCCGTGATGAATGCCGAGGTGCTGGAGTCGATGGTCTGCAGTCCCACGGTCTGCAGGCCGTAGCCGAGGTGGATCATCACGCCGATCGCGGCGCCCGCGCCGATGTCGCGCCAGCGGATGCCGCGCAGCGACCTCCGGAAGATCACCACGCTGATGAGACCGGCCACGAGGAACCGGATGCCGACGAAGAACCACGGCCCCGAGTGCTCCATGGCCCAGTGCACGAGCAGGAACGTGCTGCCCCAGACCGCGGTGATCGCGACGAGCGCGACCTCCTGAGGGCGGAGACGCATCCAGCGGAGACGAGCGGGCATTCGGTGCCTTTCTCGATCTGCCTCCCCGAGCCTATCGCCGACGCGGCGTCCGTCACCGGCATCCCCTTTTCGCGTTCACAGCGTTCGGACGGCGGGCGAATCGTCGGCGGGGAGGCCGGTGTGCCGGCGGGATTCTCCGGATGCTGCCGACACACCCGCCGACCGCGCCGACAGGATGGCCCGTCCGCGGTCGGACGCCGCCGCGGCCCATGACGGAATGCGACCGGATCGGCGAGCCGCGGGTCGCCGGCGGGTAGCCTCGCCCCATGAGCAACTTCGTGACCGCCGCCGAACTCCACGACCTGCTGACCACGGGCGCGCCCGTGCGCGTGATCGACGTGCGCTGGCGGCTCGACCGTCCGGACGGACGCGGCGAGTACCTGGAGGGGCACGTCCCCGGTGCGGTGTACGTGCCGCTCGATCAGGAGCTCGCGACGCACGGGGAGCCGTCAGAGGGCCGGCATCCGCTCCCGTCCACCGCGACGCTGCAGGCGGCGGCCCGCCGCTGGGGCGTGCGCCCTGGCGACACGGTGGTCGTGTACGACGACGCCAAGGGCATCGCGGCGGCGCGCGCGTGGTGGCTGCTGCGGCAGGGCGGGGTCGACGTGAAGGTGCTCGAGGGCGGCATCCGCTCCTGGAAGGCGGCCGGTCTCGACACGACGACCGACGACGTCGCGCCGGAGGCCGGAGACGTCGTGCTCGCCGAGATCGGGGCGGACGCGATCTCCATCGACGAGGCCGCGGCGTTCCCGGCATCCGGAGTCCTGCTCGACGTGCGCGCGCCCGAGCGCTACCGCGGCGAGACCGAGCCGCTCGACCCGGTGGCCGGCCACGTGCCCGGCGCCCGCAACCTGCCCACCGTGCTGCACTTCGACGCCGAGGGGCGGATCCTCGATCACGACACCGTGCGGGCGACCTTCGCGTCGGTCGGCGTCACCCCCGGCACGGCCGTCGCCGCGTACTGCGGTTCGGGCGTCACGGCCGCGCACACCGCGCTGATCCTCGACGAGGTCGGCATCCCGGCGAAGGTGTTCCCCGGTTCGTGGAGCCAGTGGTCGAACACCCCCGGCCGCCCCGTGGCGACCGGCGATCAGCCGGGCTGATCCGTCCGCTCCCCGAAGCCCCAGCGCAGCTCCACCGTGCCGGGGCCGAACGCCCTGCGCACCTGATGGATCGACGACCGGCCCTCGAGCGACAGCGGGGCGAGGTGGATGCCGGTCGGCGTCTCGATCTTCTCCTCGATCCAGTCCGGCAGCGCGTCGGGGTGGAATCGCGTCCAGACCATCAGTTCACGGCACTGCCGGGCGACCGCATGACCCGTCTCGCGCGTGGGCGGATAGTCGTCCGGGTAGGCGATGGACCACTCGATGACCGCGGTGCCGGGGGCGGTGAGAGGGCTCTCCAGCTCGAACAGCGCGCCGTGGACCTCGCCGGTCGGGTGCGAGTACCGCGCCGAGATGCTGCCGCCGGAGACCGCGTCGAGCAGCGGCGCCGGAGTGCTGATCCCGGGGCTCAGTTCGAGGAAGGGGATGGCCGACACCGTGCCGACGGTCGACTGCACCACGCTGCGGGTGATGCAGCGGAAGACGTTCCCGTCGGCGTCGACGTCGGTGACCGAGTGCGTCGTGAGCTCGCGGCTCGTGTCGGGGTAGGGGGTTCCCAGGGCCTCGAAGGTGTCCTTCACCGCCTGTTCGAGCTCCTTCTCGTCGAGGGGGAACTGGTTCGGCCCCAGAGGACCCGTGCGGTTGGTGCGGCCGAGCAGAGCGGTCAGCGCCCCATCGGGGAGGTGCAGCAGCTCCTCGATGTCGTGCAGCGCCGCCATCGACTGCACACCCTCGGGGCGTCGAGCCCCGGACCGCCAGTAGCTCAGCGTCGCCATCGACACCCTGTTGCCGCGGACGCGGAGCTGCTCGTGCAGCCACGCGAGGGTCACGCCTCTGGCGTTGATGCCGTCGCGGAGAGCGGCGGCGACAGCGTCCGTCCCGGACGTGCGGAGAACTTTCTTCGAACTCATCACAGGCCCCCTCCGGTATGTGAAGATCTTCGTCCTAGAGTGAGCTTACGACCGCGCACGTGCACCTCAGGGGACGGAGGTGCCGGAGTGGGTCACTTGGCTGTGTCGCCGCAAGCAGGGTGCCCGACCTTGCACGACCAGCCTGGCGCAGTGATGCCCCCCTCGCTGCGTATGTCGTGGGGCCTGGTGATCGATCTGGGGAGATCCACCCGGCCCCACGAACGTCTCCGGGCGCGGCCACAGCTCTCCGCGCCCGCGCGTAGACTGGGTGAGACACCTCGGAGGACCCTGCTCGTCATGTCTGCCCCTGCTCGCACGTTCACCGTGCGCCACGTCCAGTTGGTGCGCGCGCTGTTCGCCGCGGCCGCTGCGCTGATGATCACTTTCTCGCCCGACCACTCGGCGGCGGTGGGACTCGCGGTCTTCAGCGGCTTCGCCCTGACCACCGCTCTCGTGCTGGCCCTCTCGGCCTGGCTCGTCTTCCCTGCGGGATCACGCTGGCCGTACGTGCTGCTCGCGGCCCTCGGGTTCCTGTTCGGCATGGCGGGCGGCGTGCCCGCCTGGCGCACCGACGACCTGTTCTTCGTCATCGTCGTCGCCTGGGGTGTCACCACCGGGGTGGTCGAGCTCATCGCGGGTCTGCGAGCACGGCGTGCCGGAGAGCCGACCGCACGCGACGCGATCACCGTGGGCGCGTTCGGCATCCTGCTCGGCATCCTGCTGCTGGCGATCCCCGCCGGGTTCACGCAGCCCTACGCGATCAAGGACGCGGGGGAGTTCGTGCTCACCGGCATCATCCTCGGCGTCGGCATGTTCGGCGGGTACGCCGCGATCGTGGCGGTGTTCCTCGGCATCGCGGGTC
Organism: Microbacterium sp. NPDC012755; assembly: GCF_042901325.1. Taxonomy (NCBI): domain Bacteria; kingdom Bacillati; phylum Actinomycetota; class Actinomycetes; order Micrococcales; family Microbacteriaceae; genus Microbacterium; species Microbacterium sp. NPDC012755. The sequence goes on along the minus strand of NZ_JBIBCT010000001.1, from coordinate 962,801 downwards.
TCACCCCGAAGCGAGCGGATGCCGTCGCCACGGCATCCGATGACGGACTGAGCGCGGCCGAGGCCGCGCGCGGAGGAGAGCGATGAGCGACGAGAAGCCCACCAGACGGGACATCCTGCGCCCCCTCCACCTGCTCGGCATCGCGCTCGGGTGCGGTGTGTTCGCCGCGCTGGTCACGCTGATCTCCACCGGCGCCTTCACGTCGCGCGTCAACACCGCGATCGCCAACGGCACCTATCAGGGGCTCACCCCGATCGCGCTGGGCCTGGTCGTCGGCGGGGGCGCGTTCATCGTGACGCTGCTCGCTCTGGCCATGCTGATCCTCGCGGTCGACCCCGCCGACGTCACGAAGACGGTCGATCGGCCCGTGCTGTACGACCCCGAGACCGAAGGCGACGCCGAGTCCGAGTCACCGAAGGGCACCGCCTCCTCCTGACCGGCATCCTCCGCCGACTCGGAATAGTCCTGCACCGCGGGGACTTGTCCCTGTGGTGACTGCCTCGATCGACCGCGCCTCCATCGGACTCCGATCGGAACGCGGACCGGTCCTCGCGGCGCTCATGCTCTCGACCGGTCTCATCGCGATCGACGCGACGATCCTCGCCACCGCGGTGCCCAGCATCGTGCGGGATCTCGGCAGCTACCAGCAGTTCCCCTGGTTGTTCTCGGTGTACCTGCTCGCCCAGGCCGTCAGCGTGCCCATCTACTCGCGCTTCGCCGACACCGTCGGACGCAAGCCGATCATCCTGCTCGGCATCGGGCTCTTCCTCCTCGGCTCGATCCTCTGCGGCTTCGCGTGGAGCATGCCCGCGCTGATCCTGTTCCGCATCATCCAGGGACTCGGCGCCGGCGCGGTCGCCCCGATGTCGATGACGATCGTCGGCGACATCTACACGGTCGCCGAGCGCGCCAAGGTGCAGGGGTACATCGCGTCCGTGTGGGCGATCTCCTCGGTGGTCGGCCCCGCCCTCGGAGGCATCTTCGCGCAGCTGGACGCCTGGCGGTGGATCTTCTGGGTGAACATCCCGCTGTGCCTGATCGCGGGGTGGATGCTGCTGCGCAACTACGAGGAGAAGAAGCAGACCCAGCGCCACCGCATCGACTACGCGGGGGCCGTGCTGCTGACGGTCGGGCTCACCGGTCTCATCCTCGGGATGCTGGAGGGCGGCAACGCGTGGGCGTGGCTGTCCCCGCAGAGCGCGCTGTGCTTCGGCATCGGCGCGCTGGCCCTCGTCGCTTTCGCCCTGGTCGAGCGCCGGGCCGCGGAGCCGATCGTCGACCTGCGGCTCGCCGCACGCCCGCTCATCCTCACGACCACGATCGTCTCGCTGGGCATCGGCGCGCTCATGACCGGCGTCACCAGCTTCGCTCCGGCCTACCTCGAAGGATCGATCGGCATCGCTCCGCTGTTGTCGGGGCTCGCGGTCGCCGCGCTCACGCTCGGCTGGCCGATCTCGGCGGCCAACGCGGGGCGCCTCTATCTGCGGATCGGATTCCGCCGCACGACGCTCACCGGCATGAGCATCACGACCGTCGCCGCGATCGCGCTCGCCGTCGTGTCGCCGTGGCCCAACCCGTTCTCCGTGGCCGCGATCGCCTTCGTGCTGGGCTTCGGTCTCGGCTGGAGCGCGGCGCCGACGCTGATCGCCGCCCAGGCGTCGGTCGGCTGGGGCGAGAGGGGCGCCGTCACGGGCATGAACGCCTTCGCCCGCTCGGCGGGAAGCGCACTGGGCGTCGCCGTGTTCGGTGCGATCTCCAACTCCGTGATCGCACAGGGAGCCGGCCCCGACGACCCCGCGACGATCATCTCGGCATCCGTCTGGGTGTTCGTCGGCGCCGCGGTCGTGGCCGCGCTGACCCTGGCCGCCGCGTTCTTCATGCCCCGAGACTCCGTGGAGGAGCACTCCGGCGAGGCGCCGGCGCGATCCTGACACCGGAGCGTTCAGTCGAGCCGCACGACCCCGGTCTGCACAGCACGGATCAGTACCTGGACCCGATCGCGGACGTCCCATTTGGACATCACGTTACTCAAGTGGGACTTGATCGTCGCCTCGGTGACGGTCTCAGCCCGCGCGATCTCGGAGTTCGACATCCCTTTCGCGAGCAGTCTCACGATCGCCGCTTCGCGCGGAGTGAGCTGTTCGTCGTCTCGGAGCGAGGCCGGGTTCTGGGGAGGGCGAGACGAGGCGAGTGCATCGACGAGAGTTCGAGTAACCTCGTCCGACATGACGCGCAGGCCGCGGTGGGCGTCGCGAACGGCGGAGACGATGACGGCGGGCTCCGAGTCCTTGAGGAGGTATCCGACCGCTCCGGACTGCAGCATGGGGAGCACGCTGCCCAGGGTGCCGAACGTGGTGACGGCGAGAACCTTGATCTGCGGTTGCTCTGCGCTGAGGCGCTGCGTCGCGGTCACGCCGTCCATGACAGGCATCCGCACGTCCATCACCACGACGTCAGGGGAGAGCTCTGCGCAGTGCTCGATGGCCTCGAGACCGTTCGTCGCGGTGCCGACCACGGAGATCCCGTCGACCTCTTCGAGGAACACGGTGAGCGCGCGGCGGATGAGGAGCTCATCATCAACCACGACAGTGCGAATCGGTTCCACTCCTCCACGGTACGCCCCGGCCCGGTCAGACCTCGTGCGATCGATCGTTCTCCTACGAAAGTTTCGTGATACCTCTCCTTTCGGCGGAGGCGACGGCGTCCCTCCCCGGGAATAATCGAGGCCGATGAGGGGAGGCGCGCCTATGTGGGAAACGCTCTGCAAGCTGCTGAAGATCTGCAGTTGACACCCCGCCCAGCGGGGTTCGGGATAATGAGGCGCATGCACAGTGAGCAGGTCGGGTCCGGTTCGCTGGGCACGCGTGTGGGAACAGAGCTGCGCACGTTCATCCCGCTCGGGATCGTCGAGCGGTGGGCGCTCGTCGCCTTCGTCTGCGCTGCGGTCGTCGTCAGTGTTGCCGTCGCTGCACTCGACGGGTTCGAACGCCCGGGAACGCTCGGGCTTGAGATCCTGCTCAGCCTCGCCTTCCTGCTGGCTCTGTGGAATGCCACCGCCGTCCCCATCGCCCTCCTCATCCTCGTCGCCTGCTCGAGCCCCCTCACGGGATCGAGTCTCATCGAGAGCGAGCAACAGGCTCTCCTGGCCTTGGCGATCAGCGGAGGGGTGGTCGTCCGCTGCTGCACGACGATCGTGCAGGTCCTCTTCGCCCTTGCATTCCTCGTCGGCATCGCGGTCGTGTACTCGAGCGCGGAGTCCGCGTCGTCGACGGCGAGCCTCGTCGTCCTCGTGCTCGTCGCCGCCGGCTCCGCCCTGCTCGGCGCCGTCCTGCGACTGCAGGTGACGCGGGGTATGCGGACGCGGGCCGCGTTGACCGAGGAGAGACTCCGCAGCTCTCGGATCGTCCAAGACGAGCGGCAGCGGATAGCCGATGATTTGCACGACGTGGTGGCGCACGATCTGACCGGTATCGCGATGCACGCCCAGCTGCTCGCGAGAACTGCGGATGAAGAAGAACGTCGCAGATCTCAGGACGCGATACTGGCCGCCAGCAGGCAGGCGCTGACGGATCTGCGCAGGGTCGTCAACGTGGTCCACACCGAGCGTCCGGAGGCCGTGGGCGCGATTCCTGGATATGACATCGCCGGGGCGATCGATGCCCTGCGGCACGAGCTGGTCGCCGCGGGGTACGAGGTGCGGGTGGACGTGAGGGCCGGCATCACCGGAACCAGTCGACTCACCGTGAGTGCGATAGAACGCATCCTGCGGGAAGCGGGCACGAACATCATCAAGCACGCGCATCCTCCGCAGCTGGTGTCGATCGAGGTGCGGCGAGACGAGGACGTACTGCGGTTGCGCGTCTGGAACTCCATGACCATCTCGGCGGCGAGGGCCGCCCGGCTCCCCGGCAGTGGATACGGCACCATGCGGATGCAGGAGCGCACCCAGCTTCTCGGCGGACGGTTCATCGCACGCCCGGATGGCGATGGCTGGCTCCTCGACGCGGCTCTCCCCGACGCGTAGACGCTGTCATCAGCCTCGTCGAAAGACGGAGACGGCCTGAACTTTCGGATGAACTCGGCCGTCTTCCCTTGTCCTCGGAAGGTTGAGATCGCGAGCATGTACCCGTAGTCGGAGGGCGCTCATGCCGAGCGTCACGGAGTAGATGTGGAGAAGACGTGTCTGTACTAGTGAGTCGGGTCAACGGGGACTCCCGTCTGTCCCGGATGACCATGGACAACGGGTACGCCGATGTCCTGGCGGAGGTCCCCGTGCTTGCGACTCCGGCTGCGCTCGCGGCCGCCGGAGCATGGGTCACCGCCAACAAGGCTGCCGCCGCCGGAGCGGCGGCATTCGGTGCGCTGTTCGGCGCGGGCGTCTGGGTCGGCGTCGCGAACGCGAAGTGAAAGGCGGAAGACCATGAACACCATGCTCATCGAACGCGTCAACAACGATTCCGCGCTGCGCTCAGTGCCCTTCGACGTCACGACGTCAGCACTCGCCCAGTGTGAGATCCCCGTGCTGGCCACGCCCGCTGCCGCCCCGGCCGCTGCGGCGTTCTGCCCCGGGTTCGCTGCCGGCTTCAAGGCGGCGGCCGCCGGTGCTGCGGCATTCCTCGCCGGCTTCGGCTTTGGGCAGGCTATTGGCAAGGCCTGATCAGCGGGGACTGACCCGACGCCGTCGACGACCTGAGAGAAGCAGTGCCACAGCACGTGCTCTCCAGGCCGTCGACGGCGCCGCGTCCGGCCTCACCTCCACCGCGGCTCTCATCGCAAGCGAACGGATGAGCGCAGCGACGCAGGTGCTGAGCAGCCTCGAGTTCCTCGCCAGCAGGAGAGACCAGCGCGCCGGCGGGCTCAACGACTGGGAGATCGTCCGCGACATCTTCCGCGACGCGATGCCCAGGATGATGCCGCTCCTCGACAGAATCGGCAAGGAGCGCACCGAGACGGTCATCCATCTGGGGCGCATCGCCGCCGGGAGCAGTCTCTTCCTGCCTGCATCCGTGCGAGCCCACCGGAGCGCGGCGAACGCCTATCTCGCCCTGACCGCGCTCCTCCTCCATCCCAAGCACTTCTACGGCTCGGACGGTTCCGATCAGCTCGCCTTCCTCGTGCAGTCGACCGCGGCGGTGGCACATCTGGGGGACAAGCCTCGCCGTCGTGAAGCGGGGTTGGTCTTCCTCGCAGCGCAGGCCGGACTCTCCTATGTCGTGTCCGGCGTCGTGAAGCTCGCGAGCCGCACGTGGCGCTCTGGGGAGGCGCTCCCGGGGGTTCTCCGCACGCGCACCTATGGCGACGAGCGTCTGTACCGGTTCCTGAAGAAGCATCCGAGGCTCTCGCGGTTCGCCGCGCACGGCGTCCTGAGCGCGGAGGTCGGCTTTCCGCTGATCTTCTTGATGCCCACCCCGATCGCCTTCCTCGGCATCGGCGGGATGACGGTCTTCCACCTGCTCAACGCACGGTTCATGGGGTTGGCCAGATTCGTCTGGGCGTTCCTCGCGACGTATCCGGCGGTCATCTTCGTCATCGCCAACCGGAGAAGAGCGTGAGACACCACATGCAGACCAGGCTTCCGCACATGCTGGCCGTGGCGGTCGGCGGACTCGTCGGCGGAGGGATCATCGCGGCGCAATGCGGTCACCTCGTCGCAGGAGCGGGTGAGTTCCTTCGATATGACGCCCCTTCCGGCAATCGTCTCGCTTATGAGCTCGTCGGAGAGCACGCCGATCCATCCGCGCCGCTCATCGTCCTGGAGAGCGGGCATCAGGCATCTCATCGCTACTGGCACTGGGTCGCACTCGATCTCGCACGGACTCATCGAGTCCTCATGTACAGTCGTGCAGGCTACGGGGCGAGCGAGTATCTGGCGCGTGGCACATACTCGCTCCAGGAATCGATCGACGATCTCGTCGACCTGGTGGAGTCCGTCCGCGACGGACGAGAAGTCCTGCTCGTCGGTCATTCGCTGGGCGGATACCTCGTCCACCGCATGGGCGGCGCGGCCCCGTTCCCGGTGCATTCCATCGTCTTGATCGATCCGACCCATCCAGAGGAGATCGTGCGGATCCCGTCGAGGCGCGAAGGAGCGAAGCTGCTCGATCGCTCCCACATCACAGTGGTTCCGTCGTTGCGACTCGGATGGGGGCTGATGCTGGACACTCCTGAATGGCTTGCGGATCTCCCTGCACCCGTCAGACGCGCACTCCGCGCGGAGTTCCGGGATTTCGGAGCCTGGGCGGCCACCCGTCGAGAATGGGACAGCCTGCACCAGCTCTTCCGCTCGCCGCCGCCTCTTCTCTCTGTGACCGTCCCCGTGTGGGTGGTCGCCGCATCGTTGACGCTGGAGACCGCGTACGAGCAGCGCCAGCTGTTCGACGAGTACATCTCGGCAGGTCGCGGCGGTGAATACCGCGTCATCGACGGCGCCACGCACCTCACCGTTCTCAGCTCACGCGATTACGCGTCGCAGCTCTCCGCCATCGTGAGAGAGACACAGAACGTCAAGGAGTCCGCATGAAGGCGTCGCGTCGTCCACGGCCCCGCACAGGCTTGGCGCTCTCGATCCTGATCGAGCTCGTCTTCTGCGCGTGGTGGATCGTGACGCTCTTGAGCCAACATGCACAACGCACATTCGACAGACTGCGACCGCTTGATCGGATCGGCTTGGTCATTCCGAACTGGCGCTTTTTCGCTCCGGAGCCGGCTGTGCATGATTTCCACCTGCTGTATCGGACGCGTGATTCCGCGAGTGCGGTCAGCGAATGGGCGGACGCCTTCTCCGTCGAGGAACGGAGGTGGCGTCACGCAGTCTGGTTCCCCGCCCGACGACGGGAGAAAGCCGTCTTCGACGTGTGCATCGACCTGATGGGGCTCGGTGCGCGCCCGCTCGACCAGCGTTCTTCGGCGCCCTCTCATCGCCTCGTCGCGAACGCCGTCCGGCGGATGCTGAAGGATGACGGTGTCGTCGACGTGCAGGACTTCCAGTTCATGCTCGTGCTCTTCACGGGGTACGAGGAAAGCGGGTCGCCCGACTATCGGTTCGTCTCCGCTCCCGTTCCGTTCGAGGAGACCGCCGATGTCCCGTGACCAGGGCACGCTCGCATATGACGACTCGTTCGCGCGGGCGTACGACGACATCTTCAGCGACATGGCGGAGAACGCCGCGCCTGTGGACTTCCTCGCCGCGTGTTTCGAAGGCGTGGAAGTGCTCCTGGAGCTCGGGGTGGGAACGGGGCGCATCGCGCTTCCCCTGGCCGGGCGCGGGTACCGGATCATCGGCGTCGATGATTCCGGCGCGATGCTCGAACGACTGCACGCGAAGGATGCGACCGGGGCGGGAGTCGATGCGCGTCAGGCGGACATGGCGGACCTGGATCCGCAGATCCGTGCCGGCGGCGTCTACTCGGTTCTGGGATCTCTCTCCTGTCTTCTCGATTCCGAGGCACGACGCCGCGTCTTCGCCCAGGCGGCTGGGGCGGTCCCTGCCGGTGCGCGCTTCGTCTTGGAGGTCTACAACCCGGCAGTCATCAGATCGATGCATGCGGGTCGCCGGGACCCCGTGTCCGTCGATCTCGACTATCCCGGGCGAGGCACGCTGACGTCGCGGTACACACTCAGTGCGGACGGCAGCGTCTGGTCGGCAGACCACAGGTGGCAGGCGCGATCCGAGGTGACGACCTTCCACGAGGCCCTCGCACTCGTCGACCCCCTCGACATCGTCGCGGAAGCCGACCCGTGGTGGCGACCTGTCGCGCTGTTGCGGGACTGGAGCGGCGCGCCTCTCGATGCCGAACAGGGGGCACTGTTGGTCGTGGTCCTCGAGAGGAACAGCGAGGAAGGGGCATCATGATCGACGTCGAGGGCGTCTCGAAGACGTTCGGTTCCGTGCGCGCGCTGCGTGACGTGTCGTTCTCCGTCCCCGGGGGGAGGATCACAGGTTTCGTCGGGAACAATGGAGCAGGCAAGAGCACGGTCATGCGTGCCATCGTCGGCCTTCTCGAGCCGGATCAGGGGCGGGTCCTTGCCGACGGGCGGGTGATCGACTCGTCGTACCGCGCCGACATCGGATACATGCCCGAAGAGCAGGCGCTGTACCCGGAGATGCCGGTGCGCCGCCAACTGCTCTTCTTCGCGCGTATCGCAGGGCTGCGCGGAGTCCATGCCCGGGAAAGGGTCGATGAGCTGCTGGAGCTGCTGGGTCTCACCGATCGTGCGAGCGATCGCGTGTCCACCTTGAGTCTCGGCAACAGGCAGCGTGTGCAGCTCATATCGGCACTCGTGCACCCCCCGCGTGCGCTGGTGCTCGATGAGCCGTTCTCCGGCATGGATCCGACCGCGGTTGACTACATGGAGCGCACTCTGAGACGCTTCGCCGCCGAGGGCGTACCGGTGCTGTTCTCGAGCCATCAACTCGAGCTCGTAGAGAGGCTCTGCGATCGCATCGTGATCATCGCCGACGGTCGCATCCTGGCATCCGAGGAGCTTTCGGACCTGCTCGCCGCTGAGGCGTCCGCCTTCACCATCTCATTCGACGCCCGCACGCCGTTCGACGGCCGAGGATATGCAGATGACCAGGTGCTGCACCTCAGCGACGACCGGAGCCGTCTGGTGATGAAGGCCGGGAAAGCCGAGATGGCCGGCATCGTCCGCGACCTCGCCGATCGGTACGCGGTGATCGGGGTCGAACCGACTCGGTCCACACTGACCGAGATCTACCGCGAGCGCGTCACGAGAGGGGCCGAGGCATGAGCTCGTCGATTCGGCAGGTATCGCTCGTCGCCGCGAGAGAGATGGAGGTCGGCTTCCGCTCGAAGCAGTTCTACGTGAGCATGGGCGTGAGCCTTGTACTCATCGTGGCGATCATCCTGCTGCCCCGCCTCTTCGGCGGAGGGATGACGAGCACCTCGGTCGTGTCGGTGGACGGCACCGCGGAGCAGCGCGCCGTGTTCCTGGAGTTGGTCGACGGCACCCCCGGCTTCGTCTTCCTCGATGCGGATGACGCCCAGGGTGTCGATGCCGACCTCAACATCGACCTGGATTCGGAACGCCCAAGGGTCGAGGCGACCTACTCCTCAGAGCTCGTCAAGGCCGGTGGCCTCATCCCCTACGTACAACTCGTCGCGGAGCGTGAGCATCAGTCGGGAGGCGGCGCATCCGTTCCCGACCTCACCCCTGAGACCGTCTTCCTCGAGGATGACAGCGGACGGGGCGCCCGCATCGCGCTCGCATACGTGCTGTCGATCCTCCTCTTCCTCCAGATCGCCGGGCTGGGGTCATCCGTGGCGCAGGGAACGCTGGAGGAGAAGGGGAATCGCGTCGTCGATGTGCTGTTCCCGAAACTGCCTCCCACACGCATGCTCGTGGGGAAGGTGCTCGGGATCGGACTTTTCGGAGCGGTTCAGATGCTCCTCCTCGGTGCGGTGGGTGTTCTCACGGTGCTGTGGGCCGGCGAGGAGGCGATCCGAGGAGACATCGTCCCTGCGGTCGCAGTGTCGCTGGGTTGGTTCGTCCTGGGGTACCTCTTCATCGGGTTCTTGAGCGGATCCGTCGCCTCGACAGTGACGCAGCCGGAGCAGTTGTCGACCGTGATGCTGCCGCTCCAACTGCTCAACGGTGCAGTGTTCGTCACTGCTGTGCTGTCGTTGCAGGCGGTCGAGTCGACATGGGTGCGGATGCTCAGCATGCTGCCGCCGTTCTCCGCGATCCTCATGCCCATTCGGGTTGCGGCGGGAACCGTGCCGTGGAGCGATGTGCTGATCGCGGTGGCGATCGCGATCCTCGCGATCCTTGCCTGCCTCGCCGTCGGCGGTCGCGTGTACCGCCGGTCCGTGGTGGGAAGGTCCCTTCACGTGCCCTCACGAGCAACGGAAGGAGGTTGAGGTGGATATCGCATCGATCATTCTCATCGCGAGCATCGTGGTCGTCGCTCTCGTTGCGCTGGGCTTCTTCAGCGCGAAGAAGCGACAGAAGTAGCGAGTATCGGCTGCGTCGACTTCCCGTGACGTCGTCGAATGCACGGGTTCTCGACGCGAGGATGCCGTGCACCCGCCGAGTTCACGTGCACTCGGCGGGCGGCCGGCAGCGTGACGCAGGGGAGAGCGGGTCAGCTGCGGGGGCGCTTCTTGATGTCGTCGAGCATGGCGCGGAGCTCGGCCTCCTGCGCCTTCTCCTGCGCCGACTCCGGGTCGTATGCGCGCAGCCGCACGCTGACCTCGTCGAGCAGGTTGTCCACGGCATCCGCGTCGTAGCCGGTGCCGAAGAACGGCACGTTCCGGAACTGCGCGAGCACGATCTCATCCACGCGGAGCGCGGGGCGGAACCCGCGCTCCCCGGCCCTCAGCGCCTCCCCGCACCGCGCGAGGAACGCGTCGACCTCCTCGACGTCGTACCGGCTGCCGGTGCGACGCAGCGGCAGCGTCGCCGCCGCGAGCTGTGCGCTGTCCATCCGGGTTACTTCGCCAGCTGCTCGGCGATGCCCGTGTAGGTCGCGGGGGTCAGCGCGAGCAGTCGCTGCTTCGCGGCATCCCCGATCTCCAGCTTCTGCACGAACTCCGCGAGGTCCACAGCGCCGACGCGGTGGCCGCGGGTGAGCTCCTTGAGCAGCGCGTACGGGTCCTGGATCGTGGAGCGCCCGGCGACGACCTCCGCGCGGATCACGGTCTGGATGGCCTCGGCGAGCACCTCCCAGTTCACGTCGAGGTCGGCGAGCAGCACGTCGCGCGACAGCGAGATCGCGTTCAGGCCTCGGCGCAGGTTGTCGAGCGCGAGCAGCGAGTGCCCGAACGCGACGCCGATGTTGCGCTGCGTCGTGGAGTCGGTGAGGTCGCGCTGCAGGCGGCTCGTGACCAGGGTCTGGCCGAGCGAGGCGAGCAGGGCGCCCGAGATCTCCAGGTTCGCCTCGGCGTTCTCGAAGCGGATCGGGTTGATCTTGTGCGGCATCGTCGAGGAGCCGGTGGCGCCGGCGACGGGGATCTGCGCGAAGTAGCCCAGCGAGATGTAGGTCCAGATGTCGGTGGCGAGGTTGTGCAGGATGCCGCCGGCGTGACGCACGCGGTCGTACAGCTCGACCTGCCAGTCGTGCGACTCGATCTGCGTCGTGAGGATGTTGAAGCCCAGCCCCAGGCCCTCGATGTACTCCCGCGCGATGGTCGGCCAGTCGGCGTCGGGGTCGGCGGCGAGATGCGCCGACCACGTGCCGGTCGCGCCGGAGAACTTGGCGAGGTAGTCGGATGCCGCGATCTGGCCCCGAACGCGCTCCAGGCGCCACGCGAAGACCGCGAGCTCCTTGCCCATGGTCGAGGGGGTCGCCGGCTGTCCGTGCGTACGGGAGAGCATCGCGGCATCCGCGTGCTCGACGGCCAGCTCGCGGAGCGTGGTGATGATCGTGTCGAGCGCGGGGAGCCAGACCTCCTCGACCGCGCGCTTGACGGTGAGCGCGTAGGAGGCGGAGTTGATGTCCTCGCTCGTGCAGGCGAAGTGGGTGAGCTCGGCGATGCGGTCGAGTCCGAGCGTCGAGAGACGATCGCGCACCAGGTACTCGATGGCCTTCACATCGTGCTGCGTGACGGCCTCCTTCTCGGCGAGCCAGTCGATCTCGGCCTGGCCGAAGTCGCGGTAGAGGGCGCGCAGGCGCTCCTTGTCGGCATCCGACAGGGGAGAGGTCTCGAACAGCGAGCGGTCGGTGAGGGCGATCAGCCACTCCACCTCGACCTCGACCCGTGCGCGGTTCAGGCCCGCCTCGGAGAGGAAGTCGGCGAGACCGGTGACGGCGCCGCGGTAGCGGCCGTCGAGGGGGCTCAGGGGCTGGGGCGGGAGCGAGGGCTGGAAAGTCAGGGGAGTCCTCCTGATCGGGCCCCTATGCTCGGGGCGTGCGAGGGGCGCGAAGGGCCGGTTCGAGCTGGCGGAACAGGCCGCGCGTCGCCGCCTCAATCATACCGAGCACGGCATCGAACATCTCCGTGCCGGCGTAGTAGGGGTCGGGCACGTCCTGGGTCGAGGCGTCAGGGTCGAACGCGAGCAGCAGCGTGACCTTGCCCTCCTCGTCTTCATCGTGCGCCCACTCGCGGAGGATGCGCTCATGGGTGCGGTCGAGCGCCACGACCAGGTCGTTGTCGGCGAAGGATGCGGTCGTGAACTGCTTCGCTCGGTGCTGCGAGCCGTCGTAGCCGCGGCGGGTGAGGGAGTCGATCGTGCGCTGATCGGCCCTTTCCCCGAGGTGCCAGTCGCCCGTTCCCGCGCTGCGCGAGACGATCCGCGACCCCAGACCCTGGCGCTCTGCGAGATCGCGGAAGACGACCTCCGCCATCGGGGAGCGGCAGATGTTCCCCGTGCACACGAAGATCACGCGGAAGGGATCCGGGGATGTCACCGTTCCATTCTGCCGGTCTCCGGCTCATCCCGCAGTCTCATCCTCCACATTCAGTCTCTGGATCGACCTGTCCACCGTCGTCGCCGTTCCGCGGATCGCGGCCCTGCACGTCGATCACGGATCGTGGATGCTGGCCGCATGTACGCATTCGCCATCGCAGACACCGGCGGCTCAGAGGCGGCCTGGGCCCTGATCCTCGCCGGTCACGCCGTCGACGAGGCCGTCCAGGCGCTGGATGCCGTCGGGGCCGCACTTGACCCGCTGATCGCCGACACCGAGTGGGAGTCCGAGGGTGTGCGGGCCCTCCGACGCGAGCTCCTCGGCTATCGCGACGGCGCGGCGGCGGAGGTCGCGCGTCTGCACGAGAGGTCTCGGGAGATGGAGAGGGCGCTGGCATCGTGAGCGGCGGGATGGAGATCGACCACGGCGGAGCGATCTGCGTCGACCCCGAGTCGCTGCGGGAGGTCGCGGCGCGGCTGGCGGCGCTCGCGACGGACATCGACGGAGCGCGCTCCTCGATCATGCGGGCCCATCGCATCATCGTCGACGCCCCTGGGGCGGGCGAGCAGGTCGACACCGTGGCGCTCTGGGCGAGTGGAGAGCGCGCGGAGGAACTGCGGTCTGAGTGCGATTCGGCCGTGATCGGGATCAGGCTGATGGCCGATGTCTACGAGTACGTCGAGCTGCAGGCAGAGGCCGACGCGCTGGCGCTCGCCCACGACGCCGGGGCCGATGTGCTGCGCCGGAGGATGGAGCGGCTCGCCGACGGAGACGCCCGCATCCCCGACATGGCGACTCTGCTCGTGCAGGGCTGGAAGGACGAGCGGTTCCGGGGGCTCGACAGTCAGTTCAACCTCGGCGGGCTGCTGGCGCCGCTGTTCCTCGGGGCCGGCGCGGTCGGCGCCACGGGCCTCGGGGTGATCCCGGCGGGGTCGCGCCTCACGGGCACGGCCGATCCCGTCTCGGTGACGCCCGTGCGCACCTCCTCGCCGTCGGGCGCGCCCGCCGGGGCCGCCGATGCCCTCCGCAGGATGCCGAGTGCGGCGGGCGCGCAGGTCGCCGTCGAGAAGTACACGATGCCCGGAGGGGAGGCGAGGTATGTGACCTACCTCTCAGGCACGCAGAACGCCTGGCCGCAGTCGCTGCTCGGCGGGAAGGAGCCGTGGGACATGAAGTCCAACCGGGAGCTCTACACGGGCCGGCGGTCATCGTCCTATCAGGCGACGCTCGACGCGCTTGCGGCGGCCGGAGCGAAGCCGGGCGATGAGGTCGACGTCGTCGCCCACTCGCAGTCGGGCATGATCGCCGCGCACCTCGCGATGGAGTCGGACTACGACGTGAAGGTGCAGATCACCGCGGGGAGTCCGGTCGAGCCCGCTCTCGACGACGATCAGACCATCGTCCAGTTCCGGCACACGGACGACCTCGTCTCGAGTCTCGCGGGTGGCGGTTCCCCCGGGGGCACGGGCTCGGCCGACAGCGTCACCGTCACGCGCGAGGGCGACCCGCGCGACGGCATCCAGGACGCGGGGCTGGAGACCCATCAGCTCCGCACCTACATCGAGACGGCGGAGATGGCCGATGCCTCCGGCGACCCGCGGATCGAGGCGCTCGGCGAGTTCTGGGCAGACCTCGACGAGGCCGTCGAGGTCGAGCGGACCGAGTACCGGGCGACGCGGGACTGATCGATGGCGCACACGAGAGGAGCGCGCCGACCGGTCAGGGCGGGGGAGTCAGTCGCGGCGGGACTTCTTGGTCTGCGGGCGGAGGATGAAGCCGAAGACGCCGTTGATGACCGAGATGATGAGCGCGGCGAGCACGCCCCACCAGAAGTCCCCGACGGTGAGACCCCAGCCGAATCCGCTCGTGATCCACGCCGTGAGCCACAGGAGGAACCCGTTGATCACGAAGCCGATCAGGCCGAACGTGATGATGTAGAGCGGGAACGCGACGATCTTCACGATCGTGCCGATGATCGTGTTCACGAGGGCGAAGATCGCCGCCACCGCGAGCAGGGTCAGCACGAGCTGCAGGGTCTCGCCGGGCGCGAAGGCCTTGATCTGCACCTGCAGCGCGGGGATCAGCGTCACCACCCACAGGGCGAAGGCGTTCACGACGACACGGATGATGAAGCGCATAGTCCCTCCAGTCTCACACGAGGACGCCGAGATGTCAGCGGGGTGCCTCAGCGGTCGTGGCATGGACAGCGGCACTCGGCATTCTCCGGGGAGGTAGTCGGAGACCGATCGCACCACGGATCTCGACACGTGCGGTTAGCGTAAGGCCATGGATCCCGAGCAGACGACACAGGTGGAGTTGTACACGACACCGGATGGGGTGACGAACGTCGAGGTGCGCACTGACGGGACGACCGTGTGGCTGACCCGACAGCAACTCGCCTCCCTCTTCGGCCGTGACGTCAAGACCATCGGCAAGCATGTCGTCAACGCGTCGAGGGAAGAGCTCGAGGGGATTCCAACTGTCGCAAGATTTGCGACAGTTGGAATCGAAGGGGCTCATGATCGCGCTCATCACGCGGATGATCGCTGAATCCCTAGACTCGTGACCGTGACCGACCCGATCCTGCCCCGCATCCGTCCCGCCATCGCCGCCCTCGCGCCGTACCGCCAGGGCAAGCAGGCCGGCCCCGACGCGTACAAGCTGTCGAGCAACGAGAACCCCTTCGAGCCGCTGCCGTCGGTCCTCGACGCGCTCCAGCACACGACGCCGATCAACCGCTACCCCGACGCCACCGCCGGACGCCTGCGCGAGCGCCTCGGCATCCGCTTCAGCGTCGACCCGAACCAGGTCCACGTCGCCGCCGGAAGCGTCTCGATCCTGCACCAGCTCATCCTCGCCACGGCATCCGTCGGCGATGAGGTCATCTACGCGTGGCGCTCCTTCGAGGCCTACCCGAGCCTTCCTCTGGTCGCGGGGGCGACCGGTGTCCAGGTCCCGCTGACCGCCGACTTCCGCCATGACCTCGACGCGATGGCGGATGCCGTCACCGACCGCACCCGCGCGATCATCCTCTGCACGCCGAACAACCCGACGGGGCCGATCATCACGAGCGACGAGTTCGCGAACTTCGTCGCCCGCGTCCCCGGAGACGTCCTCATCGTCCTCGACGAGGCGTACGCGGAGTTCGTCACCGCCCCCGGCGCGGTCGACGGACTCGCCGAGCGCGTCTTCGAGCGGCACCCCAACGTCGTCGTGCTGCGCACCTTCTCCAAGGCGTACGGTCTCGCGGGGCTGCGCATCGGCTACGCGATCGGCAACGAGAAGGTGCTCGACGCCGCCCGCAGCACCGGCATCCCCCTCTCCGTGACCTCCGCGGCCGAGAACGCCGCCATCGCCAGCCTCGACGCCGAGCCCGAGCTCCTCGCCCGCGTCGCCGAGATCGTCGAACGCCGCACGCGCCTCGTCGAGCGTCTCCGCGCCCAGGGGTGGGACGTGCCAGACGCTCAGGGCAACTTCGTCTGGCTGCCGACGGGCGAGCGGACGGATGCCGTGGCCGCGCTCTTCCTCCAGAACGATCTCGTCGTCCGGCCGTTCCCCGGCGACGGCATCCGCATCTCCGTGGGCGAGGAGGGCTCCATCACCCGAGTCCTCGACGTCGCCGCGACAGCCCTCTGACCGGGGATTCTTCGGGTTCCCGACAGATACAAGGGCGTCCTAGGTATGCGTGCCGGGGCATGCGGGCGCGGGTAGCGTAAGAGCCGTGACTACCTCCGAGACCCCCCTCGTGCGCGTCCTCGACGCGACCGGACGGTTCGCCCCGTCGGATGCCGCCGAGCGCTACCTCCCGCTGATCGAGAAGATCAGCGATGCGGAGCTCGAGCAGTTCTACCGTGACATGGTCGTCATCCGGGCCATCGACACCCAGGCGACGAACCTGCAGCGTCAGGGCCAGCTGGCGCTGTGGCCGCCGAGCCGCGGTCAGGAGGCGGCCCAGGTCGGCTCCGGTCGCGCCGCCCGCGCGCAGGACACGATCTTCCCGTCGTACCGCGAGCACGCCGTCACCCGCATCCGCGGCGTCGATCCGGTCGACATCATCAAGCTCATGCGCGGCGTCTCGCACGGCGGCTGGGACCCGACCGACCCGAAGAACGGCAACACCCGGCTCTACACCCTCGTGCTCGGCTCGCAGGTGCTGCACGCCGCGGGCTACGCGATGGGCCTCTCCTTCGACGGCCGCACCGGCACGGGAGACCCCGAGCGCGACGAAGCGGTCATCGTCTACTACGGCGACGGCGCGTCCAGCCAGGGTGACGTGCACGAGGCGATGGTCTTCGCCGCCAGCTACCAGGCCCCGACGGTGTTCTTCCTGCAGAACAACCACTGGGCGATCTCGGTGCCGGTGTCGACCCAGTCGCGGGTGCCTCTCGTCGAGCGCAGCGCCGGCTACGGCATCCCCAGCGTCCGCGTCGACGGCAACGACGTCCTCGCCAGCTACGCCGTCTCGCGCGTGGCCCTCGACGAGGCCCGCGCCGGCGGCGGACCCCGCGCGATCGAAGCCGTGACCTACCGGCTCGGCGCGCACACCACCAGCGACGACCCCACGAAGTACCGCGGCTCCGAAGAGGAGCAGTCGTGGGCCGAGCGCGACCCGATCGTGCGGATGCGCGCGTTCCTGGAGAACCGCGGAGCCTCGGCGGAGTTCTTCGCCGACGTGGACGCCGAGGGCGCCGACGCCGCGGAGGACCTCAGGGCGCGCACCGTGGAGCTGGGCCCGCCCAGCGCCGACAAGATCTTCGACCACGTCTACAGCGAGCCGCATCCGCTGATCGCCGAGCAGAAGGCGTGGCGCGCCAGGTACGAGGCGTCGTTCGACGGAGGCCAGTCGTGAGCGGAATTCGGACGGATGCCGTTTTCTCGGACGATCCGTGCCGCAGCATCCGATATTCCTGCAATCGTCCGAATTCCGCGAAGGGGCACCAGGCATGACTCTCGAGACGATGCCGTTCAGCAAGGCCCTGAACGCGGGGCTCCGCGCGGCCATGGAGAATGACGACCGGGTCCTGCTCATGGGCGAGGACATCGGCAAGCTCGGCGGTGTCTTCCGCGTGACGGAGCACCTGCAGCGCGACTTCGGCGACCGCCGCGTGCTCGACACCCCGCTCGCCGAGTCGGGGATCGTCGGCACCGCGATCGGACTCGCCATGACCGGGTTCCGGCCCGTCATCGAGATCCAGTTCGACGGCTTCGTGTTCCCGGCGTTCGACCAGATCACCACGCAGCTCGCGAAGCTCACGAACCGGCACGAGGGCAGGCTCTCGCTCCCGATCGTGATCCGCATCCCCTACGGCGGGCACATCGGCGCGGTCGAGCACCACCAGGAGAGCCCCGAGGCGTACTTCACGCACACCCCGGGTCTGCGTGTGGTGTCGCCGTCGACGCCGAACGACGCGTACTGGATGATCCAGGAGGCGATCGCCTCGAACGATCCCGTGATCTTCATGGAGCCGAAGAGCCGCTACTGGACCAAGGGCGAGGTGGCGCTCGACGCGTCGTCGGTGCCGCTGCACTCGTCGCGCGTCGTGCGCACCGGCACCGACGTCACGCTCGTCGGCCACGGCGCCATGGTCACGACCCTGCTGCAGGCCGCCGCGCTCGCCGAGGCCGAGGGCACCAGCTGCGAGGTCGTCGACGTGCGCTCGCTGTCGCCCATCGACTACGAGCCGATCCTCGACTCGGTGCGCAAGACCGGCCGCATGGTCTACGCCCAGGAGGCGCAGGGCTTCACGAGTCTCGGCAGCGAGGTCGCCGCGACCGTGATGGAGCGGGCGTTCTACGCGCTGGAGGCTCCCGTGCTGCGGGTGTCGGGCTACGACACCCCGTTCCCCCCGGCGAAGCTCGAGGGCGCGTACCTCCCGGATGCCGACCGCATCCTCGAGGCCGTCGACCGTTCGCTGGCCTACTGATGTACAACTGGTCGTTGAGCGAGCGAAGCGAGACGAAACGCACCCGGCAGACGCCGCATTTCGTCTCGTCGCTTCGCTCCTCGCTCAATGACCGGGATGGAAAGGACTCGAAATGAGCACGCAGAACTTCACCCTCCCCGACGTCGGCGAAGGCCTCACTGAGGCCGAGATCGTCGCCTGGAAGGTCGCCCCCGGCGACGCCGTCGCGATCAACGACGTCATCTGCGAGATCGAGACGGCCAAGTCGCTCGTCGAGCTCCCGTCCCCGCACGCGGGGGTCGTCGGCGAGCTGCTCGTCGCCGAGGGGGCGACGGTCGAGGTCGGCACCCCGATCATCAGCTTCGTGACGGATGCCGCTCCCGCTGCGCCCGCGGCCCCTGCTGCTCCGGCAGCTGAGGAAGGCGGCGGCTCCGTGCTCGTCGGCTACGGCTCTGGCGGCGGCGCCACGTCGCGCCGCAAGCGCCCGGCCGAGCGTCCGGTGCGGTCGTCGGTCGGCGTGATCGCGAAGCCGCCGATCCGCAAGCTCGCCCGCGACCTCGGCGTCGACCTCACGACGGTCACCCCGACGGGAGCCGACGGTGAGGTCACCCGCGACGACGTGATGAAGCACGCCTCGCAGGCGAGCGTGTTCCGCAACATCGAGACGCCCGAGTGGGGCGCCGTCCGTGAGGAGACCGTACCCGCCCCGCAGAGCGCGCCGGTGGGTCTCGCCCGAGGTCTCGCTCCGGCTCCGGCATCCGCGCCGCACGCCGACGAGCCGGGTCGCACCGAGTCCATCCCGGTCAAGGGCGTCCGCAAGGCGACCTCCTCGGCCATGGTGCAGAGCGCCTACTCGGCCCCGCACGTGACGGTGTGGAAGGAGATCGACGCGAGCCGCACGATGGAGCTCGTCAAGCGGCTCAAGGCCTCCCCGGACTACGCCGACATCCGCGTCTCGCCGCTGCTCATCATGGCGCGCGCCGTGATCTGGGCGGCCCGCCGCACCCCGATGGTGAACGCGGCGTGGGTCGAGACCGAGAACGGCGCCGAGATCGTCGTGCGCCACTACGTGAACCTCGGCATCGCCGCGGCCACCCCGCGGGGACTCCTCGTGCCGAACATCAAGGATGCGCAGGACCTCGGCATGAAGGATCTCGCCCGTGCCCTGAACCGCCTCACCCTCACCGCGCGCGAGGGCAAGACCAGCCCCGCCGACCAGCAGGGCGGAACCATCACGATCACCAACATCGGCGTGTTCGGGATGGATGCCGGCACCCCGATCATCAACCCCGGTGAGGCCGGCATCGTCGCCATGGGCACGATCAGCCAGAAGCCGTGGGTCGTCGACGGCGAGGTGCGCCCCCGCTGGGTGACCACGGTCGCCGGCTCGTTCGACCACCGCGTGATCGACGGCGACGGCATGAGCCGCTTCATCGCCGACGTGGCGAGCGTGCTGGAGGAGCCCGCGCTGCTCGTCGACTGAGGTCGGCCGTTCAGGTCGGACGCCGCGCCGTCGGAAAACGGAGACCGACCTGCTTATCTCCGGCGTGTCGTGGCGTGCAACGCCGGGGCGGATCGAGTTCGTCTCTGTCTTCCCACCGAGCCACCGCGCCCGGGATGCCGGATGCCGGGGCTACCCGCGCGCCAGCCGCCGTTCGGCCAGCAGCGGCACGGCGCGCTGCCGCGCCGCACGCCGCGCCGTCGCGACGGCGCCGAGCGAGACCACCTCGGCCCCGAGCGACGAGGCGAGCAGTTCGGGGGCGGGGAGGTGCAGCTGTGACGGCAGCACGGCGCGGGCGGCGGCCAGCACAGGCTCGATGCTCTCGGCGACGGCGCCGCAGATGATGACGCGGGCGGGGTCGTACATGCTGCCGAGCACGCCGACGATGCGGGCGACGGTCTCGCCCAGCTGGCCGGCGATGAGCAGGGCGTCGGCGTCGCCCGCGGCGGCGAGGTTCAGGACGAGGCGGGGGTCGATCCGCTCGGCGTCGGCGAGCCGGCCGATCGGGCTGCCGGCGTCGACCTCTCCGGTGTCCACGGCGGCGAGCAGCTGATGGTGCAGCGCCGGCCCGAGGCCGAACGCCGAGCCGACCCCGATGATGTGATCGAACACGACGCCCTCGCCGACGCCGCCGTGGGCGCCGTGCAGCAGGTGGCCGTCGACCACCACGCCGCCGCCGAAGCGCTCGCCGGCGAGCAGGGCGACGTAGTCCCGGCATCCGATCGCCGCGCCCTGCGCGCCCTCGGCGACGGCGGCGAGCAGGGCGTCGTTCTTGATCTCGACGACCGGCGCCCAGTCGCGCAGCGCTGCGGCGAGCCCCGGGTTCGTACGCTCCCAGAACCCCTCCGGATGCGGGGGTGAGATGCCGTCTCGGGTGACGGGGGCGGCGACGCCGACGCAGATCGCGAGGAGATCGTCGCGGGTGCGACCGGCTTCGGAGAGGGCGTCCTGGAGGCGTTCGAGGATGATCGCCAGACGCTCCGCCGGTGTCTCCTCGGGGTCGACATCGGTGCGGTGCTGCACGAGCGTCGTCTGCAGCGGGTCGGCGACGGTGACGGCGAGGTGCGTGTCTCCCGCATCGATGCCCACGACGACGCCCAGATCGGGCATCAGGGCGAAGCGCCGCGCCGGCCGCCCCGCGCGGTAGGCGCCGACCGCGCGGGCGTTCGGGAGCTCGCGCAGGATCTGCCCGCTGACCAGGGTGTCCACGGCGTCGATCGCGGTGGATCGGGTGAGCGAGGTGGCCGCCATGACCTCGGTCGCGGTGAACTCGCCGGCGGTCCAGGCGAAGTCGAGGACGGCCCCGACGCTCGCGCGTCCGGTGCCCAGATCTGCAGAAACTTCTGTCACGGCTCTTGACCTGCCCTCTTCTCCAATGAGAGAGTACCGTCCGACGAAGTAAATTCGCTCACTAGATTTAGTCTACGGATCTACCAATCGGAAGGACGACGGTGTCTGTGAAACCCCAACGACTCGCGGCCGGTGCGACAGCGCTGATCATGATCGGCGCCGCACTCACGGGCTGCGCCGCGGGAGACGGTCGCGAGACCATCCGCTTCACCTTCAGCAAACGCGAAGCGATCGAGTTCATGACGAACCTCGTGGCCGAGTACAACGCATCGCAGAGCGACGTGCGCGTCGAGATCGACACCTCGGGCGTCGACGTGGTCTCGGCCAGCTTCGTGCGCGGCAACCCGCCCGACATCATGCTCGCCAACTACAACTTCGAGATCGCCCGGTTCGTGCAGCGCTGCGCGCTCACCGATCTCGCCGGGACGGATGCCGCGGCATCCGTCCGCGACGACCTCCAGCCCCTCATGGACCAGTACGGCTCGTGCGCCGGACGCACCAGCGCCCTGCCGTACTCGGTGATGGCGGCATCCGTCATCTACAACAAGGAGATCTTCGCCGCCCAGGGCATCGAGGTCCCGCGCACGTGGGACGAGCTCATCGCGGCGTGCGACCAGCTCAAGGCCGCGGGAATCACCCCGTTCTACGCGACCTTCAAGGACGACTGGACCGTCGGGCAGGGCTGGTACGACTACTCCCTCGGCGGCTCGATCGACGTGATCGACTTCTTCGACGGCATGAACGCCGAGGGCGCCGACGTCGGACCCGACTCGACCGTGTCCTTCCAGAACGACTTCGCCGAGCCGATGGACAGGATGCTCCAGCTGACGAAGGACTACGTCAACGAGGACGCACCCAGCCGCGGCTACGGCGACGGCAACCTCGCCTTCTCGAAGGGCGAGGCCGCGATGTACCTGCAGGGTCCGTGGGCGTTCAGCGAGATCGCGAAGACGGCCCCCGACCTGCAGCTGGGCACGTTCCCGCTGCCGATGACCGACGACCCCGACGACCTCGCCGTGCGCGTCAACATGGACCTCGCCGCCATGATCCCCGAGGGGTCGCGGCACCAGGAGGCCGCACGCGACTTCCTGGAGTTCCTGTACGAGCCGCAGAACATCGAGGCCTACAACGAGTCCCAGCTCGGCTTCACACCGACGAAGGATGCTCCGGCACCGAGCGATCCGCGCATCGCCGGGATGATCGACTACTACGACGACGGCCGGATCTACCAGGGTCCGTCTGTGCTCGTCCCGAAGACGATCCCCGTCTTCAACTACGCCCAGGCGATGGTGCTCGGCGCAGACCCGAACACGACACTCCGCACGATGGATGCCGACTGGGCGCGCGTCGCCTTCCGCGCGCCGGTCGTGAAGACCGAGACAGAGGAGTCCGGCGAATGAGCACCACGACCACGATCGTCACCTCGGGCGACCGCACCGTACGGCGCAGCTCGCGCCGCGTCGAGCCGATCTACTACCTGTTCCTGCTGCCGACGCTGCTGCTGTTCACGCTCGCGATCACGCTGCCCGGGGTCATCGGCATCTTCTTCAGCTTCACCGACTCGATCGGCATCGGCGACTGGAGCTTCAACGGGCTCACGAACTACATCGCCGTCTTCAGCGACCCGGCGATCCTGCAGAGCTATCTGTTCACGTTCGGCTTCTCGATCGCGACGGTCATCGTCGTCAACATCGTGGCGTTCCTGCTCGCGGTGGGGCTGACATCCCGCATCCGCTTCAAGACGGGGCTGCGCACGGTGTTCGTGATCCCGATGGTGATCTCGGGCATCATCATCGCCTACGTCTTCAACTTCCTGTTCTCGAACTCGCTCCCTGCGGCCGGCGCGGCCACCGGCATCCCGTGGCTGGAGACGAGCCTGCTCGCCAACCCCGACCTCGCCTGGGTGGCCATCGTGATCGTGACCGCGTGGCAGGCGGTCCCCGGCACCCTGCTGATCTACATCGCCGGTCTCCTGTCAGTGCCCGGCGAGGTCTACGAGGCCGCGTCGATCGACGGCGCCAACAAGACCCAGCAGCTCACCCGCATCACCGTGCCGCTCGTCGCGGGGTACGTGGTGATCAACATCATCCTCGGATTCAAGGGCTTCCTGAACGCCTACGACATCATCGTCGGCCTCACCAACGGCGGCCCAGGCACCTCCACCCGCAGCGTCGCCATGACGATCATCGCGGGCTTCAACGGCGGCGACTACGCCTACCAGATGGCCAACGCGACCATCTTCTTCATCGTCGCCATCCTCATCTCCCTGCTCCAGCTCTCGATGACCCGCGGAAGGAACGCACTCTGATGTCGACGCAGACACTCACCACCGTCACCGCCTCCGGCCGCAAACCCCGCATCAGGATGGAGAGGGTCAACTGGTCGGGAACGATCATCCTGATCCTGTGCGCGGTCACCGTGCTCCTGCCGCTGTACGTGACCATCTCGATGGCGTTCAAGACAACCTCCCAGGCCGTCGACGGCAACGCCTTCTCCCTGCCGGCGCCCTTCAGCATCGAAGGGTTCGTCGCCGCCTGGAACCTCACGAAGTTCCCCGTCGGCGCCGGCATCTCGCTGCTCGTCACCGCCGGCACCGTCGTCGCGACCATCCTCCTCGCCGCGCTCGCCTCCTACGCGATCGTGCGCAACTGGGATCGGAAGCTCTTCCGGTACTCGTTCTTCTACCTGCTCGCGGCGATGTTCATCCCGTTCCCCGTCGTGGCCCTCCCGCAGATCCAGCTCACCGGACGCGTGGGACTCGACAACCCGTTCGGCGTGATCATCCTCGCCACGATGTTCCAGCTCAGCTTCAGCGTGCTGCTGTTCACGGCGTTCCTGCGATCGATCCCCATGGAGCTCGAGGAGAGCGCCCGCATCGACGGCGCGACGACGTGGCAGACGTTCTGGAAGCTGATCTTCCCGCTGCTCGCGCCGATGAGCGCCACGGTCGGCATCTTCGCCTTCCTGTACGCCTGGAACGACTTCATGATGCCGTCGCTGATCATCTCCGATCCCGCGCTGCAGACCCTTCCGGTGCGGCAGAACCTGTTCCAGACTCAGTTCAGCAACAACTACAACGTGTCCTTCGCCTCGTACCTGATGGCGATGGCCCCGGCGATCCTCGCCTACCTGTTCACGCAGCGCTTCGTCATGGAGGGCGTGACCCAGGGCGCCGTCAAGGGCTGAGGTCGCGAGGACAGCCGCAGACCTCACCGCGTTTCGTCTCGCTTCGCTCGCTCAACGACCGGGGCGGGGAGGCCACCGGTCGTTGAGCGAGGAGCGAAGCGACGAGACGAAACGCCCCACCACCGCAGAACCACCCACAAGAAAGAAGGAGCACGACCCCTCATGACCGACGCTCTCCTCGTCGAGACCCGCACCGCCGACACCGCCGCATGGTGGCGTCAGGCCGCCGTCTACCAGATCTACCCGCGGAGCTTCGCCGATGCGAACGGAGACGGCCTGGGCGACATCCCCGGCATCCTCTCCCGCGTCGACTACCTCGAGAAGCTCGGCATCGATGCCGTGTGGCTCAGCCCGTTCTATCCCTCGGCTCTCGCCGACGGCGGCTACGACGTGGCCGACTACCGCGACGTCGACCCCCGCCTCGGCACGCTCGAGGACTTCGACGCCATGGTGGCAGCCCTCCACGCCCGTGGCATCAGGGTCGTCGTCGACATCGTTCCCAACCACACGTCCGACCTGCACGCGTGGTTCCAGGAGGCGCTCGCCGCAGGGCGCGGCTCCGCCGCCCGTGAGCGCTTCATCTTCCGCGAGGGGAAGGGCGAGAACGGCGAGCTTCCTCCGACCGACTGGGTGTCGGTGTTCGGCGGCTCCGCCTGGGAGCGGGTCGAGGACGGGCAGTGGTACTTCCACAACTTCGCCGTCGAGCAGCCCGACCTCAACTGGGACAACCCCGAGGTGCGCGAGGACTTCCTGACGACGCTGCGCTTCTGGTCGGACCGCGGGGTCGACGGCTTCCGCATCGACGTCGCCCACATGCTCACGAAGGATCTCAGCGAGCCGCTGCCCAGCCGTGCAGAGCTCGACGCGATCCCGCAGGACGGCAACCACCCGCTGATCGACCGTGACGACGTGCACGAGATCTACGCCGAGTGGCGCCGCGTGTTCGACGAGTACGACCCGCCGCGCACGGCCGTCGCCGAGGCGTGGGTGTCGACGCCGGAGCGCCGCGCGAAGTACGCCTCCGCCGAGGGGCTGGGGCAGGCGTTCAACTTCGACCTGCTCGTCGCCGACTTCGACGCGGAAGAGTTCCGCACGATCATCGCCGACAACCTCGCGCAGTCGGACGCGACGGGATCCTCGACGACCTGGGTGCTCTCCAACCACGACGTCACCCGTCACGCGACGCGCTACGGCCTGCCGGCGCTGAACGGACGACACGTCAAGCAGGGCACCGAATGGGTCGCCGCCGGGGGGCCGGACGAGGGCATCGATCGCGAGCAGGGCCTCCGTCGCGCGCACGCCGCGACCCTGCTGCTGCTGGGCCTGCCCGGCAGCACGTACCTGTACCAGGGCGAGGAGCTCGGCCTCCAGGAGGTCGCCGAGATCACACCGGAGGAGCGTCAGGACCCGACGTTCTTCCGCGGCGGCGAGTTCGACGGACTGGGCCGTGACGGTTGCCGCGTGCCGCTGCCGT
This sequence comes from Microbacterium sp. NPDC012755, assembly GCF_042901325.1. NCBI lineage: Bacteria > Bacillati > Actinomycetota > Actinomycetes > Micrococcales > Microbacteriaceae > Microbacterium > Microbacterium sp. NPDC012755. Next base: position 937,017 of record NZ_JBIBCT010000001.1, on the reverse strand, counting down.
GGACGGCATCCGGACCCTCCTTCGGATTCGGGGCCGTCGAGGCGCACCTGCCGCAGCCGGCGTGGTTCGCCGCGTTCGCCGCAGACGTCGAGGCCGCGGATCCCTCGTCGACGCTGTCGCTGTACCGCGAGGCGCTGCGCCTGCGTCGGGTGCTGCAGGCCGACGAGAGCCTGCAGTGGATCGAGACCGGCCGTGCCGACGTGCTGCGCTTCGCCCGCCCGAACGGCTGGCAGGTCGTGACGAACTTCGGCACGGAGCCGTTCGACCTCGGGAAGGATGCCGTCGACGTCGTGCTGGGCGCCGTCGACGGCGGTGCGGTGCCTGGCGAGTCCACGGTGTGGATCGCCCCGGCGGGCCTCATCGGCTGACCCCCGTCCGCTGCACGCGCTGCGGGCCCGCCGGTCGTCGAGATCGGCGGGCCCGCATTGCCCTGCGGGGCCAGGTGGCGCCGGTTCACACCACCGCGGTGTTCGGCAGCGAGCTCACGGTCGGCGTGACGTATGCGCGGCGTCGGGCGGAGATGTCGGTGGGGCGGGCGCTGCGCGGCACCGTGCGGTCGACGGCGATCACCTCGAACTCCTGGATCTGCGCGGGCTGCACGGGCGTGAGATGGATCATGCAGATCAGTTCGCCCCGGACGCCGGGGAGGGACCAGGTGACGTCGGCCGGCGTGGCGGAGGAGAGGATCTCGGGCGCATCGGACCCCTCGCGGAGTCCGCCGACCTGGGCGATGAGCTCGTCGATCGCCGCTCTGCGCTGGGCGAGTGGGCGGTCGAAGTCGATGTTGTCGGCGAAGATCTCGGCCGCGGCGCCGTCGTCCCACGAGCGGACCAGCCCGTCGGCCGCGGCCATCAGCCGGCGCGTCTCCGGCCACAGCCGGACCACCCGCGCCGGGGTGGCGTTGACGGAGAGCGTGCGGAGCAGCGCATCCTCGGACAGCCCGACCGGGTTGCCGCGGTGGCTGTTGGTGAGCACGATCACCCCGGTGCCGGAGGAGGCGTGCCACACGATGTTCAGGATGAACCCCGGGAGCCCGCCGCTGTGCGACACGATCGACCCGCGGTGCAGGTCGTGGCGCACGAAGAGGCCGAGCGCGTAGCCTCCCGCCACGAACTTCCAGGTCCCCTCGGGCCGTGCCTGCAGCGACGGGATGTCGACCTGATGGATGCGCTGCAGCTCGCGCCGCGTCGCCCTGGCGACGATCGCGTCATCGCCGCCCGGACGGGTCGCCGCCGCGAGGAACGCCACCCAGATGCCGAGGTCGTTGATCGTGGAGTGCATGCCGCCGGCGGCGGCCATCGCATCGGAGACCTGGGGAGGGAAGGCCACCCAGTTCCCGTCGGCATCCAGCGAGTAGCCGACCGCGCGACGGAACCCGCCGTCAGGTGCGCGGTTGTCGAACCAGGTGCGGGTCATGCCGAGCGGGCGCAGGATCTCCTCCGTGACCCAGTCCTCCACGCGCATGCCGACGGCCTGGGCGACCGCGAGACCTGCCATCGTGAAGCCGATGTTCGAGTACTCGAAGACCGTTCCCGGGTGGTTGCTGTAGGCGAGACCCGGTCTGATCCGATCCACGAGCTCGGCCTCGCTCAGGCCGAGGAACGGATCGACCCAGGAGTTGTCCTCGGTGAGACCGCCGCTCATGCTGAGCAACTGTCGCAGGGTCGGCGCGGCGGCGGGCTCGTCGCCGACGGTGCCGTGCCACTCGGGGAAGAAGTCCGTGATCGGCGCCTCGATGTCGAGAAGACCGCGGTCCCTGGCCAGCAGCGCCCCCAGCGCGACGAAGCTCTTCGTGATGGACGCGATCGGGAACACGGTGTCGGCATCCGGCGCCCTGTCGTCGGCGTCGACGGCGCCGAACCCCCGGCTGTGCTCGAGTCCGTCCGGGCCGACGAGCCCGTACACGAGCCCCCGGGCCTGACCCGCTGCGGTGTACTGCCCGAAGAAGGCGTCGAGCTGATCGACGAGGGGGACGGCCAAGGTTTCACTGGACATGGGGCTCCTTCGGTCTGTTCGTCCAGGCTCCCGTGCCGCGGCGCGCGACACAATGTCCCGGACGACCGAGAATCGATGTCGGCGTGTGCAACACGACGAAGATTTGATAATGGTTCTCATTAGCGTTTAGAGTGGGAGCATGCACAAGCCCCTCACCGCTCTCGCCCTCGTCTCCGTCGCCGCTCTCGCGCTCTCGGGCTGCGCAGGGTCGACCTCGGGGGCTTCGCCCACGGGGGGAGCGGATGCCGACGGCATCCGCGTCGTCGCATCGACCAACGTGTACGGATCCATCGCCGCGGAGATCGGCGGCGACCGGGTCGACGTCACCTCGATCATCGACAACGCCGCGCAGGACCCGCACTCCTACGAGGCCACGGCCCGCGACCGCCTCGCCGTGCAGAAGGCCGACCTCGTGATCGAGAACGGCGGAGGCTACGACGCGTTCGTCGACACGCTGCTCGAGGACGCCAAGGATCCGGCCGTCGTCACCGCGGTGGAGTACTCGCACGACTACCCCGGCAACGAGGGACACGACGCGGATGCCGAGGACCACGCCCACGACCACGGCGATGAGGCCGACGGCCACGCAGGGCACGACCACATCGAGGGCTTCAACGAGCACGTCTGGTTCGACCCGCACACCATGACCCACGTCGTGGAGGCCATCGCCGAGGAGCTCACCGAGCTCGACCCCGATGGCAAGAGCGACTTCGAGGCCAACGCCGCGAAGATCACCGCCGAGCTGGAGGGCTTCGAGGGCGACCTGGAGACGCTGAAGACCGAGGCCGCAGGAGCAGAGGTCTTCATGACCGAGCCGCTGCCCGGCTACCTCGTCGAGGCCGCAGGACTCACCGACGCGACCCCCGACGGGTTCGCCGAGTCGGTCGAGGAGGGCACGGACGTCGCACCGGCCACCCTGCTCAAGGCGCTCGACGTGATCAAGGGCGGCTCGGTGCGCGCCCTGCTCGTGAACGCGCAGACCGGAGGCTCCGAGACGCAGCGCGTCGAAGACGCGGCGAAGGAGGCGGGCGTGCCCGTCGTGTCCTTCTCGGAGCTGCTGCAGGACGGATCGTCGTACGCTGAGTGGATGCGTGACGCGATCAAGAACCTCGCCGCCGCCGTCACCCCGTGAGCGCCGCCGGGGAGGGCGTCGCCGCGCCCGTGCTGGAGATCAGCGGCGCCGCTCTCCACCGCGGAGACCGAGAGCTGTGGTCGGGGCTCGACCTCACGGTGAACCCCGGCGAGTTCATCGCGGTGCTCGGGCCCTCCGGCTCGGGCAAGACCACGCTGCTGCGCAGCATCCTCGGTCTGCAGCCGCTGTCGGCCGGGACGATCACCGTGGCAGGAGAGCCCGTTCGCCGGGGGAACCCGCGCATCGGGTACATCCCGCAGCAGCGGTCCATCCCCGCGGACACCAGCATGCGGGCCCGCGACCTCGTCGCCCTCGGCGTGCAGGGCAGCCGCTTCGGGCTGCCGCTGCCGCACCGCGGCGACCGGGCGAAGGTCGACCGGCTCCTGGAGGCGGTCGGCGCGGCGCACTACGCCGAGCGCCGGGTCGGACTCCTGTCGGGGGGAGAGCAGCAGCGGCTCCGCGTCGGTCAGGCGCTGGCCGACGAGCCCTCGCTGCTGCTGTGCGACGAGCCGCTCTCCGCTCTCGACCTCGCGAACCAGGTCGCGGTGACCGACATCATCGACCGCCAGCGACGCGACCGCGAGGCCGCTGTCCTGTTCGTCACGCACGACATCAACCCGATCCTCGGCAGGGTCGACCGCATCCTCTACATCGCCGGTGGACGCTTCGTGCTCGGCACCCCCGACGAGGTGCTGCAGACGAGGGTCCTCACCGATCTCTACGGCACCCCGGTGTTCGTGCTCAGGGCCGGCGACCGGCTGGTGGTCGTCGGGGTCCCTGACGTCGAGCCTCACCACGCGCACGACGAGGAGGGCGCCGCATGAACTGGGGCGACGTCTTCTCCTTCCAGGACTACGGCGAGCTCGTCGCCCTCCTCGCGAACTCGATCATCGCCGGCGCCGTTCTCGGCATCGTCGGCGGCCTGATCGGCGTGTTCGTGATGCAGCGCGACCTCGCCTTCGCCGTCCACGGAGTGAGCGAGCTCTCGTTCGCCGGCGCCGCCGCGGCCCTGCTGTTCGGCGGGAGCGTGGTGGCCGGATCCCTCGGCGGGGCGCTCGTGGCCGCGATCCTCATCGGGCTGCTCGGCGCCAAGGCGCGGGACCGCAACTCGGTCGTCGGCGTGCTCATGCCGTTCGGGCTCGGACTCGGCATCCTCTTCCTGTCGCTCTACGACGGGCGCAGCGCCAACCGGTTCAGCCTGCTCACCGGGCAGATCGTGTCGGTGTCGAGCCCCGACCTCGGCTGGCTGATCGGCATCAGTCTGGTCGTCCTCCTCGGCCTGCTGCTCATGTGGAACCCGCTGCGGTTCGACTCGCTCGACCCCGAGTCGGCGGCCGCGCGCGGCGTGCCCACGCGCGCGGTGAGCCTGATCTTCATGGTGCTGCTCGGCCTGATCGTGGCCGTGAGCGTGCACATCATCGGCGCCCTGCTCGTCATGGCGCTGCTGGTGACCCCCGCAGCCGCCGCCATGCGCGTCACCGCCGGGCCGCTGGCCGTGCCGCTGCTCGCGGCGCTGTTCGGCTTCACGGCGGCGGTCGGCGGCATCCTGCTCGCGCTCGCCGGAACCCTCCCGGTGAGCCCCTACATCACCACGCTGTCGTTCCTGATCTACGTCGTGTGCTGGCTCGTGCAGCGCGTGCGCGGGCGGGTGCGCCGGGCCTGACGTCCACAACTCCTCAAGGAAGGCGCGCGGCGGTGCGATCGCCAGCGGGAATCCGCTGCCGCTGAGTCGTGACCTCGCGTTTCTTGAGGAGTTGTGAACCGTGCAGCCCGCGACCAGGGAGTCACACCCGGGCGAGCGCCTCGATGTCTTCCAGGAACTCGGCCGCGGTCTCGGGGGAGACGGTGGTGCGGGTGCCGGCGATCGCCTCGAGGTAGTCCTGCGTGCTCGGTCCGTCGGGGGCGGATGCCGTGGCGCCCGACGCGATGGCCACCTCGAACGCGCGCTGCGAGGCGCTCCGCGCCGCGAACTCGATGTCGGCGGGGGAGAAGCCCTCCGTGCGGTCGACGAGGATGTCGATGTCGACGGCATCCGACACCTGTGCGGGGATGTAGCGGAGCCAGATCGCCGCCCGCGCCGCCCGGTCGGGCAGCCCGATGGGGATGACGTAGTCGAAGCGTCCGTGGCGGAGGAACGCGCTGTCGAGCGCGCGGATGAAGTTCGTGGCGCACACCAGGAGACGGCCCGGCTGCTCTCGGAAGGTCGGGATGATCTTCAGCAGCTCGTTCGTGACGCCCTGCAGCGGGGACGGCGGCTCGCCGGACCGCTGGGCGGCGATCTCCTCGACCTCGTCGATGAAGACGACGGCGTGCTCCAGCTCGGAGATCTTGGTGAAGGTCTCCCGCAGCGCGCCGGCGAGGCCCTTCGGATCGGCGGCCAGCCGCGAGGGGAACACCTCGACGAACGACCACTCCAGACGTGAGGCGATGGCCTTCGCGAAGGTCGTCTTGCCGGTGCCGGGAGGGCCGAACAGCACCACGGCGCGCGGTGGCACGACGCCGAAGCTCTCCGCGAGGTCGGGTTCGGCGAGGGGCAGCACGAGCCGCTGCTCCAGGATCTCCTTCTCGCGCCGCATGCCCGACACCGACTCCCACAGGTCGCGCGGCATGAGGCGGCCGCCGAGCTCGGCGAGGGAGGTGAGCTCCTGCCGCTGCACCGGGATGCGCCGCTCGAAGTACTTCAGGTGGTGCTTCGACTCGAACCCCCGCGCCGCGAAGGCGGCGAGTCGCGTCTCGACCTCGGGCATCAGCGCCGAGAGCTTCGTCAGCCCGTGCGGCGCCATGCTCTTCTCCAGTGCGCCGAGGAGCGCCGAGCCGATGCCGCGGTCGCGCCAGGCCTCGTCGATCGCGAAGAACACGACCCAGCCCTGGTCGTGAGCCGCGCGTCCGACGACGGCGGCGATCACATCGTCTCCGTGCACCGCGACGATCGCGTGGTCCTTCTGGCAGGAGGCGACGACCTCGCTGAGGTCGTACACCGGCTCGATGCCGGCGCGCTTGAGCTCCTCCCACAGGTGCAGGATGCCGCCCAGATCGTCGTTGTGGAACTCGCGCAGTCGCCAGCCGGTCATCTGGACTCCCTCGTCTCGGATGCCGCAACGATACCGAGTCGGATGCGCCCCGGCCGAACCCGCCCGTAACACTCCCCGCTCCCGCGTCTCTCGCCCCCACCGTCCCGGCATCCTCTCGCCTGCCGTCGAGTGCACGGGTTCTCGCCGAGTGCACGGTCTATGGACGTGAAGATCCGGTGCACTCGTCGACTTCACAGGGAGTCGACGGGGGGTGACGGGGGGCGACGGGAGGGCGGGTGACGGTTCCCAGGCCGGGGAGAACACCGGCGATTAGACTCTCCTTATGGCTCAGCGGAACACCTGGCAGCGCGAACGCGTGCGCGAAGCGCTCGCCGACGCCCGCGGATTCGTGAGCGCGCAGAGCCTGCACGCGAGCCTCCGCGACGACAACACCGGCATCGGCCTCGCGACGGTGTACCGCGCGCTCGCCGGGCTCGCGGCATCCGGCGACGCCGACTCGCTGCAGAGCCCCGAAGGGGAGGCGCTGTACCGCGCCTGCACCACCCAGGGGCACCACCATCACCTGATCTGCCGATCCTGCGGTCTGACCGTGGAGATCGAGGCCAAAGACGTCGAGCAGTGGGCGCATCGCACCGCAGCCCTGCACGGATTCACGGATGCCGCGCACGTCGTCGACATCTTCGGACTCTGCACCCCGTGCTCGAAGAAGGCCGCCGCGGCTCGAACCGACCTCGAGGAAGCGAGCGCGTGAGCAGCTCCGCCACCGCGGCGCCGCCCGCTCCGCACGCGCACCGCTCGGCACGCCCGCCGCGCTCTCCGTGGATCGGCGTGGGCCTGGGCGCCGCGATCGTCGCCGCGCTGTTCCTGGTCGACCGCTTCCTGCCGACGCTGTACACGGCATCCCTGCCGCATCGCGCGCAGGACGGCCTGACCCTCGCGATGAGCGTCCTCATCGAGGCGCTGCCGTTCGTGGTGCTCGGCGTGCTGCTGTCGATCGTCGTGCAGGTGTGGCTGCCCGCCGACGTCATCCACCGCTGGCTGCCGAAGAGGGCGTGGGCTCGACGGGCCGTGCTGTCGCTGCTGGGGATGCTGATCCCGGTGTGCGAGTGCGGCAACGTGCCCTTCGCCCGCGGTCTCATGATGCGCGGTCTCGCCCCCGCCGAGGCGCTCACCTTCCTGATCGCGGCGCCGATCGTGAACCCGATCGTGATCCTCACGACGCACGCGGCCTTCGGCTTCGACGACGGCATCCTCGTCGCCCGCCTCGTCGGCGGCTACCTCATCGCGAACCTGATCGGCTGGATCTACAGCCGGCATCCCTCTCCCGACGCCCTGCTCACCCAGCGCTTCGTCGACACGTGCGAGCGGGTGTCGCACGAGCCCGGCACGCCCGTGCGCCGCAGTCTCACGCAGTTCCTCGTCGAGCTGCGCGCCGTGATGCCGGCGCTCGTGATCGGATCCGCGCTCGCCGGGGCCGTGCAGGTGCTGGTGCCGCGCGACGTGCTGCTCGCGATCGGCGCGAATCCGGTGCTGTCGATCGTGGCGATGATGGCCCTGGCCATGACGGTCGCGATCTGCTCCAACGTCGACGCCTTCTTCGCGCTGTCGTTCGCCTCGACGTTCTCGGCCGGCGCCCTCGTGGCGTTCCTGCTGGTCGGTCCTCTGGTCGACGTGAAGATGCTCGCGCTCATGCGCACCACGTTCACCACCCGCACCCTGGCCGGCATCGTCGGCGTCGTGGTGCTCGCCGCCTTCGCGATCGGGATCGGGGTGAACGTCTTTGTCTGAGTCCGCGCACACTCACGCACCGTCCCGGGCCCGTTCGCTGGGTTCCCGGTGGCTGGGCATCGGCCTCGCGACCGTGCTCGCCGTCGTGACCCTCGGGCTCGGCGTCACCGGTCGACTCACGCTCTACATCAGCCCGGAGTCGGTGTGGTTCGCATGTGCCGCCGCCGTCGTGACCCTGATCGGCGCGATCTGGTCGTGCACCCTGCCGCTCGGTGAGGAGGAGGGGCACGATCACGGCCACGAGCATGCGAGCCCCGGCGCTCTGGCGGCCACAGCCACGGTGACGGGAGGCGTGATCGCCTCCGGCGTCGTCGTCGCGGCGCTCGTGCTGCCCCCCGCCTCGCTCTCGGTCGAGCTCGCCATGTCGCGCGCGGGCGAGTCCTCCGCGCTGTTCGCCGGGGCCGACGACGTCACGCTCGGCGTCGCCGACACCACGAAGTTCGGGGTCGGCGACTGGGCCAGCGTCTTCGCGACCTCCACCAACACCTCCGCCTTCGACGGCACGACCGTGACCCTCACCGGCTTCATCACCCCGCAGGGCAGCAAGGGCGTGAACCTCACCCGGCTCGTGATCACGCACTGCGTGATCGACGCGCAGCCCGCGAACGTCCCGGTCACGATCACCGCCGGCGAGTTCAAGACCGGTCAGTGGGTCAAGGTCACCGGAGCCGTCAAGGCGGATGCCGACGGCGCACTGCACGTCGAGCCCACCTCGGTCGAGGCGATCGACGAGCCGGGGGATCCGTATGAGTACTGACGACGAGCGGCCGGACACCCCTGCGGTGCCGCGCACGCGCGCCGAGATGCGTGCGGCGCGAGAGGCGGAGGCTGCCGCTGCCGCTGCCGCTGATGCGTCGGGCGCGGATGCCGTCGACCCGAACCCCACCGCGGGTTCGTCATCCGCTGATGCGCCGTCGGTCGCGCCTTCCGCGGTGCCGTCCGCTGAGGCGGACGCCCGTGGTGCCGGTGAGGCGCCGACCGCGCGCGCGTCTGCAGCGGCTCCCTCGGAGCCCAATGCCCTCGCAGGCGGTGCCGCGGATGCCGCTGAGCCCGCCCCCGAGAAGCCCGCCCCCGCTGCGTCGACCCGTGAGTCCACCCCGGATGCTCCGGCATCCCGCTCGCGCTTCGAGCCGGCAGACGAGCGCGAGGCGGCGATGCGGGCGGCGATGGTCGAGGCAGCCGCCGCAGCGGCCGCAGCGACCGAGGCCGCGAATCGACCTGCAGACGTGTCGTCTCGCTCCGCTCGCTCGACGACCGATTCTTCCGCGATCGACCCGTTCGCCCGGTCCTCGACCGAGTTCGCCTCACGGTCGGCGACCGACTCTGCCACCCGGTCGACCGACACCGACTCCGCCACCCGGTCGTTGAGCGAGGAGCGCAGCGACGAGACGACACGCCCGTGTCCGGCATCGACGTCGGATGAAGCCCCGGCCGAGGCCGCGCGCACGAGTGCGGGCGTTTCGTCTCGCTCCGCTCGCTCGACGACCGAGGAGTCCTCGTCAGCGACCGGCGCCTCCGCTCGCACAACGACCGGAGAGTCCGCCCCGACGTCCGAGAAGTCCGGCGCCTCGCGGCGCTTCGCCCTGGCACTGGCATCCGTGCTCGGCATCCTCGTGCTGGTCGGGGCCGGGCTCGGCGCCGTGAGCTTGACGCAGGGGCCGCGCATCACCGCGACGCAGGTCGACCCGATGCACGCCATCGAGTCGAGCGGCAGCCGCGTGATCCTCACGGCGAACCAGTCCCTCGCTCCGATCGACGACTCCCAGGTCACCGTGAAGCCCGCCGTGCCGTTCACGGTCGACGCCTCGGGCCGCGGCATCGGCGTCCGCTTCACGGTTCCGCTCGACGACTCCACGAAGTACACGATCACGGTCGCCGGGGTCACCGGCGCCGGCGGCGGGCCGACGACCACGCTCACGAAGAGCTTCACGACGCCGGAGTCCTCGATCTTCCTGCTCAAGCGCGACGCGAAGAAGAAAGACACGATCTTCCGCACGGATCTCACCGGGGAGAAGGCCGTTCCGGTGTTCTCTGACGACAAGATCAACGACTTCCGCGCCACCTCGAACCTCCTCGTCGTCTCCGTCGAGGAGGACGAGGTCTCGAAGCTGTACGTGATGAACCGCGACGGCTCGAACAAGCGCGAGCTGAAGCTCCCCGGCGTCGGGTACATCGGCTCCATCCAGGTGTCCGACCGCGGCGGGCTCGTCGGCTACACCTACTCCGACCAGGAGCTCAGCGACACCGAGGGACGCGCGAGCGTCCTGGTCACGCAGCCCCTCTCCGGCGGGGAACCGACGATCGTCAAGGTCGGCGACAAGGAGGCGAACATCCTCGTCTGGCAGTTCGTGCCCGACTCCGCCGCGATGCTGTTCATCGACTTCGACGGTGCGCTCTCGCTCATCGACCACTCCGCGGATTCGGGGGTGCAGTCCCTGGGTCTCGCGACCGACATCCAGGGCGTCTCCCGGGGCACGTACACGGCCGTCATCGAGCGCCTCGACGGCTCGGTCGTGGATCTGAACCTCACCGACGGAACGGAGCAGCCGCTCGCGGCATCCGACCCCGACTACGGCACGGCGAGCACGATCACGCCGTTCCCCGGCGGCACGCTGCGCCACGTGGCATCCCTCGACGAGACGGGGATGCCGAACGGGCAGGCGATCGTCCGGGTCGGCGACGACGGCAAGGCCGTGAAGATCGCCGAGGTCGGGCCGAGCGATTCGATCCTGCAGGCGTGCGCCTCGCCGAGCGGCCAGTACGCCGCCGTCGCGATCGCCCCGAACCTCGCGGACAACCCCTACGATCAGATGCTGCTGCCGCTTCCGCAGACGGTCCAGACGCACCTGTTCGACCTCCGCACGGGCAAGGAGCTGGTCGCTCTGACCGGCTTCGACGCCTCGTGGTGCGCGACCGCCCCGCACTACTGATGCGCCGCGCGACCCGGGACGATCTGAGCGGTCTGCCGCTCGAGGTCGCCCCGCGTCTGCTCGGCGCCGAGCTGCGCACGGTCGTCGGCGAGGAGGAGGTGCGCCTGCGTCTCACCGAGGTCGAGGCGTACCACGGGCACGGCACGGGCGAGATCCCCGACCCCGGCTCGCACGCCCGCATGGGCCGCACGGCCCGCAACGCGACGATGTGGGGAGAGCCGGGTCATCTGTACGTGTACCTGAGCCACGGCATCCACTCCTGCGTGAATGTGGTCGCAGGGCCGGAGGGGCAGGCGGGCGGGATCCTGCTGCGCGCCGGCGAGGTCACGGGAGGCGCGGATGCCGCGGCCCTCCGTCGCGGTGCGAACCTTCCGCTGACGCCGCTCGCACTGCGGGATCTGGCGAAGGGGCCTGGGCGGTTCGGGCAGGCGTCGGGTCTGCGGCATCCGCTGCACGACGGCATCGATGCGGTCTCCGGCGATGGATGGCACGGGGCGAGGGCGCAGCTGTGGCTGGCAGAGACGCCGGTGGCCGACGTCGCGTCGGGGCCGCGGGTCGGCGTCGCCGGAGCGGCGGGAACGGATGCCTTCCCCTGGCGGTTCTGGATCGCCGGCGACCCGACGGTCTCGGCGTTCCGGTGGGGGAGAGGCGCGAGGGACGCTCAGGCGGAGGTGCGCCAGACCACGGGCGCGTCGAGCAGGATGCCCTCCCGCGGACGCTGATCGTCTCCCAGCTGGGAGAGGACGGATGCCGCGGCTGCCGCCCCCAGCCCCTCGGCCGGCTGGTCCACCGTCGACAGCGGCGGCGTCGTGCGGGTCGCCCACGTGCTGTTGTCGAAGCCGACGACCCCGACGTCCTCCGGCACGCGTCGCCCCGCTTCGCGGAGGGCCCACATGGCGCCGGCGGCCACCGCGTCTGAGGCCGCGAACACCCCGTCGACGTCGGGAGCGCGCTCGAGCAGGCGCGTCATGGCGGATGCCCCGTCGGCGTAGGAGTACAGCGGCACCTCTTCGACGAGGTTCTGGTCGAAGGCGTCGCCGAGCGCATCGGTGAAGCCGGCGAGGCGGTCGGTGCCCGAGTCCCTGTCGAGAGCGGCGGCGATCATGCCGACGCGCTTCCTGCCGGTCGCCACGAGCCGGGAGGTGATCGTGCGTGCGGCTCCGCGGTTGTCGATGCCGACCCAGGCGGCGTCGACGTCGGGCGGATGGCCGACGTAGGCCACGGGCAGATCGAGGCGCATCACGGCCTTCGTGATCGGGTCCTGCGTGCGCGCCGAGACGATGACGGCGCCGTCGACGAAGCCGCCGTTGAGGTAGCGCGCGACGCGTTCGGTGTCGCGCACGGAGTCGACCACGAGGCACACCATCTGGTAGTCGGCCTCGGAGAGCGTCTCGTTCGCCCCGAGCATGATCGCCCCGATGTTCGGGTCCTCGAGGAAGAGCGCGTGGGGCTCGTGCACGATGAACGCGACGGCCTGCGTGCGCTGCCGCACGAGGTTGCGCGCGGCGGTGTTCGGCACGTACCCGACCTCGCTGATCGCGTCTTCGATGGCGCTGCGCGCGGCGTCGGACACGTAGCCGCCGTTGAGCACGCGACTGACCGTTCCGCGCGAGACGCCGGCGACGCGCGCCACGTCGTGCACGGTGCTGCGACGGCGTCCGGACGAGGTCATGTGCACAGCCTATCGATCAGGACTTGACGTGATCCGCCGACACCTGCGACTATGTGTGCACGTTCACAGAAATCTGACCCTCTTTCTCGTCGGTTGAATCTGTGCACGTGCACACATCTCTCGCAAAGGAGCGTCACCGAATGGCCGCCGCCGTGTCCACCCGCATCTCCTCGCTCACCGAGGGGCGCGGACTCGTCTTCGGGTGCGACTACAACCCGGAGCAGTGGGACCGCAGCGTCTGGCCCGAGGACGTGCGTCTGATGCAGGAGGCGGGGATCGGCCTCGTCGCGATCAACATCTTCGGCTGGTCGTCGATCAACCCCGCGAAGGGGGTGTGGGACTTCGCCGCGCTCGATGAGATCATCGGACTCCTGCACGAGGGCGGCATCCGCATCAACCTCGGCACCGGCACGGCATCCCCGGCACCCTGGCTCACCGCCCGGCATCCCGAGATCCTGCCGGTCGGCGAGGACGGCACCGTCTTCCACCCCGGTGGACGTCAGGCGTACTGCCCCAGCTCCCCGGTGTTCCGCGCGTACGCCGCCGAACTCGTGACCCGCGTCGCGGATCGCTACGGAGATCACCCCGCCGTCGCGCTCTGGCACGTCTCGAACGAGCTCGGATGCCACAACGCCCTCTGCTACTGCGATGCCAGCGCCGAGGCGTTCCGCGGGTGGCTCCGTGCACGCTACGCCGACATCGACGCGCTCAACCGGGCATGGGGCACGACGTTCTGGAGCCAGCGCTACGGCGCCTTCGACGAGGTGCGGCCTCCCGCACAGGCGCTGTCGCTGCGCAACCCCGGCCAGGTCCTCGACTTCCAGCGGTTCAGCTCCGACGAGCAGCTCGCGCTCTACCGCGCCGAAGCCGAGATCCTGCGTGCGCGGAGCGACCGGCCGGTCACGACGAACTTCATGGTCACCGCCCACATCCGCAACCTCGACTACTGGACGTGGGCGTCCGACATGGACCTGATCGCCAACGACCACTACCTCGACCGTCGTCTCGACGACGCCCGCGGCGAGCTGTCCTTCGCCGCCGATCTCACACGCGGACTCGCGGGCGGTGCGCCCTGGCTCCTCATGGAGACCTCGACCGGCGCCGTGAACTGGCAGCCCTACAACCTCGCGAAGGCCCCGGGAGAGCTGCGACGCAACGTCGTCGCCCACATCGCCCGAGGAGCCGACGGCATCTGCTTCTTCCAGTGGCGGGCGTCGACGCAGGGCGCCGAGAAGTACCACTCGGCGCTCCTCCCGCACGCGGGTGAAGACTCCGCGCAGTGGCGGGAGTCCGTCGAGCTCGGCGGCATCCTCGACCGGCTCGGGGAACTCGCCGGCACCGAGGTCGTCGCTGACGCCGCCCTGCTGTTCTCCTGGGAGAGCTGGTGGGCGGCGGAGGGCGAGGGGCGCCCCAGCGAGGGGCTCGAGTACCTGCAGCAGGTGCACGCCGCGCACGCCGCGCTGGCCGATGCGGGGATCACCGCAGACGTCGTGCGCCCCGGCGGCGCTCTCGACCGCTACCGCCTCCTCGTCGTCCCGGCGCTGCACCTGATCAGCGATGCGGATGCCGCGGCCATCGCCCGCGCCGTCGAGAACGGCGCCACGGCCGTGATCACGTTCTTCAGCGGCATCGTCGATGAAGAGGACAGGGTGCGCACGGGCGGTTACCCCGGGGCGTTCCGCGACCTCCTCGGCATCCGCTCCGAGGAGTTCGCGCCGCTGCTCCCCGGACAGACCGTCGCCCTCAGCGACGGCACGACGGCATCGACGTGGAGCGAGCGCCTCACGACGACGGATGCCGAGATCGTCGCGTCCTACGTCGACGGTCCGGCTGCCGGCGGTCCCGCGATCACGCGCCGTCGGCACGGCGGCGGCGAGGCATGGTACCTCGCGAGCCAGCCGAGCCGCGACGACTATCGACGACTGATCGCCGACATCGCGACATCGGCCGACGTCGCGCCGCAGCCGGGAGCCGGCCGCGACGTCGAGATCGTCCGCCGCGCGGGGGAGTCCGGCAGCTACCTGTTCATCATCAACCACGGCGTCAGCGACATCGAGATCACGGCCACCGGCCGCGATCTCGTCACCGGCGCTCCCACCACCGGAACCGTCCCCGCCGGGGCGGTCCGCATCATCAAGGAGGACGCATGACGACGACGCTCGCGTCACCGCTCGGCGCGCAGATGCGCCGACGCCGGATTCCGCACAAGCGCGCGATCGCGATGCTACTGGTGCCCTTCGGCATCCTGTTCACGCTGTTCTACATCGTGCCGATCGTGTACGCGTTCTGGCAGTCGCTGCTGGTCGTGAAGCGCGACGGCACCTTCGGCAAGGCCGAGCAGGTGTTCGGCGGTCTCGCCCAGTACGCGCTGGTCTTCCAGGACGAGGCGTTCTGGGCGTCCATGGGGCGCATGCTGATGTTCGGCGTCGTGCAGGTGCCGGTCATGCTGGGCCTGGCGCTGCTCTTCGCGCTCCTGCTCGACTCCCCGCTGGTCAAGGGGCGGCGGTTCTTCCGCCTCGCCTTCTTCGTGCCGTACGCGGTCCCCGGCGTGATCGCCGCGATCGTGTGGGGGTCGCTGTTCTCACCGAACCTCTCGCCCTTCACGGCCCTGACGAAGAACATCGACTTCCTCGGCGCCGACCTCGTGCTGTGGTCGATCGCCAACATCGTCACCTGGGTGTTCGTCGGCTACAACATGCTGATCATCTACTCGGCGCTGCTCGCGATCCCGCAGGAGCTGTACGAAGCGGCCAGGCTCGACGGCGCCGGCCAGTGGCGCGTCGCCTGGTCGATCAAGATCCCGCTCGTGCGGCCGGCGATCGTGATGACCGCGATCTTCTCGATCATCGGCACGCTGCAGCTGCTCGCCGAGCCCCAGGTGTTCCGCTCGTTCAGCTCGGCGGTGACCAGCACGTTCACCCCGAACATGACCGTGTACGCCACGGCATCCATCCCGAACACCAACCTCGCCGCGGCCTTCTCGGTCGTGCTCGCGGTGACGACCTTCGTGCTCTCCTTCGGGTTCATGAAGTACATGCAGCGCAAGGAGGACAACGCATGAGCACCGCATCGATCGTCGCTCCGGGCGGAGTGAAGGCCTCATCCGGGAAGTCGCCGATCAGGGAGTCGGGGATCTCGCGCGCCGGGGCCATGCTGATCATGGTCGTCTTCACGCTCTACTTCCTGATGCCGCTGTGGTGGTTGCTGGTCGCGTCGAGCAAGGACACCGGCGACATCCTCACCACGGCGCCGCTGTGGTTCGCGGACTTCCGGCTGTTCGACAACATCGGGGCCGTGTTCGCGTACAACGACGGCATCTACCTGAAGTGGCTGTGGAACTCGATCCTGTACGCGGCTCTGGGTGGCGCCATCGCGACGCTGCTCGCGGCCATGGCGGGGTACGCGCTCGCCAAGTACCGGTTCCCCGGCCGTGACACGCTGTTCAACATCGTGCTCGGCGGAGTGCTCGTGCCCGCCACCGCGCTCGCGCTGCCGCTGTTCCTGCTGTTCAGCCAGGTGCAGCTGACGAACACGTTCTGGGCGGTCTTCCTGCCCTCGATCGTGAGCCCGTTCGGGGTGTACCTCGCCAGGATCTTCGCGGCGCAGTCGGTGCCGGACGAGCTGCTCGAGGCCAGCCGGCTGGACGGCGCGGGCGAGATCCGCACGTTCTTCACCGTCAGCATCCGACTGATGACCCCCGCGCTGGTGACGATGTTCCTGTTCCAGTTCGTCGGCATCTGGAACAACTTCTTCCTGCCGATGATCATGCTGCGCAGCGAAGAGCTCTTCCCCGTCACCTACGGCCTCTACAACTGGAACACCCAGCTGAGCCAGATCCCCGAGCTGCGCAGCCTCGTGCTCGTCGGAGCGCTGCTCTCGGTCATCCCGCTCATCGTCGCATTCCTCCTGCTCCAGCGCTTCTGGCGCAACGGCCTCGGGGCCGGCGCGCTCAAGTGAGCAGGATGCCGGGCGGACCCGCCGCCCGGCATCGCACCACCACCCTCGCATTCACGAAAGGACAAGAAATGCAGCATTCGAAGAAGAAGGCGGCCGCCGTCGTCACGATCGCGGCGTTCGCGCTCACCGGCTGCTCCGCAGGCGGCGGAGACGGAACCTCGAGCGGCGACGGCGCCGCGTCGTGCACGCCCGCAGGCGGAGACGTGACCCTGGAGTTCACGACCTGGGTCCCCGGGATGGAAGACGTCGTCGCCATCTGGAACAAGGAGAACCCTGACATCCAGGTGAAGGTGCAGACCGGCCCCAACGGCAACGGCGGCACGTACCAGAACTTCTTCAACCAGATCAAGGCGGGAGACGCACCAGACCTCGGCCAGATCGAGTACGACGCCCTGCCGAACTTCCTGGTGCAGGACGGCGTCGAGGACCTCAGCGCGTGCAAGGACGTCGTGGCGGCGGAGGGCGACTTCGTCGACTGGGCGTGGGGACAGGTGACGCTCGGCACCGACGGCATCTACGGCGTGCCGCAGGACACCGGACCTATGGCGCTGTTCTACCGCGCCGACCTGTTCGAGCAGAACGGCATCGCGATCCCGACCACCTGGGACGAGTATCGTGCGGCAGCCGAGAAGATCCGCGCGCTGGGCGGGTACATCACCAACTTCTCGCAGTCCGACATCAACCAGTTCGCGGGCTTCGCCTGGCAGGCGGGCGCCCAGTGGTTCTCGAGCGACGACGCGGGCTGGGACGTCACGCTGACCGATGACGCCACCACCACGGTCGCCGACTTCTGGCAGGGCATGATCGACGACGACCTGGTCGCCACGGTTCCGGCCTGGACCGACGAGTGGAACAACGCGTACAACTCGGGTCAGGTGTGGACGTGGAACTCCGCCGTGTGGGGCGCCAACTCCATCTCCAGCGGAGCCCCCGACACCGCGGGCGACTGGGCCGTCGCCCCGCTCCCGCAGTGGAAGGCCGGCGACAGCGCCGCCGGCAACTGGGGCGGATCGTCCACCGCCGTCCTCAAGGGCACTGAGCACCTCTACGAGGCGACGAAGTTCGCACTGTGGCTGAACACCTCGGACGAGGCGATCACCGCGCTCGCCGAGGCGGCCAACCTGTACCCCGCCACCACGGCGGGCCTGAAGCTGCCCGTCTACGCCGACGGCGTGGAGTTCTACGGCGGCCAGAAGATCTACGACGTCTTCGCGGATGCCGCCGTGCAGGTCTCGCCCGACTTCGCGTGGGGTCCGACCATGACGCAGACCTACGCCGACGTCTCCGACGGGTTCAAGGCCGCCGTGTCCGGTGACGGCACGCTGGGCGATGCGCTGAAGAAGGGGCAGGAGAAGACCATCGACGCCCTGAAGGCGGCGTCGATCCCCGTCACGGAGTAGCACTGTCCTGAGGCCCGCCCGCGCGCGGGCGGGCCTCTCGCGTGCCCGTCGCGTGAACTTTCGCGTGCCTCCCGCGTGAGGGGTCGCAGAGTGCGGGGTCGAGCCCTCGGCATCCGGCAGTTGCTGGCCTCTCGCGTGGAGCGTGGGGCGTGGGGCGTGGGGCGTGGGGCGTGGGGCGTGAGGCGTGGAGCGTGGAGCGTGGAGCGTGGAGCGTGCTAAACTGTCTCTTTGTCTGCGCACACTCCTGTGCGCAGTTCGTGTGCTTCCCCCTTCTGCGGCCGAGGAATCGGCGGGTGGAGGGTTGCGCGCAGACAAGGGATCTTGGGTGAGGCCGTCCGGTCTCACGGTATAGAAGGAGTCACATCATGGCAGCAGTGTGCCAGGTGACTGGAGCTGTTCCCGGCTTCGGTCACAACGTCTCGCACTCGCACCGCCGGACGAAGCGCCGCTTCGACCCGAACGTGCAGAAGAAGACCTATTTCGTTCCGTCGCTCGGTCGTAAGATCACGCTCAACGTGTCCGCCAAGGGCATCAAGGTGATCGACGTCCGCGGCATCGAGAACGTGGTCAAGGACCTCCAGGCGAAGGGTGTGAAGCTCTAATGGCCAAGAAGGCTCAGGACGTCCGTCCGATCATCAAGCTGCGTTCGACCGCTGGCACGGGTTACACCTATGTCACCAAGAAGAACCGCCGCAACACTCCCGACCGCCTCGTGCTCAAGAAGTACGACCCGGTCATCCGTCAGCACGTCGAATTCCGAGAGGAGCGTTGATCAATGGCTAAGAAGAGCAAGATCGCTCGCAACGAGCAGCGCAAGGTCATCGTCGAGCGTTACGCAGAGCGTCGCGCAGAGCTGAAGAAGACCCTGGTCGACCCGAACGCCACCGACGAGGCCCGCGAGGCCGCACGCGTCGGCCTGCAGAAGCTGCCGCGCAACGCGTCGCCGGCTCGCGTGCGTTCGCGCGACGTCATCGACGGCCGCCCCCGCGGTGTCCTCACGAAGTTCGGCATCTCGCGTGTCCGCTTCCGTGACATGGCACACCGTGGCGAGCTGCCCGGCGTGACCAAGTCCAGCTGGTAAGTCTCAGCAGACCGTCGAAAGGGGCGGGGATCTTCGGATCCCCGCCCCTTTCGCGTACCCCCGGCGCCTGCGCCTGCATCCTGCATCCAGCCCCCGCGCCGAGCATCCCTGCTCCTGCCTCCTTGCCCCCGCGCCCCGCGTCCCGCGCCCCGCGTCCCGCGCCCCGCGTCCCGCGCCCCTGCCCGGTCGACCCCTCGCGTGCTGGGGAGGAGTTCTCACGCTCGGGCTGAGGAATCCGGCAGAATCCTCAGCCCGAACGTGAGATCTCCTCCCGTCGTGCGAATCGCAGTCTTCCTCCACAGAGCCGGAAGTCCAGCATCTGTCCCCAGATCGTGGGTTCGGCGCCCAGCGCGGCCAGCACGGATGCCGCAGATGGGCATGATCGACGAATGGATCCGGTCGCCGCACTCATGAAGCGCGACGGCGTCGCGCGTGTCGAGACTCTCCGCCGCGACGGCGTCGCGGTGTATGCCCTGCGTCGCGCTCGTGAGCGCGGCGAGATCGTCTCGGTGCGACGCGGCTGGGTGGCCATGACGGATGCCGATCCGCTGCTCGTCGCGGCAGCCCGTCGTGGCGTGGTGCTCAGCTGTGTGACGCTCGCCGCGCGCAAGGGGCTGTGGGTCCTCGACTCCTCCGAGCCGCACGTGGCGGCGCCGCCCACTGCGGGCCACGTGAAGACGATGCGTGGGGTGATCCACTGGAGTGTTCCGCTCGTTCCCCGCGACGTCGAGACCTGCGAGGACTCGATGGAGAACGCGCTGGTCCTCATCTCCCGCTGTCAGCCCTACGAGAGCGCCCTCGCCACGTGGGAGTCGGCTCTACGCGCGCGGGTGGTCGATCCCGGCATCCTGGAGCGCTCACCGCTCCCGCCGTCAGCGAGGCGTCTGCTCGCCGACGCCCGGCCGTTCGCGGATGCCGGCACCGAGACGATCTTCCGCACGCGACTGCGGTGGCTGGACATCCCGATCACACCGCAGGTGTGGATACTCGGGCATCGAGTCGACTTCCTCCTCGGCGACCGACTCGTCATCCAGATCGACGGAGGTCATCACGTCGGAGCGCAACGCGCAAGCGACATCGCCCACGACGCCCTGCTGAAGCTCCACGGGTACCACGTCATCCGCATCGGATACGACCAGCTCCTGAACCGCTGGGCCGAGGTGCAGCGGATGATTCTCGCCGCGATCGGTCAGCGCCTGCACCTCGCAGCCTGAGCGGGCCCCCTCCGGCGATGCCCCGCGGCGCTCCTTCGCATGCTGAACGCACTCACGGGAGGAGTTCTCACGCTCGGGCTGAGGAATCCGGCAGAATCCTCAGCCCGAGCGTGAGATCTCCTCCCGTCGTGCGATCCACGCAGCGCCCCGGAAACCTGCCCTGACCTGCCCTGCCCTGCCCTGCCCGTCACGCGGCGTGCGACACGGCCCAGTCGAGGGCGTCGTCGGCGATCTCCTCCCAGCCGTCCTGGCTGACGAGTCGGTGCGTGCGTCCCGCGTACTCCCGGTACTCGACGACGGCGGGGCTGCCCGACGAGTGGTACTTCTTGACGAGAGCGCGCCCGATGGCCGGCGGCACGACGTGGTCGATCTCGCCGGTGATGACGAGCAGCGGGGCGCGGTCGGCGCGGGCGTAGTCGACGTGGGTGACGCCGCCCTTCTCGTTGAAGACCGAGCCGACTCCCTCGAAGAACACGCGGTTGTACGAGTTCACGGCGTACTCCTCCCACAGGGCGTCGGATGCCGTCCGCGAGAGGTCGTTGCCGAAGGTGAAGTGGAAGTGCCGCTTCGACAGCGGCTTGGCGCCGTTGATGCCGAAGGGGTTGGAGAGGATCGGGGTTCCCGTCCACAGCGTGGAGAGGGGGAGCGCGACGACGCCTGCCGTCTGTCCGGGGGCGACGCCGACGTAGGCGGCCCCGACGCCACGGTCGGCGAGCATCTGGGTGATGACCCCGCCGAAGGAGTGACCCATGATGATCGGCTTCACTGAGAGCGCGCGGATGATGCCCTCGTAGTGGTCGACGATCTTCTTCAGTCCGATGCCCTTCAGTGCGGAGGGGTCGCGCCGGATGTCTGCGACCGTGCGATCGTCGATGCCGGGCCACCCGGGGACGATCACCTCGTGTCCCCGTGCGCGGAACCGCTCCGCCCAGGTGTCCCAGCTCTTCGGCGTCATCCACAGGCCGTGGATCAGGACGATCGGCGTCTTCTCGGTGGTGCTCATGTCTTCTTCTCCTGGCTCGGGTCCCTCGCCTGCTGCGGGGGCTATGCTGATAGTAGACCGAACGTTCTATCTACTACAATCTATTCCCGATGTCGAGAAGTCGCCCGACGGATGCGACGATGAGGGAGGACCATCATGAACACCACTCCGAAGCGCCCGAGCCCCGCCCGCACCCGACTCATCGATGCGGCGACCCATCTCTTCTACGAGGAGGGCATCCATGCGGTCGGCGTCGACCGGATCATCGACGAGGCCCAGGTCACCAGAGCAACGCTCTACAAGCAGTTCGGCGGCAAGGAGAATCTCGTGCTCGCCTACCTGCGCAATGAGGACGAGCTGCTCAGGGGGATGTTCGCCGACGCGGGCGCCGCGGTGTCCGACCCCGACGAGCTGCTCGAGGCGGTGATCGCCGGCATCGCCGCCGACATCCGAGACCGCCACACCCGCGGGTGCCCGTTCATCAACGCGGCCGCCGAGTACCCGGATGCCGACGGCGCGGTGCGCGCGCTCATCGCCGAGCATCGGGAGTGGTTCCGCTCGACGCTGCAGAGCGTGGCGGAGGGGGCGGCGCTGGAGCGCCCGGCGGATGCCGCGGCATCCCTCGTCCTGCTGCGCGATGCGGCCCTGGTCGGAGGCTACCTCGATGGCGATGAACGCGTGAATCCGGCGTTCGAGCGCACGGCGCGGTCGGTCATCGCGGCTCACCGAGCCCGCTGAGCGTCGTGGCCATCACTGTTCGGGGCACGGTTGCGCCCCTCGAATCTGTGACTGAAGTGACAAATGTGACGCGACACGCCCTGAAAATGACCAAAACCCGCGAAATGACGCGGAAATGTCGGCTGTCGTTGATACATTCAAGGCGGTCACTCGACCAGGAGCATCCGCTCCGACTCACACAACGATGCGACGGGATCCTCGTCGCTGGAGGATGACATGGCTGACAAGTCCATCACCAAGACCGAGCTCGTCGCGAGCATCGCTTCCGCCACCGGCCAGAGCCAGGCCACCGTCTCGGGTGTCCTCGACGCGCTGTTCTCCTCGGTCTCCGACGCTGTTGCCAAGGGCAGCAAGGTCTCGATCCCGGGCTGGATCTCGTTCGAGCAGGTCGCGACCGCCGCTCGTACGGGCCGCAACCCGCAGACCGGCGCCGAGATCAAGATCCCGGCCGGCAAGCGCGTCAAGGTGACCGCTGGTTCCAAGCTCAAGGCAGCCGTCAAGTAAGACCGCTTCCTCACCGAAGGCCGCCGCCCCGCTCGGGGTGGCGGCCTTCGTGCGTCGGAGCCCCGCGCCGGTCGGGATGCCGCGCCGCGCGGCTTAGGCTGGAGGGGTGACTTCCCGCGCCGTGCAGCCCCCGACACTGTCGGCGTACCGTCTCGGCGGGGTCGGGCTGCTCCTCGCCGCGGGCGTCATCGCGGTGACCATCGCCCTCATGTACGGCGGGGGCGCTGAGCCTCTGCTCATCCGTGACCCGGGTCCGTTCGTGCGGTGGGCGCTCCCGCTGGTCAAGCTCGTCATGAACGTCGCGGCGGCGGCGATGCTCGGCTCCCTCGTCCTCGCGCTCTTCGCGCTGCGCAGCGGTGAGAAGTCCTTCGATACGGCGCTGAACATCTCCTCGATCGGCGCCGCCGTCTTCACGGTCACGGCGGGTATCACCGGCTTCCTCTCATTCATGAACGCCTTCGCGCCGAAGCTCAGCGCCGATGCGCAGTTCGGGGCGCAGCTCGGGAAGTTCCTCCTCGAGACCTCCCTCGGACAGTCCTGGCTGATCACGACCATCGTCGGTTCCGTCATCACGGTGCTCGCCTTCGCGTGGCGATCGTGGACGGCCACTCTGATCACGGCGCTACTGGCTGCGGCATCCTTCCTCCCGCTCGCGACCCAGGGGCACTCGGGCGATCTCGCCGGCCACAACATGGCGGTGAACTCGATCCTGCTGCACACCGTCGGCGCGGCGGTGTGGCTGGGCGGTCTGCTGCTGGTCATCCTGCTCCGCGGCCGGGGCGATGTTCCCGTCGCCGATCTGGTGCGGCGCTACTCGACCCTCGCGATCGCGGCGTTCGCGGTCGTCGCCGTCTCGGGCGTCACCCGGTCGATCGTCGCGCTCGGCGACTGGAGCGCGCTGTGGACGCCGTACGGCGGCATCCTGCTCGCCAAGGTCGTGCTGCTGTGCGCCATGGGCCTGCTCGGCGCCTGGTACCGGGTGCGGCTGATCCCCAAGCTCGAGGGTCCGCGTGCCGCCGGCTGGTTCTGGATGCTCGTGATGTGCGAGATCGCGCTGATGGGGCTCGCCTCAGGAGCGGCGGCCGCACTGGCGCGCACGCCTCCGCCGGTGGGAGACGAGGCGCCCTTCGTGCGCACGCCCGCGCAGAACCTGACCGGCTCCGAGCTTCCGCCCGAGTTCACCATCGACCGCTGGTTCACGCAGTGGGACATCGACATCCTGTGGCTGGTGGCCGCCGGGTTCGGGCTCTTCTTCTACCTCGCGGGCGTGCGTCGTCTGCGCCTGCGCGGCGACCGCTGGCCGATCCACCGGACGGTGTTCTGGGTGCTGGGTCTGCTGATGCTGGTCTGGGTCACCGGCGGTCCGATCAACGCGTATCAGGAGTACCTGTTCAGCGTGCACATGCTCGGACACATGATGCTGTCCATGGCGATCCCCCTGCTGCTCGTCGCCGGTGCTCCGGTCACGCTGGCGCTGCGCGCGATCCACAAGCGCGACGACGGCACCCGCGGCGGTCGCGAGTGGATCATGTGGGCCGTGCACTCGCCGTTCGCCCGCGTCGTGACCCACCCGTTCGTCGCGGCGGCGATCTTCATCCTGTCGCTGTGGGCGTTCTACTTCACCGATCTGGTGCGCTGGTCGATGTACGAACACCTGGGCCACGAGTGGATGACGATCCACTTCCTGATCTCGGGCTACCTCTTCGTGATGAGCCTGATCGGCGCCGATCCGGTGCCGTACCGCCTCCCGTACCCCGGTCGCCTGATCACTCTGATCGCCGTCATGGCCATGCACGCGTTCTTCGGCATCGCCATGATGATGCAGGAGGGCCTGATCGTCGCCGACTGGTTCGGTTCGATGGGCCGCGCCTGGGGCCCAGACCCGATGCAGGATCAGTACATCGGCGGCGGCATCGCCTGGTCGATCGGCGAGATCCCCACGCTGATCCTCGCGATCACGGTCGCGATCCAGTGGAGCCGCAGCGACACCAAGCTGCAGAAGCGGCGCGATCGGCACGCGGACCGCACGGGGGATGCCGAACTCGAGGAGTACAACGCCAAGCTCGCCGCCCTCGCCGACCGCGACCGGCGTCAGGCCGAGCGCGAGGCCCGCTAGGCCCTGAGCTTTCCGGCTCCTCAGCGTGCCGGCATCGCCTGTTCGGGAGGAGAACTCGCGTTCGGGAGGAGGTTCGGGCTGAGATCCTCAGCCCGAACGGGATATCTCCTCCCGAACGGCGGGGCCGAACTCAGGCACCGAGCACGAGAACCCGAACGCGAATCGCGGGAGTGCGGAGCGGATGCGCGGACTCGGAGGTCGCTCCTCCGAGGGTGGGATCACTCCTGCGGAACCTCGCCGGGGGAGCCGACGCGGATCGACGCCGACCCGTCGGGGAGGATCGTGATGGTCCCGTTGACCTGGAACGGGACGTCTTCGGAGACCTCCTCCACGCTCCCGTCGAACAGCGACTTGATGCCGACGTCGACGTGGGCGACGGCATCCGTCGGCGGGATCTGCCACTGACCTCCGTCGGGCACGACGGTGATCTTCGGCTGCGTCGCGATCGACCACACCGGCAGGGAGGAGAGGCGGTTGCGCACCTCGAGCCCGAACGGGCATGCGGTCGGCTGCAGCACCTGCTGGGTGGTGCACTCGGTGAGGAACTCCTCGACGCGCTGCTGCACGACGCCGATGAACTCGTCGGTAGGCGTCGTCTGCACGGAGACGGGGGTCGTGGCCAGCGGGGAGTCGGCGAGCACGCCCACGCCCTTCGAGGTGGAGATGGCCGTGTCGACCGTGATCGAGTAGAGCCCCGGAGTGAAGACGAGCATCGGCAGCGGATCCAGGGGTCGGGCTTCCGCCCCCGCGGCGGAGATCTGCCGACGGTCGACCTCGAACCCGTTGACCGCGTACTGGTCGGCGCCGCTCAGCGTGAGGTCGACGACGGCCAGGGGACTCGTCGCGAACCGCCAGTTCGGGGTGACTCCGGCCCACCCGTCCTGTGTCACCAGGAAGGTCGTCTTGCCCTCGTGCCCACCAGCCCGGTACGACACCGTGACGGCGGTGCCGTCGTCATCTGCCGGCTTCTCCGACACGACCTCGACATTCGTGAGGGCGGCGAGGGCGGTGGGCCGGAGCATCGCCTCCGAGGGCGTGCCGGTGATGCCGGCCTTCTCCAGCGTCGCGCGATCGAGGGCGACCCCGGGGACGTGCAGAGCATCGGCCGCCCGACCGCTGGAGAGGAGATCGAGATAGCGCACGACGAAAGCGGACGGACCGTAGTACGACGTGTAGAGCACGGATGCTCCCGCCCCGATGGCGGCGAGCAGCATCGCGCCGACCAGGGCCAGCAGCGCCAGGTCGACGCCGAGACGGGATCGCCGAGGCGTCGTCGTCTCCACCTGATCCATGCCGTCAGTCTAGAAGCGCGTCCTGAGATGACGCCGAGCGTGACGCCGTGAGGCGCGCGCGGGCACGTAGCATGGTGAGCGCCAGCATCCGTTCTTCTGCCGTGAGTGAGCCGTGTCCCTACCCGCCCTGTCCGAGGAGCAGCAAGAGCTGTTCCAGCTCATCGAGGACACCGGCGAGCACGTGTTCATCACCGGTCGCGCCGGCACCGGAAAGTCCACGCTGCTGCAGTACTTCGCGTGGAACACGAAGAAGCAGATCGCGATCTGCGCGCCCACCGGAGTCGCGGCGCTCAACGTCGAGGGGCAGACGATCCACTCGCTGTTCCGGCTGCCGATCGGTCTGATCGGCGACTCCGACATCGACCAGAACGACAACACGCGCCGCATCCTCAATGCCATCGAGACGCTCGTGATCGACGAGATCTCGATGGTCAACGCCGACCTGATGGATGCCATCGACCGGTCCCTGCGTCAGGCGCGCGGACGCCGAGGCGAGCCGTTCGGCGGCGTGCAGGTCGTCATGTTCGGCGACCCGTACCAGCTCGCCCCCGTGCCCCCGCGCGGCGACGAGGCCCGCTACGTGCAGGATCACTACCGCTCGTTCTGGTTCTTCGACGCCAAGGTCTGGGCCGGCGGATCCGGCGGCATCGGGTCGTCCGACCAGCAGGGGCTCTTCGAGGTCGACACCCGCGCCGAACTGCACGTGCGGGAACTGGTGCAGATCCACCGCCAGTCCGACGACGGCTTCAAGGCGATGCTGAACGCCGTGCGCTACGGACGGGTGACCGCCGAGATCGCGGGAGTGCTCAACGCCCAGGGCGCACGCACACCCCCCGACCCCGAGCCGGGGGAGGTGCCGATGATCACCCTCGCCACGCGCAACGACATCGTGAACAGCATCAACAGCCGGCACCTCGCCGCGCTGCCCGGCAAGGAGCAGACGGCCCGCGCCGAGGTCAGCGGAGACTTCGGACGCGGCGAGGCGGCGCTCCCCGCGGAGTCGGAGCTGAAGCTCAAGGTCGGCGCTCAGGTCATGTTCCTGCGCAACGACACCGCGATGTCGGGAGAGCCGCCGCGATGGGTGAACGGCACGATCGGCACCGTCATCCGCATCCTCGGTGAGAAGGTGCGCGTCGAGATCGACGGCGAAGAGGTCGACGTCGAACCCGCCGTCTGGGAACGGTTCCGGTACTCGTACGAGCCGACGACGAAGAAGCTCACGCGCGACGTCGTGGCCGAGTTCACGCAGTTCCCGCTCCGACTCGCGTGGGCGGTCACGATCCACAAGTCGCAGGGCAAGACTTACGACCGGGCGATCATCGACCTCGGCTCCGGGGCGTTCGCGCCGGGGCAGACCTACGTCGCGCTGAGCCGGCTCACGTCCCTCGAGGGGCTGTATCTGTCGCGGGACCTGCGTCCGCGTGACATCAGGGTCGATGAGGACGTGCGACGCTTCATGCGCGAGGCGTGGGAGGCGCGGTCGACGCCGGAGCTGCCGAGAGCCTGAGCGCACCGCCCCGGTCGTTGAGCGACGCTTCGACTCGCTCAGCGCGAGTCTCCGCGAGGCGAAACGCCCCATCGGACGCGTGGCGGCAGTCGTGCGTTCCTCGCCGCGTTTCGTCTCGGTCGCTGCGCTCCCTCGCTCAACGGCCGGGTGGGTCGTCGAGCGAGCGTGCCTTGCCGGCCGTTGAGCGAGCGGAGCGAGACGAAACGGTGCGTCAGGCGGCGGCGCGCGCCCTGTCGAGGTCTTCGAAGAGCTCGGTGTTGAAACGGTAGGCGAGCAGCACCTCGTCGATCACGCGCTCGCGCTCGGCCTCGTCCCACGGAGCGGAGTCGAGCTGCTCGCGGTAGACGTCCTTGAACGCCGACGGGTCTGCGATGTCGTCGAACAGGTAGAAGCCGATGCCGTTGGTCTCGAACCCGAAACGGCGGGCCATCACGCGGCCGATGAAGATGCCGCCCGACAGGTCGCCGAGGTAGCGCGTGTAGTGGTGGGCGACGAAGCCGCCGGCCCACGTCGCACCGACCTGGCGGATGCGGTCGACGTAGCGCTGCGTGGTCGGCAGCGCCGTGATCCGCTCACGCCAGTCGGCGCCGATCAGGAACTCCAGGTCGGCCTCGAGGGCGGGCAGGCGCGTGAGCTTGTCGCTGAGGAAGACGGAGGCGATGGGGTCCTGGCGCATCCGCTCACCCGCGCTCTCCAGAGCCTCGTAGATGAAGTAGTGCTGCGCGACGAGGGAGATGTAGTCCTCGCGCGACCCTTCGCCCTTCAGCAGGTCGGACATGAAGCCCGCGCCCTCGCTCTGGGAGTGCGATCCGGACGAGCGCTCGCGGAGCGCGGCGGAGAAGGAGAGGATCTCGGACATGCGTCCAGTGTAAGGGTTGCCTTACCCGTCCGCCATGTCGAGGGCGAACGCCGCCTCAGGCGTGCGGGCGGGGCTCGACGTCGAGCCGCTCGCAGGCGAGGTCGTAAAGCGCCACGACCTCGCGGCGGACCGCTGGTCGCTCGGTGATCGGTCGACCAGGCCAGGGGACGCGGAGCTCGGATGCCTCACCGTCGCGCGTGATCGACCACAGGCCGCCGTCCCCGTCGAACCCGGTCATGACGGCATCCGTGATCTCGCCCCGGCCTTCGGGTGCGAAGGCTCGGGCGATGAGCAGGTTGTCGTCCACGTGGTCGCCGTTCATGTGGCGGAGAACGGCGGAGACGATGTCGGCGTCGAAGGCGAAGGTCACGAATCCACCCTAAACGCCCGTACAGTGCGGGTTCTCAGCATCCGCGTTCTAGACTCGGGGAACACGTCTTCCGGGGGTCTTTTCCACATGCAGCTTCTCTCGTCGCGCCGGGTGCGCGCAGCCGTCGCGAGCGTCGTGGTGCTCGGGCTCTTCCTGACCGGGTGCACTGCAGACAAGACGTTCACGTACACGCCCCCTGAGCAGGTCGACGGCAGCCTTCCCGACGACACGGTCGCGGCGATGCAGGATGCCGTGTCGAACGCGCTCACGGCCTCCGGCGCCTCCGGGGCCGTCGTGGGCGTCTGGGTGCCCTGGAGCGGCACCTGGGTGACCGGCCTCGGAACGCAGGAACCCGGAGCGGGCGCGGAGATCAGCACCGACATGTCCTTCCGCATCGGAGACGTGACGCGACTCATGACGTGCGACGTGCTGTACGCGCTCGCCGGACACGACGTGCTCAAGCTCGATGCGCCGGTGACGGACTACGTCTCCGGTGTCGCGGGCCTCCAGGACATCACCCTCCTCGATCTCTGCAACGGCACGAGCGGACTCGGCTCCTCCGAGCCGACGGTGAAGTCCTCCTGGCTCAACACCCCGGGCCGCGAGTGGGCTCCGCTCGAGCTCGCCTCGTACGGGCTCGGCCAGGCGCGTACCCCCGCGCACACCGCATACCGCGACTCGGATGCCGGCTATCTTCTTCTCGGCCTCGCGCTCGAGCGCGCATCGAGCCTCAGCGCGTCGGAGCTGATCGCCAAGTACGTCACCACCCCGCTCGGCCTGAGCGGCACGTCCCTTCCCGCCGCGCCCGCGGCCGCACCGTCGACGGGGCCGGTCATGAACGGCCACTACCTGTCTGCGGTCGAAGGCGGCTACAACTGCGCGGCTCCCGTCGACATCACGAAGCTGTCGTCCAGCGCCGGGTTCACCGACTCGGGCGTCGTGTCGACCATCGAGGACCTCGGGCGCTATGTGCAGGCCGAGGCGGCGCAGAAGCTGCGGACCAAGAAGAAGCCCGAGCGCTTCAGCGCGCCGCTGCCCGCCTACGACGGTGCTCCCTCGTGGCTGCAGGCGACGGGCGGCGGCAACCTCGTGGGCTCCATGATCGGCCAGCAGGGATGGACTCCCGGCTATGCCACCGCCGCGTACTCCGACCCGGCGACCGGCTTCACCGTCGCGGTCGTGCTGAACGACTCGACGGGTAGCGGAATCTTCGCCTCGTACCTGGCGTGGGAGCTCGCGGCGATCGCCTCCAAGGCTCCTGCGGCGTCGGGCCAGACGGCCCCCGAGTTCGGTCTGCCGTTCACGGCTGAGCAGTACCATCAGGCGATCACGGATGCCGCGCTCGTCTGCGTCGAGCAGCCGGCCGCCTAGCACCGGAGCGGGGCCGCGATGACGATCATCGACAACGCGATCTACGTCGACGGGGTGCGCTCCGAGAACCCGAAGAGTCTCAGCGAGACGTTCGAGCGGATGCGGGAACGCGGCGGCATGGGCTGGATCGGCCTGTATCGGCCCAGCGAGGAGGAGATCCGCGCCGTCGCCGACGAGTTCGGCATCCACGCCCTGGTGGTCGAGGACGCCCTCGCCGGACATCAGCGCTCGAAGCTGGAGCGGTACGGCGACATCCTCTTCATGGTGCTGCGCCCCGCGCGCTACCTCGACGACGTCGAGGAGGTCGAGTTCGGCGAGGTGCACATCATCCTCGGTCCCGATTTCGTCGTCACGATCCGGCACGCCGAGTCGCCGGACCTCGGGCGGGTGCGCCGCCGGCTCGAAGGCGACCCCGCTCTGCTGAAGCACGGACCCGAGGCGGTGCTCTATGCGATCCTCGACGAGGTGGTCGACGAGTACGCCCCCGTGCTCGCCGGACTCGAGAACGACATCGACGAGATCGAGAGCCAGCTGTTCGTCGAGGACTCCGACGCGACCCAGCGCATCTACGAGCTGAGCCGAGAGGTCATCGACTTCCAGCGCGCGACGCAGCCGCTGGCGGGGATGCTGGAGGGGCTGCTGCGCGGCTCGGAGAAGTACGCGGTCGACGAGGAGCTGCAGACCTATCTGCGCGACGTGCTCGACCATGCTCTGCGGATCGCCGACAGGGCCACCACCTTCCGCACGCTGCTCGACAACGCGCTCACCGTGGAGTCGACGATCGTGGCCCGTCGTCAGAACGCGGAGATGCAGCGGATGACGGAGCTGAGCATCCGCCAGAACGACGAGGTCAAGAAGATCTCGGGCTGGGCGGCGATCCTGTTCGCGCCCACGCTCGTCGCCGGGGTCTACGGCATGAACTTCCACAACATGCCGGAGCTGAGCTGGGTGTTCGGCTACCCGATGGCGATCGGGTTGATGATCGCGATGGGCTACGGACTGTACTTCGTGTTCAAGAAGAAGGGGTGGCTGTAGGCCCTCCGACGCACGCTCGGCGTGTTCAGCCTATTCACAGGATCGCCGCGCGGCATCCTCTCCCTTCGGTGGACGACCCGATATTCTCGGTGACGCTATGGAGGGTGCGTCGGCCGGAGTGCGCGGGCGGTCGAAGTGCTCACCGCATTCCAATCTCAAGAAAAGAGCACTCTCATGACCGGGACAGCACGCAAGGCGCTCGCTGAAGCGATCGCCACATTCCTCTTCGTCCTCAGCATCATCGGCGCGGTGAACAGCGGCAGCCCGCTGACGCCGCTCGCGATCGGCCTCGCCCTCGCGGTCCTCGTCTTCTCGACGGGCCACATCTCGGGCGCGCACCTGAACCCGGCCGTGTCGGTCGGCGTCTTCCTGCGCGGTGGACTCAGCGCCGGCGACCTCGTCGCGTACATCGTGGCGCAGTTCGTCGGTGGCGCTGCCGCCGCCCTCGTCAGCTTCGCCGTGTGGCCGGCCGCCGAGAAGGCGACCGAGATCGAGGTCGGCCCCGCTTTCCTCGTCGAGGCGCTCTTCACCCTCGCCCTCGTCTGGGTCGTCCTGAACGTCGCGACGTCGAAGGACACCGACGGAAACTCCTTCTACGGTCTCGCGATCGGTGGCACCGTCTTCGTCGGCGCCGTCGCGGTCGGCGGCATCTCGGGCGGCGGCTTCAATCCCGCCGTCGCGCTCGGCCTGTCGATCAGCGGCCAGTTCGCATGGAGCAACCTGTGGCTCTACATCGTGGCCCCGATCGTCGGCGCCGCGATCGCCGCGGTCCTGTTCCGCGTGCTCAACAGCGACGACGCCAAGAAGATCGGCGCCTGACCTCAGCTGCACCCGAATGCCGCGCCCTCCCGGGCGCGGCATTCCTGCGTTCGGGGTGCGTGTGGGGCGGGTGCGTGGCGCTGGGCATCCGTTCGGGAGGAGTTCGCGCGTTCGGGAGGAGTTCGCGCGTTCGGGAGGAGCTTTCCGCGGCATCGGTCCTCCCGAACGTGAGATCTCCTCCCGAACGTGAGTTCTCCTCCCGGGCATGAGCGGGGTGCCCGAGGCGTGTCGCGGAGTCCTCCTCGAGGGGGATGCCGGAGGCGGCGGGTGGGCTCTAGCCTGAGGCCATGCTGATCGTCGAGGAGCTCCACCTGCTGCTGCTGCGCCCGGACGGGCGGGTCGAGAGTGCGGTGAGCGTGCACCGCCTGTACGGGGAGATCGCCGCCGTCATCGTGGATCTCGCGCTGCACGGACGCGTCAGGATCGCCGAAGGCAAGAACCCGGTGCTGGAGATCGTGTCCGCCGAGCCCACGGGCAACCCGGTGCTGGACGTCGCTCTCGCGAAGCTCGTTCCGCTGCACGGCAAGAAGGTGCAGTCGCTCGTGATGCGCTCCGGCCTCGATCCGCTCGAGTCCGTCGTCGAGTCGCTGGTCGTGCAGGGCGTGCTCGTGCGCGGTGAGCGCGGCTTCTTCGGCTGGGGCTCGGAGCGCACGCCCGAGTCCGATCCGGGGCCGGAGCGACTGCTCCGCTCGCGCTTGGCCGCGGTCCTGGCGGGTCACGTCCCGCCGACCGCCGCCGACCAGGCCCTGCTCTCCATCCTGCAGGGGCTGGGGGCAGCGCATGCTCTCCTGCGCGAGGAGTCCGCCGGAATGTCGGCCGGTGAGCTGAAGAAGAGGATCGGGGCGCTCGCGGAGGATTCGGCCGCCGGAGACGCCGTCGCGAAAGCGGTGAGCACCGCGGTGAGCGCCGCGCTCATGGCGGCGATGACGCCGGTCATCGTGGCGGCGACCATCACCTGAGGTTCGGTTCAGCCGCCCTGGCGCGTGTACGTCCCGCGCATGAGCGGGGCGGGCTCGGCATCCGGTGGCGCAGCCGTGTCGAGCTCGATCGCAAGACGTTCGCCGTCTCGGCGCAGCCGCATGATCGTGCGCCCGCGCGCGGAGCGTCGGTCGAGCACGAGCTCGTCGCCCTCCCACGCGGCCGTGCCCGGGGTCTCCGGCACGAAACCGTAGGAGTCGAACCACCAGAAGCCGGCGGAGGAGATCACGGCGTGGGCGATGAGGTGACCGGCATCCTGGATCTCCACGTAGTCGAGGAGGATGCCGTCGGGTCCCGGCTCGACCGTGAGTGCTCCTCGCGCCGAACCGGCTGCGGTCCATGCGGTGGCGAAGAGCTCTTCGTCGCCCGACCAATCGCCGAGCAGGGACGTGTATCGCTGGTCAGGGGCCATGTGAAGAGCGTACTGACCTGACGTGTGGAAGATGCGAGGTGCCTCAGGGGGGCGTCGGACGTCGTGGACCGGCTCACAGATGTCTGCGGTGCTCCTCCATGATCTGAAGGACGTCTGGATGCCCGCTGCTCCAGTCACCGCTCAGCGCGAGAGTCGTGGTGACGGAGTTCGGCTCGTCGATCCCCCGCAGAGTCATGCAGCCGTGGCTCGCTGTCAGGGCGACAGCGGCGCCGACGGGTCGCAGCTCTCGGTCTATGGTCGCTGCGGTGTCCCGGCCGAGCGACTCTTGGACCTGCAAGCGCGCGGCATAGATACGTAGCAGTCGGACGAGCTTCGAAAGGCCTACGACTTCGCCACGCTCAGCATCCGGTCGATACGCGACAGTGGCGACGCCTTCGATTGGCAGAAGATGATGCGCGCACGTCGAGGAGAACCGAACGCCGGAGACGACCACCAGCCCCGGGTCTCCTTCTACCGGGAAGCGGGTTTCAAGCACGCGGGCGGGTTCTTCTCCGTACCCCGCTGTGCGGCGGACCCAGGCGCGGACGACCCGTTCCGGAGTATCAGCGGTGTGGGCTCCCTCGTCGAGGTTCATCGCGGACATGAACGACCTGATGGCCTCCGTCGCAGCGGTCAGGTCGATCCCTCTCGTGTTCATATCCGGGGCCGTATCCCTCGCTTCGATCATCGGTTCAATGGCCACGTTCTTCTCCCCAAGCCAATACATGCAGCCGGTGCGTCACGTTGACGCCCGCCTCAATCGCCCACGCGCAGACATCCGGCCAGCGGCGGTCGAGCGTCGCAGTGTCGACTCCTTCGGGCATCACCCAAATTCGTTGCCGGTTCCACCCTGACGAGGCGGCTATCGCGGACGCCTCGATCACATCGTCCCGGGTCTCTACGACGATCTTCAGGTGTGCGTTCGATCTCGATGCCACATCGCTCCAGCCGTTCGCTAGGGCCGGAGTCATCCGGCCCTTCTGCGCGTGGGCGTGCGCGAGCTTCGGCGACACGACGAATAGATCAACGAGGCCTTCGACTTCAGGGGTCGGTACTATCGTGCCATTGGTCTCGATGTGCACCTGCGTTCCGCGGTCTCGGATCATGCGCAGCAGCGCCGGGAACGCAGCCCGTTCCTGATACAGCAGCGGTTCACCGCCGGTGACGACGCAGATGGGCGCGCTAGGCAGACGATCCATGATCGTAGGCACCTCCATTCCGGTGATCTGTTCCCGGAGGTCGAATCGAGAGCCGTCCCACGTATATGCGGAGTCGCACCAGGTGCAGGCGAGGTTGCACCCGCCCAGCCGAACGAAGGAACTTAGTTGCCCGGAAGCGGGCCCTTCCCCCTGGATGGTTGGCCCGAAGACTTCGACGATGGGCAGTTCGTTCACGCCAGCACCACCGTGGCCCAGGTCTTCGGCGTCTCAGAAACCGAGACGCTCACCTCCTCGATGTTTTCGCGTCCAGGGACGAGGATCATCTCGCCGGCACGTCTGGCGATGAACATCGCCAGACGTTCGGCGGTGGGGTTGGTGTCGATGACCGCGTTGAGATCTCGGTGGTCGAGTGTCGTATCGATCCAGGTCTTCACCGGGGCGAGGTCGCCGTAGTCGATCACGAACCCGGGCTCCACGACGGTGCCACGGACCGTGATGCGCACAACATAGTTGTGCCCATGCAGGCGAGCGCACTGGTGCTCTTCAGGCAGGCCGCTCAGGCGGTGGGATGCGGAGAACTCGAAGTCCTTGCTGATGGACGCCTTCATGATTGCTCCGCCGTTTCATAGACGGTCGGGTCTTCCACGCCCGCGAGGATGAACGATGCGCGTCGCTCCGCGCAGGTTCCGCATTCACCGCAATGCTCGTCGCCGCCTTCGTAGCAGGACCACGTCAGCTCGAATGGGGCGCCAAGAGACGAGCCCATACTCACGATGTCCGCCTTGCTCATGCTGACGAACGGAGCGCGAATCGTCACCGCTCCGTCGGTGCCCAAGTGCGCTGTCTGGGAAGCTGAGACGATGAACTCCGGACGGCAGTCCGCGTAGAGCGCATGATCGCCAGAATGTACTGCGGTCCACACCTCCGCGACGTCGTTCGCTTGTGCGATGCCGACCGCTGCCATCAGGAATGTGGCGTTTCTGTTGGGGACGACGGTGACCGCCATGTTCTCGGCGTCGTAGTCTCCATGCGGAACGGCGATGCTCTCATCGGTGAGCGCCGAGCCCCGTAACGAGCGTCCCCAGGATCGCAAATCGATGACGACGTGCGGAACGCCGTATCGCTCGGACACTGCGCGTGCCGCCGCCAGCTCTCGGACGTGCCTCTGACCGTAGTCGACCGAGATAGTGAGAGCCGGTTCGTGCTCACGAGCGGCCACCGCCAGTGCGGTCGTCGAATCGAGTCCTCCTGACAGGAGTATGGCGACGCGAGTCATTTTCATCCTCATTTCCGTGTTCGTGGACAACAGGTTCAGGTGGCGGCTCAGGGCGCCTCGCCGGCATCCTCCGGCACCGGTCGGTCCTCTTCGTGATCTTCTTCGCCGGGGCCCGGCAGGAAGCGGTTCGCGACGGGGATCCAGGTGAGCATCATGACCAGCAACACCGCGCCGATAGCGATGACTGTCAGGGCGGGGCTCGCGTCTGCTCCCCAGCCGATCAGCGGGTTGACGACGATTCCGACAATGCTCCCGACCGAACTCGCGACGTTGAGAACGGTGGCTCGCCGCGCGCGAGGGATCACGCGGTTGGCAACCGCCATCGTGATGGGACCCCGAGCATTCATACCCAGGACCACGAGCACGAATCCGAAGACGACGGCCACCGGGTGCGGTGTGGCCATCAGAAAGAAACCTCCTGCCCCGTAGCCCATTGCGAAGAGCAGCGCATACTTGCGGCCGATCCGCTTCTCGATCGAGCCGGCGAAGTGGTTGTAGCCGGCCGCGCACAGCTGGGCGAGGGCGCCGATCACTCCCCAGAGTGCGACGGGTATCTGAGTTCCCTCGAAGAGCGGCTGGTTGAGGGTGAAGGCAGAGTTGAACAGCACGAACGAGGCACTGGACGCTACCGCGACGTAGAGCAGAATCGGGGAGGTGAACAGCAGACGGATGCCGATGCCGAGGGCGGCGAACGCGGTCTCGGCATCGGCATCCGCGTCCTGCACTGGCCTCTGCGAAGGGATGAAGAATGCGACAACAGCCGCGGCGGCGGCGGTGATGGCGGCGGCGAGCGCTGGCCAGGAGATATCGATCGACGCGAGGTAGCCTCCGATGATCGCGCCGATGACTCCGGAGATCAGTTGAAGCGCACTGAGATGGCCCCACACTCCCACTGACTGAGAGTCCGCGTCCTCGCCCATCGAATCGTAGATGTACGCGTCCTGCGCGCCGGTGAGCATTGCGATACCGAAGCCGCTGACCATGAAGGACATCGCGAACATGAAGAACGTCGTCCCCCCGGCGAAGAGGATCTCCGCGATCGCGTGCAGGACGAAGCCGCTCATGATGACCCAGCGGCGATCGATGCGGTCGGAGATCAACCCCGCAGGCACCTCTGCGACGAGGATGCTGGCGACGAGGATGCTCTCAAGAAGAAAGATGTCCCCGAGCGACAGACCTCGCCCCTGAAGGAAGAGGGCGCTCACTGGGACGTAGAAGCCCAGACCCGCGATCATAGTGGCGAGCGCGATCGGCGCAAGCGCACGGTTTCTCCACACGAGCGCAGCGGGCGGGGTACTCGGCGTTGTCATCATGGTTCAACTCGCATCCAGGACGGTGACGTGGCGGTCAGCGAATCGCGAGCGCAGCAGACCGAGGTCGGCCGGATCGATGCGTCGGCGTTCGACTCGGGGGGTCAGAGACGTCGAAGCGCCGTCGAGCAGGCGGCGGCCGAGCCAGTTCGCACGCATCCGTGTCGACTCGAAGCCGATCGCGAGCGAGCCTTCGAGTGAGAGCGTGGCCTTCTCCACCGCGGTCGAATCGTTTAGGTCCTCATCCCAGGCCTTCTCCAGTGACGACTCGATCCTCCGTATCGTGTTCTCCACCGACGCCGGTGCGCACGATGCGTAGGCGGACCAGACGGCACAATCCGAGAAGACGGAACGGTAGGTGTGGCATGAATAGGCTCCCTCGGAACCTTCGAATGCTCGCTGAAGCACTCCATTGACGCTCCCACCGACGAGGCGATTCATCACCGCGAGCGGCAGATCGTCCGCGGGTGTCCTATCGGGAAGCAACCACGTCACGAGCACGTGGCTTCGGGGCGATCTGGAGCGGTGGTGCGCTGAGGTGGCTTGAGCGCGGGGAGGGATGAGACCGATGGCGGGATGATCCGGCACCTGTTCCGGCATGTCCAGACTGCCGAGCGCATCACGCGCCTCAGCGGGATCGACACCGCCGGATACGACGAAAAAGCTCTTGCTGCGTGACTGGCGCCGGTGTTCACGTGCGGCGTCTTCGACAGAAAGGTCTCGGATATCCTGCGTTCTTCCCCGGGCAGGATAAGCCAACGGGTGATCACCGAGGAGGCTGGACAGCGCCAGATCGTGGATGTGGGTGGCCGGGTCGCCGTGAGCCTGTTCGATCTCGTCTACGATCCTCGTCTTCTGGAGCTCGACGGCTTCGGATGTGAAGTCAGGAACGGCGAACCCCTGCTGGAGGAGACCGAGCACGTGCTTCCAGCGCCTGGCAGGAACGGTGGCCGCGTACAGCGTGTACTCCGGGGTGGTCACGGCCTCGGCGCGACCACCCTGCGTATCCGCCTCCATGAGCAGGCTGGAGCCTTCGCGGGTCCGGGTACTGGATACGAGATGCTCGACGAGATGTGCGCTTCCTCTCGCCTGTGGCGCTTCATTCCTGCTACCCGATGCCACCCAGAGCGATACCGTGACGGACTCCAGGTGCGGAAGAGGGTCCACCATCACAGTGCCTGCGGGAAACGTTGCGCTCGTCATAGGGGCACCGCGCAGAACGCCTCGACGTATGTTCCTCGGCCCGAGGTCGAGCCCCGGTATCTGTTCAGCCCAGTTGCCCCATCTGCATAGTCGCGTCTCGCCGTCTGCGACGCGAAGTACTCGATCGCTGCGCGCTTGGTCTCGATCTCCGTCGAGATGTCTTCGAACAACAGCGGTCGTTGCATCGGCGTCCACACCTCGTAGCCGAGAACGGTGCAGGTCGACCCTGTGGAGAGCTTTGCGCTGCCCACGATCTGCGCGACCGTGGCGTGGTCGGGATCCTGTTCCTCTGGGTGCGGGATGAAGACGATCTCGGGACGCATCGTGGTGAGCCACTCTCCCACGATGTCGACGACTGCCGCATCGCGGATGAGTGGATGAGCTCGTAGAGAGGCCCAACCTGCCTCACGTGCGCCCAGAAGCCCCCACGCTCCGCGGGCTTCCTCGCGCCGCAGTTGATGC
Source organism: Microbacterium sp. NPDC012755 (assembly GCF_042901325.1). Classification (NCBI taxonomy): domain Bacteria; kingdom Bacillati; phylum Actinomycetota; class Actinomycetes; order Micrococcales; family Microbacteriaceae; genus Microbacterium; species Microbacterium sp. NPDC012755. The sequence continues at coordinate 898,422 of NZ_JBIBCT010000001.1, read as the reverse complement.
GCCTCGTCATCTGGGTCCCGCGTGAGCACGCCGACGAAGACATCAGCGCCCTGGCGCGCATACTTCGCGATCATCCCGCCGCATCCGATGGTCTCGTCGTCGGCGTGCGCAGCGATCACCAGGCGGGACTTCACTCGCGTGCCTCCTTCTGCGACTGAGGGTGATGCTCTTCCACACCCGCGGTCGCGCGGGCGTAACCGGCGGCGAACGAGATGTTGGAGACGAGTCCGTACAGGGCGTCTCTGAATCCGTATCGCTTCGCGGTCGGCATCAATCCGCGCAGCGCGCCTAACCGAGACACGGGACGGTATCCCTCGAGGTGGAGCGACACGCCTTGGCGGTGACCCTGTCCGTAGCGGAATGACGACACGAGGTCGCGCCTGATGCTCAGCGCATCGTGGAGCACGACGGCGTCGCGCAGGCGCCTCACGCCGAGCCCTGCCTTCTTGGCCCGCACCGTGAGGTCGAAGTCTTCCGTCCAAGCGAGGCGGTCGTCGAAGACGTAGCCGCCGATCCGGTCGCGGATTCTGCGGTCGATGAGCAGAGGAACCTTGAACACCATGTGCGGCGAGTTGGTGTGGCGCGCGCGCACCTTCGACACCAACCGCTCAGACGAGGTGTGGTGGCGGAAGAGAGTGACCCCGCGCACGAGGTCAGCGGATCCAGCCGCTCCCTTGAACGCAGCCAATGTTCCGGGGAGAAAGACGCAGTCGCTGTCCATCATCAAGACGTGATGGGTGCCGGCGGCTTCGATTCCGCGTTCGCATGCTGCAGGCCCGCCAGCATCGGGAAGATCGAGCGTGTCTACGCCCGCTTGTGCCACGGCACGTCTCACCGGCTCCGTGGCGTCGTTGAGAACGACAAGCGGCCGCGCGCCGTCGCAGTCGAACGAGCGGAGGCATCGCGTGATACGGAGGTCGTCGCGCACCGGCACCACGACAGTGATGTCAGCCATCTGCGCCGCCCGCCGCCGCGTCGACGGCCTTCAGCAGGGACTTCACGCGTCTCTCCAGCTCGCCCAGGGAATCAGGCGCGAACAGCGGAGCGTCGATGTCTCTATCGTGAGCGGTCGCTAGGGTCGCCTCGCGGTATGTAGCTGCCGAGGGCGCCTGGAATCCTGGCTTCTTGAGCTCCCGGGCCACGCGGCTCACCGTCTCCCAGTATCCGCCGCCGACCGGGTGCCCGAGCAACACTACTGCCGAGTAGTCGTCGGAGTGCGCGCGGAGGTACGCCTCGATGCGCTCACCAGTCACGGTGCGGAACTCCTCGGTCATCGCCCGACGCTGTTCGTCAGACTGATCCTGGGCCAGGTCGACGTAGTCGTAGCTGCAGAAGAACTCGTTCAGTTGATATTCGAAAGGAACGACTCCGACGTTGGAGATGATTGCGCGATGGATACGCGGGAACTGGTCGGTGATGCCTCGCAGCTGAGAGATGAAGTGCGAGAAGTCGTAGGGTTTCGCCCAGGAGCAGGGGTGGAGTAGGAGTATGTCTTTCCCAGGTGGGGGCGCGTAGGAATCGGATGCGAAAAAGCTCTGCCAACTGATCGCTTCCGGCTCGAGGATGTAGGCCCTGCCCACCCCGCGGCGGTACTCGGCAGGAGCGAATGTCCCGAGCGGCGTCCTTGCAAGCACGTACTCGGGGAAGTGCGGGTACGGCGACACCGCCTCGGGCGTGAACTCGCGTGCGTTGCTGCGGACTTCGGTTCTGACGGCCCCCAACGACGATGCGGCGGAGGAGAGGATGCCTGTCACGTCGGCTCCCCCAGATGTGAAGATCTCGAAGACGGCTCGGCTCTCGTCAGGCCAGATGTGGAGTGAGCAGTGGGAATCGTCGAGGATTGCGACGAGTGAGCGGCCGTGACGACCGAAGTCATACTCGGTCATGAGGCGTGCGGGCGCTCCCAGTGCCTCGCAGGCGCTGCCGATGATCGACCTTGCGCCGCTGCGCGATGAGAGCGCGCGAGGATCACACCTCTCAAAGACTGAGTGGACCGTCTTGGCTGCGATCATCTTCCCAACGCTCACGATCGGTCCGATCCGGAACCCGACCGCAGTTCTGCGACCCAGCCCTCTCCGGCGATCGCGTCCAGGCCCATCATGCGGGCGCTGCGGATCGCGTCCGCCGGCGAATAGACCATGGGCTCTCCTGCTGCGTTGAACGAGGTGCATGTCACGGCTTCCGGTCCGCTCGTGGCCTTCGCAAGCTGGCGGATCACGTCTCCATAGGCGTGCTGGTCGGGACGGGCGACGTGGGGACGGGCGGTCCCGTCCACGTGAGTGACTCCGGCGAGCCCCGTGGCTTCGGGGGAAACAGTGGCCGCCATGAGCATGTACGCATTGGGTACACCAACGAACGAGCGCGTATGCTCGACGTCGGTCACGGAAGGAGCGAGAGGGCGCCACGTCTCTCTGCCTTTCAGCAGATTCACCCTGTCTCTCGTACGCGTCGATGAGGGGCGTGCGAGGATCGCTCTCGCCCCGAGGGCACGGGGGCCGATCTCGGCCCGACCGTTTACCCATCCGATGATCTGTCCTTCCGCGAGACGGAGCGCGAGGTCGTCTGCGTCAGCGTCCTTGAGGGACAGCTCTGTCCCGGCCGTGCGCGCGAAGTCGTCGGCGGAGAATGCTCGTCCCTGCAGAGCGGAAGTCGTCGATCGAATCGCTCCGTGTCTGGACGCGGCAGAGGCTGCGGCGCCGATGGCGATTCCCGTATCGCTGGCGCAGGGTGGCACGATGAGGAGCTGACCTCGTTCGGCGAGCGACGTCGCCAGCCGACCGTTGTTGGTGCAGTTCAAGGCTGTCCCCCCGGCAAGCACCACGGTTGGTGCGTCGCAGTCGCGAACGAGGTCATGGATTCTCATCTCAAGGGCGCGCTGCGCCAGGGCAGCGAGTCGAGCCCGCTCGACGAAAGTTCGAGGGTGGTCGCGCCCGTCCAGGAGGTGGGAGTGCCAGCCTCGGATCACTTCCATGAAGTCGCGTGTGAGCTCGGGTAGTTCGTCTGCAGCATCCTCTGCGGCGAGAAGGGACGCCAGACGCGCGGCGGTCTCGACGGGTACGGCTTCCGGGTCGGCATAAGAGGCGAGTCCCATGAGCTTTCCCTCTTCGCCCCAGCTGAATCCCGCGAGGGTCGTGGCCGCTTCGTAGAAGAAACCGATGGATGACTCGAATGTGAAAGAAGTCTTATATTCAAGAGTGTCGTGCTTGAATATGAATCGTCCGCCTGACGTGCTTTCCCCTGAGCCGTCGACGACCACGACATCGCACTGTACTCGACGCTCCTCGGGAGTGAAGACGATACCTGACCACGCATGCGCCTCATGATGTGCAATGAATTCGACATCGACATTGTTCCGGACTTTCAGGCCACATGACCTCAGATGCGCAATTATCCGGCGCTTCTGCTCGGCGGGGTCGAGTCGGAAGGGGGAGGGGCGCCATGGGTACGCGATCACGTCGATGTCATCGGCGGCATGGCCGCCGATGTCGAGTACTTCTTTCACGGAGAGTTCAGGCTTGGCGTGGATCGCACGTTTCGACCTGGTCAGTCGTTCCTCTTCGACCGCTGCGATGAGCTCTCCGTCTCGGAGGAGAGCACTTCCGGCGTCGTGGTCAGCGCCGAAGTAGCCGTTCACGCCGAGAACGAGCATGAGTCAACGCCTTTCTTCGAGCGGGGATGAACGGCCGGTGGCCGTTCATCCCCGCGGTTGTGCTTCGATCACAGCTTCGCGAAGGAGATTCCACCGAAGAACGTCGACTCCGTGTCGTCGACGACTCGAGTGTCCTCCCACGTGAAGTCAGATTCGAACGTTGCGAGATCCTGCGCATTTTCCTGCTTTGCCATGTCACACCTCCTTACGAATTTTCGTTTATGCAACGTAACAGACAGCAGTGAGCGGATTTGTCCCCCATTTGGGGGACAAATCCGCAATGAATATTGGTACTACAGCATTCAGCGACTCCCGTTTGGGCGTTTTGTGCCGAATGGTAGGCGGTTCAGGCGGAGGGCGACAGAAGTCGCGAAACTCGTGGCCGCGAGTGTGGAGCCGGGGGGGCGAGGATGCGCAACCGAGAGTCGTGTCTCCGCTCGCGCATGCGGGGAGGGAATTCTTTTCGGTGCGACGCCGCGGGCCGGGTGCACAGGGAACGAGACGACGGAGAAACCGCATCATCGCCGAATCTCACGTGAGCACTGAGGTGGAGGGGCTGACGGGAATCGAACCCGCGCTGTCTGCTTGGGAAGCAGAAGTTCTGCCATTGAACTACAGCCCCGGATCGCTCGCCGCGAAGTCGCGGGAACGGGGTACGGCCAGACTACCCGGCGCCCCGTGATTGGCAAAACGGCGCGGATGCCGTCGCCAACTGCGAGCCGTGGAGCCGCGTGGCGTGGTGGGGCTGTGAGCCGAGGGGGCGTCACGTCGACGGGGTGCGTCATGTCGACGGAGGCGCCAGAACTCCGGAGATCCGCGGCAGACGGAGGGGATTGGAGGCTGGAGAGGTCGGAGAAGGCCGAGACTCCGGAGTTCTGGCGGAGGCGGGGCCGAGAGGACGGCGTCATCGGTCGAGGACGTCCTGGCCCCGCCGAGTAGGCTGGTCGCGTGCTTCTCAGCGATCGCGACATCAGGGCAGAACTCGCATCCGGCCGGATCGGCCTCGAACCGCACGCGCCGGAGATGATCCAGCCGTCGAGCATAGACGTGCGGCTCGACCGCTACTTCCGCCTCTTCGACAATCACAAGTACCCCTTCATCGACCCGTCCGTCGATCAGCCGGAGCTGACGCGTCTGATCGAGGTCGACCCCGACGAGCCGTTCATCCTGCACCCGGGGGAGTTCGCCCTCGGGGCGACGTTCGAGCAGGTCACGCTCCCCGACGACATCGCCGCACGCCTCGAAGGAAAGTCGTCCCTCGGTCGGCTGGGCCTCATCACCCACTCGACGGCGGGATTCATCGACCCGGGCTTCACCGGCCACGTGACCCTGGAGCTCGCGAACGTCGCGACCCTTCCGATCAAGCTGTGGCCGGGCATGAAGATCGGCCAGCTCTGCTTCTTCCGTCTGACCTCTCCCGCCGAGAACCCCTACGGCTCCGGCCCCTACGGCAACCGCTACCAGGGGCAGCGCGGGCCGACGGCATCCCGCTCGTTCCAGAACTTCCACCGCACGAACGTCGGGACCACCGACGTCGGGGCGCTCGGGGGATGACGGGGCCCGAGCGGCCGGAGGACGTCTACCGGCCGCCCGCAGCGCCGACGCCGCCGGTGGAGTCCGACGGCGATGACGCCGAGGAATCGCAGGAGGTCGCCCGCGTCCGGCGACGCAGCCGTGTGGTGGTGATCACGGTGATCGCCGCGAGCGCGACGCTGCTGCTCGGCCTGACGGTGGCGATCGTGATGCTGACCACCGGCCTGCTCAGCGCGATCGGTGATCGCGGAGGGGATGCCGACACGGAGAAGCCGGCCGTCGTCGAGCAGGAGCCCGACGACCCGCAGCCCGTGCGCGCCGGAGAATGCGGCGAGCTGTGCGGTGCGCTGGAGTCGGAGATCGGCGTCGATGCGGGTGCATGGACCGCCGAGGCCGGATGGTCGGATGCCGAGCCCGAGGTCGGGGCGACGGCCGCGGCGACCGCGGTCTTCACGTCGGACCTCGGCACCGGAACGCTCACGGTGCTGCAGTTCGACACCGACGAGCAGGCGGCGCAGGCCGTGAAGGACCTCGGGACGCGCATCGGCGAGCCGGTGTTCCAGACCACGGTGTTCGACGACGGATCCGGCACCCGCTACGACTACGACGGCGCCCTGACCAGCCGGGTGCTGTGGCACCTCGATGCGCAGTCCACTCCGCACGAGGTCGGTCGGCTGTACCTGATCGAGGCTCCGGCCAACGACGCCGCCGATTTCTCCGAGCAGGCCGCGTACCAGCTCTACCTCGCGCTGCCGCTCTGAGCCTCCGCCGCCGCGCGACCCGCTCCCTGAAGCTGCTCGATGACCGCGTCGAGCACGGCGTCCGCCCGCAGGATCCGCGTGTGCCCGAATCCCTCGGTGCGCAGCAGCCGCGAACGCCCCTGGTGTGCGGCGTGCAGACGAAGCGAATCGGCATCCGGCATCCGGCCGTCGGCGCGATCATGCACGACGAGCAGGTCGACGGAGTCCGGGAGCGGATGCCGCACGGCGTCGTATGTCTCCTCGAGCTGCCGTTCGTCGACGCCGAGGCGGTCGCGGAAACGCCGCTCCATCCGCGTCACCGCCGCGGCCGGAAGCCGGAACTCGCGCGCGAACTCCTCGACGAACGCCGCGGGGCTCGCGGCGCCGGAGACGGCGACGACCGTGTCGGTCGGCACGCTCGTGCGCGCAGCGGTCAGTGCGGCCAGGGCGCCAAAGGAGTGGCCGATGATCGCGTCGAAGCGTCCGTACACGGTCTGCAGCTGTTCGGCGGCCTCGATCCAATCGCGCATGTCGGTGCGGCGTCCGGCCGACGAGCCGTGCGCCGGAGCGTCGAAGGAGACCACGCGGAACCCTTCGGCCACAAGCTCGCGCACGAGCGGCGCGAACTGCGAGGCGCGGCCCCTCCAGCCGTGCAGCAGCAGGACGGCGCGCGCGCCCGAGCCCCACTCGTAGGCCGTGATGTCGGCGTCGTTCACGCGCAGGGTCGTGGTCTGCGCATCGGCGTGGGTCGCCTCGTCGCGGGGGTGCACGGGCATCTGCGGCGCCGTGCTGAAGAACGCGCGGTAGGCCAGATCGCCGCCCAGTGACGGGGAGACCGTGGATGCGAGGCGGATGCCGCCGGCGATGAGCTCGGACAGGGAGGGCATGGGGATCCTTCCGACGAAGAATACGAACGATCATACGTATAGTACGCGAACGATCGTTCGTATACTAGGAGCATGTCGGAGATTCTTGACGGGCGCAGGGTCCGCGGCGATGCCTCGCGGCGCGTGGTGCTCGCGAGTGCGACCGACCTCGCCTCGGTCGACGGTCTCGACGGGCTGACGATCGGCCGCCTCGCCGAGGCGTCGGGGTCGAGCAAGAGCAGCATCGCGACCCTGTTCCAGAGCAAGGAAGGGCTGCAGCTCGCGACGATCGCCGCCGCCAGGGAGATCTTCACGACGCGGATCGTGGATGCTGCGCGCACGGAGCCCCGGGGTGCACGCCGCCTCGCCCTTCTCCTGCGCAACGCGCTGATCTACTCGCGCGACCGGGTGTTCACGGGCGGGTGCTTCTTCGCGGCCACCGCGGCCGACGTCGATTCGAAGCCGGGGCCGGTGAGCGACGCCGTGCGCACGGCGCTCGTCGACTGGTACGGCTATGTCGAGGCGCAGGTGCGGCACGCGGTCGCGGCGGGCGAGCTCGTCGTCGACGATCCCGAGGTGCTCGCGTTCGAGCTGATCGCGCTCAACGAGGAGGCGAACTCCCGTTCACTCATGATGCGCGACGAGCGTCCGTACTCGGTCGCCGCCGCGGCAATGCGCGGACGGCTGACGGATGCCGGTGCGGATGCCGCGGTCGTGGGGCTGCTCGACCTCTGAGTCGCGCGCGGAACCGCCGCCGCCCCGTCGGAGGTTGTACGAGGCTCGGGGAGTTTCGTCTCGGTCGCTGCGCGTCGCGCTCAACGACCGGGATGCCCTGGTCGTCGAACGAGCGGAGCGCGTCGACACGGGGCGAGGCTCCGCGTGGGCATGGCGACGCCCCCCGTTCGACGACCGCGGGTCGCGGTGCGTGAGCGAGGGGCGTTGCTAGGCGGGGTCAGGCGTCGCGACCGCGGGAGTAGCCGGCGTCGAAGCCGCGCTCGTACGCGTGCTGCGCGGCGCGGGCCGCACGGTGGTCGCCGTGCCTGTGGTGAGGGCGGCCGTGGCCGAACTCGGGGGCGAAGCGGTGTCCGCGCCCTCCGTCGAAGCCGCGGCGGTGCTCCGCGGGGGAGTCGTGGCCGTTCTCGGCGTCGGCGCCGTGGCGGTGCGCGTGCGCGTGGCCGCAGTCGTCGCCGTGCTCGTCGCCGGGGCCGAAGCCGGGGCCGAACCCTGCGCGGAAGCCGGGGCCGAAACCGGGACCGAATCCTCCGCGGAACGGGCCGAATCCGCGACCGCGTCCGAACGGATGCCCGTGGCGACGGCCGAAGCCGCGGCCTCCGCGGCGACGGGGAAGGGGGGTGTTCTCGTCCCAGCCGAAGGCGCGGGCGATCTGCTCGAGAGTCGCGAGGGTGGTCGCGAGGTCGTCGGGGCTGACGGCATCCGTCACCGTGGCGCGGATGTTGTCGACCAGCGCTGCGAGGCGCTCCTTGGCAGCGCGGCCGTCGTCGGTGAGCGTCCAGCCGTCGGCGGTCTGCTCGACCCAGCCGCGCTCGACCAGTGCACGGACCTTGCCGGGGTGCAGCGGGCGTGACGCGGGGACCGTGCCGTCGATCACGTTGAGCAGGCGCCAGTCGCGGCGGCTCGCTCCTTCGCGCTCGAAGGCGGTGGCGAACTCGGCCGCCATCAGGCGATCGGTCGCGGTGATCCAGTAGCCGAAGGGGCGTGGGTTCTGTGTGTTGTCAGAGGTGTTCATGGTGAAGTCCTTAGATGTCAGTGTGCATGTGCTTGTCACAGTGCATGTATATGTATGGTGACATGAGTTCTAATGCATGTCAAGTCGCATGTAAAATCGAATCGTGAGCGCAGCAGAGAACGATCCGGCAGAGACCATCGCCCAGGCACTGTCGCGGCTGCGCGGCCGGCGACCCGGCGGGCGAGGACCCGGCGGCTGGCACGGCGGACCCCACCCCGAGCACTTCGGCCACGACGACCACGAGGGCAGAGGCGGCCGCGGCGGACACCCCGGCCGCGGCGGCTTCCCCGGCCCCCCGTGGATGACCGACCCCAGCGGGCGCTTCGGCGGTCCCGCCCGGATGCGGATGCTGGAAGCGCTGGCCGCGGCATCCGCTCCGCTCAGCGTGAGCGACCTCGGCGCGGCGATCGGCGTCGATCAGCCGCGTGCCTCCCGCCTCGTGCAGCAGGGCGTCGCGCACGACCTCGTGCGCCGCGAGGCCGACCCCGACGACGCCCGGCGCACGCGCATCGCCCTGACCGATGAGGGCCGTCGCCTCGCACGGGGCATGAGGGGAGAGCGTCGCGAGGTCCTCGGCAAGGCGCTCGCCGCCTTCACCGATGATGAGCGCGCAGAGCTCGCGCGTCTGCTGAACAAACTCGCCGACAACTGGGGGCAGTGAGTCAGGCCCGCCAGGTCGGGGCTCCGGTCACCGGCCGGAGGTCGCCTCGACGGGCTCAGGCGCTGGGAGGCCGGGCGTCCGGGTCATAGGCGGCGAATTCGCCGCGCACCCGATAGGACGGGCCCAGCTCGTCCTGGATGTCATGGACCAGCGCTTCACCTTCGGCGATCCACTGTCGGCCCACGTCTGGATCAGGCCATCGGATCTCGGTGACGGGATCCAAGACCTCCTCCCAGATCTGGTTCCAGGCCTTGAGGCGGCGCCGGACGCCGATCGACAGCGGCAGCCAGCTCAGCATCATCCCGCCGCCGAACCATTCGGGGACGACGACGACGTCCCGCGAGGGGCCGTCCGGCACGGGCATGCGCCGATCCTACGAGCGGCCGGACTTGACCGGCAGCAGGAGCAGGAACCCGGCGATCAGCACGACGACGATGCCGAGGATGCCGAACGCGGTCTGCGAGGTGAGGACGATCAGCAGCGTCCACGCGCCGGACGCCATCCAGCTCGCCGCCCTGCCGGTCGTGGCGTAGAGGCCGAAGATCTCACCCTCGCGCCCCGCGGGGGTGACCCTGGCGAGGAAGGAGCGCGCCGCGGCCTGCGCCGGTCCGACGAACGCGCACAGGACGAGCCCGCCGATCCAGAACACCATCGTGCCGCCGTCGCGCAGGAAGAACACCACGAGGCCGGCGATCGTCATGGACGCCAGCGAGAGCAGGATGATGCGCTTGGGGCCGAACCGGTCGTCGAAGACGCCGGCGATGATCGTGGAGACACCCGCGATGAGGTTCGCCGCGATGCCGAAGATCACGAGCTGCTGGAACTCGAAGCCGAAGACCCTTGAGGCGATCACGGCGCCGAACGTGAACACGCCGCTGAGTCCGTCGCGGAACACCGCGCTCGCGAGCAGGAACCAGAAGGTGTTGCGGGTCTCGGGGGAGCGGTAGAGGCCGGTCACGTCCTTCACGAGGAGGCCGTACGAGGCGAAGAAGCCCACCTTGCGCTCCGGGCGCCCCAGCGACGGCTCCGGCACGTTGAGGAAGATCGGGATGCTGAACACGATCGCCCACACCGCGCACCCGACGGCGATCAGCCGGAACGGCAGGCCGTTGTCGGTGGACATCCCGAACCAGTCGAACGCATCGAGCACGACCACGATCACGAGGGCGATGATGCCGCCGATGTAGCCGAAGCCCCAGCCGAGCCCGGAGATGCGGCCGATCGTCTTCTGGTTGGCGATGCCGATCAGCATCGCGTTGGAGTTCACCGCCGCGATCTCCTGGAACACGGTGCCCGCCGAGATCAGCGCCACCCCCACCCAGAACATGCTCACCTGCGGGGTCACGAACCAGAGCCCGAACATGCTGACGATGAGCGCGCCGGTGCCGATGCCGAGCCACAGCTTCTGCTTGCCCGCGGCATCCGCCCGCTGGCCGAGCACGGGGGCGAGCAGCAGGATCGCGAGCGCCGCGATGGTGCTGCCGAGCCCGAGGCCCGAGGCGAGTTCGGCCTCGGCAGCCACGCGCACCGGGTCCTTCTCGCCGAGGGCGGCGATGTCGGAGGGCAGGAAGTCGGGGCCCACCAGATACAGCGCCGTGAAGATGAACGTGAGGATCACCGAGTTGAACGGCTGCGTCGCCCAGTCCCACAGCGCCCACGAGTAGACCTGCTTCTTCGGAGCAGGGGTGTCGCCGCGCAGGTCGAGGCCGATCACGCCGACGGCGCCGCTCCTCGCGGTCGCCAGGGGTTCGGCGCGCTCTTCGGGTTCGCTCATGAGGGAAGTCTGGCGGCGGCCGGTGAACGGGCGGTGACGGCGCGCCGTGCGGCAGGGCGCACTCGACCAGCGGGGTAGGGTCGACGCATGTCGAGGCGGATGCGATGACGCGAACGGTCGTGCTGTTCGAAGGGGCCAGCGACAGGCTCGCCTTCGAGGCCGCCTCGCGACGACTCGACGTCGGAGTCGACGCGCTCGACCTCGTCGACCTCGACGGGATCACCAATCTGCGCGCCGTGCTCCGCGACCTTCTCGCGCAGACGGACGACGTGCGGGTCCTCGGCCTCTACGACGCCGCGGAGGGCGCCTACGTGCGACGGGTGCTGTCGGACCTCGGGGTGCTCGACTCCACCGCAGACCCCGAGCGCGTCGGATTCTTCGGCTGCGAGCGCGATCTGGAAGACGAGGCGATCGCCGCCGCCGGCCCCGAACTCGTCGTCGAGACGCTGGACGCGCGGGGAGAGCTCGCCCGCTTCCGGGTGTTCCAGGGGCAGCCAGCGCAGCGCGAGCGCGCCGTCGAGGATCAGCTCCACCGGTTCGCGGGAACGGCGGCCGGACGCAAGGCGCGGTTCGCGGCCGACGTGATCGACGCCATCCCCCTGGATCGGATGCCGCGCCCCCTCGTCGCGCTGCTCGATGCCGCGCTCGCCGGATCACAGCGGCCATCTCCTGCGGTCTAGCGGCCCTCGACGCTGATGCGGGGGTCGCGCAGCGTGCGGGCGTAGTCCTCCTTGAGCACGGCGAGGTGCAGCCACGCCTCGATGCGGGTGACGCCGGGCAGGGCGCGCAGCCGTTCGAGGCTTGCGTAGAGGGCTCCGGCCGACGGCTCGACCAGCGTCGCGACGATGTCGAAGCGGCCGAGGGTGCGCGCGGCGAAGTCGACGCCGCGTCCGGTGCGCAGCTCCTGCACGATGGCGGTGTCGTCATCGAGGTTCACCCCGACGCCCATCGACAGCTGCCGGTGCGCGAGGCCTCTCGCCTCCACGGCGCTGATCTTGATGACGCCGCCGTCGATCAGGCGCTGCACGCGAGTGGCGACCGCCGACGGGGAGAGCCGCACGGCCTGGCCGAGGGCGCGGAAGCTCTTGCGTCCGTCGATCTGGAGCTGCTCGATGAGGGCCTCGTCGATCGCGTCGAGGGTGATGTCGCCGTGGTACTCCGAGACGAAGAAGCCCTTGACGACGGTCGAGTAGATGATCGTGTTGATGTCGAGCACCCCGTCGAGGGCCCTGATGCGCGCGAGGAGGTCGTGCAGCTCCGCCATCGAGCCGAGGCGCACCTCGGTGACGAGGTCGTGCGCCCCGCCGACCGAGGAGACGAACACGGTCTCCGTCATGTCGCGCAGCGGCGCGGCGACGACGCCCGCCGCGCCCTCGGTGCGGATCGACACGTGCGCGAGCACGTGCTGTCCGAGGAACACCGGGTCGACGGCGGCGACGACGCGCACGGTGCGGTCGTCGAGCAGCACGCGCAGGCGCGCGGCCACGGCGGCGCGCGTCTGCGAGAGGCGGTCGGCGAGGGAGCGGATGCTGGCGCGTCCGTCCTCCTGCAGTGCGCGGATGAGATCGGCGTCGAAATCCATGGTCGTCCCGAAAGTGCTCGATTACCGGCGAACGCACGCGAGTGCGTACATGAATACAGTGCAGGATGGGCCACGCGTGTCACAAGAGACACTTTTGCCTGTGATAGGTGACAGAACTCCAGTGAATGAGTCTTCTCGCTGGAGTTCTGACCTTGTCGAGGGGCTCAGACGCCCGTAGCATCCTTCGCTATCCGACATCTTCCGCAAAGGAGCGGGCTCCATGAACTCCACCACCACCAGGGCGCGACGCGCAGGCATCGCCGCCTTCGTCGGCACCACCATCGAGTGGTACGACTTCTACGTCTACGCGACGGCCGCGGCTCTCGTGTTCGGCCCCCTGTTCTTCCCGAGCGGCGATCCGCTCGTCGAGACCTCCCGGGCCTTCGCCACCTTCGCCGTCGCGTTCCTCGTGCGTCCGCTCGGCGGCATCATCTTCGGCCACATCGGCGACAAGTTCGGCCGCCGCGTCTCCCTCGTGATCACCCTGCTCATGATGGGCGTCGCCACGGTGCTCGTCGGCTGCCTGCCGACCTTCGCCGACATCGGCATCGCCGCCCCCATCCTGCTCATCATCCTCCGCGCCCTGCAGGGTCTCGCGGTCGGCGGCGAGTGGGGAGGTGCGGTGCTCATGAGCGTCGAGCACGCCCCCGCGGGCAAGAAGACCTTCTACGGCGGCTTCACGCAGCTCGGCAACCCGGCCGGCGCCCTGCTCGCCTCCGGCATCTTCGCGATCATGTCCCGCGGCGGCGACGACTTCATCCTCAACGGCGGCTGGCGCATCCCGTTCCTGCTGTCGATCGTGCTCGTGGGCGTCGGCTTCTGGGTGCGCTACCGCGTCGAGGAGTCCCCGGTGTTCGAGCAGAAGGTCGAGGGCCGCAAGCAGTCCATGCCCCTCGGGTTCGCGCTCCGCGCCAACTGGCTGCCGATCCTCCTCGGCATCGGCATCCTGCCCATCTCCACCGGCGGCTACTACCTCGCCACAACGTTCGCGACCGCCTACGCGACCGGCGAGCCCATCGCCATCAGCGAGCAGGTCATCCTCGACGCCATGACCATCGCCTCCTTCGTGGAGTTCGTCGTCACGCTCCCCGTGGCCTGGCTCGGCGACAAGTGGGGTCGCAAGAACATCATGTACATCGGCCTCGTGACCTCGGTGCTGACGTTCATCCCGTTCCTGCTCGTGATGCCGGGCAGGGTCGAGCCGCTGATCTTCCTGTTCGCCTCGCTGGTGCGCATCGCGATGAGCGCGACGTACGCCCCGATCGCCGCGATCCTCGCGCAGATGTTCCGTCCGCAGGCCCGCTACACCTCGATCGCGCTGTCGTACGGTGTGGGCGCGGCGATCTGGGCCGGGTTCTCTCCCTGGTTCGCCACCCAGCTCGTCGCCTGGACGGGCAGCATCTGGTCGGTCATCGCGATGTTCATCGGCATGGCCGTCATCGCCGGAGTCTGCACCAGACTCGCGCCGCAGCACTCCGACGAGGCTCCCGTCACGGCATCCTTCACCGCCCGCACCGACACGACTGCGAACCCGCTCCCATGAGAAAGCTCTCCCCCTTCGACCGCTCGGCCCAGACCGAGCCCCTCCTGATCACGGCCAGGGCGATCCACACGGCGGATGCCGTCGCCACCACGGCGTCCGCCATGCTGACCGACCGTGGACGGATCGTCGCGATCGGCACCGCGGCCGAGTGCGAGGCCGCCGCCGAGCGCGCCGGCCTCGCCCCGGAGCGGATCGACCTCGGCGATGCCGTGATCGTCCCCGGGTTCGTCGACGCGCACGCCCACCCGCTCATGTTCGGCCAGATGATGACCTGGGTGGACTGCGGACCCGACAGGGCCGGCAGCATCCCCGAGATCGTGGCGCTGCTGCGCGCGGCGGCGGCCGACGCCCCCGAGGGGCGACCGGTGCGCGGCTACGGCTACGAGCAGCGCAACCTCGTCGAGCAGCGGCATCCGACCCGCTTCGAGCTCGACGAGGTGGCCTCCGATCGCGAGGTGTACCTCATGAACGCGTCGGGGCACGGCGGCGTCGTGAACTCGTACACGCTCGCGGCCGGCGGCATCGACCGCGACACCCCGAACCCCGCGGGTGGCGAGTTCTTCCGCGATGCGGACGGCGAGCTGACGGGCGAGCTCTCGGATGCCGCGTGCAACATCCTCACGGGCGTGCACGGCGTGAAGATCGGTCACCACGGACCGAACTTCCACCTCGCCGACGAGCCGGAGGAGCACCTGCGTCAGCTGGATGCCGCCACCCAGCGGTTCCTCGCCGGCGGCGTCACCTCGATCGGCGACTGCCAGGTCACCCGCCGCGAGTTCGACATGTACCTGCGTCTCGCCGAGGCGGGCCGCCTGGAGCTGCGCGTCTCGATGTACCTGCTGTCGCACCTGCTCGACGAGGCCCTGGAGATGGGGCTGGTCGGCCAGTTCGGCAACGCCCACCTCAGCTTCGCCGGCATCAAGTTCTACGCCGACGGCACGCTCGGCGGCTGGACCGCGTACTTCCCCGACGGGTACGTCGGAGACCCGTGCCGCACCGGACAGCTGTACCACGAGCCCGCCGCGTACGCCGAGCTCATCCGCAAGGCGCACGCCGCCGGCCTGCAGACGGCGACGCACGCGCAGTCCCCGACGGCGATCGAGATGGTCGTCTCGGCGATCGAGGCCGCGCTCGCCGAGCGCCCCGACGCCGACGCCCGGCACCGCATCGAGCACTGCGGGCTGCCCACCCCCGAGCAGATCGAGCGCATGGCCGCCTCCGGCATCCGCCCCGTCAACCAGACGCAGCACTACTTCAACTGGGGCGAGGGCGTGGAGCAGGCGATCGGCACCCCCGGCGAGCGGTTCAACCCGCTCGGCGAGTTCGAGCGCGCGGGGGTCGGCTTCACCATCTCCTCTGACGCTCCCGTGGCCGAGCCCATCCCGCTCGAGGCGATCCAGACCGCCGTCACCCGCGTGACGCGCCGCGGCCACACCCTCGGCCCCGACGACCTCCGCATCTCGGCGCTGTCGGCGCTGCGTGCCCACACCATCGAGGGCGCCATCTCGATCGGCCGCGAAGACGACCTCGGCACGCTCGAGGTCGGCAAGTACGCCGACTTCGCCGTGCTGTCCGACGATCCGCTCGCCGTGGCCCCCGAGACGATCTCCGCGATCGTCGTCCGCGAGACCTGGGTCGACGGCACGCGCCGCCACTCGGCGGCGTGAGGGAGGATGCCATCATGACCGATCAGTACGCGGACACGGCGGGGCGGGCGGTCCTGGAGACCATCCGCGGCTACGGGGTGACGGCGGTGTTCGGCATCCCCGGCACCCACAACCTGGAGCTGTACCGCCCGCTCGCCGACCTCGGCATCCGCGCGGTGACGAACCGCCACGAGCAGGGCTCCGGCTACGGCGCCGACGGGTGGGCGCAGCAGACCGGACTCCCCGGGGTGGTCATCACGACCTCCGGGCCGGGACTGCAGAACGCCATGAGCGCGATCGGCACGGCCTTCTGCGAGTCGCGTCCGCTGCTCGTGCTCTCGCCGGGTGTGCCGCTCGGCTCCGAGTTCGCCGACGTGGGCACCCTGCACGAGACGAAGGACGCGACGGCGATGGTCGGCGCGATCGCCGAGTGGTCGCGCCGCGTCACCACGGCGGCGGAGGCGGTGGATGCCGTGCACGACGCCTTCGCGCTGTTCCGCACCGGGCGTCCCCGCCCCGTGCACATCGAGATCCCCCTCGACGTGCTGGAGGCGCCGGCCGGCGTCCCCGAGGCGCACCGGCTCCCCAGGCCGGCGCCGTCCCCTCACTCGGGAGACCCGGCCGGCGTCGCCGAGGCGGCGCGTCTGCTCGCGAGCGCGGTGACCCCGGTCATCGTCGCCGGTGGCGGATCGACGGATGCCGCGACCGGCGTCACCGCGCTCGCCGAGCGTCTCGGCGCCCCGGTGCTGACGACCCTGAACGGCAAGGGCGTCGTCGACGAGCGGCATCCGCTGTCCCTCGGATCGAACCTGCGTCTCGCCGCGGCCCGCGCGGTCGCCGAAGACGCCGACGTGCTGCTCGTCGTCGGCTCGAAGCTGGGGGAGGCCGAGCTGTGGGCTCCCCGGCTGGAGGCACGGGGAGCCGTGGTGCGCATCGACATCTCCGTCGCGCAACTCGACAAGAACCTCGCGGCCACGGTCGGGATCGCTGGCGACGCCGCGGCGGTGGTCGACGCCCTGCTCGCGCACCTGCCATCCGGCGACCGCCCTCCGCGCGACCTCGCGGCCGAGCGCGCCGCGATCGACGCGGAGATGCGCGACACAGCCCCCGAGACCGTCGCGCTCGCCGAGATCATCGCCGAGGCGCTGCCCGACGACGCGATCGTCGCCGGGGACTCCTCGCAGATCGTCTACATGGCACTGGGGAGCGTGCTGCGGTCGCAGCATCCGCACTCCCTGCTCTACACGCCCACCTATGCGACCCTCGGCTACGGACTGCCCGCCGCGATCGGCGCCCGCGTGGCCGACGACTCCCGCCCGGCCGTCACCGTGATCGGCGACGGAGCCCTCATGTTCTGCGTCAACGAGCTCGTCACGGCGATCGAGCAGCGTCTCGACGTCACGGTCGTGTGCGTCGACAACGGCGGATACGCCGAGATCCGTCAGAACGAGGTCGATCGAGGGATGACCCCGGTCGGCGTCGATCTCGTGCAGCCCGACTGGGCGGCCCTCGCGACCGCTTTCGGCGCGACCGGGCGCCGCGTCGAGCGCCGGGAGGACATCGCGGCGAGCATCCGCGACGCCATCGCCGACGGCGGCGTGCAGCTCGTGCACATCCCGCAGAACGCCCTCTGAACAGCATCCGACAGACAGGACCCACCATGACCGAGAACGTCGGACCCATCGACGCCTCCCAGAACCCGCGGTACTCCGGGATCGCCACCTTCGCACGGCTTCCCCGCATCGAGGACGTGCCGCGCGCCGACATCGCCGTCGTCGGCATCCCGTTCGACTCCGGGGTGAGCTACCGCCCAGGCACCCGGTTCGGGCCGTCGCACGTGCGCGAGTCGTCCCGCCTGCTGCGGCCGTACAACCCCGCGCAGGACGTGTCGCCGTTCGCGATCGCCCAGGTGGTGGATGCCGGAGACATCCCGGTGAACCCTTTCGACATCACCGCGGCCGTGAACGAGGTGGAGAGCGCGGCGCTGGCGCTCGGCGAGCAGGTCTCGCGCATCGTCACGATCGGCGGCGACCACACGGTGGCCCTGCCGCTGCTGCGGGCCGTCGCGGCGAAGCACGGTCCGGTCGCCGTGCTGCACTTCGACGCCCACCTCGACACCTGGGACACCTACTTCGGCGCCCCGATCACGCACGGGACGCCCTTCCGCCGCGCGAGCGAGGAGGGCCTGATCGACCTCACCGCGAGCTGCCACGTCGGCACCCGCGGTCCGCTCTACTCCAAGCAGGACCTCGAGGACGACGAGCGCCTGGGCTTCTCCATCGTGTCGAGCGAATACATCGAGGAGCATGGCGTCGAGGCCGGCATCCAGCGCATCCTGCAGCGCATCGGCGACCGTCCGCTCTACGTCTCGATCGACATCGACGTGCTCGACCCCGCGCACGCCCCCGGCACCGGCACTCCGGAGGCCGGCGGCCTCACGAGCCGCGAGCTGCTGCGCATCCTCCGCGCCCTGTCGGCGACGACCATCGTGGGAGCGGACGTGGTCGAGGTGTCGCCCGCCTACGACCACGCGCAGATGACCGGCATCGCCGCGAGCCACGTCGTCTACGAGCTGGTGACGCTGATCGCGGCGCAGCTCGCGCGCGACTGACGCAGGGGCGGCACCGGCCGCGTCCTCACACGAAGGATGCCGCGAGCAGCTCGGCGAAGAGCTCCTCGGCGTCGCAGTCCACGCGGCGCCGGGCGAACCAGTCGCAGATGTTGACGCAGTCGCGGTGCAGCAGGTCGAGGCCCTGCGGATTGGCGATGATGTCGACGATCTGCGGCAGATCGATCACCCGCACACGCTCCTCGTGCACGAGGAGGTTGTACGCCGACAGGTCGCCGTGCGCGAAGCCCGCCGCGGCGAACACCCGCATGATCTCCACGATCTGGGTGTAGAAGCCGGCGAGCTCCTCGCGTGAGGAGCGCACCTGCGCCAGCCGCGGCGCGGCCGTGCCCGACTCGTCGCCGATGAACTCCATCAGGATCTCGGTGCCGTTCACCTGGACCGGGTACGGCACGGGCGCCCCGAGCTCGTGCATCCGGCACAGGGCGTCGAACTCGGCGATCGACCAGGCGGATGCCGCGACCCCACGGCCGTGGGAGGACTTCTTGGCGAGCGCGCGGGCGTCGCGCGTGTTCTGCACGCCGCGACCCTCCGTGTACATCGCCGAGCGGTGGAAGCTGCGGGTCTCCTCGCCGCGGTACCGTTTCGCCGCCAGCAGCGTGCGCTGATCGGGGTCGTCGGGCACGGCGCGCTCCAGCAGGAACACGTCGGCCTCCTTGCCGGTCTTGAGGATGCCGAGCTCGGTGTCGAGCGCGCCGGCATCCGTCACGATCCAGGAGGGCCACGGCAGCGGTCCGCGCTGCGTGGGGATGGTGGTCGGCCAGGTGGTCCAGCGCTGCCCGTCGCCGGGTTCGACGTCGGCGAAGGTGAGGGAGAGTTCGAGTGCGTCGAAGGACGCGAGGGGATCGGTCACTTTTGATTGCTCCGTGGTGGCCAGGAGGCCACACAGGCGGCGACCTCAGGGAAGGATGTCGGCGAGGGGCGCGACAAAGACGTTCGTCATCTTCTCGGCTCCTCTCGCTCGTTCTTCCCGGGCTCTTCCCGGTGCGCCGTCGAGCTTACCCTCGGCGGTGGCGGTTGTCACGACCGGGATGGCGGAACGAGACGCACCAGCACCCCGTCGCCTTCGCCCCCGATCGCGACGACCCAGGAATCACCGACCCGCGCGGCGGCGTTCGCCCCGCACAGGAACGGCAGCGGATGCTCGTCGCCGCCGGCGTCGGTCAGGAGCAGTGCATCCGCGCACCCCGAGCGCGCCTCGATGCTCGCGCGGGCCTCGGATGAGCCGCCGACGACCACACCCTGCTCGGCGGAGTCGCGGGCGCCTCCGCCCCACCAGAGGGCCGTCCCGTCGGCGGCGACAGCGACGTGAGGGCGCTCCGCGTTCTGCGCAGCCCGGGATCTCTCGTCGCCGTCGGGTTCGAGGACGACCCTGGCGGTGCGGGTGGCGAGGTGGATGGCACCCGTCGCGTCGACGTCGACGTCGACGGGGGGAAGGTCGGGCGATGATCCGGGCGCATCGCTCCAGTCCAGCGGCTCGGAATGCAGCAGGGTCCGTGCGCCGTCGTCGAGAGAGACCCGCAGCACCTCGTAGCCGAGTCCGCCGTCGTCGCCCACCCGGTAGCGGATGACGATCGCCGCACCGGACTGGACCGCGACGTCGCCGAACTCGAAGTCGCCGAAGTCCGTGGGTCCGCCGGATCCGCTCGGCGCCTCGCCGGGCAGATCGCGCATGCTCATGGTCGAGGTGTCGAGAACCGCGAGCACGGGGGCGCCCTCGTCGCGCACCACGACGAGCTCGGTCGGGGAGAGCGTCGCCATCGCGGTGACCCGCGAAAGGGGGGAGTCGAGCGGAGCATTGAACCTCGCGACCGTCTTCTCCTCGGCGTCGACGTGCAGCCAGGACCCCGAGGACACGGCCCAGAAGCCGCCGTCGCCGTCGGGCGTCAGATGGTACATGCCGTAGGCGATGTCGGTGCGCTCGGCGCCGAACGGGATCGGTGCGAGGGTCCAGTCGGAGGGCCCCGGCTGCGGCGCGCACCCCGTCAGCGCCGTCGCCAGCACGGCGGCCACCCCGGCTCCCGTCAGCATCCATCCGCCGTTCCGCCGTCTCCTGTGCATGCGACCACCCTGCAGGGCCGACCTGGGAGGCTCCCGATCCCGACCGACCACGGACTGCCCCGGACGAATGGTCGGATGCCGTGGACGCGACGTCGGGCGACGGCATCCGGAGCCTGCGAAGGTGGAACCATGACGACGACCGCCCCCGTTCCCACCATCGGCTCCGCCCCCGTCGAGCGCATGCGCTACGGCGGGCTCATCGTGCTGATGCTGATGGGGTTCCTGCTGGTGACGGCGGAGTTCCTGCCCAACGGCGTCCTCACCGAGATGGCCGACGCGCTGGGGGTCACCCCGGGGCAGGCGGGGCAGACCGTGACCGTGACCGCGCTCGTCGGTCTCGTGGTGGCGCCGACCATCGGCCTCATCTTCCCTCGTCTCGACCGACGATCGCTGCTCGTGTGGATGGCGCTCGCCGCGGCCGTGTCGAACCTCATCGTGGCGTTCGCGCCGAACCTCGTCATCGTGCTGGCGGCGCGGTTCCTGCTGGGCGCCGCCATCAGCGCGTTCTGGTCGATGTCGATCACGGTCGCCGCGGCCCTCGCCGGCCCCGACCGGCTCGGACGCGGGGTCATGTTCACGTCGGCCGGCGTCTCCCTGGCCACGGTCGCCGGGGTTCCGCTCGGCGTCATGCTCTCCGAGCTCGTCGACTGGCGCATGGTGTTCGGCATCGCCAGCGCGCTGATGGTGGTGCTCGCGGTCGCGCTGCGGTTCACGCTCCCCTCGGTGCCCGCGGCTCAGGCCTCCAGCATCCGCCTCCTCGTCGACACGCTGCGTCGCCCCGGCATCGGCCTCGGCATGGCCGGTCACATCTTCGTCGTGCTCGGGCACTTCCTCGCCTACACGTACGTGCGGCTCGCTCTCGAGCGCATCCCCGAGGTCGACGCCTCCACGATCGTCGTGCTCCTCGCGCTGTTCGGCCTCGGCGGCCTGGCGGGCAACATCGCCATCGGACTCGTGATCGACCGCACCTTCGCGTTCTTCGCGGTCTTCGCGCCCGTGGTGATCGCGGTCGCCGTGATCTCGATGATCGTCTTCTCGGGCTCGATCGTCGGCGTCGCGGTCGTCGTGCTCGTGTGGGGCTTCTTCTTCTCGTCCTGGCTGATCGTCGCGAACACCTGGGTCGGACACCGGATGCCGGATCGCCTCGAAGCCGGCGGCAGCCTCGTCGTCGTGGGCTTCCAGGCGGCGATCACGATCGCGGCCGGTGTGGGCGGACTCCTCGTCGACACGCTGAGCATCGAGCTCGTCTACGTGGTCGGCGCCGTGTCGCTGCTCCTCGGCGCGGTGCTCTTCGGCGCATCGAACCGGGCGCGGGCTCCACGTATCGCCGTCGCGTAGCCGCGCGCGCTGGCACGGCGTCGGAGTCTGTGACACCCTCCGTCTGCAGTCCCCCGTGAGCACAGCTTCGGAGCGGGCACGCCGAGCACAGTTTCGGAGCGGGCACGCCGGGCACAGCTTCGG
Source organism: Microbacterium sp. NPDC012755 (assembly GCF_042901325.1). Taxonomy (NCBI): domain Bacteria; kingdom Bacillati; phylum Actinomycetota; class Actinomycetes; order Micrococcales; family Microbacteriaceae; genus Microbacterium; species Microbacterium sp. NPDC012755. The sequence continues at coordinate 876,530 of NZ_JBIBCT010000001.1, read as the reverse complement.
AGCACGGCTGCGGGCACAGTTTCGGAGCAGGGATGCCGGCGGCGGCGTGTCGCGTCGTCCTGGCGGCGTGTCGCCTGGTCGGGTCCGAAGTTGTGCCCGGGGGAGGCCCGAAGTGCGCCGGGGGAGGTCCGAAGTCGTGCTCGGGGGAGGCCCGAAGTGCGCCGGGGGAGGTCCGAAGTCGTGCTCGGAAGAAGCGGCTGCAGGGGCGAGGTGCGGGACTAGGCCGAGACGGGGAGGTGGGATGCCGCGCGCCAGGCGCTCGGGGTCAGGCCGGTGCGGCGGCGGAAGGCGCGGCTGAACCCCTCATCGGAGGCGTAGCCCAGCTCGCGGGAGGTCTCCGAGACGGAACGCCCCGCCTCCAGCATCCGCTTCGCCGCATCGACGCGCACCTCGGTGACGTAGTCGGCGGGGGAGCGGCCGATCGCGCTGCGGAATCGCTCTGCGAACGCGGAGCGCGACATGGCGCCGACGCCGGCGAGGCGTTCGACGGTCCACTCGCGACCGGGCTCCTCGTGGATCGCCTCGACGACGCGGTCGAGGAACGGATCCTTCGAGACCGACGGCCAGCCCTCGGGGGCGCAGCCGTTCGCCGCCCAGGCGCGGATGACCGACAGCAGCACCGTCGTCGCCATCATGCGGCAGATCAGCGGATCACCCTGGCGCACCGCGCAGGCCGCCGGGTCGGTCGGGCCCATGCTGGCGGCCAGCGCCGCAGCCGCAGGTTCGAGCACGTCGAATCCGGTGACGGTGATGTAGTCGGGCAGCACGGCGTCGAGCGTCGACGCCGAGTCGGCCCATTCCAGGTCGACGACCACCAGCGTGGTCTCGGCGTCAGCCTCGAGTGCGAGCGCGGTGCGCCCCACGGTGAGGAAGGCGTCGCCGGCCGTCAGCGCGGCGCGCGGGCCGGGGATGTCGACGGCGATGAGGTGCGAGGAGCGGTCGACGTCCAGCCGGCACCCGGAGTCCAGCGGAGGGATGCCGTGCACGGCGCCGCGGGCGATGTAGACGAGCGTCGCCGCACCCGGCGCGAGCGGAAGCAGCGCACCGGCATCCAGGATCCGGCGTCGACCGACGCCGACGCGGAGGTCGACGGCGCCGAGAACCTGCGAGAGGGCTTCGGAGTCGACGGTCACCATGCCTTCGGCAACGTCGGGGAACGCCGGGGTATTCCGCAGAGACGCGAATGTGACGGGCAGCACCTCCCGGGGGCATTCCCATCCGCGGGCAATAACGTTGATCTCGTGCAGAAGAAGCGTGGCCGTCGTGTCCTGAAAGTGATCGTCTGGGGTGTCGTCGCCGTCGTCGTGCTCGGGATCGTCGGCGTCGTCGGCTGGAGCCAGATCGGGGTGATGCCCGCCGAGAAGGCCCCGCTGGCGAGCGTTCGCGAGAACCCGGCGATCCACGTCGAGGACGCCGAGCAGGGCATCGTGCTCACGCCCGCAGACGGCGATTCCGAGCAGGGCCTGGTCTTCATCCCCGGGGCGAAGGTGGATCCGTGGGCGTACGCCCCGATCCTGCAGAGCCTCGCCGAGGAGGGCGTCACCGTGGTGATCACGCGCCCGTGGCTGAACCTCGCCTTCTTCGACCTGCGTGGACTCGACTCCTTCACCTCCGCCGCCCCCGACATCGACGACTGGGCCGTCGGCGGGCACTCGCTGGGCGGCGTGCGCGCGTGCCAGCTGGCCGCCGACGCGGAGGCCCTCGTGCTGTTCGGCTCGTACTGCTCGAACGACCTCTCCGACACCGATCTCGCCGTGCTGAGCATCTCGGGGAGCGAGGACGGACTGTCGACGCCGGAGAAGATCGATGCGGCCAGGGCCCTGCTCCCCGGAGACGCCGAGATGGTCCAGATCGAGGGTGCGTCCCACGCGTCGTTCGGTGACTACGGTCCCCAGGACGGCGACGGACAGCCGACGATCACGGACGAGGAGATGCATGCGCGCGTCGCCGAGATCCTGAACGCCTTCATGGCCGACCTCCCCCAGTCCTGAGTGGTCGCTCCGCGCAACCGAGCGAGCACGACTCAACCATTCGATGGATCACGGATGCCGCGGAGCCGCCTAGCGTGGGGAGTACCCGATTCCTAGGAGCACTGTGTTCACCGAGCCCTCCCGTCTGTACCGCGTCCTGGCCATCGCCGAGGCGATCACCTGGACGCTCCTCATCTCGGCCCTCATCGCGCGGGCGGCCGGCGCTCCGGGGATCGTCGTCACGATCGGCGGCGGCATCCACGGGTTCGTGTTCCTCGCCTACGGGGCGACCGCGATCCTCGTGGCGCTGAACAACCGCTGGCATGCGGGCGTCGCCGTGCTCGCCGTCGCCAGCGCGATCGTGCCCTACGCGACGATCCCGATGGAGATCTGGCTGCACCGCACGGGGCGCCTCGCCGGCGCCTGGCGGCTGGAGGAGGGCGAAGACCCGCGCGACCGGCGCTGGATCGACCGGCTGATGCGCTGGTTCCTGCGGCGTCCGTGGGTGCTGGGCGGGCTGATCGCGATCGCGGTCGTGGCGCTCTACGTCATCCTGCTGCTCGTCGGTCCGCCCGGAGGCAAGTGACCTCGCCCGTCACGGGGTGATGATGATCGCGTTCTTCTCGACGATCTCGTCGAAGACCGCACCCACGTCGCCGCCCACGCAGTCGACGATCACGAAGACGCCGGCCCCCGTCGCCGTGAACGCGCGCGCCGTGATCGACCAGTCGTGCCCGTCGCGCGTCCCGGTCAGCTGACGCGCATCGACCAGCGGCGTTCCGCCGGTCTGGTACCCGAGCTGCACGGTCGTCGCGAGCAGCGTCACGGAGGCCGAGGTCGTGCCGCCGACGACCTGCGCGAGCACCGCGTCCGAACTGACCTCGTCGTCGCCCGGCGTCATGTCCACGTCGGAAGCGAGCCCCTGCCAGAACCGCGCCGTGCAGGTGTCGTCGATCGTGCCGTCCGTCCATCCGCCGTTGCCGTCGTCGGGGGCGACCGACTTCCAGCCGTCGTCGAACAGGAGGCCGTCGCCCCACTGGATGTACGCGGTCGACGGCAGATCGGCGCCGTCGGCGAACGACATCGTCGCGGGGATGCCGTCTTGTGCGGGCTCGTCGGAGGGAACCGGGGTGATCGTCGGCCCGTCGACCACCGGCGGATCCGCGGGGATCTGCGCGTAGAGACAGCCGCTCAGTGGCAGCGCGACGACTCCGACGATGATCGCCGCGGCGAGACGGCCCCCCGATGTACGCGTCATGCCGGTCAGCCTAGCCCGGGGCGAGACGCGCGGGGAGTCAGTGCGCAGTGGCGACGCCGACGGCGTCATGCACGATCACGGCCGCGACGCGGGCTCCGGCGCCGGCCGCGACGATGAGCTGCTGGGGTCCGGGGGCGGCGGCATCCCCCGCGGCGTAGAGGCCGGGCACATCGGTGCGCCCTGAGCGGTCGGTGACGAGGTGCCCGTGCCCGTCGACCGCCGCGGTGAAGCCGTCGAGGAACGAGAGGTCGGTCTCCCACGCCGGCCGCACGAACCCGCCGCCGACCCTGATCACCTGACCGCCGTCGAGACGGATCGCCTCGAGCCTGCCCCGTTCGCCCACGAGCTCGGTGATCGGATGCCGCAGCACGGCGATCCCCGCGGCGGCGAGCTCGGCCTCCTCCGTCGTCGTGACGGCGTCTGAGCCGTTCGTGAAGACCGTGAGGCTCTCGGTCCAGCGGGCGATCAGCCGTGCGCGATCGGCGAGGTCGGCGGACTCCCCGATGAGCGCGAGGCGTCGACCGCGCAGCTCCCATGCGTCGCAGGCCGCGCAGCTGAACAGGCTCATGCCGTAGAAGCCCCGCAGGTTCGGCACCTCAGGCAGCGTCTCGCGCAGGCCGGTGGCGAGCAGCACGGCGCGGGTGCGGACCGTCTCCGTGGCCTCCGTGCGGCCGATCCCCGCGGCGAACCCGTCGTCCGTCTGCGACAGCGAGGCCACGCGCACGCGGGAGCGGATCTCGACGTTCGGGTAGGCGGCGAGCTCCGCCCGGGCGAGCTTGCGCAGCTCGTGCGGGGGCACGCCGTCGCGGGTCAGGAAGCCGTGCGAGTTCAACGTCGCCGCGTTCCGTGGGCGATCGGCATCCACGACGAGCACCCGCACCAGGGACCGGCCCAGGTTGAGGGCGGCGGAGAGGCCCGCAGGGCCCCCGCCGATGATCAGCACGTCGTACGGAGCCGTCTCAGCCATGCGCACCCTCCTGTGGGGGAAGGGCGGCGACCACCGGGTGGTCGAACGCGGAGACGCCGACCTTGGCGGCGCCGCCGGGCGAGCCGAGCTCATCGAAGAACTCCACATTCGCCTTGTAGTAATCCTGCCACTCCTCGGGCAGGTCGTCCTCGTAGTAGATCGCCTCCACGGGGCACACCGGCTCGCAGGCGCCGCAGTCGACGCACTCGTCGGGGTGGATGTAGAGGGAGCGCTCTCCCTCGTAGATGCAGTCGACGGGGCACTCGTCGATGCAGGCGCGATCCTTCACATCGACGCAGGGCAGCGCGATGACGTAGGTCATCGGACGAGAGCGCCGTCGCGCGACACCGCGACCTGCTCGTCGCGGGGCACGACCTTCACGCGCTCGCGGGTGTGCCGGTGCGTCTCGCCGAGGCGACGCTCGTGGGCGTCGAGGGCCAGCCAGCCGTCCCAGGTCGTGTACTCGGCGCCGTCCGCGTCGAGCACGTCGAGCACGTCCTCGTCGGAGGCGGGGTCTGCGAGCAGCCCGGCCTCCGCGTCCGCCACGAGGTGCGTGATGGTCTCCAGCGCGTCGGACTTCGTGTGCCCGATGAGGCCGACGGGCCCGCGCTTGATCCAGCCGGTCGCGTACAGGCCGGGCTCGTCGGCCACACGGCCGCCGTCGTTCGGCACCACGCCGCGCGCCTCGTCGAACGGCGCATCGACCACACGGGTGCCGTAGTACCCGACCGCGCGGTACACGGCCTGCACGGCGTAGTCGCGGAACTCCCCGGTACGCACGAGGGCGCCATCGGCATCCGCGCGCGTCCGCTCGAAGCGGATGCTCTCGACCCGCCCGTCGCCCTCGATCGCGACGGGGGCGTGCCAGAAGTGCAGGTGCAGTCGGCGGGATGCCGTCCCCGCCGGGCGGTCGCGCCAGCCGTTCAGCGTGCGCAGCATGACCTTGAGCTGGTTGTTCGTCGCGGCTGCCGGGTCGACGCCGTCGAAGTCTTCGTCGTGCAGCACGATGTCGACGTCGCGCACCTCGCCGAGCTCCCGCAGTTCGATGGGCGTGAACTTGATGTCGGCGGGGCCGCGGCGTCCGAACACGTGCACGTCGGTGACCGCGGAGGACTCCAGACCCGCCAGGACGTTGTCGGGCACCTCGGTCGTGCGGAGGTCCACGGCGTGCTTCGCGAGAACCCGGGCGACGTCGAGTGCGACGTTGCCGTTGCCGATCACCGCCACAGACGACGCGTCGAGAGGCCAGGTGCGCGCGACGTCGGGGTGGCCGTCGAACCACGCCACGAAGTCGGCGGCGCCGTGGGAGCCGGGAAGCTCGACGCCGGGGATGTCGAGGGCCGCATCGCGGATCGCCCCGGTCGCGAGGATCACCGCGTGGTAGCGCTCGCGGAGGTCGTCGAGGGAGACGTCGCGGCCGACCTCCACGTTGCCGATGAAGCGGATCGTGCGCCGGGTGGGCGCGGGGTCCCCGTCGTCGACGACGGGGAACGCATCGAGCATCTCGTGCAGCGAGTTGACGATGCCCTTGATGCGCGGGTGGTCGGGGGCGACGCCGTAGCGGATGAGGCCGTAGGGCGCGGGGAGCGACTCGAACAGGTCGATCTCCACGCGGCCGGAGCGCTCGGCGACGGCGTTCGCGAGGAGGTTTCCCGCGTAGATGCCCGCGGGGCCGGCGCCGACGATCGCGACGCGCAGGGCCAGCGGACGCGGCGAAGACGAGGAGACGGGGGTCGATGACATGGCGGATCTTTCGGTGCGGGTGCGGGTGCGGGTGCGAGCGCGGTCAGCGGTTGAGGGAGGTCTCGACGACCTGGACGAGGCCGGTGTCGACGGCGAGCCCGGCGATGAGGGCGTCGCTCCAGTGGGTCCTGGGAGGCTGCGAGGAGATGGTCACGGATGCCGCGGCGTGCGGGCTCAGCCGCACGACGTCTCCCACCACGATCACGGCAGGGGAGCGCACCTGGCGGGAGGCCGCGAGCGAGGCGATCGTCCCGAGCGTGCCGATCGTGATGCGCTGGCTCTCGCCGAAGCCGTCTTCGATGATCGCGACGGGGCAGTCGTCGCCGCGGGCGCCGGCGGCGAGCACGTGGGCCGAGTGCCCCAGCGTGTTCACCCCCATCAGCAGCACGACCGTGTGGTCGGAGCCGCCGGGGATGCGCTCGATCTGGTCGTGCGCGCTGACCACGGTGAACGAGGCCGCCAGGCCGCGGTGGGTGAGCGGGATGCCGGCGACGGCGGGCACCGAGACGGCGCTGGTGACGCCGGGCACGACCTCGACCGTGATGCCGGCCTCCTCGCAGAACAGCTGCTCCTCACGGCCTCGGCCGAAGACGAACGGATCGCCGCCCTTCAGGCGCACGACGTCCCGACCCTCGCGGGCCAGGGAGACGAGGAGGTCGTTGATGCCGTCCTGGGGCACCGGGTGGTGGCCGGGGAGCTTGCCGACGTCGACGACCTCCGCCGTCAGCACGACGCCCTCCTCCGCGAGCTGCTGCAGCACCTGCCGCGCGCCGAGGCGGTCGGCGACGATGACGTCGGCATCCTGCAGCGCCCGCAGGCCGCGGAGCGTGAGCAGGCCGGCGTCTCCCGGTCCCGCCCCGACGAGGGTCACTCTTCCGGTCATCGTGCACCTCCGAGGAGCAGTCCGCGATTGCGCAGCATCCGGCGCTCGAGCGGGGCGAACAGGACCAGCTCGATGACGATGCCGATCGCGAGGATGAGCAGGATCGTGCCGAGCACGCTCGCGAGGTCGGCGAGCTCGCGCGACTGGTTGAGCATCGTGCCCAGCCCGAATCCCATCGACCCGCCCATCGTGATGATCTCGGCCGCCATCAGGGAGCGCCACGAGAACGCCCACCCCTGCTTGAGGCCCGCGAAGTAGCCGGGCAGGGCGGCGGGGAGCGTCACCGCGGTCGCCAGCTGCCAGCGGCTCGCGCCGAGCACGATGCCGACGCGACGCAGCTGCGGCGGCACCTGGTCGATGCCGGAGAGAAGCCCGTTCACGATCGAGGGGATCGCCCCCATCAGGATCACGAAGTACGCGGTGCCGTCGGTCAGGCCGAACCAGATGATCGCGGCGGGGACCCAGGCCACGGAGGGCAGCACGGTGAGTCCCGAGATGAGCGGGCCGGCGGCGCGACGCAGCAGCTTCCACTCGGCGAGCAGCATGCCGAGAGCGGTGCCGCCCACGATCGCGATGAGGAAGCCGATGACGCCGCGTTCGAGGCTCGTGAGCACCGCCTCCTGCAGGCGACCCGACTCCCACGCGTCGCCGAGCGCCGAGGCGACGGCGAGCGGGCTCGGAGCCTTGTCGGGGCGGGGGTTCGCGATGACGACGTAGAGCTGCCAGACGGCGAGCAGCACGACGAGCAGCGTGACCGGAGGCAGCGTCTTGGCGAGCACGTCGCGCCACCGCGGTGTGCGCTGCACCTCGTCGGACTGCAGGCGGTCGAGGCCGGTCGACAGCGTGCGCAGGTCGCCGTAGGCATCGCCGCTCGTGGTGTCGTCCGCCGGCCGGAAGACGGTGGTCTCATGAGGCATTGCGGGCGATCTCCTTCCGCAGCTCGGCGGTGATCTCGGTGGCGAGGGCCGCGACCTCGGGCGACTCGATGCGGCGCCCCGAGGTGTTCGCGATGCGCCATTCGCCGGCGATGCGACCTGGGCGACTGGAGAGCAGGATGACCCGCTGGCCCAGTCGAGCGGCCTCTCGCACGTTGTGCGTGACGAACACGATCGTGCGGCCGGTGGCGCGCCACACGCGCTCGAGCTCCTCGTGCAGCAGGTCGCGGGTGATGGCGTCGAGCGCGGCGAAGGGCTCGTCCATGAGCAGCACGGCGCGATCCTGCGCGAGGGCGCGGGCGAGGGCGACGCGCTGGCGCATGCCGCCGGAGAGCTCGTGCGGCCGCTTGTCGGCGGCCTCGGCGAGGTTGACGGTGCCGAGCAGACGCTCGGCCTCCGCGCGTCGGTCGCGCCGGGGCACGCCGCGCAGTCGCAGCGCGAGCTCGACGTTCTGACGGGCGGTGAGCCACGGCATCAGCGCGGACTCCTGGAACATCACGGCCGCGCCCCCGTCGGGGGTCTCGATCCCGCCGCTGGTGACGGGCTCGAGCCCCGCGACGAGGTTGAGCAGCGTCGACTTGCCGCAGCCGGAGGCCCCGAGCAGGCAGATGAACTCTCCGGGGGCGATGTCGAGGGAGACGTCGTCGAGGACGACCGGCCCCGAGCCGTAGCGCTTGGTGACGTGCGAGAGGCGCACCGCGGGGTCGACGGAGGGCGTACGCTCGGCCAGGGGGGTGACGCCGTCGAAGCTGGGCGTCAGCCTGGTCGCGGATGCTGGCAGGGGAAGGTCCCTGAGTCCGCCGAAGGGCCCCGCGGGCGCGCTCATCAGTCCTCCCCGAGCCCTGCGGCCGAGACGGTGTCCTCGCCGGCCTTCTTCAGGAGCGCGTTCAGCGGCGTCAGATCGAACAGCCCGTCGATCGAGCCCTTCTTCTGCGTGCCGGCGGCCAGCCCGTTCTCCACGAGCTTCGTGAAGGTCTCGGCGTGCGGGTCGACCGTGAACGTGACGTTCTCGAGCGCGCGGGCCAGCACCTCATCGGAGAGCTTCTTGCCCGTCGCCTTCTCCAGGGCGTCGTTGATGACGGCCGGGGCCTCGTCGGCGTGCTCGTCGAGCCACTGCACTGCGGCGATGTGCCCCTCCAGCAGCTCCTCGACGATCTTCGGGTGCTCCTCGGCGAAGTCCTTGCGCACGAGCAGCACCGTGGTCGGGAACGCGCCGTCGGGCCAGAGGTCGGCCTCGTCGACGAGCACGTGGGCTCCCGCCTCGACGACCAGTCGCGACACCCACGGCTCGGGGAGCCAGGCGCCGTCGAGCTGCCCGTCCTGGAACAGCGTCAGCGTCTGCGCGTTCTCGGTGGGCGTGATGGTGACGTCGCCCCCACCGGAGGTCGAGGTCTCGAAGCCCTCCTCGGCGAGCCAGCTGCGCAGCGCCACGTCCTGCGTGTTGCCGAGCTGGGGCGTCGCGATGTTCTTGCCCTTGAGGTCCTCCGGCTTGTCGATGCCGTCGCGCACGACCAGCGCCGCGCCGCCCGAGGTCGCTCCGGCGATGATGTTCGCCGACTCGCCGCCTGACTGGATGAACGTGTTGATCGCCGGGTTGGGCCCGATGTAGGTGGCGTCGATCGCTCCGGCCGAGAGGGCCTCGATCGCGGCGGGTCCGGCGTTGAAGACCTCCGTCTTCACGTCGACGTCGCCGAGAGCATCCTGGAACAGCCCCTCGGAGAGCCCGACCAGCGCCGGCGCGTGCGTGACGTTGGCGAAGTAGCCCAGACGCACTTCGGAGAGGTCGTCCTTCGCGGCGTCTGACGCGCTCGGCGCGGCAGATGCCGAGGCGCAGCCGGCCAGCATCATGGCAGCGAGTCCAAGGGCTGTGAGTGCGGTGGTCTTGCGGGTGATCTTCACGGTGTCGCCTCCTTAGCGAGTGGTGGGGTGGTGCGGGTCAGTCCCCGACGACGGTCGCTGCGGCCAGCGTCGCGCCGTCGGCGGGGTGGATGAGCACGAGGGAGCCGCCGGAGCGGCTCTGCTCGTACGGTTCGAGGGGGAGGTCGGCGGCGAAGCGCAGACGCACGCGGCCGATCTCGTTGACCGCGAGCGCGTCGGCGTCGAGGTGGCCGAGCGTGTCGAGGTCGCGGCGGTCGATGACCTCGGACACGAGCGCCTGCACGGTCAGGGTGCCGTGCTTGACCAGCACCCTGGTGCCCGCGGTGATCGTGCGCGGATCGAGCTGGAAGAGCTCGACGACCGCCTCCCTGCGCCCGGCGGGAACGGTGCCGGATGCCGCGATCACGGCGCCCCGCGCGGCGTCCAGCTCATCGGCGAGCGTCAGCGTGACCGACTGCGGAGCTGTCGCGGCATCCGCCTCCGCCCCCGCGACGTGGATGCCGGTGACCGTGGTGGCGTGCCCGCCGGGGAACACCTCCACGACGTCGCCCACGCGCACGGAGCCCGCGGAGATGCGGCCGGCGAATCCGCGGAAGTCCCGGTAGCGCTCGGCGTCGTCGGCGCTCACGGTCGGCGAGAGGCCGCCCTGGGGGCGCAGCACGAGCTGCACGGGAAGACGGAAGTCCGAGGCTGCGGCCTCCGACTCGTCGATGGTCGGGAGGGTCTCCAGCAGCTCGATCAGCGTCGGCCCCTGATACCAGGGCGTGCGCTCCGACCGGTCGACGATGTTGTCGCCTTCGAGCGCCGACACCGGCAGCACGTGGATGCCGGTGAGGCCCAGCTGCTCGGCGACCCTGGCCGCCTCGATCTCGATCTCCACGAAGACGTTCTCGTCGAAGCCTGTGAGGTCGATCTTGTTCACCGCGATGACGACGTGGGCCACGCGCAGCAGGGAGACCACGGCGAGGTGACGGCGGGTCTGCTCCACGATGCCCTTGCGGGCGTCGACCAGCACGATCACGGCATCCGCGGTGGCGGATCCGGTGACCATGTTGCGCGTGTACTGCACGTGGCCGGGGCAGTCGGCGAGGATGAAGCTGCGCCGATCGGTCGCGAAGTAGCGGTAGGCGACGTCGATCGTGATGCCCTGCTCGCGCTCGGCGCGGAGCCCGTCGGTGAGGAGCGCGAAGTCGAAGTCGCCGTGCGCGAAGCCGCGCTGGCGGCTGGTGGCGGCGACCTGCTCCAGCTGGTCGGCGAGGATCGCCTTCGCGTCGTGCAGCAGTCGGCCGACGAGCGTGGACTTGCCGTCGTCGACGGAGCCGGCCGTCGCGAAGCGGAAGAGGGTTCTCACGTCGGTCGTTGAGCGAGCGGAGCGAGACGAAACGTCCTCATCCGACCTCGACTGAGGGTCGATGCGTTTCGTCTCGGTCGCTGCGCTCCCTCGCTCAACGACCGGTGGGGTGTCAGTCATCAGAAGTACCCGTCCTTCTTGCGATCCTCCATGGCGGCCTCGCTGATCCGGTCGTCGGCGCGGGTCGCTCCGCGCTCGGTGAGGGTGGAGCGCTGCACCTCGGCGACGACGGATGCCGTGTCCGCGGCATCCGACTCCACCGCACCCGTGCAGCTCATGTCGCCGACCGTGCGGTAGCGCACCGTGCGGCGAACGACGTCTTCGCCGGTGCGCGGCTGCGAGAACTCGCCCACGGCCCACCACATGCCGTCGCGACGGAAGACCTCGCGCTCGTGCGCGTAGTACAGGGGAGGGAGGGCGATGCCCTCGCGCTCGATGTAGTTCCAGATGTCGGTCTCGGTCCAGTTCGAGATCGGGAAGGCCCGCACGTGCTGGCCGGGGAGGTGGCGGCCGTTGTACAGGCTCCACAGCTCGGGGCGCTGGTTGCGCGGGTCCCACTGGCCGAACTCGTCGCGGAGCGAGATGATGCGCTCCTTCGCCCGCGCCTTGTCCTCGTCGCGGCGGGCGCCGCCGAACACGGCATCGTGCTTTCCCGCGGCGATCGCATCGAGCAGCGGCTGCGTCTGCAGCGGGTTGCGGGTGCCGTCGGGGCGCTCGGCCAGGCGGCCGTCGTCGATGTAGTCCTGCACGCGCGCGACCTCGAGGTCGATGCCGAGGCGGGCGACCGTCTCGTCGCGGAAGGCGATCACCTCGGGGAAGTTATGGCCGGTGTCGACGTGCAGCACGGGGAACGGCACCTTGCCCGGCGCGAAGGCCTTCGCCGCGAGGTGCAGCACCACGACGGAGTCCTTTCCGCCCGAGAACAGCAGCACGGGACGCTCGAACTCGGCGACGACCTCGCGGATGATGTGGATGCCCTCGGCCTCGAGCAGGTCGAGGGCCGACAGCGATGTCGGGGCCTCCTGGTCGTTGAGCGAGGAGCGCAGCGACGAGACGAAACGCGTCGGGCTTGGCGTTTCGTCTCGCTGCGCTCGCTCAACGAACGAGGTCTGACGAGGTGTCTCGCTCATAGGTGGAGTCCGCATTCTGTCTTGGAGAGCCCGGCCCAGCGGCCGGAGCGCGGGTCCTCGCCGGCGGCGACGGGCTTCGTGCACGGCGCGCAGCCGATCGACGGGTAGCCGTTCGCGATCAGGGGGTTCACCGGCACCGCGTTCACGGTGGCGTAGTCGATGAGGTCGTCGAAGCTCCACGCGGCGACCGGGTTGACCTTCACGAGGCCGTTGCGCTCGTCCCACACGATCAGCGGCGTCTCGGCGCGCGTCGGCGCCTCCTCGCGGCGCACACCCGTGAACCACACCTCGTACTCGCCGAGCGAGCGCTGCAGCGGTTCGACCTTGCGCCGCGCGCAGCACAGGCCGGGATCGCGCTCGAACAGGTTCGCGCCGAACTCGGCATCCTGCTCGCGCACGGTCTGCTCCGGCTTCACGTCGACGATGCGCACGTCGAGCTCGCGCTCCACCTCGTTGCGCGTGAACGTGGTCTCGGCGAAGTGGTAGCCCGTGTCGAGGAACAGCACGTCGACACCGGGGAGGCCCTGCGCGACGAGGTGCGGCAGCGCGGCATCCGCCATCGAGCAGGCGACGGCCGCCTGCGAGACGTCGAAGTTCTCGGCGATCCAGGCGACGACCTCCGCCGGCGTCGCCTCGTCTGGCTGCCGACTGCGCAGCTCGGCCGCCCCGCGCTCGGCGAGGGCGCGCAGCTCGTCGACCGAGCGCCGGGGAGGTCGCGCGGAGCGGATGACGACCGGAGTGCTCACTGCAGCGCCTCCTCGTCGGCCCTGTGCGCCCACTGCGCGAAGCTCTCGGCCTCCTCGCGGTCGGCGAGGTAGCGGCGGATCACCCGCTCGGCGTAGTCGGCGATGCCGTCAGCGGCGACCTTGAGGCCGCGCACGGTGCGGCCGAGGCCGGCCTCCTCGCGGTCGACGCCCGCGAGGCCGCCGCCCAGGTGCACCTGGTAGCCGGGGACCTGCTCACCGTCGATCGACACCAGCTGGCCCTTGAGCCCGATGTCGGCGATCTGGATGCGGGCGCACGAGTTCGGGCAGCCGTTCACGTGCAGCGTGATCGGGCGGCCGATCTCCGGCTCGAGAGCACCGAGGCGCTCCTCCAGCAGACGGATCGCGTCGGCCGCGTTCGCCTTGGTCTCCACGATCGCGAGCTTGCAGTACTCGATGCCCGTGCATGCGATGGTGCCGCGGCGGAACAGGCTGGGCCTGGCCGAGAGCCCGAGGGCGTCGAGGCCGGCGACGAGGCTCTCGACCCCGTCCTCCGGCACGTCGAGCACCAGCAGCTTCTGATGCGGGGTGGTGCGGATGCGCTGCGATCCGTGCTGCTCCGCGAGGTCGGCGAGGGCCGTCAGCGTGCTGCCGGAGACGCGGCCGACGAGGGGAGCGGCGCCGACGTAGAAGCGTCCGTCCTTCTGCCGGTGGATGCCGACGTGGTCGCCGATCGTCGTGGGCGTGGGGGCGGCCGGCCCGTCGGGGAGGGGAGCGTCGAGGTACTCGGTCTCCAGCACATCGCGGAACCTCTCGACTCCCCAGTCGGCGAGCAGGAACTTCAGGCGGGCCTTGTTGCGCAGGCGGCGATAGCCGTAGTCGCGGAAGATCTGCGTGACCCCGTGCCACACCTCGGCGACCCGCTCGGGGGCCACGAACGCGCCGAGGCGCTCGCCGAGCCGCGGCACCACCGAGAGCGCGCCGCCGACCCAGATGTCGTAGCCGATGCCGAGCTCTGGATGCTCGACCGCGACGAACGCGCAGTCGTTGATCTCGTGCACCACGTCCTGGCTCGGGTGGCCGGTGATGGCGGTCTTGTACTTGCGGGGGAGGTTGGCGAGCGACTGGTCGCCCACGAAGCGCTCCGCGATCTCGAGGATCTGCGGGGTGGGGTCGATGATCTCGTCCGCGGCGATGCCGGCGACAGGGGATCCCAGGATCACGCGCGGCACATCGCCGCACGCCTCGGTCGTGCTGAGCCCGACCTCTTCGAGACGGCGCCAGATCTCGGGCACGTCCTCGACCTGGACCCAGTGCAGCTGCACGTTCTGACGGTCGGTGAGGTCGGCGCTGTCGCGGGCGAACTCGGTGGAGATCTCGCCGATCACGCGCAGTTGATGGGTGGTGAGCTGCCCGCCGTCGATGCGGACCCGCAGCATGAAGTACTCGTCCTCGAGCTCATGCGGCTCGAGCTGGGCCGTGCGGCCGCCGTCGATGCCGGGCTTGCGCTGCGTGTACAGGCCCCACCAGCGGAAGCGCCCGTGCAGGTCGGTCGGGTCGATGCTCGCGAACCCGCCCTGCGCGTACACGTTCTCGATGCGCTCGCGGACGTTCAGGCCGTCGTCGGCGAGCTTCCACTCCTCGTTCGCGTTCAGCGGCTCCGTGCCGTCGACCGCCCACTGCCCGTGGGGTTTGGTCGGAGTCCTCGTGGTGCGCGTGCGGGCACCACGGATCGGCGTCGGCTGCTGGATGGTCATGAACGGCTCCCTGGGATGGCTTCGCCTCACGGTAGGGAGTTGGACGGTGTTCAAGAACCTTGGATGACATGTGACGTCAAGGATCGTCACACAGCGTCATGCAGCACGGAATATGCCCGCAGGGTCTGGTGCGGGACGACGTTCTGTGCTGTGCGGCCGGCGGATGACGGCGGTGGTGCTCAGAAGCGGGCGGCGGCGTCCTCGTAGCGCGCGACCACCAGATCGACGAGGGGCTGCGGCACGGGCCCGCCGTCGAGCAGAGGGAGGCTGAGGGTGCGGCCGTCGCCCTGCTGCACGGCCAGATCGTAGAAGTAGCCGCGGGCGAGGAGGAAGGTCGCCACGGGGGAACCCGGATGCTCGCGCAGCGCGGTCGGCAGATCGGGGTCACGCGCGGCGAGGTAGGCGAGCGCGACGTCGCGGCCCAGTCGCTCGGTGAGCAGGGACGCCATGCCCTCGGCATCCGTGAGCGAGCGGGGGTCGCGGGATCCGGCGACGGCCAGGACCACGGGGCCGTCCACGGCCGCGTCGGCGGTCGCCGCGAGGCGATCCGCGAGCACGTCGGCGAGCCGAGCGTCTGGTCCCAGGGGGTCGGCGACGACGGCATCCTCCCGCTTCGCCGCGATGCCGTGCAGATCATGGTGCACGTGGAAGCCGCTCGACAGCAGCAGCGGCACGATGACGAGCTGACCGCCGATCGCGGGGGCGAGGTCGGCCGCATCGGGCTCCTGCACGTCGACGAACGCCTCCCGCACCTCGACGTCGGGCAGCGCCGCGCGTACTTCGGCGACGAGGGCGGCGATCGCGGTCGAGCCGTCGGCATCCGCGGTCCCGTGCGAGACGGCGAGCAGTGTCGGTCGGGGCATGCCTGAGACTCTAGCTCCCGCTCTCCTCGGCGCCGGGATCGATCAGGGATGCAGCCTCATGGGCGGGGGCAGCACTGGTGCCCGGTCATCGACGGTCGTCGAGAGCAGGGAGGGCGATCTGCGCGTCGAGGAGCGCCCGGCGCAGCGGCAGGACGCCGGTGAAATGGTGCGTCGTGATGCCGAGCTCGTCCGCCCCGGTGAGCTTGGACGGGGAGTCGTCGGTGAAGAAGACCTCCTCCGCGCGGAGCTCCAGCGCATCCAGTGCGTACTGGAAGGCGCGCGGATCCGGCTTGGCGTAGCCGATCTCGGCGGAGTTGACGATGCCGTCGAGGTGGGCGTCGAGCCCGCTGTCCCTCAGCTCCCGGGGGATGGTGTCGGTGCCGTTGGTGAGGATCATGCAGCGGATGCCGGTGGTCCTGAGCGCGTCGATCACCGCGAGCACCTCGGGGTCGAGGCGGAACGGCGTGCGTCCCCACTCCTCGGCGGCGGCGGGAGCGGTTCGCTCGGCGATGCGCGCGATCCATTCGGCGCGGGTGATGCGCCCGGTCGTGACCTCTTCTATGAGAGGGGAGGCGAAGGCGACGCGCGCGATGTCGCCCTCGTCGAGACCGTGTCGGCGTTCGAGGTCGGCGTCGTGGTCGAAGTGGCGCACGACCCCGTCGAGGTCGAAGAGCACGGCGCGGATCATGGACCCATCCTGCCGTCGGTCCGACTCAGGGGAAAAGTTGAGCCGATTCATATCAAGTTTGTTTGACAGCATCCGAGGGTCGGAGTACAGTTGAGTCATCGCGACTCAGGTTTCCCTGTTCGCCGCAGGTTTTTCAGATCACCACACACTTCGAACACAAGGAGAGAACACATGGCACGTGCTGTTGGAATCGACCTCGGAACCACGAACTCCGTCGTCAGCGTCCTCGAGGGCGGCGAGCCGAAGGTCATCGCCAACGCCGAGGGCTTCCGCACGACCCCGTCGGTCGTCGCATTCACCAAGGACGGCGAGGTGCTCGTCGGCGAGACCGCCAAGCGCCAGGCCGTCACCAACGTCGACCGCACGATCTCGTCCGTCAAGCGCCACATGGGCACCGACTGGAGCTTCGACGTCGACGGCAAGAAGTGGACGCCGCAGGAGATCTCCGCGCGCATCCTCATGAAGCTCAAGCGCGACGCCGAGGCCTACCTGGGCGACACGGTGACGGATGCCGTCATCACCGTCCCCGCGTACTTCAACGACGCCGAGCGTCAGGCCACCAAGGAGGCCGGCGAGATCTCGGGCCTCAACGTCCTGCGCATCATCAACGAGCCCACCGCTGCGGCCCTCGCCTACGGCCTCGACAAGGGCAAGGAGGACGAGCTCATCCTCGTCTTCGACCTCGGCGGCGGAACCTTCGACGTCTCCCTCCTCGAGGTGGGCAAGGACGACGACTTCTCCACCATCCAGGTGCGCTCGACCGCCGGTGACAACCGCCTCGGCGGCGACGACTGGGACCAGCGTCTCGTCGACTACCTCATCAAGCAGTTCAAGGAGACCACGGGCGTCGACGTCTCGGGCGACAAGATCGCCCTGCAGCGTCTCAAGGAGGCTGCGGAGCAGGCCAAGAAGGAGCTCTCCTCCTCGACCTCGACGAGCATCAACCTGCCCTACCTGTCGCTGACCGAGTCGGGTCCCGTCTCGCTGAGCGAGACCATCACCCGCGCGAAGTTCGAGGACCTCACGAAGGACCTGCTCGACCGCACCAAGAAGCCCTTCGAAGACGTCATCCGCGAGGCGAACATCAAGGTGGCCGACATCGACCACATCGTACTCGTCGGCGGATCGACTCGTATGCCCGCCGTGGCCGAGCTCGTCAAGCGCGAGACCGGCAAGGAGGCCAACAAGGGCGTCAACCCCGATGAGGTCGTCGCCGTCGGCGCCGCTCTGCAGGCCGGTGTCCTGAAGGGCGAGCGCAAGGACGTCCTCCTCATCGACGTCACCCCGCTGAGCCTCGGCATCGAGACCAAGGGCGGCATGATGACCAAGCTCATCGAGCGCAACACGGCCATCCCGACCAAGCGCAGCGAGACCTTCACCACGGCAGACGACAACCAGCCGTCCGTCGCGATCCAGGTCTTCCAGGGCGAGCGCGACTTCACCCGCGACAACAAGCCGCTCGGCACGTTCGAGCTCACGGGCATCGCTCCGGCTCCCCGTGGCATCCCGCAGATCGAGGTCACGTTCGACATCGACGCCAACGGCATCGTGCACGTGTCCGCGAAGGACAAGGGCACCGGCACCGAGAAGTCGATCGTCATCTCCGGCGGCTCGTCGCTGTCGAAGGAGGACATCGAGCGCATGGTGCGCGAGGCCGAGGAGCACGCCGCAGAAGACAAGGCGCGCCGCGAGGCCGCCGAGGTGCGCAACCAGGCCGAGACGCTCTCGTACTCGATCGACAAGCTGATCTCCGAGAACGAGGACAAGCTGCCCGAAGACGTGAAGACCGAGGTCAAGGCCGACGTCGACGCGCTCAAGACGGCACTGGCCGGCGACGACGACGAGGCTGTGAAGACCGCGTTCGAGAAGCTGAACCAGTCGCAGTCCAAGCTGGGCGAGGCCATCTACGCGCAGTCCCAGGCTGAGCCCGCACCGGGCGCCGCCGAGGGCGAGGCCCCCGCGGGCGATGCCTCCTCCGACGAGGACGTCATCGACGCCGAGGTCGTCGACGACGAGGACGAGAAGAAGTAACCATGACCGACAAGAACTTCGACAACAACGAGGTTCCTGGGAGCGAGGGGTCGGATGCTGCGGCATCCGGCCCCGCGCCGCAGAACCCGGACTCCACCGAAGCCAGGGCCGCGGAGGGCTCCGACGAGGAGCTCACGGTCGACGACATCCTGGGCACCGAGCAGACCGGTGAGGCCGCGGCGGAGGACGCCGTGCTCGCCGACCTCGAGTCCACGCTGCTGAACGACCTCAAGCGCCTCCAGGCCGAGTACGCGAACTACCGTCGCCGCACCGAGGAGCAGCGCCAGGTCGAGATCGAGCGGGCGAAGGGCGAGGCCGCCAAGGGCCTCATCCCGGTGCTCGACGACCTCGGCCGCGCCGCCCAGCACGGCGATCTGGTCGAGGGTACGCCCTTCGCCGCGATCGCCGACAAGGTGCGCGGAGTCGCCGAGCGGCTCGGAGTCGTCTCCTACGGTGAGGCGGGCGAGGAGTTCGACCCGCAACGCCACGAGGCGATCTTCCAGCAGCCCACCCCGGGTGCCGAGAAGACCACGATCCTCGAGGTCGTCGAGGTGGGATACCGCCTCGGAGACGTCGAGCTGCGCCCTGCGAAGGTCGTCGTCGCTGTACCGGCTGAGTAGGCAGGTGATCGATGGCTAGCCAGGACTGGTTCGACAAGGACTTCTACAAGACCCTCGGGGTCTCGAAGGACGTCAGCGACGCCGATCTCAAGAAGACGTACCGCAAACTCGCCCGCAAGTACCACCCCGACTCCAATCAGGGGGATGCCGCGGCCGAGGCGAAGTTCAAGGAGATCAGCGAGGCGTACTCGGTGCTCTCCGATGCCGAACAGCGCAAGGAGTACGACGAGATCCGCGCCATGGGCTCTGGCGCCCGCTTCACGGCGAGCGGTCAGGGCGCAGGCGGCTTCGAAGACGTGTTCAGCCGGTTCGGGCAGCAGGGCCGCGGCCAGACGGCCGACTTCGAGGACATCTTCTCGATGTTCAATCAGGGCGGCGGGAGCTTCGGCACCGGTCGCTTCGGCCAGACGTCGGGCGGTTTCCGCGGCTACGGAGGCCCGCAGCGCGGCGCCGACGTGACGGCGCGCACCACGCTCGACTTCGCCACGGCCGTGCAGGGCGAGACCATCACGCTGCAGGGCGAAGACGGCAAGCCGTTCAAGGTGAAGATCCCCGCGGGCGTCGCCGACGGGCAGAAGATCAAGCTGCGCGGCCGCGGTCGCCCCTCGCCGGACGGCGGGGAGAACGGCGACATCGTCGTGCAGATCGCGGTGCGCCCGCATCCGGTCTTCACGCGCGAGGGCCTCAACCTCGGCGTCGTGGTGCCGGTGACGTTCACCGAGGCCGCGCTCGGCGCGACCATCGAGGTGCCGACGCTCGGCGGCGACACGGTCAAGCTCCGCGTGGCCCCCGGCACGCCGTCCGGACGCGTGCTGCGCGTCAAGGGACGCGGCGTCACCACCACCAAGGGCACCGGCGACCTGCTCGCCGAGCTGCAGATCGCCGTGCCGTCGCACCTCGACGAGGCGGCCCGCGAGGCACTCGAGAAGTTCCAGTCGCTGGAGCCGAACGAGAACCCGCGCGCCGACCTCATGGCGAAGGCGCGGCGATGAGATCCCTCCGGTCGTCGAGCGGGCGAAGCGAGACGGGACGTCCCACAGCGGGGCGTTCCGTCTCGTCGCCGCGCTCGCTCGACGACCTGGGGCGCGCCTCGTCGGGCCGCGCCTCGCTCTACGGCCGAGGGCGGGTGACGCGTCATGGCTGAGCAGCGCATGGATGCCGACACCCCGGTGTTCGCGATCGCCGTCGCGGCCGAGCTCGCCGGCATGCACCCGCAGACCCTGCGGCAGTACGACCGCATCGGCCTCGTCGTGCCAGGGCGCACCTCCGGCGGCTCCCGCCGCTACTCGACCCGCAACATCGAGCAGCTCCGCGAGGTCGCGCAGCTCTCCTCCGAAGGGGTGAGCCTGCCCGCCATCGCACGGCTGCTCGACCTGGAAGACGAGAACCGGATGCTGCGTCGCCGCGTCACCGAGCTCGACACGGCGCTGCGAGCCGAACGGGAGAATCGCCCCGGCGTCCGCGTCTTCGCCGCGGGGTCGGCCGGTGTCGTCCCGATGCCCGGCGGCCGGCGCATCCGACGCTCCACCGAGGTCGTGCTGTGGCATCCTGGGGGCGGGCGCGACTGATCTGTCAGCGGGCTGATCCAGCTCGATCGCGGGGACGGTGGAGTACACGTAGGCCTCGCCCCTGTGTGGACGACGGATGCGCGCGCGGTATCGTTGCGTCACGATGAGGATGACGCGTCGCACTCTGCTGATCGGCGCCGGAGCCGGCGTCCTGGGAGTGCTGCTCGCCTCCTGCACCCCGGAACCGGCGCCGTCTCCCACGCCCGATCGCTCCCCGTCGCCGCGCCCGACCGGCAGCACGATCGCTCCGCTCGCCTTCGCTCGCAGCAGGTGGGCCTCCGATCCGTTCGCCCTGGGGTCGGCCAGCTTCACTCCCGCCGGCGTGCAGGCGAGCGCGCGCGACGCCCTCGCCGCGCCCGTCGACGGGCGGCTGTTCTTCGCCGGGGAGGCGACGGATGCCGATGCTCCGGGAACGATGTCGGGTGCGCTGCGTTCTGGCACGCGAGCAGCGGAGGAGCTGCTGGCCGCGGCCGAGTACGGAGAGCGCATCGCCATCGTCGGTGCGGGCCTCGCCGGGGCGGCAGCGGCCGCACGGCTCTCGGGAACGGGCTTCGAGCTCACGGTCTTCGACGCCAGGGACCGTGTCGGCGGACGCGTGCAGTCCGTCGTCGATGAGGAGTCCTGGCCGGTGCCGGCTCAGCTCGGCGGCTGGCTCCTCGGCGCGCAGGACGCCGACGTCAGCGAGCAGCTGAACGCGCTCGACATCCGCACGGGGTCGCTGTCGGCATCCCTCTGGAAGTCGACGAAGGGCGACGTCGAACCCGTCGCCGACCAGGTGCTCACCGACGCGATCGCGTCGGCGCAGGCGCTCCCCGCCGACATCCCGCTGGCGCAGGCCCTGACCGACGCGGGCGCCGACCCCGCCGAGCCCGGCCTCGCCGCCCTGCTCGCCTCCCTCTCAGCCTCGTCCGGCTCAGACGCCGACCAGGCCTCGTCGTGGTTCCCTCCCGTGATCCCTCCCGCAGAGCGAACAGCGGTGCTCGGCGATCTCGGTGCGGTCGCCGCCCACCTGCTCGACGACGTCAAGACGAGCCTGTCATCGCCCGTCAGCCGTGTCGCGTACGACGACGCGGGGGTGAGTCTCGGCATCGCGACGGGCGAGTCGCTGTCGTTCGATCGCGTCGTGATCACCGTGCCGCTCGGAGTGCTGCAGAGCGACGGCATCGAGTTCTCGCCGAAGCTGCCCTTCGCTCAGCGCGGCGCGATCGCGGATCTGAGCATGGGCTTCATCGAGACGGTCTGGCTGCGTTTCGAGGAGCCGCTGCTCGTCACCGATGCCGCCATCTGGCATGTCGTCGGAGGCGACGCGACCATCCGCACCTGGTTCAACCTCGCGCCGCTCACGGGCGAGAACATCCTGGTCGGACTCGTCGGCGGTGCGGATGCGGCGGACTTCGCCGACCTCGACGACGACGCCGTGCTCGCCGCGGCCGCGGCATCCCTGGCGCCGTTCCTCGCACCTGCGAGCTGAGCTCTGCTCACGCGGCGTCGGTGCGCCCCCGACGCGTTCGGCTGATGAGCACGATCGCCGTCGCGACCAGCGCGAAGATCGCGAGGGCGACGGCACTGGTGAGCAGGAACTCCGGCGGCCCCGAGACCTGCCGCGGGTCGAGGAAGTAGTACGGGTACCAGCCGACGAGCGGACCGCGCCACAGCGTCACGGCGCCCCATGCGAGAGGGAACGCGAGCGACGCGGGCACGACCCACCACGGCACCTCGCGGTGCCCCGGGGTCAGCGCCCAGGCGAGCGCCGTGCACGCGGGGAGCCAGAAGTGCAGCAGCTGGTCGGACCACGGCACGTCCACACGGATGCCGCGGATGCCGGCCTGCCACACGATCAGCGCGAACGCGAGGCCCGCGGTGATCGTCCACGTGAGGACGAGCGCGAGGCAGACGGAGAACCAGCGGGGGTCCGTCGCGCGGAGGAACGCCAGCGCTCCGCCGATCACGAGCACCACGACGAGTGCGCAGTTCGACTGCACGGTGAGGTAGGCGAAGAAGTTCTCTCCGGCGATCGTGCGCGAGCTGAGGCCCCAGAACAACCGGTGCACGAGAGCGACGACGCAGGCGGCCGCCGCGGCGAGACGCAGCACGCCGAAGACCGCTCGTGCCCTCACCTTCGCCTCTGCCCCTTCCCCGCGCGGGTTCGCGCCATCCGGCGAGTCTACGGAGTCGGGCTGAGGGCGCGGGTCAGCGTGACCGCTCTCCTCGGCTCACGCATCCGACCGGCCGCCGTGCACGGTCCGCGCGCGGGGTCTCCGCTCGTGGTGCCGCGTCCGCAGATTCTCGAATTCATCGACATGCAATAGATTCTTCATAGCGGGGGGCGCGAGAAGCCTTCTGCGTGACTGGAGGAGGACATTATGCGTACAGCACGCAAGGGCGCGCTTTTCATCACTGCGATCGCGATCGCCGTGGGACTGACCGGATGCTCCGGAGGGGGCCAGTCGGTGGCCGACGCCTGCAAGCTGATCAACGACAAGGGTCAGGAGATCAGCACCGAGGCCCAGACCGCCATGACCGAGGCGGCGACCGACCCGAAGGCTGCAGCCGAGGCGCTGGCCGGGGTCAATGACGAGTTCCAGAAGCTCGCCGAGAAGGTCACCAACACGGAGGTCAAGCCCGTGTTCGACAAGTTCACCGACGCCTACAGCGACCTGGCGACCCTCATGAAGGACGTCGCAGAAGACCCGTCCAGCGCCGCCAAGGCGACCGAGAAGCTCACGGCCTCGTCGACCGCGATCCAGGAGTCGGGACTGAAGCTGCAGGAACTCTGCTCCTGAGTCACCCATGACTGCGGCGGCCTGTCCTCGATCTCGAGGGCAGGCCGCCTTTCTCTGCGCCCCGGGCCGGGTCTGAAGGGGCCCGGGCCCGGCTTCGGATGCCCCGGTGGGCACAACTTCGGATGCCGCGGCCGACATGCCGCGGCATCCGAAGCGTCTCGCGGCGTGTCGGGCATCGGCTCCGCAGCTGTGCCCGGGATGGTGGGGCGACCCGGCGTCGTGATCAGTCCACGGGTTCGACCGAGAACCGGAGCGCGGCGCCCTGCCGGAACGGCTCCACGACCTCGACGTTCTCGTAGGCGGGACCGCCGGGGATGGGCGAGGCGCTCGCCCAGTACGACCACCGTGCGTTGACCAGCGCCTCGAGAGCCGGATGGGGGTCGTCGACGCGCCAGGACTGCACCGCCCTCCGTCCGAGGAAGCGCCAGTGGTCGGCCGTGTCGGCGGAGTACTCGACCGGCCACGGGTCGTCTTCATCTCCGGTGGCGCTCACGATCGCGGCATCCCCGTCGCGCGTCAGGGCGTCGAGTGGGAAGCGCGCGTGCTCCGCGAACCCGGTGCCGGAGAATCCGGGCCACAGCTCGGCGGGTGCCACCACGCGCCCGGCGAGGTGCAGGCGGCGCAGGCGCGCCCAGTTGCCCATGGTCGCGGTGAGGATCAGGTGCGACAGCGGAGCGGATGCCGCGTTCGCGAACCCCGCGAGCTCGACCTCGTGCGGTCGGTCGGCCCGGAACCGCACCCGCACTCTGACGTCGGCGCCGCTGTCGAAGCGCTCGACGCCGATCCACACGGTCAGCGTCTCGACGCCGTCGATGGCATCGATCACGCCGCGGGCCGGCGGGGCGTCTGGCTCCTGCTCGGCGAGGTCGGACGAGTCGGCCGACCAGAACCTCTTGCCGCGCTGGCCGGGGTCGAGGCTGCTCGCCTCCAGCTCGGAGAATCCGCGCTCCGAGCCGCCCTGCACGATCGGCTCGACAGCGACGAAGTTCACCAGCCGTTCGCGCGGGTGATCGAGGTACGGGGTGAACACGCGGAGGAGGCCACGCGGCCCGGGGATCGGCGCGATGCCGATCTGGAGGCCGTCCGGGTGCCCCCACCGGGGCTCGGAGGAGGCGCTGCGGGATGGGCGCAACCACGGGGTCGAGTCGGAATCGGACATGCCGAAGACCCTAGTGTCTTGAAATCGATTTCGCTAGATTCGGGTCCATGACCGTCGCCGATCGAGGAGGATCATGTCCGTCACCGCAGCACCCCGCAGGACCGCCGTCGCCGCATCCGTCGTCCTCGCTCTGGCGCTCGCCGGATGCGCAGGGGGATCGGGCGTGAGCGTCGACCCGAACCCCGACAGGCCCTTCGTGCTCGACGGCGTCTCCGGCCTCACCGAGATCGCGCAGCTCACCGGTCCGGACGCCATGAACGACACGGCATCCGTGTCCGTCGCCGGCACCGATCTCGGATCCATGGTCGACGTCGGTGACCGCACGCTCTTCCTGTTCGGCGACACGTTCGGGGAGCGCGACCCCGAGTCGATCGGCGGGCAGGGCGGCTTCTGGCGGTCGAACGTCGCGGCCTGGAGCACCGACGACGACCCCTCCGACGGCATCTCGTTCGATGGCTGGGTGACGGATGACGTCGGCCTGGCCGCCGCACTGATCGAGGGCGATCACGACGCCAACGGGGCGGGGGGAGAGGTGACGAAGATCCCGACATACGGCTTCACGGTCGGCGATGCGATCTACGTGTCGTACATGTCCGTGCGGTTCTGGGGAGAGCCGGGCGCCTGGGATGCGAACCGCTCGGCGCTGATCGTGTCGCGCGACGACGGCACGACCTGGCAGCCCGTCGAGGGCGTCGAATGGCCGGGGGACTCGAACTTCGTGCAGGTCGCCACGGCGCGCGTGAGCGAAGGGGGCGAGGACTGGATCTACTTCTGGTCGATCCCCTCGGGGCGCTTCGGCGGCGTGCAGCTGATGCGCGTTCGGGCGACGGAGGAGGCGGTCGAGGACCAGTCCGCCTACTCCTACTTCGCCGGCGCCGACGGGGCGATCCCGCGCTGGAGCAGTGATCTCGCGGACGCGGAGACCATCGTCGAGGGCACGATCGGCGAGCTCTCCGTGATGTGGTCGACGTACCTGGAGCACTGGATCATGACCTACTCGGATGCCGGGAACGCCTACATCCGCGAGGGGATCACGCCGTGGGGGCCGTGGGGTGACCCGATCGAACTCGTGCCGGGCGCGGACTACCCGGGGCTGTACTCGCCCTACCTGAATCCGCGCTACGTGAGCGACGACGGCAGGACGATCTACTTCACGCTCTCCCTCTGGGGACCGTACAACGTGTTCTGGTTCTCGGCGGATCTCGAACGGAAGGGCTGAGAAGCACATCTGAGACCTTGCGCATGAAATCGATTTCGCATAATCTGACGCATACCCGGTCACCGAAGATCGACGGCGCGGCCGGAACCCTTCGGCGGCAGCCGAGCACACAGCAGCGACTCGACGAGGAGTCCGTTCCTGAGGAGGAACCCATGAGAATCACCACACGCACGCGCCGCACGGCGATCGCCGCTCTCGGCGCGCTGACGGTCGGATCGATGCTCGCCGCCTGCGGCTCGGGCACGCCGGGGGAGTCGGCGGGAGGCGGCGGCGAGAACGGCGTCACCACCGTGCAGTTCTGGCATCGCACGTTCACCCCCGTGGAGAACGAGTGGTACGCCGACATCGTCAAGAAGTTCAACGCCTCGCAGGACAAGATCAAGGTCGTCGACACCGAGGTGCCGGCGGACGCCTGGGACCAGAAGATGAAGGCCGCGCAGGCCGCAGGCAAGGCGCCCGACGTCTACACCAGCTCCGCTAACCTCCACGACCTCGTGAACGCGGGCTCCGTGCACGAGCTCGACTCCATCGTCTCGAAGGACGCGATCGGCGAGATCCTCGACATCGCCTCCTCCATCTCGGAGATCGACGGCAAGCACTACGCGTATCCGCTGCTCCTCGAGCCCCAGACCGTGCTCTTCTGGAACACCGACATGCTCGACGCCGCGGGCGTCGACTCCAGCAAGGCCCCCGAGACCTGGGACGACCTCCTCGCCGCCTGCGCGAAGATCCAGCCCACGCTCGGCGACGGCCAGTACTGCATCTCCCCGGCGCAGGATGCCGTGACGATGGCCTGGTCGACGGTCGGCCAGCAGTACAACTTCGCCGGACACCTGGCGCTCACCGATGACTGGTCGGCCCCCGACATCGACAACAAGGGCTACCGCGCCCTCATGGAGCAGTACAAGGTGCTGTGGGACAAGGGCTACATGCCCAAGCAGCCCCTCGCGGCCTACGTCGCCGGCGAGGACTTCGGACAGCAGAAGGTCGCCTTCAAGGTCTCCGGCTCGTGGATGATGTCGGAGATCGGCTCCGACTACGCCGACCTGCTCGGCAAGACCGGCGTCGGCCGCTTCCCGAGCTCGTCCGACGCCGACGGCCGCACCGCCACCACCATGGGCAACTTCACCTGGGTCGTCGACGCGAAGACCAAGAACGCGGATGCCGCCGGGAAGTTCCTCGAATGGGCCATCGCCGGAGACCCCGACAACCTCGTGCCGTTCTTCGTGAACACGCAGTTCACCAAGGTGCCCGTGCGGCAGTCGGTGCAGGATGCCGTCGCCGCGAGCGAGGAGGCCGCGAAGGCCCCCTGGTCGAAGGTCATCGTCGACGAGATCGCCCCCGACGCCATCGCCGGCTCCACCTACCCGTGGGATGTGAACCTGGCCGTCGGCACCGCGATGGAGTCGGTCATGAAGGGCTCCGCCTCCGTGGACGACGCGATCAAGACCGCGAACGCCGCGATCCAGACCGTGATCGACCGCGACGGGCTGCCGGACAAGGCCCCGAAGAACTGACCCTGCCCGCGTGACCGCCCGGGGCCCCAGCGGCCCCGGGCGGGACGACGCCCCGAGAGCACGACGAGGTGGATATGGCCAGCCAGGCTGTGGAGGAGCGCCGGGAGACCCGGCGCAGGAAGAACCGCTATCGATACCGCGATAACAGGACCGCCTACTGGTTCCTGCTGCCGGTCGTGGTGCTGCTGGGGATCTTCGTCATCTGGCCGGCGGTGTACGCCGGATACCTGTCCTTCCAGGACTGGAGCTTCTACAAGGATCCCGAGTTCGTCGGCATCCGCAACTACGCCAACGTCCTGAAGGATCCGCTGTTCCTCGCCACGATCGGACGCGGCTTCGCGTTCGTGCTCCTCACGGTGCCGGTGATGCTCGTGCTGGCCTTCTTCTTCGCGAGCCTCGTGGTCGCCGTGTCGCGTCGGGCGGCGAGCATCCTGAAGGTCAGCATCTACATCCCGACGATCATCTCCGCCGTGATCGCCTCGATCATCTTCGTGCTCATCTACAACTACTCCGGCGGACTCCTGAACGCGTTCCTCGGGAACTTCGGCATCGAGCCGATCGCCTGGATCGGCGACCCGAAGTGGGCGCTGATCGCCGTGGCCGTGCCCGCGATCTGGCTGGGCATGGGCCTCACCTCCCTCATCATGGTCGCCGCGATGGTCGACATCCCCGCCGAGTACTACGAGGCGGCCGCGATGGAGGGCGCCAACTGGTGGCAGAAGACCTCGTACATCACGATCCCGCAGATGAAGAACGTCGTGCTGTACCTGCTCATCACCGGCTTCGTCGCGGCGATCCAGCAGTTCGAGCTGCCCCTCGTCATGACCCAGGGCGGACCGCTCGACTCCACGACGCTGCCGAACCTCTTCATCTTCAACCACTTCCGCAACGACGTGAACGTCGGCTACTCGATCGCGGCGGCGCTGCTGCTGTTCGTCGTGCTGGGGACGATCTCCGCCCTCGTGTTCAAGTTCGTCAACTCCGAGAGGCTGGTGGACTGATGGCCGTCATGCAGGAGACCACCCGCATCGTCCTCGCCGGCAAGGAGCCGCGCTCGACGCGGACGCCGCGCAGCGCCGGAGGATGGCTCGTCCTCCTCGGCAAGGTGATCGTCGGCGCACTGTTCGTGGTCGCGTCGCTGTTCCCGCTCGCCTGGATGGTGATCGCCGGCTTCAAGTCGAAGACCGAGGTCGTCGAGACGCCCTTCCAGTTCTTCCCCGAGGTGTGGCTGTGGCAGAACTACGCGCAGATCCTCGCCGACCCGACCTTCCTCCGGACGATGATCTGGACGTTCTTCGGGGCCGTGCTGTTCACGGTCGGCAGCCTCGCGGTGAACTCCCTCGCGGCGTACGCCTTCGCGCGGCTGGACTTCCGCTTCAAGGGACTGATCTGGGCGATCATCATCACGACCATGTTCATCCCCGGCATGACGATCCTGCTCACCAGCTTCATCGTCGTCACCCGGCTGGCGATGCTCGACACGCTCGCCGTGCTCGTGATCCCCGGGCTCGCGAGCGCGGGCATGGTGTTCTTCATCCGGCAGTTCTACCTGAACATCCCGAAGAGCCTCGAAGAGGCGGCGATGCTCGACGGCTGCGGCAGGTTCGGCATCTTCTGGCGGATCTTCCTGCCGCTCTCCAAGCCGCCGTTCGTCGTGATGGGGATCACCGCCTTCCTGGCCTACTGGAACTCGTACGTCTGGCCGATCCTCACGATCACCTCGCCGGAGAAGTTCGTGCTGCAGCAGTACCTCGCGACCTTCCGCTCCGAGCGCAGCACCGAGCTGGGACTGCTCATGGCCGGCTCCGTGCTGGCCGCGGCCCCGGTCATCATCCTCTTCCTGATCTTCCAGCGGCAGATCATCGGCAACATCAAGATGGCAGGTCTCAAGTAGCAGTACCCATGCGGTGATGAGAGGAGCGGTCGATGGAGACCGAGAGCACGAACGAGCGCGGCATCAGCCGCCGAGGACTCATCCAGGGAGCAGCGGTGATCGGCGCGGCCTTCATCGCCGCGACGGCCCCTGCGCCACCGGCATCCGCCGCCGGTCTCACCGTGACGAGGGTCAAGGTGCTGGCCGGAACCCAGGCGCCCCTGCAGTACGGGGTGGGGGCGACGGATCTCGGCATCCCCGCGCGCACGCCGGACGGACGGATGCTGTTCATGTTCGGCGACACCTGGACCGACCACGTCGGCGGCGCGAACTGGCGCTCGCCGGTGGCGCTGTACTCGTCGACCACGAACCTCGTCTCCGGCGTCACGTTCAACGGCTGCGCGGGTGCCGGCGCGAACACGCAGGGCACGGCCCCGCAGCTCTGGTACTACCCGCACGACAACTACTTCACGACCGTCATCCCGTCGGACGTCATCACGATCGGCTCGCGGATGTACCTGCACGCGATCGTCAACGGCCCGCAGTTCGGCACGGTGCGCTGGACGGAGCTGTGGAAGTCCGACGACAACGGCGCGACCTGGCAGCACACCGGGCTGCAGTTCCCCGCGGACATGGCCGGCGGCAAGTTCCAGTGCATCACGTGGGGCGAGGGCAACGACGGCTACGTGTACATCTACGGCACCGGCTTCCAGCGCGACAAGGGCATCGTGCTCTACCGGGTGCCGTCGAACAACATGACCACGCTGTCGGCCTACCAGCCCTGGGGGTACGCGAACGGCTCATGGGGATGGGGCAAGCCGGTCACCGAGGTGCTGGGCGGCACGTTCGGCGAGATGTGCCTGCGGCCCCTCGGCGGCAAATGGATCCTCACGTGGTTCAACTCCGGCGCGTACCGGATCGACGCGATGGTGCTGAACACCCCGACCGACAACCTCTACACGGCCACGAAGACCACCCTGCTCACGGGGTCGGAGTGGAACCAGGAGGACGCCTCGCACGTGGCGCAGCTCTACGGCGGATACATCATCCCCGGGTCGACGCTCTCCGACCTCCACCTCAGCGTCAGCCAGTGGCGCACCGACAACAACAGCGTCTACCACTCCGAGCAGTTCCGGGTGCAGGGGCTCGTCTGAGTCCGCCGCGCGGGGCGCGGCGGGCGCGCGGCGAGGAGGGGCCATGGACAGCGGTTCGGCAGAGGTCGTCGTCAAGACGGGGCGTTCTCGCGAGCGATCCGTCAACGAGGCGCTGCACTATCTCGCCATGGAGGTCGTACCCCCGCCCTTTCGGGCCCCGCGGCTCGTCTCCTGGGGGTCGGAGGGGATGGTGTTGCGTCGCCTCGACGGTGCAGTGCTCGGCGAGGGGAAGATCCTCGACCGCCACGTCCCGCCGACGACCGCGAAGCAGTGCCTCGACCTCGCGCTCTCCACCGCCGGGTGGGAGTCTCCGGTGGACGGACATCGGGTCGATTATCGCCGTCGACTCGGCTGGGGACGCCAGCGCGGCCTTCTCAGCGCGGGGGAGATCGACCTCCTCGGCGAGCATGAACGGCCTGGACTGGGCGACGCTGCTCGTGAACGGGTGGAGGGCCGAGTCGTTGCGGTCGACCTTCCTCGGCGCTCGGATGGCGATGACGGCCGACGGCATCCTGAACTGGGCGACGGCGATCTGCCATGAGCTTCGCCAGGTCGAGCGGGACGGAGGGCAGAGCTCGTGGGCGCGTGAGGCGCGCGACCTGTACGGGCAGCAGATCCCTCTTCTCCGGGATGCCATGGCGAGGTGGATGACGTGACGACGTGGAGGGGGCCGTGCGGGCGCGCCGATGGAGCGAGCGGTAACGGGGCGTCACACGCACAGGAGACGGATAGAACCGCTTCCTAGCGTGGTCGGCAGGGAACGACCCTGCTCCGCGCCTGGCGCGCGGGTGTCCTGCCACGAAGGAAGAACTCCTCATGACGAACACCACCGCCCCCTCCGCCTCCGCCTCGCTGGGACTCCTCGTCCTGCGCGTCGTGGTCGGCCTGATCTTCGCCGCCCACGGCGCGCAGAAGATCTTCGAGTACACCCTTCCGGGGACCATCGGCAGCTTCGCCGACATGGGAGTCCCGCTCCCCGAGATCGCGGCGCCCGTCGTCGCGTTCGTCGAGCTCATCGGCGGCATCCTGCTCGCCCTCGGGCTGTTCACGCGTCCCGTCGGCATCCTGCTGGCGATCGACATGCTCGTCGCGATCGTCGCCGTCCACCTCCCCGCGGGCCTCTGGGTCGGCGAGGGCGGCTACGAGTTCGTCGCCGTCCTCGGCGTCGCGGCCCTCGCGCTCGCGTTCACCGGCGCCGGACGCTTCTCGCTCGACGGCGCTTTCCTTCGCGGCCGCGCGCCCGCCTGGCTGGCCTGAGCCGGATCGCCCGTCTCACCGGGCACGGTTTCGGATGCCGCGGCTGACACGCCGCGGCATCCGTCGTTTTGCCGGGGTGTCGCGTCCGAGATCCGAAACTGTGCCCGGAGGCGGAGGCGGAGGCGGAGGCGGAGGCGGAGGCGGAGGGGCTCGGGGCGGGAGAGAGGTGGGGAAGGGCGGGTGATCACACGGCGGCGAGCTCGCGGCTCACCCAGGACTCGACGGATGCCGCGACCTCCCGCGGGGTCAGCGCGTCCGTGTCGATGATCTCGGCCGCCCACCGCGGGTCTCCCGGTTCCAGGTCGGCCCAGCGCTCCCACCGCATCGGCAGGGGACTCGCGACACGGATCACCTCCGGGGCGTGCCGGGGGTCGAGGGTGTGCGCGCGGAACCACTCGCCGAAGCGGTTGTGGTGCACGATCGCCTCCAGATGCTCGCCGCGGTGCACCAGCCGCTCCGTGCGCACGTCAGGGGAGCAGTCGAGCAGGCACACGCGGATGCCGTCGAGCTGATTGGCCGAGGGCGCGGCGAGGAGCTCGCCCATCGGCACCTGGCCGCACAGCAGCACGTGGGCGCCGTCGGCCTGGGCGATCAGCGCCTGCTGAACCCAGCGCTCGACGGCGCCGTGCCGCCACGCGGTGTCCGCCCCGTCGGGAACCCCGATCGAGTCGAACTCCACGCAGCGGACCGGGACTCCCCAGTCCACGGTCTCGAGGTGCGCCAGCACGGTCGACTTGCCCGCGCCGCTCGCACCGGTCAGAGAGAACAGCATCCGCCCTCCGTCAGCTCCGCGGCTCGCGCGGCGGGGTCGCCCCGATGTCGGGCACCGGGGCCGTGCCTAGGTGCACCTCCAGGTCGTCTGCGGTCGGCGTCTTCGGCCGACGAGCCGTGGGGCGGTCGAGGTAGAACATCGCCGTGGAGGCGATGTCGTCGCGGAGCGGCAGGTAGCGCCAGCCGCTGCGCCATCCGAGGGCCTGGATGTCGACCTTCGGGATGCCGGTCGCGAAGTGGATCGGGTCGAGCAGGTGCCAGCGGTACATACCGAACCGCTGCTGGCTCACGTACAGCCCATCGGGTGTGATGACCTGCGGCATCCCGAGGTAGGGCGTGGAGAACTCGGTGTATCCCTTGCCGGGGATGTCGAAGTTCCACGCGCCGCCGAAGTAGTCCTCGGTGCCGGTTCCGCAGATGGTGGGGTACTCGGTGTCATCGTCGAGGTAGAACTTGATCTCGCCCTCGCCCCACCAGCCGTTGGAGTTCACGCCCCAGGCGATGTAGGTGCCGACGTACTGGCCCTGGCCTTCGATGCCCTCCAGGATGACGTGGGGTGTGAGGTCCTCGAGCGGGTTCGAGCGCCGCCACTGCGCGTGGAAGTACGCGTCGTTCGAGTGGTCGCCGCCGATCTCGTACGTCACCTGGTAGTAGATGCGCACGTCGACGTCTGAGGTGTTCTCGATCGTGAGGCGCGCGCCGTCGCGGAACGGCATGGGCCAGTACGAGTTGAAGCCGCCGTGCGGGTTCGCGGCGATGGCCTGCGAGTTCACCTGCGCGAAGACGCCCCAGCCGTTGCAGAAGAAGTCGCCGTAGGGGACCTCGACGGCCGGCTCGTCTGCGCCGTCCCAGTAGGCGCGCAGCAGGAGCGTGCGCCAGTTGTCGGTGTGGGTGGTGATCCAGATGTGCGTGATCTTGCCCGATCCCTGGATGCGGGCGAGGTCGAAGGTCTCTCCCGCCTTCACGTCGACGCTCGGCGAGATCTTCCAGCCGGGGCCGAGGTCGCGGGCGCACGAGGCCCCCGTTCCCTCGGTCGCCCGGCCCCCGCCCCCAGCGGATCCATCGAAGTTCTCCGGCGAGATCGACCGCGTCTGCACGGGGCGCAGCGCTGCGAGGGATGCCAGATCGGAGGGTGTGAAAGTCATGAGCGCCAATGTAATCGATTTCACTCCTGAACGCCATAGATCGCCCTCCTGCGCGCTACTGTTGCTTTCATCTCCGACGGGGTCGGGGCAGCAGTGAGGGTGGGCATGGCTACGATCTACGACGTCGCGGCGCTCGCGGGCGTCTCTCCCGCGACGGTCTCGCGCGTGTTCAACGGCACGAGCGTCTCCGACGAGAAGGTGGCCGCCGTGCGGGATGCTGCGGCGAAGCTGAACTTCACGCCGAACCGCACCGCGCGCACGCTCCGCCGTCAGAGCTCCGAGGTCATCGCCCTCGTCATCCCTGACATCGAGAACCCCTACTTCACCGAGATGGCCCGCGGCGTCGAGGACGTCGCCTCCGAGGCCGGGTACTCCGTCGTGCTGTGCAACTCCGATTCGCAGACCGTGAAGGAGGCGACCTACCTGCGCATCGCGGTCGCCGAGCACATGTCGGGCGTCATCATCGCGACCGCCGACGAGGGCACCAGCCTCGATGAGATCCTCGCGACGGGGCGGCCGGTGGTGGCCGTCGACCGCAGCACGAGCTACGACATCGACGGGGTCGTCATGGCCAACCGCGCCGCCGGCACCTCGGCGACACAGGACCTGATCAACGCGGGATACCGCCGTATCGCCTACATCGGCGGCCCCGAGCACATCGACACCGCCGCCGAGCGTGCGGCCGGGTGGCGCTCCGCCCTGTCGGCCGCGCAGCCGGATGCCGACATCGAGTCCCTGGCGCGCTTCGCGACCTTCCGCGTGGACGGCGGTCGCGCGGCGATGGAGGAGCTGCTGGCCCTGCCCGAGCCGCCCGACGCCGTCGTCGCCGGAAACAACCTCATCGGAGTGGGGGCGATCCAGGTGCTCACCGAGCGGGGGCTCACCCCGCCCAAGGTCGGCGTCGCCGTCATCGGCTCCCTTCCCTTCACCACGCTGTCGCCGACCGCGGTGACGGTCGTGCGCCTGCCCGCGCGCCATATGGGCGTCACGGCGGCCCGGATGCTGCTCGAGCGCATCGGCGGCGACACCCAGCCGGCGCGCACGATCGTGCTCCGCAACGAGGTGCAGCCCGCCTCGGCCCTGCGCGTCTGAGCCGATCCGGACGGATGCTCCCTCAGGCGCTTGCGCCTTGAAATCGATTTCGCGTACAGTGGCGCACAGGTTTCATGATTCGCGGCATCGGTTTCAAGGAGGACGCCATGCGCTGCACCCTCGGGGTGGACATCGGCACATCCAGCAGCAAGGGCGTGCTCGTGGATGCCGGCGGAGCGATCCTCGCCACGGCGAGCAGGACACACGACGTGAGCCGCCCGCACAGCGGCTGGGTCGAGATGGACGGACGCGTCTGGTGGGAGGAGTTCGTCTCCCTCGCCGGTGAGCTGATCGCCGCCGTCCCCGGAGCCGAGATCGTCGGCGTCGGCGTGAGCGGCATGGGGCCGTGCGTCCTCCTCGCAGACGGGGAGGACGAGCCCGTACGACCCGCCATCCTCTACGGCGTGGACACCCGGGCCGGTGAGCAGATCGAGCGGATGACCGATGAGCTCGGCGCCGAGGAGATCGCCAGGGTGGGCGGCTCCCTCCTCACCTCGCAGGCGGGCGGCCCGAAGATCGCGTGGATCGCCGAGCGCGACCCTGAGGCCTGGGCGCGGGCGCGTCGCCTGTTCATGCCCGCCTCGTGGCTCGCCAGGCGACTCACCGGGGAGTACGTGCTCGACCACCAGTCGGCGAGCCAGGTGTCGCCCCTCTACGACATCGAGGCGGAGCGCTGGCACGACGAGTGGTGGGAGCGGTACGCGGGCCCGATCGAGGCCCCTGAGCTGCGCTGGGCGGGCGACATCGCCGGCGCGGTCACCGCCGACGCGGCATCCCTCACCGGCATCCCGGAGGGCGTCCCCGTCATCGTCGGCACCATCGACGCGTGGACCGAGGCCGTGAGCGTCGGAGCGCACGAGGTCGGCGACCTCATGCTCATGTACGGCACGACGATGTTCATGGTCTTCACGAACTCCGTGGCGACGGGGGAGCAGACCCTCCGCACCCCCTCGATGTGGACCACGGCCGGGGCCTTCCCCGGCACGCGCAACCTCGCGGGCGGACTCTCGACCTCCGGGGCGCTCACCGCCTGGCTGAAGGACCTCACCGGCGCCGACTATCCGGAGCTGCTCGCCGAGGCGGAGACCTCCGGCCCCGGCGCGCGCGGGCTGCTCATGCTGCCCTACTTCGCCGGGGAGCGGACGCCGATCCAGGACCCCGACGCCCGCGGTGTCATCGCGGGGCTCGCTCTGGAGCACACCCGCGGGGATCTGTACCGCGCGGCGCTCGAGGCCACGGCCCTCGGGGTGCGGCACAACGTCGAGACCATGCGCGCCGCCGGCGCCGACATCCGCCGCATCGTCGCGGTGGGCGGAGGCACGCAGGGGCGGCTGTGGCTGCAGATCGTGTCCGACGTCACCGGTCTCGTGCAGGAGGTGCCGGACAAGACCATCGGCGCCAGCTTCGGAGCCGCGTTCCTCGCCGCGGTCGCGACCGCCGAGGGAGAGCCGGCGGAGATCCGCGATTGGAACCCGATCGTCGAGAGCATCAACCCGGACCCTGAGACACGAGCGCTCTACGACGAGCTCTTCGACCGCTACCGGTGGCTGTACGAGTCGTCCAAGGACCTCGTGCACGAGCTCGCCGCAGACCAGAGAGAGGCATCCGCATGACCCGCAGGGCCCGCGGCATCCCGCACACCTCACAGGCCACGGCCTTCCCCCTCGGAGGCATCGGCACGGGCAACGTCTCGATCGGCGCCCGCGGAGAGCTGCGCGACTGGGAGTTCGAGAACCTTCCGGACAAGGGGCGCGACAACCCGTACTCCTTCTTCGCGATCCACGCGGCCCCCGAGGGTGGCCCTGCGGTGACCCGCGTGCTGGAGGCGCGGCTCACAGGACGCCACGACGCCGACGCCGGCTACGCCTTCGACCGGCTCTCGGGCCTTCCCCGCCTGGACGCGGCCACGCTGCACGGCGAGTACCCGGTGGTCGACGTCGACTTCGACGACGCGACGCTGCCGGTCGACGTCTCCCTGCACGCCTTCACCCCGCTCGTTCCCCTCGACGCCGACGCCTCCGGCATCCCCGCCGCGATCCTCCGCTACCGCGTGAGCAACCCCGGCTTCGCGCCCGT
This sequence comes from Microbacterium sp. NPDC012755, assembly GCF_042901325.1. NCBI lineage: Bacteria > Bacillati > Actinomycetota > Actinomycetes > Micrococcales > Microbacteriaceae > Microbacterium > Microbacterium sp. NPDC012755. Next base: position 840,138 of record NZ_JBIBCT010000001.1, on the reverse strand, counting down.
CGCCGTGACCGTGGTGGGCAGCGTCTCGCACACCGCCGGCCGAGGTGCGCCCGGCCCCGATGCGCCCTGGGGCATGCGCGCGACGCAGACCGTGCGCTGGCGCGAGGAGGGCGGAGTGCGCGGCCTCGACTTCGGCATCGACCTCCCCGCAGACGACCCCGGGTACGGCACGCTGAGCCTGACCACGACGGATGCCGCCACCACGGTGAAGCCGCAGTGGGTGACCAGCTACTGGCCAGACGGTGCACGGCTGTTCTGGAACGACCTCACCGATGACGGGCTGCTCGCCCCCGAACCGCGGCTGACCCTGGAGGACCGCCCGCGCGGGCTGTTCGCCGAGCTCGACGCCGACCCCGACGCTCCGCCGCTGACCGAGGAGGAGATGCTCGCCAAGCTGCCCCGCATCCGCACCGGCTCCCTCGGCATCGTGCACACCCTCGCCCCGGGGGAGAGCCGCGACTTCGAGTTCGCCCTGTCGTGGAGCTTCCCCCACCGGCGGCGCGGGTGGCACGGGCACATCGTGATGGCGGATCCGCCCGGCGACGAGATCGTCCGCAACCGCTATGCGACACTCTGGCCCGACGCGTGGGCCGCGGCCTCGCACCTGCACGAGAACCTCGGTGCACTGGAGTCCGCGACGGATGCCTTCGTCGACGCGCTCTACGGCGGCACCCTCGACCCGGTCCTCGTCGATGCGATCGGCGCGAACATCGCCGCGGCGCGATCGACGACCGGATTCGTGCTGGAGTCCCCGAACCCCGAGCTGGGGGAGGGGCCCGTCTTCGCGGCGTGGGAGGGATCCTTCGACCACGGCGGCTCGTGCGAGGGCACCTGCACGCACGTCTGGTCGTACGCCCAGACCCTCGCGTGGCTGTTCCCCTCACTCGAGCGCAGCGCCCGCCGGGTCGAGTACCTGCTCGAGACCGACGACGCCGGTGCGCAGAAGTTCCGCGGCAACCGCATCTTCGGCGGCCCCTCCTGGTTCATGGGTCCCGCCGTCGATGGGCAGCTCGGCACCCTGCTGCGCCTGCACCGGGAGTGGCGGTTCAGCGGTGACGAGGGGTTCCTCCGCGAGCTGTGGCCCGCGGCATCCCGCACCCTCGACTACGCGATCCGCGAGTGGGACAGAGACGGCGACGGCCTGCTCGACGGCGAGATGCACAACACCTACGACATCGAGTTCCACGGGGCGGAGCCGCTCGCGAACGGCGTGTACCTCGCCGCGCTGCGGGCGGGCGCGCGGATGGCCTCCCACCTCGGCGAGGCCGAGCGCGCCGCCGCATGGACCGCGCGCGCCGACCACGTCGCCGCCGCGATGGACGAGACGCTGTGGAACGGGGAGTACTACCGGCAGGTCATCGACGATGCCGACGCCCACCGCTACCAGTACGGCGACGGCGTGCTGTCCGACCAGCTGCTCGGGCAGTTCCACGCGTTCGTGAACGGACTCGGGCTCCTCCTCCCGGCGGAGCGCGTCGACTCCGCGCTCGCCGCGATCGCCCGCCACAACCTGCGCGACGACCTCTCCGCCCACGAGAGCACGCAGCGCGTGTACGCCCTGAACGACGAGGGCGGACTGCTCCTCGCGTCCTGGCCGCGCGGCGGGCGGCCGGCGATCCCGTTCGTCTACTCCGACGAGGTGTGGACGGGCGTGGAGCACCAGGTCGCGGCATCCCTCCTCTTCGCCGGCCGCTACGACGACGCCCTCCGCATCGAACGCGCGCTGCGCTCGCGCTACGACGGAGCCCACCGCAGCCCGTGGAACGAGATCGAGTGCGGCAACCACTACGCCCGCTCCCTCGCGTCCTGGGCGCTGCTGCTCGGCGCGAGCGGAGCCCAGTGGGACGCCCCGCTCGGCGTGCTCTCCTTCGCTCCGGCGACAGACGGTCCCTTCCGCAGCCTCTTCACGACCGGCGACGGCTGGGGCCGCGTCGAGATCGACGGAGACGCCCTCACCCTCCGCCTCGACGGCGGATCCCTCGACATCGACGATCTGCGGCTGCACGGCCGCAGCGTCGACCGCGGCATCCGACTCCGAGCCGGGGAGTCGCACACCACCCCCATCCAGACACCGGAGGCATCATGACCACCTACACCCTGCCGACGCCGGTCACCCGGCCGGCATCCGCCCCGAAGACCGCCTACCTCATCACCTCCGGCGATCTCCGCGAGTCGGCGAACGTCGCCGGCTGGCCCACCCAGGTCGAGCTCGAAGAGGGCGTCACAGGGGTGCTCGACGGCCTCGGCTGGACCGTCATCCGCCCCTTCGGCGTCGACCCGGCGACCGGGCACGGGTTCATCTCCAGCCAGCGCATGGGTCTGGAGGTCTTCAGGGACATCCCCGTCGACGCGCCGCTCGTGGTGGCCATCGCCAACTGGCAGTACTCCCACCACGTGCTCGCGGGCCTCCGCACGCACGAGGGGCCGATCCTCACCGTGGCGAACTTCGCGGGCGACTGGCCGGGGCTCGTCGGCCTGCTCGGTCTCAACGCGGGACTCACCAAGATGGGCAAGCCCTACGCCACCACGTGGTCGGTCGACTACACGGACGCCTGGTTCACCGACGCGATCAGGGAGTGGACCGAGACCGGCTCCATCACGCACGACGACTCGCACGTGCGCCCCCTGCCCGAGCTCCCTGACAGCCCGGAGAAGCGGCTCGGCGAGGCGCTCGCCGCCCAGCTGCGCGCGGAGAAGGCCATCATCGGCGTCTTCGACGAGGGCTGCATGGGCATGTACAACGCCATCTTCGACGACGAGCTGCTCAACGGCACGGGCATCTACAAGGAGCGCCTGTCGCAGTCCGCGCTCTACGCCGAGATGCTCGACGTCACGGAGCAGGAGGCGGATGCCGCCTACGACTGGCTCGTCGCGCACGGCATGACGTTCAAATACGGAGAGGATGCCGCGACCGAGCTCACCCGCGAGCAGGTGCAGTGGCAGATGAAGATGTACATCGCCGCGCTCCGCATCGCCGACGACTTCGGACTCGACGCCGTCGGCATCCAGTACCAGCAGGGGCTCAAGGACCTCGTGCCCGCGTCGGACCTCGCCGAGGGCATCCTGAACTCCACCGAGCGCCCTCCCGTGACCTCGCGCGACGGCTCGCGCGTGCTGCACGAGGGGCGGGCCTTCCCGCACTTCAACGAGGCTGACGAGGGCGTCGCGGTCGACGCGCTGGTCACCGATCGCGTGTGGCGCGCGATGGGACTGGTGCCGGACAACACCCTGCACGACGTGCGCTGGGGCGAGGACTACGACGGCGAGTTCGTGTGGGTGTACGAGATCTCGGGCTCGGTGCCGGCCTCGCACCTGGGCGGGTGGCAGAACGCCGAGGGCTGGCGCCAGGGTCACGTGTTCTTCCCGGCGGGAGGGGCGACGATCAACGGCGTCTCGAAGCCGGGCGAGATCGTGCTGTCGCGGGTGTTCATCGCCGACGGGGTGCTGCAGGCCGACATCTTCCGCGCATCCGTCGTGGAGCTGCCGGAGGAGGAGACCCGGCGCCGCAAGGAGGCCACCAACCCCGAGTGGCCGATCGCGCACGTCGTGCTGCACGGGCAGACGCGCGATCAGTTCATGGCGCGTCACAAGGCCAACCACGCGCAGCTCGTCTACGCCCCCGACGCCGAGACCGCCGATCGGGCGCTGGTCGCGAAGGCCGCGATGTTCGCGGGCATGGGCATCCGCGTCAACCTCGTGGGGGACGTGACGTCGCTCTGACGCAGCAGTGAGGGGCCAGTGAGTGCGGCATACGGGTCTCTCGACCCCGCACTCACTGGCCCCTCACGTGATCGTCAGCGACGGAAGAGCACCGTCACGGGGTCGGATGCCGTGCCCTTCACGCTCTGCGTCACGGCGACGGACTGCGGCCGCGTCAGCTTGCGGTCGAGGACCAGCGCCCAGGTGCCGTCGGCGGCGACAGACGCGGTCGCGGGTGATGCCGTGCGCCCCGGGCCGCTCGTGAGCGCCGTGACCTCGGCGCCGGCGACGCCGGTGCCGCGGATCGTGATGCGGTCGCGGTCGAGCGCGGCGGTCGGCGCGGCCGGCGGCTGCGGGGTGACTCCCGCGGCCTCGTCCTGCACGGCGGAGAGGTTCGTCATCCACGTGAAGTCGGTCTTCGTGATGCTGTTGTCGCCGAACACCTTGCCGTCACGATCGACGGCGTAGGCGAAGAAGCCGCCCTTCGCGCCCTCCTCCGGCTGCCAGATCGCGTACTGGTATGCGGTCGACGACGGCGCCGTGGCCGGGTCGTAGATGCCCTCGGCGTCGCCCCAGTGGGTGCGGTCCTGCTCCTCGTAGAAGGAGAAGCCGGGGAGGAAGCGGCACGGCGCGATGTCGTCGGCGAACGTCTCCCACGTCGCCTGCATGCCGCCCGTGCCGCGCCCGTACGCCTGCAGCAGCACGTAGGAGACGGTGTCGGAGACCGCCTCGAACAGTGCGGTGTCTCCGTCCTGGTTGGTGTCGTAGATGAAGATCCGGTCGGTGCCGGACTTCGGCCCGATGAGCTCGCCGAGGGCTCTGAACACGCCGATCGCGCGGGTGAGCTCGTCGCCCTGGGGGTAGGACTCGACGTCGATGTCGATGCCGTCGAGCCCGTACGGCGTGACGTAGGTGTCGACGAGCTCCTGCGCGTAGGCGGCGTAGGCGGCGTCGGTCAGGGGGATGTCGGCCTTGGCGAGCCGGTCGATCCACAGCGTGTAGACGACCTTCGTCCCGCGCGCGTGCAGCGTGGGCACGTAGGTGTCGCGGAGCGTCGGCCAGTAGTCGGTGCCAGCGGTGGCGCCGGCGTCGAACACCATCGCGACGTCGATCTCGGACGGCAGGTCGGTCATGCGCGTGACGTTCGGGTCGGGCAGGTTCGAGTTCGCGTTCTGCGGCACCGTGACGTCGCGCCAGGTGCGGTAGTACGCCATGGTCTGCGGAGTGCTCTCGCACTGCGCGGTGCTGGAGGCGGAGGATGCCGCCGGAGCTGCGGTCGTGTCGGCGACGGCGGGCTGCGCGGCGAAGGCCGCGAGTCCGGTCAGCAGTGCGCTCAGTGCGAGCGCCGTCGTTCGCTTCATTGCTCTCTCCTTCGAGGGGTGGGGTACTCAAGAGCGGCGAGTCGGCCGCCGCTACTTAAGCGCTTTAGTGGCACCGTAGCAGAGCGCAACTGTTGTGCCCAGTCCAATTTCACGATCGGCCTTGATCGCTACAGTTGTGGAATGTCCAAAGCCAAGCGCGTGACCATCACGGACATCGCCCGTCTGGCCGGGGTCTCTCCCGGCGCGGTGTCCTTCGCGCTGAACGGGCGCCCCGGAGTCAGCGAGCAGACGCGCCAGCGCATCCTCGACATCGCCGAGGAGCACCAGTGGCAGCCCAGCTCCGCCGCCAGGGCGCTGGTCGGAGCCCGCGCGGGGGTCATCGGCTTCGCGGTGAACCGTCCAGCCGACACGCTCGGCAACGAGGCCTTCTTCACCGACCTCATCGCCGGCGCCCAGTCGGCCCTCGCCGCCCACCGCATCGCCATGCAGATGGTGCTCGTCTCCTCGATCGAGGAGGAGGTGGCGACCTACCGCCGCTGGCGCAGCGCCAATCAGGTCGACGGCGTGATCGTGATCGATCCGCGCGACGACGACCCGCGCCTCGCCGTGCTCCCCGAGCTGGACATGCCCGCCGTCGTGATCGGCAGCCGTTCCTCCGAGGAGGGGCAGCCTGCGTCCATCTGGCTCGACGACAGCCAGGTGGCCCACTCGCTCTTCGACTACCTCTCGGCGCTGGGACACCGCTCGATCGTCTACGTCGCCGGCCCCGAGGAGTTCCAGCACACGCGGCTGCGCATCGACGTGCTGGCCGGTCTCGCCGCCCGCGGCGTGACGGGAGAGGTGATCACGACGGACTTCTCGCCGCTCGCGGCATCCGCCACCATGCGCCGTGTGCTGAGCCGCCGCGATCGACCCACCGCCGTCGTGTTCGACAACGACGTGATGGCCATCGCCGGACTCCGCATCGCGCAGGAGATGGGCGTCTCGGTGCCGGGCGACCTCTCGATCGCCTCCTTCGACGACTCGGTCGTCGCAGGGCTCATGCACCCCTCGATCACCTGCGTCACGCGCGACACCTTCGGCCTCGGAGCGGATGCCGCGGCCTTCCTCCTCGAGCAGATCGAGGTGCCGGACGTGCTGCCCGACCGGGTGGGCGCGCTGCCCGTGCTCACCGTGCGCGAGAGCACGAGCGCCCCGCGCTAGCGGCTTCCCCTTCGGGACGGAACGGGCCGGAACGGCGCGGCGGCGGATGCGGTGCGGTCAGACGACCGTGTTCTGCGAGGCGTACGCGGGGCCGCCGACTCCGGGGCGCACGAGCTCGGTGATCCCTCGCGTCGCGAGGACCTCGGGCTTCTCGGCATCCGCCGACGTCACGAACGCGGGGTCGACGCCCGACTCGCACGCATCGACCCAGGCCTGGAACACCGCGCCGCCGGGACCCAGGGCCGCGCGGCTGACGGGGGTCTCGTCCTCATCGACCTCGACGACGATGCCGAGGGTCCGTGCCGGAGCGTCCTGACGCTCGCGCAGCTCGGGGACGAGGTCGGCGAAGCGGCGGCCGATCGGCTTGGCCGATCCGTCCTGATCGATCAGCCCGAGCGTGTACTCCAGCTCGGGGAAGTCGGCGAGGCTGCGGCTGACGTCGTGGGAGCACCACCACGTCACGCCCCACAGGTTCTCGGTGCGGGCGGCCGAGCGCAGCGTCGCCTCGAGGAACCCGGGCGTCTGCTCCGGAGTGAGGCAGTTGGAGGGCGCGCCGACCTCCTGCAGCCAGATGGGCCGCGCGGGGTCGGTGGCGAAGCCGCGGGCCAGCTCGATCATGTACTCGGCGTGGCGGTCGGATGCCGTGGATCGGCCGCCGTAGCGCTGCGCCGTGCCGTTGAAGATCCAGGAGTGCACGGTCGTGATGTCGCCGAGCCGCGACGCGAGCCGCGGGGTGAAGCCGTGACCGTCCATGTACCAGGCGGCGTCGTACTCGCTGTGCACGTGCTGCTGCGCGGGGGCCGCTGCGCGGGCGGCGTCGAGGAGCGTGGTGATCCAGTGCGCGGCCTCGGCCTCGGTCACCGGCCACGGCGACGGGTGCGTCTCCGCGGAGAACTGGTTGGTCTCGTTGCCCAGCGTGAAGCCGAGGAAGTTGCCCGCCTCGCTGAGGTTCGCGCCCAGCCGGGTGACGAGCTCGGCCTGGCCGCTCAGCGCGTCGGGGTGCGTGAACATGTTCTTGTCGTGCCAGGTGAACAGCCACGAGGGGATGAAGTCGAAGCTCGACAGGTGCCCCTGGATGACGTCGACGCTCGCGTCGAGCCCGAACTCCCCGGCCATCTCCACCACGGCGCGCACGTCGTCGATGGCGTCGCTGCGGATCAGGGTGCGGTTGGGCTGGAGCTGCGTCCACAGCGGGAAGATCCGCACGTGGTCGAGCCCGAGTCCGGCCAGCGCCTCGAAGTCGCGGCGGACCTCGTCGAGGTCGAGCGACATCCAGGAGTGCATCCACTGCGAACGCGGGGTGTAGTTGGCGCCGAAGCGCAGCGGGGCGACGAGACTGGGCATCGCTGTCCTTTCGAGAATCGACGCTGACACGAAGCATCCCGTGGCTGGACCGTCATGGCGACGGTGTGGCATGCTAAGGTCACTATACCGTTTTAGTACGGGTTGTGACAGCGACTCGAGCGAGACGCGCCAGCCTGGCCACTTCGAAGGAGAAGTCCATGAAGCACCGTTCCACAGCAGTCGCGGGCCTCGCGGTCGCGGCATCCCTCGTCCTCGCCGGATGCACCGGCGGCGGCGGCGCCTCCGCCCCGTCGGGTGGCGACGGCGAGATCGGCGGGGAGATCACCTTCCAGACCTGGTCTCTCAAGAACGACAAGTTCACGCCGTACTTCGAGGACGTCGTCGCGGCGTTCGAGAAGGAGCACCCCGGCACGAAGGTGAAATGGATCGACCAGCCCGGCGACGGGTACGAGGACAAGATCCTGCAGCAGGCCGAGTCCGGCGAGCTGCCCGACGTGATCAACCTGCCGCCGGAGTACGCGTACTCGCTGGCATCCGCCGATCAGCTGCTCGACCTCGGCAGCGCATCGAAGGTCATCGACGACTACGTCGCCGGCGGCGTCGCGGCCTACCAGTACGACGGCGTCGAGGGCTCGTTCGCCTTCCCGTGGTACCTCGGGACCGAGCTGAACTACTGGAACAAGGCGCTGCTCGCCAAGGGCGGCGTGACCGAGGCGCCGAAGGACTTCGACGAGACCCTGGATGCCGCCGAGAAGCTCGCCGCTGCCGGCGTGCCGATGTTCTCCTCCGTGCCCAGCCCGAAGACGCTGCAGATCGTCGGCGCCTCGCCCGATATCTTCAAGGACGGCGAGTTCGTCTTCAACACCCCCGAGGCCGCGAAGATCGTCGACCGCTACGCCGAGCTCTACAAGGCGGGCGCCATCACGGCCGAGGCTCTGCAGGGCGCGGGAACGGCGAACTCGAACATCAACATCTTCAACACCGGCGGCGTCGCCTGGACCACGGCCGGCCCGAACTACATCGACAAGGACGTCGCGGTCAACGCGCCGAACCTGCTCCCCGACGTCGACGTGACCAACGGCTTCGGCAACCCGCCGCTGTTCGTGCAGGGCATCAGCGTCTCGAAGAACTCGAAGAACTCCGCCACGGCTCTGGCGTTCGCCGAGTTCGTCACGAACACGGAGAACCAGATCGCGTTCGTGAAGCTCGCCGCGGGCTTCTTCCCCGGGACGATCGCGGCGAACGCCGACCCGTCCGTGTTCGCCGAGGCCCCGGTGAACGAGCTGCAGGGCACGGCGACGACGCTCGCCGCCGCGCAGATGGCCGATGCGAAGCAGACCGGCGCCCCGCAGTACACCGAGGCGATGGAGACCTACGCCAAGCAGCAGATCGCCCTCGCCATCACCGGCGAGATCTCCGGCCAGGAGGCGCTCGACAAGGCTGTGGAGTACGCCCAGCAGAACCTCGTCGGCTGAACGACGCGGCGGAGAGGACGAGACCGTGAAGAGACAGAGATGGTTCACGCCGTATCTGCTGGTGCTGCCGGCGGTGATCTGGGTGTTCGTGTTCGCGCTGTGGCCGTTCCTGAACACCGTGATGCTGGCCTTCACGGATGCTCGTCCGCTCCGCCCCGCCGAGTTCGTCGGGCTCGCGAACTTCGCGAAGCTCTTCGAGGACGAGCGGTTCGGCTACGCGCTGTCGACATCGCTCGTCTACGTCGTCGTGTGCGTGCCGCTGCTGACGTTCCTGCCGCTGCTGCTCGCGATGCTCGTGCACAACAAGATCCCCGGCATCGGGTTCTTCCGCACGACGTTCTACTTCCCGGTGATCGCCTCGGCCGTGGTCGTGGCGATCGTCTGGGAGTTCCTGTTCTCCGGCAGCGGCACCGTGAACTCGGCGCTGAAGTTCTTCGGGCTCGCCGACCGGCCGATCGAGTTCCTCTCCGACCGCTGGCTGCTGATCGGCTGCGCGATCGGCCTCACGGTGTGGAAGGGTCTCGGCTACTACATGGTCGTGTACCTCGCGGCCCTCGGGAACGTCGGCCGTGAGCTGCACGAGGCGGCGGCGATGGACGGCGCCGGTCGCTGGCGCCGGTTCTGGTCGGTGACCGTCCCGGGGGTGCGCGGCCCGATGATGCTCGTCTCGGTGCTCGTCTGCGTGGGGGCGATGCGCGTGTTCACCGAGCTCTACGTCCTCTCCAACGGCTCGGGCGGCCCCGGCGGGCGCGCGATGAGCATGGTGATGCTCATCCAGTCGATGGGCAAGGGCCTCAACGGCCAGGTCGGCTACGCATCCGCCATCTCCCTCGTGCTGTTCCTGCTCACGCTCGTGCCGCTCGCGGTCGTCGGCATCCTCAACAACAGCGACACGATCAAGGAGGCGCTGGCGACCAGGCGCACGGCCAAGGCCGCGAAGGTCGCCCGCCGCGCGCAGGAGGTGGCCCGATGAGCGTTGATCAGAAGCTGCGCCGTGAGCGCCCGTACCGCACGAGCGGATCGGTCGACATCATGAAGCCGTCGCTCGGCGGCCTGATCGGCAAGTACGCACTGCTGCTCGTCGTGCTCGCCGTCATGGTGTTCCCGTTCCTGTGGCAGATGTCGACGTCCTTCAAGGGCGCCACCGAGAACATCTACGACTTCCCGCCCTCGCTGATCCCGCAGGCGCCGACGCTCGACAACTACGCCGAGGTGTTCCGCACCATCCCCGTGCTCGACTACGCCTGGCATTCGCTGCTGGTCGGCGTGGGCACGGTCATCACCAACGTCATCTTCGCCACCATCGGCGGCTACGCGCTGGGGACGATGCGCTTCCGCGGCAAGTGGATCGTGCTGGCGATCATCTTCTCGACGCTCCTGCTGCCCGGGGAGGTCACGCTGACCAGTCAGTACCTGACGGTGAAGTCGCTGGGGCTCGCGAACACGCTGTGGGGGGTCTTCCTCCCCGGAGCGATCGCCGCGATCAACGTGCTGCTGATGATGGCGGCGTGCCGCATGATCCCTCCGGACACCCTGGACGCCGCGACCATCGACGGCGCCAACACGATGCAGCGGCTGCGTCACATCGTGTGGCCGAACGTGCGGGGCATGGTCTCGGTCGTGGCGCTGTTCGCGTTCATCGGCGCGTGGGACGACTTCCTCTGGCCGCTCGTCGTGCTCTCCGACCCGGCGAACTACACCCTCACCGTCGGCATGCAGTACCTCAGCTCGAACTTCTCGGCGAACCCGCGCGTCATCGCGGCGGGCACGATGATCGCGCTCGTGCCGATCATCCTGCTCTTCGCGGCGCTGCAGCGGCAGTTCTTCAAGGGCGTCGAGGAGGGCAGCGTCAAGGGATGACAGCGGATGCCGAGAACACACCGCGCTGGCTGGCGCTCCCGCAGCCTCGGACGGCGACGCTGACCGGAGGGCTCTGGCGCCCGGCATCGGTGCGCGTCGTCGCCGACGACCCCGCGTTCGCGCGGGAGGCCGTGCGACTGGAGGCGGAGCTCGCCGCGCGGGGGATGCCGAGCGGCGACCGCTCGATCATTCGCCTGGTGGCCACCGCTCCGAGCGCGGCCTCGACGGAGGCGTTCGAGATCGACATCGCCGACGACGTCGAGGTGCGCGCGTCGAGCCCGGTCGGGATCTTCCGTGCGACCAGGCAGCTGCTGCACAACCTCCGAGCGCAGGGCGCCGTGCCGCACGGGGCGGTGCGCTCCGCGCCGTCGGTGGCGGAGCGCGGCCTCCACCTCGACGCCGCCCGCAAGCACTTCCCGACCGAGAGCATCCTCGCCCTCCTCTCCGCGCTCGCCGACGTCGGCCTCACCTCCCTCCAGTGGCACGTGTCGGAGCACGAGGGCTTCCGCATCGGATCGGAGGCGTTCCCGGAGGTCGTCTCGGCGGAGCACGTCTCGCGCACGGACGCGGCGGTCATCGCGGAGGCGGCGGCGGATCTGCACATCGACCTCATCCCGTCACTCGACATGCCGGGGCACCTCGGGCGCGTCCTCGCCGCGCACCCGGAGCTGCGACTCCCCGCGGCGGACGGGAGCCCGATCGAGGGAGCCCTGGACATCACCCGCGACGAGGCCGTGGCGTTCGCATGTCGGCTGATCGATGACGTCGCCCCGCTGTTCCCGCACAGCACGCGGTGGAACCTCGGCGGAGACGAGTTCGTCGACTTCACCCGCATCGACGACCATCCGGCCCTCGCGAGGGCTGCGCGTGAGCGCTTCGACGACCGCGCGACGGGCTTCGACCTGCTGACCGACTTCGTCAACCGCATCGCCGCGCACCTGCGCGATCACGGCTTCGCCGCGCGGGCGTGGAACGACGGGATGCTGCGCGGCGAGGTCGTCCCGCTCGACCCCGACGTGACGCTCACGTGGTGGACCAACTGGCACGTCGACATGCGCCCGCTCTCCGCGGCGCTCGCGGCGGGCGCCCGGCTGGTCAACTTCCACGACGGCCTCTTCTACTACGTGCTGGGGGAGAAGGCCGGCTACCGCTACCCGACGAGCGCGCGGATCTGGGAGGCCGAATGGCACCCCGGGCTGTTCCCCTCGCTGCCGGACGGGACGCGTCAGGAGATCGCGGCGCCCTACCCGGCGCTCCTGCTCGGCTCGTTCTTCTCGGTGTGGTCCGACGACTCCGACGCGCAGAGCGTGGAGCAGGTGCTCGACGGCATCCGCTCACCGCTGCGGGCGATGGCGGAGCGCGCGTGGACCGGCGGCTCGCGCCTCCGGCTCGCCGAGTTCGACGAGATCGACGCGCGGATCGGTGTCGCGGCTCCGCCCGCGTCAGCGGCCCGGTAGCGTCGAGGCGTCGAATCGATTCCGTGCGCTCCATCGAATTAATAAAGTAATCTGAGTAATCCCCCGACCCGTCAAACGGAGACACCCCCCTCATGCATGACGACACCTCTCTCACCGTCGGCCGCGTCAAGCGGGTGCTCGATGAGCGCATCCGCCCCGCCATCCACTCGGCCTCTGTGCCGCTGACGGTGGAGCGCAACGAGCTGCCGGGCGAGCCGATCGTGCCCGCAGAGGGCCTGGCGCTGCCCTTCGCCCCGGACTCCGTGCCGAGCGTGTGGGGACCCGCCTGGTCGACGACCTGGTTCAAGCTCACCGGTCGCGTGCCGGCGGAGTGGGCCGGCCGCAGGGTCGAGGCCGTCATCGACCTCGGCTTCGACATCAACATGCCTGGCTTCCAGTGCGAGGCGCTCGTCTATCGCGCTGACGGCACCCCGGTGAAGAGCATCAACCCGCGCAACCAGTGGCTGCCCATCACCGAGACCGCCGACGGCGACGAGCCGGTCGAGCTGTACCTCGAAGCCGCCGCCAACCCCGTGCTGCTCGATTACCACCCCTTCCTGCCGACGCAGGAGGGCGACATCCGCACCTCCTCCACCGAGCCGCTGTACCGCACGCGCCGCATCGACCTCGCCGTCTTCGAGAGCGAGGTGTTCGAGCTCTCCCTCGACCTCGAGGTGCTGTTCGAGCTGCAGGCCGAGCTCCCCGCGACCTCCCCGCGCCGCATGCGGATCCTGCAGGCGATGGACGATGCCCTCGACGTGCTCGATCTGCAGCGCATCGCCGCCACGGCATCCGATGCCCGCGCACGGCTCGCCGACGTCCTCGCGGCGCCCGCCGAGGCGAGCGCCCACCGCATCTCGGCCATCGGGCACGCCCACATCGACTCCGCCTGGCTGTGGCCCGTGCGCGAGACGATCCGCAAGGTCGCCCGCACCACGTCCTCGATGACGACGCTGCTCGAGGAGCAGCCCGAGTTCCAGTACGGCATGTCGAGCGCGCAGCAGTACGCGTGGCTCAAGGAGCACCGCCCTGAGGTGTACGCGCGGGTCAAGGCCGCCGTCGCCGACGGCCGCTTCCTTCCGCTGGGCGGCATGTGGGTCGAGTCAGACACCGTGATGCCGACGGGTGAATCGCTCGTGCGGCAGTTCTCCTACGGCCAGCGGTTCTTCGAGAGCGAGTTCGGCATCCGATCGAAGGGCGTGTGGCTGCCCGACAGCTTCGGCTACTCGCCCGCCCTCCCGCAGCTCATGCGCAGGGCCGGGTTCGAGTGGTTCTTCACGCAGAAGATCTCGTGGAACCAGCAGAACGTCTTCCCGCACCACACCTTCCTCTGGGAGGGCATCGACGGCTCGCAGATGTTCACGCACTTCCCATCGATGGACACGTACAACTCGCAGCTCAGCGGCATGGAGGTGGCCAAGGCCTCGCGGCAGTTCAAGGAGAACCGCCTGAGCTCGCGCTCGATCGCCCCCGTCGGCTGGGGAGACGGCGGGGGAGGCACCACCCGCGAGATGACCGGCAAGGCCACCCGCCTCGCCGATCTCGAAGGCAGCGCCCAGGTCGTGTGGGAGCACCCCGACGTCTTCTTCGACGCCGCGCGCGCCGAGCTGCCGCACCCCGCGGTGTGGGTCGGCGAGCTCTACCTCGAACTGCACCGCGGCACGCTCACCAGCCAGCACGCCACGAAGGCGCTGCACCGCTGGGCCGAGCACGCGCTGGTCGAGGCCGAGCTGTGGGCCGCGACGGATGCCGTGCGCACCGGCGCCGCGTACCCGCAGGAGGCGCTCGACCGCCTGTGGCAGACGGTGCTGCTGCACGAGTTCCACGACATCCTCCCCGGCACCTCCATCGCCTGGGTGCACCGCGAGGCCGTCGAAGTGCTGTCCGGGGTGCTCGACGAGGCGCGAGCGCTCGCCGACGACGCCCGTCGCTCCCTCGCGGGGGAGGGCGACCGCGAGCTGCGCTTCGTGCCCAGCTCCGTCGGCGCGGGCGGTGCGGGTCGGGCGCTGGGCGCCGTGTTCGCCGAGGCCCCGGCCGCGGCATCCGTCTCCCTCGCCGAGGAGAGCGGCGGCTGGCGTCTGGAGAACGACCTCGTGTCGGTGCTCATCTCGGCCGACGGGCTGATCGTCTCCGCGGTCGACCGGGCCTCCGGGCGCGAGGCCGTCGCCGAGGGCGCCGCCGCGAACCTGTTCCAGCTGCACCAGGACTTCCCCAACATGTGGGACGCGTGGGACATCGACCGTTACTACCGCAACAGCGTCGACGACCTCACCGAGGTCTCCGAGATCACGGCATCCGTGGTCGACGGCGCCGCCGTCGTGAAGGTCGTCCGCCCGTTCTCGGAGTCGTCGATCGCGCAGACGATCATCCTCCGCCCTGGATCGCGCACGGTGCTCCTGCGCAACGAGATCGACTGGCACGAGACCGAGAAGCTGCTCAAGCTCGCCTTCCCTCTCGACATCCAGGCCGCGCACACCGAGGCCGAGACGCAGTTCGGGTACCAGTCGCGCGTGACGCACACGAACACCAGCTGGGAGGCCGCCAAGTTCGAGACGTCCATGCACCGGTTCGTGCTGGTGCGCGAGCAGGACTTCGGCGTCGCCCTGGTGAACGACTCCATCTACGGCTACGACACCTCGCGCGAGGTCCACGACGACGCGGTCACCACGACGGTGCGGCTCTCGCTGCTGCGCGCCCCGCGCTTCCCCGACCCCGACACCGACCACGGTCACCACGAGATCGAGATCGGCTTCGTGATCGGGGCGGATGCCGCGATCGCCACCGCCGAGGGCATCGCGTTGAACTCCCCGGCGACGGTCGTGCAGGGCGTCCGCGAGGTCGCGCCGCTCGTGTCGGTGCAGGGCGACGGCATCGTCGTGTCGGGCGTGAAGCTCGCCGACGACGGCTCGGGAGACGTGATCGTGCGGCTCTACGAGGCGCTCGGACGCCGTGCGACGGGTTCGATCACGGCGGACTTCGAGCACAGCGGGATCCGCGAGGTGAGCCTCATCGAGGACGCGCTGGACGAGCCGCGTCTCGGCGGCGAGCTGCGGCTGCGTCCCTTCGAGGTGCGCACGCTGCGCATCGTGCGCTGAGCCCCTGCGGGCGGTTCCCGTCGCGAAAGATCTCGGAACAGCGCCGAGATAGCGGGATCTTTCGCGACGGGAGCAGGCGGCGTGTCCTCAGGAGGCGCGGAACGCCTCGAAGTCGGCGCGCGAGACGTCGGCGTAGGCGCGGGCCCAGTCGAGCAGCGCCGACGCGACGGCGCGGCCTCCGCCGATGTACCCCGCGACCTCGGATGCCGTGACCGACTGGCTGTGCGCGCGGGCGACGGTCGCCGCGCACGCCTGCGCGTAGGTCACGAAGGGGCCGTCGTCGAGGTCCTCGACCTCGATGCTGCCCTTCATGTCGTGGAACTGCCGCACGTAGAAGTCGGCGTTCGGCGACCGCAGGTGACCGAGGAACGGGTCGGAGAGCGCCTGCAGGATGCGCTGCATCGACACGACACGGGCCCCCTCTCCGTGAGCCTCGATCAGCTCCTGCAGCGCGGGCGGCTGCTCGACGCGGCCGTACTCGACGAGCACGCTCTGCGCGGCCTCCTTCGGCTGCATCAGCACGGTGCTGTCCTCGCCGTCCTGGAAGAGCACCAGGTAGCAGCGGGTGCCGACGCTGCCGACCCCGACGACGCGGCGTGCGACGTCGCTGACCGTGTAGTGCTCGAACAGCAGCGCCACGTCGGGGCTCGCCGTCCGGCGGTACTGGTCGACGAGGTCGTGCACGACGGCGAGCAGGCCGTCCGCGACGGGTGCGGTCGTCGGCTCCTGGTGGAGGAAGCGCCGGCGTCCGTCGGCATCCGCCTGCGTCAACCGCCGGACCGCGCGCTCGCCGGTGCGACGCTCGGCCTGCTTCACCGCGCTGCGGATCGCCTTCTGCGACGCCTTGTCGAGCATGCTGCGGGTCTGGTCGACGTCGAAGTGCGTGAAGTAGCGGTCCTTCGGGCTGAGCGCGGTGGCCCTCGCGATGCCGCGGGAGTAGGTGGTGACGGCGGCGAGGGCGGCCTGGTCGATCACGGCATCCGTGCGTCCTGACGCCTGACCGCCGATCACGATGCTCGCGACGAGCCGCTTCACGTCCCACTCCCACGGCGCCCAGGCGGCCTCGTCGAAGTCGTTGAGGTCGAACATGAGGCTGCGCTGCGGCGACGCGTAGAAGCCGAAGTTCGACACGTGGGCATCGCCGCAGGACGCGACGAGGATGCCGCTGTGCGGAGCATCGGCGAGATCGGCCGCCATGAGCGCCGCGGTTCCGCGGTAGAAGGCGAACGGGCTCGCCGACATGCGCTCGGTGCGCAGCGGCACGAGGTCCTGCAGCCGTGTGCGGTTCTGCCTCTCGAGGATGCCGAGCGGATCGCGAGCGCCCGTGGAGTGCTCAGCCAGCATGCGCCGCGGCGTGCTCTTGCGCGCCTCGGCTCCCTTCTGGAGGAGGGTGGCGTGCGAGGGCGGCGGTGTCCACAGAGCGACCATTCCGTCATTGTGGCAGGAGTCCGAGCGGAGGACGATGGCGGGATGGCGAACATCGACGACGTGCGGGAGATCGCGATGGCGCTCCCCGGGGTGGAGGAGCGCACCGGCGGTCACACGGGGGAGCCGGCATGGCGACTGAAGAGCGGTCAGATCGCGTGGATCCGCGGGCCGAGGGCGACGGACCTGCGCCAGCTGGAGGAGCTCGGCCGCTCCTGGCCGGACGGCCCTGTGCTCGGGGTGCGCGTAGGGTCGCTGGAGGAGAAGGCGGCGCTGCTCGCCGCCGAGCCGGATGCGCTGTTCAGCATCCCCCATTTCGACGGGTATCCGGGGCTGCTCGTGCGACTCGATGCGATCGACCGCGACCGCCTGGCGGAGATCATCGCCGACGCGTGGCTGCTGCGCGCTCCGGCGCGGATCGCGAAGGAGTGGCTCGCGGAGCGCGGGCTGGAGTAGGGCCGCTCCAGGACTCCGGAGAATCGGGCGGAATCCGGGCGGGAAGAGGCGCGGCCGATGTTGTTCGGAGCCGATCGCCGGAGTTCTGGAGCCAGTGCGGGGCTGCCGGGGCTA
Source organism: Microbacterium sp. NPDC012755 (assembly GCF_042901325.1). NCBI lineage: Bacteria > Bacillati > Actinomycetota > Actinomycetes > Micrococcales > Microbacteriaceae > Microbacterium > Microbacterium sp. NPDC012755. The sequence continues at coordinate 822,727 of NZ_JBIBCT010000001.1, read as the reverse complement.
GCGTCCGCCGCCGGCTCAGGCCGGAGGCAGCCGCAGCACCTCGGGCGACTCCCCGCCGGTGAGGTCGTCGGCGATGCGGATGCTGCGCGCCAGCTCGTCGAGCGCGCCGATCAGGGTGCCGAAGCGCTCGCGCTCGCCGCAGATCGCCGTGAGCGTCACGAGATGCGTTCCGGTGTCCCACGTGTAGGACGCGAAGGGCGGAGAGGAGGGCGACGCCGGCATCGGCACGACGAGCTTCTCACCCCGGCCGAGCCAGCGGCTCTGGAACGACTCGGTGTCGTCGTAGTCCATCGGCATCGACGCCCGCGCGATGCGCACGTCGGGGGTGAGCGCCTGCGCCGTGACCATCGCGACGACGAGCTCGGGGTCGGCCTTCCACGTCCACACCAGCACGCGGCCGTCCGCGCGCTTCATGAGCAGCGGCGCCGCCTGGCTCATCACCCATGCGCCGAACTTCGACCCGGGGCGCTCGACGGCGCCCAGAGCGGAGTTCGCCTGACCCAGCAGCATCCGGATCGCGGCCTTGCGATGGCGGCGGCCCTTGAATCCGAGCGAGTCCGTCACGGGGATCCAGAGCTGGGGGTCGGCGTCGGCGATCAGTCGCATGACACCACGGTAGGGGCTGAGCCTGTGCGGATGCCGGTGCACGAACGGAACAGGACGCCGCTATCGTGACCGTGGGCGGAGTTCTGGGAGGGCAGCGCATGAGCGGGTTCGAGCGTCGGACGATCACGATCGATCGCCGCGATCAGCGGGCCGTGCTCGGCGGCCACCTCAGACAGTCGCGCAGGGTGTTCGTCCTGCTCGGGGTCGTCGTCGTGCTGTTCGCCGTGGCGGCCGGGCTCAGCGCCCTCGACGGTTCGCCGTCGTCCGTCTGGGGGATCGCCGTGGGCAGCGTGTGCCTCGTCGTCGCGCTGGTGGCGCTCCTGGTCGGGAATCAGGCCCTGATGGTCCGCCGGCAGCTGCCGCTCGGCGCCGAGTTCAGCCTCACGGTCTCCGATGACACCCTCGACATCGATGGCCCCGGCGGCGCCGATCGCATCCGGTGGCGTCAGCTGTCGAACCTGACGAGGATCGGCGGCGGCGTCTACGTCACGATCGCCCCGTCAAACGCGCGCCTCGGGCTACCGGGGCGACTCATCGACGATGAGGCGCTGGCGGAGGCCGTGGAGTCGATCCGCCTGGCCGACGGCGTCGGTGGTCGGGCGGACGACATCGCTTCCGCAGACGCGCCCGCTTCCGCTTCTGCTCGCGCGGACGCTCCCGCTCGCGCAGACGTGCCCGCATCCGCTGTCGCAGACGCTGTCCCGTCGGCTCCCGCGCTCAGCGCCTCCATCGTGTTCGCGGCGGGCGACCAGCGCGTCGCGCGCGCCGCGCTGCTGCGTCGGTCGGGACCGCTCCTCGCCGTCTTCGGGGTCCTCGGTGCGGTCGGCATCGCCGGACTCGCGGCGGGAGCCACCGGCATCCTGCCTCGCGACACGATGGGGTTCTCGGCCGTCATCGCGGCGCTCGCCGTCGTGTGCCTGATCGTCCTGGTCGTGGCGGTGAGCCGTGGGGTCACCCGGACCCTCGCGCTCGGTACGGCGCAGACCCTCACGCTCGCTCCGGACGCTCTCGAGCTGACAGGCCCCGGTGGCGAGACGCGACTGCTCTGGAATCAGCTGTCCGGGCTCAGGCGCGCGGGGCGCGCCGTGACGGTGAAGACGGCGCCGTCGCGGACGACGCTCCTGTTCGTCGGGCGCCTCATCGACGACGAGATGTACGCCGCGATCGAGCAGCGCATCGAGTCGGCGCAGAGGAGCGGAGCGGACTCGCACCGGGTCTGACTGTGCCGATGCCGGTACGCCTGAGCCGCGGGATCAGGGGCCTCCGGTAAAGTGGCGACCGCCCGACCAGGGCTTTCCTTGGCCGCCGAACCGTAAGGCAGCATGTCCTCTTCTCCCATCGATTCGACGAGTGCCCCCGCACCCGCGCCTCGCGCGCTGAAGATCCTCATCGGGTGCGACACCTTCTCGCCCGACATCAACGGCGCCGCCCGCTTCGCCGAGCGCCTCGCCGCCGGACTCGTGCAGCGGGGCCACGACGTGCATATCGTCGCCCCCAACCAGGCCTACCGTCGTGCCGCTGCGCGCACCGAGGTCATCGAGGGTGAGCCCATGACGCTGCACCGTCTGCCGTCGGTCCGCTGGGTCGCGCACGACTGGATCCGCTTCGTGTGGCCGTGGCGCTCGAAGCACTACGCGCGTCAGATCATCGACCAGGTGAAGCCCGACGTGGTGCACATCCAGTCGCACATCGTCATCGGCCGCGGGCTCGCCCGCATCGCCCACGAGCGCGGCATCCCCGTCATCGCGACGAACCACGTCATGGCGGAGAACATCCTCGACCACTCGATGATGCCCAAGTTCATCGACGACCTCGTGCTCAAGTACGCGTGGGCCGACGCGAAGAACACCTTCGACCTCACCCGCGCGGTGACCACCCCGACGCGTCGCGCGGCGGACTTCCTCGAGAAGACGGTCGATGTGAAGGGCGTGATCCCGATCAGCTGCGGCATCGACCGCACGCAGTACACCCCGGTCATCGGGCCGCGCGAGAAGAACCGCATCATCTTCGTCGGGCGACTCACCGCCGAGAAGCAGGTCGAGGTCATCCTGCAGGCGATGACGAAGCTCGACCCGGGGCTCGAGGCGACGTTCGACATCGTCGGCGGCGGCGACCAGCGCAAGAACCTCGAGAACCTCGCGGTCAAGCTCGGGCTCGGCGACCGCGTCACCTTCCACGGGCGCACGACCGACGAGCAGCTGCGCGCACTGCTGTCGCGGGCCTCGGTGTTCGCGATCGCCTCGATCGCCGAGCTGCAGTCGATCGCGACGATGGAGGCGATGGCGTCGGCGCTCCCGATCGTCGCCGCGGATGCCGTCGCCCTCCCGCACCTCGTGCACGACGGCGAGAACGGCTACCTGTTCGAGCCGGGGAACGTGGAGGAGCTGGCCGCACGCCTCACCGACGTGCTGACCGCCGACAAGGCGGAGTACGAGCGGATGCAGCAGGCATCCCTCGACGGCGTCGCGATCCACGACATCAACCGCACCCTCGATACGTTCGAGGCTCTGTACCGCGACGAGAAGCTGCCCGAGTAGCGGGCGGCCCGGCGCGATGCACATCGTCTTCTTCGGCGATCAGCACCTCGACTCCCTCGGCGGGGCGCAGGTGTCGATGCGGCTGCAGCGCGAGTTCCTCGAACGCGCCGGTCACACGGTCACCGTCGTCGCGCCGAGGATGCATGGACCGCGCGCCGGCGGCTTCGACGCGGCGAACGTCGATCTGCCGTCGATGCCGATCACCGCAGACCGCGAGTACGCGATGAGCTGGCCGGGGCGCTCCACCGACCGCTTCCTCGACCGCGCGATGACGCGGCGTCCGCCCGTCGATCTCGTGCACGTGCAGGCCGACTTCTGGGGCGGCTTCATCGGACACAGGTATGCGGAGCGCCACGGCATCCCCGTCGTGCACACGATGCACAACCGCGTCGACGTCGGCATCCGCGCGGTCACGCCTCTCGCCGCCCCCGTGCTGGCCTTCCTGAACGCGTGGCGCCGTCGTGCGCTGCGCGGCTCGGGATCGGGGACCGACGGCTGGGCGTTCCTGCGGGGGCTCGCCGCCGGAGCCGCCGCGGTCACGGCGCCCTCGACGCACTTCGCCCGCAGGCTCGAGGAGCACGACGTGTTCTCCCCGGTCGACGTGGTGTGGAACGGCATCGACGACGACGTGCGCGAGGCGACCCTCGCGGCGGCGCCGGAGGAGCGGGCGCCCGGCCGGCCGCGCTTCGTGTGGCTCGGACGGATGAGCCCCGAGAAGCGGCTGCTCCCGTTCCTGGAGGCGTTCGTCGCCGCGGGAGTCGACGCCGACCTCGAGATCATCGGGGGCGGTGCGCAGCGAGCAGCCGCGGAGAAGATCGTCGCGGGGCTCCCGCACGTGCGGTTCGCAGGAAAGCTCAGCTACCCCGAGACGCTCGCCCGCATCGCGGCGGCCGACGCCCTCGTGCAGACCTCGATCGGCTTCGAGACCCAGGGCATGACCCCCTTCGAGGCGGCGACCCTCGGCACCCCGTCGGTGATCAGCGATCCGGACATCGCGGCAGAGCTCGGCGGCGGCCTGTGGGCGGTGCCGGATGCCGACGGCGACGAGCCGCGACGCATCGCCGCGCTCGCGGAGACGCTGCGGCAGGCGGCATCCGACATCGCGGGAGGCACCGCACCCGTGCCGCTGCCGTCCGTCGCCGAGGCGTTCCGTCAGTCGTCGCGCACGGCGGCGATGGCCGAGGTGTACGAGCGGGTGCTCGCCGGAGCTCGCTGAACCGGACTCGCGGTCGTCAGCTCTTCGCGCCGGTCAGGGCGAGTGTGCCGCCGAGGCCGATCATCATGACGCCGCCGGCGCCGGAGAGCGTCGACATGCGCCGCGGAGAGCGCCCGAACCACGCGCGGGCCGTGCCGGCCACGAGGACCCACATGCTGTCGCAGACCATGGCAAGGGTCTGGAAGATCAGCCCGAGCAGCAGGAGCTGCGCCCACACCGGCCCCGCGGCGGGAGAGACGAACTGGGGCAGAACCGCGACGAAGAACGCGATGGTCTTCGGGTTGGTCGCGCCGACGATGAAGCCCTGGCGCAGGAGCTTTCCGGCGGATGCGGGCTCGCGCGGGGCATCAGCGCGGTGATCGTGCCGGTGGCGGATCGCCTGGATGCCGAGCCACACGAGGTAGGCGGCGCCGACGATCTTGATGATCGTGAAGGCGAGCACGGACGAGGCGACGATGGCTCCGACGCCGAAGGCGACGGCGACGACCGCGGGGACGGTGCCGAGCGCGTTGCCCACGACGCTCAGCGCACCGGCGCGGCGGCCGAGGGAGAGGGAGCGTCCGATGACGAACAGCACGCTCGGGCCGGGGATGACGATGATCACGACCGAGGTGACGACGAACGCCACGAGGCTGTCCAGAGGGATCATGAGCTGACCCTACACCTCGGTTCAGAGGAGCGTGTAGGTGAGGTTCACCGCCCAGCCGCCGAGATGTGCGACGACCGTCGCCCCGGCGATGCCGACCGCGATGGCGGCGGCGAGTCGCGGTTCCGGGCGGCGCAGTGCGATGATCCCGAGGACGAGAGCGACCGCGCCCGCGATCAGCACGACGAGAGCGACGACACTCGACAGCACACTCACGATGCCGTAGCCGCCCCTGGTGATGAGGAAGGGGTAGATCAGGCCCGAGAGGGAGCCGATGCCGGCGGTGATCACGGCGATGAGCAGGGCGATCCGGCCGAGCGGGTTCCCGGGCTCCGTCAGACCGGCGTACATGGGCGAGGTCGGATACGGCGGAGTGAGGGGATGCGGGGGGCCTCCGGCCGACGTCGGGTACTGCGGCGGAGCGCCGTACGGCTGTCCGGGGCTCGGCTGGTGCGGATCGCTCATGAGGTCTCCCGGTCAGATGAAGGTGTAGACGACGGTGGAGAGCCAGGACACGATGGTGCCGAACAGCTTCGCGGCAGCGATGCCGATCGCGATGCCCGCGAGCACCCGCGGCCCCGGGCGCCGGAGCGCGGCCAGACCGAGAGCGAGAGCGACCCCGGCGGCCGCCAGGGTGATGACACCGATGAGTGCGGAGAGCACGCCCATGCTGATCGGCGTGGAGAAGTCGAGCAGGCTGCTCGCGAGCGGGTAGGCGATCGTGCTCAGGGTACCGACGGCGAGGCTGACCAGGGCGATGATGAACGCGGTGCGCCCGAGCGCGCCGCTCGATGTCGGAGGAGAGGGAGGGCCGGCGGGCCCCGAGGTCGGGAATTGCGCGGGATGCGGGGCGCCGACGGGGTGACCGACCCGCTGATACGGTGCGGTCTCGGGCGGATGGCCCTGCGGGCCGCCGTACGGCTGAGGAGGATCCGGTGTGGACTGCGGCTGCGGCTGATGCGGTGCGGACTGCGGCTGAGGACTCGGCTGTCCGTACGGCGGGACAGGAGGCTGCAGGGGCTCGCTCATGCAGTCGAGCGTAGCCCCGGCATCCGACGGACGGGGAGACCTACCTGTACACGTGCCCGAGCTCGGCCCGGTCGAGGGCATCGTGCTCGGCGACGCGGTTCCAGTCGGTGGGGGTGCGGCGGTAGCCGTCGCGACGCAGTTCGATGACGGTGGCGATGAGCCCCCACACGCTGAGGGCGATGAGTGCGAAGACGAGTATCATGGCAGAAACACTACGATCAGTGTTGATCCGCCACGAGTGGCAGAATAGACTATGAACGCATGAAATCTGCCAAAGAACGGACGTGTGCATGAAGACGGTCGCCTGCATCATCCAGGACGGTTTCGCCCCCTTCGAGTTCGGCGTCGCCTGCGAGGCCTTCGGTCTCGACCGCAGCGACGAGGGGGTGCCGAGCTTCGACTTCCGCGTCGTCGCGCCGCGGGCCGGTGTCGTGAACTCGAAGATGGGGTTCTCGGTCAACGTCGAGAACGACCTGTCCTTCGCCTACGAGGCCGACCTCGTCGTCTTCTGCCCGCTGCCGCGCGAGTACTGGGCGCAGATCGATCCGCTGCTGCTCGATGTCGCGCGCGACGCCGTGGCCCGAGGCGCGTGGGTCATGAGCGTGTGCAGCGGCTCCTTCATCCTGGGGGCTGCGGGCGTGCTCGACGGACGCCGGGCCACCACGCACTGGATGTACGCGCACCACATGGCGGAGATGTACCCGCAGATCGACATCGATCCCGATGTGCTGTTCGTGCAGGACGGCCGCATCATCACGAGCGCCGGCACCGCCGCCGGCATCGACGCGTGCCTGCACCTGCTGCGGCTGGAGATCGGCGCCGAGCTGACCAACCGCGTCGCCCGGCGCATGGTCGTCCCCCCGCAGCGCGACGGTGGGCAGGCGCAGTTCATCGATCGCCCGATCCCGCACGGCAACGGGGACTCGCTGTCGGCGGTCGCGGACTGGGCCGTCGAGAATCTGCGCGACGATCTGGGCGTCGAGAGGCTGGCCGCGAGGGCGCTCATGTCGCCCCGCACCTTCGCCCGTCGGTTCAAGGCCGAGTACGGTGCGACGCCCGCGGCCTGGCTCGGCCGACAGCGGATCATCCACGCGCAGCGGATGCTGGAGCGCACCGACCTCGCGCTCGATCAGATCGCCGACGAGTGCGGTTTCGGCTCCGCGGCCGTGCTGCGGCAGAACTTCACGCGCATGCTCGGCACGACGCCGACCGCCTACCGCGCGCGCTTCTCCTGCGCGTCCGACGAGGCTTCCGCGGCGTAGCGCCGCATCCGTTCACGTTCCCGTCGCAATAAGTCCCGGTTTCCGCTTCTCGTAGCGGGATCTTTTGCGACGGGAGCGGACGCAGCGAGGCTCAGGAGGCCTTGGGGAAGAGGATGCGGAAGGCGCGCAGGTAGCGGTCGGTGCGCTCGGGCATGGAGAAGTCGGGGTCGATGTAGACGAGCGGGGACTCGCGGTCGTCGCGGACCTTCGGCGTCTGGTCGTCGTGCGTCATGTCGGTCACCTCTCCGTTGAGCTAGATTCCATGATTCGGAAGTTTACTTCTGATTTATGGAAGAGTAGCGCGACGGTCGCGATCCGGTCAAGGGGGTGCACGCCGAAGCGCCCGGGCCGGCAGGCGACCCGGGCGCTTCGTTCGGAGGATCAGCTGCAGGTCATCGACCCTGCGCGCAGGGCGTGGCCTCCCGTGTCGCCGTCATCCGCCCAGACGGCGTAGCGAGATCCGCTGACGCACTGCGGGGCGAGGGCGAATCCCTCGTTGTTGATGTTCGGCATCCCGCTCGGGCGGTCGTGGTGCGCGACCTCCGTGAACGAGCCGGAGGTGATCTTCAGCGCAGCCACCTCGCCATCGCAGGTGTCGTCGCACACGCTCCACAGCGTGTGCGTGCTCGGCTGGTACTCCAGCTCCATGACGGCGTCGAAGCCCGAGCCGAAGGTCGCGACCCTGGTGAAGCCGCCGCTGAGGTTCAGCGCGTAGGCGTAGACGTCGCCCGTGGCCTCCAGGCCGACGAAGAACAGGCCGCCGCCGTGGTTCGCGTAGGACGAGGGCGAGTACGCCGCCCCCGTGCGCTGGTCGATGAAGCCGTCTGCGACGAGGTCGGCATCCGGGATCCAGGCGATCGACTCGAGGCTGTCGTTCGCGCCCACCGAGGGCAGGTCGGACGTGAGGTTCCACTCCTTGACCGCCGTCAGCGATCCGGAGCCCGATCCCGGCTGGTAGCGCAGGATCGACGGGCGGCTCGTGCTCTTGCTCGATCCGTTGCGCTCAGAGGCGACGAACAGGTCGGTTCCGACGGCCGCGACGCCCTCGGCGTCGACCGTGCCCGAACCGCTCGGGAAGCGCAGGGTGCGTCCGCCCGACCAGCCGGAGGAGTCCACCCAGGTCGTGCCCTGGCGGACGAGGCGGTGCAGCGTGCCGGAGCCGTTGTTCACGGCCCACAGCACGGAGCCGTCGGCGGAGAACGACAGGCCGCTCATGTCGGTGTCGAACGTGTCGGTGGCGTCGGCGACCGTGATCTGCGACGAGCCCGGCCATGCCGGTCCGGTCGGCGTCGTCGGAGTCGGAGTCGGGGTGGGCGTCGGGGTCGGCGTCGGCGTGGGGGTGCCGCCGCCGGTGAGGGTGTAGGCCTCGACCTCGAACAGCGAGTACCCGTAGGCGGTGCCGCGTGCGGTGCCGTAGATGCGGAGGTAGCGGCCGGTGCCGTTGAGTCCGGTGAACTCGTCGGTGCCGCCGTTGCCCGCGGCCTCCGTGGCCAGGGTCGTCCAGGTGGTGCCGTCGGCGGAGACCTCGACGCGGTACTTGGATGCGTATGCGGCTTCCCACTTCAGGACGACCTTGTCGACCTTGGAGCCTGCGCCCAGGTCGATGCGGATCCACTGCGGGTCCACGCCTTCGACGCTCGACCAGCGGCTCGTCGCGTTGCCGTCGACCGCCTTCGCTGCCTCGAAGCCCGAGCCCTCGGACGACGAGGTCGTCACCGGCTTGTTCTTCGAGATCAGCGTCGCGGTGCCGGGTGTGGGCGTCGGCGTCGGTGTGCTGGTCGGGGTCGGCGTGGGGGTCGGCGTCGTGCCTCCGACGGGCCAGTGCGGGGTGGGGTTGGTGGGGATCGAGTACGGGTCGCCGTAGACCGACCAGTTCAGCGGGGTGTTGAGGTTGAGGTTGCCGGCGTTGAGCCAGACGCGCTGCGCGTTCTCGATGCGGCTGACGTCCTCGTGCGCCTCCTCCTTCTTCATCTCGACCACGCGCGCGTCGAGGAAGGCCTTGAGGTAGGCGGTCTCGGTGCCGCCGGATGCGGGGGTCTTCGCCTTCTTCTTCGCCTGGGTGCGCACGTCCTCGAGCCCGGAGTAACCGTGCACGACGGCGGCGTCGTAGTACGCGAACTGCCCGAGCGGACCGACGCCGTCGGCGATCGCGAGGTCGACGGCGGGGTCGAAGTACTGCACGGTGACCTCGTCGCGCTGCGCCTGCTGGAACGCGGGCACCGCACCCTCGGCGCGCCAGTCGGCCATGTACGCCTCGCCGAGCGGCGCCGTGTTGTCGGTGCCGTCGACCTGCTCCAACTCGTCGATCCACTTCGCGAGGCGGTTGTTCGGGTACTTCTGGGTGTAGTTCTGCACGAGCACGAGCATGTCGTGGGTGCCGGACGTGAAGCCCACGATGCCGGCGGTGAGGCCGCGGCCGTCGGGGTAGGGCTCGATGTAGCTGTACTGGTCGTACCAGTTCAGCGAGGAGTTCTCAGCCGAGGTGATGATCTCCTGGGCGATCTCCCGCTTCACGGGGTCGCGCAGGGTGATGGTCGTCGTCGCCTGGGCCGAGGTGGCGATCAGGCCGGTGAGCGGTAGTGCGACTGCGGCTGCCAGCAGGGCCAGCAGTGGTCGACGGTGGCGCATTGTTCCTCCGGTGGGGTGGGGGGCAGAACCTTTAGGAAACGTTCTTTACGAAGAGTTATACCCGAGGAACCCGCCCGGAGCAATGGGTCGAGGCGAGAAGGCGCGACGCGTCAGGACGTCGGCGCCGCCCAGTGCGCCGGCGTCGGCAGCGCGTGATAGTCCAGGTCGATGCCCCGGTCGGAGACGGATGCCGTGCAGTACAGCAGCGACTGCGTCGGATACCCGTGGGGTCGGTTGTCGCGGATGATGGCCCTGTCGTCTTCGGGGGAGAGGCGGGCGGATGCCGCCAGCATCCCCACCCATTCCGCTCGCCAGTCGGCGCTCGCGGAGGTCGGTCCGAGAGAGCGGAACTCCGGCAGCCACGCCGCGATGCGCGGCGTCTCCTCGTCGTCGAGATCGTCGTGCGCGATCATGTGCGTGCCGGGCTCGATGGGCGTCTCCCGCAGCGTCGCGCCATCCCAGCTGAGCACGCGGGCGCCCTCCGGACGGACCTCCAGGAGGTTGAAGCCGTGCATCCTCTCGGGGGCGACGGGCGAGCGCCCCATGACCGACTCCAGGGCGAGCGACCCCCGCGACAGCGCCTGATCCGCGGGCAGATCGAGCACGTCGGCACGGTTCAGCAGCACCGCGAGACGGCGCTCCGCCGGGTTCGCGGCGAGCCAGGCCCCTCCGGCGCGGCGGTCGCGGATGCCGATCACGCCCGGATGGCTCTCCGGCCACCAGGCGCCGGGCTCGTCCCAGTCGCGCTGCGGGTCCTCATCGCGCACAGCGAGCAGACGGACGGATGCCGCGTCTGCCGCGTCGACGATGACGGTGCACATCAGTGGTCCCCTCCGGAGAGCTGGTCGAGCACGTGGTCGAGCACGCCGTCGAGCACGGCGAGACCGTCGCGGACGCCCCCCGAGGATCCGGGCAGGTTCATCACGAGGCATCCGCCGGCGATGCCAGCCACGGCCCTGCTGAGCACGGCGGTCGGCGTCACGGCGGCACCGCGGCGCCGGACCTCCTCGACGATGCCCGGCAGCTCCGCATCGAGCAGAGCGCGGGTCGCCTCCGGAGTGCGGTCGTCGGGCGAGATCCCCGTGCCGCCGGTCGTGAGCAGGACGGACGGATGCTGCGACAGCAGCGCCGCGAGGGCATCGGCGACCCCGGCATCCGCCGTCACCTCGACCCGCACGTCGAAGCCGCGCTCACGCAGCCACTGCGCGATCACCGGGCCGGTGCGGTCGTCGTACACGCCGCTCGCGGCCCTGGTCGACACCACGAGCACGTGAGCCGTGCGGGTCACGGGCGCGACCAGTCGCCGCTCTTGCCGCCCGACTTCGCGAGCACGAGCACGTCGGTGATGACGGCGTGCTTGTCGACGGCCTTGATCATGTCGTACAGCGTCAGCGCCGACACGCTCGCCGCCGTGAGGGCCTCCATCTCGACCCCGGTGACGCCGTTCGTCACGGCGGTCGCGACGATGCGCACCCGATCGCCCTGGGGCTCCAGGTCGACCGACAGCTTCGTCAGCGGCAGCGGATGGCACAGCGGGATCAGCGTCGACGTCTGCTTGGCGCCCATGATGCCGGCGAGCCGCGCCGTGCCCAGCGCCTCACCCTTGGGCAGCGAGCCGTCGGCGATCATCGCCACGACCTCCGGCGTCGTCACGAGCACGGCCTGTGCGGATGCCTCTCGACGGGTCACCTGCTTCTCGGTGACGTCGACCATGTGCGCCGACCCGTCCGCTCGCAGGTGCGAGAGCTCACTCATCGATCCTCCAGACCTCGACCTCGGCGCCGGCGGGAAGCGCGGCGATGCCCGTCGGCACATGCACCAGAACCGTGGCGCGCGCGTAGTCGTGCAGCAGATGCGACCCCGGCGCCCCCACCGCGACACTGCCGTCGTCGCGCAGCATCCCTCGGCGGATCTGGTGCTTGCCCTGCGGGGACTCGATCGCGTGCGCGAGCGGCAGCCACGACACCTCGCGCCGTTCGCGCAGGCCCGCAGCCCGCCGCAGCAGCGGGCGCAGGAACATCTCGAAAGACAGCAGCGCCGACACCGGGTTGCCGGGGAACGCGATGACCGGAAGATCCGGGAGCCCCTCGCGTCGGAGGAGGCCCGCGCCCTGCGGCCCGCCCGGCTGCATGGCGACGTGCCCGAAGCTCACGCCGCGGGGTTCGAGGGCGTCGCGCACGACCTCGAAGGCGCCGGCGCTCACGCCGCCGGTCGTGACCAGCAGGTCGGCCTCGGGGTGCGCGGCGACGACCGCCAGCAGGGCGGACGCGTCGTCGGGGGCCGCCGCACAGGCGACCTCGGCGCCGACGTCGACGAGGGATGCCGCGAGTGATGCCGTGTTCGCGTCGTGGATCTGACCGGAGTCGAGAGGTTCGCCCGGGGCGCGCAGCTCGTGCCCCGTCGAGACCAGGAGCACCTTGGGGCGCGGACGCACCGGGGCGGACGTGAGCCCGACCGCGGCGAGGGCGGCGAGCTGCGCGGGGCCGAGGCGCGTACCTGCGGCGAGCAGCGACTGCCCCGCGGTGACATCGCTGCCGACCTCGCGCACGAACGCTCCCGGCGTCGCGGGGGCCGAGAACGCCACCCCGTCGCTCGGATCGCCCTGCGCGCCGCCGATGCCGAGGAAGCGCGGGGGATCCACCGCCTCGATCTGCACGACCGCATCGGCGCCCTCGGGGATGGCGGCTCCCGTCATGACCGGGGTCGCCGTGCCGGGCTCGTGCACGCCCGCGGCATCGCCCGCCGCGCGCACGCGTCCGATCGGGAGCCGCACCGGCCGCGCCTCGGTCGCCGCGGCGAGGTCGGCGGAGCGCACGGCGTAGCCGTCCATCTGCGAGTTGGTGAACGGAGGAACGGGGATCGGGCTGGCGATGTCGGCGGCCAGCACGCGGCCCCTGGCCGGACCTGCGGGAGCGAGCGGCACGGTCTCGGCGTGCGCCGGATCGGCGAGCGCGGAGAGGACGGGAGAGAGCAGAGCGGCGACGGCGGCTGCGTGCTCGTCGAGGGTCACGGTCATCGCGTCACCCGCCCGCGAACGGGGGGAGGATGTCGACGCGCTCGCCGGCGGGCAGTGCCGGGTCGCGGCGCACGACGCCGTCGACGAGGAACGACCCGCTCTTCAGCACGCGGGACATGGGGTCGCCGTAGCGGCCGATGAGCGCATCGCGAAGCGCCCCGAGGGTGTGGTCGGCTCCGAGGTCGAGCTCTTCCGCCTCGCGCCCCGCGGCCTCGGCGGCCGCGGCGAAGTACCGCAGCATCACGATCGCCATGCCGCTCATCCTATGACGAGCGGTGACGTCGATCGGTCAGGGGCGGACGCCGAACTGTCAGGGGGTTGGGGAAGGTGTCGGGGTGGGGGTGTCGGTCGGGGTGGGGTAGGTGATCGGGTCGGGGCGCGGGCCCGGCGTGGGGGAGTCGGGTGCCATGCCGAAGAACGGTTCGGCGGTCGGATGTTCGGACTGGGGTGTTGTGGCTCCCTTGAAGCCGTCGGGGAACATCAGATCCACGAGGTCGATCCAAGAGCCGGCTTCGCACGTGGTGGTGGTATCGAGGATGATGCCGTCGGAGGCGGGGCCGGAGCCGATGGTGATGAGGAGGTCGTCGATGTGGGCGTCGGGTTTGCGGGTGGTGATGGTGACGTCGGTGACGCCGCCGGTGTAGGAGCGGAACACGATCCCAGTCCAGCCGTGCTCCTCCAACCAGGCCGTGATGTCCTCGGCCTGCGCGTCCACCGATCCTTGCGGCAGACGCCACGGTGTGTCGTAGTTGCCGATCGTGGACCGGGTGAACTTGAACCGGTATCCATCGGCCCCGCACGGATCAGGCCGCTCCCCGTAGTTGTCGACGTCCCAGTCACCGTCGTGCAGGTAGAGCTGCAGTTCGGCGACGGCGTGTTTCGCGGTGGCGTTCACTGTCTGCGCCTGGGTGAAGAGGTCTTTGCCGGTGGGGGCGCATCCGGTGGTGGTCGTCATGATCGCTGCGAGCAGGGTCGTGGTGAGGGCGGCGGCTCGTGGGTGTCGGGTCGGTTTCACGGGTTCGGGGTCGGTGTGTCGGTCGGTTGGGGGTAGGTGATCGGGTCGGGGCGCGGGCCCGGGGTGGGGGAGTCGGGTGCCATGCCGAAGAACGGTTCGGCGGTCGGATGCTCCGACTGGGGTGTTGTGGCTCCCTCATACCCGTTCGGAAACATCAACTGGCGAAGACCATAGGCGTTTCCGGGTTCGCAGGTGGTGGTGGCGTCGAGGGTGATTGCGTCGAGATTCTTGCCGGGGGAGATGGTGATGAGGAGGTCGTCGATGTGGGCGTCGGGTTTGCGGTTGGTGATGGTGACGTCGGTGACGTCGCCGGTGTAGGAGCGGAACACGATCCCGGTCCAGCCGTGATCCTCCAACCAGGCCGTGATGTCCTCGGCCTGCGCGTCCACCGTTCCTTGCGGCAAACGCCACGGGTCATTTTTGGAACCGACTTTTGACCGGCTGAACTTGAACCGATACCCGTCGACGCCGCAGGATTCCGGGATCTCGCCGTAGGTGTCGACGTCCCACTCACCGTCGAACAGGTAGAGCTGCAGTTCGGCGACGGCGTGTTTCGCGGTGGCGTTCACTGTCTGCGCCTGGGTGAAGAGGTCTTTGCCGGTGGGGGCGCATCCGGTCAGTGTCATGGTCACTCCTAGAACGGTCGCGAAAGCCCACGCGAGTCGTCGTGTGGTCGTCGTGCGGTGAGGCGTGGTGCGGTGGGTCATCCGTGTTCCTCGATCCGGGTCATGAAGTCCGCGACCGCTTGTGTGAACGACTGGCTGCGCGGGTCGAGGTAGCCGACACTGTCACCAGGCATCGTGAGCACCCCGCAGAACGATCCGCCGAATTGTCAGGGGGTTGGGGAAGGTGTCGGGGTCGGTGTGTCGGTCGGGGTGGGGTAGGTGATCGGGGCGGGGCGCGGGCCCGGCGTCGGAGAGTCCGGCGCCATCCCGAAGAACGGCTCGGCCGACGGATGCTCGGACAACGGTGAGGTGTAGTCGGAGAGACCGCCCGGGAACATCAGGTCTGCAAGAGTGTCCACATTGCCGGGTTCGCAGGTGGTGGTGGTGCGGAGGTTGATGCTGTCGGTGGCTTCGCCGGGGCCGATGGTGATGAGGAGGTCGTCGATGTGGGCGTCGGGTTTGCGGGTGGTGATGGTGACGTCGGTGACGTCGCCGGTGTAGGAGCGGAACACGATCCCGGTCCAGCCGTGATCCTCCAACCAGGCCGTGATGTCCTCGGCCTGCGCCTCCACCGATCCTTGCGGCAAACGCCATGGTGCGTCGTAGTTGCCGATTGCGGACCGGGTGAACTTGAACCGGTATCCGTCGGCCCCGCAGGATTCAGGGATCTCGCCGTACGTGCCGATGTCCCAGTCACCATCGAACAGGTAGAGCTGCAGTTCGGCGACGGCGTGTTTCGCGGTGGCGTTCACTGTCTGCGCCTGGGTGAAGAGCTCTTTGCCGGTGGGGGCGCATCCGGTCAGTGTCATGGTCACTCCTAGAACGGTCGCGAAAGCCCACGCGAGTCGTCGTGTGGTCGTCGTGCGGTGAGGCGTGGTGCGGTGGGTCATCCGTGTTCCTCGATCCGGGTCATGAAGTCCGCGACCGCTTGTGTGAACGACTGGCTACGCGGGTCGAGATAGCCGACACTGTCACCAGGCATCGTCAGCACCCCGGCGATGGGGCCCACCGTCGCCACGCTCAAGGGGTCTACGCGGTGGATCCGGTAGAGGAGGTTGGTGCTCGCCCCCTCATTGTGCCCCTGTGTGGGAAGGCCTGTGTCACCACCCGGGCCGAGGTAGCCGTCGACGGGGCCGCCGTCGGATCCGAACACGTCGACACCCGGCAGATCGGCGGGGTTCACCGGGTGCTCGGACACCCCGGGCACCCGCCCCCACATCGCGATCCAGTCGAGGTCGGCGGACGTGGATGACACGGTGAGGTCGCCACTGGCGATCTGCTCGTCGAGATTGGTGCCGGCGCCCGGGGTGAGGCCGGCCGACCCGAAGAGGGTCACGTGATCGAACACGCCGGGGGACTGCAGCACGGCGTCGGCCGTGGTGGTCGTGCCCAGCGAGTGCGCCCATCCTTCCTGCCAGGCGGACGGGTTCACGAACCGGAATCCCTCGATCAGTGCGACCTCACGGGCGGCGCCGTCTTGCGGACGGTCCGCACCCTGCACCGTGACCATGTCACCCGAGTCCCACTCCATGAACAACACCACCGCCGTCGACGAATCCAGATGACGCTTTCCGGTTTGATCCAGAAGCGCCTCGGTGAGGTCGTCGCCGATCGTTCCCCAGTCCTCGAGTTGTCCGAGGTCGGTGGCGATGCCGTGCGTGATCGTGATGATCTGATCCGCCGTATCTGCGTCTCCCCACACGAGCGACGCCCGCGGGTCACCATCCGTGTCCAAGAACACGGACAACAGGGTCACGCCAGCGGCAGCGGCCTTGCGATCGAGGAGCTTCAGCTTGGTCTTCTGGTCACCGGTGAGGTTCGGGTCGGCGAGCAGGCGCTGCAGCTCCTGCTCCGCGAATGGGGAACGCTCCGAGACCTTCAGGCCGTTGAGGTTGCCGATCGCGCCGGGCGCGTTGCTCCACAGGGTGCCCAGCGGCCCGGTCGTCCACGCGCCGGACGTGTCTTGCGTCGACCGCGCCTTCAACGAGGCGAACAACGCCGCCGCAGCCGCGGGAGGCACGAACCCGACGGTCTCCATGAACTCCGGGTGATCGTTCAGCCACGCCTCGACCTTCTTCGGGGCGGCGTCCGCAAGCCACTGGATGCGCGTGTCGACCGACGAGGTCACCGCCTGCGCGAAGTAGTCCTCCAGGCTCAGCGGTTCGCGCCGGCTGTCGAAGCCCTGCGAACGACCCGGCGGGACGATCCCCCAGTACATCTGCGAGCTGTGCACCTCTGACCCATCCGAGCGCCTCACGGTGTCGCCACCGGTGATGCTCCTCAGCGTCGTCGCCAGCGCGGCCTCAGCCTCGTCGAGGTCTCGATGGAACCGGTCGACGTCGAGCGCCAACGTCTCCGCCTCGTCATCGAGGATCGACAGGTTCGCTTTCGCGTTGCCGTAAGCGGTGGTCTCGGGGTGATTGCGTCCTGTGATCACCGGATCGTTCGCGGGGTCCGCGCGAAACTCCGCGATCTCCTCGCGCAGCGTGGCCTGATGATTCGCGTGACGCTGGTTGAGGTTGTCGATCCGCCCGAGGAGATCCGCGCGTCTCACCTCCAGCGGCCCGAAGTCGTGGAAGCTCGCATTGCCCAGCGCCGACTTCGCCGCCGCCATCGCGTCTGAGAAGTCAGACATCGAACTCTGCGGCGTGATCAGCATCCCTGACACCGGAACCGCGGGGATGAGCACGAACGCGTCGTCGAGCAGCTTCCACTGCGTGACCACCGCATCGAACGTGTCGCTCACCCTCTGACCGAGGGCTGCGGCATCTGTCGCGAGCGAATCCATCGCCGACGCCGACGGCACCGCCTTCAGCGAGAACGACACGAAATCTCCCGACGAGGTCACATCGAACCCCAGCCGTCGACGAAGGACTGCGAGTTCTTGGCCTGCCACTCCGCAGCCATCTCATCGTCGCCCGCGGCGATCGCCGTCGTTCCCTCCACGATCGCCTGCGCCGACGAGGCGATCACGTCGATCGCTTTTCCCGGTATCAGCGAACGCAGATCGAGAAAGTCGCTCCATGCATCAGACAGCACCGAGCGTCCACCGGCGACGAGATCGGCCTTTCGGGCGAGCAGGTCGCTCGCAGCGATCACCATCGCCTCCAACGGCTCGCCCTCGCGATCCACCGCCGCCAGCACCCCGACCACCTGATCCGGCGCCACCGACCAGCCATCCATCATCTTGCATCCCCCCGGATCCACGGGCCCGCTTGCCGACCCCGGGACGAGCCTAACCGAGCAGCCGACATGAGCGGGCGAGCGAAGGGCGGACATCGATGCCCCGTCGTAGACTCTCGGCATGACTCCGCCCGTCGACACAGAGTTCGTCCGTTCTGGGCTCATCGAACCGGGGCCGGCGCTGGAGCCCGACCGCATCACCCGGTACAGCCGTCAGCTCATGCTGCCCGGCTTCGGCGAGACGGCGCAGCGACGGCTCGCCGCATCCCGCGTCCTGGTGATCGGCGCGGGCGGCCTGGGGAGCGCCCTCGTCCCCGCGCTCGCCGGAGCCGGCGTCGGCACGATCGGCATCGTCGACGACGACCTCGTCGAGCTCTCCAACCTGCACCGCCAACTCAGCCACGGCGTGGCCGACATCGGTCGGGCGAAGGTCGACTCGCTGGCCGAGACCGTGCGGGCGATCGACCCCGCCTGCACCGTGCACCGGCACCGCGAGCGGGCGGTGGCGGCGAACCTCCCCGGACTCCTCGCCGACTACGACCTGCTCGTCGACGGGAGCGACAACTTCGCCACCCGCTACCTCGCGAACGACGCCGCGGAGCTCGCGGGGAAGCCCCTGGTGTGGGGGTCGATCCTGCGCTTCCACGGTCAGGTGGGCATCGCGTGGAAGGGGCACGGCCCGACGTTCCGCGACCTGTTCCCCGCGCCGCCCCCGGCCGACGAGGCGCTCTCGTGCGAGCTCGGCGGAGTGCTGCCCAGCCTGTGCACGGCCATCGGATCGCTCATGGCGACCGAGGTCGTCAAGCTGATCACCGGCGTCGGAGAGCCGCTGCTCGGCCGCGTGCTGTTCTACGACGCGCTCACCGCCCGCACCCGGGAGATCGCCTACGCGGTCGACGAGACGCGCGAGGAGCTCACGGGGCTCGACGACTACGAGGTCCTGTGCGGCACGGCACCCGACCCCGGCGCCTCGATCTCCGCGGCCGAGCTCCTGCGCAGGCGGCGGGCGGGGGAGCGGATGCTGCTGCTCGACGTCCGCGAGGCCGAGGAGGCCGCGCTGCGTCGGATCCCCGGAGGGAGCCTCCTCCCGGTCGGACGGATCGACGCGGGGGAGAGCCCGGAGACCGCCCTGCCCGTCGTGGTCTACTGCGAGAAGGATCCGCGCTCCCGCCGGGCCGCTGCGGCGCTGCGCGAACGCGGATTCGACGCGGTCCACGTCGTGGGCGGCATCCGCTCGTACGTCGAGATCGGCGGAGAGGTCGTCGGCGACGCCGACCGCCTGACAGACACGTCCGCCGCGCGCGGAGAAGGAGTTCCCGCATGACCTTCGCCCTGATCACCGACGAGCCGATCGACGAGGCGGCCGTCCGCGGCGCCGTGGGCGGAGACGCCGACGGCGCGGTCGTGATGTTCTGCGGCGTGGTGCGCGACCACGACGGCGGACGGGCGGTGCGCGCGCTGGACTATCGGGCGCACCCCGACGCCGAGCGGTTCCTGCGCGAGATCGTCGAGCGCACGGCATCCGAGACCGGGATGAGGGTGGCGGCGGTGCACCGCATCGGCGATCTGCGCATCGGAGACATCGCGCTGTTCGCGGCGGCATCCGCCGGCCACAGGGCCGCCGCGTTCGAGGCGTGCGAGCGCCTGGTCGAGGAGATCAAGCGCGGCGTGCCCATCTGGAAGCGCCAGCACTACGACGACGGCGTCTCCGAGTGGGTCGGCCTCTGACCACCAGCGGCTTCCCCTGTGGTCGTTGTGCGAGGAGCGCAGCGACGAGACGAAACGCTGCGTCGGTCGTGCGGCTTCCCGCCCCATGGTCGTTGAGCGAGGAGCGCAGCGACGAGACGAAACGTCGTGTCAGCTGTACGACGCGGGGCTGCGCGTGCCGCGTCTGCGTGTCGTCTCGCTGCGCTCGCTCAACGACCGGGGGCTGGGGGTGGGGCGTGTCGTCTCGCTGCGCTCACTCGACGACCGGGGCGAGGGCGGTCAGCCGCCGATGTAGCTCATCTCGATGCGCTGGCGTGCGGCGCGCAGCTCGGGGGTGAGGTCGGCGCGGATCTCGGAGTAGCGGTCGTCGCGCGCGGCCCAGATGCCCGCCATCGCCGCGGACAGCTCGTCGTCCGACGCGCCGCCGCGGAGCAGTGCGCGCAGGTCGTGCCCCTCGGTCGCGAACAGGCAGGTGAAGAGCCGTCCCTCGGTCGAGATCCGTGCGCGGTTGCAGGTGCCGCAGAACGTGTTGGTGACCGAGGAGATGATCCCGATCTCGCCCGAGCCGTCGGCGTAGCGCCACCGCTTCGCGGTCTCGCCCGTGGCCCTGGCTCCCACCGGCTCGAGCGGGAACAGCGCGCCGATGCGCTCCACGATCTCGGCCGCCGAGACCACCTCGTCCAGCTCCCAGCCGTTCGAGGTCCCGACATCCATGTACTCGATGAACCGCAGCGTGTACGGGGTGTCCTTGAAGCGGGCGGCCATCGCCTCGATCTCGCCGTCGTTGAGCCCTCGCTTGACGACCATGTTGATCTTGATGGGGCCGATGCCCGCCGCCCGCGCGGCCCCGATGCCCTCCAGCACCCGTGACACGGGGAAGCGGACGTCGTTCATGCGCTGGAACAGCTCGTCGTCGAGCGTGTCGACCGAGACGGTGAGCCGGTCGAGCCCCGCGTCCTTGAGCGCCTGCGCCTTCGCGGCGAGGGCGGAGCCGTTCGTGGTCAGTGCGATCTCGACCCTGTCGCCGTCCGGCGTCCGCAGCGCCGAGAGGCGGGAGATGAGTTCCTCGATGCCGCGGCGCAGCAGGGGCTCCCCGCCGGTCAGCCGCAGCTTGCGGACGCCGTGGTCGACGGCGATCCGCGAGAGATGCTCGATCTCGTCGAAGCTCAGCAGCTCGTCGCGGTCGAGGAAGGCGTAGTCCCGCCCGAACACGGCACGCGGCATGCAGTACACGCAGCGGAAGTTGCAGCGATCGGTCACCGAGATGCGCAGATCGCGCAGCGGACGATCACGGGCGTCGAGGAGGCCGACGGAGGGCAGGCGCAGCGCTCCGGCGGTGCCTGCACCGGTTCCGTGAGACGGCGTGATCCTCATCGTCCACCCTTTCGAGTGGCTACGGTAGCACCGGATGCCGGGAGTGCCTCTCCCGCCCCCGGTCGTTCCGGTGGCGTTCACCGCCGTCCGCACCGCGGGGCGGCGACGGATGCTCAGGCGGGGGCATCCGCGTCGCGCCGCAGGGAGACATCGGCGGCATCGACGCGGAACGCGAGGGCCGCACCGGGGCGGATGCCGAGGGCTGCGGCGGTCCCGGACGGGCAGTCCACCGCCAGCTGCGGATGCTCGGCGGTGAACAGGCGCACGCCGCCGGCGACGGCCTCCATGACCGCGACCGTCCCGAGCCAGGAGTTCTCTCTCGGGGGCGGGGCCGTGCCGGCATCCGCCGAGATCCGCACCGACGAGGGGGCGAACACCGCCGATCCCGCCTCGCCGACCGCGAGCGCGTCGCCGTGGCCGATGAGGCGGAGGCCGCTCTCGGCCTGCAGGGCGTTCCCGGTCGCACCGGATCCCGTGATGAGGTTCACCCCGGCGATGGCCGCGGCGAAGCGCGAACGCGGATGACCGAGCACCTCGGCGGTCGGCCCGTGCTGCACGACGCGCCCCTCGTCGATCACGACGGTGCGCGCGGCCAGCATCACCGCGTCGAGCGGATCGTGCGTCACGATCACGATCGGGATGCCGAGGCGGTCGCGCAACTGCGTGACCAGCCGGCGGGCCTGCGTACCCGTCTCGGCGTCGAGGGAGGCGAAGGGCTCGTCGAGCAGCAGCGCGAGCGGGTCCGCAGCGAGGGCGCGCGCGAGGGCCACGCGCTGCTGCTGGCCTCCGGAGAGCTCCGCAGGGCGGCGCCCCGCGATGTCGTGCAGGCCGACCTCGTCGAGGTGCACGAGCGCTCGGCGCCGTGCCGCGGGAGCGGGAACCCCCTGGGCGCGCGGACCGAAGGCGACGTTCTCCAGGGCCGTGAGGTGGGGGAACAGCAGCGCGCGCTGACCCAGCAGGCCGATCCGTCGCCGCTCCGGGGGAGTCGACGCGGCGATCGGCGAGCCGTTCAACGCGATCGTGCCCTCGGCGTGCGGAGCGTAACCGGCGATGGCCGCGAGCAGCGTGGACTTGCCCGCGCCGTTGGGCCCGAGCAGCGCCAGCGCCTCGCCCGGCGCGACGGCGAACGCCGCAGCCACGCGGAAGGCTCCGGCCCGAGCCGTGATGTCGACGTCGAGGGTCATCGCACGGCATCCGCTCGCCAGCCGCGCATCAGCAGGAGCACGGCCACCGCCACGAGGATCAGCAGCAGCGACAGCGCGATCGCGGTGTCCTCCTGCACGCCCGCTCCGTTGAACGCCGTGTAGATCGCGAGCGGCATGGTCCTGGTCACACCGGGCGCGTTGCCGGCGAACAGGGCGGTGGCCCCGAACTCGCCCATCGCCCGCGCGAAGCAGAGCACGGCGCCTGCGATGAGACCCGGTGCGGCGAGCGGCAGGGTCACCCGGCGGAACACGGTCAGCGGGCGAGCGCCCAGGCTCGCGGCGACCGCCTCGTGCCCCGTGCCGACGGCGCGCAGCGCCCCCTCGACCGAGATCACGAGGAACGGCAGCGCCACGAAGACCTGCGCGATCACGACCGCGGCGGTCGTGAACGGGATGCGGATGCCGAGCACCGCGAGAGCGCCGCCGAGAAGCCCGTTGCGGCCGAGGAGCGACAGCAGCGCGATGCCGCCGACGAGGGGCGGCAGCACCAGCGGCAGCGTGGTCAGGGTGCGCAGGACCGCGGCGAGGGCGCCCGAGCTGCGCGCGATCACGAGGGCGAGCGGCACGCCGAGCAGCACGCACACGGTGGTCGCGACCGCCGCGGTGGACAGCGAAAGGCCGAGGGCCTGCAGGGCCGCCGGTGCGGTGATCGCCGCGGGCACGGCCGTCCAGTCCAGGCGGATCAGGAGGGCGACGAAGGGCAGCGTCAGCACGAGGGCGCCGAGCACGGCCGGCACCCAGAGCCAGGGCGGCACCCGTCGATGGATGCCGCCGCGCCGCCCTTCGTCGTCGCCGCTCACGGAGCGCCGAAGCCGAGGGTCGTGAGCACCTTCTGTCCGGCATCCGACAGCACGAAGTCGACGAACGCCTTCGCGGCCTCCGGATTCTTCGTGCCCTTCAGAGCGGCGATCGGGTAGACGTTGGTCGCGGCATCCGCGCCGTCGATCGCGATGCCGGTCACCGCGTCGCCCGCGGCCTTCACATCGGTCGCGTACACGAGCCCCGCGTCGGCCTCGCCCGACTTCACCTTGGACAGCACGGCTGTCACGTTCTGCTCCTCGCTGGCCGGGGTCAGCGTCACGCCCGCGGCGTCGAGCAGAGTGCGCGAGGCGCTGCCGCACGGCACCTCGGCCGCGCACACGACCACGGTGAGGGCGGGGTCGGCGAGATCTGCGAGGGTCTCGACGCGCGTCGGGTCGCCAGGGGCGACGGCGATCTGCAGCACGTTCGTCGCGAACGCCTCACCGGACCCGGCGAGCCCCGCGTCGGTGACCTTGGCGAGGTTCTTCTCATCGGCCGAGGCGAAGACGTCGGCCGTGGCGCCCTCGATCAGCTGGGTGGCGAGCACCGAGGAGCCGTCGTAGCTGATCGGGAGCACGTCGACGTCGGGATGCTGCGCCTCGAACTCGGCGGCGAGCTCGTCGAAGGCCGCGGTGAGCGAGGCGGCCGCGAAGATCGTCAGCTCGCCGCTGAGGGCGTCGGCTTCGGTGGTGGCCGCGGGGGAGGCCGGAGCGGCGTCGGGCGCGGGGGTGCTGCAGCCGACCAGGGCGGCGAGGCCCGCGGCGGCCAGAGCGACGAGCGCGGAGGCGCGGATGGCGCGGGTCACGGGGTGTTCTCTCTCTCGGTCTCGACGACCACCATGGTCGCCTTGATCACGGCTGTCGCCTTGCTGCCGACCTCGAGTGCGAGCTCGCGGGCGGCCTCGGCGGACATCAGGGACACGACGCGGTGCGGACCGCTCTGCAGCTCGACCTGCGCCATGAGGCCGTCGATCTGGACGGCCGTCACGAGTCCGGTGAAGCGGTTGCGGGCGCTGCGGCGGACGGGGTCGTCATCGGCCGCTTCTCCGGCGAGCCGCTGAGCCTGCGCGGCGAGGTCGGTCCCCGCCACCACCTGGCGCCCCGAGGCGTCAGGAACGGCGGGCAGGATGCCGTCGCCCACCCAGCGGCGCACGGTGTCGTCGCTGACGCCCAGAAGATGGGCTGCTTCACTGATCCGGAAATGCGTCATGGCGTTGACCATAGTTCCGCATCTGCGGAATCACAAGACACGATTTCGCATCGCGGAATGTGAATTTCACAAACTTCTGGACGTTCGGCCCTCACGGGGGTACAGTCGGTGCTGGCTGGACGACCGATGATGGTCGCCCGTCACGAAAGCACAACCTAGCGGTTCGACGTATATCTCGAGGCCGACCCCCACAGGGCCTGCCGGAAGCCGTATCACTGCGACGACAGCAAGGAAGCCTTCATGAGCAGCATCAGCGCGCCCGCCATCGACTCCCAGCCGACTCCGGCCGAGTACCTCTCCCGGGCCGTCGCCCTCGCCACCGAGAACGTCCGCGACGCGGGCGGTCCGTTCGGAGCGATCGTCGTCTCGGCCGACGGACAGGTCTTCGAGGGCGTCAACCGGGTCACGGCGAACCTCGACCCGTCGGCGCACGCCGAGGTCACGGCGATCCGCAACGCCTGCCAGGGGCTCGGCACGTTCGACCTCACCGGGGCCACGCTCTACACGAGCTGCGAGCCCTGCCCGATGTGCCTCGCCACCTCGCTCTGGGCCCGCATCGACCGGGTCTACTTCGCCGCCGACCGCCACGACGCGGCAGACGCCGGCTTCGACGACGCGGTGTTCTACCGCTACTTCGAGGGCGGCCCCGAGGACCGGGCCATCATGCCCGTCGGCCAGGAGGCTCTCGCCCCCGCCGAACGTGTCGCCCCGTTCACCGAGTGGAACGCCAACGTCTCGCGCATCGACTACTGACGCGTACCGCTGACGCGCGCCGAAGGCCGACGCGCACCGACCGCTGACGGGCCCCTGAGCCCGCGGCGACCACCGGGAAGCCGCTCCTTCGGCGAACCCGAGCACCACCTCCGCACAACAACACTGGAGCCGATGATGTCTTCACATGTCTTCAACGACCCCGAGACCGGCGCGATCCCCGCGCCGGAACTCCCGCCCCTGGCCACCGGAGCGACCGCCACGGTCGACGCCGAGCCCAAGAACGCGTTCGACCGATTCTTCGAGATCACCCGTCGCGGGTCGACGGTGGCCCGCGAGATCCGCGGAGGCATCGTCACCTTCGTGACGATGGCGTACATCGTCATCCTCAACCCGCTCATCCTCGGCGGCGTCGAGGACGTCGCGGGCAACGCCCTGAACGGCGCGCAGATCGGGGCGGCCACCGGCCTCACCGCCGGCGTCATGACGATCCTGTTCGGACTCATCGCACGACTCCCGTTCGCGCTCGCCGCGGGACTCGGCATCAACTCCTTCCTCGCCGTGTCCGTCGTCGGACAGGTCACCTGGCCCGAGGCCATGGGGCTCGTCGTCATCAACGGCATCCTGATCGTGCTGTTCGGAGCCACCGGCATCCGGACCGCCATCTTCAACGCCGTTCCCGCCCAGCTCAAGGCAGCGATCACGGTCGGCATCGGCCTGTTCATCGCCTTCATCGGCTTCGTCGACTCGGGCTTCGTGAACCGCACGGCCGGCGGCCCGCCCGTGCAGCTCGGCGACGGCGGATCGATCACCTCGATCCCGACGCTCATCTTCCTCATCGGGCTCGTGCTCATCGGCGTGCTCGTCGCGCGCAAAGTGCCCGGCGGCATCCTCATCGGCATCGTCGCCTCGACCGTCCTCGCGATCATCGCGCAGGCGATCTTCAAGCTCGGCCCGAGCTTCGAGAACCCCGGCGGCTGGCACATGACGATCCCGGAGATCCCGACGGCGCTCGTCACGATCCCCGACTTCGGCCTCATCGGCCAGTTCGACCTCCTCGGATCCTTCGGCCGCATCGGTGCCCTGTCGGCGACGATGCTCGTCTTCACCCTCGTGTTCTCCAACTTCTTCGACGCCATGGGCACCATGACCGGGCTCGCGAAGAACGCCGGCCTCGCCTACAAGGACGGCACGTTCCCGCGGCTGCGCTCGGCGTTCGTCGTCGAGGGCCTCGGCGCCGTCGCCGGTGGCGCGACCTCGACCTCCTCGAACACGGTCTACGTCGACAGCGCCTCCGGCATCGGAGAGGGGGCGCGCACGGGTCTCGCCGCGGTCGTCGTCGGCATCCTGTTCCTGCTCTCGATGTTCTTCACCCCGCTCACCCTCGTGGTGCCGATCGAGGTCGGATCCGCCGCGCTCGTCGTGGTCGGCGCGATGATGATGGGCCAGATCAAGGAGATCAAGTTCACGAACTTCGCGGTCGCCCTGCCGGTGTTCCTCACGATCGTCACGATGCCGCTGACCTATTCGATCGCCAACGGCATCGGCGTCGGCTTCATCTCCTGGGCGCTCATCAACGCGCTCTCGGGTCGTGCCCGCAAGGTGCACTGGCTCATGTGGATCGTCGCGGCGGGCTTCGCGCTCTACTTCGTCCGCGGTCCGATCGAGGCGGCGCTCGCAGGCTGAGCCTCCTCTTTCTCTGCCGACGCCCCCTCTGATCTGATCTGCCGACGCCCCGTCTGGTCGTCCCGCCCCACCGGGCGGACGTCGCCCAGGTGGGGCGTCGGCGTGCGGGAGGGGCGTCGCGCTCACGAGGGCGTCGCGTTAGGAGGGCGTCGCCTGCAGGAAGAGGAGCCGCAGCGGAACGGGCTCCGGAGCGCGGGAGACGGGACGGCTCAGCCGAGCTCGGGCCAGGCCGCGAGGTCGGCGGGGACGTCGATGTCGGCTCCCGAGCCGAGGTCTCCGCACTCGACGTCGTCGACGAGCTGCGGATGCATCGCCATCCACACCCTCGCACCGGAGTCGCCGAGCGCGGTGTCGGCCGCGTCGAACAGGTCGTCGATGTCGAACACGACGGGGGTGCCCGGCACGCCGTCCCACGCCGCTCTTGTCGCTCGACCCGGCCTGTGCGCGTCGAGGAGCCGGCGGATGACCGGCTCGCCGACCCCCGGCTGATCGACGAGGAGCACGATCACCACATGGGGCCTCTCGCCCGCCGACCGGAGATGCCGGGCGGCGGCGCGCAGCGAGGCGCTCATGCCGAGCTCGGCATCGTGCACGTACACGGTGATCGCCGACGACGAGCGCCGACGCAGCCAGCGCCGCACCGTCGCCGCCTCGGGACCGATCGCGATCGAGACGCTGCAGCCGGCGAGGGCCGCAGCCCGAGCGGCCCTGGTCGCCAGCACCTCGTCGTTCCAGGGCAGCAGCGCCTTGGGTCCGAGGCCGAGACGCGATCCGCGCCCCGCGGCCAGCACGATCGCGTGACGGTGGTGCAGCGTCATCCGTCCGTCCCCCTCGTCGCATCGCGCTCGAGGATCGCGGCGTGGATCACATCCCGAGTGAAGGGCGTCGTCGTCAGGCGGATGCCGGTGGCATCGCGGATCGCGGCCGCGAGCGCGGGGGCGACGGGGTTGAACGGCGACTCGCTCATCGACTTCGCCCCCAAGGGGCCCAGCACGTCGTTCGTCGTCGCGAAGGAGATCTCCGACCGTGGCACATCGGCGAACGCGGGCACGTGATACTGCCGCAGGATGTCGCTGGTCACGCGGCCGTTCTCGTCGACGCGCACGATCTCGTGCAGCGCGGCGCCGATCGCCTGGGCGATGCCGCCCTCGATCTGCCCGCGGCACTGCTCCGGATTCACCACCACCCCGGCATCCGCCGCGTGGATCGAGCGGAGGATGCGCAGCTCACCCGTGGCCTCGTCGATCGCGACGCGGAACCCCTGCACGTTGAACGCCACCGACCGCGGGGTCCCGCCCCAGTAGCCGGCCGCCTCGAGGGGGCCGGCGGCGGCGAGGTCGATGAGCGAGACCGAGTCCCCTCCGCGCATGACGCGGTCGCCCGTGAGCAGGCACTCGTCGACGGGGGCGCCGAGCAGGGCGGCGGCGCGGGCGCGGAGCTTCTCGGCGAGCGAGGTCGCCGCGGCGTGCGTGGCGCGGCCGGCGACCACGGTGCCGGTCGAGCCGAACGCGCCGGTGTCGTGCTCGACGAGGTCGGAGTCGGCCTGACGCAGCCGCACCCTCCTCGTCGTGGTCTGCAGCACCGTGGCCGCGATCTGCTGGTGCACGGTCGAGGTGCCGTTGCCGAACTCCGCGGTGCCGACGTCGAGCCCGAAAGCCCCGTCCGCCTCCAGGCGGATCGTGACGTGCGAGTGGTGTCCGCGCGGAGGCACCGTCGCGATCATGGCGACGGCGGCGCCCTCGCCGATCGTCCAGCCGGGCGCGAGGGCCACGGCATCCGCCTCCCTGTTCCTCGCGAGACCCGCCTGCACGTCTCGCACGCACTCGTCGAGACCGTAGCTGCCGATGATGAGGTCGGGCTCCTCGTGCGCGGCGATCATCGCGTCGTCGGCGCCGATGAGGTTGCGGGTGCGCATCTCGAGCGGATCGAGGCCGAGCCTGCGGGCGAGTTCATCGACCGTCGACTCGATCGCGAAGATCATCTGGCTCAGCCCGTAGCCGCGGAACGCGCCGGACGGGATGGAGTTCGTGTAGACGACGGAGGCGTCGATCTTCTTCGCCGCGGCCCGGTAGACGGCGATCGACTCGCCCACGCCGTGGAACATGACCCCCGGGCCGTGGTTGCCGTAGGCGCCGGTGTTGGAGCGCACGTCGACGGCGATGCCGGTGATCGTGCCGGAGGAGTCGGCGCCCATGCGCACGCGCATGCGGAACGGATGCCGCACGGTCGTCGCCGTGAGCACCTCCTTGCGCGAGAACTCGATGCGGACGGGGCGGCCCGTGGCCATCGTCGCGAGCAGGGCGAGGTCTTCGGTGAGCATCTCCTGCTTGCCGCCGAAGCCGCCGCCGACGCGGCCCGTGTACACGCGCACCTCGTCCTTCGACAGTCCGAACACGCGCGCGAGCGCCCGCCGCACGAGGAACGGTACCTGCGTGCTGCTGCGCACGACGTAGCGGCCGTCGGCATCCTGCCAGGCGATCGATCCATGGGTCTCCAAGGCCGTGTGCGAGACGCGGTGCGTGTGGAAGGTGCGGTCCTCGACGATGGCGGATGCCGCGAGTGCCGCCTCCAGGTCGCCGACCTCGGAGTCCATCCGCATCACGATGTTGCTGTCTCCGTGCAGGACAGGCGTGTCGGGGCGATCGGCGACCTCGGGGTCGAGGTTGAAGGGCAGCACCTCGTACTCGACCTCGACGAGGCGCGCCGCACGGTCGGCGGCCCGCTGGGTCTCGGCGACCACGAGCGCCACGCGCTGGCCGACGAAGCGCATGACGTCGTCGAACACCATCGTGTCGTCGGGGTCGTCTTCGACGAGCTCGTGCTGGGCGGTGGAGAACAGCGTGCGGGGCGCGTCGGCGGCCGTCAGCACCCGCACGACACCGGGGGAGGAGAGGGCGCGTGCCGCGTCGATGCGGACGACGCGGGCGTGCGCGTGCGGACTGCGGACCACGGCCCCGTACAGCAGCGCGCCCGGCAGCTCGTCGGGGTCGACGTCCATCGTGTACCGGACCGTGCCGGTCACGACGCCGAGTGCCGCGGGGGTGCCCGTCGCGTGGCCCACACCGCCCGCGCGATCGTCGATGTTCTCGACGCCGTGCACCGCGTCCTCGATGCTGCGGTAGCCGGTGCAGCGGCAGATGTTGCCCTTGAGGGTGCGGTCGAGGTCGTGCTCGGCGCCCTCCGGCATCCCGGCGACCGTGCACACCATCCCGGCCGTGCAGAACCCGCACTGGAAGCCGGCCGCCCTGCGGAAGCGCTCCTGCACGGGGTGCGGATGCTCGGGGGTGCCGAGTCCCTGTACCGTCACGATGTCGCGGCCCGCCGCGCGGTGCGCCGGATACACGCAGCTGTGCACGGGGTCGCCGTCGACGATCACCGTGCAGGCGCCGCAGTCACCGCCGTCGCACCCCTTCTTCACCCCGTACGAGCCCTGGTCGCGCAGCCAGGTGCGCAGGCACTGACCGGGTTCGGGGGCGACGTCGACCTCGCGCCCGTCGAGCGTCGCGGTGCGCACGGCTGCGTCGGCCACGGCATCCGCGCCGACCCTGTTCTCGATGATGCTCATGCCGATGTCCTCTCCCTGCGCAGATCGCCGGTGACGCGGCCTCTCGCCCCGTCGACCCCGGTCGCGCCGGGGAGCAGCTCGGCGAGGATCTCGTCGCCGAGACGGTGGGTCATCAGGCGGCGCCAGGCCGGATCACCGTGGATGTCGTCGTACCAGCCGCCCGTGCCCGCCGCGGCCGCGTCGATCGCGGCGCGCCAGGCGGCGGCATCCGCGGGAGTGGGGCGGTCCGCGCGTCGACGCCTCGCCTGCCCGTCGTCGGCGTGGAGGTCGAGCAGGACGGGTCGGAAGACGGATGCCGTGACCGAGAGCCGCAGCGAGCGATCGGACGCGCGGCGGCCGATCAGCAGCGCCGCCGAGCGGCCGCGCTCGGTGAGCGAGAGGCGACGGAACGCGTGCCGCTGCCGCAGCGCCTCCGCGGGGACGAGGAAGCTGCGGATGAGCTCGCCGTAGCCGAGACGCGTCCTGGCGGGGCCGACGACGAGGTCGGCGACGGCGGCGCGGCGACGGCGCCCGTCGGGGCGCAGGATCAGGGCGGTGGCGCCCCACGCGGTGAGCAGCGAGATCATGGGGCCGGCGGGCAGGGCGGTGGCGACGTTGCCGCCGACGGTGGAGACGTTCCAGATCTTCCACGAGGCGACGAAGGAGTCGCACGCCGGCGGGATGACGTCGAGCCCCGGCAGCTGGGCGCGGGGGATGCCGCCGGGGAGCGGGTCGTCGGCGAGGGCGCGCAGCTCGGCGATGCGGCAGGTGGCGGCGATCTCGAGGTCGCCGTCCGGCATCCAGGCGAGGGGCGCCCAGCCGGCGCCGGTGATGTCGAGCAGGCGGGTCGGGGCGCCGCGGGTGATGTCGGTGCCGTAGGAGTAGATGACCGTGCCGCCGGCGAGCCAGGAGTCGCCGGGGCGCCATGCGCGCGGATCCGCGCACATCAGGACCTCGTCGACGCTCGTCACGTCCATGCGAGCGCCTCCTCCGTGCGCCGGGGTTCTGCGCCGGGCCCTCGTGCGCCCTGCGGGTCGGGATGCTGCGGCGCGGGGCGCTGCGGGTCGTCGACGCGCAGGTCGCCGCGCAGTTCGACTCCGTGCGGCGCGACGAGCTGCGGCTCCGGCGCGCAGACGCGGCGCGCGTCGTGGACATCGCCTGTGGTGTCGCGCAGCTTGCGCTGCGGCGCCGCGGTGAGGCCGGTGCGCGCGGCGGTCTCGACGAGGATCAGCTCGGCGAGCACAGACACCGCCACCTCCGCAGGGGTGCGAGCGCCGAGGTCGAGTCCGATCGGGGAGTGCAGCCGATCGAGGTGCGCGTCGGCGAGGCCGCCCGCGCGGAGCTCCTGCACGCGCTTCTCGTGGGTCACGCGCGACCCCATGGCGCCGACGTAGGCGAGGTCGGCCCGGAGCGCGCGGTCCAGCACGGGCAGATCGAAGCGGGGGTCGTGGGTGAGCACGACGATCGCGGTGCGGGAGTCGATGCGACCGGCATCCGTCTCCGCGGCGAAGTGCTGCGCCGGATGCGCGAGGACGACCTCGTGCGCGCCGGGGTGCCGCGCCCGGGTGGCGAAGACGGGACGGGCGTCGCACACCGTGACGTGCCGGCCGAGCACGGCGGCGGCCTGGGCGAGCGCGGCGGAGAAGTCGTTCGCCCCGTAGATGACGAGGCGGGCGGGCGTCGCGCTCGACTCGACGAGCAGTCGGCGCGCGGCCGGGCACTCCGGAACGGAGCGGTCGGTGATCTCCACGACGTGCGCGCCGCCCAGGTCGAGGGCCGCGCGGACCCGGTCGCCGAGGTCCGCCGCCGTGTCGCCAGGGAGGAGAACGCGCGCTCGGGAGGAGGCATCCGCCGCAATCGTCCTCCCGAACGTGAGAACTCCTCCGTTGCGGGCGGCATCGTCGAGCGGCAGCTCCCGCACGAGCCGCAGGGCGCGGTCCGGGTGAGCGAGGGCGGAGAGGATGCCGGCGGGCAGGGTGCGCAGCGGCTGCACGAGCACGCGCACGTCCCCTCCGCACATCAGGCCGACGGAGATCCCGTCGTCGTCGGCGTAGCCGAAGGAGTGCAGCTCGACCTCGCCGGTGTTCAGGCATCCGATCGCCGCGTCGACCACGGCGCCCTCGACGCAGCCGCCCGAGATCGAGCCGATCGTGCGGCCGTCGTCCCGCACGGCCATGGAGGTCCCAGCGGGGCGCGGGACGGAGCCGGAGACTTCGACGATCGTGGCGATCGCCCAGCGATCGGGGTCGGCCAGGCAGTCGGCGTAGTCGTGCAGACGGTCGAGCATGGAGCACCTCCGGGTCACAATCCGCGGCGTCTTCGCCGCTGGTTGCCCGGTAGATGGTTGTGAGAACCCGCCTAGGCCTGAGGAGATTCTAGATCAGGCTCGGGGAAGTGTCCATAGTGCGGAGTCAGGATTCCGGATGGTGGAGATCTATCTCTCTGAGTGCAGGATTCAGGCTCGAGCCGCACGCAACAAAGTGCATTTATTGCACCGCTAGTGCGATAGATGTATCGTAAATTGGGAGCACAGTCGCTCACACATCCATCGACACTGCGCCAAAGGAGCCTCATGTCGAACGTCGTCAGTCCTCCATCGACCGTGCTGAGTCGCGCAGTGCGCAAGGCGCGGTGGCGCATCCTTCCCCTCATCTGCGTGCTGTACTTCATCGCCTACCTCGACCGCAACAACGTCGGCTTCGCGCGAGAGGCGATGAGCGCCGACCTCGGCCTCACCGCCTCCGCTTTCGGTCTCGCCGCCGGACTCTTCTTCATCGGGTACACGCTGTGCGAGATCCCCAGCAACGCGGGCATGCACCGGTTCGGCGCCCGGCGATGGATCTCCCGCATCCTGATCCCCTGGGGGCTGTTGGCCATGGGCACGGCGTTCGTCGTCGACGAGACGTCCTTCGCCGTTCTCCGCTTCCTCCTGGGCATCGCCGAGGCGGGGTTCTTCCCCGCCGTCGTCTTCTACTTCACCCTCTGGTTCCCCGTGCGCGAGCGGGCGGCCGTCCTCGGGGTGTTCGTGCTGGCTCAGCCGATCGCGAACATGATCGGAGCGCCCCTGAGCGGTGCGCTCCTCGAACTCGACGGGCTGGCGGGTCTGCACGGCTGGCAGTGGATGTACCTCATCCAGGGGCTCCCGGCGGTGCTGTTCGGCCTCGTGGTGCCCTTCCTCCTCACCGACCGGCCCGCCGCCGCGCGGTGGCTGACCACGGAGGAGAAGGACGCCCTGGATGCCGTCATCGCCCACGACGACGCCCGTGTCACCGCCGCGGACCACAGGTTCCTTCCCGCGCTGAAGGACCTTCGGGCCTGGGCCTACGCCCTGCTGAACTTCGGCATGGTCCTCGGCATCTACGGACTCGCGTTCTGGCTGCCGTCGATCGTCGGAGAGCTCGGCGAGTTCCCGCCGTTCCAGCGCAGTCTCGTGGTGGCGATCCCGTACGCGGCGGCCGCGTGCTTCGTGCTGTGGTGGAGCCGACGCGCCGACCGCACGGGCAAGCGCGCCTGGCACGTCGCGGTCAGTCTCGGCGTCGCGGCGATCGGCCTGCTGAGCGCGGGCATGACGCTCTCCGTGTCGCCCTGGCTCGCGATGGTGTCGCTGTCCGTCGCCGCGATCGGCATCTACACGGCGATCGGCCCGATGCTCTCGATGTCCGCCAGCCTCTTCGCCGGCGCCGCTGCGGCCGCCGGCATCGGACTCGTCGGAGCCGTGGGCAACATCGGAGGCTTCGTGTCGCCCCTGGTCGTCGGATGGCTGACCGACGCGACCGGATCGACGAAGGCCGGAGTGCTGCTTCTCGCCGGCGCTCTCGCGCTCACCGCCCTCGGAACGTGGCTGTTCGCCGGCCACCGTCCTGAGGGGGACACGACATTGGCCCTGGGGCCGAACGACACCCGCACCGAATCGGAGGCATGATCATGACAGACACGCAGGAACACGACCGCGCGCTCGAGCTGAGCGGACGGACGGCACTCGTCACCGGGGGCGGCGTCGGCATCGGCGCCGCCATCGCGGAAGAGCTCGCGCGTCGGGGTGCGCGAGTCATCGTCACCTATCGCTCCCACGAGCCGGACGGAGACGCTCTCGCACGGCTGCGAACTCCGGACGGTCGGGACGCCATCGCCCTCCGCGTCGATCTGACGGTCGAGGACGAGGTGCGGCAATTGCGCGACAGCGTCGCGGGCAGGGGGATGCTCGACATCCTCGTCCACAACGCCGGCGGGCTCATCGAACGATCGACGATCGCCGAGATGCCCTACCCGCTGTTCCGCCGCGTGCAGGCGCTCAACGTCGACTCCGTGTTCCTCGTGACCCACCACCTGCTCCCGCTCATGCGCGAGGGCGGTCGCATCGTCACGGTGGCCTCGCTGGCCGGACGCACGGGAGGGCATGCGGGGGCGACCGCCTACGCCACGGCGAAGGCGGCGCTGTTCGGCTTCACGCGCGGACTCGCGGCGGAGCTCGCCGCGCAGGGGATCACGGTGAACGCGGTGGCTCCCGGCTTCATCGAGGCGACACCCTTCCACGACACCTTCACCACCGCCGACTCGAAGGCCGCGACGGTGCAGGGAATCCCCGTCGGTCGCGCCGGCAGCCCCGCCGATGTCGCATCGGCGGTCGCCTGGCTCAGTTCGCCAGGCGCCTCGTTCACGACCGGCGTCGTGCTCGACGTCAACGGCGGACAGCACTTCAGCTGATGCTGCGCACACCGATCACGCACCCGGAGGTGCTGAGGGCGCTCGCCCGGGCGGGACACGGGTCGCTCGTGCTCGTCGCCGACGCGCACTTCGCATCGGCGACGGCCGTGAACCCCAGAGCGGTCGTCGTGCACCTCGCCCTCGCGCCGGGCTCGCCGCTCGTGCCGTCCGTCGTCGCTCTCGTGGCGGCGACGATCGAGATCGAGGCGGTCACCTCGATGGCCGCCCCCGACGAAGAACTCGGAGCGGTCGGACGGGAGGCCGCGTCGGCGGTCGGCGCGGCGCCGCACGGGTCGGTGCCGCGTGCGGAGTTCACCGCGCTCACCCGCTCGGACGACCTCGCGCTGTGCATCGTCACCGGCGACACGCGGCGGTTCGCGAACGCCATCCTGCGGGTCGGCGTCACCGCTCAGCGCAACCCCGGGCCGGAAGCGGCATGATCGGTACATGAGCTCGACCGTCTCACGCGCGATAACCATCCTGGAACTGTGCAGCGCCGAGCCCCGGAGCGCCGGGGACATCGCGACGATCCTGGGTGTGCACCGGACCACGGTGCTGCGCACGCTGCTCACCTTGCAGGATGCCGGGCTCGTACGACAGACGAGCCCCGGGGTGTTCGGGACCGGCTTCCGTCTCGCCGCCCTCGCGAAGTCGGCCATGGCGCACTTCGACCTGCGCGGCATCGCCCACCCGCACCTGAAGGCGCTCAGCGACGAATTGCGTCTCACCGTGCAGTTCGCGGTCCTGGACGGCGATCGCATCCGCTACGTCGACAAGATCGAGCCTCAGGACTCGATCGTGCTGAACACGGAGATCGGCGGCGAGGTCGTGGTCAGCACCGCGGGCGTCGCGAAGGCGATTCTCGCTCACGTGCCGAGCGGCACGCGTCGTACCGTCCTGGATCGCGTCGCGTTCCCCGCCTACACTGCACGGTCCCTCACCGATCGGGAGAGCTACGAGCGAGAGCTGACCCGGGTCCAGGAGCGCGGCTGGGCCGTCGACGACGGAGAGTACGACGATCTGTCGAACTGCATCGCCGCCCCCGTGCGCGATCACGCCGGCGAGGTCGCGGGGGCGGTGTCGGTCACCGCCTTCCGGAGCCGTGTCGACCTGGACCAGCTCCGAGGTCACCTCGACACGCTCCTGGCGACGACCGAAGCGATCAGCCACCAGCTCGGCTACCGGCGCGAGGTCTCGGGCGACTGAACGGCGGAAGGCATCCGCAGTGGGGGCCGAAGGGAGTGCCGTTCGCCGGGGAGACTCCGTCGCGCCGACCCGTCGGACTACGCGCGGGCGTCGTGCACCCAGGTGCGCCCGAGCTCGAGGAGGACGTGGTCCGCGGTGAGCAGCGGCATCCCGTCGGCGAACGACTGCGCGAGAAGGAAGCGGTCGAAGGGGTCGTGGCGGGCCAGCTCCGGCTCCTCGCGCAGTGCGTTCGCATGGCGGGACGCGAGAGGAAGTTCCAGGAGACCCGAGCCAGGCCCGCAGCTATCCGCTCTGCCGTGCCTGCTCGTCGATCAGCTGCAGCATCCGTGCGGCGACGCTGACCGCGATCGCCGCCGGCTGCTTGCCCGCCACCTCGGGGATGCCGATGGGCGTGGTGACGCGCTCCAGGTCGGCATCCGTCTGCCCGAGCTCGCCGAGCCTCTTGCGGAACCGCGCCCACTTCGACGCCGAGCCGATCAGGCCGATCGAGCCGAGGTCCGGGGTGCGCAGCGCCATGTCGACCACGGCCAGGTCCTCGACGTGGTCATGCGTCATGACGAGCACGTGAGCCCCCGCAGGCAGCGCGGCCAGCGCCGACTCCGGCACGGGGGCGTGCGTGATGTGCACCCGGGCCACGGCATCGGCGAGCACCCCGCTGCGGCCGGGGTCGCCCAGCCGTGCGACGTCGAGCATCGCCGGTCGCGAGTCGATCAGGTGCAGGTCGAGCTCGTGCCTGGCGAGGATGCGGGCGAGCTCGATCCCCACATGTCCGATGCCGAAGACGGCGACGGTCGGGACGACCCTGATCGGCTCCAGCATCATGGTGACCTCTCCTCCGCAGCACTGCACGCCGTACTCGGTCACGGCCTTGTCGCTCAGGGTCAGCGTGAGCAGCTCGGGCTCGGCGGAGCCCGCGGCCAGCATCTCCCTGGCGCGATCGATCGCCGTCTCCTCGAGGTTGCCTCCGCCGACCGTGCCGAAGACGGCATCCGGGGAGACCACCATCTTCGCCCCGCCGTTGCGCGGGGCGTGACCTCGCACGACCGCCAGGGTCACGACGACCGCGGGGCTGCGTCGTGCACGCAGCTCCTGCAGGGCGTCGAGCCAGTCCATCCGGATCCTCAGACGGACGCGAGCGCGGGCTGCGCCGCCTGTTGCGCCGTGCGCACCGCCCAGAACACCGCTTCCGGTGTCGCGGGCGACGCGAGCTCGACCGAGTGGCCTGCCGGTCCGAAGGCGGCCACGGCGTCGCGGAGCGCCTCGCGGGCGCTGAACGCGAGCATGAACGGCGGCTCGCCCACGGCCTTCGATCCGTACACGGCGCCCTCCTCGCGGGCGTTCTCGAACAGGCGCACGTGGAACCGCTCCGGCATCTCCGAGAAGCTGGGCAGCTTGTACGTCGATGCCGACTGCGTCTGCAGGCGTCCGCGGTGCGGGCCGTCGCTGGTGTCCCAGCGCAGCTCCTCCAGGGTCAGCCAGCCGACGCCCTGCACGTACGCGCCCTCGATCTGCCCGATGTCGAGCATGGGGGAGAGCGAGTCGCCCACGTCGTGCACGATGTCGACCCGGCGCACCCGGTACGCGCCGGTGAACGCGTCGACCTCGACCTCTGTGGCCGCCGCCCCGTAGGCGAAGTACTTGAACGGGGAGCCCTGCATGATCTCCGGATTCCAGTGCAGGCCCTCGGTGCGGTAGTACCCGGCGGCGAACAGCTGCACGCGCTGCAGATAGGCGGCCTTGGCGACCTCGGCGAACGACACCTTCTTCACCGGGGCGCCCAGCGCCGTCACGTACCCGCCGCCGAAGCGCACGTCGCGCTCGTCGACGCCGAGCAGGCGTCCGGCGACCGCCGCCATCCGGTCGCGGATCTGCTCGCACGCGTTCTTCACGGCGCCGCCGTTGAGGTCGGCGCCGGAGGATGCCGCCGTCGCCGAGGTGTTCGGCACCTTGTCGGTGCGCGTGGGGGCGAGCCGCACCGAGTGCAGCTCGACGCCGAGGGCGGTGGCGGCGACCTGCAGCATCTTGGTGTGCAGGCCCTGGCCCATCTCGGTGCCGCCGTGGTTGATCAGGATCGAGCCGTCCTTGTACACGTGCACGAGGGCGCCCGCCTGGTTGAAGGCGGCGAAGTTGAACGAGATGCCGAACTTGATCGGCGTCATCGACAGCGCGCGCTTGGCGTGCGGGCTCGTCGCGTTGAACCGCGCGATCTCGGCTCGGCGCGCGTCGACCTCGGCCTCGGAGGAGAGCTGGTCCCAGATCGTCGACATGCGCTCGGCGTCCTTGACGACCTGCCCGTACGGGGTGGTCTGCCCCTGCCGGTAGAAGTTGCGCCGGCGCAGGTCGAGCGGGTCGATGCCGAGCTGCGGCGCGACGCGACCGAGGATGTCCTCGATGAGGAACACGCCCTGAGGTCCGCCGAAGCCGCGGTAGGCGGTGTTCGAGGTCTTGTTGGTCTTCGCGATCTGCCCGTAGGCGTGCACGTTAGGGATCCAGTAGGCGTTGTCGATGTGGCACAGAGCCCGACCGAGCACCGGTTCGGAGAGATCGATCGACCATCCGCCGTCGCAGGTGAGCACGGCGTCCAGCGCCTGCAGCATCCCCTCCTCGTCGACGCCGACCTTCCAGGCGATGTGGAACGGATGCCGTTTGCCGGTCATCGTGATGTCCTGCGTGCGGTTCAGTCGCAGCCGGACGGGGCGTCCGGTGAGCTTCGCGCCGAGGGCCGCGATGGCCGCGAAGCCGTGCGGCTGCATCTCCTTGCCGCCGAAGCCGCCGCCCATGCGCAGGCACTGCACGGTGACCTCGTTGGAGTGGATGCCGAGCACGTGCGAGACGAGCTCCTGGGTCTCGGACGGATGCTGGGTGGAGCACTGGATGAAGTACTGCCCCTCCGAGTCGCGGATCGCGAAGGAGGCGTGCGTCTCGAGGTAGAAGTGCTCCTGGCCGCCGAACTCGGTGACCCCCTCGAACACGTGCGCGGCGGTCGCGAGGCCGGCGGCGGCGTCTCCGCGCTGCACGGTGCGCGGCGTGCCCTGGAACGACTGCGCGTCGAGGGCGTCCTGCACCGTGATGACGGAGGGCAGCGGCTCGTACTCGACCGTCACCCGCTCGGCGCCGAGGCGGGCGGCCTCCTGCGTCTCGCCGAGCACCCACACGAGCGCGTGGCCGTAGAACATGGCCTCGCTGGGGAACAGGGGCTCGTCGTTGCGGATGCCGGCGTCGTTGAGGCCCGGCACGTCGTCGGCGGTGAGCACGCGCACGACGCCGGGCACCTCGTAGGCGCCGGAGACGTCGATCGTGACCTTCGCGTGCGCGTTCGTGGACTGCACCGGCCACGCGGTGAGCACCCCGGCGGTGTGCTCGGCGACGTCGTCGGTGTACATGGCGGCGCCGGTGACGTGCAGTGCGGCGCTCTCGTGGGCGGCGCGCAGGCCGACGACGGGGTTCTCGGGGCGGTCGGCGAGCGTGCTCATGCCGGCACCTCCTTCGATTCGATGACGGTTCGGCTGTACAGCTTCAGCAGCGCGGTGTTGAGCATCAGCGAGCGGTACTCCGAGCTGGCGCGGTGGTCGGACATCGGCGTGCCCTCGGCGCCCAGGACCTCGGAGGCCGCGCGCACGGTCTCCACGTTCCACGGTCGCCCGATCAGCGCGGCCTCCGTGGCGGTGGCGCGCAGCGGCGTCGCGGCGACGCCGCCGAGGCCGATCCTCGCGGCGGTCACGACACCGGCGTCGATGTCGAGGGCGAAGGCGACGGCGACGCTGGAGATGTCGTCGAAGCGGCGCTTGGCGATCTTGTGGAAGGCGGTGACCCCCGCCAGCGGGAGGGGGATGCGCACGGATTTGATGAGCTCTCCCGGCTGGCGGACGGTCTGCCGGTACCCGGTGAAGTACTCCGACAGCTCGACCTCGCGCTCCACGACGTCTCCGTCGGGCCCCGCGCTCGCGAGCACGAGCCGCGCGCCCAGGGCGAGCAGCGCAGGGGGAGTGTCGCCGATGGGGGACCCGGTGCCGAGGTTGCCGCCGAAGGTGCCGCGGTTACGGATCAGGCGGGAGGCGAACTGGGGGAACAGCTCGGCGAGCAGCGGCACGGCGTCGTCGAGGCCCTTCTCGACCTCCGAGAGGGAGAGGGCGGCGCCGATCTCGACCAGATCCTCGGTCACGGTGAGGGCGCGCAGCTCGGGGAGGTGCTCGATCGCGACGACGAAGGGGGCGCGGCGGCCGCGGATGTTCACCTCGACGCTCCAGTCGGTCGACCCGGCGACGAGGAGGGCGTCGGGCTCGTCGCGCAGCATCCGCACGGTGTCGCCGAGGGACGCCGGTCGCACGAAGCGCGATCCGCCGACCTCGACGTCGGTGGCGACGGCGGCGGGCGCGGGCTGTGCGAGGCGCTGCTGGAGGGGGTCGTCGCTCTCGGGCGCGCCGAGGGCGTACGCGGCGTCGCGGATCGGGCGGTAGCCGGTGCAGCGGCACAGGTTGCCGCTGAGCGCGTGCAGGTCGAAGCCGTTGGGGCCGTGCTCGGCGTCGTGGACGGGGCACTCCTCTTCCGGCGCGGCGCGATCCGCGCGGTAGTACTCGCCGGCCATGCTGCACGCGAAACCGGGGGTGCAGTAGCCGCACTGCGAGCCGCCGGCCTCGGCGAGCTTCTCCTGCACGGGGTGCAGGCGCTCGGGGTCTCCGAGGCCCTCGGCCGTCACGATCTCCTGCCCGTCGAGGGCGTAGACGGGGACGAGGCAGGCGTTCACCGGCGTCCACGCGGTGCCGCCGTCAGGCGCTGGCGTCGCGAGGAGCATGGCGCAGGCGCCGCACTCGCCCTCGGCGCAGCCCTCCTTGCTGCCGGAGAGGCCGCCTCCGCGCAGCCAGTCCAGGGCCGTCGTGTGCGTCGCGGTCTCGGAGAGGGCGCGACGCACCCCGTTCACGGTCACGGCGGAATCGCTCATGGGCGTCTCCTCTTCGTCGAGGGCGGGTCAACATTCCGAGATGCGGAACTCTGTTTCTGAGTTCTGAAAGTAGCATTCGGGGTTCTGAAAGCCTATGACCACGGTCGGAGGTGGTCAAGGCGACCCGCGCGCGCGGCTGCTGAGGCAGAATCGAGAGCGTGAACATCGTCGTCGGGGTCACTGGCGGAATCGCCGCGTACAAGTCCGTGCAGCTCGTCAGGCTGCTGATCAAGGCTGGACACGAGGTGACGGTCGTCCCCACGGAGGATGCGCTGCGCTTCGTCGGACTGCCCACCTGGGAGGCGATCAGTCGCAACCCGGTGACCACCAGCGTGCACGACGACGTCGCCAGGGTGCGGCACGTCGCGCTCGGCCAGGGCGCCGATCTCATCGTCGTGGCGCCCGCGACCGCGAACACGATCGCGAAGATGACCGCGGGCATCGCCGACAACCTCCTCGGCACGACGCTGCTCGCCACCGAGGCGCCGGTGCTCATCGCCCCCGCGATGCACGCGGAGATGTGGCGGCATCCCTCGACCCAGGCGAACATCGAGACCCTGCAGCATCGGGGCGTGCACATCCTCGGCCCGGCCGTGGGCGAGCTCGCCGGCGGCGACAGCGGGCCGGGGCGGATGGTCGAGCCCGAGGACATCGCGGATGCCGCGCTCGCGCTGCTCGCCCCGAAGGACCTCGCCGGTCTGCGGATCGCGATCTCGGCCGGCGGCACGCGGGAGCCCATCGACCCCGTGCGCTACCTGGGCAACCGCTCCAGCGGACGGCAGGGCGTCGCGCTCGCCGCGGAGGCCGCGGCCCGCGGCGCGGAGGTGACGCTCATCGCGGCGAACATCGCCGGTGACGTGCTGGCCGGGGCGCGGCATCCGTCGATCCGCATCCGACAGGCGGGCACCGCATCCGAGCTGGCTCTGGCGATGGCGGATGCCGCGGAGACCGCCGACG
Organism: Microbacterium sp. NPDC012755; assembly: GCF_042901325.1. Classification (NCBI taxonomy): domain Bacteria; kingdom Bacillati; phylum Actinomycetota; class Actinomycetes; order Micrococcales; family Microbacteriaceae; genus Microbacterium; species Microbacterium sp. NPDC012755. Next base: position 780,881 of record NZ_JBIBCT010000001.1, on the reverse strand, counting down.
CGCTGGTGATGGCGGCGGCCGTCGCCGACTATCGGCCCGTCGAGGTGGCGCATCGCAAGCTGACCAAGGAGTCGGGCGGGATCCCGGTGATCGAGCTCGTGGAGAACGAGGACATCGTGGCCGGGCTGGTGCGTGCGCGCCGGGAGGGGCAGGTGATCGTCGGCTTCGCGGCGGAGACGCCGGAGACCGCCGGCGACGAGGAGGAGCTGCTCGCCCGGGCTCGGCGCAAACGGCAGCGCAAGGGCGTCGATCTGCTGGTCGTGAACGAGGTGGGCTGGGAGCGCGGCTTCGAGGCGGGCGAGAACGAGGTGATGGTGCTCGGGCGCGACGGTCTCGTGACGGCGACGGCATCCGGCTCCAAGCGCGCGGTCGCCGCTGTCGTCCTCGACGCGCTGCGACCCCTCTGGACGGCTGGGCGCACCTCGGTTTAGACTTTTCGGAATGTAGAAAGTGATTTTCACAGAACGGAAATAGTTATGAACGCTCCTCTGGCTCCGCTGGCGCCGGTGACCGCGCGCGAGGTCGCGCCTGAGCTCGCCCGCTCCTGGCTGCTCGTCGCGGCCACCCGTCCGGAGACCTTCGACGAAGCCGCCGCGTCGCACGCCGACGCCGTCGTGCTCGACGTCGAGGATGCCGTCGACGCCAGTCACAAGGACTCCGCGCGTCAGGATGTCGTGGACTGGCTGAGCTCCGGTGGCAGCGCGTGGGTGCGTATCAACGACGCCACGAGCGAGCACTGGGCCGCCGACATCGAGGCGCTGCGCGCAGCCCCCGGCCTGCGCGGCGTGATGCTGGCCAAGACCGAGTTCGGCGGGCAGGTCATGGACACCTATAACCGCCTCGGCGCGAAGGTGCCGGTGGTCGCGCTCGTGGAGTCCGCGATCGGCATCGAGAACGCGACCGAGATCGCCCGCGCCAAGGGCGCGTTCCGTCTCGCCTTCGGCAGCGGAGACTTCCGCCGCGACACCGGGATGTCCGCCGACCGGGAGGCCATGGCGTACCCCCGCGCGCGTCTCGTGATCTCCAGTCGCGCGGCCGGCCTCCCCGGTCCGATCGACGGCCCGACCGTCGGCTCCAGTCATCCGCTCCTGCGTGAGCAGTCGGCGATCACGGTCTCGATGGGGATGACGGGCAAGCTGTGCCTGTCGCCCGATCAGACGCCCGTCGTCAACGAGGTCATCAGCCCGACCCGCACCGACGTCGAGTGGGCGTTCGAGTTCCTCGAGGACTTCGAGGCCAGGGGCCGGATCGTCCGCGACGGCAGCGATCTGCCTCGCCTGGGCAGGGCCCGCAAGATCATGCAGCTCGCCGAGGCGTTCGAGGTCCACATCGTGGTGCGCTGAGGCGCGCCTCCTCTCATCGCGGCGCTCCTCGCTCGACGACCGGATGTGCACCGCATCCTCACCCCAGACCGGACACACAAGGAGAGATCATGACCGACACGCTCACCCCGGGGGACACCGCCCCCGCGTTCACCCTCGCCGATGCCGATGGCAGGAACACGTCGCTCGCCGACTACGCCGGCCGCAACGTCGTCGTCTACTTCTACCCGAAGGCCGCGACGCCGGGATGCACGACCGAGGCGTGCGACTTCCGCGACAGTCTGTCGTCGCTGAACGCCGCGGGCTACGCCGTGATCGGCGTCTCGCCCGACAGCGTCGACGAGATCCGCGCCTTCGCGGATGCCGAAGCGCTCACCTTCCCGCTGCTGGCCGACTCCGACGCCTCCGTGGCGAAGGCGTGGGGCGTCTGGGGGCAGAAGGCCGTGGGTGACCGCACGTTCGACGGCGTCATCCGCTCGACCTTCGTGCTCGACGGCGACGGCGTCGTGCAGCGCGCCGAGTACGGCGTGGATGCCGACGGCCACGTCGCCCGCCTGCGCGCCGAGCTCGGGGTCTGACCGTCTGATCGAAGCGGCGGGGCGCGATGCGTCCCGCCGCTTCGTCGTGTCGCACCGCGCCGAAATCTGGGAAAGTAGGCGGAGAGGGTTGACACCGTCGACCATCCTGCTCATACTGTTTACACATGCTGAAATAACAGTTCCGGCATACGGAAAGAGCAAGGCTCCTCGACAGGGGAGATTCCGTATAGTCTTACGCGCCGGATGCCAGTATGTGCTTGAGGATCAAAGATGTTGCTCGAGGAGTTCAACTCCAGCACCCGCGATGACGCTCTGAGCATCGCGAAGCCTGCACTGGACATTCCCCGCTGGTACGACGCGATCGTCGACGGCCGCCCCTACGCCTCGGTCGAGGCGCTCACGGATGCCGCGATGGAGGTCGCCGCGCCCCTCTCCGAGGGAGAGCTCGACGCCGCACTGGCGCATCACCCCCGCATCGGGGAGCGCGCGCAGGGCGACAGCGCCGAAGCGGCGCACGCCCGCAGCGAGCAGGCGGGTGTCGACGCCGGCGCTGCCGACGCCCTCGCCGCAGGCAACAGGGCCTACGAGGCGAAGTTCGACCGGGTGTACCTGGTCCGCGCGGCCGGTCGCACGGCCGACGACATCCTCGCCCTGCTGCAGGAGCGCCTGGGCAACACGCCCGCGCAGGAGCTGGTCGTCATCGACCAGCAGCTGCGCGAGATCGCCGCGCTCCGGCTCGCCGGCGCCATCGAGACAGAAGGAGCGCGCGCATGAGCGTCTCTCACGTGACCACCCACATCCTGGACACATCGATCGGGCGCCCCGCGCCCGGCGTCGCCGTCGTACTCGAGGCCCGAGTCGGCGACGGATGGTCGGGGATCGGTACGGGCCTCACCGATGCCGACGGGCGGGTGAAAGCGCTCGGCCCGGAGCGGCTGGAGAGCGGTGCCTACCGCCTCCGGTTCGACACCGCGGCCTACTTCGCCGGCATCGATACGGACACCTTCTTCCCGGAGGTGGTGTTGACCTTCCTGGTCGACTCTGAGCAGGCGCACTACCACGTGCCGCTTCTGCTGAGCCCGTTCGCCTATTCCACTTACCGAGGAAGCTGAGTAGAAAATGACCGAGATCATTCTGGGCAAGAACCAGTACGGCAAGGCCGAGAACCGCGTCGTCCGCATCACGCGCGACACCGCTCGCCACGAGATCGAAGACCTGAACGTCACCTCGCAGCTGCGCGGCGACTTCGAGGCGGTGCACTTCGAGGGCGACAACGCACACTGCGTCGCCACCGACACGCAGAAGAACACGGTGTACGCGTTCGCCAAGGACGGCATCGGCAGCCCGGAGGAGTTCCTGCTCCGTCTGGGTCGCCACTTCACGGGCGAGTTCGACTGGGTCACCGGCGGCCGCTGGGCTGCCGAGCAGTACACCTGGGCCCGCATCGAGGGAGATGACGGTCCCCACGACCACGCCTTCGTGCGCGCGGGCACCGAGACCCGCACCGCCGTCGTGCAGATCGACGGCGACGACACGGTCGTCATCGCCGGTCTGCAGGACCTCACGGTGCTCAAGTCCACCCAGAGCGGCTTCGTCGGCTACCCGCGCGACAGGTACACGACGCTGCCCGAGACCGAGGACCGCATCCTCGCCACCTCGGTCACGGCCAAGTGGCGCTACAACCGCAACGATCTCGACTTCAACGAGACCTTCGCGGACGTCCGCCGACTGCTCCTCGCAGGCTTCTCGCGCAACTACTCGTACGCGCTGCAGCACACGCTGAAGGAGATGGCGGGGGCCGTTCTCGAGGCGCACCCCGAGATCGACGAGATCCGCTTCTCGACCCCGAACAAGCACCACTTCGTCGTCGACCTGTCGCCGTTCGGCCTGGAGAACCCCAACGAGGTCTTCTTCGCCGCCGACCGTCCCTACGGCCTCATCGAGGCGTCGTTCCTGCGCGACGGAGCGGACACCGACCACTGGTCCTGGAGCGGCATCGCCGGCTTCTGCTGATCGTCAGGGCGGGGAGCCGCTCCGCTCCTCGCCCTGAACACTGCGCCGGATGATCGTCCGGCGCCGAGGGCGGGTCCGTTTCCCGACGCACCGGGCCCGCCCCCGACCCTCGCCATGCCCGCTCCCCCGAGCGAGCGTCATTCGTCATGCCCATCACGCCCATCATGCCCACCCCGAAGAGCGGGTCCCGGACAAGGAGGTCCACCAGATGTTCGCTGCACGCAGTTCCAGCAAGACCAAGACCACGACCGAGCCGGACCGGCCGGAGGATGAGCGCCTCGGTCTCGGCACCGCCTTCACGTTCGGGCTCCAGCACGTCCTCACCATGTACGGCGGCATCATCGCGCCGCCGCTCATCATCGGCGCGGCTGCAGGCCTGACCCCCACCGAGGTCGGTGTGCTCGTCGCGGCCTGCCTCTTCATGGGCGGTCTCGCGACGCTCCTGCAGACCCTCGGCATCCCCTTCTTCGGCTCGCAGCTCCCGCTGGTGCAGGGCGTCTCGTTCGCGGGGGTCGCGACGATGCTCGCGATCGTGAACCAGGGCGGCGGGCTGCCGGCCGTGTTCGGCGCCGTCATCGTCGCCTCGCTGATCGGCCTCGTGATCGCGCCGTTCTTCGCGCAGATCGTGCGGTTCTTCCCGCCGGTCGTCACCGGAACCGTGATCACGATGATCGGCCTCTCGCTCGTCCCCGTGGCGGCGCGCTGGATCACCGGCGCCAACCCCGAGGCCGACAACTACGCCGATCCGGTGTTCGTCGGCATCGCCGGTTTCACGCTGCTCGTCATCATGCTGCTGAGCAAGCTCGGCAACTCGACGATCTCGCGCCTGTCGATCCTCCTCGCGATGGTGATCGGCACCGTGTTCGCGGCCCTCATCGGCAAGGCCGACTTCTCGAAGGTGTTCGAGGGGCCGATCTTCGCCTTCCCGACCCCGTTCGCATTCGGCGTCCCGACGTTCGACCTCGCCGCGATCGTCTCCATGACCATCGTCGTGCTGGTGATCCTCACCGAGACCACCGCCGACATCATCGCCGTGGCCGAGATCACCGGCTCGAAGGTCGATCGCAAGCGCATCGCCGCCGGTCTCCGCGCCGACATGGCGTCCAGTGCCATCTCGCCGATCTTCAACTCCTTCACCCAGAGCGCCTTCGCGCAGAACGTCGGCCTGGTCGCGGTCACGAAGATCAAGAGCCGCTACGCGGTCGCCGCAGGCGGCGTCATCCTCATCATCCTCGGCCTGCTGCCGGTGCTCGGACGCATCGTGGCCGCCGTGCCCACTGCCGTCCTCGGCGGCGCCGGCCTGGTGCTCTTCGGCACCGTGACGGCATCCGGTATCCGGACGCTCTCGAAGGTCAAATACGACGGCAACATGAACCTCATCATCGTGGCGGCGTCGCTGTCGTTCGGCGTGCTGCCCGAGGTCAACCACGACATCTACTCGAACTTCCCGACGTGGTTCCAGGTGATCTTCGGATCGGGCATCAGCTCGGCGGCGATCATGGCGATTCTGCTGAACCTCGTGTTCAACCACTTCTCGAAGGGCACTCCCGGCAACCCGTCGGTCTTCGCCGCGAGCCCCGTCAGGGCCGTGAAGACAGACGTCATCCGGGTGCTCCGCGAGGGTGACCGCTACGAGGGCGGCACGCTCATCGACGCGAAGGGCACGCCGATCACGGTCGTCGACGAGGAGCCGGAGGGCTCCGGCCACTGACGCGGTTCCCTGCGGGGTCCGCGCGGCTCGACGGGCGCACGGACCCCGCGGAACCTTGACAAGAGCTCCGCTGATCGACACACTAGTTACACATACTGAAAGTATTCTTTCACAATACGGAATGTATGTACTCGGGGGTGCACCGGATCCGATGCCGGCGCATCGGGGGTGAGCTCGTTCGATGACGCACCGGGCTCACCCCGAACCCCGCAGCCACCCGATGCCGACACCGGCGAGAGGACGAGGAGGTCCCGAGATGAACAGGACCCCCGCGCTCCTCTCAGCCGCGGCCCCCGTAGGGCATGCCGGATGCTGCGACCGTGAGGCTCGCGACGTTCGCCTCCGCCGGCAGCTGCGCCATGAAGAGCACGGCCCGCGCGGCATCCGCGACGTCGAAGGTCGGCTCCACCCGACGCGAGCCGTCGGCCTGCAGGGCGCCGTCGCCCACGCCGATCTCCGACATGATCGACGTCCGGGCGTTGCCGATGTCGATCTGCCCCGCCGAGATCCCGTGCCGCCGCCCGTCCAGGTCGATCGACCGGGTGAGCCCCGTGATCGCGTGCTTGCTCACCGTGTACGCGACCGACAGCGGCCGCGGCACCTGAGCGGAGATCGAGCCGTTGTTGATGATGCGGCCGCCCGACGGCCGCTGCGCGATCATCGCCCGCATGGCCGCACCGGCGCACAGCAGCGAGCCCGTCAGGTTCACGTCGAGGGTGCGCCGCCAGTCGGCCGGGGAGATCTCCGCCGCGGATGCCGTCGGCCCGAACGCCCCGGCGTTGTTGAACAGCACGTCGACGCGTCCCCACTCCGCGACCACACGGTCGAAGAGGGCCTCGACCTCGGACTCCACGGTGACGTCCGTCGGCACGACGAGAGCATCCGCGTGCCCGTCCGCGGTCTCCCGCAGCGCCTCCTCCCGTCTCCCGGCCAGCGCCACGCGGAAGCCGTCCTCGAGCATCGCGCGTGCGACCGCCCGTCCGATCCCCGACCCCGCGCCTGTGACCACGGCGATCCGTCCCTTGCTCATCGCTGACTCCTCTCCTGAACTCGACGCATGACCCATCTAACAAGAAAGGCCGAATCGTGACCGACAATCGCGCCTCCGCCGCCCTCCCCGCCGACCTCGACCCCGAGGAGACCGCGGAGTGGCTCGAATCCCTGGACGCCCTGATCGCAGAGCGCGGCACCGACCGCGGCGAGCAGATCGTCCGCACGCTGGTCGATCGCGCCGGCATCCGCTCCGAGCCGATCGCGACCACCGACTACATCAACACGATCTCCGTCGCCGATGAACCCGAGTACCCCGGCGACGAGGAGCTCGAGCGCCGCTACCGTGCCTGGATGCGCTGGAACGCCGCCGTCATGGTGCACCGCGCGCAGCGCCCTGGCATCGGCGTCGGCGGGCACATCTCCACCTACGCGGGCGCCGCCACCCTGTACGAGGTCGGCTTCAACCACTTCTTCCGCGGCAAGGACCACCCCGGCGGCGGCGACCAGATCTACTTCCAGGGCCACGCCTCTCCCGGCATGTACGCCCGCGCCTTCATGGAGGGCCGCCTCAGCGAGGAGGACCTCGACGGATTCCGCCAGGAGAAGTCGCGCGAGGGCCACGCGCTCTCGTCGTACCCGCACCCCCGGCTCATGCCGGAGTTCTGGGAGTTCCCGACGGTGTCGATGGGCATCGGCCCGATGAACGCGATCTACCAGGCGCAGTCGAACCGCTACCTGCACGGGCGCGGCCTCAAGGACACGAGCGACCAGCACGTGTGGGCCTTCCTCGGCGACGGCGAGATGGACGAGCCCGAGTCGCGAGGGCTGCTGCAGCTCGCGGCGAACGACGGCCTCGACAACCTCACCTTCGTCGTCAACTGCAACCTGCAGCGGCTCGACGGCCCCGTGCGCGGCAACGGCAAGATCATCCAGGAGCTCGAAGGCTTCTTCCGCGGCGCCGGATGGAACGTCATCAAGGTCATCTGGGGGCGCGAGTGGGACGGCCTGCTCGAGGCGGATGTCGACGGAGCCCTGGTCGACATCATGAACACCACGGTCGACGGCGACTACCAGACCTACAAGGCCGAGTCGGGCGGGTTCATCCGCGAGAACTTCTTCGGCCGCGACGAGCGCACCCGCGCCCTCGTCGACGGGCTGACCGACGACCAGATCTGGGGCCTCAAGCGCGGCGGCCACGACTACCGCAAGGTCTACGCGGCCTACGAGCAGTCGATGCAGCGCAACGGCAAGCCCACCGTCATCCTCGTGAAGACCGTCAAGGGCTACGGCCTCGGGCAGCGCTTCGAGGCGCGCAACGCGACGCACCAGATGAAGAAGCTCACGCTGCAGGACCTCAAGGACTTCCGCGACCACCTGCGGGTGCCGATCACGGATGCTCAGCTCGAGGCCGACCCGTACCAGCCGCCGTACTACCACCCTGGTGCGGATGCTCCGGAGATCCAGTACCTGCACTCGCGGCGGCGGGCGCTCGGCGGCTTCGTGCCGGAGCGGCGACCGCACGCATCCGGCGAGATCGCCCTGCCCGATGCCAAGGCGTACGAGGTCGCCGCGCGCGGCTCCGGCAAGCAGCAGGCGGCGACGACCATGGCGTTCGTCCGCGTGCTGAAGGACCTCATGCGCGACCCGGAGTTCGGCAAGAGGATCGTCCCGATCATCCCCGACGAGGCCCGCACCTTCGGCATGGACGCGTTCTTCCCCACCGCGAAGATCTACAACCCGAACGGTCAGAACTACCTCGCCGTCGACCGTGACATCGTGCTGTCGTACAAGGAGTCGACGAGCGGGCAGATCGTGCACGTCGGCATCAACGAGGCCGGGTCCATCGCCGCGTTCACGGCAGCGGGAACCTCGTACGCCACGCACGGTGTGCCGCTGATCCCCGTGTACGTCTTCTACTCGATGTTCGGCTTCCAGCGCACCGGCGACTCGCTGTGGGCGGCGGCCGACCAGATGGCCCGCGGCTTCCTCATATCGGCCACGGCGGGGCGCACGACCCTGACGGGCGAGGGCCTGCAGCACGCCGACGGGCACTCCCCGCTGCTCGCGGCGACGAACCCGGCCGTCGTCACCTACGACCCTGCGTTCGGCTATGAGATCGGGCACATCATGCGCGCCGGCATCGAGCGGATGTACGGACCGGACTCGACCGACCGCAACCGCATCTACAACCTCATGGTCTACAACGAGCCGATCGTGCAGCCGGCGGAGCCCGACGGCGTCGATGTGGACGGCATCCTCGGCGGCATCCACCGCATCTCTGCCGTCGAGAACCCGCAGACGCACCTGCTCGCCTCCGGCATCGGCGCGACCTGGGCGCTCGAGGCGCAGCAGTTGCTGCGCGACGACTGGGGCGTGCGGGCCGACGTCTGGTCGGTCACCTCGTGGACAGAGCTGCGCCGTGACGCGGTCGCCGCCGAGGAGGACGAGTTCCTCGGACGTGGCGCGCGCACGCCGTTCCTCGTCTCGCAGCTGGCGGGGGCGGAGGGGCCGATCGTCGCCGTGAGCGACTACGCCAAGGACCTGCCAGACCAGGTGCGCCAGTTCGTGAAGAACGACTGGGCGACGCTCGGCGCCGACGGCTTCGGCTTCTCCGACACCAGGGCCGCCGCGCGGCGCTTCTTCAAGATCGACGGTCCGTCGATCGTCGTGCGGACCCTGCAGCTGCTCGCGAAGCGCGGAGAAGTGGATGCCGCGGCCCCGGCCCAGGCGGCGGAGAAGTACCGCCTCCTCGACGTGAACGCCGGCACGAGCGGCTCCGACGCGGAGTAGCCGGCGCGCGCGTTCGGGAGGAGAAAGCACGTTCGGGCTGAGGATCTTCGCGGATTCGTCAGCCCGAGCGTGCGTTCTCAGCCCGAGCGTGCGGGGTTAGCCCCGGGGTGTGCGGGGGTGCGAGTGTCCCCGGGTGCGGAGTGGTCGTCGCCGCCTCGGGAGGAGAAAGCACGTTCGGGCTGAGGATCTTCGTGGATTCGTCAGCCCGAGCGTGCGTTCTCAGCCCGAGCGTGCGGGGTTAGCCGGGTGTGCGTTCTCAGCCCGGGCGTGCGAAGGCATCGGAGCTGGTGGATGCCGGTGCGGTGGCGCGCAGGGGAGTGCAGCGCGAAGCCGCGAGTGTCGGCCGGGGCTCAGTCGTTGAGCTCGGCGACGATCGCCTCGGCCGCGCGACGCAGCAGCGGCACGGCGCGGCTGCCGAAGGCCTCGTCGACGCGCGAGATCGGGCCCGAGACCGACACGGCGGTCGGGGTCGGAGCATCCGGCACCGCCATCGAGAAGCAGCGCACGCCGATCTCCTGCTCCTGGTCGTCGATCGCGTAGCCGCGCTCGCGGATCACGTCGAGCTCGGCCAGCAGATCCTCGACCGTGCCGATGCTGTGCTCCGTGGGGGTCGGCATCCCGGCCCTGCTGACGATGCCGCGCACGGTGTCGTTCGGGAGCTGCGCGAGGATCGCCTTGCCCACGCCGGTGTCGTGCAGGTGCGCGCGGCGGCCGACCTCGGTGAACATGCGCATGGAGTGCAGCGACGGCACCTGCGCCACGTAGACGACCATGTCGCCGTCGAGCACCGCCATGTTCGCGCTCTCGCCGAGCGCGTCGACGAGGCCCTTGAGCTGGGGGCGGGCGAGGGCGCCGAACTGACGCTGCGCTCCCTCGCCGATGCGGATCAGCCTCGGGCCGAGCGCATAGCGCCGGTTCGGCAGCTGCCGCGCGTAGCCCAGCGACACGAGCGTGCGCAGCAGGCGGTGGATCGTCGGCAGGGGGAGATCGGTGGATGCCGCGAGCTCGCTCAGCGTGACATCGCCACCGGCATCCGTCACCAGTTCCAGGAGCTCGAAGACGCGCTCGACCGACTGCACTCCGGATCCGGCGCTCTTCGGGGTCTTGCTCTCAGCCATTGAAACCTCCCAGTGTCGCGATCATTCCATCATGCGAGAGCCCCGTGTCGAAAATCTCGTCTCGAATACCTCGACTCTTGCGTCGAACTTCCATAAAGTAGACAATAGACTCCACGATACGAAAATCGTTGAAGATTTCTGAAGGAAAGCATCTCGTGTGCCACGGCGACTCGGCCGGGCTCACCTCGACGAGGAGGAAACATGGCGAATCCCGGACCAGGAAACTCGATCACCCTGCGGATCGACGCGCCGTCCAAGTTCAGCGTCACCAGCGAGCTCGCTGCGGCGGCCGCGGAGGCCGGCGCAGCCGTCACCGCCCTCGACGTCGTGGAGTCGCACCCGACCACGATCGTCGTCGACCTCACCTGCAACACCACGGGCGAGGAGCACGCCGACCGCGTGCGCGCAGCCGTCGACGCCCTCGAGGGCGTCACCGTGCGCCTCGTCAGCGACCGCACGTTCCTCATGCACCTCGGCGGCAAGCTCGAGGTCAACCCGCGGGTTCCGCTGCGCAACCGCGACGACCTCTCCCGCGCCTACACGCCGGGCGTCGCCCGTGTCTGCCTTGCCATCGCCGAGGACAAGAACCTGGCCCGCAAGCTCACGGTCAAGCGCAACACGATCGCCGTCGTGACCGACGGCACCGCCGTCCTCGGCCTCGGCGACATCGGCCCCGAGGCCGCGCTCCCGGTCATGGAGGGCAAGGCCGCCCTCTTCAAGCAGTTCGCGAACGTCGACGCGTGGCCCGTCTGCCTCGACACCAAGGACACCGAGGAGATCATCCGGATCGTCAAGGCCATCGCCCCCGTCTACGGCGGCGTGAACCTCGAGGACATCGCGGCTCCCCGCTGCTTCGAGATCGAGGCCCGTCTGCGTGAAGAGCTCGACATCCCGGTCTTCCACGACGACCAGCACGGCACTGCGATCGTCACTCTCGCCGCCCTGCGCAACGCGCTCAAGGTCGTCGGCAAGACGATCGGCGAGGTCCGCATCGTCGTCTCCGGCGTCGGCGCCGCCGGCAACGCGATCATCCAGCTGCTCCTCGCCGAGGGCGCGCACGACATCGTCGCCGCCGGCCGCGACGGAGCGATCCACGCCGGCGGCGAGTACACCGACGCGCACCGCACCGAGATCGCCGCGACGACCAACCCGCGCGGGTTCCAGGGCACGCTCAAGGAGGCCGTGGTCGGCGCCGACGTCTTCATCGGCGTGAGCGCACCGAACGTCCTCGACGAGAACGACATCGCCGCGATGGCCGACGACGCGATCGTGTTCGCCATGGCCAACCCGACCCCCGAGGTCGACCCGATCGTCGCGTCCAAGCACGCCGCCGTGGTCGCGACCGGACGCAGCGACTTCCCGAACCAGATCAACAACGTGCTCGCCTTCCCCGGCTTCTTCCGCGGTCTGCTCGACGCGGGCGTGTCCGACATCACGCCGCCTATGCTGGTCGCAGCCGCCGAGGCCATCGCCTCCCGCGTCGGCGAGGACGAGCTCAACGCGAGCTTCATCATCCCGAGCGTGTTCGATCCGCTGGTGGCCGGCGCGGTCGCCGAGGCGATCGTCCGCGTCGTCGAGTCCTCCGCCTCGAACGAGGAGTGAGCACCGTGGCAGCAGGAACCCTGGGTGACGCCGACCTCGTCGACATCGACGCGCAGCTCGCAGGCACCGACGCGCTGCTGAGGACCGAGTACCCGGGAGACGACGGCACCCGCCAGCCCGTGCACACCCTGTACGTGCCGGCGGACCGGTTCACCCCGGAGCTCCCCGCGGCGTACGGGGCGAAGGCGGCTGCGGCCGTCGCCGCGGTCGGCGGGACGGTCGCTCTCGCCGAAACGGTCGGCCTCGGGCGCCTCGCCTCCGAGCTCGCACCCCTGGTCGACGCGAAGCTCGTCGCCGAGCCGATCGAAGACCTCCGCCTCGACTTCGAAGACGGCTACGGCGCCCGACCGGATGCCGAGGAGGACGCGGATGCCGTGCTCGCCGCCGAGCGCGTGGCGGCAGCCGTGGCCGCCGGCGTCGCTCCGCCGTTCATCGGCATCCGCTTCAAGTGCTTCGAGGCGCCGACCCGGCGCCGCGGCATCCGCACCCTCGATCTGTTCCTGACGACCCTCGCCGGTCTCGGTCCGCTGCCCGCGGGGCTCGTGCTCACGCTGCCCAAGGTGACGACGGTCGCGCAGGTCGAGGCCATGGTCTCGCTGTGCGAGAGGTTCGAGGAGCGCCTCGGCCTGCCCGCAGGGCGCCTCCGCTTCGAGGTGCAGATGGAGACGCCGCAGCTGATCGTCGCGGCCGACGGGTCCGTGCCGGTCGCCACGCTGCTGCACCGTGCGAACGGACGCGTGTCGGCCCTGCACTACGGCACCTACGACTACAGCGCCTCGCTGCAGATCGCCGCGGCGTACCAGTCGATGGAGCATCCGGCCGCCGACTATGCGAAACAGGTCATGCAGGTCGCCGTCGCCGAGACGGGGGTGCGGCTCTCCGACGGATCGACGAACGTGATCCCGATCGGCGAGAACGCCCTCGACGCCTGGAGGCTGCATGCGCGCCTCGTGCGGCGTTCGTTGGAGCGCGGCTATTACCAGGGCTGGGATCTCGCCGCCGAGCAGCTGCCCACCCGGTACCTCGCGACCTACGCGTTCTACCGCGAGGGCTTCCCCGCCGCGGCGAAGCGCCTCGACAACTACCTGCACGGCGGCGACGCCGCCATCATGGACGAGCCGGCGACGGCTCGGGCCCTCGCGCGCTTCGTCGTGCGCGGGCTGGAGTGCGGCGCCGTCATCGAGGCGGAGGTGCGGGATGCCGCGGCCGCCACGCCCTCCGAGCTGATCAGGCTCGCCCACCCGAAGCTCGCCGTCTCCGAGGAGGACAACTCATGAGCACCGACACCCGCACGTACTACACGCCCGCCGGCGGACTCCCGCCGCAGAGCGATCTGCTCACCGACCGCGCGGTCGTGAAGCTCGCGTACACCTTCATCCCGAAGGGCGTGCTGCGCGACATCGTCACCAGCAGCCTCCCCGGCTTCACGAACACGCGCGCATGGATCATCGCCCGCCCGACCCCGAGCTCGGCGACCACGTTCTCGCAGCTGATCGTCGAGATCGCTCCGGGCGGGGGAGCGGCGAAGCCCGAACCGGAGGCCGGTGTCGAGGGCGTCGTCTTCGTCACCACGGGACGGCTCACGCTCACGCTCGACGGGGAGCGCCACGTGCTGGAGGAGGGCGGTTACGCGTTCCTCGCACCGGGGGCGAAGTGGTCGCTCGCGAACGAGGGCGACGAGATCACCAGCTTCCACTGGATCCGCAAGGCCTACGAGTGGCTCGACGGCGTCGACGCCCCGGCATCCTTCATCACCAGCGACAAGGACATCGCGCCGGTCTCGATGCCCGACACCGACGACGTCTGGGCCACCACGCGCTTCTCCGACGCCAGCGACATGGCGCACGACATGCAGGTGAACATCGTCACCTTCAAGCCGGGCGGGTCGATCCCGTTCGCGGAGACGCACGTGATGGAGCACGGGCTGTTCGTGCTGCAGGGCAAGGCCGTCTACCGCCTGAACGACGACTGGGTCGAGTGCGAGGCGGGGGACTACATGCTGCTGCGCGCCTTCTGCCCGCAGGCGTGCTACGCCGGAGGTCCCGAGGACTTCCGGTACCTGCTCTACAAGGACATGAACCGCCAGATCACCCTGACCTGAGTCGTCCGTCAGCCTGAAGGCGCCGCCCCGCTGCTGCGGGACGGCGCCTTCGTCGTCGCCGGGCCCGGCTCCGGCCGATCCGATCGGTCCCGTGCCCGGCTCTGGCCCGGATCCGGACGACCGAGATCCGCACAACCGCCCGAGAACCGGACGTTTCGAGAGGGGATGTCCGGATCTCGGGCGGTTCGCCGTGTGTGGGTGCCTCCGCCCACGCGGGTCGTAGAGCGAGCGGAGCGAGACGAAACGCGGAGGACGGCACCTGGTGATCGTTGACAGCATCCATCCACCCGCGTAGAGTTTTCATTACTAGGAACTTTTCTTCCACGATTCGAAATCAAGGATGATCTCATGAGCTACACCGTCAACGCCTCGATCCTGCTGACCGAGTTGCCGATCACCGAGCGCCCCGCTGCGGTCAGGGCGGCCGGTTTCGACGCCGTCGAGTTCTGGTGGCCGTTCTCCTCCGCGGTTCCCGCGCAGGAAGAAATCGATGCCTTCGTCGCGGCGATCCAGGATGCCGGCGTGCAACTCACCGGCCTCAACTTCTTCGCGGGCGACATGCCGGCAGGCGATCGCGGCCTCGTCTCCTGGATCGGCCGCGAGGACGAGTTCCGTGCCAACGTCGAGGTGGTCGTCGCCATCGGCGAGCGGCTCGGCACGAAGGCCTTCAACGCCCTCTACGGCAACCGCATCGAGGGCGCCGACGCTCAGGCGCAGGACGACCTCGCCGTGCAGAACCTCGCGATCGCGGGTGCCGCCGTCGCGAAGATCGGCGGCATCGTGCTGCTGGAGCCGGTCTCGGGCATGGACGCCTACCCGCTGAAGACCGCGGCTGACGCGCTCGCGATCATCGCCAGGGTCGCGGACGAGCACGGCGTCGACAACGTGAAGCTGCTCGCCGACTTCTACCACCTGGCCGTCAACGGAGACGACGTCGCGGCGGTCGTCGCCGACCACGCCGCCGAGTTCGGTCACATCCAGATCGCCGATGCCCCCGGCCGCGGCGAGCCCGGCACCGGAGACCTGCCGCTCGCGCAGTGGATCGCCGACGCCCAGGCGGGCGGCTATGCCGGACCCATCGGACTCGAGTACAAGGCCACCCAGGCGGACCCCTTCGCCTGGATCCAGAACTGACACCCCCTCGCGAAGGAGCGACGACATGACCAGCATCGCCATCATCGGCCTCGGCATCATGGGCCTCCCCATGGCCAAGAACCTCGTCTCGGCCGGCTACGACGTGACCGGATTCAACCGCAGCCAGCAGGCCATCGACACGCTCGTCGAGGCCGGAGGCACGGGCGCGACCAGCATCGCGGATGCCGTGAAGGACGCCGACGTCGTCATCACGATGGTCCCCGACTCCCCGGACGTCGAGGGCATCGTGCGCGGCGAGGACGGCGTCTTCGCGAACGCGAAGGCGGGCGCCCTGTGGATCGACAACTCCTCCATCCGCCCCGATGTCGCCAAGACGCTGGCGGAGGAGGCCGTCGCGGCCGGCTTCGGCGCCGTCGACGCCCCGGTCTCCGGCGGCGAGCAGGGCGCGATCGACGGCGTGCTGTCGATCATGGTCGGCGGATCCCCTGAGGACTTCGCGAAGGCCGAGCCCGTGCTGAACGCGATCGGCAAGACCATCGTGCACGTCGGCCCCGCCGGCGCCGGTCAGACCGTCAAGGCAGCCAACCAGCTCATCGTCGCCGTCAACATCCAGGCGCTCGCCGAGGCGGTCACGTTCCTCGAGGCGTTCGGCGTCGACACGGATGCCGCCCTCACGGTCCTCGGCGGCGGCCTCGCCGGCTCCAAGGTCCTCGACCAGAAGGGGCAGAAGATGCTGAACCGCGACTTCGCCCCCGGATTCCGCCTCGCCCTCCACAACAAGGACCTGGGCATCGTCACCGCAGCCGCGCGCTCCGTCGGGGTCACCGTCCCGCTCGGCGCCGCCGTCGCACAGCTCGTGAACGCCCTCGTCGCCCGCGGCGACGGCGGCCTCGACCACTCGGGCCTCTTCAAGCTCACCGCAGAGCTCTCCGGTCGCGACTGAGCGACCCCACACCACGCAATCTCCCGTTCGTTGAGCGGAACCCCTCCCCGCTCGTCGAGCGGGACCTTCTACCCGGTCGTTGAGCGAGCGGAGCGAGACGAAACGCCTCATCCGGCGTTCGACGTCAGAACAAGGCGTTTCGTCTCGTCGCTTCGCTCCTCGCTCAACGACCGGTGGCGGACGCTCGACGACCGAAATGAAAAGGACACTCTCATGACCCGCATGCGCGCAGTGGACGCCATCGTCCAGATCCTCGTGAAGGAGGGCGCCACCGAGGCGTTCGGCCTGCCAGGCGCCGCCATCAACCCCCTCTACTCGGCGATGCGCCAGAACGGCGGCATCCGTCACACCCTCGCCCGCCACGTCGAAGGCGCCTCGCACATGGCCGACGGCTACAGCCGCACCGGCGACGGCCGCATCGGCATCTGCATCGGCACGTCGGGCCCCGCGGGCACCGACATGATCACCGGCCTGTACGCCGCGATCGCCGACAGCATCCCGATGCTCTGCATCACCGGACAGGCTCCGGTCGCGAAGCTCGACAAGGAGGACTTCCAGGCCGTCGACATCGCGTCGATCGCGAAGCCGGTGACGAAGTTCGCCAAGACCGTGCTCGAGGCGGGGCAGATCCCCGGTGCCTTCCAGACCGCGTTCCAGGTCATGCGCTCCGGTCGCCCCGGTCCTGCGCTGCTCGATCTGCCGTTCGACGTGCAGATGACCGAGATCGAGTTCGACATCGACACCTACGAGCCGCTGCCCGTGGCGAAGCCCGTCGCGACCCGCGCGCAGGCCGAGAAGGTGCTCGACATGCTCATCGCGGCGACGCACCCCGCGATCATCGCGGGCGGCGGCATCGTGAACTCCGGGGCCTCCGCGAAGCTCGTCGAGCTGGCCGAGACCCTGGGCGTGCCCGTGTTCCCGACCCTGATGGGCTGGGGTGCGATCGGCGACGACCACCCGCTCGCCGGGGGCCTCGTCGGCATTCAGACCTCGCAGCGCTACGGCAACGCGAGCTTCCTCGAGAGCGACTTCGTGCTCGGCATCGGCAACCGCTGGGCCAACCGCCACACCGGCGGCCTCGACACGTACCGCACGGGCCGCACGTTCGTGCACGTCGACATCGAGCCCACCCAGATCGGCCGCGTGTTCGCGCCCGACTACGGGGTGGTGTCCGACGCCGGCGCGTTCATCGACGCGCTGCTCGAGGCCGCGCGCGACCGCGTCGCCGAGCTGCCCGACTACAACGGCTGGGCTCAGGAGTGCCGCGACCGCAAGGCGCGTCTGCAGCGCAAGACGAACTTCGACGACGTGCCCATGAAGCCGCACCGCGTGTACCAGGAGATGCTCTCGGCCTTCGGCCACGACACCACCTACGTCACCACGATCGGCCTGTCGCAGATCGCGGGCGCGCAGCTGCTGCACGTCTACGGCCCCCGCCAGTGGATCAACGCCGGCCAGGCCGGACCCCTCGGCTGGACCCTGCCCGCAGCGCTGGGCGTCGTCCGCGGCAAGCCGGAGCAGCCCGTCGTCGCGCTGAGCGGCGACTACGACTTCCAATTCATGATCGAGGAGCTCGCCGTGGGCGCGCAGCACAAGCTGCCCTACATCCACGTCGTGGTGAACAACAGCTACCTCGGTCTGATCCGCCAGTCGCAGCGTCCGTTCGAGATGGACTACGAGGTCTCGCTGGCCTTCGACAACATCAACACGCCGCAGGACTCCTCCAGCATCGCCACGGGCTACGGCGTCGACCACGTCAAGGTCGCCGAGGGACTGGGCTGCAAGGCGCTCCGCGTCGAGCGCCCTGAGGACCTCGCCGCGGGCTTCGCCGAGGCCGAGCGCCTGCGGGACGAGTTCCAGGTGCCGGTGGTCGTCGAGGTCATCCTCGAGCGCGTCACCAACATCGCGATGGGCGCCGACCTCGACACCATGAACGAGTTCGAGGACCTCGCGACGTCGCCCGCCGACGCCCCCGAGGCCGTCTACGCCCTGCTGGACTGAGAGCGGTCCATGCGCATCCTGATCGCCTCCGACAAGTTCAAGGGCTCCGCCACCGGGGCCGAGGTCGCGGCGTCGCTCGCCGACGGCATCCGGACGCTGATCCCGGATGCCGTCGTCGAGGCGGTTCCCGTCGCCGACGGCGGCGAGGGCACGGTCGATGCGGCGATCGCGAGCGGGTTCGACCCCGTGACCGCGACGGTGACGGGCCCCGTCGGGCAGTCCGTCACCGCGCGGTTCGCGGTGCGGGGCTCCGAGGCGATCATCGAGATGGCGGCCGCGAGCGGGCTCGACCTGCTGCCGAACGGCGAGAAGGCCCCGCTGACGGCGACCAGCCGCGGCACGGGCGAGCTGATCGCCGCGGCACTCGACCACGGGTGCACGACGATCGTGCTCGGCGTCGGCGGAAGTGCGAACACCGACGGCGGCGCCGGGATGCTGCAGGCGCTGGGCGTCTCCCTCCGGACGGAGGATCGTCCGGTGCGGGCCGGCGGCGCCGCGCTCGTCGAACTCGTCTCTGCTGATGTGTCGGGGCTCGATCCGCGGCTCGCCGAGGCGGAGATCGTGCTGGCGAGCGACGTCGACAATCCGCTCCTCGGGGACCGGGGGGCGGCCGCCGTGTTCGCGCCGCAGAAGGGGGCGAGCGCCGACGACGTCGCCGCCCTCGAGGCGGGCCTCGCACGATTCGCCGCCCTCCTCGAGCAGCAGCCGGGGGTGCGGCCCTCGGCATCCGACCCCGGCGCCGGCGCCGCTGGGGGCGTCGGGTATGCGGCTCTGGCGGTGCTCGGCGCACGCCGCGAACCCGGCATCGACGTCGTGCAGCGGCTCACCGGACTCGCCGATCGCATCGTCGGCGCCGACCTCGTCATCACGGGCGAGGGCAGTCTCGATGATCAGAGCCTCGGCGGCAAGACGCCCCTCGGGGTGGCCGCCGCCGCGCGTGCGGCGGGGGTGCCCGTCGTGGCCGTGTGCGGGCGGTCGACGCTGTCGGCGCAGGAGGCGACGGATGCCGGATTCCACCGTGTGCACGCGCTGAGCGCGCTCGAACCGGACCCTGCCACGAGCATCGCGAACGCGAAGACGCTGCTTGTCGAGGTCGGCGCCCTCATCGCTCGCGATCTCCTCTGATTCTGGTATGCCAAAGCATTGACACGACATCACCGCGTGTGGTGAAATTTCTTTAGTTGAAAACTAGATTCCATATTACGGAATTACCCTGCAACATCTCTTACCTGACGGAGCGGTCAAGGAAAGGCAATGATGTCCACCGAAGAGTTCGTCCACATCCCGAGCAGAGCGTCAGAGGGCCTCGACGAGGCGCCCTCCATCACCATCGCCGTGCAGGCCGGCATCAGCCCCCGCCTGTACAACACCGACCTCGCGCCCACGACCCGCGAAGGTCGCCACTGGAGCGCCTACAGCATCTTCACCCTGTGGGCCAATGACGTCCACAGCCTCGGCAACTACGCGTTCGCGATCGGCCTGTTCGCCCTCGGCCTCAGCGGCGGCGCGATCCTCGGCGCACTCGCCTTCGGAGCGCTGTTCCTGTTCCTGCTGCTCACCCTCTCCGGGTTCATGGGGGAGAAGACGGGCGTCCCGTTCCCCGTCATGAGCCGCATCGCCTTCGGCGTCCACGGTGCGCAGATCCCCGGCCTGCTCCGCGGCGTCGTCGCGATCGCGTGGTTCGGCATCCAGACCTTCCTCGCCTCGCAGGTGCTCCAGGTCGTCATCCTCGCGATCGCCCCCGGCGCGGCATCCCTCCAGGAGGGGTCCTTCCTCGGGCTCTCCGCCCTCGGCTGGATCACCTTCGTCGTGCTGTGGATCGTGCAGGTCATCATCGTCAGCTACGGCATGGAGATGATCCGCAAGTACGAGGCCTGGGCCGGCCCCATCATCCTCGCCACCTTCGTCGCCCTCGCCGTATGGGTGCTCGTGCAGAGCGGCTTCCAGATCAACTGGGCCCCGCACGGCACCGCAGAGGGCGGGGAGCTGTGGCTCAAGATGCTCGGCGCCGCCTCCCTCTGGGTCTCGATCTACGGCACCTTCGTGCTGAACTTCTGCGACTTCACCCGCGGCGCGAAGTCACGCAAGGCGATCATCAAGGGCAACTTCTGGGGCATCCCGATCAACATGCTGTTCTTCGGCGTGATCGTCGTCGTCCTCGCCGGCGGCACCTTCCAGATCGACGGCACCGTCATCACCTCCCCGGCCGACGTCGTCGCCGCGATCCCGAACACGTTCCTCCTCGTGCTCGCCTCGCTCGCACTGATCGCACTGACGGTCGCCGTGAACCTCATGGCCAACTTCGTCGCCCCGACCTACGCCTTCACGAACCTGCTGCCCAAGCACCTGAACTTCCGCAAGGCGGCGATCCTCTCCGCGGTGATCGGGCTCGTCATCACGCCCTGGAACCTGTACAACTCGCCGATCGTCATCAACGTGTTCCTCGGCGGCCTCGGCGCCCTGCTCGGCCCGCTGTTCGGCATCATCATGGTCGACTACTGGCTGATCAAGAAGCAGCAGATCAACGTGCCGGCGCTGTACTCGACGTCGCCGGTGTCGGAGTACGCGTACTCCCGCGGATTCAACCCCCGCGCGATCATCGCCCTCGTGGTGGCCGGTGGCATCTCGCTGCTGCTCACCTTCCTCCCGGTCTTCGAGTCGGTGCGCGAGTTCTCCTGGTTCTTCGCCGCGGGGCTCGCGGCCATCGTCTACGGTGTGATCGCCGACCGTCGCGGCCCGTTCCACGACGTCGACGCGGGCGACATCGCCGTCACCCCGACCCACTGACCCAGGGAGAACGATCATGCGCATCCTCGTCGCGAACGTGAACACCACCCAGACGATGACCGACGGCATCGCCGAGGCCGCGAGAGCGGTCGCATCCCCCGGCACCGAGATCATCGGGCTCACCCCCGACTTCGGCGCCGAATCGTGCGAGGGCAACTTCGAGAGCTACCTCGCCGCGATCGCCGTGATGGACAAGATCGTCCGGTACGACGGCGAGTACGACGCGGTCATCCAGGCGGGCTACGGCGAGCACGGGCGCGAGGGGCTCCAGGAGCTGCTCACGGTCCCGGTCGTCGACATCACCGAGGCCGCGGCATCCACCGCCATGTACCTGGGGCGCTCGTACTCCGTCGTCACGACGCTCGACCGTGCGGTGCCGCTCATCGAGGACCGTCTGATCCTCGCGGGGCTCCATGACCGCTGCGCCTCCGTCCGGTCCTCCGGCCTCGGCGTGCTCGAGCTCGAGTCCGACCCCGAGCGCGCGATCGAGGCCATCGCCGCCGAGGCGCAGAAAGCGGTCGAGATCGACCGTGCCGAGGTGATCGTGCTCGGCTGCGGCGGCATGGCCGAGCTCAAGGACCGCGTCGTCGAGCTGTGCGGCGTGCCCGTCGTCGACGGCGTGCAGGCCGCGGTGGCCGTGGCCGAGGGGCTCGTGCGTCTCGGTCTCACGACCTCGAAGGTGCGCACGTACGCCCCGCCGCGCCCCAAGCGCATCACCGGCTTCGGACCCGCCGCGCGCTGAAGCGCGCACAATCGATACAACGGACATCGTCGGCACCGCAGCCGGCAGAAGGGAAGCGACATGTCGCAGGAGAACGAGCACCAGGATGCCGGAGCGGTGTCGCTCGACCCGACGGGGGAGCACTACGACCTGGTGATCCGCGGGCAGCGGGTGCTCACCTCGGCGGGTGTCCGTCCCCGTGAGGTCGGCATCCGCCACGGCGTGATCGTCGCGATGCAGCCCCTGGGCAACAACCTCGACGGCGCCGAGATCATCGAGCTCGCCGACGATGAGACCCTCATCCCTGGCCTCGTCGACACCCACGTGCACGTGAACGAGCCCGGCAGGACCGAGTGGGAGGGCTTCGCCTCCGCCACGCGCGCCGCCGCCGCCGGCGGGGTCACGACCATCGTCGACATGCCGCTGAACAGCATCCCGCCGACCATCAGCGTCGAGGCGCTGAACATCAAGCGCGAGGCCGCGAAGGGGCAGACCCACGTCGACGTGGGCTTCTGGGGCGGCGCCGTGCCCGGCAACACCGCCGACCTCCGCCCGCTGCACGACGCCGGGGTCTTCGGATTCAAGAGCTTCCTGCTGCACTCCGGTGTGGACGAGTTCCCGCCGCTGGACGCCGACGAGCTCGAGAAGGATATGCGGGAACTCGCGACGTTCGACTCGGTCATGATCGTGCACGCCGAGGACTCCCGCGCGATCGACCGCGCGCCGCAGCCCGAGGGCGACGACTACGCGAAGTTCCTCGCGTCGCGCCCCCGCGGCGCCGAGAACCTCGCGATCGCCGAGGTCATCGAGCGTGCGCGCTGGACGGGTGGACGCGCGCACATCCTGCACCTGTCGTCGTCGGATGCGCTGCCCATGCTGCGCTCCGCCAAGAACGACGGACTCAAACTCACGGTCGAGACCTGCCCGCACTACCTCACGCTCACGGCCGAGGAGATCCCGCACGGCGCCACGCAGTTCAAGTGCTGCCCGCCGATCCGCGAGGCGGGCAACCGCGAGCAGCTGTGGCAGGGCCTGGAGGACGGCACGATCGACTTCATCGTGTCGGACCACTCGCCGTCGACCCTCGACCTCAAGGACCTCGAGAACGGCGACTTCGCCGTGGCGTGGGGCGGCGTCGCGTCGCTGCAGCTCGGCCTCTCGCTGATCTGGACCGAGGCCCGTCAGCGCGGCCTCTCGCTCGAGACGGTCGTCGCGTGGATGAGCGAGCGCCCTGCGCAGTTCGCCGGGCTCACGGGCAAGGGGCGCATCGCCCCCGGCTACGACGCCGACTTCTCGATCTTCGCGGCGGATGACGCGTACGTCGTCGACGTGAAGAAGCTGCACCACAAGAACCCGCTCACCCCGTACCACGGCAAGGCCCTCGCGGGCGTCGTGCGCAAGACCTGGCTGCACGGCGAGGTCATCGACTTCGAGACCCCGCGCGGTCGTCTGCTTCGTCGCGGGATGACCGAGTAGCGGCATCCGCTTTTCGGGGCGGGTCCGGGCGCTGCGCTCGGGCCCGCCCCTTTTCGTGTGCGGCTGCTCTGTGTGCGGGTATCTCGTGGGACGGCGCCCCTGCTCTGCGTATCGGCGTCTGGAGTTGCGTGACGGCATCCGAGATTCGGAAGGTTGCAGGGAATTCGGATGATTCCGACGCGTGCGTCCGAGGAAGGTGCCGGCATCCGAAATTCGGACGGATGCGCAGAATTCGGACGATTGAGACGAGCTCGTCCGAAAATCCTGCGATCGTCCGAAAGGAAGGGGGGGATGGGGAACCGGGGAGAGTGTGGGCGGCCCGTCGGAGGGATGCCGTGGGCATTGACGGGAGGGAGGGGAGAGGAGTAAAGTTGAGCCAACACCACTCAACTTTGATCCATGACGGATCCGCCAGAAGGAGACTCCCGAGGAGGACGAATGACCACCCCTCAGACCGAAGACCAGCAGTCCGCACTCGAGCAGTTCGGGATCAACCTCACCGACCGTGCCCGCCAGGGCAAGCTCGACCCCGTGATCGGCCGTGACAACGAGATCCGCCGTGTCAGCCAGGTGCTCACCCGCCGCACCAAGAACAACCCGGTGCTGATCGGCGAGCCCGGCGTCGGCAAGACCGCCGTGGTCGAGGGGCTCGCCCAGCGCATCGTCGCGGGCGACGTCGCCGAGTCGCTCAAGGACAAGGAGCTGGTCTCGCTCGACATCTCCGCCCTCGTGGCCGGAGCCATGTACCGCGGCCAGTTCGAAGAGCGTCTGAAGAGCGTCCTCAAGGAGATCACCGAGTCCGACGGGCGCGTCATCACCTTCATCGACGAGCTGCACGTGCTCATGGGCGCCGGCGGCGGCGAGGGATCGGTCGCGGCATCCAACATGCTCAAGCCGATGCTCGCCCGCGGCGAGCTGCGTCTCATCGGCGCGACCACGCTCAACGAGTACCGCGAGTTCATCGAGAAGGATGCCGCGCTCGAACGCCGCTTCCAGCAGGTGTACGTGGGCGAGCCGACCGTCGAGGACACGATCGCGATCCTCCGCGGACTCAAGGGCCGCTACGAGGCGCACCACGGCGTCACGATCTCCGACAGCGCCCTGGTCGCCGCCGCCGCCCTGTCGAACCGCTATCTGCCCGCGCGGCAGCTGCCGGACAAGGCGATCGACCTGATCGACGAGTCGATGTCTCGCCTCAAGATGGAGATCGACTCCTCGCCGGTCGAGATCGACCAGCTCAAGCGCCAGGTCGACCGCATGAAGCTCGAAGAGCTCGCCCTCAAGCGCGAGAAGGACGCCGCATCGAAGGAGCGCCTGAGCGCCCTGCGCGAGCAGCTCGTCGGCATGGAGAAGCAGCTCGCAGGACTCGAGGAGCGGTGGGCGCGCGAGCGGCAGGGGCTCAACCGCGTGGGCGAGCTGAAGAAGCAGCTCGACGACGCGATCACGCAGCGCGACCTCGCGATGCGCAACGCCGACTACACGAAGGCGTCGAAGCTCGAGTACGAGACGATCAAGCGCCTCGAACGCGACATCGCGGAGGCCGAGCAGGCCGAGGCCACGACCTCGACCGAGCCCCGCATGGTCAACGAGCAGGTCACCGACGAAGACATTGCCGCCGTGATCGCCGCGTGGACCGGCATCCCCGTCGGCCGCCTCATGCAGGGCGAGAGCGAGCGTCTCCTGCACCTGGAGTCCGAGCTGGGCAAGCGCCTGATCGGGCAGAAGGATGCCGTGAAGGCCGTGTCGGATGCCGTGCGCCGCTCCCGCGCGGGTATCAGCGACCCCGGTCGCCCGACCGGCTCGTTCCTGTTCCTCGGACCGACCGGTGTCGGCAAGACCGAGCTGGCGAAGGCCCTCGCGGACTTCCTGTTCGACGACGAGCACGCCATGGTGCGCATCGACATGTCGGAGTACGGCGAGAAGCACTCCGTGTCGCGGCTCGTCGGCGCACCTCCCGGATACGTCGGCTACGAGCAGGGCGGTCAGCTCACCGAGGCCGTGCGGCGTCGCCCGTACAGTGTGATCCTGCTCGACGAGGTCGAGAAGGCGCACCCCGAGGTGTTCGACGTGCTGCTGCAGGTGCTCGACGACGGGCGTCTCACCGACGGCCAGGGTCGCACGGTCGACTTCTCCAACGTCATCCTGATCCTGACCTCGAACCTCGGCTCGCCGATCCTCATCGATCCGACGCTGTCGCCCGACGACAAGCGCGAGCAGGTCATGGCGCTGGTGCGTCAGGCGTTCCGGCCCGAGTTCCTGAACCGCCTCGACGACATCGTGATGTTCTCGGCGCTGAGCGAAGACGACCTCGCCCAGATCGTCGAGCTCACGGTCGACGCGCTGCAGAAGCGGCTGCACGATCGCCGTCTCACGCTCGCGGTCACCCCGGATGCGCGGACCTGGCTCGCCGAGCGGGGCTACGACCCGGTGTTCGGTGCACGTCCTCTTCGCCGCCTCATCCAGAGCGAGGTGCAGAACAGGCTGGCGACCGCGCTGCTGTCGGGCAATGTGCACGACGGCGACACGGTGCGCGTCGACATCGCCGCCGACGGGTCGGGCCTCGTGCTCACCGCCGAGACCCCGGAGCCGCCGGCCCCTGGCGCCCCGGCATCCGACGACGACGTGATCGAGGCCGAGCTCCTCGACGACTGAGTGCCGCCCGCGGTTTGACGCGGGTGAGGGGTCAGAGAATGCCGCTGCGGGGATGCCCGTGGCGGCACTCTCTGGCCCCTCACCTTTGTGCGGCGGGGGCGTTTCGTCTCGCTGCGCTCGCTCAACGACCGGGGGCGAAGCGGTCGGCGATCCAGGCGGCGGCCTGCGAGGGGGCGTGCTGCGGATGCATCGTTCCGGAGTGGTGGGTCGGCCACCACGCGGAGGTCAGCGCCACGCCCGTCGCGCGGTACCGGCGCAGCAGGCGCGCGGTCAGGGGCGCGGGGGCGACCTCGTCGAATCGCGCGGCGTCGATCCGCACCGGCGCGCGCAGCCCCGTGAGCGACGCGACCTCGTTCGCACGGAAGCTCGCGGCGAGACGTGCGAACAGCTCGTCGCCCGCGCGTCCTCCGATGCGGCCGGGGGCGATGCCTCCCCAGGAGGTCTGAACCGCGAGCTCCGTCAGGCACAGCTCGTCGAGGTCGGGCCAGAGCTCCGCGGCGCGAGGGCTGAGGCCGTCGGAGGCGATCAGCTCCTGCATCCGCTCGTCCGTCGTCGCGGCGCCGCGGAGCATCAGGGCGATCAGCGCCGACACCACGCCCGAGCCCGCGAAGCGCGCGCCGATCCTGCGGGACAGGCCGATGCTGAGGTCCATCCGGGTGACGGGGGCGAACGCCGCCGTGCCGACCAGCCGCGCGCCCGCGACGGGCGCGACCGAGGCGTGCAGCGCGGCCACGGCGCCCTCGGAATGCCCCGCCGCCACCCACGCGTCGCCGAGGTCGGCGTCGAACGACGCGCGCGCCCGCACCATCGCGTGCATCGACTCCGCCAGGGACGCGCCGATCAGGTACGGGTGGATGCCGGGGCCGCCGATGCCCTCGTAGTCGGGGCGCAGCACGGCGATGCCCCGCGCGACGAGCATCCGGCACAGGGCGTCTCCCTGCGACATCCGCCGCCACTCCGGATGCTCGGGGCTTCCGATGCTCGGCGCCGACCGCGGCGAGCCGCCCGTCGTCATGTGCCCGTAGGCGACGACGGGTCGGCCCCCGGCGGGCGCAGGCCCGTCCGGAACGTGCAGCAGCCCGGTCTGCTCCTGCACCGAGCCGTCGATCCCCGCAGCGGGGAAGGTGACGACGCGACCAGGGTTCACCAGCGCCCCCGCGGCAGCCTCCGCCGCAGCGCCGCGGGCATGGTGCCCAGCATCCGTCCGTTCCGCCTGTCGGCGTCGTCGACGAGGTCGGCGAAGAAGCGGGCGACCGGCACCAGCTGCGCGCGATCGATGCGCTCGATCGTGTCGGCGTCGTCATAGAGGTAGAGGGGGCCGGAGATGAGGCTGATAGTCGGCACCCCCGAGACGAACGTGAACGAGGCGTCGGTGGGGATTCCGCCGGCGAAGAACTCCAGCATCCCCGCGCCCATGAGGCTCGTGCCGTGCAGGCGATGGCGTCGGATGCTGCGGGCGATCCGCCACGTGAAGGCCGGGTTCACGTTCACGAAGATACCGCGCGGCTCGGTCTCGCCCGTGCTCTCGAAGCCGCCGTCGCGGCCTTCGACGGCCCGCAGCCCGATGTGCTCGATCGTGGCGTTGAGCACGATGTTCCACGGGGAGTCCGGCGACAGGACGTAGCGTCGGGCGAACTCGCGGTGCGCCTGATACCCGGTGAAGTGTGTGTCGAACGTGACGAACAGCAGCGTCTTCTCGCGCACGACCCCGGATGCCGCGGCGGCGCCGTAGTGCTCGGCGAGCGCGATGACCTCGGCGGTGCCCGAGGCGTCTTCGACCGCACCGGGGCCGATCGAGTCGTGGTGCGACTGGATCATCACGGCATCCGACGTGCGTCCGGGGAGGACGCCGATCACGGTGCGCGACACGACCTCCTCGCGCGTGATGTCGAGGGTGAGCCGTGCCGCGGGGTGCGCGGCGAGGAGCCGCCGCAGCCGCGCCCCCTCGGCGCGTGTGACCCAGGCGCCGGGGAGCGTGAACAGCGTCCGCCGGTAGTACTCGTTGTGGTAATTGCGGGAGTCGGGGTAGTCGCGCAGCACCCCGATCACGCCCACGGCGCCCGCCGTGGCCGCGTCGGTGATCGTGCGGGCGAGGGACGTGACGTAGGGATTGCGGCTGCCGAGCACCTCGCGGCGCATCACCCGACGGCCGGGGTCGTGAAGGTACATGGTCAATGGCAGCGAGTGCGCCACCGTCATGTCGAACGTGAGGTCGAACAGCACGATCGCCCCGCGCACGTCGTGGCGCCGCACCCGGTCGGCGCCGATGTCGACCACGCGCGCGTCGATGCGGTGCTCGGCCGTACCGGTCCAGTCGTGCGCGGCGAGTCCGGAGTGCAGGATCGGCGAGCAGGCCAGATCCTCGTCGCCCACGCGGATGCTGCAGGCGTCGGCCCTCCACGAGAACGAGGGCACCTCCATCACCTGCGTCTCGAGACCCGCCCCCGCGAAGCGCTCCGAGACGTACGCGGCAGCGGACTCGCCGCCCGAGGTCCCGGTGGCGCGCGGTGCCATCGCGACGAGATCCTCGATGCTCGCCATGATCGACTCTTCGCTCATACCCATGAGGTGAGGCTAGGGAGAACGACGCGATACGGGAACAGTCATGCTGAATCCTTCACTTCTCATGGGGAGATGCTTACGATTCGTCATATGGACAGTCTCCGCGACCTCGGCGAGCTCGACCTCGCCATCGTGCATGCCCTGCAGATCGACGCCAGAGCGCCCTGGACGCGCGTCGCGGCGGCGGTGGGAGCGGATGCCGCGACCGTCGCCCGGCACTGGCAGGCCCTGCGCGAGGAGTCGCTCGCGTGGCTCACGGCCTGGCCGACGCCGGAGCGCTTCTCGTCGACCACCGATGTCGCGATGGTGCTGCTCGACCCCCGCACGAGCGCCGACGCGGTCGACGGCATCGCGCGGCTCCCGTGGGTGCTGAGCGCCGACGACACCTCGGCCGGCGTGCTCGTGCTGGTCGCGGGAGCAGGAGGCCTCGCCGTGCTCGGCGACCGTGTGCGCGCCGTCGCGGAGCGGGGGGCGCGCGTGCGACGGATGGACGTGGCCGCGGCGATCGTGGCCGAGGACTCGACGTGGCGGCTGCGCGTGCTCTCGCGACAGCAGCAGCGGGCGCTGCGGGATCCGTCGCGGCCCGACGAGGCCCGCCCGCCGAGGGCGGAGATCGTCGCGGAGGTCGCCGAGGCCCTCGACGAGGATCCGCGGATGCCGGCGGCATCCGTCGCGAAGATCCTCGGGGTCTCCGAGGCCACCGCCCGCCGCACGGTCGACAGGGCCGTCGCCGCCGGGCTGCTGCGACTCGGCTGCGACCTCGCGATGCCGGCCGCCGGGTACCGTCGGGGTGCGATCCTCTGGGCGCGTTCCGCCGACGCCGAGGGGGCCGCCGCACGAGCCGCGCGCCTGCCGGAGGCGCACCGCGTCGGCATCCTCGTCGGGCGCGCTCCGCTGTTCGTGGGGGTGCGCGCGCGATCGCTGACGAGCCTGCAGCAGATCGAACAGGCCTGGGGAGACGACATCGACGTCGTCGACCGCTGGACCGTGTTGCGCGGCATCAAGCGCAACGGCCATCTGCTCGACGCCTCCGGCCGATCGCGTGAGCGCGTGCCGCTGCGCTGGTGACGCGGAGGGGCTGTGGGGGTGCCTGGGGTGCTGGGTGCTGCGGGTGCGGCACGGGGTGCCGCGTGGGGTGCGGGTGCAGCGGGTGCCGCGCGGGGGTGCGTGCGTTCGGGAGGAGAAAGCAGGCTCGGGAGGAGAGTTCAGCCGGATTGCTCCTCCCGAGCGTGAGTTCTCCTCCCGAGCGGGTGAGCGTGCGGGTGGCTCCCCGGAGCGGCGGGAGCCTCAGGAGCCGCAGTTGCCGCGCGGGGGTGCGTGCGTTCGGGAGGAGAAAGCAGGCTCGGGAGGAGAGTTCAGCCGGATTGCTCCTCCCGAGCGTGAGAACTCCTCCCGAGCGGGTGGCGGCTTCCGGCGCGGGATGAGCGGATGCCGCGGCGCGGGATGAGCGGATGCCGCGGCGCGGGCAGGCCGTGTCGATCAGACCACAGCGCTGGTGGCACGGAGGGATGCCGCGGCGCGGGCAGGCCGTGTCGGTCAGCGTGCGGCGCGGTCGGCCTGCGGCGCAGGCAACCCCCGGCGTGGGCAACCCCGGCGCGGTCAGGCGTCGGCGCGGGCCTCGGCGCGCAGGCGGGCGTCGAGGCGATAGCGCGAGAGCGGCACCAGGCTCGCGGCGCACAGGGCCGCGGGGATCACCGACACTCCCAGCACGATCGCCCACTGCGCGGCATCCGACTGGACGATCTCGTCGCCGGTCGTGGCGACGTAGCCGCCGACGCTCAGGACGAGCCCGAGCAGCGCGGGTCCGAGGGCGTAGCCGAGCAGCTCGAACCCCGACCAGACGCCCGAGATCATGCCGATGCGGTTGGTTCCGCTACGTCTGGCGTCTTCCGCCGCGACGTCGGGGAGCATCGCGAGCGGGAAGAGTTGCGCCCCGGCGTAGCCGACGCCGACGATGCCCGAGGCGATCAACAGCGGCAGCGGCTCACCTGATCGCGCCGTGAGCAGGGCGAGGAGCCCGACGGTCATCACGACCGTGGCGACGGCGAACCCGCCCTTCTTGCCGATCCTCCGCCCGAGCAGCGACCAGACGGGGGTCAGTACGACGGCGGGGCCCACGAAGCACACGAACGCGATCGTGGCGACGCCCGGATCGTGCACGACATGCCGCGCGACGTAGACGACGCCGCCGAGCACCATGCCGATGGCGACCGCCTGCAGCACGTACGAGACGATCAGCGTGCGCGAGTCCTTCTCGCGCAGCACGATCGCGAGCTGTTCGAGCAGCCGCCCGCCGGCGACCTCATCGCGCGTCAGGGCGACGCGTCTCGTGCCCCACCACACCCCGATCGTGCCGACGAGGATCAGCACGGCCATCGCGCCGGCCATGATCCGGTACCCGGCGACGCCCCCGACTGCCTCGACGAGCAGGGGCGCCGTCGCGCCGGAGACGAGGATCGCGAGGGTGAACACGATCACCCGCCACGTGATGAGCCGCGTCCGCTCGGAGTAGTCGTCGGTGATCTCGGCCGACATCGCGAGGTACGGCACCTGGAAGAACGCGTACACGGTGGCCGTGGCGAGGAACAGCACGAGCACCCAGAGCGCGGCCGCGACCGGCGGTGCGGTCGGTCCGAAGAACATGGCGAGGAACGCGAGCGCGAGGAGGATGCCGGCGCGGAGGATGAACGGCCGACGTCGGTCGTGCGGATGCCGCGAGCGGTCGCTGATGCGCCCCGCGATCGGGTTGAGGAAGAAGTCCCACGCCTTCGGGGCGAACACGATCATCCCGGCGATCGCCGCCTCCACGCCGAGCAGGTCCGTGAGGAAGGGCATCAGGATGAGCCCCGGCACCGTGCCGTAGGTGCCGGAGGCGATCCCGCCGAGGGCGTAACCGGCTCTGGTCCGCCGCGAGAGGGCTGTCATGCAGCCGATCGTAGGACCGGTCGCTCATTCCGGTCCGTGTTCTGCCCTCGTTCCGTCATCTGATCCGATCCTGTGCCCGGGATCGGTCAGAAGCGCATCCCGGATGCCGTCGGCGGACGCGTCCGGTCGGATCCGCGCGGTCAGCGGAGAGCAGGCAGCGGACAGCGTGCCCCGGCAGCGGAGAGCGGGCAACGGAGCGCGGAGAGCCGGGAGCCGGCACCGGGGAACGGCGATCGCGATGCACGCGAACCGATGCGCGCGAGCCGAGGCCAGGGGAGGGTCAGAGGTGCGGCCACGCGGCAGGGCCGGACGAGCCGGCGGGGTACTCCTCCAGCGGGGTCTCGCCCCGGGCCCACGCGTCGCGCACCGGCTGGATGATGCGCCAGCACTCCTCGGCCTCGTCGGCTCGCACCGACAGGGCGACCTCGCCGTCGAGCAGCTCGTCGAGGACCTCCTCGTAGGAGCGTCGCTGGCCCTCGCCGAGGTCGGCCGTGAGGTCTTCGTCGCGGAGGGCGAACGGGTCGTCGCCCCCGGTCATGTGCAGTCGTAGCGCCAGGGTGTCTGGGCCGAGCGAGAACGTGAGGCGGCCGCCGTCCTCCGGTGTGCCGTGGAGTCCGGCCGGGATGTGCCGCACGCGCTTGAAGGTGATGACGACCTCCGACTTCTTGGCCTCCAGCGCCTTGCCGGAGCGCAGCACGAACGGGACGCCCTCCCAGCGGTCGTTCGCGACCTCGAAGGTCACCTCTGCCAGGGTCTCGGTGCCGCGCGCGGCATCCACGCCCTCCTCATCCGCGTACGCCGGCAGGTCGCGGTCGCCGACCCGCCCCGCGGTGTACCTGGCGCGGCGGGCGGCGTCGGCGATGTCCCCGCGCACGCGAGTGGCGCGCAGCACCGCGGCCTTGGCGTCGCGCAGGTCGCGCTCGCCGAGGGTCGCAGGAGGGTCCATCGCGAGCAGCGCCAGCACCTGGAGCAGGTGGCTCTGGATCATGTCGACCATCGCCCCGGCGCTGTCGTAGTACCGGGCGCGGCCCTCGAGCGCGAGCGACTCGTCGAAGCGGATGTGCACGGACTCGATGTGCTCGGCCGACCACACCGGCTCCCACATGCGGTTCGCGAGCCGCACGCCGAGCAGATTGAGCAGCGTCGACCGGCCGAGGAAGTGGTCGACCCGGAACACCTGCTGCTCGGGGACGAGCGTGGCCAGCTGCTCGTTGAGCTCTCTGGCACTGGCCTCGTCGTCGCCGAAGGGCTTCTCCATCGCGAGGAGCGTGCCCTCCGGCAGCGACATGCCCTGCATCGCGTCGATCGCCCTGCGGGTGACGGCGGGCGGCAGGGCGAAGTAGAGGACGGTCCCCGGCTGCAGCGACCCGACGATCCGGCCGACGGCGTCGCGATCGGTCACGTCGGCGGCGGCGTAGTCGCCGACCGTGACGCGATCGAGCGCACCGGGGGAGTCGGCGAACGCGGTCGCGACGACCTGCTGCCACTTCGCGGCATCCCAGTCCTCCGTGCCGGCGCCGCGCAGGGTGATCTTCCGCTGCGGCTGGCGGGCCAGCAGGGCGGCCAGCGACGGCAGCAGCAGCCGGGAGGTCAGGTCGCCGGATGCGCCGAGGATGAACAGGGTCGTGGGAGTGCTGGCCATGGGCGCGAGGCTACCGGGCATTGCCGGGGATTCCCAGCCTGCGGCTTGACTTTCGCATCTTGGAATTAAGCGTCCGAGATGTGAGATTAGTTCTTGACGGGCGTGCGGCGCGGCTGATAGACCTGAAGAGTCCCGATGAGGGGGCTCCTGGATCAGCAGACAGGACACAACTGAGCTGGCCCCTGTGGGGCCGGCCTGCGGCTCCACCGTACGGAAGGAGTCCACCATGTCGCAGCATCCGGCCAGCACCTGGCTCAAGAACCCGCTCGGCGTCTACACGGGCACGGATGCCGACGCCTCGGGCGGAATCGTCATCGAGGGCTCGCGCATCCGCGAGCTCGTACCTGCGGGGGGAGCGCCGAGCGCCCCCGTCGACGAGGTGCTCGACGCGTCGCGGCACGTCGTGATCCCCGGCCTCATCAACACGCACCACCACTTCTACCAGACCCTCACCCGCGCCTGGACGCCCGTCGTGAGCGCCGAGCTCTTCCCCTGGCTGAAGGGGCTGTACGGGGTGTGGGCCGGGCTCACGCCGCGCGACCTGGAGCTCGCGACCACCGTGGCGCTCGCCGAGCTGCTGCTGTCGGGGTGCACCACAGCGGCCGACCACCACTACCTGTTCCCGAACGGCCTGGAGGACGGCATCGACGTGCAGGTCGACGTCGTCAAGAGGCTCGGCATGCGTGCCACGCTCACCCGCGGCTCGATGTCGCTCGGCGAGGACGACGGCGGACTCCCGCCGCAGCGCACGGTGCAGGATGCCGAGACCATCCTCGCCGACAGCGAGCGGCTCGTCGGCGCCTACCACGAGCGCGGCGACGGGGCCTTCGTGCAGATCGGACTCGCCCCGTGCTCGCCGTTCTCGGTGACCACGGGCGTGATGCGCGACACCGCCGCCCTCGCCGAACGCATCGACGTGCGCCTGCACACGCACCTCGCCGAGACCCTCGACGAGGAGGACTTCTGCCGCGAGACGTTCGGCCTGCGCACCGTCGACTACCTGGAGAGCGTCGGCTGGCTGTCTGACCGCACCTGGCTGGCGCACGGCATCCACTTCGACGACGCCGAGATCGCGCGTCTCGGCGCAGCGGGGACCGCCGTGTCGCACTGCGCGACCTCGAACATGCGCCTCGCCTCCGGCATCGCCCGCACCCTCGAGCTCGAGGAGGCCGGCGCTCCCGTCGGACTCGGCGTCGACGGCTCCGCCTCGAACGACGGCTCGAACATGATCCAGGAGGTGCGTCAGGCGCTGTACCTGCAGCGCCTCCGCTACGGCGCGGCCGCCGTCACCCCGGAGCGCGCGCTCGGCTGGGCGACCGCAGGATCCGCCCGTGCGCTCGGACGCAGCGACATCGGAGCCCTCGCCCCCGGGATGCAGGCCGACCTCGCCATGTTCACGCTCGACGAGCTGCGCTTCTCCGGCAGCCACGACCCCGTCGCCGCCCTGCTCCTGTGCGGAGCCGAGCGCGCCGACCGGGTCATGGTCGGCGGGCGCTGGCGGGTGATCGACGGCCTCATCGACGGCCTCGACATCCCCCGGCTCATCGCGCAGCACAGCGAGGCGGCGCGGGGTCTCCTCGCACGGCACTCCTGACCCACCATCCGCACGACGACAGACAACCGGCAACAGACGACGAAGAGGTCGACATGAACACCACGAAGACGGCATCCCTCCGCCCGGAGGACGAGCGCCTGCCGCTCGGCTCCACCATCGCCTACGGCATCCAGCACGTGCTCACGATGTACGGCGGCATCATCGCCCCTCCGCTCATCATCGGCTCGATGGCGGGTCTCGACGGGGCCGAGATCGGCGTGCTGATCACGGCCTGCCTCTTCATGGGCGGGCTCGCGACGGTGCTGCAGACCGTCGGCATCCCGTTCTTCGGCTCGCAGCTGCCGCTCGTGCAGGGCGTCTCGTTCGCTGGTGTGGCGACGATGGGCGCGATCGTGACGAGTGGCGGCGGGCTCCCCGCCGTGTTCGGGGCGGTGATCGTGGCGTCGATCATCGGCCTCCTCATCGCGCCGGTGTTCGCGACGATCATCCGGTTCTTCCCGCCCGTGGTGACCGGCGTCGTCATCACGACCATCGGCCTCACGCTGCTGCCGGTCGCGGCGGGGTGGGCGATGGGCGGCAACAGGGAAGCGGCGGACTTCGGCTCGCCGCAGAACCTGCTCCTCGCGGCGATCACCCTGGTCATCGTGCTGGTGCTGAGCAAGGTGCCGGTGGGGGCGATCTCACGGCTGGCGATCCTGCTCGCGATCGTGATCGGCACGATCGTCGCGGCCCTCCTCGGCCGGGTCGACTTCGGCGCGGTCGGCGACGGTCCCATCTTCGCCCTGCCGAGCGTGTTCGGATTCGGGATGCCGACGTTCGAGATCGCCGGCATCATCTCGATGTTCATCGTGATCCTCGTGACGCTCACCGAGACGACCGCCGACATCCTCGCCGTCGGCGAGATCGTGGGCACGAAGGTCGACTCGAAGCGCATCGCCGCGGGACTCCGCGCCGACATGCTCTCCAGTGCCGTGTCGCCCGTGTTCGGCTCGTTCACGCAGTCGGCCTTCGCGCAGAACGTCGGTCTCGTCGCGATCACGGGAGTCAAGAGCCGCTTCGTCGTCACCGCGGGCGGCGTCGTGCTGGTCGTGCTCGGCCTCCTCCCCGTGCTCGGCAGGGTCGTGGCCGCCGTGCCGAGCCCGGTGCTCGGCGGCGCGGGCATCGTGCTCTTCGGGTCCGTCGCCGCCAGCGGCATCCGCACGCTCGCGAAGGTCGACTACCGCGGCAACATGAACCTCGTCATCGTCGCCACCGCGATCGGCATCGGCATGCTGCCCATCGCCGCGCCGACGATCTACGACCAGATGCCGGCGTGGTTCGTCACGATCTTCCACTCCGGGATCAGCTCGGCCGCGGTCGCGGCGATCCTGCTGAACCTCGTGTTCAACCACCTCGGCGCGCGTCCGAACAAGGATGCGTCCGTGCTCGCGGCGGCGCCGACGCGCAGCATCCCCGTCGCGTACCTCGACGCGCTCGAAGACGGCGACTCCGTCGTCGACGGCAGGATCGTGGATCGCGAGGGCAAAGAGGTCGAGGTGGATCGCACCGACCACTGACCCGCGAGCCTCCGCGCCCGTCCCGTTCGCGCGGGGCGGGCGCAGTGGCGTTCGCGGGCGCGTCGTGACAGGCTCGGGACGTGGCTGCGCGCATCGAGGACTACGCCCTTCTGAGCAACTGCCGGACCGCGGCGCTGGTGTCGGATCAGGGGAGCATCGACTGGCTGTGCCTGCCGCGCCTCGACTCGGCGTCGGCGTTCGGCGCGATCCTCGGCGACGATGCCCAGGGCAGGTGGCGGCTGCGCCCCGCCGACCCGGATGCCGTGAGCTCCCGCCGATACGACGGCGACACGTTCGTGCTCATCACCCGCTGGGAGACCGCGGATGCCGTGGCCGAGGTGCACGACTTCATGCCGATCGGCCTCGATCCCGACGTGACCGTCGGCCGCACCGATCTCGTGCGTCGCATCGTCGGGGTGCGCGGCGAGATGACGTTCGCGCAGCGGCTGAGCATCCGCCTCGACTACGCGCGTGTCATACCGTGGGTGCGTCAGACCGGCACCGAGGAGGAGCCGTGCCTGGTGGCCATCGGGGGACCGGATGCCGTCGCCCTCCGCGGCGCGCAGCTGACGGCATCCGATCACCGGCACGAGGGTGAGGTGACCGTGACGGCGGGGGAGGTGCGCGACCTGCAGCTGACGTGGTTCCCCTCGCACCGCGATCTCCCGCCCGCGCTCGACGCCGACGAGGAGGTCGAGCGCACGAAGAGCTGGTGGCAGGAGTGGGCCGACCGGATCTCGCACGACGGCGCCCGCCGCGGCGACGTCGTGCGGTCGCTGCTGATCCTGCGCGCGCTCACGAACCACGAGACCGGGGGCATCGCCGCCGCGGCGACCATGTCGCTCCCGGAGGAGATCGGCGGCGTGCGCAACTGGGACTACCGGTACGTGTGGCTGCGCGACGCGGCCCTCACCCTCGAGGCCCTGTTGGATCACGGCTTCGTCGCGGTCGCCGGGCGCTGGCGGGAGTGGCTGCTGCGCGCCGTGGCCGGAGACCCCGGAGATCTGCAGATCATGTACGGGCTCGCCGGCGAGCGCGACCTCCCCGAGCGGGTGCTGCCCGAGTTCCCCGGATACGAGGGGTCGGCGCCCGTGCGCATCGGCAACGGCGCCTCTGCCCAGTACCAGGCGGACGTCGTCGGCGAGGTGCTGGTGACGCTGTCGGCCGCCCGCGCCGCGGGCCTCGGCGAGTCGGAGTTCTCGTGGCCGCTGGAGCGTCAGCTCGTGCGCTTCGCCTCGGAGCAGATCGAGCGGCCGGACCAGGGCCTCTGGGAGATCAGGGGCGAGCCGCACCGCTTCACCCACTCGCGCGTGATGATCTGGGCGGCGTTCGACCGGGCGGTGCGCGCCGTGGAGGAGTTCGGCCTCGACGGACCCGTGGAGCGCTGGCGCGGGCTGCGCGACCGCATGAGGGAGGAGATCGACCGTGACGGCGTCGTCGACGGGTGCTTCGTGCAGTACTACGGCACGACCGAGGTCGACGCGTCGTTGCTGCTCCTGCCCCAGGTCGGCTACTGCCGTCCGGACGACCCGCGGATGCTGGCCACGGTCGCGCGCATCGAGCAGACGCTGATGCCCGACGGCCTGGTCCGCCGCTACCGCACGGGCACCGGGGTCGACGGGCTGACGGGCTCGGAGGGCGCGTTCCTCGCGTGCTCGTTCTGGCTGGTGGAGCAGTACGCCGTCACCGGCCGGCACGAGGAGGCCCACGACCTCATGGACCGGCTGTGCGGGATCGCGAACGACGTGGGGATGCTGTCGGAGGAGTACGACCCGGTGTCGGGTCGACAGCTCGGCAACACACCGCAGGCCTTCTCTCATCTCGCGCTCGTGCGCGCCGCCGACGCGCTGGCCCGTGCGGAGCACCGCCCCCGCTGACTGCTGGACCGCGGCATCCCGTGCATCGGCATCCCCGGCTGCGGCATCCTGTGCCCTGGCGCCCCTGACGCCCCTGGCGCCCCTGGCGCCCCTGACGCCCCGGCATCCCGTGCAACGCCGACGCCCCACCTGGCTGCCGACGCCCCCTTCGCAGGCGGCTGCGAGGTGGGGCGTCGACGCGCAGATGGGGCGTCGGATGGGGTGAGCGGATGCTCAGGCGCTGAGGATGACCGTCTCGGCGATCGGGCGGCGCACGCGCGGAGCGACCTCGCGCTCCTGCAGGACCTCGGGAAGGGCCTCGACATCGCCGAACTCGCCGACGGCGATGGCGGTGATGGCCGAGAAGCGCGGCGCCAGGTCGGCGACCTCGCGGACGACCTCGGGGTCGAAGCCGCTCATCTGGTGCACGTAGAGGCCGTCGTTGTGCGCCTGCACGGAGAAGTGCGCCACGGCCTGGCCGAGGTCGTACACGGCGTGGGTGATCGGGGTGCCGTCTTCGGTGGCGGTCTCGGCGACGGCGATGATCAGCACCGCGGCGTTGCCGGCCCAGGCCTGGTTGAAGCCCATGAGCGCGTCGACGATCTGCGCGTGCAGGGCGGTGCCGCGGCGGGCGACGATGAAGCGCCACGGCTGCGTGTTGTTGGCGGAGGGGGTCCAGCGGGCAGCCTCGAGGGCGGCGGACAGCTTGGACTCGTCGATCGCGGTCTCGGCGTCGAAGGCGCGCGGGCTCCAGCGGCCGGCGAGCACGTCGAGGACGGGGTGCTCGGTGGGGGCGGTGCGGTCGATCACGGGAGTGCTCATGGAAGTGCCTTTCAGAAGGAGCGGATCGGACTCCTTCGTCCGGGTACACGGGGGTGAACACATGTATGTGCATGCATATTCCCGGCCGAGATCGAGAAGTCGTTCCGTGTCCGTTCGTCCTCTGTTCATCTCCACGGGCGCCTCCGACGGAACATCCGCGTCGTCCTGTCCGTTGCCCCGAGGGAGAGGAAGAGGTCGAACATGGAGACACGAGAGCGGATGGCTGTCGAGCACCGCAATGCAGAGGGTGCGGCCGTCGGGGGAGCGCTCCTTCGAGCATCCGGACTGCTGTGGATGCTCGCCCCTCTCTGGTACGTGCTGAGCGAGGCGATCGCCGCGGCGGGATTCCGCGGGTACAGCTACGCCCAGAACTACATCAGCGACCTCGGGGTCCCCGGCACTGGTCAGCTCGACGGTCGCGACCTCGACTCGACGATGTCCGCGGTCATGAACGCGGGGTTCATCGGCGAGGGGCTCCTCGTGGTGCTCGCCGCGGTGCTGCTCTACGCGGCGCTCCCGCCGCTGCGCGGGCGCTCCGTGCTCCTCGTGCTGGTGCTCGTGCATGCGGTCGGCATCAGCATCGTCGGACTCGTGCACGGGTCTCCCGCCAATCTCGAGAACGGCCTCATGGCCGTGCACGGCCTCGGGGCCGTTCTCGCGATCGGCGCGGGCAATCTCGGGGCCATCGTCGCCGGGGCCTTCGCGCTGCGAGATGTGCTCCCGCTGCGCCTGCGCATCGCGGGCATCGTGCTGGGCGGGCTGGGGTTCCTCAGCGCCTTCCTCCTGACGGCGCACCTCTTCTTCCCCGACGGCGTGACCGAGCGGGTGGCCGTGTACACCGTGATGCTGTGGCACCTGGCGCTCGGCATCGCCCTGCTCGCCCGCACTCGTACTCGCCCGCTCGCGCGCCCCTGAGCGTGTGAGGGGTCAGAGAGCGCGGGGCGCGGAGGGGCGTTTCGTCTCGCTGCGCTCGCTCAACGACCGGGCGCGCGTCCTCGGTCGTTGAGCGAGGAGCGCAGCGACGAGACGAAACGGGGTCCCTGGCGTGAGGCGTCAGCCGGGGAGGATCACGGATGCCGCATCCGCGAGCGCGCGACGCACGGCCCTGATCGACGGCGCGTCGGCCGATACGCGCCGTGCGGACGAGAAGATCTCGCGCCGCGGCGAGCCGGGGAGCGCGCTGAGCGCCACGGTCGGGGCGTCGCCCGCCCAGACGAGCTCCGGAAGGAGGCCGACGGCGAGCCCGGCCCTGATCAGCCGGATGTGCGTCGTGAGGTCGGCGACCTCGAAGTGCACGTCGGGTTCGAATCCGGCGGTGCGGCAGAGCTGCTCCGCCCATGCGCGAGACGCCGTGCCCGCCGGCTCCAGCACCCAGGGGTCGTCCCGCATCGCCCACAGAGATGCCGCGGCATCCGCTCTTGACGGCTCGGAGGTCGCGTCCGCGCCTCCTGCCCGACCGGCCAGGGCGATCGTGTCGTGGGCGAGGACGACGCGGTCGAGCTCGGCGACGATCGGCCGCGTGCGCCCCGGATACTGCTCGGCGAGCATGAGGTCGAAGTCGCGTCCCGCGACGCCCACGAGTCCGGTCTCGGGGTCGCACTCGGTGACGTCGACGCGGAGCGACGGATGCTGCGCCTGCAGCGCGAGCAGAGCCGGAGGCAGCAGCGCGTGGGCCGCGGTCTGGAACACCGCGATCCGCACGGTCCCGGTGACCTCGGCGAGGGATTCGGCCACGGCGACCTGGGCGTGCTCCAGCTGGTCGAGGATGCCGATCGCCTCGGCCACGAGCACGTCGCCCTGTGGTGTCAGCTGCACGCCGCGGCCGACCCGGCGGAGGAGCGGCACGCCGACGTCGCGCTCCAGCGCCGCGAGCTGCTGCGACACCGACGCCTTGCTGTACGAGAGGGCATCGGCGACCGCGGAGAGCGTGCCGCGGCGGCTGAACTCGACCAGCATCCGCAGTCGATGGACGTCGAGCATCCGGCCCTCCCTATTGTTCACTCTGGCTGAACGGAAATCACGCAAATCGGTTGATAGACGTAGCCTACCCGCGAGCCCGAGAATGTTCCGAGCCGCACATGATCCCGGGTGTGCGCTCCCCCTGGAAGGTTCCCCGCCAATGTCTGTCGTCGACACCACCACCCCGCGCACCGAAGAGGTCGCCGCCCTCGTGCAGCGCTGGCTCGCCGAGAGCGAGACCCACCCCGTCGAGCCCGCCGCCCAGCGCCTCTCCGAGGTGCTCAAGGACCCCAACGGCCTCGCCTTCACCGTCGGCTTCGTCGACGGCGTGATGCGTCCGGAAGACCTCAGCGTCGCCGGCCGCAAGCTCGCCGACCTGGCCGACATCACCCCGACCCTCCTGCCCGGCTACCTGCGCGCGGCGATCAAGACCGGCGGCTTCTGGGCGCCCAAGCTGCCCGGCGTCGTCGTGCCGATCTCCCGCCGCGTGCTGCGCGCCATGGTCGGCCACCTCGTGCTCGACGCGACGCCGTCGAAGCTCGGCCCCGCGATCGCGAAGCTGCGCAAGAGCGGCAACCGACTGAACCTCAACCTGCTCGGCGAGGCCGTGCTGGGCGACCGCGAGGCGGGTCGCCGCCTGAAGGGCACCTACGACTTCCTGGCCCGCGACGACGTCGACTACGTGTCGATCAAGGTGTCGAGCGTCGTCAGCCAGCTCTCGATGTGGTCGTTCGACGAGGCCGTCGCCGACGTGGTCGAGAAGCTCACCCCGCTGTACCGGCTCGCGGCCGACGCCGAGGCCAAGGACACGGCGAAGTTCATCAACCTCGACATGGAGGAGTACCGCGACCTCGACCTCACGATCGCGGCCTTCACGAGCATCCTCGACCAGCCGGGGCTGGAGAGCCTCGAGGCCGGCATCGTGCTGCAGGCCTACCTGCCCGACGCGCTCGGTGCCATGCAGCACCTGCAGGAGTGGGCATCCGCCCGCCGCGCGAAGGGCGGCGCCCCCATCAAGGTGCGCGTCGTGAAGGGCGCGAACCTCGCGATGGAGGAGGTCGACTCGAAGATCCACGACTGGCCCCTCGCGACCTACGGCACCAAGCAGGACTCCGACACCAACTACAAGCGCGTGCTCGACTGGGCCATGACCCCCGAGCGCCTCGACGCCGTGCGCATCGGCGTCGCCGGCCACAACCTGTTCGACATCGCCTACACCTGGCTGCTCGCCACCGCCCGCGGAGTGACGGATGCCGTCGAGTACGAGATGCTCCTGGGCATGGCCACCGGCCAGGCAGAGGCCGTCCGCAAGGACGTCGGCCGCCTGCTCCTCTACACGCCGGTCGTGAACCCGGCCGAGTTCGACGTCGCGATCGCCTACCTCGTGCGTCGCCTCGAAGAGAACGCGAGCCCCGAGAACTTCATGTCGGCCGTGTTCGAGCTCGCCTCCAACCCGAAGCTGCTGACGCGCGAGCGGGAGCGCTTCGAGCGCTCGCTCGCCGCCCTCGAAGCCGACCGCAGCGTGCCGGCACCCCACCGCGTCCAGGACCGCACGCGGGAGCAGGCGGATGCCGTCACCACCGGCTTCCATAACCAGCCCGACACCGACCCCGCGCTCGCCGCCAACCGCGCCTGGGGCCGCGACATCCTGCAGCGCTCCGTGTCGACCACGCTGGGCGAGGGGGCCATCTCCGCCGCCCGCATCGACACGGCCGAACAGCTCGACGACGTGTTCGCCGCCGCGACCGCCGCCGCCGCGAAGTGGGCCGCTCTCCCCGCAGCCGACCGGGCAGCCGTGCTGCACCGCGCCGGTGACGAGCTCGCGGCCCGCCGCGGCCAGCTGCTGGAGATCATGGCTCACGAGGCCGGCAAGACGATCGCCGAGGCCGACCCCGAGGTCTCCGAGGCCATCGACTTCGCGCACTACTACGCCGAGCGCGCCCTCGACCTCGAGGCCGTCGCGGGCGCCGAGTTCGTGCCGTCGAAGGTCACCGTCGTCACCCCGCCGTGGAACTTCCCGGTCGCGATCCCCGCCGGTGGCGTGCTCGCGGGCCTCGCCTCCGGTTCCGGCGTCATCATCAAGCCGGCCAAGCTCACGCAGCGCTGCGGCGCGGTGATGGTCGAGGCGCTGTGGGCCGCCGGCGTGCCGCGCGACCTGCTCGCCCTCGTCGACCTCGCCTCCCGCGACCTCGGCACGCAGCTCGTCTCCAGCCCGTCGGTCGACCGGGTCATCCTCACCGGTGCCTACGAGACGGCCCAGCTGTTCCGCTCCTTCCGCTCCGACCTGCCGCTGCTCGCCGAGACCAGCGGCAAGAACGCGATCATCGTGACGCCGTCGGCCGACCTCGACCTCGCGGCCGCCGACGTCGCCCGCAGCGCCTTCGGCCACGCGGGGCAGAAGTGCTCCGCGGCATCCCTCGTGATCCTCGTCGGATCGGTCGCCGAGTCGAAGCGGTTCGAGCGTCAGCTCGTGGATGCCGTGCGCTCCATGCGCGTGGGCCTTCCCGACGACCCCGCCACGCAGATGGGGCCGATCATCGAGCCCGCATCCGGCAAGCTGCTGAAGGCGCTCACCACGCTCGACAAGGGCGAGCGCTGGCTCGTCGAGCCGAAGAAGCTGGACGCCGACGGGAAGCAGTGGACGCCCGGTGTGAAGACCGGTGTCGCCGCCGGCTCGACGACCCACCTGACGGAGTTCTTCGGCCCCGTGCTCGGCATCATGCGCGCGAAGGACCTCGACGAGGCCATCCGCCTGCAGAACGCCGTCGACTACGGCCTCACCGCCGGCCTTCACTCGCTCGACTCCGACGAGGTCGCCACCTGGCTCGACCGGGTCGAGGCGGGCAACCTCTACGTGAACCGCGGCATCACCGGCGCGATCGTGCAGCGTCAGCCGTTCGGCGGCTGGAAGCGCTCCGCGGTGGGTGCCGGCGCCAAGGCCGGCGGGCCGAACTACCTGTTCGGTCTGGGCGAGTGGGTCTCGGCCGAGCTCCCGGCCGCCGCCGCGGGCGCCGCGGTGACCCCGGCCGTCGAGGCGCTGCTGAAGGCGGCATCCGCCGACCTCGACGCCGTCGAGATCGAGTGGCTGCACCGTGCGGCCGCATCCGATGAGCAGGCGTGGACCGGCGAGTTCGGCATCGTGACCGACAAGTCCGGCCTCGGCGTCGAGCGCAACGTCTTCCGCTACCGCCCGGTCTCGGTCGACGTGCGCATCGCCGAGCAGGCTCCTCTGGTCGACGGCATCCGCGTGCTCGCGGCCGCGCTGCGCAGCGGCAGCCCGTTCACGGTGTCCGCCCCCGCGCTCCCGTCCTCGGTCGAGAAGGCGCTGCGCGCCCACGGCGTGACGGTGAAGCACGAGAAGGACGCCGCCTGGGTCAAGGGCTACGCGAAGGCGCAGGCCAAGGCCGAGCACAGCTGGAACCGCGTCCGTCTCGTCGGCGGAGACGCCTCGGCGCTGTTCGAGGCTCTCGGCGGCACCCCCGACGTCGCGGTCTGGTCGCACGCGGTGACCGGCGCCGGCCGCGTCGAGATCCTGCCGTTCCTGCACGAGCAGGCCGTGTCGATCACGAACCACCGCTTCGGCAACCCCACCACCCTCTCCGAGGGTGTGATCTGACCCCCACGACGCCCGGTCCCCACGGGTTCCCCGGATAGCGCCGAGTCTCCCCGCTCGGCGCAGAAGACCCCGCCTGCTGGTTTCCGCAGGCGGGGTCTTGTTCTTCGCCCCTTCGGGAGCACGGACACAGGTTCGGAGCGGAGTCGCGGGCACAGGTTCGGAGCGGAGTCGCGGGCACAGGTTCGGAGCGGCGAGGATGACACGCCGCAGGAACGACGGATGCCGCGGCCTGTCGGCCGCGGCATCCGAAGCTGTGCCCGATCGAAGGGCAGGAATCCGATTCGAGGAGTCGGGAGGCGGGGTCAGCCGCGCAGCGCCTCCGCGAGCTTGACGCGCGTGCCCATGCGCAGCAGCGAGTTCTCGTAGATCTTCGCGCCGATCAGGATCGCCGCGACGCACGAGGCGAGCAGGATCACCAGGCTCACCAGCGGCTCCCACCACT
Source organism: Microbacterium sp. NPDC012755 (assembly GCF_042901325.1). Classification (NCBI taxonomy): domain Bacteria; kingdom Bacillati; phylum Actinomycetota; class Actinomycetes; order Micrococcales; family Microbacteriaceae; genus Microbacterium; species Microbacterium sp. NPDC012755. The sequence goes on along the minus strand of NZ_JBIBCT010000001.1, from coordinate 736,082 downwards.
GGGCCTCTCCGACGAACAGGCGCATCGGCATTCCGACCGGAGCCGAGAACGGCACGTACGACATGATCGTCAGCACCAGCGGGTTGTCGTTGAAGAAGATGACCAGGAAGTACGGCGCCATCACGAGCAGCATGATCGGCGTGGTGGTCGAGCCGATGTCCTCCATGCGCGAGACCATCGACGCGGCCGCGGCGTACAGCGCCGCCAGCAGCACGAACCCGAACAGGAAGAACACCGCGAACCAGATGATCGGGGCGCCGAGGCTCGACAGCACCTCCTTCTGACCCGTCACGATGAGTCCGACCGTGGCTATCGCGGCGAGGGCGATGATCTGCGCCATCGCGAGGACCGTGTTGCCGATCACCTTGCCGGCGAGGAGGGTGCGGGGCGAGATCGACGACAGCAGCACCTCGACCACACGCGTCTGCTTCTCTTCGACGACGCTCTGCGCGATGGTGGCGCCGAACGTCGACGCGGCCATGAAGAACACCAGTCCGAAGCCGATCGCGATGAAGTACCGCAGCAGCGGGTTCGTCGTCGCCGGGTCCAGGATCTCGACGGACGGCGACACCGACAGGCCGCTCACGATCGAGCCCGGCGCGTCCTTGAGAGCGACGACCGTGTACCCGGTGGGGCCGTCGCCGGGCAGCACCGCCGCCTCGACCTTCTCGGAGCGCAGCAGCTCCTCGGCCTCGTCACGGCCGGTCACCTCGGTGACCTTGACGTTCGGCAGGGCCTCGACGACGGATGCCGTCTCGCTGGTCACCGCGACGGTCGTGGCCTCGGGGTTCTTGCTGGTGAAGCCGCCGATGAGGATGCCGACGAGCGCGAGCAGCAGCAGGATGCCCGTCGAGATCATGAAGGCCTTGCTGCGCAGCTTCGAGGAGATCTCGCGTTCGGCGACGAGCCAGATGCCGTTGGTCGCGCGGGCGGTGGCTGACGTGCTCACTGGATGACCTCCTTGAAGATCTGTGCGAGGGACGGATGCTTCGGGGCGAAGCTCGCGACATCGCCGCGCTCCACGGCGGTGCGCAGCACACGCTGCGCGGTCTCGGGACCGTCGGCGTCGAACAGGGCGTAGCCGCCCTCGAAGTCGAGCACCGTGACGCCGGGCTCGGTGCGCAGCCAGCCGGCGTCGCCGGCGGAGACGAGCTCGTAGCGATCGCTCGCGTGCTCGGCGCGCAGCGCGTCGCGGGACCCGGAGGCGCGGATGGTGCCCCCGGCGAGGATGACGAGGTCGTCGCAGAGACGCTCGACCACGTCGAGCTGGTGCGAGGAGAACAGGATCGATGCGCCCTTCGCGGCGCTCGACTGCAGCACCCCCGCGACCACATCGACCGCGAGCGGGTCGAGTCCGGAGAACGGCTCGTCGAGGATCAGCACCTCGGGGTCGTGCACGAGCGACGCGGCGATCTGCGCGCGCTGCTGGTTGCCGAGCGACAGCGACTCGATCGTGTCGCCGAGGCGGGCCTCGAGCCCGAGCTCGGTGAGGAGCGCGGTGGCACGGGCCGTGGCATCCGCCTTGCTGAAGCCGTGCAGCCGGGCGAGGTAGACGATCTGCTCGAGCACCTTCATCTTCGGGTACAGTCCGCGCTCCTCCGGCATGTAGCCGAAGTGACGGCGGTCGTCGGCGGTGAGGAGGGAGCCGTTGAGCTCCACGCGACCTCCATCGGCCGAGAGCAGCCCCAGCACGATCCGCATGGTCGTGGTCTTCCCCGCGCCGTTGCCGCCGACGAAGCCCGTGAGGCGCCCGGGGGCGACCTCGAAGGACACGTCGTCGAGCACACGCCGCGAGCCGTAGCTCTTGGTGATGCCGCTCAGTTCGAGCTTTCCTGTCGTCACTTCGCCTTACTCCGTTCGCTCAGCACATCGCATGCCTCTCACGCTACGGACGGCGGCGGCCCGGGGCATCCCCCGCGCGGCGGACTCGGCCGGGTCCGCCGCGGGGAGGACCGGGGAGTGCGCGCCGTCGCTGCTCCAGAACTCCGGGAATCCGGGCTGGTCCGTCGCCGAGAGTCCCGGGACCGAGGGATCCCCGTGCACAACTCCTCAAGAACTCCGGAGTTCTGGGGGCTGCGGCCGCTTTTCGGCGCTCAGGGGCCGATTCTTGAGGAGTTGTGAACCGCGCCCGGCGAGCGCGGGAGACGGGTCAGCGTCGGGCGTGCAGCACCGTCCGCATCAGGAGGCCGGCGACGAGCGCCCAGAACGCGGCGCTCACGCCGAGCACGGAGATCCCGGATGCGGCGACCAGGAACGTCACCACCGCGGGGAGGCGCTCGCCCGGGTCGTCGATCGCCTGCTGCACGGCCGACCCGAACGCCGCGAACAGGGCGAGGCCGGCGACCGCGGGGATGACGGCATCCGGCGCGAGGAGGACGAGCGTCGCGAAAGCGGCCGAGGCGCCGCCGAGCACGAGGTACGACGCGCCCGTCGAGACCCCGGCGACCCACCGTCGTGTCGGGTTCGGGTCGGCGTCGGGAGAGGCCGCCAGCGCCGCGCTGATCGCGGCGAGATTGATCGCATGCCCTCCGGCCGGAGCGCCGAGCGCGGTGCCGATGCCCGTCACCAGCATCGCCGGACGCCAGGGCACCTCGTAGCCGAAGCTGCGCATGATCGCGATGCCCGGCACGTTCTGCGAGGCCATCGTCACGATGAACAGCGGCAGGGCGATGCCGACCGCCGCGCCGAGGGTGAAGGTCGGGGCGGTGAGCTCGATCCGCGGCAGCAGCAGGGCAGGATCCACCGGCGCCCCGTCCTGCACGAGCGAGACGGCGACGACGATCGATGCCGTGACGAAGGCCAGCGGCACGGCCCACCGCGGCGCGAACCGCGCGCACACCAGCCACGTGAGGACGACGGGGACGACGCCCCACGGGTTCGCGACGAGCCCGGTGATCGGCGCGAGACACAGCGGCAGCAGGACGCCGGCGAGCATCGCCTGGGCGATCGACGGAGGGATGCGGGCGATCAGCGCGCCGAGCGCCGGCCACAGCGCGGTCAGCAGGATCAGCGCGGATGCCAGGAGGAACGCGCCCACCGCGCCGGACCAGCCGCCGTCGACGGCTCCGGTCGCGGCGAGCAGCGCCGCCCCCGGGGTGGACCAGGCTGCGGTGATCGGCATCCGATACCGCCACGCGAGGACGATGCACGCGAGCCCCATCGTCAGGCTCACCGCGAGCAGGCCGCTCGCCGCCTGGGCGGGGTTCGCGCCGACCGCGGCGAGTCCGGTCAGCACGACCGCGAACGAGCTCGTGAAGCCGACGAGGGCCGTGACGACGCCCGCGAGGATCGGTCGGGAGAGCGGTGCGGCCTCAGGCATGACTCAGAGGCTATCGTGCAGGCGGCGCGTGCCCCGGTGTCAGGCGAGGCCTCTCCGGTGGGCGATCACGACGGCCTGCACGCGGTCGCGGGCGCCCAGCTTCTGCAGGATCCGCGAGACGTGGGTCTTCACGGTGGCCTCGCCGATGAAGAGCGCCGTCGCGATCTCGGCGTTGCTGCGCGCGTCGGCGAGCAGCACCAGGACCTCCGCCTCGCGCTCGGTCAACGGCTCGGCCAGCGGAGCGGGCGCCGTTGCCTCCCGCCCTCGGGCGACGGTGTTCGCGCTCGGGGCGGATGCCGCGGACGAGAAGCGCGCGAGCACCCTCCGCGTGACCTCGGGCGACAGCATCCCGTCTCCGGCGGCCAACGCGCGCACCGCGGTGATGAGGTCTTCGGGGCCCGCGTTCTTCAGCAGGAAGCCGGCGGCTCCGGCATCCAGCGCCTGGTGCAGGTAGTCGTCGCGGTCGAAGGTCGTCACGATCGCGATCGCCGCGGCCACCGCGGGGTCGGCGACGATCCGCCTGGTCGCTTCGATGCCGTCCATATCGGGCATCTGCACGTCCATCGTGATGACGTCGGGGAGCAGAGCGGATGCCGCGGCCACAGCCTCGGCGCCGGTGCCGGCCTCGCCGACCACCGCGATGTCGGGCTGGCTCTCCAGGATCGTGCGGAACCCGGCCCGCAGCATGGCGTGGTCGTCGACCAGCAGCACCCGGATCATGAGACCTCCGCCGTCGCGGGGGTGAGCGGCACGCGGGCGCGCACGCGCAGTCCGCCGAGCGTGCGCGGCGTCACCTCGAGGGTGCCTCCGGATGCGGCTGCGCGCTCGCGCATGCCGAGCTGACCGAGCCCGGGGCGCAGCTGGGCGACGTTGCGGCCGGTGTTCACGATCTCCAGCTCCACACCCTCGTCGTCGTAGCGGACCCGCACGTCGGCGGTGGCGCCGACTCCCGCGTGGCGGCGCGCGTTCGTGAGCGACTCCTGGGCGATCCGGTAGAGGTTGACGGCGACCATCGGGGGCACGGGCACCGGGTCGCCGATCACGGAGTAGTCGGACGGCAGGCCGGCCTCGGTCGAGGCGGCCACGAGCGACTCGATGTCGGCGAGTCCGAGGGTGGAGGCGGCATCCGTCGTCTCCCCTCCCGGCGTGCGCAGCGTCTCGAGGAGCTGGTGCAGTTCGCGGATCGCGTCGCGCGCCGAGGTCTCGATGCCAGTGAGGAGGTTCTTCGAGGCGTCCGGGTCCTGCTCGATCATGAGCCGGGCGGCGCCGGCCTGCACGCCCATCACCGACACGTGGTGCGCGACGACGTCGTGCAGCTCTCGGGCGATGCGCACGCGGTCGAGCGCCACGGCCTGCGCCGCGGTGACCTCGCGCTCGCGCTCGAGCTCGACCGTGCGCTCCTCGAGGACCGACCTCTGCGCCGCGGCGAGCCAGGAGCGCTCGCCGAAGTAGTACGCGCCGCCGAAGTAGAGGATGTTCAGCAGCAGCTGGATCATCATGTAGGCGACGTAGGGCGAGAACGCGCCCGCGGCGACGTCGGCCTTGTCGGCCTCGCTGATCGCGTCGCGGTACATCGTGATGAGCAGCCACACGAACATGCCGACGATGATGCCGATCCGCACGATCAGCGCGCGGCGGCGGTCGTTCATCCAGGCGCCGACCGTGTAGAGCCCGACGAACATGGCGATGTTGCCGACGTAGATCTCGGGGATCTTCAGCGTGACCGCAGTGAAGTAGGCCAGGGCGACGAGGACGGCGACGGTGGCGGGCCAGCGTCGGCGCACGGCGAGGGGAACCGAGATCACGACGGCGTAGACGAGCGCGGTCCACAGGTCCTGCGCGTCGCCGCCGTAGACCTGCGCGATCGACGACAGCGCAGCGCTGAGCACGGCGCCGACGAACATGACGACGGCGAGCACCAGATCGCCGCGGTATTCGCGCTCGGTGGGCGTGCGGATGAAGGGCATGCTCCCCACGGTACGGGCAGGGGGATGCCGCGGCATCCCCCGTACGGCGGATGGGGTCCTGACGTCGGGGCAACTTGCTATTGACAAGCGTGCTTGTTTTTAACAAGCTATCTGCGTGAGGTCGGCGCCGCCGGCCGGCATCCGACAGAAAGACCGACAAGGGAGTCATCATGACCAAGGTGTTCGTCAACCTTCCCACCACCGACCTCGAGCGCTCGAAGGCCTTCTACACGGCCCTCGGCTGCGAGATCAACCCGCTGTTCACCGACGAGAACGCGGCGTGCATCGTCTGGAGCGACGATGTGTTCTTCATGGTCCTCAAGCGCGAGTTCTTCTCCACCTTCACCGACAAGCCGATCGCCGACCCCAACGAGGTCGTCCAGGTCTCGGTGTCGTTCTCGAAGGACTCCCGCGAGGAGGTCGACGCGCTGCTCGAGAAGGGCCTCGCCGCCGGTGGCGCCGAGCCCAAGCCCGCGCAGGACTACGGTTTCATGTACTCACGCGACCTCGACGACCCCGACGGCAACTCGCTCGGCTTCCTGTACATGACGCCTGAGGCCGTCGAGAACGGCCCGGAGCACGTCGCCGAACAGGGCTGACATGGCCGCGCGCAGTTACGGCCAGTACTGCGGTGTGACGACGGCCGTCGAGCTGATCGGGGAGCGGTGGGCGCTGCTCATCGTCCGCGATCTGCTCGTCGGCCCTCGTCGGTACACCGACCTCAAGCTGGGTCTGCCGCGCATCCCCACCAACATCCTCTCGACGCGTCTGAAGGAGCTGCAGGAGGGCGGGGTGGTGCGCCGAGTGCCCCTGCACAACTGCGGACTCGTGTACGAGCTGACCCCGTACGGCAGGGCGCTCGAGCCGATCGTGCTCGCGCTCGGCCGCTGGGGCTTCCAGACCATGGGTGACCCGCAGGAGGGCGACGTGGTGACGGCCGATTCGCTGACGATGGCCCTGCGGACTGCGTTCCGACCGGATGCCGCCTCCGATGCCGAGTACGAGCTCCACGTGGGAGATGTCGCGCTGCGAGCCTCGGTGCGCTCGGGGGTGCTGGCCGTCACCCAGCTCGCTCCGCCCGCGCCCCCCGTGGGCGGCCGCCCTCCGGAGGGCGAACCGGATGCCGTCATCGTCGCGGGTCCCGGCATCCGCCGTCTGATCGCGGGGGAGATCACCCCCGATGAGGCGATCGCGCAGGACGTGCTCGCCGTGGTGCGCGGCGACGCGGGCGTGCTCGAACCTTTCGCCCGCACGTTCCACATCTCCCCTCTCGACGCGCTCGAGAAGGAGGACGCCGCGTGACCGGACGCACCGACCCGTTCGCCACGATCGACGGCGCCGCGGGAGCATGATGGCCGTCGATCCTCGGAGTATCTCCGGAGGATCGACTATTCACTTCCTGTGCGATTCCCAATAGATTCGGACAGCACCCCGTCGCATCGTCGGCGGATGGCCTGCTGTCCTGCGCCCCGGCGCCTTGAGTCCTGAGGAGGACCCGACGATGCTGTCACGACGATCGAACAGAGGCGCAGCGGCGCGGATGCTGCTCTCCGGGGCCGCGGCAGCGGCGCTCGTGTTCAGCGGCGCGGTGTCTGCCGTCGCGGAGGATGCACCCGAAGCCACGGTCTCCGGCCACGTCACTCGCGAGGACGGCGGCGCGCCGGTCGGACTCGTGACGGTGTTCGTCAACAGCACGGACGGCCTCCACAACGGGTCGGACGTCACGGATGCGAACGGCGACTACACCGTGACCGGGCTCGCTCCGGGCCAGTACACCGTCCGATTCTCCACGGAGCCGACAGGCACCGGACTCGCCTCCGAGTTCTGGGACGGGGCGACGACCTCGGCGACGGCGGAGCGCATCGCGATCGCGGGAGGGGAGTCGATCACCGACATCGACGCGACCCTCCGGGAGGGCGGCGTGATCGCCGGCCGCGTCACGCACGAGAGCGATGACTCACCGGTCGCCGGCGTGGTCGTCGCGGCGTGGAGCGACGGCGGGATGCCTGGGCAGACGACGACCGACGCGAACGGCGAGTACCGCATCGCCAACCTCGTGGCGGGCGACTACACGGTGCAGTTCGATGCGTTCGGCGACGACCTCGTCGACGAGTACTGGGACGGGGCGTTCGATCAGGCCTCCGCGGCGAAGGTGAGTGTCGGCGTCGGCGAGAGCCGTGCCGATATCGATGCGTCGCTGCGTGGAGCGGCGACGATCTCCGGCCACGTGACGCGGGCCTCCGATGGCACGCCGGTCGCCGGCTCCGTCGACATCTCTTCGACGGAGGGCCACTGGAACGTGGCGATCTCTCCCGCCGGGGACTACAAAGCGGTGATCGTCCCCGGAGACGTCACCATGAAGTTCACGCCGTTCGGATCGGGTCTGAGGCCCGAGTACTGGAACGACGCGGTCGCGGAGTCCGACGCGACCGTCCTCACGGTCGCACCAGGACAGAACCTGACCGGGATCGATCCGCAGATCGATCAGGAGGTGGCGATCACCGGCGTGGTGACCGCCGACGGACAACCGCTCGCGGATGCGGTGGTGGAAGCGTACGCCGACGGCGAATCCGCAGGGATGGCCTACACGAACGCGAACGGGGAGTACCGACTCATCGTTCCCGCGGGTGAGTACGTCGTCAGCGCGTGGGGTCTCGCGTACGACCCGGTCTACGCTCGCGAGTACTACTCCGACGCAGACAACCCGGCGGACTCGACGCCCGTGACGCTCGGCGCCGACACGGACCGTCCCGGAGTCGACTTCGACCTGTCGCGGGGTGGGAACATCCGCGGAACGATCGCAGCAGGCGAGGAGGGGCTTCCCGAAGGCGGAGCCATCGTCACCGCGTACCGGCTGGCGGACGACGGGTGGAAGGCGATCGCTTCGGTGGTCACCACCGGCGACTTCATCTTCGGCGGTGTCGACCCGGCCTTCCCCATCGAGGGTGGTCCGCTCCCCGCAGGCACCTACACCTTCGGTGTGGAGGCCGACGGATTCTGCACTCAGTACTACGGTGGGGTCACCTCGCTCGACGACGCCACCCGGTTCCCGCTCGCTTCGGGCGAGACCTTCTCCGCGATGAGAATGACCTTCACCTCTGAATGCCCTGGGCCCAAGCCGACGCTGACGGTGGCCACGCGTACCGTTCGTGCGGGTGCAGAGATCTCCGTCACCGGAGTCGATTTCGCTCCCGGCGCGGATGTCGTGTTCGAGCTCTACTCCCACCCGGTGTACCTCGGCACCCTGAAGGCCGATCAGAACGGGCGTGTGACGGGGACGGTGAAGATCCCCGCGACCATGCCGGTGGGATCCCACACGTTGGGCGCTCTTGTCGCGGGCTCGCTCCAGGCGACGGTTCCGCTCGAGGTCACTGCTGCCTCCGACGGGCAGACGCCCGGAGGGACGGGCGCTTCCGGCACGGGAGGGGACCGGGCAGGTGGAAAGCTCGCGAGCACCGGTGCCGATCTTCCGATCGCGGCAGGTGTGACGGGTGCGTTCCTGGCAGGTGCGGGACTGCTCCTGCTGGCACGGCGTCGGCGCTCGATGAGCTGAGCGGGAGTGCCCTGCGGGGACGTGCCTTCTCGATGACGCGTGCGGATGCTCGGCTGCCCTCAGCCGAGCATCCGCTCGATCACCCGCGCCACCCCGTCGTCGTCGTTGGATCGTGCGACCTCGTCTGCTGCGTCTCGCACGACATCGTCAGCCCCGGCCATCGCGACCCCGTGGCCGGCCCAGCGGAGCATCTCGACGTCGTTGAGCGCGTCGCCGAAGGCGATGACGTCGGACCGTGCGACGCCGAGATGTGAGCACAGGCGCGCGAGCCCCGTGGCCTTGGTCACGCCCTCGGCCATGACCTCGACGAAAGGGGCACCCGACAGTGTGGCCTCGAAGCCGCTCAGCCCGAGGTCGCGGAGGGTGTCGTACAGCACGGTCGGCGTGAGTTCGGGATGCCGGATCACGAGCTTGAGCGTCGGCGCAGCCAGGACATGGTCGAGCGGCACCCCGCCCATCGTGAGAGGGTCACGCTTGTGGTCGGAGTAGTCGGCGACCTCCGCGTAGCCGTGCTGAGCGACGAAGGTCTCGCCGCCCTCGCGCACGCTGGCGAACAGCAGCCCGGGGATGCTGGACCGAAGAGCCTCCGCGAGCGTGCGGATCGTGTCGGGCGGCAGCTCCTCGGCGAACAGCATCCGTCCGTCGGCGAGATGGATCGCGTAGGCCCCGTTGCCGCACAGCGCCCAGCCGTCGAAGCCGGCGTCGGACGCGATGGCCCGCAGACCGATCGGCTGCCGGGCGGTCACGGGCACGACGTGGATGCCGCGGGCTCGGGCCGCATCGAGAGCCGCGCGCGTGCGCGGAGTGACCGCGGGCGAGGAGTCGAGCAGCGTGCCGTCGAGATCGGTCGCGATCAGTCGGATGGTCATGGACGTCCTTCCTGTCAGCGTGCGTCGTCTCTGCGTTTCGTCTCTGCGTTTCGTCTCGCTTCGCTCGCTCAACGACCGGGTTGCGAGTCTCGCTCATCGACCGGGTTGCGAGTCTCGCTCAACGACCGGTGTGAGCGACGACCGGGCGGGTCAGGAGAAGATCATCGGCAGGTCGCCGTCTTCATCGGCCGAGCCGAAGTCGAGGTCGACGACCACCGGGACGTGGTCGCTGGGCTGCTCGCCCTTGCGCTCGTCGCGGTGGATGGAGGCCCCGGTGACGGCATCCGCCAGGGTCTTCGATCCGAGGATGAAGTCGATGCGGATGCCCTCGTTGCGGGGGAACTTGAGGCGCTGGTAGTCCCAGTACGTGTACCCCTCAGGCAGCAGCGGCCGCACGACGTCGGAGACGCCGGCATCCGTCATCGCGAAGAACGCGTCGCGCTCCTGAGGGGAGACGTGCGTCGAGCGGCCCACGACGATGTCGGGGTCTCCGTTGTCGGCGTCGAAGGGGATGATGTTGAAGTCGCCCACGAGCGCCAGCGGCAGCGCCGGATTCGCCTGCAGCTCGGCGGCGGTGGACTTCTTCAGCTCCTCCAGCCAGTGCAGCTTGTAGGCGTAGTGCGGGTCGTCGAGCGCGCGTCCGTTGGGCACGTAGAGGCTCCACACGCGCACCCCGTCGACCATCACGCCGAGCGCGCGGGCTTCGAGCGGAGCATCCGGGCCCTCGTGCCCCTTCGCGAAACCGGGCATCCCGTCGAACGCCGTGCGGACGTCGGTGACGGGCAGGCGGCTCGCGATGGCGACGCCGTTCCACTGGTTCAGGCCGTGGACCTCGACGTGGTACCCGGCCTCTTCGAACGGCCCGTACGGGAACTGCTCGGGCTTGCACTTGATCTCCTGCATCGCCAGCACGTCGATGTCTTCGCGGACGGCGAATTCGACGGTGCGGGTGACGCGGGTGCGGATGGAGTTGACGTTCCAGGTGGCCAAGCGCATGAGAACAGCCTATGGGGGAGCGCCGACAATGACGGCACTCCCCGCGGCTCAGGCCTGCTCGGCCTTCTTCTCGCGACGCAGGCCGTGCAGCAGTGGCTCGGTGTAGCCGCTCGGCTGGGCGGCCCCCTCGACGATCAGGCGGCGGGCCGCCGTGAACGCGATGCCGGGCTCCGCGCCCTCGGCGAACGCCAGCGGCTCGTAGTTCGGGTCTCCGGCGTTCTGCGCGTCGACGACGGGCGCCAGTCGGCGCAGGCTGTCGTCGATCTGCTCCTCGGTGATCACGCCGTGGGTGAGCCAGTTGGCGAGCAGCTGGCTGGAGATCCTCAGCGTCGCGCGGTCCTCCATGAGGCCGACGCCGTTGATGTCCGGAACCTTCGAGACGCCGATGCCCTGATCGATCCACCGCACCACGTAGCCGAGGATCGACTGCACGTTGTTGTCGATCTCGTTCGCGACGATCTCCGGGGTGAGGTCGCCATCGCCCGCCAGCGGCGGGACCAGCAGGGCGTCCAGCGCGCTCTCGCCCACGGCGGGCAGCGTCGCGCGCACCGCGAACGCATCGACCCGGTGGTAGTGCAGGGCGTGCAGGGTCGCGGCGGTCGGAGACGGCACCCAGGCGGTGGATGCTCCGGACTGCGGGTGCGCGATCTTCTTCACGAGCATGTCGTGCATGAGGTCGGGCTCCGCCCACATGCCCTTGCCGATCTGCGCGCGCCCGTCGAGACCGGAGGCCAGGCCGATCGCCACGTTGCGGTCTTCGTAGGCCTTCATGAACGGCTGCGCCTTGATCGCTGCCTTCGGCAGGAACGGCCCGGCATGCAGCGAGGTGTGGATCTCGTCGCCGGTGCGGTCGAGGAATCCGGTGTTGATGAACACCACGCGATCGGATGCCGCGGCGATCGAGGCCGCGAGGTTCGCCGAGGTGCGACGCTCCTCGTCCATGATCCCGACCTTCATCGTGAGGGCGGGCAGCCCGAGCAGCTCCTCCACCCGGCCGAAGAGCTCGGCGGCGAAGGCGACCTCCTCCGGCCCGTGCATCTTGGGCTTCACGATGTACATCGACCCGGTGCGGGAGTTGCGTCCGGCATCCGCTCCCTCGAGCTCGGGGAGGGAGCCGAGCGCGGTCATGATCGCGTCGAGGATGCCCTCGAAGATGGGGCCTCCGTCGCGGTCCAGCACGGCATCCGTGCGCATGAGGTGACCGACGTTGCGGACGAACAGCACCGAGCGGCCGGGAAGCGTGACCTCGCCGCCGTCGGCGGTGCGATACGTGCGGTCGGCGGCGAGCGTCCTGGTGAACGTGCGTCCGCCCTTGGTGACGGTCTCGGACAGCGTGCCGTCCATGAAGCCGCGCCAGTTGCGGTAGCCGAGCGCCTTGTCGTCGGCGTCCACAGCGGCGACCGAGTCCTCCAGGTCGAGGATCGCGGTCAGAGCGGACTCCAGGATGATGTCCTGCACACCGGCGCCGTCGGTGCGGCCGATGCGTCCGTCGTGGTCGATCACGATCTCGGCGTGCAGGCCGTTGTGCACCAGCAGCACGGCGGAGGGCGCATCCGCGTCGCCGGTGTGCCCGACGAAGGCCGCAGGCGACGCCAGGCGACGATCACCGGATGCCGTCTGCACGATCAGTCCGTCGGCGTCGACGCGATAGCCGGTCGCATCGCGGTGCGAGCCGGTCTCCAGCGGGGCGATCTCGTCGAGGAGCTCGCGGCCGAACGAGACGACGGCGGCGGCGCGGGTGACGTTGAACTCCGCACCGGGCGCGAGGTCTCCGGTCTGATCGATCGCGTCGGTGCCGTACAGCGCGTCGTAGAGGGAGCCCCAGCGGGCGTTGGCGGCGTTGATCGCGAAGCGCGCGTTCAGGAGAGGGACGACCAGCTGAGGGCCGGCGATGGTCGCGATCTCGGGATCCACGTCCACCGTGGTGACCGCGACCTCGGACGGCACAGGAACCAGGTAGCCGATCTCCGTGAGGAGCGCGCGGTACGCATCGCGGTCGGGCACGCCGGGATTCGAGCGGTGGAACTCGTCGATGCGCTGCTGCAGTTCGTCGCGCGTGCGCAGGAGCGCGGCGTTGCGGGGGACGAGGTCGTGCACGATCGCACTCGCCCCGGACCAGAACGCATCGACGTCGCGTCCGGCATCGGAGAGCGACGCCTCGGCGAACTCCACGATCGGGGCGGCCACCGAGAGGTCGGCGCGGGTGAGGTACTCGGTCATGATTCCATTCCTTCTACTCGTGCGCCGAGGCGCCTCAGAGTCTCGAGTGCGATGTCCGCATCCTGGGCGGGGCTGCCGCCGGCGACGCCGAGCCCGCCGACGAGGTCGTCGCCGAAGAAGATCGGCACGCCTCCGTCGATCGTGGTCAGCGCTCCGCCCGTGCCCAGCGGCAGGGTCGTCGTGAGCGCGTCGGGGATCCGCCCGGTCCGACGGCGCGTGGACGCCGAGGTCGCGGCCTTGCGGCGGCTGGTCTCCGAGCTGTGCGGTGTCGCCCCGTCGGCCATGCCGTACGCGATCAGGGTCATCGATGGGTCGGCGACCGAGACCACGGTCTTCACTCCGTGCCGCTCACCGACCTCCATCGCGATGGACACGGCGCGCACGGCCGTCTCGTAGGTGATGGCGACGATCTGGCGGTGGGTAGACATCGGCGTCTCCTCGTGTCGGGCAGGTCGGGGCGTGCGTTCTGATTCTTCACATAGCGAATATTTGATTTCGCATGATGGAATCATATGACATGACACCGAGTCCTGTCCAGACGCGCGCCGCCCTGCAGCATCGCGTCGGGGGCGGATGCCGGTCGTTCAGCGCTCCGACGGGTCGGCCGTCCCCACGAGGACGCCCCGGGCCAGCGTGTGGAAGTGGCGGTGGAAGCCGAGGGTCCCCGGGGTCTCGTCGCCGGTGAGGTCGAGGTGATCGACATCGAGCGCGTCCACCACGAAGAAGTAGCGGTGCACTCCGGTGCCCGCAGGGGGAGCGGCGCCGATGAAGCGCTGCAGCCGGGCCTCGTTCGGCATGACCTTGGCGCGGGTCGGAAGGCTCGCCGCCGTCCCGTCGATCGAGTCGAGCTCGGTCAGATCGGCGGGGAGGTCGAAGGCCGCCCAGTGCCAGAACCCCGAGCCCGTCGGCGCATCGGGGTCGAAGCAGGAGATCGCGAGGCTCTTCGTCCCCGCAGGGGGAGTCGACCACTGCAGCCGCGGCGTGAGATCCGCGCCGCCGCGCTCCGACGACCAGGCGAAGACGGGCAGTGCGCCTCCGCCTACGAAGTCGGGGCTGGACAGTTCCAGGGCGGCGGTCGGACGCAGCTCGGCGAGGGCGGCATAGGGGTCGTATGCGAACACGGGGTCTCCTTCGAGTCGGTCACGGCCACGATAGGCGGATGCCGCCGGCGAATCCATACCCGCCGCATGCGGTTCTCGGCTCCGCTCCTTCTACACTGGATGCCGTGACCGCACTCGACGCAGACCGCCAGACACTTCTCGACCTGATCACGGACGAGGCGGTGTTCCACGGCGACTTCACCCTCTCCAGCGGCAAGAAGGCGACGTACTACGTCGACATGCGCAAGCTCACCCTCGATCACAGGGCCGCGCCCGCGATCGGCCGCATCATGCTCGATCTGATCGGCGACCTCGACGTCGTGGCGGTCGGCGGCCTGACCCTCGGCGCCGACCCGATCGCGAATTCGGTGCTGCACGCGTCGGTCGCCGCCGGAACGCCGCTCGACGCCTTCGTCGTGCGCAAGGAGCCCAAGGACCACGGCCGCGGCCGGCAGATCGAGGGCGCCGATGTCAAGGGCAAGCGCGTGGTCGTGCTGGAAGACACGTCGACCACCGGGCAGTCCGCGCTCAAGGCGGTCGAGGCGCTGCGCAAGGAGGGCGCCGAGATCGTGGCCGTCGCCGTCATCGTCGACCGCAAGACCGGTGCGCAGGCCGCGATCGAGGCCGAGGGCCTGGAGTGGCGCGCGGCGTTCGATCTCGACGACCTCGGACTCGACCCCCAGTGACTCGCTACGCGCTGGCCGTCGATGTCGGCGGCACGAAGATGGAGGCCGCCCTCGTCGGCGAGGACGGCACTCTGGTCGACGGCAGCCGCAGCCGTCAGGCGACGGGGCGAGAGGCCACGTTCGCCTCGCTCACGGATGCCGTCTCCGCGATCGTCTCGCATGCGCTCGCCGTACTCCCCGCAGGCGCCGAGCTCGTGGGCGCGGGCGTCGGCAGCGCCGGCCCCATCGACCGCGCAGCGGGGGCGATCATGCCGGTGAACATGCCGCTCGCCCGAGGCTTCGGACTCGCGGAGGCCGTGCACGTCGCGGCATCCCGAGTGCTCGGACGTGAGGTTCCGACCGTGCTCGGGCACGACGGAGGAGCGCTCGCGCTCGCCGAGTCGTGGCTGGGAGCGACCCAGGACGCTGGTGCGTCTCTGTCGATCGTGGTGTCGACCGGGGTGGGCGGAGGGTTCGTCGCGAACGGCGCGTACATCCCCGGGGCCACCGGCAACGCCGGCCACCTCGGTCAGGTGCGCCGCGAGGGCGGGCTCACGCTCGAGGAGATCGCCTCCGGGCCGGCGAGCGCCGCGTGGGCGCAGCAGCAGGGCTGGACCGGAGCGACCGGCGAAGACCTCGCCAGGGACGCCGCGGCCGGTGACGCCATCGCGCGCGCGGCGATCGAGCGCTCGGCGCGCGCCGTGGGCGAGGCGCTGGCGGATGCCGCGACCCTCGTCGACCTCGACACGATCGCGATCGGCGGAGGCTTCTCCCGCGTCTCCGCGGACTACATCGACCTCGTACAGCAGGCCCTCACCGCGAGCGCGGCACACGAGTACTCACGTCGCGCGCGGGTCGTGCGCTCGGGTCTCGGCGACGAGGGTCCGCTTATCGGCGCCGCGGCTCTCGTTCTGCGCTAGCGGCTCGCTCGCCGCCGACGGTTCCGGCTCAGCGGCCTGCGACGACGAGGTGCCGTGGCGGGCCTTCGAGGCGCGCGACGGCGATCTTCACCTCGACGACATCGCTCGCGAGCGCATCGATGCGTGCGGTGAGTGTGGTCTCGACGTCGTCGATGCGCGCGGTGAGTTTGGTTTCGACGTCGTCGATGCGGTCGGTGAGTTTGGTTTCGACGTCGTCGATGCGTGCGGTGAGCTTACTCTCGACGTCGTCGATGCGTGCGGTGAGTTTGCTCTCGACCCCGTCGATGCGGTCGGTGAGTTTGCTCTCGACCCCGTCGATGCGGCGGACGATCCATCCCGCGCCGGCGAACATGCTGGCGCCGATGCTCGCCACCGCACCTACGGCGCCGATGAGGACAGTCAGGGTGTCGAGGGACATCTTCGCCTCCGTTTCGAGATGGGTGGACGAGGACGAATCTACGGATCCGCGACTCCAGCATCCCTCCGTCTCGCGCCGTCGTCCACGATCTGGGGAGAGATCCGTCAGATCGATCGTTGAGGACGACAGGTCTCCTCGGCCGGCGGCGGACGATTCCGTACGCTCTCCTTACAAATTCGTCGTACCCTCGTAGAAGACCCCGGAAGGAAGCGCATGCGCGTACTCGGCCTGCTCTCTGGCACCTCTCATGACGGCATCGACGTCGCCGTCGTCGACTTCGCCGACGCAGACGGCGCGCTGCACGGCACCGTGCTGCACGAGGACAGCGTCCCGTACAGCCCCGACCTCCGTGCGCGACTCGTCGCCGCGCTCCCGCCGGCGCCCACCACGCTGGCGGAGGTGTGCGAGCTCGACACCCTGATCGGGCAGGAGTTCGCAGAGGTCGCGGCATCCGCTGCGGCATCCGTCGGCGGAGTCGACGCCGTGTGCACGCACGGCCAGACGGTCTTCCACTGGGTGGATGCCGGCCACGCCCTCGGCACCCTGCAGATCGGTCAGCCCGCCTGGATCGCAGAGCGCGTCGGGGCGCCGGTCGTCTCCGACGTGCGGATCCGCGACATCACCGCTGGCGGGCACGGCGCGCCCCTCGTGTCGTTCCTCGACGAGCTGCTCCTGCGCGGCCGCCCCGGCGTCTCGGCCGCCGTCAACCTCGGCGGCATCGCGAACATCACCATCACGGGGCCCTCGGGTCTCGTCGCCTACGACATCGGCCCCGCGAATGCTCTGGTCGATGCGGTCGTCGTCGCCGAGAGCTTGAACGAGCGCGGCTACGATGCGGATGCCGAGATCGCCCTCGCCGGCACGGTCGACGAGGCCCTCCTGTCGGCACTCCTCGATGATCCGTACTACGCGCTGCCCACCCCGAAGAGCACCGGCAAGGAGCACTTCCATCTCGACTACGTGCGTGCGCACGTCGGCGACAGAGACATCGCGGACGCCGATCTCGTGCGCACCCTCACGGAGCTGACCGTCCGCACCGTGGCGCACGATGTCAGTGCCGCGGGCATCGGCTACCTCGCGGTGTCGGGCGGCGGGTGCCACAACCCGCTGATCATGAGAGGCCTGCGCGACGCGCTGCCCGGAGTGGAGGTGGTCCTCGCGGACGAGCTCGGGGCATCGGCTGACAGCAAGGAGGCGATCCTCTTCGCACTGATCGGCTGGTGCACCATGCACGGGGTCGCCGCGGTGATCCCCGGCGGCACGGGAGCGCGGGAGCCGCGCATCCTCGGAACGATCACGCCGGGTGCGGGCCCGCTGCGGATGCCGGAGCCGGTCGCCCGCGTGGAGAGTCTGACCCTGAGCTGATCGGCTCGCTCCGGGTCAGCGTCGTCGGTCGTCGTCGTCCCAGGGGCCTTCCCACCAGCCGGCGCGGCCGTCGTCCGACCCTCCGCGTCGTCGTGACCGCGCGAACTGCACGATGATCACCACGAGCGAGGTCACGAGGATCAGTGTGACCACGAGGAACAGCAGATCGCTCTGATTCACGGTCGCCTCCCTTCTGCGGCATCGGCCACGATCTTCGCGATCCGGGCGCGACGGGTCTCGTCCCGCTTGGCCATCGCGATGTTCGTGAGCCCGAGCTTCTTCACCGACTTCGGGAACGCGTCCCAGTTCTCCCTGGCGGCGGGCACGGCGTCCAGCGCCTGGGTGAGCTCGGGCGGCTCGATCCCGGCCTCCGGGCCGTCGAGCACGCTCCACGAGCCGTTCGCCTTCGCCGCCTCCAGCACGCGGATGCCGGCCGGGGCGAGGAGTCCATCGGCCTCGAGCTCTGCGATGCGCGCCTTGTTCGTCGCCGCCCAGCCGCTCGACGGCCGCCGCGGAGAGAACCACTGGCCGACGGTCCGATCGTCGAAGGTCCGCACGGGCCCGTCGATCCAGCCGAAGCAGAGCGCCTGGCGCACCGCGTCCTCATAGCCGACGCCGACGTCGTTGTTGCCCCGCACGCTCAGCAGCCAGACGCCCGCCGCGCGCTCGTGGTTCTCCTGGAGCCACGCGCGCCAGACGACGGCATCGGCTGCGGTGACGCGCTCACCTTCGTCGAGGACGCCCATCGCTCACTTCTTCGTCTTGACCGTCGTGATCGTCTCGGTGATGCGCGGGAGCAGGTCGGCCACCGACTGCACGATCTCATCCGGACGGAACGGGTACTTCTCGATCTCGACCTGGTCGCTGATGCCCGTGAGCACCAGCACCGTGTGCAGCCCCGCCTCGATGCCGGCGACGACATCGGTGTCCATGCGGTCGCCGATCATGCCGGTGCGCTTGGAGTGCGCCCCGATCTTGTTCAGCGCCGAGCGGAACATCATGGGGTTCGGCTTGCCGACGACGTAGGGCTCCTTGCCCGTCGCCTTGGTGATGAGCGCGGCGATCGCGCCGGTCGCCGGGAGCGGTCCGTCGGCGCTGGGGCCCGTGGCATCGGGGTTCGTGACGATGAAGCGCGCACCGTCGTTGATGAGTCGGATCGCCTTGGTGATCGCCTCGAAGGAGTAGTTGCGCGTCTCGCCGACGACGACGAAGTCGGGGTTGGTCTCGGTCATGATGAACCCCGCGTCGTGCAGGGCGGTGAGGATGCCGGCCTCGCCGATCACGAAGGCGGACCCGCCGGGCAGCTGCTGCTTCAGGAAGTCGGCGGTCGCGAGGGCGGACGTCCAGATGCGGTCCTCCGGCACGTTCAGGCCGCTGGTGCGCAGCCGCGCGGAGAGGTCGCGGGCCGTGAAGATCGAGTTGTTGGTCAGCACGAGGTAGGGGATGCCGGAGCTCTCCCATCCGGCGAGCAGTTCTGACGCGCCCGGGATGGCGTCGTTCTCATGGACGAGCACGCCGTCCATGTCGGTGAGCCAGCATTCGATGTCGTCGCGTTGGGCCATGTGCACAGCCTATTGGGCGCGTGTGTCGCGCAGGTGACGAGGTCTGCCGCATCGGGTCGGGGGAGTGCGCGGCGCCCGATGGTCGAAGGCCGCCCTCCGGGGGAGCGGAGGACGGCCTTCGTCGGGGAGGTGCGACGGCGGGCCGGGGTCGGCCGTCGCACCGGCTCAGTCGGCCCTGTTGCGGCGGTGGCGGGCAGTGGCGGCGACCGCTGCGGCGGCGGCGCCGGCGGCGAGGAGTCCTCCGCCGATCAGCAGGGCAGCGGTGGGCGCGGTCCCACCCGTCGTCGCCAGAGCGCCGTCACGGGAGGGCGACGAACCGCCGGCGCCCGTCGCCGGGCCTGCGGGACCCGCGGGATTGACCGGGTCGACCGGGTCGACGGGGTCGACGGGGTCGATCGGATCCACCGGGGCGGCGGCGACGGGAAGGCTCTCCACCGCGGCGGCGTCCAGCGCGGTGACGACCCAGGTCTCCCCGGCGGCGGCCGCGACGGTCGGCGGAAGATCGTAGCCCAGCTCGGCGGACCCTCCGGCCCAGAACGTGTCCACGAGCGTGCCGCCGGTCGCGACGACCTGCGCGGGAGTCCCGGTGCCGCGGTAGATCGCGTACTGGCGCGCCTCCGCGGCATCCCCGGCCTTCCAGGTGATCCGACCGTCCTTCAGCGTCACGTCGGTCGGGGCGGCGACGACGCCGTCCGACAGCCAGGGCTTGGCGGGGACGATCGTCGGCCGCGCGAAGGCCTCGGACTTCAGCAGGGCGATCGCATCGTTCTTCGCCTGGTTGCGCGGCTGCTGATCGGCTGGGAGCGCGGCGACGGCGCTCGGCTTCATGTCGTTGTAGCTGAAGAGCACGCTGCCGTCGATCCCGTCGAGGGTCTGGTTGAACCGGATCTGGTTGGGGACCTCTTCGGGGTTCATCCATGCGGGGTCGAAGCCCCCGTTGCTCACGTGCTTGTACAGGGCGTGGCCGGTGTAGATCTGCGTGCGGCTGTCGGCGGTGGTGTTGCTCCACCACTGCGCGAGCTCTCCGTAGGGGGCGGCTGCCTGGTCGAAGCTCCAGTAGATCTGCGGGGTGAGGTAGTCGACGAGCTCGTTCTGCACCCAGCCGCGGGTGTCCGCGAAGATCGACTTGCTGTAGCTCTGGGACGAGCCGGTCGGGGTGTGCGACCCCGCGGGGTCGAGAGCGCTGTGCTCCCAGATCCCGAACGGGCTGACACCGAACTGCACGGCGGTGCCGTCCTGGTCGTTGTGGTCGTCGATCGCATCCCCGACCTCGGTGATCAGCGCCGTGACGTTGTCGCGTCGCCACTGCTCGACGCCGGCGACGGTGTCCGCGTAGCCGGCGGCCAGGCCGTACTGCTCGAACGTCGCCCTGTCCTCCCCGGCGTCGCCGAAGAACACGTTCGCTCCGTTGACGCTGATCCGATACGGATAGAAGTAGTCGTCGAAGTGGATCGCGTCGACGTCGTAGTTCGCGACGATCTCCGCCACGGATGCCGCGACGTAGTCCCGGACCTCCGGTCGCCCCGGATTCAGGAAGAGCTTCTCGTCGAACGACAGCACGAGGTCGGGGTGCTGCACGGCGAAGTTGTCATCGGCCAGGACTCCGGCCGCGTTGAGCGCGGCGATGTACTCGGTCGTCGTGAGCGCCTTGACCTGATCCGCCGTCAGCTTCAGCGCCGACAGGATGCTCGCCGCCGTCATCTTGGTGTTCGTCACGCGGTAGGGGTTGAGCCAGGCGTGGTACTCCATGCCGCGGGCGTGTGTCGCCTCGACCATCCGGGCCAGCGGGTCGTAGCCGGGGTCCGTGCCCTGGGCGCCCGAGACGAACTCGGACCAGGGGTTGATCTCCGAGGGGTAGTACGCATCGAGGAGCGGGCGCACCTGGAAGATCACGGCGTTCATGTTCCACGCCTCGAAGTCGTCGAGCACCGCGTCGTACTTCGCGTCGAAGTCGGCCGCGCTCGTCGGCTTGCCGAAGTTCAGGTTGCCGATCGTCGCGACCCACGCGCTGGAGAAGCGACGGTTCTCCGGGGTGAGGGCGGTGGGGACCGCGACCTGGGTGCCGGAGCCCGGATACGTGTACACCGGCTTGTCGCCGTAGCCGTACGTGCCGTCGGCGTTCTTGACGTAGGAGTAAAGGAGTTCCGTGTCGGGGGCTGCCGCCGCCATGGCAGCGGGCGCTCCGACCATCAGCAGCGCAGCTGTCGCGGCGACGAGGGGGCGTCTCTTCATCGAGTCCTCTTTCGAGCGGGGTGATAATTGTTTTCAGAGTCTTGCACAAAAGTGGAAACAATTGACACCCCCTGACCTGACGGTGCTCGGGGTTCTCGGGCGCGGTCTCAGGACGTGAGCCAGATCACATCGGCCGCGTGCGCGATCTCGGCCTCCGTGCCGTCGACGGAGAAGCCGCCGGCGGTCACCGACACCTCGACCCCCACCGCGACGCCCGCGGCCTCGACCGCGCGCAGGATCTCCGGGTCCTGGTCGCTCACCCGGAGGACGCGACCGACGTGGCCCTCGACGGCATCCGCGAGCAGGACGAACGGTTCGCGGATGACCGCGCCGTCGGCATCCGGGATCGCGTCGCCGTGCGGATCGAACCGCGGGCGTCCGAGCCGCGCATCGATGCCCTCGAGCAGCCGGTCGCTGATCGTGTGCTCGAGCACCTCGGCCTCGTCGTGGACCTCGTCCCAGCCGTAGCCGAACTCCCGCACCAGCCAGGTCTCGATCAGTCGGTGCCTGCGGATGATCGACAGGGCGCGTGCGGTGCCGGCATCGGTCAGCCGCACCGCTCCGTAGGGCACGTGCGAGACGAGGCCCGCCGCCGCGAGCTTCTTGACCATCTCGGTGACGGACGAGGGGGCGATCCCGAGCTTCGCGGCCAGCACCGACGGCGTGATGGGAGCATCCTGCCACTCGGTGTGCGCGTAGACGGTCTTCAGATAGTCGTCAGCTGCCGGGGATGCCACGGTCTCAGCCTACGCGTCGGCGGTCAGTTCGCGACGTCGACGAGGATGCCGAACGCGACCTGTCCGGCGAAGAACACCACGAGGAATCCGAGCAGTGCGGCCGCGAGCGACAGGCGTCCGTCGAAGCCCTCGATGTCGGCGATGCCGATCTTGCGCGCGCGGAACGCCAGCACGAGCGTCGCGATGCCGAGTCCGAGCTGCACCCACGGGCCGCCGACCGGGAGCGTCTTCGGGAAGGCGATGAGGAGTCCTCCGGTCAGGCCGGTCGCGATGCCGATCCAGGTGAGCAGGCGGACCTTGGCTTCGGCAGTCATGGCTTCGAGCCTAACCGCCGTGCGCGAGCCGGACTCACGCCCCCGTGAGCACCAGCCAGAGCAGTGCGCCGTTCAGCGCGATCAGGAGCACGGATGCCGTGGCCCCCGCGGCCGTCGTCCATACGCGGTTGGCCCACGGTCCGAGGGTGCGCCGCTGCGCGGTGAGCGCCACCAGGGGGATGAGCGCGAACGGGATGCCGAACGACAGCACCACCTGGCTCAGCACCAGCGCGAGCGTCGGGTCGACCCCCGCCCACAGGATGGCGAGCGCGGGGATGAGCGTGACGAGCCGTCGGGCGAGCAGCGGCACGCGCACGTGCAGCAGACCGTGCATGATCTCCGCGCCCGCATAGGCGCCGACCGAGGTGGAGGCGAGACCGGAGGCGAGGAGCCCGACCGCGAAGAACGTCGCGACGACGGGGCCGAGGCTCGCGGCGAGGGCGGCGTGCGCTCCCTCGAGGGAGTCGGTTCCTGCGACGCCCGCGAGATTGGCCGCGGCGAGGAGGAGGATGCCGAGGTTCACCGAACCGGCGATCACCATCGCGATCGACACGTCCCAGCGGGTGGCGGTGAGCAGCCGGCGGATGCGCGAGGTCTCGGTCCGGACCGCCTCGGTCTCGGCGTGCGACGCCGCGGAGCCGAACCGGTCGCGGGCGAGGGAGGAGTGCGCGTAGATCGCGTGCGGCATGATCGTCGCGCCGAGGATGGATGCGGCGAGGAGCACCGAGCCCGTGCCCTCGAACCGGGGGACCAGTCCGCCCACGAACCCCGCCGGGTCCGGGGGTGCGACGAACACGCCGGCGACGAAGCCGATGGTGATGATCGCCATGAGGCCGATGATCACGAACTCGAAGTGGCGGGGCCCTCGACGGCTCTGCACCGCGAGCAGGACCATCGAGACCGCGCCGGTGATGAGACCGCCGAGCAGCAGCGGCACGTTGAACAGGAGGTTCAGCGCCACCGCTCCGCCGATGACCTCGGCGAGATCGGTCGCCATCGCCACGAGCTCGGCCTGCAGCCAGTACGCGCGCCGCGCCCACGGTCGACGCAGGCGGGCCCCCAGCATCTCGGGGAGGCTCTGCCCCGTGACGACGCCGAGCTTGGCGGACAGGTACTGGATGAGCCACGCCATCACGTTGCCTGCGATCACGACCCAGACCAGCAGGTACCCGTACTGGGCGCCCGCGGTCATGTTGCTCGCGACGTTGCCGGGGTCGAGGTACGCGACTCCGGCGACGAGGGCGGGCCCGAGGAGCCAGAGGCTGCGCGGAGCGGTGGTCCGTACGGCGGGGGCGTCGTCGATCGCGGAATTTTTAGGCATGCCGAAATCGTAGCGGATTTTTCGGTCCACCTAAATAGTCGGTCGTCGCGGGACGTCGACGGGCTCAGTGCCGGATAGCCTGGCGGGATGGACGAGCAGAGCGCCGAGACGCTGACAGGATCGGCGACGCAGCCGGGATACGGCGTCGGACCGTGGCCGGGTGGCGAGTCGGCGTGGCCGGCGGGGGAGCAGTACGACCCCGAGCTGCTGGCCGTCGGCGACACCCGCAACGTCGTCGACCGCTACCGCTACTGGCGTATGGAGGCGATCGTCGCCGACCTCGACACGCACCGGCATCCGTTCCACGTCGCGATCGAGAACTGGCAGCACGACATGAACATCGGCTCGATCGTGCGCAGCGCCAACGCCTTCCTCGCAGACACCGTGCACATCATCGGACGCCGCCGCTGGAACCGGCGCGGAGCCATGGTCACCGACCGTTACCAGCACGTGGTGCATCACGAGGATGTGCAGGCCTTCACCGCCTGGACCGAGGCCGAGGGCCTCCCGATCATCGCCGTCGACAACGTCGACGGCGCCGTGCCCGTCGACCACGCCGAGCTTCCCGAGCGGTGCGTGCTGCTCTTCGGGCAGGAGGGGCCGGGGCTCTCCGCCGAGGCGCTCGCCGCGGCATCCGCGCACATCGAGATCACCCAGTACGGCTCGACGAGATCGATCAACGCGAGCGCCGCGGCCGCCGTGATCATGTACGAGTGGTGCCGGAGGTACGCGGGCTGAGTCGCCTCACCGGAATCAGTCGCGGTCTATGCCGAAGGTGTTCTTCATGAGCGAGTTGACATCACGGTCGAGGGTGCGGATGTCGCCGCGCAGGGAGGCGATGTCGCCCTTCACCTCGGCGCGGAGCTCGTTCATGTCACCGCGGATCTCGGCGCGGAGTTCGTTCATGTCACCGCGGATCTCGCTGCGGAGTCCGCCGATCTCGGTGCGGATGATGCGGACGAACATCGTGGACATGATCGTCAGCATCCCGAACAGTCCGGCGGCGAAGACGCCGATCAGCGTCCAGACCTGAGGTTCGTTCATCGCGAGCACCCTCCCATTCTGTTGCGCTCACGACGAGCGTGCCAGGGATGCGCGGTACACAGATGTGACGGATTCCGGACATCCTCGAGCGTGTGGAGAAGTCGTGCGTCGGCCCCGGCTGTGGGCGAGGAGTCGGGGCCTCAGGCGTCCACCGCGACCCAGCGCCCCGACCGCACCCGCCAGCCCAGCGTGCCGAGGCGGGCGAGGAGGTAGACGCCGAAGAACGCGACTGAGAGCCAGACGAGCCCGGCGCTGCCGGCGACACCGCTCGCCGAGATGATCCACAGCGCGGGGAGGAAGGGCACGAGGTTGAGGCCGCCCGCGACCGCCAGATACCTGGCGTCGCCGGCGCCCATCAGCACGCCGTCGAGGACGAAGACCACCCCGGCGATCGGCTGTGCGACGGCGAGCACGATGAGGGCGGGCTGGACCAGGGATGCGACCTCCGGGTCGCCGGTGAACAGGATCCCGAGCACACCGGACAGCACGCCGATCGCGGCGCCGACGATCACACCGAACCAGGCGCCCCACGCGACGGTGCGCGCGAGCACGCGATGCACCCTGCGCTCGTCTCCGGCGCCGAGCTCCTTGCCGATCAGTGCCTGAGCGGCGATCGCGAGCGCATCGAGAGCGAAGGCCGCGGCCGAGAAGATCGTGAAGACGATCTGCCAGCCGGCGAGCTCCGTGGTGCCGATGCCCGTCGCGATGCCCACGGTGGCGAGCAGGGCCACCCGCAGGCTCACCGTGCGCAGGAACAGCCAACCGCCCGACCTGGCCGTGCCGCGGATGCCGTCGCGCTGCGCCCGCAGGGAGGCGCTGTGCCTCGTCGCGAGGCGGCGCACGACCAGCACGTAGGCGGCGACCATCCCCCACTGCGCGGTCACCGTGCCGACGGCCGATCCTGCGATGCCCCAGTTGAAGCCGTAGATGAAGAGGACGTTCAGCAGGGCGTTGGCGCCGAACCCGAGCCCCGCGATCCACAGCGGCGTCACCGTGTCCTGCATGCCGCGCAGCAGCCCGGTCGCGGCGAACACGATCAGCATCGCCGGCAGACCCCACATCGAGATGCGGAGGTAGTCGTCGGCCTGAGCCGCGACGGCGTCGCTCGCCCCGAACAGGGACACCAGCCAGGGGGACGACACGGCGCCGATCACGGCGAGCACGGCTCCGAGTCCGAGGGCCAGCCACATGCCGTTCACGCCCACCGAGACGGCGTCTCCCGGCGCACCAGCGCCGAACCTCCGGGCGACGGCGGGGGTGGTCGAGTAGGCGAGGAAGACCATGAGCCCGACGATCGTCTGCAGGACGGCTCCCGCGATGCCGAGCCCGGCGAGCGGCGTGGTGCCGAGGTGGCCGACGAGGGCGGCGTCGACGATGAGGAAGGCCGGCTCGGCGATCAGCGCGCCCAGCGCGGGCACCGCGAGCCGCAGGATGTCGCGGTTCAGAGAGGCGGGCCTGGTCACCCTCAGAGCCTAGGCGCTGGCGGGGACACCGTATCTCCGCGCCCTGACTGCGCGGCCGTCGTACGCTGGAGAGCAGCCGGAGGTGCACATGAGCGATCCACGAGAAGCGGCAGCGAGATATCGAGCGCGTCAGCAGAGCGGCGAGGCGGACGCGGATGCCGAGGCTGACACCGGTACGCCACCCGGAGCCGCCGCGGCGGTCGACCGGGCCGCCTACATCGAGAGCGCGATCCAGGTCGCGATCCGCCGGGGCGACTTCGACGATCTCCCGGGCGCGGGGAAGCCGATCGAGGGCCTCGGCGACCACCACGATCCCGATTGGTGGATCCGCCGGAAGATCGAGACCGAGAACCTCACGGGGCTCGGCCCTCCCGCCATCCTCCTCCGCGCCGAGGACCGCGAGCTGGACGATCAGCTCGACCTCCTCGGCCGCGAGGCCGATGTGCGCGACGTGCTCGCGGACTTCAACCGCCGTGTGCGGGAGGCGAGACGGCAGCTGCAGGGCGGCCCGCCCGTGGTCACGCAGCCGCGGGACATCGATGCGGAGGTCGTCGCGTGGGCGGAGCGCAGGGCGGCGCGCCCGATCCCCCAGGCTCCCGCGATGCCGAAGCGCCGCCGCTTCGGCATCCGACGCGGGGGCTGAGCGCTCAGTCCGGGTCCCGTCGAGAGGCGTTCCGACGTCTCCGCGACCAGCCGTCGACCCCGAACCGTCCCGCCGACGGCAGCACGAGCACGAGCGCCGACAGCAGCACCATCACGGGATACTGGGCGATCAGCTGGTCCGACGCCCAGTAGAGCATCAGCGTCCCGATCGACGCCAGCGCGACGGGTCTCGTCATCAGGCCGACGAGGAGAAGCGCGCCGAGCAGCGTCTCGAGCGCCGGTATCACCACCCCGAAGAGGCCCGCCGCGCTGTCCATCGCGCCGCCGAGGGGCGCGAACCACCAGGGCGTCCTGCTGTTGCCTGCGGTGCTCCTGGCGACGAGCTCGATATCGGCCGCGCCGAACCCCGCGCGGTACTTCAGGATTCCCTCCAGGAGCCAGAGGACCCCGACGGCGACCCTCGCCGCGCCGCCGAGCAGCGACGAGGCGAGGGCGAGGGTACGTTCGGCGCCACTCATGACAGCTTCGCGGCGCCGAACACCGCCTTGGCCTTGTCGCAGTGGATCACGACGTAGGTGTAGTCGGCGACGTCGGCGTCCTTCAGCGTGAAGGTCTGCGATGCGGTGTCGAAGGACACCGCATCGACCATCACCCCTGCCGAGACGGCGGCCTCGTCGGTCCCCTTCGTCAGGTAGACGTGCAGGTCGGGTCCCTCGTCGGAGGAGAAGTCCGACAGGACGAGCATCCCGTCTGACACCGACACCGAGCCCTTCACGGTCTTGTCGTTGAGGCCGGCGAAGTCTCCGGTCCGCTCCATCCCCATGGAGGCGCTCTGCGACATCGAGGGCTCCGGCTTCGTTCCGCTGCCGGCGCCTGGCGAGCTGCAGGCGCTGAGCGAGAGGGCGAGGGCGAGTGCCGCTGTGGCGGCGAGAGCGGTCGTGCGCATGGGATTCTCCTGTTCGCTGTGCGGCGGGTGCCGCGGCTGATTGCACTGCCGAGCACGCTACGGAGCGGGGCCGCGCGAAAGGGGAGTCCTTTCAGGATCGTAAGGAACGGGCTGGCCGTGCTCGCCCCGCGACTAGTGTCGACCGCATGGATGAGGCCGCCCGCGTCGTCGTCGTGGAGGACGACCCGACCGTCAGAGGAGCTGTCGACGCGTACCTGCGCGCCAACGGGTACGCCGTCGCCGCCTACGGCGACGGGATCGCCGCGAGGAGGGCCATCTCGGCCGGCCCTCCTGACCTCGTGATCGTCGATCGGATGCTGCCGGGCATCAGCGGCGACGAGCTCTGCCGTGAGATCCGCTCGATCTCCGACGTCCCGATCATGATGCTGACCGCGCTGGGGCAGGTGGAGGACCGCATCGACGGGCTCGAGGCCGGCGCCGACGACTACCTCGCGAAGCCGTTCTCCCTGCGCGAGCTGCTGCTGCGCGTGGGCGCGCTCGTGCGTCGCGCTCGCGTCGCGGGATCGGCGGCGGAGATCGTCGCCGGGGATTTCCGGGTCGACCCCGTGCGCCGTCGCGTGTGGGTGCGCGGGGTCGAGGTCGTCCTCACGGCGCGCGAGCACGACCTCCTCGTGTTCCTCGTCCGCAACCCGGACCGCGTGATCGGTCGCGACGAGATCCTGCGCGAGGTGTGGGGGTGGACCGTCGGCGACGGCGCCACCGTCACCGTGCACGTGCGGCGCCTCAGGGAGAAGATCGAGCCCGATCCGCAGAGTCCGCAGCACCTGCACACCGAGTGGGGCGTCGGCTACTTCTTCTCGCCGCAGGGGAGGGCGGGATGATGGCGCTCGCGGCGGGAGACGTCGCCCTCATCGTGATGACCGGCATCCTGTGCGCGGCCGTCGTGGCCGCCGTCGCGCTCCTGGCGCTCCGACTGCTGCGTCGCCGCACCACGACCGCCCAGTTCCTCGTGGTGGCGTGCGCGGGCACGGCGGCGATGACGGCATCCGTCCTCGCGATCTCGATCGAGATGTACATCTCCGTGCACGACCTGACGGTGCTCGTCGTCGTCCTCGGCGTCTCCCTCGCGCTCGCGCTCGCCGTGGGATGGATCGTCGCCCGCGCGGCGCGGTCGTCGCTCGGCAGGTTCGCCGCGTCGCTCGATCGCGTGGGCGGCGGCGACGTGGTGGAGGCGGAGCCGTCGGGGTGGATCGAGATCGACGATCTCTCCGCCCAGCTCGCGGCCGTGTCCGCGAAGGTGGAGGCGGCGAGGGCGGAGCTGGAGCAGCTGGACTCGGCGCGGCGACGGTTCTTCGCATGGATCTCGCACGATCTGCGCACGCCGCTGACGGCCGTCCGCGCGCTCGCGGAGTCGGTCGAGACGGGGGCCGCCGATGCGCCGGAGCGCTTCGCCGGAGAGGTGAGGGCGCAGGTGGAGACGATGAGCCGCATGGTCGACGATCTCTTCGAGCTGTCGAAGCTGACGGCGGGCGCGGTGCAATTGCGCACCGAGCAGGTGGGACTCCTGGACATCGTGTCGGATGCCGTCGCCGATGTCCGCGCGGCCGCCGAGCGTCGAGGGCTGCGCATCGTCGAGCGGGGGATCGCCGGTCAGGTGCTGTGGGCGGATCCGCACCAGCTGGGGCGGATCATCGGCAATCTGCTCACGAACGCCGTCGCCCACGCCCCCGCAGGGACCGACATCGTCATCACGGCGTCGGAGGGAGCCGGCCGCGGCCTGGTGCTCGGGATCCTCGACCACGGGGCGGGGGTGGCCGTCGAGGATCTGGACCGGATGTTCGACATCGGCTGGCGTGCGGATGCCGCGCGCACGACGTCCGGCGACGGTCTCGTGTCGTCCGGGTCGGGGATCGGGCTCTCGATCGCCCGCGGTCTCGCCCGCGCCCACGGCGGGGACGTCGTCGCCGAGCTGACCGCGGACGGGTTCCGCATGAACGTGCTGCTGCCGTACGGGGCGGCGCAGGAGCGGGACTGAACCGCGCCCGATGTCGGCGTCGCCGCATAGGCTGTTCGCATGACAGACGTCCTCCCCTCTGGCCTGGCCACCGAAGAGTTCAGCTCCGACATCCGTCCGCAGGATGACCTGTACCGCCACGTCAACGGCGCGTGGCTGTCCCGCACCGAGATCCCTGGCGACAAGGCGCGGTGGGGGTCCTTCCACCTCCTCGCCGAGCAGGCCGAGAAAGACGTCAGGGCCATCATCGAAGAGTCGCAGGATGCCGCCGACGGCACCCTCGCACGCAAGATCGGCGACCTGTTCGCGAGCTTCATGGACACCGACCGCATCGCCGCGGCGGACGTGACCCCGCTGGCCGACACCCTCGCCGAGATCGACGCGATCGACGGCATCCCCGCGTTCCTGCGCGTCGCGGGCGCGTACGACCGCGACGGTCGCGCCCACCTGATCGGACTGTACGTCGACGGCGACCCCGGCGACCCCGAGCGCTACGTCCCCGTGCTGCTGCAGGGGGGTCTGTCGCTGCCCGACGAGAGCTACTACCGCCTCGACACCTTCGAAGACACGCGGGCGAAGTACCGCGAGCACCTCGAGCGCCTGCTCGCTCTCGCCGGCGTCTCCGACGCAGCGTCCGAGGCGGAGCGCTCCATCGCCCTCGAGACCGAGCTCGCGGGGCACCACTGGGACAACGTGCGCAGCCGCGATGCCGTGGAGACCTACAACCTCAAGACCTGGGCCGAGCTGCAGGAGCTCGTGGGCGTCGATCTCGGCGCGTGGCGAGACGCGGTCAGCCCGTCCAACCCGGTCGCGCTCGCGGAGGCGGTCGTCTCGCAGCCCAGCTTCTTCGAGGGACTCGGCACGCTGCTGACCGACGAGCGCCTCGACGACTGGAAGGCGTGGCTGCGTGCGCAGGTCGTGCACGCGGCCGCCCCGTACCTGACCGACGACCTCGTGCAGGAGAACTTCTCCTTCTACGGCACCGAGCTGTCCGGCGTCCCGACGATCCGCGAGCGCTGGAAGCGCGGAGTGTCCGTCACCGAAGGCGCGCTGGGCGAGGCCATCGGCAAGGTCTACGTCGAGCGGCACTACCCGCCGACGGCCAAGGCCGCGATGGACGAGCTGGTCGACAACCTGATCGAGGCGTACCGGCAGAGCATCGCCGAGCTCGAGTGGATGACCGCCGAGACCCGTGAGCGCGCCCTCGCCAAGCTCGACGCCTTCACCCCGAAGATCGGACACCCCGAGGTGTGGCGCGACTACTCCTCCCTCGCGATCGACCGCGCCGACCTGTTCGGCAACGTCCGCCGCGCCGCGATCTTCGAGCACGACCGCCACATCGACAAGGTCGGTACGCCGATCGACCGCACCGAGTGGCACATGCCTCCGCAGATGGTGAACGCGTACTACAACCCGTCGATGAACGAGATCGTGTTCCCCGCGGCGATCCTGCAGTACCCCTTCTTCGACGCCTCGCGCGACGCGGCGGCGAACTACGGCGGCATCGGCGCGGTCATCGGCCACGAGATCGGCCACGGGTTCGACGACCAGGGCAGCCGCTACGACGGCGACGGCAAGCTCGAGGACTGGTGGACGGATGCCGACCGCTCGGCGTTCGAGGAGCGCACCAAGGCCCTCATCGCGCAGTACGACACGCTCGTCCCCGAGGGACTCGACGCCGAGCACCACGTCAACGGGGCGCTCACGATCGGCGAGAACATCGGCGACCTGGGCGGACTCGGCATCGCGCTGAAGGCGTACGAGCTCTCGCTCGGGGGTGCCGAGGCGCCCGTCATCGACGGGTACACCGGCGTGCAGCGACTGCTGCTGTCGTGGGGCCAGGTGTGGCAGCAGAAGAGCCGCGAGGCGGAGACGCTGCGCCTGCTCACGATCGACCCGCACTCGCCGAACGAGTTCCGCTGCAATCAGATCGTGCGCAACATCGACGCGTTCTACGAGGCGTTCGGGGTCACCTCCGACGACGCCCTGTGGCTGCCCGAGGGCGACCGCGTCACCATCTGGTGAACGCCCGCGTGCGCAGCGTCACAGACTTCTGACGCTGCGCGCGCCGCGCATGTGACGATCTGATGACCAATCTCCGGAGTTTGTGAGGGTTCCTCACTCGCGGGGGTTACGATATCCGTGCTGCGGGGGAGTGCATCCCGCGGCTTCCCGCCAATCCACCCCCCGTAAGGATCACGCGTGGGCGCTCCCGAGCCTGTCGAAGGGCCGTCGCAGGCGATGCTGCGCCGCTCTCAGCGCACCAGTCGGCGCCTGCCGCGTCGTGCCGCCGCCGGTCGGCGGTCGTTCACCTCGACGCTGCGCGCGCTGGAGGCGCTGGCGGATGCCGGGGCGCAGGTGTCGGTGCACGTCGTCGACCTCGACAGCCACGTGCACGTCCTCTCCGGAGACGACCATGTGACGATGCCCGTGGCCGGGCTGGGCGTGGTGCCCCTGCTGATCGAGGTCGCCGCGGGGTTCGAGGCCGGAACGCTCGACCCGCTCGAGATCGTCGATCGCACCGCGGTGGATCAGGTGTCGACCTCGGGGCTGTGGCGTCATCTGCACGCCCCCGCCCTGCCGCTGGAAGACCTCGCCGTGCTCGCCGCCACAGCCGGTGACCCGATCGCCGTGAACGCGCTCCTGCAGAAGGTCGGACACGATCGGGTGCGCGAGCGCATCGAATCGCTGGGGCTGCGTCGCACGGCGCTGCTCGACCGGTTCCGTGATGAGCGGGGCCCCGATGACGCCCCGCATGTGTCCGTCGGCTCGGCGCGCGAGCTCGCCGGGCTCTTCTCGGCTCTCGTGAACTCCCAGGTGGTCGATGCGGCCGTCAGCGCTCAGGTGTCGGAGTGGCTCAGCCTCAACCAGGACCTCAGCCTCGTCGCTGCGTCGACGGGCCTCGACCCGTTCGCCCATGACCACGACGCGCACGGCCTGCTCTTCATCAACAAGACCGGGCGCGATCGCGGCGTCCGCGCCGAGGCCGGAGTCCTCGCGGGGCCCCGCGCCGGCGTCGCCTATTCGCTCATCGTCTGCTTCGACGATCTCTCGATCGCGCACCGGCTGAGGGCGCACGACGCCTTCCGCGTGCTCGGCGTCGAGCTCATGGAGTACACGCACTGACGTTCGGCCGGCCACGGCATCCGCGGATAGCATCGGGAGATGCCCTACGCAGACTGGACCCCGCACCGCCGCGACGACGGCGAGCTCCTCGGATGGATCCACCCCGAGGGAGACGACTGGGTCGCCGTCGACGTGCTGGGGCGCACGGCATCCGATCCCGTCGACTGGCTGGACGCCGAAGTCGCGCTGGAGGACCGGGGGATCGCCTGGCTCGCGGACCCGTGGATGCTGGAGGGCGAAGCCGACCGCCCGCTGCGGGTGCGGATCCTCGAGGTGACACCCGACGAGGAGGGCGCTCCGGGGCGGATCGTCGTGAAGATCGACGACTTCGGCGACATGACCCGTCCGGCGACGGCGCAGTTCACGCTGGCGTGGCCGATCCCCGATCGGCTGCGTCCACCGCGCGACGGCGACCCCGACCCGCGCACGATCGGCTGATCACCGACGCACGGCAGGATCCGTTCAGCCGGGAAGTGACGGATGCCGCTCTGCCGCGCGCTGTCGCGGGATGAACAGGGAGAGCACGACGGCCACGGCTCCGGCGGCGATCGCGAGCCAGAAGCAGACGTCGAAGGCCGCGCGGGTCGGCACCGCGACGCCGTCGACCTGCACGCTCATCGCGGCGAGCACTCCGCCCATCACCGCCGAGGCGCTGGACGTGCCGACCGAGCGGAACAGCGCGTTCAGTCCGTTCGAGGCGCCGGTCTCGTTGGCGGGCACGGAGCGCATGATGATCATCGGCATGGCCGCGAACGTGAAGCCGATGCCCACGCCGATGAGGATGTTCGCGACGAAGATGTGCCAGACCTCGCTCGACCACAGCAGCACGAAGACGTAGGCGAGCACGATCGCGACGGCGCCGACGGTGAAGAGCGGGCGAGGTCCGACGGTGCGTTCGAGCCAGCCGGACAGCGGGGAGATGACCATCATCACGAGACCGGCCGGCATGATCACGAGAGACGCCGCCACCATGTCGAGCCCGAACCCCGAGCCGGAGCCGACCGGCATCTCGAGAAGCTGGGGGAACGTCACGTTCGAGGCGAACAGCGCGAAGCCCATGCCGATCGCGGCGATGTTCGTGAACAGCACCGCCGGGCGGGCGGCGACGCGGAGGTCGAGCAGCGGATCCTTCGTGCGCAGCTGGTACCAGCCCCAGAGGAGCAGTACCAGGACGCCCCCGATGATGCAGGTGAGGGTGAGCGGCGCCGTCCATCCCCACTGCGCGCCGCGGGAGACGAAGAGGAGGATGCCGGTCAACCCGATCGCGAGCCCGACGGCGCCGAGGACGTCGAGTCGACCGGGGAAGCGGAGCACGTCCTGGGGGACCGTGACGAGGACGAGCACGAGGCCGATGGCGCCGAGCGCGGCGGCGAGCCAGAACAGCCAGTGCCAGTCGGCGTTCTCGGCGAGGACCGCGGCGACGGGCATCCCGATCGCGCCGCCCACTCCCATCGTCGCGCTCATCAGAGCCACGGCGGTGCCGAGTCGCTCGGGTGGCAGCGCATCGCGCATGACGGCGATGCCGAGCGGGACGACCCCCGTCACGGCGCCCTGCAGGGCGCGGCCGATGATGACTCCGACGATCGACCCGGACAGGGCGGCGATCGTGGAGCCGATGATGAGGAGGGCGAGCAGCACGATGATGACCCGACGCTTGCCGTACATGTCGCCCAGGCGGCCGGAGATCGGCGTGGCGACGGCGGCGACCAGCAGCGTGATCGTGACGACCCACGTCGTGTCCTCGCGAGAGGAGTTCAGCAGGTGCGGAAGCTCGGCCTGCAGCGGGACGACGAGCGTGAACATGAAGGACGAGCAGAGTCCGGCGAAAGCCAGCACCGCGACGATCGCCCACTTGGGCGGTGTGCGGGAGAGACGTTTTCGCGCGCGGTCGTCGTTCTCTCCCATCGGCTCAGGCTATCGGCGTTCGGCGGGGGCGAGGCGCGTCGTGAGCGAATCCGTCGCGGTCATTCCGGAAGCACGAACGCCCCCGTCTCGCCGGGGTTGACCGCGATCTCCCAGCGGAAGCCGTCGGGGTCGGTGAAGTAGCCGGAGTAGCCGCCCCACACCCGCTGCTGCCCGCGGCTCACCGGGGCGCCGAGAAGCGCGGCCTCGGCGAGCACATCGTCGACCTCGGCGGGCGTGGCGAGGTTGTGCGCGAGGGTGATCGGGGCGACCCCCGCGGCCGGGGCCTCGCCGATCTCGGCGGTGAAGCCCTCGACCGACCACAGCGAGAGGATCACCTTCTCCGCGACCGGGAACATGAGGACGTCGTCTCCGGCGAAGATCGGCTTCCAGCCGAGCCCGTCGACGTAGAACGCCCTGCTGCGGGCGAGATCGG
Organism: Microbacterium sp. NPDC012755; assembly: GCF_042901325.1. Taxonomy (NCBI): domain Bacteria; kingdom Bacillati; phylum Actinomycetota; class Actinomycetes; order Micrococcales; family Microbacteriaceae; genus Microbacterium; species Microbacterium sp. NPDC012755. Next base: position 701,029 of record NZ_JBIBCT010000001.1, on the reverse strand, counting down.
CGACGGCGAGGGTGATGAAGCTGACGCGCTGTTGCATGACACGAGTGTCGCACCGGCATCCGACATCCGCCTGTCGTGTGTGGTCCGACGCTCGACGCGTGCTTGCATGTGGGGATGAGCGCAGACATCGAGCAGCATCCCGCGGACACCCCCTTCCACCGGCGCCTCGTCTACGGCGAGCGGCCCGACGGATCGTGGATGACGCAGGGCCCGGCCGGTGCGTACGAGTCCGTCGTCATGCGCCCGCTCGAGCCGATGCTCGTTCCCGAGAAGCCGCGCAGCGGCGAACTCGATCCGGAGAACTGCGGGAGCTGCAAGGCAGACGAGCACACGATCTGGCACGACGACCTGTGGCAGGTGCGCGCGGGCTGGGAGCCGGGTGGTCTGCCGTTCATCGGCGCCATCTCTCCGCGCGATCACTGGCTGCTGGAGGACGCCCCCGTCGAGGTGCTCGCCGCGCTCGGGCCTCTCCTGCAGCGCATCTCAGAGGCCGTCAAGAGCATCCCCGGTGTCGCGCGGTGCCACTTCAGCCGCTTCAACGACGGCTCGGCGCATCTCCACCTGTGGGCGTTCGCCCGACCGGAGGGCATGATGCAGGGGCGCGGCGCCGTGCTCTCGTACTGGGACGGCATGCTCCCGGAGATGAGCGTCGAGATGATGGAGGAGTTCCTCGACATCGTCTCGGAGGCGCTCGCGGCGGGTGGCGGCACAGCCTTCCCGCGGGGCGCGGTTCCGCGAACCGCGTGAGAGGGGGCAGACTGGACCCGTGCGCAGCATCCGTGATCTCGACACCGTTGAACTCATCATCGACGCCCAGGGCCTGCTGGACTCCATCAGGGGCCCCGAACGCGTCGTCGACGCGGGCACTCTGCGTGCCCTGCAGCAGTCCGGCAACTACGTCGTCGGCCTCTTCGACGGCGACGGCGACGAGGAGCGCATGATCGGAGCATCCATCGCCTTCTTCGGCGAGCCCGGTCGGCGCGCGATGCACTCCCACATCACAGCGCTCGTTCCGGAGTACCGCGGTCGTGGGTGGGGGCGCGAGCTCAAGGAGCATCAGCGCCAGTGGGCCTTCTCGCGCGATGTGGGCCGCATCACCTGGACGTTCGATCCGCTGGTCGCGCGCAACGCGCACTTCTTCCTGACCGTCCTCGGCGCCCGTGCGACCGGGTACTCGGTCAACGTGTACGGCATCTTCGGCGGAGGAGACGCGGGCGACGAGAGCGACCGCCTCGACGTCGAGTGGGCGCTCGCCGACATCGCCCGGCCGCCGGCCGCCGAGACCGTCGTCGAGACGCTGGCGATCCCCGCCGACATCGAGGGGCTGCGCGAGTCCGACCCCGCCGCGGCGCACGAGTGGCGTCTGCGTCTGCGCACCGAGATGGAGGCCCTGCTCGGCCGCGGTCTGCGCCTTGCGGGCTTCGACGTCGAGCGCGGCTACCTCTTCACCGCGTAGGGCTCAGCTGCCGCCCTTCATGAGCCGCAGCACGGGCTTCACCGCGAGCAGCAGTCCGAGTCCGACGACGATCGCGATGCCGCCGAGGATCGAGAAGTAGGGCACCTCGTCGCTCGGGTCGTAGAACTGGACGAGCCATCCCGAGATCGCCGTGCCCAGCGCGATCGACAGGAAGAACAGCGCGACCATCTGCGTGTGGAACGCCGCGGGGGCGAGCTTGGTGGCCACCGAGAGCCCGACGGGAGAGATCAGCAGTTCCGCGACGGTGAACACGAACAGGATGCCGACGATCGCGAGCAGCGGCGTGGAGTTCTCGCCGCCCCCGGCGAACGGGAGGAACAGCAGGAACGCGGCGCCCATCACGATCGCCCCGAGCGCGAACTTCACGGGCGTGGAGGGCTGGCGGCTGCCGAGGCGCGTCCAGATCACGGCGAAGACGCCGGACAGGATGATGATGAACACCGGGTTGATCGACTGCACCCACGACACCGGCATCTCCCAGCCGAAGAGCGAGCGGTCGAGCCTCTTGTCGGAGTACACCGTGAGCACCGTGAACTGCTGCTGGTACAGCGACCAGAAGGCGACGCTCGTGACGAAGAGGGGGAGGAACGCCCAGACGCGCGACCGCTCCGTCCCGTCGATGCGGCGGCTGCCGAGGATCACGGCGAAGTACGCGACCGCGGCGATGATCGTGCCGAAGATCACGATCGTCGCGAGGTTGTCCGGCCGGATCGCGCCCACCAGCACCAGCACGACGACGAGCAGGATGCCGGCGCCGCCGATGATCCACATCAGCGGGTAGCGCGAGGCGGGGAGCGGATTCGGCACGTGCCTGGCCGCGTCGGGGAGCTTCCGGCGTCCGAAGGAGTACTGCACGAGACCGAGGGTCATGCCGATGGCCGCGAGGCCGAAGCCGAAGTGGAAGCCGAGCGACGACTGCAGGATGCCGGTGAGGATCGGGCCCATGAAGGCGCCCAGGTTGATGCCCAGGTAGAAGAGGGAGAACCCGGCATCCCGTCGGGGATCCTCCGCGCTGTACAGGCTGCCGACGACGGACGTGGCGTTCGCCTTGAGCCCGCCGGAGCCGAGCGCGACGAGGACGAGGCCGACCCCCACGCCGAGCACGCCGGGGAGCGCGGCGAGCGCGATGTGTCCCGCGACGATGACGATCGCGCTGAGGAACAGCACGCGCTCGGAGCCGAGCAGGCGGTCGGCGACCCAGGCGCCGAGGATCGTCGACAGGTAGACCGATCCTCCGTAGGCGCCGACGATGCCGCCGGCGACCGCCTCGGGGATGCCGAGACCGCCCTGCGTCGCCGAGTAGTACAGGTAGATGAGCAGGATGCCCTGCATGCCGTAGAAGCTGAACCGCTCCCACATCTCCACGCCGAAGATGTGCACCAGCGCCCAGGGCTGGCCGAAGAAGCGGGTGTCCTCACGGCTGTTCTCGTCGGTCTGCTCTGCGGCGCTCATCCCTCGACGGTACTCCGAGCTCAGAAGCGAGTGCACGCCGGTGGTGGCGAACACGTAAGGATGGAGCGGCGAACACGCACGGATAGAATGGAGTGCCCGTGTTCACGGGCGTCCTCCCGCATCCGACCATTGGAGCCACCGTGGCCGAACAGTCCCGTCTTGACAAGGTCATCGCCCTCGCCCGCCACCGCGGGTTCGTCTTCCAGGCGGGTGAGATCTACGGCGGTTCGCGTTCCGCGTGGGACTACGGACCCCTCGGCACGGAGCTCAAGGAGAACATCCGCCGGCAGTGGTGGCAGACCTTCGTGCGCGGCCGCGGCGACATGGTCGGTCTCGACTCCAGCATCATCCTGCCCAAGCGCGTGTGGGAGGCCTCCGGCCACGTCGCGACCTTCACCGACCCGTTGGTCGAGTGCCTCAGCTGCCACAAGCGCTTCCGTGCCGACAACCTCATCGAGGACTTCGAGGCGCGCAAGGGCCGCAAGGCCGAGAACGGCCTCGCCGACGTGCCCTGCCCCAACTGCGGCACCAAGGGCCAGTACACCGAGCCGAAGGCGTTCTCCGGCCTCGTGAAGACGTACCTCGGCGTCGTCGACGACGAGACGGGGCTGTACTTCCTGCGCCCCGAGACGGCCCAGGGCATCTTCGTGAACTTCTCCAACGTGCTCACCGCCTCGCGCAAGAAGCCGCCGTTCGGCATCGGCCAGGTCGGCAAGGCGTTCCGCAACGAGATCACGCCCGGCAACTTCATCTTCCGCACGCGGGAGTTCGAGCAGATGGAGATCGAGTACTTCACGCCGCCCGCCGAGGCGCAGGAGTGGTTCGAGCACTGGGTCGAGGCCTGCTGGGACTGGTTCATCGATCTGGGCATCGACGCCGACAACATGCGCCGTTTCGACGTGCCCGAGGAGGACCGCGCGCACTACTCCGCCGGCACCATCGACGTCGAGTACCGCTTCGGCTTCCAGGGCAAGGAGTGGGGCGAGCTCATGGGCGTCGCCAACCGCACCGACTACGACCTGTCGAGCCACAGCGAGGCCTCGGGCTCGTCGCTGTCGTACTTCGACCAGGCGTCCGGCGAGCGGTACACCCCGTACGTCATCGAGCCGTCGTTCGGCCTCACCCGCGCGATGATGGCCTTCCTCGTCGACGCCTACGTCGAGGAGGAGGTGCCGAACGCCAAGGGCGGCACCGATGTGCGCACCGTGCTGCGCCTCGACCCTCGCCTGGCTCCGGTCAAGGTCGCCGTGCTGCCGCTGAGCCGCAACGAGAACCTGTCGCCGTTGGCCCGCGAGGTCGCCGCGACGCTGCGCAGCTCCTGGTCGGTCGACTTCGACGACGCCGGCGCCATCGGCCGCCGCTACCGTCGACAGGACGAGATCGGCACGCCGTTCTGCGTCACGATCGACTTCGACTCCCTCGACGACCGCGCCGTCACGGTGCGCGACCGCGACACCATGGCACAGGAGCGCATCTCGATCGACGAGCTGCACCAGTACCTCGCGGAGCGCCTCAAGGGCGCCTGAGCATCCTCGTCGGGGTCGCCGCGACCCCCGCCCGTCCCGAGACCCCCACCTGCGTTCACCGCAGGCGGGGGTCTCGTCGTCACGCCGGGGCGTCGACGGCAGGCGGCTTCGGAGAACCCGCGACCGCACGGGCGTAGCGCTCCGAGAGCAACTGGAGGCGCGGGATCAGCTCCGGCGGACTCTCGACCGTGAAGTCCATCATCAGCATCCCGATGTAGGTCGCGACCGTGTCGAGGCTGTCGGCGCCGGTGACGAGGATGCAGTGGCTGTCGTCGACCGGCTCCACGACGCCGACCGCGGCGTGGATGCGGTCGAGCACCGCCTCGGCCGGCGCGTCGATGCGGAGTCGGGCGTGCACGATCCAGCCGCTCACCGCGATGGTGCGCATCGCGAACGCGGTGTAGTCGCCGCCCGGCAGCGGCTGCGGGGAGAAGCGGCGGTGCGTCGCCATCCGCAGGCGCATCCGGTCGACGCGGTACGTGCTCCACTCGCCCGACTGTGGATCGCGCGCCACGAGGTACCAGCGTCGGTGCCAGGTGAGCAGGCGGTAAGGCTCGACCAGGACCGGCGTGTCGTCGAGGTCGAAGCGCAGCCACTCCTCGTCGCGGATCGCGCGGGCGATGGCCTGCAGCGCCGCGGCGTCGATCTCGGGGTCGGGAGCATCCGTGTCGTTGTTCTCCGGCGCCCTGTCGACGCTCGACCGCAGTGCATCGACGGTCGGGCGCAGGTGCGAGGGCAGCACCTGCTCGAGCTTGGCCAGCGCGCGGGCGCCGGACTCCGCGACCCCGGCGATCCCGGCTGCCGCGCGCAGCCCCACGGTCACCGCGACGGCCTCCTCGTCGTCGAGCAGCAGCGGGGGGAGCTTGCCGCCGGCGCCGAGCCGGTATCCGCCCAGGGAGCCGCGCGTCGCATCGACGGGGTACCCGAGCTCGCGCAGACGATCGATATCGTGACGGATGGTGCGCGTCGAGACGCCGAGTCGGGAGGCGAGCGTGCGTCCGGAGCGCTCCGGCTCGGCCTGCAGCAGAGCCAGGAGTGCGAGCAGACGGGCGGTCGGATCGGCCACAGAGATCCTCCGAAAAGAAGTTCTTCCATTAGGAACGAATCCAGCCTAATGCGTTCTTACAGTCGAGATATGGAAAACAACACCCTCTCCCTCAGCCCCTTCACCGTCACCGTCTCCGCCGCCGAGGTGGCCGATCTCCACGACCGGCTCTCCCGCACGCGCCTTCCCCAGCCGTCGCCCACGGACGACTGGGACGCAGGAACGCCCAACTCCTACCTCCGCGACGCCGTCGCCGCCTGGCGGGCGTTCGACTGGGAGGCCGCGCAGGAGCGGATCAACTCCTTCCCGCACTTCACGACCGAGATCGACGGACAGCGCATCCACTTCATCCACGTCCGCTCCGCTCACGAGGGCGCGACCCCGCTCCTCCTCGCGCACACCTACCCCGGCTCCGCCGTCGACTACCTCGAGCTGATCGACCTGCTCGTCGACCCGGTCGCTCACGGCGGACGCGCCGAGGACGCGTTCGACGTCGTCATCCCGGACGCCCCCGGATACGGGTTCTCCCAGCCGCTGTCCGCCGCAGGATGGACGACGGCGCGGGTCGCCGCGGCCTACGACACGCTCATGCGCGGCCTCGGCTACGACAGCTACGGCATCCACGGCTCGGACAACGGGGCGATGGTCGCCCGAGAGCTCGGCCTGCTGAACCCCGAGGGCTTCCTCGGACTCCACGTGCTGCAGCTGTTCTCGTTCCCCTCCGGTGACCCGAGCGAGTTCGAGCGTCTGGAGCCGCAGGACTACGCGGGGCTCGAGCACATGCAGTGGTTCCAGTCGGTCGGCGGCTACAACACCATGAACGCGTCCCGGCCGCAGACGGTGTCGGTCGGCATCAGCGACTCTCCCGTCGGTCTGCTCGCCTACAGCGAGCTGTTCAACTCCTTCGGCAACGGCACCTCCCTCGTGCCGCTGGAGAAGATCCTGCTCGAAGTCAGCGTGAACTGGTTCGCGAACGCGGCATCCGGCATGTCCCGCAGCTACCTGGAGAACGCACGCGCCGAGGCATCGGATGCCGTCAACGCGGCGCCGACCGGAGTCGCGGTGTTCGCCGACGACTTCCAGACGATCCGGGTGTTCGCCGAGCGCGACAACTCGAACATCGTGCACTGGAGCCGCTTCGACGAGGGCGGGCACTTCGCAGCCCTGGAGCGTCCGGACGTGCTGGCCGGAGACATCCGCGCCTTCTTCGCAGGACTGCGCTGATCATCGACCTGACGCCGAGACCCCCGCGTAGCCGTTCGGTACGCGGGGGTCTCGGCGTCGGATGCTGTGGCTCAGCCGGTGACGGTGAGCTGCACCTCTGGGGTGCCGCCCGCCTCGACCCAGGCGAGCGAGCGCTCCAGGATGCCGCGGAGCACGTCGAGGTCGATCTGCTCGAGGTCCTTGATGTAGAGGCAGCCGGCGCCGGTCGTGTGCGGTCCGAGCTCAGCGAGGGCCTCGGTGTGCGCGGCGACGCCGTCGAACAGGTAGATCGTCGTCGCGGCCTTGCGCGGGGCGAAGCCGAGCAGTCCGCTGTCGCCCTCCGTGCCGGTCGGGTAGCGGTAGTGACAGGAGCCGAAGCCGATGATCGTGCCCCAGGTCGCGGGTTCCCGCCCGGTGATCTCCTGCATCAGCGCGGTGAGGGTCTCGGCATCCCTCCGGCGGATCGCCGGACTGGACCGTGCGATGAGCCCGGCGACGTCGTCGCCTGTCGGCTTCACTTCTCCGCCTCAATGGGTTTCGACGCGCTTCGCTTGCTCAGCCTTGCCTCGGCAGGCATCAACGCTCCTCCGTCGCATTGCTCCGTGCCGCGGCAACCTTCATCGCCTTCTTGTGCTCGCGGACCTTCGTCAGCGACTCGGGCGAGACGATGTCGGCGACGCTGCGGTATGAGCCCCCCTCGCCGTACGGAGCCGACGCCTCGCGCCAGCCGTCGCCGGTGAAGCCGTACTGCTTGCCGAGCAGGGCGAGGAAGATCTTCGCCTTCTGCTCGCCGAAGCCCGGCAGGGTCTTCAGGCGCTTCAGCACCTCGGCGCCCGAAGGGTCTCCCTCGGTCCACAGCGCGGCGGCGTCGCCGCCCCAGTGGTCCACGAGCTCCTGGCACAGGGTCTGCACGCGTGCGGCCATCGAACCGGGGAACCGGTGCACGGCGGGTGTCTGCTTGAACGCTTCGAGGAACTCGTCGGGGTTCAGGTGCGCGATGGCGGCGGCATCCGTCGCCCCGGTGCGCTGCTCGATCTTGAGGGGGCCTGCGAACGCGGTCTCCATCGGAACCTGCTGGTCCAGCAGCATCCCGACCAGCAGGGCCAGGGGGTTCTCGGTGAGCAGAGTGTCGGCGGCGGTGTCTCCGGTGATGTGAAGGGCCATGAACCCATCATCCCTCACGGCGGCCGTCGTGGTCAGAGCCGCTGCAGTCGGGGCAGCGGGCCCTCGAGTCGCGCGATCGACACCTTCACCTCGGTGAGCTCATTCTCCAGCTCCTGGAACCGCACATCGATCCTCTCGAAGCGTTCGTCGACCTTCTCGAACCGTTCATCGATCTTGTCGAACCGCAGGTCGATCTTCTCGAACCGCGCGTCCAACTCTCGCGACTGCCGCGCGAGCAGTCCGGCCACTCCGCCGAGCACCGTCAGGGTGAAGGCGAAGAGAGCGATGATCATTCCGATCACGTCCGGGGACACGAGCATCCTCCCATCCTGCGCCGATGACGCGGCGCTGTCACGCATCCGACCGTAGGACCGGCAGGGGTGGGGGAGTCGCGGCGGGCGCCGGGGGCAGCGACTCTGTGGAGAACCGGTGCTCTCCCGGTTCCTGTGGAGAGCGGGTGGAGCTCAGGCGCTCGCCGCGTCGGCGATGTCGTCCTGCGCCGGCTCGATGCCGTACAGGGAGGCGAGAGCCGATGTGAACTCGTCGGCCTTGCCCGATGCGGCGAGCTCGTGGGCGCGCACGGTCGGCGTGTGCAGCAGCACCCCGGCGAGATGGCGCAGCGCCTGCTCGACCCTGCCGTCCTCGTCGCCGCGGGCGCGAGCTCGGTCGATCTCGGTGTCGAGCAGGGAGAAGATGTGCGAGCGGAGGGCGACGACCGCCGGAGTCACGCTCTGACGGGAGCCCACGACGTGGAAGGTGTCCGCCGCCTCGCGGACGACGCTGCGCGCGGCATCCGTCGCCTGCAGCTCCTCGAGAGGGGCGTGCAGGCGGATGGTCTCGAGGTCGAGCAGGGCGACGCCCTCGAGCGTCGCGACGGCGGGGTCGACGTTGCGCGGCATGCCGAGGTCGACCACGAGCCGGCTGTGCGAGCCGACAGGGCATCCGACCGCTGCGGCGCCGACCGGCAGCTGCAGGTGCTCGGGGCCGAGGACGGGCTCCGTCGCGGTCGTGCAGGTGATGAGGAGGCTGGAGCGTGCGGCCGTGCGCGCGTAGTCGTCGGCCGACACGGCGCGGATGCCGTGCTTCGCGGCGAAGATCTCGGCGCGCCCCGACGGCGAGTAGACGGAGATGTTCTCGGCGCCGCGCTCGCGGAGCGTGGCCAGGGTGACGGCGGCGTAGGCGCCGGTGCCGACGAGCAGCACCCGCTCGGCCGACCAGTCGGCGATGCGGCTGTCGGCGAGCTCCAGAGCGAGGCGGACGAGCGAACGCCCTGCACGGCCCAGGGCGGTGACGTTCTTGACCTTGCGCTGAGCCTGGCTGGCGCGCTGGAACAGGCGCTCGAGCTCGGGAGAGGTCGTGCCGTCCTTGCGGGCGGACTTCAGCGCGCGGCGCACCTGGCCGGCGATCTCGCCCTCGCCAGACACGACGGATTCGAGTCCGGAAGCCACGGAGAAGAGGTGCTCGGCGACGCGTCGGCCCGAGTGCACGGCGTAGGCGCCGTCGAGCTCGGAGGCGGGAACACCGGTCGCGGACTCGACCGCTTCCAGCACGGCTTCGACGCCGACGGCTCCGGCCGCGGTGACCGGCTCGTCGATCTCGACGTACGCCTCGAACCGGTTGCACGTCGCGAGAACGACCGCACCCTGCACGCACGGCGTCAGCCCCACGAGGGTGGGTGCGACGTCGTCGGGGGTGCGGCTCAGGCGTTCGAGCAGGTCGAAGGAGGCGGTCTTGTGACTCGCCGTCACACACAGCAGCACACGACGATTCTACCCGAGCCGCGGTGGGCCGGGTTCGGCGGTCCTTTCGCGGCTCTCGGCCGGGTCGCGCCAGAACTCCGGAGAACCGTCCGCCCGTACGCCGGACAGCTCCGGGTGGGCGCGGGATCATGCGCCCACCCGGGCCGGCACGGCCTCGGATCTCCGGAGTTCCGGAGCGCAGCCGGCCCATAGACCCCGGATGGGAGGATGGACGCATGGCCCTCTCTGACGCTCCGCTGCTGCGCGCCCTCGCCGGACACCGACCCGAGCAGACCCCGGTCTGGTTCATGCGACAGGCGGGTCGGTCCCTGCCCGAGTACCGCGATCTCCGCGTCGGCACGAGGATGCTCGACGCCTGCCTCACACCGGAGCTCGCGGCGGAGATCACGTTGCAGCCGGTGCGCAGGCACGGCGTCGACGCGGCGGTCTTCTTCAGCGACATCGTCATCCCGCTGCGCCTCGCCGGCGTCGAGGTGGAGATCGAGCCTGGGCGCGGCCCGGTGTTCGCAAACCCCGTGCGGACCGCGGCCGACGTCGAGCGGATCACCGCGATCGACCCCGCCGACCTCGACGGATCCGCCATCGCCGCCGCCGTGGAGATCGTCACGGACGAGCTCGGCGACACCCCCTTGATCGGGTTCGCGGGGGCCCCGTTCACCCTCGCCGCCTACCTCGTGGAGGGAGGGCCGTCGAAGGAGCACCTGCGCGCCAGGGCGATGATGCACGCCGACCCCGAGTCCTGGAACCGCCTCGCCGGCTGGCTCGCCCGGGTCTCGCGCCGCTTCCTGGAGATCCAGAGGGATGCCGGAGCCTCCGTCGTCCAGCTGTTCGACTCGTGGGCGGGGTCCCTCAGCCCGGCGGACTACCGTGCCTTCGTCGCTCCGCACTCGCACGCGGCGCTGGCCGGCATCGGCATCCCGACCATCCACTTCGGCGTCGGCACCGGTCCGTTCCTCGCCGACATGCGCCTGGGTGGTATCGCCGACGGCGTGGGAGTCGACTGGCGCCAGCCGCTCGACGAGGCCGCGGCGATCCTCGGCGACGGCGTCACCGTGCAGGGCAACATCGACCCCGCGCTGCTGGGCGCCCCGTGGCCGGTGCTGGAGGCGCACGTGCGGGAGGTCCTCGAGCGGGGCCGCGCGGCCCGCGCGCACATCCTCAACCTCGGTCACGGCGTGCCTCCGGAGACGGATCCCGACCAGCTCACCCGCATCGTCGAACTGGTGCACGCGGTCTGAGGGGCTCTGCCCCGGTTTTCCCGCATCGTCGAACTGGTGCACGCGGTCTGAGGGCTCCGCTCCGCCTGCCCGCGCGTCTCCCGGTGCGCGCAGGTGCGGAGGAGTTCGCGCGTTCGGGAACACCTCGCGCGTTCGGGAGCACCTCGCGTGTTCGGGAGGAGTTCGCACGTTCGGGAGGAGCCCTGCGCGTGATTCCTCAGCCCGAACGCGCTTTCTCCTCCCGAACGGCGGCGCGGCGGGGGATCGGCGCGGCGGGGGGGCCGGAACGGCGGCGCGGCGGGGGGTCGGCACGGCGGCGCGACAGAGGTTCAGCACGGCCACGCGACGGGGGATCGGCGCGGCGGCGCGACGGGGATCAGCGGCGACGGGGGAGTGCGATCCTCAGGTCGCTCAGCCCGAACCGGCCCTCCGGGAGCGCGGCGCGGATCCGCTCGTCGGTGAACCCGCGCGACGGACGGATGCCCACGGGTGGCTCCGGTGCCGGCGGGGCGGCCTCGCTCACGCCCTCCGCGAGCATCCGGGCCTGCGCTCTCGCCACGAGCGGCACGACCATGAGCCGCTCCGTGATCCGCGCGAGGAGGCGGATGGTCCACACCGGCACGGGGAGGTAGGCGGGTCTGCGACCTGCGACGCGGGCGATGCGGCGGATCGCCTCGCCCAGAGTCACCTCGTCGACTCCCATCACGGCGACCGTGGGGTCGGGGATGCGGCCTTCGAGGGCCGCGAGGAGCACGTCGACCGCGTCGTCCACGGGGACGGGGCGTGCGGTGCGCTCGCGGAAGCCCACGGTCCAGAAGAACGGCAGCGTCCGCACGGCTTTCGTGACGTGGTCGACCATGTGGTCGCCGGATCCGTAGATCATGCCGGACTTGAGGATCGTGTGCGGGATGCCGGAGCCGCGGACGATCTCCTCCGCCTCCCACTTCGACTCGTGATAGCCGGAGCTGCAGTCGGGGCGCGCCCGCAGGAAGCTGACCATCACGATGCGGCCGACCCCTGCTCGCCGCGCGGCCTCGACGACCGCGCGGGTACCCTCGACGTGCACGCGGCGGAAGGTCTGGTCGCCGATCTCGCGATTGATGCCCGCGCAGTGCGCGACGGCGTCGCACCCGCGGAACGCCTCGGTGAGCGCGTCGACGTCGGTGACGTCGACGCCGTTGCGACGGGAGACGACGACCGCATCCTCGAGGCGTGCCGCGAGGTTCCTCCCGACGAAGCCGGTGCCTCCGGTGATGGCGACGCGCATCTTCACTCCTTCGCTTGTTAGCTATCTGGCTAAACAGTAGTCATCACGCGTCCGGACGGCAAGAGGGAACGGTTTCCGACGGGCGGCAGCTCTCGTGACGCGCTCGCGATGAACGAGGATGGAAGGCATGACCGCACGCCCTGAAGACCTCGCCGCCCTCGCCGCAGAGAAGCACGTCATCGTGATCGGCGGCGGCATCGGCGGGCTGATCGCGGCGCGCGAGTGCGTGAAGGTCGGCATGCGCGTGACGGTGCTGGAGGCGGCGGATGCCGTCGGCGGCGCGATCCGTCGGGCTGACCTCGGAGGCATCACGGTCGACGCCGGCGCGGAGAGCTTCGCGACGAGGGGCGGGCACGTCAGGGCGCTGCTCGACGACCTCGGCCTCGCCGACCGCATCGTCGCCCCCGCAGCGGGCGGGGCCTGGCTGGCCGGCATCCCCGGTGTGGGAGCGGCGCCGCTGCCGGTCGGCGGCATCCTCGGCATCCCCGCCAACCCGTTCCAGGACGACGTGCGCCGCATCATCGGCTGGTCCGGCGTCTGGCGCGCCTACCTCGACCGCGTGCGCCCGCCGCTGACGATCGGCCACAACCACAGCCTCGGCAAGCTGGTCTCCTCGCGCATGGGCGCGAAGGTGCGCGACCGCCTGGTCGCCCCGGTGACCACAGGGGTGTACTCGGCGCTCCCCGAAGACGTCGACGTCGACATCGCCGCCCCCGGTCTCAACGCCGCGCTCACCAGCGTCGGCTCGCTCTCGGGCGCCGTGCAGGCGCTGCGCGACGAGGGCGCCGCCCGTTCGGCGAAAGCGCCGGGGTCCGCGGTCGAGGGTCTCGACGGCGGCATGTCAGGGCTGGTCGATGCGCTCGTCGCCGACATCGAGAGCCTCGGTGGGGTGGTCCGCACCGGCGCGGAGGTCTCCGGCGTCTCCCGGTCGGGCGCGACGTGGACGGTGACGGCCGGGATCCCCGCGGCTGACACGGACGCGCTCGCCGCACCCGCCGACGGCACGAACGAGGAGCCGACCTCCGAGGAGCTCGTCCTCACCGCGGATGCCGTGATCGTCGCGACTCCGGAGGCGACGGCCCGCGAGCTCCTCGCGTCCTCGGCCCCCGCGCTCTCGCGCACCGACGCGGCTGTCGCCCCCGAGATCGAGATCGTGACCCTGCTGCTCGATGCCGCAGAGCTCGCCTCCGCGCCGCGGGGCACCGGGGTGCTGACGGTGCCAGGCTCGCACACCGCGAAGGCGCTCACCCACTCGAGTGCGAAGTGGCGGTGGGTGCGTGAGGCGGCCGGCGAGCGGCAGGTCGTCCGGGTGTCGTTCGGCGCCCAGGGCGAGCCCGCGGCGACGTCGGCGCCGGACGACGCGGATGCGGCGAGGCTCGCGCTGCGTGAGGCATCCGCCCTTCTCGGAGTCCCCCTGGACGAGAGCGCCCTCGTGGCCTCGCATCGCGCCCGGTTCGTGCAGTCGCAGCCGGCGTCGATCATCGGATCGGGCGATCGCCGTGCTGCCGCCCGTGCGGCGGTGCAGGCGGTGCCCGGCCTCGCCGCCGTCGGCGCGTGGCTCGCGGGGACCGGCCTCGCCCAGGTGATCCCCGATGCGAAGGAGGAGGCCGACCGCCTCCGCCGCGCGCTGCTGTGGGGCTGATCGCCCTCCGATGAGGACGTCTTTCGTCATCTGCTTGTCAACCCCCTCACGTGTAGATGCCGAAATCGGCATATGGGGTTACGCTGGGTATCTGGTCGGCGGTTCCGAATCGCCGGTTCGCCCCAGGCGTCCACACCGGAACTACGTAGAGGAGACCCCATGAAGGGGAAGATCGGACTCGTCGTCGGACTCGGCGTCGGATACGTCCTCGGCACGCGAGCCGGGCGCGAGCGCTACGAGCAGATCAAGACGCAGTGGCTCAAGGTCTGGCACCTCGACCCCGTCCAGGAGCAGGTCACCAAGGTCAAGTCCTACGTGGGCGACAAGGCAGCGGCCGTTGCCGGCGCGATCTGGACCGGCGTCGTCAAGATCGCGAAGTCCGCCAGCGGCAACGGCACCCCCGGCCAGCGGCTCGACTCGGCGATCGCCACCGGCAAGGACGCGGCAGACGACCTCGCCAAGGCGACGGAGGATGCGGTGGCCGAGGCCAAGCGCCGAGCGGAGCACGACGCGAAGAGCACGACAGCGAAGAAGCCTGCCGCGGCGAAGAAGCCCGCGGCTCCGAAGAAGGCCGACGACTGACATGCCCCGCGGATATCGGGATCGTGCGGACGACAGTCTGCTGACTCTCATCGGCGACCTCCCCGACCTGGTCACGAACCTCGTCAAGGCCGAGATCGACGCGGCCAAGGCGTGGGTCGCGAAGACCTCGAAGGATGCCGGCATCGGCTCCGTGTGGTTCCTGGTCGCCCTGTTCTTCCTATTCTGGGCCGTGCCCGTGGTCCTGGTTTTCGCCATCGCCGGGCTCTCGTCCTGGTGGCCGGTCTGGCTCTCGGCCATCGCCGTGTTCGGCATCCTGATCCTGGCGGTGCTGTTCTTCGCACTGCTCGGCATCCTGAAGTTCCGCAAGGTGCTGGCGCGGGAGAACCCTGCTCAGGCGGTGGCCGCCGACATCAAGATCGCGAAGGGCTCAGGCGATGACGAACTCTGACAGCACCGGCTCGCTGCCGAAGACGGCGGTCCCGGCCGGCATCGTCGATCCCGTGGCCTCGGCGAGGGCCGAGCTCAAGGCGGCGCTCGCCGCGATCGAGGTCAAGGGCAACTTCCCCCGGCGCATCGAGAAGGCCTCGGTGCGCGCAGCGGCGAAGGCGCGGCGATTCGCCGACCGCAACCCGGTCGGGGCGATCGCGGGCGCCGTCGCCCTCGCCGCCGTCGCGGGCAGTCTCGTGTGGGTCATCGCGCGCGCAGCCTCGCGCTGAGCATCCTTCCCCGCGCCGACGGGGGTCGGGTTCCTCCGCGGGTTCGCACCCGTCCCGCAAAGGGGGCAGACTGGGTGCATGTCCGAAGAGCGCGAAGAGAACCCGTCCGGCTTCACCCTCTGGGCGGTCTGGCGACGCAATCCCGACGTCCCGGTGACCGAATCCGACTCCACTGAGCTCGAGACGATCGTCTCGTACATCGAAGACTCCGGCGTGACCGTGCGGGGCTTCTACGACGTCTCCGGCCTCAAGGCCGACGCCGACCTGATGGTGTGGCTCCACGGCGACACCGCCGAAGACCTGCAGAAGGCGCTGCGTCGTCTTCGTCGCACCGAACTGCTGCGCACCCTCCTGCCCGTGTGGAACGTCATGGGCGTGCACCGCGACGCCGAGTTCAACCGTCAGCACGTGCCCGGGTTCCTCCGCGGCATCGAGCCCAAGGACTGGCTCTGCCTCTACCCGTTCGTGCGCACCCCGGAGTGGTACCTCGCCCCCGAGGAGGAGCGTCGGAAGATGCTCGCCGATCACGGCCGCAAGGGCGCCGCGTTCACCGGGGTCATCGCGAACACGGTCGCCGCGTTCGCCCTCGGCGACTACGAGTGGCTCCTGCCCCTCGAGGCCGACGACGTCACCGAGCTCGTCGACCTGATGCGCGACCTGCGCTACACCGACGCGCGTCTGTACGTGAAGGAGGAGGTGCCCTTCTACACGGGGCGCCGACTGCGGTTCGACGAGATCGCGGACGTGCTGCAGTAGGCCCCGCCATGAGCACCCCGATCAGGTTGGGCACCCGCCGCAGCGCGCTCGCGCAGGCGCAGTCCGGTCATGTCGCCGCCGCCCTCGAGAAGGTCGCCGGCCGTCCTGTCGAGCTCGTTCCGATCACCAGCGAGGGCGACACCAACCGTGCGTCCCTGTCGGAGATCGGCGGACAGGGCATCTTCGCCACCCGTCTTCGTGAGGCTCTCCTCGCCGGGGAGTGCGATCTCCTCGTGCACTCGCTGAAGGACCTGCCGACGGCGATCCCCGAGGGCCTCGTCATCGCCGCCACGCCGGTGCGCGAAGACGCCCGCGACGTCGCGATCACGCGCGACGGCATCCCCCTGCACGAGCTGCCGCCGGGAAGCCTCATCGGCACGGGGTCCCCGCGTCGCATCGCGCAGGTGCGACGGCGGGCTCCGCACGCCAGGGTGGTCGACATCCGCGGCAACGTCGACTCGCGTCTGCAGCGTGTGGCGACGGAGGAGCTGGATGCCGTCATCCTCGCCGCCGCCGGGCTGTCGCGCCTCGGAGCGGATTCGCCCCTGCGGCGCGAGGAGCTCGGTCTCGCCGAGTGGCCGACCGCCCCCGGGCAGGGGGCGCTCGCCGTCGAGACGCGTACGGATGCCGCTCCCGCGCTGCTCGCGGCGCTCGCGGAGCTGGACGACGAGGCGACCCGTGTGGCGGTCACCGTCGAACGCGCGATCCTCGAAGGGCTGGACGCCGGATGCCAGGCGCCGATGGCCGCCCACGCGGTCGTCTCCGGCGCCTCGGTGCGCGTCAGAACGGTCGTCTACGCGGCCGACGGGGGCAGTAGAATCGGCCTCGACGTCACGGAAGACCTGAACGGGGAGTATATTCATCGGAACGGCAGTGGCAATGGAGCGGATGCTGCCGATGGTGCAGACCCGATGCACGCAGCGCGCGAGCTCGGGTTGACTGTTGCCCGTCGGCTGCTCGATCAAGGGGCGGCTGACCTCGTCTCCCGAGAGCATTCCTCATGACTGATTCAAAGCAGGACCGACCGCTGGACGGCTGGCGCATCCTCGTACCCCGCGGCGGACCGTGGGGCGACGGCGTCGCCGCGAGTCTGCGTTCCCAGGGCGCGGTGCCCGTCGTCGCGCCGCTCATCAACTTCGCCCCCACGACCGACCAGGCCGCGCTCGACGTGGCGCTGGAGCAGCTGGCAGCGGGTGTGTACGACTGGCTGACGATCACGAGTGCGACGACCGTCGACGTGATGTTCGCGCATCGCGCCGTCGTCCCCCGCACGACGAGGATCGCCGCGGTCGGCGAGACGACCGCCGCGGCTCTGCAGGCCGTGGGCTACGAGGTCGCGCTGGTGCCCGACGAGGACAACTCCGCCGAGGGAATGGCCGAGCAGCTGATCGGGCTGGAGACGGAGCCCCGTCGCATCCTGGCGCTGCGCAGCGAGATCGCGAAGCCGGTGCTGAGCAAGCTGCTGGAGAAGGCCGGGCACGACGTCGACAGCGTGGTGGCCTATCGCACCGTCGGAGTCCCGGTGACCGATCGCATCATGCGCGACGTGCAGAACGGCCGCATCAACGCGATCCTGATCACCAGCGGCTCCGTCGCTCAGCAGGTGCGCGAGCAGTTCCCTGACATCCCCGACGAGACGCTGCTGGCCGCGATCGGGCCCCGCACCGCCCGCGACGCCCGCAAGGCGGGGCTGCCGATCACGGTGGTCGCCGACCGGCAGACGGTGGATGCCCTCATCGACGCGGTGTCGCATTTCACGCTTCCGCACGCGGCCGACGAGTTCGCGCCGTGAGCTTCCCCGAGACCCGCCTCCGTCGGCTGAGGCAGTCGCCCGCCGTGCGCGACCTCGTGCGCGAGACGTCCCTCGAACCCCGTCAGCTCGTGCTGCCGCTGTTCGTCAGGGAGGGCATCTCCGAGGCCTCGCCGATCGGCTCCATGCCCGGCGTCCTGCAGCACTCCCTCGACTCCCTGCGGGCGGCCGCCGTGGACGCGGCCGAAGCCGGCGTCGGCGGAGTGATGCTGTTCGGCGTGCCCGCGGTGCGCGATGCGCGCGGCTCCGGGGCCGACGATCCCGCCGGCATCCTGAACGTCGCGACCGAGGCGCTGGCCGCCGAGGTGGGCGACGCCCTCGTGGTGCAGACCGATCTGTGTCTCGACGAGTTCACCGACCACGGCCACTGCGGCGTGCTCGCGGCTGACGGCTCCGTGGACAACGACGCGACCCTGGAGCGGTACACCACGATGGCGCTCGCGCAGGCGCGAGCCGGCTCTCAGCTGCTCGGGCTGTCGGGGATGATGGACGGCCAGGTCGCCGTCATCCGCGCGGCGCTCGACGCCGAGGGCTTCCACTCGACGCTGCTGCTCGCCTACGCCGCGAAGTACGCGAGCGCGTTCTACGGGCCGTTCCGTGAGGCGGTGGACTCCCAGCTCACCGGCGATCGCCGCACCTACCAGCTCGACCCCGGCAACCGCCGGGAGGGCGTGCGCGAGGCGGTCGTCGACGAGGCCGAGGGCGCCGACATCGTGATGGTGAAGCCCGCCATGTCCTTCCTCGACGTGCTCAGGGAGGTGCGCGACACCGTGCATATTCCGGTCTGGGCATATCAGGTGTCCGGCGAGTACGCGATGATCGAGGCCGCCGCCGCGAACGGCTGGATCGATCGTCGGGCCGCCGTGCTGGAGTCGCTGCTGTCCATCCGCCGCGCCGGAGCCGACGCCGTGCTGACCTACTGGGCGACCGAGGCCGCGCGCTGGCTGCGCGGCTGATCGCCCCTTCGCCATCCGGAGGAGTTCTCATGACCGACCGCAATGACGATCTGTTCGCCGCCGCCCGCGCGGTGACCCCCGGCGGAGTGAACTCTCCCGTGCGGGCCTATGGCTCGGTGGGGGGCACTCCGCGCTTCCTGGCCTCGGCCAAGGGGGCGAGGGTGACGGATGCCGCCGGCATCGAGTACGTCGACCTCGTCGCCTCGTGGGGGCCCGCTCTGCTCGGTCACGCGCACCCGGAGGTCGTCGCGGCGGTGCAGGAGGCTGCGACGCGCGGTCTGTCGTTCGGCGCCCCGACGGAGGGCGAGGTGGAGCTCGCGACGCTGATCGCCGACCGTGTGCGGTTCGCCGAGGCGCGCCCGGTCGAGCGCGTCCGTCTCGTGTCGACGGGCACCGAGGCGACGATGACCGCGATCCGACTGGCGCGCGGGGCGACCGGTCGCGACCTGCTCGTGAAGTTCGCCGGCCACTACCACGGCCACTCCGACGGCCTGCTGGCGGAGGCCGGATCGGGGATCGCGACGCTCGCGCTCCCCGGATCCGCGGGCGTCCCCGCCCCGATCGCCGCGCAGACGCTCGTCATCGGCTACAACGATCCCGATGCGTTGGCAGCGGTGTTCGCCGAGCACGGCGACCGCATCGCGGCCGTGATCGTCGAGGCGTCGGCCGCCAACATGGGCGTGGTGGCGCCGGTTCCCGGTTTCAACCGCCTGATCGCCGACACCGCGCACGAGCACGGCGCCCTGATGATCCTCGACGAGGTGCTCACCGGATTCCGCGTGCACCCCGCGGGTTTCTGGGGCCTGCAGGCCGCGGCGGGCGAGGACTACCTCCCCGACATCATCACCTTCGGCAAGGTCGTCGGCGGGGGGATGCCGCTGGCGGCCCTCGGCGGCCGCGCCGAGATCATGGACCTTCTCGCGCCCCTCGGCCCGGTGTACCAGGCGGGAACCCTGTCGGGGAACCCGCTCTCGGTCGCCGCGGGGCTCGCGACGCTGCGCCTCGCGACGCCGGAGGTGTACGAGACGGTGGACGCGGCATCCGCTCGCCTGGTCGCGGCCCTCGAGGGCGCGCTGACGGAGGTCGGGGTCACCCACTCCGTGGCGAAGGCGGGGAACCTGTTCAACGCCTCGTTCCGAGCCTCGGCGCCGCGCGACTACGCGGAGGCCCAGGCGCAGGAGTCGTTCCGGTACGCGCCGTTCTTCCATTCCATGCGCGAGCAGGGAGTGGCGCTCCCGCCGAGCGTGTTCGAGGCCTGGTTCCTCACCGCCGCGCACGGCGACGAAGAGCTCGATCTCATCGAGCAGGCGCTCCCGGCCGCGGCTGCGGCGGCGGCTCGCGCGACTCGCTCCTGACGACTGCCCCTCCGCGCGCCTCGGCGGTCCCCGGACCCACCGAGACTCGAGTATGGTACATATATTCGAATCTCGGCGTGCGGGAAGGGGAGAAGTGGATCAACACGACAAGGGATCGTTGCGTTCCTGTGAGCAAGACCCAGACAACTGGGGGGATGCCGCTGGCAGACTGGTGGCATGGTGACGTTGCTGCTGGACCAGACGCAACTCGAGATCGTGCTCTCGCCGATCGAGCGTGCCGCGAGCTTCCACCGCGACAACATCCGCATCGAGCGCGAGACCATCGCCAAGGTGCAGCTCACCGATGACGCATGGACGTGGCTCCGTGGAGTGCCGAACCCTGGCACGCACATCCCGGGAGTGCTCGCCGCGGGAACGTGGAAGACCGCGGGCAGCCTCGACTTCGTCCTGATCCGCAGACGACGTCCGAGCGTCGTCATCGATCTCGACGGAGACCACGAGTACCGCCGACTCATCCTGACGACGAGCCACGGCCTCGCGCTGACCCAGGCGCTCCGTCTGGACGTGTCCGACGAGCCCGCCGACGTCGAGGAGATCGTCGCCACAGCTCCGGTCCCGGTGTCCAAGGGGAGCCGCCGTCCCGTGATCCGTCCGCGGCCCGCCTGACCTCGTCAGAGACTCCGCTTCACACGACGAACCCCTCCGTGCCCGCAGGCAGGAGGGGTTCGTCGTGTCAGCGGCGTTCAGCCGTGATGATGGTCGTGGTGCTCGCCCTCGTGGTGCTCGGGGTGCTCGCCTTCGTGGTGCTCGCCTTCGTGGTGCTCGCCCTCGGGGTGCTCGCCTTCGTGGTGCTCGCCTTCGTGCTCGTGACCCTCGTGCTCGTGGTGGTCGGAGGCCTGGTCGCCCTCGGCGGGGTCGCCCGCGTCATCCGCAGCCTCTTCGGCGGAGCCTCCGCCGTCAGCGGTAGGAACGGTGTCGATCACTCCGGTCGTGGCGACCGCCCAGTGCGCGCCCTCGTCCTGGCCCTGCTCATCGCTGGTCGGCGCGTGCTCATCGCCCGTGGGCGCCTCGGCGAAGGGGTAGTCCTTCGGCTCATCCTCGTAGTAGGCGCGAGCCGCGGCGGCGAGCATCGACGAGACGGCTGCCGCCCGAGGGTCGGCATCCTCTTCGCTCGCGGTTTCCGACGCCTCGGATTCCGTGTCGCCCACAGTCTCCGACGCTTCGTCGCCCGTCGTCTCCGACGCTTCGGACTCCGTTGCTTCGGTGTCGGATGACTCGGACTCGGACTCGGACTCGGACTCGGACTCGGACGACTCGGATTCGGATGCTGCGGTCGTGTCCTCCGAGGAGTCGAGGCCCTCGAAGACCTCGAGGCCGGAGTGCTCGGCGTCCTCACCGGCATCGTGCGGCTCGGTGGCCGTCTCGCCGGTGTCGGCCGACGCGGTGCCGAACAGGATCTCGTCGAACGAGGGTCCTCCGGCGACGTCTGCAGCGGGTGCCTCTTCGGTCTCGGTCGACTCGGCGACCTCGCCCTCCGCCTCTGCGGAGCCGGTGTCAGCGTCGTCGTCTGTCGCGTCGTCGGCCGCATCGGCCGTGTCCTCGGCATCCGCTGCGTCTGCGGCGTACCCGAGCTCAGCGGCCGCGTGATCGACATCTGCCGCGGCATCCTCGGCGTCCGCTGCGGCGTCTACCGCGTCGGAGGCGGCATCGGCCGCATCCTCCGCAGAGGGGGCCTCGGCGATCGCCGCTCCCGCGCCGGCGGTCAGCACGGCGGCGGCCAGCGGGTCTCCGGGAACGGACTCGGCTTCCAGCGGCAGCACGTCCACGGCGGCGGGCGCGTCATCGAGGGGGGCTTCGTCGGTGGACTCCTCCTCGACGGGGGTCTCCTCGACGGAGGCTTCCTCGACCGGGGCTTCCTCGGCGGCGTCGTCCGCGGCCGACGCGGGCGCCTCGGGGAGCACGAGCTGCGAGGCGACGGCCTCGGCGTGCGGCGCGAGCTTGCCTCCGCGCACGAGCTCGATGAACACGTCCTCCAGCGTCGGTCCTCGCTGCACGAGGGTGCTCAGCGCGACGCCGGCGGCCGCTGCGACCGATCCGACGGTCTTGGCGTCTCCGCCGCGCACGGTGAGACCCGAGCGCAGCACCTCGACCTCGAACCCTGCGGCGGCGAGGGCGGAGGTGAGCGCGGCGCGATCCGCGGCATCCACCACCACCGAACCGGCTGCGGGGTCGGCGAGGCTCTCGATGCCGCTGGACAGGACCAGCCGGCCCTTCGACAGCACGAGCACGTGATCGGCGACCTGCTCGACCTCGCTCAGCACGTGCGAGGAGACGAGGACGGTGCGCCCCTCATCGGCCAGACGGCGCATTAGCAGGCGCATCCAGCGGATGCCCTCGGGGTCGAGGCCGTTGGCCGGCTCGTCGAAGACGAGGGTTCCGGCGTCGCCGAGCAGGGCGTGCGCGACGCTGAGGCGCTGCCGCATCCCAAGGGAGAAGCTGCCGATGCGGCCCTCGCCCTCACCGTCGAGGCCCACGAGCGCGAGCACCTCGTCGACACGGGAGAGGGGGATGCCGTTGGCCTTCGCGGCGATGGTCAGCTGCCTGGCCGCCGTGCGCCGAGGGCGGTAGACCGTCTCCTCGAGCACCGAGCCGATCGTGCGCAACGGGGTGCGCAGGTCTGCATAGGGCACGCCGCCGATCGTGGCCGTACCGCTGGTCGGGCGCACCTGGCCGAGCAGGATGCGCAGCGAGGTCGTCTTGCCGGCTCCGTTCGGGCCGAGGAAAGCGGTCACGACACCGGGCTCGACCCGAGCGGAGAAGTCGGACACCGCCGTCACATCGTTGAAACGCTTCGTGACGCGCGTGAACTCGAGCACCTGTCCGTCGGGCATCCGCGACCTCTCCTTGCATGGGCAGTTCTGTCTATCCTGCCGGAAAAGCCGCAGGATCGCGCATTTCCCGGTGAAAAGGCCGCCTCGGAAACGGGAGTAGCCTGGCTCTCGTGACCGATCCCACCGTTGCTCCGCGCGTTCTCGTCCGCACCGAAGGAGCCCTCGGGCGGCTCACACTCAACCGCCCTGAGGCGATCAACGCCCTCGACCACGACATGATCGTGCAGCTGACAGCGGCCCTCGACGCCTGGCGCGACGACACCGATGTGCAGATCGTCGTCCTGGACGGCGAAGGCGAGCGGGGCCTGTGCGCCGGCGGGGACGTCCGTGCGCTGCACGCGCAGATCGTCGCGGGGAGGGCGGAGGAGACCGCGCAGTTCTTCCGGGCCGAGTACGCCCTGAACGCGATGATCGCCGAGTACCCCAAGCCGGTCGTGGCGATCGCCGACGGCATCACGATGGGCGGCGGCATCGGCCTCGCCGGTCACGCGGCGATCCGCATCGTCACCGAGCGCTCGACTCTGGCGATGCCAGAGACTCGCATCGGATTCACTCCCGATGTCGGCGGCACCTGGCTGCTCGGGCGCGCCCCCGGCCGCTTCGGGGAGTACTTCGGCCTCACCGGCGGCACCATGAACGCCGCGGATGCCGTCTACCTCGGCTTCGCCGACCACTTCGTGCCCTCCGACCGGCTGGAGGCGCTGCGCGAGGCCCTGGCCTACCGTGCCGATCCGACCGGGCCGGCGGAGATCGTGCTGCTCTTCGACGAGACGCCAGAGCCGTCCGTCCTGCCTGCATCGCGCGAGTGGATCGACGAGGCGTTCTCCGCACCGACGGTCGCCGAGATCGTCGAGCGTCTGAAGGCGCAGGGCACTGCGGATGCCGCAGCGATCGCCGACCTGCTGGAGGGCCTCGCCCCGACCGGTCTCGCCGTCACGCTCGATGCGGTCCGCGAGGCCAGGGACCTTCCTGGTCTGCGCGCGGCGCTGGAGGGCGAGTACCGCAGGGTGCTGTGGTTCGTGAACGAGCACCCCGACCTCGTGGAGGGCATCCGCGCGCAGCTGGTCGACAAGGACCGCAACCCGAAGTGGAACCCGCCGACCATCGCCGAACTGGCACCGGATGCCGGAGCCGACGCGCGGGCGTACGTGCCGGAGCACCCCCTGTTCTGAATCGGTCCTGTTGTTCTCCCGAGTGCACAAACCGCAGACCGCAGCGAAATAAGGTTCGCTGTGAGCGAAGGTCCCCCCTCAGGGGGATGCGAATGTCCGTGGCACGTGACAATCTGTGATGCGGCTGATTGTCGGTCGGCATCCGCCAGCCGAGAAATCCGCTGTTCCAACCCCTCAAGGAAGTCCGCCTGTGCTGGGAAAAATCCTCGTCCGCTATCTCTCCCGATATCGATGGTTGCTCGTCGGCGTCCTGGTGTTCCAGTTCGCCAGCGCCCTCGCGTCGCTGTACCTGCCGAACCTGAACAAGGACCTCATCGACCAGGGCGTCGCCCAGGGTGACACCGCGTACATCTGGCGCACCGGCCTGTTCATGCTCGTCGTCTCGCTCGGCCAGATCGTCGCGTCCGTCATCGCGACCTACTTCGCCGCCAGGGCCGCCATGGGGGCCGGCCGTGACATCCGCGCCGACGTCTTCGCCAAGGTGAGCGGATTCTCCGAGCGCGAGGTCTCGCAGTTCGGCGCCGGCTCACTGATCACCCGCAACACGAACGACGTGCAGCAGGTCCAGATGCTCGCCATGATGGGCGCGACGATGTTCGTCACCGCGCCTCTGCTCGCCATCGGCGGCATCATCATGGCCGTCGTGACGAACGCCAGCCTGAGCTGGCTGATCGCCGTCTCCGTCCCGGTCATGCTGATCATCGCCCTCCTGATCATCAGCCGCATGGTGCCGCTGTTCCGGAGCATGCAGAAGAAGATCGACAACGTCAACCGCATCATGCGCGAGCAGCTCACCGGCGTCCGCGTCGTGCGCGCCTTCGTGCGCGAGGAGATCGAAGAAGAGCGCTTCCGCGGCGCGAACACCGACATCATGGTGGTCGGCCGCAAGATCGGCTCGCTCTTCGTGCTCCTGTTCCCGCTGTTCATGCTCGTGCTCAACGTCACGGTCGTCGCGGTGATCTGGTTCGGCGGCATCGAGGTCAACTCGGGCACCGTCGAGATCGGCACGCTCTTCGCGTTCATGCAGTACATCGGCCAGATCATGATGGGCGTCATCATGTCGAGCTTCATGGCGATGATGATCCCGCGCGCCGCCGTCTCGGCCGAGCGCGTCGGCGAGGTCCTCGACTCGACGTCGAGCATGACGCGCCCCGAGCACGGCGTCAGCGACTTCCCCGTCCCCGGAGCCGTGGCCTTCGACGCCGTCGAGTTCACCTACCCCGGTGCGGAGTCGCCTGTCCTGCACGGCATCAGCTTCGCCGCGGAACCGGGGGAGACCGTCGCGATCGTCGGATCCACCGGTGCGGGCAAGACGACGCTCGTCTCCCTGATCCCTCGGCTCTTCGACGTCACCGGAGGCGCCGCCTTCGTGGGCGGGACCGACGTGCGTGAAGCCGACGTCGACGCGCTGTGGCAGAGCATCGGCCTGGTGCCCCAGCGCCCGTTCCTCTTCACGGGCACCGTGGCGTCGAACCTTCGCTACGGTCGTGAGGACGCGACCGATGAAGAACTCTGGCATGCGCTGGAGATCGCACAGGGGCGCGACTTCGTGGAGGAGATGCCCGATGGGCTGAACTCGCGCATCGCCCAGGGCGGCACGAACGTCTCGGGCGGTCAGCGCCAGCGTCTCGCCATCGCACGTGCGATCGTGCACCAGCCGCAGATCCTCGTCTTCGACGACTCGTTCTCGGCGCTCGATCTCACCACAGACGCCCGCCTGAGACAGGCGCTGTGGCGGGAGCTCCCGCACGTCACGAAGATCGTCGTCGCGCAGCGCGTCTCGACGATCACGGATGCCGATCGCATCGTCGTCCTTGAAGGAGGAACCATGGTCGGCGTGGGCACCCACGAGGAGCTGCTCGAGACCAACGACACGTACCGCGAGATCGTCGAGTCGCAGCTGGGGGTGGACGCATGAGCGCGCAGAACCCGTCGACTCCCGAGAAGCCGCAGAGCCGTCGGGAGCGCATGGCGGCGGCCAAGGCCGCCGCGACCGTCGAGCCCGAGCTCACCGAGGAGGAGAAGTACGAGGCCGAGCTCGCCGAGCAGGCCCGTCAGAACTCGGGGGACTGGGACAGCGTCGCGCCCGGCAAGGCCGACAACTTCGGACCGAGCTTCAAGCGGATGATCGGGCTCCTCAAGCCCTCCGCCGTCTGGTTCGTGTTCGTGTCGGTTCTCGGCGCCATCGGCGTCTTCCTCTCCGTGGCGGCCCCGAAGGTCCTCGCCGAGGCGACCAACCTCGTCTACGCGGGCTTCTTCTCCAACGAACTGGGACGCAAGACCGACACGTTCCCCGGGTTCCCCGTCGGGACACCGAAGAGCGAGGTCGTGGAGCAGCTGCGCCAGTTCGGCCAGGACGACTTCGCCAACCAGGTCGCCGCGATGCGCGACTTCAAGGTCGGCGACGGCATCGACTTCGAGGCCATGCGCTGGATCATCCTCGCGGTGCTGGCGATCTACGTGCTCGCCGCGCTCCTCAGCTGGATCCAGGGTTACGTCATCAACGTCATCATGGTGCGCACCATGTGGCGCCTGCGCGAAGACGTCGAGGCGAAGATCAACCGTCTGCCCCTGTCGTACTTCGACAAGGTGCAGCGCGGTGAGCTGATCTCGCGGGTCACCAACGACATCGACAACATCACGCAGACCATGCAGCAGTCGCTGTCCGGCGCCCTCACCTCGGTGCTCACGGTGGTCGGCGTGCTGATCATGATGTTCTCGATCTCGTGGCAGCTCGCGCTCGTCGCCCTGATCGCGCTCCCGCTGATGGGCGTCATCTTCGGCGTCATCGGCCCGCGTTCGCAGAAGGCCTTCGGCCAGCAGTGGCGCAAGGTCGGACGCCTGAACGCCCGCGTCGAGGAGGCCTTCTCCGGCCACGCGCTGGTCAAGGTCTTCGGACGCGAGCAGGATGCTCTCGACAAGTTCCAGGTCGAGAACGAGGAGCTGTTCCAGTCGGCGTTCAAGGCGCAGTTCCTCTCGGGCATCATCATGCCCGCGATGACCTTCGTCGGCAGCCTCAGCTACGCCGCCCTCGCGGTGCTGGGTGGCCTCATGGTCGCCAACGGCCAGCTGCGCCTCGGCGACGTGCAGGCGTTCATCCAGTACTCGCAGCAGTTCTCCCAGCCGCTGGCAGAGCTCGGCGGCATGGCGGCGGTCGTGCAGTCGGGAACCGCATCCGCGGAGCGCGTCTTCCAGCTGCTCGACGAAGACGAGCAGGAGCCGGATGCCGCCGACGCCCCCACGGTCGTCGACGGCAAGGGCGTCATCGAGTTCGAGAACGTCGCGTTCTCCTACTCGGAGGACCGTCCGCTCATTACCGACCTGTCGTTCCAGGTCGAGCCAGGGCAGACCGTCGCGATCGTCGGCCCGACCGGCGCGGGAAAGACCACGCTGGTCAACCTGATCATGCGGTTCTACGAGCTCAGCGGCGGACGCATCCTGCTCGACGGGCAGGACATCGCGGACATGACCCGCGACGACCTGCGCTCGCGCACCGGAATGGTGCTGCAGGATCCGTGGCTGTTCGCCGGGAGCATCCGCGAGAACATCCGCTACGGCCGCTCCACGGCGACCGACGACGAGGTGCTCGCCGCCGCGAAGGCGACATACGTCGACCGGTTCGTGCACGCTCTCCCCGAGGGCTACGACACGGTCCTCGATGAGGACGCGTCGAACGTCTCGGCCGGCGAGCGCCAGCTCATCACCATCGCCAGGGCGTTCGTCGCGCAGCCGTCGATCCTCATCCTCGATGAGGCGACGTCGGCGGTCGACACCCGCACCGAGCTGCTGCTGCAGCACGCGATGGCGGCGCTCCGAGAAGGACGCACGTCCTTCGTCATCGCGCACCGCCTGTCGACCATCCGTGACGCCGACCTCATCCTCGTGATGGAGCACGGCGACATCGTGGAGAAGGGCACGCACGACGAGCTCATTGCCGCGCAGGGCGCCTACTGGCGTCTGTACCAGTCGCAGTTCGAGCAGGCCGCGGCCGACATCGACGCCGAGGCGGCGCTCACCGGAACGACCCCCGTGGTCGTCACCGGCGACGCCGAGGCCGAGGCGGATGCCGCGCGCGTCGGCGCCTCGGTCGGCGCGCAGAGTCCGGCAGCGGAGGTCGCCTCGGCGGAGTCGCTCATCGAGCGATCGGACTCCGGCGACAACAGGGCCTGAGTTCACCGCGAAAGCCCCGCCCCGGTCACTCGGGGCGGGGCTTTCGCGTGCGACCTGGGGCCGTGCGCCCTGGGCCTGTGTGCCTGGCTCCGACTAGCGCTTGTCGGAGGTCAGACCGAAGAGCTCCAGGGGGTGGGTGAGACGCCACCAGGCACTGGGCCCCTCGAGCTTCTTCTTCAGAGTGAGCGTCGTCGTCGCCGTGTCGAGGGGGCCGGCGACGGTCAACGTGCCGACCTCGGCGCCCGCCTTGCTCTTCTCGCCCAGGTCGAACTCGGGCGTCGCCTCCGCCGCGGCGGCGTCCCACAGCACGACCTCGGCGTCGGCATCCGTCACGATCTCGGTGGACGCACCCCACAGGGTGTCCACCTCTCCGACGACGGTTCCCTTCGCCACCGCGGGGGTCTCGGCCTGCAGCGCGTCCTCGACCTGCGAGAACAGGGATCGCGTCGACGCGAGACGCATGTCGTCATCGGCCTGCGTGAGCACCGAGGCGTAGAGATGCACGGTCGTGCCGTCGACGACCACGTCCTTCGCGGTGAGCAGATTCCAGCTCTCGTGAAGGGTGCCGGTCTTGATGCCGACCACACCGGAGTCCGACAGCATCCCGTTCGTGTTCTTCACGAGTCCGGCGCCCGGCAACTCGACCGAGGGCGTGCCGACGATCCCCGCGAACACGGGGTTCTGCATCGCCCGCTCCGCCACGGCGATCAGCGCCTCGGGGGTCGCCGTGTTGCGCTCGTCGAATCCGGAGGGCGAGAGGATCGTGATGCCCTGGATGCCGCGATCTCTGAGCCAGGTCGCCGCGGCGTCGGCGAAGGCCTTGTCCGAGCCCCAGATCTCCTTCGCGAGGCGGTCGATGTAGTTGTTCGCCGAGCCGAGCAGGATGCCCTGCAGCATCTGGAACTCCGTCAGGGAACCCCCGACGGGCACGTCGAGCGCCGACTGGTCGCTGCGCTTGTACGCGAGATACGACTGACTGTCGGCCTTGGTGAACGAGAAGGACGGGCCCTGCTCGCCGACGGCGAGCGGCATCTGATCCAGCACCATGAGCACGCTGACCACCTTGGTGATGCTGGCGATGACGGCCGGATCCGGCGACGAGGCGACCGTTCCGATGCCCTGGATGCCGACCGCCGCGCTGCCCTGCGTCGGCCACGTGATGGCCGCTGCCGGAGCGGCCGTCGCCTGGAACTCCGCCGTCTTCACGGTCGGCGCGACCTCGTGCAGCGGCCACAGCAGGGTCGTGCCCGCGTAGGAGGCGGCCAGTGCGGCGAGGATGCCGATCGGCACGAGCACGCCTGGACCCGCCGCGGCGGGGCGCAGCCGGGCGCCCGTCCAGAGCGCGGCCCCTGGTTCGCGCACCTGATCGCCGTCGAGCGTCGCCGTCGGGGAGTGGTCGGCGACGGATGCCGCATCCACCCAGGTGAGCGCGGTCGCCGCTCCGCCCTCGCTCGCCCACTGAGCGGCGGGGGCCTCTGCGTCCGCGACCAGCTGCTCCAGTTCGGAGTCGTGAGCCGCGGCATCCGGGATCGCTGGGACCCGGTCGAGCTCCGCGTCGATGGCCGACGTGTCCGCGTCTGCGGCGGCGTCGATCGGGGCATCGCCCAGGGGAGCGGTGGCCTCGGCGGAGTCAGGAGCGGTCACCTGCTTACGGTACCGAACTCTCCCGTGAGAACCGCGGTGCCGCAACAGGGGAGCGCGGAGTGTCGGCACTGGGTATGATCGAGAGCACAACCACGGGAGTCCGGCGAGCCGGGCTGAGAGGGAGCGAATCGCGCTTCGACCGTCGAACCTGATCCGGATCATGCCGGCGCAGGGAGGAGTTCAGATGAGTACGTCCACGCACCGGTCCGGCACCGAAGCGGCATCCACGGCCACAGGCCTGCGCAACGCCCAGCTCTGGCGGTGGCGCGTCGTCGACATCGTCGTGGCCAGCGTCGTCGCCGTCGCCTGCGCGGCGATCTTCCTGCTCTGGAACGTCGGATACGTGACCCCGAGCGGGGCCCTCGAGGCGCTGCTCCCCGGCGTCCAGGGACTGCTCGCCGGTCCGTGGCTGATCGCCGGCGTCCTCGGCGGGCTGATCGTCCGCAAACCCGGCGCCGCGCTCTACACCGAACTGGTCGCCGCGATCATCTCGGCGCTGATCGGCAACGCGTGGGGGCCGCTGACCATCGTCTCCGGACTCGTGCAGGGCATCGGCGCCGAGCTGATCTTCCTCGTGTTCCTGTACGGCGTCTGGCGTCTGCCCGTCGCGATGCTGGCCGGCGCCGGCGCGGGGCTCGCGTGCGGCATCAACGACCGCATCCTCTGGTACCCGGGGGCGGACACGCTCTTCACCGCCGTCTACATCTCCTCGACGACCATCTCCGGTGCGGTGATCGCCGGGCTCGGCGCCTGGCTGATCGCCCGCGGACTCGCCGCCACCGGCGCCCTGAGCCGGTTCGCGGCCGGCCGCGAGGTCACCGCACGAGTGTGATCGCCCGGGTGAACCCCGCCGCGCTCGATGCGCGCGGCTGGGGATGGCGCTACGCCACCCGGCTGCGCTGGGCCGTGCGCGAGGTCGAACTGCGAATCGAGCCGGGGGAGCGGGTGCTTCTGCTCGGCGCCTCCGGCTCGGGCAAGTCCACGCTGCTGCAGGGCTTCGGTGGCGTGCTCGGCGGCGCCGACGAGGGGGAGACGCACGGAGCGCTCCTCGTCGACGGCGTTCCCGCGACGGAGAGCCGGGGCCGCGTCGGGATGGTGCTGCAGGACCCCGACACGCAGACCATGCTCGCCAGGGTCGGCGACGACATCGCCTTCGGATGCGAGAACCTCGGCGTGCCCCGCGAGGAGATCTGGCCGCGGGTGCGCGAGGCGATGGATGCCGTCGAGCTCGACGTGCCCCTCGACCGCTCGACAGCGGCACTCTCGGGAGGGCAGAAGCAGCGGCTGGCGCTGGCGGGCGTGATCGCCATGCGCCCCGGAGCGATCCTGCTCGACGAGCCGACCGCCAACCTCGACCCCGAGGGGGTGCGGGATGTGCGGGATGCGGTCGCCGCCGCCCTCGACGCGACCGGGGCGACCCTCGTCGTGATCGAGCACCGCATCGACGTGTGGCTGCCCCTGGTCGACCGGGTCATCGTGCTCGGCGCGGAGCCCGAAGGCACCGTCGTCCTGGCAGACGGGACTCCCGACGAGGTGCTCGGCGCGCGCGGCGCCGAGCTCGCCGCCTCCGGGGTCTGGGTGCCCGGTCATCCGCCGGCCGTTCCCCCTCCGCCGGCGCACGGACCGGGTGAGCTCCTGCTGCGGGCGCACGCCCTGACTGTGGCGCGCAGCCGCGGCATCCCGGTCGCCGGTCCCTTCGACCTCGACGTGCACGCGGGGGAGGCGATCGGCATCACCGGCCCCAACGGGGCGGGCAAGTCGACCTTCGGGCTCACGCTCGCGGGTCTCATCCCAGCGGAGAGCGGGCGGGTCGTCGCCTCGGCGGCGCTGTCGTCGGGGTCGGGAGACGACCCCTTCCGCTGGACGTCCCGCGCGCTGCTCACCCGCATCGCGACGGTGCTGCAGACCCCCGAGCACCAGCTCCTCGCGAAGACCGTTCGGGAGGAGCTCGCCGTCGGCCCCCGCGCTCTGCGGCTGGACGAGGCGGAGATCGCCCGACGTGCCGACGAGCTGCTGGAGCGTCTGCGGCTGACCGCGCTCGCCGAGGCGAACCCGTACACGCTGTCCGGAGGGGAGAAGCGTCGTCTCACGGTGGCCGCCGCTCTCGCCACTCGCCCGCAGATGATCGTGCTCGACGAGCCGACGTTCGGGCAGGACGCCACGACCTGGGCCGAGCTCGTCGCGATCATCGCGGGCCTGAGAGACGACGGCGCCGCGATCGTCGCGATCAGCCACGATGAGGCCGTGCTGCGCGCTCTGCACGCCCGCAGGCTCGAGGTGGGCGCATGATCGACCCGCTCACCGCCCGCATCGAGCGCCGCGGTCCCATCGCTCCGCGCTCGGCGCTCGCCAAGCTCGCCGCGGCGCTGCTCATCGCGGTTCCGCTCATCCTCTCGATCGACGTGGTGTCGGCATCCGTCGCCCTGGTCCTGGAGATCCCGCTGCTGCTGCTCGCCGGCCTCGGCGCACGCGAGTTCTGGACCCGCACCGCGGTGCTCTGGATCGCGGCGCCGCTGAGCGCGGTCACGATCGCCCTGTACGGAGCGCAGAGCGGCGAGGTGCACTTCGAGTGGCTGCTGATGAGGGTGAGCGACGGATCGCTCGCGCTCGCCGCCGCCACCGCGGTGCGCGTGCTGGCGATCGGCCTGCCCTCCGTGGTGCTCTTCGTCACGGTCGATCCCACCGACCTCGCCGACGATCTGGCGCAGCGGCTCCGGCTGCCCGCGCGCTTCGTCGTCGGAGCCCTCGCCGGAATGCGGATGCTCGGACTCCTCGCCGACGACTGGCGGGCTCTCGCGCTCGCCAGGAGGGCGCGAGGCGTCGCCGATCAGGGTCGTATCCGCCGCACCCTCGGCATGGCGTTCGCGCTGTTCGTGCTCGCGATCCGCCGCGGCTCCTCGCTCGCCACGGCGATGGAGGCCAGGGGATTCGGGGGAACGGGTCCGCGGTCGTGGGCACGGGAATCGGTGTGGACTCGACGCGACACCGCGCTCCTGCTCGCGTGTGCGGTGATCCCGCTCGTCGCGATCGCCGCCGCCGTCGCGACCGGGTCCTGGAACTTCGTCATCGGCGCGGGCGGGGCGTCGTGACTCAGGTCCTGTTCCACAGCCGCCGGTAGTAGGCGAGCCGTTCCCGGTCGGGCTCCACGCCGTACGCCTCAACGAGGGTGTCGGTCCAGCCCGGGCCGGCGTTCCACTTCGTGCTCATCGCGGCGACGGCGATGTCCGCCCACCGGTCGGCGACTCCGATCGCGGCGAGGTCGACGTGCGCGACGGGGCGGCCCGCATCGTCCAGCAGCGTGTTGGGCATGCAGGCGTCGCCGTGGCACACCACGAGCCTGTCGACCGGAGGGGGCGTCCGCAGCTTCTCCGGCACGATCACACCGCGCGCGGCGGCGCCGCTGATGCGACCTGCGACGCTCCACTCCCACGGGCACTCGTCGACGGGAAGGCTCTCGTGCAGCATCCGGAGGCCCTCGCCGACCGCGCGCACGGCCCGTTCCGGATCGTCATGCCAGCGGGGATCCACGGCGCTGCGTGCATCGAGCGCCACCGTGACGAGCCACTCGTGCTCGGCATCCTGCCCCTGCTCGATCACCTCGGGGACGGTGATCCACCGGCGTGCCCAGCGCATCCGCTCGGCCTCGTCCCGCATGCTCGCCTCGGCGTCGTGCGGTCCCCACTTGATGTAGCGGCCGTCGTCGGTGCGGAAGGTCAGCCCGCCGATGCCGTTCACCCACACCGGTTCGAGACCTGCGCCGCCCGCGAGCTCGCGGACCCGTGCGGGCACGGGGAGATCGAGGGAGGGGATGCTCACGCATCCATCCTGCCCTGCGCCCGCAGCGCCTCCTCCAGCACGACGGCGTGGTTGTGCACCGGGTCGTGCGCCGCGTACACGAGGGTGACGACCGGATGCGGGCGCAGAGCGGCGGCGAGATCGCGCAGCGCCTCCGCCGACTCGTGCGCGAGCTGCGCGCGGTACCGGTCGGCGTAGACGTCCCACTCGTCGTCGGGAGCCGCGTGCCAGTCGCGGCGGAGGTCGGGACTCGGCGCGGCGTCCTTCGCCCACAGGTCGACGGCGGCGCGCTCCTTCGAGACGCCTCGGGGCCACAGCCGATCGACGAGCACGCGGAAGCCGTCGTCGGCCGAGGCGGTGTCGTAGGCTCGCTTGCGACGCAGTTCCATGCGTCCAGCACACACCACCCACGGTCGCTTCGGCAAGGACGCCGACGACGGATGCCGTGACACTACGAGTCACGTACACTGAGACCGCGTATCACCAGCGGTTGCAACGACGTTCGAAGGAGAACTCCAGATGCAGATCACCGGACAGGGCGCGCTCATCACGGGCGGAGCCTCGGGTCTCGGCCTCGCGACGGCACGGCGTCTCGCCGCGGCCGGCGCCCACGTCACCATCGTCGACCTCGCCTCCTCGAAGGGCGCGGAGCTGGCGGAGGAGCTCGGCGGGCTGTTCGTCGCGGCCGACGTCACGAGCGCCGATGAGGTGCAGGCCGCTGTCGCCGCCGCGCAGGCCGCTGCGCCGCTGCGCATCGTCGTGAACTGCGCGGGCATCGCTCCGCCGGCCAAGGTGCTCGACCGCGAGGGTAACCCCGCCGTCCTCGCCGACTTCGAACGGGTCGTCCGCATCAACCTCGTCGGCACGTTCAACGTGCTGTCGCAGGCATCCGCGGTCATCGCGAAGAACGAGCCCACCGAGTCCGGAGACCGCGGCGTGATCATCAACACCGCGAGCGTCGCCGCGTTCGACGGCCAGATCGGCCAGCCCGCCTACTCGGCGTCGAAGGGCGGCGTCCACGCGATGACCATCCCGGTCGCCCGCGAGCTCGCCCGCTACGGCATCCGCGTCTGCACCATCGCCCCCGGGATCATGGAGACCCCCATGCTGATGGGCCTGCCGCAGGCCGCGCAGGACTCGCTCGGCCAGCAGGTGCCGTTCCCCTCGCGGCTGGGCCGCCCCGACGAGTATGCCGCCCTCGCGCAGCAGATCATCGAGAACGGCTACCTCAACGGCGAGACGATCCGCCTCGACGGCGCGATCCGGATGGCGCCGAAGTAAACACCCCCAGAAGAGCTGTGCCGGTCGCCAAACCGGTCGACGTTCCTCCGGAACCTCGACCGGGTCTGCGACCGGAATCAGGAATCGAGGAGAGACATGAGCACACTGGCAGGAAAGACCATCCTGATGTCGGGCGGCAGCCGCGGCATCGGGCTCGCCATCGCGCTGAAGGCCGCGGCGGACGGCGCGAACATCGCGATGCTCGCGAAGACCGACACCCCGCACCCGAAGCTCGAGGGCACCGTGCACACGGCGGCGGAGCAGATCCGCGCCGCGGGCGGCCAGGCGCTGCCGATCGTCGGCGACGTGCGCGACGACGACGACATCACCGAGGCGGTGCTGAAGACCCAGGGCGAGTTCGGCGGCATCGACATCGTCATCAACAACGCCAGCGTCATCGACCTGTCGCGCTCGCTCGACCTGAGCGCCAAGAAGTACGACCTCATGCAGGACGTCAACGTGCGCGGCACGTTCATGCTGTCCCGTGCGGCGGTGCCCGTCCTGAAGGACGCCGCGAACCCCCACATCCTCTCCCTCTCGCCGCCCCTGAACCCGACGCCCAAGTGGCTCGGCGCGCACACCGGCTACACGCTCGCGAAGTTCGGCATGACGATGGTCACGCTCGGACTGGCCGCGGAGTTCGCCCGCGACGGCATCGCTGCGAACACGCTGTGGCCGCGCACGACCATCGCCACCGCCGCGGTGCAGAACCTGCTCGGCGGCGACAAGGTCATGGCCGCCAGCCGCACGGCCGACATCTACGCGGATGCCGCGTACGCGGTGCTGCTCAAGCCCGCGGCCGAGTACACCGGACAGACGCTCGTGGTCGAAGACGTGCTGGAGGCGGAGGGCATCACCGACTTCTCGGGATACGCCGCGGTCCCGGGCACCCCGGACGACCGTCTCTTCCCCGACATCTTCCTCTGAGCCTCGCGCGCGAGTGCGTGCGGGCGCGGACGCGCGTTTCTGGTGCTGAGGGGTCAGGAAAGGTTGGATGCAGGCCGCTGAACTCGACCGTATGTGACCCCTCAGTGCTCGCGCGTGCGGGGCGTGCGAGTGCGCGGCGCGTGCCGGGCGTGCGGGGGCGTGCGAGGCGCGTGCTCGAGCGGGCGCGCTAGAACAGCAGGTACACGGAGCCGACGACCGTCAGGAGGATCACGAGGCGGTCGAACAGCGCCTGCGGAATGCGCCGCGCGATGCGGAGTCCGACCAGCGCGCCGACCACGACCAGCGGCGCGAGGATCAGGTCCATCAGCAGCACGGATGGCGTGAAGAGTCCGAGACCCGCGAGGAACGGCACTTTCACGAGGTTCACGATCGCGAAGAACCACGCGGAGGTGCCGAGGAACACCTGCACCTGGGTGCGCGTGGCCAGGAAGTACATCGACATCACCGGGCCGCCCGCGTTCGCGACCATCGTCGTGAAGCCGCCGAGCGCGCCGTAGGTCGATGAGAGCAGGATGCCGCTGCGCGGGGCGGCGACGGCATCCCGGCGGTCCTCCCGCCGACGGCGCCACAGCGTGATCGCGATCATGACCAGCAGGATCACTCCGACGGCCCTGCGCACGAGGCCGTCGCCGGCCAGCGCGAGGAACGCGAAGCCGACGAAGAGGCCGGCGATCACCGCGGGGGCGAGGCGCAGCAGCGTCGGCCAGTGCGCGTGCCGGCGGTAGGCGATCAGCGCGAAGACGTCGCCGACGATGAAGAGCAGCAGCATCGCCGCCGTAGAGGTGCGTGCGGGCAGCACGGCGGCGAACAGCACGACGGCCAGGGTGGAGCCGCCGGGGATCGCCGCCTTCGAGAGGCCGGTGATCACCGCGGCGAGGCCGAGCGTGGCCCAGGCCCACGCGCTGAGGTCGGTCACCGGTCGATCTCGGCGACGATCGCGTCGTAGCCGCGGGAGGCGGCGAGGTCGCGGGGGAGCACGCCGTCGCCGTCGCGGATCGACACGTCGGCGCCGCCGTCGATGAGCGCCCGCACGACTTCGGCGTAGCGCGCAGAGCCGTCGCCGAGCACGATCGCCTCGTGCAGTGCCGTCCAGTTCAGGTCGTTGACGTGGTTCGGGTCGACCCCCGCGTCGAGCAGGATCTCGACGGTGCGGAGCAGCCCGCGCTCGGACGCGGGGATGAGCGCCGTGCCGCCGAAGCGGTTGGTGCTCCCCAGGTCGGCGCCGTTCTCCAGGGTCAGCTGCAGGATCTCGTCGTGTCCGCGGGCGCCGGCGTAGAGGTAGGCCGAGTCCTGGATGTCGTCTGCGGCGTTCACGTCGGCGCCGGCGTCGATGAGCGCACGGGCGGCCTCCACGTGGTTCTTCTTGGTCGCCGCGACGAGCGCGGTCATGCCGCCGTCGCCGCGGGCCTCGATCTCGGCTCCCGCATCGAGGGCGGCCTGCACGGCGTCGGCATCCCCCTCGGAGGCGGCGGCGAGGAGGTCGTGGGTGGCGGCGGTCATGGCGGATCCTTCGGCGTGCGTCGTGGACGGCGGAGCGGATGCCGTGCACGCCGTCGCGCCGAGCAGTGTCACCGCGGCGATCGTGAACGCCTGCAGCATCCGTCCGGTTCTCATGCTTCTGGTATACCAAATGAAGCTGACGGTGTTACCGTCCGGGAGTCCACGCCTCGATCGCGTCCTTGGCCTCCTTGAGGCCGACCCCGGTGTGCTCGCGGAGAGCCTTGATCGCGGTGATCTTCGCGCCCTCGGCGAGGAGCCTGTCGATGTCCGCCGCGACCGACGCGGGCAGAGAGGCGCGGATCGACGACGGCGTGATCGAGGTGCGGGTCGCGTTCGCGTGCGAGACGGCGGCGGCGTGCGGCGCGGTGGTGCTGATCGACCAGTGGTCGATGCGGTCCTTCGCCTCCTTCAGGCCGACGCCGGTGCTCTGGCGGTAGAGCTTGATCGCCTGGATCTTCTGGTCGGACGCGACGAGCCGGTCGATGTCCGCCACGACCTGCGGAGTGAGGCCCGACGTCGGACTCATCGACGAGGTCGCGGGGGCCGTGCGCGCCGTGGTCGGCGAGGGGCGGTACACCTGCGCCTCCGGCTCCTTCGGGCGCATGCCGCGCAGGGCGGCGGCGACGATGACGATGCCCACCACGACGACGGCCGCGACGACGATGACGACGATGATGGAGTCCACGGGCTCAGTCTATGCAGGCGAGTCTCGCGGCCCCAGGGCCTTCCCACCCGCCACCGCGTACCCTTGAGTCCATGACCGATACTCCCCGCACGCGCCAGACGCGACCGGCATCCGCGTCCCCGCAGGGAGGCATCCGAGAGACGAAGGCTCCGCAGGTGCGCCCCGCGACCGAGGGCTGGACCCAGCAGAAGGATGCCGAGGGGCGTCCGCTGCTGCAGTTCGCGAGCCCCAAGCGCGGCAAGCCGCCTGTGCACCTCGCCGACCTCACGCCCGAGGAGCGCGTCGAGAAGGTCAAGGAGCTGGGGCTCCCCGGCTTCCGCGCGAAGCAGCTGGCGACCCACTACTTCCGCCACTACACCTCGGATGCCGAGCAGATGACCGACCTGCCCGCCGGTATCCGCGGCGACCTCGTCGCGGGCATGCTGCCGCCGCTGCTCACCGAGGTGCGCCGCCTGGAGACCGACCGCGGCGACACGATCAAGTTCCTGTGGCGCCTGCACGACGGCGCGCTCGTCGAGTCGGTGCTCATGCGCTACCCGGGCCGCATCACGCTGTGCGTGTCGAGCCAGGCCGGATGCGGCATGAACTGCCCGTTCTGCGCCACCGGTCAGGCCGGACTCACGCGCAACATGTCGACCGCCGAGATCATCGAGCAGATCGTGCGCGCCAACCGTCTGATCGCCGAGGGCGGCCTCGGCGGCAAGAAGGCCGACGACCACTCGATGGAGCGCGTCTCGAACATCGTCTTCATGGGCATGGGGGAGCCGCTCGCGAACTACAAGCGGGTGATGGACGCCGTGCGCATCATGGTCGCGCCGCAGCCCGACGGCCTGGGCATGAGCGCCCGCGGCATCACGGTCTCGACGGTCGGCCTCGTCCCGGCGATCAAGAAGCTCGCCGACGAGGGCATCCCTGTGACGTTCGCGCTCTCGCTGCACGCGCCCGACGACCACCTGCGCGACGAGCTCATCCCGGTGAACTCCCGCTGGAAGGTCGACGAGGCGCTCGACGCCGCGTACGAGTACTACGCCAAGACCGGTCGTCGCGTCTCGATCGAGTACGCGCTCATCAAGGACATGAACGACCACGCGTGGCGTGCCGACCTGCTCGCAGACAAGCTCAACGAGCGCGGTCGCGGCTGGGTGCACGTCAACCCGATCCCGCTGAACCCGACGCCCGGTTCGATCTGGACGTCGTCCGAGCCCTCGGTGCAGAACGAGTTCGTGCGGCGACTCAACGACGCCGGCATCCCGACGACCCTCCGCGACACCCGCGGCAAGGAGATCGACGGCGCCTGCGGTCAGCTCGTCGCGACCACGGAGGACGAGGCCGCGTCGGCCGCGATGGCCTGAGCCACGCGGCATCCCTCCCAGGTGTGCCGACTTCGCATGCAGTCGGCGAGTGCACGGGTCGTGTGCGTCAGGATGCCGTGCGATCGGCGAGTTCGCGTGAACTCGGCGCCGGCCTCGTCGACCCGCCGGTGAGAGGTTCACAACTCCTCAAGAACGGGCCGGATCCTCGCGGATCCGGCCCGTTCTGCGCTCGCACGGCGGAACCGTGAGGAGTTGTGACCCTCTGCGCGTCGTGTCGACGTCAGGATGCCGTGCTCTCGGCCAGTTCGGGTGGCGTCATCGCCGGGATCGTGCCCTGGGCCCGCGCCGCAGCGCGGGCGCCGTCGCGGCGGCCGAGGGCTGAGGCCTGCTCGAGCCAGGCGGAGATGCGGGCGGGTGTCGCGTCCTTGACCCCGAGCATCCGGTGCGTCCGCACCGAGCGGATGCCGCAGAACCGCATCGTGCCGCGGGCGACGTGGGTCTGCGCGGGGAGCCCGGTGAACGGTGCGAGGTACCACGGGGTGTCCGCGAGGAGGAACAGTCGCCCGGACGAGGCGTCGAGCAGCCCCTCCGGCAGGCCGAGCCGCGTGTAGCGGTACTCCTGCTGGGGCAGCAGCGCGCGGTCGAAGAAGCCCTTGAGGATCGCGGGGACGGACCCCCACCACAGCGGGGTGAACACCACGATCGTCTCCGCCGCGTGCAGTGCCTGCTTGGCGTCGACGAGATCGGGCTCGAGGGTCATGCGCTCCCGGTATCCGTAGCGCAGCGAC
The DNA here is from genome assembly GCF_042901325.1 of Microbacterium sp. NPDC012755. NCBI lineage: Bacteria > Bacillati > Actinomycetota > Actinomycetes > Micrococcales > Microbacteriaceae > Microbacterium > Microbacterium sp. NPDC012755. The sequence continues at coordinate 660,992 of NZ_JBIBCT010000001.1, read as the reverse complement.
GGGTCGAAGTCGAGGTCGCGCAGCGCGAGCACGCGGGCGTCTCCGTGGGCGGCGGCGTAGCGGCGGGCGAGTTCGGCCGTGAGGGATCGGGCGTCGGGGTGGCCGTCGATGACGAGTGCGGTGGACATCGCGTCTCCTATCTGGACAGTGTCAACTTGCTGGACAGTGTCAAGATACGAGAGGATGTTGCTCGTGTCAAGTTCTCGGTCGGGCTATCACCACGGCGATCTCGCTCATGCGCTGGAGAGCGCCGCGATGCAGCTGCTCGCCGAGAAGCCGGCGCAGGAGATCAGCCTCCGCGAGGTCGCCCGTGCCGCGGACGTGAGCCACAACGCGCCGTACCACCACTTCGCCGACCGGCGAGGGCTGCTGAAGGTGCTCGCCGAGCGCAGCATGGCCGAGCTCGTCGACTCCGTCCGCTCCGCCGTCGCCGGCGCTCCGGATCCGGTCGCGGCGCTGATCGCCGGGGGCTCTGCGTACCTGCGCTTCGCGGTGGAGCATCCGCACGGCTTCGACGTCGTCTACGATCCGACCGTCTGCATCCCGGGGGAGCCCAGCGCGACGATGGGCCCGCTGATCGTCGAGCTCGAACAGCTCCTCGGGGCGGCATCCATCGCCGCCGGCCTCGCGGATGCCGAAGACGTCCTCGGCATCTGGGGTCTCGTGCACGGACTCGGCACCCTCTGCGCCGCTGGTCACTTCCCCCTGGACGCGGCGCTCGCCGCCTGCGCCGCCAGCATCCGCCGCATGCTCCCCGCCTGACCGGCCCCCGGGCCCCGGGCCGCGGGAGCTGGGTCAGGCCTCGCCGACCAGCACGCCCCTCACGTCGTCGAGGCGCTCGTGCAGGGCCTCCAGGAAGGCGGCGACGGAGCGCTGCTGCAGGGCGTCGGGCCGTGTGACGAGCCAATAGGGCAGGCGCTGCTCGATCCGCTCCGGCAGCACGCGCACGAGATCGTCGTGCTGATCGGCCAGGAAGACCGGCAGCAGCCCGAACCCGGCACCGCCCCTGGTCGCATCGACGTGCACGTACACGTTGGTGCTGGCGACGGCATCCGTCATCCCGGGCACCACGCGGCGGGCGTCGTCGAGCGAGTCGACGTGCAGCATCGACTCGATGAAGTACACGAGCGGCTGACCGACGAGGTCGTCGGGGGAGGCGGGCGTCGGATGCCGGCGGAGGAAGTCCCTGCTCGCGTAGAGGCCGAGCGCGTAGTCGGCGAGGTGCACGGCCTTGGCTCTGTGTACCTGGGGTCGCCCGACCACGACCTCCAGGTCGGCGGCACCGCGCTGCTGCGAGGCCTGTCGGGTGCCCGTGACGATCTCCAGGGCGATGCCCGGATGCCGCTGCTGCAGCGCCGCCATCGCCGGGGCTGCGACGAAGCCGCTGAAGCCGTCGGTCGCCGAGAGACGGATGAGGCCCTCGATGCGATCACCGCCGCCGTCGTCGAGCCCGCCCAGCGCCTGCTCCACGGCCTCGGCCGCAGCGAGCGCGCGGGTCCCGAGCGGCGTGACCTCCCAGCTGCCGCCGTCGCGCGAGAGCACGCGGCCGCCCAGCTGCGCCTCGAGTGCGGCGATGCGGCGGGCGATCGTGGTGTGGTTGAGTCCGAGGCGTTGGCCGGCGGTGGTGAACCGCCCGCTGCGCGCGACGGCGAGGAGCACGAGGAGGTCGTCAGCGCTCAGCGGCGGTGCAGGGAAATGCGCCATCATCTGTGCAGTTTTGCACATTCGCTAACCCAGGGAACTGAACTACTCTGCACATGTGACGAAGAAGCTGGGGACCGCGCACGGCACCGATCTGGGCGGGAGGACCGCGCTCGTGACGGGGGCTGCGAGCGGGATCGGTGCCGCGTGCGCGACGGCCCTGGCGGCGGCGGGAGCCCGGGTGATCGTCGTCGACCGGGATGCCGAGGGCGCCGCAGCGGTCGCCGCGGAGATCGGGGGAGAGCCGCTCGCGCTCGACCTCGGCGACCTCGACGCACTCGCAGCGCGGTCGTTCGACGCCGACATCCTCGTCAACAACGCCGGCATCCAGACCGTCGCCCCGATCGTGGACTTCGATCCGGCGACGTTCCGCCGGATGCTCGACATCATGGTCACCGCGCCCTTCCTCCTCACCCGCGCTGTGCTCCCCGGCATGTACGAGCGCGGCTGGGGCCGCATCGTCAACATCAGCTCGGTGCACGGCATCCGAGCCTCCGCGTTCAAGTCGGCGTACGTCACGGCGAAGCATGCGCTGGAGGGGCTGTCCAAGGTCACCGCCCTCGAGGGGGCGGAGCACGGGGTGACCAGCAACTGCATCAACCCCGGCTACGTGCGCACCCCGCTCGTCGAGACGCAGATCGCCGACCAGGCCAGGGCGCACGGCATCCCCGAGTCCGAGGTCATCGAGAAGGTGATGCTCGTCGAGTCCGCGATCAAGCGCCTGCTGGAGCCCGACGAGGTCGCCGACCTCGCACTGTGGCTGTGCGGTGCGACGTCGACGTCGGTCACCGGTTCGTCGTACGTGATGGACGGCGGATGGAGCGCGCGATGAGCGGACTCGCGACCACGTCGTACGGGCGCACGACCGACGAGCGGGCGATGCTGGCCGTGCACGGCATCACCGCGAACGGCCGCTCCTGGGGAGCCGTCGCGGCGCACCTCGACGAGCACACCCTCCTCGCTCCCGACCTGCGAGGGCGCGGACGCAGCAACCGACTGCCAGGGCCCTACGGCCTCCGCCGGCACGCCGAGGACCTCGCCGACCTGCTCGACGCCGACGGCGGCGAGCAGCGGATCGTCCTCGGGCATTCCATGGGGGCGTTCGTCGTCGTGATGCTCGCCGCGCAGCGCCCCGACCTCGTCGAGCGGCTCGTGCTGGTCGACGGAGGGTTCCCGCTCGCGCTCCCGTCCGGTGCGGAGAGCGCCGACGACCTCGACATCGCCGCGCTCCTCGGTCCTGCCGCGCGACGGCTGGAGATGGACTTCGCCGATGCCGACGCCTACCTCGGGTTCTGGCGACAGCATCCGGCCTTCTCGCGCGACTGGTCCGACATCGTGGAGGACTACGCGCGCTACGACCTCGACGGCACCCGTGCATCGACCGTGGCCGCGGCCATGATCGAGGACGGCGCGGAGCTCTACGGACCCACGTGGTACGTCGAGGCGCTCCGATCGCTGCGGATGCCGGTCACGGTGCTGCGGGCTCCGCGCGGTCTGACCGATGCCGAACCGCTGTACGCCCCCGGCGCTCTCGAGGGCTTCCATTCTCTCGTGCCCCAGCTGGAGGTCGTCGAGATCGACGACGTGAACCACTACACGATCCTGTTCGCCGACCGCGGGGCCTCCCGCGTCGCGGCATCCGCCCTGGCCACGCGATCCGCCTGAGCCGAAGACCACCGACGAAGGAGTCGACATGAGCACTGCATTCGAGGGCATCACGGCCCACCGCGTCAAGACCCCGCGCTACGTCGCGAACGTTCTCGAGCGGCCGGGCGAGGGGCCGGCGGTCGTCTTCGTGCACGGCAACGTGTCGTCGGCCGCGTTCTACCAGCCGACCATGCTCGCCCTCCCCGACGGGGTGCGCGCCCTGGCGATCGACCTGCGCGGGTTCGGCGACAGCGAGACGAAGCCGGTCGATGCGACCCGTGGGCTGCGGGACTTCTCCGACGACGTGCTCTCGGTGCTCGACGCCCTCGGGCTCGACGCCGTGCATCTCGTCGGCTGGAGCATGGGCGGCGGCGTCGTGATGCAGGTCGCGCTGGACGCCCCTGAGCGCGTGCTGTCGCTCACCCTGGAGGCTCCGGTGTCGCCCTACGGCTTCGGAGGCACGCACGGTCGTGACGGCATCCGCAACGACGCCGACGGCGCCGGCACCGGCGGCGGGGGCGCCAACCCCGACTTCGTGGCCCGGCTGGAGGCGGGCGATACGAGCGCAGACGAGCAGACCTCGCCGCGCACGGTCTACCGCACCGCGTACGTCGCGAAGCCCGAGCTGCAGGAGGCCCACGAAGACGCCTGGGTCGCCTCGATGCTCACCACGAGGACGGGCGTCGACAACTACCCCGGAGATGCCGCGGCATCCGAGAACTGGCCCGGCTTCGCCGCCGGCACCCGCGGCGTGCTCAACACGATGGCGCCGCAGCACTTCGACGCGTCGGGCATCGTCGACCTCGCGGTGAAGCCGCCGATCCTGTGGATCCACGGCGACAAGGACGCGATCGTCTCGGACGCCTCGTTCTTCGACCTCAACCAGCTCGGCCTGCTCGGGGTGATCCCGGGTTGGCCCGGCGTCGACATCGCCCCGCCGCAGCCCATGATCACGCAGACCAGGGCCGTGCTCGACCGGTACGCGAGTGCGGGCGGCGTCTACCGCGAGGTGGCGCTGGCGGATGCCGGTCACGCCCCGCATCTCGACGAGCCCGAGGTCTTCGTCGCGGAGCTCGTGCACCACATCGGCGCGTGACGGGCGCGGGCGTTCTTGCGCGTCGACTTCCCGTGATGTCGACGAGTGCACGGCCTGTGGTCGTGAACGTCCCGTGCGTTCGGCGGGATCCCGTGCACTCGCGGGGCGTCGTGGCGCGGGACGCGGGACGGCGGGGCTAGTCGCCGTCGCGGGGGGTGCGCAGGCGCAGCAGGCGACCGGAGCCCTCGACGAGCTCGGCCCACGTGTCGACGTCGACGGCGCACTCCGCGATGGCGCACGTCGGAAGCTCCGCCCCGTCGCCCGTGAGCTCCGCGACCGCGTCGCTCATGCCGGGGTTGTGCCCGACGAGCATCGCGACGCTGCTCTCCTCGGGCAGCGCTGACGCGATCGCGAGGATCGAGCGGACGGATGCCGCGTACAGCAGCGGCTCCTCGATGATGCCGAGTTCGAAGGCCGCGGCGTACTCGGCGGCGGTGCTCCGTGCGCGCACGGCGCTGCTCGACACGACGCGGTCGAGCAGGATGCCCTCGTCGACCAGCCGCCGCGCCATGACGGGCGCGTCGCGGCGACCGCGGGAGTTCAGCGGACGATCGTGGTCGGACAGACCGGGAACGCCCCAGTCGGACTTCGCGTGGCGGGCGAGCAGCAGCGTCTTCACGCGTCCAGCCTGGCACCGTCGCGGCCCTGGCGCACTCCCAACCTGAGAGCGCCTCGCAGGTATCGTCCGGGCGATGCACAGGCGGAGTTTCCTACCCTCGAAGGATGGCTTACTCTGCGCATCGCCCCGGGCAGATGGACTCCCAGGGGCGGATCTCGTTCGAGTCCGACGCCCCAGGGGGCTCGGTCACCGACGAGGACCTCGACTTCCTCCGGGCGTTCGAGCCGTCCGGCGGCGGTGCGTCGAGCGACGCCGCAGACACGGCGACGAACCCGACGGCCGTCATCGATCCGGCAGACGCGGAGCCTGAGCGCGACCCGGATGCCGCGGCATCCGCTCCTCGGGAGAAGACGCCGAGGGCCCCGCGGCCGAAGCGGGAGAAGAAGCCGCGCGTGCCCGGATCGCGCATGCGCACGCTCGCGATCCTCGGCGGCGCCGAGGGGGAGATCCTCGACCGGGTGCCCGGTGAGACCCCGCGGTTCGTGCAGATGTTCTTCGTGCTCGCCGGCACCGCCCTGGTCTCGGCGATCTCGATGCTCTTCGCGCTGACCACGGGTGTGCAGGCGGCGATCTGGCTGGCCGTGCCGCTCGCGATCGTCTGGGCGCTCATCATCTTCAACCTCGACCGCTTCCTCACCTCGACCATGGCGTCGACGAAGAACGTCTGGCGGCTCATCGGTCTGGCGATCCCGCGAGTGATCATGGCGGCGATCATCGGCTTCGTCGTCGCCGAGCCGCTCGTGCTGCAGATCTTCCACAACGACATCGCCCGCGAGGTCGCGTCGACCAACATCACCCAGGCGCAGTCCGATCAGGACGCCCTGGAGTCCGGGCCTGAGAAGAAGGCGCTCGACGCGGCATCCGACCGCCTCGCCGAGCTGCAGAACCAGGCCGCGACGGGCATCGTCGCCGGCACCGATTCCGCGTCGGCGAGCGAGGCCGCCGCGCAGGCGACCGTCGACGACCTCACCGCCAAGATGACCGCGCAGCAGGCCGTGATCGATCAGGCGCGCGTGCTGTACCAGTGCGAGCTCACGGGCGAGGGCGCCGGCACCGTGCCCGGCTGCACGGGCGTGAACGGGGAGGGCGCGAGCTCGGATGCCGCGAAGGCCCAGCTCGCCGAGGCCCAGCAGACCTACGACGCGCTCGCCGCGCAGCTGCGCACGGCGAACGACGACCTCGCGACCGCGGGCACGTCGGCCAAGGAGAACACCGCGTCCTCCGAGAAGCAGAACCGCGAGGAGGCCGAGTCGCAGCTCCCCGCCGCGCAGAAGAGCTACGACGCCGCGCTCGCCGCCTACAACACGCGGGCGGATGCCGTGGCCCAGGGCAACGCGGGCGCCATCGGCCTACTGAGCCAGATCAGCGGACTGAACCGGCTCAGCGAGAAGGAGCCGACGATCCTGTGGGCGCACTGGCTGATCGCGGCGCTGTTCTTCATGATCGAGCTGCTGCCCGTGCTGGTGAAGGTGCTCACGAGCTACGGCGACCCGACCCTGTACGAGAAGGCCGCGGCGATCCGCAAGCAGGTCGCGCTCGACAAGGTGACGGCTGAGGGCTTCCGCGACCGTGCGGACATCGTGGCCGTGCAGTCCGCGGAGATCGCGACGAGGGCGGATGCCGAGTCCGCTCAGCAGCCGCTGACGCGGGCGGAGCAGCGCCGGGCCGCGCAGGCCGAATCCGAAGGCGCGCGTGCGGCCGAGGCGGCTGCGGAGGCGGTGACCGCGCCGGTGGTGGCGCGCGGGGCTGCGACCGCGCCGGTGGTCGAGTCTGAGACTGCCGTGGCGGGCGATCCGGAAGCCGATCCTGCCGCAGAGGCTGCAGCTCGCGTCGGGTGATCTGTTCCCGCGTCGGGTGATCGGTCTGGCGCGGCGGCGTACCGCCTAGGCGACGAGCGACAGCTCCATCGGCGACGGCAGCAGGAGCTGGGTGACCGTGACGGAGCCGCGCGTGCGTGCGGCGGCGGAGATCGAGCGGATCAGGGCGACGGTGGACGGCACTCCCGACCAGGGTTCCGCGGTGAGGGCGCGCTCGATCAGGGAGAGCGGATGCTGCAGACCGGGGTCGTGCTGGCGGGAGTCGTCGGCGAGCCAATCGACGAGCTCGGCGATGGTCCAATCAGGGCTGATTGGCGCAAGATCCGAGGATGCGGTGGTCAATGGTGTGCTCATTGGTCCAGAATCGGGGCTCATGAGCATCGACGGCAGGGCCAATGATCGTCCGGTGGACCACCGATCGGCAGATGGACCCCTCGTGCACGCCGGCGACGTCTCCGCCGAGCGCCTGGCAGCGCGGTTGGGGCGCTGGACGCACGGCGAGGGCACTCTCGCCGCACGGCTGTCGCAGGCCGTCGCCGCGCTGATCCACGGCGGTGAGCTGCGGCCGGGCGACCGCCTCCCCGCCGAGCGCGCTCTCGCCGCCACGACGTCCGTGTCGAGGGGCACGGTCGTGGCGGCCTACGCGGATCTCGCCGAGGGCGGTCTCGTCGAGCGCCGGCAGGGCAGCGGCACGCGGGTCGCGGGCGCCGCGGCATCCGCTGTCCCTCCGCACCGACCGGGGCGCGGTGAAGCGCTGTTCTCGGCGCTGCCCAACGCGATCGACCTGCTGCGCACGGTGCCGCAGATCCCGGAGCTCGCCGTGCAGCTCATCACCGAGCACACGCCGCGGCTCGAGCTCGCCCTGCTGCCGGAGACAGATCCGGCGGGGCTGGCCGTGCTGCGCGAGCAGATCGCCGACCTGTTCCGCGCGGAGGGGACACCGACGACGCCGGAGCAGATCCTCGTCACGCACGGGGCGCAGCAGGCCATCAGCCTCGTCGTCAACGCGCTCGTCGGACCGGGCGACGTCGTGCTCGCGGAGGAGATCACCTGGCCGGGCGTCACCGACTCCGTCGGGCTGCGCGGCGGGACGGTGCACGGCATCCCGATGACCGCCGACGGTCTCGACGTCGACGCGCTCGAGGTGGCGATGGCGCGGCTGCGTCCCGCGCTCCTGGCGGTCAACCCGCACCATCAGAACCCCACGGGCACCCGGCTGCCGCAGGCCGCCAGACACCGCGTCGCCGAGCTCGCCGCCCAGTACGGTGTGCCCGTGATCGAGGATCGCGTGGTCGCCGGGATCTCCTTCGACGGCGTCGTGCCGCCCTCGCTGGCCGCCGAGCGTCCGGACGCCCCGGTGATCGTCGTGGAGTCGGTGTCGAAGTGGGCGTGGGCGGGTCTGCGCATCGGATGGCTGCGGGCCGACCCCGTGCTCGTGCGGCGGCTGCGGGGCGCCAGGCAGCTCGCCGACCAGTCGACGAGCGTGCCGGCGCAGCTGCTCGCGATGGACCTGCTCGCCCATGCCGACGAGCTGAAGCGGCAGAACAGCAGGATCCACCAGGAGCGCCTCCGGCTGCTGCAAGACCTCATGGCGACCCAGTTGCCTGACTGGTCGGCCGCACCGCCCAGGGGAGGCCTCTCGCTGTGGGCGCGGCTGCCGGTCGGCTCGGCGGCGGCGCTCGCGAGGGTCGCGGCCACGCACGGCGTCTCCGTCGCGGGAAGCGCGGAGTTCGCGGCATCCGTCTCCCCTGACGATCACATCCGCATCCCCTTCACGGCGCCGGAGGAGGTGCTCGCCGAGGGCATCGCGCGGCTCGGGGCGGCGTGGCGGGAGTACCGCGCGACGCTGTGAGCCGAGCGCGGCGGGGAGCATCGTCGCGACCCGCCCTCGTGTCCCCGGTGGCCGGTAGCGTGGAGACATGGTCAACTATCGCTATCTCGGCAACAGCGGTCTCAAGGTCTCTGAGATCACCTACGGCAACTGGGTCACGCACGCTTCGCAGGTGGGCGACGACGCCGCGGTCAAGACCGTGCACGCCGCTCTGGATGCCGGCATCACCACGTTCGACACCGCAGACACGTACGCCAACACCGCCGCGGAGGTCGTGCTCGGCGACGCGCTCAAGGGCCAGCGTCGCGAGGGCCTGGAGATCTTCACGAAGGTCTACTTCCCGACCGGCCCCAAGGGTCCCAACGACACCGGACTCTCGCGCAAGCACATCATGGAGTCGATCAACGGCTCGCTGAAGCGACTCGGCACCGACTACGTCGACCTGTACCAGGCGCACCGCTACGACCACGAGACGCCCCTGGAAGAAACGTTCCAGGCCTTCGCCGACGTCGTCCGACAGGGCAAGGCGCTCTACATCGGCGTCTCGGAGTGGACGGCAGAGCAGCTGCGCGAGGGCCACGCGCTCGCGAAGCAGCTGGGCGTGCAGCTCATCTCGAACCAGCCGCAGTACTCGATGCTGTGGCGCGTCATCGAGGGCAAGGTCGTGCCGGCGTCCGAAGAGCTCGGCATCTCGCAGATCGTCTGGTCGCCGATGGCGCAGGGCGTGCTCAGCGGCAAGTACCTCCCCGGTCAGCCGGTGCCCGAGGGCTCGCGCGCGACCGACCCGCACAGCGGCGCGCACTTCATCAAGGACCTGCTCCGCGACGACATCCTCGAGGGCGTGCAGCGGCTGAAGCCGATCGCCGCCGAGGCCGGCCTCACGATGCCGCAGCTCGCGATCGCCTGGGTGCTGCAGAACCCGAACATCGCCGCGGCGCTGGTCGGAGCATCCCGCCCGGAGCAGCTCGCCGACACCGTCAAGGCCTCTGGCGTGAAGCTCGACGCCGACACCATGGCCGCGATCGACGTCGCCCTCGGTGACGTCGTGAACCGGGATGCCGAAGACACGTACACCGTGTCGCCGAAGACCCGCCTGGTCTGAGGGCGCGTCCGGCGCGGGGCGCTTCGTCTCTGCGTTTCGTCTCGCTGCGCTCGCTCAACGACCGGGACGTATGTCTCCCGGTCGTTGGGCGAGCAGCGCGGCGACCAGACGAAACGCGGTGGCGTTCGGGTCGTGTGTCATCTCGATGGTTGAGCGAGAAGCGCAGCGATGAGGGAAATCGCGGTGACCGTCGCGAGCTTCAGGCGACGGTGATGTCGACCTGGATCTCCGAGGCGAGGCGCTCGAGGTCGGCGCGCAGAGCGTCGAGGTCGACAGATGCCGGCACCCGCGCCCGCACTGACGCCTCGAACAGGCGCCCTCCGGCCATCGCGGCATCCCGGGTCTCCGTCGCGAGCTCTTCGATGCTCAGCGCGTGAGCGTTGAGGACCGCCGACACCTCGCGCACGATGCCCGGGCGGTCGTTGCCCAGAACCTGGAGCTCGAGCACGCGGCCGTCCGCGTGCGCGGCATCCGATCCGGTGTGCACGGCCACGGTCAGCAGACCCTCGAGTCCGCGCAGCGCCTGCTCCAACTCGGCGGAGCGCTCGGCCGCGACCGAGACCTCGATCACACCGGCGAAGGTGCCGGCGAGTTCGGCGAGCTGGCTGTTCTCCCAGTTGCCGTCGTGGGCGTCGACCACATCGGCGACGGCGGCGACGAGGCCGGGGCGGTCGGCGCCGGCGACGGTGAGGATCAGAATCGTCATGGCCACAGCGTAGCCGGAGCGGGGCGGCGGGTCAGCGGCTCAGGCGGGGTCGCCGCGGCTTCAGAACTCCGGAGGAGCGGGGCGGATTCGGACCCACCGGATGCTGTCCGGCCTCGGAGCCCGCGGATCGCCGGAGTTCTGACGCAGGCGCGGTGCACAACTCCTCACAAACCACCCGGATCCCCGCCCAGAACGGCCGAATCGGGCACACGGCGCCGATTCGTGAGGAGTTGTGAACGTGCGACGGCGGTCACTCCACCCAGTCGCCGGTCTCCAGGAACCGTTCGAGCCGCGCGCGGTGCGGGGCGAGGTCCCACCCCTGCTCCGCCACCCAGGCATCGGAGTAGTACGTGCCGGCATAGCGGATGCCGCTGTCGCAGATGAGCGTCACGACGCTGCCGGTCTCGCCCGCCGCCCGCATGCGGGCGATGAGCTGGAAGGCGCCGTAGAGGTTCGTGCCGGTCGATCCGCCGGCCCAGTGCAGTGTGCGCTCCTTCAGGAGGCGGATGGCCGCGACGGACCCGGCATCCGGGATCCGCAGCATCTCGTCGATGACGCTCGGCACGAACGACGGTTCGACCCGCGGGCGTCCGATGCCCTCGATGCGACTCGGCCGTCCGGCCGGTGCATCCGGGGTTCCGGCCCAGCCGTCGTAGAACGCGGACCCCTCCGGGTCGACGACCGCGATCCGGGTCTTGTGCCTGCGATACTTCACATAGCGGCCGAACGTCGCGCTGGTGCCGCCCGTGCCGGCTCCCACGACGATCCAGTGGGGGATCGGATGCCGTTCCTGCGACAGCTGGCTGAACACGCTCTCGGCGATGTTGTTGTTGCCGCGCCAGTCGGTCGCGCGCTCGGCGAACGTGAACTGGTCGAGGTAGTGGCCGTGGCAGTCGGAGGCCAGGCGCTGCGCCTCGGGGGAGATGTCCTCCGCGCGGTCGACGAAGTGGCAGCGTCCGCCGTAGAACTCGATGAGGTCGATCTTCTCCTGGCTCGTCGAGCGCGGCACGACCGTGATGAACGTCAGCCCCAGCATCCGGGCGAAGTACGCCTCAGAGACGGCGGTCGAACCGCTGGAGGACTCGACGAGCACGGTGTTCTCGTGGATGCGGCCGTTGACCAGTCCGTAGAGGATCAGCGAGCGCGCGAGGCGGTGCTTGAGCGAGCCGGTCGGGTGCACCGACTCGTCTTTCAGGTACAGGTCGATGCCCCACTCGGCGGGCAGCGGGAACAGGTGCAGGTGCGTGTCGGCGCTGCGGTTGGCGTCGGCTTCCAGCAGGGCGATCGCGGTGCTGGTCCAGTCGCTCATGCTTCGAGGGTACCGGGCGGCGTCCGCGGCGTCAGGCGGATGCCGCCTGGCGCAGCCACCGCTCGACGCCGGCGATGTGCGCGGTGGTCAGCGAGGTCGCGAGCGACGGGTCGCGCTGGGCGATGGCGTCGGCGATCGCGCGGTGCTCGGACAGGGTCCGCTCCACGGCGCCGCCCTCGGTGAGCCCGCGCCACACCCGCGCGCGCACGGTCTGACTGCTGAGGTGCTCGATGAGGCTGGCGAGGTAGGCGTTGCCGGCCATCTGGACGATGTCGCGGTGGAAGCGGATGTCGTGCTCGACGAGCTCCTCGATGCTCACCGAGGCGTCGATGCCGTCGACCTCGCTGATGAGCGCGGCGATCTCCTCGTCGGTGCCGAGGGTCGCGGCGAGACCGGTCGCCTGCGACTCCAGCATCCGTCTGACGGCGAAGATCTCGAGCATCGAGTCGTCGTCGTGCATGTCGACGACGAACGAGATGGCCTCCATCAGCAGGTGCGGTTCGAGGCTCGTCACGTAGGTGCCGTCGCCGCGACGCACGTCGAGCACACGGATGACCTCCAGTGCCTTGACCGCTTCGCGCATGGAGTTGCGGGAGAGTCCCAGCCGTTCGGAGAGCTCTTTCTCGGGAGGGAGCCGGTCGCCGGGGGCGAGCTCGCCCGACACGATCATCGCCTTGATCTTCTCGATCGCCTCGTCTGTCACTGCCATGGCGCCATCCTTGCACATTGATCGGATGTCTGGGGCAGGATGGTGGTATGCGCGTCGTGGACAGCCATCTGCACCTGTGGGATCCGTGGGAACTCGACTACGAGTGGCTCGACGGCGCCCTGCACGGCCGCTTCGCCGAGGAGGAGATCTTCGAGGAGCAGCTGCCCGGCGTCTCCGAGGAGGTGTCGATCTTCGTGCAGGCGGAGACCGTCGAGCGGCGCTTCCTCGACGAGGTGGCGTGGGTCGACCGGATCGCGGATGCCGCGGGAGTCGTCGCGATCGTCGCCGGCGCGCGGCTCGATCGCGGAGCGGCGACCACGGCGCACCTCGAGAGCCTGGCCGCGCACGAGCGGGTCGTCGGCGTGCGCCATCTCCTGCAGGGGGAGCGCACCGGCCTCGCGGCCTCGCCCGACTTCGTGGCGGGCGCGCGCGAGGTCGCCGAGCGCGGCTGGACCTTCGACGCCTGCGTGCGACCCCACCAGCTCTCCGACGTGGCCGCGCTCGCCGCGGCCGTCCCCGAGCTGTTCCTCGTGCTCGACCACCTGGGCAAGCCCGCGATCGGCACGGCGGAGTCGCCGCTGCGCCCCTCGGCCGAGTGGCTGCGCGATCTGCACGCACTCGGACGGCAGCCCCGCGCTCACGTCAAGCTCTCGGGCCTCCCCGCGGAGACCGGCGGGGACTGGACGGATGCGCAGGTCATCCCGTTCCTCGACGCCGCGCTCGAGGCGTTCGGAGCGGAGCGGCTCCTGTGGGGCAGCGACTGGCCGGTGTCGTCGGTCGACACGGCCTACCGGCCCGGTTCCCGCGCTCGCTGGTTCCACACGGTCGCCGACTGGGCGACGTCACGCGGCATCTCGTCGGACGCGCTGTTCTGGTCGACGCCTCTCGCCTTCTACGGCATCCGCTGATCGCCGTCTGAGGCGCTCCCGTCGCAGAAGATCCCGGTATCCAGGGCGGATACCGGGATCTTTCGCGACGGGAACACCCGAGCCGGGCGGGGCGGAGGTCAGCCGATCGGGCGCGCGTCGAAGGCCGGGTACGCGATGGTCCTGGTCTGCGGTGCGCCCGACCCGCGCACGTGGGTCCTCACGGTGGCGGTTCCGGATGCCAGGGCGAGGCCCTCTGCACGGAAGGTCAGCGTGCCGGTGTCTCCCGCGGCCAGCTTCGCGATCCGCTCCGCGCCCAGCGGGGTGGTGACTCGCACGTCGGTCTCGCGTCGGCCGTCGCCCTGCACGCTCACCACGAGCGCTGCTCCCTCGCCTTCGCGTCGGGCCTGGACGGTCACGCCGTCCGATGTCTGAGCAGGGCCCGCATCGGGCCCGTCGAGGAGCAGGCCCCGGTAGATCCGAGGAGCGCCGTCGAGCGTGAGCTGCACCTGCCCGCCGGTCGAGGGGATATGCGCGGTGCGTCCGAAGGAATCGGTCTCCGTGACCGCGGCGGTCGCCGGGAGGGACACCGACGTCTTCGTCGCCCACGGATCCTGCCAGATCTCGGGCTCAGGGAAGCGCCAGTCGACACGGGCGCCCTCGGTGTTCAAGACGTACCCGTCGGCACGGTTCCACAGCACGGCGAGCGGTCCGTCCGGAGTGGAGAACAGGAGTCCGTGGGTGGTGCCGTCGGCCAGATGCACCCAGCGCACGAACTCCGCCTCGTCCAGTGCGCGGGCCGCCGTCGCATAGGCGAGCAGAGACGGCTTGGGGCCGAGGTCGCGGTTCACGAGGCCGAAGTGGTACTCGGTGTCCTCCGGATCGGCCCCCATCGGACTGATCGTGTACGAGTCGAAGAACTGATACCAGCACACCGCGCGAACCCCCTCTGCCTTCGCGAGCGCCAGTGACAGCAGCACGTTCTCCGCCGCGTGCCGGTACGTGTCGTTCCACCATGCGTTCGGCCGCGTGCACGCGTAGGCCTCGGTGAGCCAGATCTCCTTCTCCCCGTACTCCGCCATCAGCGCCTTGAGCTGGCGCAGCCCGCCCAGGAAGTTCCAGTAGGTCCCCGTCGCCCCAGGACTCCACTCGCCTCCGTCGCCGGTGGGGATGAAGTCCGGCGTGAAGTTCCCCCGCCCGGGGTGGAACGCGATCCCGTCGACGAGGTCCCACCCGCCCGCGGCGTGGAAAGCCTCGAGCCACGGGCGGTCCATGCCGGCGAGGCCGTTGTTCATGAGCTGGAACGTCCCGCCCTGCGCTGCGCGGGCCGCGTGCACTGGCTTGAGCACCCGCTCCACGTACCCGGGCGCGGCATCGCCGGTGTTGAAGGGCCGGTTGAGCTCGTTGCCGATCTCGAACCAGGACGCGCCCGCCGCGGTCGCCGTGGTGCAGCTCGACGATGCCCATGAGACCAGGGCCGCATCGGATGCCGTGAGGTCGGGCTGCAGTTCGAGGTTGTGGTCCATGCCCCTGGCGTCGTATGCCGAGGGCGGCAGTCCCGGACCGCCGTCGTAGGCGATGCGCACCCACTGGATGCCGATCTTCTGCCAGAGGTCGAGCGTCGCCTGCTCTCCGGCGTTCAGCAGCCAGGGGTAGTTGGCGATGCCGAACATGCTCGCCGACCCGGCCGTGTACGAGAACGGAGCGAGCGCGGCGAGCGTGGTCCTGGCGAATGCGGTGTCGCCCGAAGGGGAGTCGACCGCTGCCTCGAGCAGGACCATGCCCTGGGCGTCCAGCGGAACCGTGATCGTCGCGTCGGCGGTGGACAGCGCGGCGACGGTGAGGTCCGTCGTGCCGGACGACACGGTCGTCCCCTGGTCGGTCCGCGCCCACCAGGACAGCGTGACGACGTCAGCCGTCTCCGTGGCGTTCGTGACGGTCACGTTCACCGCGGCGTCCCCTGCGGCATCCCAGATGTTGTACGGACGCGCGGTGGAGAGCTCCACGGCGATGCCGTCGCCTCGCCCGATCGCGGCCCCCGAAGCGGGGCGCGCCTCGGTCAGGATCAGGCTCGCCCTGGTCACCGCGGTCGTCGCGTCGATCTGAGTGCCGGGGGCGTGCACCCAGGTCGACGTGGTCCAGGCCTTGCGCGAGGAGTCCAGCAGGAGGAGACCGTGCCCCGATGCCCAGGACGACCGGTACACGACACCGGTCGGCTCCTCGTAGGGGATGCCTCCGGCGGGGTCGCGCCTCCACTCCGAGGTGGGGATGTACTCGTCAGGGCCCGTCGGCGCGTTGACGGCGCGGCTGAACATGAATCCGGCCGGGTTGAGGGTCGTGGTGCCCGAGACGGTCCACTCGAGGTGGACCTGGGCGGTCTGCACCGTGATGAGAGCGGAGACGACCGCGCCCCCCGCACTCGCCGGCATCGTGTAGTCCATGCGGATCGCCGACTGGCCGTTCGAGGTGATGAGCGTCGGGGTCCCGCCGGTGGAGGTCTGGATGCCGTGGACGGTGTCCTTCGTCTGGAATCGGGAACCCGCCATGAGGAGGGCGCCGTTCGCAGCGTGCACCGCGATGCGGCCGCCCACCGATGCGACCACGCGGATGCCGTCGGCGGTGAGCGTCACGTCACCGGCGGCGGCCGTGGCGGAGACGGTGCTCGGCGGGAGCACGACGAGCGCGCCAGCGAGGAGTCCGGCGCCGAGGAAGTGGCGGCGGGACAGGGTGAGGTGCAGAGGATCAGGGGACATCATCGTCCTTCCGTGATGATAGGGATTATCAGAGCACTATGCACCGGACGTCACTTCCTGCACAAGAGCTTGACAAGCATTCGCCGGGTTCTGTTATCGTCGTGTCAGGATTCTGATAATCCGAACTATCAGGAGAGGTCGATGACGACGAACAAGAACGGGCGAGTCACGCAGCGAGAGATCGCGAAGATCGCCGGAGTGAGCCAGGCGACCGTGTCGATGGTGCTCAACGACAAGGACTACTCCAACGTCCGCATCCCCGCGGCGACGAGGGAGCGCGTGATGCGGGCGATCGAGCAGACCACGTACGTGGCGGACCCCGCCGCGCGCCGGCTGGCAGGCCTCGACAACAAGATCCTCGGGATCTTCACCTACGAACCCGCGCTGTCGGCGGAGAGCATGGACTTCTACGGTCCCCTGCTCAACGGCATCGAGCGGGCGGCCGAACGACTGAGCTGCGACCTGCTCTTCTTCACCGCCTCTCCGCTCGTCGACGGCTCGCGCAGCCTCTTCCACAAGAACACCCGGTTCCGCCTCGCCGACGGCTGCCTGCTGCTCGGACAGCAGATGAACAGCGCAGAACTGGCCCGTCTCGTCGCCGAGGACTTCCCGTTCGTCGCCATCGGGCGCAGGGACGAGCCCGACGTTCCCTACGTGGGAATCGACTACCTCTCCCTCACCGGCGGGATCATCCGCCGACTCGACGAGCGCGGCCATGAGCGCGCCGTCTACCTCCACCGAGGAACCATCGCGCCGGCGGCCGCAGACCGTCGATCGGGGATCGCCCAGGCCGCATCGGGGCTCCGCATCGCGGTCACCTCCGTCGATGTCAGCGGGCTCGACCGCCAGACGATCGCCCGCCGGGTCATCGAGGCCGACGTCACCGCGGTGATCGCGGAGGACGCGTTCCTCGCCGAGGCGGCCGCGGACGCGCTCCGAGAAGCCGCACCGGATGCCGCGCACAGCTACGTGGCGCTCGCCGACGTCGCCGGGCACTCGATCGACGGCGCCGCGCTCAGCGGATTCGATCTGCGCCGCGAAGCCGTCGCCTCGCGGGCGCTCTCCCTGCTGCAGGACATCGTGCTCGCCGAACCGGACGAGCAGGCCGACCTTCAGAAGCAGGTGCTCCTCGCGGGCGAGCTCGTCGACGGGGCGACGCTCCGAGAGGTGCGCCGGTGACCCGTCTGGACACCGACGTCCTCATCGTCGGAGGAGGGCTCGGCGGCGTGGCCGCGGCGCTCGCCTCGCTGCGCCGGGGCCAGCGCGTCGTGCTCACCGAGCAGTACGCCTGGCTCGGGGGCCAGCTCACCTCGCAGATCGTCCCTCCCGACGAGTCCTACTGGGTCGAGCAGTTCGGGATCACCGCCTCATATCGCGCGCTGCGCGACGGCATCCGCGACCACTACCGCCGGCACTACCCGCTCACCGAGACGGCACGGGCCGCACGCGATCTCAACCCCGGTCTGGGCAGGGTCAGCCGGCTCTGCCACGAACCGAGGGTCGCCCTCGCCGTCATCGAATCGATGCTGGCGCCGTACCGCGCCAGCGGGAGACTCACGGTGCTGCAGCCCGCCATCCCGGTCGCGGCGTCGGTCGACGGAGCCGTCGTCACGTCGGTGACCGTCGACCACGCCGGTGCGCGGCACGAGATCGCGGCATCCTACGTCCTCGACGCCACCGAGACCGGTGACCTCCTCCCGCTCACGGGCGCCGAGTACGTGGTCGGCGCAGAGGCGCGTGCCGACACGGGTGAGCCGAGCGCTGCAGAGACCGCAGACCCCCGGAACGTGCAGGCCATCACCTGGTGCTTCGCCTTCGATCACGAGGAGGGCGCAGACCACACCATCGCCCGACCGGGCGGGTACGAGCGCTTCCGGCGGATGCAGCCGGACTTCTGGGGTGCACCGCTGCTGTCCTTCACCGCGCCGGATCCGCGCACCCTCGAACCGATCACCCGGACCATGCGCGTGAACCCGCCGCTCGACGAGCGGACGGCAGTGGATCAGCGCACGGATGCCGGAGACCGCGACCTCTGGGAGTTCCGTCGCATCCTCGCCAGGGAGAACTTCACCGACGGCTTCCTCGACAGCGATGTCGTCGTCGCGAACTGGCCGATGCTCGACTATCTCGACGGCTCCGTCATCGACGACCCGCAGGCGGAGATCCACCGGGAAGGCGCCAAGGAGCTCGCCCGCTCCTACGTCTACTGGCTCCAGACGGAGGCCCCGCGCCCCGACGGAGGCACAGGGTTCCCCGGCCTCCGGCTGCGCCCCGACGTCGCCGGAACCGACGACGGCTTCGCGCAGGCGCCGTACATCCGCGAGTCCCGGCGCATCGTCGCGAAGAGGACGATCGTCGAGCAGGACATCTCCGTGCAACTGCGCGGACACGGCGGCCCCGCCCGATTCGACGACACCGTCGGCGTCGGCATGTACCGCATCGACATCCACCCCTCCACCGGAGGGGACAACTACATCGACGTCGAGTGCGCGCCCTTCGAGATCCCCCTCGGCGCGCTGATACCCGTGCGGATGCGCAACCTGCTCCCCGCTGCGAAGAACATCGGCACCACCCACATCACGAACGGCGCCTACCGGCTGCATCCCGTGGAGTGGAACATCGGCGAATCCGCCGGCGAGCTCGCGGCGTTCTGCGCCGAGCGCGGACTCGCCCCGAGCGACGTCGCCGGCGACGGTCAGCTCGTCGCAGAGCTCCAGTCCCGCCTCGTCGAGGCGGGCATCGAGATCCACTGGCCCGAGATCATCGGCTACTAGAGAAGAGAAGAGCATGACATCAGCAAAGAAGCTGGGTGCGGCCGCTGCGGTGGCCGCGCTGGGCCTGACTCTGGCGGGGTGCGGAGCATCCGCTCCCGAACCCGTCGAGACCACCGCGGCTCCGGGCAGCGTGGACCTGCGCATGTCGGTGTGGACGTCGAACGAGGACCAGCTCGCGCTGTTCGACGAGATCGCCGACGCCTACAAGGCCGATCACCCGGAGATCGGGACGATCACCTACGAGTCCCTGCCGTTCGCGGACTACAACACCACGCTCACGACCCAGATCGCGGGCGGCAACGCACCCGACCTGGCGTGGATGGGCGACCTGTCGCGCGACCTGATCGACGCCGACGCGCTCGTGCCCCTCACCGACGTCCTGAAAGGCACGAAGGGGTGGGGATACGACGATCTCCTGGACAGCGTGACGGCGGAGTTCAGCGCTGACGGCGAGCTCTATGCCTACCCGTTCTCGAACTCCCCGTTCGCTCTCTATGTCAACAAGGACCTCCTGGCTCAGGCCGGAGTCACCCTCGACGCCGACCCCACCTGGGCGGACATCAGCGAACTCGGCGCCGCCGTGCACAAGGCCACGGGCAGAGCCGGCTTCGTGATCCGCGACTTCGACTACGCCAACTGGGGGCAGCTCGCCACGGTGTGGACCGGGTGGGGAGCGAGCGCGTGGAGCGAAGACGGCGCCACCTGCACGTTCGACAGCCCGGAGATGGTGGAGGCATTCACCTTCCTGCACGACGCCGCCTTCGTCGACCAGTCGATGCCGGGCCCCGGCACCACCGCGGACTTCTTCGCCGGTGATGCGGCGTTCACCGTCGCCCAGGTCTCCCGCGCGGCTCTGCTCGACGACTCGTTCGCCTACGACGTGATTCCCCTGCCGAACGGGCCCGAGGGGGACTACTCGGTGATCGGCCAGGCCGGTGTGGGCGTGCTCTCCTCGAGCGCGCACGTGCAGGAGGCGACGGACTTCCTCGCCTTCCTCACCGACCCCGAGAACGCCGAGAAGCTCGCCCAGTACTTCCCGCCGCCCCGCGAGTCCCTCCTCACGGGCGAGAAGCTCGCCGCGAACAACCCGAAGCTCGCCGCCGAGCAGCTGCAGACCGTGGTGGTCGATCAGCTGCCCGACGCGGTGACGCTGCCGAACCACACCGGTCCCGCCGAGATCAAAGCGGCAGGCAAGACCGCACTCGACGCGATGTGGACAGCCGACGCGGATGTGAAGGCCGTGCTCGGCGCGACCTGCGACGCACTCGCGCCGCTGCTGTCGAAGTGACCGCTGCCGACACCGTGGCCGGGTCCCGGGGAGCGCACGCGCCCCGGGACCTGCACCGCCCGTTCTGGACGACGAGGCGCCGCGACCAGCTCACGGGCTACCTCTTCATCGCGCCTCAGCTGGCCGGGGTCGTGCTCTTCGTGCTCGTGCCCGTCGGCCTCGGCATCTGGTACAGCCTGAACGAGTGGAACATCTTCCGCGGCGAGCTCACCTTCGTCGGCGGGGACAACTACGCAGCACTGTTGAGCGACCCGCAGCTGCCGGCCGTGCTCGGCGCGACCGCGATCTTCTCGATCGGCATTGTCGTGTTGAACATCGCGCTCGGGCTCGGTCTCGCCGTCCTGTTGAACAGGCGCTTCCGCGGGGTCACCTTCTTCCGCACGATCTTCTTCTCGCCCGTCGTGGTGTCGGTGGTCGCGTGGACCCTGGTCTGGGGCTTCCTGCTGCAGGACAACGGCGGTATCAACGGGCTGCTGGCCGTCTTCGGCATCGACGGTCCCAACTGGCTGCTGTCGGGAGACACGGCGATGATCTCGGTGATCGTCACGCAGGTCATCCGCAGCGTCGGCGTCAACATGGTGCTCTTCCTCGCCGCGCTCCAGGGGGTGCCGTCCGAGCTGTACGAAGCGGCCCGCATCGACGGCGCAGGGCCGGGGCGCATCTTCTTCCGGATCACCCTGCCCCTGATCTCGCCGACCCTCATGCTCACGGCGGTAATCACGATCGTCGGCGCCCTGCAGGCGTTCGCCAACGTCGCGGTGCTCACCGGGGGAGGCCCGGGGCTGTCGACGACCGTGCTCGTCTACTACGTGTTCCAGCAGGCCTTCGAGTTCAACGACATCGGCTACGGGTCGACGCTCGCGCTCATGCTGCTGACGTTCGTGATGCTGCTGACGCTTCTGCAGTGGCAGCTGCGGAGGAAGTGGGTGTTCTATGAAGACTGAGGCCCGAACCCGCAGCGAGGGCCGCGGCATCCGTCAGGTGATCCTGTTCGCGGCGCTGATCGTCCTCGCCATCCCCTTCGCGATCCCGACGATCTGGATGATCACGTCGTCGTTCAAGCCCCTGGCGGAGATCTTCCGTTCTCCGCCCTCGCTCTTCGCGGAGAGTCCGACCTTCGCCGCCTACGCCGAGGCGTTCACGTTCCAGCCCTTCGCGCGGCAGTACTTCAACAGCGTGTACATCGCCGTCATCGTCACGGCGGTCGTCATGGTCGTGTCGAGCCTCGCCGGCTACGCCTTCGCGCGCATTCGCTTCCGAGGGGCGAACGCGCTGTTCCTCGTCGTGCTCGTGGGGCTCCTCGTGCCGGGGGAGGTGACGATCGTGCCGCTGTTCCAGATGTTCAAGAGCTGGGGGATGATCAACACCCACTGGCCCCTGATCCTGGTGACGGCGCTCGCGGCGCCGTGCGTGCTCGCGACCTTCATCATGCGGCAGTTCTTCCTGTCGCTGCCGGTCGAGCTCGAGGAGGCCGCGCGGATCGACGGACTGGGCAGGCCCGCGATCTGGTGGCGGATCTGCCTTCCGCTCTCCAAGCCCGCGCTCTCGGCCGTCGCCATCCTCACCTTCCTGGCGTCGTGGAACCTCTATCTGGAGCCGACCGTCTACCTGACCTCTCCCGAGCTGTTCACGCTCCCGCAGGCGTTGACGCGGTACACCGACGCCTACGGCGGGCAGATGTGGAACACGCAGCTCGCGGCGGCGACGATGACCGTGGCGCCGATGCTGATCGTGTTCGTCGTGGCGCAGCGTCATTTCGTCGAAGGTCTCGCCCACTCGGGTCTCAAGGGCTGATCGCCGTCTGAGGCGCTCCCGCCGCAGACGATCCCGGTATCCAGGGCGGATACCGGGATCTTTCGCGACGGGAGCACCCGGGAGCGGGGCGGAGGTCAGCTGCCGGCGGGGCGGAGGCGCAGCTGCGCCATTCCGCCGTCGACCTCGATGAAGGTGCCGGTGGTCGAGCCCGCGGCGGGGGAGACGAGGTACGCGACGGCGGCGGCGACCTCGTCGGGGCTGACCAGGCGTCCGTGCGGCTGCCGGGCTTCCAGGGCCGCGCGTTCGGCGGCGGGGTCGGATGCCGAGTCCAGCAGCCGCCCGACCCACGGGGTGTCGGCGGTACCGGGGTTGACGGCGTTCACGCGGATGCCCTCGCGCAGGTGATCGGCCGCCATGGCGCGGGTGAGGGCCGAGACGGCGCCCTTCGAGGCGCTGTAGAGGGCGCGCTGCGGGAGGCCGGTGGTGGAGGCGATGGATGCCGTGTTGCAGACCGCCGCGGCGGGCGACTGCCGCAGCCACGGCAGCGCCGCCGACGTCACCCTGGCGATGCCGGTGACGTTGATCGACAGCACGCGCGCCCACTCGTCATCGTCGTTCGCGGTGATGTCGCCCTGTGCGCCGATGCCGGCGTTGTTCACGACGATGTCGATGCGGCCGAAGCGCTCGGCGACGGCGGCGACGGCGGCATCCACCGATGCGCGGTCGGAGACGTCGGCCGTGAACGCGGCGAACGCGGCATCCGCCCCCGACGTGTCACGGTCGAGCACGGCGATGTGCGCGCCCTCGGCGTGCAGGCGGCGGGCGATGGCCGCGCCGATGCCCGACGCCCCGCCCGTGACGATCGCGACGAGTCCGCTCATGCCGGATCCGTACGTTTCGTCTCGCTCCGCTCGCTCAACGACCGTGTCGATGCTCACTTCTGTGCCTCCCATGCCACGAACTCCTGGCGCTGGTGCCCGAGTCCTTCGATCTCGATGTCCACGACGTCCCCGGCCCTCAGGTAGGGGAACTTCCCGCCGAACGCCACACCCTGCGGGGTGCCGGTGAGGATGAGGTCGCCCGGCTCCAGGGTCACGTACTGCGACAGGTGGTGCACGATGACGCGCACGTCGAAGATCATGTCGTCGGTGTTCGAGTCCTGACGCGGCTCGCCGTTGACCCAGCTGCGCAGGCGCAGGCGATCGACCTCGACCTCGTCGGGGGTGACCAGCCACGGACCCGTGGGGTTGAAGCCGGGGGCGATCTTGCCCTTCGACCACTGCCCGCCGGAGACCTCCATCTGGTACGCCCGCTCGGAGACGTCGTTGGCGGTGACGTAGCCGGCGATGTGCGCGTCGGCCTCCTCGGTGGAGTCGAGGTAGGACGCGCGGGCGCCGATCACGATGCCGAGCTCGACCTCCCAGTCGGTCTTCTCGCTGCCGCGGGGGATCGTCACCGCGTCGTTCGGGCCGACCACGGTGTTGGGGGTCTTCAGGAACATGATCGGGATGGTCGGCGGCTCCGACCCGGACTCGCGTGCGTGCGCGGCGTAGTTCTGGCCGATGCAGATCACGGCGCTGGGGCGCGCGATCGGGGCGCCGATGCGCTGCTCCGCGGCGTCCGCCAGCTCGGGGAGCTCACCGGCGGCCAGGGCCGTCGCGACGCGGTCGCGGAAGTCGGAGGCGAGGAAATCCCCGTTCACATCGGATGTCACTGGGCGGAGGTCGAGGTAGCGGTCGCCGTCTACGAGGACGGGGATCTCTGCACCTGGGGCGCCAAGCCGCGCGAACTTCATGGTTCTCCTGAGTCGTCGGTGTTCGTCTGTCGCGGCCACCGGATGACCGCCTGTCTCGTTGACAGTATAGACATCGGATGTTTACACTCCAAGAGGTCGGTGCGAGAAGTCCGACCCGTGAGAGGAACCCCGTGAGCCGTATCGTCGCCCTCGACACCACCGACATCCGCTTCCCGACGTCCCTGAGCCTGGACGGCTCGGACGCGATGAACCCCGACCCCGACTACTCGGCCGCGTACGTGATCGTGCGGACGGATGCCGAGGATGGCATCGAGGGGCACGCCTTCGTCTTCACGATCGGCCGCGGCAACGACGTGCAGGTCGCGGCGATCGACGCGCTGGCCGGACACCTCGTCGGCCGGGAGCTCGAGCCGCTGCTCGACGACATGGGCGGCACCTTCCGCGAGATCATCGGCGACTCGCAGCTGCGCTGGCTCGGCCCCGAGAAGGGCGTCATGCACATGGCCATCGGCGCGGTCGTCAACGCGCTGTGGGACATCAAGGCCAAGCGCGCGGGGCTCCCGCTGTGGCAGCTCCTCGCCCGGATGACGCCGGAGGAGCTCGTCGACCTGGTCGACTTCCGCTACCTCACGAACGCGCTGACCCGCGACGATGCGCTGGAGATCCTCCGCGCCGCCGAGCCCGGCCGCGCCGCGCGCGAGGCGGAGCTGCTCGCCACCGGCTACCCCGGCTACACGACGAGCCCCGGCTGGCTCGGTTACTCCGACGAGAAGCTCGAACGGCTCGCCCGCGAGGCCATGGCCGACGGCTTCACGCAGATCAAGCTCAAGGTCGGCGCCGATCTCGACGACGACATCCGCCGCTTCCGCAAGGCCCGTGAGGTGTGCGGGCCGGACTTCCCGATCGCGATCGATGCGAACCAGCGCTGGGAGGTGTCGGAGGCGATCGAGTGGGTGAACGCGCTCGCCGAGTTCCGCCCCGCCTGGATCGAGGAGCCCACGAGCCCCGACGACATCCTCGGCCACGCGGAGATCGCCCGCGGGGTCGCGCCGATCCGCGTCGCGACGGGCGAGCACGCCCAGAACCGCATGATGTTCAAGCAGCTCCTGCAGGCGGAGGCGATCCAGGTCATGCAGATCGACGCCGTGCGCGTCGCCGGCGTGAACGAGAACATCGCGAACCTGCTGCTGGCCGCCAAGTTCGGCGTGCCGGTGTGCCCGCACGCCGGCGGCGTCGGTCTGTGCGAGGCCGTGCAGCACCTCTCGATGTTCGACTTCGTCGCCGTCACCGGCACGCGCGAGGGCCGCATGATCGAGTTCGTCGACCACCTGCACGAGCACTTCGTCACCCCGACCGACATCAGGGGCGGGTCGTACATGCCCCCGATCGCGCCGGGCACCGGCATGGAGATGAAGGCCGACAGCATCATCGACTACACCTGGAGGGGTGAGCATGTCGTCGTCGCCTGAGCAGACCGTGCCGACGCTCGGCTATGGTGCGGCCAACGTCGGCAACCTCTTCCGTCCGCTGACGGATGACGAGGCCTGGGCCGTGCTCGACGCGGCGTGGGATGCCGGCATCCGCCACTACGACACCGCCCCGCACTACGGGCTCGGCCTCTCCGAGCGTCGACTCGGCGCGTTCCTGCGCACCAAGCCGCGGGAGGAGTACTTCCTCTCCACGAAGGTCGGCCGGCTGCTGCGCCCGAACCCCGACCACGAGCACGGCGGGCTCGACACGGCGAACGACTTCCACGTGCCCGACGACGTGCGCCGCGTCTGGGACTTCTCGGCCGACGGCATCCGCTCCTCGCTCGCCGAGTCCCGCGAGCGTCTGGGCATCGAGCGCATCGACCTGCTGTACCTGCACGATCCGGAGCGCAACGACCTCGACCTCGCGCTCGCCGAGGCCCTGCCCGCGCTGGAGCAGCTGCGCGCCGACGGTGAGGTCGCCCAGATCGGCATCGGATCCATGGTGACGGATGCGCTCGCCGCCGCCGTGCGCGGAGCCGACCTCGACCTGATCATGGTCGCCGGCCGCTACACGCTGCTCGAACAGCCCGCCGCCGCCGACGTGCTGCCGGCGTGCCGCGAGAGGGGCACCGGCATCGTCGCGGCATCCGTCTTCAACTCCGGCCTGCTCGCGCAGAGCGAGCCGCGCAGGGACGGACGCTACGAGTACGGGCAGCTCCCCGAGGAGCTGTGGGAGCGCCTCGTGCGGATCGCCGCGATCTGCGCCGACCACGATGTGCCGCTGCCGGCGGCGGCGCTGCAGTTCCCCCTGCAGTCGGACGTCGTGCGCGCCGTCGTCGTGGGCGGAAGCCGCCCGGCCCAGCTCGTGCAGAACGCCGAGTACGCGGCGCTGGAGATCCCCGCCTCGCTCTGGCAGACTCTGGCCGCCGAGGCTCTCGTCCCGGCCTGACCACCCCACCCGTCCGACCCGAGGAGACGCACCGTGCTCGAAGGCATCCACCCCCTGCTCACCGGCGAGCTGCTGCTGCACCTCGACCGGATGGGGCACTCCGACTCCGTCGTCGTCGCCGACGCGCACTTCCCGGCGTGGGCGCTGGGGGAGCGGGTGATCGATCTGCCGGGCACCACCACGCCCGAGGTCGTCGCCGCGATCCGCACGGTGCTCCCTCTCGACGACGCCCCCGGCATCGACCTGATGGCCTCGGCCGACGGCGAGGTGCTCGACGTGCAGCATCAGCTCATGGCGGCGGCGGGGACGGATGCCGGCTCCACCGCCTTCGTCGAGCGCTTCGCGTACTACGGGGTGGCGAAGGCCGCGTACCTCATGGTCCGCACCGGAGAGACCCGCAAGTACGGCAACGCGCTGCTGCGCAAGGGCGTCGTGGGGCACCCGTCCGCCTGAGCGCACAGGCCCTTGAAGTCGGCGGTCGCGGCGAGAAGACTGTCTGCGTCCGCACGGCGAAGGGGAGCATCATGGCGCACGGAGACATCACCCACATCGACATCCCGGTCACCGACCTGACGGCGGCGTCCGGGTTCTACTCGGCGCTGTTCGGCTGGCAGATCGCCGAGCCGCCCGGGTTCGAGGGGTACCCCATGTGGCAGGCTCCCAACGGCATCTCGGGTGGCGGGCTCGCCCCGCGCAGCGAGGGCTTCACGCAGCCGCGCTCGTACGTCGAGGTCGACTCGATCGACGACACGGTCGCCGTCGCGCTCGCCGCCGGGGGATCGGTCGCGATGGAGAAGCAGCCCATCACCGACACCAGCGCGTGGGCGGTCGTCGTCGACCCCGACGGCAACCACATCGGCCTCTTCGAGGGCGTCGTCGGCATGTAGCCGGCGCGGCGGCGCTCGCTCAGCGATCGGGGGCGGGGTCCTGCGCCTCCCACTCGGCGACGAGCTGCGGCATCCGCTCGGCCATGAACCGGAGGAAGCCCGACATCTGCGCGGCGCGCTCGGCCGAGACCTCCTCGTCGCCGAGCTCGGCGCCGATCCGGTCGACGTGCTCCGCGAGGCGGCGGTAGACGGGGATGTTGCCGATGATGACCGAGTGGAAGCCGTCGGGTGCGAGGTCGTAGCGGTCGCGGCGGTGCCCGGCCGTGGGCAGCCGACGCACGAAGTGCGCGTCCTGCAGGTAGCGCACGGCCCCCGACACGGCGGCGGCCGACACCCCGAGGCGATCGGCGAGGTCGGCGGCCGTGTACCCGCCGTCCGGGGCTGCGACGAGCGCCATCATGACGCGCGCGGGCATGCGCGGCATCCCCGCCGCCGTCATCATCGCGGCCGCCTGCTCTGCGGCGTCCTGTCCCCGGTGTTCCATGTGCTCCCCAGGTTATCCGTCGGCCGCGAGCTCGCGGCGCCTCATGAGGGTCAATGCCCCGCCGCCGGCGACCGCGACCGCAGCCACGAGCCACCAGAGCCCGCGGAGGTCGACGTCACCGTTCGAGACGACGGGGGTCACGGCGATCGGCGAGAGGTCGGTGGCCCACTCCGGCATCCCGAACAGCGGTCCGAACATGCCGAGGACGCTGGCGACGCCGATGAGCGCCCATCCGACGCCGAGCGTGGCCCGCGGCAGCACGACGAAGACCAGGGCCGTGATCGCGGTGAACACGGATGCCGCGACGAACTGCCCCAGCCCGGTCACGGTGACCACGCGGTACAGCGCGCTCGCGCCGCCGTTCGCGGCGATCCCGAGGTACGCCGTGGCCATGGCGGCCGCGATGACGAGCGCGACGGCGCACGTGGCGACGATCGCGTAGTCGGCGAACCACCGCACGCGCCCGACCGCGGCGGCGAGCACCGACTCGGCCGTGCCGTGGGCCTCCTCCTGACGGGCGCGGACGATCGTCTGCACGGCCGCGCACGCGGCGAGGATGCCGAGCATGGTGAAGAAGACGGTGATCACGGCCTCGTCGAGGTTCCCCGCCCTGGCGATCTTCTCGAGGATCTGCGCGACCGCCGGATTCTCGCCGGCGACCTGACCGGCGAGCGACGACAGGGTGGTGGCGAGGATGCCGGTGAGCGCTCCGCCGATCGTCCAGCCGAGCACCGACCCCCACGACAGCCGCCAGACCAGCGCGTGCGGAGACGACAGCGCCGCCGTGGCGTTCGCGCGGCCGTTGCGCTCCGCGATGAAGCTCGCGCCCATGTCGCGGGCCGACTGCAGCAGCGTCGCGGCGGCGGCGAGGAGGAGTCCGAACCCCAGCGCGAGCACCGCGGGCCAGGGGTGGTCGGCATCGTAGGGACGGGTTTGCTCGGCCCAGCCGAACGGCGAGAGCCACACGAGCCAGGAGCTCTCGATGCGGGTGAGGTCGTCGCTGGGGGTCCCCGCGACGTTGCCGATCCCGCGGAGCAGGAAGGTCGCCACGAGC
The DNA here is from genome assembly GCF_042901325.1 of Microbacterium sp. NPDC012755. Classification (NCBI taxonomy): domain Bacteria; kingdom Bacillati; phylum Actinomycetota; class Actinomycetes; order Micrococcales; family Microbacteriaceae; genus Microbacterium; species Microbacterium sp. NPDC012755. The sequence goes on along the minus strand of NZ_JBIBCT010000001.1, from coordinate 632,417 downwards.
ACCCACACGGTCAGCGAGTTCGCGCCGCGCGATGTGCGCATGAGCTGCGCGGCGACGAGGCCGATGCCGAGGAAGGCGACCCCGGTGGCGCCGGCCGCCGCTCCCGTGAGCAGGGAGCCACCGGTATCCATCCCCGCCGCGATCAGCGCGAGCGCCGTGAGCAGCGCGAGCACGAGGTTCGCGGCGAGGCCGTGCACGATCGTCGCGACCGTGGGCAGGGTGCGTCCCGCCGACGTGGCGGCGACGAGCTCGCTGCGCCCCGCCTCCTCGTCGCCGCGGGTGTGCCGCACGGCGAGGAACGTGCTCATGAGCGCCGCGAGCATCGCCAGCCAGGGGAGGTCCTCGAAGGCCAGGAAGGCACCGACGGACGTGCCAGACGGGAGACCCCGGAACATCAGGATCACCGGGTTCGCCATCACCGCCGTGAGCACCTCCTGCCGGTCGGCGACCGTGCTGTACGACTGCGTGACGCCGCCGTAGCCGGCGTACGCGAGGAGGACCGCGCCGAGGATCCACAGCGTCAGCTGCAGCCAGTCCCGGCGCAGGCGCTGGCGGAGGAGGGGGATCATGATCGCGCGCTCCTCCGGGTACGGGCCGGGGCCGCGGCATCCGCGTCGCCCGCGGCATCCGTCACGTCGTCTCCGTAGTGGCGGAGGAACAGCTCCTCCAGAGACGGCGGCTCGATGCGCAGACCGGTGACCACCCGCTGGGCGAGCACGGGGAGGACGGATGCGACGTCATCGCTGTCGACCGTGAACCTCGCGCGACCGTCGGCGAACGACGGGTCATGGGCGGCGGGGATGCCGTCGGCCGCCGCGGCATCCGTCGCTGTGAACGACACCTCGGTGCGGGTGAGATGACGCAGCTCCGCCAGCGTTCCGGACCCCACCACGCGCCCCGCGCGGATGATCGAGACGCGGTCGCACAGCAGCTCGACCTCCGACAGGATGTGGCTCGACAACAGCACGGTCGCACCGGTATCCCGCACTCTGGCGACCTCCTCGCGGAACACGACCTCCATCAGGGGGTCGAGGCCGCTCGTCGGCTCGTCGAGGATGTACAGGTCGGCCGGCACGGTGAACGCCGAGATCAGCGCCACCTTCTGCCGGTTGCCCTTGGAGTATGCGCGACCCTTCTTGCGCGGGTCGAACTGGAACGCGGTCTCGAGGCGCTCGCGCTCGCTCCGGTAGACGGCACCGCGGGTGTCGGCGCCGCGCAGGCGGCTGAGCAGGTCGATGGCCTCGCCGCCCGAGAGATTGGGCCACACGCTGACGTCACCAGGCACGTAGGCGATGCGGCGGTGCAGGTCGGTCGCGTCCCGCCAGGGGTCGCTTCCGAGGACGGATGCCGTGCCCCCGGTCTTGCGCGCGAGGCCGAGGAGGATGCGGATGGTGGTCGTCTTGCCCGCGCCGTTCGGGCCGAGGAAGCCGTGCACCTGGCCCGCGGTGACGGAGAGGTCGAGGCCGTCGAGAGCGTGCACGCGGCCGTAGTGCTTGGTGAGGCCGCTCGTGCGGATCACTGTGTCCATGAGCGGCACGCTACGCCGGTTTCAGAAGTTTGTGAAGAGTGTGAAGCGTTTGTTGTCGGCGATCGGTTCCGCCACCGGGTCGTTGAGCGAGGAGCGCAGCGGCTTCTCTCTCGGGTCGTTGAGCGAGGAGCGCAGCGACGAGACGAAACGCGGTGTAGGCGACGGGGTTCTGGTCGTGCGTGTCGGTGGGGCGTTTCGTCTCGCTGCGCTCGCTCAACGACCGGGGTGGGGGTGGGGCGTTTCGTCTCGCTGCGCTCGCTCAACGACCGGGGTGGGGGTGGGGTCAGGGCTCCGAGCGGCGGGCGCGGTAGGCGGCCACCGCATTGCGGTTGGCGCACGTGGTCGAGCAGTAGCGCTTCGAGCGGTTGCGCGAGAGGTCGAGGGCGAGAGCGTCGCACGTGTCGTCGGCGCATACCGAGATGCGTGAGCCCTCGTCGGCGCGGATGACGTCGATCAGTGCCATCGCGGTCTCCACGAGCACGCGGTCGGAGAGAGGCGCGTCGTCGACGATCGCGTGCAGGTGCCAGTCCAGCTCCCCGTGCCGTGTGAGGCGCGGGGCCAGGGTGACCGACGCGAGGGCGTCGTTGACCCGCTCGGCCATCTCGTCGCGCGGAGCCAGCAGCATCTCGCGCAGGCCGGGGCGGAGGGCGCGGAGAGACGCGGCCTCGGCGTCGTCGCGATCGATCCTGCCGGTGTAGGGGAAGGCGCCGAGGAAGGCCTCCTCGTCGGCGGCATCAGCCATCGACTCCGGATCCTCCGCCGTGTTGACCAGCCACACGGCCGCGCGCAGGGCGTCCTCCGTGTCATAGGTGAAGATCATGTTGACATGTTACATCGCGCAGGAGTAGCGTCACATGTCATGAGCGCAGTAGCTGATGACATCGCGCGGGTGACCGCGCCCCGCAGGTCGAACGCCGGCCTGCTCTTCGCGCTCGGCGCCGCGGTCTCGTTCGGCATGTCCGGCATCTTCGCCCGCGGCCTCATCGATGCGGGCTGGACCCCGGGGGCCGCCGTCACCGTGCGCATGTGGGTGGCCGCCCTGGTGCTGCTGGTGCCCACGCTCCTGGCGCTGCGCGGCAAGTGGGGCCTCGTCCGCCGCCACGCGGGAATGGTCCTCGTCTACGGCCTCCTCGCCGTGACCGCCGCACAGCTCTGCTACTTCCAGGCGGTCGCCGTGATGGATGTCGGCATCGCCCTGCTCATCGAGTACACCGCCCCCATCGCCGTCGTCTTCTGGCTCTGGATCCGCAGGGGAGAGAAGCCCACGCGCCGCAGCCTCCTCGGCGCCGCGATCGCCTTCATCGGACTCGTGCTCATGCTCGACGTCCTCACCGGCGCGCAGGTGAACCTCGGCGGCATCCTGTTCGCGCTCGGAGCGATGATCGGCGCCGCGACCTACTTCGTGCTGTCGGCGCGCGCCGACACCGGCCTGCCGCCGATCGCGCTGGCGGGACTCGGGCTCCTCATCGGCGCGATCGGCCTCACCGTCGCTGGTGCCGTGGGGGTGCTCCCCATCGCGTGGACCACGGCCGACGTGGAGTACAGCGTCATCACGGTGCCGTGGTTCGTCCCCGTGCTGGCGATGGGTGTCATCGCGACCGCGCTCGCGTACATCCTCGGCATCGTCTCGACCCGGATGCTCGGCTCCCGCCTGGCGTCGTTCATCGCGCTGTCCGAGGTCGTCGCCGCGATGGTCTTCAGTGCGCTGATGCTCGGTCAGGTCCCCGGCCCGGTTCAGGCGATGGGAGGCGCGCTCGTGCTCGCCGGGGTCATCATCGTCAAGCTCGGCGAGCCGGCGACGGATGCCGTCGCCGAACAGTTCGTCGAGCCGGTCCCCGTGGAGGGGGCTCCTGTGTCTGCGGTGCCTGCCTCTGTGGCGCCTGCGGATGTGGCGCCTGTTGTCGCTGCCGAGCGCGAGTAGCGGCACGAGGCGCCGACTCCGTGCGAGTGGGTGCCGGCGCGGAGCTTATGTATACCTCTTGCGGGTGAGGCCACCTCTCATGGCCAACCGTACCGGTTTATGTATACACTGAGGGCATGACCCTTGCCGCGGAACGGACCACAGCGAGCGACCGCGCCTACGCGCATCTGCTCGACGGCATCCAGTCCGGCGCACTCGCCGCGGGCGTCGTGCTGGGCGAGGTCGAGCAGGCGGAACGTCTCGGCATCAGTCGGACCCCGATGCGCGAGGCGCTGCGCCGGCTCGCCGCCGACGGGCTCGTCGTGCAGCAGTCACCGCGCGTCACGGTCGTCGCAGATCTCGACGCCGACGACATCCGCGCCCTGTTCGAGATCCGCCGCGCGCTGGAGGAGACCTCCGCCCGCCTCGCCGCCTCCCGCGGCGACGCCGCTCTGTTCGCGGCGCTCGCCGAGGAGTTCGCGCACGTCGACCTGACGGCTGACGCGGGGCGCGACGCGTACTACGCCCTGATCGCGCGCTTCGATGCGGCCCTCGACGAGGCCGTGGCCAACGACTACATCGCCTCGGCTCTGCGCACCGTGCGCACCCACCTCGTCCGGGTGCGGCGCATGGCGCGAGACAAGCCGGAACGGCTCGCGGCATCCGCGTCTGAACACCGCACGATCGCCCAGGCGCTCGCCGCCCGCGACGGCGACCTCGCCGCCCACGCGACGCACGTGCACCTGCACAACGCGCTCACCGGCATCCTCGACTCCCTGACAGCCAACCCAGAAGGTGTGAAATGACCGTCACCCACCACGTCCGCGTCCACCGCAGCGAAGAGAACCTCGCCCGCGAGGACCAGCTCGCCTGGAAGATCGCCGAAGTCGCCACCGACCGGGTCGAGGTCGAGCCCGCCGTCGTCGACATGATCATCAACCGCATCATCGACAACGCCTCCGTGGCGGCGGCATCCCTCACCCGTCCTCCGATCAACGCCGCCCGCGCGCAGGCGTTCACCCACCCCGTCTCGACCGGCGGGGTCGGAGCGACGGTCTTCGGCGCCGCTCTCGACCACCGCACCAGCCCCGAGTGGGCGGCGTGGGCGAATGGCGTGGCCGTGCGCGAGCTCGACTACCACGACACGTTCCTGGCTGCGGAGTACTCGCACCCCGGCGACAACATCCCGCCGATCCTCGCGGTCGCACAGCACGTCGGCGCAGATGGCCGAGCGCTCGTGCGCGGCATCGCGACGGGCTACGAGATCCAGATGGACCTCGTGCGCGCGATTTGCCTGCACAAGCACAAGATCGACCACGTCGCGCACCTCGGCCCGTCGGCCGCCGCCGGCATCGGCACCCTGCTCGGCCTCGACGCCGAGACGATCTACCAGGCCGTCGGCCAGGCGCTGCACACGACCACCGCCACCCGGCAGAGCCGCAAGGGCGAGATCTCCACGTGGAAGGCGCACGCCCCGGCCTTCGCGGGCAAGATGGCCGTCGAGGCGGTCGACCGTGCGATGCGCGGACAGACCAGCCCCGCCCCGATCTACGAGGGTGAAGACGGCGTGATCGCCTGGATGCTCGACGGCAAGGATGCCACGTACGAGGTGCCGCTGCCGGCACCGGGCGAGCCCAAGCGGGCGATCCTCGACTCCTACACGAAGGAGCACTCGGCCGAGTACCAGGCGCAGGCGCTGATCGACCTGGCGCGCCGGCTCCACAACGCCCGCCCGGAGCTGGCCGACCCCGCGAACGTGGAGTCGATCGTCATCCACACCAGCCACCACACGCACAACGTGATCGGCTCCGGGGCGAACGACCCGCAGAAGTACGACCCGACGGCGTCGCGCGAGACGCTCGACCACTCGATCCCGTACATCTTCGCGGTCGCGCTGCAGGACGGCGGATGGCACCACGTCGACTCCTACGCCCCCGAGCGCGCCGGCCGCGCCGACACGGTCGCGCTGTGGCACAAGGTCACCACGGCGGAGGATGCCGAGTGGACGCGCCGCTACCACTCCGAGGACCCCGACGAGAAGGCGTTCGGCGGTCGCGTCGAGATCCGCCTGACCGACGGCTCGACCGTGGTGGACGAGATCGCCGTCGCCGACGCGCATCCGCTCGGCGCCCGTCCGTTCGTGCGGGAGAACTACATCGCGAAGTTCCGGCTGCTGGCGGAGCCGGTGCTGGAGCCCGCCGAGATCGAGCGCTTCCTGGAGCTCGTGCAGCGTCTTCCCGAGCTCACGGCCGCAGAGGTCGGCGAGCTCTCGATCATCGCCAGGCCCGGCCTGCTCGAGGCCGCCGATGCCCCGAAGGGGCTGTTCTGATGCTGTACTCCACCGTCACCCCGGCCGAGAAGCGGCGGCTGTTCCGGGAGCGGCTCGCGAGCGGTGAGCTGCTGCGCTTCCCCGGGGCATTCAACCCGTTGAGCGCCCGTCTCATCGAGCAGAAGGGCTTCGACGGCGTCTACATCTCCGGCGCCGTCCTCTCCGCCGACCTCGGCCTGCCCGACATCGGGCTCACGACCCTCACCGAGGTCGCGGGACGGGCGAAGCAGATCGCCCGCATGACCGACCTGCCCGCGATCGTCGACGCCGACACCGGGTTCGGCGAGCCGATGAACGTCGCCCGCACGATCCAGGAGCTCGAGGATGCGGGGCTCGCGGGCACCCACATCGAAGACCAGATCAACCCCAAGCGCTGCGGCCACCTCGACGGCAAGAGCGTCGTCGACGAGGACACCGCGATCAAGCGCATCCGCGCGGCGGCCGATGCGCGTCGCGACGAGAACTTCCTCATCATGGCGCGCACCGACATTCGGGCCATCGAGGGGCTGGATGCCGCGATCGACAGGGCGAAGGCGCTGGTGGATGCCGGGGCCGATGCGATCTTCCCCGAGGCCATGCGCACGCTGGAGGAGTTCGAGGCGATCGCGAACGCGGTGGACGTGCCGATCCTCGCCAACATGACCGAGTTCGGCAAGTCCGAGCTGTTTTCCACGGACCAGCTGCGGGATGCCGGGGTGAACCTCGTCATCTGGCCGGTGTCGCTGCTGCGCATCGCGATGGGCGCTGCAGGGCGCGCACTGGATACGCTGAACGACGAGGGGCACCTGACCTCGAAGCTCGGAGAGATGCAGCACCGCGCCGATCTCTACGATCTGATCGACTACGAGTCGTACAACCACTTCGACTCCGGCGTCTTCAACTTCACACTCGAGCGGTAACCCACGAAGGAGTGACCATGACCGAGCCGGACATCAAGAAGGGCCTCGCAGGCGTCGTCGTCGACACGACGGCGATCTCGAAGGTCAACCCCGAGACGAACAGCCTGCTCTACCGCGGCTACCCCGTGCAGGAACTGGCGGCGACGCAACCGTTCGAGGCCGTGGCGTACCTGCTGTGGCACGGCGAGCTGCCCACGCCAGAGGAGCTGGCCGCGTTCCGGCTGACCGAGCGGCAGCACCGCGCGCTCTCTCCCGAGGTCAAGGACGCGATCGACCGGCTGCCGCTGGACTCGCATCCGATGGACGAGGTGCGCACCGCCGTGAGCGTGATCGGCGCGATCGAGACCGCGGGCATCGCCAACGTGCTGGATGCCGTCGGCACGCCGGAGGAGAACCAGGAACGCAGCCTCACGCTGTTCGCCGCGCTCCCCGCGATCGTGTCGTACGGGCAGCGCCGTCGCCGGGGACTCGGCCCCGTCGAGTCCCGCGACGACCTCGACTACGCCGCGAACTTCCTCTGGCTCACGTTCGGCGAGGAGCCCGACCCGGTGGTCGTCGACGCGTTCAACCGCTCGATGATCCTCTACGCGGAGCACTCCTTCAACGCCTCCACGTTCACGGCCCGCGTGATCACGTCGACTCTCAGCGACCTGTACTCGGCGGTCGTCGGGGCGATCGGCGCGCTCAAGGGTCCGCTGCACGGCGGGGCGAACGAGGCCGTCATGCACATCTTCGACGAGATCGGCACGGCTGACCAGGTCGAGGGCTGGCTCGATGCCGCGCTCGCCGAGAAGCGCAAGATCATGGGCTTCGGGCACCGCGTGTACAAGCGGGGCGACTCCCGCGTGCCGACCATGAAGGCCGCGCTGGACTCGCTCGTCGCGCACTACGACAAGCCGGCCGTCGGCGAGCTGTACGACAGGCTCGAGAGCGAGTTCGTCGGACGCAAGGGCATCTACCCGAACCTCGACTACCCCTCGGGTCCGGCGTACAACCTCATCGGCTTCGACACGCTCACCTTCACTCCGCTGTTCGTGGCGGCGCGCATCACCGGATGGACCGCGCACATCATCGAGCAGCAGTCGTCGAACGCGCTGATCCGACCGCTGTCGCTGTACGACGGTCACGACGAGCGCCACATCGACGAGTACGAGCCCGACACCGCGGCGATCGACGTGCTCGATCGTCCGGAGGAGGCCGCCGGCTGACGCGGCTCTCCCTCCGGCCGCGAGAAGGCCCCGATATCGATGGATATCGGGGCCTTCTCCACGCCAGACCTTTCGGCCGGCTCAGCGACCCGGTTCCGGCGTGGCGAGGGCACTTCGACAGGCTCAGCGCACCAGCGGGTCCCTGAGCCGGCCGAGGCGTCTCAGGCGTCAGGCGCGCGTCACGTCGAGCTCGATGACCGACCACGACAGCGGGGGGAGGGTCGCGCGCACGGCGTCGCCGACGACCTCTGCGGCCGCGAGCGGCACCATATGCACGGCGTCGGGGGTGGTCTCGAGGTTCGCGGTGCGGCGGTCGCCGCCCTCCGGCACCGTCAGTGTCTCGGCCTGGCGCAGGCGCACGTCGCCCAGGCCGTGCAGGTCGATCGTGAGGTCGTTCTGCTCCTCCAGCGAGCGGTTGGCGACGAACACCACGAGCTTCCCGGACTCCTCGTCCCAGGTGCCGGCGGCATCGATGGAGTCCACGCCGCCGTAGCGCTTCGTCTCGATCTGCGAGGCGGTCACGGCGAGGCGCAGGATGCGGCCCTTCGCGAGGCGCGCCATGCGCTCGAAGGGCCAGAAGCTGGTCTGGCGCCAGGCCGGGCCGTTCTCCTCCGCCCTGATCGGCGCGATCACGTTGACGAGCTGGGCCTGGTTGGCGATCTTCACGCGATCGCCGTGCCGCAGGAGGCTGTTCAGCAGGGTGCCGACGACGACGGCATCCGTCACCGAGTAGGTGTCCTCGATGATCCGCGGGTGCTGCCGCCACCCGGCCGCGGCGATCTCGGCCGCCTCGACCTCGTTGTACCGCACCTGATCCCACACGTTCCACTCGTCGAACGAGATGTCGACCTGCTTCGTGTGCTTTCCGGCGGCCTTGACCGCGTCCACCGTGGCGATGACGCCCTCGATGAACGCGTCCATGTCGACGGACTCGGCGAGGAAGGACGCGGCATCCTCGTCGTGCTCCTGGTAGTAGGCGTGCATCGAGATGTAGTCGACCTCGTCGTACGCGTGGGTGAGCACGGTGTGCTCCCAGGAGCCGAACGTCGGCATGGAGCGACTGGACGAGCCCACGGCGACGAGCTCGATCGTCGGGTCGACCAGCTTCATGGCCTTCGCGGACTCCTGCGCCAGCCGGCCGTACTCGGCCGCGGTCTTGCCGCCGATCTGCCACGGTCCGTCGAGCTCGTTGCCCAGGCACCAGAGCGTGATGTCGAACGGCTGCTCGGCGCCGTTCCTCCGACGGAGGTCCGACCAGTACGTGCCGCCGGGGTGGTTGGCGTACTCGACGAGGGCGCGGGCCTCCTCGACACCGCGGGTGCCGAGGTTGACGGCCTCCATGACCTCGGCGCCCGCCTCCTTCGCCCAGTCCATGAACTCGTGCAGACCGAAGGCGTTCGTCTCGATCGTGTGCCAGGCGCCGTCGATGCGCACGGGGCGGTCGGCCACCGGGCCCACCCCGTCTTCCCAGCGGTAGCCGGAGACGAAGTTGCCGCCGGGATAGCGCACCACGGTGGGGCCCATCTCCTTCACGAGGGCGAGCACGTCCGTGCGGAAGCCGCGCTCGTCGGCCAGCGGGTGCCCGGGCTCGTAGATGCCGGTGTAGACGCAGCGTCCCATGTGCTCGACGAACGACCCGAAGAGTCTCCGGGGGACGTCGCCGATCGTGAAGTCGCGGTCGACGGTGATGCGGGCCTGGGTCATCGCTCTCCTTGGATCCGAGTCCGACGCCGAACGGGAACGGCGCGGATCTCCATCATTACATCGATGTAATCGAGGAGCAAGGATGCCGTCGGCATCCGTCCGCACCCGTCAGGGACGGTAGCCGCGAGGACGGCCCTGCGTACTCGCGCGCTCTTCCAGCCGGTGCGGCAGGGTGACCCCCCGAGGGGCGGCGCCGCGGTCGTCGATGCGGGACTCGAGGAGTCCGAGCGCGGCGTCGGCGACGGCTCGGCGCTCGAACGCGATCGTCGTGAGGGCGGGGGAGGCGAACCGCGAGAACTCGATGTCGTCGAAGCCGGTCACGATCACGTCGCCCGGCACGCTCACGCCGCGTTCGTGCAGGGCGTGCAGCGCGCCGAGCGCGAGGGCATCGGTGAACGCGACGATCGCGTCGAACGCGACGCGGCGTTCATAGAGCGTCCGCACGGCGTCGGCCCCTCCGGTCGCGGCCCAGTGGAGCGGGTTGATCTCGAGGGCGGGGTCGCGGGCGATGCCCGCCTCGCGGAGGGCGTCGTGCACGCCCTCCAGTCGGAGGCGGCTCGTCGCGGTGGCCGCGGTCGGGTCGTCGTCGGCGCCGACCACCGCGATCCGCGTGGCCCCGCGGGACAGCACGTGCCTGGTCGCGTCCGCCGCGGCACGGCGGCTGTCGATCCTGACGTGGTCGGCCCTGTTCTGCTCGACCTCGCCGATCACCACGAGGGGCGGCAGTCGATCGGCGTACTTCAGGACGCTGTCCTCCAGCCGGATGGGGTTGAGGATCAGACCGTCGACGAGGCGGGCGCGAGCCCGGGAGACGAGCTCCTTCTCCCGCTCCGGCACCGACGCGGTCTCCTCGATCTGCACGGCGAGCCCCCTCTCGTGGGCGGCCTCGACGATGTGCTGCACGAGCTCGGCGGAGAACGCGCTGGCGAGGTCGGGGAGGGCGACGGCGATGATCCCCGAGCGGCCCTTGCGCAGTCCGCGGGCGCTGAGGTTCGGCACGAAGTCGAGCTGCGCCATCGCCGACTCGACCCTCGTGCGCGTCTCCTCGCGGACGGCGACGGCGCCTGTCACGACGTTCGACACCGTCTTGATCGACACGCCGGCGAGAGCGGCGACGTCCTTCATGGTGGCGCGCGGCGGCAGCATCGCTGTCATCCGGTCAGCCTATCCTCCGGTCCTTGCTCCGCCGAGCTGCATCGATGTAATCCTCCGCGTGGAGGCTACGATGACGCCATGAGCACCGAGCGCAACTGGGCGGGCAACGTCGTGTACCGGGCGTCGTCCGTCGAGCATCCGGAGTCGGTCGACGAGCTGCGCGATCTGCTCGGGCGCGGCGGCCCCGTGCGGATGCTCGGCTCCCGCCACTGCTTCACCGACATCGCCGACACCGACGGCGTGCTGATCGCGCTCGACCGGATGCCTCGCCGCATCGAGGTCTCTCCGCAGCGCGACACCGTGCGCGTGTCGGGGGCCCTCCGCTACGGCGACCTCGCTCCCGTCCTGGAGGAGCAGGGTCTCGCCCTCGCGAACCTCGCCTCCCTGCCCCACATCTCCGTCGCCGGCGCGGTCGCGACGGGCACCCACGGCTCCGGCGACGCGATCGGCTCCCTCGCGAGCGCCGTCAGCGGGCTCACGATCATGACCCCGGCGGGGGAGATCGTGGAGCTGACTCGGGGCGACGAGGGCTTCGACGGGGCCGTCGTGTCGCTCGGGGCGCTGGGCGCCGTCATCGATCTGACGCTCGACGTGGAGCCGACCTATCAGGTCGCCCAGCACGTGTACGAGCATCCGTCGTGGGAGGCGATCCTCGCCGATCTCGACGCCGTCACCGGCGCGGGCACCAGCGTGAGCATCTTCACGACCTGGCAGCGCACCGACGTCGCCGACCAGATCTGGATCAAGCAGCGCGTCCCGGCGTCGAGGGCCGAGGCCCGCAGTCAGCAGTCGTCGCGGGAGGGTCTCGCCGCCGCGCTCGGCGCCGAGGCCGCCGACGGCGAACGGCATCCGATCCTCGGCGTGGACCCCGAGGCCTGCACCGCGCAGGAGGGCGTCGCCGGTCCGTGGTTCCAGCGGCTGCCGCACTTCCGGCTGGAGTTCACGCCCTCCGCCGGAGCGGAGATCCAGAGCGAGTTCCTCGTCGCGCGAGCGGATGCGGTCGCCGCGATCTCCGCCGTGCGCGCGCTCGCCGACCGCATCGCCCCGCTGCTGCTGGTCACCGAGATCCGCACGGTACGCGCCGACGAGCTGTGGCTGAGCTCGTCGTTCGGGACGGATGCCGTCGGCATCCACTTCACGTGGAAGCCGGAGGAGGAGGTCGTGCGCGCTCTGCTCCCCGTGATCGAGGCGGCGCTGCCCGCCTCCGCCCGCCCGCACTGGGGCAAGGTCTTCACGCTCGACGCGGCCGAGGTGCGGGCTCGTTACCCGCGGTGGGACGACTTCGCGGCCCTGGCCGCCGCCTACGACCCGGATCGCCGTCTCGTGGGTCCGTACCTGGAGCGCCTCGGGCTGTGAGCGGAGCGTCTCAGAGCGCGCGCCGCAGCTCCGGCGCCGCGAGGATGCGCGACAGCGTGCGGCGGCCGAGCTCGCTCATCGTCGGGTGCGACTCGCGGTAGTACCAGACCAGACCCATCGCCTGCTGCAGCGCCCAGGCGGCTCCCCGCCGCCACACGAGCTCCTCGTCCCTCGACGCCGACGGGTCCGCGCTGCGCAGCGCCTCGCGGAACACCGCTCTGGCATCGGCGTCCAGGAGATGCCAGCCGGAGACGAGGTCGAGCGCGGGGTCGGCCGGGGCGAAGCCGCCTCCGTCGAGCACGCCGCCCAGCCGCTCGCCGTCGAGGAGCAGGTTCGCCGGGATCAGGTCGCCGTGCGACATCACATCGGGGCCGGACGAGGGGAGCACCCGCAGGTCTCGCCACAGCGCGCGCAGTTCGTCGACCGCGAGGAGCCCCTCGCTCTCACGGAAGCAGAGGTCGAGCCAGTCGTCGGAGTCGGGGAGGTGGCCGCCGCGTCCATTCCCGGAGAAGACGCGGCCCCTCGTGTCGGCGCTGCGGAGGGCGGAGACGAGCGCCGCGAGGTCGCGGGCGAACACGGGGGAGTGCGCCGCGGCATCCGGGGACGCGACCTCGCCGGGGATCCAGGTCTGGATCGACCAGGGCAGCGGGTAGCCGCGTCCGGGGGCGCCGATCGCGAGGGGGACCGGGGTCGGCACGGTGGCGTGCGCGGCGAGCTCGTGCATCGCGGCGGACTCCGCGGCCAGGGCCGCCGTCGTCTCCTCGGGGTCGGCGGCGACGAGCGGGAAGCGCGCCGCGGCGCCGTCTCCGATGCGGAAGATCGCGTTCACGGTGCCGGCGACGGCGATGCGGCGCACCGACTGGTCACGCCACCGCGGGAACTGCTCGTGGATCAGCGCGGCTGCCGTCTCGGTCTCGATGAGCAGCTCGTCGTCGTGCAGGGGCATGGGGCCATCCTGTCGCATGCCCGCCCGCGGTCGCTCAGGTGACCGTCCAGTCCAGGGTCGCCCCGTCGTCATCTCCGTCGAACTGCCTGGTCGGGCTGGCGTACACGCAGTCCACATCGGTCGGGTCGCCCGTGGAGCAGTACGGCATCTGCGGATCGATCGCCGCCACGGTGAAGAGATGGCCATCCTCGAAGGAGACGGTCTCCGTCGCCTCGTAGTCGACGGTCGTCTCGTGCGACCACGCCCCGGTGGAGTGGTCGAACAGCCAGATGCCGAGGGCCGCCTGCCGGTTGGACCGGTTCTCGATGCGCAGCTCCTTCACCCCCGTCGGCGCGGTGATCCGCTGCGTGGTCAGCACGACCCCGCTGTTGCGCCTGACCTTGCTCCCCGCTGCCGGGGACTGGGACTCGACCTGCAGATTCGTGTTCACGTCGACCGGCCCGATCAGCGTGACCTGCAGGGGCACAGCCCACAGCGCGGTGAGCGCGGCATCCAGGCGCTGTCCGATCACGCCGGGCACCGTCACGTGGTCGCTCGGCGGCTGCACAGGAGGAGACGTGGGCTCCACGAGCGTGAACCCCACCGCCTGACCGCCCGTCTGCGTCCTCCCGCCCATCAGGCAGTTCACGTTGATCGACGTCGCCGTGACCGCGCACCCGTAGCGGCGCTTGCGCCATTCGGAGCGGGTGGGGCGCACGTGCATCCGCGCCTCCGTCATGCGGCTCGGCTTGGTCGGATCCGGTGTCCCGTCCGGATGCGTCAGCACGTAGTCGATCGAGCACCACCCCCGGCCCGCCTCCTCGATCGAACGCCGGGGCTCCGGCGCATCCGTCGTCACCACGGGGAGCACCACGGGATCCGCCGCGCCGATCTGGGCGGGGAAAGGCACCAGCATGTCCAGACGGAACGTCGGCGGATTCCCGTCGTGGAACCCCTGCGGCACCGGGATCATGAGCGAGGAGCCCACGGCGTGATCGCCCGTGAACAGCGTCTCCCACCGTCGGTTGCGCAGCACCTGGATCGAGCGGATGCGGGTCTGCGACATGGCAGACGGGCCAGGCAGGCTCAACGGGAACCCGGGCATCAGACCCGCCAGAGGGGCGGGGTTCACGGGCAGCGAGTCGAGGTTGTTCGGCGTCCAGCTGTCGGGGATCGTCGTCAGGTGCCGCTGACCGCCGCTCCCGCGCACGACGACCATCGCGTACCGGTCTCCGACGTGGGTGAAGAAGTCCCAGAGGCGGGAGTCGATCGCGGCCACCGCCTCCCCGACCGTCAGCCCCCACGGCATCCCCGTCGCGGTCGCACCGCCGATGTGGGTGATGTGACCGTCGCGGTCCTTTCCGACCCAGAGCACGGGAACGCACATGATGACCTCCTCCGAGAGACTGTGTAGAGGAGGAGCCGCGACGCGCTGATCTGATACACGTCGGGGGGGGGGGGGGGCGCGCCCCCCCCCCCCCCCCCCGCCCCCCCCCCCCCCCGCCCCCCGCGCCCCCCCCGGGCCCCCCCCCCCCCCCCGGGGGCGCGGGGGGCCCCCCCCCCCCCCCCCCGCCCCCCCCCCCCCCCCG
>NZ_JBIBCT010000001.1:0-617814 GCF_042901325.1 Microbacterium sp. NPDC012755 | reverse complement strand
GCGCGGGCCCGCGGCCCGCGCCCGCCTGGGCGCCGGGCGCCCGGGGGCGGGGGGGGGGGGGGCCCCCCCGCGGCGCCCCCCCCCCCCGCGGGGGGGGGGGGGGCCCCCCCCCCCCCCCCCCCCGACGAGGCTCACGCCCGCGAGTGCGACGGCGTCAGCAGGTGCGCCCGGCGAACGAGGCGGATGCCGCGGCGACGCCGCCGACCGAGGCCTGCACCTGACCGGCCGCGATCGAGGCCGCCCTGGTCGTGTAGGTCACGGTCGTGCTCTTGCCTCCGGCGACGTCCACGATGCGCTCGCCGTAGGGCGAGGCCAGGGCGACCTCGACGGGGGAGGCCGCCGCGTTCGTCACCTTCGCGGTCACGACGACCCTGCCGGCGACGCAGCGGGACGACACGTCGAGACCGACGCCCGGCGTGACCGTGACGGTGGCCGTGACCGGCATCCGCGAATCGTCCTGCGCGATGCCGCGCACCGTGAAGGCGCCGGGGGACGCGTAGTCGGCCGGGTCCACTCCCGCCCAGGCGACGTCGACCGTGGAGGTCGCGCCGCTCGCGGTCGTCAGCACGGCCTTCGGCAGCGAGGGTGCGCGACCGGCGGTGGTGGATGCCGTGATCGGGGCGACCTCGGTCACCGCGATCTCCGGCGCGAAGCCCTCGAGCACCGTCTGGTACTCGGCGCGGGTGACCGGGATCACCGTGCCGTGGCGCGGCTTTCCTCCGTCGCTGTTCTGCGGCAGGTTCGCGCGCAGGATGGACCCGAGCGGCTGCCACGACGATCCGTTCGCGATGTCGTCCGACCCGAACGGGATGTAGTGGTTCGGCCCGCCGTGGTAGTTCGGCTGATCGATGAACAGGTACCACTCGAAGCCGTTCACGTCTCCCGGGTTGGCGGGGAAGATGCTCGGTCCCTCGCCGCTGGAGTACGTGCCTCCCGGCTCGCCGTTCGGCAGTCCGGTCGCGATCTGCTCCTTGACCAGCGTCCACTGGTCTGCGGCGCCGGAGGTTCCGGGCAGCGCACCGGTGATGGTCGCGAGCAGGTCGGTCGACTTCTCCTCGCGGAGGGTCATCGACGCCTCGTCCTTCGTGAAGCGGTAGTACACGCCGTCCTGCTTCGCGACCGTGGAGTCGATCAGGCCCTTGCCCGTGCCACGCGGCACGTCCGACCACACCTGCGGCTCCGAGAAGGTCACGAAGTCGTCGGTGGTCGCGTACATCATGCGGTTGTAGGTCACCGCTGTGCGGCTCGCGGCGTCGGTCGTCGGGTACAGGTTCGACGCCCAGAAGACCACGTAGCGGCCGAGCTCATCGTCCCAGTACGCCTCGGGCGCCCAGGTGTTGCCGGCGTAGGCAGACGACACCTGCACGTGGCGCTGCGCCGACCAGTTCACGAGGTCGGTGGACTCCCACACCTCGATGAACAGCGACCCGGAGATCTGCGCGGTCGTGAAGCCGCCGGCGAGGCCGTCGATCTTCAGGTCGGTGGCGAGCATGTAGAACTTGTCGCCCTCGTGCGAGCGGATGATGAACGGATCGCGCAGGCCCTGCGTGCCCTGCGAGGACGCGAAGATCGGCTCCCCGTCGTTCAGGGTGTTCCAGCGCAGCGCGTCGTCGCCCTTCGAGGCGGCGAGGCTGACGCGCTCGGCGCCCGCCCCCTCACCCGTGAAGAACGCCCACACGTACGCCTCGGGGTCTCCGGCGTCCGCCGGCTGCGGGCGCACGGTCAGCGTGAACTGGCGGCTCGCGGTGGCTGCTCCGCTCGTCGCCGTCGCGGACAGCACGACGGTCGCGGCGGCGGCATCGGCTGCGGGGCGCGTGATCGACACGGTCGCGACGCCGGCCTTGACGCCCTCGCGGAGGGTCGCCGCGGCACCACCGGACACGACGGTCCAGTCCAGGGTCGATCCGTGGGCCCCGCTCGTCGGAACCGAGAACGACGTGCGGACGTCGTCCTGACCGGCGATCGAGACGGCGGCGATGTCGGCATCCGCCTTCGCCTGCGCCGACAGCTCGGCCGGGACCGTCACGGAGAACGTGCGGGTCGTCGTGGCCCCGCCCAGCGTGAAGGTCGCGGTGAGGGTGGCGACGGCATCGGCTGAGCCCGGAGCCGGTCGCGTCACGGTGGCGGATCCGCCCGACACCTGCACGGCGGCGTCGTCGGACGCCCACGAGATCGCCACACCGCTGCTGCTCGTCGGCAGGGTGAAGGACGCGGTCGCCGTGCCAGGCACCGAGACCGCTGCGACGGCCCGGTCGAGCGCCTGGTCGGAGAAGACCTGCTGCACCTGCGCCGCGCTGAGAGCGGTGGAGTAGACGGCGAAGTCGTCGACATCGCCCGCCCACCCGTTGTCGTTGTAGGTCGAACGGCCGAGGTACGACACGAGCGACGATCCGAACGACGCCACGGAGCGCGCGATCGGCACGGACGAGATCTGCGCGCCGTTGACGTACGTCGTGAGCGTGCCGGCGGCGCCGTCGATCACGGTCGTGTACAGCGCAGGGCCCGAGGGTGTGCGGATGCCGCTGCTCGCCGCGTTCGTGGCGCCGGCTCCGAGCTCGGTGCCCCAGGGCGCCGAGGCGTTCGTCGCGTTCGTCACGACCGACTTCACGTAGCCGTTCGGATTCGTCGGGTTCAGCAGCCAGTATCCGCTGGAGTAGCTCGCACCGGAGGCGACGGGGGCGCCGATGAAGGCCGCCGCGGTGTTGGCGGCCCCCGACCGGCCGGTGAGCCAGGTCGACACGGTCAGCTGCTGCGCCCCGACGAGCCCGGCCGTCGGGATCTCGAGATATCCCGCGGTGGCCCTGGCGCCTCCGGGCAGCGTGAGCTGCCCGTTCTGCACGGTGGCGCCGGTCTGCTTGATCACGCCGTCGTAGCCGTTGCCCGATGCGTCGCCGACGGTGCCGCCGGTGGCGGAGTCGAACGTGTAGTGGATGAGCGGCGCGGGACCGCCCGCGGCGACCGAGGTGGTGTGCGTGGACACCGCTCCGATCGCCACGATGGTCGCCGTGGCGGCGACGATGGCCGCCGTCTTCCTGATGCTCCTGGAGAGCAGGGTCGTCATGTTCTCTTCTCCGATCAGCCGCAGGCGCCGGCGGGGGTGGGGGTGGTGGCTCCGTAGGTCTGCCCGTCCGCGCCCGTGGCGGTCACGGCGACCGTTCCGGCGGGGACCGTGGCCAGGCGGCTCGCGAACGACGCCGACGTCGAGGCGCCTGCCGCGAGCGAGACCGTCTTCGAGCCGTACGGGGTCGCGACGGCCACGTCGGCGCGGACCGCCGAGGCGTTGTGCACGGCGACGACGACCTGCGCCTTGCCGGCGACGCAGCGGAGCGTGGCGTTCGCGGTGATCGTCAGGCCGTCCACGGGGGCGGCGGCCGAGGCGGAGGTCGAGACGAGCCCGTCGCGGTAGCCGTCGTACGTCGCGGTGACGCTGGTCACCCCGGCGGGCACGGTGACCGTCGCCGTGCCGTCGCTCAGCGCGACCGTGGTGCTCCAGGATCCGCCGGCGAAGGTCACGGCGCCGGCGACGTCTCCGCCGTCTGCGGCGGTGACGGATGCCGTCGCCTGCCGACCGTTCACCGTGAGAGCCGTCGACGAGGAGACGGCCGCGATCGACGTCCAGTCGTGCATCGCGGTGAGCACGGTCTGCGGGACGCTGACGAACGCGCCGTGCCGCGGGCTCGCGGGGAGTCCGCCCTGGGGTCGCACGTTCCAGGTGGACCGCTGCGAGAGGCGGTTCGACTGGCTGCTCGAGGCGATCTCGTCGCCCGTGGTCACGAACGCGCGGTAGCCGCCGGCGCCGTAGTTGTCGACGAGGAAGACGTAGCCGTCGCCGCTCGTGTTGTTCGGGTCGCCCTCGTTGAGCTTGATGATCTCGGGGCCCTCTCCGGCCTGTCCGGTCTCGAGGCTCGTCATGCGGGTGTCGGTGAGCTGCCAGGTCTGGGTCGGGTCGGCGCTCCAGCTCGACGAGGTGGTCGGCGCGGTGAGGACCTTCGAGCGCTCCAGGAAGATGTCCTTGCCCGCCTCGAGGGTGCCGGCGGCGCCGGACTCCTCGTTCTTCGTGAAGCGGTAGTAGTAGTCGCCGATCTTCGTGACGGTCGAGTCGATGCGCGCGTACCCGGTGTCCTGCCAGCTCGCGGGCGGCGAGGTGAACGTCTGGAAGTCGCGGGTGAGCACGGCGAACATGCGGGCGTAGAGCTTGTCCGTGTTCGTGTGGGAGGCGTCGGAGTACAGGCGCGAGGCGAAGAACACGACGTAGGACTGCAGGTCGTCGTCCCAGTACGCCTCGGGGGCCCAGGTCATGCCGGCCTCGGGCTGGTTGATCGTGATGCCGGTGTTCTCGCCGTTGGTGCGGTCCCAGTGCACGAGGTCGGTCGATTCCCAGACCTCGACCTTGAGGCTGCCCTGCGACTGCGCGGGGCCCCAGCCGGTTCCGCAGCCGATGCAGAGGTCGGTGGCGATCATGTAGTACTTGTCGCCGTCGTGCGAGCGCAGGATGTACGGGTCGCGCAGACCCTTGGTGTCTGCGGTGGAGGCGATCACGGGGTTGCCGCCGTTGACGGGGGAGAACGTGAAGAAGTCGTTGCCGCTGGTCGCCGCCTGGTAGATCTTCTCGTCGCTGTCGGACTTGAAGTAGGCGCTGGCGTAGCCGGCATCCGGTGCGGTGCGGCCGTGCTCGGCGACCGTCACGGCGAACTCGCGCTGCACGGTCGTGCCGTTCAGGGTCGCGTGCGCGGTGAGGGTGACCTCGCGGTCGCCGGCGCCGTATGCAGGGCGCTCGACGAGGCCGCCGCCGCGGTACGGGTCGGCCATGCCGACGGCGGGGGCCGCGTAGGCGGGGTCGGTGGGGGTGACCAGGGCGGCGTCGGACGACGTCCACGTGATGGTCGATCCGTCGACGGCGCCCTTCGTGACGAGCGGGAGGTTCTCGGTGGTGCGCGGGGCGATCGAGAGCGCGTCGAGGTCGGCGGAGGCGGATGCCGCGGCGACGGTCACGGAGAACGTGATCGGCGAGCCCTGGGCGGGGGTCGCGGTGAGGGTCACGGCGGTGTCGGAGGTGACGGAGCGGGACACCACGCCGGTGTTCGAGATCACCGCGGGGGCCGAGGACGACCAGGTGAGCGCGACGCCGTTGGAGGATGCCGGAAGCACGAGGTTGCTGCGCACGGCGTCGAGGGAGCTGTTCGCGCCGACGATGATCGGCAGCAGATCGGAGCGGAGCAGGCCCTGCGTGGTGGCGGCCTTCTGGCCGGACGTGGGCATGCTCGCCGCGACCTGCGCGGCCGTGAGCGAGGTGTCCCAGAACTTCACGTCGGTGACGTCGGCCTGCAGCAGCGCGTCGCCCGTGTAGAGCGAGCGTCCGAGGTAGCCGAGCGTGCTGCCTGTGGGGACGATCGAGCTGAGGTTGTACGCGTGCGTGGCGGTCGAGATGACCTGGCCGTCGCGGTACAGGGTGAGCGTGCTGCCGCTGCCGACCATGGTGAGGGTGGTGAAGCCGGGGTTCAGCCCGCCGCCGGCGGGCAGGCGCACCTCGCCGTTGCTGCTTCCCGACTTCACGCGGATGCCGGAGAGCACCTGGTTCGCGTAGGAGCCCTCCGCGGAGCGGGGGTTCACGAACACGTGGTTGCCGAGCTGGGTGGTGTTCCACGCGCCGACGCCGTCGCCGATGACCCATCCGAACTGGTTGGTCGCGGTCTGCGTCGCCACGGTGTACTCGACGGTGAAGTCGTTGTCGGCGCCGGTGACGAGCCCCTGGGGGAGGCTCGCGTACCCGTCCTTCTTGAACCTCAGCACGGCGTCGCCCGACGCGTCGACGAACGACGCGTCGGTGAATCCGGTGAGCGCGGCGTTGCGGCCGTTGCCCGACACGTCGATCAGCGCCTGGCCAGAGTGCGACATGTCGTAGTGCGCGGCCGGTGCGGGCACGTCGGCCGCGAACGCCGCCGAGGGCGCGAACGCGCAGACGGATGCCGCCAGCGAGCCGATCACGCCGGCGGCGAGCATCCGGCGGCGTCGAGGTGGTCGGGTGGGTGCGCTCATGGGCGGTACTCCTTGTCGTCGTTGACGGGCGTGCGGCAGGGCTCCGGCTGCGCCTGGTGAGCCCTCGGGTGGGCTTCCTCGGGGAATGTTAGCGGACACAACACCGAAAAGACAGGGGTCGACGAAATGGTTGCGACCGGGGAATCCGATGCTGGCGTGCGCGCACGACCGTATGCTACAGTCGGCCCGTTACCGGTAACAGACAGTGATCGGTAGACGCCACGCCCACTGCTGGGAGTGGAAGCGGCAAGGACGCCCATGCAGTTCCTGCCCGAATCCGAGGAGCGCACCCGACAGCTCCTCGGCTGATCGCCGATTCGGTGCGGCATCCGCCGGCCGAGGAACTGGAGAAACGAAGATGATGAAGAAGGGCACCGCAGCACGCTGCGCAGCCGGAATCCTGGGCGGGCTGCTGCTCGTCGGCGTCGGCTCGGCCGCCTTCGCCGAGTTCCCCGACGCCGAGGACACCGACGGCGTCGACGTCAAGGTCGACATCGCCCCCACCGCGAACGGCGCGCTCAGCCTCACCGTCGCGAACACCGAGACCACTCTCACCGAGAGCGGGACGACGGCATCCTTCCGCCAGTTCACCGGCGCCCTGCCGAACGTGACCGTCACCGACACCCGCACCGACGTCCCCGCCGGGGTCGCTTGGTACGTCGTCGGTCAGGCAGGGGACTTCGTCGGCACCGCCGGCCAGCCGAACATCACCCCCGACCACCTCGGCTGGGCTCCGGCCGTCGTCACGGCCAACGACGGCGAGGTCGCACCCGGCGACGTCGTCGACACCTCGCTCGACTCCGGTCAGAACGCGGTCGGCCTCGCCGGTCAGGAGCTGCTCTACCTGGCTCTCGACTCCGCCGACGCCAAGGCCGTCTCCGGGCAGTGGACCGCGAACGCCAACCTCGTGCTGAAGACCCCGGTCACCGTGGCACCCGGGTCGTACACCTCGCTGCTCACGCTGTCCCTCTTCGAAGACGCGTACTGATCCCCCCATCGTCTGCCGGTGACGCCATGACCTCTCCCACCCCCACCCCGCTCGCACTGTGCGCCGCCGTCCTCGTGGCCGCGTTCGGCGTGCTCGGAGTCCCCTCGGTCGCCCAGGCCGAGGAGGCGCCGAGCGACGCGGTCTCGTGGTCGGTGTCACCGGCGGACGAATCGGGTCCTGACGGCCGCACCTCGGTCGAGCACGAGCTCGACCCCGGCGAGAGCGTCGACGACCACATCGTCGTGCGCAACCTCGGCTCGGCCGACGTCGTCTTCCACCTCGCCGCGGCAGACGGCTACTACACGCCCGCCGGCCGGTTCGACATGCTGCCCTCCGACCAGGAGTCCGTAGCCGCAGGTACCTGGATCACGCTCCCCGACGAGGTCTCCGTCCCCGCGGGCGGCGCCGTCGTGGTGCCGTTCACGGTCGAGGTGCCCGACGACGCCGAACCCGGCGACCACGCGGCGGGAGTCGCGGCATCCGTGCTGTCGATCCAGAAGGACGACGCCGGCGGCACCGGGGTCGGCGTCGAGAGCCGCGTCGGGATCAAGGTGATGACCCGCGTCACCGGCGAGATCGCCCCGGCGTTCGCGGTCCGCAACCTCAGCGCCGACTACGAGATGACCTGGAATCCGTTCAGAGCGGGGTCGGCCACCGTGTCGTTCGACGTGGCCAACACCGGCAACACCCGACTGGATGCCGCGGGCGAGCTCAGCATCGCCGGACAGACCATCGCGTTCCCCGCCGAGGGGGAGCGCCGCCAGGAGATCCTTCCCGGCGAGAGCCGCACCTTCACGATCACGGTGCCGGACGTGTGGCCGCTCGTCGCCGTCGGCGGAGACCTGCGGATCACCCCGTCGTCGTCGACGCTCGACGGCGACCCCCTCGCGGTCGACGCCTCGACCACGTCCGTCACGGTCTGGGCGATGCCGTGGCCGCAGCTCGGCCTCGTGGCCGGTGCGGCCCTGCTGGTCCTCGCGCTCCTCTGGAACCGCATCCGCTCCCGGCGCCGCATGGAGGCGCTCCTCAGCACCGCGCGGGAGCGCGGACGCGAAGAGGCGCTCGACGAGGCCCGCCGAGAGGAGGCCGTGCGGTGATCGCATCGATCCTCGCCGGGGTCGCGGGCGCCGCAGCGGCCGTCGATGCCGAGGGCGACTCGGCAGCCGACGGCGTGCGCGGCGTGCAGATCCACGTCGACATCTCTCCGCTCGACTGCGTCGGCGCCTGCGTCGGCGGTCAGCTCTCCGGCACCGGCGCCGACGTGCCCGGCGCGATCCTGCTCGTCGGCGCGCTGCTCGTCGGGATCGGCATCGCCCTCCTCATCGCTCGACTCCTCGTCCGCCGTCGCCGTCACGGCGACTGACCTCACAGGGGGCGGCCGACGCCGACCGCCCCGTAGACCATGGCCGACGACGGCCGCACAGAAGGAGATGCAATGACGCAACGCTTCGCCGCCAGGGCCGTCGCAGGCCTGGCGACCCTCGTTCTCGGCATCGGCGGCGCCGTGGTCGCCGCCTCGCCGGCATCCGCGGCCGACACCCTCGTCGCCTACTACCCGCTCAGCGAGACGACGGGCACCGTCGCGGCCGACGCCTCCGGTTCCGGTCGGAACGCGACCTACGTCGGCGCGCCGACGCTCGCGGGGGGAGAGGGCGTCCGCCTCGACGGGGTCGACGACCATGTGAAGCTCCCCGACAACCTCCTCGCCGGACTCACCTCGATCACGGTGAGCGCGGAGGTCCTGGTGCGGCAGGCCCAGGCGACCCCGTACTTCATCTACGGCTTCGGCAACACCGACGCCTCCGGGGTCGGCAACGGCTACCTCTACTCCACGGGCAACCCGTACAAGGCCTCCATCGCGAGCGGCAACTGGTCGACGGAGCAGACGGTCGGCGGATCCGGCGCGAACCTGCAGCGCGACGTCTGGAAGACCCTGACCTACACGCTCGACGACGCCACCGACACCGCCCGCATCTACCTCGACGGGGTGCAGGTCGCGCAGAACACCGCGGTGACGCTGACCCCCGCGGCGATCGGGGGCGGCGTGACGACCGCGAACTACCTCGGTCGATCGGTGTACAACGCCGACAGGACCCTCGCGGGCAGCCTCCGCGACGTGCGCATCTACAGCAGCGCGCTGAGCGCGGGAGATGTCGCCGCTCTCGTCCCTACCGACGCGATCAGGATGCAGCGGGATGCCGCGGGGCTCTCCCTCGGCGACCTCTCGCAGGTCGCAGCCGACCTGGCTCTTCCGAGCACGGGGGCGAACGGGTCGACGATCTCGTGGGCGTCGAGCGACGCCGCGCGCATCAGCGCGAGCGGCGTCGTCACCCGCCCGGCGGCCGGCAGCGCGTCGGCGCACGTCGTCCTCACCGCGACGGTGGTCCGCGGGGCCTCCACCACGACGCGCACGTTCGACGCCACGGTGCTCCCCCTGCCCGGCGGCGACGCCCTCGCTCAGGCGGACCTCGACGGCATCACGATCCCGAACGCCGACGACATCCGCGGCAACATCACCCTCCCGTCGACGGGCGCGGTCAACGGCAGCAGCATCGTGTGGTCCGCGTCGCCTCAGGGCGTCATCTCCACGACCGCGCAGGACGGCAGGGCGCCGGGCGTCGTGACCAGGGGGAGCGCCGACACCGCGGTCACCCTCACCGCGACGGTGCCGGGGACGACGGCGCAGCGCTCGCTCGCGGTGACCGTCACCGCGGCCCCCGCAGTGCTCGACCGGGACTACACGGCGGGCTATCTCTGGACGCACTTCGCGACGGAGGGCGGCTACGAGAAGATCTTCTTCGGTCACAGCGACGACGGCCTGCACTGGTCGAAGCTGAACGACGACAAGTCCATCCTCGCGAACCTCGCGGGTGACCTCGGCGTGCGCGATCCGCACCTGGTGCGCGCTCCCGAGGGCGACAAGTACTGGATCATCGGCACCGATCTGCACGCCGAGGGCGGCGGCGCGGGCGGCTCGGGCTGGAACCAGCTCACCGCGAGCCAGAGCATCGTCGTCTGGGAGTCGACCGACCTCGTCACCTGGAGCGATCAGCGCATCGTCTTCGCCGGCTTCGACAAGGCGGGGTGCGTCTGGGCGCCGGAGGCGATCTACAACGACGCCACAGGCGAGTACTACGTGTACTGGTCTGCCCGCGATCAGCGCGACGACGGCACGAACGACTGGGCGCTGCGCGTCTACCTCACCAAGACCCGGGACTTCGTGACCTTCACCGAGCCCGAGATCTGGGCCTCCCTGAACGCCCGCGGCGACGGTGCGACAGGACCGAACATCATCGACTCCACGATCGCCAAGGAGGGCGACACCTACTACCGGTTCTCCACCTCGGACTGGAACACCGTGGTCGACACGGCCACGAGTCTCGACGGCCCGTGGACCACCGTGATCGCCTCGGGGCAGGCGGCGTCCCACGGCCTGCGGGCGTCGATGGAGGGGCTCACGGTCTATCAGCTGCCCGACGGACGCTGGTCGGTCATGGGCGACCAGAACGCGTACTACGGCCACACCGCCGACACGCTCGCGAGCCTGCAGTTCACCCAGCTGAGCAGCGGCGCCGGCGCGAACCAGTACTCCTTCGACCAGAAGTTCCGTCACGGCTCCGTCATCCGCCTCTCACAGGCCGAGGAGGAGAGGCTGCTCGCGGCCTACGGCCCCGATCGCGTCGAGCCGGAGGAGCCGCAGGAGCAGCCCATCGCGGAGTACACCTTCGACGACGGCACCCTGAAGGACTCCGCCGGGACGGCGGACCTCACCGCCTTCGGCACCGCGGCGGTGGCGACGGATGCCGTCAAGGGCAAGGCGCTCCGCCTGGACGGCAGCTCCGGCGGATACGCCGCCTTCCCCACGGGCTTCTTCGACGGCCGCAGCACCATGACGGTGTCGATGGACGTGAAGTCGGAGAAGACCAGCGGCAACTTCTTCACCTTCGCGATGGGGGCGGACACCACCAGGTACCACTTCCTCCGCGTACGCGGAGGAGACGTCCGCAGCGCCATCACCCAGAGCTCCTGGCAGAACGAGTCGGCCGTCACCGGGACGGTCTCGGCCGGCCAGTGGCACCGGATCGACGTGGTCTTCGACGGAACGACGATGAAGGTGTACTCCGACGGGGTCAAGCTGGGCGAGAACTCGACGCTCGGGGCGACCGTGCAGCAGCTCGGCTCGAACCTCTCCGGCTACCTCGGCAGATCCTTCTACGGGGCCGACGAGTACTTCAAGGGATGGTTCGACGACGTGCGCATCTACAACCGCGCGCTGAGCGACACCGAGATCCTCGGGAACGCGGGGGTCACCGATCAGCTCATCAACGTGTCCCTCGCCGACCCCGCCGCCCTCAAGGTCGCGCCGCTGGTGGACGGAACCGCGCACACCGCGACGCTTCCGGTCGTCAAGGGGACGGACCTCGCCGCCCTCGCTCCGACGTTCGGCACGGCGGCCGGGGTGACGGTGTCTCCGGCATCCGGCACGGTCGTCGACCTGCGCACGCCGAAGACGTACACGCTCACCGCACCAGGGGGAGCGACCACGACGTGGACGATCACGGCGACCGTCGTGAACAGCCCGGTGCTGCCGGGGCTGTACGCCGACCCGAACATCGCGGTGTTCGGCGACACGTACTTCATCTACGCGACCTCCGACGGCTACGCCGGCTGGGGCGGCAAGGAGTTCTACGTCTGGAGCTCGAAGAACCTGGTCGACTGGACGCGCTCCGACGAGCCCTTCCTCACTCTCGACGGGGCGAACGGCGACGTGCCGTGGGCCACGGGCAACGCGTGGGCTCCGACGATCATCGAGCGGGAGGGGAAGTACTACTTCTACTTCAGCGGCCACAACGCGGCCCTGAACCGCAAGACGATCGGCGTCGCCGTCGCCGACAGCCCGTACGGGCCGTTCGTCGCGCAGCCGCAGGCGATGATCCTCAACAACGAGGCCGTCACCTCGGGGCAGGCTATCGACCCTGCGGCGTTCCACGATCCCGTGACGGGCAAGTGGTACCTCGGATGGGGCAACGGCTCCCCGGTGCTCGCAGAGCTGAACGACGACATGATCTCCATCAAGGCCGGCACCTATCAGCGGATCAGCGGACTGACGGACTTCCGCGAGGGCGTCTTTTTCAACTATCGCAACGGTCTGTACCACCTGACGTACGCGATCGACGACACCGGCTCGGAGAACTACCGCGTCGGCTACGCCACGGCGACGAGCATGACCGGACCGTGGACGTACCGCGGAGTGATCCTGCAGAAGGACCTCTCCCTCGGCATCAAGGGCCCAGGCCACAGCTCGATCATCAACGTGCCGGGGACCGACGACTGGTACATCGCCTATCACCGCTTCGCCATCCCCGGCGGAAACGGCAACAACCGCGAGACCACGATCGACAGGGTGGAGTTCGGAGCCGACGGCCTGATCACGGCGGTGGTGCCGACGCTGGAGAGCGTCGCTCCGCAGCTGATCGAACCGCAGGCGCCGATGCCGGAGGTGTCGGTGGTGGCGACCACGCGGTGCACCGCAGGCAAGGTGACGCTCGTCGTGCAGGTGAAGAACACGGGGGAGACCCCCGTCGCCCTCGAACTCGCCACGGCCTACGGCACGCGGGCGGTCGAATCCGTGGCCGTCGACGCGTCGACCTCGCAGACGCTGTCGACCCGTCTCGCCGGCATCCCCGCCGGGACGGTGTCGGTCACCGCGACCGTCGACGGGCGCTCGGTCGCGGCGACGGCCGGGTACGTCGCGCGCAGCTGCGGCTGACACCGGCAGGACCGACGGAGTCTCCGCCCGCGGGGTGACCCGCGGGCGGAAACTCCGTGTTTCTGCGCCCCGCGCAGTAATGTCGTGTTGTTGCCGGTCACATGGTCAGGGGGAAAGCGTGAGCACAGACGGAGGCGGGCCGCGCAAGCCGAGCATCTACGATGTGGCGGATCGCGCCGGAGTGTCGCACATGACCGTCTCGCGCGTGCTCAACGGGCACCCGAACATCCGCGCATCCACGCGGGAGAAGGTGATGAACGCGATCGCCGAGATGAGCTACACGCGCAGCTCGATCGCCAGGGCCCTCGCCACCAACCGCACCATGCGCATCGGCGCCCTGATCGACAACCCCGGCTACTTCGGACCCAGCAGCACCCTGCGCGCGATCGAGGTCGCCGCGCGCGAGTACGGCTACGCAGTGAGCTCGTTCTCCGTGGGTGACGGGGAGGACCGCCGCGTCGACGCCGGGGTCATGGAGCTCATCACCCAGGGCGTCGACGCCCTGTGCGTCATCGCCCCCCGCGCCTCGTCCCTCGACCTGCTGCGACGTCAGTCGATCGGCGTGCCGACGCTGGTCGTCAAGGAGGAGCCCGACGAGGAGATGCACACGGCATCCGTCGATCAGCGCGCGGGCGCGACGGCGGCGGTGCGCCACCTGATCGATCTCGGACACCGCTCGATCCTGCACGTCGCCGGTCCGCCGGACTGGTTCGACGCCAAGGCGCGGACCGAGGCCTGGCGCGCGGTGCTCGAGGAGGCCGGTCTTCCCGTGGCCGAGCCGATGATCGGCGACTGGTCGTCGGATTCGGGGTACGCGTTCGGCACGAGCGTCGAGCTCGGCGACGCCACGGCCGTCTTCGTCGCGAACGACCAGATGGCCCTCGGGCTCATGCACGGCCTCGCCGAGCGCGGCATCCGGGTGCCAGACGACGTGAGTGTCGTCGGCTTCGACGACGTGCCGGATGCTCGGCACTACCTGCCCCCGCTCACGACGGTTCGTCAGGACTTCGCGCTGCTCGGCAGGCTCGTCATCGGAGAGCTGCTCTCGGCGATCGAGGGCGGCGAGACGGAGGAGCGCGAGCTGATCCAGCCCGAGCTCAAGCTGCGCGCGTCGACCGCCGCTCCGCGGAGCTGAGCCGACTCCTCTCGCGCTCATCGAGGCGCCGGATCGCGGTGCGGCCATTCGGCGACGGCCCGGGGTGTCCCCTGAGGCGACGCGCCTGTTGACGTGGGAGCGGGGTGTCCCTATGCTCACTGTTACCGCTCACTGTTGACGTCAACACATACTCTGAGGACAGACGATGAAGTCGAAGAGAACCATTGCCGCGCTCGGGATCTGCGCCCTCGGCGCCGGCGCGCTCGTGACCGGCGCCCCCGCGGCGCAGGCGGCTGCGATCCCGCTCACCATCACCCCCAACCCCGGCTACGCGTCATCCCCGTTCGAGGGATGGGGGACCAGCCTCGTCTGGTTCGCGAACGCGACGGGCGGCTACCCCGATGACGTCCGGCAGGATCTGCTCGACAAGGTCTTCGGCGAGGACGGGCTCAACCTCAACATCGCCCGGTACAACATCGGCGGAGGCAACGCGACCGACGTGCCGGGGTACCTGCGCCCCGGCGGCGCCGTGGAGGGCTGGTGGAACCCCGATCTCGCGAGCTCGACGTACGCCGACCGCGCGGAGTACCGTGCGGCCTGGGACGGCGACGACCCGGTGAGCTACGACTTCGACGCCGATGAGACCCAGCGCTGGTGGATCGACGCCCTGAAGGACCGCATCACGCACTGGGAGGCGTTCAGCAACTCGCCGCCCTACTTCCTCACCCAGAGCGGCTACGTGTCGGGCGGCATCGGCAACGGCAACGCGGAGCAGCTGTCCGCCGCCGACATGGACGCGTATGCGGACTACCTCGTGACGGTCGTCGAGCGCCTCGAGCAGGAGCACGGCATCGACTTCGCCAGCCTCGATCCGTTCAACGAGCCCAACACGAACTACTGGTCCACCACTCTCGGACCCGACGGCTGGCCCACCTCGGCGAGCAGGCAGGAGGGCGCGCACATCGGACCGGCCGCCCAGGACGCGATGATCAAGGTCCTCGCCGACCGCCTGGCGGAGCCCGGCACCGCCACCGACGTGCCGATCTCGGCGATGGACGAGACGAACCCGTCGATCTTCGCGACCAACTGGAATGCGTGGAGCGACGAGTCCAAGTCCGAGGTCGACCAGCTGAACGTGCACACCTACGGCACTTCAGGGCGGCTCGTGGTGAGGGACATCGCGAAGAGCGCCGACAAGCCGCTGTGGATGAGCGAGGTCGAGGGTGACTGGGACGGCACCGGCTACAACCTCACCAACATCGAGAACGGCCTCGGGATGGCCGGTCGCATCGTCGACGACCTGCGCGAGTTGGAGCCGAGCGCCTGGGTGTTCTGGCAGCCGGTCGAAGACACCTACAACATGCAGAAGGTCGAGAACAAGAACTGGGGATCGGTGTTCGTCGACTTCGACTGCAACGCCGACGGCGACTCCGTGCGGCGCATCGCCGACGGCGAGGCCGACCCGAGCTGCCGCGTGCAGACCAACGCGAAGTTCAACACCGTGCGCAACTTCACGCACTACATCCGTCCGGGGGATGCCCTCATCCCGTCGGGCGACGCGCAGACCACCGCGGCCGTCTCGGCCTCCGGCGACGCCGCGACCCTCGTGCACGTGAACACGGAGTCCTCGGCGCGTGAGCTCACGCTCGACCTCTCGCGCTTCGGCGCCGTGGCGGCAGGGGCGACCGTGACGCCGATCGTGACCACGCAGTCGACGGCCGCGAACCCCACGAGCAACGCGCTCGTGGCGGGAGCGCCCGTCGCGGTCGACGCGGCCACCCGCACCGCGAAGATCACCGTCCCCGCGAAGTCGGTGACGACGCTCGTGATCTCCGGGGTCTCCGGCGTCGCCGACGAGGCCGCCTCGCTGCGCGACGGCCACAGCTACCAGCTGTTCGGCGTGCAGAGCGGCAAAGCGCTCGCCGCGAACGGCACGGCGGCGGTCATCCGCACCCCCGCCACCACCGCGGATGCCGCGACCGCCCAGACCTGGACCGTGCGGACCCTGTCGGGAGAAGGGACCGATCGGCACCGCTTCGCCCTGCAGTCGGGTGACGGCAGATTCCTCGCCGAGTCCGGCGGAGGGGCGACCGTGGTCTCCGCCACGCCGGAGCAGGCGGCATCCGATCCCGCCCTGCAGTGGATCTCGTCCACCGCCGACGGCTCGACGTTCTCGCTGCTCAGCGTCTCGGGCGAGCGCGTGCTCGACGTGAACGGGCAGAGCTCCGCCGATGGCGCGAGCGTGGGGCTGTGGACCTCGAACGACGGGGCGAACCAGCGCTGGACGCTCGCCGACACCGAACTGGTCGAGGTGCAGAAGGTCACGACGGGTGCGGTGCAGGGCACGGCCCCGGCACTTCCTTCCACGGTGGCGCTGACCTACCGGGGTGGTGTCGAGCGCACCGCCGCTGTCACGTGGAACACGGCGGGGGCTGACTGGTCGGCGCCCGGCACCAGGACGATCGACGGGACGGGCGTCGACCTCTTCGGCGCGGCCTTCACGGCCACGGCGATCGTCGAGGTCGGGTCCGTGACGATCACCGATCCGGTGTCCGTCACGACGTACGCGGGTGCACCGCTGTCCTCGGTGCGAGCCGCGGCGCCGGCGACGGCGCCCGCCGTGATCGGAGCCACCGACCAGCGGCTGCCCGTCGACGTCACCTGGGACTGGAGTGGAGTCGCCGACTCCTCGTTCGCCACTCCCGGCGTCGTCACCGTGCCGGGGTCGGCACGCGCGCCGGGCGGGGGAGCGCTCACGGCGACCCTGTCGGTGATCGTGACCGTCCCGTCGACGCGGAACGTCGCCCCGGCGAGCACGGCATCCGCGACCTTCACCGAGAGCTCCAGCTACGGCGCCGACCGCACGAAGAACGGCCTCACCACGGACAAGGGATGGTCGAACTGGAGGTCGGGCACGAAGAACACGCAGGACACGCTGACCTACGCGCTGACCCGCACCGAGACGATGAAGAGCGCCAGGATCTTCTTCTACAAGGACGGCTCGTCGAACAGCTGGCCGCAGTCGCTCTCCGTGCAGTACCGCCTCGGCGCCGGCGCCTGGACGACGGTCGGATCCCTCGTCGACGTCCCCGTCCCGGCGGACGGCTCCGCTCCTGTGGTCGACGTGCCGCTGGGCTCCGTGCAGGCCGATGCCGTGAGGGTGGTCATGAACGCCCGCGCCGCCACCCACATGATCGTGTCGGAGGTCGAGCTGCAGGCATCCGCCCCCGGCGTCTCCTCGGTGGACACGCTCTCCGCGATCACCCTGGACGGCGTGCCGCTGCAGGGCTTCGCATCGGCGACGACCGCGTACGAGGTGCCGTGGCCCGCGGGCGAGCAGCGTCCGGTGCTGCGCGCGGTCGCGACCGACGGCGCGGCTGCCGTCGCGGTCACGCAGGCCGGTGACTCCGGGGTCGCCACCACGGTGCTCGTCACGGCGCCCTCCGGCGCGTCCCGCACCTACGATGTCGCCTTCGTCGACAGGGTCGGCCCGACGCTCGATGCGACGCTGGTCGGCAGCGTGCGCTGCGTGGCGGGCAAGGCGCAGCTCGTCCTCACGGTGACCAACACCGGAGACGTCGCGACCGACGTGACCGTCACGACGCCGTACGGCTCGAGGGCGTTCTCGGGGCTCTCCCCGCAGGCGAGCGCGTCCGCAGCGCAGTCGACGAGGCTCGCCGTCGTCCCGGCGGGGAGCGCGCAGATCGTGCTGAGGGCTGATGTCGACGGGGTGCACCATGAGCGCACCCTGCAGACCGTCCTTCCGGCAGGCGGGTGCGGCGCGGCGCGCTGACCCATCGCCGACGGAGGGGCGTCGAGGCCGGGAGACCGTCCTCGGCGCCCCTCTCGTCACGACGGCGTAACGACGGGGAATCCGGACTTGCGCAAAGTTTTGTTACCGCGCACAATTGGGTGAGCACAGCACCACACACGTCGTCCACGGCGGACGCGTTACCCGACGGCGAACCGCCGGAGGCACTCAAGGAGGAGACAACAATGGCTACATCCAAGCGACTGCTCGGAATGATCGGACTCGGCGTCGCCGGCGCTCTCGCGCTGGGCCTGACGGGCTGCAGCGGCGGCGGGGACGACAAGGGCGGATCCGACGCGGGCTCCGGCTCCGGCGACCTCATCACGGTCGGCTTCGTCGCCGTCGGCCCCGAGGGCGGCTGGCGTCAGGCCAACGAGAAGAACATCCAGGACACCTTCACCGAGGATGCCGGCTACGACCTGAAGTACGCGCCGGCCGCGAACCTCGACCAGAAGTCGCAGATCGACAACTTCACGTCGTTCGTCGACGAGGGCGTCGACGTCATCCTGCTCTCGGCCACCGAGGCCACCGGCTGGGAGGACTCGCTCAAGCGCGCGCAGGAGGCGGAGATCCCCGTCATCCTCCTCGACCGCGGCATCGAGCCCGACGACACCAGCCTCTACGTCACCCGCATCGCGCCCGACAACGTCGAGGTCGCGAAGGAGGTCGGCACCTGGGCCGCAGCCGAGTTCCCCGACGGCGGCAACTACATCGTCCTCGAGGGCCCGGCCGGCGTCGGCGTCGTGAACGAGCGCAATAAGGGCTTCGAAGAGGGCCTCGGCGACTCCTCGCTGGTCAAGGTCGCGGCGCAGACCGCGAACTGGTCCACCGAAGAGGGCAAGAGCGTCACGGAGACCCTGCTCAAGTCGAACAACAACGACATCCAGTTCATCTTCGCCCAGAACGACGAGATGGGCCTCGGCGCATCCCAGGCAGTCGAAGAGGCCGGTCTGACCGTCGGCACCGACGTCAAGATCGCGACGATCGACGGCACCAAGAACGCCATCCAGGCGCTCGCCGACGGCAAGCTCAGCTACGTCCACGAGTACAACCCGCTCTTCGGCGAGACCGCTCTCGACGTCGTCAAGAAGGCGCTCGACGGCGACAAGGTCGACTCGTACATCGTCGTCCCGAGCAAGGCGTTCGACTCCGCCGAGGCCGCCAAGGCCGCTCTGCCCGACCGCAAGTACTGAACCACCCGCCCGGGCGGCGCGCCGAGCGCCGCCCGGGCACCCTCCGCAGAGAGACACAGAGACCGGAAGTCAGAGCAATGAACGAAGAACTGCCCATCGTCCAGATGCGGGGGATCTCGATCGAGTTCCCCGGCGTGAAGGCGCTCGACGGCGTGGACTTCCGGCTCTTCCAGGGCGAGGTGCACGCGCTGATGGGCGAGAACGGCGCCGGCAAGTCGACCCTCATCAAGGCCCTCACCGGCGTCTACGGCATCGACTCCGGCTCGATCGTCGTCGCCGGCCAGGAGCGCAGCTTCCGCGGGACGAGCGACGCGCAGGCCGCGGGCATCTCGACCGTGTACCAGGAGGTCAACCTGGTCACGAACCTCTCCATCGGCGAGAACGTCATGCTGGGGCACGAGGTGCGCGGCCCCTTCGGCATCAACTGGCGCGCCACCCACCGTGCGGCCACCGAGGCCCTCACCCGTCTCGGCCTGGAGGACCTCGACACCCATCAGCCGCTGTCGAGCCTGTCGATCGCGATGCAGCAGCTCGTCGCGATCAGCCGGGCGATGGCCATCAAGGCCAAGGTGCTCATCCTCGACGAGCCCACCTCGAGCCTCGACGCCGCCGAGGTCGACGGCCTCTTCCGCGTCATGCGGACCCTTCGCGACCAGGGCGTCGCGATCCTCTTCGTCTCGCACTTCCTCGACCAGATCTACGCGATCAGCGACCGTCTCACGGTGCTGCGCAACGGGCAGTACGTCGGCGAGTACCTCACACGCGAGCTCGACCGCCATGCCCTCATCTCGAAGATGATCGGCAAGGACCTCGACGCGCTCTCGGCGCTCGGCGGCAACCGCCGCACCGACGCCCGCACCGCCGATGAGGCCCCCGTCGTGTCCGCCCGCGGACTCGGACGCCGCGGATCCGTGCAGCCCACCGACCTCGACATCCGCCGCGGAGAGGTCGTCGGCTTCGCCGGCCTCCTGGGCTCAGGGCGCACCGAGCTCGCCCGCCTGCTCTACGGCGCCGATCGCGCCGACGAGGGCACGGTCGAGCTGAACGGCGTCGTCGGCGACATCAAGTCCCCGGCCGACGCCCTCGCGAAGCGCATCGCGTTCTCGACCGAGAACCGCCGCGACGAGGGCATCATCGCCGACCTCACGGTGCGCGAGAACATGATCCTCGCCCTCCAGGCGGAGCGCGGCTGGGCGCGGCCGATCCCCAAGAAGGAGCAGGACGAGATTGTCGACAGGTACATCGCCGAGCTCAACGTCCGCCCCGCCGACCCGAACCGCCCGATCAAGAACCTCTCCGGAGGCAACCAGCAGAAGGTCCTCCTCGGACGCTGGCTCGCCACCGAGCCCGAGCTGCTGATCCTCGACGAGCCCACCCGCGGCATCGACGTCGGAGCCAAGGCCGACATCCAGGAGGCCGTGGCGCAGCTCGCCGAAGAGGGGATGTCGGTGGTGTTCATCTCCTCCGAGCTGGAGGAGGTCGTCCGCCTGTCCGAGCGCATCGTCGTGCTCAAGGACCACCAGAAGATCGGCGAGATCCAGAACGGCCCCGACGTCACCGCCCAGTCGGTCGTCGACGTGATCGCCGCCCACGGCGTGGAGAGCGCCGCGGAGAGCCTCGACGAGGCGCCGGGCGGAGAAGCCCAGCCCGTCGACGCAGACGCAGAAGAGGAGACGCGATGAGCGCCGCAGCATCCCGCCCCACCGCCTGGCTGAGGGAGGTGATCCGCAAGCCGTGGTTCTGGGGGATCGTCGCCCTCGTGGCACTGCTCGCGCTCAACGTGCTGAAGGACCCCACGTACCTCGCCATCTCGGTCAACCCGAACAACGGCAACCTCGTCGGCAACCTGGTCGACATCCTCAAGGCCGCGGCCCCCGTCATGATGATCGCGCTCGGCATGTCTCTCGTCATCGCCACCGCGGGCATCGACCTCTCCGTCGGATCGCTCATGGCGGTCGGCGGCGCCGTGTCGATGGAGTTCCTGAAGGCGGCGGGAGACTCCACCTCCGTCGGCGTCGCACTGGCCGCGATAGGGCTCACGCTGCTGATCACCGGCGTCCTCGGCGCCGTCAACGGCATCCTCGTCGCCTACGTCGGACTCCAGCCGTTCATCGCCACCCTCGTGCTCATGCTCGCGGGCCGCGGCATCGCGAAGGTCATCACGGGCGGCCAGAACACGGCCGCGTCCAGCGACCCGTACCGCTGGATCGCGAACGGCTACGTCGTCGGCATCCCCGTGGTCTTCCTGTTCGCCGTGCTGATCGTGCTGGTCGTCGCCGCCGTCGTGCGGCGCAGCGCGCTCGGGCTCATGATCGAGGCGATCGGCATCAACCCCAAGGCCAGCCGGATGGCCGGCATCAAGCCGCGCGGCCTCCTGCTGACCACGTACATCCTCAGCGGTCTGCTCGCCGGGGTCGCCGGCATCATGTCCGTCGGCACCGTCATGACGGTCGACATCTCGCGCACCGGGTATCAGCTGGAGCTCGACGCGATCCTCGCGGTCGTGATCGGCGGGGCCTCGCTCGCCGGCGGCAAGTTCTCGCTCAGCGGCGCCTTCGTCGGCGCCCTGCTCATCGCGACGCTCGACAAGACCGTCGTGTTCCTCGGCATCTCCTCGTCGGCCACCCCCGCCTTCAAGGCGATCGTGATCGTCGTCCTGTGCCTGCTGCAGTCCGACCGCGTACGCGGCTGGTTCACCCGCCGCCCGAAGGCCGTGTTCCCGACCGCGCCGAGAGTCGAAGCCCGCAAAGAGGAGGTGACGGCATGACCGTCCTGACCGAGGCTCCGGCCCGTACGGATGCCGCGACCGGCGTCATGACCCGCATCCGCCGGCTCGTGTCGACCAACCCGTCGACCCTGCCCACCGTCGCCGCCGTCGCCATCCTGATCGCGATGGTCGTCTACGGGGAGATCGCGTACGGCCGCATCGTGCAGGCCAACACGCTGTCGAACCTGCTCATCAACAACACGCACCTCATCGTGCTCGCGGTGGCGCTGACCTTCGTCATCCTCACCGGCGGGATCGACCTGTCGGTGGGGTCGATCATCGCGTTCTCCTCGGTCGCCGGCGTCATGCTGTCGAACGCGGGGTGGCATCCGCTCGCCGTGCTGGTGGTGATGATCGGCTCCGGCTCCCTGTTCGGCCTGGTCTCCGGCATCCTGATCCGGTACTTCAACGTGCAGCCGTTCATCGCGACGCTGGCGATGATGTTCCTGGGTCGTGGTCTCGCGTCACTGCTCAGCACGGTCCCCGAGCGGCTCGGCGAGGACTCCCCGCTGCGCTGGATCGGCACGCAGATCAAGGTCGTCGACGGGCCGAAGGTCAACGACCTCGTCATCACCCCGGCCGTGATCGTGGCTCTGCTCGTCGTGATCGTCGCGTTCTTCGTCCTGCACCGCACGCGCACCGGCCGCACCGTGTACGCGATCGGCGGCTCCGAGAACTCGGCGGCGCTCATGGGCCTCTCGGTGCCGCGCACCAAGGTGCTCGTGTACGTGATCAGCGGCACGCTCGCCGGCATCGCCGCCGTGCTCTACACGGGGCGTCTCGGCACCGCGCAGAACATCACCGGCATCGGCTGGGAGCTCGACGCGATCGCGGCGGCCGTGATCGGCGGCACCGTGCTCACCGGCGCCTACGGCTACGTGCTCGGCTCGGTGGTCGGCGCGCTCGTGCTCGGCCTCATGAACGTGCTCATCACCCGCGACGGCAAGATCCCGCCCGAGATGACGACGATCATCACCGGTGCGATCCTCCTCGTCTTCGTGCTCCTGCAGCGCGCCGTCACCCGCAAGAAGGAATAGCCGATGACCGCATTCACCCCCGAGGTCGAGGCGTCCATCCGCGCCGTCCGCGCGGACGTCGCCCGCCTGCACGCCGAGCTCGTGCGCTACGACCTGATCGTCTGGACCGGCGGCAACGTGTCGGGCAGGGTCCCGGGCGCCGACCTGTTCGTGATCAAGCCGTCCGGCGTCTCCTACGACGACCTGACGCCCGAGAACATGATCCTCTGCGACCTCGACGGCACGGTCGTGCCCGGCACCCCCGGCAGCGACCGGAGCCCCTCCAGCGACACGGCGGCGCACGCCTACGTGTACCGGAACATGCCGGAGATCGGCGGCGTGGTGCACACCCACTCGACGTTCGCCGTCGCCTGGGCCGCGCGCGGCGAGGAGATCCCCTGCGTGATCACGGCGATGGCAGACGAGTTCGGCGGGCCGATCCCGGTCGGCCCCTTCGCGATCATCGGCGACGACTCAATCGGCCGCGGCATCGTGGAGACCCTCCGCGGTCACCGCAGCCGTGCCGTGCTCATGCAGAACCACGGCCCGTTCACGATCGGCGTCGACGCGAAGGATGCCGTGAAGGCCGCCGTCATGGTCGAGGACGTCGCCCGCACGGTGCACCACGCCAGGGAGGCGGGTCCGCTGATCCCGCTGCCGCAGGAGGCCATCGACCGGCTCTACGACCGGTACCAGAACGTGTACGGCCAGAGCGCGGACGCCCGCCGATGAGCGGTCGCGACGACATCGCCCACGGACGCACGAGCCTCGGCATCGAGTTCGGCTCCACCCGCATCAAGGCGTGTCTGATCGGCGCCGACGCCTCCGAGGTGCTCGCCACCGGCTCGTTCTCCTGGGAGAACCGGCTCGAGGACGGACTGTGGACGTACGGGCTCGACGAGGTGTGGGCGGGGCTCCAGTCGGCGTTCGCCGACCTCGTGGCCGATGCCCACGACCGCTACGGAGTGCGACCGGCGACCTTCGGCGCGATCGGCGTCTCGGCGATGATGCACGGCTACCTCGCCTTCGATGAGGACGGCGAGCTGCTGGTGCCGTTCCGCACGTGGCGCAACACGAACACCGGTGCGGCGGCGGCCGAGCTGACCGCGCTGCTCGGGGTCAACATCCCGCTGCGCTGGTCGATCGCGCACCTGCATCAGGCGGTCGTCGACGGCGAGCCCCACGTGCCGGGCATCGGCTTCATCACGACCCTCGCCGGCTACGTGCACTGGCGGCTCACGGGCGCCCGCGTGCTGGGCGTCGGCGACGCCTCGGGCATGTTCCCCATCGACTCGGCGACCGGCGGCTACGACGAGAGGATGCTGCAGGCCTACGACGCGCTCGCGGGCGACCGCCTCCCCTCGGCGCTCGGCGCGCTGCTCCCGGCCGTGCTCCCCGCGGGGGCCCCGGCCGGATCACTCACCGCAGAGGGTGCGCTGCTGCTCGACCCCACGGGTGCGACGCCCGCCGGCATCCCGCTGTGCCCGCCGGAGGGCGATGCGGGCACGGGAATGGTCGCCACGAACTCGGTGTCACCGCGCACGGGCAACGTCAGCGCGGGTACGAGCATCTTCGCGATGGTCGTCCTCGAGCGTCCGCTCGCCGAGGTGCACCACGAGCTCGATCTCGTGACGACCCCGGTCGGAGACGCCGTGGCGATGGTGCACTGCAACAACGGCGCCAGCGAGCTCGCGGCCTGGGCGGGGCTCTTCATCCGCTTCGCCGCATCCGCCGGCCACCCCGTCGGAGACGATGCGGCGTTCGACGCGCTCTTCCGCGAGGCGCTCGGAGGGGAGGCGGATGCCGGCGGCATCCTCGCCTACAACCATCTGGCGGGTGAGCCGCTGGCGGGGCTCACCGCAGGCCGACCGCTCGTCGTGCGCACCCCGGACAGCGCCTTCACGCTCGCGAACTTCATGCGCGCGCAGCTGTACGGCGTGTTCGGAACCCTGGCGCTGGGCATGCAGGTGCTCGCCGCCGAGGGCGTCGGGCTCGACCGGATGTTCGCGCACGGCGGCATGTTCCGCACCGCGGGCGTCGCGCAGCGGTTCCTCGCCGGCGCGCTCGGCGCCCCGGTCGCCGTGGGCGATCTCGCCTCCGAGGGCGGGGCGTGGGGCATCGCGGTGCTCGCGTCGTACCTCGCTCACGCCGACGACCTCGCCCTCGACGCGTATCTCGACGAGAGCGTGTTCGCCACGGCATCCCTCCGCACCGTCGCCCCCGATCCGGAGGACGTCGCGGGCTTCGCCGCCTACCTCGACCGTTACCGCGCCGGCCTCGCCATCGAGTCCGCCGCCATCACCGCACTCCCTCCCGGTCGTTGAGCGAGCGGAGCGAGACGAAACGCAGCTTCCCGTCGGACACCACGTTTCGTCTCGTCGCTTCGCTCCTCGCTCAACGAACGGAAACAGAAAGGCCAGAAATGCCCACGCTCACCACCTCCCTCGACGGCTTCGAGGTCTGGTTCCTCACCGGCAGCCAGCACCTCTACGGCCCCGAGACTCTCGCGCAGGTCGCGGAGCAGTCGCAGGAGATCGCCCGCATCCTCGACGAGGCGGGCGAGGTTCCGGTGAAGATCGTCTGGAAGCCGGTCCTCACCGACGCGGCCTCCATCAAGAGGACCGCCCTCGAGGCGAACGCCGACGACAGGGTGATCGGACTGATCGCGTGGATGCACACGTTCAGCCCCGCGAAGATGTGGATCGCCGGTCTCGACGCGCTGCAGAAGCCGCTCGCGCACCTGCACACGCAGGCCAACGTCGAGCTCCCGTGGGCCGACATCGACTTCGACTTCATGAACCTCAACCAGGCCGCGCACGGCGACCGCGAGTTCGGCTACATCCAGACCAGGCTCGGCGTGCCGCGCAAGACGATCGTCGGCCACGCGAGCGACCCGCGCGTGCGCCGCGAGCTCGGCACGTGGCAGCGCGCCGCCGCCGGTCTCGCCGCCGCGCGTTCGCTGAAGCTGGCGCGCTTCGGCGACAACATGCGCTTCGTCGCGGTCACCGAGGGCGACAAGACCGAGGCCGAGCTGCGTTTCGGCGTGCAGGTCAACACGTGGGGCGTCAACGAGCTGGCGGACGCCGTGGCCGCGGCGTCCGCGTCCGACATCGACGCGCTGGTCGCCGAGTACGAGGAGCTGTACGAGGTCGCCCCCGAGCTGCGTCGCGGCGGCGACCGGCACTCCTCGCTGCGCGACGGCGCCGCGATCGAGATCGGCCTGCGCTCGTTCCTGGAGGAGGGCGGCTTCGGCGCCTTCACGACCTCGTTCGAGGACCTGGGTGCGCTGACGCAGCTCCCCGGCCTCGCCGTGCAGCGTCTGATGGCCGAGGGCTACGGCTTCGGCGCGGAGGGCGACTGGAAGACGGCCGTGCTCGTGCGCATCGCGAACGTGATGGGCTCGGGCCTCCCCGGAGGCGCGAGCCTCATGGAGGACTACACCTACGACATGACTCCCGGCGACGAGCTGATCCTCGGCGCGCACATGCTGGAGGTCTCGCCTTCGCTGACCACCGCGAAGCCCACGCTCGAGATCCACCCCCTCGGCATCGGCGGCAAGGACGACCCGGTGCGCCTGGTCTTCACCGCCGACCCCGGACCCGCCGTCGTGGTGGCGCTCAGCGACATGCGCGACCGGTTCCGCCTCACCGCGAACGTCGTCGAGAACGTGCCGCCGCGGGCGTCGCTGCCGAAGCTGCCGGTGGGCCGCGCGGTGTGGAAGCCCGCGCCAGACTTCACGACCTCCGCGGCCGCGTGGCTCACGGCCGGTGCCGCGCACCACACGGTGATGTCGACGGCGGTCGGGATCGAGGCGTTCCGCGACTTCGCCGAGATGGCCGAGGTCGAGCTGCTCGTTATCGACGAGGAGACCACGCTTCCCGAGTTCCAGAAGCAGGTGCGCTGGAACCAGGCGTACTACCGCCTCGCGCAGGGCCTGTGAAGATAGAGGCGTGATGAGCATTCCGAGGTCGGGCAGGCAGCTGCGCATCGCGAGCGGCGGATACGAGGCCGTGATCGCGAGCGTCGGCGCATCCCTGCGAACGCTGCAGAAGGACGGGCGCGACCTCGTGGTGCCCTTCGAGGCCGACGAGGTGCGCCCCGGCTACCGCGGCGCGACCCTCGCCCCCTGGCCCAACCGCATCGTCGACGGACGCTACGTCTTCGCCGGCGTCGAGCACCAGCTCCCGCTGACGGAGCCGTCGCGAGGGCAGGCGCTGCACGGACTGCTGTGCTGGACCGAGTTCGACGACCGGCTCGTGCTCGACGACCGCATCGTGCTCGCCGCCGTGATCGAACCGCAGTCCGGCTATCCGTTCCGCATCGAGGTCGAGGTCGAGTACCGGCTCGACGCCGACGGTCTCGCCCAGACGGTCACCGCCCGCAACCTCGGGACGGATGCCGCCCCCTGGGGCACCGGTCCGCACCCGTACCTCGTGGCCGGCCCTGAGCGGAGCGTCGACGAGTGGACCCTGACGCTTCCCGCGTCCGAGGTGCTCACGGTCACGCCCGATCGGCTGAGCCCCGTGGCCGTGGAACCCGTGTCCGCGCACCCCGAGTGGGACTTCCGGGCACCGCGACCTATCGGCGACGTGTTCATCGACCACGCGTTCACCGGCCTCACCCGTGCAGGCGGCGTGGCCGAGGTGCGTCTGACGGCGCCCGGCGGCACGGGCGTCGCGATGACCTGGGACGAGCGCTGTCCGTGGGTGCAGGTGCACACCGCAGACAACCCCGGCGTCGACGGCATCCATCGCATCGGCCTCGCGGTCGAGCCGATGACGTGCCCGCCCGACGCCTTCACCTCTGGCGTCGATCTCGTCGTGCTCGCGCCGGGCGCGGAGCACGCGGCATCCTGGCGGATCCGCGCGCTGTGACGGGCCCGGCGCGATGCGCCGGTCAGGACAGCGCTGAGACCAGGGCCTCGGCGGCGGATGCCGATGACTGCGGGTTCTGCCCGGTGATCAGGAGCCCGTCGACCACGGTGTGATCGCTCCAAGGCTGCGCCACGTCGACATCGGCTCCGAGCTCCCGCAGCGAGGTCTCCAGCAGGAAGGGCGCGCGATCGGCGAGACCGTCGAGGCGCTCCTCCTCGTCGGAGAACCCCGTGATGCGACGGCCGGCCACGATCGGCCGTCCGTCGGCGGTGCGTGCGGGGAGCAGAGCCGCGAGCCCGTGGCACACCGCCGCGAGCGGGCGTCCGCCCGCCACCGTCGCCGTGATCAGCGCGGCGGAGGCGGCATCGGTCGCGAGGTCCTGCATCGGCCCGTGCCCTCCGGGGTAGTAGACGGCGTCGTAGGCCGCGGGCTCGACATCGGCGAGCACCAGCGGGGACGAGAGGCCGGGGATCGCGGCGAAAGCGTCGACATCGCCTTCTCCGAGGCTCGCCACGTCGGCGACCGGCGTCACCCCGCCGGGGGTCGCGAACGCGACGGAATGACCGGCCGCGGTGAGCAGGCGGTAGGGCGTCAGCAGCTCTTCGGCCCAGAAGCCGGTGGGGTGCGCCGTGCCGTCGGCGAGGGTCCAGGTGCGGGCGCCGGTGACGACGAAGAGGACGGTGGACATGGTGTCTCCAATGCGGTCGAAGTGATCGGGGTGCATCAGGGGGGAACGGATGCCGATGGTGCGTGATTCCGAT
The DNA here is from genome assembly GCF_042901325.1 of Microbacterium sp. NPDC012755. NCBI lineage: Bacteria > Bacillati > Actinomycetota > Actinomycetes > Micrococcales > Microbacteriaceae > Microbacterium > Microbacterium sp. NPDC012755. Next base: position 589,502 of record NZ_JBIBCT010000001.1, on the reverse strand, counting down.
ACATTCTCGATATGAGCGATCGGAATGTCGATGGTCTGCGCGACCTCCCGCTGTGGCGCACGTTCCTCGCCGCCTACCGGGCCGGTTCGGTCTCCGCCGCGGCGCGCACGCTCGGACTCGCGCAGTCGACGGTGACCGCTCAGCTCCAGGCCCTCGAGAGGAGCACCGGAGAGCCCCTGTTCGAGCGCTTCGCACGCGGCATCCGTCCGACCCCTCGCGCCGACGAGCTCGCCGCGCGGCTCGCGGCCCCGCTCGACGCGCTCGCCTCAGCGGTGGGGCAGGACTCGACCGCCGCGGCGCCCGTGCTGCGGCTCGGCGGGGCGGCCGAGTTCCTCGCCAGGGTGGCGCTCCCCGCGCTCGCGCCCGCCGTCGCCGCGGGTCTCCGTCTCTCCGTCACCGCGGGCCTGGCCGACGACCTCCTCGACGCCGTGCGCACAGGATCGCTCGACCTCGTCGTCTCCGCCGTGCGCCCTCGCGGGAGGTCGGTGGCGGCGTCAGCGCTGTGCGACGAGGAGTTCGTCCTCGTCGCGTCGCCGTCGCGCGGGATCGCTCCCTCCGCCGAGCTGTCGGCCGCCGAGCTCGCAGACATCCCGCTGCTCGCCTACGCGCACGACCTGCCGATCCTGCGGCGGTACTGGCGGCATGTGTTCGGCATCCGACTGGAGCGCGATCCGGCGCTGGTCGTGCCCGATCTGCGGGCGCTCGCAGCCGCCGCCGTCGGGGGAGCGGGCGTGACGGTGCTGCCGAGCTATCTGATCGCCGACGAGCTCGCGGACGGGCGACTGATCGTGCTCCGGCCGACCGACGATCCGCCCATCAACACCCTGTTCCTGGTGCGTCGCCCCGGTGCGCTGTCCCCGCACGCGGCCACGGTCGAGGCTGCTCTGCGCGCCGCCGTCTCCGGCTTCTGAGCCTCAGCGGGCGAGCCAGCCCCGCAGCGTCCTCGTCACCCACGGCAGCACCCAGTACGTCATGATCGGCGTGAGCACGACGGTCGTGCACAGCACTCGCAGCCAGATCGGCAGCTCGTTCCACCCCGGCACCGGGCTGAGCGCGTAGGCGAAGGCGACGTTCGCGGGGAAGAACCCGAGCCAGATCGACACGGCCTGCTTCCACCGCGGCGGGGTGCGCACCACCGAGACGGTCGCCGTGGTGCCGTCGGCGCGGGGGATGGTGATGGTGTCGGTGCTCGGGTCGTCGAACCATCCCTCGATGCCGGTGCGCCGCTTCGCGCGCTCGCTGCGCACGAAGCCCTCCCCGGCCGAGCGCCACCACTCGCGTTCCCCCGAGCGCTCCCACGCGACGAGGGTCTCCTCGTCGGCGAAGCGGTAGAGCATGTGCCAGACGTTCGAGTCCTCGCCGTCGCGCACCCAGCCCGACCCGAGGAACCCCGGATACCTGTGCGCGAGGTTCACACCGGTCTGCGCCCAGGCCGTCGCTTCGGCGACGTGGTCGGGGTCGACCTCGCGGCGGATGGACACGGTGATGGGTTCGCTGGACATGGTGGGTCCTCGGAGGGGTGCGCGGCCCGGATCGCGGGCACGTCGGAAGGGGGATGCGCCAGGGTGGCGGCGCCTCGTCGATTCTATTTCGGATGCCGAGGGGAGGCGTCGCGCGGGCGTCCGCTGCCGGAGAACGAAGAGCGGCAGCCGGTTCCCGCAGAACCCGACGCGGCCGCTGCCTCGCCTGGTGTGATGGATGAAGCACCCGATCTCCCGCGGTTCTCGCGGGGAGTCGGAGTCCGCGCCCCCAGCGCGGAGAGGCCGGTCCCCTCCGGCCCTGGCGGCGGCCCCCACCCGTCGCCGGTCGGCAGGACCCGGAGCCCCATCCGGGTTCTGCCGGCGTTACTGTGTGACGTGACATCGCACGGCCCCCGGTCTCCTCCGGTCGGCGTCGTCGGCGATGCTCGGCCCGCAGCAACGGGGAAGGAGCACACGGATGCCCGGCACCAGCACGAGCGCAGCCCGCAGCGGCAACACCTCCGTGCGCCGCGTGCACTTCCCGATTCCGAGCATCCGGTCGCTCGAAGGGTGCGAGGTCACCGGGGAGTACCTCCGCCGCGTGGACACCAGGGTGATCGGGGTCGACGACGGCGCCCCGCTGAGGGCGCGGGTCGCCCGGGTCGGCGACATCCGGTTCTGGCACGTCGCCTCCCCGGAGATCGAGATGCAGTGGCCGTCTCCCGCTCCGACGACCCGGCTCCTCTTCGTGATGTGCGTCTCAGGGCGGATGATGGTCGAGCCCGTGTTCCCTGCGGGGCGGAGCAGCACGCGCGTCGTCGTGATCCCCGCCGCCACGGCGGAGTCGCGGATCCGTTTCACGGCCTCACGCAACGAGTTCTTCGCGATGTCGGTGCCCGACCCGGGGATGCTGACGACGGCGGGCGCGCGGCCGGCGTCTCCCGCGATCAGCCTGGATGCGCTGCGCCCGTTCATCGGCTTCATCGACGGGGTCACCGCGGTCGACGACGCCGAGCACCTCGACGCGTCGCCGCTGCACGCGGCGGCACGGAGCGTCGCTCGGAGCATGATCGAGCTGGTCGGCGGCAGCCTCACCGATCGACGCTGCATCGTGACGAGGGCGACGGACATCATGCTCGCGGAGTCGGACGATCCGAGGCTGACGACGGCATCCCTCGCCGACCGGCTGGACGTGTCGCCGCGCACCCTGCAGGCGGCGTTCGCCAAGGAGGAGCTCACCGTCAGGGGGATGCTGCGCGACATCCGCGCGCGCTCGGCCAGGGCGCTCAGGCGGTCTCAGCCCCATATGTCGGCCACGGCCGTCGTCCGCGCGGTCGGCTTCGGCTCTGAAACCGCGATGTTCCGCGCGCTGCGCGAACTGGGGGAGCGGGATGCTCCCCCAGTTCCGATCTCCTGAGCAGACGGCTCGCTTCGATTTCACGTCGGACTCTCATAGGGCCGCCGTATCGACGGGTTGGGACCCCCACTTGTGAGGGATATGCCGGTTAGACCGTGATGAAAGTGCCCCCACGCGATTCTCTAGGGTGACACGTTCTGCGCGCCTGGTGAAGCTCGCTGCGTGATCGTACGGACTTCGAGAGCATGGTGGTGGAAGATGTCGCATGAGCAGAGCGCGCCCTATCGCGGGCGCAAGGCTGCCCGACGCAGACGGCGGAGAGCACGCATCGGCGTGCTGGCGTTCGCAGCGGTGCTGTCGCTGTTGGCGTTCACTGCGATGCAGTCGACGGCGCCGGTGCTCGCGCAAGTCGGAGCGGTGACGACACCCGACTCGGCCTCTGAGGAGAATGCAGCGGGCGGCGAGACCGACCCGGCGACGGCTGACGCGGAGTCGGCAGACGGTGCCGTGGGCACGTCTGCGGAGGCCGTCGAGCCCGCAGTGGAGGGCCAGATCGACGGCACGATCACCCGGGCCGAGGCGATCGATGCCGGAATCACGCCGATGAGCGTGCCGGTGCCTGGGCCGAACCAGATCGTGATCAGCGTGAAGGTCGGTGGAGACCGCCTGCCTGGTGGCGGCATGAGCGACGTGGACGCCACGGGAGTCGCTGGGGTGACGTTGCGACTGTCCAATGCGGCCTCCGCGCCGAACACGTGGAGTGCGTTCGGATGGGCGACGTGCGTCTCCGATGCCCAGGGTGACTGCAACTTCGTGGTTCCGGTGCAGGCCGGCGCAACCTCGGCCGCGGGGATGAACGTCAATCAGCAGCCCTATGTGCATCAGATCAGCGAGAACACTTCCGGCTGGCACCTCGCACCCGTTCCGCTCTACGTCACCGGCGTAACCACGACGTCGTACGTCTTCCGTCTAGCAACCACCGTCACTGCCGGGAGTACCTATCGTTCGACCACATTCTCGCCCTTCATGAAGGCTTCGGCGGACCCCGTAGGCAGCCAAGTGACGTCATCGAATGGGCGCTGGATGGTCGTGAGAGACAATCCGCCGATGGTGGAGTCGTGTGGCCTCGATGTCGCCGTCGTGATGGATCTCTCGTCGTCGATCGGCGCCCAGCTCCCCGCAGCGAAGGGAGCACTGGATACGCTCATCAACAGCCTCGGGGGCACGCCGAGCAACGTCGCGCTTTTCAACTTCAACACCAACAGTCCCGCGCTTACCGCCGGAGGAACGCTCAGTAACTATCCGACCCTCATGCCGGTCCGGACAGCCGCCGAGGCCGCCGTCGTCAAGGCCATCTACGCAGGTTGGCAGATCTTCGGTTCGACGAACTGGGACCAAGCGCTTGCCGAAGTCGCGGCGGCGTCGCCCCGGTATGACGTGGTCGTCTTCATCACCGATGGGAATCCGACCATCCACTCCGACGGCGAGTGGACCGATACGGGCACCTGGGGCAATTACGTCACGACACGCAGCCTTGAGGCGTCCACGTTCTCGGCCAACGCCGTGAAAGCAGAGGGGGCGAGGGTCGTACCGTTCTTCGTCGGAACTGCCCCGACGGTCAATCTGCAGAACAACCTGCGTCTGATCTCCGGGCCCACCCTCGGTAGTGACTTCTTCATCTCCGCCGACTACACTGCGGCGGCTCAGCAGTTGGCGGAGTTCGCCAATGACAACTGCCAGAGTAGCGTCGTGCTCAAGAAGCGCGTGGTCAACCCGGGGTTCGACACGGCCGGAGCGACGAAGGCGCAGCTCGACGCGAACTCCACTCTCGCGCCGAACTGGACCTTCGATGCGTCGGCGACCTCCCCGACGTCGATTCCCGGTGGCACGACCGTGTTCACCACCGGTGCCGACGGTTCCGTCGTGGTCCCGCTCGCCTTCGCAGAACCCGCCACATCAGGGGCAGTCACCATCGCGGAGCGGCAACAGGCGGGGCACCTCCTCATCCAGGCGGGCGGACAGAACGCCTACTGCGAGGACGCGAACACAGGAACACGCGTGAACGTCACGAACGTCGGGACCACAGCGTCGAGCAATCCCGGCTTCACGGCGACGGCGACCGCAGGGGTCGCGCTCGAGTGCGTCGTGTACAACCAGACCATCCCGCCGGCATCCGTGTCGGTGTCGAAGCGCGTGCAGGACGTGAGCGGTCAGAACGAGCGCGCAGGCCAGGGATGGACCGTGGGCATGACCGCGACCGCGACGGCCGGCACCGCCACGGCCAGTCCGGCCGCGGCCACGCAGGTGACCCCAGCGAACGGCACGGCGCCGTGGACGGTCGGCTTCGGTACCGGGGCTTCGCGGGCCTCTGTATCCGTGTCGGAGACGCAGCAGCCCGGCTGGACGTTCGTGAGCGGCACCTGCAGGGTCACCTCGTTGACAGGCGCCGTGCGCGATCAGGTGATCGCAAGTGCGGCCGGGACGACCCTCACGGGGATTGCGCCCGGTGACTCCGTCGCGTGCACCTTCGTCAACAGGCCGCAGCCCGGAACCGTCACGTGGGGGAAGGTCGATGGCGACGGCACCCGGCTGAAGGGTTCGAGCTGGACGATCACAGGCCCCGGGGCTTCAGGCGCCGTGCGGACGGTCGATGACTGCATCGTCGCCACCTGCACAGGGGCGGACACCGATGCGCGTCCCGGCTATCTGAGCGTGACCGGCCTCGACTGGGGGAGCTATTCCCTCGTCGAGACCAAGGCGCCGGCCGGGTACGTGCTCGACGCGACGCCCCGCGCATTCCAGGTCGGAGTCACCGCGCCGGCTTCGCTCACCGTGTCGCTCGGCGCCATCGCCAACCGGCAACAGGCCGTTCCCACCATCCCGCTCACCGGAGGGATCGGGCGCGATCATCTGTTGATCGCTGGTGCCTCCGTCCTCCTCCTCACCGTCGGCTTCGCCCTCTGGCAGCGCCGACGGCGGAGATTCACATGAACCGGGAGCCTCTCGGTCATGATTCCGCGTCGCCGGGTTCCCGGTCGCACACACCCGTTCGCGTCGCTCTCGACGTGACTTACAGAAAGAGAAGTCCAATGCTCCGCAAGAATTCGACGCCGGCCAGTGGCCGCCGCGCAGTGGCGGCGATCGCCGCCCTGTCGCTGGGCCTCCTCGGAGCGACGATCGCGGCGACGGCGGCGAATGCCGCGCCCGTCCCCGGCCCGGTCGACGACACCCGGATGGGTTCGCTCACGATCCACAAGTACGCCTATCCGGCCGACGGATCGCAGAATCCCTCCGGCACCGGCACTGATCCGACGAACCCGATCGGCGGAGTCGCCTTCGAGGTCTGCCGGATCAACAACGTCACCTCCCTCGGCAACACCAGCAACCTCGGCTGGGCGCAGGTGAACGGCCTCAGCGCGACGTCTTCGGCGAGCCCGAGCACGCCGCTCACGGGCACGACCAACGGCGTCGACGGGACGACGACCTTCCCTCTCAGCAGCTGCACGACGGTGACGACAGCCGCCAACGGCACCGCTCCGGCGATCACGAACCTCCCCGTCGGCGCCTACTGGGTGCACGAGACCGTGGTGCCAGCCGGCGTCACGGCGGGTGCGCCTTTCATCGTGACCGTGCCTACCCCGGCCGACACGACCGGCGGCGCCGCGAACACCGGCGACTGGGAGTACGACGTGAACGTGTACCCCAAGAACACGAGGAACTCGGCGCCCACCAAGACTCTCGGTGACCAGCCGACCAACGGCGTCGTGCTCGGCGATGACATCGACTACACGATCCGCCAGGTGATCCCCGCACTGCAGACGGGACAGACCTACAGCAAGGTCGTCGTGACCGACACGCTCGATGCGAAGCTCGACCTCGTGGCGGGGACCGTCGTGGTCAGGGTCAACGGCACGACGATCTCCGACTACACTCTCAGCACCACCGGTGACGTGATCACCGTGACGCTCGGCGCCACCGCCCGAGGCGCGCTCCAGGCCGATGACGTGCTCACCGTGGACTTCACCGCGAAGGCGAACGCCACCGGTGTCATCTCCAACACCGCGTACGTGAACGTCAACGACCTCAACGTCACGCCTGGCGAACCCGGCACCCCCACCAACCCCACGGTGACGCGGTGGGGCAACGTCCTGGGTCTCAAGACCGATCGCGACGGCAACGCCAACCTGGGTGGCGCTGAATTCGAGGTGTACTTCACTGCCGACACCGACGGGACGTGCGCGATTCCCGCGACGACCGCTGTGGGCGCTGCGGTGACGACGGTGACGTCGCAGCCCGACGGCACGATCGTCGTTCCGGGCCTCTGGGTCGGCGACACCAATGCTCCGGTATCGAACCGTTGCTACATCCTGAAGGAGATCGTCGCGCCTGCGGGTTACGTTCTTCCTGCGGGTGACGCCGCGCTCACCGCGGTCAACGTCCAGGCGGACTCGGCGGTCACCGTGCCGTCGTTCTCGGTCCGGAACGACCAGCAGCTCGTTCCCGGACTGCCGCTGACCGGTGCAGACGGCGCCCGGGCTCTGACGGTCGTGGGCGGTGCGCTCGTCCTTCTCTCGGTCGGTGGCGTCCTCGTCGCTCGCCGGCGTCGGCAGTCCATCGACGCCTGAGTAATCTCGGGCAAGGCCTCCCGGGCGGGTGACCGCTCGGGAGGCCTTTTTGAGGAGGAACACGAATGGTGACCAGGAGCGACCGCCGGGTACGGTCAGTGGAAGTGAAGCCCGTTGCTCGTGGCCGTCGCTGGACTCCCAATCTCCTGCTGATGCTCACCGTCGTCGGCGCCGTCGTCGGGGTCACCGTGCTCACGTACTCGAGCGCGGCCAGCTGGATCTCGGCTCTCAACCAGTCCCAGGTCGTCAACGACTACGCGATATCGGTCAACGACGCCGAACCCAGTGCGGCCGAGCAGATCAGGGAGGCGCGCGCGTACAACTCCGCGCTTTCGTCCGGCGCGCTGCTCGCCGCGAACGCGAATGTTCCGGAGGGGATGTCGGCATCCGACGGCGGATTCGACTACTTCGGAATGCTGAAGACGTCGACAGGGGTCATGGCGCGATTGCAGATCCCCGACATCAATCTCGATCTCCCTATCTACCACGGTACGAGCGAGGCGACGCTGGAGATGGGGATCGGCCACCTGGAGGGAACCTCGTTGCCGGTCGGCGGTGCGAGCACCCACTCCGTGCTCACCGGGCATCGTGGACTGCCGACGGCGACGCTCTTCACCGACCTCGACCGCCTCGAGATCGGAGACGTATTCACGATCACGACGTTCGGCGAAGTTCTCACCTACCGGATCGTTGAGCGCAAGGTCGTGGCTCCGGAGGACACGGAGACCCTGAGGCAGGTGGAGGGTGAGGATCTGGTCACCCTGGTGACCTGCACTCCTCTGGGCGTCAACTCTCACCGGATCCTCGTGACGGGCCAGCGGGAGACCCCCGCGCCGCCAGCGGCGATGCATGACGCCGCGCAGGACGCGGAAGGGGCGGGCTTCCCCTGGTGGGCGGTCGCCTACGGGGCGGCGCTCGTCGCCATCGCGGTGTACGCCTGGTGGGCGGGACGCCCCAGTGGTCGGAGACACGAGGCGAATGACGTGTCTCCGACCAGCGGACCCCGCTGACACTGCGTTGCTGAGCAGCAACAGGTGAAACGGGCATCTGCAACGACGGATTCCTTGCCGCCCCTCAGTTCTAGGGGTTCTGAGTGATGTCGCGTGAGGATCAGGCCCGCGACCGGTCTCTTACCGTATGACAGTGAGTGGCCAGGGGAGAACCTGCACCCTCGAGGCCTCGGTGCGCGGCAACGGCGTCGCGCTCCGGGTTGTGTGTTCTGGAACAGTGCTGGGGAGCCTGTCTGAGGGGGAGAGCACGCACGGAGGTGTCGGAGAGCGCAAGGGGGTGCGTTCTCCGACACCGTATCGAGATGAGTGGAACGGAAGGTGGGGCGATGCGCGGCACTCGGGGGACTGTGCTCAGAGTGGGGATCGTCGATACGCATCGCACGATCCTCGTGGGGATGGCCGCCATGATCAACGCCCGCGAGGGGTTCCACGTGGTGGCCGCGGGCCGTACCGTCGCCGAGCTCATGATGGTGTCGCGACGGATGGACATCGTCCTCCTCGATGCGAAGTCATCGCTCGGGGCGCCCGTGGAAGCCGATGTCTCATCGCTCATCGCCATCGGCGCGCGTGTGCTGCTGCTCGTCGACGAGACGATACCCGGCGGACGCGTGCGCGCTCTGCCGGCCGGCGTCTCAGGAGCGGTGCGCCGATCAGACGACGGGTCTCACCTGGCGACGAGGATCCGCGCGGCCGTTCACCGAGCGTCGGCATCCGCTTCCGTTCCCGACTCCGCCCGCGACGTGGAGTTGTCGGCACGAGAGGCTGAGGTGCTCGGTCTGTATGCCTCAGGTGAGACTGCAGAGACGGTTGCCGGCCTGCTGTTCATCACACGCGAGACGGTCCTGGATCACATCAGGAGGATCCGCACGAAGTACGCCGCGGCGGGTCGCCCAGCCGTGACGAAGGTCGATCTCTTCCGCAGGGCCATCGAGGACGGAATCGTGCACGCGGGGGCATAGGCTGCGCCACGAGCTCGGTCCCCCAGAAAGGTCTTCTCGATGCGACATGTGTTGAGGAGGCCTGATCGCGAAGTCGTGATCCACAAGACCCCGGGGCGGGACTGGAGTGTCGCCGCCCCGGGCCCGTGCGCCTGCTGATGCAGGGGTGCATGGCGGCGGGCGCACGAGGCGGCGGGGATGCGGGCCATCCCCGCCGCTGACGCACCGCCTGACGGAATGGAGCACTCAGCGTACCGATCCGCAGATCTCAGACGACGTTCCGATGGAGTGACCGGAATACTGCACGAGCGCTATGCTCAGCTGTGGGGAGAGCCCACCCGAGGGAGATTTCTTCATGCCCATTCTCGTCGGAATCGTCGAGGATCACCCTGCCACGGTGCTCGGCACCGTGGCGATACTCCGGAAGCACGCTGACATCGTCGTCGCCGCGACGGGATCGCGCGCTCCGGACCTCCTCTCCAAGGCGTCGAAGCTCGACGTCGTCATGCTCGATCTGGCGCTCTCCGACGGCTCTTCTCCGACGGAGAACATCCGCACCCTGGCGCCGCTCGGAGCGCAGATCATCGCCTACACCTCCGGTGAGCAGTCGCGTCTCGTCCGCGAGGCCGCGCGCGCCGGCGCCTCCGGGATGATCCGCAAGTCCGAGCGCATGGAGGTGATCGTCGAGTCGGTGCGTCGCGCAGCCCGGGGCGAGGTCATCGCGTCCCCCGACTGGGCGGCGGCGCTCGACGCCGACCGCGAGTTCGTGTCGGCGAGGCTGAGCCCGCGGGAGTCGGAGGTGCTCTCCCTCTATGCGTCGGGGGAGACCGCCGACCGCGTGGCGCAGTCCCTGTTCCTGTCGCGGGAGACGGTGCTCGATCACATCCGTCGGATCCGCGCGAAGTACGCGGCCGTCGACCGCGCCGCTCCCACGAAGGTCGACCTGTTCCGTCGCGCCATCGAGGACGGGCTCGTCGCGCCGGATCAATGACCTCGCTGCGCGACGAGCTGACGCTCGTCGATCGACGCCTGGGCCGGATCATCGCGTGGTGCGGCATCCTGAGCACCGTCGCCGCATGGTCTCGCATCCTCCCGCAGATGCCCGAGTTCGCCCCCTGGTGGACCCTCCTCGCCGCCGTGCCCGTGCTCGTGATCGTGGTCCTCGCGGTCGCGGGAGCCACGCTCTCGGCGACCGCGTGCCGCGTGCTCTGGGCGACGACGATCCTCTCGGTCACGGCCGCTCAGGTGACGGTCTTCCTCGGCTACCGTGGCGATGACCCCGACGGACTGCGTCCGTGGATCGGCGTTCTCGGCCCGATCGCCGTGTGCCTGATGCCGCTGCTCGTGCGCTCCGCCGTCGCCGCCGTCGCGCTCGCGGCGGTGATCCCCTTCGCGATGGTGCTGTCGGGACTCGTGTTCCTCGGAGTCGTGCCCGCGACGGCGCTCGCGATGACCCCGATCCACGTCGGCAACATCGCCGTGCTCGCGGCGGTGATGGGCGCGCGGGCGCGACTGCTCCGCCTGGAGCGCGCCGAGGAGTCGACCCGGCGTCTCGAGTCGCGGCGCGACAGGGCGCAGGAGCGGCTGAGGAGCCAGCGCGCGGTGGCCAGGATCGTCCACGACGAGGTGCTGTCGGTGCTGACCGCGGCGATGCGTCTTCCCGGGCCGGCGCTCCCGGAGGTGCGGCAGGCGGCGTCGGCGGGGCTGGAGGCGCTCCGCACCGCCATGCGCATGCACCCCGGAACCCAGATCGACGTCGAGCGGGAGCTGGAGGCCGAGGACGCCGGACAGGCTCTGGCCCGAGTGGCGCACGGCATCGCCGCCGACGCGGATCTGAGCATCGCGATGAGGGCGGGCACGGTCCCTGCCGCAGTGCTGGAGCGCTCGTCGCTCGCGCTGGGGGAGGCGCTCCGCAACAGCGTCCTCCACGCGCGGAACGGGGGCCCGGCCGTCTCGGTCGACGTCGGGGGAGACGAACTCACGCTCGTGGTCTCCGACCGAGGACCGGGCTTCGATCCGGATGACGTGGCTCCCGAGCGGATGGGGCTGCGCAACAGCATCCTGCAACGCATGCGCGACCTCCCCGGCGGCACGGCGGACGTGACCTCGGGCGCGGGCGGCACACGCGTCGAGCTGGGATGGCGGCGCGCTGCGGCGAGGGTGATCGACTCCGGACTGTCCACTCGGATCGCACGGGTCGCGGTCGCCACGCTGTGGGTGACGGGGATCGTGCAGAGCCTGTTGATCGATCTCTTTCCCGTTCCGAACCCCGCCGTCGGCATCGGATGCTATCTGGTGGCCCTTCTCGGCGCCCTGATGGTCACGGCGCAGCATCCCGGCAGGCTGCGCGGCGCGGAGGCGGCGGCGGTCATCGGATGCGCGGTCATCGTCGCGCTGTGCGTGCTCGCCTACGCCGACATCTTCGACGCTCCCGCCGGCGAGGTGTGGCTGCTGACCTTCGCCTCTTACCTCGTCGCTCTCGTGGCGGCGCGCGGCAATCCGGCCGCCGGCTGCGTCGGCGCCGTCCTGCTCGTCGGGCTCGTCGCCGCGTGGGGATCCGCGACCGGCCAGCCCGCCATCGGGGTCGTGGCCATGGCGACGCCGACCGTGGTCTCCCTGCTGGTCGGCGTCACGTGGTTCATCGGCGTCAGCAGGATTTCCGTGCGCGAGTACGGCGTCCGCGCCGCCGCTGTCGAGGCCGCATCGGCGACCGTCTTCGCCGCAGCCGAGCGGTGGTCGTCACGGCGGGAGCTGTCCGGCATCCGCAGGACCGCCCAGCCCCTGCTCACCGCGCTCGCCTCGGGCGCCGACATCGACGACGCGCTCATCGGGGAGCTCGCCGCGGCTGAGGGGAGCATCCGCGACCGCATCCGCGCTCCCGGCCTGCACCACCCGGCACTGGTCGCGGCGGTGGATGGCGCACGCCGGAGAGGCGTGCATGTGCTGCTGCTCGGCGAGGAGACGGCGATGAGGCACCGCCTTCCCGGTGAGCTCGCCACGTCGATCGCGCGACTGGTCGCGGAGAAGGGGGCGGTCGCGGTCACCGTCAGGGAGGTGCATCGCGACGGCGGTTCCGTGGTGACGGTGGTGCGTGAGCGGGGGGACGGCAGCGTGCAGCGAGAGGAGTTCTCGCGTGCCGACGCATGACGCGTCCCCCACTTACGGGGGAAAGACGTCCCGTTCCTTGTGAGCGGAGGGACTACCGGCAACCCTAGAGAAGCGGTTCGTCCGCCACGAGGTGACTCTCCTCCCCAGAGTCCCTCTCAAGCTGCGGGGGCGACGTCACCCCCGCAGCTGTACTGCAGCGTGAAACGGGGTGTCGGCGCATCTACTGGGGACTCGCGCCGAGGAAAGTGGTGTGAATTAGTGGGGACCGGAGTGAACTCGATCGTTCGCGTGGGGATTGTGGACGATCATCGGGTCATGCAGCTCGGAACGACGGCGATCATCAACGGGCATCCGGGCCTGCACGTGGTCGCGGTGGGGACGACCGTGGCCGAGCTGCTGGCGCTCCAGCAGCGCATGGACGTCATCCTGCTCGACCTCACGCTGTCAGACGGGTCGACGCCGTCGCAGAACATGGCGGCGCTGTCGCGCACGGGAGCGCGGATCCTGGCCTTCGTCGCCGAGGAGCCGCCGCCGATGCTGAGACAGGCGGCGCGGGCGGGCGCCGTCGGACTGATCAGGAAGTCGGCTGACGCCCCGCAGATCATCGCCACGATCCGCGCGGCCGCCCGCGGGCAGGTCGTCGCCGGGGCCGAGTGGTTGGCGGAGATGAGCCGCGCGGTGCCCGAGGTGGCCGATGCCGGTCTCTCCGTGCGAGAGGCCGAGGTGCTCGCGCTCTACGCGGCGGGCAACACGGCCGAGAGCGTCGCCCAGGGTCTCTACGTCTCGCGCGCCACCGTGCTCGACCATATCCGCCGGATTCGTGCGAAGTACGCCGCGGCAGGACGTCCCGCGCCGACGAAGGTCGACCTCTTCCGCCGCGCGGTGGAAGACGGGCTCGTCCAGTCCGAGTCCTGACCCGCGCCGTGGCGGCCATCGCGGGGAGAGAATGGAGCCATGAGCACGCGCAGCGAAGCCGTCCTGATCGATGTCGTCCGCACTCCCGTCGGCCGGGGCAAGCCAGGGGGAGCGCTCTCGGGCGTGCACCCGGTCGACCTCGCCGCCGGCGTCCTCTCCGCGCTCCTGGAGCGCACCGGGCTGGAGTCCGCGCAGATCGACGATGTGCTGCTCGGCTGCGTGAGTCAGGTCGGAGATCAGTCGTCGAACATCGCGCGCCAGGCTCTCCTCGCCGCCGGATTCGATGAGTCGGTACCAGGGGCCACCATCGATCGGCAGTGCGGATCCAGTCAGCAGGCGGTGCACTTCGCGGCGCAGGGCGTGATGGCGGGGGCCTACGACGCCGTGATCGTCGGCGGGGTCGAGTCGATGAGCCGAGTGCCGCTCGGCGCCGCACTCGCCGGAGGATCGCCGATGTCGCCGCGGTTGCGCGCACGCTACCCGGAGGGTCTGGTCAACCAGGGCGTGAGCGCCGAGCTCATCGCACAGCGCTGGGGCCTCGACCGCGACGCGCTCGACGCCTATGCCGCGGAGTCGCATCGGCGTGCGGCATCCGCCTGGTCGGAGGGCTTCTTCGACAGGACGATCGTCGCGGTCGACGAGGCGCCGGATGCGGTGACCGATGAGACCGTCCGGCCGGGGACGACGGCCGAGGGGCTGGCCGGCCTGAATCCGGCGTTCCGCACGGACGCGCTCGCCGCGCGCTTCCCCGAGCTCGGGTGGCGGATCACACCGGGCAACTCGTCTCCTCTGACCGACGGCGCCTCCGCCGCGCTGATCATGAGCGCCGACCGTGCCGCCGCGCTCGGGCTGACGCCGCGCGCACGGTTCCATGCGTTCGCCGCTGTGGGCGACGACCCGCTCCTCATGCTCACCGGGCCCATCCCGGCCACCCGTCGCATCCTCGAACGGTCGGGCCTCGGCATCGACGACCTCGACGCCTACGAGGTCAACGAAGCATTCGCCTCGGTGCCGCTCGCCTGGGCTGCCGAGGTCGGGGCGGATGCCGCCAGGCTCAACCCGCGCGGCGGGGCGATCGCCCTCGGGCACGCGCTCGGCTCGTCCGGCACGAGGCTGCTCGGCACCCTCGTCGATCATCTCGACGCCGTCGGCGGGCGCTACGGACTGCAGACGATGTGCGAGGGCGGCGGCATGGCCAACGCCACGATCATCGAGAGGCTGTAGCCGCGGCGACCCGTTCCGGAGCGCGCCGCAGAACGGAGAAGACCCCCGCCGACCCGATTCGGCGGGGGTCTTTCGCGGTGTGGGCACCGCGACGGGAGCAGACGCTCACCGTTGGCGCGGAAGCTGTGACTACCCGATCCGGTCTGAGTCTCTGTCCGCGCATCTGCAGTTGTAGCCGGTGGAGGTGACCGGACGGTGAACGAGGGGAGAACTCGCGGATCGGGGGAGGGGCGTCTCCTGAAAGCGCTTGCGTTATCGGCTTCTTCGGCCGGACGAGGCTGGAATATTACGCGACAGAAGTGCTGGAAGCGCTTGCAGTTTCTCCCAGCGGACTGATAGCTTCGCACGCACAGCATCCGGGCACGCCGTCGTGTCCTCTCCATCCCCAGGGAGCATCCGTGTCGAAGACGACCACCGCACGCCGTACCGCACTCCTCGCCGTCACCGCGCTCATCACCGCGGGGCTCGCGGCCGTGGCCGCACCCGCGGCATCCGCCGCAGAGCGCACCGCGGCGCTCGTGGGTGACCTGCAGTCCGAGCTCGGCTGCGCCGCCGACTGGGCGCCCGACTGCGCCGCGACCGAGCTCACCCCCACGGGTGCGCCGGGCATCTACAGCGCCGAGTTCGAGGTGCCCGCCGGCAGTTACGAGTACAAGGTCGCTCTCAACGACGGGTGGGATGAGGCGTACGGACTCGACGGCGGAGGGGACAACATCCCGCTGACGGTCGCGGGCCCGGCGACCCTCCGGTTCACCTACGACGACACCCGCCACCGCATCGGCGTCGAGGTCGAAGACCTTCGCGGCGGCTACACGAGCGACGACGATGCGCTCATCGCGGCACCGGTGCGGCAGCCGGGCGCGGGGGAGCAGTTCTACTTCGTGATGACGGACCGCTTCGCGAACGGCGATCCGTCGAACGACAGGGGCGGTCTGGACGGCGACCGGCTCACGACCGGATTCGACCCCACCGATAAGGGCTTCTACCAGGGCGGCGACATCGCCGGCATCCGGAACGAGCTCGACTACATCGAGGGACTGGGGACCACCGCGATCTGGCTCACCCCCAGCTTCGCGAACAAGCCCGTGCAGGGAGAGGGGGCGAACGCGAGCGCCGGCTATCACGGCTACTGGGTCACCGACTTCACCCGCATCGATCCGCATCTCGGCACGAACGAGGAGTTGCAGGCGCTGATCGCCGAGGCGCACGATCGCGGCATCAAGGTCTACTTCGACATCATCACCAACCACACCGCCGACGTCATCGACTACACGCAGCAGAAGTACGACTACATCGACCAGGCGACGAGCCCGTACCGGGACGCCGACGGAAAGGCGTTCGACCCCGGCGACTATGCCGGCACCGGCGACTTCCCCGCCCTGGACCCCGCCACGAGCTTCCCGTACACGCCCGTGGTGGCGGATGCCGAGAAGGACGTGAAGGTCCCGTCCTGGCTCAACGACCCCACGCTGTACCACAACCGCGGAGACTCGACCTGGTCCGGGGAGTCCGTGACCTACGGGGACTTCAGCGGCCTCGACGACCTCATGACCGAGCATCCGACCGTCGTCAACGGCTTCGTGCAGGTCTACGACAAGTGGATCGACCTCGGCATCGACGGATTCCGCATCGACACCGTCAAGCACGTGAACTTCGAGTTCTGGCAGCGGTTCACGACGGACGTGCTCGACTACGCCCATGCGAAGGGCAAGAAGGACTTCTTCATGTTCGGCGAGGTCTACGACGCCGATCCGGTGAAGCTCGCCCCCTACGTGCGCGACACCGACATGAACTCGATCCTCGACTTCACATTCCAGTCCTCGGCCGTCAGCTACGCCTCGGGCAACTCCGCGAAGGGGCTGCAGTCGCTGTTCGCTGGCGATGACCGCTACACGACCTCCGACTCCTCGGCCACGGCACTGCCGACCTTCCTCGGCAACCACGACATGGGCCGGGTGGGGAGCTTCCTGCGGAACACGGACTCCGCGGTGCAGCGCGACGAGCTCGCGCACGAGCTGATGTTCCTCACCCGCGGGCAGCCCGTCGTCTACTACGGCGACGAGCAGGGCTTCGCCGGCACCGGCGGCGACAAGGACGCACGCCAGTCGCTCTTCGCCACGCAGGTGGCGGAGTACGCGAACCAGAACCTCATCACGGGAGAGCAGGTCGGCTCCACGGACCGCTACGGCACCGACGGCGAGCTGTACCGCAGCATCGCGGCGCTGTCCGATCTCCGCGGGGCCCACCCCGCGCTCGTCGACGGCGCGCAGATCGAGCGGTACACGGCATCCGGTGCGGGCGTGTATGCGTTCTCCCGGGTGGATGCCGACGACAGGGTCGAGTACCTCGTCGCCGTCAACAACGCCTCCTCGGCGCAGACCGTCGACCTGAAGACGCTCACCGCCGACGCCGGCTACAGCGCCGTCTACGGCGACGGCGCGGCGCTGACGACGGATGCCGGTGCGGCGACGAGCATCACGGTGCCCGCACTGTCTGCGGTGGTGTGGAAGGCGGATCGCAAGGTCACCGCTCCCGCCGAGGCCGCGCCGGTCACCCTGAGCGTTCCCGCCGCGGGCGCCGGCCTCGCCGGGCAGTCCGCCGTGCAGGCGACCATCGCCGACCAGTGGGCGCAGACGAGCTTCGCGTACCGCGTCGTCGGGTCCGACGAGTGGCACGCGCTCGGCACGGCGGAGGACACCGATCCCCGCGTCTTCCACGACATCCGGGGCCTGGCGAAGGGAACGCTGGTCGAGTACCGGGCGGTGACGACGGATGCCGCAGGCCACCACTCCGCGGCATCCACCTACGCCTCGGTCGGCAACGCCGTGACGCTCGAGCAGGCCGAGGAGCCGGAGTCCCCGATCGACATGGTGACCGTCCCCGGCAGCGTCAACTCCGAGATGGGATGCGCGGGCGACTGGGATCCGGCGTGCGAGAAGGCCGCGCTCACGCTCCGTGCAGACGGGGTGTGGGCCGGTACGTTCGACCTCCCCGCCGGCGACTACGAGTACAAGGCGGCGATCAACGGCAGCTGGGCGATCAACTACGGCGCCAACGGCGCACCCGACGGCTCGAACATCGCCGTGCACCACGCGGGCGGACCGATCACGTTCTACTTCGATCCGCGCACGAACATCGTGCAGTCCACGTCGGAGGGCCCCATCGTCACGCTCCCCGGCTCGCAGCAGTCGGAGCTCGGCTGTGCGGCCGACTGGTCGCCCGACTGCCTCGCGACCCTCATGGCCGACGGCGACCGCGACGGCGTCTACGAGTTCGCGACGGACGAGCTGCCGACCGGCGCCTATGAGCTGAAGGTCGCGCACGGCCTGAGCTGGACGGAGAACTACGGAGCGGACGGAGCGCCTGGAGGGGCGAACATCTCGTTCAGCGCCACCGAGGGCAAGGTCACGACCTTCCGCTACACGCTCGCCACGCACATCCTCGAGGTCGTGAGCGTCGACCCGCCGCTCCCCGGCACGGGCGAACTGCGTGCGTACTGGACCGACGCGACGACCATCGCGTGGCCCGCGACGCTCGGGAGGCCCGACAGGGCCGCGTACCAGCTGTACTCGGCATCCGACGCCGCGCTCGCCGTGGCCGACGGCGACGTCTCGGGTGCGGATCCGATCGCCCTGACCGTGATCGACGGCGGTCTCACCGACGCTCAGCTCGCGCGCTTCCCCGCTCTCCAGGGCTACCTCGCGCTGAGGGTGAAGGATGCGGATGCCGCGGCGCTCGTGCGCACGCAGCTCGCCGTCGCCCAGCGCGACACGGCAGGCGCCCTCACCGCTTTCACGGGCGTGCAGATCCCCGGGGTGCTCGACGACCTCTACGCCGCAGCACTCGACGAGGTCGACCTCGGT
Source organism: Microbacterium sp. NPDC012755 (assembly GCF_042901325.1). Taxonomy (NCBI): domain Bacteria; kingdom Bacillati; phylum Actinomycetota; class Actinomycetes; order Micrococcales; family Microbacteriaceae; genus Microbacterium; species Microbacterium sp. NPDC012755. The sequence continues at coordinate 571,002 of NZ_JBIBCT010000001.1, read as the reverse complement.
GTCACCTTCAGCGGCAAGAAGCCGACCTTCCGGCTGTGGGCGCCGACGGCGCAGAGCGCGGCCCTCCTGACCTGGAACGCCGGGGCGAGCGGCGATCCCGTGCGTCACGACGCGGCATGGGACGCGGCATCCGGCACCTGGACCGTGAAGGGCGGCAAAGACCTCAAGGGCGATGAATTCCTGTGGGAGGTGAAGGTCTACGCGCCGACCACGGGGAAGATCGAGACCAACCTGGTCACCGATCCGTACTCGACGGCCCTCACGCTGAACTCGGAGCGCTCCGTCGCGATCGACCTCGACGACAAGGCATGGCAGCCCAAGATCTGGCAGAAGACGAAGTCCCCCGTCGTGGAGAAGTCGGTCGATCGCGCGATCTACGAGCTGCACATCCGCGACTTCTCGATCAGCGACGAGACCGTGCCCGCGGAAGAACGGGGCACCTACCTCGCCTTCGACGAGAAGAGCGCGGGCACCGATCAGCTCCGCCAGCTCGCGGATGCCGGCATCAACACCGTGCACCTGCTGCCGTCGTTCGATCTCGCCACGATCGAGGAGGACCGCGCGGCCCAGGCCGTGCCGGACTGCGACCTCGCATCGTTCGGCCCGGCGTCCGATCAGCAGCAGGCGTGCGTGCAGGCCGTGGCCGATGCGGACGGCTTCAACTGGGGCTATGACCCGTACCACTTCTCGACGCCCGAGGGCTCGTACGCGGTCGATGCGAACGGCGGGGCGCGCGTGGGCGAGTTCCGCACCATGGTCGGCTCGCTCCACGACATGGGGCTGCAGGTCGTGCTCGACCAGGTGTTCAACCACACCGCGGCATCCGGTCAGGCGGGCACATCGGTGCTCGATCAGGTCGTGCCCGGCTACTACCAGCGGCTGAACGCGGCGGGAGCGGTCGAGACCTCGACCTGCTGCCAGAACGTCGCGACCGAGCATCTCGCCGCGCAGAAGCTCATGGTCGACTCGATCGTGACGTGGGCGCGCGACTACAGGGTCGACGGCTTCCGGTTCGACCTGATGGGGCACCACTCCACGACCAACATGCGGGCGATCCGCGATGCGCTCGACGCGCTGACCCTCAAGAAGGACGGCGTCGACGGCACGGCGATCTACCTCTACGGCGAGGGCTGGAACTTCGGCGAGGTCGCGAACAACGCGCTGTTCGAGCAGGCGACGCAGGGCCAGCTCGGCGGCACCGGCATCGGCACGTTCAACGACAGGCTGCGGGATGCCGTGCACGGCGGCAGCCCGGTCGACGGCTCCTCGACGTTCCGACAGGGCTTCGGCACCGGTCTCGGCACGGACCCGAACGGGAACCCGATCAACGGCACGACCGAGCAGGCGCTCACAGACCTCGGCCATGAGACGGATCTCGTCAAGCTGGGGCTCGCGGGCAACCTGCGCGACTTCACGTTCGTGACGAGCGACGGGAAGGTCACCGCCGGTTCCGGCATCGACTACCGCGGCTCGGCCGCAGGCTATGCCCAGGAGCCGGACGAGGTCATCAACTACGTCGACGCCCACGACAACGAGACGCTGTACGACCTGTCGGTGTTCAAGCTGCCGGTGGGCACGTCGATGGCCGACCGGGTGCGCATGAACACGCTCGAACTGGCGACCGTGACGCTCTCGCAGTCGCCGTCGTTCTGGCACGCGGGCACCGAGCTGCTGCGCTCGAAGTCGCTCGACCGCAACAGCTACAACTCGGGCGACTGGTTCAACCGCATCGACTGGACAGGCCAGGAGTCGACCTTCGGCTCCGGCCTGCCGACCGCGGCGGACAACCAGGAGAAGTGGCCGCTCATGGCGCCGCTGCTGGAGAATCCGGCGCTCAAGCCCGGAGCCTCCGACATGGCGTCGGCCGAGGCATCCGCCCTCGATCTGCTGCGGGTGCGTGACGAGGTCGACCTGCTGCGGCTCGGCTCGGCGGATCTCATCGAGCAGAAGGTGACGTTCCCGAACAGCGGAGCGGAGGCCGCGCCCGGTGTGATCCTCATGCAGATCGACGATCTGGTCGGGGCCGACGTCGACCCCGAGCTCGACGGAGCCCTGGTGGTGTTCAACGCGTCGCCCGCACCCGTCACGCAGACGGTGGCGGGGCTCGCCGGTCGCTCGTTCGCTCTGACGCCCGCGCAGGCGAACGGAGCGGATGCGGTGGTCAAGAGCACGACGTGGGATGCCGCGAGCGGCACGGTCACGGTGCCCGCGCGGTCGGTCGCCGTGCTGGTCGACGACCAGGTGCAGCCGATCGACACGTCCGTGCGGCTGAGCTCGTCCGACGTCGTCGTGAAGGCGGGCCGGAACGCGATCGTGAAGGTCACGGTCGCCGCCGACGACCGCAGCGCCGCCGTCGGCACCGTCACGGTGCGCGACAACGGCAAGGTCGTCGCGACGGTCGAGCTGACCACCGCCGATCGGGGCAGGGTCACGGTGACCGTGCCCCAGGTGACCCGCGGCATCCACTTGATCACGGCGCGGTTCGAGGGGACCGAGCCGTACACGGACTCACGTTCCTGGCTCCCGCTCCCCGTGATCGCCTACTGAGTCCTGGCGGCCCGCCCCGCCGCCGAGCGCACGGGTTGTCGCCGAGTGCACGGGTCGTCCACGTCGACGACCCGTGCACTCGGCGCGATGCGGTGCACTCGGCGGCCGGCCCTCTGTTCGTCCCCAGGGGATGGTGGGGGAGAAGTTGTCCACGGTGTCGCGGAAGTCCGGGGGATGCCGCGGAACGAGGGGTGGCGATCGCGCCAGCATCAGGGGCATGACCGATCAGAACACCCCCAAGAACGACCGCCCGCTGCGCGATGACGACGACCTCCGCGCCCTCCTCGAAAGAACGCTCGAACGCGCCAGTCGGCGCCAGGTGTGGCTCATGTTCATCGATGCGCGCGGATGCCTCGGTGAGCCGCTCATCCCGATGGAGGGGTATCCCGAAGATCCGAACGCGCTGACGCGCACGGAGGATCTCGGCGAGCTCACCGAGGCCCAGCTGCTCGTGCAGCGCGCGGACCTCCTGCGCGAGGTGACCTCCAGCGAGTCCGTCGTCATCGTCTGGGAACGTATCGGCCCGCCGGTCGTTGGCGTCGACGACCGCGAGTGGGCAAGGGCGATGCGCGATGCGGCGTTCGCGCTCAGGGTGCCGCTGCGTGCGCAGTTCATCCTGCACGACCGGGGAGTGCGTCTGCTCCACCTCGACGATATCCTGTGAGCCGACAGATACAAGGGCGTCCTAGTAAATATCCGGAGACCCGAGTAACATCGACAATGTGCCAACGAAGGCGCGAAGGGATGTCACACAATGACTCGTACCATTCCGCATTTTGTAGGCGGATCGCTTCTCACCCCTGAAGACGGGCGCTTCGCCGACGTGTTCGATCCGAGCACGGGAGCAGTGCAGGCCAGGGTGCCGCTCGCCTCCGCCGACGAGGTGCGCAACGTGATCGCCGATGCTGAGGCTGCTCAGGTCGGATGGGCGGCGACGAATCCGCAGAAGCGCGCCCGCGTGCTGCTGCGCTTCCTCGACCTCGTGCAGCGCGAGATGCAGTCGCTCGCGGAGCTGCTCGCCAGCGAGCACGGCAAGACGGTCGACGACGCGAAGGGCGACATCCAGCGCGGACTCGAGGTCATCGAGTTCGCCGCAGGGGCGCCGCACCTCCTGAAGGGCGAGTACTCCGCGGGCGCCGGCGCGGGGATCGACGTGTACTCGATGCGTCAGCCCCTCGGCGTCGTGGCCGCGATCACTCCGTTCAACTTCCCCGCGATGATCCCGCTGTGGAAGGCGGGTCCCGCCCTCGCCGCAGGCAACGCCGTCGTCCTCAAGCCCAGCGAGCGCGACCCGTCCGTGCCGGTGCGTCTCGCCGAGCTGTTCCTGGAGGCGGGTCTCCCCGCCGGAGTCCTCAACGTCGTCCACGGCGACAAGGAGGCGGTCGACACGCTGCTGACCGATGACCGCATCCGTGCCGTCGGCTTCGTCGGCTCGACGCCGATCGCCGAGTACATCTACGCGACCGCCGCCGCCCACGGCAAGAGGGCCCAGTGCTTCGGCGGAGCGAAGAACCACATGATCGTGATGCCGGATGCCGACCTCGATCAGGCCGTCGACGCGCTGATCGGCGCGGGGTACGGCTCCGCGGGCGAGCGCTGCATGGCGATCTCCGTCGCGGTGCCCGTGGGGCAGGAGACCGCGGATGCTCTCGCCGCGAAGCTCACCGAACGCGTCGCACAGCTCCGCATCGGCCCCTCCCTCGCCGCCGACGTCGACTACGGCCCGCTCGTCACGCGGGCCGCGGTCGAACGGGTCGAGGGCTACATCCAGCAGGGCGTCGACGAGGGCGCCACGCTCCTCGCCGACGGTCGTGGCTTCACGGTCCCCGGCCACGAGGAGGGCTTCTACCTCGGTCCGACCCTGTTCGACCACGTCACGACCGACATGGCGATCTACCGCGAGGAGATCTTCGGCCCCGTGCTCGTGATCGCCCGTGCGGCGGACTATGAGGAGGCGCTCCGCATGGCGAACGAGCACGAGTACGGCAACGGCGTCGCGATCTTCACGCGCGACGGCGATTCCGCGCGTGACTTCGCGGCGCGAGTCGACGTCGGCATGGTCGGCGTCAACGTGCCGATCCCCGTGCCGATCGCCTACTTCACGTTCGGCGGCTGGAAGCGCAGCGGCTTCGGAGATCTCAACCAGCACGGCGCCGATGCGTTCCGCTTCTACACGAAGACCAAGACGGTGACGAGCCGCTGGCCCAGCGGGATCCGCCAGTCGGGCGCCGAACAACCAGCAGAGGGTGCGAGCTTCGTCATCCCCATCATGCACTGAGCAGCGACTACCCCACCATGCACTGAGCAGCGACTGCCTCCATCCCACAAGGAATCCCCATGACACTCACCACCGTCACCACCACCGCCGAGGAGCGCGAGGCGATCCTCGACGCCGTCCGCGAGTTCGCCGACACCGAGCTGGCCCCGTACGCCCTCGAGCGGGACGAGAAGCACCTGTTCCCGCGTGAGAGCCTCGGCCGCGCCGGCGAGCTCGGACTCGGCGGCATCTACGTGCGCGAGGAGTTCGGCGGCACGGGGCTCAGCCGCACCGACACCGTCGCGATCTTCGAGGAGCTCGCGAAGGCCGATCCCGCGGTCGCGGCCTACATCTCGATCCACAACATGGTCGTCTGGATGATCGACACCTACGGCGACGACGCCCAGAGGGGCGAGTGGCTTCCCGCGCTCACCGCGATGGAGCAGTTCGGCGGGTACTGCCTCACCGAGCCGGGAGCGGGATCGGATGCCGCGAACATCGCCACCAGCGCGGTCCGCGACGGCGACGCCTACGTGCTCACCGGCGTCAAGCAGTTCATCTCCGGAGCAGGCGAGGCGGGCGTGTACGTCGTCATGGCGCGCACCGGCGAACCCGGGGCCCGCGGCATCAGCGCCTTCCTCGTGGCGGGCGACGCCGAAGGACTGAGCTTCGGCGCACCCGAGAAGAAGATGGGCTGGCACGCGCAGCCCACGCGCCAGGTCATCTTCGACGGGGTGCGGGTGCCGGCCTCGGCCATGCTGGGCGACGAGGGCAAGGGCTTCGCGATCGCGATGTCCGCCCTCAACGGAGGTCGGCTGAACATCGCCGCCTGCTCCCTCGGCGGAGCGCAGTGGGCGCTCGACCGGGCTGTGCAGTACGTGCACGAGCGTGTGGCGTTCGGCGAGCCGCTCGCCGAGAAGCAGTCGATCCTCTTCGCCATCGCCGACATGCGCACCGACCTGCAGGCCGCGCGGCTCATGGTCCGCGACGGAGCTCAGGCCGTCGACGAGCACGCGCCCGACGCCACGATGCGCTGCGCCATGGCCAAGCGCTTCGCCACCGACGCCGGCTTCGACGTCGCCAACAGGGCCCTTCAACTGCACGGCGGGTACGGGTACCTTCAGGACTACGGGATCGAGAAGGTCGTCCGTGATCTGCGGGTGCACCAGATCCTGGAAGGGACGAACGAGATCATGAGACTCATCGTCGGGCGGGAGATGCTGCGCCCCGCAGGGTCGGCCTCGCTTCAGCGCAGCGGCGGAAGCCAGACGCGGAGCGCGTCATGAGCAGGGTCGCCTTCCTCGGGCTGGGGCACATGGGCCTCCCGATGGCCGTCAACCTCGTGAAGGCCGGGCACGAGGTGCACGGCTTCGACCTGGTGCCTGCGGCCATCGACGCCGCGCGGGCCGCCGGCATCCCGGTCGCCGCGAGCGGATCGGATGCCGTCGCCGATGCGGATGTCGTCATCACGATGTTCCCCGCCGGACGCCACGTGATCTCCGCCTACCAGGACGAGCTGCTGGCCGCGGCGCGCCCCGGCACACTGTTCATCGAGTCCTCGACGATCGCCGTCGACGAGGCCCGCACAGCCCACGAGCTCGCGATCGCCGCGGGGCACCGCAACGTCGACGCGCCCGTGTCGGGCGGAGTGGTCGGCGCAGAGAACGGCACCCTCGCCTTCATGGTGGGAGGGGCCGACGAGGACTTCGCTACGGCGCTCCCTCTGCTCGAGGCGATGGGCAGGCGGATCGTGCACTGCGGAGGGCCGGGACTCGGCCAGGCCGCGAAGGTGTGCAACAACATGGTCCTCGCGGTCTCGCAGATCGCCGTGGCGGAGTCCTTCGTGCTGGGCGAGCGGCTGGGCCTCGAGCATCAGGCCCTGTTCGACGTGGTCTCCCAGGCCTCCGGCCAGTGCTGGTCGATCACGACCAACTGCCCCGTGCCGGGCCCGGTTCCGACGAGCCCCGCCAACCGCGACTATCAGCCGGGGTTCGCGGGGGCGCTCATGGCCAAGGACCTCGGGCTCGCGCTGCAGGCCATCGAGCAGACATCCACCGACGCGAAGATGGGCAGGCTCGCGCAGCAGCTGTACGCGGCCTTCGCCGAGGGAGACGGCGCGACGCGCGACTTCTCCGGCATCATCACCGACATCCGCGACGGTCGCGTCTGAGGACGCGGGACATACTGAGAAGACCACGACGGAGAGGGCCTTCACGATGACCGAGTACGAGACGATCCTGGTCGAGCAGCGCGGAAGGGTCGGCTGGATCACGCTGAACCGCCCGCAGGCGCTCAACGCTCTGAACAGCCGCATCGCCGAGGAGGTCACGGCGGCGGCCGTCGCCTTCGACGCCGACGAGGGCGTGGGCGCCATCGTCCTGACCGGCTCCGAGAAGGCGTTCGCCGCCGGAGCCGACATCAAGGAGATGGAGGCGATGTCGGCCGCCGAGATGCTCGAGACCGACCACTTCGGCATCTGGTACGACTTCGCCGCGGTGCGCACCCCGGTGATCGCCGCGGTGTCCGGCTTCGCCCTGGGCGGGGGCTGCGAGCTGGCGATGATGTGCGACATCATCCTCGCCGCCGACACCGCGAAGTTCGGTCAGCCCGAGATCAATCTCGGCGTCATCCCCGGCATGGGCGGCACGCAGCGGCTCATCCGCGCGGTCGGCTACTACAAGGCGGCGGAGCTCGTGCTCACCGGGCGCTTCATGGGCGCCGAGGAGGCGGAGCGCTCCGGTCTCGTGTCGCGCGTCGTGCCGGCATCCGACCTGCTCACCGAGGCCGAGAAGCTGGCCGAGACCATCGCGTCGAAGTCGCTGCCATCGGTCTACGCCGCGAAGGCCGCCCTGGACGCCGCGATGGAGACGACACTCGCCGAAGGACTCGCGCACGAGAAGGCCGCGTTCGCCGCGCTGTTCGACACGGAGGACCAGAAGGAGGGCATGTCGGCCTTCCGGGAGAAGCGTGCGCCCGACTTCCGGAACAGGTGAGCTCTCAGCCGCGCATCGCCTCGACGACCTTGGCGATGCGGCGGTCGCGCGTGGCCTCCTGCTTCGCCTCGGCGACGGAGCGGGCATGCTCCTTGCGGTGCGTGTAGGGGAGCTTCTCGAAGGCGGCGCGCAGGGCGGGCTCCGCGTCGAGGGCGGCCGTGAGCTCGGGAGGCTCTTCGACCGTGCGCTCGGCGGTGTCCACGGCGATGACGGCGTCGACCTCCTGGTCGATCTCGACGCCGAGCTCGGCGCGCGTGGCCTTGCTGAAGCCGATCATGTTCTTCCCGCCCATGCGGGAGAGACGCAGACGGGCGGTCCGCCCGCCGATCGTGACGGCGACGGGGAAAGCCTTGCCCGCGCCGAAGGCGGCGACCTGCTCATCGGTGAGCACGATGGCAGCCGCGGGCCCGGACCCCGCGAGGACGGTGTGCAGGTGCAGTTCGGTCATCCCGACAGCGTACGCCCGGGCGGTGCGCGCGGTCACGCCGAGGCAGCCCCGGTGCGGGGTCGTCCGGACCTCGGCATCGGGTGCACCGCGCCCCGTGCCCCGGGCGGCCGTCACTCCGGCTCGAACACATGCTCGTGGAGGAAGTCCCTGAAGGGCCCCGACAGCTGTCGGTCGCTGAAGCCATGCGGAGGGTCGATGTCGAACACGACGGATCGCAGCCGGAAAGGGATGCCGAAGTGCCGCGCCCGCCAGGTGACCGTCGATCCCTCGGTGAAGGCTCCGCCCGCGGGCGCCTCGACCATCGTCTCCCCGTATCGCGCCATCGAGCGCACGTGCAGGCCGGGGTCGAGGGAGGCCGCGAACACGGCAGACGGCGGCGCCGCGATCACCCGTTCGAGCACGAACGCCGCCATGTCAGAGCGGTTCGGGCTGGGGGCGCGGGTCGGTGAAGTCGCCCGCGGCCTTGCGCATGCGCGCGACGATCGCGACGAGCTCCGCGGCGTCGTCGGCGCTGAGGCCGGGGTTCGCGAACACGTCGGCGTTCAGGGCAGTGGTCGCGCGATCGACGAGGTCGCGCCCGGCCGGCGTGAGCGCGAGGAGCGCGGCCCTGCCGTCGTGCGGATGCGGCTCGCGGATCACGAGACCGTCGCGGACCAGACGCTCGGACGTGCTCGTGATCGTCGTCGCGTGCACCTGGAGACGGGCCACCACGCTCGACAGCGGCAGACGCCCTGCGCGGCTGAACGCGAGCAGCCGCAGCACCTCGTAGCGCGCGAAGGACAGCGAGAAGGGCTTGAGCGCGGCGTCGACGCGGGCGAGCAGCAACTGCTGCGCACGCATCACCGAGGTGACGACGGTCATCCCGTCTGCGGCATCCGACCACCCGTGCGCGAGCCACTGCCGCTTCGCCTCGGCGAGCGGATCCACGGGCAACGGGCGGGACGGGGTCACAGGTTCTACGGTAGGCCATCGGATGCTCTGAGTCTCAGTTGCAGAAAAGTTGGCACTCAGTTTCAAGGGACTAGAATCGAGCCAGTCGTGAGGAGCAATCGATGAAGATCTTCGTCCTGGTCAAAGAGGTGCCGGACACCTATGGCGATCGCAAGCTGAATCTCGAGACGGGTCTGGCCGACCGCGCCGCCGGAGACGTGGTGCTCGATGAGATCACGGAGCGCGCGCTCGAGGTCGCACTGAGCTACGCCGACAAGAACGAGGGCACCGAGGTGGTCGCCCTCTCGATGGCGCCCGAGGGGTCCACGGCATCCGTCCGTCGCGCGCTCGCGATCGGTGCCGCATCCGCCGTGCACGTCGCCGACGAGCAGCTCGCCGGCGCCGACCTCACCTTGACCGCCGAGGTGCTGGCCGCCGCGATCCGTCGCGGAGAGCCCGACCTCGTCATCACCGGCAACCTCTCGACCGACGGCTCGGGCGGTGTGATCCCGGCGATGCTCGCGGAGCACCTGGGCTGGGCGCAGGCGACCGCGCTCTCCTCGGTGGAGATCAGCGCGGATGCCATCGCGGGCACGCGGGCGGCCGACGCGGGATCCCAGCCGGTGTCGGCGAGCCTGCCGGCGGTGATCTCGATCACGGAAGCACTGCCGGATGCGCGCTTCCCGAACTTCAAGGGCATCATGGCGGCGAAGAAGAAGCCGCTCGAGGTGCTCTCCCTCGCAGACCTCGGCGTCTCCGCCGACCCGTCCCTCGCGCCGCGGACCATCATGACGACGGTCGCGGAGAAGCCCCCGCGCGCAGCGGGCGTGAAGATCGTCGATGAGGGAGACGCCGCCGACAAGCTGGTGGAGTACCTCGTGCAGAACAGGCTGGTGTGAGATGAGCTCGTCCGAGAACCCGATCCTCGTCCTCGTGGACGTCGACCCCGCAGGAGACGTCGCGTCCAGCACCGCTGCGCTGATCGGCGCGGCATCGACCATCGGCAGGCCGGTCGCGCTGATCGTCGGCGGCTCTGCGGATGCCGCGGAGCAGGCCGCCCAGGCCGGCGCGGCGGAGATCATCTCCGAGGAGGGCGACGCCGCGCTGCTCACCGTGCCGATCGTCGACGCGCTCCAGCGGGCATACGAGCGGGTGCGGCCGGATGCCGTGCTCATCTCGAACTCGATCGCCGGCCGCGATGTCGCCGGCCGTTTCGCCGTGCGTGCGAAGCTCGCGCTCTCAGTCGACGCGGTCGGCGTCTCCCGTGACGACGAGGGCATCGTCGCACACCACTCCGTCTACGGCGGCGCCTACCTGACCGACTCCGCCCCGACCTTCGGGACTCCTGTCATCACCGTGCGGCAGGGCGCGATCGACGCACGCGCGGAGCGCATCGACGACGCCGTGTTCACGGGGGCCACCGGAGCATTCCCGGTGAGCGGAGTCGCCGCGACCGCCGGGACGATCGACGCCGTCGAGCAGGCGTCCTCGCGCCCGGAACTCCGCGGCGCCGCACGCGTCGTGTCGGGCGGACGCGGGCTCGCGTCGAAGGAGAAGTTCGTGCTCGTCGAAGAGCTCGCCGATGCGCTCGGTGCAGCCGTGGGCGCATCCAGGGCCGCCGTCGATGCGGGGTACATCCCGCAGTCGCACCAGGTCGGCCAGACCGGCGTCTCGGTGTCGCCGCAGCTCTACGTCGCGCTCGGCATCTCCGGCGCCATCCAGCACCGCGCGGGCATGCAGACCTCGAAGACGATCGTCGCGATCAACAAGGACGCCGAGGCTCCCATCTTCGACGTCGCCGACTTCGGCATCGTGGGCGACCTGTTCACCATCGTGCCGCAGGTCATCGCCGCTCTCGAGGCGCGGAAGAAGTAGGCATGGCCACGCTGCGACGCGGACTCCCGCGGGTACCGGGCGGAGAGCCCTGGCCTCCCGCGGGTGTGAGCGACGGCGCCGATGCGGAGGCGATGGCGGATGCTGCGACGGATCCGGGTGCGGAGTCCGGAGCTGCGGCGCAGGCGAGTGTTTCGGGCGCCGCCGCGGGCGCATCGGGAGACGCGGCGGCCGCTTCGGGAGATGCGGCTGTCGGTTCCGGTGTTTCTGCTGTTGCGTCGGTCGAGCGCGTAGAACGAGACGAGGCGCGCGCTGCCAATTCGGCCGCCGCTGCCTCTGTCGCCGCTGCTGCCTCCGCCGCTGCGGTTCGCATCCGTCGCGGACTCCCGCGTGTGCCGGGCGGTGAGCCGTGGCCCCCGGCGGATGTCGCGCCGAACACTTCGTCTACCGCCTCAACCGTCGCGCCGATGGACTCCTCGTCTGTCGCGCCGTCGTCCGTCTCGTCCGTCGCGCCGACCACCGTCCCGAGCGCGGTCGCAGCACCGGAGCGGGCGCAGTCGTCCGAGTCGGCGCCCGACGGAGCGCGCGCATCGACGGGGCCGTCCGCGCAGAGCGAGGGCGCGACTGCCGACGGCGTCATGCGCCGAGGACTTCCGAGAACCGCGGGTGGCGAGCCCTGGCCGCCGGCGGGACTCGTGCCGGCAGCCGTGTCGCCGGTCGGAGCGACGACTCAGGCCGGGGCGCCATCCTCGCCCGATGACCGGGCGACCGCCGCGCCGTCTGCCCCCGGCGGTCTGGGCGTCGACTCCGCATCTGCGGCGGCATCCGTCTCTGCGGCATCCGCCCTCGGCGACGGGGGCACCGTCTCCGCGGCATCCGCTGTCGCTCCGTTCGCGGCATCCGCCGTCGTGCCTGGCGCCGACCTCAGCGTCCCCCTGCGGGGCGCGCGCACGGTGTGGAACGGCAGTGCGCCCCGGCATCTCCCTGCCGCACCGGCATCCGACCGCCGTCGTCCGACGTGGACGCAGGGGATCGCCGCGCTCATGGCCGCCGCCGGTCTCGGAGTGCTGGCCGGTGCCGCCGTCGCCCTCGTCCGGACGCTGTTGAGCCTGGATCCGCTGCAGGACTTCCTCGCGGCCTTCCCCGGGGAGTATGCGCCCGCGGTGCACGTGGAGCCGGGCTTCGCGCCATGGATCGGATGGCAGCACTTCTTCAACATGTTCCTGATGGTGCTGATCATCCGATCGGGGCTCACCATCCGGCGCGAGAAGCGGCCGACCGCGTTCTGGACGCCCAAGAACAACCCGAAGGGCAAGGTCAGCCTGACGATCTGGTTCCACCAGGCACTCGACATCCTGTGGCTCGTCAACGGCGTGATCTTCGTCGTCCTGCTGTTCGTCACCGGGCACTGGGCGCGGATCGTGCCGACGAGCTGGGAGGTCTTCCCGAACGCGCTGTCGGCGGCTCTGCAGTACGTCTCGTTCAACTGGCCGCACGAGAACGGCTGGAACAACTACAACAGCCTGCAGCAGCTGGCCTACTTCGTCACCGTTTTCCTCGCGGCGCCGCTGGCCGCGGTCACCGGGTTCCGGATGTCGGGGCTGTGGCCGAAGAAGGCGGAGCGGCTGTCGAAGGCCTACCCGATCGAGTGGGCCCGCGCCGTGCACTTCCCGGTGATGCTGTACTTCGTGCTGTTCATCATCGCGCACGTCGCACTGGTGTTCCTCACCGGCTTCCTCGCGAACCTCAACCACATGTTCGCGTCTTCTGACGCGGTCACGTGGACGGGTTTCTGGGTGTTCGTCGCGGCCGTCGCCGTGATCGCCGCCGGCTGGGCCGCCGCCCGCCCGCTGGTGATCGCCCCGATCGCCAAGCTCTTCGGGACCGTCTCCGGCCGCTGAGTCGCGCGGGCTCCGCATCGCCCGCTGGGTCGCGCGGGCTCCGCGCCGCCCCCTGACTCGTGCGGTCCCCGTGCCGCCGAACCCTGAGGCGAGGGTTCTACGTTCACAACTCCTCATAAACCGGGTGATCCGCCGCAGATCCGGCGCAGATCCGGCCGTGTGGGCGGCTCGTGGGCCGATCTGTGCGGAGTTGTGAACGCGGTGCTGCTCGGCCGTGCTCCAGAATCCCGGAGATCTGCCGCGTGCGGATGCAGAAGAGGCCGCCATCCGTGGATGGCGACCTCTTCTCCGGAGTTCTGGAGCCGAAACGAGCGGCTCAGCCCGAGGGGGCGGTTCAGCCGGAGCGGCTCAGCTCGAGCGGCTCAGCTCGGGCGAAGCGGCTCGGGCGAAGCGGGAGGGCTCAGCGCGTGAAGCGGACCTCGGTCAGCGTCTCGCCGAGGAACGGCTCGGTGTGGCTGGCGCCGTCGAGGGTGAAGCCGTTGCGGGTGTAGAAGCGGTGCGCGCGGGGGTTGTCCTCGGCGACCCAGAGGTACAGCGGCTCGTCCTTCTCGACGGCGGCGTCGAACAGCTTCTGACCGATGCCGGTGCCGTGGTACGCGTCGAGCAGGTAGATGAAGTAGAGCTCGCGGAACGCCGGAGCATCCTTGTCGCGGGCGGGACCCGAACCGACGAAGCCGACGATCTCGCCATCGACGAGGGCCGCGTTCATCTTGAACTCCGGCCCCTGCGAGGCCCAGTGCGTCCACAGCTCGGCCATGCGGCGGGGCGACACCTTCTCGAGGGCGGCCTTGCTGATCAGGTGGTCGTAGGTCTCGTGCCAGCACTGCGCGTGCACGCGGCCTAGGGCTTCCGCATCCACGTCGCGGACCGGACGAACGGAGATCTGGGGCTGGGCTTCGGCGCTCATGCCGCGACTCTACGCGCGGCGTCGGCGAACCGGAAATCGAGTGGATGTCGTCAACAGGGCATCCGACGCCGATGGAGGATCCGTACAACGATGTTCGCGGATCGTTCGCGAATGGCTACGATCGGACATCGTGAACGTGATCTGGCGCACCCTCCTCGTGATCCTCGGCGCCCGCCGCCGCGTGCGGCAGGGCAAGGCCCTCGAACCGTCCGCCGTCGGCACCATCCGTCTGACGACGCTGCCGACCGACATCGACATCCTCCGCCACATGAACAACGGCCGTTACCTGTCGCTGTTCGACCTCGGACGCTGGGACCAGCTGATCCGCACCGGCCTCTTCGACGCCATGAAGGAGCGCGGCTGGTACGCCGTCGTGTCGAGCGAGACGATCACCTTCCGCAAGTCGCTGCAGCTGTGGCAGCGGTTCGAGGTGCAGTCGCGCTTCATCGGCCACGACGACAAGGCCGTGTTCATGGAGCACCGCGCCGTCGTCGACGGCGAGATCTACGCGAGGGCGATCGTGAGGGCCCGGATGCTGCGTCGCTCCGGCGGCACGGTCAGCAACGAGGAGCTGTTCGCCGCGGTCGGCAAGCCCGAGGGCGTGCCGGAGATCGACGAGTGGGTGCACGACTGGGCCGCGGCATCCGCTCTCCCGCCGGTGCGCAAGAGCGCGCCGAGCCTCTGGACCTGAGAACGGGTCACTCGGCCCCGGAGGGGGATGCAGCGACGCGACCTCGCCCGGTGTCGGTGCGACGCGCTATTTTGGGGACGTGGGGGACATTCTGACGACCGCCGGCCGGGTGCTGTGGCGGCACTGGCCGGCGATGCTCGCGTGGTACCTCGGCGGCATCCTCGTGCATTACGTCATCCTGCAGTTCGCCGGCATCATCGGCGCCTACACGGCGACCGTCGGGTTCCTCGTGCTGCCCGTCGCGATCCTCGCGAAGCTCATCAGCTACGTCGCCATGTTCCTCGTGCTGCGCGACGGCCTGCGCAATCTGCAGGAGGTCGCTCCTCTGCCGGAGTCCCCGGCCGAGCGGCGGCGCACGTTCCTCTCGGCGCTGCTCGCCGGCATCCTCCCCTTCTTCGCGGTGTACTGGGCGCAGAAGCTGCTGCGGGACGACGTGATCGACTACTCGGCTCGCGCGCTGCAGGTGCGCACGGACCTCCATTGGATAGCTGCGGCGAACGGCGACGGGCCGCTGAGCAGCGAAGACTCCGTGCAGAACCTCCCGTTCAACGTGTGGACCGTCTCGATCATCGTGCTCGCCTTCGCCGGCCGCTGGGCCTGGTCGAAGTGGTCGGACCGGCTCGCCGCGTGGCTCTCGCCGGTCGCGGTGTACTTCGAGGTCGTCTGGGTCTTCTTCTCGGTGATCCTGCTCGGCGATCTCTTCGAGTCCGTCCGCGCGTGGGTGGACGGCCGCGCCGTGATGGTGCTCCTCGACGACACGCGCGAGCAGATCCTCGCCGCGGTCGCGCCGCTGCGCTGGCTGTGGGACGGCATCGGCTGGATGCTCTCGGAGGCAGGGCCGGTGCTGCTCGCGCCGCTCGCGTGGCTGACCATCGCCGGCGTCGTGTTCGGCCAGGCGATCGTCGCGGAGAAGCTGCGCGTGGAGAGCGAGCTGATCACCCGCATCCGCGAGCACGCGAAGGTCATCCCCAACCCGCTGGTGCGTCGGCTGAAGGATCTGGGCGATGAGCTCGGCGCCCGGTTCCGCCCCATCGGCCGCGCTCTCCTGTTGATGTGGCGGGCGGGCCCCGTGCTCGTGGCCTCCTATGCGCTTCTCTTCGTGGCGGTGAAGGCGCTGGGCTCCTACCTCGACCTGGGCGTCACCCGTCTGATCGGACCGCACGAGTTCGATTTCTGGTCGATCGCGCTGCCGGTGGTCACGCTCATCCCGATGCTGATCGTCGAGCCGCTGCGGATCGCGGTGATCAGCGGGGCCTACGACGCCACGCTGGGCCGGCTGCGCCGCAGGCAGCAGGATCTCCGGTCGGAAGGGACCACGTCGGAGGAGGCGGAGATCCGTGCGGTGGCGGATGCGGCGGGTCTTCTGCCGAGTTCTGCGGATGCCGTCGCCGCGGCGGTCGTGTCGGCATCCGACCGCGACGTCCTCGGGGGTCAGGGGTCGATCGAGAACCTCAGGAACGTCCCGCCGGAGTCCTGAGGCCAGACGTCCAGCCAGAACGGGCCCTCCACGTCATCGGGGAGGACGAACGGCGCGATGAGCTCGTAGTCGCCGAGCTCGTCAGACGAGCAGAACTCGGGTTCGTCGGCGTTGTAGGGGACGCCGATCTCCGATCTCTGCAGCGCCCACTGCCGCCCCGACGACTGCTGCGTCAGCGTGGGGCGCCGACACGACACCCCCTCCGGACCGGGCTCGACGGGGACAGCCGCGGCGATGACCCTCGTGCCGTCGGGGACGTCCAGACCGCTGAGATCTTCGATGACCGCGCTGCGCACGGGGCCGAAGGACGCGCCCGCCAGCTCGGCGCTGTCATCCTCCGCCACGATGATCGGGTCGACGGGGCGGGCGCCGAAGTCGTAGATCAGGTGCCAGTGCTGCCATCCGACGGCGAACAGCGTCGCGGGCAGGAGCACCGCGGTCGCGGCGAGACCCAGTCGGTTGCGCCGCCACCACGAGGGCGACGCCGCCGATACGGGGCCAGCCGCATCGCCTGCGGGATCCGCGGATGGCGTGGGGACCGGGGGAATGCTCGACGGTGCGGGAGCCCCGGAGTTCGCGGAGGAGGAAGAAGGTCGGGGCGGTTCGGGGATCGTCATCGCGCCCAGCCGTTCTCTTCGAAGGAGACCTCGGGCTCGAAGGGCAGGTCGGAGAGGTCGATGCCCATCTCGATCACACCGTCGAGAACGGGGGTCCCCAGCCCGAGCCGGAGCGTCGCGTGCTCCGTCCATGCGTCGTCGGGGAGCTGGAAGGCGAGGCTCCCCGAGCGCGGCACCCCGGTCACGAGAGCCTGGTTGAGGAACGTCGTCCCGCGCTCGGTCGCGGTGAACGTGCGGTCCCCGATGACCAGCGTCGCGGTGCGGAGCGACGCCCCCTCCTGGGTCACCTGCGCCGCGGCCTCGAGGTCGATCACGAGCCAGTCGCCGTCTGCAGACCAGCCCGTGGCATCGGTCACGGAGCGTGCGGCGTGCACATCCGTGACCGTGGTGACGAGGTTGCGGGCGGATGCCGCCTCGCCGAGCGTCGCGGTGGTCACGAACGGCTCCTGAGCGGCGTCGACCGGGAGGGTGGCCTTCACGATCACCCAGGCGCCGGCCAGCAGCACCGCGGTGAGCAGCCACGGCAGGATCTTCGACCTCACGGCATCCGACCTCACGGCGCGCTCACCTGCTCGACGGTCGCCGTCATCGTCGCGCCGACGCGGGGGTCCTCCCAGAGGTCCGTTCCGCGCAGCACGTTGTCGCCGACCCGGTGCGTCGACGCCGGCAGCGTCAGCGTCACGGCGTCGCCGTCGTGGAAGTCATCGGGGCCGACGCTCCAGGCGAGCAGCAGCCGAACGGGGACGTCGGGCTGCAGCGTCGTGGCCGTGCCGCCGTCGTCGGCGTAGGTGAGGAACGGGGCGTCCTCCAGCTCGCCGACCCGGATGGCGCCCGCAGACCCCTCGTCGAACTCGCTGCCCGAGGCCAAGCGCGGCTTCTCGAACCTGTTCGTGACATCGACCGTCACGACCAGGACCTTCTCGCCGCTCTCCGGATCGGGGTAGATGGCGGTATTGCCCTGGTCCTCGCGCAGCTCGACACCGACGACCGACAGCTCGAGACCCGAGCCGGTGTACGGGTCTCCCACGGCGAGTTCGGGAACGGGGGCGACGGGCGCGGTCGCGAGCCCTCCGAACGCGGCGGTCGTGGTGAGCAGCACGGCGCCGGCGCCCGTGATCAGCCATCCGGTGGGGATGAGGTCGACGGTGCGCCGCGCCCACCCGAGCACCTTCGCCCTGGCGCTCGCGTTCGCGCGCGCCTCGGCGGCTCCTGACGCCTTCTCTTCCCCCACGCAGACAGCATAGAACGGTCATCGGCGCTCGATCGCGGTCCCTTTGCGGAGACCGCGCGGTTTCTCGCCTCGACGCGGCCGGACCGTCCGGGAAACGCGCCACCGTCCGACCCGGTTGCCGCCCCTGCCGCGCCTAGGCTGAAGCCATGCCAGAGCCGTTGTCGTCCGATTCCCCCACGCTCGCCGAGCGGGCGGTGGAGCTCGCGCGGCGATGGGTGTCCGAAGCCGCGGCGGCGGACGTCGATCCCGCGGCCGAGCGCCTCGCCGGCGTCCTGCAGGACGCGAACGGGCTCCCGTTCACCCTCGGCTTCGTCGACGGCGTGATGAGGCCGGAGAGCCTCGGCGCCGCGGCATCCCGACTGCACCGGATCGCGCCCCTCGTGCCCGAGTTCCTGCCCTGGTATCTGCGCGGAGCCGTGCGCGTCGGCGGCGGCGTCGCTCCGATCCTCCCGTCGCCGGTGGTGCCGATCGC
This sequence comes from Microbacterium sp. NPDC012755, assembly GCF_042901325.1. Lineage (NCBI taxonomy): Bacteria > Bacillati > Actinomycetota > Actinomycetes > Micrococcales > Microbacteriaceae > Microbacterium > Microbacterium sp. NPDC012755. The sequence continues at coordinate 552,698 of NZ_JBIBCT010000001.1, read as the reverse complement.
CCGGCGGATGCTGCGCGACATGGTGGGTCATCTCGTGGTGGACGCCCGGCCGGCGAAACTCGGGGCCGCGGTCGCGCGCATCCGCGAGACCGGCGCGCGGCTCAACCTCAACCTGCTCGGCGAGGCGGTGCTCGGCGAGACGGAGGCGAAGCGGCGGCTCGACGGCATCCACGAGCTGATCCGTCGTGATGACGTGGACTACGTGTCGGTGAAGGTGTCGTCGATCATCAGCCACATCTCCATGTGGGCGTTCGACGAGGTCGTCGACAGCGTGGTCGAGCGTCTGCTGCCCCTCTACCTCACGGCGTCCGCCGACGGCACGTTCATCAATCTCGACATGGAGGAGTACCGCGACCTCGACCTCACCATCGCGGTGTTCACGCGCATCCTGGAGGACCCGCGCCTGAAGGGTCTGGAGGCGGGGATCGTCCTGCAGACCTATCTGCCCGATGCCCTCCCCGCGCTGCAGGAGCTCAGCGCCTGGGCGCAGGACAGGGTGCTGCACGGCGGCGCGGCCATCAAGGTGCGCCTCGTGAAGGGCGCCAATCTCGCCATGGAGCGCGTGGACGCGACCATGCACGGCTGGACGCCCGCGACCTACGACACCAAGCTCGACACCGACGCGAACTACCTGCGCTGCCTGGACTGGGCGCTGCACCCCGACCGCACCCACGCTGTGCGGATCGGCGTCGCCGGGCACAACCTCTTCGGCATCGCCCACGCGTGGCTGCTCGCGGGGGAGCGCGGCGTGCGCGACGGCGTCGAGTTCGAGATGCTGCTCGGCATGGCGCAGGGGCAGGTGCAGGCCGTGTCGCGCGAGGTCGGACCGGTGCTGCTGTACGTCCCCGTCGTGAAGCCCGCCGAGTTCGACGTCGCGATCAGCTACCTGGTCCGCCGTCTCGAGGAGAACGCGTCGTCGGACAACTTCCTCTCCGCCGCGTTCCGCCTCGACGAGGACCCGGCGCTCTTCGACCGCGAACGGGATCGCTTCCTCGATGCGCTGCGCCGTTCGACGTCGCCGACGTTGCGGACCGGCCCGCGGCGCTCGCAGAACCGACTCTCTCCCGTGCACGAGTCGGCGCGACCCGCACCGGCCGCTCCGCGCGAGGAGGAGGAGCTGACCAAGGCGGTGCTCGGCATCACCCGGGGCTCGGACGATGAGGCGTTCCTCGAGACCGCCGTCTACTCCGACCGGGAGCTGGCCGCCGCGGAGGTCGGTGCGGATGCCGGCGGAGCCCCCGGCTTCGTGAACACCGCGGACAGCGACCCCTCCCTGCCGGCCAACCGCGACTGGGCGCGCACCGTGATCGGCCGCATCGGCTCCGCGGAGCACGCGGTTCCTCCTCGTATCAGCGGACCCGATGAGCTCGATCGCGTGATCGCCGGGGTGCAGGAGGCCGGTTCGCGCTGGGGGTCGCGGTCGGCGGCGGAACGCGCCGAGGTCCTGCTGCGTGCCGCGGCCGCTCTGGAGGGGCGTCGGGGCGAGCTCATCGAGATCGCGGCATCCGAGACCGGCAAGGTCTTCGCCGAGGGCGACGTCGAGGTGAGCGAGGCGGTCGACTTCGCCCGCTACTACGCCGCCAAGGCGAGGGAGCTGGATGCCGTCTCCGGCGCCGCCTTCGAGCCCGCTCGCGTGACGGTCGTCACGCCCCCGTGGAACTTCCCCCTCGCGATCCCGGCCGGGGGAGTGCTCGCCGCGCTCGCCGCGGGCTCCGGTGTCGTCTTCAAGCCGGCGCCGCAGGCCCGCCGCTGCGCCGCCGCCATCGCCGAGGTGCTGTGGCAGGTGGGGGTGCCGCGCGACGCGCTCGCCCTCATCGACATCGACGAGGACGGTCTCGGTCAGCGGCTCATCGCGCACGAGGCCGTCGACCGCGTCATCCTCACCGGGTCGTGGGAGACCGCCGCCCTGTTCCGATCGTGGCGCCCGGACCTGCCGCTGCTCGCCGAGACGAGCGGCAAGAACGCGATGATCATCACCCCATCGGCCGATCTCGATCAGGCGGCATCCGACCTGGTCCGCAGCGCCTTCGGGCACGCGGGGCAGAAGTGCTCGGCGGCATCCCTCGCGATCCTCGTCGGTCCCGTGGGGCGGTCGAAGCGGTTCGCGCGGCAGCTGGCGGATGCCGCGCGGTCGCTGCACGTCGGCTGGCCGTCCGACCCGCTCGCCGAGGTCGGTCCGGTGATCGAGAAGCCGCAGGGCAAGCTGGCCTGGGCGCTGAGCGAACTGGAGGCCGACGAGGAATGGCTGATCCGCCCCCGGCTGGTCGGCGGAGATCCGTCCGGGAGGCTGTGGAGCCCCGGCATCCGGGTCGGCGTGCAGCCGGGCTCGCGCTTCTACCGGGAGGAGTTCTTCGGGCCGGTGCTCGGCGTCATGCACGCGCCGACGCTGGAGAAGGCGATCGAGCTGCAGAACGCGGTCGCCTACGGCCTCACCGCCGGGCTGCACACGCAGGACCCCGACGATCTCGCGCTGTGGCTGGACCGGGTCGAGGCGGGCAACCTCTACGTCAACCGAGGCATCACCGGCGCGATCGTGCAACGGCAGCCCTTCGGCGGCTGGAAGCGCTCGTCGGTCGGACCCGGTGCCAAGGCGGGAGGCCCGAACTACCTCATCGGCCTCGGCTCCTGGCGTGCTCAGCAGGCGGGCGCCGTGTCGAGCACACTCCACCTCCGCGGTCTCGACGCCCGGATCACTGCTCTCATCGAGGCCGCCCAGCCGTCGCTCGACTACGAGGCCTTCGAGTGGCTGCGGCGGGCGGCGCTGTCCGACGTCCTCGCCTGGGATCGCGAGTTCGGCAGGGTGCGCGACGTGTCGAGGCTCGGCGTCGAGCGCAACCTGTTCCGCTACCGCCCGGTGCCCGTCGCGATCCGGGCGACGGGGGATGCCGGATGGCAGGAGCTGCTGCGGGTCGTCATCGCCGCGGTGCGTGCGGGGGCCGGCTTCACCCTGTCGACCCCGGTGGGCCTGCCGTCGGCCGTTCGTCACGCCCTGGGCGACCTCGGCGCGGTCGTGTTCATGGAGACCGACGAGGAGTGGATCGAGCGGATGCGGGTGCGCGATGCGACCGAGGCGGACCCGTTCGCCGACGCGGCGCCGCGGCCCGACCGCGTGCGGCTCGTCGGGCAGCGCGCATCGGTGGCCGCGCTGCATCGAGTGCTGGCCGTCGCCGTGGAGGGCGACCCCGACCTCGCGGTCTACGCCGGCGAGGTCACGTCCGCCGGTCGCATCGAGCTGCTCACGTTCGTGCACGAGCAGTCCATCACGATCACCGCGCACCGCTACGGCAACCCCGACTCCACGTTCAGCGACGTCATCTGAGCCTCCACCTTCGGGGCTGAGCGGAGAGGCAACGGTGGGAGTGTAAAGAATTCTTGACATGTGACGAGGGGGCGGCGTACGCTCGTGTCAAGAATCTTTTACATGGAGGCTGACATGGTCTATCACGAGCGCTTCGCCTGGTCGGGGCTCATCACCTCGGTCGTCACGATGGTCGCCTATGTCGTGCTCGTGCTGCGGGATGCCGCGGGCGGACCTCTGGAGCAGGTCGACTGGCTCCCGCTGATGCTGTGGACCATCGGCGGCGGCATCGTGCTCAGCATCGTGCTCACGATCGCGTGGGGCATCATCGGCAGCCGCGGCGATCGCGAGTCGGCGATGGCGTCGGACATCCGCGACCGCGACATCAGCCAGCTGGGCGGACGGGTCGAACAGGGCTTCGTCACGATCGCCGGGCTCGGCGTGATCGCCCTCTGCGCGGTCGGAGCCGACGTGTTCTGGATCGCCAACACGATGTTCGCGGGCTTCGCGATCGCGGCGTTCGTCGGCGGCATCGCCAGGGTGGTCGCCTACCGCAGGGGGCTCGTCTGATGGTCAAGCCGACGCTGGTGTCCAACAGCATCCGCTCTCATCGCGAGGCTGCGGGGTTCACGCAGGCCGAGCTCGCCCGCACGGTCGGCGTGACGCGGCAGACCCTCATCGCGATCGAACAGCAGAAGTACTCCCCGACTCTCGAGCTGGCGTTCCAGATCGCACGCGCGTTCGGCGTCGGGCTCGACGAACTCTTCCAGTACCCGGAGGTGCGCAATGACTGAATCGATGAGGGCCTGGCGTCGTGAGACGTACGGGCCGGCCGCGGGGGTGGCGCTGGAGCAGGTGCCGATCCCCGAGCCCGGCGCCGGCGAGGTGCTGCTTCGTGTGCGTGCGACGTCCCTCAACGCGGGCGACGTGCGGCTCCTGCTCGGTGATCCGCTCCTGGTGCGTCCGGTGTTCGGGCTCACCCGCCCGAAGTATCCGATCCGCGGGATGGATGCCGTGGGCGAGGTCGTCGCGGCGGGCCCCGGTGTCATCGGCGTCGAGGTCGGCGATGTCGTCCTGGGCGAGATGCAGGGCGGCGGAGGGCTGGGGGAGTACGTGAGCGTTCCGGCCACCCGGGTGCAGCCGCTGCCGCCGGGGATCGACGAACGCATCGCGGTCACGCTCCCGGTCGCCGGTGGCACCGCGTGGCAGGCGCTCGACCTCGCCGGGGTGGGCCTCGGCGAACGCCCCGCGCGGGTGCTGATCATCGGCGCCTCGGGCGGGGTCGGCACCTTCGCCGTGCAGTTCGCCGCCCTGCGCGGCGCCGAGGTGTGGGCCAGCTGCTCCGAGCGCAACGCGTCGTTCGTGCAGGGCCTCGGAGCGGTGCGGACTCTCGATCACCGTCGCGAGCCGCTCTCGGCGATCCCCGGCGGCCACTTCGACGCGGTCGTCGACATCGCCGGAGGCATCGACCTGCGCGACCTGCAGCGGCTCGTCGCGCGCGACGGCGTGATCGTGCTCGTCACCGGAGACGGAGGTCACGTGATGGGGCCGATCCCGCGCATGATCAGGGCGGCGCTGCTGTCGATCGGGTCGGGGCCGCGCATCCGCTCGCTCGCGGCGAGCAACCGTCCGGAGGTGCTCACGAAGATGCTCGAACTGCTGGCCGCCGGACGCTTCGCGCCCGTGATCGCGCAGGAGTACGACTTCGTGGATGCCGGTGCGGCGCTGGAGCGGCTCGAAGCGGGGCACGTCGTGGGCAAGCTCGTGGTCCGCGGCTCCTGAGCCGCGGGCGGCCGCGGCATCCCTGGCGACGCCCAGCCAGCGGTGACAGAATGGATGCTGGCGTGCCCGAGTCGCATCTTCCCCGGGCGCCGACTCTGACAGAGCGGCGTGGGTCGAAGGACCGCCGGGCCCCTGGACAGCGTCCGCCGCACCTGTGTCCCCAAGGAGCACCATGTCGACGCCTGAGACCGCCGTCACGTCCACTCGCACCGCGCATCACCGCCGCTACCTGATGTGCAAGCCGGAGCACTTCACGGTGAACTACTCGATCAACCCGTGGATGGAGCCGGCCAACCCGACCGACACGGCCAAGGCCGTCGCGCAGTGGCAGAAGCTGTACGACCTCTACATCGAGCTCGGCCACGAGGTGGAGCTCATCGAGCCGCTCCCCGGCTACCCCGACATGGTCTACACGGCCAACGGCGGCTTCCTCATCGACGGCCGTGCCTACGTGCCCTCGTTCTACTACGAGCAGCGTCAGGGCGAGTCCCCCGCGTTCGCCGACTGGTTCCGCGCGCACGGCTTCGACACCGTGATGCCGAAGGAGATCAACGAGGGCGAGGGCGACTTCCTGCTCGCGGGCGATGTGATCCTCGCCGGCACCGGCTTCCGCTCCGCCGGCGACAGCCACCGCGAGGTGAGCGAGGTCTTCGGCCGCGAGGTCGTGACGCTGACCCTCGTCGACCCGCGCTTCTACCACCTCGACACCGCGCTCACCGTGCTCGACCCCGTGGTCGACGAAGGACGGACCGCTGGTATCGCGTACCTGCCGCACGCCTTCGACGAGGCCTCGCAGAAGGTGCTCGCCGAGCGCTTCCCCGACGCCATCCTGGTCTCCGACGAGGACGGCGCCGTCTTCGGGCTGAACTCGGCCAGCGACGGCTACAACGTCGTCATCTCGCCGCGGGCGAAGGGCTTCGAGAAGCAGCTGCGCGAGCGCGGCTACAACCCGATCCTCATCGACCTGTCCGAGCTGCTGCTCGGCGGCGGCGGCATCAAGTGCTGCACCCTCGAACTGCGCGGTGCCGAGTGACCTCCGCGGGCGTCGACGTCGCGGCCGAGCCGCACGTCGCGCACAACTACCACCCGCTGCCCGTCAACATCGCCCGCGGTGAGGGCGCCTGGGTGACGGACGTCGAGGGCAAGCGCTACCTCGATCTGCTGGCGGCCTACTCCGCGGTGAACTTCGGGCACCGGCATCCGGCTCTCGTCGCCGCGCTCACCGAGCAGCTCGGCAGGGTCACGCTCACGAGCCGCGCGTTCATGAGCGATCGGCTCGAGCCGTTCGCCGCGGCGCTCGCGAAGCTCGCGGGGAAGGACATGGTCCTGCCGATGAACACCGGGGCCGAGGCGGTGGAGACCGGCATCAAGGTCGCCCGCGCCTGGGGCTACCGGGTCAAGGGCATCGCCGACGGGCGGGCCCGGATCATCGTCGCGGCGGGCAACTTCCACGGTCGCACCACCACGATCGTGAGCTTCAGCGACGACGAGTCGGCGCGCGAGGGGTTCGGCCCGTACACGCCCGGCTTCGACGTCGTCCCGTACGGAGATGCGGATGCCGTGGCCGCCGCGATCACGCCGGACACCGCCGCCGTGCTGATCGAGCCGATCCAGGGCGAGGCGGGAGTCGTCATCCCGCCGGAGGGCTACCTCCGACGCATCCGCGAGATCTGCGATGAGAACAACGTGCTGTTCATCGCCGACGAGATCCAGGCCGGTCTCGGCCGCGTGGGCGAGACGTTCGCGTGCGACCGCGAGGAGGTCGTGCCCGACCTGTACCTGCTCGGCAAGGCGCTCGGCGGCGGCATCCTTCCGGTCTCGGCTGTCGTCGGGAACGCCGACGTGCTGGGCGTCATCCAGCCGGGCGAGCACGGCTCGACCTTCGGCGGCAACCCGCTCGCGGCGGCCGTCGGGCTCCGCGTCGTCGAGATGCTCGAGTCGGGTGAGTTCCAGGAGCGCGCCCGCGCTCTCGGCGCCCACCTCGCGCAGGCCCTCGAGCCGCTGATCGGGCACGGCGTCACTGCGGTGCGCATCGCGGGCCTGTGGGCCGGCGTCGACATCGACCCCGCTCGCGGAACGGGGCGTAAGATCTCCGAGAAGCTGATGCACCGCGGCGTGCTCGTCAAGGACACGCACGGCCAGACGATCCGCATCGCACCGCCCCTGGTGATCCGCGCGACGGAGCTCGACTGGGCGGTCGAGCAGCTCCGTCTCGTGCTCGGCGAGTAGTCCATCGCATCGAACCGCTCCCCGCCGAGCACCGGGGAGCGGTTCGCGTGCGGAGTCGCGGCGTCGGGCTAGGCTGACCATCCAGGGGGTGGTCCGCATCGAGCAGCGAACGGACATGCGCGTCGGCATCGACGCCTTCTCCGCGCCGCCTTCGGGCCGCGGCGGACCGACCGGGATCCTCGGCTTCGTCTGGGCGGTCTGGCCGTGGATGAACTGGATCCTGCCGGTGTTCCTCGTGCTGCACGGATGCATCGGCAGCGTCGGCGGCTGGGAGTCGCTGATGCTCCTCGTCGGCTCGCCCGTGATCGTCCCGGCGTTCGGACTCCTCGGCTCCCTGCCCCGCTTCATCCTCCGCAGGCGCGGCCACCGCACGGCGCCCGGTGTCATCGTTCCGCTGCTCTTCCTCAACTGGTGGGGGTGGGTGACGTTCACCCTCACGATGGAGGGATCCGGGGACAACGGCGCACTGCCCTCGATGCTCCGGATGTTCGTCACGGCCCCGCTGGCGCGTGACTACGAGGGGACTCTCTTCGGCGGAGCCGTTCTGACCGCGGTGGCCGCCTGGGTGGTGGTCCTCGTGCTCGCGTGCGTGCTGAAGCCGCACCCGTCGCAGCAGACCCGCACGTGGAGCATCGCGGCGTGGGCATCCGCCGTCGTCGTCCCTGCCCTGCTCATCGGGGTGATCGTGCTCGGCGTCTCGCTGACCCCGCAGCAGCGGGACTCCGCGGGGTTCACGGTCGCGGAGGTCGCGGCGATGCCCTTGCGGGAGCAGGCCGATCGCGCGCGGGAGAACTTCACCGCGACGCAGGAGCGGGCATCGGCGGTGCGCGAGCTGATCGCTCCGGACGGGTGGACCGTGAGGGCGAGCGGCTTCACCGGAACCCCGAACGCGTGCCGCATCGCGGATGCCGAGTGCTACGCGTTCGCCGCGGAGTTCGCGGTCCCCTCGACGTCGGGGGCGTCGGACCTGGAGTCGATCGTCGAGTCGCTGCGTGCTCAGGGCTGGGATGTCGAGGCGACAAGCCGCCTCGAGGCGACCGACGCGCAGGGATACACGCTGCGTGTCGAGGTCGTGCGAGACGACATCATCGTCGAGGTCACGAGCCCGCACTGGTGGGGCTACGACTACGACATCGGCGAGGCCATCGGAGACCGGGAGCCGCTCGATCCCGCTCGCGTCTACCGGTTCGACGAGTGGCCGGAGCTCGGGGCGTAGAGACCGCCTGGGCTGTTCTTCGCCGCGCTCGTGCGTGCCCGGACGCGGTTTCGAGGTTAACAAGACACCGTATCGGCGGTTTCATTACGCGACTGTGAGAAGTTCCCCTGAACGGGGGATTTTTCCGTCTTCGGGGTTGCAGCGGGCCTGTGTATGCCGCCATTCTGGGTGGCAGTGTCGGCGCCTGTGAGGCGCCTGTGAGCGTCCGGGGGGATCGCTGTGGCTGGTCGTGGTGTGAGGCGAGCGGTGGCTCGTATGGTGCTCGGTGTCGTGGCTGTGCTGTCGATGATGCTGGTGCCGCAGGTGGCGTCGGCCGGAGTGCTGCCGGCCGGTCCGGAGGTCGGAGTGCAGGCTCTGGCGGCTCCGGCGGGCGTGCTGGTGCCGCTGGCGGCGTCGGAGAAGGATGTCGATGGCGACACGATCCCCGACGTGGTGGAGCGGGAGGTGTGCGGCACGGCGACGTGCGCGGTGGGCACCGAGGATCGGGACACCGACGGCATCCCCGACTGGACCGAGGTGCTGTCGTGCGATTCGACGACGTGCGCGAAGGTGACGGCCGACCGTGACAAGGACGGCATCCCCGACTTCGCGGAGCGTCTGGTGTGCGGGACCGACACGTGTTCGAAGTCGAAGGAGGATGCCGACGGCGACCGCATCGGCGACTGGGTCGAGTTCGTGATCTGCGGGACGCGGACGTGCGCGGACGGCAGTGAGGACTTCGACGGCAACGGCGTCTCGGATGCGGCGGAGCTCGCGGCGTGCGTGGTGCGCATCGATGATCTCGCCATCACGGGCGGGCAGATCGCCTGGGGGCTGATCATCCTCGCGGTGGTCCTCCTCGGTGGTGGCGGAGGACTGTGGTGGTGGCGTCGGCGCCGGGCTGCCGCTGAGGTGGCGGATGCCGACTCGACCGAGGCTGTTCTCTGATGTGGTTCCGTTCGCTGGCCGCCTCGACGGCGGCGGTGCTCGTGCTCGGTGTCGGCGCGGTCGCGCCTGCTCCGATGACCGCGGCCGAGTTGATGGAGGCTGCGCGCGATGAGGTGCTGCAGCGTGTCTACGCCGCTGCGGGTCTGAACGCGGAGGGGGAGCCGGAGGCGACGGCCACGCCCGAGCCGGAGTCGACGCCCGCTGTTCCGGGCGGGTTGTCGTCGGTGCCGGTGGCAGGCGCGAAGATCGCGGCCGCGACGGATGCCGACCTGAGCCCCGGTGAGCAGGCGACGGTGTCGTCCGATGCGCTGGGCGTGGAGGCGGTGTTCTCCGGGCATGAGGTGACGGCGCCGGTGACGCTGAGTCTCACGGAGGCGCCGGCGGAGGCGCAGGCGCGCCGGTCGGCCGTGGTGGACACCTCCGGGGTCGTGGTGAGCGACCCGGTGGAGATCATCGCCCGCAACGGCGACGGCGACAAGGTCACGTCGTTCCCCGCGGAGCTCATCGACGTTCCCGACGAGGACCCCGAGCACGGCCCGGTGGTCAAGGACGTCATCCCGGGCATCAGCCTCTCGTTCGATGTCGACATGGACCGGGTGAAGGATGCCGGTGTGGCGACGTCGACGCTGCGGATCTACACGCGGTCGACGCCGGATGAGGAGTGGACGGAACTGCCGTCGTACTTCGACGCGAAGACGAAGACGGTCAAGGGCGAGTCGGATCACCTGTCGCAGTTCGTCGTCATCGGCACCCCGTTCCCCGTTCCCCCTGGCCCGGTGGTCGTTCTCGACCCGGACAACGACGAGGGCATCGTCACGACTCCGTCGCCGGCGACGGAGTTCCCGTACAACTGGAATCTCGTGCAGGGGCTGAGCGCGTACCTGGCCCTCCAGTGCAACGCGCAGGTCGTCGTCACCCGCCCGGCAGGGGTTCCGTTCGTGTCCCGCGCGACTCGTGCGGGGGTCGCCGCGGCGGCGAACCCGGTCGCGACGGTGGGGTTCGGTTTCGCGACGAACCAGGGGCACGCGTGGGGGACGGTGTCGGAAGGCGGCACGATGGGCTTCTCCCGAGGAGGGGCTGCGGACAATGCGCTGCGGGATTCGTTCCTGACGCACATGCCGACGTACACAGGTCGGCCGGCGAATGCGGAGCCGTCGAACGCGAACTTCCCGTTCTCTCAGTACGCGGGTCTTCCCGGGGCGTACGCGCACATCGAGACGTTGTTCCTGGACGGCAACTTCGACCGCCCGGTCATCGACAACGGGTTCCCGTCCATCGTCGACGGGGCGTTCCGGAGCCTGGGCGGGTATCTGGAGGGTGCGGGGTTCGACTGCACCGACCCGGTGGTGGGCGGGTGGCCGTCGCCGCCGTCGCAGGCGGAGCTCGCCCGGTGGCGGCAGCTCGGCTACCAGAACTACCAGACCTACGGGGCTGACCCGGTGTCGTTCTCGACGGGCAACCTCGTCGAGTCCTTCCCGCTCTTCGACCTCACGGGCCCCGGCGAGAGCAGCATCGGCGCATCGCTGGTCTACAACTCGCAGGACGGGCGGCTGTCGCGCGTCGGGGCGGGGTGGACGTTCGGGCTGGGAGCGCGAGCGCAGCGCTTCGACGACGACTCGGTCATGGTCGTGCGCGGTGACGGGGCGTCGTTCGTGTTCGCTCCCGACGGGAACGGCGGATACACGGGTGAGGACGGCCTGGGGCTGACGTTGACCGAGGCCGGCGCCGGGCAGCTGCGGCTGGACAGTGACACGGGTGAGACGTGGGTGTTCGACGCGGCGGATGTCTGGGGCATCGGCGAGCTCGTCCGCCATGTCGACCGGCAGGGCAATGCGACGACGCTCACCTATGGGCCGGCGGACCGGAACGTCCACCAGTTCACCCCGCTGACCTCCATCACGGATGCCGCGGGGCAGACCGTCTCCGTCAGCAGCGACGGCGTCGGACGTGTGACAGGGTTCACCCTCCCGGACGGTCGCACGTGGGGGCTGGCGTACAACGCGGCGGGCGACCTGACGTCACTCTCGTACCCGGATGGGACGACCCGGTCGTTCACGTACGACGCGGCGCATCGGATGCTGACCGCCGTCGACCCGAACGGCGTGACGTACCTCGTCAACGAGTACGACGACGCGGGTCGCGTGACGAAGCAGCTGGATGCGGAGAGCAACGTCCGCACGTTCGAGTACGGCGACGGGGAGACCACGTACACCGACAACGAGGGCCAGGACACGGTCTTCGCGTTCGACGACAAGTCCCGCATCACCGGCATCACGAATGCCGCCGGTGAGACGGCGAAGTGGTCGTTCACGTCCACGGGCGAAGTGAAGTCTCACACCGATGAGGCCGGCCGCACCTGGACCTACACGTACGACGGCGACGGGAACCTCCTCACGGAGACCGATCCGACCGGCGCAGTCGTGGAGTACACGTACACCGCCGAGGGCGATGTCGCGACGGTCACCGACCTCGACGGCGACCGCACGGAGACGACCGTGTACGACGCGCGGGGTCTGGTGACCGAGGTGCAGCAGGCCGATGGCACGACCGTGCGGTTCGAGTACGACGCGGCGGGTGACCTGACCCGCAGCATCCTGCCCTCAGGGTCTGCGACCGCGTACGTGTACGACGCCCGGGGCAACCTCGTCACGTCCACGGACCCGCTCGGCCGCGTCACGACGTTCGCCTACGACGCGGGCAACAGGCTCACGTCGGTGACCGACCCGGCGGGCGGTGTCACCTCGTTCGCGTGGGATGCCGCTGACCGCCTCACCGCGTCGACGGATGCCGAGGGCGGGGTCACGGCGTACGCGTATGACGCGAACGGGCAGCTCACGTCTGCGACCGACCCGACCGGTGCGGTGACGTCGTATGCGTGGGACTCGATGGCACGTCTGGTGACGGTCACCGACCCTGAGGGTGGGGAGTCGTCGTTCTCCTACGATGCGGAGGACAACCTCACCGGGACGGTCGACCCGGAGGGCGGGACGACGAAGTTCCTTCTCGACGATACGTACCGCACGGTCGGGGTCGTCGACCCCAACGGCGGGGAGTGGAAGCGGACCTACGATCCGACCGGCATCCTGACCGGCTCGACCGACCCGCTCGGCGCCTCCACGACGTTCGCGGTGGACGATGCCGGCCGTCCCACGACGACGACCGATGCGACCGGCGCCTCCTCGAAGGTGGCGTACGACAGCGCGGGCCGAGTGGTGTCGGAGACCGACGCCGCGGGTGGGAAGACGACCTACACGTACGACCTGATGGACCGGGTCACGAAGGTCACCGACCCGGCCGGCTTCGAGACCACGTACCTGTACGACGTGGACGGGTTCCTCATCGGGATGGTGGACCGCAACGGCAACCCGACGCTGTACGAGGTGGATGCCGCGGGGCAGGTGCTGACCGAGACGGATGCGACCGGGGCGGTCACGAGCTTCGAGTACGACCCCGCCGGGCGCATCGTCTCCATCACCGATGCCGACGGACGAGTCACGGGCATCGAGTACGACCGCAACGGTCAGGAGACCGCGATCGTTGCTCCGGGTGGGGCGCGCACGGAGTACGCCTATGACGCGGCGGGGCGGATGCTGTCGATGACCGACCCGATGGGCGCCACGACGACGTATGCGTATGACAGGGCGTCGCGTGTCGTGTCGGCGACCGACGCGCTCGGCGCGGTGTCGTCGTTCGCGTACGACAGGGCGGGGCGGCAGACGTCCGTCACAGATCCGCGGGAGGAGACCACGCGTTTCGGGTACGACTCTGCCGGTCAGCTCACGAGCGTGATCGAGGGGTATGCATCCGGGGAGCCGGTGTCGGCGGACACGAACGTGAAGACCGCGTACGCGTACACGCCGACCGGGCTGCTGGAGAGCATCACGAATCCGCTGGATGCGGTGACGTCGTTCGCGTATGACGCGGCGGGTCGTCCGACGTTGGAGACGGGTCCGACCGGTATCACCACGACGACCGCGTATGACGCGGCGGGGCGGGTGGCTCGGGTCACGAATCCTGCGGGTCTTGTCGCGGCGTACGCGTATGACGCGCGCAGCGACGTTGCGACCCTGTCGCGGGCGGATGGGGAGGTGTCGTTCGAGTACGACGGGGAGCAGCAGCCCATCGTGATGGACGACCCGACCGGCACCACCGGGTGGGTGTACGACGAGGTCGGCCGGCTGGTGGAGCAGACGGACACGCACGGCCAGACCCTGACCTCGACGTATACGGCGGCGGGGTTGCGGGAGTCGTTGACGTATCCGGATGGGGCGACGACGGGGTACACGTTCGATGCGGCGGGGAACCCGGTGACTCAGTCGACCCCGGATGGGGACCTGGGGTACGCGTGGGATGCCGCGAATCGGTTGACCGGTGTGACGCGCCCGAATCAGGTGACGACGTCTGTCGCGTATGACGTGACGGGTCGGGTCACGCAGGTGCGGCACGAGACCCCGCAGCCCGCGACGGTGGCCCCGCCGGCGGTGGAGCCGGTGGTGCCGTTGCAGATGACGGCGGAGCAGTGCGCGGCATCCGATTACTACAAGGATCGGGATATCCCCGCGGCGGGTGGGCAGAAGCCGTGTGTGAAGACGTGGGATTATCTGAACCGTCGTACGCTCCCGGAGCCGGTGTCTCCGGTTCCGGCGGGTGCGTCGTTGCAGTACGACTACGAGTACGACCCGGCGGGGAACGTCACCGACACGGTCCGCACCATCGACGGCCCCGAGCTGGCCGAGCCGGAGACGCCGGTGACTCCGGAGGTTCCGGCGGGTGAGGTGCCTGCCGTGGAGGCTCCGGTGGTTCCGACGCCTGCTGCTGTGGTGCCGGAGGTTCTCGAGCATGCGTATACGTATGACCGGGTCGGGAGGCTGTCGTCGTCGACGGCGTCGGATGGGGAGGTCAACGAGTACGGGTATGACCCGGCGGGCAACCGCACCCGTGTGACCACCTCCGGCACTCCGGCGGGGGAGTCGGAGCTGGTGGCGCAGTTCAACGCGGCGGGGCAGTTGACCGGCACGACCACGACGGGTGCTGGTGCAGGGTCTGCGTCGTATGCGTTCGACGGGGCGGGGAACCGGTCGTCGCAGACAGTGAACGGGCAGTCGACGTCGTTCTCCCACGACCCCGCCGGACGCCTCCTCGGCACCCAGGCGGATGGGCGGTCGACGTCGTACGCGTATGACGGTCTGGACCGGCGCACCCAGGTGACGGACCAGACCGAGTACGGGTCGAATACGACCGGCACGGTCTGGGACGGATTCGACCCCGCCGCGACGTCCAGTGACCTGCACGGGGCGACCGACCTGTTCCGCGACCCGTATGGTGCGGTCGCGTTCCAGGACGGCCCGTACGGGAACGAGTGGGTTCTCGGTGACCAGCGCAACGCGACCGCGACCGCGGGGGCGGACGGCGCGATCACCGACCTCGTCGACTACGCCGACTTCGGCGGCGCGGACTACGAATCCACAGGATGGTCCAGCCTGGTCGGCAACGACCAGCAACCCGGCGACCCCACCCTCGGACTCGACAACTACTACGCCCGCGACTACGACACCACCACAGGCACCTGGGTCCAACCCGACGAATGGCGGGGCCTGCTCCAGCGGCCCCAGTCCTTGAACCGGTACGCGTACATCGAGAACACCCCCGTCGCCTTCAGCGACCACCTCGGGTACGTCATCAAAGCGATGCGGATGTCGGACGGGGGAAGCTCTGCGGTCGCGGGCAAGGCGATCGCGAAGAGCCGGGCTAGCACCATCGTGTCCGCCCTGAACGGTAAGGCAAAAGCGGATACGCTAGGTCGTTCCGACACGTCGCGGGATGCAAGGATTGGGGCGTCAGGAGGCTTAAGGGGCGCCGGCCTTCCGATGAAAGACGGTATTCGCACGCCCGCGGATCGATCCAAGAACTTTGTTTCCGCAGTGCATGGTAAGCCTATTTGTTCATGGCAGAATATTGAGTGCACGCCTGGGAAGATAACCCAAAAGTACAACCTGATAAACCCGAAATGGATATCTGGGACTATAAACTTGGTTTGGGGAGCGTCGAAGATGGGGTCAGGAATCGCAACTTTGATTCTTGGGACAGGGGCCACCCTCACTATTGCAGGCGCTGAAGTTGGAATTCCGGCGGCCGCGATAGGCGCTTACCAAATAGTCACTGGGTTTTTTAGGGCGGTTCGAGGTGCGGGTCAGATCACCGAGGCGACAGAGAAGCCTTTCGTTGAAAGTACAGTAGATAATTTCGCTGGAGATGTAGTAATGGGCATTCTCCCGAGTTTCACGTCAGGTATCATAGGATTTCTTGGAGGTGCCCCGTGATCTTCTTTGAAGGTTTGGCATGGTTTTTTGTGCTGATTATCCGTGGTGTCTTGTTGTGGATTCTTATTCCAGCAGGCTTCGTGGCGTGGCTCCTTGTGCATTCCTGGATGCAGAAGGCCTCGGTAGGGCAGGCGATCGTCTGGTACGATCAAAATTTGCTTTCAATCTTGGTAAATGGGCCCTTCCGAATATTCATTCGCCGGGAGAAAAGGCCAACTTTTCTCGCTATATCACGAATGAGTTCCACGAAGACTTACAAAATTGGATTTCTTGACTTGAGTTGATAACTCACCCGCTAGGCTGCGCTAACGGGTGAGGAAGAGGACGGGCCGATGAGATTCGAACTGGACCAAACATGGTTGAGCGAGTCCGGTGTTTCTCTAACTGGCGTTGATCTTGGAGTGGGCGTGGCCCTCGGCCTTGTTTCGCCCTCGAGCGCGGTGAAGTACGCACGAAGATCTGTGCGAGCTGGTGTGTCTGATCGGATGCTGACCAGACTCGCGGAAAAGGCCCCGGTAGATGCGATTGATGTCATGCGATTGCTTGGAGTCGAAGACTCGGAGCGATTTGATCTAAGCAAATCGGAGTCCACGAGAGTGTGGGTGTACTTGTACTTCGCTCTGGACAGTGAGACTGTGCCCGCAGCAGACATCAGCGGTGTGTTCGCGAGCGAACCCGACCGGTTCACCGTGCGGGCGAGCAGACGATCAGAGCCGCCGATTCCGATCCAGCATTCGTGGCAGGTGCGCTGCGACGAGCCGGGCCTCACGATCGACGAGCAGATCGAACGTGTTCTCGGACGTGTCCGCCCGCTGGTCGAACCGATAGTCACTCTCGTCGAGACGACTGACGTCACCGCCAGGCTACAGATCGTTCGCGACTTCAACGCGAGAGACGGAGAGGACGAAGTCCTCGACGAGATCGTGACCCCGGACGGAGAGATCCTCACCAAGCTGCCCGGCCAGCATCAGTTGCTCGGATGGGGGCTGGAGCCTGCCGTTCCTGGTCCGCATCGGGGCGAGCCTCGATTGCGATGAGTACGGAAGCTGATCGGAGTGGCGACATGAACTCGAGAGGAACGGACGTGGAAGTCACCCTGCAAGCGACGGGGCTGAGATGGCTCGCTGGAGATGCAGATGCTGGGGAGGACCAGTGCGCGCACGGTCTGGTTCGACTGGACGTGGGGGACCTCGTGCTGGTCGGACCGGAGGACGAGGAAGTCACGGTCTCGGCTGCCGGTTTGTTCCTGCTGCGGACGCTGGACGCAGATCACCTGCCGGGTGATTTGCTCACGGGTGGGAACCAGCTCTTCCCCTGTTGTGGGCATCTCGTCATCGATGATGGAAGCGGCGGATGCTTCATCAGCGGCTGCCCGATGGGCGTCGACATGTCGGTGGTCACGGAGGGGGAGTCTGTCACGCTCCGGCGGGACACGACGATCGCGACCACGACGCGTGCGCAGTGGAGGGAAGCTGTTCTCGGTTTCGCCCGCCAGATCGATGCGTTCTACTCCCGTTCCGTGCCTCGGGCGCTGCCCGACGACGAGTCCGATGCCGCAGGATGGCGCCGGTTCTGGAAGGAGTGGCGTTCTCGCGTGGATGCCGCGGGCGGCTGATCACGCCGGAGTCCTTCCGGGCGACCGCACCCGGCGAAGGGAGGCCCGCGCTCGGCGGGGTCAGCTCGACTTCTTCGCCGTGCGGATCGGCGTGGTCGCCGCCGCCTCGTCGCTGAATTCGACCGGGTCGACCTCGTCGATCACGCTCAGCGGACGCGTCTCGTCGAGTGTCATCAGGAACCGCCGGTTCTCGTCGCGGTGCAGACGCCCGCTCGTGAGCACCCAGGTCACCCCGATCGCGCACGCGACGAGTCCGGCCACACCGCCGAGCATGATCGCGGTGCGCGGCCCGAACGTGTCGGCCACCCATCCGGCGATCGGCGCGCCGATTGGAGTCGCCCCCATGATGACCGCCATGTACAGCGCGAGCACCCGTCCGCGCAGGGCGGGATCGGTGGTGGTCTGCACGTAGCCGTTCGCGGTGGTGAGCAGGGTCACGATCGTGAATCCGGTGAACATGAGCGTCACGGCGTACGCCGCATACGTCGGCATCGCCGCAGAGATGAACGCGAACACGCCGAACCCGCCGGCGGCGAAGATCACCACCCGCACCCTGGCGCGGTCACGGCGTGCGGCCAGCAGCGCACCGGTGAGCGAACCGATCGCGAGGATCGAGCTCAGGATGCCGTAGCCGTCGGCGCCCGCGCCGAACTCGATCGCCATGGTCGACGCGAAGATCGGGAAGTTCATGCCGAAGGCGCCGATGAGGAACACCGTCACGAACACGACGCGCAGATCGCTGCGCCCCCACACGTAGCGGAAGCCCGCGGCGAGGCCGCCGCGGTTGCGGTGCTTGGGGCGCGGTGCGAGCTGGCTCCTTCGCATGAGCATCAGCGCGACGATCATGGCGAGGAACGTGGCGGCGTTCACGATGAACACCCACCCGGAGCCGATCGCGACGATGAGCAGACCCCCCACGGCGGGGCCGATCATGCGCGCCAGGTTGAACGACGCCGAGTTGAGCGCGACGGCGTTGGAGGTCTCGCTCGCCGACACCATGTCGGACACGAAGGTCTGCCTGGCCGGGGCGTCGAACGCGTTCACGACACCGAACCCCGCCGCGAAGCAGAACATCATCGGCAGCGTCATCACGCCGAGCAGCAGCAGCGTTCCCACCGCGACCGCCAGGGCGAGCAGGGCGGTCTGGGTGGTGAGCAGGATGCGTCGGCGGTCGAAGCGGTCGGCGACCCAGCCGGTGAGGCTCACCAGCACCAGGGGTGGCCCGAACTGCAGCGCCATCGTGGCGCCCATCGCCGCGGCGTCATTGTTCGTCAGCTCGGTGAGCACGACCCAGTCCTGGGCGGTGGCCTGCATCCATCCGCCGACGTTCGAGACGAGAGCCCCGCCGAACCAGATGCGGTAGTTGACATTGGAGAAGGAACGGAACATCGCGCTCATCGCTCGGCCACCCTCCGCATCAGCACGCTGGCGTCGTGCAGGATCTTCAGCTCGTCCTCCGTGAACTCGAGCTCGCGCATCGCGTCGAACAGCAGCTCGTCTCGGCGCTGGATCGTCTCGGCGACGATCTCGACCCCGGCATCCGTGATGTCGACCTGCACGCGTCTGCGGTCCTCGTCATCGGGGGTGCGGGTCACGAACCCCTGCTCTTCGAGGCCGTTGATCATGCTCGTCATCGACGGGGCGGTCACGCGCTCGCGCTCGGCGAGAGACGTGATCGTGCGCCGGCCGTACATGCGCAGGGTGGACAGGACGGCGAGCTGCGCATCGCTCATGGCGTCGATCGCGCGAGCGCACCGCAGGCGCCTCGCCAACCGGAACGTGGCCATGCGCAGTTCTGTCGCCGTGAGGTGGAGGGATTCATCAGACGCAGACATTACTTAGACAGTCTAAGTAATTCTTCGGCCGGAGGGAAGCGCGGATGCCGGCTCGGCGCGCGAGAATGGACGGATGCCGCAGAACCTCGCCCTCGAGATCGCCGTACAAGACCCCGCCGGAGTGCGCGTCGCCGGAGCCGTCGGCGCCGCCCGCGTCGAGCTCGCCCAGGCCCTCGCCCTCGGCGGACTCACGCCGTCACCCGCCACCCTGGAGCTCTCGATCGAGGCCGCCCGAGAGGCGGGGCCCGAGGTGCACGTCCTGATCCGCCCCCGCGCCGGCGGCTTCCACTACGACGCCGACGAGCTCGCCGTCTCCGAGCGCGACGTCCGCCGTGCCGTCGACGCGGGGGCGCACGGCGTCGTGATCGGCGCCCTCGACGCGTCCGGCGTCCTCGACCTCGACGCGATGGCGCGGCTGCGCGACGCCGCGGGCGGAGCATCCGTCACCCTGCACCGCGCCATCGACGTGACACCCGACCCGCTCGCGACTCTCCGCGCCGCCCGTGAACTCGGGCTGCGCCGGGTGCTCACCTCCGGCGGCGCCTCGGCGGCCGTCGACGGCATCGACACCCTGCGCGCCCTCGTCGCCGAGGCTGAGGGGGCGATCGAGATCATGGTCGGAAGCGGGGTGACCGCGGCATCCGCCAGAGCGCTCGCCGCCACCGGAGTCGACGCCCTGCACTTCTCCGCCAAGCGCAGCGTCGTCGAAGACGGCGGCGTGCGCATGGGATCGGCGGCCGACGGCGTAGGCGGCTACGAGGTGACCGACCTCGCCACCGCGCGCGCCCTCGTCGCCGCTCTCGCCTGAGCCATCGCCCTCGCGGCCCCCGCACCCCGTGGGTAGGGTGGGGGCGTGACGGATACGCGTGAGTTCACGGATGCCCACGGCATCGCCATCGTCTACGACGTGCACCCCGCGGCGGGTGTCGCGCGAGGGGTGGTGCAGCTGCTCCACGGAGTCGGCGAGCACGCGGGCCGCTACGGCGCGCTGATCGCCGCCCTCACCGACGCCGGATTCATCGTCTACGCCGACGACCACCGAGGCCACGGGCGCACCGGCATCCGCCAGCACGACGGACCTGCAGGGCTCGGCCACCTCGGCAAGGGCGGCATCCGTGCGACGAAGGAGGCGATCTGGCAGCTCACGGGCATCATCCGTGAAGAGAACCCCGATCTCCCCCTCGTGCTCCTCGGGCACTCGTGGGGATCGTTCCTCGCGCAGATGCTCGTCAACGACCACCCGGAGGCGTGGGATGCCGTCATCCTCTCCGGCTCCGCCCTGCGCACACCGACCTCGCTGAACGCCGCCCCGCTGAACGCCCGGTGGGCAGGGGAGGGGGCGACGGGACTCGAGTGGCTCAGCCGCGACCCCGCGGTCTGGAAGGAGTTCGACGAGGACCCCCTCACCACCGACGTCCCGCTGCTGAAGCTGTTCGGCCCCATCGAGGCTGCGAAGCTCTACGGCCGCCCGCGCAAGGACCTCGGCCGCGACATCCCGATGCTGCTCCTCGTCGGCCGCGACGACCCGGTCGGCGGCCCCCGCAGCGTGCACAAGCTCGCCGACGAGTACCGCTCGCGCTCTGGTTTGACCGATGTCACGACGCTCGTCTACCCCGACGCCCGGCACGAGATCTTCAAGGAGCTCCAGCAGGAGGAGGTGCGCGCCGACGTCCTCGCCTGGCTCGACGCGCACATCGCCCGACGCTGAGCCGCGCATTCCCTCGGCCCCGAAACATTTCGCTCGGAGTCGTGACGTTACGCCGGGTGTAACCGGATGACGATGCGCGCGCGCCGCCCCTCTGCCTCCCCGTAGATTCGCGGCGAGAGGGAGGTTCTCCGATGGGCTTCGAGGATGACTGGCGCAGCTGGCACGCGTCGCGGGAGAGCTACGCGGGCGCCGAGTACGGGCCGTCCGCGCTGGAATCGACGAACTGGCTGATCACCGAACCCGCCGCGGTCGACGGGGTCCCGGGGCTCTGGGCGCTCACCGGCGACGGCGGCATCCGGGGCAGCGACCTCGGAACGGCGGGGGCCAGCGTCACCCTGCGCGGAACCGAGACGATCAGGTTCGGCAGGCGCGAGCTGCGCGTGTTCGAGCGCAACGGCACGATCGGCCTCCGGGTGTTCAACCCGCAGCGGCCGCAGCGGCAGCGCTTCAGCGCGATCGACGCCTACCCGCCGCGGGAGGGCTGGCGGGTACCCGCCGTCTTCGAGGAGACGCCGGGGGAGAGCATCACGATCACCGCGGTCGACGGCGAGGAGCAGGATTCTCCCGTCGCCGGGCGGCTGCACTTCACGCTCGACGGCATCCCTCTCTCCCTCACGGTGACGCGCGGGGCGCAGGGGGCGCTCAGCGCCGTGTTCGCCGACGCCACGAACGGCATCGAGACGTACCGGTTCCGGTTCCTGCCGGTCGACGAGCCCGCGGCGGACGGGAGCGCCTGGATCGACTTCAACAGGGCGTATCTGCCGCCGTGCGCGTTCTCCGACCAGTTCGTGTGCCCGCTGCCCCCGGCCGGCAACCGCTACACGGCATCGATCCGCGCGGGCGAGCGGGCGGTGATCCTCGGCCGGTGAGGCTCCTCGCGCCTTAAGCTGGAGGGGTGCACGGTGAATACAAGGTCCCCGGAGGAAAGCTCGTCGTCGTCGACGTCGAGGTAGAGGACGGCAGGCTCGCGGGATTCCGCCTCGCCGGCGACTTCTTTCTCGAGCCGGACTCGGCGCTCGACGACATCAACGCCGCGGTGAACGGCCTCCCCGCAGAGGCGGATGCCACGGCCATCGCCGCCGCCGTCCGCGCCGCGCTGCCCGACGGCGCGCAGCTGCTCGGGTTCACCCCCGACGCGGTCGGCACCGCGGTGCGTCGTGCGCTCGTCACGGCCCCCGGATGGCGCGACTTCGACTGGGAGATCGTGCACGAGAAGGCCGTCTCCCCGCGCATGAACCTGGCGCTCGACGAGGTGCTCACCTCGCGCGTGGGCGAAGGCCGCCGACGCCCCACGCTGCGCATCTGGGAGTGGGACCAGTCGGCCGTGGTGATCGGCTCGTTCCAGTCGTACCGCAACGAGGTCGACCCCGAGGGTGCGGCTCAGCACGGCTTCGACGTCGTCCGCCGCATCTCCGGCGGTGGGGCCATGCTCATGGCCGCCGGGCAGATCATCACGTACTCGCTCTACGTTCCGGCATCCCTCGTCGCCGGGATGACCTTCGCCGATTCCTACGCGTTCCTCGACGACTGGGTGCTGCAGGCGCTGCGCTCCCTCGGCATCGACGCGGTCTACCAGCCCCTCAACGACATCGCCTCCTCGTCGGGCAAGATCGGCGGCGCCGCGCAGAAGCGCCTCGCCAACGGCGGGGTGCTGCACCACGCGACCCTGTCGTACGACATCGACGGACAGGTCATGACCGAGGTGCTGCGCATCGGCCGCGAGAAGCTCAGCGACAAGGGCACGACGTCCGCCGCCAAGCGCGTCGACCCGCTGCGCAGCCAGACCGGCCTGCCCCGCGCCGAGATCATCGAGCGCTTCAAGGACACCTTCCGCTCGCTCACCTCCGCGGAGGACGGTGCGATCACGGCCGACGAGTACGCCGACGCCGAGGCCCTCGTCGCGTCGAAGTTCGCGACGGACGCGTGGCTGCACAGGGTTCCGTGACCGACCCCTCGGAGGACCCCGGGGCGGCAGCCGCTCCAGGAATTCGGACGGATGCAGGAATCTCGGAAGATTCTGCGGCATCCATCCGAAAAACGGACCAGTCTCCGAAAAACGGTGCGGCGACCGTGGGTGCGGTGACCGTGATCGAGGGCGACAATCTGGTGGCCGCCGCCACGCTCCCCTCCGGATCGTTCACGCTCGTGTACCTCGATCCGCCGTTCAACACGGGGCGCACGCGCGAACGCCGGGTGATGACCGCCACGCGGATGTCCACAACTCCTCAAGAATCCGGTGCCGACGATGACGGTGCCACGGAATCCCGCGAGGGCGGCCCGGCGGAGGCTGCGGATGTGAGGAGTTCTGAACCGGCGAGACCGGAGCCCGAGCCCGAGACCGAGGTGCGGCACGGCTTCCACGGTCACCGGTACGAGCGGGTGCGCGGGATGCTCCGCGCCTACGACGACCGCTTCGACGACTACGGCGACTTCCTCATGCCGCGGCTCGAGGAGGCCTGGCGGCTGCTCGCCGACGACGGCACGCTCTACCTGCATCTCGACTACCGCGAGGCGCACTACGCCAAGGTGATGCTCGACGCGGTCTTCGGGCGGGACTGCTTCCTCAACGAGCTGATCTGGGCCTACGACTACGGCGCGAAGTCGCGCCGCCGCTGGCCCACCAAGCACGACACGATCCTCGTCTACGTGAAGAACCCGCGCGAGTACGTGTTCAATTCCGACGACGTCGACCGGGAGCCGTACATGGCCCCCGGGTTGGTCACGGCCGAGAAGGCCGCACGGGGCAAGCTCCCCACCGACGTGTGGTGGCACACCATCGTGCCGACGACGGGGCGAGAGAAGACCGGGTATCCGACGCAGAAGCCCGCCGGCATCCTGCGCCGTATCGTGACGGCGTCGAGTCGTCCGGGAGACAGGGTCCTCGACCTCTTCGCCGGATCCGGCACGACGGGGGCCGTGGCGTCGGCCCTGGGGCGCGATGCTGTGCTCGTCGACGACAACCCCGAGGCGATCCGGGTCATGAGCGAGCGGATGCCGCACGCCGAGGTGACGCGGGTCGACTGAGTCAGGCCGATCGTTCTGCCGGCGGAGAGTTCGGTTCGTCGGCCGAAACAGGCAGATCCGACCGGCAGCGCGAACTTCGCACCGACATGTCGACCTGCAGAGCTGGTAGGTAGGTAGGTAGGCAGGCAGGCAGGCGGGGGCGAGCGGGCAGGGCAGTGCAGGCGGGCAGGGCAGGCGGGGCCTGCGCCGACGCCACCGGGCTACGGGCGCAGCAGCGCGATGAACCGTTCGATGTCGGCGGCCATGTCGAGCGTCGGGTCGAGCATCCACGCGGACTGGAGGCCGTCGGCGAGGGCGTGCAGCGAGCGGACGACCCAGGCGGGGTCGAGGTCGGCGCGGATGCCGCCGGCATCCTGCGCCTCGATGACCCCGGCGATCGCGGCGCTCTCGACGGTGGCGGTGCGGGCGCGGAAGTAGGCGTGCGCCGGGTGCTCCGGGTCTCCGGCCTCGGCCGCGAGCTGGGAGTAGAGCTGGACCAGGCCGGGCACCGAGGCGTTGTGTCGGATCACGGCGAGGAATGCCTCGGTGGTGTCCTCCCCGACGTACTCCAGCTCGTCGCGCTCGTCGCGGGCGCGGAGGATGGCCACGAACAGCTCCTCCTTGGTGCCGAAGTAGTGCAGGAGTCCGGCGGGGCTCAGGCCTGCGGCATCCGCGATCTCCCGCACCGACGCCTTGCGGTATCCATGCGCCGCGACGACGGACAGCGCCGCTTCGAGGATCTCCTCGCGCTTGATGACGCCCTTCGCGTATGCCCCTCGAGTCGCCATGACCCCAGCGTAAACCGGCGGCGCCGATCGCGAAAACCGAACGAAGTTCGTGAATGGCTTGCGAGGTCGACATCCGATCTGCGAGCATGTCTCATGAATACCGAATGATGTTTGGTATTGGTCCTGAAACCGCTCAACGAGGAGCCCCCATGTCTCTCTCCCCGCTCGACCCGGCCGCCGAGATCGCGGCCACCGGCGTCATCGCCACCGAACCGCCGTCCGCAGGCTCTCCCGCCGCGAGTCCGCCCGCGAATCGGCGGCTGCTGCCCAGCATGCTGATCTCGTCGCTCACCCTGTTCGCCACCTACGGCGGCCTCATCGCGATCCTGCTGCCCTCGCAGATCGCGCTGCTGGACGAGAAGAACAAGGTCGCGAATCTCGCGATCGTCACGACCGTGTCGTTCGTCTTCACGCTGTTCGCGCAGCCCCTCGCCGGCGCCTTCAGCGACAGGACGCGCTCGCGGTTCGGCCGCCGAGCGCCGTGGATGGTCATGGGCGCGATCGTCGGAGGCATCTTCCTCTTCGGCCTGGGGTCGCTGACCGACATCCTGTGGATCACGGTGTTCTGGGTCGTCATCCAGGTCGCGCTGAACTTCCTCCAGGCGCCGCTGACGACGATCACCGCCGACCGGTTCCCGCGGTCGAAGCGCGGCGGCGCGAGCGCGATGATCGGACTCGGCACGCAGCTCGGGATGACGGTCGGCGTCATGATCGCGGCCGCACTCGGCTCGCAGATCGGGATCGGCTACTCCACCTTCGGCATCGCGGTGATCGTGGTGACGGTCCTGTTCGTCCTCCTCAACCGTGACTGGTCGTCCAAGAGCGCTCTGGTCGAGCCCTTCAGCTGGGGCGCCTTCTTCAAGGGCTTCTGGATCAACCCGCGCAAGCACCCCGATTTCGCCTGGGCGTTCGGGGCGAGGTTCCTCCTCATCCTCGGCTACTTCGTGGTCGCGACCTACCAGCTCTACCTGCTCACCGACTACATCGGCATGTCGCTCGTGGAGGCGCAGGGAGCGACCCTCACCCTGACGCTGATCCCGCTGGTGCCGACGCTGATCGCGATCGTGCTCTCCGGGTGGCTGAGCGACAGGCTCGGACGCCGCAAGGTGTTCATCTACGTCGCCTCCGTCGTCATGGTGGCGGGGCTCTCCGTACCGATCTTCCTGCCGAACATGACGGGCATGATCATCATGAGCGTCGTGAACGGCATCGGGTTCGGTCTGTACATGTCGGTGGACGCCGCGCTGATGACCGAGGTCCTGCCGAGCGAGGGCACCGCGGCGGGCAAGGATCTCGGCATCCTCAACGTCGCGACCAACATCCCGCAGGCGATGAGCCCCGCGATCGCCGCGGTGATCATCACGTCCTTCGGCGGCTACGCCATGCTCTTCGGCTTCGCGATCGTCTTCGTGATCCTCGCCGCCATCGCCACCGCACCGATCAAGGGAGTCCGCTGATGACCGAGAATACGACCATGACCGATTTCGTAGAGGTGGACACCGCGGCAGGGCGGGTGCGCGGACGCTGGCGCCCGACGACGGGGACCGGGCGGATGCCGCGGTCGGCGGCGTTCCTCGGCATCCCGTTCGCCGAAGCCCCCGTCGGGCCGCTGCGATTCCAGGCGCCCGTGCCCAAGGCTCCGTGGGAGGGCGTGCGCGACGCGCTCGAGTTCGCCGCCACCGCGCAGCGTGGCGACCCCGGTGTGACGCTGATCCCCGAGCCGTCCGTGCCGGGGGAGTCCACCCTGAACGTGAACGTCTTCACGCCCGATCCCGACGCGGCCGGCCTGCCCGTGCTCGTGTGGATCCACGGCGGAGGCTACTTCGCCGGGTCCCCCGCGAGCGCCTGGTACGACGGCCGCAACTTCAACCGCGACGGCGTGGTCACCGTGTCGATCTCGTACCGGCTCGGCTTCGACGGCTTCGGGTGGATCGAGGACGCCCCGTCGAACCGCGGCATCCGCGACTGGCTGCTCGCCCTGGAGTGGGTGCAGCAGAACATCGCGGCCTTCGGCGGCGATCCCTCGCGCGTCACGATCGCCGGGCAGTCCGCCGGCGGCGGCGCGGTGCTCACCCTGCTCGGGATGGAGAAGGCGCAGCACCTGTTCCACGGCGTCTACGCGATCTCGGGTGCGCTCGCCGACGTCTCGGCGGAGCGCGCCGAGAAGTTCGGCCGAGGGCTGGCCGCGGCCGGCGGGGTCGCCCCGACCGTCGCCGGCTTCTCCTCTCTCGACGAGGAGCGCGTGATCGCGCTCCAGAAGAAGGCGACGGAGCTGGGCCCGAGCTCTCTCGGCAGCATCGTCGAAGAGGGGCTCCCACTGGGTCCGTCCGTCGACGGCGACCTTCTCGTGCGTCCGACGCGGGAGTCGCTGCGGGCGGGCGTCGGCGCCGACAAGCCGCTGGTGATGGGCGCGACCGACGACGAGTTCACGATGGCCTTCTCGGGGGTCGCGAAGAAGCTGCGCTGGGTGCCCAAGGCGTTCCTGCTGAACAGGCTCGGGATGCCGAAGGGCGCGATGCGCCCCTACCTGGCCGCCAACCAGGACGCCCTGGAGCGCGGCACCGCGGGCATCGCCGGGCGTCTGCTCACCGACAGGATGTTCCGCACCGCCGTGCTGAACATCGCCGAGGACCGCGGGGACGCTCCGACCTGGCTGTACCGGTTCTCCTGGCCGTCCGGCACGTTCGGGTTCGCCGAGCACTGCCTCGACGTGCCCTTCTTCTTCGACTGCCTCGACGGCCCCGCGATGGTGCCGCTCGCCGGCCCGAATCCGCCCCAGGCCCTCGCCGATCAGATGCACGCGGCCGCGACCTCGTTCATCGAGGCGGGCGACCCCGGTTGGCCCGTCCACGAGGGCGATCGCGGCGTCGTCCGCGTGTGGGACACGCCGGTCAGCGACGTGGTCGACGGCTACGCGTCGGTGCGTGCGCTGCTGGAACCGGTGTCGTGACCGCGGCATCCGTGCGGGAGGGGCAGGCCCCTCCCGCCAGTCCGTCGCGCCCGCGTGCGCTGCTGTGGATCGCCGTCGCCCTGTTCGTCGTGTTCGTGCTGCTCGGCGTCGGCGTGCTCGCCTCGCCGTCGTCTCCGTGGACGCAGGGGCTCGACGACGCGTGGCGGGCGCTGCTCGGAGTAGGGCCGGAGTCGGCGCTGCCGGCCGGTCCGGTGGCCCAGCTGTTCCAGAACCTCGGCGCCCTGCCCGGCTTCGCGCTCATGATGATCGTGCTGCCGCTCGCGCTCGTCGCGATCGGGCGCTGGCGCTCCGCGCTCTTCGTGATCGCCGTGCAGCTCGCCGGCCCCGGACTGCTCTCGCAGCTCACGAAGAACCTCGTCGATCGACCCCGCCCCGCCGCCGACGAGGCCGCGGGTCTCTTCGGGCCGCTCGTCATGGTCGACCACGGATCGTTCCCCTCGGGGCACGCCGTGAGCACGGCGACGGTGATCGTGACGGTGTTCGCGCTGATTCCGGCATCCGCGGTGTGGATGCGCCGCATCTGGACGGTCGTCGGCGTGCTGCTCGCGATCGGCATCGTCTGGCAGCGCACGCTCATCAACGCGCACTGGTTCAGCGACACGCTCGCCGGACTCATCGGAGGCGCGGCGGTCGCGCTGCTGCTCTGGTGGGCGTTCGAGCCCTGGCTGCGTCGGGATCGGGCCCGGAAGGCGACCTTCCTCGGCCGCTGAGCGCTGAGCCCCGGTACGGCGTGGGGTGGCGCCGCGCGGCGCTACCCCACGCGGTACGCGCGGTAGTGCACGGCGCTGGCCAGGCGCTGCGCCGACGCGAGGAAGAGGCTCCGCTGCAGGTGGGCGAGCGCCGGGGCCGAGGTCTCGACCGTCACCGTCGTGCGGAAGGAGTACAGCGCCGGATCGACGTCCTCCCCGCGGCGCAGCCGGGCGAGCACCTCGTGTGGTCCCGTGCGCAGCCCGCGGGCGTGGAGCAGCAGGAGGTCGCCGGATGCCGTGCGCGCCGAGTACCTGCTGTCGATCTCGATCGTGCCGTCGGGTCGGACGAGCTGCCAGTCGGCGCCGCCGGGCAGGACCTCCGCGTCGACCTCTCCGCTCACCTGTCCGCCGAGGATCGGCACGACCCTGCGGTGGCCGGCGCTGGTGCCGAGGTGGTCCTCCAGCGGGCCGAGCGCGACCTCGACGTCGAAGGCGGGGGTGAGCGTGGGGACGGGCAGGGTCATCGGTCGTCCTTCGGGTCGTGGGGAGCGGATGCCGCGGCATCCGCTCCGGTGAGCACGGTGCACAGCCTCTCGAGCACCGGAACCGCCGCGGAGAGCACCGCGCGCTCCTCCTCGTCGAGGGCATCGGCCGCGCGTGCCACGAGCGCGGAGTGGGCGGCGTCGAAGCGGTCGAACAGATCGAGCGCGCGCGCCGAGGCGCGGACGACGACGCGGCGACCGTCGGCCGGGTCGGGTGTGCGCTCGACGAGACCATCGGCCTGCATGGCTCCGAGCAGGTTGCTCACCGTCGGACGGCTCAGACGCAGCGTCGCCGCGATCTCGGCCGGACCCTTCGCGACACCGCGCGGGAGGGTGCGGAGCACGTCGATCTGCGCCTCGGAGAGCTCGGGGAGGCGGGCCTCGGCACGGGTCGCCGCGAGCAGTGCCCGCCGCAGCGGGGAGATCACGCCGGCGAGGCGGGCGGCGTCGAGAGCGCTCATCGGTCCGCCCTCGCGCTCAGCGACGGACGCTCGTTGAGCGTCTCCGGGAGGAAGCCCGCCGCGGTCTTGTAGTCGGCGGCGATCCGCTCGCGCTCGGCGCGCGGCACCACGTCGTCGATGTCGGCGAAACCCTCGGGCGCGCGCTCGGCGGTGACGAGCATCACCCGCTCGGGGCCGGTGGCCCTGGTGCCGGCGAGCAGGGCGGTCATCGCGGGGCGGCGGTCGTCCTCGTAGCGGGTGAGCGCCACGTCGATCGAGTCGGCCGTGGCGAGGTGGAACGCGAGGGTGCGCGCGTCGAGGATCGCCTGTGAGCCGCCGTTCGAGCCGTTCGGGTACATCGCGTGCGCGGCGTCGCCGAGGAGCGTCGTGCGGCCGAAGGTCCACCGGGGCAGTGCGTCGCGGTCGACCATCGGATACTCCAGGATCTCCTCGGCTGCGGCGATCGCCCCCGGAACATCGAGCCAGTCGAAGCTCCAGTCGCGGAACAGCTCCGCGATCGGCGCCGGGTCGATCGCCCGGTTCCAGTCGGCGTCGCCCGAGCCCCCGACGCGCTTCTCGGCGATGAAGTTCACGAGCACCCGGCCGTCGGCATCCGCCTCCTGCAGCGGGTACGCCACGAACTTCTGCTCGCCGTCACCGGCCATGATCATGGTGCGACCGTCGAGGAACGCCGGGATGCGGGTGACCCCCCGCCACAGCGTCAGGCCGCTCCAGGGCGGAGCGCCCTCCGCGGGATAGCGCAGGGCGCGCAGGGCGGAGTGGATGCCGTCGGCCCCGACGACCACGTCGGCCGTCGCCTCGACCTCGCCGTCGGCCGTCGCGAATCGCGCGGTCTCGGTGCCGTCGGCGTTCGAGCGGATGCCGATGAGGCGGTGGCCGAGACGGCTCGGCTCGGCCAGCCGCGCGTCGGCGAGATCGCGCAGGGCCAGCTGCAGCCGCCCGCGGTGCACCGACAGCTGCGGCCAGCGGTACCCGGCGGCGACGCCGCGCGGCTCGTCCCAGATCGCCTGCCCGAAGCGCGTGAAGTACGCGAGCGTGCGCGGCTCGACCCCGAGCGCGGCGATCGTCTCGGCGACGCCCAGTTCGGTGAGCTCGCGCACCGCATGCGGGAGCAGGTTGATGCCGACCCCGAGTCCGCGGATGCCGGTGCTGCGCTCGTAGACGGTGACGTCCGTGAGGCCGGCCTCATGCAGGCTGATCGCGGCGGCGAGCCCGCCGATGCCCGCGCCGACGACGATGATCTTCATCGATCTCTCCCTCTCGCGCCCGCCGTGGGCGCCGGGGATAGTTTTGCAACAAAACTAGTTTGGGCGCAAGAGGGGCTTCAGTCCTGGGCGGCCGTGCGGGCGGCGGACTCGAGGATGACGTCGACCCCGAGCAGGAAGAGCTCCCGATCCTGCAGGTCCGACAGCAGGACGCTGTGCTCCGCGATCAGCGGGAACTGCCGCGGATCGGCGAGGAGCGGAGAGTCGATCCACGGGCTGTCCGCGCCGTCGTCCTCGGCGACCGCGCGCGCCCTGGCGATGCCGGCTGCGACCGACAGGACGTGCGAGGCGAGCAGCGCGTAGTGATGCACGAGAGTCTGTCCGCGGAGCCCCGCCTGATGCAGAGCCTCGAGCATGAGCTCGATGGCGGCGAGCTCGCCGGGACCGTGGGTGGTCAGCGTGGTCGCCTCGGTGCCGATCGCGGGGTGGCGGACGTACAGCGCGAGCGTCTCCTCGGCGAGTGCGCGCAGGCGGCCGGCCCACTCCTCGACGGGCAGGGAGACGGATGCGGCGGCGCGGCCGTTCAGCTCGTCGAGGAGCGCGCCCATCAGCGCCTCCTTGCTCGCGAAGTGCCGGTAGATCGCCGTGGGGTCCGCACCGAGCCGTGCGCCGAGGTCGCGGACCGAGATCGACGCGACCCCGGTCGCCGCGAGCTCCATGCCGGCCTCGATGATCACCGCGCGATCCAGCCGCACGCGGGTTGATGCCTTGTCGTTCGCCATCGTCTCTCCGGTCTTCCTCGCTCCATCGTGCCATGACGCGGCGCGATCTCCTCAGCAGACTACGGCTGCACAACAGCCATGACAACAGTGTTGACATTGGCGATGACGGCGGATAGCTTTATCGCGATCCTGCAGCTTCGACGACGAAGAAAGGCGCGCGATGACGAGCGACATCATCTTCCACGGAGGTCCCGTGTTCACCGGAAGCGGTGCACCCCTCGAGAACCACGCGGTCATCGTCCGCGGCGGACGCATCGCGGCCGTGGTCCCCGAGGCCGACCTCGCCGCCGCATCCGATGCCCGCCGCATCGACCTGCGCGGAGCCCTGCTCAGCCCGGGGTTCCAGGACGCGCACATCCATCCGGTCGGCGGCGGCATCGAGCTGCTGCAGTGCAACCTCACGGATGCCGAGAACGCCGAGGAGACCGCGGCCCTCATCCGCGCCTACGTCGCGGAGAACCCCGAGGTCGAATGGGTTCTCGGCGGCGGCTGGGGCATGGACCACTACCCGGGCGGCAACCCGCCCCGGCAGCTGCTCGACGAGGCGGCGGGCGGACGGCCCGTGCTGTTGCAGAGCCGCGACCACCACAGCACCTGGGCCAGCACCGCGGCCATCGAGCGCGCCGGCATAACCGCCGAGACGGCGGATCCCGAAGACGGCCGCATCGTCCGCGAAGCCGACGGGTACCCCGCCGGAACCTTCCACGAGGGAGCTGGTGACCTGTTCGCCCACGTGCGCCCCGCGACCTCGGACGAGCTCGCCTACCAGGGGCTGCTGCGCGCGCAGGACGAGCTCATCGCCCTCGGCATCACCGGCTGGCAGGACGCGATGGTCGGCGCCGGGGTCGCCGGCATCGCCGATCCGCTCGGCGCCTACGAGCGGGCCATCGAGGAGGGAACCCTCAAGGTGCACGTGGTCGGAGCCCAGTGGTGGGTGCGCGACGGAGGCATCGAGCAGGTCGAACGGATGATCGCCCGGCGCGAGGCGGCAGCCGCGGCTCATCCCGACCGCCGCCTCGATCTCGGCACCACGAAGATCATGGTCGACGGCGTCGCCGAGAACCAGACGGCCGCGATGCTCACGCCGTACCGCGACGGCTCGGGGCACGACACCTGCAACCACGGCCTCAGCTTCATCGCCCCCGAGAACCTGCGCCGCTACGTCACTGCCCTGGATGCCGCAGGGCAGCAGGTGCACATGCACGCGCTCGGCGACCGGGCGGTGCGCGAGGCGCTCGACGCCCTCCAGGATGCTCACGACGTGAACGGCGCGACCGACGGCCGGCACCACCTCGCCCACCTGCAGATCGTCGCGGAGGACGACGTCCCCCGCTTCGCGGAGCTCGACGCCATCGCGAACATCCAGGCACTGTGGGCCACGCACGAGGACCAGCTCGACGAGCTCACCCTCCCTTTCCTCCAGGACGGGCAGGAGGCCAGGCAGTACCCGTTCGGGGACTTCGCACGCGAGGGCGTCCGCTTCGCCGCCGGCAGCGACTGGCCGGTGTCGACCGCCGACCCGATCGCGGCCATCCACATCGCCGTGAACCGCACCGTGCCCGGCTCCGCCCGCGGCCCACTCGGCGGCGAGCACCAGCGTCTCGACCTGGAGACCGCGCTCGCCGCGTACACCTCCGGCACCGCGTACGTGAACCGTCGAGAGGGCGACACCGGCAGCATCCGCGAGGGCTATCTCGCCAACCTCGTCGTGCTCGACCCGAACCCGTTCGCCGGTCCGACATCCGAGATCCACCGCACCCGCGTCGCCTCGACCTGGATCGAGGGGCAGCCCGTGTACGAAGCCGAATCCGCCACCACCCGCAAGGAGTCCTGATGTCGCGCATGTTCCTCCGTGGCGGCGCCGTCGCCGTCGCCGGCATCCTCTCGGTCGCCGCCCTGGCCGCCTGCTCGCCCGCAGCCGGGGGAGGAGGCGCCGACGAGCCGATCGACTGGAAGATCACCTCGACGACCGCCGCTCCCAGCGGCGACATCGACTCGTTCACCTTCGCGAGCTACTCCGAGCCGTACTCGCTCGACTACGCCTACGCCTTCGACTACTCCGACAACCAGGTGCTCGCGAACGTCTGCGAGTCGCTCCTGCGGCTGAACCCCGACTTCTCGCTCACGCCGGCCCTCGCCGAGTCCGTCGACCACCCGACGCCGGAGACGTGGGTCTACACCATCCGCCAGGGCGTGACGTTCCACGACGGCACGCCGTTGACCGCCGCCGACGTCGTCGCCTCCATGTCGCGCCACCTCGACCCCGCGGTCGGATCGTCGTGGTTCTCGGTGTACCAAAATGTCGTCGACATCTCGCAGACGGGCGAGAACCAGGTCACCGTGACCATGTCGGGTCCCGACTCGCAGTTCAACCTCTCGATGGGCGGCTCTGCGGGTGTGATCGAATCCGCGGCGACCCTCGCCGAGAAGGGCGCCGACTACGGCAACTCGACCGGAGGGGTCAACTGCACCGGGCCGTTCTCCTTCACGACGTGGGAGTCGGGGGAGTCGATCACCCTCACGCGCTACGACGGATACTGGGACGAGGATCTCCGGGCACGCTCGGGCGAGGTGACGTTCGTCTTCATGGGCGACTCCACGGCGCGGGTGAACGCGATGAAGTCGGGCAGCGTCGACGGCGGCTGGATGATCCCGATGGAGGCCGTGCCGCAGCTGCGCGCCTCCGGCAAGGGCGACGTGCTGTTCGGCCCCTCCACCGCCGTCGGCAACATCGTGATCAGCGACCTCGACGGCCCGCTCGGCGACCTCAGGGTGCGCAAGGCGCTGCTGCTGGCGATGGACCGCCAGGGCATCGTGCAGGCCGCGGCCCGAGGCGTGGGCGAGGTCACCGACGTCATGACCACCGAGTCGGTCTGGCGAGACGGATCGGATGCCGCCCGCACCACAGCTTTCGACGACATCACCCACTACGAGCAGAACCTCGAGGAGGCGAAGAAGCTCATCGCCGAAGCGGGAGTCGAAGGGGAGACCCTCACGTACGTCACGGCGCCGATCGGCAACGACTTCGCCGTCATCTCGCAGGCCACGGCCGCGGCCGCGCAGTCGATCGGCCTGAAGGTGAAGGTCGAGTCCGTGAGCCCCGCCGCGTACACGGCGCTGTTCTCCGACCCGAGCGCCAGGGAAGGGGTCGACCTCTTCTACACGAGCTGGTACCTCTCCAGCCCCGACGCGCTCGAGATGTACTCGGTGCTGCGCACCGGCGAGTTCAGCAACTACGGCGGCTGGTCCGACCCCGAGTTCGACGAGGTCGTGAACCAGGCGATCGCCACCGACGACCCTGCCGCCCGCAGCGAACTCACCGCGAAGGCGCAGCAGATCGCGAATGCCGAGCTGCCGTGGCTGCCGCTGTCGACCGGCCCGCTGTCGCTCTTCCAGGGCGAGCGCATCAGCGGGATCTCCCCGTCGATGGCCTTCCTCTACTACCCCTGGGCCGCCGAGGTCGGGGCTCGCTGAGGTCGGATGCCGCGCATCGCCCGGTGCGCGGCATCCACCCCTCTCCCGACGCTGACGCCCTTCACCCCTGAACCCTGAGGAGATCACCCGATGCATGCCGCTCGACGCGTCGCCGGGAAGCTCGGCGGACTGCTGCTGACGCTGTTCCTCGCCTCGCTGCTCGTCTTCTTCTCGCGCTTCCTCGTGCCGGGGGATCCCGTGAGCTTCCTGCTGCGGGGCCGCAAACCCAGCCCCGAGGCCGTGGCGCAGGTCACCGCCCAGTACGGCCTCGACCGCTCGCCGATCGAGCAGTACCTCCGCTGGATCGGCGGCGCGGTGCGGGGCGACTTCGGCCGCTCGCTGCAGTTCCGGCAGGACGTGAGCGTCGTGCTCGGGGAGCGGCTGCCCGTCACGCTCACCCTGGTGGTGATGGCGGGCGCGATCATCGCGGTCGTCGGGCTCGTGCTCGGAGCCGTGGCCGCCCTGAACAGGGGCCGGCTCCTGGACCGCGTCGTACTGATCGGACTCACCGTGCTCGGGGCGATCCCGTCGTTCGTCGGCTCAATCATGCTCATCGCGGTGTTCTCGGTGCAGCTCGGCTGGTTCCCCTCGTTCGGGTCGGGGGAGGGCTTCCTCGACACCGTCCGCCACCTGGTGCTGCCCTCCATCGCGCTGGCGATCGTGTTTATCGTGCTCGTCGGAAAGGTGACGCGCTCCGCGATGGTCGAGCAGCTGAGCCGGGAGCACGTCGAGGTCTCCACGAGCCGCGGCGTGAAGCGCTCGATCGTCGTACGCCGA
This sequence comes from Microbacterium sp. NPDC012755, assembly GCF_042901325.1. NCBI lineage: Bacteria > Bacillati > Actinomycetota > Actinomycetes > Micrococcales > Microbacteriaceae > Microbacterium > Microbacterium sp. NPDC012755. The sequence continues at coordinate 517,076 of NZ_JBIBCT010000001.1, read as the reverse complement.
CACGTGCTGCGCAACGCGCTGGGCCCCATCCTCACGGTCAGCGGCGTGCTCGTCGCCGGACTCATCGTCGCGAGCTCGATCGTGGAGGCCGCGTTCGGCCTCTCGGGCGTGGGCTCGCTGCTCGTCCAGTCGGTCGACCGCCTGGACTTCCCCGTCGTCCAGGCGATCGTGCTGCTGGTGGTGGCGGCGTTCGTCGTCATCAACGCGATCGTCGACATCCTCGAACCCTGGATCGACCCCCGATCCGCCGCAGGAGCTGGTGCCCGATGACCTCCTCGACCCCCACGCTGGCGGTGCGCGTGCTGCGTGCGCCGCGCATTCCCCGGCCGCCGATCCTCTTCGCGATCAGCGCCGTCGTGCTCGTCGTCGTCACGCTGGCCGCGGTCCTCGCCCCGTGGATCTCCCCCTACGACCCGGATGCCGTCGACTTCACCGCGTTCTACGCCCTGCCGTCCGCCGCGCACTGGCTCGGCACCGACGCGCTCGGCCGCGACATCCTCAGCCGCATCATCTGGGGCGGGCGCACCGCGCTGATCGGCCCGCTCGCCGTCGTGCTGTTCTCCACGGTGCTCGGCATCCTGCTCGGCCTCCTCGCGGGGTGGCGCGGCGGGTGGATCGACGCCGTCCTCGGCCGTGTGTTCGACGTGCTCTTCGCGTTCCCCTCGCTGCTGATCGCGATCATGGCCGTCGCGCTGTTCGGCAAGGGGCTGCTCGCCCCGGTGATCGCGATGAGCATCGCCTACGCGCCGTTCGTCGCGCGGCTGACGCGATCGCTCGTCGCCGCCGAGCGCACCAGACCCTATGTCTCGGCCTATCGGGTGCAGGGGTTCGGCGGCGCGTGGATCGCACTGCGCCGCGTGCTGCCCAACATCACCCCCATCGTCGGCGCGCAGTCGACGCTGAACTTCGGCTACGTGCTCGCCGAGCTCGCCGGCCTCTCCTTCCTCGGCCTCGGCGTGCAGCCGCCAACGGCCGACTGGGGCGGCATGATCAACGAGGCCCAGTCGGGCGTCGCCTCAGGACAGTTCCTCCCCGCCATCGCCCCGGCCGTGATCGTCGTGATCGTGGTCGTCGCGGTGAACATCATCGGCGAGGAACTGTCGGACCGCATCGGCGGATCGGAGTTCGCATGACCCTTCTCGACATCCGCGACCTGACGCTCGACCTGCCGAACGGCATCCGCCTGCTCCACGGCATCTCGCTGAGCGTCGCGCCGGGGGAGACCGTCGGACTCGTGGGCGAGTCCGGCTCCGGCAAGTCCCTCACCGCGCGCTCCGTGCTCGGTCTGCTGCCCGACGGCGCCGTGGTCGGAGGCTCCGTGACGGTCGACGGCCGCTCGCCGCTCCGGGCAGGGGCCGATCGGCAGGAGATCCGTCGGCACGAGGCGGCGATGGTCTTCCAGGACCCCCGCGCAGGCATCAATCCCATGCGCACGGTCGGCGATCACGTCACCGAGGCGCTGCGGCTGTGCGAGGGCTGGCCCGCGGGGAAGGCGCGCGACCGCGCCGTCGAGCTGCTGACCGCCGTGCGGCTGCCCGCGCCGAGCGAGCACCTGGAGCAGCATCCCCACGAGCTCTCCGGAGGCATGCTGCAGCGGGTGATGATCGCGGGGGCGCTGAGCGCGTCACCGAAGCTGCTGGTGTGCGACGAGCCCACCACCGCGCTCGACGTCACCACCCAGGCCGAGATCGTGCAGGTGCTGCGCGACCTCTGCGCGCAGACCGGGATGGGGATGCTGTTCATCACCCACGATCTCAACCTCGCCGGATCCCTGTGCGACCGTCTCGTCGTGATGAAGGACGGCGCCGTCGTGGAGGAGGGCCCGGCCCGATCCGTGCTGACCGCGCCCGCGGCGGACTACACGCGCAGGCTGGTCGCGGCGACGCCGAAGCTCACCGGCGCGGTGACGGTGGCGCCCGAGACCTCCGCCGACGCCCAGCTCGTGGTCACCGGGGTGGGGAAGACCTATCGTCGGCGGGGGCGCAGCGACGTCGCCGCCGTGGTCGACGCCGAGCTCGTGATCCCCCGAGGCGGTTCGCTCGCCGTCGTGGGCGAGTCGGGCTCGGGCAAGTCGACGCTCGCGCGCATGATCGTCGGGCTGGAGGAGCCGGATGCCGGGGAGATCCGCATCGGCGGCCGCTCGATGGCCGGCATCCCCCGCACCCGCGCGGAGCGGCTGGAGCGCGCCAAGAGCGTGCAGATGGTGTTCCAGGACCCGTACCTGTCACTCGACCCCCGCATCCCGGCCGGGCGCGCGATCGAAGACGTGCTGACGCTGCACACGGGGCGCACCGGCGCCTCGGCGCGCGCACGGGCGCTGGAACTCCTCGTCGCGGTCGGGCTCTCCGAGGAGCACCTGACCGCGCGACCCCGCACCCTCTCCGGGGGCCAGCGCCAGCGCGTCGCGATCGCCAGGGCGCTCGCGGTGGAGCCGGAGCTGCTCGTGATGGACGAGGCCACCAGCGCGCTCGACGTCTCGGTGCAGGCGCAGGTGCTCGACCTCGTCGCCGGCATCCGTCAGCAGCAGAGACTCACGCTGCTGTTCATCAGCCATGACCTCGCCGTGGTGCGCCGCGTGTGCGCCGAGACGATCGTGATGAAGCGCGGGCGCATCGTCGAAGCCGGACCCACGTCGCAGCTGCTCGATGATCCGCAGCATGAGTACACCCGCCTGCTCATCGACTCGGTGCCCGTCCCCGTCGTGTGAGGATCAGGGCCGCGGCCGTCACTTTGTCGGCGCCATGGACGCTGAGCCGGCTGACGCGCCGGGGCTGCGCCGGCATCCGGTGTCTCGCGCCGACAGGACGACTACGGATGCCGGGACGAGGTCAGTACAACCGGCCCGCCACGGCGGCTCAGGCCACGTACACCTTGCGGAGCGTCTCGGTCACGGTCCACACGGTCTGCATGCCCTCGGCCAGACGCACGAGAGAGCCGGGGCCCACCTCCAGCGGCGGCAGAGGAGGCGACACGAACTCGATCACGGCGTGACCCGACAGCACGACGAAGACCTCGTCGGCCTCGGTGTCGGATGCCGTGCCGGGGGTCATCTCCCAGATGCCGACCTCGGTGTCCCCGACGGTCGCGAGGGGCAGCAGCGCCGCGGTCGGCGCCCCGGACACGACCGTCGCCGCGGGCAGCGCCTCGTGCGGGAGATCGACGGCGCGCGCATCGAGCCCGGACCCCGCGTCGATCCCTGACCCGGCGTCGAGCGCGCTCACGAGTCGAACCCCATGCCCACGGCGTCGAGCGCCTTGAGGAAGAGGTTGCGCTTCCCGTCGTTGTGGTCGGCCTGGTTCATCGCGGCTCGGACCAGGTTGATGCCGATCGCGGCGGCGGGCTCCGGCGGGAACGGGATCGGCTTCTCGTGCACCATCTTCAGCTCGGTGCGCTCGGTCTCCTCACCCGACAGCTTGTCGAGCATGACGTCGGCCGCGAAGCGCGCGGCGCCGACGCCCAGTCCGGTGAAGCCGGTCGCGTACGCCACGCGGCCCTTTCGCGCGGTGCCGAAGAACGCGCAGAAGCGGCTGGACGAGTCGATCGCCCCCGCCCAGCGGTGCGTGAACGTCAGCCCCTCCAGCTGCGGGAACGTCGTGAAGAAGTGCGAGGCGAGCTTGCGGTGGCTCTCCATGCGGTCCTCGTACTCCGGGCGCACCTTGCCGCCGAAGTGGTAGATCGCGTCGTACCCGCCGAACAGGATGCGGTTGTCGGCGGTGAGCCGGTAGTAGTGGAACTGGTTCGCGCTGTCGGCGAGGCCTTGACGGTTCGACCAGCCGATCGACGAGAGCTGCTCGTCGCTCAGCGGCTCCGTCATCAGCACGTAGTCGTACACGGGAACGGTCATGAGGCGGTTGCGCTTCAGCAGCGACGGGAACACGTTGGTCGCGAGCGCCACGGCATCCGCCGTCACCCGCCCGCCGGGGGTGATCAGAGTGATCGGACCAGCTCCGTCGCCCTCGACGCCGCGCACGATGGAGTGCTCGTAGATCTCCACGCCGAGCTCGACGGCGACGCGGGCCAGCTCCATCCCGAGCTTCGCGGGGTGCACCATCGCGCAGCCCTCGCGGTCCCAGTCTCCGGCGAGGAACGTGGGGGAGTGCACCTCGGCCTGCACCGCGGACTCGTCGAGGTATCCATGCTCCTCCCGGTACCACTCGACCTGGTGCGGCTCGACCGCGACGGCGAGCTGCCCCGTGCGCTCGAAGTCGACCTTCATGTCGTACTTCGCGACCGTGGCCTCGATCGCGTCGAGGTTCTCGAGCCCCAGCTCCTCGAGCCGGTCGATCTCCTCAGGCCAGCGGTTCACGCCGTTCTCGTGCCCGTGGGTGAGGCTGGCCTCGCAGAAGCCGCCGTTGCGACCCGACGCCGCCCAGGCGATGCGCGAGGCCTCCAGCAGCACCACGCGCCGCTCGGGATCGCGCTCCTTGGCGCGGACGGCCGTCCACAGGCCGGCGTATCCGCCTCCGACGATGGCCAGGTCGGCCGTGATGTCGGCGGAGAGCGTCGGGTGCTCGACGCGTTCGACGTCGTCGAGCCAGAACACCCCGAGCGCGGTGTCGCGCAGGGAGGCGTCGATGACCGACTCGGCGGGCTTCTGGCGTTCGAAGACGGTGGTTCCCATGATCACTCCGTTGCGATCGGGGCGCGCGTCAGCGCGTGCCCCAGTTGTAGAGGTCCTTGTAGAGGCCCGCGTAGAGCAGGCTCTCGGTGTGCACGACGCCGGGGATGGTGCGGATGCGGGTCGCGATGAGGTCGATGAGGTCCTCGTCGCTCTCGCACACGGCCTCGACGAGGATGTCGAAGGTGCCGAGCGTGACGACGACGTAGGCCAGCTCGGTGATCTTGGTGAGCTCCTGCGCGATCGACCGCGGATCCTTGTCGACGCGGATGCCGATCATCGACATGCGGTGGAAGCCGAGCTGCATCGGATCGGTCACGGCGACGATCTGGATGATGCCCGCCTCCGTCATCCGCTGCACCCGCTGGCGTGCGGCGGCCTCGCTGAGCCCGACCGCGCGGCCGATCTCGGCGTAGGGGCGGCGGCCGTCCTCCTGGAGGAGCTCGACGATCCTCTTCGAGACGTCGTCCAGGGCGGGGTGCTTCGGAGTGCTGCTCATGTGTCGATATTGACAGGTTGAACACGCCCATGCAACTGATTCAGTTGTTTCGAGGGAGAAAGAGCTTCAGAATCCGCACGGATGCCGGTACGATATCGCCATGTCCTCAGAGAAGAACTCCGCGACGCTGCAGAACTTCATCGGCGGCCGCTACGTGCCCGTGAACGGAGCGGGTCACCTGCCGCTCATCGACCCCGCGACCGAGGAGGTCTACGGGCAGCTGCCCCTGTCGGATGCGAGCGACGTCGATGCGGCCTACGCCGCGGCATCCGCCGCCTTCCCGCTCTGGCGCGACACCACGCCCGCCGACCGTCAGTTGGCGCTGTTCCGCATCGCCGACGAGATGGAGGCACGTGCGGAGGAGTTCGCCGACCTGGAGTCGCAGGACACCGGCAAGCCGCGCGCGAGCCTCGTGGCCGATGAGATCGTGCAGTCGATCGACCAGCTGCGCTTCTTCGCCGGAGCGGCCCGCAGCCTCGAGGGGCGCGCCGCCGCGGAGTACATGGCCGGCCACACGTCCTTCGTGCGGCGCGAGCCCGTCGGCGTGATCGGTCAGGTCACCCCGTGGAACTACCCGCTCAACATGGCGGTGTGGAAGATCGCCCCCGCGCTCGCCGCGGGCAACACGGTCGTGCTCAAGCCTGCAGAGTCGACCCCGCTCACCACGCTGCTGCTCGCCGAGATCGTGGCGATGCACACCCCCGGCGGCACCCTCAACGTCGTGCTGGGCGACCGTGACACCGGTGTGGCCCTGGTCGAGCATCCTGTTCCGCAGATGGTCGCGATCACGGGCTCGGTGCGCGCGGGCATGGCCGTCGCACGGTCGGCCGCGAACGACGTCAAGCGCGTGCACCTGGAGCTCGGCGGCAAGGCCCCGGCGATCGTGTTCCCCGGCGCCGACATCGCGAAGGCGGCAGCCGGCATCGTCACGGGCGCCTTCTTCAACGCCGGGCAGGACTGCACCGCCGCGACCCGCGTGCTCGTGCACTCGTCGATCCACGACGAGCTCGTCGCCGCCCTGGTGGAGAAGACGAAGACGGATGCCCGCACCGGGGGTCCGCGCGAGGAGGGCGTGCTCTACGGGCCGCTGTCGAGCGCGGCGCAGCTCGCGCAGGTGCAGGGCTTCGTCGACCGGCTCCCCGCGCACGCGAAGATCGAGGTCGGCGGCAAGCGGCAGGGGGATGCCGGGTACTTCTTCGAGGCCACGATCGTGTCGGGGATGCAGCAGGACGACGAGGCCGTGCAGGGAGAGATCTTCGGCCCCGTGCTGACGGTGCAGTCCTTCGAGACCGACGAGGAGGCGCTCGCGCTGGCGAACGGCGTGGACTACGCGCTCGCGTCGTCGGTGTGGACGACCGATCACGCGCGGGCCATGCGGTTCTCGCGTGACCTCGACTTCGGCTGCGTGTGGATCAACACGCACATCCCGTTCGTGTCGGACATGCCGCACGGCGGCTTCAAGCACTCCGGCTACGGCAAGGACCTGTCGCAGTACGGCTTCGACGACTACACGCGCATCAAGCACGTCATGACCGCGCTCGACTGATCCCGCGCCCGCGGGTCGTTGAGCGAGCGGAGCGAGACGAAACGGGGTGAGGTGTGCGCGGCTTCGGCTGGAGTCGTGCGGATCATGAAGCGTTTCGTCACTTCGACTCGCTGCGCTCGCTCAGTACGGCGCTCGGTCGCTGCGCGTCCTCGCTCAACGACCGGGTGGCGGTACCCCGACCGGGCGGCGGTGACCCGCGGGTGTGGTGGCCCCGCGGGTCGTTGAGCGAGCGGAGCGAGACGAAACGCGGTGAGGTGCGAGCGGGTCAGTCGTTCGACGACTGGCGCAGTGCGCGGGTGGTCTGCTCCATCGCCTCCGCGGATTCGGCGACGATCGCCCGCATGGCCGACTCGGCGCGCTCGGCATCCCTCGATTGCACTCCGGCGGCGACCTCGCCGTGCAGGCGCAGCGCCTCCGGATCCGCGACGTCCGGCATCAGGTCGTGGTGCGTCCTGCCCTCGAGGACCGCGACGACGATCGGCGACAGGCTGCTGAGCATGACGTTGTGCGAGGCCTGGAGCAGCGTGGTGTGGAAGTCGATGTCGTGGGCGAGGTACTCGTCGGTGTCGGCGGCGCGTGAGGTCGACGACATCCCGATGACCGCGGCGGTCAGCGCACCGCACTGCGCCGGGGTCGCGTGCAACGCGGCGAGCCGGGCGGCGACGGGCTCGACGGCGCTGCGGAGCTCGCTGAGGCTCTGCAGCAGCTCGGCGCGCCGCGGTCCGTCGAGCCGCCACCGCAGCACGCGCTGGTCGTAGGGGCTCCACGTCTCCGGCGGCTGCACGATGATGCCGACGCGCTGGCGCGACGCGACCATGCCGAGCGATTCGAGCACGCGCACCGCCTCGCGGATCGCGCTGCGTGAGGCGCCGAACTCGGCCACGGCGTCGTCCATGATGATCCGGCTGCCGGGGGTGCGGCGCTCGGCGCCGATGTCCGCACCCCAGCGCTCGACGATCACATCGTGCAGAGCGTTCTGAGGCATGGCCTCATGGTAGGGGAAAGACCCGATGTTTGCATCCGCTCGCGCCAGCGGAGCAGACAATCCCGCACAGATCTTGAAATAGTCTGATTATTTAGGTACCGTACTCGTAAATATCAGACGGAAGCGCCGTGGCTCTCGGACAGTGCTTCCCCCATGGGAGGAACAATGATGGTTCCCTTGACACTGCTGAAGACGGCGGACCCTGCCCCGATCGTCCCCGTCGGCTCGGACGCCCAGCTCATCACCGCCGCACTGATCGGCTTCGCCGTGATCATCGTCCTGATCACCTGGCTGAAGGTGCATCCCTTCCTCGCCCTGACGATCGGCGCCCTCGGTGTCGGCATCGGCGCGGGTATGGCCACCGGCCAGGCGCTCACCAGCTTCTCCAACGGCTTCGGCTCGACGATGGGCGGCGTCGGCGTGCTGATCGCCCTCGGCGCGATGTTCGGCAAGCTGCTCGCCGACTCCGGCGGCGCGGATCGCGTCGTCGACACCCTCGTCTCGCGGTCGAGCAAGAGGGCACTGCCGTGGACGATGGGCGTCGTCGGCGCCGTGATCGGTCTGCCGATGTTCTTCGAGATCGGCCTCGTGCTGCTCATCCCGGTGATCATCCTCGTCGCCCGCCGCTCGGGCGTCGCGCTGATGAAGATCGCCATCCCCACCCTCGCCGGCCTCTCCGCGATGCACGGCCTCGTGCCCCCGCACCCCGGACCGCTGATCGCGATCGACGCCCTCGGCGCGAACCTCGGCCTCACCCTCGCCTTCGGCGTGATCATCGCGATCCCGACGATCATCATCGCGGGCCCCGTCTTCAGCGGGTTCGCCGCGAAGTGGGCTCCCGTGCCCGTGCCCGACATGTTCCTCACCGCCGAGGACAAGGGCGAGGACGTCACGCAGCGCCCGCGCCCCTCGTTCGCCGCCGCGCTCTCCAGCATCCTGCTCCCGGTCGTGCTCATGATGGGCAAGGCGCTCGCCGCGGTCATCGCGCCCGATTCGACGGATGCGTGGAAGGTCGTGCTCGACTTCGCCGGCACCCCTGCGATCGCGCTGCTCATCACGCTGATCTTCGGCATCTTCGTGCTCGGCGCCGGCGGGAAGATGAACCGCACCACGGTCGCGCACTCCCTGGAGAGCAGCCTCCCGCCGATCGCCGGCATCCTCCTCATCGTGGGTGCGGGCGGCGCCTTCAAGCAGGTCCTCATCGACACCGGCATCGGCGAGGTCATCACCAGGGCCGTGCTCGAGAGCGGGGTCTCGGTGCTGCTGCTCGGCTGGCTCGTCGCCGTGCTCGTGCGCATCGCCACGGGCTCAGCCACCATCGCCACGATCACGGCGGCCGGTCTCATGACGTCGGCCGCGTCGACGCTCCCCGGCCCGGAGGTCGCCCTCCTCGTGCTCGCGATCGGCTCCGGCTCGGTGTTCCTCTCGCACGTGAACGACGCCGGGTTCTGGCTCGTCAAGCAGTACCTCGGAACGAGCCTGCCGCAGACGTTCAAGACCTGGACGGTGCTGGAGTGCCTGATCTCGGTCGTCGGCCTCGCCGGCGTGCTGCTCCTGGATCTGGTGGTCTGATCATGACGTCGACGAACGGACAGGACGCCGTGCAGACCCCGCCGGACCCGCCCATCGTGCTGGTCGTGATGGGGGTCTCCGGATCGGGCAAGTCCACCGTGGCCGGCATGCTGGCCGGACGGCTGGGCTGGGACCTCGAAGAGGGAGACGATCTCCACCCCGCGGCGAACGTCGCCAAGATGGCCGCCGGGGTGCCCCTCACAGACGAGGACCGGTGGCCGTGGCTGGAGCGGATCGCCGCGTGGATCCAGCTGCACACGGCATCCGGAACCCCCGGGATCGTGACCTGCTCGGCGCTGCGCCGCGTCTACCGGGACCGGCTCAGCGGACCGGGCGTCGCCTTCGTCCATCTCGACGGCACGCGCGAGACGATCGCGAACAGACTCAGCACCCGCTTCGACCACTTCATGCCGCAGAGCCTGCTGGGCTCGCAGTTCGCGACCCTGGAGCCGCTCGAGCCCGACGAGGAGGGCATCGTCGTCGACCTCGGCCGCGGCCCGAAGGACGAGGTCAAGGAGATCATGCGGCGCCTTCAGCTGTCGGCGCTCCCCGCGCCGGAGTACACCGACGAGGGGATGCTGGCCGACTGAGGCCCGCTCCGACGGCACCGACGAGTCTCGCACGGGCGCCGTGACCGACGCCCGTGCGAGACTGTCGGTCGTGGCGGAACGCCGGCCGAGAGCACCCGCCGGCCGGCGAGGAGGGGGACGCGTCGACATGGGGATCTTCAGCCTGCTTGAAGAGGCGCGAGCGCGCATCGACGAGGGCGAGCAGGGGGCGGCGCGCGCCCTGCTGGTCGAAGGACTCGCAGGGGCGACATCCGCGACCGGCGCCGACGAGGCGTGCGCTCTCGCCGAGGCGACGGGGCTGCTCATCGGACTCGACGTGGAGATCGAGCAGCCGGAGACGATCGATCGTCACCTGGAACGCCTGGCCGCTCTCACCGATGGCGTCGACGACGAGCGCACGGCGGAGGCGCTGGCGTACGCGGAGCTCCCGCGGATCGAGTTCGTGCACGGTTTGGACGACGTCGATCCGGTGCTGCACGTGGAGGTGCTCCAGCGCGCCGTCGCCCTCGACGCCCGCTGGCGAGACTCCCCGCATGCGGGCGTCCGGCGGGCAGCCGCCGAGGCCGCGCTCACCGCGCAGATGATCCGCAAATGGCTGGGGCAGTCGCCCTCGTCCATCGCCGTGGCTCTCGACGAGCTCGCCCTCCGCCTCGGCGGAGAGGCCGACCCGCGGTCGGCGTCGATCAGGCTCGAGGCGATGTTCACCGCCTCGCGGCTGCGCGTCGAGAACGACCTCGACCTCTCCGGTGTTCCCGAGGTGCTCGATCTGGTCGTACGAGAGGCGCGCTCCGGTCCCGGCTCCGCGGGATTCGCCCTCGACGCCGCGCTGCTCCTCGCCGACATCGCGATCGCCGAGGGCGCCCCGGCGCTCGAGGCCGTCGCCCCCGTGAGGCGGCTGCTGGCAGACGGGCTCGGGGAACCAGGCGTGCAGCGCGCGCGACGCGAGACCCGGCACCTGGAGGAGATCCTCGATCGTCTCGACGGAGCGGATCGGGATGCCGTCGCCGCCGAGGAGTGGTCTGCTCTCCTCGGGCGGTACGCAGCGGACGCCGACGCCGATGCGCGCGCCCTCGTCCTCTCCGATCTCCTTCGCCACGTCGGCGCCACCGCGTACGCGACGGCATCCGGCCTTGCGCTGCTGCGCGAGGCCGACCGGGTGTTCCTGTCGGACGATGATCCGCGGTCGGCCCTCGCCCGGTTCGGCGTCGCGGCGCGCATCGCGAGCGTGCTCGGCCATCCCGATGGAGCGACGGCGGCGCGCGAGCCCTCGTCTCCCGAGCGAGACCCCGTGGCGGCCGTGGCCGCGTCCCTCGCCGTGGAGGAGAGGTTCGCCGCCTTCTGGGACGACGTCGAGACGGTGCCGAAGATGGCCGCGCTGCTCCTCGACAGGGCGCTCCGGCAGTCCGATCTCGGAGGGCGGGACGATGCGCTGTCGACGCTCGCCCGACTCTCCGCGAACGTGCGGGCGACGGGGCGCGACATCGCCAGGTCGGAGCGCGTGCAGGCGGGGTACTGGGAGAGCAGGTTCCTCCGTGAGGCCGGACGGCAGGACGCATCCCGGAAGGCGATCGACGAGGTTCTCGCCGAGTTCTCCGCGGACCCGTCCGGCGACGTGCGCCGGTGGGCGGCGAACGCGCTGTGGTCGGCGTGGCGCTCCGATCTCACAGGGCAGACCGAATCGAGGGAGCTGCGGCGCCTCTTCGCCGAACGATTCGCCGACGACCCCGACGTGAGGATCCGCCGACTCGACGCGACCAGGATGCTCGGCGACGCGGTGGAGTCGCATGAGCAGGGGAGCACAGGCGCGGCGATCGACCTGCTCCGTGCGCTCGACGCCCGCTTCGGCGACGCCGACGACGACGGCATCCAGGACACGGTCCGCCGTGCCCGCGAGAACCTCCGGATCCTCTCGCTGCTGCCGGGGGCGGATGCCGCGTCCGGTGATGCGGCGACCGAACGGTACCGGTCGCTGCGAGATCGTCTCTACGCCGCCGACGAGCTCGCCGAGAAGGGGCGGGTCGCCGAGGCGGAGGGCCTCTGGAGGGGCGTCGTCGAGGAGAGCGCCGGAACAGACGACGTCGATGTCGCGATGCTGCGGCTCGCGGCGCTGGACGCCTGGGCGGGCTGGCTCCAGGACGCCAAGTACTGGGAGCAGGTCGCGACGCTGGCGCGCCAGGCGACCGTCATCCGGGCAGGGAGCGACCTCCGCGCCGAGCGCGTGCAGGCCCGCGCGTACCTCCGGCTGGGCATGGCGCTCGGCGCTCTCGGGGATCCTCGAGGGGCGATCGCGGCGTACGAGGCGCTCGATGCGCTCGCCGAGGGGGAGACAGACGGAGAGCTGGCGACGACGCGCCAGCAGGGCGTCTACAACCGCGCCATCATGATCGACGAGATCGGCGACGTCGCCGGCGCTCTCGCCGCCTACGAGCACGTCGTCGCCGTGCACGGGCAGTCGGTCGACACGGCATCCGGTCGGCTCCGCTGTGCGAAGGCGCTCCGCAACCAGGCGATCCTCTTCGGAGGGCTCGGGCGCACGGCGGAGGCCGCCGGAGCACACCGCCGAGTGCTCGACATCGGTGCGGGCACCGCCGACGCCGACCTGATGGTGCGCGTCAGGGCGTCGGCGTTCGATCTCGCCGGGTGCTTCGCGGCGCTCGGCGATCACGCCTCGGAGGCCGCGACCTACGCGTGGATCCGCTCCGCTCCGCACCTCGGCCTCTCCGCGGCGGAGGTCCGTTCCGCGGCGCGTGCGGAGAAGGTCGCGCGGCGACGAGCCCGCTGACGCCGGTCGTCTGACGCCGGCGTCGTCCGCTCAGCGCAGCGGGTCCTTCACGCGGCGGTGCTCCGCGAACGACGCGTACGGACGCTCGTCGACCTTGGTCGCGCCGTCGGCGATCCAGCCGTGGGCCGCGTAGAAGGCGTCTGCCCTGTCGTTGCCGTCGAGCACCCACAGGTAGGCGCGGGTGTGCCCGGCATCCGCGATGACCTTCTCCGCGGCGGTGAGCAGGGCGTGACCGACACCGGTCGACCATGCGGAGGGGTCGGCGTAGATGCCGTACACCTCGCCGTCGGCCAGCCCATCGTCGTCGCGCCCCGAGCCGAACGAGGTCCAGCCGATGACGGCGCCGTCGCGGACGGCGACGAGGATGCCGAGGCCGGTCGGCAGCGGATCGGCGACGATGCGTCGCCATCCCTCCGCTCGCTCCTCGATGGAGAGGCCGTCGAGGAGCTCCTGCGGCATGAGCCCTCGGTACGCGACCTGCCAGGAGCGCACGTGCACGGCGGCGACCTCGTCGGCGTCGTCGATCTGAGCCTCGCGGATCACCAGCTGCGTCATCCGTCCACCCTAAATGGAGGCCGGATCGGGCGGGCGCAACACCCGTCGACAAGTACGACGCGATGTGTCAGGCTGGGCGAAGTCGACTCCCGGGGGATCACCATGGCCAGGCCGATCGCAGGTCCGCAGTCTCTGCTCCGCACGCTCAACGGGCGGGCCATCCTCGAGACCCTCGGGCGCAGAGGGCCGCAGACCCGCGCCGAGCTCATGGCCGCGACCGGCCTCTCGCGCACCGCCGTCACCCAGGTGCTGCGGATGCTCGAGGGTGCGGGCGCCGTCGTCCCCGCCGGTGTCGACCGCGAGACCCGCGGACCCGCGGCGAGCAGAGTGGCGCTGCATCCCCGACTCGGCGTGGCCGCCGCCGTCCACGTCGACCACCATGCCGCGCACGTCGCGCTCGTCGACCCGATGGGCGTCGTCAGAGCGGAGCAGCACGCGCCCTTCCCGCTCCGCGGCGACCGGGTCGAGCACATCACGAGCCTCATCGACGAGTGCCTGCTGGCGGTGCAGGCGCCGCTGCGCCTCGTCGTCATCGGGGTGCCGGGCATCGTCACGGCCGACGGCGGCATCCGCGACGACCAGGGCCCAGACGGCGGCGCGTTCAAGGCGGCCCTGATCTCCCGGCTCGACTGCCCCGTGCGGGTGGAGAACGACGTCAACCTCGCCGCTCTCGCCGAGCTCACCTCGGGAGCGGGCGCCGAGCTCTCCAGCTTCGCGCTGCTGCTGCTCGACGACGGCCTCGGCGGGGGCATCGTGATCGACGGCATGCTGCACAGAGGCTTCTCCGGTGTCGCGGGAGAGGTCATGTACCTGCCGCAGACCCCGCTGCCGATCGGCGCGCCCGTGCTGGGCGACGCGGTCGTGGGCGACCTGGCGCTGACGAACGGGCGCGACCCCTCGCTCACGCTCGACCAGCACCTCGACGCGGCGGCCGCCGGTGATGAGGCCGCGCTCGCGATGGCCGCCGAGATGGGTCGGCGCATCACCCTCGTCGCGGGCAGCGTCGCCCTCGTGCTCGACCCCGAGGCGTTCGTGCTGAGCGGATCGGCGGCGCATCCCGTGCTCGTCGACGCCGTGCAGTCCGTGGCCGACGCCTATGCCGCGCAGCTGCCCATGCGCTTCCTGGTCTCGTCGTTCGGGCCGGAGGCGCCGCTGGTCGGCGCGATCGGCGAGGCGGCATCCGCCCTCCGCACCACCGTGTTCAGCAGCGTCCTCCCCGACAGGAGCAGTCGATGATCTCCGACCTCGCCGATCGGCTCGGCCTCGCCCCCGGAGCACGGGCGATCATCCTCAACGCCGACGACTTCGGCATGTGCCACGCGGCGAACCTCGCGATCACCGAGCTGCTGGATGCCGGGCGCATCGACTCCACGACGGTGATGGTGCCGTGCCCGTGGTCGCCGGAGGCGCTGGCGTTCGCGGCATCCCGCACCGACCTCGACGTGGGCGTGCACCTCGTGCTGACCAGCGAGTGGACCCGGTACCGCTGGCGGCCGCTGACCGGCGTGGGCACGACGCTCGTCGACGCCGACGGATTCTTCCCCTCGGAGGTGCGGCCGGTCGAGGAGAACGCGGCCGAAGACGACGTCGCCGCCGAGATCGCCGCGCAGCTGCAGGCCGCGCTCGACGCCGGGGTCGACGTCACCCACCTCGATAACCACATGGGCTCGGTCTACGGACTCCTCACCGGCCGCGACTTCCTCGCACCGGTGTTCGCGCTCGCCGCACGCCACGGTCTGCCCTTCCGGCTGCCGCGCAGCATGGACGGCGCAGACGCGGACGTCGAGCTGCAGCGCACCCTCGACCGGGCGGCCGCTGCGGCGGACTCCCTCGGCGTCGAGATCATCGACCGGCTCTGGTCGCACCCCTTCGAGATCGTCGGCGAGGGCACGGATGCCGAGGAGGGGTACGAGCAGGTGCGCGACGGCTTCATCGCGCTGCTGCGCGCCGTCCCCGCCGGAGTCACCGAGATCTACCTGCATCCGATGATCGACGACGCGGAGCTCAGGGCGGCGGTCGACTTCGCCGCCGCCAAACGCGGCTACGAGCACCGGCTGCTCGCCGACCCCGCGGTGCTGCAGGCGATCGAGGACGAGGGTCTCGTGCGCATCGGCTGGCGTGCGCTGCGCGAGCTGCAGCGGAGTGCGGCGCGGTGACCCTGCTCGGCGCGCTCCGCGACCGCCGCATCGACGCGGCGCCCCCGCGCGCCCAGACGATCGCCTTCGGCGCCTCCGGGTTCCCGACCCAGCTGATGGCGCAGACCTTCTCGGCCTTCGTCGTCTACTTCTACGTCACGCACCTGGGCGTGCCGCCGGGGTGGGTCGCCGCGGCCATGATCGCCCACGGCATCCTCAACGCCGTGCTCAACCCCGTCGTCGGTGCGCTGTCCGACCGGATCCGCACGCCGTGGGGGCGCCGGGTGCCCTGGATCGGGCTCGGCATCGTGCCGCTGGTCGTGGCCTTCGCGCTGGTGTGGATGCCGCCTGAACTCCCCGTCGCCGGGCTGATCGCCTGGTTCCTCGTGGTCGTCGCGGTGTACGACATCGCCTTCGTCGTGGTCGTGCTCAACATCTCCGCCCTGTTCCCCGAGATCTTCCGCACCACGGAGGAGCGCGCCCGCGGCAACGTCCCGCGGCAGATCTTCGCGATCCTCGGAATGGTGCTGGGCACGGCAGGAGCCCCGGCGCTGTACGGCTCGATGGGCTGGCCTGGCATGGCGCTCGTGCTCGGCGGAGTCTGCCTCGTCCTCCTCGTGTGGTCGTTCCTCGGCGGCATGGTCGAGCGCACCGTGCCGGAGGCGGCATCCGAAGCCATGACCTGGCGGCGCCAGCTGACGCTCACCTTCGCCAACCGCGCCTTCGTGCCCTACGTGCTCGGGTCGCTGTGCGTGCAGACGTCGATCGCGATCATCCTCGCCGCCCTCCCGTTCTACGTGCGGTACTCGCTGCACGCGGCCGAGGGAGAGGGCAGCGTGCTGCTCGGCGCCATCTTCGTGACGGCCATCCCGTCGATCGTGCTGTGGAGCGCGGTCGTGCGGCGCACCTCGCCGCGCACGGCTCTGCTGTGGAGCGTCGGCGTCTTCGGCGTCGCCGTGCTCGGCTACCTGCTCCCGACGACGGTGCTCGCCGCGGCTCTCGTCGGCATCGCGGTGGGGGTCGGCATCGGAGGCCTCCTGCAGCTGCTCGAGGTGATGCTGGCGCAGATCATCGACGACGACGCCGTGCGCACGGGGCATCGGCGCGAGGGCGCGTACTTCGGCGTGAACGGCTTCGTCGTGCGCGGGGCCGTGGTGGTGCAGGCGATCGTCGCCGCCGCCGTGCTGACGGCATCCGGGTTCGACGCGACGCTGGGCGACGGCCAGCCGGATGCCGTGGACGGCGGCATCCGCGTGATGGTCGCGGTGATCCCGCTCGTCTTCACGGCCCTGGCCTGGGTGTGCTTCTGGTTCTACCCGATCCGCACCCGCGACCTCTGACCCTTCCGAGCACCCCGAGGGCGTCGCCCGACCGCGACGCGAGGCGGAGGGATCGCCCGTCCGGGCGAATCGGGGAAGGGGTACCCGTTCTTCGCCCGGACGGGCGATCCCGGAGCCGTCCCGACTAGACTGCCGCGCGACGAGCCTCCCAGCCGGTGCGGACCATCTCGTCGACCGTGTAGCGCATCCGCCAGTCGAGGTCGCGGGCGGCGAGCTCGCCGGTCGCGACGATGCGGTCGGGGTCGCCGGGGCGCCGGGGGCCGACCTCGGGGATGAAGTCGATGCCGGTCACGCGAGCCACGGCATCCATGATCTGCGTCACGCTGAGACCGTCACCCGAGCCCAGGTTGTAGGCGGGCTCGATCGGCGCGCCCGCCGACAGGCGTCGCGCGGCGGCGACGTGCGCGGCGGCGATGTCGCCCACGTGCACGTAGTCGCGCACGTTCGTGCCGTCGGGGGTGGCGTAGTCGTCCCCGAAGATCTTCGGGGTCCTGCCCGCGATCAGCGCCTCGAACACGATGGGGAAGAGGTTGTGCGGGCTCACGTCGTAGACCGTGGGGTCGGCCGAGCCGACGACGTTGAAGTAGCGCAGCGACGTGTGCCGGAGCGGATGCGCGGAGTCGGCGGTCGCGGTGGCCTGGTCGCGCAGCAGCCATTCGCCGATGAGCTTCGACTCGCCGTAGGGGTTGGCCGGCCGCTTCGCCGTGTCTTCGACGACCAGGTCACCGTCGGGGGTGCCGAACACCGCGGCCGACGACGAGAACACGATGTTCGCGACACCCGCGGCCGCCATGGCCTCCAGCACCACGCGCGTGCCCTCGACGTTCTGGGCGTAGGTGTGCAGCGGGCGCTGCACCGAGACGCCCGCGTACTTGAAGCCGGCGACGTGGATCACTCCCTCGGCGTCGTGCTCGCGCAGCGTGCGCTCGACGAGCTCCCGATCGAGGATGCTGCCGCGGACGAACGTCACGCCCTCCGGCACGAACGACGCGACCCCGCTGGAGAGGTCGTCGATCACGACCGGAGTGAGCCCGGCATCCGACAGTGCCCGCACGACGTGCGATCCGATGTAGCCGGCGCCGCCGGTGACGATCCAGGACATGGTTCTCCTTCAGGGTCGGGGGGCTCAGTGTTTCAGTGCGACCTGCGTGCTCACCGCACGGGCGCACGTCCTCAGGCGTCGCGACCGGCGCCGGCGGACGGCACGACGGTGAACAGATGGGGCGCGGAGAACCCGGATGCCGCGAACGCGGAGGCCACGGCGTCCGACACCTCAGCGACGGCGTCGGCCTCGATCAGCGCGATCGCGGCTCCGCCGAAGCCGCCGCCCGTCATCCGTGCGCCGAGCGCCCCGGCCGCGAGGGCCGCCTCGACCGCCGTGTCGAGCTCGGGAACGGAGATCTCGAAGTCGTCGCGCATCGAGGCGTGCGAGGCGACGAGCAGGTCGCCGATCGCCCTGGCGCCGGACTCGCGCAGCACGCGGACGGTGTCGAGCACACGCTGGTTCTCGGTCACGACGTGGCGCACGCGGCGGAACGTGACGTCGTCCATGAGCGCCTCTGCCCTGGGCAGGTCGGCGACCGTCACGTCGCGCAGCGAAGGGACGCCCATGATCGCGGCTCCGCGCTCGCACGCGGCACGGCGCTCTCCATAGCCACCGGTGGAGTGCGCGTGCTTCACGCGGGTGTCCATGACGAGGATCGCGAGACCGGCCTCGGCCACGCCGAGCGGCACGAGCTGCGCCTCCAGCGAGCGGCAGTCGAGGAAGGTCGCGGCATCCGGCTCGCCGAGCATGGAGGCCATCTGGTCCATGATCCCGGTGGGCGCTCCCACGGCCTCGTTCTCTGCCCTGCGGCCCACGCGGGCGAGGGCGACCCGGTCGAGGCCGGCTCCCCACAGGTCGTTCAGGGCGGATGCCGTGGCGCCCTCGATCGCAGCGGACGAGGAGAGCCCGGCGCCGACGGGGACGTCGGAGGCGATCGCGATGTCGACGCCCGATCCGGCGACAGACGCGGCCTGAGCCAGAGCCCAGGCGACCCCCAGCGGGTAGGCCGCCCACTCCGGGACGGCGGGCTCCGCGCCGGCCGCCGTCGGGAACAGGCCGTCGAGCTCGTCGAGGGCGACCTCGACCGGCTCTGTGGCGAACGTCGAGGCGACACGCACACGGCCGACGCCGTCATCGCGTCGACCGACGGCCGCGACCGTGCGGTGCGGGATCGCGAACGGCAGCACGAATCCGTCGTTGTAGTCGGTGTGCTCGCCGATGAGGTTCACCCGGCCGGGAGCCGACCAGAGGCCCTCGGGCTCGCGGCCGGTGAGCTCGAGGAACAGCGCCGTCGCGGCATCCTGGGTGGTGGTCATGCGGACGCCTCCTCTGCGCGTGCGATGGCTTCGCGGATGCGGGCGGCGCCCTGCTCGGGTGCGACCTCGGCGGCCCACGCCCACATGGCGGCCTCGGATCCGGCGAGGAACTTGAGCTTGTCGGCGGCGCGGCGGGGGCTGGTGAGCTGCAGGTGCAGGCGCACGCTGTCGCGGCCGGTGTTGACCGGAGCCTGGTGCCACGCGGCGATGTACGGGGTCGGGGTCTCGTACAGCGCGTCGACGCCGCGGAGCAGACGCAGGTAGAGCGGGGCGAGCTCGTCGCGCTCGGCATCCGTCGTCTCGGCGAAGTCGGGGACGTGACGGTGCGGCATCAGGTGCACCTCCAGCGGCCAGCGGGCGGCGAAGGGCACGAAGGCCGTCCAGTGCTCGCCGCGGAAGACGACCCGCTCCGACGACTGCTCGAATTCGAGGATGCGCTGGAAAAGGTCGGGCGCCGTGCGGTCGATGCTCTCCAGCACGCGGGTGGTGCGCGGGGTGACGTAGGGGTAGGCGTAGATCTGGCCGTGCGGGTGGGGCAGGGTCACGCCGATCGCCTCGCCGCGGTTCTCGAAGGGGAAGACCTGCTCGATGCCGGGCAGCTGCGACAGAGCGGCGGTGCGGTCGGCCCAGGCCTCGATCACGGTGCGGGCGCGGGTGACGCTCTGGGTGCCGAAGGATCCGGTGTGCTCCGGGCTGAAGCACACGACCTCGCAGCGGCCGACCGAGGTGCGGGTGCGTCCGAGTCCGAGGGCGGCGAGGTCGTCGAGTCCGCGCGGAGGGTTGGATGCTCCGGGAGCGTCGCCCGTGGCCTCGGCGAGGGCGGGTCCGAACGCGGGGGACTTGTTCTCGAACACCGCGACGTCGTAGCGCGAGGGGACCTCCGACGGATTGGTCGGAGTCTGCGGCGCCAGCGGGTCGGCGTCTGCGCTCGGCATCATGACGCGGTTCTGGCGGTTCGCGGCGACCGTGATCCAGTCGCCGGTGAGCACGTCGAGCCGCATCGTGGCCGTGTCGGGGCGCGGGTCGAGGGTGCGGGCGTCGATCGAGCGCTCCGCGGGGAGCGCGGTGTCGGGGTCGTCGTAGTAGATGAGGTCGCGGCCGTCGGCGAGCGTCGTCGCGCGCTTGGTGACGCCGGCGGAGAGGGTCGCCGTTCGGAACTCCGGAGATTCGTGCGTGTTCACGTAAACATGGTACGTCCGACGGCGTGGTAACGTCAACATTGAGGAGTTGTGAACGGAGGATGCCGGTGACCCGCAGCGAACTCGGACTCCCCGGCGAGCGGATGCCGCGCCGTCGCCCGGCATCGGGGCGCGTGTCGATGGCCCTCGTCGCCGCCCGCGCCGGAGTCTCCGGCCAGACCGTCTCCCGCGTCGTCAACGACAGCCCCCGGGTCGACCCCGCCACGCGCGAACGCGTCGAGAAGGCGATGGCCGAGCTCGGCTACCGCCCGCACCGCGCCGCCAGGGCTCTGCGCACCGGCCGTTCGCAGACCATCGGCCTCGTCGTCACGACCCTCGCCACCGTCGGCAACTCGCGGATGCTGCAGGCCACAGCCGAGGCCGCGGCGGAGCGGGGATACGCCCTCACGCTCGTCACCGCGTCCGGTGGCGTCGCCGAGGCGTTCGAGCACCTCGCCGAGCAGGAGGTCGACGGTGCGATCGTGCTGAACGAGGCCTCCGCCCAGGTGCCGACCGCTCAGCGTCCGGCCGGGCTGCGGCTCGTCGTGGTCGATGCGGCCACCGACGACGGCTTCATCTCCGTGCACAGCGACCACGCCGGAGGCGCGGCACTGGCCACCGCGCGGCTCCTCGAGGCCGGGCGCCCGATCGTCCACCACCTCGCGGGGCCTGCTGACTCCTTCGCGGCGGCCGAGCGCGAGCGCGGGTGGCGGGACTCCCTCGCCGCGGCGGGGATCGACGCCCCCGAGGTGGTCAGGGGCGACTGGAGCGCCGAGTCGGGATACGCCGCGGGGGCCGCCCTCTCCGCGGCATCCGCCGTCTTCTGCGCGAACGACCAGATGGCACTGGGGCTCCTGCGCGCGCTCGCCGAGTCGGGGCGCCGCGTGCCGGAGGACGTCGCCGTGGTGGGCTTCGACGACGTCCCGGATGCCGCGAACTACCGGCCCCCGC
Source organism: Microbacterium sp. NPDC012755 (assembly GCF_042901325.1). Lineage (NCBI taxonomy): Bacteria > Bacillati > Actinomycetota > Actinomycetes > Micrococcales > Microbacteriaceae > Microbacterium > Microbacterium sp. NPDC012755. Next base: position 495,985 of record NZ_JBIBCT010000001.1, on the reverse strand, counting down.
TGACCACGATCCGCCAGGACTTCACGGCTCTCGCCCACCGCGCGGTCGCCGCGCTGGTCGCCGACATCGAGGGGGAGGATGCGACACCCGGCCCCTCGATCATCCCGACGCTGCTGATCGAGCGCTCCAGCACCCGCTGACCCCGCCGCCGGCCTGCCGTCCGCAGCGGGGCGCCTTCGGATGCGCTTCTGGTCGAGCGCGAAGAGAGCCTGGGAACTGGAATGCGCTTTCCTGAAAGGGTTGCGAGAGCGTGGTGCGGCATGGGATGCTTTCGGAAAGCGCTTACCCACTATCGACGGACGCGCCCCCACTTCCCACAGAACGGACGATTGATGTCACAGGCGACCACCCGCGAGATCGGGATCATCATGAACGGCGTCTCCGGACGCATGGGCTACCGGCAGCACCTGGTGCGCTCGATCCTCGCGATCCGCGAGGAGGGCGGCATCGAGCTGCCGGACGGCAGCCGTATCACCGTGAAGCCGATCCTCGTCGGACGCAGCGAGGCGAAGCTCGCCGAGCTCGCCGAGAAGCACGGCATCGAGGACTACACCACTGATCTGGATGCCGCGCTCGCCGACCCGCGGTGGGAGATCTACGCCGACTTCCTCGTGACGAAGGCCAGGGCATCCGCGATCCGCAAGGCCATCGCCGCGGGGAAGGCGATCTACACGGAGAAGCCCACGGCGGAGTCCCTCGACGAGGCGCTCGAACTCGCCCGGCTGGCGAAGGCCGCCGGCGTCAAGACCGGCGTCGTGCACGACAAGCTGTACCTGCCCGGCCTGCAGAAGCTCAAGCGCCTCATCGACTCGGGGTTCTTCGGACGCATCCTGTCGGTGCGGGGCGAGTTCGGCTACTGGGTCTTCGAGGGGGACTGGCAGCCCGCGCAGCGCCCGAGCTGGAACTACCGCACCGAAGACGGCGGCGGCATCATCTCCGACATGTTCCCGCACTGGAACTACGTGCTCGAGAACCTGTTCGGCGAGGTCACGAGCGTGTACGCGCAGGCCGCCGTGCACATCGCCGACCGGTGGGACGAGAAGGGCGAGCACTACACCGCCACCGCCGAGGACGCCGCGTACGGCATCTTCGAGATCGAGGGCGGCATCATCGCCGAGATCAACTCCAGCTGGACCGTGCGCGTGAACCGCGACGAGCTCGTCGAGTTCCAGGTCGACGGCACGCACGGCTCCGCCGTGGTCGGACTGTTCGGCGCGAAGATCCAGCCGCGCAACGCCACGCCGAAGCCGGTGTGGAACCCCGACCTCGAAGACACCCGCGACTACGACGCCGACTGGCAGAAGGTCCCGACCAACGACGTGTTCCTCAACGGCTTCCGCCAGCAGTGGGAGGAGTACCTCGTCTCCTACGTCGAGGGCACCGAGTACCCGTTCGACCTGCTCGCGGGCGCCAAGGGCGTGCAGTTCGCCGAGGCCGGCCTCACCTCCAGCGCCGAGGGCCGCAAGATCGCCATCGAACCGCTGGCGCTCTGATGTCCGCCCTGACGCTCCTCGCGCCCGACGGCACGGTGTCGCACGCGGCGCTGAACGACTCCGGAGGCTACGCGCGCCCGGCATCCGCTCTGCGCAGCCGCGTCGCGTACGCCGCGGCGCACGTCGTGCCGAAGGCGCACGCCGACAACACTCCCGGTCGTCCCGCCGACATCGACTGGGACTCCACCCTCGCGTTCCGCCGCAACGTGTACTCGTGGGGCCTCGGCGTCGCCGACGCCATGGACACGGCGCAGCGCAACATGGGACTGGATGCCGCGGCCACCCGCGAGCTCATCGCCCGCAGCGCCGAGGTGGCGCGCGAGGAGGGCGGCTCTGTCGTCGTCGGCGTCAACACCGATCACGTCGACGAGCAGCGCATCTCGCTCGATCGGGTGATCGACGCCTACCGGGAGCAGCTGCACTTCACCGAGGAGCAGGGGGCGGGGCCGGTGCTCATGGCCTCCCGCCACCTCGCACGCGTGGCCGCGGATGCCGACGACTACCGCCGCGTGTACCGTGCGGTGCTGGAGAGCGCGATCGTCCCGGTGGTGCTGCACTGGCTGGGCACGGCCTTCGACCCGGAGCTCGCCGGGTATTTCGGCGCGGACGACTGGCAGACGGCATCCGCCGTGCTCCTCGACATCATCTCGGAGAACCCGGGCAAGGTCGCGGGCGTGAAGATGAGCCTGCTGAACGCCGAGAGCGAGATCGCCGTGCGCTCGCAGCTGCCCGACGGCGTGCGCATGTTCACCGGCGACGACTTCAACTACGTGGGTCTCATCGGCGGCGACCCGGCCACCGCCACCCGGTCGTTGAGCGAGGAGCGGAGCGACGAGACGAAACGCTCCATGCCGGAGTCGACGTCGGATGCGGGCGTTTCGTCTCGCTCCGCTCGCTCAACGACCGGCGCGGGGGGTGCTCGCCCGACGACCGGCGCGGGGGCGGCATCGACAGGCGCGGGGCACTCCGATGCGCTGCTCGGCGCGTTCGCCGCGATCACCCCGGTCGCATCGGCAGCGATCCAGGCGCTGGACGCAGGGGATCCGGCGCGCTACCGGGAGATCCTGGGCCCGACCGAGGAACTCAGTCGGCAGGTCTTCGCCGCGCCGACGTTCTACTACAAGACCGGTGTCGCCTTCCTGTCCTGGCTGAACGGTCACCAGCCCGCGTTCCAGATGGTCGCGGGGCTCCACTCGGCCCGCAGCCTCCCGCACCTCAGCCGCATCGTCGAGCTCGCGAACGCCTCGCTCGCGCTGGAGCATCCGGAGCTCGCGCGAGAGCGCTGGCACGGGATGCTGCGTCTGAACGGAGTCGACGCATGAGCATCCAGGCCGGAACGTCAGCAGGAAACCCGAATGTCGCTCGACACGGCATCCCTTCGACCGACATTCGGGATCTGAGCCGACAGAGCGACGGCGCCCCCGATCCTCGCCTGTCGATCAATCAGGCCACGATCAAGCACGCCGACCTCGCGACGGCGCTGCGGGTGACGGCGGATGCCGGCATCCAGGCCATCGGGCTCTGGCGCGAGCCCGTGAACGAGGTCGGACTCGACGTCGCCGCACGGATGCTGGCCGACGCTGGTCTGCGGTTCACGACGCACTGCCGCGGAGGGTTCTTCACCCTGCCCGACGGACCGGAGCGCACCGCAGCGCTCGACGACAACCGTCGCGCGATCGAGGAGACCGCGACGCTCGCCGCGGCCGGCGCCGACGGTTCGACGGCCGTGCTCGTGCTCGTCGCCGGCGGTCTTCCCGAGGGCTCACGCGATCTCGTGGGCGCGCGGGAACGAGTGCGTGATGCGATCGGTGTGCTCGCCGACGACGCGAGGGCCGCGGGGGTGACGCTCGCGATCGAGCCGCTGCATCCGATGTACGCGTCCGACCGGGCGGTCGTCTCGACCCTCGGGCAGGCGCTCGACATCGCGGCGGACTTCGAGCCTGCGGTCGTCGGCGCGGCGGTCGACACCTTCCACATCTGGTGGGATCCGCAGGTGCTCGACCAGATCGCCCGCGCAGGGCGGGAGGGCCGCATCGCGACGTACCAGGTGTGCGACTGGAAGACCCCGCTCGCCGCCGATGTGCTGCTGTCGCGGCACTACACGGGCGACGGGGTGATCGACTTCGGGTCGCTCACCCGTGCCGTCGTCCAGGCCGGCTACAACCGCGACATCGAGGTCGAGATCTTCAACGCCGACATCTGGGCGGATGCTCCGGATGCCGTCGTGCGCCGCACCGCGGAGACCTTCGCCGCCGCGGTGTCACCGCACCTGGGCTGAGGCCACTCCTCCCTTCGGTCGTTGAGCGAGGGAGCGGAGCGACCGAGACGAAACGGGGTTCCGGCGAGACGAAGCTGCGGCACTGCAGGAGAGAACACGAGAGGATGAGCACATGACCAGGATCCGCGCAGGGCTCTGCTCGGTGACCTTCCGAGCGCTCGGGCCGGAGGAGATCGTCGCGCTCGCCGCCGATGCCGGGCTCGAGGCGATCGAGTGGGGCGGCGACGTGCACGTGCCTGCGGGTGACACCGTCCGGGCGCAGCGGGTCGCGCGGGCGACGAGGGATGCGGGCCTCGCGGTGGCATCGTACGGGTCGTACTTCCGGGCGGGCTCGGGGGAGGACATCGCCCCCGTCCTCGACAGCGCGGAGGCCCTCGGCGCCGACCGCGTGCGGATCTGGGCGGGTTCCGTCGATGCCGCGGAAGCGACGGATGCCGAGTGGACTCGGGCCGTCGAGCGGCTGCGGGCCGCGGCATCCGAAGCCGGAGAGCGGGACATGGAGCTGGCGCTGGAGTTCCACTCCGGCACCCTCGCCGCCACCGCCCCCTCGACGCTGCGGCTCCTCGCCGAGGTCGGGAGTCCGCACCTGCGCACCTACTGGCAGCCGACGGTCGCAGCATCCGTCGATGACGCCATCGACGAGTACCGACAGATCGCGGCCCACACGAGCGCCGCCCACGTCTTCTCCTGGTGGCCGGTGAAGGAGCGCCTCCCGCTCCGCGAGCGCGCAGATCTGTGGACGCGCTTCTTCTCCGATGCGCGCGCCGCCGCGCAGCCGCCGCGCGACGCGCTGCTGGAGTTCGTGCCCGGCGATGACCCGTCGCTCCTCGCGTCCGAGGCGGCGACGCTGCGCTCCTACCTCGCCGTCTGACGTCGGGCGCCGCGCTCACGGCGGGGAAGCGACTCCCTCGATCCGACACCGGATGTCGCTGCGCCCGCCGTGTACCGGCGCGAGGTGCCGATTGCGCGTGAGCATTCGTGCTGGCTCGGGAGCGGTCCCGTGTCGTAGAGTGGTGTCGTCCGGCTGGCAAACGTTTGCCAAAAACACTGGCGTACACCGGCCGACTAATGGTAAGAAGTTTTACGAACGGGGCTGACCGGCTCCGACGGATGCTCTTCCGAACGCGCAGGAGACGACGATGTCACACGCACGATCCACTTCCTTCCGCAGGCGCCTCTTCACGGCCTGCGTCGCCGCCGCGGTCGCGCTGCCACTCGGCGTCGCCACAGCGGCCTCCGCCTCCACGGGCGCCGCATCGCCGGCGGCCTCGGCATCCGTGACCACGGGCGCCACTCCGTCCACGGCCTCCGCAGCAACGGCAGCAACGGCTCAGCCGGCGGCCTCCGTCACCGCGGCGACCCTGATCTCGCAGGGGCGCCCGGCCACGGCGTCGTCCGTGGAGACATCGGCATTCCCGGCATCCGCCGCGGTGGACGGGTCGGGAACGACGCGCTGGGCGAGCGTGGAGGGCGTCGACCCGCAGTGGATCCAGATCGACCTGGGCGCCGGGGCGTCCGTATCGCGGGTGCTGCTGAACTGGGAAGCCGCGTACGCGTCCAAGTACCGAGTGCAGATCTCCGCCGACGGGTCGTCGTGGACGACGCTGAAGGACGAGACGGCGGGCAACGGCGGCACCGACGACATCACGGGGCTGAACGGCACCGGACGCTATCTGCGCATCCACGGCACCGCCCGCGGCACCTCGTACGGATACTCGCTGTACGAGGTCCAGGTGTACGGCACGGCCGGCACCGGCACACCGGGCGGCGGCACGATCGTCGACGTCTCCACGGCGGCGCAGCTCACGTCGGCCCTCGCGGCCGCGACCCCCGGCCAGACCATCCGCCTCGCGCCGGGGACCTACCAGGGCAGCTTCGTCGCGACGACGCCGGGCACGGCATCCGCTCCCATCACGCTCACCGGGCCGCGCACGGCCGTCATCACGAACGACGGCCCCAGCGGCACCCTGAACGGATGCCCGCACCCCGGCGACGGCTGGGACTCCGGATACGGTCTCTGGCTGTACGGCGCCTCCTACTGGAACGTCTCGGGCCTCACCGTCGCCGACGCGAAGAAGGGCATCGTGCTCGACACGGCGACCCACGTCACGATCGACGGGGTGCTCGTGCGCGACATCGACGACGAGGGAGTGCACTTCCGGAAGTCCTCCGCCGACGGCGTCATCAAGAACTCGCAGATCATGCGCACCGGACTCGCCCAGCCCGGGTACGGCGAGGGCCTCTACCTCGGCTCCGCGAACTCCAACTTCACCTGCTATGCCGATTCGTCCGGGCGTGACCGCTCCGACCGCGTCCAGGTGCTCGACAACGCCTTCGGCCCGGGGATCGCCGCCGAGCACATCGACGTCAAGGAGGGCACCGAGGGCGGTGTCGTCCGCGGCAACACCTTCGACGGCACCGGGCTCTCCGGTCAGAACTCGGCCGACTCCTGGATCGACGTCAAGGGCAACGGGTACCTCTTCGAGGACAACACCGGAACCTTCTCCTCTCCCGGTGTCTTCGCGAACGGCTACGAGACCCACAACCCGCTCACCGGCTGGGGATGCGGCAACATCTGGCGCGGCAACGACTCCGACCTCGGCGGCGTCGGCCGCTATGCGGTGTTCGTCTCCTCGACCTCGAAGTGCTCAGCCAACCCCAACGAGGTCTACGCCTCGAACACGGTGACAGGCGCCACCTCCGGGCTCACCAACGTCGCGGTCACCCCCTGACCGCGTCTCCCCATCGATGAAGATCGGAAGCTGCATATGAAGACCACCCATCGGGTCGTCGCGGTGCTCGCCGCCGCGACCCTGTCGCTGACCTGCGTGCCGGCTGCGGCCGGCGCCGCGGAGATCGCACCCCAGTCCGCCGCACCGGCGTCGCCGGCAGGCCAGGCGGGCCCGCTGACCTCCACCGAGGTCGGCCCGCTCGCCGAGACGCTCATCTCGCAGGGGCGTCCGGCGACGGCATCCTCTGTGGAGACGTCCGCGTTCCCCGCATCCGCCGCTCTGGACGGATCCTCGACCACCCGCTGGGCGAGCCAGGAGGGCGTCGATCCGCAGTGGATCACGGTCGACCTGGGCGCCGGAGCCTCGGTGTCTCGGGTGCTGCTGAACTGGGAGGACGCGTACGCATCGAAATACACGGTGCAGATCTCGGACGACGGCACGACCTGGACCACGCTCAAGAACGAGACGGCGGGCGACGGCGGCACCGATGACATCACAGGGCTCAACGGCACCGGCCGCTACCTGCGGGTGCACGGCACCGCGCGCGGCACCGCCTACGGCTACTCGCTCTGGGAGCTGCAGGTCTACGGCACGCCGGGCACCCCGGGCGGCGGCAGCAGCAGCGGTTCGACCACCACGGTCACCTCGATCTCGGCGCTGCAGACGGCCATCAACAACTCCGATCCCGGTGACACGATCGTGCTGAAGAACGGCAGCTACAGCGTCTCCTCCGCGGTGAGCCTCGGCTCCGGCGCCTCCGGGACCTCGTCCGAGCCGGTGACCATCAAGGCCGAGACCGTCGGCGGGGTGACGCTGACCGGATCATCGAGCTTCTCCTTCTCCGGCGTGCACGACGTCAGCATCCAGGGCTTCAGGTTCACGCAGTCGACCACGATCGACGTGGGCTCGAGCAGCAAGGCGGTGGACTTCATCCGCAACGAGTTCCTCTTCGCCCAGTCGGCCGAGCACAACCTGATCGTCCGCTCGGACGACTCGGAGATCGCCTACAACTGGTTCCACGGCAAGAGCACGATCGGCGTCTACCTCGGCATCGAGGGACCGGGGACGGACACCGTCGCCAAGAACTCCCACATCCACCACAACTACTTCTCCGACCAGACCTTCGCCGGAGCCAACGGCGGCGAGTCGATCAGGCTCGGCACCAGCCCGAAGGCCCTCTCCAGCGGAGGTGCGATCGTGGAGTACAACCTGTTCGAGAACGCGAACGGCGACCCCGAGGCGATCTCGGTCAAGTCCAGCGGGCACACCATCCGCTACAACACGATCCGCGACAGCAAGGGCGGCATCGTGCTGCGCCACGGCAACAACAACAAGGTGCTGTCGAACTACATCCTGAACGGTGAGAACGGCATCCGCATCTACGGCAACGACCACGTGATCATGAACAACTACGTGAGCGGCATCAGCAACGTCGATGGGGCGATCATCGTCGGCTCCGGCACGGTGCGCGACCACTTCGTGGGGGAGAGCGCCGACTCGCGCAAGAAGTACGACGCTCCCGACCGCATCCGCATCGGACTGAACACCGTCGTGAACAACGTCAACGGCCTGGCCGGCGAGACGCACCGCACGGTGGAGCCGCGGAACGTGACGATCGTCGACAACATCTTCCAGGGCAGCACGAACAAGCTCGCCGACGTCCCGCTCATGCAGGACTTCTACTGGCGCGGCAACATCCTGTGGGGGTCGGCCGCCAACGGCAACATCCCCACGGTGGGCTACACGCGGGTCAACCCGCAGCTCGCCCAGGATGCCACGGGCGTGTGGAAGATCGGCTCGTCGAGCCCCGCGGTGAACGCGGCGTTCATGACCGACCACGGCACGTGGGTGACGGATGACATCGAGGGTCGTCAGCGTGCGGGCGTCTACGACGTCGGCGCCCATGAGGCGACCAGCAACGCGGCGACCCGTGCTCCGCTGACCACCTCGAAGGTCGGCCCGAGCGCCCCGTAGCCCGCCGATCGGAACGGCCGTCCCTCTCGCGAGGGGCGGTCGTTTCGCGTGCGGGGCGCGGGTCGTTGAGCGAGCGGAGCGAGTCGAAACGGGGTGAGGGTCGTGCGACTTCGGTCGGGGTCGTGCGGATCGGGGCGTTTCGTCTCGTCGCTGCGCTCCTCGCTCAACGACCGGGTGAGGGGGCGCCCTCGCCGGCGTGACCGGGTGAGGGAGTGGCCCCCGCCTCAGCGGGTCGTTGAGCGAGCGGAGCGAGACGAAACGCGGTGAGGTGCGTACGACCTCGGTCGGGGTCGCGCGAACGGGGCGCCAGAGCTCAGCGCGGGATGCGGAACGTGTCGTAGGGGATGCGTTGCACGAGGTCGAGCGCGATCTCCGCAGCATCCGCCTCGGTCAGCCGGTGCGTGGCGACGAGCGACGCGAGGTACGAGGCATCGGCCCTGCGTGCCATGTCGTGACGCGCGGGAATCGAGCAGAACGCCCTCGTGTCGTCGATGAAGCCCGAGGTCTTCGCGAAGCCCGCGCTGTCGGTGATGGCGCGGCGGTAGCGCTCCATCGCGTCGGGGGTGTCGAGGAACCACCACGGGGCGCCGACGTACACGCTGGGGTAGAAGCCGGCGAGGGGGGCGAGCTCGCGCGAGAACGCGGTCTCGTCGACCGTGAACAGCACGAGCCGCAGCGCGGTGCCCGTGCCGAAGTCGTTCAGCGCCTGACGCAGCGGCTCGGTGTACGTGGTGGGCAGCGGCAGGTCATGCCCGGTGTCGGCGCCGTGGCGCGCGAGCGTCGGCGCGTGGTGGTTGCGATGCACCCCCGGGTGCAGCTGCATCACCATGCCGTCGTCGGCCGACATCTCGATGAGCCGGTAGAGGATGTCGCGGCGGTACGCGACCCCCTCCGCGGCGGTCGCACGGCCGCGGAAGCCGGCGACGTGGATGCGCGCGGCCTCGGCGGGGTCGAGCGGAACGGCCCATGCGTCGGCCACCCCCGTGTCGGTCGCGGTGCCGCCGACCGAGCGGAAGTACGCGCGTCGGGCGCGCAGTGCCGCCAGCATCCCCTCGTAGGTGCCGCAGGGGATGCCGGATGCCGCGGCCAGCCGATCGACGGCGGCGAGCCATCCGGGTGCGGACGGGTCCATCACCCGATCCGCGCGGAACGTGGGCAGCACTCTGCCGTGGAAGCTGGGGTCGGCGGCGAGGGCGCGGTGCGCGGCGAGGTCGTCTGCGGGATCGTCGGTGGTGGCGAGCACGTCGACGCCGAAGCGCTCGAACAGCGCACGGGGGCGGAACTCGTCTTCGCGCAGGAGCTCGGCGACCTCGTCGTAGATCGCGTCCGCCGTGTCGGCGCTCAACCGTGCGGTGACCCCGAAGACCTCGCTGAGCTGGTACTCGAGCCAGTACTGCACGGGCGTCGCCCGGAAGAGGCGCCAGTGCGCGGCGAGCACGCGCCAGGCCTCCCGAGGGTCGACGGCGGGCTCGCCGGAGGGCGCCTGCACGCGGCCGAGGGGGATGCCGGCCCCGTGCAGCACGCGGGTGACGTAGTGGTCGCCCGTGATGAGCAGGTCGGTGGGCGAGGCGAACGGCTCGTTCTCGGCGAGCAGGGCGGCGGGGACGTGACCGTGCGGGGAGCAGATCGGGGCGTCGGCGACGGAGGCGTAGAGCTCGCGGGCGATGTCTCGGGTGGCGGGATCGCTGGGGAACAGTCGATCCGGATGCATCTTCGTGGTCGGCATGCTGTCCTTCGGCGGTCGTGCGGGGGGATACGGGGATCCCCTCATCGACGGTACCTGTTCTCCCGTGCGGTTGGCAACCGTTTGCCATAGAATGTCGGAAGTCGACGCCGTCGTCGGCATCCGACCGGAGGAGAACGCATGCCGCACGGGCAGTCAGAGACCGAGGCGCCCGCCATCGCGCACCTGGGCGTCGGCGCCTTCCACCGTGCCCATCAGGCCTGGTACACCGACCGCGCGGCTGAGGTCGGAGAGCCCTGGCGGATCGTCGCCTTCACCGGGCGCTCGGCGACCCAGGCCCGCCTCCTCGAGGCGAGGGGCGGCCGGTACACGCTCGTCACCAGGGGCGCGGAGGGAGACGGCTTCAGCGAGGTGCGCAGCATCCGCGCCGTCCACGACGGCGCCGAGAGAGCCCTCTGGGAGCAGGCGCTCGCCGCCCCTGAGACCCACATCGTCACCCTCACCGTCACCGAGGCGGGCTACCTGCCCGGCGGCACCGCGTCGACGAGGCTCGCCGGCGGTCTCGCGGCCCGGCGCGCCTCGGGCGCGGGGGCGCTCACCGTCATCAGCTGCGACAACCTCGGCAGCAACGGAGACGTCGCCCGGGACGCCGTGTTCGACGCGGCGATGAGGATCGACCACACCCTCGCCGACTGGATCGACGAGCACGTCGTGTTCCTCTCCTCGATGGTCGATCGCATCACCCCCCGGACGACGGATGCCGACATCGACGAGGTCGAGCGCGCCACCGGCATCCGCGACGAGGGCACGGTCGTCACCGAGCCCTTCTCGGAATGGGTGATCGAAGACGGCTTCGCCGGGCCGCGTCCTGCGTGGGAACGCGTCGGCGTGCGGTTCACGCGCGACCTCGCACCGTACGAGCAGCGCAAGCTGCGGCTGCTCAACGGCGCACACTCCCTGCTCGCCTACCACGGGCTGCTGCGCGGCATCGACGACGTGGCCTCCGCCTTCGGCGACCCCGCCCTGCGCGACCTCCTGGAGGAGTACTGGACCGTCGCCGCGAAGAGCTGCGTGCTGCCCCGCGGCGAGGTCGAGGACGCGATCGCCACGACGCGCGTCCGGTTCGCCAACCCGCGCATCCGTCACCTGCTCGCGCAGATCGCGACGGACGGCGCCCACAAGCTGCCCGTCCGCATCGTCCCCGTGATCGACCACGCGCTGCGATCGGGAGCGGATGCCGCGGCCCCGGCATCCGTCATCGCGGCCTGGGCCATCGCCGGCGGCCACTCGCCCGCCGAGATCGACACTCTCCTGGACGGGGCGGGGGGAACCGCCGCCGCAATGCGCGCGGCGATCGGACGAGAACTCCGTAGGCTGGAAGAAGATCCCGTCGCAGCGGCGACGCGGGTCGAACCAGTGAGGAGCTAGGCATGGCAGACGACATCGCGGTCGGATCGCCCGCCGAGTCGGAGGCCGTGCGTGCGTCCGAGAGCGTGACGATCTACGACGTCGCCAAGCTCGCCGGCGTCAATCCGTCGACCGTGTCTCGTGCGCTCAACCGGCCCGGTCGCGTGAATGCCGTGACCGAGCGCCGCATCCGCGCAGCAGCCGAGACCCTCAACTACCACGTCAACCCGATGGCGCGGGCGCTGCCGACCGGGCGCACCTCGATCGTCGGCCTCGTGGTCTCCGACATCACGAACCCGGTGTTCTTCGACGTCATCCGCGGTGCGGAGGCGGCGGCCACCCGGTCGGGCTACACGCTGGTTCTCACCGAGTCCGAGGAGTCGGACGAGCGCGAGTACGAGCGCGCCCAGCGGATGCTGCGCATGGTCGACGGGATGCTGCTGGCCACCCCGCGCATGTCGGACGAGCAGATCACGGCCCTCGCGCGGCAGAAGCCGGTCGCGGTCGTGAACCGCCTCGTCGACGATGTGCTGTCGGTGATCCCCGACGTGCAGCACGGCATCGCCGAGGCGGTCCGTCACCTCCGCGGGCTCGGCCACAACCGCATCGCGTACGTACCGGGTCCTCCGCTGTCGTGGATGGCCCGGCGCCGCGGCGAGCTGCTCGCCCAGCGCTGCGAGTGGGCGCACATCGAGCTCGCGACGCTCGACTCCGTCGCACCGACCGTCGCCGGGGGCCGCAGCGCCGCGGTGGCCGTGCGCGACAGCGGCGCCACCGCCGTGATCGCCTACAACGACCTCATCGCCATCGGCCTCATGCAGGAGCTCGTCGAGACCGGCATCCGCATCCCCGCCGACATCAGCGTCGTCGGCTTCGACGACATCTTCGGGGCCGACTTCACCTCGCCGCCCCTCACGACGATCAAGTCGCCGCTGCGCGAGGGTGGCGATCACGCCATGGCGGCGCTTCTCGGACGTGTGACGGACACCGAGGTCTCGGCCGATGGCTTCGACCTCGCGACCACGCTCGTCGTGCGCGGGTCGACGGGCCCCGCCGCCCGCTGATCCGTCACCCGCGGGGGAGACGCAGGAGGGGCGGATGCCGACGGCATCCGCCCCTCCTGCGTGCTCAGCAGGCGAGGGGGCCGACGTCCTCGGGGGTGAGGGGCTCGCGCTTCGCGTGGCCCCAGCCGAGCTCGTGCGCGCCCACGTCGGCCGCACCGGTGCGCTTGCGACCGTCGATGTCGTCTCGCACGAACGCCGAGTGGTCCTGGGTCCCCGCGTTCACGGCGGGGCTGCCGCTGCCGATGCGCAGCACGTCGGCGGCGTCGCGGGCGAGCAGCGGATCGACGCGCGTGAAGCCGGACGCAGGCAGGTCGCCGTCGGGCGCCGCACCCCACAGGATGTTGCCCGCCCACGTGAAGCCGGTGCCGGTGGGCACGCTCGCGAGGGTTCCGGCATCCCCCTGGATGATGTTGTCGACGATCACGCAGTCGGCCGGGGGGATCGGGCGATGCGTCTCACCGGAGATGCCGCCCGCGTTGCCCACGATCGTGTTGAGCGCGACGCGCACGCGGTCGACCGCGTCGTTCTTGTTGCGGGAGTTCGCCGGCTCCCCCTCGTAGTGGTCGCGCACGGTGCCCGCGCCGAGCACGACGGCGGTGTCGGCGGTCTCGCCGATGTAGTTGTTCACGATGACGTGGTCGTTGCCGTAGATGCGGATGCCGCGCTGGCCGCGGATGATGTGGTTCGACTCCACGCGCGTGCGGTTGCCGTGCCGCAGCACGATGCCGCCGCCGCTGTCGCGGAAGGTGTTGAAGCGCACGGTGTTGTCGCTGGACTTCACCGAGATCGCCTCAGGGTCGCCGTTCGTGCGCTCGAAGAGGTTGTACTCGACGATCGCGTAGGCGCTGCTCAGCGCGCGGGGGCTGACGCCGAGGCGGATCGGCTCGCCGCCGTTGTCTCCGGGGAAGGAGTGGTCGGAGAAGTAGTTGTGGTGGATGTGCACGTTCTCGGCCATCTCGGTCGAGTTCGCGCCCTCGATGCCGAGGAACAGCCCCAGCGTCGACTTGCTGTGGAAGTGGTTGTACTCGATCACCGTGTTGTCGGCGCGCACCATCATGAAGTGCATGCCCTCGATGTCGGACAGGCGGAACTCGTTGCGGCTGAACGTGACGGCGTTGCAGGTCGGCAGGACCTCGATCATCGTCGACTGCGTGAACACGAAGCCGCTGATGACGAGGTCGTGCGTGCCGTCGAAGACGAAGCTCTGCGCTCCGGTGAGGGTGACGCCCCCGACGGTCGCCGCCATGATCGTGAGCGGCTTGTTGCCGCGTCCGCCCACCCCGGTGAGGTCGATGGGGGCGCCGTCCGGCACGGCGTAGGTGCCGTCGGCGACGATGATCGTGCCGCCCTTGGTCATCGCGCGCACCGCGGTCTGCAGCTCGGCGATGCTCGACACGTGCGAGTACGGCCCGCGGCCGGGCAGCATCGGCGCGATGCGATCGCGGGCGGATGCCGCGGACGGCCGGCCGAGCACGGCGGCGCCCGCCTGCTGCGGGATGGTGACCGCCGCAGCGGCGCCGGCCACGGCGGACAGGATGAAGGTTCGGCGTTTCATTTTTTCCTCCTCGTCGAGGGATGGGGGGTGGAGGGTCGGGCCCCTCGGCGCGCGATCCCGAGGGGCGGAAGCGTGAGGGGTGAGGGGCCCGACCGGCTCAGGGGGCGTCGGTGAGGAACAGCTCGATCACCGGCACGGGGGAGTCGGGGCGCTGCACCGGCAGCTGCAGGGTGAGCGTCCCGTCGGGGAGGCCGCCCATGAGCGTGTTCTGCGCGACCCGGTTCGGGTCGACGTGCAGCGGCACCAGCTCGGAGGCATCAGCCATCAGCTGCGCGTAGCCCACCTTGCCGGCGAGGCCGGGCAGGTGCAGGTGCTTGAACGGCCAGGAGAACAGGTGCACGTACAGGCGGTCACCGCGGAGCGTGTACCGGGTGTCGCCGGGCGCCTGCCACGGAGCGGGGCCGGCGCCGTGCACGGAGCGGGCGTGATCGTCCATCCAGGAGGCGATCTCGTCGAAGGTGCGCTGCGCCGTCGCGTCGAGGCGCCCTCGGCCGTCGGGTCCGACGTTGAGCAGCAGGTTGCCGTCTTTCGAGACACCGTCGATGAGCAGCTTGATCAGCGACTCCGGGCTCTTCGCGTCGAGGTTGTCGCGGTCGTACCCCCAGCTGCCGTCGAGGGTCTGGCAGGCCTCCCACGCGACGGGGACGCCGTCGCGCTCCATCGGCTTCAGGGGCTGGTACTGCTCGGGGGTGACGATGTCGCCGGGGATGCCGAGGCGGTCGTTCACGATGATGTTCGGCTGCAGCGCCCTGACCATGCTCAGCAGGTTCTCGGCATCCCAGTCCGCCGCCCCCTTGCCGCCCCAGTAGTCGGGGCGGTGGGTGTAGGAGAAGTCGAAGAACAGGTAGTCGATCTGCCCGTACCCGGTGAGGAGCTCGCGGACCTGCCCGTGCAGGTAGCGCTGGTAGTCGCGGATGTCGCGGTCGGCGGCTGCGGCCTTGAACTCCTCGTCGTCGCGCTGCGGGTGCGTGCCGTCGACGGGGAACGAGGGGTGGTGCCAGTCGATGAGGGAGTAGTAGAGGCCCACGCGGAGCCCCTCGGCCCGGCAGGCGTCGACGAACTCGGCGACGGCGTCGCGACCGAACGGCGTGTTCATCGAGGTGTAGTCGGTGAGCGCGGAGTCCCACAGGCAGAAGCCGTCGTGGTGCTTCGCGGTGAGCACCACGTAGCCCGCGCCCGCGGCCTTCGCCGTGCGCGCCCACGCCCGCGGGTCGTAGCGGTCGGGATCGAAGTGCGCGAAGTACGGCTCGTACTCGGCATCCGTCATGCGCTCGCGGTTCTTGACCCACTCGTGCCTGGCGGCCAGCGAGTACAGGCCCCAGTGCACGAACATCCCGAGGCGCGCCTCGGTGAACCAGGCGAGGTCGGCGGATGCCGTCATGACGATGCTCCTTCTGAGGGATCTGCGGGGGAGACGAGGGCGTCGCGGAGCGCGGCGAGCTCGTCGGATGTGACGCCGTGGGCGCGGAGGTAGTCGGCGGCCGATCCCCACTCCGCGTCGAGGGCGGCGAGGGTGTCGCGCATGACCTCGGCGGGGGACTCGGTCGCGAGCATCCACGCGTGGCGGGACTCGGGGTACTTCTCGGCGAGCCGCGCGGAGGTGGCCCTGCGGTGCTCGGCGGGGATGAGGTCGGCGGTGAGCGCGTAGTCGGCGACGACGGCCTCGCGGTCGGCGCCGACGGCCGAGAGCGCGAGCGCGATCGTGACTCCGGTGCGGTCCTTGCCTGCGGTGCAGTGCACGAGCGTCGGCTCGCCCGCGGCGATGATACGCACGGCCTCAACGAGCTGCGCCGATGAGCGGGAGAGCAGGTGCGCGTAGATCTCGCCGAGGCTGTAGTCCTCGACGAAGAAGGAGCGGGTCGAGCCGAGGTAGAGCGGGAGCCGGGTGATCGCGACGCCGTCGACGGCGGTGGCGTCCTCGGAGACCTCGTCGTCGGCGCGGAGGTCGACGATGCGGCGGACGCGGGAGCGCACGACATCCGCCCCATCCGCGCCGACCGCGGCGAGGTGACCCGAGCGGAACAGGCGCCCGGTGCGGATCACCCCGCCGGATGCCGGGATGCCGCCGACGTCCCGGAAACCGGGCACGCCGTCGACCACGATCACGCCCACGGGTCAGCCCTTCAGAGCGCCGGACGTGAGTCCGCGGGCGAAGGAGCGCTGGAACAGCAGGAACACGATCACCGACGGCGCGAGTGCGAGCAGCGACGCCGCCATGACCACGCCGGGAGTGACCTCCGGCTCGATGCGCAGCGTGCGCAGCGCGAGGGGGAGCGTGTAGGTGTCGCTCGACGTCGAGACGAGCAGCGGCAGCAGGTACTGGTCCCAGATCATCGTGAAGCCGAACACGCCGATGACGCCGAGCGCCGGCTTGCACAGCGGGACGATGATCTGCGCGAAGACCCGCAGCTCGCTGGCGCCGTCGATGCGTGCGGCCTCCTCCAGCTCGAGCGGCACGTCCTTCATGAACTCCGTCATGACGAGGATCGAGAACGCCCAGGCGCCGATCGGGACGATCATGCCCGCGAGCGTGCCCATCAGGTTGATGTGCACGAGGGGGAGGTCGGCCAGGAGGATCGACAGCGGCAGGGCGAGGATCTCATCGGGCAGCATCATCGTGGCGAGGATCGCGACCATCGCCAGCGCCGAGAAGCGGAACTTCTTGCGGGCGAGGGCGTAGCCGGCGAGCACCGACACGACGACCTGCAGCAGCAGGCCGAAGCCGACCACGAAGAACGAGTTCATGAGGTAGCCGAGCACGCCGAAGTCGAAGGCGACCGCGAAGTTGTCCAGCGTGGGCCGGTTGGGGATGACGCTGAGCTCCGTCGGGTCGGAGACCTCGCTGAAGGCGCCGGAGAGCAGCGCGACCAGGGGGCCTGCGAACAGGACGACCACGACGGCGTACAGCAGCACCTTTACGCCGATTCCGACGACGGTGCGGCTCTCGGTGAGTCCGAGAGCGGTATCGGTTCCGGCGCTCATGCGTCCTTCTTCTTCCGCAGCAGCAGCTGCACGGTGAGCGTCAGCACGAGGGTCGCGAGGAACAGCAGCACTGCGCCCGCCGATCCGACCCCGAGCTTCTGCTGCTCCAGTCCGAGCTTGTAGAGGAGGGTCATGACGACCTCGGTGGCGCCGTTCGGGCCGCCGTTGGTCATCAGGTAGACCTCGGTGAACACCCGGAAGCCGCGGATGGCGGCGAGGATGAACAGGATCGTGAACACCGGGCGGAGTCCGGGGAGGGTCACGTGGACGATCCGCTGCCAGCGGTTCGCGCCGTCGACCGTCGCGGCCTCGTACAGCCCGCGGTCGATGCCGGCGAGACCGGCGAGGATGATCATCATGTCGTAGGGGCCGCCGCGCCAGATGCCCATCAGCATGATCGACCACATGGCCGAGTCCGGGCTGTTGATGTACTCGCTGGGGGCGATGCCCATGATGCCGATGATCGAGTTCAGGAACCCGTCGGGAGACGGGTGGTACATGATGCGCCACAGCTCGGCGACCACGGCCATCGGGACGACCACGGGCAGGAACGCCGCGGATCGGATGAAGGAGAGCTTGCGGGTCTGGCCCTCCAGCAGGAGCGCGAGGAGGAAGCCGAGGATGAGGCAGCCCGCGGTCTGCCCGAGGGCGAGCACGAGCGTGTTGATCGTCGCGTCGCGGAAGACCGCGTCGGTGAGGATCGTCTCGTAGTTCTTGAACCCCACGAACTCGTTGCCGAGGTAGGGGCGGACGTTCTCGACGGACATGCCCACGGCCTGGAACATCGGGATGTAGCGGAAGATCAGGAACAGCAGCAGGGCGGGGGCGAGGAAGGCCCACGGGACCCACCACTGGCCCTGCACTCGATGGCGGCGGCGGCGCCGCCGGGCGGGCGGCGGGGACGCGATGGCCCCCGCCGCTGCCTGGGGTGCGTCGGCCGCGGTCGCGGCGTCGGCTGTGTGGATGGTCACTGCTTGAGGATTCCCTGCGTCAGGAGCTCGGCCGTCAGCTTGCCGTCGAGCTTGGTGAGTTCTTCTTCGACGTCGAGCGAGCAGTCGGCGAGCAGCGCGTTGATGGTGTCGGCGCTCATCTGGCGGACCGGGGTCCAGCTCGGGATGGTCGGCGCGTAGTGGCCGCTCTCCTGGTAGGCGGTCGCGAAGGTCTGCCAGCGGGGGTCGTCGCGCACGTCGGCGATGTCGACCTTCTCGTTCACCGGGAGCTGGATCGCGAAGGCATCCGTACCCTCCATGCCGAACTTCTGGGCGTCGGGGCTGACGTACCAGTCGGCGAAGGCCGTCTGGCCCTTCTCGTTCTCGGAGCCGGCCATCAGGTAGACCGTGCCGCCCTCGGCGAGCACGGAGGAGTCCTTCGGACCCTTGGGGGCGGGGACGACGGTGTACTTGTCGGCGCCCAGCACCTTGTCGAAGCGGGGCATCATGTACGGGCCGGTCAGGTACATGCCCGCGACGCCGGACTCGAACGCCTCGTTGGTCGGCGGCGTGTCCATGCTGGGAGCGCCCGGCTGGACGACCCCGGCCTTGCACTGCAGGTCGCGGAACCAGGTCGCGGCCTCGATCGCCTCGTCGGAGCTCATCGACGGCAGCCATTCGTCGCCGGAGCCCGTGATGAAGTCGCCGCCCGCGGCCCACAGGAAGTTGGAGAAGTACCAGGAGGCGTAGCCGCGCTTGGTCGATCCGGGAACCGCGAGGCCGTAGGTGTCGGCCTGGCCGTTGCCGTCGGGGTCCTTCTCAGTGAAGGCCGTGGCGACCTCGAGCATCTCGTCCCAGTCGGTCGGCGCCTCGAGGCCGAGGTTCTGCAGCCAGTCGCTCCGGATCATGAGCGCGTTCGCCTGTGCTGAGTACGGGATGCCGTAGGTCTTGCCGTCGACGGCCTTGCCGGCCTCGAGCGCCTGCGCCGTCATGTCCTTGGAGTTCTTGATGTCCTTGAGGTCGATCTCGCGGAGGATGCCCTGGGACTGCATGGTGCCGAGCTGGCTGACGTCGTTGAGCACGATGTCGGGCAGGTCCTTCTGCCCTGCACGCTGGGCGAGCTTGATCTCGAAGTCGTCGAAGATCGCGGTGACCTCGGCCTTGTAGCCGGTGGCCTCCGTGAACGCCTCGACCTGCCGGATCGTCGCCGCCTCGCTGGGGCTTCCGGGGGTCGTGCGGGTCCAGATCTCGAGGACGGCATCCTCGTCCTGCGTGACGCCGGAACCGCCTTCGGGGGCGGCCGTGCTGGAGCAGCCGGCAAGGGCGAGCGTCACGACGCCCAGGATTGCGGCTGCTTTCATCTTTGTGTGCATGGGTTCTCCAGGGTTTGGCAAACGCTTGCCACTTTGCAAGACGTCGTTGGCGAATCTAACCTAGGGACGCGAGCACTGTCAATCATTGATCGGATGTTTCGCCTTCGAAGGAGAGCACATGGAGCGCATGCGAGCGCGGCTGGTGATGGAGGAGCGACGTCGAGACGACGTCTATCCGGCAGAGGTTCTGGCAGGTATCGACCGTACCGTGGACCTGGTCCGACCGTTCCTCACCGCAGAGGAGTTGGCGGCGGACCCCGAGGCGCTGCGTGACGTCGACGTGCTGCTCACGGGCTGGGGGGCTCCGGTGATCGACACGCCCCTGCTGGAGCGCGCTCCGCGGCTGACGGCGGTGCTGCACGCGGCCGGATCGGTCAAGCACATCGTCACCGATTCTGCCTGGGCACGAGGGATCACGGTGGTCTCGGCGGCCGCGGCGAACGCCGAGCCCGTCGCCGAGATGACGGCGGCGCAGATCGTGCTCGCCGCCCGCGGAGTGCCCGCAGCGCGGCGGGCCTACCGCGAGCTGCGGTCGAAGGATGCCGCGGCGCAGTTCGCCTCCGGAACGCGGAGCAGCGTGGTCGGGCTGGTGGCGCTCGGCGCGATCGGCCGCCGTGTCGCGGAGCGGCTGCAGGGCGCCGGTGTGCGGCTGCTGGCCGCCGATCCCTACGCCTCCCCCGCGGCGGCTGCGGAGCTGGGGATCGAGCTCGTCTCGATCGAGGAGCTGTTCTCGCGCTCGGAGGTCGTGAGTCTGCACGCCCCGCTGCTGCCGGCGACGACGGGCATGATCGGCGCTGCGCTGCTCGCGCGGATGCCGCAGGGCGCGACGCTCGTCAACACCGCTCGGGGCGGGCTGATCGACGAGGCCGCACTGGTCACGGTGCTCTCGCGCCGGACCGACCTCACGGCGCTCCTGGACGTGACGGTCGACGAGCCGCCCGCGCCCGATTCGCCGCTCTGGGAGCTCGAGAACGTCGAGCTGACACCGCACGTCGCGGGCTCCATGGGCGCCGACCGCGGGGCGATGGGCGAGCTCGTGGGAGAGGAGCTGGAGCGCCTCGTCGCAGGGGAGCCCCTGCTGCACGCGATCGACGAGAGCGCTCTCGCGAGGATGGCCTGACCCGGCAAGCGGTTGCCAGGCCGCGAAACCTCTCGGAGTCTGTCGGTCATCCCAGTATGCTCGGGTCATGAGCACGCCGGAAAGCCTTTCCCCGGTCCGCCGGCCGCGGCATGCGCGCGGAGCGGCCCCGACCCTGCACGACGTCGCGCGCGAGGCCGGCGTCTCACTCGCCACCGCATCCCGTGTCCTCAACGGCTCGGAGCGCAAGGTCGCCGAGTCGTTCCGCGAGCGCGTCGAGCGGGCGGCATCCGAACTCGGGTACACGGCGAACGTCTCCGCGCAGTCGACCGCCAGGGGAACCTCTCCCGTGATCGCCCTGCTCGTCGCCGACATCGCCGACCCGTACTTCGGACTCATCGCCTCCGGCGTCGCGCGCGGAGCGGACGAGCACGGTCTCGTCGTCACGATCGCGATCACCGAACGGGACCCCGAGCGCGAGGCCCGCATCGTGAGGGCGCTCCGCGGACAGCGCCCTCAGGGGCTCATCCTCGCGGCCTCCCGCACCACGGGGCCGCCCGACACGGGAACGGCGCGCGAGCTCGCAGAGTTCTCGCGCCTGGGCGGGCGGATCGTCACCTTCGGCGCCGGCGAGGGCGACGGACGCCACGTCGAGATCGACAACCGCAGCGGTGCGCGGGCGCTGGGCGAGCGCATGGCCCAGCTCGGCTACCGGTCAGCGATCCTGATCGGGGCCGCGGAGGGCGTGCTGACCTCCGACGAGCGTCTCGCGGGCTTCGAGACCGGGTTCGCCGCGGGTGGTGGCTCGGTCGACCGCGTGGTGCGCGGTGACTTCCGCCGCGAGTCGGGCACGGCCCTGATGGCCGCCCAGCTCGCCGCGGGCGTCGAACCCGGCACCCTGGTGTTCGGGATGAGCGACATCGTCGCGATAGGAGCGATGTCGGCGATCCGCGACGCCGGACGCGCCGTGGGCGAGGACATCGCGGTGTGCGGCTTCGACGACGTGCCGTCCAGCAGCGACGTCGCGCCAGCCCTCACGACGGTCCGGGTGCCGCTCAGCGAGGTCGGCTACCAGGCGTTCCGGGCGACCGTCGACGCGGACTGGCAGCAGGCGCCGCTCCCGCTCGAGGTGATCGTGCGCGCGAGCACTCCCGGTCTCGCATGACCTCCGTCGTCCTGGCGCCCGACAGCTTCAAGGGCACGATCACGGCCGCGGACGCCGCGGACGCGCTCGCCGCGGGATGGGCCTCCGTCGACCCCGCCGCCTCCTTCGTGCATCGACCCATGGCCGACGGGGGAGAGGGCACGGTCGCCGCGTTCGCCGCGGCGGTGCCGGGCGCAGAGCGGATGCCGGTCACCGTCGACGGACCCGCGGGCGAATCGGTAGACACGGCCTGGCTGCTGCTGCCACCCACAGACGAGGCGCCCGGCGGCACCGCGGTCGTCGACCTCGCCTCCACGTCGGGCATCGAGCTCCTCGCGACGCTGCGCCCGTGGGATGCCGACACCACCGGACTCGGACAGGCGATCGCCGCGGCGCTCGACCACGGCGTCTCGCGGCTCGTCGTCGGCATCGGGTCCAGTGCGTCGACCGACGGCGGGATGGGCATGCTGACCGCTCTCGGAGCGCGGTTCCTCGACGCCGCGGGAGCACCCGTCGCCCGCGGGGCTCGGGGACTCGCCGACCTCGCCTCCGTCGACCTCGCGGGTCTGCGGTCTGCGCCATCGACGCTCGTGCTCACCGACGTGACCAACCCGCTGACCGGTCCGCGCGGCGCCGCCGCCGTGTTCGGCCCGCAGAAGGGGCTCACGGCATCCGACATCCCCGTCGTGGACGCAGGGCTCGCACGTCTCGCCGGGCTGCTGGGCCTCGACGCGTCCATGCCCGGCGCGGGCGCGGCCGGAGGAACCGGCGCCGCACTCGTGGTGTGGGGCGCGGCTCTCGCCCCCGGTGCGGCGGAGGTCGCATCGCTCATCGGGCTCGCCGACGCGATCGCCCGCGCCGACGTGGTGATCACGGGCGAAGGGTCGTACGACGGGCAGTCCGGCGACGGCAAGGTGCCCTCGTACACCTCCGCCCTGGCCGCCGACGCGGGGGTTCGCGCGCTGCTCGCGGCCGGCCGCATCACCCCGGATGCCGACACCTCGCCGTTCGCGGCATCCACCTCGTTGACGGCGCTCGCCGGATCGGCGGAGGCCGCTCTCGCCGACCCCGCTCGCTGGCTCGTCGAGGCCGGCGCCGCGCTCGCCCGCAGCATCCGCTGAGGCGTTCGTCTCGTCGCTGCGCTCCTCGCTCAGCGGCCCGGGGCAGCAGAGCAGGTCGTCGAGCGAGCGGAGCGAGACGAGACGCGGGGAGATCCGCGCGCCCTAGCCCCCGAGCGCGGCGGACACCACGGCGCGGGCCTCCGACTGCACCTCGGCGAGGTGCTCGGGGCCCAGGAGGCTCTCGGCGTACAGCTTGTAGACGTCTTCCGTGCCCGAGGGGCGGGCAGCGAACCAGGCGTGCTCGGTCTGCACCTTGAGGCCGCCGATCGCCGCGCCGTTGCCCGGTGCGTGCGACAGCTTCGCGGTGATGGGCTCGCCGGCGAGAGTCGACGCCGACACGGCCTCCGGGGCGAGCTTCGCCAGCGCGGCCTTCTGCTCGGGCGAGGCCGGCGCATCGACGCGCTGGTACGCGGACGACCCGAACGCCTCGTCCAGCTCGCGGTACCGCTCCGACGGGGTCTTGCCCGTCACGGCGATGATCTCGGCGGCGAGCAGGCACAGCAGGATGCCGTCCTTGTCGGTCGACCAGACGGTGCCGTCCTTGCGCAGGAACGAGGCGCCGGCCGACTCCTCCCCGCCGAACGCGACGGAGCCGTCGAGCAGGCCGGGCACGAACCACTTGAACCCGACCGGCACCTCCAGCAGGCGGCGACCCAGCGACTCGGCGACGCGGTCGATGATCATCGACGACACGAGCGTCTTGCCGATCGCGGCATCCCGCGGCCACTCGGCGCGGTGCGAGAACAGGTAGTCGATCGCGACCGCGAGGTAGTGGTTGGGGTTCATGAGACCGGCATCCGGGGTCACGATGCCGTGGCGGTCGGCATCCGCGTCGTTGCCCGTGAGTACGTCGTAGTCGCCCTTCTTGGCGACCAGGGAGGCCATGGCCGAGGGGGAGGACGGATCCATGCGGATCTTCTCGTCCCAGTCCAACGTCATGAAACGCCAGGTCGGGTCGACCTCAGGGTTCACGACGGTGAGGTCGAGGTCGTGCACCTCCTTGATGAGCGCCCAGTACTCGACGGATGCTCCGCCCAGCGGGTCCGCGCCGATCCGCACGCCCGCGCGGCGGATGGCGTCGACGTCGATGATGGTGGAGAGGTCGCGCACGTACGCGTCGCGGAAGTCGTACTCGCCGATCGTGTCCCCGTCGACGTCGGCGTAGCGGATGCGCTTGACGCCGTCGAGGCCGTTGGCGATGAGCTGGTTGGCGCGGTCGGCGATCCAGCCGGTCGCATCCGTGTCGGCGGGGCCGCCGTGCGGAGGGTTGTACTTGAAGCCGCCGTCGCGGGGCGGGTTGTGGCTCGGGGTGACCACGATGCCGTCGGCGCGGCCGGCGGCATCCGGAGCCAGGTCGCGGTTGTAGGTGAGGATCGCGTGGCTCAGCGCCGGCGTCGGCACCCAGGAGTCGCGGGAGTCGACGCGCACGTCCACCCCGTTGGCGATGAGCACCTCGATGGCGCTGCGCTCGGCGGGGAGGGACAGTGCGTGGGTGTCGCGTCCGAGGAAGAGCGGGCCGGTGATGCCCTGGCCGGTGCGATAGTCGACGATCGCCTGGGTGGTCGCGAGGATGTGATTCTCGTTGAAGCTGTTCGACAGCGAGGAGCCGCGGTGGCCGCTGGTGCCGAACACGACGCGCTCGGCCGCGACGCCGGGGTCCGGTACGCGGTCGTAGTAGGCGGCGATCAGCTCGTCGACGTCGATGAGGTCACTTTCCTCCGCGGGGAGGCCGGCACGGCTCGTCATGCAGACAGTCTGCACCGAGCGGGCCGTTCGCGCACGTCTCATTTCCAGAGGTGTGAAGGTTTTCGTCGACGGGAGTCTCGCGCGCGACGCGGAGGGCTAAGGTGAAACGCGTGACTGAACGCCGCACCTACAGCTACCTCGGCCCCGCAGGAACGTTCACCGAAGCGGCGCTCGACCAGGTCCCCGAGGCGCGCGGCCAGGAATGGCGCCCCGTGCACAACGTCGGGGAGGCGCTCGACGACGTGCTGTCGGGGGTGTCGGATGCCGCGATGATCGCGATCGAGAACTCGATCGAGGGCGGCGTCTCCACCACGCAGGACGCGCTGGCCACGCTGCCAGGACTGCGGATCATCGGCGAGTACCTCGTCAGGGTGAACTTCGTGCTGGTGGCGCCCCGAGGCACCCGGCTCGAGGACGTCTCCGTCATCGCCGCCCACCCCGTCGCCTACGCCCAGTGCCACGGCTGGCTCGGCGAGCACCTGCCGCAGCACTCCCACGTGCCGGCCGCGAGCAACGTCGCCTCCGCGATCGGCGTGCTCGACGGCTCGCTCCCCGCCCAGGCGGCGATCGCGCCCCCCGGCATCGTGAAGCACTACGACGTGGACGTGCTCGCCGATGGCATCGGCGACAACGCCCAGGCGGTCACCCGCTTCGTGCTCGTGACCCGCACGACGCGCTCGCCGGAACCCACCGGGGCCGACAAGACCTCGCTCATCGTCGAGCTGCCCCACGACCGCCCCGGTTCGCTGCTCGAGATGCTCGAGCAGTTCTCGACCCGCGGCATCAACCTGTCGCTGATCGAATCCCGCCCCATCGGCGACGCGCTCGGTCGCTACCGGTTCGTCATCGACGCCGACGGTCACATCGAGCACGAGCGCATGGCCGACGCGCTGCTCGGCATCCGCCGGTTCAGCCCCCGAGTGGTGTTCCTCGGCTCTTACCCCCGCGCCGACAGGCAGATCGTGCAGTACCCGGAGCGCTACTCCGACGACGTGTTCGTCGAGGCGCGCGACTGGCTGCGCGGCATCCTTTCCGGAGAGCCCGACGCCTGACCGCCCTCGCGTGCGGGCACGCGACGATGGATCAGAAATGCCGGGGAGAGACTCCCCGGAGCGTCATTCCTGACCCATCCTGCGGACCCGGGCGGGGTCAGTGCTCGCGGAACAGCGGCCAGGCGCTGCCCGGCGTCATGCGGGAGTGCAGAGCGCCCTTCGCCGACGCCAGGCTGGGGTAGCTGCCTGTTGCGGCATCCGACCCTGCCATCACGACCGTGTAGCCGTCGTCGTCGTGGCGGATGCTGCCGACGACTCCGTTCGTGCCGTAGGCGACCCAGAGAGCGAGGGTCTTCGTGGTACTCATCATCGAACTCCTTCCGTTGCGGGCGACGCTACGCCTGTCCCGCACAGAAGACCACCCTCGTGCGGCGATTCACATCGCGGCGGCGATGAGCTCCAGCGTCTGCGCGCGGCCGGGGGAGGAGTCGCGGGGCTCCGCGTCGTACGACGCGGCGACCGGAGACAGCATGACCTCGTCGACGCCGAACCGCTCCGCGAACCCGCGCACCTCGGCGGCGACCGACTCCCCGGTGCCGACGAACCAGCGCTCGCGGGCGGCCGACACGACCTGCTCGGTGGCGGCATCCGCCTCCGCCGAGGCGGCGACGGCCTGCTCGACGGTCTCCAGCGCGACCAGCGGCTTGTTCAGACGCAGCCGCGCCATCATGCGCAGCTGGGGGAGAGCGCGGGCCTCCGCCTCGTCCTGCGTCGGCGCGGCCACGGCGTTCACGGTGAGGAAGGTGCGCGGCTCTGGGTGCTCCTCGCTCGGGCGGTAGCCGGTGCGGTACAGGTCGAGGGCGCGCTCCAGCCCCTGGCCGGAGAAGTGGTTGGCGAACACGTACGGCAGACCGTGGGATGCCGCGAGCTGCGCCGAGTAGTCGCTCGAGCCGAGCAGCCACACCTCGGGGGAGCTGGTGGCGGCGGGCGTCGCGTGCACCGTGTACTCGCCGCCGGACGTGAAGCGGACGGTGGCGCCGTCTCCGGAGAGGAGCGCCGCGATGTCCTGCACGTGCCGGGGGAACTGCTCGACGTCGCTCGTGGTGCCGGAGCCGCGGAGCAGCTGGGTGATGACGGGGTCGCTGCCCGGCGCCCGGCCGAGACCGAGGTCGATGCGTCCGGGGGCGATGGCCTCCAGCGCGGCGAACTGCTCCGCGACGATGAGCGGGGCGTGGTTCGGGAGCATCACGCCGCCGGAGCCCAGCCGGATGCTCGTGGTGCGGGTCGCGGCGGCCGCGATCAGCACGGGAGGAGTCGTCGATGCCACGGCCGGCATGTTGTGGTGCTCGGCGAACCAGTAGCGGCGGTACCCCAGCCGATCGGCGGTCTGCGCGAGGCTGAGGGAGGCGGCGATGGCCTCCGCGCTGGTCTGCCCGGAGCGGACCGGGACGAGGTCGAGGACGGAGAGAGCGGTGGAAGTCATCCCCATCCGTAACAGGAGGACGGGGCGGGGAATTCCCCGCCCCGTCCTCCTGCGCGGCGCCTGTCAGGCGTGGGCAGGTTCGCCAGGAGAGAAGATGCCGGCCAGGGCCTGCCGGGCGAGTCGGTAGCGGACGTGCCAGGCGGCGCCGTAGCTCTGCTCCGGCAGAGCATCGAGCACGGCCCTGTCCTCGGCGGACAGGCCTTCGCGCGCGGCTTCGCGTAGCAGATCGTCCCGCACCGCCGGATACTCCATTCCGGCGAGGAAGCGGTCGAGGTCGGTCGAGAGCGCCATGGCGTTCCCCCTTTCTTTGAGGTGGTGGACGAGCGGGGCGGTGATCACCGGTCGCGGGGTCGCGACGGGGTCCGCCGGCGCGACCCCGCGAGGGATCAGGCGTCGATCGCCTGCCGCTGGTCGCCGGACTCGACCTCGATGCGACGCGGCTTGGCGCGCTCGCTGACCGGGATGATCACCGACAGCACCCCGCTCTCGTACGAGGCGCTGATGCGATCGAGGTCGACCCCATCGCCGAGCGTGAACTGGCGCAGGAACTGGCCGGCGCCGCGTTCGCGGGCGAGCCAACGGACGCCCTCAAGGCTGTCCGCCGTGCGCTGGGCGCGGATCGTGAGCTGGGATCCGTCGACGTCGACGTCGATCGAACCGGGGTCCACACCCGGGAGATCGGCGTGGAGCAGGTAACGGTCGCCGTCGCGGTAGAGGTCGACGGGCATCAGCCGGGGTGCCCGAACGGAGTCCAGAACGCTCGCAGCGAAGCGATCGAGCTGACTGAACGGGTCGAATGACAGTGCCATGAGTTTCTCCTTTCGTGCGCGCCCTCTCGGGCGAAGGTTCACGAGATTATCTGCATCTCGCGCTATAGATTTTTTATAGATCAGATTGCCGCTAGAATGCAAGTCGTTGAGAAGGAAATCTGCCGATGACCGAGCGTGACCCGCGAACCCCCCTTTACGGCATCGCCGTCGCCGCGCAATTGAGCGGGCTCCCCGAGGCCAGCCTGCGTCTCTTCGAGGCCAAGGGGCTCCTCACCCCCGCGCGCAGCGACGGAGGCACACGCCGATACAGCGACGACGACGTCGCCCGCCTGCAGCGCGTTACCGATTTGCGCGGTGAGGGCATCAACCTCGCCGGGATCAGGCGGGTGCTCGATCTGGAGGACGAGAACGCCGGGCTTCGCGAACAGGTGTCGGGGCGCCGGGACGACGAGGCGGACTGAGGTCGACGGCATCCGGCGCACCGCTCGCCCTGTCGAGACGGCGACCGATCGCCGCCGCCCACGTCCTCCACGACGACGATCCTTCCTCCCAGTACCGTGGTGGGCATGGGCGTCGAATTCTTCTACATCCTCGTCGGCAGCGTCGTCGTGGCGGCGATCGCGCGATGGCGGGGGTGGCCGGCGCCGCTGCTGGTCACGGTGGTCGCGCTCGCGGCATCCTTCCTCCCGTTCGTCCCCGATCTGCAGACCGACGGCCACCTGCTGCTGAACCTCGTGCTGCCGCCGCTGCTGTACTCGGCGGCGCTCGATGTCTCGTTCGTGGGCTTCAAGCGCAGCCTGCCGCAGATCCAGCGCCTCGGGATCTGGCTCGTGCTGCTCACGACGCTCGCGGTCGGCGTGGTGGCGTGGCTGATCCTGCCCTCGCTGACCCTTCCTGGCGCGCTGCTGCTCGGCGCGATCGTCGCCCCGCCCGACGCGGTGTCGGCCGCGGCGATCGGCCGCAAGCTCGGACTGCCCCGGCGCATCATGAACGTGCTCTCCGGCGAGAGCCTCATCAACGACGCCACCTCGCTCACCCTGTACCGGGTGTTCGCCTCGCTCCTCGTCAGCGCCACCGTCACCATCACCGTGTGGGACGGCATCTGGCAGTTCATCGTCGCCGTCGCGGTCGGCGTCGTCATCGGCCTGATCTTCGGCATCGTGCTGCATCAGCTGCGGATGCGGATCGACGACGCGGTCGTGATCGGCACCTTCGGGCTGCTCGCCCCGTTCGGCGCGTACGCGATCGCGGAGCACCTCGGTGGTTCCGGCGTGCTCGCCGTCGTGGCGATGGGCATCTACGTCGGCTTCAACGCCCCGCGCACCGACTACACCACGCGGCAGCAGGAGAAGCCCCTGTGGCTCTCGGCCGACCTGCTGCTGGAGAGCTTCGTGTTCGCCTACATCGGGCTGCAGTTCCCCCGTGTGCTCCGCGACCTCAGCGGAGAGTCTGTCGGACACATCCTGTGGCTGTCGGCGGCGGTGCTGGTGGTCGTGCTGCTGGTGCGTCCGCTCTACGTGTACCCCGCGAACGCGTGGGCGAACCGCCTCGACCGCAAACGCCTCGAGCGGTGGGACCGCGGGGTCGAGTCCGGCGAGTTCGAGAAGCGGCGAGGCCGCTCGCGGCGGTGGCGCGATCAGGATCCCGATGAGCTGCGGGAGCAGATCGTGAAGGAGCGGATGGCGGGGCTCCAGCTCACCTGGAAGGACAACGCCGTCATCTCCTGGGCGGGCATGCGCGGCGTCGTCACGCTGGCGACCGCCCTCGCGGCGGCCGACCTCGCGACGCTCGCCCCCGAGGCCTCGCACGCGATCGTCGTCGTCGCCTTCATCGTCACCGTCGGCACGCTCCTGCTGCAGGGGCTCACGCTGCCGGTGCTGATCCGGCGCCTCGGCATCGGGAGCGACTCGGAGCACGAGGAGGACGCGCAGGCGCTCGCCGCCGTGCAGGCGAAGACCCGCGAGGCGGGCAAGGAGTTCATCGCCGCCAAGCGCGTGGAGTGGGAGGCGAAGCACGGCTCCCTCGACCTCAGCGTCTTCGACGCCTTCGCCAAGCGGATGACCCGCGTGGAGAAGGACGCCGATGAGGCGCAGCAGGTGGAGGATGCCGCGGCCCGCCCCTCGTACGAAGACCTCGTCTCTCTGTTCAGGGGGTGGCTGCACGTGCGTCGGGAGATCGTTCTCGCCGAGCGCGATGCCGGCAACCTCGACGAGGAGGTCATGCGCGAGCTGCTCGCGGCGATGGATGCCGAGGAGCTGGCGCTCGACACCCGCGGCGCGATGCGCCAGCAGGAGCGGTAGCGCGGCGGCATCCGCTCTTCCCGTTCACAACTCCTCAAAGAACGGGTTCGCGCCCGAGGACGCCCCTGTGGTTCTGGGGCGGGCGCTTGCGTGGTCTGCGGTTCGTGAGGAGTTGTGAACCGCTCAGACGCGAGAGCGCCCCACCCCGCGGACGGGATGGGGCGCTCTCGCGTGCGGTGGGCGAGCGGTCAGCTCGCGGCGACCGGCTGCTTGTCCGACGCGGCATCCGCCTCGGGGGAGTCGTCGCCCGAGTCGTCGGCGAAGGGCAGGCCCTCGCGCGGCGCGTTGTAGAGCTCCTCGTCGAGGATGCCCTCGCGCTTGGCGACGATGGTCGGCACGAGCGCCTGACCGGCGACGTTCACCGCGGTGCGTCCCATGTCGAGGATCGGGTCGATCGCGATGAGCAGGCCGACGCCGGCGAGCGGCAGGCCGAGCGTGGAGAGCGTCAGCGTGAGCATCACGATGGCGCCGGTGGTCCCTGCGGTCGCTGCCGAGCCCACCACCGAGACGACGATGATCATGATGTACTGCCACCACTCCAGCTGGATGCCGAAGAACTGCGCCACGAAGATCGCGGCGATGGCCGGGTAGATCGCGGCGCAGCCGTCCATCTTGGTGGTCGCACCCAGCGGCACGGCGAAGGACGCGTAGGAGCGCGGCACGCCGAGGTTGCGCTCGGTGACGCGCTCGGTGAGCGGCAGGGTGCCGATCGACGAGCGGCTGACGAAGGCCAGCTGCACGGCCGGCCACACGCCCGAGAAGTACTGCCTGATCGACAGGCCGTTGGTCTTGACGATGATCGGGTAGACCACGAAGAGCACGAGGGCGAGGCCGATGTAGATCGCGATGGCGAACCAGCCGAGCGAGGCCAGCTTCTCCCAGCCGTACTTGACGACGGCGGCGCCGATGAGGCCGAAGGTGCCGAGCGGGGCGATGCGGATGATCCACCACAGCACGCGCTGGATGACCTTGAGCAGCGACTCGGTGAAGGCGAGGAAGGGCTCTGCCTTCTTGCCCGCCTTGAGCGCGGCGATGCCCACGGCCACGGCGACGACGATGATCTGCAGCACGTTGAAGCCGATGCTGGACGTCGCGCTGCCCGACTCCGCGTCGACCGAGGTGCTCACGGTGAGGCCGAGGAAGTTCTGCGGGATGAGGCCTGTGAGGAAGTTCCACCAGGTGCCGACCGTGTACGGGTCGCCCTCCTGCAGGCCCTCGCCCGCGCGGGAACCGGGCTGGATGATGAGGCCGAGGCCGATGCCGATCACCACGGCGATGAACGCCGTGTAGGCGAACCAGAGGAGCGTCTGCCCCGCCAGGCGCGCGGCGTTCTGCACGCGGCGCAGGTTCGAGATGCTCGCGACGATCGCGGTGAAGATCAGCGGGATGACGGCGGCGCGCAGCAGCGTCACGTACGAGCCGCCGATCGTGTCGAGGGTCGCGGAGAGGCCGTTTGGCGCCTCGGCGGTGGCGCCGAGGTTGCGGGCGACGAGGCCTGCGACGATGCCGAGGACGAGGGCGGCGATGATCTGGAAGCCGAACGAGGTCAGCAGCTTCCGTACGGGACCGCGGGTGTCGGGCGCCTTCGCGGCGCGGGCGGTGGTGCTCATGTGGGGGGACTCCAGGAATGACTGCGTGCCGAGTGCACGCCATAGCCTCAACGCTATGAGCGCCTGTGAATTCCCTGGGTGGATGTGACGAAGCATGACGGATGCCGGCGGCATCCGTCGTGCCCGAGTCAGGTCGTGCACTCCTCGAAGTTGTCCTTGAGGATCTTGACGGTGAGGTCGCGGTCCTCGACGCTGGACGCCTGGTCCTTGCCCTGCGCGATGTAACTGAGGGTCTCGTTGCTGAGCTTCGAATCCAGCAGGTAGCCGGCGAAGCAGGCCGCGGCATCCGCGTTCACCTGATCGCTCATGCTCTGCGAGGTGTAGTAGTCGATCAGCCCGTCGGTCAACTGCTTCTCGGTCGGTCGGCTCGCACCGCAGGCGGCGAGGGAGAGGGCGAGGGCGGCGACGGGCAGCGCCATCAGCACGCGTGCGGGGGTGCGCAACTTCCGGTCCGGATTCATGGCCTCCACCGTACGCGTTCCGGCGCCGGATCAGAGGGCGGCGGGCGGAGAGAACTGCCCATACCCCGGGGGCGGCGCCTGTGGCACCATGTGGTCATGTTCATGGTGACGACGAACGACATCCCCGGCTACCGCATCACCAACGTGCTCGGAGAGGTCATGGGCATCACGGTCCGCTCGACCGACTTCGGCCAGGGGTTCACGGCGGGTTTCCGGGCGCTCGGCGGCGGGGAGATCCCCGAGTACACGCAGATGATGTACGAGAGCCGCCAGGTCGTGATGAGCCGCATGTGGGCCGAGGCGCAGCAGCGCGGCGGCAACGCGATCGTCGCCATGCGCTTCGACGCCGGGTCGATCGGCACCTTCAGCGAGATCTGCGCCTACGGGACGGCCGTGGTGGTGGAGCCGGTGGGGGCGCCGCCCGCACCGCCCGTCGTCCCGCAGCAGCCGGCGGTGTGACTCAGGCCATCACGAGCAGCTCGCCGACCTCGCACTGCAGCGCCTCGCAGATCGCCCGCAGCGTCGAGTAGCGGATGGCGCGTGCACGGTCGTTCTTGAGGACCGACAGGTTGACGATGCTGACGCCGACCTGCGCGCTCAGTTCGGTGAGGGTCATGCCGCGATCGGCGAGCAGCTCATCGAGTCGGCAGTGGATGCCGGTGAACTCGTCGTCGCTCTCGGCCGGGGTCACACCAGCCCCTCCGTCTCCTTCTCCAGCTGCTCCTTCTCGCCCTGCAGTCGACTGCCGTGGCGGAAGATCGCGGCGAGGGCGAAGCATCCGACGCCCACGGCGAAGGGCCAGACCGGCACGCTGAACTCGAAGGGGATGAAGGCGTCGTCCGTCTGCGGTAGAGCCTGTGCGGCGACGGTCATCCCGACCTGGCGGAGGATGCCGCCGATCACCGCCGTCGTCATGACGATGATCGCAGTCGCGACGAAGACCCGGGGGACGGTCGCGTCGAACGGGGCGCCGAGCGCGGCGCGCTGCGCGGCCACGTGGATCGCCCATGCGATCGAGGCGGAGCAGACCAGCAGCAGCACACCGGAGATGAGCATCAGTATCTGCGCGCCCACGGGCGGGTTCACCACGGCGCCGTAGCAGTCCAGCTCCGTCCCACCTTCGGCGCCAGCGAAGTCGCAGTTGTCCGGCGTGGAGGCCTTCGCACGGTCGAGCACCGGCTGGTCGAGGTAGATCGTCTTCATGGTGAGCGCCTGGAAGACGGCGAGGAGCACGCCGACCCCGCACAGGAAGACCCAGCCGAGGCTGAGCCGGTCGACCACGTCGAGGACGAGGGTTTTGCGGCGCCGGCGGTGGGAGCTCGCGACGCTCATCGCGACGACCGCTCCGACGATCAGGAAGCCGATGAGCAGGGTCAGCAGACCCGCGCCCAGATTCTCCGCGGTGAACGTCATCAGACCAGCCCTTCCGTGTCCTTCTGCAGGAGATCCTTCTCGGCGCCGAGCCGAGTGCCGAACTGCAGGATCGCGGCGACGAGAAGAAGCGCGATGCCGACTCCGAGCGGCCAGAACTCGAACGGGATGTGGATCGTCGGCTGGGGGAGCGCGTCGGATGGCGCCCAGTCGTCGGGGTATCCGGTCCACGAGGCGCTTCCGATCTGAAGTGCCTCGTAGGACGTCATCGAGCCGGCGATCCCGCGAAGGACGGGGGCAACTGAGCCGACGATCAGCACGGTGAACGCGGCCAGGCGGACCGTGCGCGTCAAGACGGGAGAGAACGGCACGCCGTTCAGGAGATGCCGGGCGGCCAGGGCGATGAGCGCGGCCGCAGCGGCGGGCAGCAGGATCGAGAGCCCTTGTCCGATGGTCCAGATGATGCGGGCAGGCCAGGAGAC
Organism: Microbacterium sp. NPDC012755; assembly: GCF_042901325.1. Taxonomy (NCBI): domain Bacteria; kingdom Bacillati; phylum Actinomycetota; class Actinomycetes; order Micrococcales; family Microbacteriaceae; genus Microbacterium; species Microbacterium sp. NPDC012755. The sequence continues at coordinate 461,956 of NZ_JBIBCT010000001.1, read as the reverse complement.
GCCCGTCACGGTCAGATCGGCCAGTGTGATCCCGGCTGCCTGCACCTGAGCAGCTGGAGGGGTGATCGAAACCCCGGGAAGAGGTCTCGGCCAGACGTTCTGCAGGGGCACGGTCATCGTGATCGCGGGAGACGCGAGGTCGACGATCATCGTGATCACGGCGACGAGGACGATCACGGCCGCGGCCGCCCAGGCCCCGCGAAAGACGATGCGGAAGGTCTGGGCGCCGTCGCCGAGAGCTCCTCGGCCGAGCTGCCAGAGGAATACGCCGATGACGGCGATCACCGCTGCGGCGACCGCGAGCGCCACGAGGGTGAAGAGAGGGGTCATGTCCGATCCTTATCGAATATCGTTGTTATCGACTTTCGTTAACCTAGACCGAACTCGATCGTCGGGTCAATGACATCGCCAGACGGACCCGCTGCCGTGATCTCCGCTCGCAACGTCCGCGGAGATCGCGGCGCACGCAATCGAACGACTCCTCCGGTATGCCCACGGCGAACACGGGCATACCGGCTCGATGTGGTGGTTACTCTCGATGTACAAGCGCTTCACGCGTCTTCGCCCCGTGCGAATAAGGAGTCACAGCATGTTCGAGAGATTCACGGACCGAGCCCGTCGAGTGGTCGTCCTCGCCCAAGAAGAGGCGAAGATGCTCAACCACAACTACATCGGCACCGAGCACATCCTGCTCGGCCTCATCCACGAGGGCGAGGGCGTCGCCGCCAAGGCGCTCGAAAGCCTGGGCATCTCCCTTGACGCCGTCCGCGAGCAGGTCCAGGACATCATCGGCCAGGGTCAGCAGCAGCCGACCGGGCACATCCCGTTCACGCCGCGCGCCAAGAAGGTGCTCGAGCTCAGCCTCCGCGAGGCTCTGCAGCTCGGCCACAACTACATCGGCACCGAGCACATCCTGCTCGGCCTCATCCGCGAGGGCGAGGGCGTCGCCGCTCAGGTGCTCGTCAAGCTCGGCGCCGACCTGAACAAGGTGCGCCAGCAGGTCATCCAGCTGCTGTCGGGCGCCCCCGGTCGTGAGCCCGCCGCCGTCGGCGCGCAGACCAACGACTCGCAGGCCAGCGCCCAGGGCGGGTCGGCGGTGCTCGACCAGTTCGGCCGCAACCTCACGCAGGCCGCGCGCGACAACAAGCTCGACCCGGTCATCGGGCGCGAGAAGGAGGCGGAGCGGGTCATGCAGATCCTCTCTCGTCGCTCCAAGAACAACCCCGTCCTCATCGGCGAGCCCGGCGTCGGCAAGACCGCCGTCGTCGAGGGACTGGCGCAGGCCATCGTCAAGGGCGATGTCCCCGAGACGCTGAAGGACAAGCAGCTCTACTCGCTCGACCTCGGCTCGCTCATCGCCGGTTCCCGCTACCGCGGCGACTTCGAGGAGCGCCTGAAGAAGGTCACCAAGGAGATCCGCACGCGCGGCGACATCATCGTCTTCATCGACGAGATCCACACCCTCGTGGGTGCGGGTGCCGCCGAGGGCGCGATCGACGCCGCGTCGATCCTCAAGCCGCTCCTCGCCCGTGGAGAGCTCCAGACCATCGGCGCCACCACGCTCGACGAGTACCGCAAGCACTTCGAGAAGGATGCAGCGCTCGAGCGCCGCTTCCAGCCGGTGCAGGTCAACGAGCCGACGCTGCCGCACACGATCAACATCCTCAAGGGTCTGCGCGACCGCTACGAGGCGCACCACAAGGTGCAGATCACCGACGGCGCACTCGTGGCCGCGGCGAACCTCGCCGACCGCTACGTGTCCGACCGCTTCCTGCCCGACAAGGCGATCGACCTGATCGACGAGGCCGGCGCGCGTCTGCGCCTCAGCATCCTGTCGTCGCCGCCCGAGCTGCGCGAGTTCGACGAGAAGATCGCCGCTGTCCGCGAGCAGAAGGAGCTGGCCTCCGAGGAGCAGGACTTCGAGAAGGCGGCCTCGCTGCGCGACGAGGAGAAGAGCCTCCTCGCGGAGCGCCTGCGCCTCGAGAAGCAGTGGCGTTCGGGTGACGTCGCGACCTCCGCGGTCGTCGACGAGGGCCTGATCGCCGAGGTGCTCGCACAGGCCACCGGCATCCCCGTCTTCAAGCTCACCGAAGAGGAGTCCTCGCGTCTCGTCTTCATGGAGAAGGCCCTGCACCAGCGCGTCATCGGTCAGGAGGAGGCGATCGCCGCCCTCTCCAAGACGATCCGCCGCCAGCGCGCCGGCCTCAAGGACCCGAAGCGTCCCTCCGGCTCGTTCATCTTCGCCGGCCCCACGGGCGTCGGAAAGACCGAGCTCGCCAAGGCACTCGCCGAGTTCCTGTTCGACGACGAAGCCGCCCTGATCTCGCTCGACATGAGCGAGTTCGGCGAGAAGCACACCGTCTCGCGTCTGTTCGGAGCCCCTCCCGGGTTCGTCGGATTCGAAGAGGGCGGCCAGCTCACCGAGAAGGTGCGTCGCAAGCCGTTCAGCGTGGTCCTGTTCGACGAGATCGAGAAGGCCCACCCGGACATCTTCAACTCGCTCCTGCAGATCCTCGAAGAGGGTCGCCTCACCGACGGTCAGGGTCGGATCGTGGACTTCAAGAACACGGTCATCATCATGACCACCAACCTCGGTGCACGCGACATCGCGGGCGGTCCCGTCGGCTTCCAGATCGAGGGCAGCAACGCCACGACCTACGAGCGCATGAAGGGCAAGGTCAACGAGGAGCTGAAGCGTCACTTCAAGCCCGAGTTCCTGAACCGCGTCGACGACATCATCGTGTTCCCGCAGCTCAACAAGGAGGAGCTGGTGCAGATCGTCGATCTGTTCACCAAGCGCCTCGGCGAGCGGCTGCTCGACCGCGACATGACGATCGAGCTGTCGCAGGCCGCGAAGGAGCGTCTCATCGAGATCGGCTTCGACCCGGCCCTCGGCGCCCGTCCGCTGCGCCGTGCGATGCAGCACGAGATCGAGGACCGTCTGTCGGAGAAGATCCTGCACGGCGAGCTCAACTCCGGTGACCACGTCAAGGTGGATGCCGCGGACGGCGAGTTCCAGTTCGAGCACGGCCCGCGCGGCGAGAAGGTCGCGGTCGGTGTGACCACCGGCGGCGAGATCACGGCCACCCCCGACCTGGCGGTCGCCAGCGGGGAGTGACCTCCCGATGAACGAAGGGGCGGATGCTGCGGCATCCGCCCCTTCGTCGTCCCCGGGACGGCCCGTGGATCTGCGGCGTCGGTCACGGTTTCGGAGTGCGGCACCGGGCGCGGTTTCGGAGTGCGGCGCCGGGCATAGCCGGAGTGCGGCGGTGACACGCCGGTGTCGGGTCTGTGGACGCGGCGTGTCGGATGCCGGGTCCGAAACTGTGCTCACGAGGTGGAACCGTGCTCACGAGGTGGAACCGTGCCCGGGAGGGGTAGCCGTGTTCGAGGGGCGGACCCCGGGCGGACGGGCCAGACGAGAGGTGTGCGACACCGTGTCGTGCGGGCGGGGGCCGGATTCGTGCGGAGGGTGGAAGTCGTGGCGTCGGCCAGCGGCTAGCATCGCAGGGACCTCGATCGAGCAGGAGGGTGCGATGGCGCACTGGGAACCGCGCGCAGCGGACGGACGCATCTTCTCCGGCGGCTGGCGCGAGCCCGGCGGCGGCACGGCGGCGGTGATCTCTCCCGGCGACGGCCTGCCCGTCGGCACCGTGGGCATCGCCGACGACGCGGATGTCGAGCGCGCAGGTCTCCTCGCCGTCGACGCGCAGCGCGAGTGGGCGCGGTCGTCGTACCGCGTCAGAGCGGGCGTGCTCAGCCGGGCCGCCGAGGCGCTGCGCGAGATCCGCGCCGACGTCGAGCACCTGCTCGTGCGCGAGAGCGGCTCCCTGCCGAGCAAGGCCAGCCACGAGGTGAGCAAGGCGATCGACGAGCTCGTCGAGGCCGCGAGCCTGGTGACGATGTCGCAGGGCGACGTGCTCCCCGTCGACGACCCCACGACCCTCGGCATCGCCCGCCGCATCCCCGTCGGGGTGGTCGGCGTGATCGCGCCGTGGAACGCCCCGCTCATGCTCGCGATCCGTTCCGTGGCACCGGCGATCGCCCTCGGCAACGCCGTGATCGTGAAGCCCGACGTCAAGACCGCGTTCTCGGGCGGCGCCGTGATGGCCGAGATCTTCGAGAGGGCGGGGCTGCCGGACGGCATCCTGCACATCCTCCCCGGCGGACCCGAGACCGGCGAGGCCGTCGTGCGCTCCCCGCACACGAACGTCATCTCCTTCACCGGGTCGTCCGCCGCCGGCCGCCGGGTCGGCGAGGTCGCCGGCGGCCTGCTCAAGCGGGTCATCCTGGAGCTCGGCGGCAACAACGCGTTCATCGTGATGGCGGATGCCGACCTCGACCTGGCCGTCGCCAGCGGCATCGGCGGCTCCTTCCGGCACCAGGGGCAGATCTGCATGGCGACCGGTCGGCACCTCGTGCACGAGAGCATCGCCGACGAGTACGTCGAGCGGCTGCGGGCCGCGGCATCCGCCCTGCGCCTCGGCGACCCGCTCACCGACGGAACGACCCTCGGTCCGCTCATCACCACCGCCCAGGCGGAGCGCGTGCAGGGCATCGTCGACCAGGCCGTCGCCGACGGCGCGCGGGTCGTGCACGGCGGCACCCACGAGGGCGTCTTCTTCGCCCCGACGGTGCTGGACGGAGTGGATGCCGCGAACGCGGCGTTCCAGAGCGAGATCTTCGGCCCCGTCGCGCCGGTGACCCGGTTCGCCACGGAGGCGGAGGCACTGGCCCTCGCGAACGCGAGCGACTACGGCCTCTCCGCCGCGATCCACACGCGCGACATCGCCCGCGGTCTCGGCTTCGCCTCCCGGCTGCGCGCCGGCATGGTCGCGCTCAACGGGCAGACGATCTACGACGCCGCGCACATCCCCATGGGCGGGATCGGCGCCTCCGGCAACGGCGGGCGGCACGGCGGCCACTGGAACCTGGACGAGTTCACCTACTGGCAGTGGGTGACGGTCCCGACGATCTCAGACTGAGACCCGGTCTGCGGACGGAGAGGGCGAGTCGCGCCGAGGGGGTCGACTCGCCCTCTTCCGTCGTTCCTGAGAGGGGCGTTTCGTCTCGCTGCGCTCGCTCAACGACCGGGCGCGCGCGCTCGACGACCGGGCGCGCGCGCTCGACGGGCGGGGCGGTCGCTCGATGACCGGGGTGCACGCTCGACGGCCGGGCGCGCGCGCTCGACGACCGGGGGTCTCGGTCGTTGAGCGAGGGAGCGCAGCGACCGAGACGAAACGCGTGTGGTGCGGTCGGCTCGGGGAGAGCGGTGCGCGGGGAGGGGTGTTTCGTCTCGCTGCGCTCGCTCAACGACCGTGGGGCTGCGCTCGCTCGACGACCGTGGGGGTGCGCTCGCTCAACGACCGGGCGCGCGCGCTCGACGACCGAGGGGGCGGATGTGCGACATCGTGTCGGAGTCCGGGCCCGACTTTCGCGCCGCGGTCACGTATCGGGCGGGATTCCGCGAAATCTAGCCTGGGATTCCCGCAGTCGAGGAGGAGTCCGTGTCCGCATCCGTCAAGAGCCCCCGTGCCCCGCTGTCGCCGCTCGGCGACGACGCCTGGCCCGACTCCGTCGAGGTCCTGATCATGGGCGGCGGCCCCGTGGGCATGTCGTGCGCGATCCTGCTCGCCCAGCGCGGCATCGACGTGCTGCTCGTCGAGCGCCGCGACTTCGTGTTCCGCTTCCCCCGCGCGCACCTGCTCAACCCGCGCACCATGGAGGCGTTCCACGACATGCACGTGGCCGACGACATCTACGCCGCCACCCCCACGCACGACCGCTGGCGCAAGGCCGTCTGGTACACGACCGCGACCGGCCCCGGACGCTTCGACGGCATGAAGATCGGCGAGGTCCCCGCCTGGGGCGGCGGACCGGATGCCGAGCGCTACCGCTCCTCGAGCCCCCGGGCCTTCGCCAACATGCCGCAGCTGCGACTGGACCCTCTCATCCACCGCCACGCCGTGGCCGCGGCCCCCGGTCGCATCCGCAGCAGGCAGGAGGTCGTCGGCATCGAGCAGGATGCGGATGCTGCTGTCGTCTCGGTCCGCGATCTGCAGTCGGGGGAGCTGCGCACCGTGCGCTCCCGCTACGTCATCGCGGCGGACGGCGGGCGCGACAGTGCGGCACTGCTCGGCGTCGAGATGGAGGGCCCGCGCGACATGCGCGAGGTCGTCAACTACCACGTCAGCATGGACCTCTCCGCGTGGTCGGAGCCCGATGCGCTGCTCGGCCACTTCATGCACCCCGCCGGGGGAGCGCGCCGCCGGGGCACGATCCAGGCACTCGGCCCTACCCACTACAACCGCGACGCGGAGGAGTGGCTGGTCTCCGTCGCCGCCTGGATGGTCGAGGGCGACCCCGACGACGAGGCGGCGCTGTTCGCGTCGATCCGCCGCATGCTCGGCCTCGCCGACGATCACGAGATCACCATGCACTCGATGACGCGCTGGAGCTACGACGCGCTCGTCGCGAAGCGCTTCCGCGAGGGGCGCGTGTTCCTCGCCGGCGACGCCGCGCACAAGCATCCTCCGACCGGCGGGCTCGGCCTCAACAGCGGCATCCAGGACGCGCAGAACCTGTGCTGGAAGCTGGCAGCGGTGCTCGACGGTCAGGCGACGGATGCTCTGCTCGACAGCTATCAGGCCGAGCGGAGGCCCACGGTCGCCTGGTACACGGCGCACTCGCTCGAGAACGCGAACCGGCATCCTCCGATCGCCGAGGCCCTGGGCTTCACCGACGACGAGGCCGAGGGTTTCCGCAGCCTCGAGGTCTTCGTGAGCGACACCCCCGAGGGGGTGGCGATGCGCGAGCGCGTGGCCGCGGAGGTCGGGCACAACGCCCACGACTACAGCCAGCTGGGCGTCGAGGCCGGGTACCACTACTGGGCGGGGGCGCTCGTGCCCGACGGCACCCCCGTGCCCGGCGACCCGTCGGATCCGGTGACGTTCCACGCGACATCGCGCCCTGGGCACCACCTTCCGCACGTGTGGCTCGCGGGGCAGAAGCGGGTCTCCTCGCACGACCTGATCGCCCCCGTCGGCCTGACGCTGCTCACCTCGGCATCCGCCGCTGAGCGGTGGACGGATGCCGTGGCCGCCGTCGAGGCGAGCATGCCGATCACCGTCGCCGTCGTCGACGACGCCGACGAGGGCTGGGCCGTCGCCCGGCAGGTCGACGCCGACGGCGCCCTCCTCGTGCGGCCCGACCGCAAGGTCGCGTGGCGTGCGTCGGCTCTTCCCGAGGACGCGGCATCCGCCCTCTCGTCCGCGCTCGCCGTGATCCTCCGCGGTGGCGATGCCCCCGCCGACGACCCCGCCGAGCCCTATCTGCGTCGCATCCGCGCCGCGGCCGACGTCCTCGTGCGCTGAGCCCTCCGCGGCGATCCGACACCGTGTCGGACCGCCGCGGAGGAGTTTCCCGCAGCCCGCCGATCCCCGCCGCTCGCCGCTTCCGTAGCGTCGGAAGCGCGACGCGAACCCGCACCACCCTTCTGAAGGAGCCCCCGTGATCATCGACGTCCACGGCCACATGACCGCCCCGGATTCCTACTACGCGTGGAAGGCGTCGCTGCTGGCGGCCCGCGGATCGCACGGCGGCAAGCCCCCTGTGATCAGCGACGACGAGCTCATCGCCTCGTATCACGCGCCGCACCCGAGCTTCGGTCACGTCTCCCACCTCGACCACATCGACGGTGCGGGCATCGACCTGCAGCTGCTGTCGCCGCGCCCGTTCCACGCCATGCACTCGGAGCGTCCGACGAAGATCGTCGAGTGGTTCACGGCCGAGACGAACAACATCATCCACCGCACCACCGAGCTGTTCCCCGGACGGTTCCGCGGCATCGCCGGCATCCCGCAGAGCCCGTACCTCACGGTCGAGCAGTGGCTGCCCGAACTGCGCCGCGCGGTCACCGATCTCGGCTTCGTCGGCGCCATGGTCAACTCCGACCCGTACGAGGGCACCGAGGTGCCGCCGGCGATGGGCGAGCGCTACTGGTACCCGCTGTACGAGGCGCTGTGCGAGCTCGACGTCCCGATGCTGCTGCACTCGGCCGGGTGCAAGTACCCTGCTCGCGAGCCGTACAGCCTGCACTTCATCCAGGAGGAGACGGTCTCGGTCTGGAGCATGATCCAGGCGAACGTGTTCGCGGACTTCCCCGACCTCAAGGTCATCGTCGCGCACGGCGGTGGGGCGATCCCGTACCAGATGGGCCGCTTCCTCCCCTCTGTGGTGCGCACGGGGGTCTCGTACCTCGACAAGCTCCGCAACTTCTACTTCGACTCCTGCCTCTACACGCAGGACAGCCTGGAGCTGCTCATGAAGGCCGTCGGCACCGACCGCGTGCTGTTCGGCTCGGAGAAGCCGGGCACCGGTTCGCAGATCGACCCTGCGACCGGTCGCTGGTTCGACGACATCCATCTGCTCATCGACGACATCGAGTGGCTCGGCGCCGACCGTCGAGCCGACGTGCTCGAGAACAACGCCCGCAGCCTCTTCCGGCTCTGAGCATCCGCACTTCGAGAAGGGATCCCTCATGACCGAGATCGTCGCCGGATTCGGCACCTCGCACGGACCGCAGCTGAAGGCCGCGCCGCCCGCGGCCTGGGAGACGCGCGGCACCGCCGACCGCCGCAGCAAGGGCCTCAAGTTCCGCGGGGGCACCTACTCCTTCGAGGAGCTCGCGGCACTCCGCGAGGACTTCTCCGCCGAGATCACGCACGACGTGATGCAGCGCCGATGGGACAGCTGCCAGGCGTCGATGGACGACCTGTCGCGCTTCATCCACGAGCAGAAGGTCGACGTGCTCGTCATCATCTCCAGCGACCACAAGGAGACCTACGGAGACGAGTGGCTCGCGCCGTTCTCGGTCTTCTGGGGCGACGAGGTCGCGCACGTGCCCTACACGCAGGCGCAGCTCGATGAGATGGCGCCCGGTCTCGCCGAGGCGGCCCTGGGCGATGTGCCCGACCGCACCGTCATGCGTCCGACCCACCGCGGTCTCGGCAAGCACATCATCCAGTCCACGCAGGCAGACGACTTCGACACCGGCGCCACCGAGGTGATCCCCGCGGGCCGCTACGAGAACCACACGATCCCGCACGGCTTCGGCTTCATCTACCAGCGCTTCATGGGCCAGGAGTCCACGATCCCGATGGTGCCGATCTTCATCAACACCTTCTGGGAGCCGAACCCGCCGAGTGCCAAGCGCTGCTACGACTTCGGCCGCGCCGTCGGCCGCGCCATCCAGTCGTTCCCCGGCGACCTCCGTGTGGGCGTCGTCGCCTCGGGCGGCCTCAGTCACTTCGTGATCGACGAGAAGCTCGACGGCGAGTTCATCCAGGCCATGAAGGACCACGACGCCGACTACCTGACGTCGGTCCCCGCCGGCGAGATGATGTCGGGCGCGTCCGAGCTGCGCAACTGGATCGCCGTCGCCGGCATCGCCGACGAGGTCGGGCTGAACGTCACGCGCGTCGACTACGAGCCCTGCTACCGCACCGAGGCGGGCACCGGCAACGCCATGGGGTTCCTGACCTGGGAGCGCGCCTGAGATGACCGCATCCTCGGAGATCGTCGCGGCGCTGCGGAAGCTCGACAGCTGCGCCGTCTCGGACGCCCTGGACACCCTGGGGCTGCCGGGGGCGGTGACGCCGCTGCATCCGATGTGGCCGGCGGGCCGCACGGTCGCCGGTCGGGTGCGCACGGTGACCGCCGCGCCCAAGGCCGCGGCGGGGCCGGCGACCCACATCGCCACACCGCTCGTCGCCATCGCCGAACCCGATGACGTCGTCGTCATCGACAACCACGCCCGCACGGACGTGTCGTGCTGGGGCGGTCTCCTCGCGGAGGCCGCCGTGCAGCGCGGCGTCGCCGGGGTGATCGTCGACGGCGCCTGCCGTGACGTGCAGGAGAGCGAGGCCCTCGGGCTCCCGGTCTTCGCCCGCGCGGCCGTGCCCGTGAGCGCGCGCGGCCGCATCGTGCAGCAGGCGATGGACGAGCGCATCCAGGTAGCCGGAGTCTCCGTGGCCTCGTTCGACTACGTGATCGCCGACGTCAACGGGGTCGTGTTCGTCACGGCATCCGACGCCGAGCGCGTGATCCCCCTCGCCCAGCGCATCGTCGACCGCGAGGCGCGCATGGCGGATGCCGTGCGCAGCGGCCGCGACGTGAGCGAGGTCATGCACGACTCCCAGTTCCCCACCGTCACCGCGGAGTGAGAAGAATGACCGACACCCTCATCGAACGGTTCGCCGCCCTCGGCACCGCCACCGTCTCCGACGCGCTCGACCGGCACGCGCGCCCCGGCAGCCTGCTCGGCATCGCGCCCCTGACCGACGGCCAGCGCATGACCGGTCGCGCCTTCACCGTCCGCTACGTCAGCGCGCAGGTGCCCGCCGGCACCGTCGGCGACTTCATCGACCAGGTCGAGCCGGGGCAGGTCGTCGTGCTCGACAACGACGGACGCGTGGACTGCACGGTGTGGGGCGACATCCTCACCGCCGTCGCGCACCACCGCGGCATCTCCGGCACCGTGATCGAGGGCGTCTGCCGCGACACGCACCGCGCCCTGTCGATCGGCTATCCGATCTACAGCCGCGGGCGCTTCATGCGCACCGGCAAGGACCGGGTCGAGGTCGCCGAGGAGCAGGGACCCGTCACGATCGGCGGGGTCACCGTGCGGCCGGGCGACATCCTGATCGGCGACTCGGACGGCGTCGTCGCGATCCCGCAGGACATCGAGGACGCCGTGCTGGAGACCGCGGAGATGATCCACGCCCGCGAGGAGTCCATCCTCGCCGCGGCCCTCGGCGGCGCCTCGATCGCCGAGGCGCGGGCGCGGTTCGGCTATCACGACCTGCAGCGGGCCGAGCAGTGATCGATCCGGACGCGGATGCCGCAGAGCTGCTGCGCCTCGGCACCGCCACCCTGTACGAGGCCTCGCGCAGCGACTGCTTCCTCGACGCGGCGTTCCGCCCGGCGTGGGACGGCGCGCAGCTCGTCGGCAGGGCCGTGCCCGTCTCGGCCCAGGCGGGCGACAACCTCGCACTGCACCACGGCATCGAGGCCGCCGGCGACGGCGACGTGCTCGTGGTCGACGGCGGGGGAGCCCCCTTCGGCTACTGGGGGGAGGTCATGGCGGTCGCGGCGCAGGCGCGCGGCATCCGTGGGCTGGTGATCGACGGCGGCGTGCGCGACACCGTGCAGCTCGCCGCGCTCGGGTTCCCCGCGTTCAGCACCGCGATCTCCATCCGCGGCACCATCAAGCAGTGGCCGGGAACGGTCGGGCTGCCGATCACGCTGCGCGGTCGCGTCATCCGCCGCGGCGACGTGATCGTCGCCGACCGCGACGGCGTCATCGCCCTCCCGGTCGACCGCTACGACGAGGTGCTCGCGGCATCCCGAGAGCGCGCGGAGAAGGAGGACGCCTACATGGCGCGCCTCCGCGAGGGCGAGCTGACCCTCGACGTGTACGACTTCCGGCGCCTCGGCGCGCCCATCACCCCGGCCTGAGAGCGCGCCGGTCACCCCGGCCCGAGAGGGAGAACATGACCCAGGAACTGGACGCCGACGTCCTCATCATCGGAGCGGGCCCCGTCGGCCTCGTCGCCGCCCTCGACCTGTCGGCCCGCGGCGTCTCGGTGATCGTCGTCGAGCAGCGCGAGTACCTCGAACCGCCGAACGTGAAGTGCAACCACGTCGCCTCGCGCACCATGGAGGCCCTCCGCCGCCTCGGCCTCGCCGCCGAGGTCCGCGCGGCCGGGCTCCCCGCCGACTACCCGCAGGACGTCGCCTTCCGCACCGCCCTCACGGGGCGCGAGCTCGCCCGCATCCCGATCCCCGCGAGCGGAGAGCGGTACACGTCGACCATCGGGCCCGACACCTCGTGGAACACCCCCGAACCCCCGCACCGCATCAACCAGACCTTCCTGGAGCCGATCCTCGCGCGGCACGCGGCGGACGCCCCCGGTGTCACGCTGCTCAACCGGACCCTGTTCCACACGCTCTCCCAGGACGAGGAGTCCGTGTCGATCGTCGTCTCCGACCTCGACGGCGCGAACGAGCGCACCCTCCGCGGACGCCACCTCATCGGCGCCGACGGCGGACGCTCGAACGTGCGCAAGCAGATCGGCGCGACGCTCAGCGGCGACCCGGTGCTGCAGCACGTGCAGTCCACCTGCATCCGCTCCGCCGACCTGTACGCGCGCATGACCGCGGACGAGCCGCGCGCCTGGGGGTACTACACCTTCAACGCGCGCCGCCTCGGCCACGTGTACGCGATCGACGGTCGCGAGACCTTCCTCGTGCACACGTACCTGTCGCCCGACGAGGCCGCAGCGGAGGGATCGGTGGACAGGGATGCCGCGATCCGCGCGATCCTCGGCGTCGACGAGGACTTCGCGTACGAGGCCGTCTCGAAGGAGGACTGGGTGGCGCGGCGCCTGCTCGCCGACCGGTTCCGCGACCGCCGCGTGTTCCTCGCCGGAGACGCCACGCACCTGTGGGTGCCGTTCGCCGGCTTCGGCATGAACGCCGGGATCGCCGACGTTCTCAACCTCACGTGGGCGCTCGGCGCGCACCTGAACGGATGGGCGGATGCCGGCATCCTCGACGCGTACGAGGCCGAGCGCCGCCCGATCACCGAGCAGGTCTCGCACTTCGCGATGAACCACCAGCAGAAGCTCGCGAAGCCCTCGCTGCCCGACGCCCTGGAGGATGACACGGAGGAGGGCGCCGCGGCGCGGGCGTCCTTCGGCGCTGCCGTGCATGCGCTGAACGAGCCGCAGTTCGCCGCCGCGGGGCTCAACTACGGCTACGTCTACGACGCCTCGCCGATCATCGACTACGACGACGAGGAGGCCCCCGGGTACTCGATGGGCGCGTACACGCCGTCGACCGTGCCCGGATGCCGTGCCCCGCACTTCCGCCTCGCCGACGGGACCTCGTTCTACGATCTGCTCACCAGCGGCTACACGCTCGTCGCCCGGCCGGGGGCCGACGGCTCCGCGCTCGCCGCCCTCGCCGCTGAGGCGGAGCGCCGCGGCATCCCGTTCGCCGTCGTCGACGGGTCCACCGCTCCCGCAGAGTACCGCTTCCCGCTCACGCTCGTGCGGCAGGACCAGCACGTGGTGTGGCGCGGCGAGGGCGCGGATGCCGCGGCATCCGCCGAGCTGTGGGATCTCCTCCGCGGCGCGGTCGCCGCGCGCTGAGTCGCGCTCCCCTTCGGTCGTTGGGTAAGTCGAGCCCCGGGCGTTGAGGGAGGGAGCCTCGCACGTGGGGGTTCTCCCTCGCGACTCGCACCCTCGGGACTCCCCGCGTGCTCGGGTCTGGGCGTGCTTTCGCGTGTCGGGAGGAGAAATCCTGTTCGGGAGGAGTGCTGGCGGGGATTTCTCCTCCCGAGGGTGAGTTCTCCTCCCGAACGTGCGACGGGGGCTCGCCTCGGGTTTGGAAGTGCTTTCGCGTGTTCGGGAGGAGAAGTCCTGTTCGGGAGGAGTCTTGGCGGGGATTCCTCCTCCCAAGCGTGAGTTCTCCTCCCGAAGGTGAGTTCTCCTCCCGAGCGTGCGATCTCCTCCCGAACGGGAGGTGCCGGGGTGGAGGGGTCAGCGGCGGATGACCTTCGTCGCGGCCATCGCCTTCAGCCCCTCGACGCCGAACTCGAGGCCGTAGCCCGAGGCCTTCGTGCCGCCGAAGGGGATGGAGGGGTCGACGCCGCCGTGCTGGTTGATCCACACGGTGCCGGCGTCGAGGCGCTCGGCGACCGCCGTGGCGGCATCCGCATCCGCTCCCCAGACCGAGGCGCCGAGTCCCTGCTCGGTGCCGTTGGCGCGGCGGATCGCGTCGTCCACGTCGGAGTAGCGGATGACGGGGAGCACCGGGCCGAACTGCTCCTCGGCGACGACCGCGGCATCGTCGTCGATGTCGGCGACGATGGTCGGGCGGTAGAAGAGCGGCCCGAGCTCGGGTGCGGGTTCGCCGCCGGTGACGATGCGGGCTCCGCGGTCGCGGGCGTCGTCGACGAGTCGCGCGACGATGTCGAACTGCGCGGGGTTCTGCACAGGGCCGAGCCTGTTCGACTTGTCATGGCCCGAGCCGATCGGCGCCGCCTCGGCCCTGGCGGCGAGGGCGGCGACGGTCTCGTCGTACACGGAGTCGTGCACGTAGAGGCGCTTGAGGGCGGCGCACACCTGCCCGGTGTTCATGAACGCGCCCCAGAACAGGGTGTCGGCGACGGCCTCGACATCCGTTCCCGGCAGCACGATGCCCGCGTCGTTGCCGCCGAGCTCCAGGGTGAGGCGTGCGAGGTTCGCCGCGGAGCTCTCGACGATGCGCCGCCCGGTGGCGGTCGATCCGGTGAAGACGATCTTCGCGATGTCGGGGTGCGAGGCGAGGGCGGCTCCCACCTCGCGATCGCCGGAGACCGCCGTGACGACCCCGGCCGGAAGGTGGCGGTTCAGGATCTCGACGAGGGCGAGGACGCTGAGCGGGGTGTTCTCCGAGGGCTTGATGACCACGGTGTTGCCCATCCGCATCGCGGGGGCGAGGTGCCACACCGCGATCATGACCGGGAAGTTCCACGGACCGATCGAGGCGACGACGCCGAGAGGCACGTAGTGCAGCTCGGCCCCCGCGCCCAGCTGCTGCGGTTCGAGCACGGTGTCCGCCGCGCCACGAAGCCAGTGCGCCGCGCCGTGTGCCTCTCCGGCTCCGGCGACCTTGCCCTGCTCGTGCGTGATGATCTCGCCGAGCTCGTCGGCGTGCGCGTCGATGTCGTCGGCGGCGAGGCGCATGAGCCGCGCGCGCTCGGCATGCCCGAGGGCGGCCCAGGCGGGCTGCGCTGCGGATGCCGCGGCGATCGCCGCGTCAAGATCGGCGACGGTCTGCACCGGGGCGTGGCCGACGACCTCGCGGGTGGCGGCGTCGAGGATCGGGCGGCCGAGGGCGGGGTCGGCGCTGACGGTGGTGAGGAGGGCGTTCATGTCTGGTTCCTTCCCCCGGCGGTCGCCGGGTGGGGCGTGCGGATGGGGTCAGCGGAGCCCGGCGAGCGTCGCCACTCGCAGGGCGGTGTGCAGTTCGCGGCGGACGAAGCCGTCGGCGAGATCGACGTCGGCGATGGCGCGGACGCGGTCGAGGCGGTAGTACAGCGTGCTGCGGTGCACGTGCAGCTCCTGGGCGGTGCGCTGCGCGTCGCAGCCGAAGTCGAGGTAGGCCTCCAGTGTCTGGGCGAGATCGGGACCGGACTGCGCGTCGAGGATGCGCTGCACCGGCTCGGGGAGGTCGCCGAGCGCGAGCTTCTCCAGCGGGAGCTGCAGCAGCACCCTGTCGAGTCCGAGGTCGCTCCAGTGCACGACGCGTCCCCTGGTCGGATCGATCGCGGCCCCTCGTGCGGCGATGCGCGCTTCGCGTCGGGAACGGTGCGCCTCGGCGAGTGGTGCGTGCGCGCCGCCGACCCCTGCGCGAAGGCCGGTGAACGCCGGCTGCGCGAGGAGGGCGGTGAGGCGCTCGTGGTCGATCTCGTAGGGGACGACGAGCACGGCCTCGCCGTCGACCACCGTGCCGACGGCCTTCAGGGTGGGGAAGACGGGGATGCCGGAGAGCGCACGGTCGAGCACGAGCCGCAGGGCGGCCGAGCCCGGATCGACGGTCGGCGGTGCCGAGATCGTGATCACGGTGTAGTGCGGCACGGGGGAGATGAGGCCGCCCGTGAGCAGCTCGTCGGCTGCTCTCGTGCGCTGCTCGGCGTCGCCGTCGAGGAGGGCGGTGAGGAGTCGGAGTGCGCGGTCCTCGTCCTCCCTGTTGCCGAGAGCCATCGCGGCGAGGGTCACGCCGATGCGGTCGCGGGAGGAGCGGATGACGTCGTCTTCGGCGAGCTCCTCGTCTGGTGTCTCCTCGGGGATCGTCGAGGAGACGTAGCCGACGAGATGTCCGTCGTGCCGCACGGGGGCGACGTGCCTGGTCAGACCGCCGTCCATCGGGGGGATGCGGACGGGGCCGTCGGCGTGGCCGACGCGGTATTCGCGGATCGACTCGCGCGCACGGGAGGAGCCCTTGTGCGCGAGGATGATCGCCAGCCTGGCGTGGTCGACGTCGCGGTCGTGCACGCTGAAGGCGATGACGTTGAAGTCGACGTCGAACACGATGATGGGTCGTCCGAGTCGGTCGGCGTACGCCTGGACCTGTCCTTCGAGATTCATCGTCCACCTCTCCGTGCGCCGCGATGCGCATCTCTTCCGTTCCTCCGCGCCGTGGATCGGATGCCGGAGAACCGGCCGACTTGTCGCGCAGCGGAGATTAGATCTATATTCATTATAGTCAATTACACGAGAGGCGACCAGTATGGCGAAGATGACAGGCGGCGACGCGCTCACCCAGGCTCTGATCAGCGAGGGGACCGACACGGTGTTCGGCATCCCCGGAGTCCAGCTCGACGGCCTCACCGACGGCATGTACCGCCGCCAGGACGAGGTGCACCTGATGGTGCCGCGGCACGAGCAGAGCACCACCTACATGGCAGACGGCTATCACCGCGTCACCGGGCGCCCCGGCGTCGCGATGGTGGTCCCCGGACCCGGCGTCCTCAACGCGGGTGCGGGCATGGCCACCGCCTACGCGTGCTCCTCGCAGGTCATGCTGCTCGCCGGCACCATCCCGTCGACGCTCGTCGGCTCGGGTCTCGGCGCCCTGCACGAGATCCCGAAGCAGAGCGAGACCATCGAGGGCCTCACCAAGTGGACGGCACGGCCGACGCGCGCCGAGGAGATCCCCGAGCTCGTGCACGAGGGCTTCCGCCAGATGCGCACGGGGCGGCCCCGTCCCGTCGCGCTCGAGCTCGGCCCCGACCTCCTGCACGCCGAGATCGACGTCGAGGTGGGGGAGCCGTTCGCCGTCGAGCCGCCGGTCGCACCGGAAGACGGGGTGGCCGAGATCGCCGCGCTGCTGCGTGCGAGCCGCCGACCGGTCATCCACGTGGGCGGCGGCGTCCGCGGACAGCGCGCCTTCGAGCTGCTGTCCCGCCTCGCCGAGCTACTCGACGCCCCCGTCGTGATGAGCGAGAACGGCCGCGGAGCCATCGACGCGCGCGACCCGCACGCGCTCCCCGCGTTCTCCCTGTGGGAGCTGCGCGAGTCGGCGGATGCCGTCGTCTCCTTCGGCAGCCGCTTCCTCACCCCGTTCGGTCAGCAGCTGAACGTCGGCGATGCCCGCCTCGCGCTCGTGAACGTCGACCCCGACGATCTGCGCGCTCCGCGTCGCCCCGACATCTCCGTGAACGCCGACGCCACCGCCGTGCTCGCGGCCCTCGTCGAGCGGCTGCGGCCGCAGGAGGGCTGGGGTGCGGAGATCGCCCGCCTCCGTGCGGAGGGTGAGGCCCGCGTCCGCGAGCAGGTCGCTCCGCAGATGGCGTTCGTCGACGCGATCCGCGCCGCGCTGCCGGCCGACGGCATCTTCGTGAACGAGCTCACCCAGATCGGCTACGTCTCCACCTACGGCTTCCCGGTGCAGGCGCCGCGCTCCTACGTGTGGCCGGGCTATCAGGGCACGCTCGGCTACGCCATGCCCACGGCGCTGGGTGCCGCGGTCGGCGCGGGCAACCGCCCCGTGGTCGTCGTCACCGGCGACGGTGGCATCGGCTGGTCGCTGCAGGAGTTCGCCACGGCCAAGAAGTACGGCATCCCTCTCATCACGGTGCTGTTCGAGGACAGCAGGTTCGGAAACGTGTGGCGCATCCAGCGCGACACCTACGGGGGGCGCTTCATCGGCTCCGACCTCACGAACCCCGACTTCGAGCTGCTCGCGATGGCGTTCGGCATCGACTTCTCGCTCGCACAGGATGCGGATGCCGTGCAGCGCGCGATCGGCGAGGCGATCCTGAACGGGCGGCCCGCCGTGATCAAGGTGCCCGTCGACGTGTTCCCGTCGCCGTGGGGATTCATCCACGAGCGCAAGCACTGATCCCTGACGGCGGGGTCCGGTCGCGCCGGTCCCCGCCGTCTCCGGGGCGTCATGGATGCTCCGGAACAGAGGGTGATCAATATAATCGATCGCCGGGTGCGCGCTCCGTCTGCGTGCGTCTACTGTGTAGACACGCGTGCGCTCGGTGCGTCGTCACGGGAAATGAAGGGGGTGCGCGGTGTCGCAGATCACGAATGCCGCCGTCGCGGTGCAGGTCGCCCGCGCGCTGGAGCAGGAGATCACGACGGAGGCCTGGAAGCCCGGTCACTTCATCGGGCGGCGGCAGGAGCTCTCCGCGCGGTTCGGCGTCGCCCCGGCCACCCTCGGCGAGGCCATCCAGCTGCTGCGCTCGCGGGGCATCGTCGACGCCAAGCCCGGCCCCGGCGGCGGCATCTTCGTCGCCGACCGCTCGCCGTTCACCCAGCTCAGCGATCAGCTGCTGCGGCTGCGGGAGAGCACGGCGACCGTCACGAACTGCCTGCGGGTCCTCGACGCGCTGGACAGCACGATCCTGCACGACGCCGTGGAGTTCGCCACGGATGCCGACATCGCCGAGGTGCAGCGCTGCGCCGACGCGCTGAAGGCCGCGTGGGGCACGCCGGAGGCGTCGAACGCCAACTGGGCGCTGCATGCGCGCATCGCGCGCATCACTCCGAACGAGCTGCTCCGGAGCCTCTACACGAACCTCGTCGACTACATCATCGTGGAGGAGCTGGAGGGCGCGACGGCGCCGACCACGCCCGAGCGGCTGCAGACCCATCTCGACTTCGCCGCCGCCGTCGCCCGTCGCGATCACGCGCTCGCCTCGTCGGCGGTCGAGCGTCACCGCGGCTCGTCGATGGCGGCCGTCCTGTCCTGATATCCCGGGCTTCCCGAGCCTGAGATCCGCCCCTGGAGGGTTGACAGGGGAGGTCCGTTTCAATAATGTTCATATTCAATATTGATAATTGCCCTCGCCCCGAGGAGGCGCCCCTATGACTCTCGAGTTCCGCAGCGTGATCGACAAGATGCTGGCCGCTCCCAACCGTCCCGCCCGCGTCTCCCTGCCCCCCATCCGGCTCTCCCAGAACGAGATGCCCTGGGAGCCGGCGCCGGTGATCGTCGACGCCATGGAGAAGGCGGCCCGCTCGACGCACCGCTACCCCGACTACCACCGCACCGCCGCCCGTACGGCCGTCGCCGACGCCATGGGGCTCGACGTCGAGCGCATCGCGATCGACAACGGCTCCGGGTCCCTGCTGCACGGGCTGGCCCGCCTCGTGTGCGAGCCCGGAGTGCACGGCGTCTACTGCTGGCCCTCCTTCGAGGCCTACCCGGCGGCCCTCGCGCTCGCCGGCGCCCAGAGCACCCCCGTGGCCCTCGCCGAGGACGGCGCGATGGACCTCGCGGCCATGGCCGCCGCGATCACGCCCGAGACGCGCATCGCGTACCTCTGCAACCCGAACAACCCCACCGGCGGGTTCGTCGACGCCGACGGCATCCGCTCCTTCCTCCGCGACGTGCCGTCGACCGTCCTCGTCGTGCTCGACGAGGCGTACCGCGAGTTCGTCACCGCCGAGCCCCTCGAGGCGACGACCGCACTGCTCGACGAGTTCCCCAACCTCGTCATCCTGCGCACGCTGTCGAAGTCGCACGGGCTCGCCGGCATCCGCGCCGGGTACGCGGCCGCCTCCCCTCGTATCGCCGAGGCGCTGCGCCGCACCTCCGTCGGCTTCGCGCTGAACAGCGTCGCCGAGGCTGCGGTCATCGCCGCTTTCAGCCCCGCGGGGGAGGCCGTCGCCGCCGAGCGCATCGCGGTGATCGTCGCAGAGCGGGAGCGGATGCAGGAGGCGCTGCGCGCCGGCGGGGTCTCGTTCCTGCCGAGCCAGTCGAACTTCCTCTTCGTGCACGGCGACGCCGACGAGCTGCTGGAGCGCTTCGAGGCGCAGGGCGTGCTCGCCCGGCCCTTCCCGCATGCGGGGGGCGTTCGCGTCACCGTCGGCCTCCCGGCCGAGAACGACGCCGCACTCACCGCCCTCCTCTGACCCTCGCGGCTCGATGCCGACCCCGGTCCGACACAGTGTCGGAGGCGGGGGAGAGGACTTCGGAGCCGCCGCCGAAGAACCATCCACCCGACGGTTCGTACGCTGACAGACATCACGAACGCCGCGGTTCGGACCCGAACCGGACCGCGGCGCAGACCCGCACAGTGTGCGCGAAGGGAACGGCAGTGACTGCGACGATCGATTTCGAGCGCGACCGGCGTGCATCGCAGCGCCGGGCGGTCACCGGCGGCACGCTGTGGGCCGTCTTCATCGCCGCGCTCACCCTGATCTTCGTGTTCCCGGTGTCGATGATCGTGATCGGCGCCTTCCGCGACGGACTCCCCTCCGACAACATCCCGTTCACGATCGGCGGCCTCGTCGAGGCGTTCCAGGACCCGACGACCTGGTCGACGATGGGGAACTCCGTGATCCTCGTGCTCGTCTGCGGCACGATCTCGGTCGCCGGCGGCGGGCTGTTCGCCTGGGTCGCCGCGAACACCAACGTCCCCGGCCGCACGCTCCTCACGCCGCTCATGGCGGTGAACCTCTTCGTGCCGCCGCTGTTCCACACGCTCGGCTGGATCATGCTCGGCAACGCGCAGAACGGCCTCATCAACCAGTTCGCCCGGATGCTCGGCGCCACAGAGCCGTTCATGAACATCCAGGGCTGGGGCGGCCTGATCCTGCTGATGTCGCTCGGCTACATGCCCTTCGCGTACCTGCTCATGCTCGGTGCGTTCAAGAACCGCGACCAGTCCCTCGACGAGGCGGCGGCGATCAGCGGCGCCGGCGCGGTGCGGACGTTCTTCACGATCACGCTCCCCTCGGTCGGGCCGGCGATCACGGGCGCGGCCATCCTCATCGCGGTCCTCGTGTTCCAGGCGTTCGACAGCCCCCAGCTGATCGGCCGTCAGGCGAACATCTTCGTGTTCTCCACGCAGATCTACCACTACGTGCGCGACCAGGCCCCGGCCGAGTACACCAAGGCGTTCGCGCTCTCCCTCGTGCTCATCGTGCTCGTCCTCGCCCTCTTCATCGCCCAGCGGTGGCTGCTGCGCGGTCGCAGCTTCACGACCCTCACCGGCAAGACGTCTCGTCGCGAGCCGCAGGAGCTGGGCCCGGTGCGCTGGGTGTTCACCGCCCTGATCGTCGTGTTCATGCTGCTCAACCTCGTGCTGCCGCTGTTCGCGATGATCCTCGGCAGCCTGCAGCCGATCTTCGGGGTCATGAGCACCGGCCTGACCTTCGACAACTACGTCGAGATGCTCACCGACCCCGTGTTCAGTTCGAGCCTCGCGCTCACCGCCTGGTTGGCCGTGATCGGCGGGTTCGGCTCCATCGCGATCGCCATGCTCACCGCGTACGTCACGGCACGCCGCACCGGCTTCATCCGCTCGTACACGTCGTTCGCGGTGTGGATCCCGTGGGCGCTCCCCGGTATCGTGCTGGCGCTCGCCTACATGTTCGCGGTGCTCTACGTGCCGGCGTTCCGCGGTCTCTACGGCTCGGCCTTCCTCATGACGCTCGTGCTCATCGTGGCGACCATCCCGGTGTCCAGCCGGATCGCGGAAGGCGCTCTCGCGCAGCTGTCGCCGGAGCTGGAGGAGGCGGGTCGCACCTCGGGCGCCGGATCCTGGCGGGTGCTGCTGTCGATCGTGCTGCGCCTGGTCATCCCCAGCTTCCTGTCGGGCTGGTTCCTCTCGGCGCTGTTCATCTCCGGCAACCTCGCCGTGCCGATGCTGCTCGCCCCGCCCGGACTCCAGCCGGTCTCGCTGACCGCGTTCCAGCAGTTCCTCCAGGGCAACATGTCGCAGGGCGCCGCCCTCTTCATGATCATCCTCGTCGCGGCCATGGCCGTGCTCGCGATCGCCGCGCTCTCCCTGAAGCTCGGCACGCGACTGCGCGGACGCACAGGCGCCGCGCCCGCAGTCCCCCTCACCCGCATCACACCCTGACACACCCGAGAGGCAGAATAATGACGTTCTCCCGCAAGACAGCACGGCTCACCACGGCTCTCATCGCCGTCGGTGCGCTCACCGCCCTGACCGCCTGCTCGTCGGGCGGAGCCGCCGCCAAGCCCGACAAGCCGATCGAGGTGCCCGGCGCGACCGCCGACGGCAACGCGTACATGAACGAGCTGTACGACAAGGCGGTCGCCGACGGCAAGACCGACATCGTCCTGTACGGCCCCAGCGTCTCGGCGCAGAAGGACCTGTTCAAGGTCTTCACCGACCGCTTCCCCGGCATCAAGATGGTCCAGCAGGACCAGCCCGATGCGCAGAGCATCACCAAGATCGAGGCCGAGGCCCAGAGCGGCAGCAAGATCGCCGACATCTACGACGGCGGAGAGTCGCCACAGGTCGCCGCCGAAGACGGCATCTGCACCCAGGCCGACGTGCGCACGGCGCCAGACGGCTTCGAGATCCCCGGCGACTTCGACGGCCGGCTGACCTACTACGCGATGCGCTACTTCGTCTTCGTCTACAACACCGACATGGTCAAGGAGGACGAGGCGCCGAAGAACTGGGACGACCTGCTCGACCCGAAGTGGAAGGGCAAGATCACCGTCGGCGACCCGACGGTGCCCGGCGGCATCCGCTACATCCTCACCTCGCTCATGGTCCCCGAGAGCGAAGACACCTGGGGCAAGCCGTACATCGAGAAGCTCGCCGCGCAGGACGTGCAGTTCGCGCAGTCCGAGCCGAACGTGCCCGCGGACGTCGCGAGCGGCCGGTTCCCGATCGGCATCGCCGTGTACCAGGGCTTCTACGAGGACGTGAAGGAGAAGGGCGGCCCGATCGCCGCGGTCTTCCCGCTCGACGACGGCGGCAACTTCATGTCGCGCACCGGCATGTGCATCATCGACAAGAGCCCGCACCCTGACGCCGCGCAGCTCTACATCAACTGGCTCTACTCGCCCGAGGGTCAGCAGGCGCTCGCCGAGAAGAACCGCTCCTACGGCTGGACCCCCGAGGCCCCCGGCCCCGAGGGCACGCCGCCGCTGAACGAGCTCAAGCGCGTCCCGTTCGCGAACTCCGACCCCGAGTTCAACCAGCCCTACTTCGACTTCATCACCGAGCAGTTCACGAAGTAACACCCCTTTCCCGAATCTCCTGCGAGAAGGCGAGACACCCATGACCGAGGTCCTGGTTTCCGGACTCACCAAGCGGTACGGCGGCAAATCGGCACTGCACGGACTCGATCTCACGATCGGCTCCGGCGAATTCGTCACCCTGCTCGGCCCCTCGGGCTGCGGCAAGACGACGACGCTGCGCTGCCTGGCCGGGTTGGAGCGTCCGACCACGGGCCGCATCACCATGGGCGATCGCATCGTGGTCGACACCGACCGGAAGACGTTCGTCCCCGCGGACAAGCGTCAGGTCGGAATGGTGTTCCAGAGCTACGCGCTCTGGCCGCACATGAGCGTGGCGGAGAACGTCGCCTACCCGCTCAGGGTGGCCAGGCTCGGAGCGCAGGACCGCCAGAAGCGGATGCGCGAGATGCTCGCCGCCGTCGGCCTCGCGGAGTTCGAGAAGCGTCCGGTCACCGCCCTGTCGGGCGGTCAGCAGCAGCGCGTCGCACTGGCGCGTGCTCTGGCCGCCCGGCCGGGCATCATCTTCTACGACGAGCCCCTGTCGAACCTCGACTCCAAGCTCCGCTACCAGATGGGGCAGCAGGTGCGGGCGCTGCACAACCAGTTCGAGACCACCTCCGTCTACGTCACGCACGATCAGGAGGAGGCGATCACGCTCTCCGACCGCATCATCGTGATGAGCGAGGGCGAGATCGTCCAGGACGGCGCCCCGGCGGAGCTCTACGACCGCCCGCAGTCGGCCTACGTCGCCGACTTCATGGGCTTCCAGAACATCCTCCCCGGATCCGTCGTCGCCGTGAGCGGCGGCGTCGCCGATGTCCGCGTCGACGGCACCGCCCTCGTCGTCGCCGGCACCGCGACCTCCTCCGTCGCGGTCGGCGACCGCGCCGACATCGCCTTCCGTGCCGCCCACGTCAGGACGACGGACGACACGGCATCCGGCGCGGGGCGCTTCACCGGAACCGTGGAGCGCACCACCTACCTCGGCAGCGCGGTGAACCTCCTCGTCCGGGTCGACGGCCTGCCCCTGCGCGTCCGCGTCGAGACCTCGGACCTGAGCCCGGATGCCGTGCCGCAGGCCGGCGACGAGCTGCGGTTCGCGGTCAACCCCGCCCGCGCCGTCGTCATCAGCCGCCAGGCGTCGGAGGACGACTACCTGACCATCGAGACGAACGCGATCGTCTCCCCGCGCTGAGGCGCCCCCGACCTTCAGAGAGGAAGAACATGAGTGATCTGCCCACCCCCCGATCCGACGCGCCGCGCATCCGCGAGCTCGCCGAGATCGGCGGACGCTCCGACAGCCGCGACGTGCTCTCGCACGCCACCAAGCAGGCGAAGGAGGACTACGACGACTACTTCATCGTCGACATCGACGCGCACGTCTCGGAGGACCACTTCTGGGGCGAGGTGCTCGACCTCATCGACAACGACGTGTGGCGCGATCTGGGCCTCAGCCAGTTCCACGGCTTCGGCGGCAACAACGCGCTGCTGAACATCCAGCCCGGCATGTCGCACCAGAGCGTCGGCGGCCGCATCGGCCACCAGGGGCGCAAGGAACCGGTGGACCCCGGCGAGGGACATCCGTTCGTCACGGCGGCCCGCCGCGGCATGGACGCCATGGGCCTCGACTTCCAGGTCGTGTTCCCCAGCGCGATGCTCATGCTCGGCATGCACCCGCAGGACGAGGTCGAGGTGGTGCTCGGCCGCGCGTTCAACCGCTGGCTGACCGAGGTCATCCTGCCGCCGAACCCGCGTCTGAAGGGCATGCTCTATCTGCCGTACAACACGCCGGAGGTGTGCGAGGAGCTCGTCGAGAAGTACGCCGACGACCCGGGCATCATCGGCTACACGGTGTGCTCGACCCGCAACAACCCGGTGCACTCCGATGTCTACACGCGCCTCTACAAGCTCATCGAGGACAGCGGCAAGCCGCTCGCATTCCACTCCGGCTACCACTGGGGCGACCCGTCGTTCTCGCAGCTGAACCGGTTCCTGTCGATGCACGCGCTGTCGTTCACGCACTACAACCAGATCCACGTCACCAACTGGATCATCAACGCGATGCCCGAGCGCTTCCCGAAGCTCAAGATGGTGTGGGTCGAGAGCGGTCTCGCGTGGATCCCCTTCCTCATGCAGCGCCTGGACCACGAGGTGCTCATGCGGCCGAGCGAGGCGCCGGGACTGAAGCGGCTGCCGAGCGAGTACATGAAGGAGATGTGGTACACCACGCAGCCCATGGAGCGCACCAACATGGAGCTGCTCGAGGCCACCATGAAGTCGTTCAACGCCGAGACGCAGCTGCTGTACTCCTCGGACTGGCCGCACTGGGACTGGGACGCCCCGTCGACCATCACGCGGCTGCCGTTCCTCTCGGAGCAGGCCAAGCGCAACATCCTCGGGCTGAACGCGGCGCGCGTGTTCAACCTCCCCACCGACCGACAGAAGCCATCCGCCGAGCAGGTGCTCGCGGAGCGACCAGGGATCTCGTGACATGACCACTGACACCACCACCGCCGTCTCCTCCGTCGCCGCCGAGCTCGACGGGCTCGTCGCCCGGCTCGGGGAGCTCACCGCTCGGATCGCGCAGGAGGAGCGCGGCGCCGAGGTCTCCGACGAGCACATCGCCGACGTCCTCTACGCCGCCGCCCGCCTGTTCTCCGCCAAGACCGACCGCGTGGGCAAGATCTCCTGGCCCATCCGCGAGGACGCGCTGAACGCCACCGAGACCGTCGTGCTCGTCACGGCCCTGCTCGACGCCGCCGACGTGAACCTCTTCGACATGGCGATCTGGTACCGGAGGGCCGAATGAGCGCCCGAGTGGTCCGCAGAGACGTCAGGGTCGCCAGCCTCGGCGACCTCAAGGAGCGCGAGCGCATCGTCGTCGACGTGGAGGGCACCGAGCTCGGCGTCTACTTCCACGCCGATCAGGTGCGCGCCTGGTACAACGTCTGCCCTCATCAGGGCGGCCCGGTGTGCCAGGGCAAGATCATGCCGCGCACCGTGCAGCTGGTCAGGGGAGAGGACGGCCTCAAGAGCGGCGGACCCGGGTTCCACCCGACCGACCGCAACATCGTGTGCCCCTGGCACGGCTTCGAGTTCGACATCCTCACCGGCAAGCACCCCGCCGATCAGAGGGTGGGGCTGCGCCCGGTCCCCGTACGAGTCGACGGCGACGACGTGATCGTCACCGTCTAGCAGGATCCCGAGAGGGGCGGATGCCGCGGCATCCGCCCCTCCTTCGTGCCCCGGTGTCGGTGCGGGCACGGATTCGCGGTTCAGCGTCCATGCGGGCGCGTGGTTCTAGGCTTGAGGTGTGAGCGAGTACATCGTCCGGCCGGCGCGCAGCGCCGATGTGATCGGCATCCGCAATCTGCTGCAGCCGATGGTCGAGCAGCGGATCCTCCTGGGCAAGGACCTGGCGGTGCTCTACGGCGCCGTGCAGGAGTTCGTCGTCGCCGAGTCCGACGGCGTGCTGATCGGATGCGGTGCGCTGCACGTGTTCTGGGAGGACCTCGGCGAGGTCCGCACCCTGATGGTGAACGACGAGTGGCTGCACCACGGCGTCGGCCGTGCGATCGTCGATCGCCTCGAAGACAACGCCAGGACGCTCGGACTCTCGCGGCTGTTCTGCCTGACCTTCGAGGTGGAGTTCTTCGGGCGCCGCGGGTTCACCCCGATCGGCGAGCAGGTCGTCGACCCCGATGTGTACTCGCAGCTGCTCCGCAGCGGCGACGCCGGCGTCGAGGAGTTCCTGGATCTCGCCCACGTCAAGCCGAACACGCTCGGCAACACCAGGATGCTCAAGAGCCTCGGTTAGCCTGGAGGAATGCCCCGTCAGTCCGCAGCCGTCTACCGTCGTCGGCGGCTCGTCCTGCTCCTCGGGCTGATCCTGCTCATCGCCGTGATCGGCGTCGCCGCGTGGCTGCTGATCGCCCGGCCGTGGGCGGGCGCCGCCGAGAAGCCCGCCCCGACGGCATCGTCGTCGGCGACTCCGACCGCGACCCCGACGGACGCCGCCGAGACCCCGAGCGGCGAACCCACGGCTTCCGAGACTCCGGGTGTCGTCGCGTGCGAGGCGAAGGACATCGTCGTCGAGGCGGTGACGGATGCCGAGAGCTACCAGCCCGGCGTGCTGCCGCAGCTCTCTATCCGCCTCACCAACAACGGCGCGGCCGATTGCACGATGGACGTCGGCTCGACGACCCAGGTTTTCACGGTCTCCAGCGGCGACGACGTGTGGTGGCGGTCGACGGACTGCCAGGAGAATCCGAGCAGCATGATCGCGACGCTCGCCGCGGGCGCGACCGTCGAGAGCAAGACGCCCGTCGCGTGGGATCGCACCCGGTCGAGCGTGGAGACGTGCGGATCGGAGAACCGTCCGCGCGCCCCCGGTGGAGGGGCCTCGTACCACGTCGACGTGCAGATCGGCGGCTTCCCGGCCGCGGGATCGAAGCAGATTCTGCTCTATTGAGCGCGAATACCGCAGTGAACTCAGAATTCGTGCAGACAGCACGGATTCTTTGGGATACCATTGACTTGACTCTCGGGAACATGCGGCATCACATGCCATCCCCAGTGGCGTCGACTTACAGCGTCCCCAGCGCTTCGACACTTGCCGCTCGAGAGTTCGAGGGCCCTCTCGAGTACCCCAGTCCCCAATGTGGGACTCGAGAGGGCCCCAATCGTATCCGCAGGGCTTCGCCCGCCGCGTGACGCAGGGCCGTGAAAATTCGCGCGGTGCCCGATGCGGCGCCGCGCTCGCCTCGGAGGCGGAGCGCCGCGGCATCCCGTGCGCCTCGCTGTGCCGTGCCCGACCGCCGGGGTGCGTTCAGGTCGAGCGCGTCTCGTCGGTGGAGCCGAATAGGCTGGAGTCATGGCAGCGAAGAAGGCGAAGCCCGCCAAGAAGAAGCCGGCGCCGGAGGACTTCCGGTCGGATGCTCTGGCGCAGGCCCTGGAGAAGCAGGACGTCGCGGCCGTCGCGCTGGCCCTTCGGCACGGCACCACGGTCGTGCCCCTCATCACGCCGGGTGCGCGGGACAACCCCCTCGACAGCGGCGAGGTGTGGACCTACCGCGACCCGAAGAGCGGCGACCTCGCGCTGCTGCTGTTCAGCGACGCCAAGAACAAGCCTGCGAACCTGCCCCCGGGCGTGGGGATCTACTCGGCCGACTGGCTGCGGAAGTTCCTCGTCACGCACCCGATCACAACGGTGTTCCTCGACATCGCCGGCCCGCATCCGATGCAGGCCTCGCCGGAGGAACTGCTGAAGGCCCTCGACGCCTGAGCCGCGGCTGAGGGACGTGTCGCCTGGTCACGGTGCTCCTCGCTCGATGACCGCGGGACGGCTTCTGATCGTTGAGCGAGCGGAGCGAGACGAAACGCTTCATGCTCCGCTCGCCGCTCAGAACGGCGGGATGTCGCGCTCGTCGCGTCGAGCGGCACTGCGCGCGCGGATGTCGCCGAGCGCCGCGCGGAGCGTCTTCGAGCGATCGTCGATCACCTGCTCGTAGCCCAGTCGCGCGGCCTCCGACCGACGCTGCGCGGCCTGCGTCACCGGGCGCACCTCGCCGGCCAGGCTGAGCTCTCCCACCGCGGCCACCGTGCGCGGCACCGAGCTGTGCTGGATCGACCCCGCCACCGCGATCGCGATCGCGAGGTCTGCTGCCGGCTCGGTGAACCGCACCCCGCCGACCGTCGACACGTACACGTCGAGAGAGCTCGTCGGGATGCCGGCGCGCCTCTCGAGGATGGCCAGCACCATCGCCACGCGGGAGGCGTCGAGTCCGTGCACCACCCGGCGCGGGTTGGGCGCCGACGAGCTGACGGTGAGCGCCTGCACCTCCACCGGCATCGCGCGCCGGCCTTCGAGCGCGATCGCCACGCACGTGCCCGGCTCGGTCGCCCCCTGCGACAGGAACAGACCTGAGGGGTCTGGCACCTCGGAGATCCCGTCTCCGGTCATCTCGAAGCAGCCCACCTCATCGGTCGGACCGAAGCGGTTCTTGAGCGCGCGGAGGAACCGCAGCGAGGTCTGACGGTCGCCCTCGAAGTGGCAGACGACGTCGACCAGGTGCTCGAGCACGCGGGGGCCGGCGACCTGTCCGTCTTTCGTGACGTGGCCCACGATGATGATCGGCAGGCTGCGCTCCTTGGCGACTCTGATGAGCGTCGCCGCGACCTCGCGCACCTGACTCGGCTGACCGGCCGCGCCGTCGCTCAGCGACGACGACACCGTCTGCACCGAATCGACGATCACGAGCTGCGGGCGCACCTCGTCGATGTGCCCGAGGATCGTCGCGAGGTCGGTCTCGCTCGCCAGGTACAGCTCGTCGTGCAGGGCGCCGGTCCGCTCCGCGCGCAGCCGCACCTGCGCCGGCGACTCCTCGGCGCTCGCGTAGAGCACGCGGCGGTCTGCCCGTGCGGCCTGAGCCGCGACCTCGAGCAGGAGCGTGGACTTGCCGACACCGGGCTCGCCGCTGAGCAGGATCGCCGCACCGGGCACGATGCCGCCGCCCAGCACACGGTCGAACTCGCCGACTCCGCTCGTGCGGCGAGGCGCATCCGTCGTCGTGATCTGGGTGATCGGGCGGGCCGCGCGATCGGCAGAAGGGGCCAGTGCCGTCACCCGATTGAGGATGCCGGTCTGGGCGCCCTGCTCCTGCACGGTGCCCCACTGCTGGCACTCGCCGCAGCGCCCGACCCACTTGGCGGTGGTCCACCCGCACTCCGTGCAGACGTACGCGGGAGGAGCGGGTTTTCGGGCGGCCATGGGTCAAGGCTATCCGCGGCATCCGACACCGGGGCCACGGCGGATGCCGCGGGCGTCCGTGCGACCGCCCCGGCATGACGAGGTCGGGCCGGACGCGTGCCGGAGTATCCGTTTCCTACGCCTCCTCGACCGGTCGTGCCGATGCTCATACGGCCCCGCTATCGGCGGCATCCGACATCCCTATCGCGATCGGGCATTATTCACGGCCCTATTCTCACGGCGGCCCCGAGCGGCGGAACATAATGGAGACATGGCCAGCGCCGGGCCCGTCTGCGGGCCGATCTCCAGCTTCTCCCGGGTGCAGATCCTGCATCTGGTGCAGAGTCGAGCCGACCGCTCGATCGGCGAGCTGTGCGAGGCCACCGGGCTCCACGCCAACACCGTGCGCGAGCACCTGCAGCGTCTGATCGACGGCGGCTACGTGATCGCCGAGGTCGAGCGCCGCTCCACCCGCGGCCGTCCTCGCACCCTCTACAGCGCCGCGACGGGAGCCCCCGGGGCCTCCAGCGCCGTCGCCCGCGACAAGGCGAAGGCCGCGGCGGCGCGAGGAGACCTCATGCGCAGGATGCTGCCGGCCGCGGCATCCGAACTCGGACGCGAGGCCGACTACCAGCTCGACGCGCTGATCGAGCACCTGGAGGAGAGCGGATTCGAGCCCGTCGTCGACGACGAGCGCCTGACCGTCGATCTCTCGCCCTGCCCTCACGCGGCGGCGCGACCGGAGGATCGTCCCGTGCTGTGCCAGGTCCATCTGAGCCTGATGCAGGGAGTGCTCGCCGAGGTCGGCGGGCCGCTCACCGCGGAGTGCGTGCGCGGCGAGCAGTCGGAGTGCACGGTGCAGCTGGGCGACGCGCGAGTGCCGTCGATCGAAGTGCGAGGAGCGACACATGGAATGGCTTGATCCGCTGGCGCTGAGCCGATGGCAGTTCGGCCTCACCACCGTCTACCACTACCTGTTCGTACCGCTGACGATCGGCATGGCGCTGGTCGCGGCGATCTTCCAGACCGCGTGGGTGCGCACCGGCAAGGTCCAGTACCTGCACCTGACCCGCTTCTTCGGCAAGATCTTCCTGATCAACTTCGCCATGGGCGTGGTCACCGGCATCGTGCAGGAGTTCCAGTTCGGCATGAACTGGTCGGACTACTCCCGCTTCGTCGGCGACGTGTTCGGCGCCCCGCTGGCCTTCGAGGGGCTGCTCGCCTTCTTCTTCGAGGCGACCTTCATCGGGCTGTGGATCTTCGGCTGGGACAAGCTCCCGCAGAAGCTGCACCTTGCCACCATCTGGTGCGTCTCGATCGGCAGCATCCTGTCGGCGTACTTCATCATCGCCGCCAACGCGTTCATGCAGAACCCGGTCGGCTACACCTTCAACCCCGAGACGAACCGGGCGGAGCTCACCGACTTCTGGGCGCTGCTGACCAACCCGGTCGCGCTCGCCGCTTTCCCGCACACGATCTTCGGCGCCCTGATGTTCGCCGCCGGCGTCGTGATCTCGGTCTCGGCCTGGCACCTCGCACGCGGCCAGCACTTCGACACCATGCGCATCTCGCTCAAGTTCGGTCTGTGGGCGATGATCGTCTCGACCGCCGGTGTCGTGCTCACGGGCGACCAGCTGGGCCTCGCGATGTACGCCGCGCAGCCGATGAAGATGGCGGCGGCCGAGGCCACGTTCAACACGGTCTGCGGTCCTGACGCCTCGTTCAGCCTGTTCACGCTGGGCACCCCCGACGGCAGCTCCGAGCTGTTCTCCATCCGCGTGCCGTACCTGCTGTCGCTGCTGTCGACGCACACGTTCGACGCCTGCGTGCACGGCATCAACGATCTCAACGCCGAGTACGCGACGACCTTCGCCGACACCGGGCTGACCGAGTTCGCCCCGATCCTGTGGGTCACGTACTGGGCGTTCCGCTGGATGATCGGCCTCGGCATGGCCGCAGCGCTCGTCGCCGTCGTCGGCCTCTGGCTGACCCGCAAGGGCGCCAAGAAGCCCCCGGCTCCCTGGATGTGGAAGCTCGCGATCTGGTCGTTCCCCCTCGCGCTCGTCGCCAACATCATGGGCTGGGTCTTCACCGAGATGGGCAGACAGCCCTGGATCGTGTTCGGACTCATGACCACGCAGGACGGCGTCTCGCCGGGCGTCTCGGGCGTCGAGGTGCTCATCTCGCTGATCGCTTTCACGGCGATCTACGCGGCGCTCGCCGTCGTCGAGATCCGACTCATCGTGAAGGCCGCGCAGAAGGGCCCCGACACCACAGAGCAGCCCCACGAGGAGACGGCCCAGCTGTCGTCTGTCGTCTACTGAGAGAAAGGAGAAGACCGTGGAATACCTCTGGTTCTGGATCGTCGCCTTCTTCTTCGTCGGCTACTTCGTGCTCGACGGATTCGACTTCGGCGTGGGTATGTCGCTGCCGTTCCTCGGCAAGGACGACGTCTCCCGCCGTCAGGTGATCAACACCATCGGCCCCGTGTGGGATCTCAACGAGACCTGGGTCATCGTCGCCGGCGCCTGCCTGTTCGCCTCGTTCCCCGAGTGGTACGCGACGCTGTTCAGCGGCTTCTACCTCCCGCTCCTGCTGATCCTGCTCGCGCTCATCCTCCGCGGCGTCTCGTTCGAGTACCGGCACCAGCGCGACTCGCTGAAGTGGAAGCGCGGCTTCGACCGGATGATCGTGATCGGCTCCGTCGTCCCCGCGCTCCTGTGGGGCGTGGCCTTCGGCAACATCGTGCAGGGCGTCGCCCTCGATGAGAACCACATCTTCGTCGGCGGGCTGCTGTCGCTGCTGAACCCGTACGCGCTGCTCGTCGGCGTGACCACGCTGCTGCTGTTCTTCCTGCACGGCGTGCTGTTCGTCGCCCTGAAGACCGACGCGCAGGTGCACGAGGACGCGCGTCGTCTGGTCCGCCTCGCGGCGGTGCCCACGATCCTCGCCGCGGCCGGCACGGTCGTCTGGACGATCGTCATGGCGGCGGGGCGAGAGGCGCCGCTGCTGTGGATGGTGATCGGATGCGGCGCTCTCGCCGCGGTCGCTCTCATCGGAGCGGTCGCCTTCTCGCTCCGCGGACGCGACGGCTGGGCGTTCGCTGCCGCCGCGGTGACCGTGGCCGGTGCGGTCGTGATGCTGTTCGGCGCGCTGTTCCCGTACGTGATGCCGTCGACCATCGACCCGGCGTACAGCCTCACGATCGAGAACGCGTCGAGCACTCCGTACACGCTGCAGATCATGAGCTGGACCGCACTGGTCGCGATGCCGCTCGTGCTGCTCTACCAGGGCTGGACGTACTGGGTGTTCCGCAAGCGCGTCCGGCGCAGTCACATCGAGGCGGCTCCGGCGCACGCGTGAAGCCCCTCGACCCCCGTCTGCTGCGGTACGCGAGTGCCGCACGGGTGTTCGTCGCGGCATCCGCGCTGATCGGCGTGGCGCAGACGGCGGTCACGGTCGCGTTCGCGTGGATGCTGACGGATGCCGTCACCGGCGCCGTCGCGGGGCGCGACGTGACGGCGTCGATCCTGTGGCTGCTCGGGCTCGCCGGCATCCGCGGACTGCTGATCGCCGCGTCGGACGCCGCGGGCACGCGCGCCGCGGCGGCGACGGGTGCGCAGCTGCGGGCCGCGCTGATCTCCGCGGTCGGGCGGCTCGGACCCGGGTGGCTCGCACAGCGCAACCGCGCCTCTCTCGCGGTCACCGCGGGGCACGGGCTCGAGGCTCTGGACGCGTACTTCGCGCGGTACATCCCGCAGCTCGTGCTGACGGTGATCGCGACCCCGGTGCTCGTCGCCGTCATGTGGTGGCAGGACTGGCTCAGCGGCCTCACCGCGATCATCACGCTCCCGCTGATCCCGCTGTTCCTCGTGCTCATCGGCATGGCGACGCGCACCGTGCAGCGCCGCCAGTGGCAGACGCTCCAGACCCTCGCCGTGCGGTTCGCCGACACCGTGCAGGGGCTGTCGACGCTGCGGCTGTTCGGACGCGACCGGCGTGCGGCCGACCGCATCGAGGCGACGGCAGACGACTACCGCCGCGAGACCATGAAGGTGCTGCGGTTCTCCTTCCTCTCGGGTTTCGCGATGGAGCTGCTCGCGTCGCTGGCCGTGGCCCTGATCGCGGTGTCGATCGGGTTCCGGCTGCTCGCGGGCGACCTGTCGCTCGAGGTCGGACTGTTCGTGCTGCTCCTCGCGCCCGAGGCGTTCCTGCCGATCCGTCAGGTCGGCGTGCAGTTCCACGCCGCGGCCGAGGGCGTCGCCGCCACGGAGGACGTGTTCGAGGTGCTCGACGCGGCCGGTGCTGCGGGAGCCGGTGCTGCGGGAGCCGGTGCCGCGACAGCCGGTGCGTCGGTCGCCGGTGCTGCGGTGGGGGCGCGCCAGAACTCCGGAGAACCGGGAGCGCATGCGGGGGGAGGCCCTCGCCCGGTTCACAACTCCTCACAAACCTGGCTGGATCGACGCGGAGACGGCCTGGAGAGCGGCGAACGGGCCGTTTTTGAGGAGTTACGGACCGCCGCGCCCGCGCACCTCGTCGTCGAGGACCTGCGCGTGCGCGATCTCGCGCCCGTCTCCTTCACCGCAGAGCCCGGAACCATCACGCTCATCGAGGGGCCGAGCGGAGCGGGCAAGTCGAGCCTGCTCGCGGCGCTCCGCGGAGCGGTCCCGTTCGACGGCTCTGCGGCGTTCGGGGGCGCGGACGTCCGTCACCTGAGCCCCGCCGACTGGCTCGCCTGGTCGGGGCAGCGGCCGCAGCTGAGCCGCGGGACCATCGCCGCGAACGTGGCCCTCGGCGATCGGGAGCCGGATGCCGACGGCATCCGCTCCGCCCTCGCCGCGGCCTGCGCCGGAGCGCTCGACCCCGACCGGGAGCTCGGCGTGCAGGGCAGCGGGCTCTCCGGAGGGCAGGCGCAGCGGGTGGCCGTGGCCAGGGCTCTGTATCGGCACGCGCGCGGCGCCCACCGGGTCCTCGCGCTCGACGAGCCCTCCAGCGCCCTCGACCCCGACACGGAGGCACGGCTGTGGACGAGCCTGCGCGAGCGCGCGGATGCCGGGGCGACGATCCTGCTCGTCTCGCACCGTCGATCGGCCCGCGACATCGCCGACCGCGTCGTCGACCTGGGGGTGGACGCATGACCGGCGCCTCCGTGTCCGCGATCCTGCGGCGGGCCCAGCCGCCGTTCCTCCGCTTCCTCCCCGGCCTCGTCTGGGGCGTGCTGTCGGCGGCCGCCGCGGTGAGCCTGCTCGCGGTGAGCGGCTGGCTGATCGTCAGCGCCTCGATCGTGGACTCTCTGGTGCCGCTGTCGATCGCGGTGGTCGGCGTGCGCTTCTTCGCGGTCTCCCGCGCGGTGACGCGCTACCTCGAACGTCTGACCGGGCACGATGCGGCCCTCCGCCAGCTCGCCCGCACCCGTTCGGATCTGGTGCGGCGATTGATCCCGTTGTCGCCCGCTGGCCTCGGCGGCACCGATCACGGCCGGGTGCTCTCCGCGCTGGTCGACGACGTCGAGAACCTGCAGAATCTCCCGCTGCGCGTGGTCCAGCCGTTGGCGGTCGCCGGGGTGGTCGCGGTCGGCGCCGTCGGGGTTGTGGCGATCATCTCGCCGCCCGCCGCGCTCGCGCTCGCCGCGTGCCTGCTGATCGCGGCGGGCGCCGCCGTGGGGCTCGGATGGCTGTTCGGCTCGCGTGCGGAGGCGTCGCTGTCGTCGCGTCGAGCGGATCTGTCGGCCGCCCTGGTCGACTACTTCGGCGGCCTCGACGTGCTGATCGCCTACGGCGCGGAGGAGCAGGCACGCGGGCGCATCGCGGATGCCGATCGGGCCCTGCGCCGTGCGGTCGGCCGTGCGTCCCTCGCTCAGGCGATCGCGGCCGGCGTGGTGTCGGTCGCGGCCGGAGCGGCATCCGCGTGGGCGCTGGCGGTCGCGGCTCCCGGCATCCTCTCCGGGGCGATCGACGGGCCGTGGCTGGCCGTCGTCGTGCTGGTGCCGATGGTGGTGTTCGAGATCTTCGGGGCCGTGCCGATCGCCGCGTCGTCGTGGCGGAGCGTCAGGGCGAGCGCCCAGCGCATCGCCGATGTCCTCCCGGATGAGGCGCCGCGAGAGCTCCGCTCGGATGACGGAGCGGATGCCGACTTCGGCGGGGTGCCGACGCTGAGGCTCCGCGGAGCTCGCGCGCACTGGCCGGGCGGGGCCGTCGCGCTCGCGGGGGTCGACCTCGATCTCGCCCCGGGGGAGCGGGTGCTCGTCTCGGGCCCGAGCGG
The DNA here is from genome assembly GCF_042901325.1 of Microbacterium sp. NPDC012755. Classification (NCBI taxonomy): domain Bacteria; kingdom Bacillati; phylum Actinomycetota; class Actinomycetes; order Micrococcales; family Microbacteriaceae; genus Microbacterium; species Microbacterium sp. NPDC012755. The sequence goes on along the minus strand of NZ_JBIBCT010000001.1, from coordinate 425,877 downwards.
TGCGGGCAAGAGCTCTCTGGCCGCCGTGCTCGTCGGCTTCCTCCGCGTCGAGGGCGAGTATGCCCTGGACGGTATGGACGCCTCGTCGCTCTCGGGTCCGGCGCTGCGCCGGACCATCGGCCTGTGCGAGCAGAGCCCGCAGCTGTTCGACGAAGACCTCAGGCAGAACCTGCTGTTCGCGAGGGACACGGCGACGGATGCCGAGCTGCTCGACGTCCTCGACAGGGTCGGTCTCGGAGCGTGGGTGGCCGAGCGCGGAGGGCTCGACGCTCGGGTCGGGGACCGCGGTGCGCTGGTGTCCGGCGGTCAGGCCCAGCGGATCGCACTCGCGCGGGCGCTGCTCCGGGGCTTCCCGGTGCTCGTGCTGGACGAGCCGACCGCTGGTGTGGACCCCGCGGCATCCGATGCGCTGCTGCGAGATCTGCTGCGCGCCGCGGGGGAGCAGTCGGTGCTGCTCATCTCGCACGTCGCCCCGCCGGCGGGCACGGTGGACCGCGTCGTCCGGCTCGAGGGCGGCCGCACGGTCTGAGGCCGCACGAAGCGTGACAGAAGACGCGGGACGGGTCAGGGGGCGAGGTCGGCGCGGGGCTCCATGACGACGCCCATCGCCTCGAAGGCGCGGCGGCGCTCCTCGATGCGGCGGTGCAGCTCGACCTGCGCCTCCTCCACGACCGACGCATCCAGGTCGACGGTCGGCGGATGCGGGTCGCCGTGGTTCGCCGCGATGTAGGCGTCGAGCTCTGGGCCCGAGGTCCACGACGTGATCAGGGCGAAGCGCGGGGCGACGCCGCGGTGCCACACCGCATGCCAGAAGCGCTGGGTGTCGACGATGATCCGGGAGCCCTCGCGGAGCGGCAGGCGGATCTCGGTGGCGGGGTCGAAGCGGTCGGAGCGCAGGATGAGCAGGGAGTCGGCGTCGTCAGAGAGGTTGAAGAAGCCGCGGACCACCCAGCCGGTGCCCTCGTCGTTGAGACGGTTGTTGTCGTCCTGATGGAGGTTGTAGATCGCGTCGGCGTACTCGTTGGGCTGCAGCTCGATCACGCGGCATCGTCCGACGCCGGCGCCGGGCTCGATGGCGCGGCGGTGCAGCACGGGGGCGAGGGCGACCTGCGAGGCGACCCACACCCCGTCCTTGTCGGGGCGCGGAGGGGTGTGGTTCCAGAAACCGTTGCACTCGACGTCGCCGGCGAAGCTCGCGAGCGGGGCGAAGCGCGTGATCCCCGACGAGCGCCACGGCACGTACTCGAGATCGAGCCACTCGGCGGGGTCGGACGACTGGTCGTGGTCGTCGAGCACGACGTAGCCGGTCTCGGCCAGTGCCTCAGACGTGATGTAGCCCATGCCGCGTCCTCCTCGGTTCTCGCTTAGGCAATCCTAACTCGCGGCATCCGTCGCTCGCAGGCGCCGATAGCCTGGAAAAATGACTCAGCCGCAGGGCGCCCACCTCGTGGGCAGCGTGAACTACGACGATGCCGAGACCACGATGCGCACGGCATCCGCGATCCTCGGACGGCGGCTGCGCCGTCTGCCCGACGGGGAGGTCGGCACGAGGTTCCACTGGATCATGTTCCAGCCCGACGTGCTCGGCCAGGCCGAGGGCATCGAGCGGGTCGGCGACGAGCCGATCCCGTTCCGTGCAGGGATCGACGCCAGGCCGCTGCGGATCGCCCAGGGGACGGATGCGGCCGGCATCCGCCTGCCCGCCCTCGGCTACGCGTCTGCGGCGATCGACTCCTACGTGGTGTTCTCTCGTCTCCGCGCGGCGGGGGAGCTCGCCGAGGGGGCCCGGTTCCAGGTGTCGCTGCCGACCCCGCTCGCGGTGATCTCCTCGTTCTTCTCCGGCGACGACCGGGCGGCGATCGAGCCCGTGTACACGGCGGCGATCCTGGGCGAGGTCGACGAGATCCTCGCGGCGATCCCGCACGACGACCTGGCGATCCAGTGGGACGTCGCGAGCGAGATGGGCATCATCGAGCGCGCGGCCGGCTACGGCAAGGTCATGGAGGCGTGGTGGGAGGGTGACGCCTTCGCCGGTGTCGTGTCGCGACTGGCTGCGCTGGTGGATGCCGTGCCCGCCGACGTCGAGGTCGGCGTGCACCTCTGCTACGGCGACGCGGGGGAGAAGCACTTCGTGGAGCCGACGGATGCCGCGAACCTCGTGCGCTACGCGAACGCCGTGACCGCGGCATCCGCGCGGGATCTGACCTGGCTGCACCTGCCCGTGCCGATCGAGCGTGACGACGAGGCGTACTTCGCACCGCTCGCCGGCCTGTCGTACGACGGCGAGCTGTACCTCGGGCTCGTGCACCGCGAGGACGGCGTCGACGGAGCCTCCCGGCGCATTGCCGCCGCGCAGCGCTTCGCTCCCGGGTTCGGCGTGGCGACGGAGTGCGGCATCGGCCGCGCCCCCGCAGGAACGACCGAGGACATCCTGCGCACCCACGCGGAGCTCGCCGCCACCTGGTGAGCCGGGTCGCGTCGCGTCGTGCCGTGTCGCGTCGTGCCGGGCGGTGCCGTGTCGACTTCACGTGAAGTCGCCGAGTGCACGGCTCGTTGCCGCGAACGTCCCGTGCACTCGGCGAGAGCACGAGAAGTCGACGGGCGCCCGACCGCTCGATTCGCGCCCGGGCGGCGTCTCGCGTAAGCTAGTCCGCGGTGACGTGTCCGAGCGGCCGAAGGTGCAACTCTCGAAAAGTTGTGTAGGGTAACCCCCTACCGTGGGTTCAAATCCCACCGTCACCGCCAACGAAGAAAGACCTCCACGAAGTGGGGGTCTTTCTTCATTTTCCGAACGCTGCGGGATTGGGAGGGCACCACCCGAGGGTGCCCCCGGTGTCGGTGCGCCGCGGTAGCGTCGGGACTGCACCGCCGCCGTCTCAGAAGAGGTCTCCCATGCCCGGAATGTCAGCCCTAGAGGTCAGTGAGAACGATCTCGATGACCTGCGCCGACGGCTTCGCGCGACGCGCTGGCCGGAGCCGTGGCCTGTGCAGGGCTGGGATGCGGGCACCGATCAGGATGAGCTCCGCCGGCTCGTCGACGTATGGCTGAACGGCTTCGACTGGCATGTTCAGCAACAGCGCATCGACGCGCTGCACTGGCGACGTGCAGACATCGACGGCGCGTCCGTCGCGTACCTTCACTTCGATCCCGAGCCGGGAGGTTCCGGCGTCCCCGTGCTGCTCACGAACGGTTGGCCGAGCACGGCGCTCGAGCTCGTCGACGTCGCGCGACGCCTGGCGACGCCGTCTCTCTTCGGGGGAGACTCTGCAGACGCCGCCCCCGTGATCGTGCCGGCGCTTCCCGGTCTGCCGTTCTCGCCGCAACGTCCCAGGCTCGGCGAGCAGACGCACGAACTCTGGCACGCGCTGATGACGCGGCATCTCGGCTTTCCCCGCTACCTCGCCCACGGCGGCGATCTCGGGGCGGGGATCACCTCTCGACTCGCGCAGGCGTATCCCGACGAGGTGGTCGGCATCCATTTGCTGGCGGTGGCCCCTCCGGCGCACATCGATGAGGAGACGATCACGCCTGAAGAGGAGGCCCATCTCGAACGGGTGCAGGAGTGGCTGAGGACCGAGGGCGGATATCAGCATCAGCAGCAGACCCGCCCGCTGACGCTGGCACCGGCGGTGTCGGACTCTCCGGCCGGACTGCTGTCGTGGATCCTGGAGAAGCATCGCGCGTGGAGCGACTGCGATGGCGATGTCTCCTCCCGGTTCGGCGACGACTACCTGCTGACGCTCGCGTCGGTGTACTGGTTCACCAACTCGATCGGCACGTCGTTCCGGGCCTACTACGAGCATGCGTCGGGGTTGACGTCGCGCGTCGAGCGGGTGCGGGTGCCGACCGCCGTCGCTCTCTTCCCGCACGACATCGCCTCGCCGCCTCGACGGTGGATCGAGCGTACCTACGACCTCGTGCGATACACGCAGATGCCGCGGGGTGGCCACTTCGCACCGCACGAGGAGCCGGCCCTACTCGCCGATGACATCGCCGCGTTCGCCCGCTCGCTGTCTCAGCCTCAGATCACGGAGTGACGCGGATGCAGGCTCTCGATGATGTGCTCCCCGCCCGAACTCTGCTCGTCAGTTGAGCGCGCATCGCCGGTGCCACGCCGGTGGAAACCGCCTGGCACACTTGAGCCATGACAGACGAGGGACAGGTCGGGAGCGGTGACCGGTGCGAGGTCGTGTCCGGCACGCATCGAGGCAAGGCGGGTGTCGTGGAGGACGTCAACACCAGCAGGACGGGTGCCGTCACCATCACGGTGGTGCAGCCCGACGGCCTGCGATTCAAGACTCTCGCGAAGAACGTCCGAATCCTCTGACGTCAGCAAGGGTGTTCGGACTGAGGTGTCTCACGCGAAGTCCTCGGCGATCATCCAGCGATCTCGCACACGGAAAGCGGGGATCGTCTGCCTCCGCGCCTTGTTCGTCGCCGAAGCTCCGGTGATCCCCGCTGCCCTCGCCCAGTCGGCGAGCGGGATGAACCGGGGGCTCGAGATCAGCGCGATGCGCTTGTGCAGTGATTCGAGCACGAGCAGGACGAGCAGCCGGGTCATGCCCTCGGAGGAGTCCTTCCTCGAGTACTCCTCGAGCTGGGGGTAGTAGTCGAGATGACGGTTGCGTGCACGAACGATGACCGGAGGCAGGCCGATGTCCTGGAGCTGCTTGTTGATCAGCACGCGTCCGATTCGTCCGTTGCCGTCAACGAAGGGATGGATGATCTCGAACTCGCAGTGGAACCAGGCGATCCTCTCGAGAGGAGACATCGATTCGTCGGTCTCGTACCGGGTCACGGCGTCGTCGACCAACTGGGGTACGAAGGCGGGGTTCGCTCCCAGGTGGCCACCGACCCGCACCCATTCATCGTCTCGTCGGAAGCGGCCGGCGACGTCGTCTCGGATGCCTGCGAGCAGCATGCCATGCCATCGAAGCATCAGCGCACAGGTGAACGGCTCACCACCACGGAGGAGATCCTCGGTCACTGCGGCGAGGTTCCTCGCCTCGTAGACCTCGCGGAGGTCTCGGCGTGCGACGGGCATGAGCCCGGCGAGGATCCGCTCGGTGTCGTCGAGCGTGAGCGTGGAGTTCTCGATCGCGTTCGACTGCTGCACCGACTCGGCCAGTTCGGCGAGCGTGATCTCGACGAGAGCCTGGGGGTGCCGGGCGGCGAGGAGCCGGTACTCCTCGGCCGTGGCGTCGAGTCGTTCCCACGTCGCTCGATTGATCACACCGTCATCCCCTCGGTTGCGTCCCACTTACCGTGAATTATTGCAGGATACGCTCGCAATTCACGCATTCATGGCGCCGGCACCACCCGCTCGTCGAAGTCGATGTGGTGGCCCTGCAGCCACATCATCGCCTCGCCGCCGTCCTTCGCCGCGGCGCGGAACTTCCCGGGGAGGATCAGGTCGCGGAGCACGCGCATGATCGGCCCTGCGGCCTTGTCGGACGATGAGCGGTGCCCGATCTCGACGATCTTCTCGACGCGGGTCTGACGCAGCGACTGGAACGTCGCGAACGCCGATGCGGTGGTCGGGCAGTCGCGCAGGCACTGGGCGAGGATCACGGCATCCTCCAGCGACATGGACGCGCCCTGGCCGGCTGCGGGAGAGGTGGCGTGAGCGGCGTCGCCGATGATGGCCATGCGGGATCCGTCGTGCCACCTCTTCACCACGGGCATGTCGTAGGTCGCCCAGCCCTGGATCGGCCCCGGCGCCGCGTCGATGATCGAGGAGGACGGGCCGGCATCCCCGTCCATCAGCTCGCGCAGCCAGGTCCGCCACTGCCCGTCGCTCATCCCGGACAGCTGTCCGCGGGCGAGCTCGTGTTTCATCGGCGGGTTCGCGAACCAGAGCGTTCCTCCGTCGGGGGTGTTCATCCAGGCGAAGAAGCACCTCGTGCCGAACTGCATCCGGAAGTCCTGCGGTGGTGCATCCACTGTGAGGTCCGGGATGTACCCGCCGGTGTTGAGCACAGGCACGTAGCGAGGCGCGGGAGCCGTGGGATCGATGAGGCGCCGCACGGTGGAGTGGATGCCGTCGGCTCCGATGAGGATGTCGCCGGTGGCCTCGGTGCCGTCCGCGAAGCGCGCGATGATGCCGTCGCCCGTGTCGCGCGCGTCGATCAGGCGCTTGTCGTGGTGGACGGGGATGCCGTGGTGACGCGCAGCCTCGGCCAGTGCGACGAACAGCCGCGCCCGGGGCATCATGAGCGAGGTGAGTCCGTCGGGGCGGCGGAAGGCCATCGGCATCTGCCCGAGCGAGCGCCCTCGTCCGTTCACGAAGCTGATCGTGTCGACGGGGTAGCCGATCTCGGCGACCCAGCTCTCGATTCCGACGGCGCGCAGCGCATCGAGGCCGTTCGCCTGGAAGTTGATCCACGACCCGCGCTGGTCCGCATCCGGCGGGAGCTGCTCGAACACCTCCGCCTCCATGCCGATCCTCCGCAGTGCGACGGCGAGCGTGGGGCCGGCGATGCCGCCACCGATGATGAGCGCCTTGGTCATGACTCTTCCTCCTTGGTATCTTGATCGTCAAGCAATCATGAGCGAAGGAAGCCTTGAATGTCAAGTAGTTTGAGTGTCAAGGAACAACGGGTCGGCGCCGCCATGCAGAAGTATCAGGCCGCCGTCGACGACTTCGACCGCCAGATGGCGCGGCTGCTCGGCGTCAACGGCACGGACCTGCGCTGCCTCGAAGTGCTCATCGGCGCGCAGGAGGAGATCACCCCGCGGATCATCGCCGACCGATTGGGGCTCACGACGGGGAGCGTGACGACGATGCTCGACCGCCTGGAACGAGCAGGATACGTTCAGCGCACCCCGCACCCGGATGACCGGCGCAAGGTCGTCGTCGAGGCCACGGATGCCGCGCGCCGGCGCACGTGGGAGATGATCGGTCCGCTGGTCGAGGAGAGCACGGATGCCGTCACCCGTGACTTCACCGATGCCGAGCTCGATGCCGTGGAGAGGTTCCTCACCCGCGCGACGGCACTGCAGGAGCGCCACACGTCGCGGCTTCGCGGACGCGACTGAGGTCGAACACCGACTGTTCCCGCGCGATTCACGCGACTGCGCTCGCGCAGAACCCCGCAGAAGCGCACAATGTCAGCAACGACCGAGACGAACGCGCTGCCGCGACCTCCGCGACCGCTGAAAGGGAGCGGCTCATGACGGACACGTGCGAGCGCGTGACGGATCCTGTCTTCGCGGGTGCCCGATGATCGTCGACTGCGCCCGCTACCTGCACGGGCGGCGTCAGGGCGAGGGACCGCTGGGCGTGCGGGAAGCCGCCGCGCTGGGAGACCAGGACGGTTTCGTGTGGTTGGGTCTGTTCGAGCCGGAACCCGGCGAGCTCGCCGAGGTGAGGGAGGCGTTCGGCCTGCACGAGCTGGCGATCGAAGACACGCAGACCTTCCACATGCGTCCGAAGATCGAGACGTACACGGAGAACGACACGCGGCTGGTGATCGTCCGCACGGCGCGCTACGACGATGCGGCCGAGGAGGTCGAGTTCGGCGAGATCAGCGTGTTCGTCGCGCCGACCTTCGTCATCACTGTGCGGCAGGGCGTGGCGAGCGAGCTGCACGGTGCGCGTCAGCGTCTCGAACTCCAGCCCGACCTGCTCGCCGCGGGCACGGATGCCGTGCTCTGGGCGATCTTCGACCAGGTCGTCGACGGATACGCCCCCGTCGTGGCGGGGCTCGAGCACGACATCGACCAGATCGAGGCGACCGTCTTCTCCGGCAGCGCGGCGCCGACGGAGCGGATCTACTCGCTGCGCCGCGAGGCGACCGACTTCTACCGTGCGGTGCATCCACTGCTCGGAGTGGTGGCCTCCGTCGAGCGCTCGTCCCGTCAGGCCGCGCTTCAGCCGTATCTGCGCGACGTCCACGATCATCTGACCCTCATCAATGAGGAGGTCGCGGCGCAGCGCGATCTGCTCGGTACCGTCCTCGAGGCCAATCTCTCCGTGATCACGGTCCAGCAGACCGCCGTCGGGGTGCGGCAGAACGCGACGATGGAGCGCCTCACCGTGCTCGCCACCGTGTTCCTGCCGTTGACGTTCATCACCGGCTTCTTCGGGCAGAACTTCAGCTGGCTCGGCGACCACACCGCCGGGTTCGTGCCGTTCCTCGTCTACGGGATCGGCGGGCTGCTCATCCCGCTGGGAGTGCTCTACTTCTGGCTGCGTCATCCCGGCGGGCGCAAGGACTGAGCGCGACCGATATGGGTTCCGCCTCCTGGTGCTCCCCGAGCGTTCGCGTCTCCTCTACGGCATCCGGAGGGATCGCGCCGTACTATCCGGGAACCGTGGCTGTTCCAGAGCGCAGAGCGAACTACGCGGGCGTGGCGTCGTAGGCGGGCGGGTCCCCGGCGATCGCCGCCAGCCCCCGCAGGTAGTGCGAGTCCGAGTACAACATCACGATCTTCCGGATGCGGTAGCCGCGCGGACGTCTGTGCCAGCGGGCATTCGGCTTCACCTCATGGAGGTAGAACCAGTCGTCGACGATCTGATCGGCGACGCCGATCCAGGTGGCGGACGATCTCTTCGTCGATTCGATACCCATGAGCGCCCCCGGTTGGGGGAAGTCGCGCAGGAGGGACCGGGTGCGATCGAGATCGACCCTCTCCGTGTGAGGGAGGCGAGTCGGGGGCCACTCTGGCCGTGTCTGCGCGAAGAGGCCTTCGAACGACTTGTCTCTGCCGACCTTGTGGATATCGCTCACACGCACTGCCGCGTATCCGTCGAAGAAGCCGCCATCGGCCGTCCGGGCGAGCAGCACCCACTTCTTTCCCACATCGATGACGAAAGCGCTGATCGCCCATGGATCGGAGTAGCGATGGATCTTCAGGAACGTTCTCGATACCTGCGCCGACCCGAGCTGTGAGCGGATGCGTGCAAGTCGTCCCATACCCACATCCTGGTCGACATCCGCGCGGCAGGTCAAAGGAGTTCAACCGAACGGCGGATTCCGAAGGTCGGGCAACCGCTTTCTGAGTGACTTCGAATCGATTTCCTGAGGGAACAAGCGAATTCGAAGGCTTTTCCTCTTTCCCTGAGTCTTGCGGAGGAGTATCGTCACCCAGGTCACGAGTTCGCGAGGCCCCCCGCACGCGGCTCGTCAGGCTTCTCGACACTGGGGACTCTCGAGAAACGAAGCGGGGTGGCGGCTTTCTGGGGAGGAGCCGCCTCCCGCCTCATCCTCCCGCGTGATCGCTGTCATTCGGCGCCGCAGTTCTCCGGCTGTTCACCGGCCACGAGTACCATGTGTCGCGCTGCGGCCCGGGCTCCCCGCGCCGCCCGATCGGATGGTGAGGACCCCATGGCCAAGAAGACCAAGGCGCAGAAGTCGGCAGAAGCGGCGCTCGATGCGGCCGCCGCCGCGGCGAAGGACGCGAAGAAGCTGAGCAAGGCCCTCCCGAAGAAGGACGGCAGGAAGCTGCGCGCACTGGTCGATGAGGCGAAGGATGCCGCGCAGCCGTCCAAGAAGAAGCTCGTGAAGAAGCCCCGCAAGGTCGAGAAGGCCGCGGTCGAGGCCACCGCGCGCCTGGAGAAGGCGACCGCGAAGATCGCGAAGAAGACGTCGTCGGCGACGGCAGTGGTCGAGAAGAAGAAGTCGGTCGAGAAGAAGCCCGCCGAGAAGAAGAAGTCGGTCGAGAAGCCCGCCGAGAAGAAGGCCGCGGAGAAGCCGGTTGAGAAGAAGCCGGTCGAGAAGAAGGATGTTGTCGAGAAGAAGGATGTTGTCGAGAAGAAGGATGTGGTCGAGAAGAAGGATGTGGTCGAGAAGAAGGATGTGGTCGAGAAGAGGCTGATCTCAGCGAAGAAGGCTGCGGTCGAGGCGACGGTGAAGACCCCGGCCAAGATCCCGGCCAAGGCCCCCACGAACGCTCCGGCCACGCCCACGCCCGCGCCCGCTCGGCGGGCGACCCCGAAGGCCGCGGCATCCGTCGACCTCGATGCGCTCACCGTCACGGCTCTGCGCGCCCGCGCCCGCGCGGCGGGTCGCACGGGCTACTCGCGCCTGACCAAGGCGCAGCTGATCGCGCTGCTCTCCTCCTGACGGGGCGAGAGCGAGACCACCCGACAGCGCCAGCAGACAGCGACAGACCGACAGTGCCAGACGTGCAGCAGGGCTACGACCGCACCGCCCAGGCGCCGGATCCCCGGACGCTCATCGACATCCTCCGCGACACCGCCGCCCGGCATCCCGATGCCTCCGCCATCGAAGACGCGGCCGGCGCCATCAGCTACGCCGAGCTCATCGCCCGCATCAACGTGACGGCCGCGCGTCTGCACGACCAGGGTGTGCGCCGCGGCGACCGCGTGGGCGTGCGGATGCCGTCGGGCGAGCGTGCGCTGTACATCTCGATCCTGTCGATCCTCGCGGCGGGCGCGGCCTATGTGCCCGTGGACGCGGATGATCCGCAGGAGCGCGCCGACCTCGTGTTCGGCGAGGCGCGGGTGCGCGGCGTGATCAGCGCCGGGGGTGTGTTCATGCCGGCGGATGCGGCGGGGGAGAGCGGCCTGTTCGAGGGAGCCGACCCGCACCCCAGCACCTCCGCCGTGCCGGTCGTCGCCCCGCCGACCCCTGATGACGACGCGTGGATCATCTTCACCTCGGGCTCGACCGGCACTCCGAAGGGCGTGGCCGTCTCGCACCGATCGGCCGCGGCCTTCGTCGACGCCGAAGCCCGGCTGTTCCTGCAGGACGCGCCCCTCGGCCCCGGCGATCGCGTGCTCGCGGGTCTCTCGGTCGCCTTCGACGCCTCGTGCGAGGAGATGTGGCTGGCGTGGCGGCACGGCGCCTGCCTGGTGCCCGCGCCGCGAGCCCTGGTGCGCTCCGGCGAGGACCTCGGTCCCTGGCTGATCGGTCACGGCATCACCGTGGTCTCCACGGTCCCGACGCTGGCGGCGCTGTGGCCGCAGGACACGGTCGAGAACGTGAGGCTGCTCATCTTCGGCGGCGAATCGTGCCCGCCCGAGCTCGTCGCCCGACTGGTCGGCGACGGCCGCGAGCTGTGGAACACCTACGGCCCCACGGAGGCGACCGTCGTCGCCTGTGCGACGATCATGCACGGCGACGGCCCCGTGCGCATCGGCCTGCCGCTCGACGGCTGGGCGCTCGCGGTCGTCGACGCCGACGGTCGGCTCGTCGCCGACGGCGAGGCCGGAGAGCTCATCATCGGGGGAGTGGGCCTCGCCCGCTATCTCGACCCGGCCAAGGATGCCGAGAAGTACGCTCCGATGCCCACCCTCGGATGGGACCGCGCCTACCGCTCCGGCGACATGGTGCGCGCCGACCCGGAGGGCCTGATCTTCCAGGGGCGCGTCGACGATCAGGTCAAGATCGGCGGACGCCGCATCGAGCTCGGCGAGGTCGAGGCGGCGCTCCAAGCCATCGACGATGTCACCGCGGCAGCGGTCGCCGTGCGCAGGACGGATGCCGGCATCGCCCTGCTCGTGGGCTACGTCGTCCCCGCCGAGGGCTTCGACCGGCAGCGCGCCCGCGCTCAGCTCGCCGAAGCCCTCCCCGCCCCGCTCATCCCGCTCCTCGCGGTGGTCGACGACCTGCCCGTCCGCACCTCGGGCAAGGTGGACAAGGCCGCTCTGCCCTGGCCTCTCGTCGATCAGGATGCCGCGGACTCGACCCTGTCCGGCACGGCCGCGTGGCTCGCCGAGCAGTGGTTCTCGGTGCTCGGCATGCGTCCGACCGAGGAGAACGCCGACTTCTTCCAGCTCGGCGGCGGATCACTCGCCGCGGCGCAGCTGGTCTCGCGCATCCGCACGCGCGCCCCCGAGTTCACGATGGCCGACGTGTACGACCTGCCGCGGCTGCGGCAGATGGCGGATGCCGTCGACGAGGTCGCCACCGACCAGGAGGTCCGCACGGCGACCGCTGCGGCCCCCACGCCGCGGCGCATGCAGTGGGTGCAGACGCTGCTCGGCATCCCGCTGTTCATGCTCTCCGGGGCTCGCTGGATCACCTGGCTGCTGACGGCGAGCTGGCTGCTGCAGCTCGTGCCGGGGTTCGACTTCCTCCCCACCGCACCGGGGTGGGCGATCCTCCTCGGCCTCCTCGTGTTCGTGACCCCCTTCGGACGGATGGCACTGTCGGCCCTCGTCGCCCGGCTCCTGCTGGCCGGGGTGCGCGGCGGCGACTACCCCCGCGGCGGCGGCGTGCATCTGCGGCTGTGGCTCGCCGAGCAGGTGTCGCATCAGGTCGATGCGGTCGGGCTCGCGGGCGCCCCCTGGGTGATCTTCTACGCCCGTGCTCTCGGCGCCCGCATCGGCAAGGGCGTCGACCTCCATTCGCTCCCCCCGGTGACGGGGATGCTGCACATCGGCGAAGGCGCGGCCATCGAGCCGGAGGTCGACCTCGCCGGCTACTGGATCGACGGCGACACCGTGCGCATCGGCGAGATCCGGATCGGCGCCGACGCCACCGTGGGTGCACGCAGCACGCTCGCACCCGGCACGAAGATCGGGCGCGGGGCCGAGATCGCCCCTGGCTCCGCGGTGTTCGGGCGGGTGCGCGCCAGGCAGCGCTGGGCCGGTTCACCCGCAGCGCGGGTAGGCGGCAAGAGCATGCCGTTCGCTCCGGAGGCTCCCCCGAAGCGCCGCCGCTGGCTGTGGGCATACGGCGGCTCCTCCGCGCTGCTGGGGCTGCTGCCGTTCCTCGCCTTCGCGGTCGGCGGCCTCGTGCTGGCAGCCGGCATCCGCGGCTCGGAATCGCTGGCCGCGGCGATCGGGCCGCTCGCGCTGTGGCTCGTGCCGGCCGTGCTCGTGACCGGTCTGGTCTTCGCGGCGGCGGTGCTGCTCATCGTGCGGGTGCTCTCGATCGGTCTGACCGAGGGCGTGCACCCCGTGCGCGGACGGGTGGCCTGGCAGGCCTGGACCACCGAGCGCCTGCTCGACTCCGCCCGCACCCTCCTCTTCCCGATCTACTCCAGCCTGTTCACCCCGATCTGGCTGCGGATGCTCGGCGCGAAGGTCGGCCGGGAGGTCGAGGCGTCGACGGTGCTGCTGATCCCCCGCATGACCGTGATCGACGACGGCGCCTTCCTCGCCGACGACACCATGGTCGGCACCTACGAGCTCAACGGCGGATGGATGCGCATCGCGAAGGCGCGCATCGGCAAGCGCGCCTTCCTCGGCAACTCCGGGCTGGCCGCCGCCGGTCACCGCGTGCCGAAAGACGGCCTGATCGCCGTGCTCTCCGTCGCTCCGGAGCGGGCGAAGGCGGGCTCGTCCTGGCTCGGATCGCCGGCCGTGCGGTTGCGTCGCGTCGTGAACGACTCCGACCTCGAGCGCACCTACCGCCCGCGGCAGTCGCTGCGGTGGGCGCGCGGCCTGTGGGAGCTCGGCCGCATCCTCCCGGTGTTCATCACGTGCGGCCTCGGACTCGCCGTGCTGCTCGGCCTCGCCTGGATCACCGAGACCTGGGGGCTGCCGATCGCGATCCTGCTGTCCGGCGCCGTCCTGCTCGCGGCCGGAGCGTTCGCGGCCGCCATCACGACCGCGGCGAAGTGGATCTTCGTCGGACCGATCAGAGCGGGCGAGCATCCGCTCTGGTCCAGCTTCGTGTGGCGCACCGAGGTCGCCGACACCTTCACCGAGATGGTCGCGGCGCCCTGGTTCGCCACCGCGGCAGCGGGGACCCCAGCCCTCGTCGTCTGGCTGCGCAGCCTCGGCGCGAAGATCGGCCACGGCGTCTGGACCGACAGCTACTGGCTCCCCGAGCCCGACCTCGTGAGCCTCGGCGACGGGGCGACGGTGAACCGCGGTTGTGTGGTTCAGACCCATCTGTTCCATGATCGTGTGATGAGCATCGACACGGTCACCCTCGAATCGGGTGCCACCCTCGGCCCGCACTCGGTCGTGCTGCCCGCGGCGACCATCGCCGCCGACGCGACCGTAGGGCCGGCATCCCTCGTCATGCGGGGCGAGACGGTACCCGTCGGGAGTCGCTGGAGCGGCAACCCGATCGGCCCGTGGCGGGCCGTGACGGTGCGCGCCTACCAGGCGGCGGACGGATGAACGTCGACCCCTACACCCCGCACTCCGGCGACCCGCGCATCCGCGTCGAGCACTACGACCTCGATCTCGACTACAAGCTGTCGACGAATCGACTCACCGCCACCGCGGTGATCGACGTGCGCATCGAGCAGGACACCGCGGCCTTCGCGCTCGACCTCGTCGGTCTGCGCGTCAGGAAGGTCCGCATCGACGGGCAGTCGCGGACGAACTTCACCCAGACCGATCGCAAGGTCAAGGTCGCGCTGGGCGGCACGGTGCCCGCCGGCGATGTCGTGCGGGCGACGATCGAGTACGCCGGTGCGCCGAAGCCGCGGCACACGCGATGGGGCGCCCTCGGGTGGGAGGAGCTCGAAGACGGGCTGCTGATCGCCTCGCAGCCGACCGGCGCCGCCACCTGGTTCCCCTGCAACGACGTGCCGTACGACAAGGCGACCTATGCGGTGCGGGTGACGACGGACCCCGGGTACACCGTGGTGGGCTCCGTGCCGCCGTCGCGCTCGGTGTCGCGAGGTCGGGGCGTGTGGGTGTTCGACATCCCCGTGCCCACCGCGACCTACCTGATGACCCTGCAGATCGGCCAGTACACCGAGGAGCGGATGCCGCTCGGCGACGTGGCGGGGCGGCTGTTCTATCCCCGGGCGCTGGCGGCTCGCGTGCACGCGGACTTCGACGGCCTCGCGGCGATGATGTCGACCTTCGAGCGGTCGTTCGGACCGTATCCCTTCGGCGAGTACACGGTGGTGGTCACCCCCGACGAGCTGGAGATCCCCCTCGAAGCCCAGGCGATGGCGATCTTCGGCGCGAACCACATCGACGGCGAGCACGGGCTGGAGCGCCTCGTCGCGCACGAGCTCGCGCACCAGTGGTTCGGCAACAGCGTGGGTCTGCGCCGCTGGCGCGACATCTGGCTCAACGAGGGCTTCGCCTGCTACGCCGAATGGATCTGGTCGGAGGCGTCGGGCGGTCCGAGCGCGCAGTCCAAGGCGCTCGCCCATCACGCTCGCCTCGCCGAGCTGGAGCAGGATGTCGTGCTCGCCGACCCCGGGGCCGACGCGATGTTCGACGACCGCGTGTACAAGCGGGGCGCCCTCGCCCTGCAGGCGCTGCGGCTGACGATCGGCGATGAGGCGTTCTTCGGCGTGCTGCGCGCGTGGACCTCGGCGCGCGCCTACGCCACCGCCGTCACGGCCGACTTCGTCGCGCTCGCCGAGTCGGTGAGCGGGATGCCGCTGGCCGGCCTGTTCGAGTCGTGGCTGAGCGACACGGCGCTGCCGGCTCTGCCTCCAGGGCCCGCGGGGGAGACCGCGGCTCCGCTCACCGGTCCGATTCTCGGCCTGGATCGTTCGCGTCGCTGATCCCGTCGTCTCCGTACGGCGCGTGCGGGTGCGCGGGGCGGCGCGGACGCGCGGGTTTGCGGCAGGACCCGACTCGGGTTACAGTTCCGGTGTGTCCCTGACGTGTCGTTGTTGTCGCTGAGCGCTCCGCTCGCCTCCACCGACCCCACACAACCGCGCGCGTCAGCCGCGCGCCCCTGAACGTCAGGAAACTCCCGTGCGCTACGCCCAGCACATCGCCGAACTCGTCGGCCACACGCCCCTCGTCCGCCTGAACGCCGTCGCGGCAGGCATCCGTCCGACCGTGCTCGCGAAGGTCGAGTACTTCAACCCCGGCAGCTCCGCCAAGGACCGCATCGCCGCGTCGATCATCGACGCCGCCGAGCGCGAGGGCATGCTGAAGCCCGGAGGTACGATCGTCGAGGCCACGAGCGGCAACACGGGCGTCGGCCTCGCGCTCGTCGCCCTGCAGCGCGGATACCGGATGGTGTTCGTCGTCCCCGACAAGTTCGCCGGTGCCAAGGTCGCCACCCTGCGCGGCTACGGAGCCGAGGTCGTGGTGACGCCGACCAGCGTCGAGCCCACCGATCCGCGCTCGTACTACAGCGTGGCCGCCCGTCTGGCCGCGGAGATCCCCGGGGCCTTCAACCCCAACCAGTTCGCGAACCAGAACGGTCCGCGCGGGCACTTCGAGACCACCGGTCCGGAGATCTGGAGCGACACCGACGGCCGTGTGACCCACTTCGTCGCCGGCATCGGCACCGGCGGCACCATCACCGGCACCGGCCGCTACCTCAAGCAGGCGAGCGACGGCAGGGTCAGGGTCATCGGCGCCGACCCCGAGGGCTCGATCTACTCGGGCGGGCCGATCCACGGCTACCACGTGGAGGGCGTGGGGGAGGACTTCATGCCCTCGACGTTCGACCCCTCCGTCGTCGACGGGTACGAGCGGATCTCGGACGCCGAGTCCTTCGCGATGACCCGTCGCCTCGCCGCCGAGGAGGGGCTGTTCGTCGGCGGCTCCAGCGGCATGGCGGTCGTCGCCGCGCTCCGCACGGCATCCGCCCTCACCGAAGACGACGTGGTCGTCGTGCTGCTCCCCGATCACGGGCGCCGCTACCTCGACAAGCTCTACGACGACGAGTGGCTCGCCGAGCGCGGCTACGCCGTGCCGGAGGCCACGGTCGACCCCGTCGTCGCCGAGGTGCGGGCCTTCCTCGACAGCGCCGGCTAGCAGGTCTCGAACGCGTAGTCCTCGTCGTCCGGCGCGACGAGGTCGCGGTCGCGCAGCACCATCGATGCTGGGGACTCCTCATCGGCGCACATCTCGGCGAACGATCGCGGCAGCTCGTCGGCGTACTCGATGTCGATGACGTGCCCGCCGTACACCTCCGTGTAGCGCGGGCACTCCCGGTACACGGCGCACTCCTCGGTCACCGCGAAGTCGAACCCCGCCTGCTCGTGCAGGACCGCCGCATCCTCTGCCGCGTTCTTCTGCCCGGCGGCGAGACCAGCGGCGTGTGCGCGGTCGACGAGCATCGCCGCGAGTGCGAGGTTGTCGTCGAGGGAGAGTGCGCCGTCGGAGCGCGTGTATGAGTCGAGGTTGTCGAACTCGACGGCGTCGAAGCCGGCATCCGCGCATCCGTCGATCCACGGTCCGACCGTCGCCGCGATGCGCTCGCGCCGGTCGGCCGTCGAGGTGTCGAGCAGCGCCTCGTCGGGCCAGTCCGGGTCGTACACGACGTCGCCGTCGCGCTGCAGCAGCAGATCCTGCGTCCAGGACTCGAGCTCTCCCGGTTGGGTCTGGAAGCCGTTCACGTAACAGATCGAGTACACCCCGTCTGCGGGATCGGCGGAGCGATCGCGGCCCACGATGCCCACTCCGTCGGCGGGCGGATACGCGCCGCCGAGCTGGTAGTCGGGCACGGCACCGGATGGCGGGAGGGCGATATCGCCGGGGGCGTCCGTCGAGCATCCGGTCAGGGTGAGGAGAAGAGCGAGGGCGGCCGTCGCGGCCAGGCGGCGGATCAGCTCCCCGCCCCGTACAGCGCGCCGATCTCCTTCGAGCCCATGCCCTGGCTGTAGGTCGGATGCTGCGGCCAGCCCTCGGGAGAGTCCTCCCACTCCTCCTGGCGGCCGTACGGAAGAAGGTCGACCAGGCCCTGCAGATGACTGAGGCGCTCGGTGCCTCGGCCTTCCGTGTGCCATGTCCGGTAGACGGTGTCTCCGTCGCGCAGGAAGACGTTCACGCCGAAGCCGGCGTTCGGCGGGGCGTCCATGTCGGCGCCGAACGTGCTGTCGGCGCTCGAGAACCACTGCATCCGGTTGCCCACCCGCTCGCGGTAGGCGAGCAGCTCCTCGATCGGGCCGTTGCTGACGATCACGAAGCGCGCGTCGTAGTACCGGTCCAGCACGTCGAGCCGCGTGAACTGCGAGGTGAATCCGGTGCAGCCCGGGCACTGCCACTCGTTGCCGTCTGACCACATGTGGTTGTAGACGATCAGCTGAGAGGCCCCGTCGAAGACATCGGCGAGGCGCACGGGGCCGTCGGCGCCGACCAGCGTGTACTCGGGCAGCTCGACCATGGGCAGGCGGCGACGCTGCGCCGCGATCGCATCGAGCTCGCGGGTCGCGGCCTTCTCCCGCACGCGCAGCGCATCGAGTTCACGACGCCAGGTGGCGGCGTCGACGACAGGGGGCAGAGGGGTGGTGCTCACGATGATCCTCCGGTTTCGTGGCGGTGCCCCCAGTCTGCGCCGGGCCACCGACACGGTCAACGGGGTGCGTCGGCGGCGTCCGCCGCCTGCGCCTCCTCGGCGGGGTTGCGGCGGATCCCGATCCACGACACGACGCCGCCGAGCACGAGCAGGCTCGCTGTCACCCAGGCCGCGCTGTGGAATCCGGCGAGGTTCAGCGTGCCGCCCACGATCGTCGAGAGCATCGCGACGACGAGCAGGCCGGCGACCCTGGCGACGGCGTTGTTGACGGCCGACGCGATGCCGGAGTGCGCCTCGTCGATCGCGCCGAGGATCGCCGCGGTCAGCGGGGCCACCGTCAGCGAGAGGCCGAGACCCATCACGATCATGGCCGGAAGCACCTGCCACCAGTAGTCGAAGTGCTCCGAGACGAGCAGCAGCATTACTGCGCCGACGGCCATCACCAGCGGGCCGACCGTCATGAAGATGCGGGGGCCGAGGCGCCCGGCCCAGGCGCCGGCGCGCGAGCTGACCAGGATCATCAGGATCGTCATCGGCAGGCTCGCGAGCCCGGCGGCGGTGGCCGTGAGACCCGCTCCCTGCTGCAGGTACACGCCGACGACGAAGCCGTTGAGCGACAGCGCGGCGTAGACGAACAGCGTCGCCAGGTTGCCCCAGGCGAAGTCCCGCACGCGGAACAGCGACATCGGCAGCAGCGGCGACGCCGAGTGATCCTGCCGCCAGAGGAACAGCGCGAACAGCAGGATGCCGACGATGCCCGGGCCCCAGATCACCGGAGAGGCCCAGCCCCTGGTCGGCTGCTCGATGAGCGCGAACACCACGGATCCCAGTCCCAGCGCGCACAGCGCCCCGCTCCACCAGTCCACTCGGACGCCGCTCCGGCGCTCGTCGAGCTTCAGCCGCGAGAGCAGGAAGAGCGTCACGGCGATCGGGAGCACGTTGATGAGGAAGACGAGGCGCCAGGACAGGAAGTCGACGAAAAGGCCGCCGAGCAGCGGGCCGACCAGCTGCGCCGCCGTGGTGAAGGCCGTCCACACGCCGATCGCGCGCGACTGCACGTCGGCGCGCATCGTCGCGGTGATGAGCGCCAGAGAGCTCGGCACGAGCAACGCTCCTGCGGCGCCCTGCCCCGCGCGGGCGATGATCAGCACCAGCGGGTCGGGGGCGACGGCGACGGCGACGGATGCCACGCCGAAGGCGATGAGGCCGATCCGCATCACGAGCACGCGGCCGTAGGCGTCGGACAGCGACCCGGCCAGCAGGATCAGCGCGCTGAGTGTGATGAGGTACGCGTCGACGACCCACTGCTGAGTGGTGATGCCTCCGCCCAGCTCCCGGCTGATCGCGGGGAGCGCGACGTTGACGACGGTGCCGTCGAGGAAGGTCACGAAGGACGCGAGGATCGCGATCGTGATGACGAGCCGCTGCAGAGGGGCGAAGGATGACACAGCCCGACACTACTGCCGAAGAGGGAGGGGTGGATCGGAAACGCCTCTCCGCGTGCGTGCGGGGAGGCGTTTCCGATACGTGGTGGGCCCGTGGGCCCGCGCGACTACTCCTTGAAGCCGTCCCGCAGATTCTCGCCGGCCTTCTTGGCGGCGTCCCTGACGTCGTCCGCAGCCTGCTTCGCCGACGCCTTGACCTGGTCGGCTCGGCCCTCGGCCTCGAGCTTCTCGTTGTCCGTGACCTTGCCCACGCCCTCCTTGACCTTTCCGGCCAGCTTCTCGGCGGCGTTCTTGATGTCGTCTGCTGCGCTCATGCGCTCTTCCTCTCGTCGACGGATCACTCGAAGAGGCCACGTTCGCATCCGAGCGCGAGCAGGGCCACGGGGTTGACATCCGGCTTCTCGCATGACAGCGGAAACCGCCCATCGACGTGCGATGCGGCGGGGACTACTCTGGCGTCAGGCGGGCTGTCCTGCCCGCTGACCCCCAGAGGAGAGCGGTGTGCGATGGACTCGATGATGATGGGCGCCATGTCGAAGAACATGATGTCGATGCCCGACATGGCGATGATGGACATGTCCGTCATGCAGGCGTGCATGGACGCGTGTTCGGCCTGTGAGCAGGCCTGTACGGTGTGCTCCACGCAGATGATGGACTGCGCGCCGTCGTGCATGAACTGCGCCGACATGTGCAACACGATGATGCGCTCGATGATGCGGATGCAGGGCATGACCCCCGCGTCGATGATGTCGATGCTCGACGCCTGCATGGCGATGTGCCAGACCTGCATGGACATGTGCATGATGCACGCCGACGACAGCGAGGTCTGCAAGATGTGCGCTCAGGCGTGCAAGGCCTGCATGGACGCCTGCATGGCCATGAAGGACATGATGATGGCGGCCGCCTGATCCGGAACGGATCCGCGTCGCCTCAGATCGAGGCGACGTTGAACTGCGTCCGCCCGACGGCCAGCACGCCGTAGCGCACGTGCAGGGCGACCGGCGTTCCCGCTGCGGCTTCGAGCGCGGCGCCGGTGGCGTTCCACAGCGAGTGCGCCTCGCCGTCGAGCGTGCGCACCACGAGCTCGCCGGAGTCGGCATCCGACTGCTCGACGATCGCGTCGACCCACTCCGCCGGCGTCGCCGAGGCGAGTCGGGCCTGGATCAGGTGCAGACCGTGACCCGACGCGAACGAGGAGCAGACGTCTCCGTGCTGGCACATGCACGCCGCACGCTCACGCACCGGGAGGGGCGAAAGGCGGTTCAGCGGCGTGGACACGGGGTTCTCCTGTCGATCGGATGGCGTTCCCGCAAGAGTAGGCGCGGGATCACGGCGAGGGAACCGGCGCCGACACGAGACGAAACAAACGGGTGTAAGCTCGCCGGGTGCTGTTGTCGATGAGCGCCGGTCAGGCGCGGAACGGAGCCGCAGGCGCATTCAGCGCCGCGGGCAGAGGCTGACGATCAGCCGGAGGCGGAACCCCCGTCCCCGGTGCTGAGACGTACCCACCTCACCCCTTCCACGAAAGCACTGTTCTGTCATGCGTCCCATCGACGAGCGCGCCATCCGCGCATCCTTCATCAACGCCTCCCGCAAGGAGGTCTCCGACCTCACGCTGCCTCCGGGCTTCGCCGACATCGACTTCGATCGGCTCGACTACCTCGGCTGGGTCGATCCGAAGCAGCCCCGCCGCGCCTACGTGATCGCCTGGCGCGACGAGCAGGCGGTCGGCGTGTTCTTGCAGCGCGCCGAGCAGCGGGTCGCCTCACGCGCCCAGTGCTCCTGGTGCGACGACGTCACCCTCCGCAACGACGTGCAGCTGTTCGTCGCGCGCAAGGCAGGACCTGCCGGGCGCAAGGGCGACTCGATCGGCACGCTCATCTGCGCCGAGTTCGGGTGCTCGCGCAACGTGCGCGTGCTCCCGCCCCTCGCGTACCAGGGCTACGATCGCGAGCTCGCGAGGGACCTGCGGATCCTGCGGCTGGAGGAGCACGTGCTCGCGTTCCTCCGGGGAGTCGAGGACTCCGCCTGAGGTCCTGCGCGGGGCGACAGCTCCGGAGACCTCGGTGGTGTCAGTCGATGCCGCCGGTGACGCCGCGCACGTGCGCCCACGCAGGCTCGGCGAGGGCGGACGAGAGGCGGGCGTACTCGTCGAAGCTGCGCGCCCCCGGCCAGTCGTCCGGGAGCATCGAGGGTGGCAGCCCCGGATCGACGTACGGCAGCACGCGCCAGGTGTCGACGAGCTGCACGTAGGCGGCGAAGGGCGCGGCGGGGAGGGTCGAGAGTGACTCCTGGAACGCGAGGTGCTCGCGGCGCAGCGCGTCGAGATCCCACCACTTCGCCGCGGCCTCCACGACGGGCACGGCCGTGGTGGGCGCACCCGCGGGGAACAGGGTCACCCACTGCCGGGCGCCCAGGTCGTCGAGGATGCGCTCGACCTCGCCCTGCAGGTGACCGGGGCAGATCCACAGCGCAGGGGAGACCACACCGGCCCCGATCCACTGCAGCCGCTTGCGCAGCTGGTGGCGCACGCTGCGCTCGCTCTCCGGGATCGAGAACGACACGAGACACCAGGTGTCGGCATCCGTCATCGTGCGCATCCGGAAGATGCGTCGATCACCCGCCTCCAGCATCGGCAGCGCCGCGGGGCTCAGTCGATACCCCGCCGTGCCGTCGCGCTCGGCGAGCAGCAGGCCCTTCTGCTTGAGCCGGGTGATGCCGGTGCGGGCCAGGGCGGACGGGATGCCGAGGTCCCCGGCGAGCGAGACGAGATCGGCCGCGGAGATCCAGCCGTCCAGGCGGCGCAGGTACAGGCCGACGATCGTCCGCAGCAGCGAGGCCGTGCTGCCGGGGCGGGCGTCGATGTCATCGAGCACCGGGAGCTGATCAGCGGCCATGCGACTCCAGGGCGTCGCGCACCGCGAGGACCCCCGTGATCGTCTCGACGTGCGAGGTGCTCAGCGGTGAGAGCCCGAGGCGGATGCCGTCGGGGAAACGGAAGTCGGGGATGATGCCGTCGGCCCACAGCCGCTGAGTGACCTCGCGGAAGTCCGGGTGGCCGATCGTGACGTGCCCGCCGCGGAGGTCCGCGTCGCGCGGGCTCAGCAGGCGCACCCCGAGCGGGGCCAGCACCTCGTCGTAGGCCGTCACCGCGAGATCGGTCAACGACTGCGACTTGGCGCGGACGCCCTCGATCGTCGCCTGCTCGATGAGGTCGAGCATGCCCTGCATGGCCAGCATCGAGGTCACCGGAGGGGTGCCGCTCAGCAGCTGGCGGATGTCGCCGGCCGGCACGTACTCCGGCCCCATCGCGAAGATGTCGGCAGCGCTCCACCACCCCTGGATCGGCTGCCGCAGCACCCCCTGCAGCGGCCGGCGCAGATAGGCGAAGGCCGGCGAACCGGGACCGCCGTTGAGGTACTTGTAGGTGCAGCCGACCGCGAGGTCGACGCCCCACTCGTCGAGCTGCATCGGGATCACGCCGACCGAGTGGCAGAGGTCCCACATCATCAGGGCACCGGCCTCGTGCACGGCCGCGGTGATCGACGGCATGTCGGCCAGAGCTCCGGAGCGGTAGTCCACGTGGCTCAGCGACACGAGCGCCGTGCGCGCGGAGACGACGCCCTCGACGTCGGCGACGGTCACCCCGTGCACGGGGTCTGGTTCGAGCCAGACGACGGTCATGCCGGTCTCCGCGGCCACGCCCTCCGCCATGAACCGGTCGGTGGGGAAGTTGCCGGCCTCGATCACGAGCTCCGTGCGCGTCGGGTCCGCCCCTGCGGCAGCGCGCATGAGCTTGTAGATGAGCACGCTGGTGGAGTCGGCGACCACGGTCTGCCCGGCCGCCGCGCCGAGGGCGAGAGCGCCGATGCGGTCGCCGAGCTGCATCGGCAGGGCCATCCACTGCTCGTCCCACGAGCGGATGAGCCGGGTGCCCCAGTCCTCGCGCACGAAGGCGGCGAGCTTCTCCGGGATGTCGCGCAGCGGGCGGCCGAGGGAGTTGCCGTCGAGATACGCGCCGACGCCGGGCATGTCGGCGAACGCCGCGAGGTGCGAGCGCAGCGGATCGGCGGCGTCGAGAGAGCGGGCGGTGGCGAGCAGGTCGGTCATGTCACACCTTCAGGGGTCGGGCGTCGATCGGGTCGGAGGTCGGGTGGGGGAGCAGGAGCAGCACGGATGCCGGGTCGAGCGGATCGACTGGGGCGAGCGCCCGCAGCAGCGCGGGGCCGTCGACGCCCGCCTCGCAGAGAGCGTCTAGTTCGCGCGGGTTCAGGTCGACCGGCGTGGGGCCGTTGCCCATGTCGGTGCCGTACTGCACGGCGCCGCCCGCGGCGTGGAACCGGCGGACGTTGTCGACGGCGATCGCCCGGCCGGCGTCGTCGTGGACGGCGAGGGTGGAGATCCACGAGACGGATGCCGCCTGCGCGGCGATCTCCGCGTCGGAGAGCCGCTCGGTGAACGGGGCGTGCGCGAGGGAGCGGGCTCCGAGCCGTGCGACGCGCTGCGCCTGGCCTGGTCCCTCCGCATGGGCGACGACGGGGAGCCCGCGCAGTGAGGACAGCTCGACGATCGTGCGGAAGAGGTCATCGTCGAGGACCGGCCCTGCGCTGCTGTTGCAGGCGACCTTGATGCGCGTGGCTCCGGCATCCGCCATCTCGGCGACGGCCGCGGCGGCATCCTCGACGGTCGCGATCTCACGGAACGATCCCGTCGGCGCCCAGCTCCGGTCGGACGGATACCCTCCGACCGCGGTGAGGAAGGCCCCGGCGTACTCGACGTCGGTCGCGCGTGCGGCAGTCGGTGTTCGCAACTCCTCAAGATCTGCGGACTTCGAGGGGAATCGGCGCGATTCCCCGGGGTCGGCGGGGATTCTTGAGGAGTTGTGAACGGCGAGCCGGGCGACCACGTCCGGGTTCGCGCCGAGGTCGACCACGCGGCCCAGTCGCGAGCCGTCGAGTCGCGCGTGCTCGACGAGCTGGAGATGCACGTGGTGGTCGGTGAAGCCGCCGACGATCACGCCGTCGAGGCGTGGCAGGTCGGATGCCGGGGAGTCGGAGGCGAGCAGCATCCGGTCGCCGTGGACGGACAGCGTGCCCTCGCGCCATCCTTCTCCGTCGAAGAACGTCGCGGCCCTCATCAGCCGCCGATCTCGGTGCGCACGGTGTACAGCTCGGGGAAGAACGTGAGGTCGAGGGCCCGTTGCAGGAAGCCGACGCCGCTGGAACCGCCGGTGCCGATCTTCATGCCGATCGTGCGGGCCACGGTCTTCAGGTGACGGAAGCGCCAGAACTGGAAGTTGTCTTCCAGATCCACCAGGTCTTCGCAGGCTTCGTAGAGATCCCAGTTCTCCTGGTGGTTCTGGTAGATCTCGCGGATCGCCGGGACGAGCGCGGGGGTCTCGCGGTAGGGCAGGCGCACGTCGCGCTCGAGGATCTCGGCCGGCACCGGCAGGCCGCGGCGCGAGGCGTAGCGCAGGAACTCGTCGTACAGGGTGGGCTTCTCCCACTCAGCGGTAAGGAGGGCGAGGTTCGCGGGGTGATCGCGGAAGACGCTGAGCATCTTCTCGTTCTTGTTGCCCAGGGCGAACTCGACCGCGCGGTACTGCACCGACTGGAAACCGGAGGAGCTGCCGAGCGCACCGCGGAACTGCGCGTACTCGGTCGGCGTGAGCGTCGCCAGGACGGACCACTGCTGCGTCATCACGTCTTGGATCCTCTTCACCCGCGCGACCCGCTTCAGCGCTTCGCGGAGGTCGTCGCTCGCGAGCAGCTCGCGAGCGGAGGAGAGCTCATGCAGCAATTGCTTGAGCCAGAGCTCGGTGGTCTGGTGCTGGATGATGAACAGCATCTCGTCATGGTGCTCGGGCACGCTGACCGGATGCTGCGCCGTGAGCAGCTGGTCGAGCGACAGGTACGAGCCGTAGGTCATCCGCCCGGTCAGGTCGGTGACGATGCCCTCTTCGAGTGCGCGCTCATTCTCGGTGCCCATGCCGTTGAAGATATCACTTCTGTGTCGGGCGTCACAATGATGAAATGTTGGCAGATGGATGAGGAGCCCGCCGCCGTGCGGCCGCGACTAGAGGCGCGGGGTGCGGGGCGGGGGCGTGCGGCGAGAGCCGGGAGCCCCCGTCGCCTCGAACGCGGTGGCCAGCGCCAGCAGGCGGTTGTCGTCGTAGGAGCGCCCGGCGAAGGTGAGCCCGATCGGCATTCCGATGTCGTCCATCAGTCCCATCGGCACCGTCACGGTCGGCACGCCGAGGTGGCGCACCATGAGATTGCCGTTCGCGATCCAGGTGCCGTTGCGCCAGCCCAGGTCGGCGGATGCCGCGTTCACGTCCATGTCGGCAGGGCCCACGTCGGCGACCGCGGGGAACACGACGGCGTCGAGGCCGAGCCCGTCCATCCACTCCTCGAGGTCGAGTCGCCTGGTCTCCTCCAGCCCGCGCAGGCCGTCGGGGAGCTCGGGCATGTCGAGGAACCCGACACCGGGATTGTCGCGCACCCAGCCGGGGTACTCGGCGATGTCGTCGTCGAACCCCGTGTAGCGGTCGGGCAGGGCCCCATCAGGGTGCGGGAAGATCGCGGCGCCGTCGACGTCGGCGAGGGTCGACAGTGCCGGGTCGCCGTTGGCCTGCAGGAAGTCCTCCCAGCCCCACGCCGACAGGTCGACGATCTCGCGCTCGAGGTACTCCGGGGTCACCAGGCCACGGGTCGCGATGGTCGGAGCGCCGGGCCGGTCGCCCTCGTAGTTCGACACCACGGGGAAGTCGACCTCGACCACGGTCGCGCCGGCGGCTTCGAGGTCGCGCCGGGCCGCCTCCCAGCGGGCGATCACGGAGGCTCTGGTCTCGATGCGCTGTCCGGTGGGGCCGCCGATGCCGGGGTTCTCGGCCGTCCCGGCATCCGGGTCGGCGTTGATGTACATGCGCGGGATGCCGATCCGCACGCCGTCGAGAGCGACCGAGCCCGCGAGTGCCGGGTACGACTCGGGCCGGACGGCGGATGCCGCGGGCAGCGGCACCCACGGCTGCGAACGCCAGAAGTCGCCCCGGGTTTCCGCGTCGTCGGCGACGATCACATCGAGCACCTCCAGCAGGTCGGCCATGGTGCGCGCATGCGGCACGACGACGTCCATCGTGGGCACCAGGGGCCAGTTGCCGCGCGTCGAGATCACTCCGCGCGAGGGCGTGTAGGCGCACAGGGCGTTGTTGGTCGCGGGTCCGCGCCCGCTCGACCACGTCTCCTCCCCGAGCCCGAAGGCGCCGAAGCTCGCGGCGGTGGCCGTGCCGGAGCCGTTCGAGGAGCCCGAGGCGAACGGGGCGGTGAGGAAGTCGCCGTTGTACGGGCTCTCCGCGCGCCCGTAGACGCCCCGTTGCATGCCGCCGTTCGCCATCGGGGGCATGTTCGTGAGCCCGAGGCAGATCGCCCCGCCCGCTCGCAGCCGCTCGATCGTGAACGCGTCGCGCTGCGCCACGAGATCCGCGAACGCCGGGCTGCCCGAGGCCGCGGTGAGCCCCTTCACGAGGTAGCTGTCCTTCGCCGTGTACGGGATGCCGTCGAGCGGCCCGAGCAGGGCCCCCGCCGCCCGCCGCGCGTCGGATGCGGCGGCCTCGGCCGATGCGTCCGGGTTCGCGACGACGATGGCGTTCAGCGCGGTCGCCGTGCCGGGGGCGTCGTAGGCGGCGATGCGCGCCCGGTACGCCTCGACGAGCTCCACCGAGGTGGCGGCTCCGGTCTCGAGCGCGCGGCGCAGGTCGGCGATGGAGGCTTCGACGACATCGAACATGAGTGCTCCTTGGGGTGAGGCGTTTCGTCTCGTTCGCTGTTGAGCGCCGTCAGAGGCTGGGCTGCTGCTGCGTGATGCAGTGGATGCCGCCGCCGCGGGCGAACAAGGGTCGTGCGTCGACCGTCACCACGGAGCGGCCGGGGTACGCGTCGGCGAGGATCGCGCGGGCGGCGGCGTCAGCCTGCTCGTCGCCGAAGCCGCAGGCGATCACGCCGTCGTTCGTGACGAGGTGGTTGACGTAGCTCCAGTCGACGACGCCCTCGTCGTCACTCAGGGTGGAGGGGGCGGGCAGGCCGATGATCTCGAAGCTGCGGCCAGCGGCATCCGTCTGCTGCTCCAGGTGTGCGCGGAGCTCCTGCGAGACGAGGAAGTCGGGATGCTCGGGGTTCCGCTGCTCGTGCAGGAGCAGACGGCCGGGGGAGGCGAGCGTGGCGACGATGTCGACATGGCCGTTGGTTCCGAAGTCGTCATAGTCGCGGGTGAGGCCGCGGGGCAGCCACACCGCCTTCGTGGCGCCGATCGTGCGGAGCATCTCTGCTTCCACCCGCTCGCGGTCGGCGAAGGGATTGCGACGGGGGTCGAGCTGCACCGTCTCGGTGAGGAGCACGGTGCCCTCGCCGTCGACGTGGATGCCGCCGCCCTCGTTCACGAGGACGGAGCTGACCAGCTCGGCGCCGACGGCGCCCGCGATGATGCGGGCGTGCTGCGACGCCTTCTGCCACTGCGCCCACTCGGGGGCGCCCCAGCCGTTGAAGATCCAGTCGACGGCGCCGAGGCGGCCGTCGTCCGACACCACGAACGTCGGTCCGGAGTCGCGCATCCAGAACTCGTCGACCGGTGCCTCGACGATCTCGATCGCGCCGCTCAGCATGCGCCGGGCGCGGTCGAGCTCACTCGGGTCGACGAGCATCGACACGGGGGTGAACTCCGACGTGGCGTGCGCGACGGCCGTCCACGTGGCGTACCCCTCCTCGCGCTCCGCTGCACTCTCGCCGAGCGTGGGGCCTTCGGCGGGGAAGGCCATCCAGATGCGGTCGTGGCGGGCTGTCTCGGCGGGCATTCGCCAGTTCATGGGGTTCTCCTCGCTGGTGGCGGGTGAGCGCGTCATCGCTATTGAACACCCGATCAACGAGTGCTACGGTATCTCCCGATGAGCACCACGTCAAGAGCCGCGGCACCGCGGAGGATGCCGCCGGAGGAGCGCGAGAGGTCGATCCTGCACGGCGCGACCGCGCTCGCGTACGAGAGCGGCCTGGAGGCCCTCACGGTGCGCGCGGTGGCGAGCCGCGTCGGCGTGACGCCCGCGCTCATCGCGCACTACCGCCCGGTCATGGACGAGTTCGTCGCCGAGGTCTTCGGAGACATCGTCTCCGCCGAGCGCGACGAGGTGCTCGGCGGCTTCGCCCCCAGCGGCGACCTGAGGGAGAACCTGCAGGCGCTGGTCGAGACGCTGCTCGACCGCACCCGAGACGACGTCGCACTGGTGTGGGTGCAGTCGTGGTCGCTCGGCGCCCGCAATGAGGCCCTCGGTCAGCGGGTGCGCGAGGAGATGGACCTGTGGCAGAGCGGGCTGGAGGACGTGATCCGCGCCTCGGGCCCCGGCGGAGTCGACCCCGCGTCGGCCGCCTGGCTGCTGCTCGCGATGGTCGACGGCATGAGCGCGCACTCGCTCGTCAAATGGGCCCCGCACGACAGGGCGGAGCTCGCCCGCCGCACCCTGTCGGCCGTGCTCGACCACGCAGACTGATCCGCCGACGCGACGACGCGACGGCCCAGATGACCAGGAGACACCCATGAACGATCCGCTCACACTCCTCCCCGCGGGGTCCGACGTCGCCGACGGCGTGCTGCGGATCTCCGGATGCCGGGTCGACGACCTCGCGCGCGAGTTCGGCACACCGGCGATCGTCGTGGCCGAGCCCGCCCTGCGCGCACGGGCGAGGGAGTACCGCGAGGAGCTCGTGCGCCGCTGGCCGCGGGCGCGCGTCGTGTTCGCGTCGAAGTCCTTCCCCGCGACGGCCGTGCAGCGCGTCATGGTCGAGGAGGGCCTGGGGCTCGACGTCGCGGGTGGAGGAGAGCTGCGCAGCGCGATGAAGGCCGGGGTGGACCCTGCGCTCGTCGTGCTGCACGGCAACGCGAAGACGACCGAGGAGATCGAGTACGCCGTGGCGCACGGCGTCGGCCTCATCGTGGTCGACAACGAAGACGACGTCGATCGCATCGAGGCGGCGGTTCCGGCGGGCTCTCGCCAGGGAGTCCTCGTGCGCATCGTTCCCGGCGTCGAGTCGTCGACGCATCCGCACGTCGCGACGGGACAGGTCGGCTCCAAGTTCGGCCTCACCCCCGAGGCCGCGCAGCCCCTGATCGAGCGACTGCGGCGTAGCGACCGCATCGACCTGCGGGGCGTGCACGCGCACGTCGGCTCGCAGATCCTCGACCCCGCCGAGCTCGCGGCCGCCGTCGAGCCGCTGGCCGCGATGGGCGAGTTCGAGGTGTACGACCTCGGCGGAGGGCTCGGCGCCCGCTACACGTACTCCGAGCATCCGGCATCCGTCTCCGACTACCTCGACGCGCTGATCGGCGCCGCCCGCGCGCACCTCCCCGCCTCCGCCGAGCTCATCATCGAACCGGGCCGGAGCATGGTCAACGCCGCCGCGACGACGCTGTACACGGTCACGACCGTCAAGCGCGACGCGCGCAACTTCGTCGCGATCGACGGCGGCATGGGAGACAACCTCGAGGTCGCGCTGTTCGGGCAGCGCTACGAGGCGGTCCTCGCCGAGCGGATGGGCGAGGAAGCCACCGAAGACGCCGTCGTCGTCGGCCGTCACTGCGAGAGCGGCGACGTGCTGATCGACGGCATCGCCCTGCCGTCGGCCCGAGTGGGAGACCTGCTCGCCGTGCCGGCGACCGGCGCCTATACGCACACCATGGCGAACAACTACAACGGGTACCGACGCCCGCCTGTGGTGTTCGCCGACCACGGCAGCGCACGTGCCGTGGTGCGCCGCGAGACCTGGGACGACCTCTTTGTGAGGGATCTCTGATCGCGGTACTGGTGGAAATCCTCTGACAGGAGGATTCTGTGGAGACGGTCGATGACGATCGTCCCGAAACAGTGGGGAGAACATCCATGTCGTCGTTGAGTCAGCAGCTGCTGCGCCGTAAGCCCACCACGCAGGAGATCGCGAGCGAGGAGGGCCTGAAACGCAGTATCGGGCTCTTCGCGCTGACGATGATCGGGGTCGGTGGCACGATCGGCACCGGCATCTTCTACGTGCTCTCCAGCGCCGTCCCGATCGCGGGGCCGGCGGTCATCTGGTCGTTCGTCATCGGCGGCGCCGTCGCCGGTGTCACGGCGCTCTGCTATGCGGAGCTGGCGGGGTCGGTGCCCGTCTCCGGATCGACATACTCCTACGCCTACGCGACGCTCGGCGAGGCTCCGGCGATGGGAGTGGCGGCCTGTCTGCTGCTGGAGTACGGCGTCTCCACGGCCGGCGTCGCCGTCGGATGGTCGCAGTACGTCAACCAGCTGCTCGACAACCTGTTCGGCTTCCAGATCCCGCCGGAGCTCTCCAACGCCCCCGAGCAGGGCGGCATCATGAACCTGCCGGCGGTGATCGTCATCGCTCTGTGCGCCCTGCTGCTGCTGCGCGGCACCGGGGAGTCCGCCACCATCAACGCGATCATGGTCATGGTCAAGATCGGCGTGCTGGTGTTCTTCGTCGCCGTGGCGCTGACCGGCTGGAACGCCGACCACTTCGCGAACTTCGCTCCGGCCGGGCTGCAGGGCGTCATCGCCGGGTCCGGGCTCATCTTCTTCTCGTTCATCGGGTTGGATGCCGTGTCCACAGCCGGCGGCGAGGCCAAGAACCCCAAGCGCAACCTGCCGCTCGCGATCATCATGGCGCTGATCATCGTCGTCGTCGCGTACGTCGTCGTGGCCGTCGCCGCGATCGGCGCCCAGGCGCCCGACAAGTTCGAGGGGCAGACGGCCGGGCTCTCCGTGATCCTGGAGTCGATCATCGGCTCGTCGTGGCCGGGCACGGTGGTCGCGGCGGGAGCCGTGGTCTCGATCTTCAGCGTCACGTTCGTCGTGCTCTACGGTCAGACCCGCATCCTCTTCGCCATGTCGCGGGACGGCATGGTGCCGCCGGTGTTCTCGAAGCTGAACCCGCGCACGCTGGCCCCCGCGCGCAACACCGTGATCGTCGCCGCGGTGGTGGGCGTCCTCGCGGCGTTCGTCCCCATCAACTTCCTGCTCGAGATGACCAGCATCGGCACCCTCGTCGCGTTCCTCGTGGTCTCGGTCGCCGTCATCATCCTGCGCCGCCGCGAGCCGAACATCGAGCGGGGCTTCACCCTGCCGCTGCATCCGCTGATCCCCGTGCTGTCGATCCTCGGCTGCATCTGGATCATCACGCAGCTGCGTCCGATCACGATCATCGTGTTCGTGATCTGGACGGCCGCGTTCCTCGTCTACTACTGGTTCTACGGACGCACGCATTCGACGCTCGGGCGACAGGCCGCGGCCGGCGCCGACATCCCCTTCACCTCGACCGTGCGTCAGGTGGAGGAGGACGAGCGATGAGCATCCTGGTCGCGGTGAGCCCGGGGCACCGCTCGGTCGCGGTGCCGCAGCTGGCGGCGATGCTGGCGCGCTCGGCCGACACCGAACTGATCGTCGCGGCGGTCCTCCCGCTCACGTGGCCGCCGCTCGCGAGGAACGCCGACGTGGAGTGGCGCGACTATCTGCGCGGCTCCGCGGAGGTCGTGCTCGATCACGCGGCCTCCGAGCTCGGCGGAGTGAAGGCCACGTTCCTCCAGCACTCGGCGCGCTCCGCCCACCGCGGCATCCTGGAGCTGATCGAGGAGCACGACCCGAGCCTCGTCGTGGTCGGGTCGTCGTCGGGCGGGGCCTTCGGGCACATCACGCTCGGCTCGGTGAACGACGCGCTGCTGCACGCCTCGCCGGTGCCCGTGGCGATCGCGCCGCGCGGGTTCAGGGCGAAGCCCACGGCCACCGTGCGCCGGGTCACGGCGGCATACGGGGGCACGGAGGCCGCGAAGGATCTGGTGCTCGGGGCCGCCGGCGTCGCGCAGAGCATCGGGGCCTCTTTGCGGATCGCCTCGTTCGCCGTCGTCCCCGAGGGGAGCGTGACGGCGGGCGTCGGACTCTCCGCCGAACAGGGCATCGCCGACGAGTGGGTGCGGATGATCGATGAGCACACCGCGGAGATCCTGCGCGACGTCTCCGCACTGCCGCGCACGCCCGCTCTCGACGGCGCGGTCGTCGGAGTCGGCGATTCCTGGGCGCGCGCGATGGAGGACGTCGAGTGGGCGGCCGACGACGTGCTCGTCGTGGGGTCCAGCTCGCTCGGACCGATCGCGAGGGTGTTCCTCGGCTCGCACGCGACGAAGGTGGTCAGGCATTCGCCGGTCCCGGTGATCGTCGTGCCCCGCGGCGCGGCGGGGGAGCTTCTGGAAGCGGCGGAGGACCCGGGCGCCTGAGCGCCTGCGTCAGGCGGCGCTGCCGGCCTGTGCCTGGCGGCGCTGCGCGCCTGCGTTTGGCGGTGCTGCCGACCTGCGCCAGAACTCCGGAGATCCTGCCTGCATCGGCGCGGATCACGCCGCTTCCACCCGTATCGCGGCGCTTCTCCGGAGTTCTGGCGGCGGACGGATGCCGGGACGGATGCGACGGACGGATGCGCGGACGGACGCCGGGACGGATGCGACGGGCGGATGCCGGGACCGCGGTCCCGGCATCCGTCGATCAGTCGCGCACGCGCACCGAGAGGCAGGTGACGCAGCCCTCGAGCTTCTCGAACTCGCTGATCGGCGTCTCGATCACGGTCAGTCCGCGGTCGCGGAACAGCTGGGCGCTCTGCGGCGCCTCGGACGACATGAGCACGGTCGTGTCGTCGAGGACGACGACCGCGGTGCCCTGCTCCTCCAGCACCGGGAGGAACTCGGGGTATACGGAGGCGTCGTCGACGAGCGGCGGGTAGCCGATGATGGTGCCGTCGGGGAGCGCGGTGACGCCGCTCTTGAGGTGGAGCACCTTGGTGACGGGCACGGCGATGACCGTCCAGCCGCGAGGGGTGAGCAGGTCGCGCAGCTGCGCGAAGCCGTCGGCGTTCGAGCGCAGGGTCTGTCCGACGTAGACGGTCGTGCCGACTTTGAGCACGTCTCCGCCGTCGAGCGTGCCCGGGGCCTCGATCGCGACGAACGGGATGCCGGCGCGCTCCAGCGCCTCGCGCGTGGAGTCGATCTCGCCGCGGCGGGAGTCGGCGCCGGGGCGGCTGAGCACGGCGAGGTCGCCGAACATGATCACGGTGTCCTCGACGAAGACGCCGTCGGCGTGCTCGTCGGCGGCGTCGATCTCGATGACGTCCCAGCCGAGTCCGCGGTAGACGTCGACGTACTGCTCCCACTGTCGCTGAGCCAGTTCGGCGTCGACGGGGACGCGCTCGAAGTGGGTGAGCTCGCCTTCGGCGAGACGCGGAGAGGGACGGCGGACGAGAAGGCGTGACATGGCTCAAGAATACCGGCGGCCCGCGAGGGCGAGCCACCGGCGGTCCTGGCGGATCAGGTCACTCCATGGTGTCGAGAATGGCGACGAGGTCCTCGAAGGTGGTCAGCGGGTTCACGATCGCGAAGCGGGTGTTGGGTCGTCCGGCGTGCGAGCTCGGGACGACGAACGCGTACTGGGAGTCGAGCAGCCCGTCGGACCAGCGGGCGTAGTCGTCGCGGTCCCAGCCGTCGCGCTCGAACACGACGACCGTGAGCTGCGGGTCGCGGACGAGAGTGAACCCGGGGCGACGACGGATCTCCTCGGCGATGCGCTGCGTGAGCGCGAGCGTGCTCGACACCGCGTCACGGTACGCCTGCACCCCGTAGGTGGTCAGCGAGTACCAGAGCGGAAGGCCCCGGGGGCGCCGGGTCAGCTGGATCGCGTAGTCCGAGGGGCTGAAGTCGTCGCTGTCGGTGAGGGTGTCGAGGTACTCGGCGTGCTGCGTGTGCGCCCGACGGCCGGTCTCGGGATCGCGGTAGAGCAGCGCGCAGCAGTCGTACGGGGCGAAGAGCCACTTGTGCGGATCGACGATGGCCGAGTCGGCCCGCTCGACGCCGCGGAAGTGGTGCCGGGCCTCCGGGGCCAGGATGCCGGTGAGGCCGTAGGCGCCGTCGATGTGCAGCCAGAACTCGAACTCGTCCTTCAGCGCGGCGATGCCTTCGATGTCGTCGATGATGCCGAAGTTGGTGGAGCCGGAGGTCGCGACGACCGCGAAAACGGCGTCGCCGTGCTCGACGAGGGCCTCGCGCACGGACTCCGCGTGCAGCTTGCCGTCGGCGCCCGCGGGCACGGCGATGGTGTCGACGTCCATGACCTTCGCCGCCGACTTGTTCGAGGAGTGCGCCTCGGCGCTGCAGACGAGCTTCCACCGCGGCGGGAGCGGAGTGCCGGCCTCCTCGAGGCGGCGCTTGGCGGCGTCACGCGCGGCGACGAGGGCCGAGAGGTTGCCGATCGTGCCGCCCTGCACGAACACGCCTCCGGCGCCCTCGGGGAAGCCGATCTCGGACGCGAGGAAGGACAGCACCTCGTTCTCGGCGTACACGGCGCCTGCGCCCTCGAGCCAGCTGCCGCCGTACAGGCCGGATGCCGAGACGACGAGGTCGAAAGCGATCGCCGCCGTCGTCGGGGCGGTCGGGATGAAGGAGAGGTAGCGCGGGTGGCTCGCGGTGAGGCACGCCGGCGCGAGGATGTGCTCGAAGAGCGCGAGCGCGCGGGTGCCGCCGATGCCCTCGTCGGTGATGGTGCGGCCGGCGAGGCGGCGCAGCTCCCCAGGGGGGAAGGGCTTGTCGAGCGGCACGTCCCGTGCCAGCATCCGCCGGCGGGAGTAGTCGAGCACAGCGTCGACGATCGACGCCTGCTCATCGGTCGCCGCGTGCATCCGCGTCGGGTTCATCGGACACTCCTCTTTCGCCCCGCGGCACACCCGCCGAGGCAGGGAAACGCTAACAGAACGGCGGCTCCGTGGCATCCTCCCGCCCTCTCCTCGGGCGCGGGCGAGGGGTCAGCGGGTGGTGTGCGCGTCCAGGAACGCGATCGTCTTCTCCAGCGCGGTCCGCGCGTCGGGCTGATCGAGATGGAACTGGTACTCGTGCGGCAGCTGCGGCTCGTGGGGAGCGGGCCAGAACAGCGTGGTCACATCGACGCCCAGCTCGTCGAGGCGCTTCGCCATCGGGATCGACTGCAGCCAGGTGAGACCGTCGCCGTTGCCGCCGGAGATGTAGGTCGCCGGGAAGTCGGCGGTCACCCAGTCGATGGTCGACATGGTGGCGCCGGTCGAGCCCTCAGCCCAGTCCTTGGCGCCCGAGTACGCCCACATCGACGACTTGAACCCCCAGCCGACGAGGCCGTTGAGCTCGGCGAGGGCGGAGAGGTCGTAGACCCCGCAGTTCAGGACGGTCGCGACGAGCTGATCCGGCCGCAGGGCGGGCGCGAGGCCCATGATCTCGGCGTAGTCGGAGTTCGTGATGAGAGTCGCGAGCTGGCTCGCGAGCTGACCTCCCGCCGAATCCCCGGCGAGCACGATCTGCGTCGGATCGACGCCGAGCTCCTCGGCGTGCGCGTCGATGTACGCCAGCGCCTCGTTCAGCTGCGTGACGGCGAGCGGGTAGACGCCCTCCGGGCCGAGCGTGTAGTTCACCGCGATCGTCGTGTACCCCTCGCCGGCGAGGATCCGGAGATAGGGGTCGACGTTCTCCTTCGCGCCCGACACCCACGCGCCGCCGTGGATCCAGATCACGGTCGGCAGCGGGCCCGAGGCGGATGCCGGAGAGAACACATCCATCGTGGTGTCCGCGCCGCCGTCTGCGTACGCCACGTCGAGGGTCTCGGTGAGCTTCGTGTCGGGGACGTGCCGGTCCATCTCCGCGGCGGTGTCGTCTCCGCCCTTCGTGAACACCGCCCGGATCACCATCGCGGAGGGCCACGGTGTGATCGATCCGATGATCGCGACGACCGCGGCGACTGCGAGGAGGATGCCGAGAGTGATCTTCGTGCGGCGCCACCGTCGGCGGCGTCGCTCCGGTCGTGCGGACTCCTCGACGGGCGCTGCTGTGCTCATGGGACCCCTCCTCCGCACCAGTGTGCCAGTATTCCGAGTGGGTTCCTACGGATGCGCTCAGTCCCCGGCGAGCACCGATGCCGCATCGCTGATCGTGATCTGCGGCGGGTACAGCCCCATCACGTGGAGTGCGGCGGTGTGGTTCTCGGCCGTGGAACCCGCGCACGCGTCGGCGGCGACCGTGACGCGCGCCCCGGCATCCGCCGCCGCCAGCGCGGTCGACAGCACGCAGCAGTCGGTCGAGACCCCGGCGAGGACGACGTGCGCTCCTCGGCCGACGATCGCCTCGATCTCCGGGCCCCATTTCCCGAAGGTCGGCAGGTCGAGGGTCGGATGCGGGGACAGGCCCACGGCATCCGGCACCAGGTCGAACAGCGGGTCCGTCGGCGGTTGATCGGCGAACGGCCAGGCGGCGAAGTACTCGCCCCACGACGTGGAGCGGTCGGCCGTCGGCATCCACCTCGTGACGAGCACGCGCTCGCCGAAGGACTCCGCCAGGGCGCGGATGCGCGGCATGGCGTCGGCGAAGAACGGCGAGCCCCACGCCGAGTCGGGCGCCGCGAAGATCGCCTGCGGGTCGATCACGACCAGCCAGGCGCGTGTCGGCTCGCTGCGCTCGCTCAACGACCGGAATCTTCCTGCTGGCGGATCTTCGCGGCCCGCCCGAACCAGGTCACGAGGAACGACAGCACCAGCGCGA
The DNA here is from genome assembly GCF_042901325.1 of Microbacterium sp. NPDC012755. Lineage (NCBI taxonomy): Bacteria > Bacillati > Actinomycetota > Actinomycetes > Micrococcales > Microbacteriaceae > Microbacterium > Microbacterium sp. NPDC012755. The sequence goes on along the minus strand of NZ_JBIBCT010000001.1, from coordinate 388,720 downwards.
ACAGCACGCCGAGGTTCGCGTAGCCCCAGTCATCGCGCCAGCCGAACAGGTCGAGGAAGTAGCCCTGCCAGTCGTTCCATCCGGTGTCGGGGATCTGGTTCATGACGAACCCCCAGCCGATCACGGTCGCGACGAGCATCGTGCCGATCGAGAGCCAGTCGAAGGCTCCGTAGCGTCCGCGGCTGTCGAAGAGCGCAGCGTCGTCGTAGTCCTTGCGGCGGCGCAGGATGTCGGCGATCAGGATTCCGGCCCACGACGCCATCGGTACGCCGAGAGTGATGAGGAAGGACTGGAAAGGGCCGATGAAGCTGGTCGCGAAGAACACGACGTAGATCGTGCCGGCGGTGAGGATCACGCCGTCGACGGCCGCAGCGGCCGGGCGGGGGATGCGGATGCCGAGGCTCAGCAGCGTGAGGCCGGACGAGTAGATGCCGAGCACGGCGCCGGACACGAGCGTGAGGATCGCGACGATCAGGAAGGGGAACAGCAGCCACGTCGGCAGGAGCCCCGCGAGTGCGCCGATCGGGTCGGAGCCGACCGCGGCAGAGAGGCCCTCGTTCGAGCCGGCGAGCAGGAGCCCGAAGAAGACCAGGATGATCGGGGCCACCGAGCCGCCGATCGTGTTCCAGGCGACGATCTGCCCATCGGATGCCGTGCGCTTCTGGTAGCGCGACCAGTCGGCGGCGATGTTGATCCAGCCGAGTCCGAACCCGGTCATGACCATCACGAGGGCGCCGATCGTCTGCGCGAACGTCCCGTCGGGGCGCGAGAACGCGGTCTCCCAGTTGATCGAGTCGAACGTGAAGATCAGGAACAGCACGGTCATGGCGCCGGTCAGCCAGGTCAGCACCGACTGCAGCCGCATGATCGTGTGATAGCCGAGCACCGAGGCCCCGACGATCAGGGCGGCAACGGCGACCGTCGCGATGATGCTCACGGCGGTGTCGTCCTCGCCGCTCACCCAGCCGAGCGTGCGCAGAATCGTGCCGGTCGCCAGCACGGCCGTGATGGCGAGCGACGTCTCCCAGCCGATCGACGTCAGCCACGACACGATGCCGGGGAGCTTCTGCCCCTGCACACCGAAGGCGGCGCGCGAGAGCACCATGGTCGGCGCCGAGCCGCGCTTGCCGGCGATCGCGATGAGCCCGCACAGCAGGAACGACACCACGATCCCGACGATCGACACGACCGTCGCCTGCCACAGCGAGACGCCGAAGCCCAGGATGAAGGATCCGTACGACATCCCGAACACCGACACGTTCGCGGCGAACCAGGGCCAGAAGAGGTCCCGCGGCTTCGCGGTGCGATCCGACTCCGGGATGATCTCAATGCCCGCACGCTCGATCAGCGCGCCCGTGTTCTGCGTCATGACGACATCCTCCTCGCTCTCCGCGCGAAAAGTCGGAGTCTTCGCGCGGACACGCCGCTCCACGGCATCCGCCAGCCGGAGTGAACTCCTGAGGTGTGCAGGTGAGCGTCCGGTTGCCCTATGCTCACCCGCATGGGCGCTCCCGACACGGCACGGATCTCCGGGCGAACGATCCGCACGGTCGAGCAGACCCCGAGACTGGCCTACGAGCGCTACTGGTTCGACTCCGGAATTCGGGCTCCGTACACCGTGGAGCCCCGCTGGAAGTCTCTCGACGTCGTCGGGGAGTTCGCCGTCGAGGGCCTGCGGACCGGGCCGTTGCTGCTGTGGGACGAGGAACTGGGAGACCGGGGCGATCTCGCGGCGCTTCGGGAGCGCTACTTCGACGGGAATATCGGAGCGTGGGAGCCACCGCCGCCCGTGCTGGAGCGGGATGCCACAGGGCTCGATCCGCTGGACGATGACGACTTCTGGCCCTACATCGACCTGCTGGGCGGGCGCATGTGGGAGAAGACGCTGGCCGCCGCCTCCGCCGCCCTCGCGAAGCGCGACGAGGTGTTCATCCTCCGCTGGCAGGAGACCTGCGCTCTCAAACAGCTTGCCCTCGCGGACACTCTCGACGATATCGAGCAGTACGGGCACGGTGGCTTCTCTCTCCTCGGCGCCGTCATCGGCAAGGGCAGAGCGGTGTACGAGTCGATGATCCCCGACTGGGTGCCGTGGGATCCGCGATGGATGACTGATCATTCCCAGTCGGTGCCGCACCTCGGGTCCTTCGCGCTGGGTCGCAAACTGGGACGCTACGTTCATGTCACGACGTCCTTCACTCCTCTGCACGAGCGCCTGCTCGCCGCTGCGACGGCGCAGGGAGAAGCAGCAAGAGAGGCTTTCGAGTCACGTCCGGGCAAGGGGCGAGCGGAGGTCGAAGCGGATCTCGGGTCGGCGCCGAGCCTGGAGGAGACCGTGAACTACCTGCATGATCACGGTCACGAACTCTCGAAGGAAGGATGGGCTGCCGTCACGGAATTCCATGAGCCCGAACATCTGAGGGGCATGGACCGCATCTCCATGCGTGCGGCACGGGCGTTGATCGACGATGGACGGCGGATCCGCGTGCGGATCGTGTTCGGTGACGTCGATCGGCTGCCCCACGAACAGGTCGAGTCCGCGATGAGGGTCTCGCTAGAAGCCTTTGGCGGAGTGATCTGCTCCTCGGTCGAAATCGATCAGATGCAGTACGCCGGCCCGGCGGACACCGACGCGTTCGTGGTCAAGCGGCGCTTCAGGGGAACCCGCGAGGCGTACCTCGAGCGTTACATTCCTGCGTGAGCGGAGTCCGTCGCGCAGCGTCAGCCGCGGATGGCAGCGTCAGCCGCGGAAGAAGGCTCCGGCCACCAGGCTCAGGTCGTGCAGATCGGAGACCCCGGCGAGTTCGCGGGCCGAGTGCATCGACAGGATCGGGATGCCGACGTCGACGGTGCGGATGCCGAGGCGGGTCGCCGTGATCGGGCCGATCGTCGAGCCGCACGGCACGTTGTTGTTCGACACGAACTCCTGCGGGCGCACCCCGGCGCTCTCGCACCACGAGCGCCAGGCAGCGGAGCCCACGGCATCCGTCGCGTAGCGCTGGTTCGCGTTGAGCTTGAGGATGGGGCCGGACCCCAGCACCGGGTGCACGACGGGGTCGTGCTTGGCGGCGTAGTTGGGGTGCACCGAGTGCCCCACGTCGCTCGACAGGCACCACGACGAGGCGTAGGCGCGGCGACGTTCGGACCCGTCGGCGCCGAGACCGGAGTACACCCGCTCGAGCACGTCCTCCAGGAAGGGGCCGGCGGCGCCGGAGCGCGACCCGGAGCCGAGCTCCTCGTGGTCGAAGGCGGCGAGGACGGCGATGGGCCCCGACTCCGCGTCGTGCGTCGCGAGCGCCACGACCCCCGCGTGCACGGAGGCGAGGTCGTCGAGGCGGCCGGATGCGAAGAACGCGCTGTCCTTGCCGAATACGGCGCCGCGCGCGGTGTCGGCGATCACGACGTCGTAGCCGCGGATGTCGGATGCCGCGACACCGGCGGACGCCGCGAGCTCGGCGAGGATGTCGGCCTGCGTCGGATCGCCGAGGCCCCACACGGGCTGGGTCTGGAACTGCTTGTCGAGCGCGAGGCCGCTGTTGGCCTCACGGTCGAGGTGCACCGCCAGCTGCGGCAGACGCAGCAGCGCTCCGGTGTCGGCGAGCACGACGCTGCCGTCGGCGAGAGCGAGACGGCCGGCGAGGCGCAGCTCCCTGTCGAGCCAGGAGTTCAGCAGGGGGCCGCCGTACACCTCGACGGCGGCCTGCAACCACCCCGCGGATCCGGTCGTGGGCTGCGGCTTGAGCTTGAAGCCGGGGGAGTCGGTGTGGGCGCCGAGGACGTGCGATGGTGTGGTGGCGACGGCATCCGACGGGACGGTCCAGGCGATGGCCGCACCGTCCCTGACCACGACGAACCGGCCGCCCTGCTGAGCGGGCCAGGGGTCCTCCTCGCGCAGCCGGGAGAACCCGGCCGATTCGAGCCGGCGCGCCACCTCCTCGGCCGCGTGGTAGCTCGACGGCGAGGCGGAGACGAAGTCCGCGAGGTCGTCGGCGTGGGCGAGGGCGGATGAAGCGACGGGCATGAGTGGCCTTCCTGCGTGCGTGCACCTCCGATCGTAATCGGGTCTCGATCAGGCAACGGAGCACGGGGGAGGGCTTAGGTCGAGACGACCTCTCGGCTAGTCTCGACATCGGAGAGGTGCATCGTTCGAGCGATGCGCGGGGAGCCTCCGGGGAGAAACAGGGGGACTTCGGTGTCTTCAATCGCTCATTCGCGCGTCCGCCGCGCCGTCGCCGCCGTCACGTCGGCCCTGCTGTTGGCAGCCGGGCTCACGGTGGTCACCGAGACGGTCGCGCCGACGACGGCATCCGCAGCGCAGAATCCGACGCAGTGCGCCGGATCGCTGTCGCTCACCAACGGCAGCTTCGAGCAGCCGGTGATGACGTCAGGCGTCACGATCACCAACGAGAACAACATTCCCGGCTGGCTGACGACAGCCACGGACAACCAGATCGAGATCTGGCGCTACCCCGGCAACCCGAACGGCTGGCAGGCCGGGCAGGGCACGCAGTTCGCCGAGCTCAATGCGAACCAGGCCAGCATGCTCTACCAGGACGTCGCGACCACCCCCGGGCAGACCCTGTACTGGTCGCTCAAGCACCGCGGGCGCGTCGGCGTCGACACCATGCGCGTGATGATCGGCGTCCCCGGCGGCACACTCACCAACGTCAGCGGCTCGCTCTCCGACGGCACCGCGGCGTGGGCCACGCACACCGGCTCGTACACGGTGCCCGCGGGTCAGACCCTCACCCGCTTCGGCTTCCAGGCCGTCAGCACGTCGACCGGCAACAACTCGGTCGGCAACCTCCTCGACGACATCTCCTTCGGCACCGGCCCCTGTCTCGTCTCCACCAAATCGGTGCAGAACCTCACGGGCGGCGGCACGACCGCCAACATCGGCGACACGCTCCGCTACACCGTGACCACCACCAACGGTGGCGGCAACCCGGCGCTCCAGTCGGTCTCCACCGACATCGTCCCCGCGGGCGTCGACTACGTCCCCGGTTCCCTGAAGCTCGTGAGCGGGCCAGGAACCGGAGCGCTGACCGATGCCACCGGCGACGACCGCGGCGAGTACGTCCCCGGTTCGCGCACCGTCAGGGTACGCCTCGGTGAGAACGGGACGGCATCGGCCGGCGGTTCCATCGGCGTCGGCGCCGTGACGTCGTACACCTTCGACGCGAAGGTGCGAGCGGATGCCGCGACCACCACCATCGTCAACGAAGCCAGCGTCGCCTTCCGCGAGCCCGTCACCAACATCGACCGCACGTCGATCACCAACGAGACCCAGACCCCGGTGAACCCGGCGGCCGATCTCGCCATCACGAAGACGCTCGACACGGCCGCACTGGTGGCTGGACGCCCCGCGACCTTCACGATCACCGTGACGAACAACGGGCCGCAGACGGGAACCGGGGTGACGGTCACGGACGCGATCCCCGCAGGGCTCACGAACGTCCAGGCCACTCCGAGCGGTGGATCCTGCACGGTCGGCGGCACGGTCACCTGTTCCCTCCCCGACCTCGCCGTCGGCGCCAGCGCGACGATCACGCTGACCGGAACCGTGTCCCCGACGCTGAACCCGGGTGCGGCGCTGACCAACACGGCATCCGTCGCCGGCTCGCGGTTCGACCCGAACCAGGCGAACAACACCGCCACCGCGTCGGGCACGCTGAACGCCGAGGCCGACCTCTCGATCGTCAAGACCTTCCTGCCGACCGCTCCGGTCGCCGGCGACGACGTCACGTACACGCTCACGGTCCACAACGCCGGCCCCTCCGAGGCGCGCGACGTCAGGATCACCGATCCGCTCGACCCCGCGACCGCCTTCGTCAGCGCGACTCCGCAGCAGGGCACCTGCTCGCTGAGCGGCGACGTGATCGGGTGCCTCCTCGGCACTCTCGCACCGAACGCCACCGTGACGGTGACCGTGGTCGCGCACCTCGATCCCGACGCCGTCGCCGCCGTGCAGAACTCGGCGAGCGTAACGAGCAGCACACCCGACCCCGACCCGTCGAACAACGTCGACTCGACGAGCTTCGACCCGACGATCATCGCCGATCTCGCCGTCACCAAGACGGCATCCGCGGCGCAGGTCTCCGCGGGCGGCACGGTCACGTACACGCTCGTCGTCACGAACAACGGCGCCTCGGATGCCGTGAACGCGGTGCTCGATGACACGCTGCCCGCTGGTCTCACCGTCGCCAGCGTCGCCACGACCTCCGGCAGCTGCGCGACGCCGTCGCCGTCGCGCATCCAGTGCACCTGGCCGATGCTCGCCGACGGCGCCTCCAGCACCGTCACCCTGCAGGCGCTCGTCGCGGCCGACGCCCCCACGGGAACCCTGACGAACACGGCATCCGTGGCCTCGCCCGCCGAGGACTCGAACCCGTCGAACAACTCCGACTCGGCCGACGTCGAGGTCGTGCAGAGCGCCGACATCAGCGTCGTCAAGACCGCCGACGCTCAGGCCGTGCCCGGAGGCGCCTTCGGCTACACCCTGACCGTGACCAACGGCGGTCCGTCCGTCGCCCGCGGCGTGGTGCTCACCGACACGCTCCCGGCCGGCTTCATCCTCGGAGCGACCCCTGCCGGGTGCACGCTCACCGGCAGCACCCTCACGTGCCCGCTCGGTGACCTCACCGTGGGTCAGATCGTGACCGTCCGTCTCGACGGGACGATCGCCGAGAGCGCGACCGGAACGCTGACCAACACGGCGACGGTGACCTCACCGACGCCCGACCCCGATCCGTCGGACAACACGTCCACGGTCGACAAGCCGCTCACCCCGAGCGCCGACGTGGTCGTCGAGAAGACGACGAGCACGCCGAGCGTCCCGCTCCAGGGCGAGGCGAGCTTCGTCATCACCGTGCGCAACGACGGACCGTCCACCGCTGCGGGCGTCGTCGTCGACGACGCGGTGCCCGTGGGCCTCGCGACCACCGGGGCCACCCCGTCGGTCGGCACCTGGTCGGCGGCCGACTCCCGCTGGACCGTCGGCACACTGCTGCCCGGCGAGTCGGCGACCCTCACCGTCACGGCGCAGGTCGTCGCGACCGGCTCGATGACCAACACCGCCACCGGCACCTCGCAGACGCCCGACCCCGACCCGTCGAACAACACCGACACGGCGACGGTCGTCGGCACGCCTTCCGCCGATCTCTCGGTCGTGAAGACGGCGTCCGCCAACCCCGCGAACCTCAACGCGCCGATCACCTACACGATCGTCGTGACGAACAACGGTCCGAGTCCGGCATCCGCCGTCGCGATCTCCGACCCGCTGCCCGCGGCACTGCTGACGCCGACCACGCCCACCGCCGGATGCTCGATCACCGCAGGCCAGCTGAGCTGCGCCGTCGGCACGCTCGCAGTCGGCGCCACGTTCACGGCCACCGTGACGGGAACGGTCGACCCGGCCACGGCCGACACGCAGCTGTCGAACACGGCCACCGTCACCTCGACCACGCCCGACCCCGACCCGTCGGACAACACCTCGACGAGCATCGTGCCGATCGCCGGCACTCCGCGGATCGAGCTCGTGAAGCAGGCGGCCGCCCCGGTCGACGCGAACGGCAACGGCCGCATCGACGCCGGCGACACGGTGGCCTACAGCTTCACGGTGCGGAACACGGGCAACGTGACGTTCACGAGCACGCAGATCACCGACCCGCTGCTGGGTGGGGCCGTGACCTGTGCCGCCCTCGCGACCCCGCTCGCTCCGGGAGCGGAGGCCGTCTGCGCGCCGGTGACCTACACGCTGACGCAGGCCGACCTCGACAACGGCACCGTGCACAACGAGGCCACCGTCACCGGCCAGTCGGCACAGGGAACCGCGACCGACGACGCCGAGGCGAACGTGATCGTCCCGAGCGTGAGCAGCATCGTGCTGACGAAGTCGCCGAACCCCGTGATCGACGTCAACGGCGACAACCAGGTGAACGCCGGCGACACGATCTCCTACACGTTCACCGTGACGAACACCGGCACGACGACGCTGACGAACGCCGCGATCACCGACCCGATGCTCGGGGGAGACGTCACCTGCTCCGCGCTCGACGGGGTCTCGCTCCAGCCCGGCCAGTCGGTCACGTGCGCCCCGATCGACTACACCCTCACGCAGAGCGATATCGACAATGGCGTGGTGCGCAACACGGCCTCCGTCACCGCCGAGTCCCCGACGGGAGACGTCGACGACACGGCATCCGCGTCCGCTGACATCGACCAGACCGCCGGCATCGAGCTGACCAAGAACGTGGGGCAGGTGCAGGACACCACCGGTGACGGATTCATCGGCGCGGGAGACACCGTCCTGTACGACTTCATCGTGCGCAACCCGGGCAACACGACCCTTACGGGCGTGACGGTCTCCGACCCGCTTCTCGGCGCCGGCGCGCTGTGCACGATCGGCGCGCTCGCCCCCGGAGCCAGTGCGAACTGCGGTCCGTTCGCCTACGTGCTGACGCAGGCCGACATCGAGGCGGGACACCGTCCGAACACCGCGACCGCAGAGGGCACCAGCCCGCTCGGCCCGGTCGACGACGAATCCGCCGCCGACGTGACCTTCACCGGCACGCCGTCGGTCGAGCTCACGAAGACGCCCGGCGCGATCGAGCCCGGCGAAGACGGCATGGTCGGCGCGGGCGACACCGTGCCGTACACGTTCACGATCCACAACACGGGCACGGTCACGCTGACCGACCTCGTCCTCGACGACCCGCTGCTCGGCGGAGCCGTCGACTGCGCGGCGCTCGACGGCCTCGAGCTGCTGCCCGGCGCCGAGGTCTCCTGCGGGCCGGTCGCGTATGAGCTGACCCAGGCAGATGTCGACCGCGGCACCGTGCACAACGTCGCGACGGTCGAGGGCGACAGCGTCGCGGGTCCGGCCGACGCCACGGACGAGGCCGATGTGCGCGTGGCAGGGACCGACGCCCTCTCGCTGCTCAAGTCGGCGGCGGCGATCGTCGACGCGAACGGCAACGGACGCACGGATGCCGGCGACACCATCGCGTACACGTTCACCGTCACGAACACGGGCACGACGACGCTCACCGGCGTCTCGGTCTCCGACCCGCGTCTGAGCGGCGACATCGTCTGCGACACGACGGAGCTGGCTCCCGGCGAGGCGACGGTCTGCCACGGCGAGCCCGCCGTGATCACGCAGGCCGAGGTCGACGCAGGCCAGATCGTGAACACCGCCACCACCACCGGCACAGGTACGAGCGAGATCCCGCCGACGGCGGAGGACACGGTGGTCACGCCCATCGAGGCGCAGCCGGCCATCGCCCTCGCGAAGACCGGCGGGGAGTACGCGGATGCCGACGGCAACGGCAAGATCAGCGCGGGCGACACGGTGAGGTTCCGCTTCACCGTGACGAACACCGGTGCGAGGACGCTGACGGCCGTGGCGATCAGCGACCCGATGCTGGGCGGTACGATCGCCTGCGAGATCCCCGATCTCGCGCCCGGGGCGAAGGCCGACTGCGGTCCGGTCGTCTACGTCCTCACGGCGGCCGACGTCGCGGCGGGCAAGGTCGTCAACGTCGCGACGGCGACCGGCACGGCTGGCGCCGTCACGGTCACGGCGGCGGCGACGGCATCCGTCGACCTGAACGTGCTCGCCACGACCGGCGGCGTCATCAACGGCGTGGGCTGGGCGCTCGCCCTGCTCGCGATCGGCGCGTTCGTGCTCCTGATCGCACGGCTCCGTCGCGACGAGATCGAGGTCTGACCCTCGCGGTCGGATGAGAGGCGCCCGGTGCGGAAGGTCGCGCCGGGCGCCTTCGCGTTCACGTCGATGGGCTAGGGTGTACCGCGATAGCGCCTAGGGTTCCGGGGTCCGTCCCGTCTGGTCCGAGCGGCGCCACGGCTCTTCTCCGCAGGAGAGCCGTCATCTGACAGGACAAAAGCCCGGAGGACCCTGTTCGTCGCGCCCGCGGCGGATGGAAGGGTCTGTCATGTCCTCTCTCGCCTTCGTCCTCGTCTTCGCCGCGGCCGTGTCCCACGCCGCCTGGAACGTGATCGCACACGGGGTGAGTCGTGCCGGGGTGCCGTTCCTGTGGTGGGGAGCCGTCGGTGGAACAGCCTTCTGGATCGGAGCCATCCCGTTCACGGGCGGGCTCGGCACCGACGACCTCGGCGGGTTCCTCCTCGGCGTGGGCGTCTCCGCGGCACTGCACGTCGTCTACATGGCCGTGCTGCAGCGCGGGTACCAGGAGGGCAACCTCTCGACCGTCTACGCCACAGCGAGGGGCACAGGGCCGTTCCTGTCGGTGATCGTCGCGGTGCTGCTGCTCGGGGAGCGCCCGTCCGTCGTCGCGCTGATCGGCGTCGCGGCGGTGATCGTCGGGGTCGTCGCGATCGGGCTGGTCGACCGTGGCAGGGATCGGGTCTTCGACCTCGGGCTCGTGTTCGGGCTGCTCACCGGCGTCGCGATCGCGGCGTACACGATCTGGGATGCGAACGCCGTGCGCACCTGGTCGCTGTCGCCGGTCGCGTTCATGGTCGGCACGATGGTGCTGGAGATCCCGTTCTACACGCTCGGCGTGCGCAGGCGGTGGGATGCCGTCGCGGCCCTGTGGCGCACGCAGTGGAGGCGGATCGTGGCGTTCAGCGTCCTGTCTCCGCTGTCGTACATCCTCGTCCTGACGGCGATCCAGATCGCTCCCGTCGCGCTGGTGGCTCCGCTGCGCGAGGTGAGCGTGGTGCTCGTGAGCCTGTTCGGGGTGCTCGTGCTGAAGGAGGACCGCCCTGGCTGGAGACTCGGCGCATCGGTCGTCGTGGTCGCGGGCATCGTGTTGCTCGCGCTGTAGGCGAGGTCGCGGCGTGAGGGCTCAGCGGAAGTCGACGAGCCCCGCGTGCGCTGCGGTGACGAGGATCTGCACGCGGTCGCGCACCTGCCACTTCGCCATGATGCGGCCGAGGTGAGCCTTGACCGTGCCCTCGGACACGATCAGCGACTGCGCGATCTCGGAGTTCGACATGCCCTGGGCGAGGCGTTCGAGCACCTCCGCCTCGCGCTCGGTGAGCTCTTCGAGCTCCGTGTCGCCGGGGAGCGGTTCCGTGCTGCGCACGTGCTTGACGAGGAGGGACGCGATGCGCGGCGACAGCGAGCTCGCGCCGCTGTGCACCTCGCGCACGCCGGTGACGATGCTCTCCGCGCTCGAATCCTTGAGGAGGTAGCCGGAGGCGCCGGCGCTCAGCATCGGCAGCACGGTGTCGCTGCCGTCGAGGGTGGTGACGGCGAGCACCCGCACCCCCGGCCACCGATCGGCGATAGCCGCGGTGGCCTCGATGCCGTTCATCTCGGGCATCTGGACGTCCATCATCACGACATCCGGCTGGTCCTTCTCGATGAACGCGATCGCCTCGAGGCCGTTCTCCGCCTGCCCGATGACATCGATCGCCGGATCTCTCGCGACGAAATGGGAGAGCGCGGAGCGCACGAGAGGGTCGTCGTCGACGATGAGCACGCGGATGTCCGGCATGAGGGAAGCCTATCGGCGCTGGCCGGGAGGTCAGGGGCAGATCTAGACCTTTGTCTAGTGAGGTCTGGACTCAAGGCAGATGTGCGCGCCGAGCGGAGCCGAGAAGATCAATAGGTACCTAGACGAAAGAACAATCTGCGGAGGTGAACTACTATGACTTTTTGGCAGCGTGTTGGAATGATCTTTGGTGTCTATCGCTAAGCGTACCTGGCTAAAAGGAGATAGTGAACCATGGCGTTTGACCAGTCGGTTCGCGAAGAACCCGGAGTGCTTCGGGTTGGTCGCGGCGAGAGGCTGGGAGCCGTTGAGAGGATCGTCATCCTCACGGCCATCGGCATCGTCGTCTCGATCGACGTCATCGGACTCTTCCTACCTCCTCCTGCGCAACTGGGAGCAGTGCTGATCAGTATCGCTTCCACCTCAGTATTCGCTCTCTATCTGTGGTCCCCGGTCTGGGCGACCGTGGCAATGGCCGTCATCTTCGGCCTCTCTTTTCTCAGCGGAACCGAGACCCAGGTCCTCACCGCCGCCGCAGTCGCGGCCGGAATGGTGATGCGACTGGGCAGGGGGTCCCTGATCTTCTCCTACATCGGAGTCTTCCTCCTGTCCTCGGCGCTCATCGCGTTCGGGGATACGGGGGTGCCCGTGAACGTCGGCGTCCAGATGATCCTGGCCGCCGTGTCGGGCGCCATCGGCTATGCGCTGCGGCTCGGCGCCGAGAGAGGAAGCCGACTCGAGCGCGAGCTCGTCGTGCAGGTCGAGAAGGAGCACGAGGCCGTCCTCGCCGAGAGGCGCTGGATCGCAGGAGAACTCCACGACAGCATCGCGCACCACCTCACCGTGGTCGCCCTGCACGTGCAGATGCTCGACGACCCGACCATGACCTCCGAATCCCAGGAGGCCATCCGGGTCGCCGCACGCAAGGCCATGGCCGATCTGCGCTTCGTGATCGAACTCGCCGACGACGGACCCCGCTCTGCCGGAATGCAGACGGGCGACCTCGATTCGGCGGTCGACGAAGCGAAGGCGGAGATCGAGGCCGCAGGCCACCCCGTCGTCGCGACCGGCGACCCCCGGGATGAGCGCATCCCCCGTGTCGCGGAGATCGCGTTCGCGCGCATCGTCCGAGAGTCGGCGACCAACATCCTCAAGCACGCCGGCCCGGGTGAGGTCGCGATCAGTCTGGACATCGACGACGACTCGGCCGCGCTGACGATCAGCAGTCCGATGCCGACGACCCCACGGAGGGATCTCCCCTCCAGTGGTACCGGTCTCAACCGCATGGCCGAGCGCGTGCTCGGAGCGAGCGGCGAGTTCACGGCGGGTGAGGTCGACGGCGCATGGCAGGTTGCCGCTAGACTGCCAATGGCCTGATCAGCGCCTCAATCAAGACCTAGACGAAAGTCTAGGCAAGTCTGAACGAACGTCCCTATCAAGGGCACCCTCACGCGACCTATCCTGGAATCTCCCCAGAATAAGCGTCCCCAGCGCTGCGATCGCGAGCGCGATCTTCTAAGGCTTCTGAAACCACTGCGCTCGCGATCGCGTTCTGTGTACGGGACACGTCCCGATCAGGCGGCTATCCGCCCACCGCGCGCATGTAGTGCCCGTCCGTCGAGATCCCGGATGCGGCGACCGTGAAGCGCACCACCTCGCTGAGGTAGCGGTCCTCCGACGCCTCGAAGATGCGCCCGTCTGCATCCCTCGAGATGCGACTCAGGCGCAGGATCGGAGTCCCCTGCGGAACGCGCAGCAACGCGGCATCCTGCTCGTCCGCTGCCACCGCGTCGATCACGTGCTGCAGGCCGACGATCGGATGCCCGACGGATGCGAGGTACTCGGTGATCGACACGCTGTCGAGGTCGACCTCGAAGAGCCGCCGCCCGGCGACCTCCGTGTAGAAGAGCCGCTCGAGCATGGTCGGGCGTCCGTCCAGCGACCGCAGCCGTACGACGCTGACGATGGTGTCGTCCGGAGCGACCCCGAGGAGCTCGGCCTTGGAGCCCGCGCGCCGCAGGCTCAGCTCCTGCGTCTGCGCGCCGGGAGTGACTCCGAGGTCGCGCGCCCAGCGGGTGAACGGCACGGACATGTCGACGGCCTGACTCGCCTTCCGCGCGACGACGCGCGCGGGTCGACCTCGGCTGGTCTCGATCAGCCCCTCGCCGCGCAGAGCGGCGAGGGCGTTGCGTATCGGGCCGCGCGAGGTGCTCCAGCGCTCGGCCAGTTCGGCCTCGGTGGGAACGTCATCGCCCGGACGCAGGATGCCGGAGGCGATCTGGGTGCGCAGCTCGTCGGCGATCTGGGTGTACACAGCTTCTGCCACATAGGCATACTACTTGGTCAGGTCGTTGAGGGGCGAGAGGTTTCTCCGGTGTTCACCCGGGAGAACCCTCGGTAAACGACCTCTGAACTCTTGCAAGTTAGGTACCTTTCTCGGCTCGTGACCTGAGAGAGTCATCCGTGGATCAACCCCCACACACCCGAAAGGTCCTCATGAAGCTCCGTGCTCTCCCCGCCCTCGCCGGCGCCGCGGTCCTCGCCCTCGGCCTCGCCGCCTGTTCCGGTTCGGCCGACGCCACCAGCAACGGCGGCACCGACGAGGCAGCCGCGACCTCCAGCTACGCGGTCGACGAGAACACCCTCGTCTTCGGCGTCGTCCCCGACTCGGTCGACACCGAGACCAACTACCAGCCGCTGATGGACTACATCGCGAAGATCACCGGCAAGACGGTCGAGTACCACGAGTCCACCGACTACGCCGCTCTCATCGAGGCCGCGGTCGCGGGCAAGATCGACGTCGCCTCGTTCTCGGGCTTCACCTACGTCACGGCCACCGCCAACGGCGCCAAGCTCACCCCCATCTCCTCCATCGTCACCGAAGAGGGTCAGGAGCCCGGCTACTACTCGCAGGCGATCGTCCCCAAGGGCAGCAGCATCTCGAGCATCGCGGACTTCAAGGGCAAGAAGGTCTGCTTCGTCGACCCGTCCTCGACCTCCGGCTACCTCTTCCCGTCGTACAACCTGCTCCAGGCCGGCATCGACCCGAAGACCGACATCACCCCCGTCTTCGCGGGCAAGCACGACGTGAGCGTGCAGAAGGTCGGCGAGGGCGTCGAGTGCGAGGCGGGCTTCGCCGAGGACTCCGAGGTCGAGAAGTCCGACGCCGTGAAGGTCATCGACGAGACCATGGTGCCCGGAGCTCCGCTGGTCTACTCCTCGACCCTCCCCGACGACGTCACGAAGAAGCTCAGCGACGGCCTCGCCGAGGTCACGATCGACGACATCATCGCCGCGGGCATCAAGAGCGCCGACACGGACTCGTTCCGCAGCGTGTTCTACGCCACGAAGCCGGTCGACGACAAGTACTACGACCTCATCCGCGACATCTGCAAGAAGACCGAAGCGGAGCAGTGCCAGGGCTGACGCCCTGAGCCACGCACCCGGCCGTCGAGCGAGGTCACGACCCGCTCGACGGCCGGGACCGACTCATACAGGAGATCTGACATGAACGCGGCATCCGATGCCCTCATCCGCCTCGACGGCGTCACGAAGACCTTCGGGTCGACCACGGCGCTGAAGGACGCGTCGCTCCAGGTCTCCCGGGGCGAGATCGTCGTGCTGCTGGGGCTCTCCGGCTCCGGCAAGTCCACACTGCTCCGCCACCTCGACGGGCTCGAGGTCCCCACCTCCGGCTCGGTCGAGGTGCTCGGCCAGCAGGTCCCCGCGCTGAAGGGCGGCGCGCTGCGCCGGCTGCGCAGCCGTGTCGGGTTCATCTTCCAGCAGTTCGAGCTGGTGCCGTCGTTGACCGTGCTCGAGAACGTGCTCACCGGATCGCTCTCCACGGTGCGCGGCCCGCGGCTTGGCCTGTGGGGCTACTCGAGGGCCGCCAAGCTGCAGGCGCTCGAACACCTCGACCGCGTGGGTCTCCTCGACCGCGCCTACCAGCGCAGCGACACCCTCTCGGGCGGACAGCAGCAGCGCGTGGCCATCGCCCGCGCCCTCATGCAGAAGCCCGACATCCTGCTGGCGGACGAGCCCGTCGCGTCCCTCGACCCCGAGTCCAGCGACCAGGTCATGGCGCTGATCCGCGAGATCGCGGCGGATGCCGGTCTCACCGTCGTGTGCAGCCTGCACCAGGTCGACCTCGCGATCTCCTGGGCCGACCGCATCGTCGGCCTGCGGCACGGCGAGATCGTGCTCGACACCGTGACCGACGGTCTGAGCAAGGCCGCGGTCATGGAGATCTACGGGCGGGTCGCGACGACCACCGCCGAGATCCAGGCCGTGCAGGTCGAACTCGCGGATGCCGTCGCCGAGGTGGCTGCGCAGTGACCACCCTCACCGGCGCCCCGACCGGGGCCGCGACCCAGGGGCCTCGTGGCTCCGTCTCCGAACGCGCCCCGCGGCCCCGCATCTCTCCGGAGCGCATCGCGGCATCCCTCACGCTCGTCGCACTGGTCGTGCTCGGCATCCTCGCGGTCAACGAGGTGGGCATCTCGATCCCGGCGATGGTGGAGAGCTGGGGCAACGCGGAGAACTTCTTCGCCCGTGTGCGCGGTCTCTCCTTCCCCGAGGCCGGAGACCTGATCTGGCTGATCGCGCTGACCGTGGGCCTCGTGCTCACGGGGACGCTGCTCGCGGCCGTCCTCTCCGTGCCCATCGCATACCTCGCCGCATCGAACACGACCCCCGGCAACGGATGGCGTCTCGCCGCGCGCTTCATCGGCGTCCTCACCCGTGCCATCCCCGACGTCGTGCTCGCGATGGCGTTCGTGCTCATGTTCTCGCTCGGAACGCTCCCCGGCATCCTCGCCATCGGCATCCACTCGATCGGCATGATCTCGAAGATGTTCGCCGACGCGATCGAGCAGATCGACGAGGGGCCCCGTCTCGCGATCCGGGCCGCGGGCGGGTCGAAGATGCAGGAGTTCACCTCCGGCGTCCTGCCGCAGGTGCTGCCCAGCTGGGTCGCGACCGTGCTGCACCGCAACGACATCAACCTGCGCGGCAGTGTGGTGCTCGGCTACGTCGGCGTCGCCGGACTCGGCCTCGAGATGTCCTACGCGTTCAAGGCCCTCAACTACGGCAAGGGCCTCGGCATCGCCCTGGTCATCTTCGTGCTCTGCATCGTGATGGAGATCGTATCCAGCCTGGTGCGCGGCGCGATGCTCGGACAGCAGCAGCAGAAGCGCTCGTGGATCGACCGCATCGTGCACCCCCGCCTGGGCGGCCGCACCCCCGCGGCGCCGGAGGTGCGAGCAGCATGGGCTGCGAGCCCGCAGACGGCCGTGCGCCGGCCGTGGACCGGCCAGCGCGTGCGGCACACGATCGCCGGAGCCGTCGCCGTGCTCGTCGTGATCGGCGGGGTCGTCGTCAGCGACATCAACTGGCTCGACTTCGTCACGTTCTGGGGGCGCGTCCCCGAGGTCGCCGCGAAGTTCTGGCCGCCGTCCTTCGGCAACTACGACGCCACCGTCATGATCGTCGCCATGCGCGACACGGTCGCGATCGCCCTCGCGGCCACCGTGCTCACCCTGCTCCCGTCCCTGGTGCTCGGCTCGCTCGCCGCCAGCAATGTGGCGCCGAGCAGGGGTGCGCGAGGCGTCGCGCGCTTCCTGCTCGTCGGCATCCGCGGCATCCCCGAGCTGATCCTCGCGATCGTGCTCGTCGTGATCACCGGTCTCGGACCGCAGGCGGGAGTGATCGCCCTCGCCATCGGCGGCATCGGGCTGCTCGGCAAGCTCATCGCGGACTCCTTCGAAGAGGTCGACCGTGGCCCGGAGCGCGCGCTGCGCGCCGTCGGGGCGACCCGCCTGCAGACCTACACCTCGGCGACCGTGCCGCAGGGCACCCGTGCGCTGATCGGACACAGCTTCTACATGCTCGACACGAACATCCGCGCGGCGACGATCCTCGGCATCGTCGGCGGTGGAGGCGTCGGCTACTACCTGCTCAACGCCAGCCAGGGCTCCCGGTACGAGACGGTGACCGCGATCGTGCTGATGATCCTCGCCACGGTGCTCGTCGTCGAGGGGCTCGCGATGTGGATGCGGAAGGTGTTCCGGTGAGCCGCGCCGACGTGGTCGTCGTGGGCTCCGGCATCGTCGGACTCGGAGCCGCGTACGCCGCCGTGCGCCGCGGGCTGCGCGTCACCGTCGTGGACCGGGCGGATGCACCGGTCGGAGCGACGATCCGCAACTTCGGGCACCTCTGCATCGGCGCGCAGACCGGCGAAGCCCGCCGCTACGCCGACCTCTCGCGAGAACTGTGGATGATGCTGTCGCGCGACGCGGGGTTCTGGCTGCGCGAGTCGGGGACGCTCGTCGCCGCCCGGCACCGCGACGAGCTGGCCGTGCTGGAGGCTGCAGACGGAGACGACATCCGGATGCTGGATGCCGACGAGCTGCTGCGCCTCGCACCGCTGCGGCCCGAGGGTCTTCTCGGCGGAGCGCACATCGCAACGGATCTGCAGACGGATCCCCGCACCGCGGCATCCGCGATCGTCCGTCATCTCGCCGACCTCGGCGTCTCGTTCCTCTTCCGCACGGCGGTGACGTCGATCGCCGCGGGGCGGGTGGGCACCACCCGTGGCGCGATCGAGGCCGGGCAGATCGTCGTCGCGGTCAATCACGATCTCGATCAGCTGCTGCCCGAGATCGCCGAGCGCGTCGGCGTAGAGCGCTGCGCGCTGGACATGATGCGCGCGGCGGTGACGCTGCGGCATCCGCTCGCCGCCCCGCTGCTGACCGGGTGGTCGCTCGTGCGCTACGGGCGCTTCGCCGGATCCGCCGAGGCCGCGGCACTGCGCGAGCGCCTGCACGCCGAGCGGCCCGATCTCGCGGCGATCGACCTCAACCAGATGTACACGCAGCTGCCGGACGGCACGCTCATCATCGGCGACTCGCACGCCACGTCGGCGGCGCCTCCGCCCTTCCAGCCGGAGTCCGCGTTCGACGCGTTCCTGACGGAGGCGCGGGCGCTGTTCGACATGCCGGAGCCCCGCGTGATCGAGCGCTGGCAGGGCGTCTACGCCAAGGGGCCGCAGGAGTTCCTCGTCGAACGTCCTGAGGAGGGGGTGCTGGTGCTCGCCGCGACCACCGGCATCGGAATGACAACGGGTCTGGGGCTCGCTGAAGAGAATCTCACCGCCGCCTTCGGGTGGGCACCCGCAATGGAAGGAACATCATGACCACTCCTCTCGAACTCGCCGTCCTCGACATGGCAGGAACCACGGTGCTCGACGACGGCGTCGTCGAGCAGGCGTTCCAGCGCGCAGCCGAGCGCACGGGCGTCGCCGATCGGATGCCGTGGGCCGAGGCCCTCGACTACGTGCGCGTCACCATGGGGCAGTCGAAGATCGACGTCTTCACCCACCTGTCGGGCGGCGACGCGCTGGCCGCAGCCCGCGCCACCGCCGAGTTCGAGGGGGCCTACGCCGAGATCGTCGCGGAGCAGGGGGTCTCCGAGATCCCCGGCGCCGCCGACGCGATCCAGGACCTGAAGGATGCCGGTCTCGCGGTCGTGCTCACCACCGGCTTCGCGCCCGTCACGCGCGATGTGCTGCTGAACGGACTGGGCTGGGGTGACCTCGTCGATCTCGCGCTGTCTCCCGTGGACGCCGGGCGCGGACGCCCCGCCCCCGACCTCGTGCTCACGGCGCTGCTGCGCACGGGCGCCACCAGGGTGTCGGCCGTCGCCGTCGCGGGTGACACCACGAGCGACGTCGAGTCGGGTCGTCGCGCGGGCGCGGGCTTCGTCGCCGGCGTGCTCAGCGGAGCGCACGATCACCGGGCGCTGTCCGCCGCGGGCGCCGACGCGGTTCTCGCCGACGTCACGGGTCTGCGCGGCGTGCTCGCCGAGCGCGGGCTGCTCCCTCTCGTCTCCCGCGTCTGAGCCGGACATGGGCACGCTGCTGATTCGCCCGCCCGGCCACCGCAGAGACGTCGCGCTTCGCCCGGCGGCCACGGCCATGGTCTGGATCGGCGAGGGGCACCCGCACGAGATGATCGCGGTGCCGGGCGTGGCCCTCGGCGACTGCGACGCGCTGGTCGCGGTCGAGATGTCGACGATCTGCGGGTCCGACGTGCACACCGTGCAGGGGCGCCGCTCGGCGCCCACCCCTCTCGTGCTCGGGCACGAGAGCGTCGGCCGTGTGATCGCGCTCGGGGATGCCGGGGCGCTCGCCGTCGACGGCACACCGCTGCGCATCGGCGACCGGGTCGTCTGGTCGGTCACGGTGTCGTGCGGAACGTGCGACCGCTGCCTCGCCGGCCTCACGCAGAAGTGCCGGTCGCTGGGCAAGTACGGCCACGACCGGATCGGGGTGCACGGAGACCTCACGGGCGCGTTCGGCAGCCACGTGCAGCTCCGCGAGGGCACGGCCATCGCGCGCGTGCCGGAGACGCTGCCGGCGTCGGTGCTGGCGCCGGCAGCGTGCGCGACCGCCACCGCCTGGGCCGCGGTCGCCCGCGCTCGCCGCAGCCTCGATGGGGCGACCGTGCGGATCCACGGCGCGGGACTCGTCGGACTCTCCGCCGCGGCCATCGCCGCGGAGCAGGGAGCGCTCGTCGAGGTGCGCGACCCGAACCCGCAGCGCCAGGCGCTGGCCACGGCCTTCGGTGCGACGACCCTCGACCGTGACCCGGAGGTCGTGATCGAAGCCTCAGGGCATGCGGTCGCCGAGGCGATCGACGGGGTCGCCGTCGGCGGCGTCGTCGTGCTCGTGGGCAGTGTGTTCCCCGCAGAGCCTGTTCCCCTCGACGCCGAGAGCATCGTCCGCAGGCTCGTCACGATCGCCGGGGTGCACAACTACACGGGCGCGGAGCTCGCCGAGACGGTCGCCTTCCTCTCCGGCCGGGGCCGCGCCTATCCGTTCGCGGACGCGGTGGGCGAGATCCGTCCGCTGGGCGAGCTCGACGAGGCGCTGGCCGCGGCATCCGCTCCCGGAGCCCCGCTGCGGATCGGACTCGTGCCGGGCTGACGCCGGTACCCGGTCGTCGAGCGAGCGGAGCGCGCCCGGACGGGCTCCCGGGGCGCACGGCCGCGGGGCACGCCTCACCCGGTCGTTGAGCGAGCGGAGCGAGTCGAAACGGTTCCCGGGGCGCGCGGCTCCGGGCCCCGCCCCTAGGCTGGAGGGGTGCAGCAGCCAGCGTCGTCCCGCCCTCTCATCGGCGTCGCCCTCGTCGTCGGCTCCTGCGCCTCACTGCCCTTCGGGGCGGCCGTCGCGGCGCAGCTGTTCCCGAAGCTCGGGCCCTGGGGCGTGACGTCTCTCCGGGTCGCGATCGCCGCGCTCCTGCTGCTCGTCATCGTGCGTCCGCGCCCGCGCAGCTGGAGCCGACAGCAGTGGATCGCCGCCGTCCTGTTCGGTGTGTCGCTGGCGGCGATGAACGGATTCTTCTACGCCGCGATCGACCGCATCCCCCTGGGCCCCGCCGTCGCGATCGAGTTCCTCGGACCGCTCGTGCTGGCGGCGGTGCTCACCCGACGGCTCGCCGATGCCGTGTGGGTCGGCATCGCCCTCGTCGGCATGGCGCTGCTCGGGGTCGACGGCATGGTCGGCGCCGAACCTCTCGACCCGCTCGGGGTCGTGTTCATCCTCATCGCCGCCGGTTTCTGGGCCATGTACATCCGCATGAGCGCCCGTGTCGGCGCGTTGATCCCCGGGACCAGCGGACTGTCGATCGGTCTCGTCGTCGCGGCCGTGCTGTTGCTCCCGGTCGGAGTCCCCACGTCCCTCGTGGTGGCGGGGGAGCCGGATCTGCTCGTGCTCGCCGCGATCACCGCCGTGCTGTCGTCGGTGATCCCGTACACGTTCGAGCTGGCGGCGCTGCGGCGGCTGCCTCAGCGCGTGTTCGGCATCCTGCTCAGCCTCGAGCCCGCCTTCGCGACCCTCGCCGGCTGGCTGGTGCTCGGACAGGACGCGACCGTGCTGCGGATGCTCGCGGTGGGCCTCGTGATCGCGGCCAGCGTCGGCACCACCCTCGGCGTGCGCAGGGATCGGCGCCCCGACGGGCCGTTCACGGCGCCGATCCCTCTTCCCGACTGAGTCAGACCCGCGCGGGAGCCGCCTCCGGAAGCGGGTACCGCCGGCGCAGCACGACGCGCTGCACGAGGGTCCACGCCACCGTGACCGTCAGGTACAGCGCCGCCGCGAGCGGGACGAACACCGCGAACACCGCGGTGAGGTAGTGCATCGCGCTCATGATGCGCAGCATCCCGGGGGAGGACAGCGGAGAGTCGTCGACCGGCGTGGGACGGAACACCCTCCGGGTGATGTCGGCGATCACGATCATGATGGCGATGAGCACGCCGTAGACCAGCAGGGTGGGGAGCTGGAACGGCCCCGCGGTGAGCATGTGCAGCAGGCTCGTGCCCAGCGGTGCGCCGAACAGGTCGTGCTCGAGCAGGGCGTTGGGGTGCCCGGCGATCTCCGGCCGCAGGAACAGCGTGTAGAGGATGCCGACGACGGGCGCCTGAGCGAGCACGGGGAGCATGCCCGCGAAGGGGGAGGTGTTCTCGGAGCGGTACAGCTCCAGCATCTCCTTCTGCAGCCGCTCCGGGTTCTTCTTGTGCTTCTGCTGCAGGGCGCGCAGCCGCGGTGCGAGGCGCGCTCTGGTCTGCTCGGCCTTCGCCTGGGAGATCCCGACAGGGATCAGCAGGGCGCGCACCAGCAGGGTGACGAGCACGACCGCGAGGGCGGCCGCGGATGCTCCGGCGAGCGGGGTGAGGATGGTCGAGAGTCCGGCGAGGCCGCCGTAGGCCGCGTCGAGCAGCCAGGTCAGGGGAGGGAAGGCGAAGATGTCCAAGATGGGTCCGTTCGTGTGCGGGAAGGGTCGGCGAAGACCGCGCAGTCCCGTACGAGAGACGGACTACGCGGCGACGGCGACTCCCGGCGCACGAGGGCGCGGGTGGCCTGCGGCATCCGGATCGCTCTGACTCAGCAGCGCGCCGATGTCGATGGCGCGCAGCGGGTGTGGAGCATCGGCATCCGGAGCGGGCCCGACGGCCAGGGCGAGGGCGATGGTGAGGGCGGCCAGCGCGACCAGGGCGATCGCGAGACCGAGCGCTGCGGCATCGGGCATAGACACGAGGCCGAGGGCGGTCGCGACGAAGCCCAGCATCTGGCTGATCCACTCGCTCATGCGCACCCCTCTCCGAGCCGAGGGTATCACCGCGTGCGGGGAACGGTCATACTCCGCCGCGGCTGTGCGCTGCGGGCGTAACGTCGAAGCATGAGCCTCTTCGACGTCGCGCATCCGATCGTCCTCGGCCCGTTCGGCGGGCTGTCGTCCGTGCCGCTCACGGCCGCCGTCAGCGAGGCGGGAGGACTCGGATCGTACGGGCTGTACGGCTACGACGCCGACAGGATCCGTGCCACGATCGCGGCGCTGCGGAACGCGACGGCCCAGCCGTTCGCCGTGAACATCTGGCTGCCGACGGGCGACGAGGTCGAGCCGAACGCGCAGCACGCGATCTTCGCGCAGGCCCTCGCGCCCTTCTACGAGGCCGTCGGCGTCGACGTGCCTCCGCGCCCCGCGCAGTACCTGCCGTCGCTGGAGGAGCAGACGGATGCGATCCTCGAGGCCGCCCCCGCGGTGCTCAGCGTCGTCTTCGGGGTGCCGTCAGCCGAGCTGGTCGACGACGCGCATCGCCGCGGCATCCGTGTGGTGGGCACGGCGACCACCGTCGGCGAAGCGGTGGCGCTCGCCGGGTCAGGGGTGGATGCGATCGTCGCGACCGGGGCGGAGGCCGCGGGGCACCGAGTGTCGTTCCTGCGGCCTGCCGAGGAATCGCTCGTCGGACTCTTCTCCCTGCTCCCGCAGGTGGTGGATGCCGTCGACGTGCCCGTGATCGCGGCAGGCGGCATCGCCGACCGTCGCGGCGTCGCCGCCGCCTTCGCGCTGGGCGCCTCCGGGGTGCAGGTCGGCACGGCGTTCCTGGCGACGGAGGAATCGGCGGTGACCGATGCCCATCGCGATGCGATCCGCGCGACGGCGGCCGACGAGACCGTGCTGACCAGGGCGATGAGCGGTCGTCTCGCTCGCGGGGCGCGCAACAGGGCGATGAGGGCGATCGAGGCAAGCGGCACGATCGCGCCGTTCCCGATGCAGAACTGGCTCACCGGGCGGTTCCGCGCCGCCGCGGGGGAGCAGAACCTCGGGGAGCTCCAGTCGCTCTGGATGGGGCAGTCCGCCCCGCTCGCGCGCTACGCCACGGCATCCGAGGCGTTCGCCGAACTCGTGGCGGGAGTCCCGGTGCGCTGAGGGCGCGCGTGCGGCGCGTGCGAGCGAGGAGTCAGGAACGGTCGGGTGTGGACGCCGTGAGGCGACGTTTTCCGACCCCTCACATTTGGCACGAGGTGAGGGGTCGAGAACGGTCGGGTGGGGGCCCTCGAAGGCGGCGGTCTCTGACCCTCGCGCCTTGACGACGCGTGCGCGCGGAGGCGGGCGGGCTAGAGGATGACGGTCGAGCGGCCGTGCACGATGACGCGGTCCTCGGCGTGCCACTGCACAGCGCGGGCGAGGACGAGGCGCTCGACGTCGGCGCCGCGGCTCTGCAGCTCGGAGGCCGACTCGGAGTGCGTCACCCGGGTCACGTCCTGCTCGATGATCGGCCCCTCGTCGAGGTCGGCCGTCGCGTAGTGCGCGGTCGCGCCGATGAGCTTGACGCCCCGGTCCTTGGCCCTGGCATAGGGGTTCGCGCCGATGAACGCCGGCAGGAACGAGTGGTGGATGTTGATCACCGGGGCGCCGAGGCGCTCGATGAAGTCGTCGGTGAGGATCTGCATGTAGCGGGCCAGGACGACGAGGTCGACGTTGCCGCGCAGCAGCTCCAGCTGCCGCTCTTCCATGAGCTGCTTGTCACCCGAGGGGATGTGCACGAACGGCACGCCGAAGGAGCGGACCGACTCCGCGAGGTCGGGGTGGTTCGACACGACCATCGTGATGTCGATGTCGAGCTGGCCGCGCTGCGTGCGCCACAGGAGTTCCATGAGGCAGTGGTCGTACTTCGAGACGAAGATCGCGACGCGCTTGCGGCGAGCGGTGTCGTGCAGCGACCACTCCATGCCGAACCGTTCGGCGACCTTCTCGAGGTCCGCTTCAAGGGCGGTCCTGGCGGCGGAGAGACCGGGCAGGTGGATGACGGTGCGCTGGAAGAATCGTCCGCCTTCGGAGTCCGTGGAGTGCTGGTCGAGGGAGATGATGTTGGCCCCGTGCTCCGCGAGCACGCCGGCGACGGCGGCGACGATGCCGGGCTGATCGTCGCAGGCGATGAGCAGGCGGGCGGTATCTGGCTGAGACATGGGGGCTCCTCGAGGGTGTGCAACGATTCTGCCGTGGATGCGACGACCGGGCGAATCGGCTCCTAACCTGGAGGCGTGGACACTGCCGCACAGCTGCTCGATGACGCTCGAAGCGCCCTCTCCGGCGCGCCGAAGGAGGGGCTCGGCGAGGAGCGCGAGTCGCGCTGGCGAGGGCACCGCATCGTGAGGGTCGGCGAGGCCTGGCACCTTGGCGTGCTGCTGCTCACCGAGTCGCACGCGCTCGCGACGGCCGAGGTGCTGCGGGCTGCGGAGCTCGGACGTCGGGGGTTCACCGCCGAGTCGGCGCGCGATCGGGCGGAGCGGCGGGCGCTGGCCCTGCGCGGCGGATTCGGCGAGGGCGACGTCGCGCACGTCGGCTGGACCGTGATCGACGTGGATGCCGTGGATGCCGGCGGTGCGTCCGGTCCGCTGGCGTCGATCGACGGTGTGCCGTCCGTGCGGTGGAGCGCGGCGGGCGGGTTCATGCCTCTGGAGGCGTACCTTCGCGAGCGCGTGGAGCTGCTGCGCGAGGCGGGTCGCTGAGCGGAGTCCGTGGTTCTGTCTGAGGCGATCGTGGCATCGGAGCAGGGCCCAGTGCCGGTTGCTCAGGCGAAGTGCTCGGCGAATCGTCGAAGCAGTGCCGCGCCCTCGGTGACGGATGCCGCGAGCACCTGGCCCTGCACGAGATCGAACTCGTCCGGGTCGAAGTAGCCGGTGGTGCGGTAGAACGTCATCCGGTCGGCGAAGTCGCGCGGGGTGGGTTCCGGGTGGAACTGCGCCGTGTACAGGTGGGCGCCCACGCGGTACGCCTGCACGGGGCAGGTCGCGTTCGTGGCGAGCAGCACGGCGCCCTCGGGGACGGCGACGGCGCTCTCCTTGTGCGCGGTGAACACCGTGAGCGCCGGCGCGCTCGGACCGAAGATCGGGTCGACGTCGCCCTCGGGTGTGGTCTCGATGACGGTGGCGCTCGCCGACTCGGGGGTGTCGTTCGCCACTTCTCCGCCGAGCATCCGTGTGACCACGCCGATGCTGAAGCAGGTGAAGAACGCCGCGATCCCGCCGTCGATGGAGTGCTGGGCGAGGCGTTCGAGATCGGCTTCGACCCGACGTTGCAGCGGCGACTTCGCGGCGTCGCTCACGTTGAAAGGGGACCCTCCGATGACGACGCCGCGGTAGCGGGCGAGGCGCGTGAGGTCGAGCGGCTCGTCGAGGAGGTTGAGGCGGTCGACTACGTCGACCCCGAGGGCGCGCCGGAAGGATGCGTGTTCGGCATCCGCCGCCCCGGTCTCCGGGCGCACGCAGACGTAGAGAAGCGAGGCCATTCGGAGATTCTACTGAGCGCGGGCTCAGCGGGACGAGTTGGCGGTGCGGCCTCGAACGATGCCGACGAAGGTGTCGACGTCGGCGGTTGTGCGATCGCGGGGCCAGGCGAGAGCGACCGTCGAGATCGGGCCGTCGGTGAGGATGCGGTAGTCGACGTCCTTGCGGTGGTGCAGTCGGGCGATGGACATCGGCACCACCACGATGCCAACTCCGGAGGCCGCGGTCTCGATCGCGTTCTCGGCGGAGAGCGGCGCGAACGAGGCGAGAGTCGTACCGGGCAGGTCGAGCTGGCTGAGGGCGTCGTCGAGCAGGGGGATCACGACCTCGCCGTCGAGGTCGGACGAGGTCAGCTCGTCAGCGGCGAGGAGATGCGAGTCGATTGCGGCGACCACGACGGGCAGCTCGTCGTACAGCGTGATGACGTGAAGAGCATCATCGGTGAGCGGCAATCGCACCAGCGCCGCGTCGACCTCGTCGATCGCGGACTTCTGGGTGGACACCGTGATCGGGACGAGCTCGAGCGGAACCTTGGGCATCCGGTCTTTCCACGCATCGATCCATTTGCCCGGGGTCGCGCCGACGACGGCGCCGAGGCGGAACGTGCGTGCCTCCTCGGTCGTGAGGTCCTGCGCGTCGAACACCACCGGAGACGTCTTCTTCGGGGGCTTGCGCGGAGGATAGCGTTCAGCCGGAGCCGCCTTGTTCTTGCGTACGGGCCCGGCCGGGCCGCGGGGACGCGAGGGGCGCCGCGGTTGTTTCGCCATCAGACCAGGGTATCCCCGGACTAGGGGGTTCGGGATGCCGCACGTCGTTGAACGCGGCGGATCAGACCGATCGCGCCGAGGAGGAGGACAAGCCCACCCGCGACCAGCAGAGCGAAGGATGTCACGGTCATCGGTGTGAGATCGAGCATCCATCCCGCGATCCCTTCACGCCGTGCATCGTCGGCGAGGAGGAAGATCGCGTTGCCCGCGATCACGGCGAACAGCGTTCCCCAGATGATGGCCGCCCAGCGTGTACGCGGAGGGGCCGGGGCGGACGCCGCTGCCATCGCGGCGGCGGGGGAGGGAACCACGGTGGCGGTCGCGGCCGCGGGAGGCTCCAGCGCCACGGTCGGCGCGGGCGGTGCCGTGTAGTCGTCGGTGCTCATCGTTCTTCCTCTGCGGGTTCATGGATCGTGACGGTGATGCTGCCCGATCGCTGGGTGATGGTCACAGGCTGGATGGTGGTGATCGAACCTCGGTCCGCGACGACGCTGGTGTTCAGCGTCTGTGAACCGTGCCGGTCGGCGGACGTCCAGATGCCGCTGTCGACCACCGTGCCGGTCTCGTCGTCGATGCGCACCCACTCGACGGGGAGCGCGCCGACCGTGGCCTTCAGATCAAGCCGGACCCCGGCTTCGAGGTCGATCTGCGTCGAGCCCGAGCCCTTGTTCACCACGAGCGGTCGGGGGCCGTCGTCATGGGGCATGAGCGTCATGTAGAGGTCGCCGAAGGGCTGATTGATCGTCTGAGCGGCGACATTCGAGATTCCCCGCGATCCGAAAGCGAGGTCTGAGAACGACGCGACGCTCCCGGTGATCAGGCCCGCGGCGAGTGTGAGCGCTGTCACGAAGGCGAGGAAGCCACTGCGTCGGCGCCAGGCGCCGGCGACGATCATCCCGAGGGCGAGCATCAGAGCTGCCGAGAGGAGACCGATCGCTCCTGCCGCCTCGCCGAGCCCGCTCTGCAGGGTGAACAGCGTGACGCCGGAACCGGCGACGATCGCCAGCCCGATGACAGCGGCGACGTAGGCGAAGCTCGCTCGAGGATTCGATGCCCTGCGTACGCGTCGGCGCTCAGCGGCCTCTGTGGCGAAGACCGCCGCCTCAGCCTGACGTTCTCTGCGCAGCTGGTCGCGCACGGCACGCTCGGCATCCTGCTGCTGGCGTCTCCAGGCCTGGTCCTGTTCCTTCCACGCAGCATGCTGAGCTCGCCACGCCGCGAGGGATTCGGGGTCGTTCGCCACCGGTGCGCCCGGAGGCTCCGGGCGCACCGGGGCGGCGGCGGGCGGCGCGAGGTTCGTGGGAGTGGCGCCCGTCCCCTCAGCGGTACCCGAGTCGTTGAGGGTGACGGGCGCGCCCGGGGCGGCGGGATCTGCGGAAGCCATCAGCAGATCCGGCGCAGCGGCACCCGGGGTGCGGCTTGCGGCACGCACGATGAGGAAGAGCAGTCCGGCGACGATCACGAGTCCGACGAGCCAGCTGATCAGCGAGAGCGCAGACCATCCGGCGTAGCCGAGACCGAAGACGGTTCCGGTGATGGGGGCGGTGGGGATGAGCCCGATGACGGCCATCGCGAGGATGCCGATCTGGACGGGCTGGTAGTCGCCCCGCAGCAGATCGCGGGTGTGGATGCGTCCGTCCGAGTCAGGCAGGAGCGCCCACGCCAGTGCGTAGAGGAAGATCACCGGCAATCCGAAGAGGGCGGCGACGACGAGCACGCCGCGCACGATCAGCGGATCGATGCGCAGGCGGACGGCGATGCCCGCGGCGACGCCGCCGAGCCACCCATCGGTCCTGGCGATGCCGAGGCCGGATACCCAGAGGAAGAATCGATCGGTGCTGTGAGGAGGGGCGGTGTGCGCACCGGCGGCCGTTCCCGTCCAGGAGTCCGAGGCCGGGGGAGTCGCGGCGGGAGAGGGATCGGGGGCGGCGTCAGAGGGAAGAGCCTCTGCAGCCTCGTCGTCGGTCTCCGCTGCCGCAGGTGGCGGCTCTGTGGGAATCGTCATGCATCGATCTTCTCGACATCGGATGCCGGGTTCCATGGGGTGAACCCCTGAGCGGACCCTGATTGTCGTCGACTGGAGGCTCGGATCGTCGTCGCGGATGATTGGATGTCGTCATGTCCTCTTCGGCCGCGTCTGCACGACCTCCCCAGGTCTCCGCGCCCGCGCGCCCTCCGCTGGTGCGCGATCGCGAGTGCGTCGTCGCCGGTGTGAGCACCGGAGTGGCCAGGCATCTCAGTGCGCCGTTGTGGACGGTGCGCGCGTTGTTCGTCGTCCTGCTGCTGTCCGGCGGGGCCGGCCTGCTCCTCTACCTCTGGTTCTGGGCGTTCATGCCGTGGGCCGAGGGTGAGCAGACTCCGACCAGGCGAGCGCCTGTGGCCTGGATGCTCCTCGCCCCGGCGGCTGTCGGCGTGATCGTCGTGCTCTCGTGGAGCATCGGCGGCAGCTGGCTCGGCGGGGTGTCCGCCGGTGAGGCCGCGGTGGTGGTCACCGCGACGACCTCGCTCGCTGCGGGGGCAGGGCTGTGGGCGACGCTGTTCGACCGCACCGACGCGGACCGCGGACCGCGGCATACTCTGATCGTCAGAGCGCTGGCGGTCCTGCTCCTCGCGCTCCTCTTCGCCCTTCTGCTCATGCGGCCCGCAGGCGAGGCCAGCGTCGCCCTCGTGCTGCTGCCGCTCGCCGGTCTGCTCGCCGTGCTGTCGTCGACGCTCATCCATCGGTGGAAGGAGCTGACCGGCGAACGCGTGCGCCGCATCCGCGAGGAGCAGCGCAGCGAGATGGCTGCGCACTTGCACGACTCGGTGCTGCAGACGCTCGCGTTGATCCAGAACAGGGCAGGAGCGTCGAGTGAGGCGGCGCGGCTCGCTCGAGCGCAGGAGCGGGAGCTTCGAGCGTGGTTGTACGACGGCGATGCCCCGGCGGACAGCGATCTGCCCACCGATCTGAGGGACTATGCGGGTGCTCTCGAACTCGACTTCCCGGTGCGGATCGACGTCGTGTCGGCGGGCCTCTCAGCCGAACGAGCGAGCGGAGGGCTCGCCGCCGCGGCGCGGGAGGCGATGCTGAATGCGGCCAGGCACGCCGGCGGGGAGATCTCCGTCTACATCGAGGGCAGCGCGGCGGGGGTGGATGTGTTCATCAGAGACCGTGGCGCAGGGTTCGCTCTCGACGAGGTGCCGAGCGATCGCCTCGGGGTGCGCGAGTCGATCGTCGGACGCATGCGCCGGTACGGCGGTACCGGAACCGTACGCAGCGACGACAAGGGCACCGAGATCCATCTGCACCTCCCGACCCCAGGAGAGAACCGTGGCTGAGGCCATCCGCGTCGTGATCGTCGACGACCACTCGATCTTCCGATCCGGTCTTCGCGCAGATCTCGATGCGACGGTCGACGTGGTCGGAGAAGCAGCCGACGTCCCGTCGGCGATCGCCGTCATCCGCGAGACCGGCCCCGACGTCGTGCTGCTCGACGTTCATCTCCCCGGGGGTGGGGGTACGGATGCGACCGGCGGTGAGGAGGTGATCCGAAGCTCCACGTCGACGACCGCCCGCTTCCTCGCGCTGAGCGTGTCGGATGCCGCGGAAGACGTGGTTCGCGTGATCCGAGCCGGAGCCCGGGGGTACATCACCAAGGGCTCGTCGGGCGTTGAGGTGAGCAGCGCCGTGCGCGCAGTGGCGGACGGGGACGCGGTGTTCTCTCCTCGGCTCGCGGGTTTCGTGCTCGACGCGTTCGGCGCCGTCGCAGGGGAGACCGCCACCGCGCAGGATGAACTCGACAGGCTGTCGTCGCGCGAGCAGGAGGTCATGCGACTGATCGCGCGAGGCTATGCCTACAAGGAGGTCGCGTCCGAGCTGTTCATCTCGATCAAGACAGTCGAGACGCATGTGTCCGCGGTGCTTCGCAAACTCCAACTGTCATCACGACATGAACTGACGGTCTGGGCGTCGGAGCGAAGATTGCTCTGACGCGTGCCGTCACGCACTCCGGAGCGGAGATTGCTCTGACGCACGCACACCGTCATGCAACCCGCGGCGGTGGCTGAGCCCGCTCAGGCCGCGAGCCAGAGGCCCTTCGGGTCCGTCGCAACGGTGAGACCGGCGGCGACGGTCTCGTCGTCACCGATACGCGCTCCACGCACGATGCGTGCACCAGCGCCGATCTCGGTGCGGACGCCCACATGCGCCCCATCCCCGATCGCAGCGCCCTGACCGATGTGCGCGTGCGCATCGATGTGCGCGTTGTCGCCGATCACGGCATCCGCGTCGACCCACGCTCCGCGCGCGATCGTCGCCCCGGCGCCGACGCGCGCGCCGGGTTCGATATAGGCGCCGGCCTCGATGTGCGCCTTGGGATGCACCTTCGCGCCATGCGCGACGAGACCTCGGCCATTCGCGTGCTTACGGTAGCGCAGCGTCCCGCCCTGGTCGTTCTCGATGTCGACGTAGTTCTTGCCCACGATTCCTCCCGTGTCCGGAGTTCTCCGGATATAGCAACAACGACGGGACAGCCGATTTCATTCCCGAACCGGGATGCTGCTCATCGTTGGCAGCTCGGACACCAGAACGTCACCCGTTCACGGGTCGGATCCGCGCCCTGAGATCCCTTCCGGATCGGGGTCCCGCAGCGTCGACAAGGGCGTCCGGCCCGTCCGTAGACCCACGTCGTCTGCCCCGGACGATTGACTCCGGTGAAGGTGCGGTCGGCCCGGTCGCGATTCGCTCGGATCGTCCTGACACCGAGATCCACCAGGGCGGCGACGTCCACGTCCTGCACGGGTCTCTCGGGGAGGATTCCGCGCAGGAACAGGAGTTCCGCCGCGTACTCATTGCCGAACCCGGCGACATTGCGCTGATCCAGGAGGGCGACGTGAACGCTCCTCGGATCCGCCTCGAGTCTGCGGATCGCCTCCTCGGCATCCCAATCCTCCGAGAGGGGATCGGGGCCGAGGTAGCCGATGAGTTGAGCCTCGTCGCGAGTCGGCACCACCTCGATCTCAGCCAGGTCGACGCCGACCGCCTCGCGCTTCGCCGTGCCGACGATCGCGCGGACCTTATACGCCGGATGCCGCCACTTCTCCCCGGGGGCGTACACGAACCAGGCGCCGTCCATGCGCAGATGCGAATGCACCGTGCTGTCCCCGATCCGCAGCAGCAGGTGCTTGCCCCTGGCCACCGCGCCGTGAACCAGCTGACCGGTCAGATCCACGGTCGCGGCCCGCGGCACCCTGAGGTCGAAGCGGGTGACCTCGGCGCCGGCCAGAGCGTCGTCGAGTCGCTTCGCAGTGCGGAAGACGGTGTCGCCTTCGGGCATCAGATGGGCCGAGTTCCCGGGGGTGTCAGCGGTGTCAGCGGGGTGCGCGCCATCATGTCGCGCGCGAGCATCGTCGACGCGGCGACGGCGACCGGCATGACGACGACGGCGCCTCCGGGGATCAGGAAGCACAGCTGCGTCGCCACACCGAAACCCAGCACCCGCGCCCTGCTGCCCGAGAAGAGCGCCGCCCTGTCGAGCGGGCTGAAGTCGCGAGCGTCGAACGCGCGGCCCGTGAGCTCCCGAGCGAGAAGCCGACCGGAGAGGATCACTCCGAGCACGGCCGCCAGGAAGCCGCCGATCAGCGGGACGAAGCCGATCAGGAGCACGACGAAGGCGATCAGGATGCCGAGAACGACCAGGCGCAGGCCTTCGGCGAGGGCCGACCAGAACCCGCCTCCATCGGAAGGCGGAGGGTCGCCGAGGTCGACCTCGACGGCATGCCAGATGCGCTGGTAGAAGGGGTCGCCGATCGTCAGCGTCAGTGCGCTGAACACCACGGTGGACAGCGCGATGGCGGCCGCGACGACGACGAACCCGACGGCGCCACGGACCAGTCCCTTCCACGGCGCGGGCCACTCCTCCGCGAACGGGGTCAGCCACGCCGAGATCGACGTCATCCCGAAGACCAGCGGCAGCAGCACCGCCGCGAGGATCGCGAGCGAGATGAGCGCGGGGACGAGACCGAGGTTCATCAGCCCTGGACGCGTGCGCCACAGCATGAACCCGCGCAGCAGCGTCCGCACACCGATGCCGAACTCCTGGATCATGTGACCAGGGTATGCGTCGAGGACGACATCGCGATGACGGCCCGATCAGATCGGATGCTCGGAGAAGCGACGAGCGTCGTTCGGACGGGCACACCTTCGGAGCGCACGGAGGACGCGCCGAGTGTGTTGCTTCGTCTCCGGCGTGTCGGGCGTCGGCTCCGAAACTGTGCCCGGCAGGCCGGCTCCGAAACTGTGCCCGGAAGGTCGGCTCCGAAGTCGTGCAGGAACGGCCGGTCAGGAGCAGGAGCTCAGATCGCTCTGCGGAGCGTGTACCCGCGCGGGGTGACGACGAACCCGGCCTCCTGCAGGGCGAGCGCGAAGTCGGTGCCGTAGACGCCGTCGCCGTTCACCTTCTCGACTGTGAGGGTGTCGAGGCGCCTGGCTCGCGCCGTCGCCGCCAGGTCGGACGAGGCCGCCCGCAGCACATCGAGGTCGTCGCTGAACGACAGCACCGTGCGACCACCCCGTTCGAGGTACAGCACGAGCGCTCCGTCGACCAGCACGACCAGCCCGCCCGCCTTACGCCCAGGACGGTGGGAGACGCCCTCACGACGCGGCCAGCCGAGTGCGGCGCCGTACGGGTTCGCCGGATCGGTCGCCGCGAGCGTGACCGCCGTACGCGGCGGAGGGTCGGCGAGACCGGCGAAGGTGCGGAGCCGGTCGACGGTCGCGGACGCCGCGAACTGCGCGGCCCCCAGCTTCTCGATGACGTAGCCGCGACGGCAGTGCCCGGCCTCTTCGAAGCCCGCCAGCACCCGATACGCCTGAGCGAAGCCGCCGGGCACGCCCTCGGCATGCACGGCACCGCGGGTGACGACGCCGTACCTGTCGAGAAGGAGCCCCGCCGTGACGGTCGCGCGGCGCGCGGCATCCGTCTCCACTGCGGGCAGGAGCGACCAGCGGCCTCCGATGGACGTCGGCCTCGGGGCGGTGCGGGTGAGGGACACCCCGCGGTAGGTGCGTGCTCGCGGCGCCCGGCGGGTGACCTTGTGCGCCTGCGAGCCGCCGGCGAGCAGCGATCGCAACGGCGAGAAGGTGTCGTTGGTGACCCGCCCCGCCCAGGTCAGCGACCACAGTGCGTCGAGCACGGACTGCTCGTTCTCGGCGCCGGCCATCTCCTTCAGCTGTGCGGCGAAGTAGGCGCCCCCGGCGTGCAGGGCCGACAGCACCTGCGCCTCCAGGGATCCGGTCGCCAGCTCCGTCTCGGGCTCGGGGAGCGTGAAGGGAGCGAGGTCGGCAGGGTGCAGCGACACCCAGCCGTCGCGACCGGGGAGCGTGCCGTTGCCGGCCCAGACGACCTCGCCGGCGGCCGTCAGCTCATCGAGCATCGCGGGAACGTAGTCGTGCACGCGCGAGGGGAGCACCAGCGACTCCCACGCGCTCGCGGGGATCGGCACTCCGGCGAACTGCTCGATCACGCTGAGCACCCCGTCGAGGCCGTCGAGGGGGCGCCTCAGATGCTGCCAGTCGGGGAGGAACCGCGCGTACGCCTCGGGGGACACCGGCTCGACGCTGCCGCGGATGGCGGCGAGCGAGCGCATCCGCAGACGCCGCAGCACCTCGGTGTCGCACCACTCCAGATCGGAGGCGCTGCCTGCGGCCTCCGGCAGGAAGTATCCGCTGGTGATGCGCCCGGCGGTCTCCAGCCGCTGCAGGGTGTGGCGTGCGACGGCCGCGCCGAGTCCGAAGCGAGAGGCGACGGCATCCGTCGTGAACGGACCGTGCGTGCGGGCGTGCCGGGCGACGAGGTCGCCGAGAGGATCGGCCACCGGTTCGAGGAAGGCCACGGGGATGCCGGTCGGGAGAG
This sequence comes from Microbacterium sp. NPDC012755, assembly GCF_042901325.1. NCBI lineage: Bacteria > Bacillati > Actinomycetota > Actinomycetes > Micrococcales > Microbacteriaceae > Microbacterium > Microbacterium sp. NPDC012755. Next base: position 353,958 of record NZ_JBIBCT010000001.1, on the reverse strand, counting down.
CGACCCCGAGGGCGTCGCGCAGTCGACCCGCGTCTTCGATCGCCGCCACCCGCGACACCCCGGCGACGGTCACGGGGATCGCCCGGCGAGCGGCGACGAGGGCGTCGAGGTGAGAGGCGGCATCCGAGGGTTCCTCGAGCCGCTCTGCGACCTCCGCGGCATCCAGCGGTCCCAGCATCCTGAGCAGGTCGGCGACGCCCTCGAGACCCCGAGCTCGGCGCTCGGGGTCGAGGCGCTGGGCCTCTCGCTCGAACTGCGCGATCACCGCGGGATCGAGCAGTTCACGCAGCTCGACCGTCCCCAGCAACTCGCCGAGCAGGGCGGGGTCGACCGAGAGCGCGGCGGCCCTGCGCTCGGCGAGCGGCGAATCGCCCTCGTACATGAAGGCGCCGACGTACCCGAACAGCAGATCGCGCGCGTAGGGCGACGGCTGCGCTGGCTGCGTCTCGACGAGCCGGACGCGTCGGTCGGCGATCGCGGTCGCGAGCTTTCGCAGCGACGGCAGGTCGTAGACGTCCTGCAGCACCTCGCGCAGGGTCTCCAGGATCACCGGGAAGGTCGGATGCCGCCTCGCCACCTCGAGCAGCTGCGCCGAGCGCTGACGCTGCTGCCACAGCGGCGTCCGCTTGTTCGGGTTCATGCGCGGCATGAGCAGCGCCCGGGCCGCGCACTCGCGGAACCGGGAGGCGAACAGGGCAGAGCCGCCGACCTCCTCCGTGACCAGATGCTCCAGCTCGTCGGGGTCGAACACGAAGAGGTCGGCCCCCGGAGGCTCGGCCTCGGCATCGGGGATGCGCACGATGATGCCGTCGTCGCTCGCGACCGCCGATCCCTCGACGCCGAGTCGCTCGCGGACCCGCGCGTTGATCGCGAGCGCCCACGGGGCGTGCACCTTCATGCCGTACGGGGAATGCAGGATGACGCGCCAGTCGCCGACCTCGTCGCGTCCGCGCTCGACGGTGAGAGTCCTGTCGGTGGGAAGAGTGCCGGTGGCCTCTCGCTGCTCGGTGAGGTGCGCCATGAGGTTCGCCCTCGCCTGCTCGTCGAGACCCGCCTCGATCAGGCGCTGCGCCGCCTTCTCGGGCGTCGCCGCAGACACCTCGCGCGAGAAGCGGCCCAGGGCCTCTCCGAGCTCGTACGGGCGGCCGATGCCGTCGCCGTGCCAGAACGGGACCTTGCCCGGCTGGCCGTACGCGGGGATCACGTTGACGCGGTCGTGCGTGATCTCGGCGATGCGCCAGCTGGTGGTGCCGAGCGTGAACACGTCGCCGACGCGCGACTCGTAGACCATCTCCTCGTCGAGCTCGCCGACCCTCGCGCCCGTGGTCTCGCCGGCCACGAACACCCCGAACAGACCGCGATCGGGGATCGTGCCGCCGCTCGTCACGGCGATGCGCTGCGCACCGGGACGGCCGGTCAGTGTGCCGGCATCCCTGTCCCACACCAGACGCGGCCGCAGTTCGGCGAACTCGTCGGACGGGAAGCGCCCCGCCAGCAGGTCGAGCGTCGCCTCGTACGCCGAGCGGGGGAGCGACTGGAAGGGGGCCGAGCGGCGGACCGTCTCGAACCACTCCTCGACGCTGATCTCGCCGAGCGCGCTGGCGGCGACCGTCTGCTGGGCCAGGATGTCGAGCGGATTGCGCGGCACCTGGATGGCCTCGATCTGCCCCGCCAGCATCCGCTCGGTGACGATGGCAGTGTGCAGCACGTCGCCTCGGTGCTTGGGGAAGAGAGCGGCGCGGCTGATCTCGCCGACCTGGTGCCCCGCGCGTCCGACGCGCTGGAGGCCGGAGGCGGCGGAGGGCGGCGCCTCGACCTGGATCACGAGGTCGACCGCGCCCATGTCGATGCCGAGCTCGAGGCTGCTGGTCGCCACGACGCAGCGGAGGATGCCGGACTTCAGCTCCTCCTCGACCTGCGCCCGCTGCTCTTTCGACACCGAGCCGTGGTGGGCCTTCGCGAGCACGGGGTCGGCGCCCGCTGTCGCCCCCGCCTGCGCCATCATCGCGGCGGGGATCGTCGCCTCGGGCAGCGGGATGCCGTTGCGCTCCGAGTAGATCTCGTTGAGGCGGCCCGTGAGCCGTTCGGCGAGCCTCCGCGAGTTCGCGAACACGATCGTGGAGTTGTTCTCGAGGATGCGATCGACGATCGCCTCCTCGACATGGGGCCAGATCGAGCCGGTGACCTCCGTGTACTCGGCGGGCTCTCCGTCGACGGGGGCGGCGACCCCCGGGGGTGGCGGCGGGTTCGTCATGTCATCCATCGGAACGACGACGGCGAGTTCGAAGGTCTTGGACGCGGGAGGCGCGACGATCTCCACCGGCGCCGCTCCGCCGAGGAAGCGCGCCACCTCGTCGATCGGCCGCACCGTGGCCGACAGACCGATGCGCTGCGCCGGGCGCTCGGCGCCGTGGGCGGTGCGCAGGGCGTCGAGCCGCTCGAGGCTCACCGCGAGATGCGCGCCGCGCTTGGTCGCCGCCACCGCGTGCACCTCGTCGATGATCACGGTGTGCACGTCGCGCAGGGTCTCCCCGGCGCGACTGGTCAGCATCAGATACAGCGACTCCGGGGTGGTGATGAGGATGTCCGGAGGATCGGAGACGAGCTTGCGCCGGTCGCTCGACGTCGTGTCGCCCGACCGCACCCCGACCGTGACCGACGGCGAGGTCGTTCCGAGGCGCCGGGCCGACTGCCCGATGCCGATGAGGGGGGAGCGCAGATTGCGCTCGACATCGACGCCCAGCGCCTTCAGCGGCGAGATGTAGAGGATGCGGGTGCGGGCGGCATCCTTCTTCGGCTCCGCTCCGCCCGCCGCCATGCGCTCGCGGAACACGCTGTCGATCGCCCAGAGGAACGCCGAGAGCGTCTTGCCCGAGCCCGTCGGTGCGACGACCAGGGCGTGCTTGCCCGCCGAGATCGCGTCCCACGCACCCGCCTGCGCCGGAGTGGGCGCGGTGAAGGCCCCACGGAACCAGTCCTGCGTCGCGGGGGTGAACCGGTCGAGCACGCGATGCTCTGAGCCTGTCGAAGCGTCGCTCATCCCTCCATCATCGCCGAGGGGACCGACATGGGCTCCGGTCACTCGTTCGGGATGACGATCCAGAGCAGCACGTACGCCCACAGCGACAGACCTGCGAACAGCACCAGCAGCACACTGAGCACGCGGACGGTGGACGCCTTCACCCCGAAGCGCAGGGCGAGGGCGGCGCAGACGCCGGCGAGCATGCGGTCGTCCCGGGGGCGCACGAGAGGGTTCATGGGTCCCATACTGCCCTTGCGTCGTCGTTCATGACGGATGCTCGTGCTGATGTCGGCGGGACGCGCGAGGATGGGCGCATGGGTCTCCACACGACGAACTACGTCTCGACGTTCATCGAGGTCGCCGACGACTGCCCTGCAGACGGCGCCACCGAGCCGCCGACGACCGAGAAGCCGACGATCGCCGCGCTCCACTACCGGCTGATCACCGAACAGCCCTACGCACGCACCTCGGACGACGTGGTCTTCGAGACGTTCGCGCTCCGCGCCGGCATCGCATCGGACGACGACGACGCCAGGGCGGCGTTCTTCTCGAAGGGCCAGCCCTGCTTGAGATCGTCGCCGCTGGGCAAGCGCTACGGCTGGGGCATCCTCCACGACGCCGACGGCAGGGTCGCCCTCGTGCCCCGGGAGTCCGAGGAGTACGCAGCCCTCGCCGCGGATCCCTCGCTCGCGCACACGCGGGCGATGCGGAGCCGTCGCGCATGAGTGAGGGACGCCCTCTGCGCCGATCCGTCAGACTCGCGACGGCGCCTGCACCGGCTCCGGGGCCCAAGCGGTCGCGAAGGCGCCCCACATGATCGGGGAGTGACGAGGATCCCCGGTGGAGGTCCACAGTCGGCGCTGCTCCCGCTGCCAGGCACCCAGGGCGCCGACCGGGTCGTGCGACTCGTGCGCGGCGTTCACGGCGATGACCGCGTCGGTCAGCATCCCCTCCGCACGGTCGCCGAGCGCGGGGACGAGACGGCGCAGACCCGCCTCGGTGGGCAGGGTCCACCGGGTCGCGGTCACGTACTCCGCGCCGCGGTGCAAGAACGCGGCCACGAGACCGGTCGGCTCGGCGAAGCGCAGGTCGGTGCCGGAGTCGCACGCGATGAGTGCCACGCGGTTCGGCGCGGTCAACGGCGGGAGCCCTACTCCGCCGCCCAGGGCGATCTCGGCGGCGGAGTAGGGCCGATGCGCCCCGATCGGCGGGGTGTCACCGGGGGCGTCTGCGCCGTCGGACAGGTGGAGGCGGGCGTCGAGCGCGTGCGTCGATGAGGTGACGTGCCCGACGTAGAGGAGCCGTCCTGCCCCGTCGAGGGCATTCGCCAACGCGGTTCGGTCGATGTCCGCACGGCGGAACGCGTCTCCCTGCGGCATCCGTCGCCGTCCGAGCGCGTCGATGGCCAGCGCCAGCGGGGAGTCGGGCGAGACCGGGCCGAGCACGCTCCCCAGCTCGCTCGTGTCGGAGAACCCGGGGACCACCGGATCCAGCACCGCCGCGACGGAGGAGGAGGGCGACCAGGGTGACACCGACCTGGACGGATCGTTGCGCAGAGTGGCGGGCAGCAGGACGGACGCATCGGCCATGTCGACGCCGCGTTCGCGACCGGAGGTGCTCAGCAGCTCCCACGGCAGCTGCGCGGTGGAGGGAGACAGCTGGATCCGCAGGTGGGGGCGCAGCCCGGCCTCTTCGAGGGCGTCGAGCTCGGCGCCCAGCCACTGCGGGATCAGCGCGGCGGTGAGCATCCCGGCGAGCTCCTGCTCGCGCTCCGGGTCCAGGAGGTCGCCGTGGGCGAGTGCCCTGGTCAGCGCATCGACCCCGCTCTCTCCCGGCAGGGGCGAGGGCAGGGCCCTCGCGAGGCGGTCGAGCACCGGCGCGACGAGATCCCGGGCTATGAGGGTCATCCGGGGCGAGCTGCGCTGGTGCTCCCACACCCAGCTCACGAACAGATCGTCGCCGTCGACGAAGCGCAGACGGGCCGTCGGCCGCTCGCCGTCTGGCAGATCGAGGAGCACGGCGGCGCCCTCGGTGCGGGCGAGGGGCAGTGGGGCGCCGAGGTCGGGGAGCTGTCTCCAGTTGCTCACCACGCCGGCACCACAGCCTCCGAGCGCAGCGGGACGCCGTACTCGGCCTCCGCCTTCCGGATCCACGCGTCGAGCACCGGCGCGGCGCCGGGTACGGCGATGACCCGCGGCGGCGGCGCGAAGCGGAAGGATGCCGTGCCCTCTCCGCCGAGCAGGCCCGCGGCGGCCGCAGGGAGCTCGTCGCGTTCCCGCTCGTCGCGCTCCCACTCGACGGCGGAGGCCCGCGGCCGCTCGAAGGGGACGGGCGCGGTGATCTTGACCGCGGCATCCGCCTGCAGCGTCACGGACGCGGCCGCGTTCTCGACGAGCTCGAACAGCAGCGCGGAGTCGCCGAGCGTGCGGGCCAGGCGAAACGCCAGCTCGCGTGCGGGTGCGGCGACCTGCAGGCTCCAGCGCTCCCTGGTGCCACCGGGTGCGAACCCGTCGCGCAGCGCCTCGGTGAGCAGAAGGACGGGGATCGCGAGGTCGCGCGCCTTCTCCAGCCGGGCGAGGCGAGAGCGCGGGGTGATCGACATCGCCGCCCACTCGGCGTGCATCTCGGCGCGTCGCAGGTCGATCCTGCCGCGATCGTGGGGTGATCGCGCGAGCTCCCGTGCGGCGCGGTAGGCGTCGTCGGCCGCCGGATACCGATTGCGTGCCGACTCCGCGTCGCCGAGGAACGAGTAGGCCTCCAGCCGCTCGTGCACGGCGGCATCCTGGTCGAGCTCATCGAGCAGCACGCGCAGCGCCTTGGCGGCCGCCCCCGTCCGCCCCGACTGCAGCAGCACAGCGGCGAGTCCCGTCCTGCTGGCAGCCAGCCGTGTCGTGAGGCCGATCCGTCTGGCGAGCTCGGCGGCCTGACGGAAGCCCTCCTCCGCCTCACGGAGCCGTCCCTCCTGCATCGCCACGCGGGCGAGGTTCTCGACGGCATGCTGGCGGCTCGTCGCGTCGCCGGAGAGCTCCTGGGCCTGATGCGCGAGCTGCAGATACTCCCGTGCGGCGGTGTCGTCGCCGGTGCGCTGAGCGATCACGCCGAGGTTCGCGTACGCGTGTCCGGAGAGCTCGGGGCCGACGCCCAGAGCGACGGACAGGGCGCGCTGCGCCTCGTCCTGCGCCTCCTGCAGCCGGCCGGTGGTGATCAGCACCACGGTGCGCGCGTTGTGCACGGAGAACGCGAGGAGCTCGCGCTGATCGAGGTCATCCGCGTCCAGCTGGGCCTCGGCCTCCGCGATGCCGGAGAGGGCGTCGTCGAGACGGTCCAGCTGCGTGAGGGTCTGCGCCCTCGACAGCAAGCCGTTGATCAGCACGGTGCGCGTCGCGCGTTCGTCTCCGATCAGGCCGAGCGCGTCGGATGCCGCGGCCAGGCCCTCGTCGGCCGTGCGCAGCGCCTCGGCCAGGTCGCCGCGGAACTCGTGCGCGGCCGCGAGGTTCAGCAGCGCCCTGGCGCGCATGTCCAGGCCCTCACCGTCGACATCGGCCACGCGGGTGAGGGCCACCACCTCGCGCAGCGCGACCGCGGCCTCGTCCACGCGCCCCTCGTGCAGCATCATCGCCGCCTCGTTGTTCCTGTCGCGTCCCGGCTTCCACCGAGGAGTCGCCGGGATGCGGCCGAGCACGGCGCTCGGCGGGCGCTCCTCGGGGGAGATCATCGGCTCGACCCCGCGGCCCGTTCGGCGAGGGAGGCGTCGGGGGAGAGTATCCGCGCGGCCGCGACGGAGAGCACCCGTTCGCGGTCCGCCGCCGAGTCGGGCGCATCGGCATCAGCGGGACTCAGCAGAGGGTCCCGCACCCAGAGCAGCCGTTCGCCTGCGGGGAGGAAGAGCGCGAATGCCGGAACCTCCGCCTCTCCGCGGAAGAGCGCCCCGTCGCGGCGGAGGGCGACGTCGACGCCGAGCTCCGCCGGTCCGAAGCGCGCGGCCAGCGTGCGCCCGGAGGACGGGGCGTCGACGGCGGGCACCTCCACCCGCAGCGTCGCGACACCGGCGCTCTGCCGCAGCGTCCACCGCGCCTCGGCCTCCGCGTCGACCGTCTGCGCCGGTACGTCGCCCCACCGCACCGCCGCCGAACCGGAGGCGACCTCGATGCCGTCGGACGCATCCCGCGCTCCACCCGCGGCGAGCGCCCACTCCTGACGGACCTGCGCGGCGTCCGCCGCAGCGGTCTCTGCCGGATCGAGGGCCACGCCGTAGTCCTCGGACAGCGCCGTCAGCGCGGAGAGGAGCCGTTCTCCCTCCGCGGCGAGCGCCGGAGGGAGCGCGGCCAGGGCGGATGCGATGCCGGCGGCGTCGGCGAGGGCCCTCTCGGTCGCCAGGTCGTCGTCGAGGAGGTGCTCCACGGCGTGCGCGGCGAGCGCGATCTCGGCGGCGAGCAGCACCGGGTCGACGGCGGGCACCCGAGCTCCGGCCGGCCACCACGCCCTCGTCCAGGTGAGGCGAGCGAGACGGAGCACGGCGTCGATGACCGTCTGATCGCCCGGTTCGATGCGGGTCGCACCGTGGACGCCGCGGATGACGGCATCCGCTGTCTCCGGCCCGTACACGTCTGCGAGCCAGGCGCTCGCCGCGTCGACGTCGTCGATGTCGGCATCCGGAAGCGCGGCAGGCCCGGTCGGGTCCCCGTGCAGCAGCCCGCCCCTGACCTCGACCACCGCGGTGAGACAGGGCACCCGATCGAACGCTCCGTCGACCGAGGCGAGGTGCGCGAGATCGCCCTGCACCCTGATCCGCAGGGTCATGCCGCCTCCGTCGCTTCCCGCTCGTCCGCGCCGCGGACCATCATCGTCTTCAACCGCTGGCGCTGATCCATCACGACCGAGCGCAGCACGCCGTCGAGGAGATCCCACACGTCCCGCGGATCGAGGGGCTGCTCGCGCAGCTCCCTGCCGTGCAGACGCACCCACAGCCGCCGCAGGTATCCGCGCCGCACGGTGCGGATGTCGTCGACGACGGATGCCGGCACTCCGCTCGTCCCCTCGGGAAGCCGCAGCGCCCGGCGCACGTAGGCCTCGCGGTGCCAGCGCGCCGCGAGCAGACGGTGGGCCGCGGTCGGCTGCGCAGCGCGTCCCGCGTCGAGGGCGGTGCTCGCCTCGGCGCCGAGCAGCATGGCGACCCTGCTGTCCTCCTCCCCGAGCTGCCAGGCGCTCGTCGAGCGGACGATCTCCGCGGCGATCAGCTCCTCCGCGTCGATGCCGAGATCCACGCGCGCGCCGCCCGAGAGCGCGGCGAAGAGGCGCTCGAAGATCGAGCGGTCGAAGGGCAGCGGCAGGTCGCGCTTCGACGCCGTCTCACCGAGCCGGGGTGCGGGAGGGAGCGGATGCCGGGTCAGCCCGAGCTGCTGCGCGGCTCCGTCGTCGGCGAGCCGAGCTCCCGCTGCGGAACCCGCGGAGCCGTCCACGAGAAGGGAGAGGGGGCCCGACCCGTCCCCGGTCGGGCAGGCGTCGAGGGCCGCGGTGACCGTCTCCGTGGACGCGGACGCCGCCGCTGGCGCGGGCCCGGAGCCGGGGCGCCGTGCCCATGCGTCGCCGAGCTCCTGGCCGAGACGCGTCGCGGCCGTCTCGTCTCTGAGCAGCTCCCGCACCTGAGCGAGCAGCGAGTCGCCCGAGGCCTCGGCGATCTCCGTCACGACCTCTGCGGCGACGGCATCCGCATCGGCCGCCGGCGGCCCCGAGGTGCGGGCCAGCTCGAAGCAGCGCTGGAAGTACTTCTCCTGCGGGTTGCCGTCGGTGATCCGCAGTCGTCGCCGAGCGGCCTTCAGCTCCAGGAACCAGGCTGCCGCAGCGGTCAGATCGCCGCCGGCGGCCCGGATGCGGTCGTGCAGCTCGGCCGCGGCATCCGACGTCAGAGTCCCCCCGGCGAGTCCGGGATTCTGCACCGGGCGGATCACCAGCGGATCGAGGATCAGCTTCAGCGTGCGGGCGAGCGGACGACCCGAGCCGTTGCTCAGCGCAGCGACACCCGGACCGAGCTCCCGCCACGCCTCGGCGATCACGAGCGCGCGCGGGCGCCGTCCCTCTGCGGACTCCGCAGCGGGGGCCGAGGGGGAGAGCTTCAGGGGCGCGCTCATGACCGCCAGCCTATAGAGCCGACACGACGGCGCGTCGAAACCCGTGATCGGGAGACCGAGGGCGACGGGCATCCTGACGGCATGAACACGAACGAGTCGCGAGGGTATGTGCTCAACGGCAGCACGGTCGTCCCGCTGGGTTCCTCGGCGGTGCCGCCGCCGAGGTCCCACGATCCGAAGCGGGTGCGCCGCCGCCTCCGGCTCCGCTTCCTCGGCTTCCTCCTCGCGCCCGTGCTCATCGGCGGGCTGATCTTCATCGCGACGGCGCTGTTCAGCCCGTCGTCGCGCGACGTGGAGATCCTCCCCGGTGCCGCGGCGATCAGCATCGACGAGCAGGACGTGGCGCTCGTCGTCTACGCCGACGACTCCCGTCCCGGTATCGGCGAGCCGATGTTCCAGACCCGCGCGGCGGTGATCCGGCTGTCCGACGGCGCGACGCTCTGGGACCGGCGCCTGAACGAGGAACTCGGCAGCGAGGCCGCGGCGCTCGCCGGCGACTCGTCGCTCGTCTACGTCGCCACCGATGAGGGACTCGCGATCCTGGATGCCACGACCGGTGCGATCCGCGCCGAGGGGCACGGCATCGACGGCATCGGGGCGGATGCGGTGTTCTCGGCGTCCGCGTACGGCTACGACGTCGAGACGAACGCGGTCGTGGCGCTCACCGGAACCGGCGCGGTCGTGCAGATCCCCGTCGGCGCCCTCGCGGCATCCCCGGCGGAGGCATCCGTCGCGAGGCGCTGGCAGGGCACGCTCAGCGCCTCGGCCTTCCTGGACACCGCCGCCCTCACCAGGCTCGTCGACACGGCGACGGCGACGGACGGCACGACCGTGGGGATCGAGACGGTGGCCGAGGCCGTGAGTCGGGACGCCCTGGTGATCACGTCGCCGGACGGTGCACTCATCCGCCGCACGGAACTCGTCGACGCCGAGATCATCCCGCTCACCGGGGCGCAGACCCGACTCGGGGTCATGCTCCCGACCGGGCAGTTCCTGGAGGGCGACTTCAGCGACATCGACCAGGACGACATCGAGGCTCTGCTCGAGGCCGCGAGCGCGCAGGCATCAGCGGGCGGCGCGCTCTCATCGCCCGCGGGGTTCGCCTCGGGATACGTGCTCGTGCAGCACCGCGAATCGGTCAACGCCGAGCGGATGCTGCTGAGCAGCGTGTCCGTCGCCACAGGGGAGCTCGTCGACACGGTCGAGATGGGGGCCGACGCGATGAGGGCGATCGCCGGTCCGTCGGGGACGACGGCGGTCATCGCGGCTGATCCGGACGCCTGGCAGCCCGACACCCTCCGCGTGCTCGACGCCGACGGATCCCTGCGCCGCATCGAGGTCGGGTCGGTGCCGTGGTGGGTGATCTCGTTCGGATGACGCGGCTTCGTGGACGGTGTCGTACCCAGGTACGACACCGCCCACGAAGGGGCACTCCGGGGCGACGCGACGGGTCGACCCCGAAATCTACGGTCGATTCATGCCCACGAATCCCCACCGCCCCACCGCACCAGGAGTCCCCCTCAGAGTCGTCGCCGCACTCGCGGGAAGCGTCCTGGTCGGCATCGCCCTGACGATCATCTGGATCGCGCGACTGAGCACCGACCGCACGCTGTACGTGAGCGGTCTGGGGGCCGACGGCGAGCCGACGGCGGGGTGGTTCGAGATGGCGCTGCTGCTGCTCGTCGCGGGAGGATTCTCCGTCGCGTGGGCGGCCCGCGGCCTCCGCGCGGCTGTTCCGATCCTGAGCATCGGCACGCCGTCGCTCTCCGTCGCACTATCCTCGTCGCTGTTCCTCGTGGCCTCTCAGGTGCCCTGCACCTCGGGATGCCCGCTGCCCGTCGGGCCCACGTTCACCTGGCAGGATCTGATCCACACCAGCGTCGCGGTGCTCGCCTTCGCCCTGGCTGCGGTGGCGATGCTCCAGGCGTCTTTCGTGCAGGGCCGACCGGTGCTGCGTGCGCTCTCGCTGGGCTCGGGGATCGCCACCGCTCTCATCGCTGCGGCGGGTGGGATCCTCTCCCTCCTGCAGTACCGCACCGACATCGGCAGCATGCTGGAGCTCGTCGCGACCACGGTCGGGATGGGGTGGCTCATGATCCTCGGGGTCTCGACGGCGCACACGCAGCGGAGCCTCCGCTCGGCCTCCGCGAGTCGGGAGGGGAAAGGCGCCCACGGCGGAGCACATCTCGGGACGGCGCGCGCCGAGGCGTTCGCGGCATCCGCGTGAGGGGCGCGGTGCGTAGAGTCGTCCCATGGCCGAGTCTCCCGTCTCCCCGCAGGCGCCGGTCCGCGAGGACGAGCTGCCACGGCCGCCCGGCGCCGTCCGCCGGTTCTGGAGCGGACACCCGCTCCTCGTCGATGCCGTGCTCGCCGGCGTCTACCTCCTCTTCGCCACGCTCTGGGCGACCGTCACCCCGCTCTCCTCTGGAGTGTGGTCGCCGCTCGGCCCGATCCTCGTGCCCCTGGTCGGCGGCATCGTGGCGACGGCATCCCTCTTCGTGCGGAGACGCCGCCCGTGGGTCACGTTCGCGGTCTTCGGAGCGGTCGCGGCCCTGTGCCTCGTCGTGGATGCGCCCGCCGAGCCGTTCGGCATCGCCATCGCCCTGTACGCGGTGTTCGTCTACCGGTCCAACCGCAGCGGATGGATCGGCTTCGGCATCGCGGCGATCGCCGGCTGCATCCTCTTCCCCGCGATCGATGCCGCGCTCCGGGGGCGTCAGGAGAGCCCGCTCTCCTCGGCGCCGACCGGGCTGCTGCTCCTCGTCGTGCTGCTCGTCTCCGCGCTGCTCGGGGTGACGGTGGGCGACCGGCGCCGCTACATCGGGGCGATCCTCGACCGTGCCAACCAGCTGGCGCGGGAGCGGGATCAGCAGGCGCGGCTGGCGACCCTGGCCGAGCGCGCGAGGATCACGAGGGAGATCCACGACGTCGTGGCCCACAGCGTGTCGGTCATGGTCTCGCTCGCCGACGGCGCCGCCGCGCTGGCGGAGAAGGACCCGACCCGCGCGCGGAGCGCCGTGCAGGAGATCGGCGCGGTGGGGCGGCAGTCCCTCCTCGAGATGCGACAGCTGCTCGGCGCGCTGGGCGATGAGGGCACCGACGGCGAGGAGCGGTCGCCGCTGCAGCCCAACCCTGGCGTCGGCGACCTCGCCGCGCTGATCGAGACCTTCCGCACCGCCGGACTGCCCGTCGTGACGCGCACGCACGGCGAGCCGCCGGCATCCCCTGCGCTCCAGAACGCGGTGTTCCGGATCGTCCAGGAGGCGCTCACGAACGTCCTCCGCTATGCCGCCGAGCCCCGTACGGTCTCTGTGACCCTCGACTTCAGGGAGGGTGCGGTCGTCGTCGACGTCATGGACGACGGGCGGGCGGGTCCCCCGGCGGAGTCGGTCGGCTCCGGGCGCGGGCTCGTCGGCATCCGAGAGCGGGTCCGCCTGTACGGGGGAACGGCGGATGCCGGTCCGATCGAGGGCGGAGGATGGCGCGTGCACGTGGAGATGCCGGAACAGGAGGCGCAGCGATGAGCGGCGAACGGATACGGGTGCTGATCGTCGACGACCACGAGCTGATCAGGCGCGGCATGAGGATGGTCCTCGACGCCGAGGACGATCTGGATGTCGTCGGCGAGGCCGTGTCGGGGACGGACGCGGTGCATCAGGCGGAGCAGCTCGCCCCCGATGTGGTCCTCATGGACATCAGGATGCCGGAGATGGACGGCATCGAGGCGACCAGGCGCATCGTCAGGAGCGCGCCGTCGACCAGGGTCCTCGTGCTCACGACCTTCGACCTCGACGAGTACGCGTTCGGCAGTCTGCGCGCGGGGGCCAGCGGATTCCTGCTGAAGAACACGCCACCGGCGACGCTGACCGCGGCGATCCGCTCGATCGCCGCCGGCGATGCCCTCGTCTCCCCCCGCGTGACGAGAGCGATGCTGGACCTGTTCGCGACACGGCTGCCGCGGCAGGCCGGCGACATCGATCAGCGCGTCGGCGCTCTCACGGAGCGCGAGCGGGAGGTGTTCCTCGCCATCGCGAAGGGGCTCAACAACGCGGAGATCGGCGAGCGGCTGTTCGTCACGGAGTCGACGGTCAAGACGCACGTCGGCAGGGTCCTGCAGAAGCTCGACCTCCGCGACCGCGTGCAGGCCGTGATCATGGCCTATGAGGCCGGTCTGGTCTGACGACGCGGCGGGTCTGGTCTGACGACGCGGCGGGTCTGGTGCGGCGGCGTGAGCGGGTTGGTGCGACTGAGGTCCCGGCTGGTGCGGCGGCGTGACCGGGTAGGCGTGGCGGAGTATCGGGCTGGTTCGACGGCGCGGCCGGCCAGGGAGGCGATGCCCCCGGACCGGCCGCGTCGCTCGGGTCAGCCGACCTCGCGCAGCATCCCCTCCGCATCGATCTCGAGCGTGAGATCGAGATCGAGCCGGGCGAGGAACGCGTCGTCGTGGCTGACGATGAGCACGGCGCCGCGGTACGCGCGCAGCGCCTCGACGAGCTGGTCGACCGTGTCGAGGTCGAGGTTGTTCGTCGGCTCGTCCAGCACCACGAGTTGAGGTGCGGGGTCGGTGAGCAGCAGCGCGGCCAGCGCCACGCGGAAGCGCTCGCCTCCCGACAGCGCGGCGACAGGGCGCTCCGCTGTGGCTCCGCGGATGAGGAACCGTGCGAGCCGGTTGCGCAGCTCCTTCTCGGGCACCTGGGGTGCGGCATCCGCGATGTTCTCGAAGACCGATCGGGTCTCGTCGAGTCCGTCCACGCGCTGCGGCAGGTAGCCGATCCGGTCGGTGCGGGCCGTGGCCTCGAGCTCCGGGCGTTCACAACTCCTCAAGATTTCGCCGGAATCGTCCGAGTTCGCCGATTCTGTCTCCGACTGATCAGTTTTTGAGGAGTTATGAACATCGGCGGCGCTCGCCACCAGCCGCTCCAGCAGCGTGGTCTTGCCCGCTCCGTTGCGCCCGATCAGCGCGACGCGCTCCGGACCCTGCAGGATCCACGAGCGCTCGCCGTCGCCGATCTCGGCGATCCGGCGCGCCCGCGAGACCTCGGGGTCGGGCAGCTCGATCTTCATCGACGAGTCCGAACGCACGCGGCGCCCCGCCTCGTCGAGGGAGGCGCGCGCGGCATCCTCCTTCGCTCCGACCTCGGTGCGCAGCTTTCCCGCCGAGACCTCCGCGGCCATCTTCCGGCCGTGCGCGACGATCTTCGGCACGCGCTTCTCGACCTCGGCCTTGTTCGCCATCTTCGCGCGCGTCGCGAGCTTGGACTCGGCCTCGATCCGCTGACGCTTCTCCTTGCGGAGCACCTGCTTGGCGGTGACCTCGGCCTGCTTCGCGGCATCCTGCTCGGCGTCCAGCCAGGCGCGCCACGCGGAGTACGGTCCGCCGAACACGCTCAGCGTCTGCGCGTACAGCTCGGCGGTGTCGTCCATCAGCTCCAGCAGCGAGATGTCGTGGCTGACCACGATGAGCGTGCCCTTCCACGACCTCACCATCGCCGCCAGCTTCGCGCGGGCGTCGCGGTCGAGGTTGTTCGTGGGCTCGTCGAGGAGCGTGATCGGCGCTCGCCGCAGGCGGATGCCGGCGATCGCGACCAGCACGGCCTCGCCGCCCGACAGCTCTCCGACGCGGCGGTCGAGGAAGTCGGGCGAGAGGCCGGCCTCGGCGAGGGACGCCTCCGCCCTGGCCTCGATGTCCCAGTCGTCGCCGACCGCGTCGAAGTGCGCCGGGTCGACGTCGCCGGCGCCGATCGCGCGGACGGCGTCGAGCGCCTCGGCCACGCCGAGCAGTTCGGCGACGCGCCGGTCGACGTCGAGGGTCAGCTGCTGAGGGAGGTAGGCGACCTCGCCGGAGGCTGAGACGACACCCGAGGTGGGCGCCAGCTCTCCGGCCATCAGGCGCAGCAGCGTGGACTTGCCGGCGCCGTTGCGTCCGACCAGTCCGGTGCGGGCCGATCCGAAGGCGCCGGACACGGCGTCGAGCGCCGTCTGCCCGTCGGGCCAGGTGAAGGTGAGGCGGTCGAGGGTGACCGATGCATGAAGGGTGGGGGTTGACATGGTGTCTCCTGTCGAGTGCGAGGGTGCACTGACACCGAGCCCTCGGGGAGTCGTCGGAAGACGACCTCGCAAGGAGGGAGATGGGCCGTGGATCAGCCGTCGTCGGGTCAGCGCGCGGAAAGAAGAGCGCGGAGGCGACGGATCAGATCAAAGGACTTCCAGACACGGCGGACAGGACTCCACGACGATACCCCCGCCTCCGCGGTGCGCGCAACCCGGGCGTGTCGCGCCGGGATGTCCGCCGCGCGGGGGATGCCGCGGAGCCTCCGGACTCGTAGCGTGGAGGCATGGCAGACGAGAGCATGAGTCCCGGCGAGATGATGCAGCGCGTCGGCATGGGGGCCGGACTCGCGATCGGCATCGGCGTCGGCGTCTCTCTCGGCACGGGTTTCCAGAACCTGGCGCTCGGCATGGGGATCGGCGTCGGGATCGGAACCCTCGTCATGATGTGCTTCATCAGCGCCGGATCGAAACTCCGGAAGCAGGAGTGGGAGGCGGCGCAGGCGGCGCGTGAGTCCTCCGACACGGATGCCGAGGATGACCCCGAGAGCGGGGCCGGAGCGGGGAGTGGGGCCGGCGCCGAGAGTGGAGCCGGCGCTGGTGCCGTGGCCGACGGCGAGCCTGACGCGGATCGACCGGGCCCGCGCTCCTAGTCGGCGGTCAGCCGTCGAGCCACTTCGCGATGAAGTGACGCACGTCGCCGAGCTCCTCCTCGGAGATGCTGTGGGTGAGTCCCGTGTAGACGCGGCCGGAGAGGTCGGAGTGGCCGGGCAGCCACTCGGCGGTGTGCGCGACGAGATGCGCCGGGATGACGTCGTCGTGCGTCCCGCGCCCCCAGAACACCGGCGGGCGCAGCTCGGCGAGCTCCTCGTCGCCTGCGACGTCCCCGGGGGTCGCGTATCCGCTCAACGCCACGACGGCGCCGAAGCGCTCCGGCGCGAGCCGCATGGCCTGCAGAGAGACCGCCGCGCCCTGCGAGAACCCGAGCAGCGCGACCTTCGGAGCATCGGATGCCGCGGCGTCGAGCCAGCGGAGGAACGCCTCCGCCGCAGCTGTGACGTGGGAGGCATCGCGTCCGTCGAGGCCGTCGATCGGGTACCAGGACCGGCCGGGCATCGGCCACGGCGGGGTCAGGGGAGCGGCGACGGATGCCACGGCGATGCCCTCGGGCAGATACGGCACCAGACCGAACAGGTCGTGCTCGTCGGCGCCGTAGCCGTGGAGCAGCACCAGCAGCGGCATCCCCTCCCGGTCGGCGGCGGACCACCGGGTCGCGGCGTCGTCGATCGTCAGGTTCTCGGTCACGCTCCTATCCTGCCTGGTAGAAAGGACACATGGCGGTTCGCACACCTGATCCCGATCCGGAACCCGAAGACTCGGGGCTCGGCTCCTTCGACGGCGCCGCGCCGGCGTCGGGGGCGAATCCCGGCTGGCTGACCGACGTCGAGCTCGAAGAGGCTCGTCGTCGCATGCCGATGCTCTACGTGGAGGCGATCCCCGTGCGAACCGACGGCTCGGGGGTGGTGACCGAGATCGGCATCCTGCTGCGATCCACGCCTCTGGGTGAGATGACCCGCACGATCGTGTCGGGCCGGGTGCGCTTCGGTGAGACGATCCGCGACGCGCTGTTCCGGCACGTCGAGAACGACCTCGGGCCGATGGCCTTCCCGCTGCTGCCGCCGCAGCCGCTGCCGTTCACGGTGGCCGAGTACTTCCCGATCCCGGGCGTGAGCGCCTATCACGACGACCGTCAGCACGCGGTGTCGCTCGCGTTCGTGGTGCCGGTGACCGGCACCTGCGAGCCCCGTCAGGACGCGCTGGAGGTGACCTGGTTCACTCCCGAGGAGGCGGGCTCAGACGCCGTCGCCGCCGAGATGGAGGGCGGCCGTGGCACGCTCATCCGGCAGGCCCTCGCGAACCTCGGCCTGCTCCGGTAGCGCGCGCCCGCGCTCCGGCTCCGTCGAGTGCGTCGAGTCCGTTGAGGGCGTCGAGCGTCGAGTGCACGGGAAGTCGCCGAGTGCACGGGAAGTAGGCGTGAACAAGCCGTGCAGTCGGCGAATTCGTGTGCGCTCGGCGGCAGGATGCGCCGCGGCGAGTGAGCGGGTGGCGGTGCGTCAGGCCTGCGTCAGGCGCGCGAGCTCCGCGACGAAGGCGTCGACGTCGTCTTCGTGCGTGTCGAAGCCGCACATCCAGCGGACCTCGTTGCGTGCGGCGTCCCAGTCGTAGAAGCGGAACGACTCGCGCAGTGCGTCGGCGACGCCGTCGGGCAGCGTCGCGAAGACGCCGTTCGACTGGGTCGGCTGCGTGAACGAGACACCCGTGATCGAGCCGTCGGCGATGCCGGCGTCGATCGCTCCGCGGAGGCGCTGGGCCATGGCGTTCGCGTGCTGCGCGTTGCGTAGCCACAGGTCGCCCTCGAGCAATGCGATCAGCTGAGCCGAGACGAAGCGCATCTTCGAGGAGAGCTGCATGTTGAACTTGCGGGAGTAGCTCAGACCGTCGGACGCCTCGGGGCTCAGCACCACGATCGCCTCGCCCAGCATCGCGCCGTTCTTCGTGCCGCCGAAGCTGAGCACGTCGACGCCGACGTCGCGCGTGAAGGCCCGCAGCGGCAGGTCGAGCGCCGCGGCCGCGTTCGAGATGCGCGCGCCGTCGACGTGCAGCTTCATGCCGCGCTCATGCGCGTGATCGGCGAGGGCCTTGATCTCCTCGGCCGTGTAGAGCGTGCCGAGCTCGGTCGACTGCGTGATCGAGACCACGAGCGGCTGCGCGCGATGCTCGTCGCCCCAGCCCCAGGCCTCGCGGTCCACGAGCTCGGGGGTGAGCTTGCCGTCGTCGGTCGGGACGGTGAGCAGCTTGAAGCCGCCGATCTTCTCGGGGGCCCCGCCCTCGTCGACGTTGATGTGGGCGGTGGATGCCGCGATCACGGCGCCCCAGCGCGGCAGCATCGACTGCAGGCCGGTGACGTTGGCGCCGGTGCCGTTGAACACCGGGAACGCCTGCACGCCTTCGCCGAAGTGCGACCGGAAGACCTCCTGCAGGCGCGCCGTGTAGGCGTCTTCGCCGTAGGCCACCTGGTGGCCGCCGTTGGCCGCGGCGATGGCGGCGAGGACATCGGGGTGGATGCCGGAGTAGTTGTCGCTGGCGAATCCCCGGATCGCGGGGTCATGCTGAATGCTCACCGACCCAGTCTATTTGCGCGGCGGAGCGCGACAGGCCTACCGGATGTCCGTACCCCCGCCTACCCTCTTAGCATGCAGAGAACCGCGGCGAAGACGGCCTTCGCGAACGTCCTCGTCAACACGCTGATCGCCAACGTGACGACGAGCTTCCTCTGGTTCGCGCTGACGTTCTGGGTGTACATCGAGACGCAGTCCGTGCTCGCCACCGGCATCATCGGCGGCGCCTACATGCTCTTCATCGCCTTCTTCGCGATGATCTTCGGCACGATCGTCGATCGTCACCGCAAGCACACCGTGATGCTGCTGTCGAGCGTCGTCTCGGCCGCGGCCTTCCTGGTCGCCGGCATCCTCTACGTCTGGCAGGGAGAAGCGGCGCTGCTCGACCTCGGCGGTCCGTGGTTCTGGGCGTTCTCGCTGGTGATCCTCTTCGGCGGGGTCATCGAGCAGCTCCGCAACATCGCCCTGTCGACGACCGTCACCCTGCTGGTCGACGAAGACAAGCGCGCCAACGCGAACGGCCTCGTCGGCACCGTGCAGGGCCTGGCCTTCCTCGTCACCAGCGTCTTCTCCGGGCTCTCTATCGGCTTCCTCGGCATGGGCTGGACCCTGGTGATCGCGATCGCCGCGATGGCGCTGACCTTCGTGCACCTGATGTTCATCCGCATCCCCGAGGGCACACCGGAGCCCGACCCGAACGCATCGAGCGCGCTCGACTTCCGCGGCAGCGTGCAGGCGATCAGGCTCGCACCCGGCCTGTTCGCGCTGATCATCTTCTCGACGTTCAACAACCTCATCGGCGGCGTCTACATGGCGCTCATGGACCCCTACGGACTCACCCTGTTCGACGCGCAGACGTGGGGCTTCGCGCTGGCGTTCGCCTCGACGGGCTTCCTGGTCGGCGGAGGTCTCGTCGCGAAGTTCGGACTCGGCCCGAAACCGATGCGCACCCTCCTGCTCATCGTCATCGCGATGGGTCTGCTCGGGGCCGTGTTCATGCTGCGGGAGTGGTGGCCGCTGTACGTCGTGGGCATGTGGGTCTACATGGCTATGGTGCCGCCGGCCGAGGCCGCGGAGCAGACCGTGATCCAGAAGGTCGTGCCGTTCGAGCGGCAGGGGCGGGTGTTCGGCGTCGCGGCGGCGATGGAGGCGGCCGCCGCCCCGATCACGGCCTTCCTCATCGCGCCGATCGCCGAGTTCCTGATCATCCCGTACATGAAGACCCCGGCCGGCGACGCGCAGTGGGGCTGGCTGCTCGGGCAGGGCGAGGCCCGCGGCATCGCCCTGATCTGCCTCTTCGCTGGGCTCATCATGGTCGTCGTGGGCGGTCTGGCCTTCCTCACGAAGTCCTACCGGCAGCTGACCGAGCTGTACGCCAACGCGCCGGCGCAGGAGATCCCCGGCGGAGAGGGTGACAGTGCGGCGGATGCCGACGACGGCGCTTCGTCGGCAGCTGCGGACGTGACGGAGCGTGCCGAATCGGGCGGGGTTCCCCGTTCGTCCGGGCCTGTACTGATCGATCCGGTATCAGCTCGCGGTGGACGAGCAGGGGCGGACGGCAGGGAGGCGGCCGACGAGGGGCGCGATCGGTGAGCCCGCAGCACGCCGCGGAGCCGGGGGAGATCAGGATCGTCCCGGCGAATCAGGCCGGGTGGGATGACCTGCAGTCGATCCTCACGGGGTCGGCGGCGCGGTGCCAGTGCGAACGGCAACGCCTCGGTGACGGCGACTGGTGGAACATGCCCGTGGAGGAGCGGCGCGATCTGCTGAGGAGCGAGACGCACTGCGGGGATCCGCGTGCGACGGAGACGATCGGCCTCGTCGCCTACCTCGGCGACGAGGCGGTCGGCTGGTGCGCGGTCGATCGGCGCAGCGTCTACGGGCGACTCCGTGGATCGTCGGTGCCGTGGAAGGGCCGCGACGAGGACAAGAACGACGACGGCGTCTGGGCGATCGCGTGCCTCATCGTGCGACCGGGCTTCCGCCGCCGGGGTCTCACGTACCCCATGGTGGTCGCGGCGGTCGACCACGCCCGCGCGCAGGGCGCCACGGCGATCGAGGGATACCCCCTGCTCACAGGAGGCTCCACGGTCTCGTGGGGCGAGATGAACGTCGGCGCGGTCGGCCCATTCGCCGCGGCCGGATTCACCGAGGTCAGCCACCCGACGACCCGACGCGTCGTGATGCGGCTCGATCTCTGAGCGGCCGGATTCCACCCGCCGAGCGCCCGCGTCCGCAGCCGCCGTCAGGCGATGTCGATCACGCGGTCGTTGAGCTCTGCGGCATCCGCATCCCACAGTGCGAGGACGGCGGTTGCGAGAGCGGCAGGGTCGAGCGCCTTGGCGCGGAACACGACGGATGCCGCACGCAGCGGCTCTTCGGCGTCGCGAGCCGCCTTCGCGAAGCCCTGCCCGACCGCCCGCGCCCACGCTTCACTCGCCGCCTTCACGGCCGCGTAGTTCGCCCCTCCGGCGAGCGGCCTGGCGACGGCCGTCGACGAGACGACGGCGAAGCGTCCGGCATCCGAGGTGCGCAGCGCGGCATCGAAGGCGCGGCTCGTGGCCCGTACCGCGAGCAGGGCGGGGAGAAGGGCGTCGAAGTCCTCGTCGGACTGTCCTGCGAGCCCGCCGCCGCCGCGCCATCCGCCGACCAGCGGGAGCACCCCGTCGACGACGTCGAGGCGTGCGACCAGCGAGGTCATCTCCTCCACGGAGGTCGCATCGGCGACCTCGACCTCGGCGCCGGCATCGGCGAGCGGCGCCAACCGCGACGCCGAGCGCCCGGTGGCGACGACCCGAGCTCCCGCCGTCAGGAGTGCGCGCGCGACGACGAGCCCCGCATCGCTGGTGGCTCCGGCGAGGACGATGGTGCGACCGCTGACGCTCATGACGGGTTCCCCTTCCTGTGGCATCCGATTCTCGGACGAACGCGCCCTTCTCGGACGATCCTCCCCGAATCATCCGATAAACGGGAGATCCTCCGAAAGCGGGAGGGTCTCCGAGAAACGGGAGGGTCTCCGAGAAACGGGAGGGCGTCCGAGAAGGGCGCGTGTGATCAGTCGTCGGTGCCGCGGATGCCGACGGTCGACTCGATGACCGGCTTCATCTTCTTGTCGAGAGTCTCGAAGAACATCGACAGCGGGAACTCGTCGTCCATCACGGCGTCCGTGTAGCCCTTGGGGGCGCCGGCGAGGATCTCGTCGGAGAGCCCACGGGCCCACTGCGACGCCGGGTGCGGCGTGAGTGTGCCCCGGACGAGTTCGTACGCGGCCAGCCAGTGCGCGACCTTCGGGCGGTCGATCGAGTGCCAGTACAGGTCGTCGATCGCATCGCCCAGCGCCACGACGGCGTCGGGGACGTTGTCCCAGTCGAACGCGAGAGCGGTGTCGGTCCAGTGCAGCACGCCCCGCTGGTGCAGCCACGCGAACAGCAGCTGGCCGCCGACCGCGTCGTAGTTGCGGGTGCGGTTGCCGGTGATCGCGAAGCGGAAGATCCGGTCGAAGATCACGGCGTACTGCACGAGCCCGGCGTGATCGTGCATCTCCCGCTCGGCCTCGGTCAACTCCTCGCCGGCGGCGATGCGGGCCGCGAGGGCGCGCTCGATCTTCACCGACTCGCGGAACGCGGTCATGTCGCACCGCATCTCCTCCAGCGAGTAGAGGAAGAACGGCATCCGCTGCTTGATCATGAACGGATCGAACGGAAGGTCGCCGCGCATGTGCGTGCGGTCGTGGATGATGTCCCACATCACGAACGCGCGCTCGGTCAGCGCCTGGTCGTCGAGCATCGCCGCAGCGCGCTCCGGCAGGTCGAGGTTGGTGATCTCGGAGGCGGCGCGGGTGACCCGGCGGTAGCGGGCGGCTTCGCGGTCCTGGAAGATCGCACCCCACGTGAAGGAGGGGATCTCGCGCATCGCGACGGTCTCGGGGAACAGCACCGCCGAGTTCGTGTCGTAGCCGGGCGTGAAGTCGACGAGACGCAGCGAGACGAACAGCTTGTTGCCGTAGTCGCCGGCTTCGAGCGCCGCGATGAACTCCGGCCAGATCGTCTCGACGATGAGCGCCTCGACAAGGCGATCGCTCGACCCGTTCTGCGTGTACATCGGGAAGATCACGAGGTGGCGGATGCCGTCGACGCGGTGCTGCTGCGGCTGGAAGGCCACGAGCGAGTCGAGGAAGTCCGGCACGCCGAAGTCCTCGGAGGCCCAGCGGTCGAAGTCGACGATCGAGGCGGCGAGGTAGTCGGCGTCGTGCGGGAAGGCGGGAGCCAGGGCGCGGATGCCGGAGGTGATCGCGGCGACGAGTTCGCGTGCGACGCCGTGGTGCGCGGCATCCGGAATGGAGCCGTCCTTGATCTGGAGCTCGCGGATGGCGATCGCGGCGTCCTTGAGCTGCGCCCAGGCGGCGCTCTGCTCGGCGATCGCGGCGTCCTCGACGACCTCGGGTTCGCCGACGATGGCCTGTGCAGCGGAGCTGGTGGCGGAAATGATGGACATCGGGACCTCCGATCGGAGAATGTGGCGGAAAGATTCCGGCATATACGGAATCCTGACGATAATCTTACATCCATGGATGACTCTGTCGACCGCGCGATCCTCGCCGAGGTCTCTCGAGACGGCCGCGCCACGCTCTCCCAGCTGTCGGATGCCGTGGGCCTCTCGGTGTCGGCCGTGCAGTCGCGCCTGAAGCGCCTCGAGACGCGTGGCGTCATCACCGGCTACCGCGCGATCCTCGACCCGGAGCAGGCGGGCACGCCGCTCTCGGCCTTCATCGAGATCACCCCGCTCGACCCCGCGCAGCCCGACAACGCCCCCGAGCTGCTGGAGCACCTCGACGCGATCGAGGCCTGCCACTCGATCGCCGGAGACGCGAGCTACATGCTGTTCGTGCGAGTGGCCTCTCCCCGGGCACTGGAAGGACTGGTCCGCGACATCCGCCTCGCCGCGAACGTGAGCACGCGCACCACGGTCGTGCTGCAGACCTACTACGAGCACCGGCCGATCATCCCCGTCGGCTCCGCGGACTGACCTGATCGCCGCGGATCAGATCGCCGCGCCGATCATCGCCTCCCCGAGGGGCGTCCGCAGGTGCAGCATCCGGTTGCCCTCGCGCTCGCTGCCGATGAGTCCTGCGCCACGGAGCACGGTGAGGTGATGGGATGCCGTCGACACCGCGATGCCGGCATCCCTCGCCACCTCAGAGGTGGTGCGCGCGACTCCCGCGTGCAGCAGGATGTCGGCGCGCGCAGGACCCAGCAGGGCGCCGAGCGCGTCGGCCACCTCGGCCGCGTCGCGCGCCCAGCCCGCGGTGACGCCGCGCGCGGGGTAGTAGAGGGTCGGCTGGGCCGGCGGTTCGGTGAGCACCATGCAGCCCCACGACGACATCACCGATGGCACGAGCACGAGTCCGCCTCCGCGGCAGTCGACGTGCTCGCTGTGCCGTCGCAGCTGCACGCGCACGGCCCCCTCTCCCCAGCTCACCCGCGGGTGCAGATCCTCGGCCATGGCGGCGATGCCCGACGATGCGATGGTCCGCGACCGCACCGCGATGTCGGCGCGCAGCAGCCGCTCCAGCTGAGGCCACACCGGCGCGAGCACGGCATCCCACACCTCCGGCCAGGCGTCGGCGATCATCGCCCGCGCCCGCGCTGGACGCTCCTGCATGTCTCTGAGCGCTCGCTGACGCGCCCCTGTCGACCGGTCGACCATCTTGCCGAAGTCCACGCGCATGCCGTCGAGGGGCGTCTGCCGCAGCGCCTCCCGCTCGGCGTCGGGCGTCAGATCCCACGCCGCGGCCGTCGTGAGGAAGTCGGGGAGGTAGCCGTCCTCGCCGATGACGACGGCGAGCAATTCGAAGCTCCGGCGGGGGAGGCGCTCGCGCACCGCTCGGAGCCATCCCCACTGCAGCGGATGCTGCGCCGGGCGCAGCAGCACGCGCACGGCGTGGGCCAGCTCGTGCCCGGGGGAGATCCCGAAGCGCACGGCCTGGATGTCGCCGGGGCTCAGGTGGAACTCTACCCGGTGATCCGGATGCTCGACGCCTTCGATCGGAGCGGAGTTTCGATCCACATCGAAACTCTAGGCCGTGTCGGTGGGGGTGTCGAGACTGGACCCATGAACAGCGCACCGACGTCCGCAGGAATCGTCGCCGCGGCGGACATCCGCATCGGCACAGGTCGCAGCCGTCGCTTCGAGGGCGGCGAGCACGGCGCGGCCGTCTCGTACTTTTACGTGGAGAATCAGCCAGGACAGGGGCCAGGGCTGCACTGGCACCCCTACCCTGAGACCTGGGTGGTGCTCGAGGGCACCGCGCAGATCACCGTCGGCGACGAGACGCTGCTGGCGGTGGCGGGAGACACGGCCACCGGGCCCGCGTTCGTCCCGCACCGCTTCACCAACGTCGGCGAAGGAGTGCTGCGCATCATCGGCATCCACGCCTCGGCCACCATCATCCAGACGTTCCTCGACGAGGACTGACACACAGGAGAGCACATGTCGTTCCAGGCATACCTCGACAACATCGAGACCAAGACCGGCCTCACCCCCCGGCAGTTCATCGAACTGGCCACGGAGAAGGGATTCGGCCCCGAGACCAAGGCCACCCCGATCGTCGCCTGGCTGAAGGAGGAGTATCAGCTCGGCCAGGGGCACGCGATGGCCCTCGTGCACATCATCACCAAGGGACCGCAGATCAGCGACAAGCACGTCGGCAAGGGCGGGGCCCACGGCGATGCGTCGGACACGCTGTGGCTCGACGGCAAGGACAGCAAGCCCGCACTCTGACCCCTCTACAAGGAGCACCGACATGGCCGTTCGCGCCGATCTGAACATCTCCCTCGACGGTTTCGCGACCACCACAGACCAGACGCCGGAGAACCCCTTCGGCGAGGACTGGGGTCGGCTCGTCGCCGCCTACACCGCCACCCGCACCTTCCGCGCCCGCGTGCTCGGCGACACCTCCGGGGAGGGCACGACAGGACTCGACGAGGACTACGCCGCCGCGTACTTCGAAGAGGTCGGCGCCGAGATCATGGGCGCCGGCATGTTCGGCCTGCACCAGCACGGCGACGACCCCGACTGGCGCGGATGGTGGGGAGACGAACCGCCGTTCCACGTGCCCGTGTTCGTGCTCACCCACACCCCGCGCGCCTCGATCGAGTTCGCGAACGGCACGGTCTTCCACTTCATCGAGGCGACCCCGCAGGAGGCGCTGGCGCGCGCGACCGAGGCCGCGGGCGACGGCGACGTCCGCATCGGCGGCGGCGCAGACGTGGTGCGGCAGTTCCTGCGGGCGGGGCTCATCGACCGGCTGCACGTGGCCGTCGCGCCCCTCGTGATCGGCAGTGGAGAGCGCATCTGGGACGGTCTGCGCGGCATCGAGAACGACTACGCCGTCCGCAGCGAGGTCGCGGAGAGCGGCGTCACGCACGTCACCTTCACCCGTCGCTGAGCATCCGATCCTCCTCCGTGCGATCGCGCGGGCGAGGTCGCGCCGTCGCGGGCTCGCGTCGCGTCGCGTCTGTGCGGGCGCGGGTGCGGGCGGGGTCGCGTGGGCGCGGGCGGGGTCGCGTGTGCTCTCGTTCGGGAGGAGATATCACGTTCGGGAGGAGGATTCCGCGCGGATCCTCCTCCCGAACGTGAGTTGTCCTCCCGTGGGGAGTCTCCCCCCCTCGAACGTGAGTTCGCGTCGCGTCGCGTCGGGTCTGCGCGGGCAGGCACGTGGTCTCTGTGCGCGTGGTCGCGTGGTCGCGTGGTCGCGTCGCGTCTGCGCGGGCGCGGGCGTGGGCGTGGGCACGGGCGTGGGCGCGTGTGCTCGCGTTCGGGAGGAGATATCACGTTCGGGAGGAGGATTCCGCCCGGATTCTCCTCCCGAACGTGAGTTCTCCTCCCGTGGGGAGTCTCCCCCGGTGGGGAGTTCTCCTCCCGAACGTGCGTTGTCCTCCCGTGGGGAGTCTCCCCCGGTGGGGAGTTCTCCTCCCGAACGTGCGTTGTCCTCCCGTGGGGAGTTCTCCACCCGAACGTGAGTTCTCCTCCCGAACGTGAGTTCTCCTCCCGTGGGGGTTCTCCTCCCGAGGTGGCGCCGGCTCCTCGCCGGGGTGAGGGCTTCGCGTCGTGTCTCGTCTCGCTCGACGGCGGGAAAAGGAGTGACCAGTAGGATTCCCTCCGTGGCAGCATCCTCGAATCGCAAGAAGAAGTCCCGTCGCGCTCCCGTCCGCACGAGCGGGAACCCGGCGAAGAAGCCCGTCGTCGAGCTCGGCCCGGTGACGGCATCCGACTGGATCGGCGCAGCCCGTCTGCGCACGCTGCCGCTCGCGATCGCGCCGGTCGTCATCGGCACCGGAGCTGCGCGCAGCACAGGACCGGAGTTCCACTGGGTCATCGCGCTGGCGTGCCTCGCGGTCGCGGTCTTCCTGCAGATCGGCGTGAACTTCACGAACGACTACAGCGACGGCATCCGCGGCACCGACGCGCACCGTGTCGGACCCGCACGCCTGACCGCCTCGGGCCGGGTGTCACCGCGCACCGTGCTGATCATCGGCCTCGTCTTCTTCGCTCTCGCGGCGGTCGTGGGTCTCGCGATCGTCATCCGCACGCAGCAGTGGTGGATGCTCGCCGTCGGAGCGGTCTGCATCGTCGCCGCGTGGTTCTACACCGGAGGAAAGCGCCCCTACGGCTACTTCGGCCTCGGCGAGGTGTTCGTGTTCGTGTTCTTCGGGCTCGTCGCCACACTCGGCACGACCTGGGTGCAGATCTTCGCGCTGCCGCAGCAGGCGTGGCTGGGTGCGGTGGCCGCTGGACTGTTCGCGTGCGCCGTGCTGCTCGCCAACAACCTCCGCGACATCGACCAGGATCGCCTCGTGGGCAAGCGCACCCTCACGGTGCTGATCGGCGCGCGGGCGACCCAGGTGCTCTACACCTTGTTCGTGCTCGCGCCGTTCGGCATCTCGACCTTCCTCGCGCTGCTCTTCCCGATCGCGTGGATCGCGCTGCTGGCACTGCTCGCCGCACTCCCGGCGCTCGTGATCGTGTGGACCTACCGCAAGCCCGGCGAACTCGTCATCGCCCTCGCCCTGACGTCGCTCGCGGCGCTCCTGTACGCGGGGGCGCTGTTCTGGGCCTTCGTCGGCTGACGCGCGTCTCAGCGGGGAGATCTCGCGTCTCAGTCGGGGAGACGTCGCGTCTCAGTCGGGGAGACGTCGCGTCTCAGCCGGGAGACCTCGCGTCTCAGTCGGGGAGACGTCGCGTGTCACTCAGGAGACGACCTCGCGTTTCAACCGGGAGACCGGGCGTTTCAGCCGGGAGACCTCGCGTCTCAGTCGGGAAGACCGCGCGTGTCACTCAGGAGACGAGGTTTCCTCCTCCTCCGTCGCTCGGATGCTCGACGGGGAGACGGTAGCCGAACTCCTCGCGGAGCGACGGCGCAGCGGCCCCGAGGCGCATCGCGAGAGAGAAGAGCGCGGTGAGCCCGAGCAGCAGGATGATGGCCGTCACGACGGCAGGGGTGAGATCCGGAGCGGTGAGGCCCAGCACCCCGGCGCCGAGCAGCACCCACACCGCGGTGGCCGTGCGGAGGTCCGCGGCGAGCACCGTCGTCGCTGCGGATGCTCGCCCCTGATCGGCGGCCGTCGCGACCCTGCCGGCACGAACCCGCTGGAGGACACGACGCAACTGGTCGATGCGAAGGGCTCCGAGGACGAGAAGCGCGAGCACACAGAGCGGACCCACAGCGGCTCCGACGACCTGCGCCTGTGCGGAGACTCCCGTCGGCGGACGGAGCGAGAGGACGGCGCAGGCGAGGGCTGCCGGTGTCAGCACCATGAGGAGGGGCGTCGCAGCGCGATCCAGCGCGGAGCGCTCTCGGCGCTCCTGGGCGTCCACCCGCTTCTGAACGTCATCGTCGGCCACGCGCACTCTGGCTGGTCCCTGCTCGCCGAGCGCTGCGGTCGGGAGCCGGTCGGCCGCGACGCGGGCCCAGCGGCGGTCGGCGGCGAGCAGGACGAGCACGACAGGGATGCAGAGCGCGCCGATCACCAGCGAGACGGCGGCGATGAGGGGGAGTGCGTCGGCGGCGAGGAGGATGCCGCCCGTGCCGAGGGCGATCACGCCGATGGACGTGGTCGTGGCGACGGCGGCGACCCGCGGATCGCGCCCGATCGGTCCGCGCACTTCGACGGCGTTGCGCAGCTCGCGCGGGTCGGCTGTCCGCGCGTACATCCGGACGAGGGCGAGCTGTCGTGCGGTGGACGCGTAGCCCCACGTGATGAGAGACAGGGCGCCGCCCAGAACCGCGGCGAGGAGCGGGCCGCCGAACACCTCGATGAAGTCGGTCGGGGAGTCGGGGAAGACGAACCTGCCGAGGAGAGCCAGGAGCAGGAGCGTGCACAGGAGCAGGCCGCATCCGACGGCGGCGGCAGCGGAGAGGCCGACAAGAGCGTCGCCGATCAGCACGCCCGGGGTGGGCGGCAGCTCGCGGCCACGTCGGCGTC
This sequence comes from Microbacterium sp. NPDC012755, assembly GCF_042901325.1. NCBI lineage: Bacteria > Bacillati > Actinomycetota > Actinomycetes > Micrococcales > Microbacteriaceae > Microbacterium > Microbacterium sp. NPDC012755. Next base: position 325,097 of record NZ_JBIBCT010000001.1, on the reverse strand, counting down.
GTCCGTCTCCGAGAGGTCTGCGGCGTGAGGTCACGAGACCAGGCTCTCATGTGCGGACGCCGCACGAACCACGGGAAGCGGGCTCAGGACTCGGAGTCGAGTGCGTCGTCCTCGGCGTTCGCATCCGACTCGGCGCCGGTGGTGCGGGCCTGACGACGCTCGTGGAGGCGCGTCGAGGCGTCGGTGAGCGGCGTGCGCAGGAATAGCAGCGAGATGCTCACCCCGATGAGGGCGGAGAAGATCGCGGCGAGCCACCAGAACTCCCGGAAGATCGGGAAGAAGAACCAGAGGATCGCGAGCGGGACGAGGAACGCCAGCAGCCGCAGCACGGTGTAGACGATGATCGGTGCGGGCTTCACCCGTCCAGTCTACGTTCGCCGCGGGGGGTGCTCGATCCCCAGGCGGGCGAAGGGGATGCCGCGCACCACGCGCCGCCAGGGGTGCTCGCCCAGCGACCACAGCATCCGCGCGTCCGGGTCGAGTGCGAGGTCCTGGCATCCCGCGGGCAGGGGCTGGGCGGCGCGGCGGAGTGCTCCGGCCGGTCCCGTCCACAGGGCACCGGGGCGCAGCTGGTCGGACTGCGACGCGAAGTAGGTGGCGCCCCAGCGCACGGCGCCCTGGAGGTGCGGGATGCCGGGGGCGATGAGCCCGCCCTCGACGGCGGCGAAGCCGTCTCCCTCCTGCGCGGGCATGAGGAACTCGCCGATCCGGCCGTCTCCGCCGGTGCGGTACTCGCCGATGAGCACCCTCGGCAGCGGCTCGCCGTCGGCGTCGAACACGCGACCGAGGAACGAGCACCGCAGCGCCACAGGGTGGATCCTCGTGCGCACCGCGACGAGCGCGCTCCGCCGCAGAGACCCGGTCAGGCGTCGGGCGTCGGCGCCGCGCACGGTGCGGAGACGGGCGAGATCGAACTCCCAGATCCCCTGCATGGTGGCCGCGGCGAAGAGGCGGTCGCCGAACCACGCGAGACCGCCGACGTGGATGCGCGCGGGTTCCAGCTCTCCATCCGGACCCTCGATCACGAGGGCGACGTCGCGGTGCCGCGAGCGTTCGAGGTCGATGAAGGAGACGCGCGAGGCGAGGTGATGCCTGTCCCTGTCCTGACGGAACCAGCTGACCGCGAGGGTCCGTCGACCGTCCAGGATGCCGAGATCGACGCCCTGCGGATACCACCGGTTCGTCCACGCCCGCGCGGTGAGCCAGCGGAGATCCAACGTCTCCCGGGATCTCCGGCGCAGGGGTCTCCCCGAGGATCCGAGTGGTCGCGGCATCCCCCTATCGTGAGGGATCGACCTGGGAGCGGGCGGGCAGGACACCCCGTGTTCACCTCGACGTCGCCGGGCGGCAACGCTCGCGTGCCAGCATCCGTGGCACCATGCGCGCTCCCCTCGTCACCGTCATCCTCCCCGCCAAGGACGCCGGCCCGTACATCGCGACCACGCTGGAGACCCTCACGCGCCAGTTCGACGACCCCGCCGCGCTCAAGCTGGTCATGATCGACGACGGCTCCCGCGACGACACCGGGCAGCTCATGCGCCGCTACGCCGAGCGCTTCCCGCACTCCGCGGTGCTCACGACCCCGCGGCCGCAGGGTCTCGCGAGCGCGCGGAACCAGGGCCTCGCGCACGTCGAGGGCGAGGCCTTCTGCTTCGTCGACGGAGACGACTGGATGCAGCCGCACCGCCTCTCCGTGCTGGCGGAGCGGCTGAGGGAGCTGGACTGCGACTTCGTCCGCACCGACCACGTCACCGTCACCGGCGCCAAGCGGGCCCTGCACCGCGCCCCGCAGCCCTGGCGCGAGCGGGTGCTCTCGCCGCGCGACGCGATCCTCCCCGAGAACGAGCCGACCATGGTCGACTACCCCTTCGCGTGGGCGGGCATGTTCCACCGGCGCGTGCTCGATGCCGGCCTCGCCGCCTTCTCTCCCGGACTCTTCACGGCCGAGGACCGGCCGTGGATCTGGCGTCTGCACCTCGAAGCGGAGTCGTTCGCGGTGGTCGACGCTCCGGCGCTGCTGTACCGCCGCGGGGTCGCGACCTCCCTCACACAGATCCGCGATCGCCGCCAGCTCGACTTCGTGCGCGCGATGACGGAGGTGCTCGACGTGGTGGCGTCGGACCGGGATGCCGAGCGCTTCCTGCCCAAGGCGACGTGGACCGTGCTGGCGCTGAGCTCGCGGCATCTCGTGCGGTCACGGCGGATGACGAGTTCGCTGCGTGCGGAGATGCGCAGCGGCATCCTCGGTCTGCTGGAACGTCTTCCCGCCGACGACGTGGCGGGAGTGATCGGGCGGCTCGACGGGCCGCGGCGGCGGGTGCTGGCGCCCCTGCTGCGTCGGGTGGGGAGCGACGCATGACGCAGATCTTCGCGCTGCACAGCGCCTACGGGCTCGCCACCGCGGTCGCCGCGATCGACGCCGGACTGCTCGACGCGGATGGCCGGGCCGAACGGGTCCTCGTGCCGTTCACGTCGTCGCGGGTGCCCGAGACGACGGTCGGCATCGCCGCTGACCCCGCGCTGCGCTCGCTGCGGGAGCGGTTCGACCGCGTGGAGGACCTGGACGTGCTGCTCGGGGCCGCTCACCCCAGCGCGTGGAAGCCGAGGGAGGGCGACCTCCCGATGCTGGAGCGGCTGCTGCGTCGCGCCTGGAACCTCGATCCGCGCGGGCTCGAGCTGTTCGTGCAGAGCCCCCAGGTCGCGCCCGCGCGCACGCTGATGACGCTCTTCCCCGGCGCACGGATCACGATCATCGGCGACGGGCTCATGACCTACTCGCCGATGCGGGTCGCGCTGGGGCACACGGTGTCGGCGCGCATCGAGCGCGTGGTGCACGCCGATGTCGTGCCGGGGGTGCGGCCGCTCGTCGGGGCGCCGCACGCGGAGTCCGTCCCCGTGCCGGCGGCGCGGTTCCGCACGGTCTTCGAGGAGACCGCGGCGGGCGACGCCGCGGGACTCGACGACGGGATGCCGACCGTGCTCGTGCTCGGGCAGTACCTCTCCGCCCTCGGCCTCATGACGGCCGAGGAGGAGGTCGCGCTGCAGGCCGAGCTGATCGATCGTGCAGCGGCCTGGTCGCCCGAGCGGATCGTGTTCAAGCCGCATCCGTCGGCGCCACCCCTGCACACCGACGCGCTGCGGGCCCGCGCGGCATCCCTCGGCATCGCGTTCGCCGAGTACCGGGGGGCGCTCGCGGCCGAGATGCTCGCGGAGCGCCTCGACGTCCTCGCCGTCGTGGCCGGGTTCTCCACCGCCCTGCCGACCGTGCGCGCCCTGTTCGACCGGGAGATCGGCGCGGCCGGCACCGGCACCGTGCTGGCGAGGCTGACGCCGTTCGAGAACAGCAACCGCATCCCGGCGACCATCGTCGACGCCCTCACCCGGCCCGCATCGGGCTACGCCGATCCCGAGCGGCTGCAGCTGCTCATCGACGCCGTCGGGTACGCGATGCAGCCGGAGATCGCCGGTCACCTCCGCCCGCGCGCGGAGGAGCTGCTGCGGGGCATGGATGCCGTCGAACGCGACAGGTACTTCTCCGCCCAGCGGCTCACGGAGCTCCGGCTGCCGGGAGCCCCCGACGAGGGGACGCTGCGGCGGGTGCTGCGACCGGCCGGCGGGATCGGGCGCATGGAGGAATGGCGGTTGACGGCTCTCGGCGCGAGGCGGAGGGCCGGCAGGGCATGGAAGGCGATACGAGGACGATGACATCGACGGTGGCGATCATTCCCGCGCGGGGCGGATCGAAGCAGGTGCCGCGCAAGAACGTACAGCGCGTGGGCGGTGTCCCACTCGTGGCCAGGGCGGTGCACGCCGCGCTCGCGGCGGACAGCATCGACCTCGTCGTGGTGTCGACCGACGACGAGGAGATCGCGGCGATCGGCGCAGCGGCCGGTGCGCGGATCGTGCGCCGCCCCGCCGAGCTCTCCGGTGACACGGCGACCTCCGAGAGCGCGATCCTGCACGCGCTCGACGAACTCGCGGCGGACGGGATCGAGACGGGGGTCGTCGCGTTCCTGCAGGCGACGTCGCCGTTCATCCCCGCCGAGGCCCTCTCCGACGCCGTCGCGCAGGTCGCCGAAGGGCGCGCAGACAGCATGTTCTCGGCCTACGAGACCTACGGCTTCCTCTGGAGGAGGGATGCCGACGGCAGTGCTGCCGCGATCAATCACGACGCCGCGCGCCGACCCCTCAGGCAGGACCGGGAGCCGCACTACCTCGAGACCGGGGCCTTCTACGTGTTCTCGGCCGCGGGCTTCCGCGAGAGCCGGCACCGCTTCTTCGGCCGCACCGCGATCGCAGAGGTTCCGGAGTGGACCGCGATCGAGATTGACGACGAGCAGCAGCTGCGCATCGCGCGCTCTCTGGCGGCGCTGCACGAGCAGCGGCATCCGATCCCGGTGAAGGCCGTCGTCACCGACTTCGACGGCGTGCACACCGACGACACCGCGATCATCGACGCCGACGGCGGGGAGCGCGTGCAGGTGAGTCGCGAGGACGGCATGGGCGTCGCTCTCCTGCGAGCCGCGGGGGTGCCGATGCTGATCCTCTCCACCGAGGTGAACCCCGTCGTGCGGGCACGCGCCGAGAAGCTGCGCGTGCCGGTGCTGCACGGCATCGACGACAAGGAGACGGCGCTGCGCGGCTGGGCCGCTGAACAGGGCCTCGATCTCGCGGACGTCGCCTACCTCGGCAACGACGTGAACGACCTCCCCGCACTGCGCATCGTCGGGTGGCCCGTCGCGGTCGCGAACGCGCACCCGCTCGTCATCGAGGCGGCGCGGGTGGTGCTGTCGCGCGAGGGCGGACGGGGAGCTGTTCGCGAACTGGTCGAACGCGTGTTGTCCAGCTGACGTGCGCCGGTAACCCGGGTGTTGGGCGCAGTTCACCGTCGGCGCGTACCCAGGAGAGAAGGCATTCGCAGACCGGAGGAATCATGACTGTCAGCATCGGATCGCACGTCATCGGAGGCGGTCGTCCCGCCTACGTCATCGCGGAGATCGGCCTGAACCACAACGGCGACGTCGACATCGCGAAGAAGCTCATCGACGTGGCGGCGCGCGCGGGGGCGGATGCCGTGAAGTTCCAGAAGCGCACGCCCGAGATCTCCACCCCCGAGCACATGCGTGACGTGCCGCGCGAGACGCCGTGGGGCACCATGAGCTACCTCGACTACCGCCGCCGGGTCGAGTTCGGCCGCGACGAGTACATCGAGATCGGCGACCACGCCACGATGCTGGGTCTCGACTGGTTCGCCTCGCCGTGGGATGTGCCCAGCGTCGCGTTCCTCGAAGACCTGGGCGTCGTCGCCCACAAGGTCGCCTCGGCCAGCCTCACCGACACCGAGCTGCTGATCGCGCTGCGCGAGACCGGCAAGCCCGTCATCCTCTCCACCGGCATGTCGACGATCGAGCAGATCGACCGCGCCCTGGACACGCTCGGCACCGACCGGGTCGTGCTCATGCACGCGACCTCGACGTATCCCCTCGAGCCGGAGGAGGCGAACCTGCGGGTGATCTCGACCCTCCGCGACCGCTACGCCGGCGTGCCGGTCGGATACTCGGGCCACGAGCGCGGCCTGCAGATCTCCCTCGCCGCCGTCGCCCTCGGCGCCGTCGCGGTCGAACGCCACATCACGCTGGACCGCACCATGTGGGGCTCCGACCACGCGGCATCCCTCGAACCCACGGGTCTCGAGCACCTGGTGCGCGACATCCGCGTGATCGAGAAGGCCCTCGGCGACGGCGTCAAGCGCGTCTTCGACAGCGAGCGCGCGCCCATGGCGAAGCTGCGTCGCGTCCCGGCATGAGCACCGGGCTGCGGGTCGTCGCGATCGCGGACGCCGACTCGTTCGTGAAGTGGTCGGCGTCGCTGCTCGGCGCCGTCCCCGGCATTCGACCGCATCTGCTGCTGGTGAAGACCCCGCTGACCGCGAGCGCCGCCCAGGAGCGCACGGCGCTCGCGGGCGCAGGGCTCGATCCGAGCGCCGTGTCGCGGGTGATGTTCCGCGAGACGGCGCCGTGGCTCGAGGCGCAGCGCCCCGACGTCGTGCTGCTCGCCGGCCGGGGTCCGTTCGTGCGGCTGATGGGGCGGATGATCGACGGCCTGCGGCACCGCCCCGTGACGGTGGCGGGTCTTCCGGGGATGGCGATCCCCGCGCAGCGCGGAGCCCTGGACTATCGCCGCCACGTCGACCTCCTGGTGGTGCACTCGCATCGGGAGGAGCGGGCGTTCGCCGAACTGGGCGGCCGCATCGGCGTCGACGTGCCGACCGCGCTCGCGACGCTCCCCTTCGCGAGGACGCGGGCGCGGATGCTGTCGCCCGCCGTCGCGCGCGCCAGGGCGGAGCGCGGGGTCCTGGTCGACGAGAAGCCGACGTCTTCGGCGCCCGCTCTCGCGAAGGCCGCGGCGACCGACATCGTCTTCGCGGCGCAGGCGCTCGTGCCGGCGGATCGGGAGGAGCGCGCCGAGATCGCCGCGACGCTGGTGCGGGCGGCGAAGGCCGATCCCGGTCGACGCGTGGTCGTGAAGCTGCGGTCGCGGCCGGGCGAGGTGGAGACGCACCTGGAGCGCGACGCGTACACCGAGCTGCTCGGCGAGCGCCGCCCCGACAACCTCGTGTTCTCGTACGACTCCATGGCCGCCGCGCTCTCGACCGCCGCGGGGCTCGTCACGGTGAGCTCCACCGCCGCGATCGAGGCCGTGGCCCAGGGCGTCCCGGTCATCGCTCTCGACAGCTTCGGGGTGAGCAAGTCGCTGCTGAACACCGTGTTCGTCGGCAGCGGGCTGCTCGGCGGGCGGAGCGAGGTCGTCGCAGGGCGGTTCCGGCATCCGCATCCCGACTGGCTGCGCGACAACTACTTCCATCCCGAGATCGAGTCCACGTGGTGGGAGCGGGTCGAGGAGCTCGTCGTGCGGCGTCGAGAGGGCTCGCTCCCCGCGCGACGTGTCCCTGCGGCGCGCGGTGGTGCGCTGCACGAGGCCTGGCACCGGGCGAGCGTGCTGGGCCGCGACGACCGCACTCTCGCCGGACGGGTCGCGCTGGCGGTCGGAGTGCCCGCCACACGAGCGCTCGCCGCGGTGCGCCGACGTCGTCAGCCTGCGGGTCTGGGCACGTGGGGCGATGCGGGCACCGACTTCACGCTCGAGCCGAACCCGTTCCACGACTCGATCCGTCGGTAGCGGATCGACTTCCGCGACCGGTCAACGGCCGATGACGGCGGCGATCTGTCGTCTGATGTCGTCGGCGAGGTCGTCGATGCTGCGTGTCGCGTTCACCGTGGCGGCCATCGTGAGGAACATGATCGCCGACACGACTCGCGCCTGGGTCGTCGCCCGCGCCTCCGCATCGACCATGCCCCGGCTGAGGATGCGGGCGACCGCGTCTTCCGTTGATCCCACGATCGAGAGGGCCTCGGCGTGGCGTTGGTCGTCCACGCTTCCGAAGACCATTTCGCGGAGGTAGGTTCGTCCGTTGTCGATCTGGACGCGGTTGCATTCGATGATCGGTCGAAGGAGCGCCATCACCGCATCGAGCGCATCTGTCATCGCCTCGGCGGCGTGCCGGCCCTTCTCGAGCGCCTCGGCGTAGTGCGCGTTCTGCACGAGCAGCAGCAGCTCGCCTTTCGTCTTCGCGTAGAGGAACACGGTGCCGGTGCCGACGTCCGCCTTCTCGGCGATCTGCTGGGTGGTCACGTCGTCGACGCCGTACTCGGCGAAGAGCGCAGCGGCGGCCGCCGTGATCCGCTCCAGCTTCTGCTGCTTGTTGCGCTCACGACGCCCTGCGGATGCGAGCTGGGCCGACATGTGATCCTCTCGGAATAGAAACTGAGTGCACTCAGTTATGAGTGGAGTCGCTCACGCGCACTCACCATCATCACCCATTGTCCCCACAGAAGAGAGATCTGCTCATGCCCACACTCAACGGCGCCGTCGTCCTCATCACCGGAGCGAACGGCGGGATCGGCACCCGTTTCGTCGAACAGGCGCTCGCGCGTGGGGCGGCCAAGGTGTACGCCACCGCCCGCACCCCGCGGGAGTGGACGGATCCCCGCGTGGTTCCTCTGGTCCTCGATGTGACCGATCCCGCATCGATCCGTGCGGTCGTCGAGGCGGCGCCCGACGTGACCGTGCTCGTCAACAACGCCGGTGCATCCGTGCCCACCGCCGGCATCCTCTCCCATTCCGATGAGGACATCCGCCGCAACGTCGAGACGAACTTCCTCGGCCCGCTCTTCCTCGCTCGTGCGTATGCGCCCCTCCTCTCCGGACGGCCCGGTGCTGCGATCATCGACATCCACTCGGCACTCGCGTGGTACGCGGTCGGAGGCATCTACAGCGCCACCAAGGCCGCGCTGTGGTCGGCGACCAACTCCCTTCGACTGGAACTCGCTCCGGCCGGTGTCCACGTCGTGGGGGTGCACGTCGGGTACGTCGACACGGCGATGGCCGCTCACGTCTCCGACCCGAAGACGGACCCCGCCGCGCTCGTGGCCGCGGTTCTCGATGCCACCGAGCGCGACGAGTACGAGGTTCTCGCCGACGACACCTCCGTGCAGCTGAAGGCGGGTCTCAGCGCGCCGCTCGAAGCGGTGTACCCGCAGCTTCGCACCACGACGGTCTGACCCGGCTCAGACGGTCACGAGAAGACAGGAGAAGGACATGCGCGCATTCGTCGTCAAGAAGTACAGGCGACCACTGGAGCTTCAGGACGTCGCCGAGCCGGAGGTCGGCGACACCGACGTGCTGGTGCGGGTCGAAGCGGCGGGCGTCAACCAGCTCGACGAGAAGATCCGCAGCGGAGAGTTCGCGCAGATCCTTCCCTACGCGCTCCCCCTCGTGCTCGGCAACGACGTCGCGGGTACGGTGATCCGCGTCGGACGGCTGGTGCGGGGATTCCGTCCCGGCGATGAGGTGTACGCGCGACCGGACGCGGCGCGGATCGGGACGTTCGCCGAGCGCATCGCGGTCGACGAAGCCGATCTGGCTGCGAAACCGGCGAACATCTCGATGGCCGAGGCGGGGTCGTTGCCCCTCGTCGCTCTCACCGCCTGGCAGGCGCTGGTGGAGAGGGGGCGGCTCGCTCCGGGGCAGAAGGTCCTCATCCACGCCGGCGCCGGCGGAGTGGGGTCCATCGCGATCCAGCTCGCCAGGCACCTCGGGGCGCACGTGGCCACCACAGCGAGCGGCGCCAATGCCGATTTCGTCCGTGACCTCGGCGCCGACGTCGTGATCGACTACCGCCGAGAGGACTTCGCGGAGGTCCTCTCGGGGTACGACCTGGTGCTGGACAGCCTCGGAGGCGAGAACCTCGAGAAGTCGCTGCGTGTGCTGAAGCCGGGCGGGCGGGCGATCGGCATCTCGGGGCCGCCGGATCCGGCTTTCGCCAGAGCTGCGGGGCTCAACCCGCTCCTCGTCCTCGCGATCACCGCTCTCAGCCGCAGGATCCGTCGTCAGGCGAAAAGGCTCGGGGTGGCGTACGAGTTCCTCTTCATGCACGCCGATGGTGAGCAGCTCCGGGAGATCACCGATCTCGTGGAGCGGCGGATGATCCGCCCCATCGTCGCGCGGACCTATCCGTTCGCTCAGGTGCCGGAGGCTCTCGCCGATGTCGCCGCAGGGGTGAGCCGCGGCAAAGTGGTGATCACGGTGTCGACGTGACGTCTCACCGTGGGAGCGCGCCCTCGGCGGGGCCGGGCGGCGGCGCATCGGGGTCGACGAGGTAGGGCGCGTACTCGTCGTCCCACCTCTGCAGGGTCTGCACCCACCAGAACACGGCGAAGAGAGACAGCGCGAACGCCTCCCCGATCAGGACGAGCGGGAAGCCGTTCAGGTGATCGCGGATCGCGAAGGCCACGATGAGGACGACGAGGTCTCCGGCCATGCAGCGGCTGACCCAGCGGTAGAGGGTCCTCTGCCAGGGCGCGGGCGCCGTCTGCTCGTCGCTCTCGTCCTCGCGGGCATGCAGGAGGGGAACGGCCGCGAACGTGCCGAAGAACAGCAGGGTCGCCGCGAAGTGGATGCTGGAGGGGAACGGCCAGAAGTTGAACGGGAACCCGTCGCTGAGACCGGGGGCGAACGCGAGGGCGAGCATCACGACCGCGGTGGCGGCGGCGACCCACGACACGATCGCCGCTGACTTCCGGCTCCGCGCGGCATCCTCCCGCAGCAGTGTCTGCTCGGCGTGCTCCTCGGGGCTGAGCGCCGGACGGGTGCTCCGCTCGCGTCGGAGTCGGTCGTGTCTGCGGACCAGGGCCATGACGATGATCGTGGTGAACACGACCACCGCGTAGACGGTGATGCCCGCCCGTGCGCCGTCCAGGTACTCGTCCGGCACGCAGTCGCCGCTCTCGGGGCAGATCTGCTCCGGCGTGCGCTGAGACGGAGCGATGCCCGTGGGCACGAGGGCGATCAGCGGAGCGAAGAGCGCCGAGATGTCGAGGAGGGTGACGGCGCGCGAGCGGCCGGAGAGCGCGAGGAGAGCGAGGGATGCCGCGATCAGCGCTCCGACGAACACGGTGCGGACGGGCGTGTAGAAGTAGTGGCTGATCGACGGCAGCATGTTCCAGCCGAACTCCAGCGGACGCCAGGAGACCACGGCCGTCTGGATCAGCACGCTCGCCAGGATCGCGAAGACGACGAAGACCAGGGAGAGCCGCAGGTAGCGGTGGGTCTTCAGCACCGTGGAAGGCGGGCGTACCGGGTTCTCCATCATCGTCGTCCCCTCAGGGCGTCACGGGATGCGGCGGCGCTGCCGGCATCGTCGAACGGCCGCGTATGGAGGGGACGCTACACCCGGACGGGCGGCCGGAACAGGGGCGTCGCGGCGGGAGTCACGCGTCGACGAGCACCGCGGACACCGAGGTCAGAGCATCCGGCACGAGACGGTAGTACGCCCAGGTGCCCCGCTGGGAGCGAGTCAGGAACCCGGCGGTGGTGAGCACCTTGAGGTGATGGGAGACCGTCGGCTGGGACAGGCCGACCGGGTCGATGAGGTCGCAGACGCACGCCTCCTGGTCGGTGCTGGAGGCGACGATCGACAGCAACCGCAGCCGGGCCGGATCTGCGAGGGCCTTCAGACGGGCGGCGAGATTCTCCGCGTCATGCTGTCCGAGCGGTTCCTTCACGAGCGGAGCGCAGCAGGTGGTGCCGGCGGAGACATCGGTGACCTCGAGCAGCTGGACCATGTATCGATACTAATCGATATTGACAGTCATCGATAGATACGCCCATACTTGCATCGACGTTCATCGATATATGGAGGATCCTGATGGTGACGCTGCTCGATCTCACTCCCCGGACGGTCGCTTCCGACCGGCTCTCGACGTTGCCGGTCGTGGTCATCGGCGCCGGCCCGATCGGCCTCGCGGCCGCGGCGAACCTCGCCGAGCGCGGCATCGACGTCATGATCCTCGAGGCAGGGGAGCGGGTGGCCGCGTCCGTTCAGCGCTGGGGGCACACCCGCCTGTTCTCCCCGTGGCGCCACCTGGTCGATCCCGCGTCGCGGCGACTGCTGGAGGCATCGGGATGGGCGATGCCCACGGAGGGGCGCGCGCCGACCGGGCAGGAGTTCGTCGACGACTACCTGGTACCTCTCGCGGAGCTTCCCGAGATCGGATCGCGGATCCGGTTCGCCTCCCGTGTGATCGCGGTGTCGAGGGAGGGCATGGACCGCACCCGGACGGCCGGGCGCGCGCAGGCCCCGTTCCTGCTGCGCATCCAGCGTGCAGACGGTCAGGTCGAGGAGCAGACGGCGCGGGCGGTGATCGATGCGTCCGGCACCTACTCGACCCCGAACCCCCTCGCCTCCTCCGGCCTCATCCCGCTCGGGTTCGACGGGGTCGCCGACCGGGTGCTGCATGCCCTGCCGGATGTCCTCGGGGCGGATCGGGAGCGGTTCGCCGGTCGGCACACGGTGGTCGTCGGGGCCGGGCATTCGGCGGCGAACACCCTCATCGCCCTCGGCAAGCTGGTTCGCGATGAGCCGGGGACGCAGGCGACGTGGGTGATCCGGAACCCTTCCGCGATCAGGGTGTCATCCTCGCCGGATGACGAGCTGCCCGATCGTGCGAAGCTCGGCACCCGTACCGACCGACTGGTCGCGTCCGGAGCCGTCGCGGTGGTCGACTCGTTCGAGATCTCCGGTCTCGAACCCTCCGGTGACGGGATCCGAATCGTCGGCACGCGCCGCGGAGAGCCGGGGATGGTGGAGGCGGATCTGGTCGTCAACGCGACCGGGTTCCGTCCCGACCTGGACATGCTCCGCGAGATCCGCCTCGAGCTGGATGACATCGTCGAGGCGCCGAAGCGGCTGGCCCCGCTGATCGATCCGAACGTCCACTCCTGCGGGACGGTCGAACCGCACGGGTTCCGAGAGCTCACGCATCCCGAGCCGGGGTTCTTCGTCGTCGGGATGAAGTCCTACGGGCGGGCGCCGACGTTCCTCCTCGCCACCGGTTACGAGCAGGTCCGCTCCGTCACCGCATGGCTCGACGGAGACCTCCCCTCGGCCGCACAGGTCGCTCTCACGCTGCCGGCGACCGGGGTCTGCTCCACCGGAGACGCGACCGGATCGTCCTGCTGCTCATGACGATCGGCATCCGCCCGATGAGCCAGGGCGACGGAGGACGGATCTCGCGCCTCCTGCGCGGACCGAACGACGGCGCCCGGCGGCATGCGGTGCTCATCGAAGGGCTTTCCGCCTGCAGCGGCTGATCGGCGCGATCGCCGGCGGGTCGGCGGACCAGAGGCCTCCCTCATCAGAGGGAGGCCTCTGACCGATCGATCAGCTGCTGCGGCGGATCGACCGGATGCCGACAGCGAGTCCGACCACCGCGACCGCGGCCGCCGCGACCCAGCCCCACAGCACAGTGATGTCGCCGAGGTCTCCGGCGAACAGCGCGCGCTCGGCCTGCACGATCCAGTTCACGGGGTTCACCGAGGCCACGGCGCGCATCCATGCGGGTCCGTCGTCGAGCGGCAGGAGCATGCCCGACAGGATCAGCAGCGGGAAGATCAGGGCCTGCTGCACACCCCAGAACAGCCACTCTCGATCCTTCGTGGCCAGAGCCAGCGAGTAGGAGAGCGAGCCGAGCCCCACGCCGAACACCGCGAGCAGCGCCAGCCCGATGAGGAGGCCGGGCAGGTCGATCGCGAATCCGAAGGGCCAGGCGATCAGGACGATCACGATCGACTGCACGACGATCGGGGCGACCTCCTTGAGCGCACGGCCGATCAACAGCGACGACCGGGCGAGAGGGGCGACGAGAGTGCGCTCGTGCGAGCCGGTCATCATCTCGTACTGCAGATTCGAGCCGGTCGCGCCGGTGCCGAACAGGACGATCATGACGAGCACGCCAGGCACGAACCACGCCAGCGTCTCGCCGGCAGGTCGACCGGAGCCGCCGATCAGCAGCGGCGCGAACAGCCCGAGGAACACGAGCGGCTGGAGCAGGCTGAAGATCAGCGTGAACGGATCTCGTACGACGGGCCTGAGCTCGCGAGCGAGGACGTTCTTCGTGTCCCTGGCGAGGTTCGGGCGCACGAGGGTGTCGATGGTGGTCATGAGAGGACTCCCGTCCGGGTGGTTTCGCTGGGGGCTTCGGAATCGGATGCCGCGTCTGCGGCCCCCCCCCCTGCGTCCCGCAGGGTGCGGCCGGTCAGGGCGAGGAACACGTCGTCGAGCGTGGGCGGCACGCCGGTCGCCCTGCGCACCTGGATGCCGGCGGCATCCAGCTCGTGGACGATCACGGGGAGCAGGAGGTCCCCGTCCGGAACGGCGAGAGACACGGAGTCCGCGTCGACCGTGACCTCGGCGGGGCTGAGCCGGGAGATCACGGCACGAGCGCTCGCTGCGTCCGCGTCATCGGCGAAGCCGAAGGTGAGGACATCCCCGGCCAGCGTCGCCTTGAGCGCGGCGGCGTCGTCGTCGGCGATGATGCGGCCCTTGTCCATCACCATGACGCGCTCGGCGTAGCGATCAGCCTCTTCGAGATAGTGCGTGGTGAGGAACACCGTCGTGCCGTGCTGGGTGCGGAGGTCGAGGATGTGCTCCCAGAGGTTGGCCCTGCTCTGCGGGTCGAGGCCTGTCGACGGCTCGTCGAGGAAGATCAGCGGCGGGGCGTGCATGAGTCCGAGGGCGATGTCGAGGCGGCGCTTCTGCCCGCCGCTGAGCTGCTGCACGGTGCGGGCGGCGAAGGAGCCGAGATCGAGGGAGTCGATGAGCTCGTCGGCCCGGCGCGCGCTGTCGCGCTTCGACATCCCGTAGAACGCTCCCTGACTGAGGAGCTCATCGCGCACCCGCTGCGAGAAGCTCCCGCTCGTGAGCTGGCCGACGTAGCCGATCCGGGCGCGGACGCCGGCAGCATCCGTACGGATGTCGTGGCCGACCACCCGTGCCGTGCCGGACGTCGGCGGGATCAGCGTCGTGAGCATCCGCAGGCTCGTCGACTTCCCGGCTCCGTTCGGTCCGAGGAACGCGACGAGTTCTCCGCGCGCCGCGGTGAAGGAGAGGTCGGTGACCGCGTCGACCGACGTCTTCTTGACGGTGAAGACCTTGGTCAGGCCCTCGGTTTCGATGATGGGTTCAGTTGCCATACCTCGAAGGTAGAAACCAACCAGGACAGATTCTGTCCGCAATATCTGCGAATCTTGAGACATGTCCGATACGACCTCCCGCGCACTCGCCCTGCTCAATCTGCTGCAGACGCACCGGCACTGGCCGGGCACCGAGCTTGCGAGCAGGCTCGGCGTCACCCAGCGCACCGTGCGGCGCGACGTCGACAGGCTGAGGGAGCTCGGCTACCGCGTGGAGTCGACGCCCGGCGCTGCGGGCGGGTACCGGCTGGAGGCGGGGAGCGCCGTGCCACCGCTGCTGCTCACGGATGACGAGGCGGTGACGATGGCGATCGGTCTGCGGGTCGCCGCGACGCAGCAGCTCGTCGGAGGAGCCGAGGTCACTCTCACCGCACTGGCCAAGCTCGAGCAGGTGCTGCCGTCGGCGCTGCGCCGAAGGGTGAACGCGCTCGCCGAGTCCGTGCAGCCTCCGCGCATCGGAGACGCGCCGGTCGTGTCGCCAGAGGTGCTCGGCGAGATCGCGCTCGCCACCAGGGATACAGAGCGGCTCCGGCTGCGGTACATCGACGGGGCCGGCGCCGAGAGCATCCGTCGGGTCGAGCCGCACGCGCTGGCGCCGTCCGGCCGCAAGTGGTTCCTGCTGTGCTGGGATCTCGACCGAGACGACTGGCGCACCTTCCGCGTCGACCGCATCGAGACGGTCGATCACACGCGCGTGCTGTTCGCCAGGAGGCTGATCACCCGCGAGGAGATCGAGGAACGCATCCTCGTGGCATCGTCGTGGTCTCCGCAGAGGGTCGAGGCCGATGCCGTCATGGAACTCCCTCTCGCCGAGATGCAGGAGCGCTTCGGCGTCTGGTCTCAGGGGGCGACGGCGGAGGGCGCCGACCGCACTCGCTGGCCGTTCGGCGGCGGCGACTGGCGCGATGCCATGTACGCGCTGCTGTGGATCCCGGAGGGCGTCGAGTACGCGACCACGTTCCCCGAGCCGGAGCGTGCAGAACTGCGCGAGGCGCTGGAACGGATGCTGCGCGCCCTCGACGCTCCGGTCCCTGGCATCGCCTGACGCCCGTCGCCGTCATCGCCGGACTCATAGCGTTATCCCAGGCAACGAGCCTGGTCATCCGCGGATCCGCCGGGTAGCGTCGAGGTCATCATCGCGGCGATCCGGGCGGTCCCGGGCTCCGGCTCATAACCGGCAGCGTGGCGGGTTCGACTCCCGCCGTCGCGTCCACGTCGCACGTCCCGCTCATCGAGAGCGGACGTCAGAGCCCGAGCTGGTCGAGCCTCTCCTCGAACCGCACCTGCACGTCCTCCGGCTCATCGTCGTCGATCTCGGCCCAGATCGCGTCGAGCTCCTTCTGCACCGACTCGGGCAGCGCGGCGAACTTCTCGTCCCACGCGGCGATCGGGGTCCAGTAGCCGACGACCTTGAAGCGCGTCGCGGGCAGCCCGAGCTCCTTGCGCAGGTACTTGCGCACATCGCGCAGTGCGACCGTCTCGCCGGCCACCCAGACGTATCCCTCGTCGAGGGCGAGGCGGTCGTCGACGATGCCGCGCACCAGCTGACCGAGCGCGCTGGGCCCGTGGCCGTTGCCGCCGACGACCCAGGTGACCTCGACGTCGGCGCCGACCTCGAACGCGACCTGATCGTGCGCGGTGGGCACCTCGAGCACGACGCGGGTGCGCACGCCCTCCGGCGCCGCAGCGGCGATGCGGGCGACGGCGGGGAGTCCGGTGAGGTCGGCCACGAGCACCTGCCACGTGATGTCGGCCGGGGGCGCGTACAGGCCGGTCGGCGCGTTCAGCCCGAGCACGTGGCCGGGTTCGGCGCGCGCCGCCCAGGGCCCGGCGACCCCCGCCTCGTGAATGACGAAGTCGATGTCGAGCTCGCCGGCATCCGGGCGCACGCCGCTGATCGTGTACGTGCGCATCGGAGCCTCCGGCGCTCCCTCCGGCGTCTCCCACCAGTCGCCCGCAGGCACGGGCAGCGAGACGTCGGTGGGGTCTTCGCCGTGCGGGAAGAACACGCGCACGTACTCGTCGCCGATGCCGGTGCTGAGGAAGTCGGCGACGCCGTCGCCGCCGAGGGTGATGCGCACCAGGTTCGGGGTGAGGGTGGCCGTGCTGCTGACGATGCCGCGGTGGATGTTCACGGAGTCTCCGTCTCTTCGTTCGGGGTGGGGGAGTGAGTGGGGGTGGTCGGGGTGTGCGCGGTCTGGGCGAGCCAGGAGTCGCGGTAGAGGCCGTCGGCGGCGAGGAGCTCCTCGTGCGTGCCGCGCTGGGTCGTTCGTCCGTCGGCGAACACGACGATCTGCTCGGCCGTGACGGCCTGCTGCAGTCGATGCGCGATGAGCAGGGCCGTACGGCCCGTGCGCAGTGCGGCGATGGCGTCCTCCACCGCGTCGCGGTGATGCAGACCGACGTCGGCGGTCGCCTCGTCGAGGATCACGATGGAGGGGTCGGCCAGGAACGCCCGCGCGACGGCGAGCTGCTGGATGCGCCCCTCGTCCATCGGCACGACGGGCCCATCCGACGGGTCCGCGTCGTCCGGCTCCCGGTTCAGTTCGTCGACCGCCCACTCCGCCCCGACCGCCCGCAGTGCGGCGACCATCTGGTCAGGAGTCGCGTCCGGGGCGACCAGCGTGAGGTTGTCGGCGATCGTGCCGCGGAACCGGTGCAGCTCCTGCGACAGGTAGTACGGCTCATCCGTGGTCGAGGCCAGGTGCACGCTGCCCGAGGTCGGCGGGTGGTGCCCGGCGATCACCCGGGCGAGGGTGCTCTTGCCCGACCCTGAGGTGCCGACCAGTGCGGCGGTCGTGCCCGGTGAGACGTGCAGGGTCACGTCGCTGATGCCGCGACCGGTGGTGGGGTAGAGGAACGTCACGTCGCGCACCTCGATGCCGGCGGATGCCGTCGGCACCGCGGTCGATTCCTCGACCCGCACACCCGAGGCCGCAGGGGTGAGGTCGATGACACCTACGAGGCGCGCGAGCCCGATCGCCGCGCGCTGGATGTCGTCGAGACCGAAGATCAACTGACCGACCGGGCCGAACAGGCGGTGGAAGAGCAGCGCGGCGGTGGTCACCATGCCGACGGTGATCGCGCCGCCGGAGTGCAGCAGGAAGCCGGTGCCGAGGATCGCGGCCAGGCCGACGAGCTCCCCTCCGTTGATCCACCGGAACAGGCGGTTCGTCACGCGCACCCCCTCGATCTGCATCCTGATCGACGCCTCGGCCCGCTCCGACACGCGGGCGAGAGCGTGCTCCTGCTCGTTGAACGCGGTGAGCGTGTCGATGCCCTCGACCGCGTCGAGCACGGCCTGGCTGCGCGCGGCCTCGCGCACGCGCACCTCACGGAACACGACGCGCGACCTGCGCAGGAACGCCAGGGTGCCGAGCACGTAGAACGGTGCGGAGGCGATGCCCGCGAGCGCGAGCCAGGGGTCGAGCGCGGTCAGAGCGGCCACCGAGACGGCGATCGCGAAGGCGGCGGACAGCAGGGTCGGAGCGACGTTCCCGCCGGCCTCCGCCACGGCGTCCACGTCGCCGGTGACGCGCGAGAGCAGGTCGGCGCTCTCGCCGTCGTCCACAGCGCCCACCGGCAGGCGCATGGCCGAGGTGAACACGTCTTCACGAAGGCTGGCCAGCATGTCCTGCACCAGTCCGGTGAGCACCCGCACCGCCCACAGCATCACGAGGGCGGCGCCGATCGCGCCGGCGCCGGCTCCGACGACCCAGCCCGCGATGGTCGCGACGCCCGCGTCGGATGACACGGCGTCGACGATGCGCCCGAGGCACGCCGGCATCACGATCCCGAGAGCGGAGGCGGCGAGGAACAGCACGGCGACGCCGGTCGCCCTGGCCGGATGCTGCCGCAGCAGCGCTCCGACCGCGGCGCGTACCCGGACGCCGGAGGCGATCGGAAGCAGGGGAGTGGTGGTGTCGATGGCGTCACTCATGCGGTGTATCCGATCCGTGTGAGGGGACGTCGATGACTCTGTCGCAGGCGCCGAGCAGCACGGGGGACGTGCTGATCACGATGACGGTGTCCGTGTGCGCCGCGAGGGAGCGAGCGATGTGCGCCTCGGTGACGGCATCCACCGCAGAGGTCGGCTCGTCCAGCACGAGCACGTCGGCCTCCGCGTGCAGCGCCCGCGCGATCCCGATGCGCTGCCGCTGTCCGCCGGAGAGCCGTCGACCGGCCTCGCCCACCTGCGACTCCCAGCCGCCGACCTGAGCGACGGTGTCCTGCAATGCCGCCATGTCGACGAGCGCGGGATGCGGTGACCCGTCGATGCCGTGTCCGCGCACGGCCTCGCGCAGGGTGCCGCTCACGATCGTCTGCCCGTGCGGTGGGGCGACGACGCGGCGGCGGTACTCGACAGGGTCCCACTCCGTCAGGTCGCGCCGCTCGCCGTCGACGGCGAGCTGCACCCGTCCGGGCTCGGGCGGGGTGCGCAGACCGAGGAGACGCGAGAGCGAGCGAGCGGTGTCGCTGTCGGCAGGGCGGATGCCGAGCAGCTCGCCCTCCCTCACCTCCACGAGCGAGTCCGGGGAGGTGCCGGGGCGGAAGGCCAGCACGACGTCATCCGCCGAACCCCGACGGCCCTCTCGCACGATCGGGGCCCCGAGCAGGTCGTCGGCGTCGATGACCTCGGCGAGCCTCTTGGCCGAGGCGAGCTTGTGGATCCAGTTCGAGGGGAACGACCCGGCGTACGCGAGGTAGCCGCTGATGAACTGGGCGAGGCCGAGCACGGTGACCAGCTCGCCGATGCTGATGCGGCCCTCCGCCGCGAACCACGCCGACATGCCCGCGAGCGCGGTCGTCGCGACCGCGGCCAGCGTGGTGCTGACGGCCTCGTACGAGGCGAGGGACCGACCGGCGGCGGTCGCCGCACGTCGGGAGGCATCGCTCGCGGCGACGTAGCGTCGCACGGCCTCCTCGCGGGCGCCGATGCCCACGAGCACGCGGAAACCGCTCATGAAGTCGGCGGCGACGGCCCCGGCCTCGGTGGCCGCGTGCTGCTCGGCGAAGCCGCGGCGCTCGAGCGGACGCGACACGACCTGCATCACGAACATCATCGCGATCGTGGAGCCGAACACGACGAGCGTCGCGACCGGCGAGATCGCCAGCATCGCCAGCCCCGCGCCGAGGATCGCGGCGATCGTGGAGCACTGCTGCGCCACCGACCAGGCCACACCGGCCACGCGATACGTGTCGGAGGTCACGAAGGTCAGCGCCTCGCCCGGCGTCACCGCGTGGCGGGAGAGGCGGGGGCGCAGCATCCGCGACAGGGTGAGGTGACGCAGCGCCTGCTCGCCGTAGCCGTAGATCGAGACCATCAGGCGGGATGCCGACTGGTAGCTCGCGGTCAGCACCAGGAACGTCGCCACCAGCACGCCGATCCAGAGCGCGAGCGCGACCGGATCGGCGGGGAGCACGGCCCGGTCGATGGTCGCGCCGATGATGACGGGGATCGTGGCCTCCGCCAGCGCGTGCACGATGAGCAGCGCCGTCGCGGCGGCGAGGGCGATCCCGCGCCCCTCCGCCCTCAGCGCGATCCCGAAGAGTCTCCGCGGAGTGTTCGTCACGGCGTCCGCCGACCGAGGGGGAGCACCAGCGGGGTGCCCGAGACCGGATCGGTGATCACCCTGCAGGGCAGGTCGTACACGGCCTGCACGAGCTCGGCGGTGATGATCTCGCGCGGGTCACCCTGCGCCACGATGGCTCCGTCGCGCATCGCCACGAGGTGGGTCGCATAGCGCGCGGCGTGATTGAGGTCGTGCAGCACGGCCACGAGGGTGGTGCCGCTGCGGTGCAGATCGGCGAACAGCTCCATCAGATCGATCTGGTGCGCGATGTCGAGGAAGGTCGTCGGCTCGTCGAGCAGCAGGTGCTTCGTCTGCTGGGCGAGGGCCATCGCCACCCACACGCGCTGCCGCTGGCCGCCCGAGAGCTCGTCGACCAGTCGGCGGGACAGATCGGTCACCCCGGTGGCCGCCATCGCCTCGGAGACGGCGCGCTCGTCGGCGCTGCTCCAGGTGCGCAGGGCGCTCTGGTGCGGGAATCGTCCTCGTCCGACGAGGTCGGCCACGGTGATCCCGTCGGGGGCGATGGACGACTGAGGCAGGAGCCCCAGCTTGCGCGCCGCCTCCTTCGGCGTGAGGGAGCGCAGCTCGGCGCCGTCGAGCAGCACGGCGCCGGTGGTCGGACGCAGCAGCCGGGCGAACCCGCGGAGCAGGGTCGACTTGCCGCACGCGTTCGGTCCGATGATGATCGTGAACGAGTCGTCCGGCACCTCCAGCGACAGCGCGGAGATGATCGGGGTCTCCCCGTAGCCCAGCGTGATGTCGCGGGCCAGCAGCGAAGCGGTCATGGGTGTTCCTTTCAGGTGCGGCGCGCGTACTGGGCGGCCAGCAGCCAGGCGAGATAGAGTCCGCCGATCGAGACCGTCACGACGCCCACGGGGACGGCGACCAGCTGGGCGACCGCGTCGGAGACCACGACGAGGGCGGCGCCGGTGAGCATCACGGGCGCGGCGCCCATCGGAGTGTTCGAGCGGGTGAGGCGCTGCGAGATCTGCGGAGCCGCGAGCGCGATGAACGAGATGGGACCCGCGGCCGCGGTGACCAGCGCGACGAGGGCGACGCCGCACGCCATCGCTGCGAGCCGGGTGCGACCAGGGCTGATGCCCAGCGCGGTGGCCGCGTCGTCGCCCATCTCGAGCACGGGCAGCGTGCGGTTCAGCGGCAGCGACAGCAGGGTGACGATCGCGAACACGATCGCGGCGGGGATCAGCTGGTCGAACCCGAGCGAGGCGAGCGAGCCGGCCCCCCAGGTCGCGGCCATCATGGCCTTCTCGACGCTGACCGAGACCAGGATCCAGGAGGTGAGCGATCCGAGCCCGGCAGAGACGCCGATGCCGACGATGATCAGGCGGAACGACGACAGGGTGTTCTTGTTCGCCAGCACGTACACGAGCAGCGCGGTGATCAGGCCGCCGACGAGCGCGCCGACCGCCTTGAACATGTAGGTGTTGAGCTCCAGCACCACCATCATGAGAGTCACGCCGAACTGCGCGCCGATGCCGAAGCCGATGATGTCGGGGGAGCCGAGCGGATTGCGGGTGAGCGACTGGAAGATGCCGCCGGCGAGGGCGAGAGCGGCACCGCAGAGCACCGCGAACAGCACGCGCGGCAGCCGCCACTCGAAGACGACCTGGCGGATGTCGGGGTCGGAGGACGGGTCGACGCTGGCGCGAACGACCGAGCCGAAGTCCACCTCGTAGGCGCCGATCGTCATGGATGCGAGGCCCGCGGCGATGATCACGACGGCCAGCACCGCGCAGACCACGATCGAGCGCACCGGGATGAGCGTCGCGATGCGCGCGGTCTCGATCCGGACCTGCCGGCGTCCGTGGTCGACGGGGGCGAACTCCGTGCTGTCCTGCGCGGCGGCGGTGGGTCGCTGGTCGACGCTCACAGTCCGCTCACCCGCTTGCGGCGCACGAGCGCGATGAGGAGCGGGGCGCCCAGCAGCGCGGTGACGATCCCGACGCGGAGCTCGCCACTGGGGAGCACGATGCGGCCGAGGATGTCGGCGAACAGCAGGAAGGACGGACCGATGATCATCGAGTACGTCAGCACCCAGCGCTGATCCGGGCCCGTGAACCAGCGGACGATGTGGGGGATCATCAGCCCGACGAAGGCGATGGGGCCGGCGGCGGCGACGCTCGTTCCGGCGAGCAGGGTGACGGCGATGATCACCAGCACGCGGGTGACCTGCACGCGGGCGCCGAGCGCCTGTGCCAGGTCATCGCCGAGCGCCAGGGCGTTCAGGGAACGGGCGCAGAGCAACCCGATCAGGAGACCCGCGACGATGAGGGGCGCCGCCCAGGCGAGCTGGTCGATGGTGCGACCGCCGATCGAGCCGACACCCCAGAAGCGCATGACCTGGAGAGTGCCCAGATCGCGCAGCACGATCGCGGTCGTGAGGCCCGTGAACGCCGCACCGAGCGCGACCCCGGCGAGCGTCAGCTTCATGGGCGTCGCGCCGGACGCTCCGAAAGAGCCCAGTGCGTACACGAGGATGGTGAGCACGAAAGCGCCGGCCAGCGCGAAGGGCACGTAGGCGCCAGGGGTGGTCAGCCCCAGCACGCCCACCGCGAAGGTGACGGCGAAGGACGCGCCGGCGTTCACGCCGAGGATGCCGGGGTCGGCCAGCGGATTGCGGGTGAAGGCCTGGATGAGGCCGCCGCACACCGCCAGGGCGGCGCCGACGACGATGCCCAGCAAGGTCCGAGGGACCCGCAGCTCCATCACCATGAGGTGCAGCGCGTTGTCATCGTCGTAGGCGAAGAGGGACTGCAGCACCGTGACGGGGTCGATCGCGCGATTGCCGATCGCCAGCGAGGCGATGGTCGCGATCACCAGCACCACCGCCGAGACGATCAGCCCCACCACGAGCGTCGTGCCGCGGTGCGGGGAGCCGTCTGCACGACCCCCCGCACCTGTGTTCGAGACGTCCGTGCCGTCTTTCGTCGCCAGGGACATCTCGCGCGTCACTCTCCTGCGATGGTCGGCTCACCCTGCAGCGCGGCTGCGAGGTCGTCGACGTACGTCGGGAGGATGTACTTCAGTGACAGCACGGTCGGAGCGCTGATCGCGGAGGCCTCGGCGGCATCCGCGTAGATCACATAGGAGCCGTTCGCGATCGGGTTCCAGCGCGAGACGACCTTGTTCTCGACCGTGTACTCGCCCTCGGCGGCGCTGCCGCCCCACGCGGCGAACAGGTCGGCCTGCACGTCGTAGAGCTTCTCCAGGCTGACGCCGGTGTACCAGTTGTCGCCCTCGGCGCTTGCGAGGAAGCTGTCCATGGCCGAGGTGGAGGTGAAGCCGAGCGCCTCGGTGATGCGCACGCGGGGGTCGTACTCCAGGTAGACGCCGAGATCGGTGCCGCCCTCGTTCAGGGTCAGGCCCCACACGAAGGTCTTGTCCTGGAACTCGGGGTGCTCGCCGGCGAGGGTGGTGATCTGCTCCTCCGTCTCGGCGATCAGCTCCTCGGCCTTGGCGTCCTCCGACAGCGCCTTGCCGACGGTGCGGGTCATGCCCTCCCAGGTGCCCGGGTTCCAGGGCCCTTCGATGTAGGGCACGGTCGGCGCGATCTCGCTGAGGCGCTCGTACTCGATGTCGCTCACGCCGGAGTACAGGCTGAGGATCAGGTCGGGCTTGAGGGCCTTGATCGCCTCGTAGTTGGGGCCGTCCTCGGTGAACGGGATGATCTCGGGGGTCTCGCCGTACTCCTCGGTGACGAAGTCCTCGAACCAGGGCTGGTAGCCGCTCTCGCCGGCGCCCCAGACCTCTTCGATGCCGACGGGGTTGGTGCCGAGGGCGGCGACGATGTCGGGCGTCATCCAGCCGAGGGCGACCACACGCTGGGGCTTCTCGGGGATCACGGTCTTGCCGTGTCCGTGCTCAATGACCACGCCGTCGGTGGACGTCGACGACGAGGCGGACTCCGCGCCTTCTCCGGTGGTCGAGCACCCGGCCAGGGTGAGGGCGGCGGCGATGGCCGCGGCGACGAGCGCGGAGCCTCGACGGATCTTCGGGCGCGCGAGAGCGTGCGACATGGTTCTCCTTCAGAGAGATGGGGAGGGGAGTGCCGCGTCGACGCGGCGAGAAGTTAGGTAAGCATGCCCTAACAGGACGATGCTAGAACGCGGATGCCGCGGCCAGTGTCGATCGACGGACGACTTGTGTCGCGAAACGGACAGATCGCGTCGGACGGGCGCGAAGGTCAGCGCCAGTAGAGGTGGTGCGCGGAGTCGGCCTGCACGCGGGCGACGTGTTGACGCGGCGTGAGTCCGAACCGTTCTTTGAAGCTCGCAGAGAAGGCGCTGGTCGTGGCGTAGCCGCAGCGGTGAGCGGCAGCGCCGATCGGGGTGCCGTCGACGATCAGGCGGGCGCCGAGGGTCATCCGCACGCCGGTGCGCCACCGGCCGAACGTCATGCCGACGTCGTTCTGGAAGATGCGCAGCACGGTGCGCTCGTGCAGCCCGTGGGCGAGGAAGAGCTCGCCGGCGCTGCGCGGGTCGCCCGGGTCGTCCAGCACCGCCTGCACCAGGGCGCGCACGCGCTCGTCGGTGGGCAGCGGCACTTCGCCCCAGCCGTCGAGTGCCTCAGGAGCCGGCTGCTGCAGCATCTCGATCAGTGTGGACTGGATGCGCACGCGCAGATCGGTGGGCATGTCGTTGATGCCGAGGTGCAGCAGCATCTCCTGCACGGCCCGCGGCACGAGGACCCGGGTGATGTCGTCGATCGGTGTGATCGCGGATGTCGCGGGCAGGTACGTGTAGCAGCCGACGGAGTCCCGCTCGTGGTGTGCCGTGTGCGGCGTCCGCGCGGGGATCCACACGCCCTGGCCGGGAGCGAGGCGCCACATCGCGTCCTGCAGGTGCACCCATACGGTGCCGCGATAGCACCAGGCGAGCATCGCGTCGGCGTGGGAGTGCGGAGGGGAGAGTGGGCGGGTGCCGGTGTCCTCCCCGGTGACGACCCCCGTTCCCATGAGGTACGGCGGGACCACGGTCGACGCGAGCTCCGGGCTCGCCTCCCAATCATCCTGCCGGTAGGAGTTCATCGGTGTTCGTCGGTCGTGCGCGCCAATCGTGCCTCGATCGGCGACCATCCGCTCTCCAGGATCGCGAATCCGGCGTCGAGCGTGCCGAGCTGGTCGTCCGTGTCGTTGACGAGCAGCTGCATCTGCAGGATGAAGCGCGAGTAGACCCGGATCTCGGCGGTCGGCTCCGACAGTCCGAGCTCGTCCGCGATCGCGTCGGAGAGGGCGTCCTCGTGGCGGAGCCACATGCGCGCCGCGTAGTCGCGCAGTGCCGGTGTCTCGTTCAGGAACGTCATGAAGATGCGGGTGACGTCGTCGCCGTGCTCATCGACGTTGGCGCGGAGCTCGGTGGCGTAGAAGTCGTGGATCGCGCGGTTGATCGTGCTCCCATCGGGGCGATCGCGCACGGCGGAGACGAGCCGGTCCCGCTGCTCGTCGTCCTCGTCGAAGACCAGCGCCTCCTTCTGGGGGAAGTGCGCGAAGACGGTGGTGGGGGAGACGTCGGCGGCATCCGCGACCTCCCGGATGCTCACGTTGTCGAAGCCGCGCTCGAGGAACATCTTCGTCGCGACGTCGGAGATGTTCTTGCGGGTCGCCGCCTTCTTCCGCTCGCGTCGACCCATCGGCTCGGTGCTCGTCATGCCGACCACTCTATCGCGGACCGGATGCATAAGTGGCTTGACACCGAAATTGGTATCGATACACTTTCGGTATGACTTCACTCAATTCGACCGGTCGCGTCGGCAACCGCGCCTGGGTCATGCTCGTCGTCCTGACGATGCTGACCGTCATCGGGATGACCGTCGTCCTCCCCGTCCTGCCCTTCGTGGTGCTGGAGTACGTCTCGAACGAGAAGGACCTCGCGATCTGGGTCGGTGTCCTCGAGGCGATCAACGGACTCTGCGCATTCCTCATCGCCCCCTTCCTCGGGCGCCTCTCCGACCGCTTCGGCCGACGCCCCGTGATCATCGCGGCCGCGTTCGGAGCCGCCTTCTCGATGACCCTGTTCGGCATCGGCGGAGCGATCTGGGTGCTCGTGCTCGCCCGTGTCATCCAGGGGCTGACCGCCGGCGACATGCCCGCGCTCTTCGCCTACCTCGCCGACATCACGCCGCCCGAGAAGCGCGCCCAGCGCTTCGGCCTGCTGGGCGCCCTCTCCGGCATCGGCATGATGATCGGGCCGGCCATCGGTGGCCTCCTCGCCGCGATCGACCTGCGCCTCCCCGTCTTCCTCACCGCGGCGGTCGCCCTCACCATCGCGATCCTCAGCATCTTCCTGCTCCCCGAGAGCCTCAAGCCGGAGAACCGGATCTCCGCGATCTCCGCCAAGGACGTCCAGCCGTTCGCGGTGTTCACGGACGCGTTCGGCCGCAAGGAGCTCCGCGGACTCATGATCGGCTTCGGCATCCTCGCCCTGCCGTTCGGGTTCTTCGTCAACAACTTCAGCGTGCTCGCGCTCGACTCGATCCAGTGGGGCCCCACCCAGATCGGTCTGCTGACGGCCGCGGTCGGCATCATCGACATCCTCATCCAGGGCGTGCTGCTCGGCATCCTGCTGCCGCGGATGGGCGAGCGCGGGGTGATCGTCAGCGGCATCGTGGCGCAGGCTGTCGGTCTCGCCGCCCTCGCGATCGTGGCCTCCGTGCTCGCGCAGCCGTGGGTGTTCATCGTCGGAGCACTCCTCCTCGCCGCCGGTCAGGGCGCATCGCAGGCCGCGATGGACGGCGCGATGTCGAACGCCGTGGGCGACGACGAGCAGGGCTGGCTGGGCGGGGCGACGCAGTCGCTGAACGCCGCGATGAGCACGGTCGCGCCCCTCATCGCCGCCGCCCTCTACGCCGGTGTCAGCCATGCGGCCCCGTACTGGCTGGGCGTCGTGCTCATGATCGTCGCCGCGATCGTCCTCGGACGCGCCCACATCGCGAACACCGCGAAGACCCCCCCCGAAGGGCACCGCCGCGGCCGGGGATCCCGTCGCGGCTCCGGCCGCCGCGGATGCGGCCGTCGACGCCGCGGTCTGACTTCGCCATAGGAGCCCCGCGGGCCGGAGCCATCGGTTCACAACTCCTCAAGAATCGGCGTCGAACGGGGTGATCCGGCCGGAGCCCGGCCGGATCACCCCCGTTCGTGAGGAGTTGTGAACCGCGAGCCGGACACAGGGCGCGAGATGATGGATGCATGCCCTCTCCCCATCGCCCCGGACTGCGGGTCACCGCGGGCGTCACGATCCCCGAGTCCGAGCTGTCGTGGCGGTTCTCGCGGTCGTCGGGGCCCGGCGGCCAGGGCGTGAACACCGCCGACTCCCGCGTGGAGCTGGTGTGGGATGCCGCGGCTTCCGCTGCGCTGTCGCCGGTCCAGCGGGAACGCGTGCTCGACCGGCTCAGCGGTCGACTGGTCGGAGGGGTGCTGACGATCGCGGCATCCGAGCACCGCGCCCAGCTGCGCAACCGGGATGCCGCGCGCGAGCGTCTCGCGTCGGTCGTCGCCGAGGCCCTGCGCCCGCCCGCCCCGCCGCGTCGACCCACGAAGCCGAGTCGCGGCGCGAAGGAGCGCCGGCTGAAGGAGAAGCAGCGCCGCACCGACGTGAAGCAGCTGCGTCGGCCGCCTCGCGACGGCTGAGCGCGTTCAGTCGCGGGGCCCGCGCACGAGCTCCAGACCGGCTCCGGCGAACTGCCGCAGCGTCGCGTCGGGCAGGAACGCCCTCGTCAGCGCCCCGCCGATCGCGGCGAGGTCGCTCTCGTCGCGGAACAGCAGGTACATCGTCTCGTAGCGCGGGTGGAACTTCTGCTTGAAGCGGTGCAGCGACCCGAAGCCGTAGACCGGCTCGAGCGCCTCGGCGAGGCGGTCGCTCAGCGCCGCGATCATGCCGGCGTCCGGCGGGTAGTCGTGGGCGAGCGGGGCCCCGGAGAGCGACATGATCTCGCAGCCCTCCTCGGAGAACTGCTTCGCGGACGAGCCGATCAGGTACTCCATGACGGGGCCGAATCCGCCCTCCCTGCGCCGCATGAGATCGAGCGTCCACCCGCGCACGACGCCGCCCTCGCCGTAGATCGGCAGCCAGGAGAGGAAGCCGTCGACGTCTCCGTTCGGCGCGACGGCGAGCGCGAGCCGCACTTCGTGCGCCTCCGCCTCGTCCAGGGTGCCGAGGGTGAAGCGCATCTCGGGGAGGTCCTTGTCGCCGACCCACGCCTCGGAGATCGCACGGAGCTGCTGCTGCACGCCCCACGGCTCCGACTTCAGGTGCGTGAGGCGGAAGGCCATCTCCTCGCGGCCGGCCTTGTTGAGGGAGGTGCGCACGGAGTTCCAGCGCTTGCCGGTGAACGACAGGCCGGGCAGGTCGACGATCGTGTCGTCGGCGACGACCAGGCTGCGCCAGGTGTCGGGCACGGCAGCGCGGGTCGCGTCGTCGGCGCTGAAGAAGCACGGCACGAGCCCCGCGTTCTCGGCGGTGTGGATGAACTCCTCCACCGCCGTGGCGCGCGTCTCGGCGGGGCCGATCGGATCGGCGAGCGCCAGGGCCACTCCGCCCCGTCGTTGATAGGCGACGATGCCGCCGGTCGTCCCGGCGTAGCTGTTGCCCTCCCACGTCGTCATCCAGGAGAGGGTGCCGCCGCCGTGGGCGCGCAGGGTCCGCAGCAGGTCGGCGAGGGTCGGGGCGGGCTGGATGCCGAGCTTCGACGACCTCTTCGCCCGGAACGCGCGCCGCACGACGATCAGATAGATCAGCACCAACAGCCAGAGGAACGCGCTCGCGAGCGACAGCTCGGTCTCGCCGTAGATGACGGACTCGAGCTCCGCGGCGCTGGTGAGCATGATGAGCGTCAGGACGAGGACCCCGCCCAGCACGTTGAGCGCACCGAGGATGATCGCGAGCACCCAGCTCCAGCGGCGACCCCGGCGGAGCCCACGCACGATGAGGAGGACGACCGCGACATCGATCGCCACGTCGACGACACCGCCGGACACCGGTTCGGTCGGGCCGAACGGGCCGTCGGTGGGGAGGAGGATCGTGATGATCTCGGCCGCGGTGAGCGCGATCACGGCGATCACGGCGATCAGGCGCTGCTCCCGCACGGTCGTCCTGCGGACCCGCAGGGAACGGTCCGTGACGAGGATCAGCAGCACGGCGAGCAGGTGCTCCAGATCGTCGACCGCACCCCAGAACAGCATCATGACGAAGACGAAGCCCAGGAGCACGAGCCAGCCGCGCACGCGCCACGGCGCCCGGAACAGGCCCACAGCGGCGGCGATGCAGGCCATCGTGCCGCCGGACGCTCCGACATCGAGCGACTGGGCCTGCGTCTGCGCCCAGGCCCAGGGGACCTGCGACAGGAGCAGCAGCGTCAGGGCCGTGGCGAGGACGGCGAAGAGCTGGCCGACCCAGAAGTAGGCGAGGGCCACGCGCGAGCCTCGACGGAACTCGAGGTAGCCCATGCCCCAGAAGCTGGCGATCGTGATCGCATAGACCCACGGCTGGCCGATGAAGAACGTTCCGGTGACCGGCGTCCACCACCTGCCGTCGGAGAGGTTCGGCAGCCCGTAGGCGACGGCCTCGAAGAGATCCGCATCCTCGAACGGCATCCACAGCCCTCGGGATGCGACGCCGACGAGGAGGATCAGCCCCACCATGGTCAGTGTGGCGGGGATCCTCCGCAGCGCGGAGACCGCCTGGCTCGGTGTGATGCGTCGCGACCGGGTCATGTGCTCAGCGTAACGATGCGGGCGGCGGGGCTTCCCTCGGCGCGGCGCGGGGCGTTGGATGGGACGCATGGTCGGGACGAGCGGACAGAGAACGGCGGTGCTGCGTCGCACGGTCGCGTGCTGTGCGACGGCATCCGTCTTCGCGCTCGCCGCGTGCACGTCGTCGAATGGGCAGCCTGTGGCATCCGCACCGGCTCCGATCGTGTTCGCCGACGACCTCGATGCGCCCTGGTCGATGGTCCTCCACGGCGAAGCACTCCTGATCAGCGAGCGCGACAGCGGCCGGGTGCTGGAGTTCGACGAGAGCGGAGCCCGGCACGAGGTCGGAGTGATCGGCGGCGTCGTCGCAGGCGGGGAGGGCGGGCTCCTCGGGCTCGCGGTGCGCGACGGGGACCTGTACGCCTATCTCACCGCCGACGACGGGAACCGGGTCGAACGCCGGACGCTCGTCGGCGAGCCCGGCGCCCTCTCGCTCGGCCCTCCGGCGACGGTGATCGACGGCATCCCCTCCGCGTCGAACCACAACGGCGGGCGCCTCGCCTTCGGGCCGGACGGGATGCTCTACGTCACCACGGGCGATGCGGGAGACCGCGACAGCGCGCAGGACCTCGACGCCCTCTCCGGCAAGATCCTCAGACTCACGCCCGAGGGAGGCATCCCCGACGACAACCCGTTCCCCGGGTCGCCCGTGTACAGCTACGGCCATCGCAACCCGCAGGGCATCGGGTGGGATGCCGACGGCACGATGTACGCGACCGAGTTCGGGCAGGACACCTGGGACGAGCTCAACGTCATCGAGGCAGGGGGGAACTACGGCTGGCCGGAGGTCGAGGGCGCCGCCGATGACACGGACTACATCGACCCCGTGCAGCAGTGGCGTCCGGCGGAGGCGAGCCCCAGTGGCCTCGCGGTGACGAACGGCGACATCCTCATCGCGAACCTGCGCGGTGAACGATTGCGCAGCGTGCCGCTCGACGACCTGTCCACGAGCACCGAGAACGTCGTCGGAGAGTACGGACGGCTCCGCGACGTCGTGGTCACGACGGGGGCGATCTGGCTGCTGACGAACAACACCGACGGCCGCGGCGACCCCGCGGAGGGCGACGACCGGGTCCTCCTGTTCCCGATGGACTGAGGGCTCAGTCGAGCAGGCCCTTCTCCGTGAGCAGTGGTCGGACCCCTTCGGCGAACCAGTACGCCTCCTCGAGGTGGGGGTAGCCCGACAGCACGAACTCCGTGAAGCCGTGACCGTGGTACTCGGCGACGAGATCGGCGACCTCCTCGTAGCTGCCGACGAGCGCCGTGCCCGCCCCGCCGCGCACCAGCGACACCCCGGCCCAGAGCCCCGGGTGCACCTCCAGCTCGCTGCGGGTGAGCCCGCCGCTGCTGAGCGCGTTCTGACGCTGCTGGCCGACCGACTGCGAGCGGGAGAGCGTGGCTCTCCGCCGCGCCAGGACCTCCGGGTCGAGGCCGTCGATCAGCGAGTCCGCGATCGACCACGCCTCCTCAGAGGTCGGACGGGCGATCACGTGCAGGCGGACGCCGTAGTCGAGCCTGCGCCCGAGCGCCGCAGCCCTCGTCTGCACGCGACGGATCTTCTCGGCCGCCTGCGCCGGGGGCTCGCCCCAGGTGAGGAACACGTCGGCGTGCGCGGCGGCGACCTCGATCGCGGCATCCGATGAGCCCCCGAGGTAGATCGGCGGCGCCGGCACGGCCGTCCGGAGCTGCGCATCCTCGATCCGGAAGAACTCGCCGTCGTGGGTGACGTTCTCTCCCGCCCAGAGGCGGCGCAGGATGCCGAGGTACTCTGCTGCCCTGCGGTACCGATCGTCCTTGCCGATGGTGTCGCCGAAGCGGCGCTGCTCATCGTCCTCGCCGCCGACGACGATGTTGACCCGCAGTCGCCCGCCGCTGATGCTCTGGAATGTCGCGGCGGTCTGCGCCTGCAGCGTCGGGGAGACGAGTCCCGGCCGGACCGCGATGAGGTAGTCGAGTGCGCGGGTGTGCTGGGTGAGAGCCGAGGCGATCGTCCAGCTCTCCTCGTTGCCGCCGCCGGAGGGCACGAGCACCGCCTCGTAGTCCAGCTGCTCGGCGGCACGCGCGATCTGCGCGAGGTAGTCCACGGTGGGCTCGCGCTGAGCCGCCACCCGACCGGCCGGGTCGTAGGCGGTCGCGCTGCCGAGGCCGATGTCGGTGCGGGAGTCCCCGGTGAGCGGCAGGAACCAGTCCAGCGAGATCGCACTCATGCCGACGCGCCTTCCGGACGGGGGAGGATGCCGCGCACGATGCCTCCGTCGTTCACAGATGCCATGCGTCGAGTGTCGCCCGTCCGCCACCTCGCCCGCACGCCGAGCGACGCTGTGAGACGCTCGATGACGTACTGCGTCGGCGTGCGGCATCCGCCCTGTGCGCCGCGGGTAGCGTGAGGCGACGCCGGGCGGGCGCCCGGGTGGACCCCGAGGAGATACGCAGATGACCGCACCCAGCCCGCTCGAGACCGAGGCGCTCGAATTCATCCGCGCGCTCATCCGCATCGACAGCGTCAACACGGGGGATGCCGCGACGATCGGCGACGGCGAGACACGAGCCGCGCTGTTCGTGAAGGAGAGGCTCGAAGAGGTGGGCTATCGGGTCGACCTCGTCGAGCCGCAGCCCGGACGCGCCAGCGTCGTCGCGCGACTCGAGGGTTCCGACCCCGATGCGGGGGCGCTGGTCGTGCACGCGCACCTCGATGTCGTGCCCGTCGAGGAGGCCGACTGGACCCACCCGCCCTTCGGGGCCGAGATCCACGACGGCATCCTGTACGGCCGCGGAGCGGTGGACATGAAGAACTACGCGGGCACGATCCTCGCGATCGCCCGCGCGTTCCGTCGTGACGGCGTCGTTCCCCGCCGCGACCTCATCTTCGCCTTCTTCGCCGACGAGGAGGCCGGTGGCGTGTGGGGAGCGCGCTGGATCGTCCGACACCGGCCGGAGCTGTTCGCCGGCGCCACCGAAGCGATCAGCGAGGTGGGCGGCTTCTCCGTGCCCCTCGTCGACGATCGCCGCGCGTATCTCGTCGCCACCGCCGAGAAGGGCGTGACCTGGGCGACGCTCACGGCGCGCGGCCACGCGGCCCACGGCTCCCGCCCGACAGCCGACAACGCGGTCGTGCGTCTCGCCCGCGCCGTCGCCGCCGTCGGCGCGCACCGGTTCCCGGTCGTCCGGACGCCCGCCCTCGACCGGTTCCTCCAGGTGTTCGAGGAGCACCGCGGCCTCCGCGTATCCGGCGCCGACAGCGAGCTCGACGAGCAGCTCGCCGAGCTCGGGTTCGTGTCCTCCCTCGTCGGAGCGTCGGCGCGCAACACGGTGTCGCCCACCGTGCTCGCCGCCGGCGGCAAGACGAACGTGATCCCCGCGGAGGCATCAGCGCGCCTCGACATCAGGGTCCTGCCCGGAGCGGATGCCGCGCTGCGCGACGAACTGGCGGCCGTGGTCGGCGAGGGGGTCGACATCTCGTGGGGCCATGCGGTCCCCGCGATCGAGGCGCCGCTGGATGCGCCGCTGATCGACGTCCTGCAGGGGGCGATCGCCGCAGAGGACCCGGGGGCGCTGGTGGTGCCGTACCTCCTCCCGGCGAGCACCGACAACAAGCACCTCGCTCAGCTCGGCATCCGCGGCTACGGCTTCGTGCCGCTGCGCGTGCCCGCCGACTTCGACGTGTTCGGCGAGTTCCACGCGGCCGACGAGCGGATCCCCGTCGACGCCCTGCACTTCTCGACGAGGGTGACAGAGCAGATCCTCCGCAGGGCCTGATCCGCCGCTTCCCGTGTTACCGGCGGAGCCGTCCGGTTACGCGACGAGCCCCTCGGTTACGGCGTGCGTCTGCCGGTTGCGACGTGTGAAACCCGGCTGTGATCAGCGATTGCGATGCCCCTACCTTGGCTTCACGCGGCACACCCGGTGCCGCTCGGAGCACGAGGATCACCATGACTGACACAGCCGCCCCACCCGTCGGCACCGCGGTCGATCTCGAGATCGACCGCCCCCAGGATGCGCGGGGGAAGGTGGATCTCGGCGCCGTCACCGTGGTGCATCCGCGCCACTGGTGGCGATGGACGATCGCCGCGATCATCATCTTCGTCCTGGCCCAGTTCGTCTGGAGCCTCTTCACGAACGACCGCTACATGTGGGACTCGTTCGCCGAGTACTTCTTCTCCGGTCCCGTGCTCATCGGCATCGGCTACACGCTCTCGATCACCGCGGTGTCGGCGGTCGTCGGCTTCGTGCTCGGCACGATCATCGCCCTCGGCCGGCTCTCGACGTCGACGCTGCTGAGCTCCGCGGCGTGGGGGTACATCTGGTTCTTCCGCTCGGTGCCGCTCGTCGTGCAGATCATCGTCTGGTACAACCTGGGCTACCTCTACCCGACCCTCGGGCTCGGCACCCCGTTCACCACCGACTTCTGGATCGTCGAGTTCCCGACCGTGCAGCTCATCAGCGCGTTCGCCGCGGCGATCCTCGGGCTCGGGCTGCACCAGGCCGCGTACTCGGCGGAGATCATCCGGGGCGGCCTCATCTCGGTCGATCAGGGGCAGCAGGAGGCCGCGGCCGCTCTCGGCATCCCGGCCAGCAGACGGCTCTTCCGCATCATCCTCCCGCAGGCGATGCGCTCGATCATCCCCAACGCGACCAACGAGGTGATCGGCCTCGTCAAGGGCGCCTCCGTCGTGTTCGTGATCGCGATCCCCGAGCTCTTCTACGCCGTGCAGGTGATCTACAACCGCAACAGCCGGGTCATCCCGCTCCTGCTCGTCGCCGTGGTCTGGTACACGATCATCACCACGATCCTCAGCATCGCCCAGTTCTACATCGAACGGCACTTCGCCCGCGGCTCCGTGCGCACCCTGCCGCCCACCCCGCTCCAGCGGGCGCGCCGCTGGGCGAGCGCGCAGTGGACGCGGCTGGGGGATGCTCCACCCGAGGCGCCGGTCGCGTCCGCGCTCGCCGCATCCGGAGGGGGCGTCCGATGACCGCCGTCGCCGCGGAGACCGCGACCAGGGGGCTCGTCGAGATCCACAACGTCCACAAGAGCTACGGCGGCGTCGAGGTGCTCTCCGGCATCGACCTGACGGTGCAGCCGGGGGAGGTGGTCGCACTGCTCGGCCCCAGCGGCTCCGGCAAGTCCACGCTGCTGCGCACGATCAACCACCTCGAGAGCGTCGACCGCGGATCGGTCACGGTCGACGGCGAGCTGATCGGCTACGAGCTGCGCGGAGAGAAGCTGCACGAGCTGCGCGAGCGCGAGATCCTGCGGCGCCGCACGCAGGTGGGCATCGTGTTCCAGAACTTCAACCTGTTCCCGCATCTCACCGCGCTCGAGAACGTCACCGAGGCGCCCATCGCGCTGAAGAGGCTGAGCACGGACGATGCGCGGGAGCTGGCGCTGGGCCTGCTCGACCGCGTGGGTCTCGCCGACAAGGCCGACGCCTACCCGCGGCAGCTCTCCGGCGGCCAGCAGCAGCGCGTCGCGATCGCCCGCGCCCTCGCGCTGAAACCGAAGGTGCTCCTGTTCGACGAGCCGACCAGCGCCCTGGATCCCGAGCTCGTCGGGGAGGTGCTCGACGTCATCCGCGACCTCGCGCAGCTCGGCACGACGTTGATCATCGTCACGCACGAGATCGGCTTCGCCCGGGAGGTGGCCGACCGCGTGGTGTTCCTCGACGCCGGCGTCGTGGTCGAGCAGGGGCCTCCGGCCGACGTGCTCAGCAACCCCCAGAACCCCCGCACCAGGGACTTCCTGTCCAAGGTGCTGGGCTGACCTGCACGACCCGAACGCGGCCCGTCCGCAGCATCCAAGGAGAACACAGAAATGGCACTCAGCAAGAAGCAGGGCGTCGCGATCGGAGTGGCCGCCGCAGCGGTGCTCGCGATCGCCGGCGTCGTGACCGCCGTCACCCTCAACCGGCCGACGGAGGCGGCCGCCGACAACGCGACCCCCGCCCCGAAGGAGACCTCGGCCAACGTGTCGGCCGACGACATCGAATGGGTCACCGGCGAGGTCGTCCCCGAGGCCGTCGCCGCGCTGAAGGAGAGCGGCTTCGAACCGATCGAGAAGGGCAAGCTCACCGTCGCCGTCGGCGCCTTCGTGCCGCCGCTCAGCTACGTCCCCGACGGGGAGACCCTCCCTGCGGGCACCGAGCCGAACATCGGCAGCCTGATCGCGGAGGGGCTCGGGCTGGAGTACAACCCCGTCGTCGTCGCCTGGGCGGACTGGCCCCTCGGCGTGCAGTCGGGGAAGTACGACCTCATCACCTCCAACGTGACCGTCACCGAGGAGCGCAAGGAGCTCTTCGACTTCGCGAGCTACCGGCAGGACCTGCTCGGCTTCTACGTGAAGGCGGACAGCACGATCGACAAGATCGAGGAGGCGGCGGACATCTCCGGCCTCAAGATCGTCGTCGGCTCCGGCACCAACCAGGAGCAGGTGCTGCTCAAGTGGAACGAGGAGCTCGAAGCCGACGGCAAGGCCCCGGCCGAGCTGCAGTACTACGACGACAACGCCGCTGCGACGCTCGCGCTGCAGTCCGGCCGTGTCGACGCGAGCTTCGGCCCGAACGCCACGGCGGCCTGGGCGGCGCGGGAGACCGGCGACACCAGGCTCGTGGGGATCGTCCCCGGCGGCTGGCCGCTCGCGGCGACGATCGCCGCAGGGACCGCGAAGGGCAACGGCCTGATCGAACCCGTCGGCATCGTGCTGAACGAGCTCATCGCGAACGGGAAGTACGCCGAGGTCCTGAAGGCCTGGGGGCTCGATTCCGAGGGCATCGACGCGTCCGAGATCAACCCGCAGGGGCTTCCGAAGTCCTGACCCAGAGGTGCGGGCCGTGCGCGAGAGCGCCGGCCCGCACTCCTCCGCCGTACCTCCGCACCGAGAAGGACGAAGACCATGACCGACCGCGCACCACTCAGCATCCTCGACCTCTCGCCGTTCGGCGCCGGGTCGACTCCGGCGCAGGGGCTGCGCGACACGATCGCGCTCGCGAGGACGGCGGAGCGCCTCGGCTACCGCCGGTATTGGCTCGCCGAGCACCACCTGAACCCCGGTGTGGCCGGCGCCGCGCCGCATGTGCTGCTCGCCGCGGTCGCCGCGGCCACCGAGCGCATCCGCATCGGCACCTCCGCGACGATCATCGGCAACTACTCGGCGCTCCAGGTGGTCGAGGCCGCCGGCGTCGTCGCGGCCCTGCATCCAGGACGCTTCGACCTCGGCATCGGCCGCTCCGGCTCGACGACCCAGCCGACCGGTCGTGCGTCGGAGCCGGCGCCGCCGCAGGCCAGGATCGTCGACGGACTGCTCCTCCCCGCCGCGCGGCCGTTCGCCTTCGACGCCGTGCGGTTCGCCGCGCAGGCACGGCTGCTGAGACGGACCGCGGGCGACGCCGACCGCTTCGAGCAGGACGTGCTCGACATCCTCGCCCTGATCGAGGGCTCCTACGTCGCACCCGAGGGCGTACCGATCCATGCGACGCCCGCCGAGGGGCAGCCGATCGAGGTCTGGCTGCACGGCAGCACGGCCGGACCCAGCGCCGAGCTCGCGGGCCGGCTCGGACTGCCGTTCGGCGCGAACTACCACGTCGCCGGCAGCTTCGTGCTCGACGCTGTCGACGCGTACCGTCGCGCGTTCCGCCCCGGCGTGCTGGATGCGCCGCACGTGATCGTGTCGGCCGATGTGCTGGTCGCCGACACCGCCGCCGGCGCCGAGCGCGTGGGCCGCGGCTACGCTGAATGGGTGCACAGCATCCGCGCCGGTCAGGGCGCCATCGCCTATCCACGCCCCGAAGACGCTCTCGTCGAGCCGTTCGAACCCGACCTCCTGGATGCCGTCGGGGACCGCCTCGACACCCGGTTCGTCGGCGATCCCGATCACGTCTCCGAGCGGCTGGAGACCCTGCAGCGGGTCACCCGCGCCGACGAGCTGCTGGTCACCACGATCACCCACGACCCCGCGGACCGTGCGCGCTCCTACGAGCTCCTCGCCGCAGCGTGGGGGCTCGGCTCTCCCGCCGAGCGCGCCCTCGCCACGGCGGTGCGGGCGTGACGGCATCCGCATCCGGCACGCGGGCGCCCGCCCTCGTCATCCGTCTCATCGCGCCGGCCGAGCACGCTCTCGTCGGGCGCCTCACCGAAGAGGCGTACCTCTCCAGCTACACCGGTCTCTCACCCGCGTACGTCGAGTCCCTGCGTGACGTCGACGCCCGTGTCGCCCTCGGCGACGTGTGGGTCGCGGAGGACGCAGGCGGCGTCATCGTCGGCAGCGTGTGGGTGCCGCGCCCCGGGGAGCGGCTCTCCGAGCTGGCGGAGGAGGGAGAGCTCGACTTCCGGCAGCTCGCCGTGTCTCCGTCGGCGCGAGGCCGCGGCATCGGCGAGGCGCTGACGAGGCACGTGATCGCCCTGGCCGTCGAGCGCGGCGCCCAGCGCGTCGTGATGAACAGCGGTCCCGAGATGCTCGGCGCGCACGCGCTCTACGCGAAGCTCGGCTTCCGCCGCCTCCTCGAGCGCGAGCACCGCATCGAGGTGGAGCCGGGGCTCTTCCTCGACCTGCTGGCTTTCGGCCTGGACCTCGATCCGCGCAGCTGACGGGGGACGACGTGGAAGGAGGGCCTGCCCCGCGGGGCAGGTCCTCCTCTCCGTTCTCCGTCAGAGTCGACCGGACGGCACGATCCCCGTGGCGGAGAAGACACCCTCCACCCGGTCGCTCGGCGTCTTCTCGCCGGCCTCGACCGCGATGCGCAGACGGTTCTCCGCCGGCGGCAGCGGGCAGGTCGCGAAGTCCGTGTAGGCGCACGGGAGGTTCACGGCCCGGTTGAAGTCGATCACCGTGTCGTCGGAGTCGTCCGCCACCTCGATCGTCACCGTGCGGTTCGCCGCGTAGGTCGTCACGCCGCTCGTCGCATCCGTGAAGAGGATGAACAGCTCGCCCGGCCGATGTCCGGGGAAGGCGAGCAGACGGAAGACCTCCCCGTCGATCGCGAACTCCGCATAGCCGGGGGAGTCGTACACGTGGCTCAGACCGTCGACCGCGGCTCCCACCTCGATCGATCGCGGCGCGATGAAGCGCACGAACCGTGCGGGAACGCGCCAGCCGGGGTCGGCCGGATAGACGGGGGTCCCCGCGTACGCGCGCAGGAATGCGAAGTCCGACCGCCGGGGGCGGAGGATGCCGCGGCCGCCGCGCGTGGCGACCTCCACGACGCCGCCGGAGAAGCCGACCGTGACGCCGTCCCGCTCGGCGATCGGGCCGAAGCGGTGCGTGCCTCCCACGGTCGCGCCCTCGACGATCAGTTCCTCGTCGTGCGCGAGCTCGACCGCGGGGCCCTCGGCGCCGGTGCTCCACAGCCCGGGAAGACCCGGCACCGCGGTCGGCTCCTCCGACAGCCAGAACAGCCCGGTCACGGCGAGGAAGCCGTGCGGATCGGCGCGCCGGCGCTCATGCGCGGCGTGCCAGTCCTCCCACTCCCGGGTGAAGGCCGCGGCATCGATCGTCGCGGGGATGCTCATCGCGCGC
The DNA here is from genome assembly GCF_042901325.1 of Microbacterium sp. NPDC012755. Taxonomy (NCBI): domain Bacteria; kingdom Bacillati; phylum Actinomycetota; class Actinomycetes; order Micrococcales; family Microbacteriaceae; genus Microbacterium; species Microbacterium sp. NPDC012755. The sequence continues at coordinate 285,658 of NZ_JBIBCT010000001.1, read as the reverse complement.
TCTCCGTCCCCGCCGAGAGCAGCTGCCCCGTGCGCTCCGGCACCGGAAGGCCGAGGTTGTCCCGCAGGGTCGTGCCCTCGTAGTCGGCGCGCAGCGATCCGCGCTCCTGCAGCAGCGGGACCACCTGGTCGACGAACTCGTCGAGCCCCGACGGCACCAGGTGCGAGCCGAGGACGACGCCGTCGCCTCCGCCCTCCTGCACGAACGTGTCGAGCTGGTCGGCGACCTGCGCGGCCGTGCCCACGTACCCGGCCCTGCCGGCGATCTCGTGGGCGAGGCCGCGCAGGGTCAGCCCCTTCGCCTCGGCGAGCTCGCGCCACGCGCGCACCGTCTCGATGCGGTCCTGGAACACGAACGCACGGCCCTGGATGATGGCGGGCGCCTGCGGGTCGGGGTCGACGTCGGGGAGGGGGCCGTCGGGGTCGTACGCCGAGAGGTCGCGATTCCACACCTGCTCGAACGTCACCTGGATGGTCTTGTCCGTCAGCTGCTGCTCGCGGATGTGACGCTCCTTCTCCTCGGCATCCGCCTGCGAATCGCCCAGGACGAACCCCGCGGCGGGCAGGATCTTGATCTCGTCCGGCCCGCGGCCGAAGCGCGCGGCGCGCTCCCTGATGTCGGCGGAGAACGCCTTGCCCTCCGCGAGCGTCGCATAGGGGGAGAAGATCGCATCGGCCGTGGATGCCGCGAAGTCCCGCCCCTGCGGGGAGACGCCCGCCTGCACGATGACCGGACGGCCCTGCGGGCTGCGCGGCACCGTGAACCGCCCGGAGATGTCGAACTGCGTGCCGCTCTGCGCGAAGGCGCCGGCATCCGCATCCGCGAGGAACACACCGGACTCCTTGTCGGCGAGGATCGCGTCCTGAGCCCACGAGTCCCACAGGCGTCGGACCGCGGCGACGGTCTCCTCCGCCCTGACGTAGCGTTCGCTGTGCGGGAGGAATCCGCCGCGACGGAAGTTGGCTCCGGTGAACGCGTCGAACGACGTGACGACGTTCCACCCCGCCCTGCCTCCGGAGAGGTGGTCGAGGCTGGCGATCTGCCTGGCCAGCTCGTAGGGCTCGTTGAACGTCGTGTTCAGCGTGCCGACGAGGCCGATGTGCTCGGTGACCGCGGCCAGGGCGGCCAGCACGGGGAGCGTGTCGGGTCGCCCGGCGATGTCGTGGTCGAAGATGCGCCCGGCGCGGGCGCGCAGGGCGAGGCCCTCCGCGAGGAAGAAGTAGTCGAAGCGGCCGCGCTCGGCGGTCTGGGCGACGTGTCGGAACGTCGCGAAGTCGATCTGGCTCCCGGCATCCGGGTGCTCCCACAGCGTGTGCTCGTTCACGCCGCCGACGTAGGCGGCGAGGATGATCTGCGTGCGCGGTCTGGTGGTCATGTCGTGTCCTCCGGGTTCTCAGGCGATGGCGTAGCGGTTGGGGACGGTCTCGGCGAGCCCGAGCAGCCCCCGCAGGGTGTCGGCCTCGTAGGACTCGTGGAACAGCCCGCGCGACCGCAGCTCCTCTGCGAGATCTCCCGCGATGCGCGGGAGATCGTCGGTGAGCACGCCGGGGCGCAGTCGCACGCCGTCGTAGCCGATGGCGCCGAGCTGCGCGATGAGGTCGGCGAGCTCGGCGGCCGAGCCCGTGAAGATCCGCGCATCGCTCGTGAGGGGCCGGCCGAGGGCGTCGAGCCTGCGCAGTCGATCGGCGGCGCGCTCACCACCCGGCTCGTCGAGGAGCACGACGATGTCGGCGAAGATCCGCAGGCGCTCGCCCTTCCGCCCCTCGGCCGCCTCGGCCGCGGCGACCTCGTCGAGGATCGACCGGGCGTGCGCGGCATCCGCGGGGGTCACGAAGACCGCATCGGCCGACCGTGCCGCCAGGCGATACGGCACCTCCGCATGGGCGAGGGCCACGACGACGGGCTGCCCCTGCGGCGGGCGCGGCGTGATCGACGGCCCGCGGACGCTGAACCAGCGCCCCTCGAAGTCGACCTCGTGCACTCTGTCGGCGTCGAGGAAGCGGTCGGTGGCGACGTCGCGGATCTCGGCGTCGTCCTCCCAGCTGTCCCAGAGCCGGCGGACGACCTCGACGGAATCGGCGGCCTCGTCGAAGAGCTCGGCGACGAGCGCGTCGAACGCCGGCTCGCCCCACGCCGCATCGGCGCCGGGGTGATCTCGCCGGCCGAAGTGCGCCGCCTCGTCGTGGCGACCGGACACCTTCACCTGCCACCCTGCGCGCCCCTCGCTGGTGTAGTCCAGGGTCGCGACCCCCTTCGAGACGTGGAAGGGCTCGGTGTGGGTGGTGGTGATCGTGGGGATGAGCCCGATGCGCGAGGTCGCCGGCGACACCCGCGATGCGATCAGCAGGGCGTCCAGGCGCCCGCGCACCTCGTCGGTGCGGTCGTCCGGTCGGCCCTGCTCGGAGGACTGCAGCGCGAGCGAGTCCTCGATGGTCGCGAAATCGAGGAGGCCCTCCTCGGCGAGGCGGACGAGGTCGACCCAGTACCCGGGTGTGAACAGCTCGGCCGGGCGGGACGAGGGCTCGCGCCAGGCGGAGGGATGCCAGCCGGCGCCCTCGAGGGCGACGCCGATGCGCAGTCGTGAACTCATTGTGTGTGCTCCAGTTCTCAGGCGGTGGATGTCAGGAGGAGGGGACGAGGGCGGATGCCGCCGGCACCCAGCCGAGGCGGGGGAGGACGGCGTGGCGGATGTCGGAGAGGATCTGCCGGTAGTCGTCGAGGGCGAGCGCATAGGGCAGCGCGATGCGCAGCTCGGTGCGTCCGTCGATCGCAGGGTCGGCGAGCAGGCGCTCGACGATGTCGTCGGCGGTGCCGAACAGATCGCGCTGGAAGACGTGGCCGCCGACCGGCGCTTCGGTGCGCGCCTGGCGGCTCTCGGCGAACGCCGTGTACCGCGCGCGCTGCGAGGAGGTGGCGCTGTCGAGCGGCAGGATCACCCGCTCGACCCCCACCGACGGCGCGCCGGGACCGGAGTGATGCGTGTAGTAGTCGTCGATGTGCGCGCGCTGGGCGGTCTCGAAGTCGTCTCCGGATGCGCTCGCCGTGATGTTGCCGAGCAGGAGCTTGAGTCCGCGCTGGGCGGCCCAGTGCACCGAGCGGGCGGAGCCGCCGCCGAGCCAGACGCGGTCGCGCAGGTCCGCGATGTGCGGCTGCACGCGGGGTGTCTGGGGCCCGTACGGCGTGGTGATGTCCGGACCCAGTGCGCGACCCTCCACGGCCTCCAGGAATCGGGAGATCAGCTCGTACGGATCCACGGCCTCCTCCTCGCCGCGGCCGAGGTGGCGGAGCAGGTCGCCGTGCGGCGCCGAGGAGCTGATGCCCACGTTGAGCCGGCCGCCCGACAGCGCGTCCACGGTCGCGAAGTCCTCGGCGAGCCGGAACGGCGTCTCGTAGCCGAGCGGCACCACCGCCGTCTCCAGGCGGATGGTGTCGGTGCGCTGCGTCGCGGCGGCGAGGAAGGTCAGCGCCGAGGAGACCCCGCGTTCGAGGTGCCGCTGGCGGATGCCGGCCACCTGGAACCCGATCTCCTCGGCGAACTCGAACAGCCGCAGGGTCTCCTCGAGACCTCCGGACGGATCCGCCTCCGGATAATTGCCGGCGAGCGTGAACCCGGCCTCGGAGATGGTGTGGCCGTGCGGGTGTGCGGTCATCGGTGCGGGTCCTTCCCTGCGACGTGGAGTGCCGATGGGCGATGTTCTCACCGCGCCGCGGAGCCGCCAACGCGACGGTCACGCGCTGTCGCCCACGGTCACCGCCCGACCCCGACGGTTAAGCGGTGACGCGAGACGTCACCGGGCGACACAGGACGGAGGCAATACGACGGAGCCGACCCGTGTTGCTCCTAACGTGGGTGCACGCCACCCCGAGAGCCCCTCACGAACGGACCGGTCCCATGACGCACGCACCCACCGACGACCACGTCCTCGACAACCCCGCGTGGCACGCCCTCACGGGGCCGCACGCCTCGTTCGCCGTCGGCGGCGACCTGGTGCGCCGCTACCCGGCCGACGTCGCTCCGTTCGTCGCGGTGCGGACCTGGGAGCATCCGCACGTCTGGCAGGAGCTCACCGAGCTGGTGGGTCCAGGACAGGAGGTGGGCATCTCCGCCGCCGACCCCGAACTGCCGGAGGGGTGGGAGGAGCTCGGACGCGGTGCGGGCGTGCAGCTGGTGGAGACGGATGCCCTGCGCCCCCGCCCCGATGAGGAGGCGGTGCTGCTCGGCGCCGCGGACGTCCCCGAGATGCTCGCGCTCGTCGAACGCAACCAGCCAGGGCCCTTCCGTCCGCGCACCCACGAGCTGGGCCGGTACGTCGGCATCCGCCGCGACGGCAGGCTGATCGCGATGGCGGGTGAGCGGCTGCATCCCGAGGGGTGGACCGAGATCAGCGCCGTCGCCACCGACGCCGAGCACCGCGGACAGGGCCTGGCCTCGCGGCTGGTGCTCGACGTGGCGTTCCACATCCAGGAACGAGGCGACCGGGCGCTCCTGCACGCGGCGGCGACGAACACGGGGGCGATCCGCGTCTACGAGCGTCTGGGTTTCACGCTCCGACGGCGCACCACCTTCCTCTCGGTCCGCACCCCCGTGGACGCGGACGACCGGGTCCTTGCCGGTTAGCCGTTCACGGCCTTCTCGATCGCGGCCTCCAGGTCGCCCCAGGCGGTCAGCTCGAGCTGCGTCCCGTCGAGGAAGAACGACGGGGTGCTCTGCACGCCGAGCGCGACGCCGTCCGCCTTGTCGGCCTCGATGCGCGCGAGCGTCGCCGGATCCGCGACCGCCTCGTCGTACGCGGCCAGGTCGAGACCGAGCTGCTCGGCGAACCCGCGGAACACCTCGGGGGTCTCGACGGTCTTCTCGCCCCACTGCGCCTGGGTCTCGAAGAGCATCGCGTACATGTCCTCGAAGCGGTCCTGCTGCGCCGCGGCCTCGGCGGCCAGCGCCGCCTGGGTCGAGTTGATGTGACCTGGCAGCGGGAAGTAGCGCACGACGTAGGTGATCTCGCCGTCGTACTTCTCGCGGAGGTCTTCGACGATCGGGTGGAAGGCGCCGCACGCCTCGCACTCGAAGTCGAGGAACTCGACGAGGGTCACGGCGCCCTCTCCGGCGTCGTCGAGGACGTGCGAGTCGGTGCGGACGGTCTCGCCGTCTCCCGACGGGGCGGACGCGCGCTGATTGAGGGCGAACACGATGGCGCCGATCGCGACGAGGACGATGACGGCGAGGGTGATGATGAGGGCTTTGAACGAGGTCTTCATGGGGTCTCCGAACACAGGACGAACAGGGGTGAGCACAGCGGATGCCGCAGAGAGCGGCGGCGCGGCTCAGGTTCGCGAGACGGAGAGCTGGGTGAGGGTGAGGGCGAGGACGTGCAGACGGGGGCCGGCTCTGCTCGGCAGCAGCGCGCGCACGGCCACGCCGGTGGTGACGACCAGCCTGTCGGCCGCCACGCGCAGGACCAGGAGCACCAGCAGGAAGCAGCAGATCACCGCGACGACGCCGAGGCCGGCATCCGAGGTGAGGACGTCGGCCGTCGTCGGGCCGTGGTGATCGGCCGCGGCGGTCCCCGCCGGTGCGTCCGCCGCGACGCACAGCGTCGCGTGGGCGTCGCTCTCGCCGTGCGACGACGACCAGGCCCCGACGACGAGCAGCAGTGCGAGCCCGAGCGCGATGGCGATCCTGACGATCAGCATTCGCTCGGTCCGGGGCGGCGACGACGGACGGGGCATCGCCGGGCAGTCTAGCAACGCCGCCTCTGCGGACAGGGGCCGGTGCTCAGCCGACGCGCCTACACTGAAGACGTGGCGAGATTGTTGATCGTCGGCGGCTTCCTGGCCGCCGTCTTCTGGGTGTTCAGCATCGTCGACTGCGCAGTGCAGCCGGCGACGCGGCACCGCGGTGTGCCCAAGTCGGGGTGGATCGCCATCGTCGTCCTCATCCCCGTCGTCGGAGGCGTGCTGTGGTTCGCGCTCGGCCGGCGCCGTGGTGATGATCGCTCCGCGAGGGTGTTCGCTCCCGACGACGACCCCGCCTTCCTGCGCAGCATCGACAAGAAGGAGCAGGACGCCCGCATCGCCGAGCTCGAGGCGGAGCTCGCACGCCTCGAGGACGAGGGCGACGGGACTGCGACGGACGCGCGTCCGTGACGTCGTCTCCTGCGACGGATGCCGCGGCGTCCCTGATCTCAGACCTCATCGCGCACGGCGTGCGCGATCTCGTGCTCTCACCGGGCTCCCGCTCTCAGGCGCTCGCGCTCGCCGCGGTGGCCGCCGCCGGACGCGGGGTGCTCCGCGTTCATGTGCGCATCGACGAGCGCGTCGCCGGGTTCACGGCCCTCGGGCTGTCGCGGGAGACCCGCGTGCCCACCGCTGTCGTCTGCACCTCAGGCACGGCCGTCGCGAATCTGCTGCCTGCGGTCATGGAGGCCTTCCACTCCGGCGTGCCGATGCTCCTGCTCACGGCCGACCGGCCCCCGGAGCTCCGCGGAGTCGGTGCCAACCAGGCGACGATCCAGCCGGGGATCTTCGGGCCGTTCGTGCGTGCGCAGCTCGATGCGCCGGTGCCGGGAGACGGTGACTGGACCAGGCTCGCCTCCGCGGCCGTCGCGACCGCCCTGGGCGGGGATGCCGCGCACGGACTCCCCGGCGTCGCCGGCCCCGTGCACCTGAACCTCCCCATCCGCGAGCCGCTGTCGAGCGGGTCCCCGGTCATCGACGTCGACCCCGGTGAGGCCCCGCGCCACGGCGAGGGCACGCCGATCGTCCTCGAACGCGGTCCGCGGACGGTCGTCATCGCCGGCGCCGACGCCGGGCCGCGCGCCGAGGAGATCGCCCACGAGGGCTCCTGGCCGCTCATCGCCGAGATCGTCAGCGGCGCCCGCTTCGGCAGGCGGCTCGTGCACGGCTACCGAGCGCTTCTCGGCGAGCCGGAGCTCGGCGGGCGCATCGAGCGCGCCGTGGTGCTCGGCCACCCCACGCTCAGCCGAGAGGTGTCGCGCCTGCTCTCCCGCACCGACGTCGACGTCGTCGCCGTGCGGCACGGGGGAGAGGATCTGGACCTCAACGGACGCACGCGCCCCGCGGCATCCGTCGTCGTCGCCCCGGGGGAGCCGGATCGCGACTGGCTCGGCGCGTGGCTCACGGCATCCGCCTCCCTCGCAATCGACCTCAGCGAGCGGGCCCCCGATGCCGACGGACTCGCCTCGACCGACGTCGCGGCGCGGAGGGACGCGGTGCGGGCCGAGCTCGCCGCCGTGCGTCGCCCGCTCGATCGCGAGCTGCTCGCCGACGCCGTGTGGCGCGCGACCTGGCCGCACGACCGGCTCGTGTTCGGGTCGTCACGGCTCGTGCGCGTCGCCGACGCCGTGCTGGGCGGCAAGAAGGTGCCCGTGCACGCCAACCGCGGGCTCGCGGGCATCGACGGAACGATCGCCACCGCCACGGGCATCGCCGTGGCCAGCCAGGCCGAGGGCGCGCACGGTGTGACCCGCGTGCTGCTCGGCGACCTGGCCTTCCTGCACGACGTGGGGGCGCTGCTGCTGCCACCGGACGAGACCGCGCCCCGGCTGCAGGTCATCGTCGGCAACGACGGCGGCGGCACGATCTTCGACGGACTGGAGGTCGCGGCATCCGCACCCGCCGCCGACCTCGACCGCGCCTTCTACACGCCGCACGCCGTGCAGCTCGAGCAGCTCGCCCTCGCGTACGGCTGGGAACACCACCGCGTCACGACGCGCTCCGCGCTCGACCAGGTGCTCACCGCCCCGTCGGGAGGGCGTCAGCTCATCGAGGTGCCGCTGCCGCGCTGACTGGCATGATGTGTGCATGAACGCACACGCCTGGACACGCGAGCTGCAGGTCGGCGAGGGGTTCCGCCTCTCTGACGTCGACCCCGACGGCAAGCCCGGATTCTCCGGTGGCAAGACCGAGGGGGCGCACGCCCTGGTATCCGGACTCGACGACCTCAACCACCTGCAGGAACGGCTGTTCGCGGAGAGCCGTGCGGGGGTCGCGAAGGATGCCGTGCTGCTGGTGCTGCAGGCGATGGACTCCGCGGGCAAGGGCGGCATCGTGCGGCACGTCGTCGGCGGGGTCGACCCGCAGGGCGTCTCGCTGGCCGCGTTCAAGGCGCCGACCGCGGAGGAGCGGGAGCACGACTTCCTGTGGCGTATCGAGAAGCGCCTGCCCGAACCCGGCTTCATCGGGGTGTTCGACCGCTCGCACTACGAGGACGTGCTGATCGGACGCGTGCGCGCGCTGGCGGAGCCGGACGAGATCGAGCGCAGGTACGGGGCGATCAACGACTTCGAGGCGGAGGCCGCGGCCTCCGGCATCCGCATCGTCAAGGTCATGCTGCACATCTCGCGCGACGAGCAGAAGGCGCGGCTCATGGAGCGGCTGGAGCGCCCGGACAAGCACTGGAAGTACAACCCGGGCGACGTCGACGAGCGGCTTCGGTGGGACGACTACATGGCCGCGTATCAGACCGTGTTCGAGCGCACGTCGACCGAGGTCGCCCCGTGGCACGTGGTTCCGGCGAACGCCAAGTGGTACGCCCGGTTGGCGGTGCAGGAGCTGCTGCTCGCGGCGCTGGAGGACATCGATCCGCAGTGGCCGGCCGCCGAGTTCGACGTCGAGGCGGAGAAGAAGCGGCTCGCCGCGAGCTGATCCCGGCCCGCCTGGAGCGGCCGGCGCGCACGCGGTGCACAACTCCTCAAGAATCCTCCTCAGAGGGCCGGATCCGGTCCGGTCGGGCGGTTTCCCCGCGTTCTGTGAGGAGTTGTGAACGCGCTCAGGCGAGGGCGTCGACCAGAGGGCGGAACTTCACCCTGGTCTCCAGCAGCTCGGACTCCGGGTCGGAACCGGCGACGATGCCCGCACCCGCGTACGCCGTGACGGCGATGTCGTCGGGGCCGGTCTCGAACTGGGCGCAGCGCAGCGCGATCGCCCACTCGCCGTTGCCTGCGGCATCCACCCAGCCGACCGGTCCGGCGTAGCGGCCGCGGTCGAAGGGTTCGAGCTCGCGGATCGCGGCGATGGCGTCGGGGGTCGGCGTTCCGGCGACGGCGGCGGTCGGATGCAGCGCGCCGATGAGGTCGAGCGCGGACTCGCCGTCTGCCAACTCCCCCTCGACGTCGGTCGCGAGGTGGAACAGATTGGGGAGCTTCAGCAGGAACGGCTGTTCGCTCGCCGCCAGCGCCCTGGTGTGTGGTCGGAGAGACGCGAGCACGCTCTGCACGGCGTACTCGTGCTCGTCGAGGTCCTTGGTGCTGGACGCCAGCGATGCGGCGGCAGCGGTGTCGGCATCCGCATCGGCGCCGCGCCCGATGGTGCCTGCCAGAACCCGTGCGGTCACCGTGCGGCTCCGCACGGTCACGAGGGTTTCCGGGCTCGCACCGATCAGCCCGTCGACGGCGAACGCCCAGGTGTCGGGGTATCCACTCGACAGTGCACGCACGAGGCGGCGCAGGTCGGATCCGGCGGGGATGCTGCCGGTGAGGTCGCGCGCCAGCACGACCTTGCTCAGCTCGCCGTCGGCGATGCGGCCGAGCGCCTGCCGCACGGAGTCCTGGTATCCCTGGGGGCTCTGCGCGCCCGGTCCGACCGTTCCCGCCCAGTGCGGCCCGTACTCCCGGGGCTCGGGGTCCGCGGACGTCGCCGGGTCGGACGAGCTGCGGATGCGGGTCAGCCAGGTGCGGCCGCGGTGACGGCCGATGACGGCGGAGGGCACGACGAGGATGCTGTCGACGGCGGAGTCCTCATCGAAGGAGAGGGCGCCGAAGGCGACCAGTCCGGTACCGGGGAGGCCGAGGGGATCGTCGATCTCGGCATCCTGCACCAGATCGCGCCAGAGTCGAGCGGCGATCGCCGACCGGAGCGGGCCACGGCCGGCCGGGATGCGGATGCTCTCCACGACACCGGATCCGACGGCGACGATCCCGTCGCCGCGGCGCAGCCACGCGAGCGGGTCCGCGGGGTCGGCGTACGCCAAAGGGTCTTCGACCGGGTCGATCTCGCGGGTCTCCACGACCAGCCTCGTGCTCACCCCTCCAGCCTAGTTCGTCGGTCCGGGCGGTCTCCCCGCCCGCGCCACGTCTCCGCGTCTGTCCGCTTCGTCCTCCAGGTGTCTTCGCCCAACTCCACGGGCACGAGAGCACGGCGGGGGGCGCAGCGGCGGGCGTGGGGGTGGGGGCGCATACGCTGAGGGCATGAGCGATGCACGCCCCGCACCCGGCACCGAGATGATCATGCAGTGGCGCAAGTGGGACGGCTCCCCGCACTGGCGGCACGAGTGCGTGTACCTCGGCTCCGACCGATGGGGCGACTGGATCGGACAGCCGGTCGGCTGGCGGAGTGCTCGTCCGGGTCGCGAGTTCGCGGCGGACGGGCTCAATGTCACTCTCGTCCCCGCCGGTCGAGAGGACTTCGCGCTCACGGTGAACCGCGACCACCCCAAGGGCATGCGGATCTACATCGATCTGGGCTGGGACGTGCACTGGTCCGACGACCCGCTTCTCGTGACCGGGATCGACATGGACCTCGATGTCGTGCGGGTGACGGGGGAGCGCGGCACCTGGGTCGACGATCGTGACGAGTGGGCCGAGCACAGCGCCGAGTACGGCTATCCGCCCGCGGTCATGGCCCACCTCGAGGCGCTCGCGCTCGATCTCGAGGAGGGGGTGCGGGCGCAGCATCCGCCCTTCGACGACGCCACGGCGGATGCCTGGCTCGACCGCCTCGCCGCGCTCGACCTCGGGCCTGGTGGGCAGGGCGGGCGCTCAGCCGGGCGCGCCTAGACTGAACCCGTGACCCCGAACGAGCCCAACCGCGCAGATCTCGGCAAGGACCCCGCCCGCGTCAGCGGCATGTTCGACCAGGTCGCGGCGGGATACGACCGCACGAACACGGCCATGACGGTCGGCAACGACGCGCTGTGGCGCGCCGCGACGACACGCGCCGTCGCCCCGAAGCCGGGGGAGCGCATCCTCGACCTCGGCGCGGGCACCGCCTCGTCGTCGGCCTCTCTCGCTCGGAGCGGCGCCGAGGTCGTCGCCGCCGACTTCTCTCCCGGCATGCTGGCCGAGGGCAAGCGTCGGCACGGCGGCATGCGCAACCTGTCGTTCGTCGAGGCGGACGCCACCGACCTGCCCTTCGCGGATGCCGAGTTCGACGCCGTCACGATGTCGTACTCGCTGCGCAACGTGAACGACCCGAAGAAGGCGCTGCGCGAACTGTTCCGCGTGACGAAACCCGGCGGGAGGCTCGTGATCAACGAGTTCTCCACCCCGCCACGGAAGCTGTTCCGGGGTGCGTACCGCTTCTACAACGCGCAGGTGCTCCCGCGGGTGGCGCGCGTCGCCGGCACCAACGGCGACGCCTACGACTACCTGAACGAGTCCATCCGCGAGTGGCCAGACCAGCGCAGGCTCTCCGCCTGGATCCGCGAGGCGGGCTGGACGGATGTCGCGTACCGCAATCTGTCCTTCGGCATCGTGGCCCTGCACCGTGCCCGCAAGCCCGAATGATCGAGGGGTCGCGCCGCGCAGGTAGGCTGGGTTCGTGACTTCGAGCCCCATCGCCCCGGGTTCGCGACTGGCGAGCCGTCTCGGCTTCAGCGACCGCGTCTTCATCGGACCCGCCGCTCGCCGTGTCGCGCGCGCCATCGAAGACGGACTCGAGCTCGTCGAGACCGGACTGGCCGAGGACGTGCGCGTCGCCGACCCGCTCGCCGACGCGACCAGCCGCTACCTGTACGAGGCCGGGGGCAAGCGCATCCGCCCCGTGCTCACCCTCCTCGCCGCCCAGCTCGGCGACGGCAGCACGGAGGCCGTGATCGACATCGCCAAGGCGCTGGAGATCACCCACCTCGGCTCGCTGTATCACGACGACGTCATGGACGGCGCCGACCGGCGCCGTGGAGTGCCCGCGGCGCAGACCGTGTGGGGCAACAACATCGCCATCCTCACCGGCGACATCCTGTTCTCGCGCGCCAGCCAGCTCATGGCCCGCCACGGCGACCGCGCGATCCGTCTGCAGGCCGACACCTTCGAGAGGCTCGTGCTCGGCCAGATGCACGAGACGATCGGTGCCCAGCCCGGCGACGACCCCATCGAGTTCTACATCCAGGTGCTCGCCGACAAGACCGGATCCCTCATCGCCGCCGCGACGCAGGCCGGCGTCATCTTCTCGAACGCCTCCGCGGAGTACGAGGAGCCGATGCGCGTGTACGGCGAGAAGATCGGCGTGGCGTTCCAGCTCCTCGACGATGTAATCGATCTCTCGGCCAAGCCCGAAGACACCGGCAAGGTGCCGGGGACCGACCTCCGCGCGGGCGTCCCCACCATGCCGTACCTGCTGCTGAAGGCCGAGCCCGACGCGGCATCCGCCGACCTCGCCGCCCGGATCGACGAGGGGGTCGCCCTCATCGCCGACGGCGCAGACCCCTCGATCCTCGACGGACCTCTGGCCGAGCTGCGCGATCACGCGTCGACGCAGAAGACCCTCGAGCTCGCACTCTCCTGGACGCAGGACGCCATCGACGCGCTCGCGCCGCTGCCGAAGGGCACGGTCCGCGACGCGCTCACGCGCTTCGCCGAGTCGCTGGCCGAACGCTCCAGCTGACCCTCGCCGCTCCGCGCGGCCGCACCCGGATCGCCGGGCGTGACGAAAGGACCCCCATGACCAAGCTCAGACTCGCCATCGTCGGTGCCGGCCCCGCGGGCATCTACGCCGCCGACATCCTGCTGAAGGCGGAGCGCAAGTTCGACGTCTCGATCGACCTGTTCGAGCAGCTCCCCGCGCCGTACGGCCTGGTCCGCTACGGCGTCGCCCCGGATCATCCCCGCATCAAGGGCATCATCACGGCGCTGCGCGATGTGCTCGACCGCGGCGACATCCGGCTGTTCGGCAATGTCCGATTCGGCGAGGACATCACCCTCGAGGATCTCAAGAAGCACTACAACGCCGTGATCTTCGCCACGGGTGCGATCCGCGACACCTCGCTCGACATCCCCGGCAGCGACGCGGTGGCGTCGTACGGCGCCGCGGACTACGTGAGCTGGTTCGACGGACACCCCGACGTGCCGCGCGAGTGGCCGCTGGACGCGGCATCCGTCGGCGTCCTCGGCAACGGCAACGTCGCGCTCGACGTCGCCCGCATGCTCGCCAAGCACGCGGAGGACCTGCTCGTCACCGAGGTCCCGGAGAACGTCTACGAGGGCCTCAAGGCCAGTGAGATCACCGACGTGCACGTGTTCGGTCGCCGCGGTCCCGCTCAGGTGAAGTTCACGCCGCTGGAGCTCCGCGAGCTCGGCGAGCTGCGCGACGTCGACATGGTCGTCTACGACGAGGACTTCGACTACGACGAGGCGTCGAAGGACGCGATCGCCAGCAACAAGCAGGTCATGGTCATCGACCGCGTGCTGCAGTCGTGGCGCAAGCGCGACTCGGTCAACAACGCCGGCGGCACGGCATCCCGCCGCCTGCACCTGCACTTCTGGGCCCGCCCCGTCGAGGTCCGCACCGACGAGAACGGCCGCGTCGCCGCTCTCGTCTACGAGCGCACCGAGCCCGACGGTCAGGGCGGCGCGGTCGGCACCGGAGAGCTCCGCGAGGTCCCGATGCAGGCGCTGTACCGTGCGATCGGCTACTTCGGCTCGCCGCTGCCCGGCGTGCCGTTCGACAAGAAGCACGGCGTGATCCCGAACCGCGAGGGCCAGGTGCTCGCGAAGGACTCCAACCAGCGCGTGCCGGGCATCTACGCCACCGGCTGGATCAAGCGCGGACCCGTCGGCCTCATCGGCCACACGAAGTCCGACGCCATGGAGACCGTGCGCCACATCATCAACGACCAGGGCTCATGGTGGCAGCCGGAGGACCCGTCCGAGGAAGCGATCACGGCGCTGCTCTCCGAGCGCGGCGTGAAGTGGACGGACCTCGAGGGCTGGCACCGCCTCGACGAGCACGAGATCGCCCTGGGCGCCCCGCAGGAGCGCGCCCGTGTCAAGGTCGTGCCGCGCGACGAGATGGTGCGGGTCTCCCGGGGCGAGTGAACCTCGTCAGCTAGCCTGGCGGCATGGCTGACTGGATTCCCGACGTCCTCGGAGAGGAGTTCGCGCAGCTGACGCTCGAACTCGGCGACGACGACGAGGGGCCGGTCGTCGCGACCCTGGTGAGAGCGCTGCCGATCGAGGCGGGGTGGTGGGAGCGGATGCTCGGACGCCGCCGTCCGCTGGAGGACGTGGACGTGCTCTACGTGCACGGGTGGTCGGACTACTTCTTCCAGAAGCGCCTCGCGCGGTTCTGGACGGCGCGGGGTGCGCGGTTCTACGCGCTCGACCTGCGCAAGTACGGCCGCAGTCTGCGACCCGGACAGACGCCCGGATACATCACCGATCTCGCGACCTACGACGAGGACATCGCCGCCGCCCTCGACGCGATGGGTCGCGGGGCGGATGGGGCGGCATCCGCACGTCGTCTGGTGCTGTTCGGGCACTCGACGGGCGGGCTGACGCTGAGCCTGTGGGCCTCACGTCACCAGGGGAGTGCGGATGCCGTCATCCTGAACAGTCCCTGGCTGGAGTTCCAGGTGGCCTCCGTGCGCCCTCTGATCGCCCCCGTGGCGGAGTTGCAGGCGCGGTGGGCTCCCCGCGAGGTGGCTCCCCAGGTCGACCTCGGCTTCTACACCCGCGCGCAGCAGGAGGTCGCCGATCCCGACGACCCGGTCGAAGTGAACCTCGACTGGCGCCCCGTGCAGACCATGGCGGTGCACGCGGGGTGGTTCCACGCGATCCTCCGGGGGCACACGACCGTGGCCGCCGGCCTGACGATCGCGGAGCCGGTCTGCGTGCTGCTCTCGGCGCGGTCCGCGACTCCGACCAGGTGGTCGGACGACCTCACGCGGGCCGATACGGTGCTCGTCGTCGACGACATCGCCCGCGCGGCGCTGAAGCTCGGACCGTCGGTCACCGTCGAGCGCATCGACGGCGCCCTGCACGACGTCTTCCTCTCGCGTCACGAAGCGCGCGAGGACGCGTACCGGCGTCTCGGCCGCTGGGTCAGCGGGTGGGCAGCGGCTCAGACGTAGTGCATCGCGCGGGTGAGCTGCTCGGCTCTGTCGCCGTCGGCGCTCAGCACGGCGTCGCGGAAGTCGCGGTAGACCTGCTGCATCCGCTCCTCGTCCTCCTGGGGGATCTGCCAGTCACGAAGATTGCGGAACAGCGCCATGCCCGTGTCCTGGATCAGCGCGCGGTGCTGAGCGTTGGCGCTGCGATCGCTGAGGTAGGAGAACACCGCCCACCGCGACTCGGAGATGCTGCGCGGCTCCTTCGCTTCGTACATCTTCTCGATGAGGCCGGCCACGTGCGCGCGCTCCGCGTCGGTCATGCGGGCGACGCCCATGCGCGCCGCGACGCCCGCCTGGTACCCGGCGAACTCGAGGGTCTGCGCCACGACCTCGGGTGTGACCGCGGTGACCTCCGTGTACCTGCTCGGGTACATCGTCACGAGGCCCAGGCGCTCGAGGCGCTGTAGCGCTTCACGTACGGGTGTGCGCGACACGTGGAGCTCGTCGGCGACCTCCACGTCGCGGATGCGGTGCCCCGGTGCCAGATCGCCGTTGACGATCTGCGTCGCGATGTATTGGAACACCTCTTCAGCGAGCAGCTGCTTGCTCTCGCCGATGGTGCTGTTCGAACGCTTTCCGTTCATGGATTGCCCCCAGTTGCATGTCCAGATCCCGGACGCCCCCATGATGTGCCCGGAGGGCAACTACATCACGAACTGCGGCCGGATGCCAACACTCCACGCGCAGGCGCTCGGATTACGTCTGCGCGCGGGTTTTCCCCTGATATTTCGTAAAAATCATTTCTGTGGTCGACGGGCGTTAGGGACGCCCGCCGACCACAGGCGATGGGCATGCACGGAGCTGTCGGGTGCCCGGTCCCCACAGGGCAGGATCCGCGATCCCGAGAACGCGAATCCGAGATCGGCAGCGCGTCGTGCACGCGAACATCGTTCGTCGCTTCCGGATGCGACAGCTTCCAGTCTTGAGCAACTAAACCCGTATATCAGTATGCGATCGCTGGGATCCCTCCATAGGCGCAGCGGAGCATACTGGGAGCGTGTCGAACTCACGTGACGGTCAGCCCGTGGGGCGGGCGCGGCTGCTCTACGTCGAAGACGAGCCCGACATCGCCGAGATCGCCGTCGAGGTGCTCTCCGACGACTTCGTCGTCGATCATGCGGCAGACGGCGAGGCCGGGCTCCGGATGGTTCTCGCCCGTCGTTACGACGTGATCGTCGTCGATCGACGGCTCCCCGGTATGAGCGGCATCGAGCTGATCCGCGCCATCCGGACCGCGCGGCTGGCGACCCCTGTGCTCATGCTTACCGCGCTCGGAGCGGTCGACGATCGCGTCTCCGGCCTCGATGCCGGAGCCGACGACTACCTCGTGAAGCCGTTCGACTTCGCCGAGCTGCGCGCGCGACTGCGTGCGCTGATCCGCGGCAGGGGCGTCGGCGACCGCAGGGAGATCGGCGACTGGCTCTTCACCCCGGTCGCCCAGGCCCTGTACTCGCCCGCGGGCGAGAGGATCCCGCTGACTTCGGCAGAGACCGAGCTCCTCGAGCTGCTCACCTCGAGCCCCGAGCACGTGTTCTCCAGGGAGGAGATCCTCGACAGCGTGTTCCCCGGTGGTGCGGCGGCGACGGTCGACGCGTACGTCCACTACGTCCGCCGCAAGTCGACCCCCGAGATCATCGACACCGTGCGCGCTCGCGGCTACCGGACGGGGACTCCCCGATGAGCGAGCGGACGGATGCCGCGATCCGTGCCGACCGCCGCAGGGTGCAGCGTGCGGCGCTCCGAGCCGGAGTGTGGGTGGCGGCGGCATCCGCCGTGGTCGTCACGCTGCTCAGCGTGGTGACGATCGCCGCACTGTTCGCGACCTCGCGCCCGGAACACGGCCCGGAGGGAGGCCCGCCGGGAGGAGGGGGCCGGCCGGATCGGGTGATCGACCTCGATGACGCGGTGCCGATCACGGTGGTGATCGGCATCCTGGGCGTCGTCGCACTCGGGGTCATCTCGTGGTTCCTCGCTCGCCGGGCCGCAGAGCCGCTCGCGGCGGCGCTCGAGGTGCAGCGCTCCTTCGTCGCAGACGCCAGCCATGAGCTGCGCACTCCGCTCACGACGCTCACCAGCCGCATCCAGCTCGCCGAGCACCGGGCCGAGCGGGGCGGCGATCTGAGCGGAGTGCTCTCCGACCTGCGCCGCGACGCCGCCGTCATGGACGGCGTCCTGACCGATCTGCTGCTGACGGCGGAGTCGGCGGGCGTGACTCCCTCGGATGCGGGGGCCGAGGCCGTCGTCGCCGACACGGCACGGGAGGCGGCCTCCGTGCTCGCGCCCCGTGCGGGGGAGCGAGGAGTGGTCTTCGATGTGCGGGTGCCGGACGGTCTCGTCGTCGCGGTCGAGCATGTCGCGCTGCAGCGTGCGTTCATCGCACTCCTCGACAACGCGGTGCGATTCGCCCCGCGCGGTTCGGAGGTGACCGTGTCGGCGGTCGGCTCAGGGCGACGTGTGGACATCCGCGTGCGGGATCGCGGCGTCGGCATCACGGGCATCGAGCCCGAGCGGGTGTTCGAGCGGTTCGCGCGCGGAGGGGCCGGCGGAGTCGACGACGGACGACGCGGCTTCGGTCTCGGGCTCGCGCTCGTCCGCGACATCGCGAACCGCTTCGGCGGCTCGGTCTCGGTCGAGGAGACCTCGTCTGGGGGAACGACGTTCCTGCTCTCGTTCCCCGTCGCCGGCGCCAGAGGCGGACGCGGCGGGCGGCCTGTGGGTTCCTGATCAGCTGCCTGTGAATCCGCCGGACCGGCGGATTCTTGGTTCTGTCTTGGAAGCGGTCCGAGACAGTGGCGACATGTCCAACAACACAGATGACACGGCCCCCGCGACGCCGGACGTCGACGGTGGCGCAGCCTCTCTCGAACAGTCCCTTCCGCCGGAGCGCGCTGAGCAGGCGGCGCAGCCGCAGAGTCTGCCCGCTGAGCCCGTCGCGCCACGCTCCTCGGCCCCCGTCGTACCCGCGAGACGCAACGGGCTGCTGGTCCTCGTCGCCGTGCTCTCCGGCGTCCTCCTGCTCGGTCTCGGCTTCGGCGCCGGCTGGGCGGTCGCTGGTGCGGCCCACTCCCATTCCTCCGGCGGATTCGGTCCGATGCAGGGCGGGCCCGACGGCGATCGTCGCGGCGCCCCCGGCGATCAGCAGGGCGGGCCCCGTGGAGGAGATATGCATGACCGCGGCGGCGCTGACGGCAGCACGCCGGACGGCTCCGCCGACGACGACTCCGACGGAACAGACGGCTCCGGCTCCTGAGGCCGGGCGAGAACGAGGAGGACACGATGACGACGAGCGTCGCCCTGACGGCTGTGGAAGCGGCTCCGTCGCGGCATCCCGGTCCGTCGGCGAGACGCCGTCGCATCCTTGCGCTCTGGAACCTCGGCGCCGTATGCGCGGTGTGGGGCACGAGCCTGTACGTGGTGGCGCTCTGGGTCGCCGGAGGGGGAGTGGATGCCGTCGTCACGGGCACGGCCGAGGCGTTGCAGTCGCTCGGCCGACTGACCGGGCTCGTCGCCGCGAATCTCCTCCTGTACCAGGTGCTGCTCATGGCGAGGGTGCCGCTGTTCGAGCGCGGCTTCGGCAGGGTGGCCCTCACCCGCATGCATCGGCTGGTCGGCTTCTGGTCGCTCTGGCTGATGTGCGCGCACATCGTCCTGCTCGTGTTCGGCTACGCGATCGCCGCGGGAGTGGGGCCGTGGACGCAACTGTGGCAGTTCGTGTGGGACTACCCGGGGATGCTGCTCGCGACGGCCGCGTCGCTGCTCATCGTGATGGTCGCGATCACGTCCATTCGTCGTGCGCGACGTCGACTGAAGTACGAATCGTGGCATCTGCTGCACCTCTACGCCTACATCGGCGTCGGCCTCGCCGTGCCGCATCAGCTGTGGGCGGGAGCGGACTTCACCGCATCGCCGGCTGCCACGGTGTACTGGTGGCTGCTCTGGGCGGCGGCTGCCGCAGCGGTGATCGCCTACCGGGTGGTCCTTCCCGTCGTCCGGTCGCTGCGCGCCGACCTGCGCGTCGCCGCGGTCGAGCCCGACGGATCAGGCGGAGTGACGGTCCGCGTCCGCGGTCGGCACTCGCGCGGCATCAGGGCGCAGTCCGGTCAGTTCTTCATCTGGAGGTTCCTCGACGGCCCGGGCTGGACGCGAGGACACCCCTTCTCGCTCTCCGCCGCTCCCCGCGAGGGGGAGCTCGCCCTCACCGCGAGCATCGTCGGCGACGGCACCGCCCGGCTCGCACGGGTGCGCCCCGGCTCGCGGGTGCTGGTGGAGGGGCCCTTCGGGCACTTCACCGGCGACGTCCGCACCGGCCGCAGACTGGTGCTCATCGGCGCCGGAGCGGGTGTCGCGCCCCTCGTCTCCCTCCTCGAGGGAGAGCCGTACGCTCCCGGCGACGCGGTACTGATCACGCGCGACTCGGGGCGAGGGGCGCCGATCCTCGCGGCGGCGGTATCGCGTCTGGTGGCGGAGCGCGGCATCCTGCACATCCCCCTGAGCGGCCCCCGCGGCGCGAAAGGATGGCTGCCCGGTTCACACGCCGCCTGGCGTGGCGCCGATGCACTCGTGCACCTCCTGCCCGATATCGCCGAACGCGATGCCTACGTCTGCGGGCCGCAGGCCTGGATGGACGCCGTCGTCGCAGATCTCCGCGCCGCCGGGGTGCCGTCGGCGCGTATCCAGACCGAGTCCTTCGCCGTCTGAGAGGTCCTGTCATGAAGAGAATCGTGTACGCAGCACTCGCCACGATCAGTGCGATCGTGCTGCTCTTCAGCTACCGCACATCCCATGTCGACCAGACGACGGCCTCGAGCGACGCCGGCACCTCGACGTCGGACTCCGGCACGGGGACCACGACCGGGGGAGCTGCCGGCTCGAGCGCCGGAACCACGGGCGCGTCCGACACCACGGCGGGCGCGGCCGCTTCGGCGACCGGTCTGACCGACGGGAGCTACACCGGCGCGGCAGCCCAGACGCGCTACGGTGCGGTGCAGGTGCAGATCACCGTGACGGACGGACGCATCAGCGACGTGCAGGTCCCTGCGTACCCGGACGGGAACCCGAAGGACCGGCAGATCAATGCGAGGGCGGTTCCGCAGCTCGTCTCGGAGACCACGGCAGCGCAGTCGGCGAACATCGACATGGTGTCGGGCGCGACGTTCACCAGCGACGGGTACCTGACCTCGTTGCAGAGCGCGATCGATCAGGCGAAGGCATGAGCACGCGCGTCGAGGTCGCCCAGATCATGGGAACGGCGATGAGCGTGCACCTCATCGGACGTCATCCGTCGTTCGAGCGCGCTGCGGCTGCCTGCTTCGAGGAGCTGAGGCGGGTCGACCGCGTGTTCTCCCCCTACCGACCCGATTCCGACATCTCCCGGATCGCGCGGGGCGAGCTGTCGATCGAGGATGCGGATGCCGACGTCGCGGTCGTCCATGCCGCCTGCGCGCGTGCAGAAGCCGATACCGCCGGGCTGTTCAGCGCCGCGTTCGGCGGAGGCTTCGACCCCACGGGCTATGTGAAGGGCTGGTCGGTCGAGCGGGCGGCCAGAACGTACCTGGCGCCCCTTCTGGATGGCGTCGATGCCGTCGCGATCGGCATCAACGCAGGCGGCGACATGCAGCTCTTCACAGATCCCGCGACGGACTGGACCTGGAACGTGGCGATCGTCGATCCCGCCGACCGGACGAGCGTCGTCGCGACGGTTCCGGTGCGGGACGGCGGCGTCGCGACCTCTGGGACGAGTGAGCGCGGCGCGCATCTCATCGCCCCGCGGACAGGCGAACCGGCACGGGGTGCGGCATCGGCGACGGTGGTGATGCGCGGACTCGCCGATGCGGATGTCTGGGCCACGGCCGCCGCGGTCGCGGGGTACGACGATCTGAGCTGGATCGAAGCGGCCGGCGAATCGACGGGGATCGTGTTGGATGCCGCAGGACGATCGCGCCGTTGGCTGGACGGCGTGGAGATCAGCACTCGCACCGTCCAGCCGACGGACGTCTAGCGGTAGTTGATGAACTGCAGGTCGAGGTCGAGGTCGGCGCCCTTGAGGAGCGCGATCACCGACTGGAGGTCGTCGCGGCTCTTGGACTGCACGCGCAGCTCGTCGCCCTGGATCTGGCTCTTGACGCCCTTGGGGCCCTCGTCGCGGATGATCTTGTTGATCTTCTTCGCGTTCTCCGAGGAGATGCCGTCCTTGAGGGAGGAGACGATGCGGAACTCCTTGCCGCTGGCGAAGGGCTCGCCGGACTCCAGGCTCTTCAGCGAGATGCCGCGCTTGATGAGCTTCGACTGGAACACGTCGAGCACGGCCTTGGCGCGCTCTTCGGTGTTCGCGATGATCAGCACCTGCTCGCCGCTCCACGCGATCGATGCTCCGGTGCCCTTGAAGTCGTAGCGCTGCTCGATCTCCTTGTGAGCCTGGTTGAGCGCGTTCTGCGCCTCCTGGTGATCCACTTTCGAGACGATGTCAAAGGAACTGTCAGCCATAGGGAGAAGTCTACCGACACCCTCATTTCCAGGGGAGTTGGAAGCGCTTTCATCTTGATCAGCGCGCAACGACACGGTCACAGGTTGGTATCGACGCACTTTTTCATTGCGGATCACGACGATCCCGGTGCATACTGTAAGCGCTTGCAGTACCGCAGGCCACAGCACTGAGAGAGGCTCACACCAATGAAGGTGAACAAGAGGAGCATCGCTGCCGTCGGCGCGATCGCCATCGTTTCGACCCTGACGCTCGCCGGTTGCTCGACCGGTACCAGCGGCGACTCGTCCAAGGGCGAAGAGGCCGGCAGCACCCTGACGGTGTGGGTCGACTCCGAGCGCGTCGACGCGCTGCAGGGCGCAGCCGACTCCTACGAGGAGAAGACCGGCGTCAAGGTCAAGCTCGTCGGCAAGTCCGTCGACGACATGAAGGACGACTTCATCCAGCAGGTGCCGACGGGCAAGGGCCCCGACGTCGTCATGGGCGCGCACGACTGGCTGGGCGAGCTCTCCACCAACGGCGTCATCGCCCCGCTGGAGCTCGGCGACTCGGCATCCGACTACCTGCCCGTCGCCCTCCAGGCCGCGACCTACGACGGCACCGTCTACATGCTCCCGTACGCGGTCGAGAACATCGCCGTGCTGCGCAACGCCGACCTCGTCCCCACGGCTCCGACGAGCTTCGACGACATGCTCTCCAAGGGCACGTTCGTCGTCGAGCAGGGCGCCGAGGGCAACCCGTACCACCTCTACCCGTTCCAGACGGCGTTCGGCGCCCCGGTCTTCGGCACCGACGACTCCGGCAGCTACGACCCGACCGACCTCCAGCTCGGCAGCGAGGGCGGCTTCGCCTTCGCCGACTGGCTCGCGGCCAAGGGCAAGAACGGCACCGGCACGCTGAACACCGACATCGACGGCGAGATCGCCAAGCAGCAGTTCCTCGACGGCACCGCCGCCTTCTGGCTCACCGGCCCGTGGAACGTCGGCGCGGCTGTCGACGCCGGCATCAACGTCGCGATCGACCCCGTCCCCAGCCCCACCGGTGAGACCGCGTCGCCGTTCGCCGGCGTCAAGGGCTTCTTCGTCAGCGCCGAGTCCAAGAACAAGGTCGCGGCCAACGACTTCCTCGTCAACTACCTCGGCACCAAGGACGTCCAGCTCGAGCTCTTCAAGGCCGGCAACGTGCTGCCCGCGCTCACCGCTGCGGCCGACGAGGCGGCATCCGACCCGATCATCGCCGGCTTCCAGGCCGTCGGCGCCGACGCCGTCCCGATGCCGGCCATCCCGGCCATGGGCTCGGTGTGGCAGTTCTGGGGCGTCGCCGAGGCGGCCATCATCAACGGCGCAGACCCGAAGACGACGTGGCAGAAGCTCGTCGACGACGTGACCGCGGCCATCAAGTAAGACACACCCAGCACCATCCTGCCGGGGCGGACGTCACCGTCCGCCCCGGCAGCTCCACGACGGGGACGAGATGACAGACACCGCCGAGCCCACGGCTCCTCCGACCAAGCGCCAGCGTCAGGCCGCGAAGATCGCCGAAGCGGCGTCCACGCCGATCGGCTGGATGCTGCTGAAGATCCTGCTGCTGGCCATCGTCGACGCGATCGCGCTCTACGCGGCCTACGTGCTCTTCACGCACCAGGAATGGCTGATCCTCGGCATCGTGGTCGTGGTCGCCGTCCTCGTCAACTGGATCTACTTCTCCCGCAAGCGGATCCCCGCGAAGTACCTCACGCCCGGCATCATCTTCCTGATCATCTTCCAGGTGTTCACGCTGCTCTACACCGGGTACATCGGCTTCACGAACTACGGCACCGGTCACAACGGCACCAAGGACCAGGCGATCTCCTCGCTGCTCGCCTCCGCGCAGGAGCGCGTCGAGGACTCGCCCACCTACCCCGTGACCGTCGTCGAGCAGTTCGGCACCTACGGCCTCCTGGTCACCGACCCCGACTCCGGCGATGCGCTCCTCGGCACCGCCGAGCAGCCGCTGCAGAAGGTCGACGCGGAGTTCGACGGCGAGAGGGCCGTCTCGGTCGACGGCTGGACCACGCTCCCTCTCGCCAAGGTCTTCACGCTCTCGAGCGTCCTGGAGAAGCTCTCGGTGCCGTTCAGCGACGACCCCAACGACGGGAGCCTCCGGGCACCAGACGGGCAGAAGGGGTATCTGTACGTCTCGACGCTCGCGTACGACGCGGATGCCGACACCATCACCGACACCGACACCGGCACGGTCTACTCCGACGTCGGCACCGGCGCGTTCACCTCCGACAGCGGCGAGGAGCTGCTCCCCGGATGGCAGACGACGGTCGGCTTCGACAACTTCGTGCGCGCCGTCGCCGACGAGTCCATCCGCGGCCCGCTGATCTCCGTCACGATCTGGACGTTCGTGTTCGCCCTCGTCTCCGTGGCGTCGACGTTCTTCCTCGGTCTTCTTCTCGCGCTCGTGTTCAACAACACCCGGATGCGGTTCCGCAACGGCTACCGGATCATCCTGATCCTCCCGTACGCGTTCCCCGCGTTCCTCTCCGCTCTTGTCTGGGCGGGCATGATGAACGAGAGTTTCGGCTTCATCAACCAGGTCATCTTCGGGGGCGCGGAGATCCCGTGGCTCACCGACCCGAACCTCGCCAAGGTGTCGGTGCTGATCGTCAACCTCTGGCTCGGCTTCCCCTACATGTTCCTCGTCTGCATGGGCGCCCTGCAGGGCATCCCCGAAGACGTGAACGAGGCGGCGGTGATGGACGGCGCGAACCCGTGGCAGGTCTTCCGGCGCATCAAGCTGCCACTGCTGCTCGTGACGGTGGCGCCGCTGCTGATCTCGTCATTCGCTTTCAACTTCAACAACTTCAACCTGATCTACATGCTCACCAAGGGCGGTCCCCGCTTCGACGACGTGAGCATCCCGGTCGGGCACACCGACATCCTCATCTCGATGGTCTACAAGGTGGCCTTCACCGGTCAGAACCGCGACTACGGTCTGGCCTCCGCCTTCACCATCCTCATCTTCATCGTGGTGGCGACGATCTCGATCATCAGCTTCCGCAAGACCAAGGCACTCGAGGAGCTGAACTGACATGAGCACCGACATCCTCGCTCCGCGCAAGCGCAGCCTCGGCGCGTGGTTCGCCGACACCGGATGGCGCCACGTCGTCGCCATCGTGGTGAGCGCCTTCGCCCTGTTCCCGCTGCTCTACGTGTTCTCCGCATCGCTGAACCCGAAGGGCACGCTGACCGGATCCAACCAGCTGTTCTCCGCGATCGGCATCGACAGCTACGTGCGCATCCTCAGCGATCCGCAGAACCCCTACGGCCTGTGGTTCCTGAACACCCTTGTCATCGCCGTGGTGACGGGCGCATCGACCGTGTTCATCGGCGCGCTGGCGGCATATGCCTTCTCGCGCATGCGATTCGCCGGGCGCCGCATCGGCCTCGTCACGATCGTCGTGGTGCAGATGTTCCCGCAGCTGCTCGCGGTCGTCGCGATCTTCCTGCTGATGTCCACGCTGGGGGACTGGTTCCCCGCGATCGGCCTGAACACGCACACCGGCCTGATCCTCGTGTACCTCGGCGGCGCTCTCGGCGTGAACACCTACCTGATGTACGGGTTCTTCAACACGCTGCCGATGGAGCTCGACGAGGCCGCGCGCATCGACGGCGCCGGGCACGCGCGCATCTTCTTCACGATGATCCTCCCGCTGGTGGCGCCGATCCTCGCGGTGGTCGCCCTGCTGTCGTTCATCGGCACGGTGAACGAGTACGTGATCGCGAGCATCATGCTCGTCGACGTCGACAAGCAGACGCTCGTCGTCGGTCTCACGAAGCTCGTCGCGAACCCCCGCTACGCGGACTGGTCGGCCTTCTCCGCCGGCGCCGTGATGGCGGCCGTGCCGGTGATGATCCTGTTCCTGTTCCTGCAGAGGTACATCGTCGGCGGCCTGACCGCCGGAGCGACCAAGGGCTGACGCGGCGGGTCAGTCGTCGTCGCCCGCAGGCTTCGACTGGCCGCCGCTCACGGTGCTCAGCACCTCGTCCTGCACCCGCTCGAGCGCCAGGCGCAGGGCGCCGTCGAGAACCGGGTTCTCGTCCAGCGCCGAGAGCAGCACGGGAGGCCGTGCGACGACGGCGGCGTGCAGATGGTGCTGCACCAGGCTGCGCAGGCGCTCCCCGCCCGCGAGGGCGAAGTCGCCCGCCAGCACGATGAGGTCGGGGTCGACGATCGCGACCACCGCAGACAGGCCGAGGGCCAGTCGGCTGGCGATCTCGTCGAGGGCCGCTGACGCCGCGTCGCCGTCTGCGGCGACGGCATCCGCCACCGCATCCACCGGCGTGGGCGCGTCGAAGCCGTGCTCCGCGAGCACGCGGCCGAGCGCGGGTGCGCCGGCGAGAGCCTGCATGCCGCTCGCGCCGAACTCGTTGGTCAGGCTGCCGACCGGCGCTCCGGGGAGCGGCAGGTCGGAGATCTCGCCCGCGCCTCCCGTGAGGCCGCGGTGCACGCGTCCGCCGAACATCAGACCCATGCCGATGCCGTCCGAGACCCAGAGCACCGCGAAGCTGTCGTTCTCCGTCGCGACGCCGTGGGCGCGCTCGGCGATCGTGACGAGGTTCACGTCGTTCTCGATGTCGACGGGGGCGCCGATGCGCTTCTGCAGGGCGGCGGTGAGGCCGGCGCGCTGCCATCCGGGGAGGTGCGACGCGAAGCGCAGGCGGTCGGAGGTCGGGTCGATCGCTCCCTGGATGCCGATGACGACGCGGCGCAGGTCGGACGGATCCACGCCGATCGGGGCGCACGCGCCGCTGAGCGCCTCATGAACCTGCAGCGTCGGGTCGCTGACGTCGCCCTCGGGGGTCGGCAGCGCGAACTCTCCGACCTTCCTGCCGGTGAGGTCGACCACGACGGTCGCGATGCGCTCGGGCGTCACGTCGACGGCGGCGGTGTAGGCGGCCTTCTCGTTGACGCTGAAGAGCTCGGCGGCGCGTCCGATGGCGCCGTCGCGGTTGCCCTCGCTCTTGACCAACCCGCTGTCGCGCAGCTGCATGAGCAGGTGGGATGCCGTGGGCTTCGACACGGCGAGATGGGCGGCGATCTCGGGGCGGCTCAGCGGGCCGAGATCGAGCAGGAGCCGCAGCGCCGCGCGCGCGTTGATCGCTCTGACGACGCTGGTTCCGGTCGGGGCAGTGGGCACGGAGTCCTCGATGTTTCGTGGTCGGGTACTCCGAATCGTACAGACCTTGACGACCAATGAACGCGAGAAGAAGTAATCATCCGACCATTGCGCACGGCAGGCGACTGGGGTATAACTCTTCGTAAAGAATGTTTCCTAACTTTCTGAACCGACCCCCATCGGAGGAACCATGCGTCAACGTCGACCAATGCTCGCGCTGCTGGCAGCCGCGATCGTCATACCCCTCACCGGGCTCGTGGCGACCTCGGCGCAGGCAGCGACCCCCCTCTCGCTCCGCGACCCCGTCAAGCGGGAGATCGCGCAGGAGATCATCACCTCCGCCGAGAACTCGCACCTGAACTGGTACGACTACTACGACTACATCGAGGACATCGACGACGGCCGCGGCTACACGGGCGGCATCGTGGGCTTCACCTCGGGCACGCACGACATGCTCGTGCTCGTCGAGAACTACACGAAGAAGTACCCGAACAACCCTCTCGCCAAGTACATCCCCGCTCTGCGCAACGTCGACGGCACCGAATCGCACGCCGGACTCGGCACCGCGTTCGAGACCGCCTGGAAGGCGGAGGGCAAGAAGCCCGAGTTCCAGCGGGCGCAGCGCGACGAGACCAAGGTCCAGTACTTCGACCCGTCCGTCAACCTCGCGATCTCCGACAAGCTCGGCCCGCTCGGGCAGTTCGCGTACTACGACGCGGCGGTCGTGCACGGCTTCGACGGCCTGGAGGACATCCGCACCCAGGCGAAGAAGAAGGCGACGACCCCCGCATCCGGCGGCAACGAGACCACGTACCTCAACGCCTTCCTCGACGCGCGTGTGGTCGAGATGAAGAAGGAGGCCGCACACGAGGACGTCAGCCGCATCGAGAACGCGCAGCGCGTCTGGCTCAACGCCGGCAACCTCAACCTCAACACCCCGCTGAGCTGGTCCGTCTACGGCGATCCCTTCAGCATCCCGACCGACCCGACGCCCCGCTGGCCCAACGACGACGGCACCACGCCGACGCCGACGCCGACGAGCACTCCGACGTCGACGCCGACGCAGAACCCCGGCACCGCGACGCTGATCTCGAAGAACAAGCCGGTGACGACCTCGTCGTCCGAGGGCTCGGGCTTCGAGGGCGCGAAGGCGGTCGACGGCAACGCGACGAGCCGCTGGTCGAGCGTCGAAGGCGTGGACCCGCAGTGGATCCGCATCGACCTGGGCGCAGGCTCCAAGGTCGACAAGGTCGTCCTGAAGTGGGAGGCCGCGTACGCGTCGAAGTACCGCGTCGAGGTCTCTGCCGACGGCACCACCTGGACGACCCTGGCCACGGAGGCCGCGGGCAACGGCGGCACCGACGAGTTCACGAACCTCAACGGCACGGGACGCTACCTCCGCATCTACGGCACCGCACGCGGCACCTCCTACGGGTACTCCCTGTTCGAGGTCGAGGCCTACAGCCTCACCGGCGGCGGCACCCCCACGGCGACGCCCACGCCGACCCCGACGCCGACGCAGACATCCACGCCGACGCCGACCCCGACACCGACCAGCACGGCGAACCCGGCGGCCACCCTCATCTCGAAGAACAAGCCCGCAACGACCTCCTCGGTCGAGAGCACGGAGTTCGACGGGGCGAAGGCGGTCGACGGCAACGCGACCAGCCGCTGGTCGAGCGTCGAAGGCGTGGATCCGCAGTGGATCCGCATCGACCTCGGTGACGGCGCGAAGGTCAACAAGGTCGTCCTGAAGTGGGAGGCCGCATACGCGTCCAAGTACCGCGTCGAGATCTCCGCCGACGGCACCACCTGGACCACTCTCGCCACCGAGGCCGCGGGCAACGGCGCCACCGACGAGTTCACCGGACTCAACGGCACCGGCCGGTACCTGCGCATCTACGGCACCGCACGCGGCACCGCCTACGGCTACTCGCTGTTCGAGGTCGAGGCCTACGGCACCGCAGGCAGCACCCCCAACCCCGGCACGGGCTTCACCGTGGTCGCCGCCGGCGACATCGCGGGCCAGGGCTGCACGACCCGGGGCAAGAAGGTGACGGGGGAGTTCCCCTCCGACTGCAAGCACTTCGAGACGTTCGACCGTGCGCAGGCGATCAACCCGGTGTTCTACATCACCCTCGGCGACATGCAGTACGACGACGCGAAGGCGAGCGATTTCTCGACCGTCTACGCCAAGTCCTGGGGCACGGTCAAGGGCAACACCTGGCCGATCCCCGGCAACCACGAGACGTACGACGACTACGACAACCTCGACCCGAAGGCCTACCGGGACTACTTCGGCAACCGTGCGACGCCCCAGGGCAAGATGTACTACAGCTACGACTACTCGAACTGGCACTTCATCGCCCTGGACTCGAACACCTTCACCGACCAGGCGCAGCTCAACTGGCTCGCGGCTGATCTCGCGTCGAACACCAAGCAGTGCGTCGTGGCGTACATGCACCACCCGGCGTTCAGCTCGGGCGATCACGGCAACGAGCCGGCAAGCCAGCCGGTGTGGAAGATGCTCGCGAACGCGAACGTCGAGCTCGTGCTCAGCGGGCACGACCACGACTACGAGCGCTTCAACGCCATGAACGCCTCTGGTGCGGCATCCTCGTCGGGTACGGTCCAGATCGTCAGCGGTCTGGGCGGTCATGAGATGCGCGACTTCGGCAACACCAAGGCGAACAGCGCCAAGCGCATCAACACGGCGTACGGGGTGTCGAAGCTCGACTTCACCGACACGTCGGTCACGCACTCGTTCGTCGACATCGGCGGCACCGTGCTCGACACCAACACGATCACCTGCCACTGACGATCATGTACCTCGCCGGCAGCAAATCGCGGCAGGACGACGGAAGCACGGCGGTCCACCCTCAGGTGGGCCGCCGTGCGGCCGGAGTCGGCAGCACCGCGATCGCACTGGGGGCGGTGAGCCTGCTCACCGACCTCTCCTCCGAGATGGTCACGGCGGTCCTTCCGCTGTACCTCGTCATCGGGCTGGGCATGACCCCGCTCGCCTTCGGCTTCCTCGACGGCCTCTACAACGGCGTCACCGCCTTCGTCCGCCTTCTCGGAGGTCACATCGCCGACCGCTGGTCGCAGCACAAGCTCGTGGCGGGCATCGGCTATGCGCTGTCCGCCATCTGCAAGCCGTTCCTGCTGCTGTCGGGGACGTCGACCGCGGCGCTGTCGGCGACGCTCGCCGTCGACCGCATCGGCAAGGGCATCCGCACGGCGCCGCGTGACGCCCTGATCTCGCTCTCGGTGGACGACGCCCATCAGGGGCGCGCGTTCGGCGTGCACAGGGCGATGGACACGGCCGGCGCACTGCTGGGCCCCCTGGCCGCCTTCGGGCTGCTGTGGATGCTGGCCGACGCCTTCGACGCCGTCTTCATCGTGAGCTTCTGCGTCGCCACGCTCGGGGTCCTCGTCCTCATCGCCTTCGTCCCTGGCCGGGGCTCCGTCCCCGTCGGGGCGCCGCGCCCCACGCTGCGGGAGACGGTGAAGATCCTCGGCGATCCGGCGTTCCGTCGTCTCCTCATCGCGGCGACCATCCTCGGTCTGGCCACGATCGGCGACGGCTTCCTCTACCTGGGTCTGCAGGACCGGATGCAGCTGGACGCCGTGTTCTTCCCGCTGCTGCCGCTGGGCAGCGCGCTCGTCTATCTGACGCTCGCCGTGCCGATGGGGCGTCTCGCCGATCGGATCGGACGTCGGCTGCCGTTCCTGCTGGGAAACCTCGCCCTGCTCGGCGCCTACTCGACCCTTCTGCTTCCGATCGACGGCCCCGTGCTGCTGGTGCTCCTGCTCCTGCTGCTCGGCGTCTTCTATGCGGCGACCGACGGCGTGCTGATGGCGCTGGCCGGTCCCGGCATCCCGCGCGACCGCCGCGCCGGCGGCATGGCGCTGCTGCAGACCGGGCAGGCCACCGGTCGGCTGTTCGCTGCTGTCCTGTTCGGCGCTGCCTGGACGTTCTGGGGCGTGACGGCGGCGTTCGCCGCGGCATCCGTCGTGCTCCTGGTCGTGCTCCTCGCCGCGGCCGTGCTGATCCGCCCCGAGCGCTCCACTGCGGAGGAGGTCGCGTGACCCCGATGACGAAGCGGATCGCGCTCGTGGGGTCTGCAGCGCTGGTCCTCGCGGTCGTGGGCGTCGGCTACTCGCTGTTCGCCGTGAACCGCGACGGCGCGCCCTCGCACGCCGAGGCCGCCGTCGCCCCGGCGACCGATGCGGGGCTCTACGTGCGCGGCACCGACGGATACGTCGTGCAGCAGGACGGGCAGCACAGGAGCGGCACCGGTCTGGAGTGCAGCCGGTTCTACGCGGCCGCTGACACCGCCGTGTGCGTCAGCATCGAGGGCAGCCTGAAGCCGACGACCACCGTGTCGGTGAGGGATGCCGACCTCACGGAGGAGCAGACCTTCACCTACAGCGGGGTGCCGTCGCGCGCACGGGTTTCGCCATCGGGGCGGATGGTCGCATGGACGGTGTTCGTGACGGGCGACAACTACGCCGGGACGAACTTCTCCACCAGGACAGGAATGTACGACCGGGAGAAGGACTTCCTCGTCGACTCGATCGAGGGGCTCCAGCTCTTCATCGACGGGCAGCGCGTACATCGCGTCGACGCGAACTACTGGGGAGTGACCTTCACCGACGACGACAACACCTTCTACGCCACGGTCTCGACCGGCGGCAAGACCTACCTCGTCCAGGGCGACTACGAGAAGTGGACGGCGCACACCGTGCGGGAGAACCTCGAGTGCCCCTCGCTGTCTCCCGACGGGACACGACTGGTGTTCAAGAAGCGCGTGAACGACAGCGTCGACGACCCGTGGCGACTGTACGTCCTCGATCTGGCGACCATGGAGGAGGAGCCGCTCGCCGAGGACCGCAACGTCGACGATCAGGCCGCCTGGCTCGACGATGAGACGGTCGCTTATGCGGTCGGCGACGACGTCTGGTCCGTGCCGGCCGACGGCAGCGGGAAGCCCGTGCGCATCGCCGAGAACGCATCGTCGCCGGTGATGGTGAGCCGCTGATCGCGATGTCGGCGTTGCGCCGCTCACCGGCGCATCAGCGGTCGTAGCGTGGAGTCATGGCGAAAGTGGGGGGACGCAACCTGGCGATCAGCTGGATCGCCGGGCTCCTGTGCACCGGGGTGATCGCCGTGCTCGTGTGGTTCGCGATCCCGATCGTCCCGGCGATGGCCTCGTTCGTCGGCGACAGCCTCCGCAGCGTCCTGCCCTGAGGTCCTGTCCCGGCACCGCGGAACCCCGGGTCGGCGACACGTCGGCACGCCTCCGGCGGCGCGTGAACGCGCGGAGGTACCCTCGCACTGACCACATCCTATGAGAGGCGCCCCCATGAGTGACCCCGAGGTTCCCCGGCCCGAGCAGCCGAACGACGTCGATGACGTCGTCGACAGCGCGAACGCCGGTCTCGACGCCGCCGCAGCAGCGGGTGCGGATGTCCCCGGAGCGGCGTCCGACGCCGCGGAGACGACGGATGCCGCGGCCGACGCCGCCCCCGTCGCCGACCCTGATCTCGCCGCCTTCGAAGAGGCAGAGCGCGACCACCCCGGAACGTTCTCCACTCCTGCGCTGAACGACGTCTACGCCGCCGACGCGGATGAGACCGCGGTGTACACCGCGCCCGTCGCGCACGAGGAGTCGACGATCGCCGATTCCGCCTACGCGTCTGCGGACGACACCGAGACGCGCATCGTCCCGTCCGAGCCCGTGCTCGCCGAGGCGCCGGTCGTCGCCGCCTTCGCGCAGCAGCCCATCTTCGTGCAGGCCCCGGAGCCTCCTCGTGAGCGGGGCAACCGCGGCACGGCCGGCGCGATCGGCCTGCTCGCCACCCTCGCCTTCGCGATCCTCTACCTCGGGGCCACTCTGGGGCTCGGCGCGCTCTCCGGAGACGTCACGGGGAAGAACATCGGCGAGGCCGCCCTCGCCCCGCTGACGACCTTCGGCTTCTGGATCCCCGTCGTGGTCTTCTTCCTCGGCTTCTGGCTGCTGGGAGCGATCATCAACCGCGGTCGCTGGGGTCGCTGGGTGATCTTCGGCATCATCGTCGGCGCGATCGCGTACGGCGGGCACATCCTCGGCCAGCTCGTCGAGGAGCCGTTCTGGCGCCTCACGGCCTCAGAGGGCGCGGAGTTCGTCAACGGCCAGCTCCTGACCCCGCTGGCGATCGCCGCCTTCGTGTTCGCACGCGAGCTGACCATCTGGTTCGGCGCCTGGGTCGCCCGCAGCGGCGCCCGCAAGACCGAGCTCAACGCCGAGGCGCAGCGCGAGTACGAGCGCACGCTCGAGGCGGGCCCGACACTCTCCCGCTAGGACACGAGATGTCATCGTCAGACCCCCGCAGGCCTCCGTCTGCGGGGGTCTCGGCCGTCCTGGCCCTGGTCATGGCCGTGATCAGCTTCTTCGCGCTCGCCGTGTTCGGGCTCGGGGCGCTGAGCATCACGACGGATGCCGACATCATCTCCATCCAGGGTCTCGGCCAGGCACCCGGAGCGGTGGGGATGCTGATCGGCGTGATCGCGTTCGCCGCGACACTCGGCCTCGCGCTGCGGGCTGGGCATCCGTCCTTCCTCTCCGTGCCCGTGGTCGCTCTGAGCACCGCTCTCGTCCACCTGCTCGCGGTGTGGGTCGCCGTGCTCCTCTCGACGAACGATCTGATCGTCGCGACGGCGGTCGTCGGCGATCTGGTGCGCGGCGGCCCGAGCCTCGTGCTCCTCGCCGCCGCGGCCGTGGCCGCATGGGGTGGCATCGCCCTGCGGCGCACGAGGGCGCAGCATCCGCACTGGCCGTGGGAGGGCGACGACGCGGAGTGACGCCACGGCCCGCGAATCTGGTCCGACACGCCCGGCGCGCCGTACGCTTGTGGTGTGGAGCGCTCGCTGGAGACGCAGGTCGACCAGGCCGTCGAGGCCTGGCTGCGCTGGGTGCCGCGCTGGGAGCCGGCCACCCACCGCGGACGCGTCGCGCCCTGTCGCCGGTGCCTCGGATCGCCGGTGCTCTCCGCCGCCGGGATCGCGGCGAACGCCCCGCACGGCGTGCAGCACGGCCTCTCCACCCGCATCAAGGCGATCGTCGACGCGGCGGTGGCCGAGTACACGGCACGCAACCTCCCGATGCTGCAGCGCGAGCTCGACCAGCAGTCCGCACGCAACAGGGCCCGCAGCTACCGGCCGTCGGAGGACCTCGATCCGGAGTTCGACGGACTGCCGCTCGACCCGGAGCCCGTGCCGGGTGCGCCGTTCCTGTTCACGATCGCCGGCATGGCCGATGACGCCGCCGAGGAGCTCCCTCCGCTGCCGCCGCTGAGCGACGAGGCCAAGGCCGCCCTCCGGCAGGAGGTGTCGCTGGCCGACGAGTACGCGAACATGGTCGGGCGGGAGATCTGCGGCATGCTCCTGCGTCACCGCCTGCACATCCAGGCCGCGATCTCTCAGCACGTCGAGCCGCAGATCGAGGCGATGCTCGCCGAGCTCACGCAGTCGCTGGACTCGCCCTTCGGCCCCGACACCGTCTGACCACGGCCGGTCGCGCCGGATCCTGCGCATCCCCTGGGAGAAGCGCGGCGCGAGTGGAGCGTCGAGACGGCGATGGCTATCGTTTTTCGATAGATATCCATTGCTGATCGATAGGATCGTCATGCAGCCTCACGTCACTCGCATCCTCAAGGCGTTGATCGTCCTCCTGCTCGGGCTCCTGCTCGCCAGTCAGATCCTGGTGATCCCGGAGGTCGCACGCATCACCGCGATCCGCAACCCCGACGTGGCCCAGCTGGAGGTGCCGGGCATCATCGGCGCTGTGCTGTTCCTCGGACTCGTCGAGGTGACGCTGGTGTGCATCTGGTTCCTGCTCTCCCTCGTGCAGGCCGAGCGCATCTTCCGCGTGGAGGCCTTCCGGTACGTCGACGTGATCCTCGCCGCCCTCGTCTCGGCCGGAGCCCTGATCCTCGCCTCGTTCATCGTGATCGTCGCGAGCCGCGCCGTGTCGCTCTCGCTCGTGCTCCTCGCCGTGCTCGGCATCGTGGTGAGCGCGGCGCTCGCCCTGCTCGTCGTCGTGCTGCGCGGGCTCCTCCGCAAGGCGCTGGAGCTCGAGCAGGACCTGTCAGAGGTCGTCTGATGCCCATCGTCATCGACCTCGACGTGCAGCTCGCCCGCAAGAAGATGAGCGTGCAGGAGTTCGCCGACGCGATCGGCATCACCCCCGCCAACGTCGCCGTGCTCAAGAACGGCAGGGCCAAGGCCGTGCGGTTCACCACCCTCGACGCGATCTGCCGCGTCCTCGACTGCCAGCCGGGAGAGATCCTGCGCTGGATCCCCGAAGAGGAGGAGCAGCGATGACCACGACCGGCACCATGCCGCTGTCGACCTGGGGCGAGTCCGTCGCCAGACACCTGCTCGACGACTCCAGCTGCCCCATCTGCCAGTGGACGCTGTCCGGCGGAACCTGCGCACGCTGCGGCGCCGATCTGCGCGGGCCCATCTCGGGAGACGTGTGGAAGGCGTCGCAGTCCGCGGCCGCGGCGATGCGCGCCCGCGACGAGCTCCTCCGTCAGGTCCCTGTCCTCTCACTCGCGCCGGTCGGCGCGATGCCGCGCCCAGCGGAGGATGCTCCGACCCCGGTCGTGGCCACGGACCTCTCCCCGGCATCCGCTCCCGATCCGCAGAGCAGCGCGACGCTGCAATCGGTGCTGGCGACGGCGGGGGCCGGTCTGTTCGCCGTCGCGGCGATCGTCTTCACCTACTTCAACCCCGACCTCGCCGACCGTGCGCTGCGCGGGGTGATCGTCGGTCTGGTGACCCTGCTCTTCCTCGGGGGAGCGTGGATGCTCTCCCGTCGCTCGCTGCGCTTCTCGGCGGAGGCGGTCGGCGGCCTCGGCCTGGTGTTCGCGGGGCTCGACATCCACGCCTTCGCGCAGCTCGCCGCCCCCGCGGTGGATCCGTGGTTCACGGCCGCCGCAGTGACCGCCGCCGCTGGTGCGGTGATGCTCCTCGCGGGGCGTCGCCGCGGCATCCGGATCTGGGAGTGGACCGCGGTCACCGCGCTCGCGCTCACCCCGGCGATGCTGGGCGTCGCCGGGGGCACTCCGCTGTCGGCGGTGCTCGGTGCGATCGGCGTCGCAGGTGCCGGAGCAGCGCTGATCGAGTGGGTGCGGCCGCCTCTGGTCGAGCAGATCACCCTCACCGCGGTGCAGCTCATCGCCTCCCTGAGCGCCCTCGCCCTCATGTGGCGGGTGGATGCCGGGAGCGACACCGCGTTCTTCCTCACGATCAGCGGGGTGCTGCTGCTCGTCGCGGTGCACGCCGTCATCGCCGCACGGCGGATGCTCGCCGGTCTCTGGGCGTACGGCGCCGGTGGCACGGGAGCGGCGGCCGTGGTCGTCGCCGTCTTCGCGCTCACCGGGGAGGCGCTGCAGAGCACGCCGTGGCTGTTCGCGATCGTCCCCGCTGCGGCATCCGTCGCGCTCGTGCTGATCGGGGCGCTCGTCCCGCTGCCCCGTGCGGTGCCCCGAGGTCTCGTGGCGGCCGGAGCCCTCACGGTCCTCGCCGTGCCCTCCGCCGTGCTGCTCGGCTTCTCCGCCATGGCAGGCGTCGCCACGGTGGGCGAGTTCGTGCGGGGCGGCGACTCCGGCTACGCGCTGGGAGACACGGCGTGGGGTGTCGTCGTCGGACTCGCCGCGGTGTGCGCAGGGCTGGCCGTCTTCGGCGGGCTCGCACGCGAACGCGACGGGCTCCGCGGGCTCTCGGTGCCTGCCGCGCGGCTGTCGCTCGTCGCCGCTGCCGTCGCGGTGCTCGTGCTGGGCTGCGCGAAGCTGGTGCCGCTTCCGGTCTCCGTCGCGGTGCTCGCCGCGGCCGTGGTGCTCGTCGCCGCCGCGCTCCGGATGCTCCCGACCGTCGTGTCCGCTCCGGGGGCCAGGCTCATCCTGCTGATCGCGGCGCATCTGGCGCTCGTCGCCGCGGTGATGGTCGCGTGGCGCGAGACCGCGGCGGTCCCGCTCGCAGGGGCGGGGGCCCTGGTCGCGCTGGCCGCGCTCGCCTCCGCGCGTCCGCAGCGGTTCCGCTTCCTCTACGTGGGCGCCGGTTTCGCGTACGCCCTGGTCCTCGTCGCCATCGCGCTCGGGCAGGGCGGCGTCTCCGGGATCGCGCAGCTGTGCCTGACGGCATCCGCCGGCCTCGGCGCCGCGATCGTCTGCACCTACCTCCCGCGGGTCGGAGCGCGCGCCTGGCAGGCCGTGCTGGTCGTCGCGACCGTGCCCTTCGGCATCGGCATCCTGCAGGTGGTCGTCGAGCGCAGCGGATGGACGGCGCTGTCCACCGGTCTGATGTTCGCCCTCGCGATGTCTCTGCTCCTCACACGGCGTCCAGGGCTCACCCTCGCCGTGCGCACCGCGGCCGCGGCGATGCTCGTGCCCGCGCTCGCCGTCGTCGTGGTGTGCCTCGGCGCGCAGCTGCTGACGTCGAGCGGATCCCCGGTGACGCTGCCGATCATCGCCGTGCTCGTCGCCCTGGTGCTGCCGTCGACGCCGATCGTGAGAGCCGCGCTCGTGACCAGGGGGCACCCGGTCGGAACGGCGGATGCCGCGCGCATCGCGATCGAGGCGTCCGCCCTGCTCACCGGGGTGATCGCTGTCGGGCTCGCGCTCTGGCGCGACGCCGCGGGGCTCGGGACGACGTTCCTCGTGCTGCTGATCCTCGGCATCGGCGCGACCGCCGGCGCGATCTTCGCCGGCCGTCGCCTGCTGTGGTGGGTCGCGGCCGCGTGCTTCACCGGGGCGCTGTGGTGCGTGTGGGGGATGACCGGTGTCGACCTGCTCGAGGCGTATCTGCTGCCGCCGACCCTCGGCGCCGCGGCCGTCGCGACGGTGCTGACCCTACGGGGTCGGCCGGCGACCGGTCTCTACGCCGCGGGTCTCGCGCTCGCGATCGGCCCGCTGCTCGCCATCGTCGCCGTGGTCGAGCCGGATGCCGCCGGCCAGGTCTCCCTGCCCTGGCGGGTCGGCGGTCTGCTGCTCTCCGCCTGGGCGCTGCTCGGGCTCGCGGCTCTGCTCGGCCGCGAGGGCGCCGGGGTGCGGATGCGGCGGCTGCGGAGACTGCGCATCCCGACGCTCCTCGCCGCGGGCCTGGCATCCACGGTCGGCACGATCCAGGCCATCCGGATCGGGCTCGGTCAGGACGTCCCGACGCTGCACGGCGCCGCTCTCCTCCTCTCGTGCCTCGGCGTGAGCGCGCTCGGCGCCGCCGTGCTGCTGCTCGCCGCCCGCGGCATCCGACGGGCTGTCCCCGCGGAGTCCGCTGTTCGATCGAGCCGCTGGCTCGGGGCCCCGTCTGCGCTCGCGCTCGCCGCGGGGACGTGGTTCGCGATCGAGCGCGACTGGTTCTCGATCTGGGCGATGTGGTCGCTGATGCTCGTCTGGCTGCTCGCCGTGGTGGTCGCCGCATCCCGTGCGCGACGCGGGGGGACACTTCTCCCGCCGGTCTGGTTCCTCTTCGCGATCGCGTTCGTCACGGCCGTGGTCGCGTGGAGCCCGCGCGACCTGCGCGTGGAGTGGTTCTCGCTCCCGCTCGGCGCCTTCCTGCTCCTCGCCGGAGTGCTCGGCGGCTCCTCGACGCCGCCGAGCGACGGTGAGGGGGAGGCCTCCACGAGGAGCCGGCCGACGCTGAACAGCTGGCCAGGGCGGTGGAGCGGATCCTGGGCGCTCCTCGCCCCGGGGATCGTCGTGATGATGATCGCGTCCATCGTCTCGACCTTCACCGATCCGCTCACCTGGCGGGCGATCCTGGTGATGGTGCTGGCTCTCGCCGCGATCCTCGTCGGATCCCGTGGGCGGCTCGCCGCGCCCTTCCTTATCGGACTGATCGTGCTGCCGATCGAGAACGTGTTCGTGTTCTCGGTGCAGATCGGGCGCGGCATCGAGTCCATGCCGTGGTGGATCACGCTGGCGGTCATGGGGGCGGTGCTGCTCATCATCGCGGTCACGGCCGAGCGCAGGACGGGGGAGGGCGGTTCGGTGGCCGCGCGTATCAGAGACCTGCGGTGAGCGCACCTTCCATTTGACCGCCAGGTTACGCGGCATTACACTTGGTCAGGTGTGTGCACGTCTTGACGTGCGCGCTGGGCGTCGGCTCCATAGCCGGTCCGCCCCCACGGCATACCCACCACCACACAAGCACGCCGGTTCCGGCGTGCCGGTGGGTCATGATGTGAAACCCATCACGCTGTCACCGTGCAGCATTATGAGGAGAGAACGTGCCAACCATTCAGCAGTTGGTTCGCAAGGGTCGCTCGCCCAAGGTCTCGAAGACCAAGGCGCCCGCACTGAAGTCGAACCCCCAGCAGGCCGGTGTCTGCACCCGTGTGTACACCACCACCCCGAAGAAGCCGAACTCGGCGATGCGCAAGGTCGCCCGTGTGAAGCTCCGCAACGGCACCGAGGTCACCGCGTACATCCCCGGTGAGGGCCACAACCTCCAGGAGCACTCCCTGGTCCTGGTCCGCGGCGGTCGTGTCAAGGACCTCCCCGGTGTGCGTTACAAGATCGTCCGCGGCGCCCTGGACACCCAGGCCGTCAAGAACCGTAAGCAGGCTCGCAGCCGCTACGGCGCGAAGAAGGGTTGAGTTAGATGCCTCGTAAGGGTCCCGCACCTAAGCGTCCCGTCGTCAACGACCCGGTATACGGCGCTCCGATCGTCAGCCAGCTGGTCAACAAGATCCTCGTCGACGGCAAGAAGTCCCTCGCCGAGTCGATCGTCTACAACGCCCTCAAGGGCGTCGAGGCGAAGAACGGCGGCCAGGATGCCGTCGCCACGCTGAAGAAGGCGCTCGACAACGTCCGCCCCACCCTCGAGGTCAAGAGCCGCCGCGTCGGTGGCTCGACCTACCAGGTGCCGGTCGAGGTCAAGCCGCACCGCGCGAACACCCTCGCGCTGCGCTGGCTCGTCAGCTACGCCAAGGGTCGTCGTGAGAAGACGATGACCGAGCGTCTCCAGAACGAGATCCTGGACGCGTCGAACGGCCTCGGTGCCGCGGTCAAGCGCCGCGAGGACACCCACAAGATGGCCGAGTCGAACCGCGCGTTCGCTCACTACCGCTGGTAACAGCTTCGCCCGCCCCCGGCCGCCCGCCGGGGGCGGGCACCCCCCTCTTCGCAGTTCGACTGCCAAAAAGATAAGGACACTCCTGTGGCACAAGACGTGCTCACCGACCTGAGCAAGGTTCGGAACATCGGCATCATGGCTCACATCGATGCTGGCAAGACCACCACGACCGAGCGCATCCTGTTCTACACGGGCGTCAACCACAAGCTCGGCGAGACGCACGACGGTGCGTCGACCACCGACTGGATGGAGCAGGAGAAGGAGCGCGGCATCACGATCACGTCTGCCGCCGTGACCTGCTACTGGAACAAGAACCAGATCAACATCATCGACACCCCCGGTCACGTGGACTTCACGGTCGAGGTGGAGCGCTCGCTCCGCGTCCTCGACGGCGCGGTCGCCGTGTTCGACGGCAAGGAGGGCGTCGAGCCCCAGTCCGAGACCGTGTGGCGTCAGGCCGACAAGTACAACGTCCCCCGCATCTGCTTCGTCAACAAGATGGACAAGCTCGGCGCGGACTTCTACTTCACCGTCGACACCATCATCAACCGCCTCGGCGCCAAGCCGCTCGTCATCCAGCTGCCGATCGGCGCGGAGAACGACTTCATCGGCGTCGTCGACCTCGTCGAGATGCGTGCGCTGGTCTGGGCCGGCGACTCCAAGGGTGACGTCACCATGGGCGCCTCCTACGAGATCCAGGAGATCCCGGCCGACCTCAAGGAGAAGGCGGACGAGTACCGTCAGCAGCTCCTCGAGACCGTCGCCGAGACCGACGACGCGCTGCTCGAGAAGTTCTTCGGTGGCGAGGAGCTCACGGTCGCCGAGATCAAGGGCGCCATCCGCAAGCTCACCGTCGCGTCCGAGATCTACCCGGTCCTCTGCGGTTCGGCGTTCAAGAACCGCGGTGTCCAGCCGATGCTGGACGCTGTCGTCGACTACCTCCCGAACCCGCTCGACGTGGGCTCGATCGCGGCGCACGACCCCAAGGACTACGACACGATCATCGAGCGTCACCCCGACGCCAACGACCCGTTCGCAGCTCTCGCGTTCAAGGTCGCCGTGCACCCGTTCTTCGGTCGCCTGACCTACGTGCGCGTGTACTCCGGCCAGCTCGACTCCGGCGCTCAGGTCATCAACTCGACCAAGGGCAAGAAGGAGCGCATCGGGAAGATCTTCCAGATGCACGCCAACAAGGAGATCCCGGTCCCCTCGGTCACCGCCGGCAACATCTACGCGGTCATCGGTCTGAAGGACACCACCACGGGTGACACCCTCACCGACCCCGCCGCGCCGGTCGTCCTCGAGTCGATGACGTTCCCGGAGCCGGTCATCGAGGTCGCCATCGAGCCGAAGACCAAGGCCGACCAGGAGAAGCTGGGTGTCGCCATCCAGAAGCTCGCTGAGGAGGACCCGACCTTCCGCACGGAGCTCAACCCCGAGACCGGTCAGACGACCATCAAGGGCATGGGCGAGCTGCACCTCGACATCCTCGTCGACCGCATGAAGCGCGAGTTCAACGTCGAGGCGAACGTCGGCAAGCCGCAGGTCGCGTACCGCGAGACGATCCGCAAGGCCGTCGAGAAGCACGACTACACGCACAAGAAGCAGACCGGTGGTTCGGGTCAGTTCGCGAAGATCCAGTTCAACATCGAGCCGCTCGAGCTCGACAACGACAAGACCTACGAGTTCGTCAACGCCGTCACCGGTGGACGCATCCCGCGTGAGTACATCGGCTCGATCGACGCCGGTTTCCAGGATGCGATGAACGTCGGCGTCCTCGCCGGCTACCCGATCGTCGGCGTCAAGGCGACGATCGTCGATGGTGCGGCTCACGATGTCGACTCCTCGGAGATGGCGTTCAAGATCGCAGGCTCGATGGGTCTCAAGGAGGCTCTCCGCCGGGCGAGCCCGGTGCTGCTCGAGCCGCTGATGGCCGTCGAGGTCCGCACTCCGGAGGAGTACATGGGCGACGTCATCGGCGACCTGAACTCGCGTCGTGGCCAGATCCAGTCGATGGAGGATGCCGCAGGCGTCAAGGTCGTCCGTGCACACGTCCCGCTGTCCGAGATGTTCGGCTACATCGGCGACCTGCGCTCGAAGACCTCGGGTCGCGCCGTCTACTCCATGGAGTTCAACAGCTACGCTGAGGTTCCCCGTGCAGTGGCCGACGAGATCGTCCAGAAGCACCAGGGCGGCGAGTAACACTTCTGGGAGCCGGGTTCCGACCCGGCTCCCAGGTCACCTACAACTTCACATTCCCTCTCTACTAAACTGAGAAACAAAACCCGTAGAGAACCGGTCGCAAACCAGTGCCCGGTCACCTCTACAACGACGTCCTGAGGAGGACCCAGTGGCTAAGGCCAAGTTCGAGCGGACCAAGCCGCACGTCAACATCGGAACCATCGGTCACGTTGACCACGGCAAGACCACGCTCTCCGCAGCGATCTCGAAGGTGCTTGCTGACAAGTTCCCGTCTGACACCAACGTGCAGCGCGACTTCGCTTCCATCGACTCGGCGCCGGAAGAGCGCCAGCGTGGTATCACCATCAACATCTCGCACATCGAGTACGAGACCCCGAAGCGCCACTACGCGCACGTCGACGCTCCCGGCCACGCCGACTACGTCAAGAACATGATCACCGGTGCGGCTCAGATGGACGGCGCGATCCTCGTGGTCGCCGCCACCGACGGCCCGATGGCTCAGACGCGTGAGCACGTGCTGCTCGCCAAGCAGGTCGGCGTTCCCTACCTGCTCGTCGCGCTGAACAAGTCCGACGCGGTCGACGACGAGGAGATCCTGGAGCTCGTCGAGCTCGAGGTTCGCGAGCTGCTCGCCGCTCAGGGCTTCGACGAGGACGCGCCGGTCGTGCGCGTCTCCGCTCTGAAGGCCCTCGAGGGTGACGAGAAGTGGACCCAGGCCATCCTCGACCTGATGCAGGCCGTCGACGACAGCGTTCCGGAGCCGGAGCGCGACCGCGACAAGCCCTTCCTGATGCCCGTCGAGGACGTCTTCACGATCACCGGTCGTGGAACCGTCGTCACCGGCCGCGCCGAGCGTGGCACGCTGGCCATCAACTCCGAGGTCGAGATCGTCGGACTCCGTCCGACCGTCAAGACCACGGTGACGGGTATCGAGATGTTCCACAAGCAGCTCGACGAGGCATGGGCCGGCGAGAACTGCGGTCTCCTGCTCCGTGGCACCAAGCGTGAGGACGTCGAGCGCGGCCAGGTCATCGTGAAGCCGGGTTCGGTCACGCCGCACACCAACTTCGAGGGCACCGCTTACATCCTCTCGAAGGAAGAGGGCGGCCGTCACAACCCGTTCTACACGAACTACCGCCCGCAGTTCTACTTCCGCACCACCGACGTCACCGGCGTCATCTCGCTGCCCGAGGGCACCGAGATGGTCATGCCCGGCGACACCACCGACATGACGGTCGAGCTGATCCAGCCGATCGCCATGGAGGACGGCCTCGGCTTCGCCATCCGTGAGGGTGGACGCACCGTCGGCGCCGGTACGGTCACGAAGATCATCAAGTAAGCATCCGCTTCCTTCGCACAGGGGTCGAGCCTTCGGGCTCGGCCCCTTTGTGTTTCCCGATTCGATGACACTCGGTGTCTCAATCGGTGCACGGGGTTCCGTATACCGGCGCCGACATGCAGAATGAGTGGGTCGGCCTGATCGGTCGGCGCAGAGCACACCTCAGAAGGGGATTCACCATGGGTATCGAGGACGCCGTCAACAAGGGCAAGGAAC
This sequence comes from Microbacterium sp. NPDC012755, assembly GCF_042901325.1. Classification (NCBI taxonomy): domain Bacteria; kingdom Bacillati; phylum Actinomycetota; class Actinomycetes; order Micrococcales; family Microbacteriaceae; genus Microbacterium; species Microbacterium sp. NPDC012755. Next base: position 242,009 of record NZ_JBIBCT010000001.1, on the reverse strand, counting down.
TCTTCGAGCAGAACAAGGACAAGATCGAAGAGGCGGTCAAGAGCGAGCAGGCCGAGGACATCAGCGACAAGGTCCTCGACGGTGTCGCCGACTTCGCCAAGAAGATCGCCCCCGGCGCGGCCGACAAGATCGACGAGATCCGCGACGGCGCCGACAAGGCCGTCGGCAACGAGTAACCCTCGCGCAGACTCGGAGCGGCGGTCCTTCCTGAGGGGAGGGCCGCCGCTTCTCCGTGTCCGGACGAGATCGGGGAGGAACCCAGTATTCCGGTCTCCGGTATCGCGTTCCTGCGGAGTCATCCCGTACAATGACATCTGACCGTCTGGGGAACTTGCGGTCTGGGACGTCGAAGGGGTTCGACCTCCCGCATCCACGCGGCTCGCCGCGTTCGAACTGGGGAACGATCTTGGGGATCATCGTGCGACGCGCGCACTCTGTGCGCCACAGCGTCTCCCTGCCTGCGCGGCAGGTCATCTGCCGCGCCCTCGGTCGGGGAGCACGGCGTCCCTTCACGCCGGGCTCCTCGCGTTCGGTGTGCCCCCTCGCACTGGACGCCCTCCCCAAGCGGGGCGAGGCATGGGGATGCCTCGCCCCGCTCTCCTGATCCGCCCGCGTCGCGGGCTGCAGAGGCCTGAAGAACGCCGTTGCGACGGCTGCGACGGAAGCGCGACACGCCCGGGTTTGCAGAAGTGAAATCCGGCATGGCAGAATAGTCAGGTTCGACATTTCGGCGTGCTTCGCGTGCGCTGGATCACCATCACGAGTGTGCATAGGCGGCGTCGTCCCGAATGGGATGGGGCGCAGGGACCTAGGCCGCGTATGGCAGAACACCCCCGACACTCCTCATCGAGGCTTCACCATGCGTGGTGGAGGTCGGCATCCGCACGTCGCGAGGCGTGCGGGATGACAGCAGAACAGTGGTGCAGCGGATCGACTCGCAAGAGCCGTTCTCGTGCCGAGGCGCAACCAGCGCCATCGTGCGTCCAATGCCCCAGGATCATCCGGTCCCGGACGGTACGACGCCTAAAGAGAGAGAGCAGACAATGGCGGGACAGAAGATCCGCATTCGCCTGAAGTCGTATGACCACGAGGTCATCGACACGTCCGCACGCAAGATCGTCGACACCGTGACCCGTGCGGGCGCGACCGTCGTCGGACCCGTGCCCCTTCCGACCGAGAAGAACGTCGTGTGCGTCATCCGGTCGCCCCACAAGTACAAGGACAGCCGCGAGCACTTCGAGATGCGCACCCACAAGCGTCTGATCGACATCGTCGACCCGACGCCCAAGGCCGTCGACTCGCTGATGCGCCTTGACCTGCCGGCCGATGTCAACATCGAGATCAAGCTCTGAGGTTCGACATGGCTGACATCAACGCAAAGATTTCCAAGGGCATGCTGGGCACGAAGCTCGGCATGACCCAGGTGTGGAACGAGAATGGCAAGCTCATTCCCGTCACCGTCATCGAGCTCGCGCCGAACGTGGTCACCCAGATCCGTACCCCCGAGAAGGACGGCTACAACGCCGTGCAGATCGCGTACGGTCAGATCGACCCGCGCAAGGTGAACAAGCCGCTCTCCGCCCACTTCGAGGCTGCAGGCGTCACGCCGCGTCGTCACGTCACCGAGATCCGCACCGCGGATGCCGGCGACTACACCCTGGGCCAGGAGCTCACGGTCGACGCCACCTTCGAGGCCGGCCAGCTCGTCGACGTCGTCGGCACGAGCAAGGGCAAGGGCTTCGCCGGTGTCATGAAGCGTCACAACTTCAAGGGCGTCTCGGCATCGCACGGTTCGCACCGCAACCACCGCAAGCCCGGCTCCATCGGCGCATCGTCGACCCCGAGCCGCGTCTTCAAGGGCATGCGCATGGCCGGCCGTATGGGTGGCGAGCGCGTGACCGTCCTCAACCTCACGGTGCACGCCGTCGACATCGAGAAGGGTCTGCTGCTCGTCAAGGGCGCCGTCCCCGGTGCTCGCGGTCGCATCGTCTACGTCCGCAACGCAGTGAAGGGTGCCTGATCATGGCTGACTCGACTCTCGCGCTCGACGTCCTCAAGGCAGACGGCAAGAAGGCAGGCTCGATCGAGCTTCCCGCCGCGCTGTTCGACGTCAAGACGAACATCCCGCTGATCCACCAGGTCGTCGTCGCGCAGCTCGCTGCCGCACGTCAGGGCACCCACTCGACCAAGCGTCGCGGTGAGGTCTCCGGTGCCGGCCGCAAGCCCTTCAAGCAGAAGGGCACGGGTAACGCCCGTCAGGGCTCGATCCGCGCGCCGCACATGACCGGCGGTGGCATCGTGCACGGCCCGAAGCCGCGCGACTACTCGCAGCGCACGCCCAAGAAGATGATCGCCGCCGCCCTCCTGGGCGCGCTGAGCGACCGTTTCCGCGGCGACCGCATCCACGCCATCGAGTCCTTCGGCATCGACGGCACGCCTTCGACCAAGACCGCGGTGAGCTTCCTCACCAACGTCGTCTCGTCGAAGAACGTGCTCGTGGTGATCGAGCGCAACGACGACGTGACGCTGAAGAGCATTCGCAACCTGTCGAACCTGCACGTGCTGACGTTCGACCAGCTCAACGCCTACGACGTGCTCGTCTCCGACGACATCGTCTTCACCCAGGCCGCTCTCGAGGGCTTCATCGCCTCGAAGACCGGCGCCAACCAGGAGGTCTCCGCATGAGCGAGCAGGCATCTGTTCTCCAGACGGCCCTGAACAAGGACCCGCGCGACATCATCCTGAAGCCGGTCGTGTCCGAGAAGAGCTACGGGCTCATCGATGAGGGCAAGTACACCTTCCTCGTCGACCCCCGTGCCTCGAAGACCGAGATCAAGCTCGCCATCGAGAAGATCTTCGGCGTCAAGGTCGCGAGCGTCAACACTCTCAACCGCGTCGGCAAGGCTCGCCGCACCCGCTTCGGCACCGGCAAGCGCAAGGACACCAAGCGCGCCATCGTGACCCTGAAGTCGGGCACCATCGACATCTTCACGGCAATCGGCTGATCCGGGGGATAAGGACAATCATGGCTATTCGCAAGTACAAGCCCACGACCCCGGGCCGCCGCGGCTCGTCGGTGGCTGACTTCGCCGAGATCACTCGATCGACGCCGGAGAAGTCGCTGCTGCGCCCGCTCTCGAAGACCGGTGGTCGCAACAACCAGGGCCGCATCACGACCCGTCACATCGGTGGTGGCCACAAGCGCCAGTACCGTGTCATCGACTTCCGTCGCAATGACAAGGACGGCGTGAACGCCAAGGTCGCTCACATCGAGTACGACCCCAACCGCACCGCACGCATCGCGCTGCTGCACTACTTCGACGGCGAGAAGCGCTACATCATCGCGCCGAACAAGCTGAAGCAGGGCGACATCGTCGAGTCGGGTGCATCGGCCGACATCAAGCCGGGCAACAACCTCCCGCTGAAGAACATCCCCACGGGTACGGTCATCCACGCCATCGAGCTCCGCCCCGGCGGCGGCGCGAAGCTGGCACGTTCGGCCGGCGTGTCCGTCCGTCTCGTCGCCAAGGACGGCCCCTACGCCCAGCTGCGTCTGCCCTCGGGCGAGATCCGCAACGTCGATGCGCGCTGCCGCGCGACCATCGGCGAGGTGGGCAACGCCGAGCAGTCGAACATCAACTGGGGCAAGGCCGGCCGCATGCGCTGGAAGGGCGTCCGCCCGACCGTGCGTGGTGTCGCGATGAACCCGGTCGACCACCCCCACGGTGGTGGTGAGGGTAAGACCTCCGGTGGTCGTCACCCGGTCTCCCCCTGGGGTCAGGCTGAGGGTCGCACCCGTCACGCCAACAAGGAAAGCGACAAGTACATCGTGCGCCGTCGCAACGCCGGCAAGAAGCGCAAGTAGGAGTAAGAGAAGATGCCTCGCAGTCTTAAGAAGGGCCCCTTCGTCGACGAGCACCTGCTTCGCAAGGTGGTCGTGCAGAACGAAGCCGGCACGAAGAACGTCATCAAGACCTGGTCTCGCCGGTCCATGATCATCCCGGCCATGCTGGGTCACACGATCGCGGTCCACGACGGTCGCAAGCACATCCCTGTGTTCGTGTCCGAGACCATGGTCGGTCACAAGCTGGGCGAGTTCGCGCCCACCCGCACCTTCCGCGGCCACGAGAAGGACGACAAGAAGGGGCGGCGCCGCTAATGGTCGAATCCATCGCACGCGTGCGACACATCCGCGTGACCCCGCAGAAGGCTCGTCGTGTCGTTGCGCTCATCAAGGGCAAGCAGGCCCAGGAGGCTCTCGCGATCCTGAAGTTCGCGCAGCAGAGCGCCAGCGAGCCGATCTACAAGCTTGTCGCGTCGGCCATGGCCAACGCGCAGGTGAAGGCGGATCGCGACGGGGAGTTCCTCGACGAGCAGGACCTGTACGTGGCTAACGCCTACGTCGACGAGGGCACGACGCTCAAGCGTTTCCAGCCCCGTGCACAGGGTCGCGCTTTCCAGATCAAGAAGCGCACGAGCCACATCACGGTCGTGCTCTCGACGCCCCAGACGGCTCCGGCCGCCTCGGGCGACAGCAACAAGAAGGCGAGCAAGTAATGGGACAGAAGGTAAACCCGTACGGCTTCCGTCTCGGCATCACCACGGACCACGTGTCGCGCTGGTTCTCCGACTCGACGAAGCCGGGTCAGCGCTACGCCGACTACGTCGCCGAGGACATCAAGATCCGCAACCTGCTCAAGACGCAGCTCGACCGCGCCGGTGTCTCGAACATCGAGATCGAGCGCACCCGTGACCGCGTCCGCGTCGACATCCACACCGCCCGTCCGGGCATCGTGATCGGTCGTCGTGGAGCCGAGGCCGAGCGCATCCGCGGCGACCTCGAGAAGCTCTCGGGCAAGCAGATCCAGCTGAACATCCTCGAGGTCAAGAACCCCGAGGCCGACGCTCAGCTCGTCGCACAGGGCATCGCCGAGCAGCTCTCTGCTCGCGTGGCGTTCCGTCGTGCGATGCGCAAGGGTCTCCAGGGCGCGCAGCGCGCTGGCGCCAAGGGCATCCGCATCCAGGTCTCCGGCCGTCTCGGCGGCGCCGAGATGAGCCGGTCGGAGTTCTACCGCGAGGGTCGTGTGCCGCTGCACACGCTTCGTGCGAACATCGACTACGGCTTCTACGAGGCCAAGACCACCTTCGGCCGCATCGGCGTGAAGGTCTGGATCTACAAGGGCGACCTCACCGCCAAGGAGCTTGCCCGCGAGCAGGCCAACGCACCGAAGTCCCGTCGTGACGACCGTGGTGGCGACCGCCGCCGCGCGCCGCGCAACGAGGCACCCGTCGCAGAAGGAGCGTCTGCCTGATGCTTATCCCTCGTAAGGTCAAGTACCGCAAGCAGCACCACCCGGGCCGCTCGGGCCAGGCCACCGGTGGCACCAAGGTGTCGTTCGGTGAGTTCGGCATCCAGGCGCTCACCCCGGCGTATGTGACCAACCGTCAGATCGAGTCCGCTCGTATCGCGATGACGCGTCACATCAAGCGTGGCGGAAAGGTGTGGATCAACATCTACCCCGACCGTCCGCTCACGAAGAAGCCGGCCGAAACCCGCATGGGTTCCGGTAAGGGTTCTCCCGAGTGGTGGGTTGCCAATGTCAAGCCGGGTCGCGTCCTCTTCGAGGTCGCCGGCGTGAGCGAGGAACTCGCTCGCGAGGCACTGACCCGTGCCATTCACAAGCTGCCGCTCAAGGCACGCATCATCAAGCGCGAGGAGGGCGACGCGTAATGGCGATCGGCACCAAGGAGCTCGCTCCGGCAGAGCTCGACACGTTCGAAGACCAGCGCCTCGTTGAGGAGCTGCGCAAGGCCAAGGAGGAGCTGTTCAACCTCCGTTTCCAGTCGGCCACCGGCCAGCTGGAGAGCCACGGCCGCATCCGCGCCGTCAAGCGCGACATCGCGCGTCTCTACACCGTGATCCGCGAGCGCGAGCTGGGCATCCGTGCGACGCCCGCTCCCGTCGAGGCTCCGGCCAAGAAGGCGACCAAGTCGAAGGCGAAGAAGGCGGACTCCGCTGACGACGCCGTGAAGGAAGAGGCTGAGTGATGGCCACCAAGAAGGAAGCCGCCGTCGAGGCTGAGCACGCCGCTCACGACGTCCGCGACGAGGATGCCCGCGGGTATCGCAAGTCGCGTCGTGGCTACGTCGTCAGCGACAAGATGGACAAGACCATCGTGGTCGAGGTCGAGGACCGCGTGAAGCACCCGCTTTACGGCAAGGTCATCCGCCGCACCTCGAAGGTCAAGGCGCACGATGAGACCAACTCCGCCGGCATCGGCGACCTGGTCCTCATCAACGAGACCCGCCCGCTGAGCGCCACGAAGCGCTGGCGTCTGGTGGAGATTCTGGAGAAGGCCAAGTGATTCAGCAGGAATCCCGACTCAAGGTCGCCGACAACACCGGCGCCAAGGAGCTGCTCACCATCCGCGTGCTCGGTGGCTCCAAGCGTCGTTACGCCGGCCTGGGCGACACCATCGTCGCGACCGTCAAGGACGCGATCCCCGGTGGGAACGTCAAGAAGGGCGACGTCGTCAAGGCGGTCATCGTCCGCACCAAGAAGGAGGTCCGTCGTCCGGACGGCTCCTACATCAAGTTCGACGAGAACGCCGCCGTCATCCTGAAGAACGACGGGGAGCCCCGCGGCACCCGCATCTTCGGGCCGGTCGGTCGTGAGCTTCGTGACAAGAAGTTCATGAAGATCGTGTCGCTGGCGCCGGAGGTCATCTAATCATGGCGAAGATCAAGAAGGGCGACCTGGTTCAGGTCATCAGCGGTCGCAAGCAGGAGAAGGGCGGCGACCGCGGCAAGCAGGGCAAGGTCCTCGAGATCCTGTCCGGCCAGAACCGCGTCATCGTCGAAGGCGTGAACTACGTCACCAAGCACACCCGCGTCGGCCAGACGCAGCGTGGCACCAAGACGGGCGGCCTCGAGACTGTCGAGGCCCCCATCCACATCTCGAACGTCGCAGTCGTCGACCCCTCGACCAAGAAGCCGACCAAGGTCGGCCACCGGGTCGAGGAGCAGACCAAGGACGGCGTCAAGCGCACCGTCCGCGTGCGTTACGCGAAGAAGAGCGGTAAGGACCTCTGATGAGCAACGCCACTGCCGCGCCGGCTGGCAAGATCCAGCCGCGCCTGAAGCAGAAGTACAACGCCGAGATCAAGAAGGCTCTGCAGGACGAGTTCGGCTACTCGAACGTCATGCAGATCCCCGGTCTGGTCAAGGTCGTCGTGAACACCGGTGTCGGTGAGGCGGCTCGCGACAGCAAGGTGATCGATGGTGCGGTCGACGACCTCACCAAGATCACCGGCCAGAAGCCGATCGTCACGAAGGCCCGCAAGTCCATCGCGCAGTTCAAGCTGCGCGAGGGTCAGGCCATCGGCGCGCACGTCACCCTCCGTGGTGACCGCGCGTGGGAGTTCGTGGACCGCCTGGTCTCGCTCGCACTGCCCCGCATCCGCGACTTCCGCGGTCTGTCGGCCAAGCAGTTCGACGGCAACGGCAACTACACCTTCGGTCTCCAGGAGCAGAGCGTGTTCCACGAGATCGACCAGGACAAGATCGACCGGGTTCGCGGTTTCGACATCACCGTCGTCACCACCGCGAAGACGGATGACGAGGGCCGGGCACTGCTCCGTCACCTCGGCTTCCCGTTCCGGTCGGACGACGCCCAGGCGTAAGCCCGGCATGTGAGAGCCGGATGCTGTGTTCACCCGCAGCATCCGGCTCCCGGCATGCCGTACAATTGAAGATTGCGTGTTCATCGCAGGCCGTCTGTCGTGTAACGGCAGCCGGAACCTCATGACCAAAGGAAAACAACAATGACAATGACAGACCCGGTCGCAGATCTGCTGACCCGTCTGCGCAACGCGAATTCGGCGCATCACGACTCCGTGACCCTGCCGTCGAGCAAGCTCAAGACGCACATCGCCGAGATCCTCCAGCAGGAGGGCTACATCGCCGGCTGGGAGACTTCTGACGCTCGCGTCGGCAAGAACCTCACCCTCCAGCTGAAGTACGGCCCCAACCGTGAGCGTTCGATCGCGGGCATCAAGCGCGTGTCGAAGCCCGGCCTCCGCGTGTACGCGAAGTCCACCGAGCTCCCCAAGGTCCTCGGCGGCCTCGGCGTGGCCATCCTGTCCACCTCCTCCGGTCTTCTCACCGACCGTCAGGCTGAGCAGAAGGGCGTGGGCGGAGAAGTTCTCGCCTACGTGTGGTAATCCGAAATGTCGCGTATTGGACGACTTCCCATCGAGGTTCCCGCGGGCGTGACCGTTTCGGTCGACGGCCGTGAGGTCGCGGTGAAGGGCCCCAAGGGTGAGCTCACCCTGACGGTGGCCAGCCCCATCGAGGTCGCGGTCGAGGAGAACCAGGTTCTCGTCACTCGTCCCGACGACGAGCGCGCGTCGCGGTCGCTTCACGGCCTGACCCGCACGCTCATCAACAACAACATCATCGGCGTGACCCAGGGCTACACCAAGGGTCTCGAGGTCGTCGGAACCGGTTACCGCGTGGCTCAGAAGGGCAGCTCGGTCGAGTTCGCCCTCGGCTTCTCGCACCCGGTCCTCATCGACCCGCCCGCCGGCATCACCCTGACGGTCGAGGGCACCAACAAGCTCACCGTCAGCGGCATCGACAAGCAGGCTGTCGGCGAGGCAGCTGCGAACATCCGCAAGATCCGCAAGCCTGAGCCGTACAAGGGCAAGGGTGTCCGCTACGCGGGCGAGGTCGTGCGTCGCAAGGCCGGAAAGAGTGGTAAGTAACCATGGCTCTCAAGTCAAAGTCTGACGCCCGCGCGCGTCGTCACGCCCGCCTTCGCAAGAAGGTCGTCGGCACCGAGGCGCGTCCGCGTCTCGTCGTCAACCGTTCGGCTCGCCACGTCTTCGTGCAGCTCGTCGACGACAGCAAGGGTCACACCGTGGCGTCGGCTTCGACGCTCGAGACCGACCTGCGCACGCTCGAGGGTGACAAGACCGCCAAGGCCCGCAAGGTCGGCGAGCTCCTCGCCGAGCGCGCGAAGGCCGCAGGCGTTTCCGAGGCAGTGTTCGACCGTGGCGGCAACCGCTACGCCGGTCGTGTCGCCGCCATCGCCGATGGCGCTCGCGAAGGGGGCCTGGCACTGTGAGTGACAACAAGGAGAACGAAGTGACCGAAGCGGCTGCTGCCACTTCCGAGACGGCCACCGGCACCACGCAGGCAGAGCCGTCTCAGCGCGACAACCGCCGCGGCGGTGGCCGTGGTGACCGCAACCAGGGTGGCCGTGACCGCAACTCGCGCGACCGTGGTGACAACCAGTTCCTCGAGCGCGTCGTCACGATCAACCGCGTGTCGAAGGTCGTGAAGGGTGGTCGTCGCTTCAGCTTCACCGCTCTCGTGGTCGTCGGCGACGGCAACGGTCTGGTCGGCGTCGGCTACGGCAAGGCCCGCGAGGTGCCCCTGGCCATCTCGAAGGGTGTCGAAGAGGCCAAGCGCAACTTCTTCCGCGTTCCGCGCGTCGGCAGCACCATCCCGCACCCGGTGCAGGGTGAGGCGGCCGCCGGTGTGGTCCTGCTTCGTCCGGCCGCTGCCGGTACCGGTGTCATCGCCGGTGGTCCGGTCCGCGCCGTGCTCGAGTGCGCCGGCATCCACGACGTGCTGTCGAAGTCGCTCGGCTCGTCGAACACGATCAACATCGTGCACGCGACGGTCGCGGCCCTGAAGCAGCTCGAGGAGCCCCGTGCGGTCGCCGCGCGTCGTGGCCTCGAGTTCGACCAGGTCGCACCTGCGCGTCTCGTCCGCGCCGAGGCTGAGGCCATCGCCGCACAGAAGGTAGGTGCCTGATGGCCGCCCGGCTCAAGGTCACGCAGATCAAGTCCAAGGTGAGCGAGAAGCAGAACCAGCGTGACACGCTGCGCAGCCTCGGTCTGAAGCGCATCGGTGACAGCACCGTTCGCCCCGACGACGCGCAGACGCGCGGCTACGTCAAGACCGTCGCCCACCTCGTGAAGGTTGAGGAGATCGACTAATGGCTGAGAAGAACGAAGCCGTCGAGGCTGAGAAGGCCCCGAAGAAGGCAGCGGCCCCCAAGGCTGCCGCCGCGAAGAAGCCCGCTGCGGCCAAGGCTCCGGCGAAGGCCGCGGCCGACGCCAAGGCCGAGGCTCCTGCGAAGAAGCCCGCCGCCAAGAAGGCTGCGCCGAAGAAGGATGCTCCGGCATCCCGCCCCGGCGTCCTGAAGGTGCACCACCTGCGTCCGGTCCCCGGATCCAACACCGCGAAGACCCGTGTCGGTCGCGGTGAGGGCTCCAAGGGCAAGACGGCCGGTCGCGGCACCAAGGGCACCAAGGCCCGCAACACCGTTCGCGTTGGCTTCGAGGGTGGGCAGATGCCTCTGCACATGCGCACCCCGAAGCTGCGCGGGTTCAAGAACCCGTTCCGCGTGGAGTACCAGGTCGTGAACCTGGAGAAGCTCGCGGAGCTGTACCCGGCCGGTGGTGACGTCACCGTCAGCGACCTGGTCGCCAAGGGTGCCGTTCGCAAGAACGAGAAGGTCAAGGTTCTGGGCAACGGCGACATCGCCGTGAAGCTCACCGTCGCGGTCGACAAGGTCTCGGGTTCTGCCGAGCAGAAGATCGTGGCTGCGGGCGGATCCGTCAAGTAACCACTGCAAGAGAGGGGTCGGAGAAATCTCCGGCCCCTCTTTTGAGTTACCCTGGTCTTTCAGCCATCCCTCAGGGATAGGCAACCTTTTCAGGAGGACGTCCTTGTTTAGCGCCATCGCGCGGATCTTCCGCACGCCCGACCTGCGTCGGAAGATCGGTTTCACTCTGGCGATCGTCGCCATCTACCGGCTCGGGTCCAACATCCCCGCTCCGTTCGTGCACTTCCCGAACGTCGAGGCGTGTCTCGCGCAGAACTCCGGTACGGAAGGCCTTCTGGGTCTCGTCAATCTCTTCTCCGGCGGTGCACTGCTGCAGCTGTCGATCTTCGCCCTCGGCGTCATGCCGTACATCACCGCGACGATCATCACGCAGCTGCTCCGTGTGGTGATCCCGCACTTCGAGGCGCTGCACAAGGAGGGTCAGGCAGGGCAGTCCAAGCTGACCCAGTACACGCGCTACCTCACCATCGCTCTCGCGCTGCTGCAGTCGACCACGCTGGTCACCGTCGCGCGCAGCGGGCAGCTCTTCGGCAACACCGACGTCGCCGCATGCCAGAACCTGCTGACGAACGACGTGTGGTGGGCGCAGCTGCTCATCATCGTGGCGATGACCGCAGGCACCGGACTCATCATGTGGTTCGCCGAGCTCGTCACCGAGCGTGGCATCGGCAACGGCATGTCGCTGCTCATCTTCACCTCGATCGCCGCGACCTTCCCCGGCGCCATGGCGCTCATCTGGGAGACCAAGGGCTTCGAGACCTTCCTCATGGTGCTCGTCGTCGGCGTGATCGTGATGGGACTCGTCGTCTTCGTCGAGCAGTCCCAGCGCCGCATCCCGGTCCAGTACGCCAAGCGCATGGTCGGGCGCCGCACCTACGGCGGCACGAACACGTACATCCCGATCAAGGTGAACATGGCCGGCGTGATCCCCGTGATCTTCGCCTCGTCGCTGCTGTACATCCCGGCGCTGATCGCGCAGTTCAACACTCCGCAGGACGGTTCGACGCCTGCAGCCTGGGTGACCTGGATCACGGCGAACTTCACCAAGGGCGACCACCCGATCTACATGCTGGTGTACTTCCTGCTGATCATCGGCTTCACGTACTTCTACGTCGCGATCACGTTCAACCCGGTCGAGGTCGCCGACAACATGAAGAAGTACGGCGGCTTCATCCCCGGCATCCGCGCGGGGCGTCCGACCGCCGAGTACCTCGACTACGTGCTCACGCGCATCACGCTGCCGGGCTCGATCTACCTCGGTCTGATCGCGCTCATCCCGCTCATCGCCCTGGCCGTCGTCAACGCCAACCAGAACTTCCCGTTCGGCGGCGCCTCGATCCTCATCATCGTCGGTGTGGGTCTCGAGACGGTCAAGCAGATCGACGCGCAGCTGCAGCAGCGACACTACGAAGGGCTCCTCCGATGACCGCATCCGCTCGTCTCCTGATCGTCGGCCCTCAGGGCTCCGGCAAGGGCACGCAGGGTGTGCGCATCGCGGAGTCGTTCGGCATCCCCGTGGTGTCGACCGGAGACATCTTCCGTGCGAACATCAAGGCCGGCACCGAGCTGGGACAGCAGGTGACCGCGATCCTCGACGCCGGCGACCTCGTGCCCGATGAGCTGACCAGCGAGATCGTCCGCGATCGACTCGCGCAGGACGACGCCGCCGCAGGCTTCCTGCTCGACGGCTACCCGCGCAACACGCACCAGGTCGAGCACCTCGACGAGTTCCTCGCGGGCCGTGGCGAGAGCCTCGACGCGGTGATCCTGCTCGACGTGCCGCGCGACGAGAGCATCTCGCGTCTGGCGCTGCGTGCGACCGAGCAGGGCCGCACCGACGACACCCCCGAGGCCATCGCGCACCGGCTGGACATCTACGAGCACGAGACCGCTCCGATCCTGTCCGTGTACGGTCCTCGCGGCATCGTGGACACGATCGACGGCGTGGGCTCGCTCGACGAGATCACCGAGCGCATCTTCGCGGCGCTCGACGCCCGCGGCCTCCGCGTCGCGGTCTGAGATGTTCCGTCGCTCGATCTACAAGACCCCCGCGCAGCTGCGGTCGATGGTCGAGCCGGGGCTCATCACGGCCGCGGCGCTCGACGCCGTCGCTCCGCTGATCCGTCCGGGCGTCACGACTCTCGAGCTCGACACCGCCGCGAACAGGACGATCCTGGACCGCGGCGCGGAGTCGAACTTCCAGCTCGTCCGCGGCTACCGTCACACGCTGTGCGTGTCGGTCAACGAGGAGGTCGTGCACGGCATCCCCGGTGATCGCGTGCTGGAGGCGGGAGACATCGTCTCGGTCGACGGCGGCGCGCAGTACCAGGGGTGGAACGGCGACAGCGCGCGCACGTTCATCGTGCCCGGCGACGCGGATGCCGAGCTCGTCGCCCGCCGCACCGAGCTGTCCCGGGTGACCGAGGGCTCGATGTGGGCGGGTATCGCCGCCATGGCGTCGGTCTCGCACATCGGCGACATCGGCGCGGCCATCCAGGGGTACATCGAGGACCAGGGGCCCTCGGCCGTCTCCGGAGACACCTACGGCATCCTTCGCGAGTACGTGGGCCACGGCATCGGCCGGAAGATGCACGAGGCGCCCAGCGTCTTCAACTACCGGACGCCCGACCCCGGCGCCGAGATCAAGCCCGGCCTGGTGCTCGCGATCGAGCCGATGGTGACCGCGGGTGGAGAGGCGACCTTCGTCGAGGACGACGACTGGACCGTCTCGACGGTCGACGGCTCGGATGGCTCGCACTGGGAGCACAGCGTCGCTGTGCATGACGGCGGCATCTGGGTTCTTACCGCAGCCGACGGGGGAGCGGCGGGTCTCGCTGCCTTCGGCGTGACGCCGACGCCGATCGCCTAGGCGCCCCGGATGCGGTCACAACAGCCGCATAGGTTTCTCCAGGCAGAATAGAGTCGTGTGGCGCATCTGCGCCCGAGGACTTCAAGGCGGACTCACGACAGTGGGCCTCGACAGATCGGAAAGCAATGGCAGTCGCGAAGAAGAACACCAACTGGTTCGCGGTCGGCGTGTCCGCGGCCGTGGTCGTCGTGCTGATCGCGCTCGGTGGCGTCGTGTGGTTCATGAACAACCAGGCGACCAGCCCGGGCGCGACTCCCACCAGCAACCAGACGTTCGACGCCAAGACCGGCGCGATCTCGTTCGGCGAGGGCAAGGACGAGATCGCGGTCTTCGCGGACTTCCAGTGCCCGATCTGCAAGAGCTTCGAAGACCAGTTCGGCGCCGACCTCGAGGCGGCAGCCGCCGAAGGGCGCATCACGCTCTCGTACCACCCCATCGCGATCCTGGACCGTTTCTCGCAGGGCACCGAGTACTCGTCGCGCTCGGCAGGAGCCGCGGTCTGCGTCGCGGAGTCGAACCCCGACAAGTACCTCGACTTCGCCAAGGCGCTGTTCGAGAACCAGCCCGCGGAGAACAGCACCGGCCTCACGAACGAGCAGCTCGTCGACATCGCGAAGCAGGTCGGCGCGGATGATGCTGCCTCGTGCATCACCGACGAGACCTACCGCAAGTTCGGCGCCGCCCAGGCCCAGGCGCACGACATCAAGGGGACGCCGACCGTCGAGGTCAACGGCAAGCGCCTCAACCTCCAGGATGCCGCGGACATGAAGACGTTCACCGACCTGATCAGCTGACCGTCGTCCGGGCGCTCCGACGCCTGAACACACACGTCCCGAAGCGGGCCCGCGAGTTATCGCAGGCCCGCTTCGTCGTGTGCAGGAGCGGCTCCGCCCAGGCGCCGCTCAGATTAGTTAGCTAAGGTAACAAAAGTCCATCATGAACCGGGGAGGGAGACATGATGAAGAGCAATTTCGCGCGCCCGAAGCGCGCTGGAGGAGCGGCCGCCGTTGCCGCCGTGGGAATCGCGATGATCGCCGGAGGCGCCGCCCCCGCGGCGTACGCCGCTCCGCTGCCTGGAGGCATCGGAGCACCGCTGGGGATGTGCACGCCGGACGGCGGGTTCCCGTGGATCGACGGGAGCGCCCCGTGGCAGCCGCAGGTGCATGACGCGGGCATCAACACCTACGTCGGCGGCGATCTCACCGTGACCGGATCGGCCGAGGCCGAAGGGCTGGTCGTGGTCGGCGGTGACATGCACATCGACCGCAGCTTCATCGTCGGCATCGCGATCGGATCCGACATCCGCCCCGCGCCGGGAGAGACCCAGCTCCAGGTCGGCGGAGACGTGACGACGGCCGACGGCGCCGTCCTGCATGTCGGCGACACGTCGAACCCCGGTGGAGCCGTCAGGATCGGCGGCTCTGCGGCTCCTGGCAGCATCCAGAACAGCGGAGCGTCCCTGGAGACGGGACTGACCGCCCCGGTGGCGCTGGACCCCCACGGCTCCTTCCAGAGCCGTGTCGAGGGGTGGTCCTCCGCGCTGAGCGACGAGACCGCCAACGGCGTCGTCACCGTACAGGGGGCCGGCTGGGTCGACATGGAGCTCAGGGGCACCGGCGCTGACGAGCTGCAGGTGTTCGACGTCACCGCGGAGCAGCTCGGATCCGCGAACGCGATCTACTTCCGCAACATCCGTCCGCACGCGCCGATCGTGGTGAATGTGAGCGGCGGCGCCGTCAGCCTGAAGGCCAACGCGTACGACTACAACGATCTGCGGGCACCGTTCGGCATCGCGATGACGTCGCCGGGAGACGGCGACATCGCCGCATCCATCCTCTGGAACCTCGAGGACGCGACGACGGCGACGATCGGGGGATCCACGCAGATCCCCGGATCGTTCCTGGCTCCCCATGCCGACGCAGAGGTGATCGCCAACACCAACGGGCGCATGTACGTCGGCGGCGACCTCCTCGCCAGCGGCGGCGGCAACGAGATGCACGCCTACCCCTGGTCGGGGACATGCGGCGATGACCCCGATCCCGGTGTGGACGCGGGCGCCGACGCTGATGCGAACGGCGCGGATGCGGGCGCGGATGCGAATGGTGCGGATGCCGGTGCGGATGCGAACGGTGCGGCTGCGGGCGCGGATGCGAATGGTGCGGATGCCGGTGCGGATGCGAACGGTGTGGCTGCGGGCGCGGATGCCGGCGCGGATGCGAACGGCGTGCACGCCGACGCGGGGGCGGACGGGGCGTCTGCGGGCGTGAGTACCGCTGCCGACGCGAACGCGGCTGCCAGCGCCGCGGCCTCAGCCACGGCGGCAGCGACCGGCGATGCGAGCGGCGCCCACGACGGAGCGCTCGCGACCACCGGCGGCCAGGCGTCGACCTGGCTGATCGGGGGAGGCGCGGTGGTGCTCCTCAGCGGTGTCGTCTTCTTCCTCGCCGCACGCGCTCGGCGCGTCGCGGAGTGATGCATCGACGGCGGGGGCGCCAGCTTGCCGGAACCCCCGCCGTCGGATACCATAGATCTTTGGTGCCTTGCGCCTTGATTCGGCGTGTCTGAATCGGTGCAGCACCGCAATCCAAATCACCCACCGCAGATCGACCGGTCTGCAGAAGCGTCAGCGAGGCTATGGCTAAGAAAGACGGTGTCATCGAGATCGAGGGCGTCGTGTCCGAGGCGCTGCCCAACGCGATGTTCCGCGTTGAGCTCACCAACGGACACAAGGTTCTGGCAACGATCTCAGGCAAGATGCGGCAGAACTACATCCGCATCATCCCCGAGGACCGCGTGGTCGTGGAGCTCAGCCCCTACGACCTCACGCGCGGGCGCATCGTCTACCGCTACCGCTGATCGGTCGAGAAGTAACACCCCAGGCATCGTGCCTGCCCGGTGAAGACAGCGAACAGGAAAAATCATGAAGGTCAACCCCAGCGTCAAGCCCATCTGCGATCACTGCAAGGTGATCCGCCGCCACGGCCGCGTCATGGTGATCTGCAAGAGCAACCCGCGCCACAAGCAGCGCCAGGGCTGATCCCTAGAGATCTGACACACAACTCAATACAGGTCGCGCGAGCGATGAGGCGTCTCGTCTCTCTTCGCTCGCTCACCGACCGCGACTAACAGGCAGGATCAGATCCCACTCCGGTGGGGGACACCTCGGGGCGGAGGCCCGGGCACCGATCCTGTTCCATACCTCCACAACACCCAGGAGAACCGCATGGCACGTCTTGCCGGCGTTGACATCCCGCGCGACAAGCGCGTGGTGATCGCCCTTACCTACATCTACGGCGTCGGCCGTACCCGCTCGGTCGAGATCCTCAAGGCTACGGAGATCGACGAGAGCATCCGCGTGAAGGACCTCAGCGACGACCAGCTGATCGCCCTCCGCGACTACATCGAAGGCAACTACAAGGTGGAGGGTGACCTGCGCCGCGAGGTTGCAGCAGACATCCGCCGCAAGGTCGAGATCGGCTCCTACGAGGGCATCCGCCACCGTCGTGGTCTCCCGGTCCGTGGTCAGCGCACCAAGACCAACGCCCGTACCCGCAAGGGCCCGAAGCGCACCGTCGCAGGCAAGAAGAAGGCCCGCTAAGCGCGGCCCCAGGGACTAGGAGAACATTTTCATGGCTGCACCCAAGGCCGCCGCGCGCAAGCCGCGCCGCAAGGAAAAGAAGAACATCGCGCTGGGCCAGGCCCACATCAAGTCGACGTTCAACAACACGATCGTCTCGATCACCGACCCGTCCGGCGCTGTCATCGCGTGGGCGTCGTCGGGTGGCGTGGGCTTCAAGGGCTCCCGCAAGTCGACCCCGTACGCCGCCGGTATGGCTGCCGAGTCCGCTGCCCGTCAGGCTGCGGAGCACGGCGTCAAGAAGGTCGACGTCCTCGTGAAGGGTCCGGGCTCCGGCCGCGAGACCGCGATCCGCTCGCTCCAGGCCGCTGGCCTCGAGGTCGGCTCGATCTCGGACGTCACCCCGCAGGCGCACAACGGCTGCCGCCCGCCGAAGCGTCGCCGCGTCTGATCCGGCTCATGCGAGGGGTGCCACGGCATCCCTCGCATGCCCGCGTGCGGGCATGACTTCCACAACTCAAGACCTCACCACACCACATGTCATATAGCGGGCATGTGATCGAAAGGAACACAGAGTGCTTATTGCACAGCGTCCCACACTGACCGAGGAAAAGATCGTCGAGAACCGGAGCCGGTTCATCATCGAGCCTCTGGAGCCCGGCTTCGGATACACGATCGGCAACGCGCTGCGTCGCAGCCTGCTGTCGTCGATCCCCGGCGCCGCGGTCACCAGCGTTCGCATCGACGGCGTGCTGCACGAGTTCAGCACCATCCCCGGCGTGAAGGAGGATGTCACCGAGATCATCCTCAACATCAAGCAGCTCGTCGTCTCGTCCGAGCGCGACGAGCCGATCACGGCGTACCTGCGCAAGACCGGTGCGGGCGAAGTGACCGCCGCCGACATCTCGGCTCCGGCCGGTGTCGAGGTGCACAACCCCGAGCTCGTCATCGCGACGCTGAACGACACGGCGAAGTTCGAGCTGGAGCTCACCATCGAGCGCGGCCGCGGCTACGTCTCGGCGACGCAGAACCGCAACGAGTACGCAGAGGCCGGTCAGATCCCGATCGACTCGATCTACTCGCCGGTCCTCAAGGTCAGCTACCGCGTCGACGCCACCCGTGCGGGTGAGCGCACCGACTTCGACAAGCTCGTCCTCGACGTCGAGACCAAGTCGGCGATCAGCCCCCGCGACGCCGTCGCTTCGGCTGCGAAGACGCTCACCGAGCTGTTCGGCCTCGCTCGCGAGCTGAACGTCGAGGCCGAGGGCATCGAGATCGGCCCGGCGCCGGTGGAGGCTGTGAACTCCAGCGAGCTGTCCATGCCGATCGAGGACCTCGACCTGTCCGTGCGCTCGTACAACTGCCTGAAGCGTGAGGGCATCAACACTGTTTCCGAGCTCGTCGCCCTGTCGGAGACGCAGCTCATGAACATCCGCAATTTCGGCCAGAAGTCGGTCGACGAGGTGCGCGACAAGCTCATCTCGCTCGGTCTGTCGCTCAAGGATTCGGTGCCCGGTTTCGACGGCGCCCACTTCTACGGCGGCAGCGAAGACGAGTCCTTCTGACCCACCCGGATTGTCATCTGGCAGAGGCCAGCTGACCCGACCTTTCCTGACCAGGAGTTAGATATGCCCAAGCCCACCAAGGGTCCCCGCCTCGGAGGCGGCCCCGCACACGAGCGCCTGCTGCTTGCCAACCTCGCGGCCCAGCTCTTCACCCACAAGTCGATCACCACGACCGAGACCAAGGCGAAGCGCCTGCGTCCGCTCGCGGAGCGTCTCGTGACGCTCGGCAAGCGCGGCGACCTGCACGCGCGCCGTCGTGCGCTCACGGTGCTGCGTTCCAACAAGGACGCCGCGCACATCCTCTTCAACGAGATCGCGCCGCTGGTCGCCGACCGTGAGGGTGGCTACACCCGCATCACGAAGATCGGCAACCGCAAGGGCGACAACGCTCCCATGGCCGTGATCGAGCTCGTCCTCGAGCCCGTCACCCCCAAGGCGAAGTCGACGAAGAAGGCTGCCCCGAAGGCTGAGAAGCCGGCCGAGGTCGTCGAGGAGGCTCCCGTCGAGGAGGCTCCCGTCGTCGACGAGGCCGCCGAGGCAGGCGCCGAGTCGCAGGCCGAGGGCGAGGCCGCCGAGGCTGCTGCCGCGGACGCCGTCGAGGAGAAGTCCGAGTAAGCACCCGCTTGCGGAAAGAAGCCCGCCGTCCCCTTCCGGGGCGGCGGGCTTCTTCGTGTTCCCGGGGGGAACTGCTCCCCTCGCGGATCCGCCGTATGGAGACTGGGGATCGACGGAATCAGCGAGGGGAGCGTGGGGACCGGGCCTGGGGGACCCGTCTCAGGTGCGGATGCGGAGGTCCTTCCGGAGGATCTTGCCGGACGCGGACTTCGGGATGACGTCGATGAACTCCACCTGGCGCACCTTCTCGTGCGGGGCGACGTGGGAGGCGACATGGGCCATGACGGCATCCGCATCCAGCTCCGCGCCCGGCTGCACGACGACGAACGCCTTCGGCACCTCCTGGCCGTCTTCGTCGAACGCGCCGATGACGGCGGCGTCGGCGATGGACGGATGCTCCAGCAGCACGGCCTCGAGCACGGCGGGAGCGACCTGATAGCCCTTGTACTTGATGAGCTCCTTGAGGCGGTCGACGATCCGGTAGATGCCGTCGTGCGTCACGGTCGCGACGTCTCCGGTGTGCAGCCAGCCGTCGGCATCCAGCATCTCGGCGGTCGCATCCGGGCGGTTCAGGTAGCCGACCATGACCTGCGGCCCGCGGACCCACAGCTCACCCGGTTCGCTCACGCCCTCGGCGGGGACCTCGACGTCGGCGCCGGACTCCGGGTCTACCAGCCGAGCCTCGGTGTTGGGCACGAGCGGACCGATGCTGGAGCGGTCGATGTCGTCTCGCGTCTCCGAAATCAGGTTCACGGCGGGGCTGGTCTCCGTCATGCCGTAGCCCTGCGTGACCGTGCATCCCAGTCGGGAGGCGACCGCGGAGGCGAGGGCGCCGTCGAGCGGCGCCGCGCCCGAGAACACCACCTTGATCGAGGACAGGTCGTACTGGTCGACGATCGGATGCTTGGCCAGAGCCACCGCGATGGGCGGGGCCACGAACACCCAGGTCGTGCGGTGCTCGGCGATGATGCGCAGGAACTCGGCGAGGTCGAACCGGGGCATCGTCACGAGCCCGGCGCGCTGATGCAGCGCGAAGTTGAGCAGCACGGTCATGCCGTAGATGTGGAAGAAGGGCAGCACCGCGAGCACGCGGTCGGTCTCGTCGACGCCGAGCACGGGCTGGCACTGCGACACGTTGGCGACCAGGTTGCGGTGCGTGAGCATGACGCCCTTCGGCCGACCTGTGGTGCCGGACGAGTAGGGGAGCACCGCGAGGTGCGTCGCGGGGTCGAATGACACCTCGGGGGCCGGATGCCCTTCGCCGAGGAGAGCGGGCAGCGAGGGGTGGCCGTCGGCGCCGTCGAGCACGATCAGATGGTCGGCGTCGATGCCCAGCTTCTCCGCGGCCGCCTGGGCGCCGGGCAGCAGGGGCGACACCGTGACGAGCCAGGAGGCACCGGCATCCGTCAGCTGATTCGCGATCTCGTCGGCGGTGTAGAGGGAGTTGATGGTCGTGGCGGTGGCTCCGGCGCGCAGGATGCCGTGGAACACCGTCGCGAAGGCGGGGACGTTCGGGCACAGCACGCCGACGACGGTGCCGACCCCGACCCCGCGGGCGGCGAGGGCGCCGGCGAACAGGTCGATCTGACCGACGAGCTGACGGTACGTCGTCGTCGCTCCGCTCACCCCGTCGACGAGGGCGACCGCGTCCAGCCGAGACTCGTCGAGACCTCCGAAGAGGAAGTCGTAGATCGAGACCTCGGGGATCTCGACATCGGGGTAGGTACTGCGAACCATGAGATCTCCTTCGATCCGGGTCTGCCGGTGGCGCCGTCTGATGCGATCCAGTGTCGCACATTACGGGACCGAGTCCCAGGGGTCAGTTGTTCTCGATGGTCCGGTACCGCGTGCTCGGACGCCCCTTCGTCGAGTAGTCGAGCGCCCTGACCGCCCTGCCGGAGCTCGCGAGATGCTCCAGATAGCGTCGCGCGCTGACGCGGGAGATCTGCAGGGCCTCGCCGATCTCGCTCGCCGACGCGTCGACTCGTGACCCCAGGGCACCCGCGACGCGATCGAGCGTCTCGGCGCTCAGGCCCTTGGGCAGGCCGAAGCGCTGACGGAAGGCGATGATGGCGTCGGCGGCCTCCACGCGGCGCACGACATCGTGCAGCTCGGTGTGGTCGCGCAGCAGCAGCGTCGCCTCGACGCCGGCGCCGTCGACCTCACCGCCCGTGCTGCGGGCGACGAGCACGTGCGAGCCCACGATCACCGGGCGTCCCGTCGCCTCTCCCTCGCGCAGCACCGTGTACAGCTCGTCCCCGAGCATCTCCGCGGCGTCGGCGCCGTCGAGCTCTTCGGCATCCCTCCCGAGGAACCGTGCGGCGGCGTCGTTGGCCAGGGTGATGCGTCCGGCGCCGTTCACCGAGACGACCCCCTCGCTGAGCCGGTGCAGCGTCGTCTCCTGGTTCTTCACGAGCGCCGCGATCTGGTGGGGCTCCAGACGGTAGATGCGCCGGCGGATGACGGACGTCACCCACGCCGAGCCGAAGACGCCGAGCACGGCCGCCGCGAGCATCGCGGAGATCAGCCATGCCAGCCCGCCGAGGAAGTCGGCGCTCAGATCCTCCTCCAGGATGCCGACCGACACCGTGCCGATGACCTCGCCGTCGTCGTCGCGGATCGGCACCTTCACCCGCCAAGACGGGCCGAGGGTCCCGGTCTGCGTCCCGACGTAGATCTTGCCGGAGAGGGGGATCGACGGATCGGTCGAGACGGGCTCTCCGATCAGGTCGGGATGCGGGTGGGAGTACCGGATGCCCTCCGCATTGGCCACGACGATGTACGCGAGGTCGGAGGCCTTGCGGATCACCTCCGCGACCGGCTGGATGGTCGCAGACGGGTCCTCGTCGTCGAAGGCGTCGAGCACGGTGGGCAGCTGCGCGACGGACTGGGCGACGGCCTGCATCCTGTCCTTGTACGACTCCCGCAGCGCGTTCTCCTGGAACGCCCCCGCGATGATGCCCGTGGCCAGGGTCACCAGGAACACGATCAGCGCCTGCAGCGCGAGCAACTGCATCCGGAGCGTCATCTTCGAGGCCACCGGACCATTCTCCTCGCTGCCCGCGTGCGGGGCGACACGGGGGAGGCGCCGCTCGCGACCAATAGTTTCAGAACCGCGACCAATGGTTTCCGAAGCTTGAGCGGCGGCATCCGTCCTTCGAAGGTGGACGGACAGCACCCGACGCTCAAGGAGGAGCGAAGATGAAGAAGACCCGTATCGGCACCCTGACGGCCCTGGCCGCCGCAGCCACCCTGGCCCTCACCTCGTGCGCCGGAGGTGGCGGCTCGACGGGAACCGGATCGGACGACGCCGGAGCAGACGAGGCCGTGACGATCAGCGACCTGAACATCGTCGTCCCCGCCGACCCCGGCGGAGGGTGGGATCAGACGGGGCGCGCCCTGTCGCAGCTGCTCACGGAGGAGAAGGTCGTGAGCTCCGCGCCCGTCACGAACGTCGGCGGAGCGGGCGGCACCGTGGGTCTCGCCCAGCTCGCGAACGAGAAGGACGCGAACACCCTGATGGTCATGGGGCTCGTGATGGTCGGCGCAGTGGAGACCAACGCCTCCGCCGTCCGCATCGAGGACATGACCCCGATCGCCCGCCTCACCGACGAGCCGCTGGTCGTCGTCGTGCCGGCGGACTCGAAGTACGACACCCTCGAGGACCTCGTGGAGGACGTCGTCGACAACGGGCAGGCCGTGACCATCACGGGCGGCTCGGCCGGCGGCGCGGACCACATCCTCGCGGGGCTCATGCTCGAAGAAGCGGGGCTCGACGGCTCCGAGATCGCGCAGAAGCTCAACTACACGCCCAACTCCGGCGGCGGCGAGGCGACCTCGCTGATCCTCGGCGGCAAGGTCTCCGCGGGCATCTCCGGTGTCGGCGAGTTCCTGCAGCACATCGACGCAGGCACCATGAAGGCGCTCGCCGTGTCGTCGGAGGAGCCGGTCGAGCAGCTTCCCGACGTGCCGACCATCACGGATGCCGGCTACGACGTGGTGCTCACGAACTGGCGCGGCGTGATCGCCCCCGGAGGCATCTCCGACGGCGACAGGGACGAGCTCGTGCGCATCGTCACCGAGCTGCACGACTCGCAGGCGTGGACGGATGAGCTGGAGACGAGGGGCTGGGCCGACGCCTTCCTCACGGGCGCCGAGTTCGACGACTTCCTCACCGGCAACATCACGGAGGTCACCGCGACGCTGAAGAACATCGGGCTGGTGCAGTGACATGACCCCCTCCGGTTCTCTGGGGACGGGAGGGGACGCCGTGCGGGCGGGCGTGAGCCCGTCCGCACGGTCGTCGTCGCTCCCCGTCGGCGAGCTGGTGTTCGCCGTGCTCATGGTCGGACTCGGCGTGTTCGCCGTCGCCGGCGTCTTCGCCATCCACGTGCCCCTCGGCGCGACCGTGGGCCCGAGGGTCTTCCCGATCTTCGTGTCGGCGATCCTGCTGGCCTCGGCCGTCGCGGTGCTCGTCGGCGTGCTCCGCGGCAAGAGGGGCGCCGCCGAGGAGGGCGAGGACATCGACACCAGCCTCCCGACCGACTGGCTCACCCTCGCGAAGCTCGCCGGCCTGATCGTGGCACACCTGCTGCTGATCGAACCGCTGGGCTGGGCTCCGGCCGCCGCCGTCCTGTTCGGCGGCGTCGCGTGGTCTCTCGGGGCGAAGAAGTGGTGGATGGCGTTCCTCGTCGGCATCCTCCTCGCACTCGTCGTACAGATCGTGTTCGGCGGACTCCTCGGGCTCTCGCTGCCGTGGGGCCCTGCGCTCGGCTGGCTCGGAAGGATGTTCTGATGGACAGCTGGTCCCTGCTCATGGAGGGGTTCGCGACCGCGTTGCAGCCCCAGTACCTCGTCTTCGCCTTCTTCGGCGTCTTCATCGGCACCGCCGTCGGCGTCCTGCCCGGCATCGGTCCGGCCATGACGGTCGCGCTGCTGCTGCCGCTCACGTACACCCTCGACCCCGCCGCCGCGCTGATCACCTTCGCCGGCATCTACTACGGCGGCATGTACGGAGGGTCGACGACGAGCATCCTGCTCAACACCCCGGGGGAGTCGGCCTCGATCGTCACGGCGATCGAGGGCAACAAGATGGCGAAGCTCGGACGAGGCGCTGCCGCGCTCGCCACGGCCGCACTCGGGTCCTTCGTCGCCGGCACGCTCGCGACGGTCGGGCTCACCCTGCTGGCGCCGGTGCTCGCGCAGTTCGCCGTGAACCTCGGGCCGTCCGACTACGTCGCGCTCATCGTGATCGCGTTCGTGACGGTCGGCGCGCTGATCGGCAGCTCGATCTCGCGCGGGATGCTGTCGCTCGGCGTCGGTCTGTTCCTCGGACTCGTCGGCACCGATCTGCTCTCCGGACAGCAGCGCTACACGCTGGGGCTGCTGCCGCTGTCGGACGGCGTCGACATCGTGCTCGTCGCGGTCGGGCTGTTCGCGGTGGGGGAGACGCTGTACATCGCGGCGCGGCTGCGGCACGGCGGCGTGGAGGTCATCCCCGTCGCCCGAGGATGGCGCAGCTGGATGACCAAGGAGGACTGGCGCCGGTCGTGGAAGCCGTGGCTGCGCGGCACGGCCATCGGGTTCCCGATCGGCACGATCCCCGCCGGCGGCGCGGACGTCGCGACCTTCCTGTCGTACGCGACCGAGCGCAAGCTCTCGCGGCACCGGAACGAGTTCGGCCGGGGTGCGATCGAGGGCGTCGCGGGGCCGGAGTCGGCGAACAACGCGGCGGCGGCCGGTGTGCTCGTGCCGCTGCTGACGCTGGGACTGCCGACGACGGCGACCGCGGCCATCATCCTCACCGCCTTCCAGTCCTACGGGCTCCAGCCGGGTCCGCTGCTGTTCCAGAGCCAGTCGAGCCTTGTGTGGGCGCTGATCGCGAGCCTGTACATCGGCAACGTGATCCTGATCGTGCTGAACCTGCCGCTGGTGGGCATGTGGGTGAAGCTGCTGCAGATCCCGCGGCCGTACCTCTACGCCGGCATCCTGGTGTTCGCCGTGTTCGGGGCGTACGCGCTGCACTACTCGCCCGTCGACATCCTCATCCTGCTCGTGGTGGGCGTGCTCGGCTACTTCATGCGGCGCTTCGGCTACCCGGTCGCCCCGCTCGTCGTCGGCATGATCCTGGGGCCGATGGGAGAGGAGCAGCTGCGCAAGGCGCTGCAGCTGAGCCAGGGCGATCTCACGACGCTCGTCGCGCAGCCCTTCGCGGCGATCGCGTACGGCGTGCTGGCGCTGCTGATCATCGGCGGGCTGTGGCTGCGCCGTCGGCAGCAGCGCTATGAGCAGGCGCTCACCGAGTCGATCGCCGTGCCGGTCAGAGCGGATTCGGAGATCTGACCGCCCAGGACGCCGCGTCCCTCCCTCGCCGATGCGCGATGCACGGGAGGGGCGCGGCGTCCGTCCGGCGCGGGGGCGACGTCAGGCGGAGCAGGGCCCGAGAGTAGGCTGGAACGGTGAACGACGTCCTGGCCCCGAACCGCGGGCCTCGCGCCTACGCATCCTTCATCGGCATCGGCCTCATCGCCGGGCTCCTGTCCGGCCTCTTCGGCGTCGGCGGCGGCACCGTGATCGTGCCCCTGCTCGTGCTGCTGCTGCACTTCAATCAGCGGCTCGCCGCGGGGACGTCCCTGGCGGCCATCATCCCGACCGCGACCGTCGGCGTGATCTCCTATGCCGTGCACGACTCGGTGGCCTGGATCCCCGCGATCATCCTCGCGGCCGGATCTGTCCTCGGTGCGCAGATCGGCACCAGGCTGCTCCCCAAGATCTCGCAGACGACGCTGCGATGGGCCTTCGTCTCCTTCCTCATCGTCGTGATCGTGACGCTGTTCCTCGTGATCCCCTCCAGGGATGCCGTCTTCGACCTGAACTGGCTCAGCGGCGTCTCGCTCGTCGCCCTCGGCGTCGCGACCGGCATCATCGCCGGCCTCATCGGCGTCGGCGGCGGGGTGATCGTGGTGCCGGCGATGATGATCGCCTTCGGCACCAGCGACCTCGTGGCCAAGGGCACCTCGCTGCTGATGATGATCCCCACCGCGATCTCCGGGACGATCGGCAATCTCCGCAACCGCAACGTCGACCTCGTCGCGGCGGGCCTGGTCGGCGTCTCGGCCTGCACGACGACCGCGCTCGGCGCCTGGCTGGCGACGCTGATCGACCCGCTGACGGCCAACATCCTGTTCGCCGCCTACCTCGTCGTCATCGCGGCGCAGATGGCGCTCAAGGCGATCCGGGGTCGCAAGAAGAGCTGAGCACCCCCGAGAAGTAGGATCGAAGGGTGGCAGTGAACCAAGAACTCGTCGGACGGGACTTCCCGCCGACCACCCCGTACCTCGTCGGCCGTGAGAAGATCCGCGAGTTCGCGCGCGCCGTCTTCGCGGATGCTCCGCAGCACACCGATGTCGAGGCCGCGCGCGCCGCGGGCTTCGCCGACGTCGTCGCACCGCCGACCTTCGCGATGGTCGTGCAGGATCACACGCTGCAGCAGCTGCTGAACCAGACCGACTCCGGCATCGTGCTCGCGCGCACGATCCACGCCGAGCAGCGCTTCACCTACTCGCGTCCGATCGTGGCCGGAGACGAGCTCACGGGCCAGCTGCGCGTGACCGGCATCCGCATGATGGGCGGCAACGCCATGATCACGAGCGAGGCCGAGATCACGGATGCCGATGGCGCCCACGTCGTGACCGCCACCAGCATGCTGCTCGTGGGGTCGGAAGAAGGAGCCGAGTGATGTCGTTCACCGTCGGAGACGTGATCGCCGAGCGCACCGTGCACCTGACCCGCGAGTCGCTCGTGCGGTACGCCGGAGCGTCAGGGGACTTCAACCCCATCCACTACCGCGACGACGTCGCCGTGGCCGTCGGCCTCCCCGGAGTGCTCGCGCACGGCATGCTCACGATGGGCGTGGCCTCCTCCGTCGTGGTCGCCGCCCTCGACCCCGCCGCGCGCATCCTCGACTACGGCGTGCGCTTCACGAAGCCCGTCGTCGTCGACCCGCAGGACGGCGCCGATGTGCACGTGCTGGCCACGGTCGGCGCTGTCGACGACGAGGCCGCGCGCATCGACCTGAAGGTCACGTTCGGCGAGACGACCGTGCTGGTCAAGGCGCAGCTGCGCGTCGCGATCTGATGCGCGAGGTCGAGCCGATCCGCCTGTCCGCCCTCACCACGCTGCGCACGGGCGCCGCCCCGGAGCGGATGCTGGAGGCGTCGACAGCCGACGAACTCGTCGAGGCGCTCCGCGACGTGTGGTCCCGAGGAGACGACTGGTTCGTCCTCGGAGGCGGGTCGAACCTCTTCGTCGGAGACGCTCCGTTCGAGGGCACGGTCATCCGCATCCTCACGCAGGGCATCGAGGAGCTCCCGTCGCCGCACGCCGGGCGCATCCGCCTCCGCGCCCAGGCCGGTCATGCGTGGGACGACCTCGTCGCCTACGCGGTCGAGCACGGCTACGCGGGGCTGGAGGCCATGAGCGGCATCCCCGGCACCGTCGGCGCCGCCCCCGTGCAGAACATCGGGGCGTACGGCCAGGAGGTGCAGGAGACGCTGGTCGAGGTCGAGCTGCTCGACGAGCACGCCGACGAGATCGTCACGGTCCCGGCCTCCGAGCTCGGCCTCGGATTCCGCACCTCGGTGTTCAAGCACCACTACGGCAGCGAACCCCACCGCAGGGCGGTCATCCTCTCCATCACGGTCGACCTGCTCGTGGCGGGGGAGCGCGTCGTGCGGGGCGAGCAGCTGCGTCGGGCGCTCGCGCTCGAGGGCGACGAGCCGGTGCCGCTGCGCTGGGTGCGCGAGCGCATCCTCGCGACCCGCGCCTCGAAGGGCATGCTGCTCGACGAGGACGACCCCGACACGCACGGAGTCGGCTCCTTCTTCCAGAACGCGATCGTGCCGGAGAGCGTCGCCCGAGCGCTCCCGCCGGAGTGCCCTCGCTGGCCCGTCTCGCCCGACCTCGACGCCGTGACCGTGATCCCGCTGGCCTCCTACGACGGGCTGGTCCCGCCGTCGAAGCCGGAGCGCGCGGAGGTCAAGGTGAGCGC
This sequence comes from Microbacterium sp. NPDC012755, assembly GCF_042901325.1. Lineage (NCBI taxonomy): Bacteria > Bacillati > Actinomycetota > Actinomycetes > Micrococcales > Microbacteriaceae > Microbacterium > Microbacterium sp. NPDC012755. Next base: position 213,695 of record NZ_JBIBCT010000001.1, on the reverse strand, counting down.
CGCGTGGCTGATCGAGCAGGCCGGCATCCGCAAGGGATTCAAGCTGCCGCGGTCGCGGGCGTCCGTGTCGACCAAGCATGCCCTCGCCCTCACCAACCGCGGTGGGGCGACCGCCGCCGAGGTCTCGGAGCTCGCGCGCTTCATCCAGAGCCGCGTGCACTCCGAGTTCGGTCTCGTGCTGCAGCCCGAGCCGGTGCTCGTCGGCGTCGAGCTCTGACGAGCGTCGGTGCGTCGACGTAAACTCGCGGGATGAGCGGACTGATTCCCTACCTCCTGTTCCCCGGCAACGCGGCGGAGGCGCTGGGCCACTATCAGGCGGTGTTCGGCGGCGAGCTGCAGATGTTCGACTACGCGACGGCGGGGCGCCACGACGGCCCGCCCGACGCCGTCGCTCACGGTCAGCTCTCCGGTCTCGTCGACCTGGCCGGAGCCGACGCGGGGGCCGATGACGACGCGGTGCAGATGGGCGGCATGTTCCTGTCGCTGCTCGGCACCGCGGATGCCGTCACGCTGACGCGCTGGTACGACGAGCTCGCCGCCGGCGGACGCGTCATCGATGCGCTGCAGAAGCGCCCGTGGGGCGACTGGGACGGCACGCTCGTCGATCGCTACGGCATCCGCTGGCTCATCGGATACCACCCCGAGGACTGAGCGGCCCGCCATCCCGACCCGCTGAACGACGACGCCCCTCCGGTCCGCGTGGACCGGAGGGGCGTCGTGTTGCCGGGGAAGGCCCCGCCGGCTCAGGAGAACAGGCGCTGGAGGCGCTGCACGCCCTCGAGGAGCTGGTCGTCGCCCAGGGCGTACGACATGCGGATGTAGCCCGACGGGCCGAACGCCTCGCCGGGGACGACGGCGACCTCGGCCTGCTCGAGGATGAGGTCGGCGAGCTCGAGGGAGGTGGTCGGCGTCACGCCGCCCCACGTGCGGCCGAGGAGGCCCTGCACGTCGGGGTACACGTAGAACGCGCCGAGGGGGTTCGGCACGATGAGGCCGTCGATCTTCGACAGCTCCGAGACGATGAGCTGGCGGCGGCGGTCGAACGCCTCGCGCATCTTCTCGGCCTCGGTCTGCGGGCCGTTGAGGGCGGCGATCGCGGCCTTCTGGGCGACGTTGTTCACGTTGCTCGACAGGTGCGACTGCAGGTTGCCCGCGATCTTGATGGCGTCGGCGGGGCCGACCATCCAGCCCACGCGCCAGCCGGTCATGGCGTAGGTCTTCGCCACGCCGTTGACGAGGATGGTCTGGTTCGCGGCCTCGGGCACGGCCTCGACGATCGAGGTGGCCTTGACGCCCTCGTACGTGAGGTTCTGGTAGATCTCGTCGGAGATGATCCAGATGCCGTGCTCGACGGCCCATTCGCCGATCGCTTTCGTCTCCTCCGCGGTGTAGACGGATCCGGTGGGATTCGACGGGGAGACGAACACGAGCGCGGTGGTGCGCTCGGTGCGCGCGGCCTCGAGCTGCTCGACCGTGACCTTGTAGTCCTGGTCGGCGCCGGCGAAGACCTCGACGGGCGTGCCGTCGGCGAGACGGATCGCCTCGGGGTACGTGGTCCAGTACGGCGCGGGCAGCAGCACCTCGTCGCCGGGGTTCACGACGGCCTGGAACGCCTGATAGACCGACTGCTTGCCGCCGTTGGTCACGATGACCTGATTCGGCGAGACCTCGAGCCCGGAGTCGCGCAGCGTCTTCGCGGCGATCGCCTCGCGCAGCGCCGGAAGGCCGGCCGCCGGCGTGTAGCGGTAGCTCGCGGGGTCGGCCAGGGCCTCGGCCGCGGCATCCACGATGAACTGCGGCGTCGCGAAGTCGGGTTCGCCGGCGGCATACGAGATGACGGGCTTGCCCTCGGCCTTCAGAGCCTTGGCCTTGGCATCGACCTTGAGGGTCGCGGACTCGGCGATGGCGGACAGCTTGCGAGAGAGAGGTGCGCGTTCGGTCACGGTAAAAGCGTACTCGGCCCGCCGCCCGAGGCATCCTCCGGATGTCGATAAGAATGACGGAACTTTCCGTATCCGTGCACGAAGTCCACGAGGCCGCGGGACAGCCCGTCGTGAGGGGTCGCGACACACCGAGTCAGGGACCAGGGATGCCGCGATCTCCGACCCCTCGCGCGGGGTTCGGGTCAGAGGCCGTGCGCCTGGGCGACCGCGTCGAGCACGATGCGCCCGCCCTGGACGTTCAGCCCCTTGGCGAGGGCGGCGTCGTCGGATGCCGCGCGGTCCCAGCCCTTGCCGGCGATCGCCGACACGTAGGGGAGGGTCGCGTTGGTGAGGGCGCGCGTCGCGGTCTCGGGCACGGCGCCCGGCATGTTCGCGACGCAGTAGTAGATCGAGTCGTGCACCGCGAAGGTCGGGTCGTCGTGCGTCGTCGGGCGCGAGCCCTCGAAGCATCCGCCCTGGTCGATTGCGATGTCCACGAGTACAGAGCCGGGCTTCATGGCGGCGACCATGTCGTCGGTGACGAGCTTGGGTGCCGCGGCGCCGGGGATCAGCACCGAGCCGATCACGAGGTCGGCCGTGGCGAGCTCCTCCGCGATGTCGTAGCGGTTCGAGGCCCGGGTCTCCAGAGCCCCGCCGTAGCGGTGCTCCAGTTCCCGCAGACGCGGCAGGGAGATGTCGATCACGGTGACCTTCGAGCCGAGGCCGAGGGCGTTGGCCGCGGCGTGCTCACCGGCGACGCCGCCGCCGATCACGACGGTCTTCGCACGCGGCGTGCCGGCGATGCCGCCGAGCAGCATGCCGCGGCCGCCGTTCGAGCGCAGCAGGGAGTACGACCCCATGGTGACGGAGAGCCGACCGGCGATCTCGCTCATGGGCACGAGCAGCGGCAGGCTGCGATCGGGCAGCTGCACCGTCTCGTAGGCGACCGCGGTGGTGCCGGCATCGACGAGCGCCGTGGTGAGCGCGCGGTCGGCGGCCAGGTGCAGGTACGTGAACAGGGTGAGGTCGGGGCGCAGGAAGCCGTACTCCTGGGCGATGGGCTCCTTGACCTTGATGAGCAGATCGGCCTGGGTCCAGGCCTCCTCCGCGGTCGCGACGATCTCGGCGCCGGCGAGGCGATACGCCTCGTCGGAGATGCGCGAGCCGAGGCCCGCACCGGACTGCACGATGACGCGGTGCCCCTCGCGGACCAGGCGGTCGGCGCCGGCCGGGGTGAGCGCGACGCGGCTCTCGTTGTTCTTGACCTCAGTGGGCACGGCGATCTTCATCGATCGGATCCTTCCGGGTGGCGGCTGTTTCTGCGTCCACCAGAATCGCAGAAACATCGGCGTTCAGAAAGATTTCCTGAAGACTATTCGACAGAGACCCTGATCCTGAATAATCATTCGGATGGAGACCTCTTCCGCGGCCCCGCAGCCGAACACTCTGCGAGCCCCCGCCCTCGACGCCGTCGACACGCAGATCGTCCGGCTGCTGGCGGCCGACGGGCGCATGACCAACGCCGAGCTCGCCGTCAAGCTGGGAGTCGCCCCGTCGACGGCGCACGCCAGACTGCGATCCCTGCTCGACAGGGGGGTGATCACCGGCTTCCATGCGAGCGTGGACGAGCGGATGCTGGGCGCTGGCCTCCAGGCGATCATCGGCGTGACGCTGCGCCCGAGCGGGCGGCGGGAGAGCATCGTGGAGTTCGCCGAGAGGGTGCGCGTGCTGCCCCAGGTGATCCAGCTGTTCTTCCTCGGCGGCGACGACGACTTCCTCCTGCACATCGCGGTCGCGGACTCCTCGGAGATGCGCGAGTTCGTGCTGGAGCATCTCTCCGCGCAGTCCAGCGTCGCCTCCACGCGGACGAGCATCGTGTTCGACTACCACCGAAACTCGGTCGCCGCCTCGTTCCGCTGAGGCGGCGGCTGCCGCGCACAACGGCACCTCATCGGTGGCCGGGCAGGTCACCGATGAGGTGCCGTTGGGGATCAGGCGTCTTCGTCGCGAACGTCACCGAGGCATCTCATCCTGGGTGCCGTCCCGAGTGCTGTGATCATGCCGACGCCATGAAAAGCGACAGGGTCACCGCCGTGCCGAACACAACCGACAGAATCGATATCGACAATGCAATCCAGAGCATCACCCGGGCCGTTGCGTTACGGCTTCGACGCAGCACGATCACAATGAAAGGAATCAACACCACGCTCGCGACGAGGAACACCGGGAACAGGAGAGAAAGCACCGCGCACGAAGCGGCGCCGAGAATCAGCCACGTCGCTTGAGCGAAGTGCGTTTCGGTCCGCGGTGCAACCTGAAGCTGAGTGTTCATGGACGGGCTCCTTAGATGTTCTTCAGCCAGCGAGATACGAAGCCGGGGCCGTTGACGATCATGCCCATCTCCTTGTTCATGGTGAATCCGGACCCTTGGTAGACGAGGCTACCTCGGAACACTCCTGTGCAGTACCCCTGTCCTCCGGCCACTCGATGAGTTGACGAAGTGCTGAAGTTCCAGAATCCGCTGAGTCCCGAGTACCAGTTGGTGCACTCATAATCCTTCAGGACCTTGCCGCTACCCGTCTGATACTTGTATCTCAGATTCCATGTGCCGACGGCAACTCCGAGCAGGAGATTGTCGTTCTTGTAATTTGACGTGACTTCGTACGTCGTTGCGGCTGCAGTCGCCGTCTTTGCTGCGTTCGATGCCGTTTCTGTGGTAGGTCGAATTGTGGTCGTGACGACGGGGGCGCCGACCTCAAAGGCTGCCGCAGGGTTGTCTCCTTCGAGAACACTCACCAGGTTCGCCTTCTCTGCGACAGAAAGACGGTCGAACTTGCTCAGAAGTTGAGAGGCTACTCCATTGGAGAGATTCATTTCCTCTACGACGCCTGAGAATTCCTGGGTCAGTTCTGACGCGTCATTCGTTGGTCCCTGATCATTGGCTGATGCGGGAACGGCTCCGAGTGTACTCGCAACGAGTAGTGCGATGCCGAATGGTGCAAGCAGGGATATTGACTTCTTCAAAGATCCTTCTCATTTCGCTTGTATTCTGCGCGGAGTTCGCGCCAGGTGGAACTTTTGGACGTCGTGAGGCCACCGGTGGAGGTGCTTCCTGCGTTTATCGTCCGTCATGAATTACTGGTGCAAATTCACACTACGGTTGAGTCGAGCAAAATGTCTGTCCCCTTTTCGGGGGACAGCGGAGGTCAGTCATCTGCTGATCTGCTGTACTGCTCTCTTCGAACGCTGACGGGAGCCTGAGGTGGATCTGCTGCCTCTTTCTGCCTCGGAGATGCGCGAGTTCGCGCTGGAGCATCTCCTCACCGTCATCGCTCAACGCTCGGGCTTCGCGGACGCTGCCGCGCTGCGCGCACAGTTCGTCCGCCACATCGGGCTCAGCCCTCGGGCGTTCCGCCTCGCGGCGCTCACGCGGCAGGAGCGTCTCGCCGAGGCCATGCTCCTCAGCGACGAGCAGTCGGGGCTGTCGTCACCGGTCGGTGCCAGCGAAACGTGAATCGCGTGCCAGAGCGGACGTCCCGTGCCTGGTTCCGAGTCTGCGGTGCCGTTTTGCGCGACGACGTCCCGCACGCATCGCCTCACGCCTAGTCTGGGCCTGTCCGGTCCCCAGCCGGACGGAGGCGGTCGATGCCGTCGGCAGACGCGGAGCCGAGACGGGTATGACGCCCCCACGTGCCCGCGGGCGTCAGGCGCCGTAGGAGGCGAGCGCCGCGCAGTAGTCCGCGAAGCGGCGGAACGGATGCCGCGGATCGGTCACCTCGACGAGGGCGTCCGCCACCGTGTGCGGGGGCTCGTCTCCGGCGAGCTGCCAGAGCGCGTAGCTCCACATGCCGCGTGCCGCCTCGCTCAGCAGAGCGCCGGGGCCCGACACGATCAGCACCCGCGGAGACCGCTCGGCGCGGAACGGGGCGACGACGTCCGCGCGGAGCTGCGCAGGGTCCACCTCGTCGAAGTGGGTGCGCACGACATCCTGTCCGGCCGCGCGCAGCGCATCGGCGAGCTCGTCCGCCGCGGCTCGCGAGCGCTCGGCATCCGCTCCCGCCACCGCGAGCAGGCGCGTGCCGCGGGGGTAGAGGTGCAGGAACTCGCCGGCGATGCCGGCCCACACGTCGCTCATCGCTCCAGGCTACGCCCGCCCGCCCCCGGCGCGGCGATGCCCCTCACCGGATCGCGGTGAGGGGCATCGTCCTGGGGCATCCGGATCCGTCGTCCGGACTGGTCGTCAGTTGAACTGGTTCATCGTGTTGTGCTGACCGCCGGCCTTGAGCGCGGCATCCCCGGCGAAGTACTCCTTGTGGTTGTCGCCGAGGTCGGAGCCCGCCATGTTCTGGTGCTTGACCGTGGCGATCCCGCCGCGGATCTCGCGGCGCTGCACGCCCTTGACGTAGGCGAGCATCCCCTCGTCGCCGAAGTAGCCCTTCGCGAGGTCATCGGTCGACAGCGCGGCCGTGTGGTACGTCGGGAGCGTGATGAGGTGGTGGAAGATCCCCGCGCGGGCGGAGCCGTCGCGCTGGAACGAACGGATCTTCTCGTCGGCCAGCCGCGCGAGCTCGGTGTCGTCGTACTCGACGCTCATGAGCTTGTCGCGATCGTACGCCGACACGTCGCCGCCCTGCTCCGCGAGCAGGTCGTACGCCTGCTGGCGGAAGCTCAGCGTCCAGTTGAACGACGGGCTGTTGTTGTAGACGAGCTTCGCGTTCGGGATGACCTCGCGGATCGCGTCGACCATGCCCGCGATCTGCTCGACGTGCGGCTTCTCCGTCTCGATCCACAGCAGGTCGGCGCCGTTCTGCAGCGACGTGATGCAGTCGAGCACGACGCGCTCCTCGCCGGTGCCGGTGCGGAACTGGTACAGGTTGCTCGCGAGACGCTTCGGGCGCAGCAGCGCGTCGCCGCGCTTGATGACCACGTCGCCGTTGCCCAGATCGGCCTCGGAGATCTCCTCGACGTCGAGGAAGGAGTTGTACTGATCGCCGAGGTCGCCGGGCTCCTGCGAGACGGCGAGCTTCTGGGTGAGCCCCGCGCCGAGGGAGTCGGTGCGGGCGACGATGATGCCGTTGTCGATGCCGAGCTCGAGGAACGCGTAGCGGACCGCGTTGATCTTCGCGAGGAAGTCCTCGTGCGGCACGGTGACCTTGCCGTCCTGGTGGCCGCACTGCTTCTCGTCGGAGACCTGGTTCTCGATCTGGATGGCGCACGCGCCCGCCTCGATCATCTTCTTCGCGAGCAGGTACGTCGCCTCGGGGTTGCCGAAGCCGGCATCGATGTCGGCGATGATCGGGACGACGTGGGTCTCGTAGTCGTCGATCTGCGACTGGATGAACTCCGCCGCGGTCTCGTCGCCGGCGGCACGGGCGGCGTCGAGCTGGGTGAAGAGCAGGTCGAGCTCGCGGGCGTCGGCCTGGCGGAGGAACGTGTACAGCTCCTCGATCAGAGCGGGCACCGCGGTCTTCTCGTGCATCGACTGGTCGGGCAGCGGGCCGAACTCGGAGCGGAGCGCGGCGACCATCCACCCGGAGAGGTAGAGGTAGCGCTTGTTCGTCGACTTCAGGTGCTTCTTGATCGAGATGAGCTTCTGCTGCCCGATGAACCCGTGCCACACGCCGAGCGACTGCGTGTACACCGAGGAGTCCGCGTCGTACTCGTCCATGTCGCGGCGCATGATGTCGGCGGTGTACTGCGCGATCTCGAGCCCGGTGCGGAACCTGTTCTGCGCGCGCATCCGTGCGGCGGACTCCGGGTCGATGGCGTTCCAGGGGGAGCCGTGCTCCTCCTTCAGCGCCCGGATGGCGTCGATGTCGTCCTGGTACTGAGTCATGTCAAGTCCTTCGTGGTGGTGTGATGAGCGGGTCAGTTGTTCTCGATGAGGTAGCGCGAGTAGGCGCCCAGGGTGAGGAAGGTGGGGAACTCCTCGTGCAGCGCGACCTCCCGGAAGACGTCGGCGGCGTCGTCGAAGCGGTCTCCCGCCGACCGCGTGGCCTGGGCGAGGATCTCCCGGATCAGGCTCTCGACGTACTCCGCGGTGATCGCGGTGCCGTCTTCGGTGGTGCGGTCCTGGTGGATCCACTGCCACACCTGGGAGCGGCTGATCTCGGCGGTCGCCGCGTCCTCCATCAGGTTGTCGATGGCGACGGCGCCCTGCCCGCGGAGCCAGGCCTCGAGGTAGCGGATGGCCACCGAGACGTTGTCGCGCACGCCCTGCGCCGTGATCGGGCGCCCGATGTGCAGGTCGAGCAGGTCGGATGCCGAGACCGACACGTCCTCGCGGAGACGGTCGACCTGGTTCGGCCGGTCGCCGAGCACGGCGTCGAACTCGGCCTGCGCGGTGGCGATCAGGTCGGGGTGCGCCACCCAGGTGCCGTCGAAGCCGTCCGCGGCCTCGCGCTTCTTGTCGGCCGACACCTTCTCGATCGCCCGTGCGGTGACCTCGGGGTCGCGACGGTTGGGGATGAAGGCGCTCATGCCGCCGATCGCGTATGCGCCGCGCTTGTGGCACGTCTGCACGAGCAGTTCGGTGTAGGCCCGCATGAAGGGCACCGTCATGGTGACCTCGCTGCGGTCGGGGAGCACGAACCGGGCGCCGCGGCCGCGGTAGTTCTTGATGATCGAGAAGATGTAGTCCCAGCGACCGGCGTTGAGGCCGGCGCAGTGGTCGCGCAGCTCGTACAGGATCTCGTCCATCTCGAACGCCGCGGGCAGCGTCTCGATGAGCACGGTCGCGCGGATCGTGCCGTGCGGGATCCCGATGTACTCCTCGCTGAAGCTGAAGATGTCGTCCCACAGCTTCGCCTCCTCGCTCGACTCGAGCTTGGCGATGTAGAAGTACGGGCCGCGGCCCGACTCGATCAGAGCCAGCGCGTTGTGCACGAAGTAGAGGCCGAAGTCGACCAACGAGCCGGATGCCGACATCCGCCGACCTGCGCGGTCGGTGAACTCGATGTGCTTCTCGGTGAGGTGCCAGCCCCGAGGGCGCATCACGATCGTGGGCGTCCGCTCGGCGGTCACGCGGTACTCCTTGCCCTCGGGGGAGGTGAAGGAGAGCTCGCCGCGGATCGCGTCGCGCAGGGACAGCTGGCCCTCGACGACGTTCTTCCAGGTGGGGCTGGTGGCGTCCTCCTGGTCGGCCAGCCAGACCCGGGCGCCCGAGTTCAGGGCGTTGATGGTCATCTTCGGGTCGGTGGGTCCGGTGATCTCGACGCGGCGGTCCTCGAGGCCGGGTCCGGGGCCGGCGACGCGCCAGTCGGCGTCCTCGCGGATGTGCGCGGTCTCCTCGCGGAACCGCGGGTCGTGGCCGTTGCCGATCTCGAAGCGGCGGCGCATCCGGTCGGCGAGCCGGTCGTGGCGACGCCCGCCGAAGCGGTGGTGCAGCTCGGTGAGGAAGGCGAGCGCATCCGGCGTGAGGATCTCGTCGTAGCGATCGCGGATGGGACCTGCGACCGTGATCGCCGGACCCTGCTGCGCCGTCTGGATCGGCGCGGTGACGGTGGGAGTGCTCATGATCAGAAGTCCTTTCTTCGAACGATCCGGCTGCGATGCCGTCTGGCTTGAGACCACTCTGCGTGAAGTTCACGACCCGAATCGACCAAATCCAGAGTGAAGATCGACGGAAATTCTGTTTCTGTGACAGAATCGCCGGCATGACCACCTCAGCCGTCGAAGAAGACGCCGACGCCCTCACGATCGGCCGCCGCATCCGCCAGCTCCGCACCTCGCGCGGGATGACCCTCGACGACCTCGCCGCGGCGGTCGATCGCGCGCCGAGCCAGATGTCGATGGTCGAGACCGGCAAGCGCGAACCCAAGCTCACGCAGCTGCAGGCGATCGCGCGTGCCCTGGGCGTCACGATCGACGCGCTGCTGGAGGGGGAGCCGCTCGACGAGCGCAGTGCGATCGAGATCGCGCTGGAGCGCGCGATGAAGGGGCAGACGTTCCAGGCGCTGGGCATCGAGCCCTTCCGCATCGCCAAGAGCATGCCGACGGACGCCCTCAGGGCGCTGCTGGCTCTGCACGGCGAGATCGACCGCCTCAAGGACGAGAGGGCGGCGACGCCCGAGGAGGCGAGGCGTGCGAACGTCGAGCTGCGTCACCTCATGCGACGGCAGGACAACCACTTCGCCGACCTCGAGGCCAAGGCGTCTGAGATCCTCACCGCCGTCGGCCACTCCGGCGGTCCGCTCACTCAGCGCACGGCATCCGAGATCGCCGCCTACCTCGGCTTCACCCTGCACTACGCCCCCGACCTCCCGCAGACCACGCGCAGCGTCGCCGACCTCGCTAACGGCAGGCTGTACCTCTCGAGCCGCGCGCAGGCGAAGGGCGATGCCCGCACGGCCGTGCTGCAGGCGCTGTCGAGCCGGATGCTGGGGCACGCAGAGCCGCGCAGCTACGCGGAGTTCCTCCGCCAGCGCGTGGAGACGAACTACCTCACCGGCGCCCTGCTCATGCCGGAGGGGCACGTCGTGCCGATGCTGACGGAGGCGAAGTCGCGCAAGGCGATCTCGATCGAGGACCTGCGCGACGCATACTCGGTGTCGTACGAGACGGCGGCGCACCGCTTCACGAACCTCGCGACCCGGCACCTCGACATCCCCGTGCACTTCCTCAAGGTGCACGAGTCGGGCACCATCACCAAGGCCTACGAGAACGACGACGTGAACTTCCCGACCGACCGGTTCGGCGCGATCGAGGGGCAGATGTGCTGCCGGAAGTGGACCAGCCGCGTGGTGTTCGACGAGGACGACCGGTTCAACCCGTACTACCAGTACACCGACACCGGCAACGGGACGTACTGGTGCACCGCCCGCGTCGAGGCGTCGAGCGAGGGGCTGCACTCCGTGAGCGTCGGCGTGCGCTTCGACGACACCAAGTGGTTCGTCGGGCGGGACACCCCGCACCGCGGCGTCTCGAAGCACTCGGTCGAGGTGTGCTGCCGTCGCGCTCCCGCCGAGCTCGAGGAGCGCTGGCGCGAGAACGCCTGGCCGAACGTCAAGACCCCGCGCACCCTGCTCGCGACGCTGCCCACGGGTGCGTTCCCCGGGGTCGACACGACCGACGTGTACGAGTTCCTGGAGGCGCACGCTCCGCGCTGATCCGCTCCCGGTATCCCTCCCGTCTCGAAAGATCCCGGTATCGACGTCTGATACCGGGATCTTTCGCGACGGGAGGCGTCATCGCTTCGTCAAAGTTTAGTTTGATCTTGCTTAGTCAATCTTGACTATGTTACTTTCGACGAGCCATCAACGACGAACGGCCGAGAAGGGACCCTCATGGCTACTTCCCCCGCGGAAACCCGAATCCGCATCGCTGCCACCCTGACGTGCGTTCTCGCTGCCACGCTCACCCTCGGAGCATGCTCCGCACAGAGCCCCGGCAGCGGAACCGCCCCCGCAGACGCAGCTGTCGATGCCGACAGCTGCCAGCGGAATCAGGATGCCGGCACCATCACCTACATCTCCGGCTACGGCTACTCGGCCAGCGCCGGTCAGCTCGACGTGTTCCTCGCGAAGGAGCTCGGCTACTTCGACGACCTCTGCCTCGACGTCGAGATCAACGCCTCCGGAGCGAACGGGCAGCAGCTCGTGGCATCGGGGCAGGCGCAGTTCACCGCGCTCGGCTCGGCATCCGACGTCATGCTCGCCGCCGCCAACAGCAAGAACCTCACGGCGGTGGCCACCTACGGAACCACCTCTCCCTTCTCGATCTTCGGCAACGAGAAGCTCACGAGCCTGAAGGATCTGGAGGGCGGGTCGCTGGGCTACTTCATCAACCTCACCCCGATCGCCTCCGCCATGCTCGACAACGCCGGCGTCGACGTCTCGAAGGTCGAGATGGTCAAGATGACCAACTACGACCCCACCGTCGTCGTGCGGGAGCAGGTCGACGCGATCGTCGGCTACGCCTCCAACCAGCCGGAGTCGCTCAAGGCTCAGGACCTCCCGTTCAGCGAGTTCCTCCCCGCCGACGAGGGCGTCGAGGGCACGTACAACGTGATGGAGGTCAACTCGCGCTTCCTCTCCGAGCACCGCGAGGTCGCCGCCGACTTCATGCGCGCCAGCCTCAAGGCCCTGCAGTACTGCCTCGACGAGTCGGACGCGTGCATCGACACCCTCGCGAAGCTCGCCGAGGACAACAACCAGGGCGCCGCGTTCCCGCGCGACCAGCTCGCCCGCACCTGGGCCGTGGAGTCGGAGTGGGTCCGCACCAGCACCGGCGGTCACCCCGGCGTGCAGACCGAGGCCATGTGGAAGCCCGAGTACGCGCTCGTCGAGAAGTACGGAGACGTCAAGGACCTGCCGAAGATCGCCGACATGATGGACGTCGACCTGGTGGCCGACCTCTACGACGGCGACGAGCTGATCTGGCCGGCGAAGTGATGGCCGCCTCGCAGGGGGCGGGCGTCGAGGTCGCCGGCGTCACCAAGACCTTCGGAGTGGACGGGGCGCGGGTGACCGTGCTCGACGACGTCAGCCTCACCATCGGCATGGGCGAGTTCGTCTCCGTGATCGGACCGAGCGGATGCGGCAAGTCGACGCTCCTCAAGGTGGTCGCCGGGCTCATCGACGCGGACTCCGGAACCGTCACGATCGACGGGGAGAGCGTGAGCGCGGCATCCCGCGACAAGAAGATCGGGCTGGTGCCGCAGTCTCCCGCCCTGCTGCCGTGGAAGACCGTGCGCGAGAACGTCGAGCTGCCGCTGCGGATCAACCGCGGCGCCAACGGAGGGCGCGCGCTGCGCGACCCCGAGGAGCTGCTGTCGACGTTCGGTCTCGGAAAGGCGATGTCGAAGTACCCCGGTCAGCTCTCCGGAGGCATGCAGCAGCGCGCCGCCATCGCCAGGGCCTTCGTGTTCGACCCGGCCATCATGCTGATGGACGAGCCGTTCTCGGCCCTCGACGAGATGAACCGCGACCTGCAGCGGATCGCCCTGCTGGAGTTCTGGCAGTCGAACCGCAAGGCCGTCATGTTCGTGACCCACTCGGTGCCGGAGGCGATCATGCTCTCGGACCGCATCGTGGTGATGGCCGCCCACCCCGGCCGCATCGCGCAGGTGATCGACGTGAACCTGCCGCGCCCCCGCACCGAGGAGGCGTACGCGACGGACGAGTTCCGCGAACTGGAAGGCATCGTGCGCGGTGCGCTGCGCGCGCAGACGGAGAAGGCCCATGTCTGAGATGACGATCCGCGACACCACGGCGACCCTCGCCACCGCCCGCCTGCGGGAGACGCCGCGCCGCGGCATCCCCTCCTGGCTGCGGTGGGGAGCGTGGCTGCCCACCCTCATCACCTTCGCGATCGCGGCCACGCTGTGGCAGCTCGTCGCCTGGTCGAACCCCTACGTCCTCCCCGCGCTGCAGGACATCGGCGCCAGCCTCGCCGGGGACGCGGGCATGTACTGGTCGAACTTCCTCGTCACACTGCTGGAGGTCGTGGTCGGCGCATCCGCCGGCATCCTCGCCGGATTCCTGCTGGCCGTGGTGATGGCGGAGTTCCAGATCATCGAGAAGGCGGTGATGCCGCTCGTGATCATCGTGATGGTGACCCCGATCGTCGCCATCGCCCCCGCCCTGGTGGTGGCGTTCGGCTTCGGCATGGTGCCGAAGTTCATCGTCACCGGGCTCGTGGTGTTCTTCCCGATGCTGGTGAACTCGCTCGCCGGTCTCCGCGACGTCGACCAGCGCGCGCTCGACGTGTTCACGACGCTGCACGCCTCGCGGTGGGAGATCTTCCGCGAGCTGCGCCTCCCGGGGAGCATGCCGTACGTGTTCGCGGGGCTCCGCATCGCGCTCCCGCTCGCCGTCGTCGGCGCCGCGGTCGCGGAGTTCGTCGCCGCCGGTCAGCAGGCCGGTCTCGGCTCGCTCGTCACGACGTCGGCCGCGCAGGCCAACCTGCCGGTGACCTGGGCCAGCATCGCCCTGCTCTGCCTCCTCGGCGTCCTCCTGATCGTGCTCCTCGCGGTCGTGCGCAAGCGCGTCCTGTGGTGGAGCGACGGCGAGGTCACCGCGAAGGGCTGACGCCCGCGAACTCCGATCCGGGGGCGGATGCTCCGCTCCCGGGTTCCTCCGGCATGCCCGGAGACCCTCATCACCCACAAGGAAGGCACGCACATGACCGTCAAGCAGCTGCGCCTCGGCCTCTTCGAGAACGCCCAGGCGAACGACTCCGGAACCGCGACCTGGCGTCACCCCGCCAACGGGCGCTATCTCTTCGACACGCTCGACTACTGGCGCGACACCGCGCGCATGGCGGAGGACGCCGGCTTCGACTTCCTCTTCCTCGCCGATGCGTGGGGGTGGGCTGACGTCGCAGGGGAGCGCCCCGACATCTGCTCGGTGGAGGGACTCGACCTGCCCCGCCTGGATCCCGCGATCATCCTCGGGGCGCTGATCCCCGAGACCACCCGGCTCGGGCTCGTCGCCACCGGTTCGACGCTGCTCGAGCCGCCGTACTCGTTCGCGCGCAGGATGGCGACGCTCGACATCCTGTCCGGCGGGCGCATCGGCTGGAACGTGGTGACCACCGGCACCGCCGACACGGCCGTGCAGGGGTTCGGCGTGCCGATGGTCGGGCACGACGAGCGCTACCTCATGGCGGACGACTTCATGCAGGTCGTCTACAAGCTGTGGGAGCAGGCGTGGGATGAGGGCGCGCTGGAACGCGACAAGTCCGGCCGCTTCGCCGATCCGTCGAAGGTGCACCGCATCGCGCACGACGGCCCGTACTTCCGCTCGCACGGCTACGGCAACACCTCGCGCTCGCCGCAGGGCACCCCCGTGCTGTTCCAGGCCGGGGCATCGCCCGCCGGTCGCGAGTTCGGCGGCAAGCACGGCGAGGCGATCTTCGTCGGCGCCGGCAGCGTCGAGCAGCTCCGCGCCCACTCCGTCGCGATCCGCGAGGAGGCCGTGAAGAACGGCCGCGCGGCGCACGAGGTGAAGATCATGTCGGCCTTCGCCGCCGTCGTCGGAAGCACCGAGGAGGAGGCGCGGCGCACCTACGCAGAGGTCGCCGACGCGCAGAACCCCGAGGTCACGGTCGCCTCCTACGCGTGGTTCACGGGCCTCGACCTGTCGTCGTACGCGCCGGAGACGCCGATGGCGGAGCTGAGCACCGAGCTGTCGCAGACCCAGGTCGCGCGCTTCGCCGACAAGACCGTCGGAGACGTGCTGGGCGACTGGCACGCGCACGGCGTCGGAGCGCGGCCGATCGTGGGCACGCCCGAGCAGATCGCCGACCGCATGATCGAGCTCGCCGAGGGGGCCGATCTCGACGGCTTCCTCTTCTCGCCGGTGATCCCGCCCGCCTCCACCGCGGACTTCATCGAGCACGTGCTGCCGATCCTCAAGGAGCGCGGCGCGATCGCGGAGCCCTCCAGTGAGCCGCAGTCGCTGCGCGAGCGGCTGATGGGCACGTCGAGTCCTGCTCTGGCGGAGTCGCACACCGGGTCGTCGTACCGGGGGGCCCTCTCGCGTGTCTGAGAGCCTCTCCGGCGTCGCCGTGGTGGGGAGCGCGAACCTCGACCTCGTGGTCGAGGTGGCGCGCCCCCCGCTCGTCGGCGAGACGCTGCTCGGACGAGCGGCCGGCCGCTTCTCCGGAGGCAAGGGCCTCAATCAGGCGGTCGCCGCGGCCCGCAGCGGCGCGGACGTCCGCTTCTGCGGGTCGGTCGGCGCCGACGAGGCGGGAGACCTGCTGCGACGGACGCTCGTGGACGCGGGCGTGGCAGCGGGCCTCCGGAGGACGGATGCCGTCCCCACCGGCGTCGCGCACATCCTGGCCCTGCCTGACGGCGACAACAGCATCGTGGTCGCCGCCGGTGCGAACGAGGAGCTCACCGCCGAGGACGCCGTGTCCGGCGTCGCCGGGGCCGCCGTGGTGCTCGCCCAGCTCGAGGTGCCGCCGGAGACCGTCGACGCGGCGCTGCGGGCCGGGCGGGACGCCGGTGCGCGGACGCTCCTGAACGCGGCCCCGGCGGCGGAGTCCGCACTCACGCTCCTGGCCCTCGTCGACGTCCTCATCGTCAACGAGACCGAATGCGCGGAGCTCGGCGGCGCGGATCGACTGCACGCGGCGGGCGCCGAGACCATCGTGCTCACGCGCGGCGGCGACGGGGTCGAGCTGCACAGAGCGGGGGAGCCCGTGCTGCGCATCCCGGCGTTCCCCATCGACCCCGTCGACACGACCGGAGCCGGTGACGCGTTCTGCGGAGCGCTCGCCGCGGCGCTCGCCGCCGGCGTCGCCATCGAGGAGGCCCTGCTCACGGCATCCGCTGCCGGGGCGATCGTGGCGCTGCACCGCGGCGCGAACACCACCGCGCTCGCTCCGGCGGCTCTGGCCGCTCTCGTCGCGACGCGCTGAGCGCCGCGCGCTCAGCGCCGAGGTGTGGGCTAGTCCGCTGCGGCCGCCGCGGGCTCCTCGCCGGCGAACACGTACTCGCCCTGCCGGAGGCGGTCGAGGAGATCGAGCAGCCACTGCTTCTCGGCGGTGAGCCGGGCGGTGGAGAGGTCGAAGATCTCTCGGACGTACTTCGGCGTCGTCTCCGAGCGGAGCGTGTCCTGCACGTCGAAGCCGTTGGCGGTGATGATGGCATCGCTCTTGATGAGGCGGTGCTCGAGGCCCGCGATGACCTCCTGGCGGCTCAGCACGAACATGAACGAGGCGATCGTCATGATCGCCTGGGTGTCGAACGGAGCGACGTTCCAGAGGTTCTCGCGCAGCATCCGCTGCAGCTCCACCTCCCCGGCCGGGGTGATGCGGTAGGTGGTGCGAGCGGGGCGCTTGCCCTCGGTCTCGGTGCCGCTCTCGGCGACGTAGCCGTCGACCTCGAGGGCGCGCAGGGCGTTGTAGATCGAGCCGGGCTGGATGTGCGCCCACTCGTCGACGTGCCAGGTCATCAGCTCGCGTCGGAGGAAGTAGCCGTGCACGGGTTGGAACTGCTTCACGGCGCCGAGGACGACGAGGCGGGTGGTCGACATGCCCTCATGCTAACGGCTCGATCGTCGAGAACCGGCTTGTTTGCATGGTCAAAGTTACGTACAATCTGAACTAGTCAAAGTTGACTAAATGAAAGGAACCCGAAATGACGACTGCGGCGCCCGAAGTCCTTCCCCGCGATATCGCCCTGCGTCGGGCCTTCTCGATCTACCCGACCGGCGTCGTGGCGCTGGCGGCGGAGGTGGAAGGGCGTGCCGTCGGCATGGCGGTCAACTCGTTCACGTCGATCTCGCTGGAACCCGCGCTCGTGGCGATCAGCGCCGCGCGCACGTCGAAGACCTGGCCGGTGCTGCGGGCCGTGCCCGAGCTCGGCATGAGCGTCCTCGCCGCCCACCACGAGCCGCTGAGCCGCATGCTCTCCTCCCGCGAGGGTGACCGCTTCGGCCAGCACGGGTGGCGCGCGACCGACGGCGGCGCGATCCTCATCGAGGACGCGGCGCTCTGGTTGACCTGCCGCCTGCACAGCACCTTCGACGGCGGAGACCACGAGATCGCTCTGTACGAGATCGCCGACATCAGCGTGTTCGGCGAGGTCGAGCCGCTCGTGTTCCATCAGAGCCGCTACCGCACGATCGCGACCTCCGAGATCGGGGAGTGAACCCGCCGCACCCCCGGTCGATCGCAGGCGAGGTGATCCCCGGAGACGGCAGGGGGAGGGGGCTCGGCATCCCCACGGCGAACCTCTCCTGCGACGGCGCCGACCTGCCCGACGACGGCATCTACGCGGCCAGGGTGGGGATCGACGGCGCCGATCCGCGGATGCCGGCCACGGTCAGCGTCGGCACGAACCCCACGTTCGCGGGGGAGCGGCCCCGCAGGGTCGAGGTGCACGTGCACGACGTCGACCTCGACCTCTACGGGCGGCGCCTCGACGTCGTGCTGATCGCCTTCCTGCGGCCGACCCTGCGCTTCGCCGACGTGGCCGAGCTCGTCGCGCAGTCGGAGCGCGACATCGCCGGATGCCGGCGGGTGCTCGCCGGGCAGGACTGAGCGGATCCGTCCTGCCCGGGTCACGCCCCGATGCCGCGCAGCACGATCTCGAGGCCGTGCTCGAATGCGGTGTCGACGTCGCCGCCCTGGCGGAAGCCGCCGTTCTGCTCCATCGTGCTGAAGCCGTAGGCCCACGCCGTGAGGGTGCGCGCGGACGACAGCGGATCGTCGGGGGAGATGCGGCGCACCGTGTCGAGCAGCATGGTCATGAGCGGAGCGATCGTCTCGGGCGAGGGGGTCGCGAGCGGTGCGGGGGCGCAGAACAGCAGCGTGGTGATGTTCGGGGAGCGCGCGGCCAGTGCCCGCAGCGCGCGGGCGGCTCCGGCCAGCACGTCCCGCGGCTCGTCCGACGCCGCCGCGATGGCCGAGATCTCCTCGCCCAGTTCGGTCGCCGCGTCATCGGCGGCGAGGCGCAGCAGCTCGTGCCGGTTCGCCGCGCGCTTGTACAGGCTCGGCGCGCGGACGCCGACGGATGCCGCGACCGTGCTCATGGTGACGGCATCCAGTCCGTCGCGCTCGGCGATGGATCGGATGGCGGCGACGAGCTCGGGAGTGCTCACTCTCTGCGGTGCGGGCATGCCCCCAGCATATGGCTATTGACTGTAGCCATCAAGGCTATGTATCGTAGCCAACATGACCGCACAGCTGCTCCGCATCGGCGACGACATCATCGCCATCCACGCCGTCGTGACCGACGAGGGCGTGACGCTCATCGACGCCGGACTCTCCGGCGACCTCGGCATGCTCCGCGCCGCACTCCGCGACGCAGGGCGCTCGCTCTCCGACATCCGCGGCATCGTGCTGACCCACGGCGACGTCGACCACATCGGCATCGCCGAGCAGCTGCGCGCAGAGCACGGCATCCCGATCCACATCCTCGGCCTCGACGAGGACCTGGCGACGGGCCGCACGACCAAGAAGGTCAAGGCCGGGGAGTGGCGCATCGGTCCGGTGCTGCGGTTCCTCTGGAGCACGCTGCGCCGAGGAGGTCTGCGCACGCAGCGTCCGCTCGAACTGCACGCCGTCTCCGACGGCGACGTGCTCGACCTCCCCGGGCGCCCAGAGTTCATCGCGACCCCCGGTCACACGCGGGGGTCGGCCGCGATCCGCGTGCCGGTCGTCGACGCGCTCTTCCTCGGCGACGCCATCACCACCCGCCACGTGCTCACGGGGGAGGGAGGGGCACGACTCGCCCCCTTCAGCGAGGACACCGCCGAGACCCGCCGCAGTCTGGAGAGGCTCAGGGACCTCCCCGAGACCCGCATCTTCCCCGGCCACGGCCCCGAGTTCACCGGCACGGCAGCGGCGCTGCTCGACGCCCTCGACGCGCGCGGCTGACCTCAGTCCCGCGCGGTCTGCAGCAGCGTCCACGCCTCCGCGCGGGCGGGGAAGGACCCCAGGTCGATTCCGAGCAGGACACCGGCCTGCGAGATCCGCGAACGCAGCGTGTGGCGGTGCACGCCCAGCGCGAGCGCCGCCGGCTCGGCGCGGGCGTCGTGCTCGAGCCACGTCCGCAGCGCGTGCTCCAGGTCGCTGCCCGTCGCCGCGTCGTGGTCGCGCAGCGGGGCGAGCCGGGACTCGGCGACCAGCCGCGCCTCGTCGGTCGCGAGGGCGCTGAGGATGCTCGACCCCACCGTGTCCGCGTAGCGGAAGGCGCCGACGTCGCCCTGCTGGCGCAGTGAGGTCAGGGCCTGCGCGTGCGCACGGGTGAACGCATCGTACGACTCCGGCTCGGAGACCCCGAGGCGGATGCCGAACCGCGAGGCCGCGTCGTCGAACAGGTGCTCGTCTCCGGCGGAGACGCACATCACGACCCCCTCGACGGACTCGGCGACGAAGGACGCCGTGCCGTGGTCTGCGCGGCGGCGCTCCCACCAGTCGACGAGAGGCCCCGCGGGGGCGTCGGAGGCCACGGCGACGACCATCGGCGCCTGCGGGACACCGCCGAGCACCCTCCTGGCGAGGGCCGGGTCGTCGGTCAGGAGCGATCCGAGGAGCTGCGTGTGCAGGCGTCTGCGGCTGCGGGCGAGCTGCTCGCTCTGCTCCATCGCGAGGCCGGCCATGGCGATCACCGACGTCACGACGGTGCGCGCCTCGGAGTCGATCGCATCGACGGCGAGGGCGATCACCCCGCGGAGCTGTCCGCCCCGCCCCACGGTGAACAGCATGAACGTCTGTCCGTCGATGCTCAGCGACTGGCCGGCCTCGAGGCCCCGCGTGAGCACCTCGACGACCTGCCCGCCGAGCCCGGAGAGCACCTCGGGCGAGATGCCCTCGCGTGGATGCGACAGCGTGAGCGCACCGGCGGCGTCGTACATTCCGACCCACGCATCGAGCCGGCGGCCGAGCTCGGCGATCGTCGCGTCGAGTCCGTGCGGGCGCAGCGCGGCCAGGGCCAGCGCCCGCTGCGTGTCGAGGGCCCACGAGCGGCGCGCGTACGCCTGGGCGGCGATCGCCTCGGAGTGCGCCCGCGCGACCGCGATGAACGGGGTGCGGTACGGGACCTCGAACAGCGGCATCCCTCGTGCGGCGCACGCCGCGATCAGCTCCTCGGGGATGCCGGCCCTGTGCACCTCGGTGCCGAAGCCGAGGCCGAGCACGCCGCGGTCGGAGAGCCGACCCACATAGGTGTCGATGCTCGCCTCGTCGTCGAACTGCGTCCCCGTGGTCAGGAGCGCCAGGTCCTCGGAGAGGAACGGCGTGGGATCGGCGAGATCGGAGCTGTGGACCCAGCGCAGCGGGCGGTCGAGCGCGCCCTCCGGCAACGCTTCCTCCGCGGACACCAGGGCCAGCCCCAGGTCACGGCGGGCGAGCAGCGCGCGCAGCGCGGGGTGCTCTGTTGTGGTGGGCACGGCGCTCCTTCGATGTACACTCCGGAGAATCTTCTCCACAGATTGTACAGTTCGGCGAATGCAGCGGCATCCGGACCCGGAATACGCTCGCGGCATGGCACTCCTCGACACCGCAGCTGTAGCAGTTCCCCTCGGCGGACCCGAGCTCCCCCAGGAGCGTCGCCTCGTCACCGAGCTCCCCGGCCCCCGCTCCGCCGAGATCCTCGCCCGCAAGGCGGATGCCGTGGCGGCGGGCGTCGGACACACCGTTCCGGTCGCGGCCGTCGCCGCAGGCGGAGGCGTCGTCGTCGACGCCGACGGCAACTCGCTCATCGACCTCGGCTCCGGCATCGCCGTGACCACCGTGGGCAACGCGCATCCGAAGGTGGCCGCAGCCGTCGCCGCCCAGGCGGCGCAGTTCACCCACACCTGCTTCATGGTCTCGCCCTACGAGTCGTACATCGGCGTCGCCGAGGCGCTCAACCGCATCACCCCCGGTGACTTCGCCAAGAAGAGCGCGCTGTTCAACTCGGGCGCGGAGGCCGTCGAGAACGCGATCAAGATCGCCCGCAAGCACACCGGCCGCCAGGCCGTCGTGGCCTTCGACCACGGCTACCACGGCCGCACCAACCTGACCATGGCGCTGACCGCCAAGTCGATGCCCTACAAGAGCGGCTTCGGACCGTTCGCGCCCGAGGTGTACCGCGCCACCGCGTCGTACCCCTTCCGCGACGGACTCAGCGGCGCAGAGGCTGCGGCCCGCGCGATCCTCCAGCTCGAGAAGCAGATCGGCGCAGAGAACCTCGCCGCCGTCATCATCGAGCCGATCCAGGGCGAGGGCGGCTTCATCGTCCCCGCCGACGGGTTCCTCCCCGCGATCGTCGACTGGTGCCGTGCCAACGGCGTCGTCTTCATCGCCGACGAGGTGCAGACCGGCTTCGCCCGCACCGGAGCCATGTTCGCCAGCGAGATCTTCGGCATCGAGCCCGACCTCATCACCACGGCCAAGGGCATCGCCGGCGGACTTCCGCTCGCCGCGGTCACCGGCCGGGCCGAGATCATGGACGCCTCGCACTCGGGTGGCCTCGGCGGCACCTACGGAGGCAACCCGATCGCGTGCGCCGCGGCGCTGGCCGCGATCGACGTGTTCGAGAACGACGGCATGATCGAGCGCGCTCGCGAGATCGGCGACATCCTGAAGGCCCGCCTCGCGGAGATCCAGCAGGGCGACGCCCGCGTCGGCGACATCCGCGGACACGGCGCGATGATCGCGGCGGAGTTCGTGAACCCCGAGACCAAGGCTCCGGATGCCGCTCTCACCGCGGCCGTCGCCAAGGCCTGCATCGCACAGGGCGTCATCGTCCTGACCTGCGGCACCTACGGCAACGTCATCCGCTTCCTCCCGCCGCTGTCCATCGGCGATGACCTTCTGAACGAGGGCATCGACGTCGTCGCAGCGGCGCTCGCGGCCCACCCTGCGTGAGACGGATCGCGCTCTCGCGCGGTCCAGGCGCACAACGGGTCGCGCTCTCGCGCGGCCCAGGCGCACAACAGACGTCCGGTCGCGACTCGTGTCGGGGGATTTCGAGTCGCGGCCGGCATAACCGTTCCAACGAAGGAGTTGCACCATGGCTGAGATCACCCGTGACGTACTGATCATCGGAGCAGGAGCCGCCGGCACCACCGCCGCGAACGACTTGCGCAAGGCCGGCCTCTCTGTGGCCGTGCTCGAGGCGCGCGACCGCATCGGCGGCCGTCTCTGGACCGACGTCATCGACGGCGCCATGCTCGAGATCGGCGGACAGTGGGTCTCTCCCGACCAGGATGCGCTGAAGGACACGATCGAGGAGCTGGGCCTCGAGACCTACAGCCGCTATCGCGAGGGTGACAGCGTGTACGTCGGCCCCGACGGCCAGGTGCACCGCTTCACGGGGGAGATGTTCCCCGTGTCGGCCGAGACCGAGAAGGTCATCGCCGAGATCACCGAGCGTCTCGACGCCATGGTCGCCGAGATCGACCCCGACCAGCCCTGGGCGCACCCCCGTGCCAAGGAGTGGGACTCGGTCACGTGGGACGCGTGGCTGCGCCAGCAGACCGACGATGACGAAGCCGTGCGCAACCTCGCCTTCGCCACCGGGTCCGCGATGCTCACCAAGCCGACGCACTCGTTCTCGCTGCTGCAGTCGCTGCTGATGGCGTCCTCCGCCGGCTCGTACTCCAACCTCGTCGACGCCGACTTCATCCTCGACAAGCGCGTCGTGGGCGGTCTCCAGCAGGTTCCGCTGCTGCTGGCAGAGCGTCTCGGCGACGACGTCTTCCTGAACCAGCCGGTGCGCACCCTCGAGTGGAGCGACTCCGGCGTCGTCGCGACCACCGACGAGCTCACCGTCAAGGCCCGCTATGCGATCCTCGCGTTCGCGCCGGTGCTCTACAACCGCATCTCCTTCGTGCCGGCGCTTCCGCGCCGCCAGCACCAGATGCACCAGCACATCTCCATGGGCTTCGTCATCAAGGTGCACGCGGTCTACGACCGTCCGTTCTGGCGCGAGCAGGGCCTGAGCGGCACGGCCTTCAGCCCCTACGAGCTGTCGCACGAGGCGTACGACAACACCAACCACGGCGACGAGCGCGGCACCCTGGTCGGCTTCGTCAGCGACCAGAACGCCGACGACCTCTTCACGCTCTCGGCTGAGGAGCGCAAGGAGCGCATCCTCGAGTCGCTGTCGCACTACTACGGCCCCGAGGCCAAGAACCCGGTCGTCTACTACGAGAGCGACTGGGGCACCGAGGAGTGGACCCGCGGCGCCTACGCCGCCAGCTTCGACATGGGCGGCCTGCACCGCTACGGCGCCGACCTCCGCGCGGCCGTCGGCCCTCTGCACTTCGCGTGCAGCGACATGGCCGGCGCCGGCTACCAGCACGTCGACGGGGCGATCCGCATGGGCCACCTCGCCGCGTCGAACATCGTGGCCGCGAGCCGCGACGCCGGCTGATGGCCGGAACCATCGTCGTCGGCTACACGGCGACGGACGCGGGAGCGGATGCCGCGGCTCTGGGCGCGCGCCTGGCGCGCAGCCTCGGCGCCTCCCTGCACCTGGTGATCGTGCTGCCCTCCGAGGGCACGCGCAGCCCCATCGTGCCGCCGGAGCGCGCCTATGAAGACCACATCCGCGCGCAGGCGAAGCAGTGGCTGTCGGAGGCCATCATGGCGCTCCCGCAGAACCTCACCCGCTCGGGGCACGTGCGGTTCGGCGAGTCGTTCGCCGAGGGGCTCATCGCCGCCGGCGAGGAGTTCGGCGCACGACTGATCGTCGTCGGAGCTGCGGGCGGAGGCCTCTTCGGGCGTCATCGTCTCGGCAGCGTCGCGTCCGAGCTGCTGCACTCGTCCACCATCCCGGTGGCGCTGGCCCCCGCCGGCGCCGCACAGGAGGACGACCACGTCGTCCCGCGTGTGACGGTGGCCGTCGGCACCCGGCCGGGCGCCGAGGTCCTGCTCGACGAGGCGACGTCCATCGCCGCCGACACCGGCACCGACCTCCGCCTCGTCTCCCTGGTGCCCTTCGACGTGCCCCCGGGGCTCGACACGGGCGCGATCCGCCTGGTCGGCAACGCCCACGCGCACGACGTGCTCGCGGTCGCGAAGGAGATCCTGCCCGACGACCTCGGCGCCGTGATCGAAGAGGCCCCCGGCGACAGCGTCGAGGACGCGGTCGCGAACCTGTCCTGGCTGCCCGGCGAGGTCATCCTCGTCGGATCCTCACGGCTCGCGCAGCCGCGACGCCTGTTCCTCGGCTCCACGGCGGCGAAGATGCTGCACGTGCTGCCCGTTCCCATGATCGTCGTCCCGCGCACCCGCGCGGAAGGAGTGTGACCCATGAGCGAGTCGACGAAGCCTCTGCTCCCCACCGGCACCGGATCCTCCGCATCCGGTGAGGCGGCGCCCGACGCCGAGCATCCGGTGACCGGCGGGATCTCGCGCAAGGGACTGAGCGTCGGAACCGTGGGCGTGATGGGCGCCCTGGTGATGGGCATCTCGTGCATCGCCCCGGCGTACACCTACACGGCCGGCATCGGCGGCGCAGTGGGCGCCGTCGGATTCCAGGTTCCGGCGATCCTGCTGCTCGGATTCATCCCGATGCTGCTCGTCGCCTTCGGGTACCGAGAGCTCAACAACGCCATGCCCGACTCCGGCACGAGCTTCACCTGGGCGACCAGGGCCTTCGGCCCGTACGTCGGCTGGATGGCCGGGTGGGGTCTGATCGTCGCGACGATCCTGGTGCTGTCCAATCTCGCCGGCATCGCCGTCGACTTCCTCTTCCTGCTGATCTCGCAGATCTCGGGCAACGAGGCCATCGCCGAGATCACCCGCAACCCGTTCGTGAACGTGGCCGTGTGCCTCATCTTCGTCGCTCTCGCCGCCTGGGTGTCGTACCGGGACGTCTCGACCTCGCAGAAGCTGCAGTACGGCCTCGTGGCGTTCCAGATCGTGATCCTCGTGGTGTTCGCCGTGATGGCGATCGTCCAGACCGTCCAGGGCGGTGCCTTCGAGCCGCACATGCCCGAGCTCTCCTGGTTCAACCCCTTCGCGATCCAGGGCGGCCTGTCGGTGATCGTGATGGGGCTCTCCGCATCCGTCTTCATGTTCTGGGGGTGGGACGTCACCCTCACGATGAACGAGGAGGCCAAGGATCCCGAGCGCACGCCCGGACGCGCGGCCATGCTCACGGTGCTCTCGATCATCGCGATCTACCTGCTGCTCACGGTCAGCAGCCTGATGTACTCCGGCATCGGCGACAAGGGCCTCGGGCTCATGAACGAGGAGATCGGCGGCAACGTGTTCTTCGCGCTGTCTGGTCCGGTGATGGGCGGCCTCGCGTTCCTGCTCTCGCTGGCCGTGCTCACCTCCTCGGCGTCGTCGCTGCAGTCGACGTTCATCTCGCCGGCCAGGACCCTGCTGGCGATGGGTCACTACGGGGCCGTGCCCCAGCGATTCGCCGGGGTCAACCCGCGGTTCTTCACGCCGGGATTCGCGACGATCGCGTCCGCCATCGTCGCGGGCGGGTTCTACGCCGTGATGCGCTTCCTCAGCGAGGATGCGCTGTGGGACACGATCCTCGCGCTGGGCATGATGATCTGCTTCTACTACGGCATCACCGCGCTGTCGTGCGTGTGGTACTTCCGTCACCAGTGGTTCGACTCGGGCAAGGACTTCTTCTTCAAGCTCGCGAGCCCCCTCGTCGGCGGAGTCATCCTGCTGGTGCTCTTCGTGGTCACCGCGATCGACAGCCTCGCGCCCGACTTCGGATCGATCGCCATCGGCGCCGATGCGAACGGCGAGGGCGGCATCGGCATCGTGTTCTTCATCGGCGTCGGCCTGCTCGTCTTCGGCGCCGTGCTGATGCTCGTCCAGCGGATCGTCAATCCCGACTTCTTCCGCGGCAAGACGCTGAGCGTGGACGCCCCGCCGAGCGCCCGTCGCCGCTGACACCCCTCTGCCCGCACCCCACAGAAAGAGAACCCATGAGCACTCAGACAGAGCAGGCGCTGCTCGACAGCATCCCCACCGGCCTCTTCATCGGCGGTCAGTGGATCGACGGCGAGACCGGAGGCACCTTCGACGTGCAGGATCCGGCCACCGGAGCGGTCATCCGCACCATCGCCGACGCGACGCCCGGCGACGGCATCCGCGCGCTCGATGCCGCCGTGGCGGCTCAGGAGTCGTGGGCGGCGACCGCGCCCCGCACCCGCAGCGACATCCTGCGCCGCGCGTTCGACCTCGTGCAGGAGCACAAGGAGGACCTGGCGCTGCTGATGACGCTCGAGATGGGCAAGCCGCTCGCCGAGGCCAGGGGAGAGGTCGCCTACGGCGGCGAGTTCCTGCGCTGGTTCAGCGAGGAGGCCGTGCGTATCAGCGGTCGTTACGGCATCAACCCGGAGGGCACCGGGAACATGGTCGTCTCGCAGCGCCCGGTCGGGCCCTCGTTCTTCGTGACGCCGTGGAACTTCCCGTTCGCGATGGCGACGCGCAAGATCGCGCCCGCTCTCGCCGCCGGCTGCACGGTCGTCATCAAGCCCCCGGCACTCACGCCGCTCACCACGATGTTCTTCACCTCGCTGCTCGAGAAGGCCGGTCTCCCGGCCGGTGTCGTGAACGTCGTGCAGACCTCGCGCTCGAGCGCGCTGTCGGCACCGATCATCGCCGACCCGCGTCTGCGGAAGCTGTCGTTCACCGGATCGACCGAGGTGGGTCGCAAGCTCATCGCCCAGGCCGCCGAGGGTGTGCTGCGCGTCTCGATGGAGCTCGGCGGCAACGCCCCGTTCGTCGTCTTCGACGACGCGGATCTGGACAAGGCCGTCGAGGGCGCCCTCGCGGCGAAGTTCCGCAACATCGGTCAGGCGTGCACGGCGGCCAACCGCTTCATCGTGCACAAGGACGTCGCCGCCGAGTTCGGCCGCCGGGTCACCGAGCGCGTCAATGCGATGAAGATCGGCCGGGGCACTGAGGAGGGCGTCGCGATCGGCCCGCTCATCGATGCGGATGCCGTCGCCAAGGCCGCCGAGCTCGTGGGCGACGCCGTCGACCGCGGCGCGACGCTGCTCGCCGGTGGCAAGGCGCTCGACGGCGCCGGCAGCTTCTACGAGCCCACCGTGCTCACCGACGTCGTCGCCGGCAGCGCGATCCTCCGTGAGGAGATCTTCGGCCCGGTCCTCGCGATCGCGACCTTCGAGACCGAGGAGGAGGCGGTCCGCCTCGCCAACGACACCGAGTACGGCCTGGTGTCGTACGTGTTCACCGAGAACCTGCAGCGCGGTCAGCGGATGATCGCCGACCTGGAGACGGGCATGATGGGCCTGAACGTCGGCGTGGTCTCCAACGCGGCCGCACCCTTCGGCGGCGTCAAGCAGTCCGGCGTCGGCCGCGAGGGCGGTCTCGAGGGCATCCACGAGTACCTGTCCACCAAGTACACGCTGATCCCGGTCTCCTGACCGGACGGCTCAGACGAGGAGAGAAATGGTCGACTACGCAGTCATCAACCCCGCCACCGGAGAGACGCTGGCGTCGTTCCCGACGCTGACGGACGCACAGGTCGAGGAGGCGCTCGCCGCCGCCGACAGCGCGCACCGGGAGTGGTCGCGCGGCACCACGGTCGCGGAGCGTGCTGCTCTGCTCCGTCGCGCCGCCGAGCTGCACCGCGAGCGTCGGGAGGAGCTGGCCGACATCTTCGTGCGCGAGATGGGCAAGCCCCGCGAGGCCGCGCTCGGAGAGGTCGACTTCGCCGCCGACATCGCCGAGTACTACGCCGACCAGGCCGAGGCGATCATGGCCGACCAGCCGATCGCGATCCTCGGCGACGGGTCGGCGCTCATCCGCCGTTCCTCCCTCGGTCCGCTCATCGGGATCATGCCGTGGAACTTCCCGGCGTACCAGATCGTGCGCTTCGCGGCACCGAACCTGATCGTGGGCAACACGATCCTGCTGAAGCCGGCGCCGCAGTGCCCGGAGTCCTCGGCCGCTCTCGAGGCGATCTACCACGACGCGGGCTTCCCGAAGGGCGCGTACCAGAGCGTGCTCGCCACGAACGAGCAGATCGCGACGATGATCGCCGACCCGCGCGTGCAGGGCGTGTCGCTGACGGGGTCGGAGCGCGCCGGCGCGGCGGTCGCAGAGATCGCCGGACGCAACCTGAAGAAGGTGGCGCTGGAGCTCGGCGGGTCCGACCCGTTCATCGTGCTGTCGACGGACGACCTCGACGCGACCGTCGAGGCCGGCGTCGCCGCGCGTCTGGACAACAACGGTCAGGCCTGCAACGGCGCCAAGCGCTTCATCATCGTCGACGGCCTGTACGACGCCTTCGTGGAGAAGTTCACGGCGGCGATGGCCGCGGTCGAGGCGACCGATCCGACGCTCGACGACACGGTGCTCGGCCCCGTCGCCTCCGAGGTCGCGGCCGAGAACCTGCAGAAGCAGGTCGACCAGGCCGTGGAGCAGGGCGCGACCCTGCTCACCGGAGGAACCCGCGAAGGGGCGTTCTTCGCGCCGACCGTGCTGGCCGATGTCACGCCCGAGATGGACGTCTACCGCGAGGAGCTCTTCGGTCCGGCGGCCGTCGTCTACCGCGTCGCGGACGAGGACGCCGCCGTGGCGCTCGCGAACGACACCACGTTCGGCCTCGGCTCGTACGTCTTCACGACGGATGCCGAGCAGGCGGAGCGCGTGGCCGACAAGATCGAGGCGGGCATGGTCTACGTCAACCTCGTCCTCGCCGACAGTCCAGAGCTGCCCTTCGGCGGAGTCAAGCGCAGCGGCACCGCCCGCGAGCTGGGCCACCTCGCCGCGGACGAGTTCGTCAACAAGAAGCTCATCCGCGTCGCCTGACCGGTGCGAGAAGGGGGTGGATGCCGGCATCCACCCCCTTTCTGCGTCTCTGCGTCTCTGCGTCTCTTTGCCCCTGAGTCCTTTTGTCTTTGCGTGTCCCCGCGCACCCCGCGTCCTCTCTGAGGGGGCTCTTCTTCTCTGAGGGGCCGCAAATTGCGGCATCCGTGCCTGTCGATCCCGCAGTTCTTGACCTTTCGCGCTCCCGCCAGCGTGGCAGAAAGAGCGCGCCCGGGGTCGCGGATGGTGAGAAGCCGCAAAGTGCGGTCTTCGCGTGCCCGCACCCCGCAGTTCGTGGCCTCTCGCTTCTCGTCCACAGAAAGCGAAAGAGTGCGGAACGCGACGGATGCTGTGGAGAACCCGCAGGGCCATAGGAGACGCGACAGGCTCTGAGCATGCGCCCTTCCCCGCTCCCGCCCGGTACCCCCGTCGCGTTCACCGTGCCCGCTGCCCGCGCTCGCGGGATCAGTGTCGGACGTCTGCGCGCGAAAGACCTCTCGCGGCCCTTCCACGGTGCGCGGGCGCGACGGCCTCTCGATGAGCTGACGCGGCTCCGGTTGCTCATGGACGTACTGCCTCCGCATGCGTTCGCCTGCGGAGTGACGGCGGCGGCGCTCTGGCATCTACCGCTGTCGAACGCAGATGAGGTTGCAGCCTGGAGCAGACCTCGCGTCGGCGTGCCAGTGTCGCAGACGCGGATCCGCCGCCCTGAGGTGCAGGGGAGCCGGCTGCTGGTGTCCGACGACGATGTCGCCGAGTCCGGCGGGATCGCGCTGCTCGCGGTGCCCCGACTCTGGGTGGACCTCTCGCACGAGCAGCCGCTCGGCCGGTTCGTCGCGATCACGGATGCCGTGCTCAGCCGACGGCATCCGCGTGCCTCGCTCGACGACCTCCGGGCCGCGGATGCGCGATTCGTCGGAGGACGCGGCTCGCAGCGCCGAAGGCGGGCGCTGGAACTGTGCGACGGCGGATCGGAGTCCCCTCGGGAGTCGATGGTGCGGGTGGTCCTCGTTGAGGCCGGTCTTCCCGCGCCGGAGTGTAACGTCGACGTCTTCGACGGCGACCGTTTCGTCGCTCGCGTCGACATGCTCTATCGCGACGAGAAGGTGGTCGTCGAGTACGACGGCGACTACCATCGCGACCCCGATCAGTGGAGCCGAGATCAGATACGCCGCGCGGAGCTGGAATCGCTGGGCTATCGAGTGGTGACCGTGACGAGGCGCGACTTCGACGACACGACGGCGATCGTCGCACGGGTGCGGCGGGTGCTCCTCTCCGCCGCACGTGGGCGCTGAAGGGTCGTGAATTGTCTGATCAGAGGGGCCGAACCCCGCTGAGTCTGACCTCTCGACTATGGGCGAGAGCGCGCGACGCGACGAGGGTGCACGCCGTGGCATGCGCGCCCGTACCGAGCCGGGGCGTGTGCGTCAGTCGAGGAGAGCGCGGACCTCGGCGGCCTCGGACGTGCGACCCAGGGACTCCAGCAGCGTGCCCAGCTCCAGAGCCGCGACCTCGCGCAGCTGCGGGAACTCCGCACCGTGATCGAGCGCGGCCCGGTACAGCGGCACGGCATCGGCGCCGCGCTCGTTGCCGGCGAGCAGCCGGGCGGCGAACAGTTCGGAACCGCCCGCGGACCCGACGTCTCCGAGCCCTGCGAAGCCATCGGATGCCGTCAGCGCCGCAGCGACGGCCTCGTCGATGCGCCCAAGGCTGCCGAGAGCCCGGCCGCGCGAGTCGGTCACGTCGGCGAGCAGCCATCCGGCGTCGTGCTCCTGGGCGAGCGCCGCCACCTCGTCGAACAGGGCGAAGGCGCGCTCGTCCTGACGTCCGCCGTAGGCCTGGCCGAGGTTGTGGAGCACGTCGGCGAGCGTGCCGATGGCCTCGGGGTCCTTCCGGACGATCTCGGATGCCGATTCGAGCAGCTCGATCGCATCGTCGTGCTCGTCGAACCGGGCCAGGATCTTCGCCCGCTCCAGCAGCGACAGCGCCTGGTCTGCGTGCTGCTCGGCCTCGCCGTAGAGCTCGGCGGCGTATCCGTACGCGCCGACGGACTGCCCGAACTCACCCGCGGCAGAAAGCGCCCGCGCGAGCATGGAGGCGGTCATCGCGCGCGAACCTGCAGGGACCTCACCCTGCTCCTCGCGCTCGAGCACCGTGCCGAAGAGCTCGGCGGCCTCCTCCGCGTCGCCGACCGCGAGCATGGCGCGCGCGAGGCGGAAGTCCGCCCCCGCGCGGTCGCCGTCCTCCTGCTCGGCGATCCGCGAGGTCACGCGGTAGCGGGCCAGCGCCTTCTCGGGGTCCCCTGCGTCCTCCCAGAGCGCTCCCGCGAGCAGGTGCGCCGAACCGAGGGCCGACGTCGCGCCGAGTCCGGCGAGCAGTCGGCAGGCCTCGTCGGCGTCCGCCGCACCCAGCGCGTACTCCTCGTTGCCTCCGCGCAGCCTCGCCCGCGTCTGCAGGGCGCGAGCGCGGTGGCCGATGCTGAGGTCGTCCTGCGCGAGGAACCGCTCGAGCAGCACGGACGCGGCCTCCAGGTCGCCCTTGCCCAGCACGGCGGACAGCGCGACCAGCGTGGTCGTGTTCGACAGGCGCGCGTCGTCGGCCGTGGCGAAGTGCCGCGCGGCGCGCTCGGCGAGGTCGAGCGCGGCATCCGTCTCGTCGGCCATGAGGTGCAGAGATGCGCGGCTGAGCGCGAGGTCTCCGCGAGACCAGGCGGGGAGGTCGTCATCGGCTCCGAGCTCGCGCTCCAGGCCCTCCGCGCTCTCCGGGGTGTTCAGGCCGAAGGTGGCGAGGCCGAGGCGCTCCTCCAGGTCGGCCTGCGCGCTCAGGCCCGCCGCACGCAGCGCCTCCAGCCGGGCGGGGAGCACCTCTGCGGCCTTGTCGGCGTGATCGAGGGCGACGAGGATGCCGATGCGCATCGAGAGCAGCTGGGCGCGTTTGGCGGGATCTTCGCTCTCCAGCGCGCGGCCGAGTGCGTCGAGTGTTTCCTTCTCCGCCCCGTACTGTCCGAGGTTCATGGCGCGCTCGAACCAGCCGTCGGCGTCGAGCGGGGTCGAGGCGGGCGCCGTCTCCACGAAGGCGTCGGAGCGGATCGGCACGTCGTACTGCACGGAACCGAGGGCTCGCATGCGCGCGAGGCTGCGGGCGTGGCCGTCGGTGCCGTCGCGCTCGTCGAAGGCGCTTCCGATGCGCTCGGCGGCGGTCCAGGATGCGGCGGCGAGCTCGGCGGCGTTCCAGACGCCCTCGTGCTCGCCGAACAGCGGCACCAGGGCGGCGGAATCCGCTCCCCGCACGGGGGTCTGTCCGTGGCCGGCCGCGGTGACGCGGTCGAGGGCGAGGGCGAACGCGGCCAGCGCGGCGAAGTGCGCATCGACGTTGAGGCCGTCGTGGGCGAGCCACGCGATGTGCCGCTCGACCATGGTGAGCGCACGGGCCTCGTTGCCGGTGATCGCGGCGAAGACGATGTTGTTCGCGACGATGCGGAGGTTGTCGGGGTTGTCCTTGGCGAGGCGGTAGCTGCGCAGGTGGGCGGTCTTCGCGTCATCGGGTCGTCCGGCGCGGAGATACGGCAGCAGTGCGCGCGACAGAGCGTGCTCGGGCTCCTCGCCGCAGGAGAATCCGCCCTCGATCATCTCCTCGACGAGCCGGATGGCCTCGTCGTCGCGGTCGGTGTCGGCGAAGAACCCGGCGAACTGGCTGCGTCCGCACGCGTCGCAGTGGCTGTGCTCGTCGCGCGGGGTGGCCTCCAGCTGCACCCTCAGCGTCTCGGCGTCGTCGATGCGGCCGGCATCCCACGCGTCCTCGAAGCGCGCGGTGAGCACCCCGCTGAGGCCGAGGCCGGCCGTGCGGTAGTGCGCCTCCATGTCGTCGAGCACCGCGGAGATCTGCTCCACCGAGAACGCGGGGGAGGAGCGCAGCGCCGAGGCCATCCACTTGAACTGCCACATGAGGTCGGCGCCGCCGTAGTCGAGGTCGGCGGGGAAGCGCTGCGGGTCGGCGTCGTGGTGCGCGAGGCACCAGGCGAACGAGTTCAGCATCACGTCGGTGGCGCCGTTCATGTTCGCGGACGCGGTCTGCCGCATCCGCGCCTCGTACTCGAGCCGCTCGTCGCCGATCTCGAGCGCGAGCGCGACGGCATCCGAGACGAGGGCCTGCTCGGCCGGACCCCAGGGGGTGCGGTCGATCTCCTCGAGCAGCTGCTGGAAGCGCTTCTTGGGACGTGCCATGAGGGTGCCTTTCGGAGGTTCTCTCGATGTGTGCGCGGTGCGGAGGGGCTCAGTAGCCCTCGAAGGGGATCGCATCGCCCTCGATGCCCGCCGAGAGCGAGACGAGATCGGCGAGTGCGCTGGTCATCAGTGCACGGTCCGCGTCGGACAGCGGATGGTGGCCGGCGAGCAGCGCCTGGATGTAGAGCAGCTGCACCGTGCGGGCGAAGACCGCGTCGTCCTGCACGCGCACGAGCGCCCGCACGACGCGATTCGACCAGTTCAGGCACAGACGTGCGCTGAGATCGTCGTCGCGGGTGGAGGAGACGGTCGAGTCGATGCGGTCGAGCACTCCGCCCCACAGCGACCCGGTGATGCCCTTGGTGCGCTTGCGATCGATGGCGCGCAGCACCTCGGGGTCGGCGACGTACAGTCCGGTGAGGTCGGTGCGATCGATCGAGCGGACGACGACGGCGCAACCGGATGCCGCGAGCACGGAGCCGGCGCGGGACTCCAGCGCCACCGCGGCCTCACGGTCGTCGAGCGGGGGAGGGTCGAGCCTGTCGAGCTCGCCCGTCACGTCCACCTGCTCGATCGTGACCCCCGGATAGAGCTCCGGGAGCAGGCGGACGAGGTCGGCGTCGAAGAGGTAGCCGCCGTTGACCAGGATCTCGGAGCTCGGCGAGATGCCCGCGACCTGGCGGAACTCGTCGACCGTGGCGGCGAAGCGCACGTGCGGATACCTCTCGGCGAGATCGCCGATGCGCATGGTGCCGTGCGTGGTCTCCAGCGTGAGCCAGCGGGTGATGAACTTCGCGAGCTCCGCGTCGTGCCGCACGAGGGACTTCAGCCCGACCTCGTGGATCGCGACGAACTGCGCGAGACGGTGGGGCTCGCTGAGGCCGAGCTCGAGCACCCAGCGGCGGATGCCGGCGCCGAGCTGCTCGCGGACGCGCTCGAGGGCCGCGTCCTCCACGAGCGACTCACGACTCGCGGTGGGGGCGAGGCCGGTGGAATCCACCACCGCGCGCACGAAGAACGCCCAGTCCGGCAGCACGTCGTCGACGCGCTCGGAGAGGAGCATGCGCCCCAGGTACATGCGCGTCGCCTGCCTGGCGCCCGGCGGCGGGGCGAAGGGGAGGACGTAGGCGAGGCCGCGGGTGCCGGTCGCGGGCTCCGCGAGCTCGATGACGTCGAGGGGGCCGGCGCCGAGCAGGTCGCGACCGTACTGCACCGCGTCTTCGGGGGTTCCGGCGAGGAAGGGTGCAGGGCGGGTGATGTCGATCTCTCCGGACGGGGTGTCGACCGTGACCCGCACAGGGAGGAACTCGCCGAAGGTCGTCGCGAGCTCGCGCACGGCGGCGGGACGGAGCAGCTCGTCGGCGTCGAAGCGGGGCACGAGGTGCACGCTGGTTCCGATCGGCAGCTCCTCATCGATCTCGACGACCTGGAAGGTGCCGTCTGCGCTGCCGGTCCACTCGACGGAGGCACCGCCGCGCGCGCTGCGGGAGCGGATCACGATCGTGTCGGCCACCATGAAGCAGCTCAGCAGGCCGATGCCGAACTGGCCGAGGTAGTCGCTGCGGGGCATGTCGAAGATGTCGCGCTTGGAGGAGCGCCCCACGGTGGCGAGCAGATCGGCGACCTCGGATGCGGTCAGACCCACCCCGTCGTCGCGCAGGACGAACTCGCCCGTGGCATCCGTCAGGGGGGAGATCGTGATGCGTCCGCCCGCCCCGTCGACGTCCCTGCGGGCCGTGATCGCGTCGCGTGCGTTCTGGAGCAGCTCTCGCAGATAGACGCGGGGGCTGGAGTAGATGTGCCTGCTGAGCAGGTCGACGACGCCGCGCAGATCGACCTGGAACTGCTGCACCTCTGCGCTCACGTGGGCTCCCTCCGCATACACCCGCCTGCCGAGCCTAACAACAACGGCATTCGGAGCAGCGGTTCGAGAGCGCCGCGCGGATGCCGTATGCTGGTGGAGCAGTTGTTGTCTGCAATCTTTCGCTGTGCCCCGATCCACCGATCAGTGCGCGGAGGAGGGCGGCGGATGACGACCCCGAGACCAACCGGTCTCTAGGGCGGTAGCTCAATTGGCAGAGCAGCGGTCTCCAAAACCGCAGGTTGCAGGTTCGATTCCTGTCCGCCCTGCGCGTCAGCGCAACGCTGACACACGAAAGGTACATTCAGGATGGATCAGGACGAACCGCGCGGCGAAGTCGTCGCGGCCGGTGCCACCCGTGAGAAGAAGCGCGGCTTCTTCGCCAGGTTCTTCGGCGGCATCGCCCTGTTCCTCCGCCAGGTCATCGCTGAGCTCCGCAAGGTCGTCACTCCGACCCGCAAGGAGCTGATCAAGTTCACCGCGGTGGTGCTCGTCTTCGTTCTCATCGTCATGGGCATCGTCTACGGACTGGACACCTTGTTCGCGTGGCTGACGCACGTGGTGTTCGGGGTTCCCGGCACCTGATGCCCCGCGGCTTCGGCCGCACACTTGGAGAAGAAACAACGTGTCTGAACGCTATTCCGACGACGCCGACTGGGCGACCGCTGCAGAGCAGTCCAGCGAGGAGGACGAAGCCCAGGAGGGCAACGTCCTCGCAGCGGAGGAGTTCTCGGTCACCTCGGCCGAGCACGTCGCCATCCACATCGAAGATGAGGACGAGAGCGACGACAGCGCTGCAGACGATATCGACATCGACATCGACGACCCGGAGGCGGACGCGATCGTGAACGACGCTCTCAACCTGGACGAAGCGGCTGAGTCTGAGGCTGCCGCTGAGGTCCTCAACGATTCCGTGGCCGAGGAGGCCGCCGACCTCGAGGCCGCTGCGGCCGAGGAGATCGCTCCCTACGACGGCCCCGACCTCGGCGCCGACGACGAGGATGAGGCATCCGACGAGGACGCCGAGGAGGACCCGTACGAGGCCTTCCGCATGGACCTCCGCATGCTCCCCGGCAAGTGGTACGTCATCCACTCCTACGCCGGCTTCGAGCGCAAGGTCAAGGCGAACATCGAGCAGCGCAAGTCGACGCTCGAGGTCGAGGACGAGATCTACCAGATCGAGGTCCCGATGGAGGACGTCGTCGAGATCAAGAACGGCCAGCGCAAGATGGTCAACCGCGTGCGCATCCCCGGCTACGTGCTGGTGCGCATGGAGCTCAACGAAGACACCTGGTCGGTCGTCCGCCACACGCCCGGTGTCACCGGCTTCGTCGGCAACGCGCACAACCCGACCCCGCTGCGCTTCGAGGAGGCCTTCAACATGCTGAAGGCGCTCGTCGAGGTCAAGGACGTCCCGACCGCCAAGAACATCGCGGCCAAGGGCGGCCTCGCCGTCGCGCGCCCCGTGCAGGCCGAGGTCGACTTCGAGGTCGGCGAGACCATCACGATCAAGGAGGGCTCGTTCGCGGGTCTTCCCGGTTCGATCAGCGAGATCAAGCCCGAGAGCGGCAAGCTCACGGTGCTCGTCTCCCTCTTCGAGCGCGAGACCCCGGTCGAGCTGTCGTTCGACCAGGTCACCAAGATGATCTGACATACGCTTCGCCGCGAACGGCCGTCCCTTCCGGGGCGGCCGTTCGTGCGTGTGCCGGCATCCTCTCCGCACGTTCGCGCGCGGCCGAGGGGAGGGCGGAGCAGCCGAGTCGCGATGGGCGTGCGCATCGGGTAGACTCATGTGGTTTGTGTGCCGCTTCGGCGTGCGCGCAGACGACCACGATCCGGAGAGGCCGGATCCGTGGGAGAAGCGGATGCCTCGGCATCCGATTCGACGAAAGGAAAGAGAATGGCACCGAAGAAGAAGGTGACCGGCCTGATCAAGCTTCAGATCAACGCCGGTGCAGCCAACCCGGCGCCGCCGATCGGCCCCGCGCTCGGTCAGCATGGCGTCAACATCATGGAGTTCTGCAAGGCGTACAACGCCGCGACCGAGTCGCAGCGCGGCAACGTCATCCCCGTGGAGATCACCGTCTACGAGGACCGCAGCTTCACCTTCATCCTGAAGACCCCGCCGGCTGCGGAGCTCATCAAGAAGGCCGCAGGCGTCCAGAAGGGCTCTGCCACCCCGCACACCGTCAAGGTCGCGAAGATCACCAAGGACCAGGTCCGTCAGATCGCCGAGACCAAGCAGGCCGACCTGAACGCGAACGACATCGAGGCCGCCTCGAAGATCATCGCCGGCACCGCCCGTTCCATGGGCATCACGGTCGAGGGCTGAGGAGAATAATCATGGCTACCAAGTCCAAGGCTTACAAGGCTGCCGCCGAGAAGATCGAGGCAGACCGTTTCTACACTCCCGCTGAGGCTGTCGCCCTGGCGAAGGAGACCGGCTCGTCGAAGTTCGACTCGACCGTCGAGGTCGCGCTGAAGCTCTCGGTCGACCCCCGCAAGGCAGACCAGATGGTGCGCGGCACCGTCATCCTGCCCCACGGCACCGGCAAGACCGCCCGCGTCATCGTGTTCGCCACCGGCCCCGCTGCCGAGGCTGCGATCGCCGCTGGTGCAGACGAGGTCGGCGGCGCCGAGCTCATCGAGAAGGTCGCCGGCGGCTGGACCGCGTTCGACGCGGCCGTCTCCACCCCGGAGCTCATGGGCCAGGTCGGTCGTCTCGGAAAGGTCCTGGGTCCGCGTGGACTCATGCCGAACCCGAAGACCGGCACCGTGACCCCGAACACGGCCAAGGCCGTCGAGGAGATCAAGGGCGGAAAGATCGAGTTCCGCGTCGACAAGCACGCCAACGTGCACTTCGTCGTCGGCAAGGCGTCCTTCACCGCTGAGCAGCTGAACGAGAACATCGGCGCAGCGCTCGAGGAGATCGTCCGCCTCAAGCCGTCCAGCTCCAAGGGCCGCTACATCCAGAAGGGTGCGGTGTCGACCACGTTCGGCCCCGGCATCCCGCTGGACGTCAACGCCATCTGAGCCTGATTCGCTCTCGAAGAGCCCCCGCCGTCACGGCGGGGGCTCTTCTGCGTCCTGGAGTAGGCTGGCACCCCGACACGGAACGTCACGAGATGCGACATATCGCGGACTCGTGCATAGGGTGAGATTCGCTCGAAAACGCGCGCACAGCATCCGCGCTCACGCACCCAGGAGGGTAAGCACATGTCCCGTCGCCTCATCGCCGTCACGGCACTCGTCCTCGCAGCATCCGCGCTCACCGCCTGCAGCGGCTCCACCGCACCGGCGTCGAGCAGCTCGTCGAGCGCGGAGGGCGCCGACTTCGGACTCGTGAAGGACGGCACCCTCACGGTGGCCACCGAGGGCACCTACCGCCCGTTCAGCTTCCACGCCGACGGCGGCACGGGCGACCTGACCGGCTACGACGTGGAGATCATCCAGGCCGTCGGCGACAAGCTCGGTCTCAAGGTCGAGTTCCAGGAGACGCAGTGGGATGCGATCTTCGCGGGGCTGGATGCCGGTCGCTTCGACGTGATCGCCAACCAGGTCACCATCAACGACGAGCGCGAGAAGCAGTACCTCTTCAGCACCCCGTACACGGTGTCGCCCGGGGTGATCGTGGTCAAGGAGGATGACGACTCGATCAGCTCCTTCGCCGACCTCAAGGGCAAGACGACGGCCCAGTCGCTGACCAGCAACTGGAACGACCTCGCCACAGAGTCGGGGGCGAAGGTCGAGGGCGTCGAGGGCTGGGCGCAGGCCGTCGCGCTGCTCCGCCAGGGCCGCGTGGACGCGACCATCAACGACAAGCTCACGTTCCTCGACTACGAGACCACCGACGGCCCCACCGGGCTGAAGATCGCCGCGGAGACCGATGAGGCCGGCAAGCAGGCCTTCGCGTTCACCAAGGACAAGAAGACCCTCGTCGCCGCCGTCGATAAGGCTCTCGACGAGCTCCGCGCCGACGGCACGCTGGCGGAGATCAGCAAGAAGTACTTCGGCGAAGACGTCACCGAGTAGCCGATGGACTCTCCCGACAGCGTCTGGCAGCTCTTCCTGGGTTCGCTGGGGCCGATCGCCCTCGCCGGGCTCACGGTGACGGTGCCCCTCGCGCTGATCTCGTTCGCGATCGGACTGCTGATCGCGGTCGGGATCGCGCTGATGCGGATCTCGGTCAATCCGGTCCTGTCGAACGCCGCGCGGTTCTACATCTCGGTCATCCGCGGGACGCCGCTGCTCGTGCAGCTGTTCGTCATCTTCTACGGGATGCCGTCGATCGGGATCACGATCGACCCGTGGCCCAGCGCGATCATCGCCCTGTCGCTGAACGTCGGCGGCTACGGAGCGGAGATCGTGCGGGCCGCGATCCTGTCGGTGCCGAAGGGACAGTGGGAGGCCGCGTACACGGTCGGCATGAACCGCTCGCGAGCGCTCACCCGCATCATCCTCCCGCAGGCTGCGCGCGTGTCGGTGCCCCCGCTGTCCAACACCTTCATCTCGCTGGTGAAGGACACGTCGCTGGCGTCTCTCATCCTCGTGACCGAGCTGTTCAAGGTCGCGCAGCAGATCGCCTCGACGACCTACGAGTTCATGGCGCTCTACCTCGCCGCCGCGCTCGTCTACTGGGTGTTCTGCCTCGTCCTGTCCTTCGGGCAGGGCGCCCTCGAGAGGAGGCTCGACAGTCGTGTCGCGCACTAGCGGATCCACGCCCCTTCTCGCCGCATCGCAGCTGTACAAGCGGTTCGGCGACAACGAGGTGCTCCGGGGCATCGACCTCACGCTGCACCGCGGCGAGGTCGTCGTGCTGATCGGTCCGAGCGGATCGGGCAAGACGACCGTGCTGCGCTCACTGAACGGACTCGAGACCCCAGACGGGGGCACGATCCTCGTCGACGGCGGGCCCGAGGTCGACTTCTCCTCGAAGGTTCCGCAGAAGCTGAGGGTCGCGCTGCGGGACCGCTCGGCGATGGTGTTCCAGCACCACAACCTCTTCCCGCACCTCACGGTGCTCGAGAACGTGATCGAGGGGCCGTGGCGGGTGCAGGGGCGCCCGAAGGCGGAGGCGATCGCCGAGGCCAGGGTCCTGCTCGCTCGCGTGGGTCTCGAAGACAAGGCGGACGCCCGCCCGCATCAGCTCTCCGGCGGGCAGCAGCAGCGCGTCGGCATCGTGCGCGCTCTCGCCCTCAAGCCCGATCTCCTGCTGTTCGACGAGCCGACCAGCGCGCTCGACCCGGAGCTGGTCGGCGAGGTCCTCCTGGTCATCAAGGAGCTCGCCGACGAGGGATGGAGCATGGTCGTCGTCACGCACGAGCTGAGCTTCGCCCGCGAGGCCGCAGATCACGTGCTGTTCATGGACGGCGGCGTCGTCGTGGAAGAGGGGCCACCGGCCGAGGTGTTCGGGGCTCCCCGCGAGGAGCGCACGCAGCGGTTCCTGACGCGCATCCTTCGCCCCCTCGATGGCGCCTGACCGCGCCGCCCCTCTGCGCGTCAGCCGCCCAGGACGGGCAGCACGAGCGAGACGGCCAGTGCGATCATCACGACCGCGATCACGCCGTCGAGGATGCGCCAGGACCGCGCCGTGCGCAGCCAGCGTCCGAGATAGCGCGCGCCGAAGCCGAGAGCGGTGAACCACAGGATGCTGGCGGCGATGGCTCCCGCCGCGAACAGCCACCGCTGCTCGCCGTGCGTGGCGGCGATCGAGCCGAGCATCAGCACCGTGTCGAGGTAGACGTGGGGGTTCAGCCAGGTGAGGGCCAGAGTGGTGAGCACCACGGGTGCGAGCCGGGTCCGGGTGAGTGTGGTGGGGCTGGAGCCGGATGCCGCGGCGCCCGGCTCGTCCACCGTGAGGTGCTCGCCGCCGCGCCAGGCTCGACGGGCCGCGAGCAGGCCGTAGGCCAGCAGGAACACGGCTCCGGCCCACCGTGCGACGACGACGAGCCACGGCGCCGCGGAGATCACGAAGCCGAGACCCGCGACGCCGGCGGCGATGAGGGCGGCGTCGGAGGCGGCGCAGATGATGACGACCGCCAGCACGTGCTCTCGGCGGATGCCCTGACGCAGCACGAACACGTTCTGGGCGCCGATGGCGACGATGAGGGAGAGGCCGAGTCCGAGACCGGCGAGCACGGTGAGCATGGTTCCACGCTACGAACGCGCAAGCAAAAGCACCAGCGAAGATTCCTTGTGAACCATTAGCATCACTTACTATGCGAATCGATCCCGAACTGGCGGCCACCGTCGCGGCGGTGGCCGACGAGGGCACGCTCGATGCGGCATCCCGACGACTGCGGATCACGCCCTCCGCCGTGAGCCAGCGGCTGAAGACGCTGGAGCAGCAGCTCGGGCGGGTGCTCGTGGTGCGCACGAAGCCCGTGCAGCTCACCGAGGCCGGCGAGGCGGTCGTGCGCCTCGCCCGCCAGGTCGCCCTGCTGGAGCACGACGCGCTCTCGGGACTCGGCCTCGACGAGGAGGGCGCGCGCATCAGCATCCCGCTGGCCGTGAACGCCGACTCGATGGCGACCTGGTTCCTGCCGCCGCTCGCCCGGCTGTCGGCGGAGCACGCGATCGACTTCGACCTGCATCGCGACGATCAGAACTTCACCGCTCGCCTGCTGGAGTCGGGCGCCGTCATGGCTGCGGTCACGAGCGAGGAGGCACCCGTCGCCGGATGCTCGGTGTCGCCGCTCGGCGTGCTCGAGTACCGGGCGATGGCCGAACCCTCTTTCGCCGCCCGCTGGTTCCCCGAGGGAGTCACCCGGGAGGCGCTGAGCGCGGCGCCGTTCGTGGACTTCGACCGCAGGGACACCCTGCAGCACGAGTGGCTCAAAGCGATGAAGGTCTCGCATCCGTCGGTGCCGCGGCACTACGTGCCCGCCTCGCACGACTACGCCCTCGCGGTGGAGCTCGGCCTCGGCTGGGGGATGCTCCCGCTGCTGCAGGGCGCGCACGGGCTGGTCCCGCTCGGAGGCCCGACGCTGCGCGTGCGGCTGTACTGGCAGCAGTGGAACCTGCGCAGCACGCTGCTCGACACGATCGCGGCCGAGATCGCCGCCGAGGCCGGTCGGGTGCTCGGCTAGCGGTTCGGCGTCGCGCCCGAGACCAGAGCGTGCAGCAGGTGCGTGAGGTTGTCGATGTCCGTGACGCTCCAGTCGGTGAGCGTCGTCATGAGCAGGCCCTCCTGCGGCAGCCGGGCCTGGGCGAGACGTTCCTCCCCGTGCGGGGTGAGCCGCAGCAGGAAGGAGCGGCCGTCGCTCGGGTCGGCGGAGCGCTCGACGAGTCCGAGGCCCTCCAGCTCGCGCACCGTGCGGCTCACCTGGCCCTTGTCCGACAGCATCCGCTCCGCGAGCGTCGACACCGTGACCTGCTCGCACCGGGCGATCGTGGTCAGCGTCTTGTACGCGCCGGGGAGCATGCCCGGACTGACCCGGTTCGCGTTCTCCAGGAGCACCCGACGGAAGTTCGTGATGAGCTCGCTGAACTCCGCCTCGAGGGCGCGGACCGCGACGGCCCGCGCCTCAGAGGACTCAGACTCTGCCATCGGATGCTGCTTCGCCGGTGCGGTGGGACACAACCTGCACTGTACCGGTCGGAGCGCCCGCGAGAGCCTCGGCGTCGGCGATCGCGACGTCGGCGGCCTCCTCCACGACACGGTGCTCGTCGTCGGAGCCGGCCTCCGCCTTGGCGCGCTCGCTGGTCGTCATGCGGGTCAGCGGCCTGTTCGGGAGGAACAGGATCGCGATCAGGCTCAGCACGGCCAGAGGGATGCCGATGAGGAATGCGTGCGAGATCGCCTGGGCGTAGAAGTCCTCGACCAGGGAGCGCACGGGCTCGGGGAGCAGGCGCACCTCGGGAACCGTGCCGCTGCTGAGCGCGGCGGCGACCTCCTGCGCCTTGTCGCCGGTCTGGGCGATCGCGGCCATCAGGTCTTCCTTGCCGTTCGTGAACAGATCGGTGATCTTGTTCGCGAGGAAGGCGCCCATGACCGAGACGCCGATGGTGCCGCCGAGGCTGCGGAAGAAGGTGACGCCGGAGGAGGCGACGCCGATCTCGGTGGGCTTGGCGACGTTCTGCACGATGAGCACGAGGTTCTGCATCGTCATGCCGACACCGGCGCCGGTGAGGAACATGTAGACGGAGACGAGCGCGAAGTTCGTGTCGTAGTGCAACGTCGAGAGCAGGGAGGAGCCGGCGATCAGCAGCACGGAGCCGAGGATCAGGTAGCCCTTCCACTTTCCGTAGCGGGTCACGAGCTGACCGACGACCATCGACGAGATGAGGAGTCCCGCCATCATCGGCAGCGTCATGAGACCGGCCTCGGTGGGCGAGGCTCCGCGCGAGAGCTGCATGTACTGCGCGAGGTAGACGGAGGTGCCGAACATCGCGACGCCGATGGAGATCGAGGCGAGCACGGAGAGCGTGAAGGTGCGTCCGCGGAACAGGGTCAGCGGGATGAGGGGCTCGCGCACCTTGAGCTCGACGATGATGAACAGGATCGTCGCGAGGAGGACCCCGCCGATCATGAGGATCGTCTCGATGCCCCACCAGTCGAAGTTCGTGCCGGCGTTGGTGATCCAGATCAGCAGGAGCGAGACGGCGGCGGAGAGCAGCACGATGCCGACGTAGTCGACCGAGACCTTGCGGGTGCGCTCGGCCTTGATGTGGAGTGTCTTCTGCAGGATGATCAGGGCCGCGACGGCGAAGGGCAGGGCGACGAAGAAGTTCCAGCGCCAGTTGATGCTGTCGGTGATCCAGCCGCCGAGCAGCGGTCCGCCGACGGTGGCGACGGCCATGACCGCGCCGAACAGGCCCATGTAGCGGCCGCGTTCGCGCGGGCTGATGATGTCGGCCATGATGACCTGGCTGAGGGCGGCGAGGCCGCCGGCGCCGAGTCCCTGCACGGCGCGGAAGGCGATGAGCATGCCGGTGTCCTGCGCGAAACCGGCGGCGGCGGTCGCGAGCACGAAGATCACGATCGCGATCTGGATCAGCAGCTTGCGGTTGAAGAGGTCGGCGAGCTTGCCCCAGATCGGGGTCGAGATCGCCGTGGTGAGCAGCGTGGAGGTGATCACCCAGGTGTAGGCGGCCTGGTCGCCGCCGAGGTCGTGGACGATGACGGGCATCGAGGTGGAGACCACCGTGCCGGCGATCATCGAGACGAACATGCCGAGAAGGAGCCCGGTGAGGGCTTCGAGCACCTGACGGTGCGTCATTCCGGCGGGGGAATCCGTGGTCATGCAGAAGGCCTTTCGCAGACGGAGGGGGATGCTGCGACAGCTCTGGCGCGCACGAGATAGTTGAACTTCGTCAACTATACGCCGAATGGTTGAGATTAGTCAACTACATACGCGAGAGACTTCGTTTCGTCTCGTCGCTGCGCTCGTCGCTCAACGACCGGGGCAGGGCCTGCGCCCCGCCGGTCGTTGAGCGAGTGCGGCGAGACGACACGCCTCCCATCCCCCGGTCGTTGAGCGAGCGCAGCGAGACGAAACGCCGGACGCGCGGGACCTAGGGCAGCGAGATCGGCCCGGCCGAGGCGGTGCCCAGATTCACGCTCGTGGGCAATAGCGCGTCGAGCAGCCCGATGCGCAGCGCCGTGACCTTGTACTCCGCCGTCGCTGTGCTCGTCGCGTGAATGAAGGGCGAGACAGGGGGCGCGTTCGGGCGATCGGGCTGCACGTTCACGTACAGCGAGAAGATCGGAGCGAGCGCGCCGAAGACCGCGGCGACG
Source organism: Microbacterium sp. NPDC012755 (assembly GCF_042901325.1). NCBI lineage: Bacteria > Bacillati > Actinomycetota > Actinomycetes > Micrococcales > Microbacteriaceae > Microbacterium > Microbacterium sp. NPDC012755. Next base: position 168,752 of record NZ_JBIBCT010000001.1, on the reverse strand, counting down.
GCATTCGCGACGACGGGCACACCGGCGGCGAGCACGCCGTCGAGGGCGGTGACCACGGAGAAGACGTCGTCGACGACGGCCTTGATGACGTTGCGGAGCGTGCCGACGAGGGGATTGAGCAGCGCGAGAACGGGAGTGAGCAGAGCCCCGAGCACGGGGGTGAGGATGCCGAGGTCGACGATCGTGACGCTCACGCCGGCGTTCAGCAGTGACGTGCCGGAGGTGTGCAGCGCGCCGAGGTTCGCGTCGAGGTTGATCTTCACATCGGCGACCTTGATCACCACGTCGGGGATGAGCGGAGGGATCCCGGCGACGGTGGCCTTGACCTCCGCGCTCACGTCGATCTTGACCCTCGGCAGGCCGGCGACCGTGGTGAGAGCGCTGATGACCTGGGTCCGCCAGGCCGTCACCAGGTTCGTCACGCGCGTTCCGATGTTCGTCAGCACCGCGGGCGTCAGCAGGAACTGCGTGTTCGGAGCGAGGTCGTTCAGCCCGTTCGCGCCGTTCAGCAGTCGGGCGAGGTTCACCCTGATCAGACCGTCGCGGGGGCTGAGGGTGACGATGCCGTCGGCATCCGAGAAGCCTGCGAGCAGGGCGGAGACCGCCGGCGCGACCTGCGGGATGTTCGTGACCGATACCCCGGACCCCGCGGTCGACACGCTGAGGACGCCGAGGTCGAGATGGAGCTGATTGAGCACTCCGGTGATGCCGGACGAGAGGGAGGCCTGCAGTCCGTTCAGCTTGGCCTGGAGCTGGGTGACCGAGGTGTCGACCTGCCCGACGAGCCCGGAGAGCACGGGCGCCGTCAGCGTGAGGTCGAGCCCCGCGATGTCGTAGTCGCGGGCGACAGCGGTCGATGCGGCCGGTACGTCCCACGTCGCCTCGCGCAGCACATCGCAGCCGTCGACGCGGGACAGGGCCGAGACCGCGCCGATGTCGAGCGCGGCGTTCGTCAGGTTCGATGTGATCGCGCTGCCGAGCACGCCGTTCAGCGTCAGCGAGCCCGTGCGCGGCGGAGTGGATGCTCCGTACTCGCCGATCGTCGCGATGCCGGACTGGTTGGTCACCGCTCCTGTGGCTCCGGTCGCGAGGCCCTTCGGGGTCACCTGCGAGTACTGCGACAGGGTGCCGACGGCGAAGTCGGGCACGGCTGCCTGGATGGTCGGCAGGGACACCGTCGCCAGGGGAGCGGGGAGGATGCCGACGTTGAGCGAGGTCGCCCTGGTGAACGTCGTCGTCGAACCGGGGTCGAGGTCGTGCGCGTTCTGCGCGGGGGAGTAGGTTTCGGTGAGCGCGCCGTCGATCGCGTCGCGGACGCCGTTGACGGCGGCGACGGTGTCGAGATCGGTGCCGAGCAGAGTGCCGCTGACCTGGCGGCCGGCGGAGGTCGTCGAGAAGCCGGTGTCGGTCCCGCACTTCAGCGACGTCGTTCCGACGGGCGCGGCGTGCGCCCACTCCGCGTCCCGCCAGCTCGCCAGAGAGGTGGAGGTCGCCACGGGCACGGCGAGGATCGCGACGGCGCCGACGGCGAGCCACGCGCGCAGGCGGCTCACGTCGAATCCTCCGTCGGCTCGGTGCGGCGCAGCATCCGGATCCCGATGCCCGCGCCGACGGCCGCCAGCGCGACCCCGAGCATCTGCAGCAGGGCGACACCGTCGATCCCGGTGGCGGCGAGCGGTCCGCCGGCGGGCGGAGCGGCCGCGTCCGTGCGGGCTGCGGTGAGGCCGACGCCCACGGTCGCGTCGAGGCCCTCGCCCTCCTCGTCGGCAGGGATTCCGTCGAGCGTCGCCGTGACGAGCATGTGCTGCGCCGATCCGGCGGCGAGATCGACGAGGTAGGTGCGCGGGGAGGAGGCGGATGCCGTCGCCGGGGGCAACATCGTCGCACCGCCGGGAGCGGCGCACGTCGGAGCGCCGGACGGCATCCCGGTCCACTCCGTGATGCACTGCTGGAATACGACCCGCAGACCCTGCGGGTCGCGGGCGAGCTCTCCCTCGGCCGTCAGCACGACCGACAGGGTCGCGGGGCCGGAGGGGTCGTCGTGGGCGGCGCGGATCTCCCAGTACCCCCGATCGCCCGGAGACAGCACGAGGGACTCACCCGGGGAGAGCGCGTGGGCGCTGTGTGCGTCGCGGACGATCCACGGCGAGGTCTCCAGCGTGAGATGTCCGGTCGAGTGGCCGGGGGCCGTGAAGAACGGCGCTGCCTGGGCTGCGGCCGTTCCGGCGAGCACCGCCCCCGCACCAGCGCACACGACGATCAGGGTCCCGCCGACGATGCGGCGGAACCGGTCTCGACGTGTCATGACCGTCATCGTCTGCTCGGCCACAGCACCCAGAGGACGGCGCCGGCGAGCACCAGGCCCAGCACCGCGAGACCGATCGGCGAGGTCACGGCCGAGAACACGAACCCGAGTCCGGGGATCGCGAACAGCACGACCCCCGCGCGCGTGACGACGTACTGCTCGGCGTCATCGGCGTCGTTGGCGTCCCCGCGCAGCGTGAGCGTCCTGCGGTCCGCCTCCTCGTCTCCGATCGCCACGATCCGGTGGGTCACCAGCTGGTCGTCATGGGCGCGAGGCACGCTGACGACGTCGCCGACGCCGAGGTCTGCGGCATCCGCCGTCCTCTCGATCACCGCGGTGCCCGCGGGCATGGTCGGAGACATCGAGCCGGTGGCGAGGATCACCAGATGGAGGCCGAGCGCCCACGAGGCGATGAGCCAGGCGATGGCGATCGCCCCGACGGCGCCCAGCAGCCATACGAGCACGTTCTGGATCGCGGGGAGGAGGGAGCGGCGCCGACGCGGACGTGTGGAACGATCGCGTCGGCGCAGCCCCTGATCGACCCCGCGGTCTCGTAGGTCCTCTGCGGTGGAGGTCATGGTCCGAGGGGTCAGGCGGACGCGGCGTCGAACTTCCACGCGGGCGCGATGCTGCGGCCCATGTAGTCGTCGACCGTGGTGATGCCGGACGGCAGCACTCCGGGAACCGTGAAGGTCAGCTCGAAGCAGTAGAAGTTGACGTTGCCGGAGTCCGCCGCGTACGTCTGCGCTGCCGTGCCGCCGCTCGCGCCCAGATCGCCGGTCGCGATCGTGGTGTTCGCCACGTTGCCGAAGGTCGCCGCGTTGCACGCCTTCGTGGCGGCGAGGTCGGCGCCGCTCCAGGTGGATACGCGCACGTCGGTGGCGTTCCACAGGTGGCCGCCGGCATCCGCCACGGTCACGCCGGCGGCAGCGGTGGCGGCCGCGAGAGTGGCGGTGCCACCCAGCGAGTCGGCCGAGGAGCGCACGGCGACGAGGGCATAGGTCGAGTCGCCGGGCGTGAGATCCGACAGCGTGAAGGTCACCCCGTTGCCCGGGTTCGTCTCGTAGTCCGCCCATGCGGTCGAACCGGGAGCTGCTCCGGATGCCGGAAGGGCGAGCTGTTCGAGCTCGAACGAGGAGGTGCTGATGCCGGGCTCCGTCCCGGCGCCGGAGAAGAGCCATTCGGTGTCGTTCCAGGCCGCGAGGCTCAGGGACGCTCCCACCCCTGCGACGGCGGCCGCGGCGACGATCGCGACGACCTTCCGCGTTCTGTTGTTCGTGGCAGCGCGGCGCGCTCGTCTCGGTTCCATACCGTCCCCCTCAGGACTCATGTGGGCGGAGACCGTGGGTGGGGGCCTCCGTTTCCCCTAAGTTCTAGTGCACCGTCACCGCCGTCGTCCATCGAAACCGGAATATTGGTGAGAAACAGATATTCCGGTGTGCAATCGTGACCTGCGTCCCTTGTGGGAGGGCTCCCACTGGGTGATGATGTGGGGGACGAGCGGATGCCGGTCACTGAGGGGCGGCCGTCCACGATGCACTCCGCCGTCGTACACCCGGCATTCCTGAGGGGGAATCTGACATGGCAACAACGGCAACTCAGCGCAAGGTCCTGGCGGTGCTCGCGGGAGGTCTCGTGCTCGGCATCGGCACCGCGGTCACGCTCGCGGCATGGAACGACTCCGAGTTCGCGAACGGGACGTTCACGGCCGGCGCGTTCAACCTCGAGGGATCGGCGACCGGAGACGCGAACTACAGCGACCACAACGTCGACAAGGGTGACACCGCCGCGACACTGGCGTTCACCGTTCCCGTGAGCAACCTCGCTCCGGGCAACATCGTCTACTCGGGCTTCTGGGTGCGCCTCGCCGCCGGCACCACGACGGGCGCGAGCCTCTCGGCCAACGGCACCACGGCGGACGCAGCGGCGACGTCGAACAGCGACCACCTCTCGTACTCGGTCTACCAGCTGGCGCCGGGCGCGACCTGCAACGCGGCCTCCGCGACGGGCACTCCTGTCGCGACGGGCGCGACGCTGGACGTGCAGACCGGCGTGACCCCGATCGCTCTCTCGCAGGGGCCGAACGTGTCGACGGCCGGCACCGCGGTGCAGCTGTGCTTCAAGGTCACCGCCGACGCGAACCTGGAGCAGACTCTCGCGACGACGGCCACCTGGAAGTTCACGGCGACCTCGAACTGAGCCTCTGATGGTGACCCGCAGGGACATGCGGGACGCGAAGCGGCTGCGTTCCCGCCGAATCCGAGCCATCCTCGCGGGTGGACTCGTGCTCGGCGTGGGCGGAGCCGCGACGCTGGCTGCATGGAACGACTCCGAGTACGGGGCGGCGACCTTCACATCGGGGAGCTTCGACATCGTCGGCTCGACGACGGGCACGGGGACGTTCACGAACCACCCCGTCGGCTCGCCGGCCGCGCTGTCGTTCACCGCCCCGTTCAGCGGGATGGCACCGGGCAACACGGTGTACGCGCTGTTCAGCGTCAAGACGTCAGCGAGCTCCGTCAAGGGCAATGTGCAGGTCACAGCCGGCACCACGGGCGGCACGGGTCTCGCGCCCTCCATGACGTACGGGGTCAAGACCATCGCCGGCACCACGTGCGACTCCAGCGCATACGCGGGCGGCACGGTGGTGGTGGCCGACGGCACGGCGCTGACGGCCGGCGCCGCGTCGGCCCAGGCGCTGCTCGCGGCCGGCGGCAACCAGATCAACTACTGCTTCGCCGTGACGCTGAAGTCCGACGCCCCGAACACGGCGCAGGGCCTCACAGCCATCCAGACCTGGATACTGCTGGGGACGTCGACCTAGCGGATGCCTTCGACGGGAGAGCGGCGGGAGGACGAGACGATGAGCACGGCGGTGACGAGGCGGAGCCTGCGGGAGCAGGACCCGCCCGTCGGTGCGCCCGCGGCGGCATCCTCTCCCCGCCGCGGACCCGCGCGGCTGCTCGCCGACCTGCTGCTCTGGATCGCCGCGATCGGCGGCGTCGTCTGCATCGTGCTGGTGATCCTCGCCTACGCCGCCGGGATCACGCTGATCATGTTCAAGACCGGATCGATGTCGCCGACCATTCCGGCAGGATCCGTCGCCGTCGTGCAGCGGATCCCCGCGGCCGAGGTCGAGGTGGGCGACGTCGTGACCGTGGACCGCGAGGGCGAGCTCCCGGTCACGCACCGCGTGACGACGATCGTCCCCGGGACGACGGATGCCGAGCGCGTGATCACGCTGAAGGGCGACGCGAACGCCACGGAAGACCCCTTCCCGTACACCGTGACCTCCGTGCGGACCGTGCTGTTCTCGGTTCCGGGCATCGCCACGGTCATCGTTGCGATGGGCAACCCCTTCGTGCTCGGCGGCATCACCGTGGCTGCGGCCGTGCTCGTCGTATGGGCGTTCTGGCCGCGCGACGGACGGCGGCGAGAGCGGATGCCGACATGAGGAGCCGTGTCGTCGCCGTCGCCGCGCTGGTCGTGCTCGGCTTGATCAGCGCGAGCCCGGCGTGGGCGGCCCCGTCGACGCAGGTCGTGCAGGGGCAGGTGCTGCGGCTGGTGTCCGTCGCCGACTGGGACGCCGCGGCATCCCTGCTGCCCGGAGCGCCCGTGCAGTGGGACGTCGCCGTCAGCGCGGATGCCCCCGACCCCGGCACCGTCACGATCGGCGTGAGCGCGAGCGGAGATGCCTCGCTGGTGGTCGACGCCTCGCTCTGCATGAGCGCGTGGACCCCGAGCGGATGCCCCGGAGGGTCGACGATCCTGCGCACCGGATGGAGCATACCGCGCGACGGGGCGGAGATCGCGCTCGCGCAGATGGCCGACACGGAGGTCGCGCACCTCAGGCTCTCCATCGCGCTCGCCGCGGACGACGAGGGCGGGCGCACCGAGGTCCGTGTCCATGCGCACGGGGCCGGCGAGTCGGCTGTCATCGGACCGGACGGCGGGCTGGCAACCACGGGCATGTCGCCCGTCGTGCTCTGGATCCTCGGCGGAGGGGCCGTGCTCGTCGTGGTCGGCGCCGTGCTCCTCGTCGCGCGTCGGCGGAGGTCGCGCGGAGAGGATGAGGACTCGTGAACGGCCGGCGGCTCACCGCGGGTCTCGCGGGTCTCGTGCTGCTCATCGGTCTGGCGATCGCGCCGCCGGTGCAGCAGACCGAGGCGTACTTCACCGACTCGGAGTACGCGACGGCGACGTTCACCGGGACCACCCTGGCGACTCCCGTCATCACGAGCTGCACGGTCACGAGCTTCCTGGGGACGTTCACCGGGGTCACGATCGTCTGGACCTCGCCGAACGACAAGGTCTTCCAGCGCCTCATGATCAAGACGGTGGTCGTGGACCAGGCGAACATCACGCAGAGCGGGACCGGACCGTACACCTACACCTCTGTCATCTCCTCCGGCCTGCTGAACACCCTCCTGGGGTCCCTCCTCGGTGCCACGAACCCCGTGAAGGTCGACACGTTCGCCGGCACGCAATGGGTCTCGCCCGGGGCGGCCACCAGGACGCTGTCGGTCGGCGGACTCCTCGGGCTCGGCGGCAACAACACCTGCACCTGAGCGACGAGCGATCGTCCGGTCGCGACGGCGCGGCCGGGGAGAGGGTGCGGGTCGACGTCCGTGCTCGCGCATGGCCTCGTCGGAGGACGCTCTTGTGCGTGGCGCCGCCGGCGGGGCGGATCAGTGCCGGAGACCGCTCAGTCGGCGAGGGCCAGCGCGCGGAACGCGTCGCGCTCGCGGAGCTGCTCGCGGCGGCTGGCCGCGGCATCCATCTCCCTGCTCGGCACCTGCTGTCCGGTGGTGCGCCGGTACAGCTCGTCGATGAGGGCGGTGGCGAGTCCGACGAGCTTCGCGATCTCGCGGTCGTCGCGGTCGATCCAGACGGACTTCGGCTCGTCGTGCACGGGCGAGAAGTCGACGTGCTCCTCCCACACGAACAGGGTGCGCTCGGCGCCCAGCACGTGCTGCTGCCACCAGATCTGTCGCAGGTAGGTGCGCGGGATGCCGCGGAACGGCTTGTTCGTGGTCTTGATCTCGGCGAGGCGGATGCGCCCGTCGCCGTCCACCGCGATGCCGTCGGGGGTGGCGAGGTGGCGATGCTCGACCTCGGCGCGGAACAGCGCGGACGAGGGGAGGATGCCGTGGGTCGCCGCGACCCAGGCGGCGATCTCGGGCTCGCGCCGGCGTCCGTGATCGGTGTAGGCGTTGCCGCCGAAGCGGGGCCCTCCGCCGAGCTTGGAGTCCGCGGCGCGCGCGATCGACCTCTCGCTGGTCAGTCCGGCGACGTCGGTCGCGGTGATCCCGCGCGACCGGGCCCGCATCCACGCGACACGGTCACGGGAGTCCGCGACGATGCGTGCCTGGAGTTCGGGATTCACCCTTCGACCCTAACCCCGACCTCCGACCCTCCGCCCGCGTACACGCCGCACCCCGGCATCCCTCTCTCGTTCCCTGCGCCCCGCCTGCCGCGCTGGCGTCGACTTCCCGTGAACTCGTCGAGGACGGGGAAGGAGGGAGGGATTTGGGGGAGGAGAGGGGGTGGGGTAGAGTGGGGGCAACCGAAGACCGCTGGTCATCGTCGTGCGCGTGAGTGCAAGACGATCGAAGCTCTGCAATGCAGGGGCCCGCGCAGGTGTCACGAACTTCTCTGAGCTCCGTGCGCTTGCGCCGGAGCTCTTCTCATTTTCAGGGCACCGGGTGGTCGAGGCCGATGCTCCACCGTCGTGGAGCATCCCGAACACATCAAGGAGTGACCATGGCGCAGAAGGATGCATCGGTTGCCGAGCTCACGAAGTCATTCGAGAACTCGTCCGCCGTTCTGCTGACCGAGTACCGCGGTCTGACGGTTGCCCAGCTCAAGGAGCTGCGCAACAGCATCCGTCAGGACGCTGAGTACGCCGTGGTGAAGAACACGCTGACCAAGATCGCCGCCAACAAGGCTGGCATCACCGCGCTGGACGACGACCTCAAGGGTCCGTCGGCCGTCGCGTTCGTGCACGGTGACTTCGTCGCCACTGCCAAGGCTCTGCGTGACTTCGCCAAGGCCAACCCGCTTCTCGTGATCAAGTCCGGCATCTTCGAGGGCAACGCCCTGAACGCCGACGAGGTCAACAAGTACGCCTCGCTCGAGAGCCGTGAGGTTCTGCTGGCGAAGGCTGCGGGCATGATGAAGGCCACGATGGGCAAGGCTGCGGCCACCATCGATGCTCTTCGCGAAAAGCTGGAGACCGCAGAGGCCGCGTAAGCGACCGGCGATCTCGTTCAACAAAAACCATCTATCTAGGAGATACATCATGGCGAAGCTCACCACCGAAGAGCTGCTCGAGCAGTTCGCTGGCCTGACCCTCATCGAGCTCAACGACTTCGTGAAGGCGTTCGAGGAGAAGTTCGAGGTCACCGCTGCTGCTCCCGTCGCCGTCGCCGGCGCTGCGGGTGGCGCAGGCGCTGCTGAGGCTGAGGAAGAGAAGGACTCCTTCGACGTCATCCTCGAGGCCGCTGGCGACAAGAAGATCCAGGTCATCAAGACCGTCCGCGAGCTCACCTCGCTCGGCCTCGGCGAGGCCAAGGCTGTCGTCGACGGCGCTCCCAAGGCCGTGCTCGAGGGCGCGAACAAGGAGACCGCCGAGAAGGCCAAGGCTGCTCTCGAAGAGGCAGGCGCCACGGTTACCCTCAAGTAATCCGTCAGGGTCGGCGCTCGCGCTCCGACCCGATCGCGTCTCGACGCTTCAACGAAGGCCCCGGGTTCATCCCCGGGGCCTTCGTGCATGCCGGGGCCGGTTCGTCGGCCGGGTTCAGGTGCGCGGCGCGGAGGTCGAGTTGCGCACCACGAGGGCGGATGCCGTGACCACGCGCTCGGGCGGGGAGTCAGGGTTCTCCATGCGCTGCTGCAGAAGTCGCACAGCCTCTGCGCCCTGCTCTCGCGGAGATTGCCTGATGGTGGTCAAGCTGAACATCGCGGCGTGCTGATGATCGTCGACACCGATGATGCTCAGCTCGGTCGGCACGGCGATGCCCAGACGGCGGGCAGCGATGGTGGCCCCGATAGCCACTTCGTCGCAGACTCCGACGATCGCGGTCGGGCGCCCTCTGCGGTCCCCGAGGAGCTCGACGGCGGTCTCGTATCCGCCGGGCATGCTCGGAGTCGCCTCCACGAAGCGCGCGGATGCCGACAGGCCCGCCGCGGAGAGAGCCTCTCGATACCCTTCGGCGCGGAGGGCGTCGCCCACGCTGAGGCGAGAGCTGTCAGCGGACCCCCCGACGAATGCGATGCGCGTGTGCCCGAGATCCAGCAGGTGCTCGGTCGCTATACGGCCGGCTGAGACATCATCGATCGATACCGCGCTGGAGTCCTCGCTGTACGCGCCGACGCATACGAGAGGGCTCTCGGAGCGCTGCAGCCTCTCCAGCTCGTGGGCGCTCGGCTGGATGCCGACGGCGATGATCCCGTCGAAGCGGCGCCGTGGCAGCACGGTGTCGAAGAGCTGCTGCCGAGTGGTCGTGCTCTCTTTTATCCCGTAGAGCGCCAGGTCGTAGTCGAGTGCGAGCAGCGCGTCCTGGATGCCGGAGAGCAGTTCGAAGAAGAACCACCGATCCACAGGGGGCATGACCACCCCTACGGTCCCCGTGCGTCCTGTGGCGAGGCTGACCGCGGAGGAATGCCCGACGTAGGCGAGTTCGGATGCGGCGTCCTGCACCCGCTTGCGGGTGTCATCCGAGACATAGCCGTTCCCGCTGAGAGCTCGACTCGCCGTTGCCTTGGACACGCCTGCGCGAGCCGCGACATCGGCGATCGTGCTCATCCCCGGTCCTCCTCGACCCTGGTCTGCGTCGGCAGACCTTTGACAGCGTAGCCTTTCGGAGTCCTCGAAGGGAACCGGTTCCACACTTTCAACGAGGGAGCGCTCCCACAGATCTGGGGGATCCATCAGAAAGGTTGCGAGCTTGTGATAATTCCCGATTGTGTCGGGGCGTTCGCGGCCGGTAGGTTGTCCTGGAATCGGTTCCCGATCGCGCCGTGAGGGGCGCGGTCGAGGTGGGGGCCAGTTACTCGAAGAGGAGAAACCACATGGGTCTGTCACAGCGTTCACGGCGGTTCGCACCGCTGGCACTACTGGGGGTCGCTGGCATCGTGCTCGCCGGATGCGGCGCTCCGGGGGCTCCCGACAGCGGGGGTACTGACGGCTCCGACAAAACCACCGTCACCATCTACGGCACGATCGTCGACGACGAGGCGAAGCTCCTCCAGAAGTCCTGGGCTGATTTCGAGAAGAAGAACAACATCGACATCAAGTACGAGGGCAGCCAGGACTTCGAGACGCAGCTCGGCACCCGCGCACAGGGCGGCAACCCGCCCGACATCGCGATCTTCCCGCAGCCCGGACTGTTCGCGGACTTCGCCTCTCGCGACTATCTGAAGCCCGCTCCTGAGGAGGTCGTGAAGAACGGCAAGGAGTACTGGACTCAGGGCTGGGTCGATTTCGGGACCTACGACGGCACGTACTACGGTGCGCCGCTGATGGCCAACGTCAAGGGCTGGGTCTGGTACTCGCCCAAGAAGTTCCAGGAGTGGGGTGTCGAGGTCCCCAAGAGCTGGGATGATCTGCTGACTCTCACCCAGACCATCAAGGACAAGACAGGTACCGCGCCGTGGTGCGCAGGTTTCGAATCGGGTACCGCGACCGGTTGGCCCGGCACCGACTGGATCGAGGATCTGGTCCTGCGCAATTCCGGCACCGAGGTGTACGACGGCTGGGTGAAGAACGAGGTGCCGTTCACGGACCCGCAGATCAAGGCGGCCTTCGATGAGGCAGGCAAGATCCTCCTCAACCCCGAGTACGTCAACGCCGGCTTCGGAGATGTGCGTTCGATCAACTCCACCGAGTTCGGCGACGTCGCTCCGGCGCTCGCAGACGGCAAGTGTGCGCTGACGCACCAGGCCTCGTTCCTCTCTGGCTTCTTCCCGACGGGCACCGACATCTCCGAGAACGGTGATGTCTGGGCCTTCATGCTCCCGAGCAAGAGCGAGGACGAGACCTTCATCACCGGTGGCGGCGAGATTGTCGGAGCTTTCAGCGACTCGGACGCGACGAAGAAGGTGCTCGCGTACCTGTCGAGCCCGGAGTGGGCGAACAGTCGCCTCGCGCTCGGCGGAGTCACCTCTGCCAACAAGGGCGTCGACATGAGCGTCGTGACGAACCCGATCCTGCAGGAGTCGATCAAGCTGCTTCAGGACGACTCGATCACGTTCCGCTTCGACGGGTCTGACACCATGCCGGGCGCGGTTGGCTCCGGGACCTTCTGGAAGGGAATGGTCGCCTGGGTCAACGGGGACCCGACCGACGAGGTGCTTTCGCAGATCGAAACTGGCTGGCCCACGAAGTAAGGCATGACGAGGGCCGTCCCCGCAGGGGCGGCCCTCGTCCTCTCTGCGCTCTCCGAGCGCCTGATCCACTCCGCGTCATGAAGGGGAATCCGTGAACGCGAAAAACTTCTTCGGATGGGTCGGCACGCTTCCGCCGATCCTCCAAGCCCTGGTCGTCGTCATCGCATTCGCGGTGGTCGTCGCCGTCATCTTGCTCCTCGTGGACGTGGCTCCACGCAAGGGAGCCCTATACACCGGCATCCGTCTCGCGATGTGCCTGCTCATCCCGCTCGCCGTGATGTGGTTTTTCCAGTCGTACTACTGGGCTATGGGAGTCGCAGTCCTCGTCGGCGCCCTGTTCTTCTTCTTGGACTACCGATCCCGCGACGGTGCGGGGTACCTGATCCAGCTGATCGCCTTCATGGCTCCCGCCGTGCTGCTCCTGCTCGTCGGGCTGATCCTGCCCTCGATCCAGACGATGTACTCCTCGTTCTGGAGTTCAAACGGCAAGGACTTCGTGGGTCTCGCCAACTACGGATGGATCTTCACCCAGGCAGACGGAATCACCTCGGTTGTGAACTCGATCATCTGGGTGCTGCTGGTGCCGACGGTGTCGACGCTCGTCGGTCTCGCCTACGCGGTCTTCATCGACCGCACACGCGGTGAGAAGATCTACAAGATCCTGGTGTTCATGCCGATGGCTATCTCTTTCGTGGGCGCCGGTATCATCTGGCGCTTCATGTACGCGTACCGTGGACCGGAGTACGAACAGATCGGTCTGCTCAACCAGATCGTGGTCTGGTTCGGGGGCACCCCGCAGCAGTGGTTGCTCAATGGCCCGTGGAACAACCTGTTCCTCATCGTGGTACTGATCTGGGTGCAGACCGGATTCGCGATGGTGGTGCTCTCTGCATCCATCAAGGGAGTGCCGGCTGAACTGCTTGAGGCCGCTGAGCTCGACGGCGCCAACGCATGGGAGCGGTTCTGGGCGGTGACCGTGCCTTCCATCCGCCCGGCGTTGATCGTCGTGCTCACGACGATCTCGATCGCTTCGCTGAAGGTGTTCGACATCGTTCGCACCATGACAGCAGGAAACTACGGCACCTCGGTGCTGGCCAATGAGATGTACACGCAGTTCTCGAAGTTCGAGGCCGGGCGCAGCGCAGCGCTCTCGGTCATCCTCTTCCTCCTGGTGCTGCCGATCGTCATCTACAACGCACGCCAGATCAAGAAGCAGCGGGAGATCCGATGAGTACGTCGACGAACCCGACGACCCAGGCCGTCACCGAGCAGAACACGCGCGCGATCACCACTGGAGGACGACTTGACGCGTCTGCAGGTCGCGCTCGGAAGAAGCTCTCGCGGCCGTGGGCATCCGTGGCGTCCATCGTCATCGCCGTCCTGTGGACGATTCCGACTCTCGGACTGTTCGTCTCCTCGTTCCGCCCCAAGGACGACATCACCACCACCGGATGGTGGACGTTCTTCGCGAACCCTCAGGTGACGCTGGACAACTACGTCGAGGTGCTCCAGTCAGGGACGACGCAGCTGACAATGCTCGAGTCGTTCATGAACTCCATCGCGATCACGATCCCGGCGACGATCATCCCGCTGATGATCGCCTCGATGGCGGCCTACGCGTTCGCATGGATCGACTTCAAGGGACGCAACGCGCTGTTCATCTTCGTCTTCGCGCTGCAGATCGTGCCGATTCAAATGGCCCTGGTGCCGCTGCTCAGCTCGTTCTCGAGAGGCATCAACCTCTTCGGCCTGCAGGTGACCCTCCCGCTGGGGGCGTCACAGGGGTACGCGCAGGTGTGGATCGCGCACTCGATGTTCGCGCTTCCGCTGGCTATCTACCTGCTGCACAACTTCATGTCGGAGATCCCCGGCGAGATCATCGAGGCCGCGCGCGTCGACGGCGCATCGCGCGGGCAGATCTTCTTCCGGGTGGTGCTGCCGCTGACGATGCCGGCGATCGCGTCGGTCGCGATCTTCCAGTTCCTCTGGGTGTGGAACGACCTGCTCGTGGCCCTCGTCTTCGCCGACGGGGCCGCGGCGCCGATCACGAAGCTGCTGGCCGAGATCACCGGAACGCGAGGAAACGACTGGTACCTGCTCACCGCGGGCGCCTTCGTGTCGATCATCGTTCCGCTGATCGTGTTCTTCTCGCTCCAGCGGTACTTCGTGCGCGGCCTGCTCGCGGGCTCGACGAAGGGCTGACCCGGACCGTAACGGTGGAGCTCGGGTGGCGAATGCGGACGTAGTCTGAAAGACATGTCCGATCACGCATTCGCCACCCGAGCCATCCACGCAGGTCAGGCGCCGGACCCCACGACGGGTTCGATCATCCCTCCGATCCACCAGGCGTCCACCCACGTCCAGGACGGCATCGGCGGTTTCCGCGACGGCTACGAGTACAACCGTGCGGGCAACCCCACGCGCTCGGCCCTGGAGACCCAGCTCGCCGCGCTCGAGGGGGGCGCGCACGCGCTCTCCTTCGCATCGGGCCTCGCCGCGGAGGACGCGCTGCTGCGCGGCATCCTCAAGCCCGGCGACCACGTGCTTCTCGGCAACGACGTCTACGGCGGCACGTACCGCCTGCTCACCAAGGTGCTGGCGCCGTGGGGCATCGAGACCACGACCGTCGAGCTCTCCGACGCCGACGAGGTCACCGCGGCGATCCGTCCGGAGACGAAGATCGTCTGGGTCGAGACCCCGAGCAACCCGCTGCTCAAGATCGTCGACATCGCCGCGCTCGCGGGCATCGCCCACGACGCGGGGGCCGTCCTCGTCGTCGACAACACCTTCGCCTCCCCGGCGCTGCAGCAGCCGCTTTCTCTCGGCGCCGACCTGATCGTGCACTCGACCACCAAGTACCTCGGCGGGCACTCCGACGTGCTCGGCGGCGCCGTCGTGTTCGCCGACGATCGCTTCTACGACCAGATCAAGTTCCAGCAGTTCGCGGTCGGAGCCGTGTCCGCGCCTCTGGACGCCTGGCTGACCAGCCGCGGCATCAAGACCCTCGCGGTGCGGGTGCGCCAGCACTCCGAGAATGCCCAGGCTGTCGCGGAGTGGGCGGCGTCCCGTCCCGAGTTCGAGACCGTGTACTACCCGGGTCTGGCGTCGCACCCGGGGCACGAGATCGCTGCCGCGCAGATGAGCGGATTCGGGGGGATGCTGTCGCTCGCCCTCTCCGCGGGTCCTGATGCGGCACGGGCGTTCGCGTCGTCCACCTCGGTCTTCCAGCTCGCCGAGTCGCTCGGGGGAGTGGAGTCGCTCATCAGCTACCCCTCCGACATGACGCACGCCTCCGTGCGCGGCACTGCTCTCGCGGTTCCGGAGAACGTCGTCCGCCTCTCGGTGGGCATCGAGGATGTCGCCGACCTGATCGCGGATCTGGAACAGGCCCTGGAGAAGATCACCCGCTGAGATTCTCGGCGGGTGGGGTCGTTCCGCGCGGCTTCCGGCTAAGGTTCGTCGGGACGAGGGGCTTCGAGGTCATCCTGCGTGGCCCGCACTCTCTGCACGAACTCCCGGAACTCTCCGAAGCCTGACCCGAGCGCGTTCGCGAGCTCTTCCGGCGACTCGACCCAGACGGTGTCATCGGGGTCGGGGACATCGTCCTCGCTGTGCGTGCGTCCGACGACGATGTACAGAGGGTCGCCCTGGGGGTTGACGATCATCATCCTCCCGGCGGAGCAGAGACCGTAGATGAAGGCGCACTCGGATGCGGTCGGCATCGACGACGTCGCCGTCGCCGAGGTTGAAGAAGTGCAGAGAGAAGCCCATAGAGAGATCATGCCAAGTCTCGGCGATGGAGGACCGACATCGACCTCGCCCGGGACCGACCATCTGCGACGGCCCGGACCGGTTTCTCGGTGATGAACTCACGGCTGTCGAGCGGTAACATGGAGGCTCGTTGTCGAATCGATTCGACGACATCCGCTCCTCTCGAAAGCCCTCTGTGTCTGACGCGCCCACGACCGACCCTGCCTCGAACGACCCCGAGCGCACCGCGACGGGGAGCATCCGCGTCCCCTCGGCGACCGGCGCGATCCGCACCCTGGGGGCCAACCCGGCGACCGCGCCGATCATGCTGCACCCCGGCGATTCGATCTCGAACGGCCGTCGCCTTCTCTACATCGTGCTCCTCGGCGCGCTCACCGCGCTCGGTCCGTTCACGATCGATCTGTACCTGCCCGCGTTCCCCGTGCTCGAGCGCGACTTCGACACCACGGCCGCGGCGATCCAGCTGACCCTCACGGGCACCATGATCGGCTTCGCCCTCGGACAGCTCGTCGTCGGCCCGCTCAGCGACAAGGTCGGCCGCAGGGTCCCGCTCATCGCCGTCACGGCGCTGCACGTGCTCGCCAGCGTCGGCGCCGCCTTCGCCCCCGATCTGCTCCTGCTCAGCGCCGCCCGCGTGCTCATGGGTGTGGGCGCCGCCGCCGGTGGCGTCGTCGCCATGGCGATCGTGCGCGACCTCTTCGGCGGACGTCGCCTCGTCGTCATGCTGTCGCGTTTGGCCCTGGTCTCGGGCGTCGCCCCGGTGATCGCCCCGCTGATCGGATCGTGGCTGCTCACGCTCATGCCCTGGCGCGGCATCTTCGGCGTCCTCGCCGTGTACGGGGTCGTGATGCTGGTCTCCACGATCTTCTTCATCCCCGAGACGCTCCCCGTGGCGCGTCGACAGGACCGTGGCGGCGCCACCGTGCTGCAGCGGTACCGCTCGGTGTTCAGCGATCGGGTGTTCATCGGCGTGCTGATCATCGGCGGCATGACGTTCTCCGGACTGTTCTCCTACCTCTCCGCCTCGCCCTTCCTCTTCCAGCAGACGCACGGGCTGGATGCGCAGCAGTACGGCCTCCTCTTCGCGGTGAACTCCCTCGGCGTCGTCGCGGGAGTCCAGGTCGCAGCACGACTCGCCGCCCGGTTCGGGCCGCAGTGGGTCATGGCGTACTCCACCGGCGTGCTGCTCATCGCGGGTATCGCGATCATCGTGACCGACCAGCTGGGCCTCGGTCTGTGGGGCACCGTCATCCCGCTGTTCGTCTTCATGACTGCCTGCGGCTTCACGTTCCCGAACGTGCAGGTCCTCGCGCTCGACCGCCACGGCAAGGCGGCGGGCACGGCGGCATCCGTCATCGGAGCCACCAACTTCGGCGTCGCCGGTCTCATCTCGCCGGTCGTCGGCTGGGTGTCGAAGGGCGCGGGGATCACCGCGACCACGATGGCCTCCGTCATGGTCGGGTGCGCAGCGATCGGCGTGATCGCGCTGTGGCTCATCGTGCGTCCGCGTACGGTCGAGATGCTCGCCCCCTGATCGCCGCTCGGGGAGAATGGTCCGATGAGAAGACGGATGCTGCTGTGGTGGGGCCTCGGTCTGCTCGCCGCCGCCGTGCTGCTCGGAGCCGTGATCGTGTTCGGCTACTCCGAGCCGCCGGGATTCGACACGTGGTGGAACGACTTCGTCTCCGCGCACCGCGGAGAGGCGATGGTCGACTTCGCGATGGTGCTCAACGCCATCGGCGGGGGATGGATCGCAGTCCTCGCTGTACCGCTGCTCGCCGTGCTCGCGCTGCTGCTCGCTCGGCGATGGCGTGCCGCGGTGTTCGCGGCGCTCTGCTTCGCCGCCAGCGCCGGAGCCGTGCAGATCCTCAAGCACCTGTTCGGTCGGGCGCGACCCGACGACATGATCGTGGCGAGCGACTTCGGGTCGTTCCCCTCCGGGCACACCGCCAACGCCGCGACGATCGCGCTCGTCGTCTGGGTGCTGTTCCCGCGGGTGTGGACGGCGATCGCCGGAGCGGTCTGGATCGTCGCCATGGCGCTCTCGCGCACCTTCCTGTCGGTGCACTGGGCCACCGACACCCTCGGCGGCGCGCTCGTCGGAGCGGCGACCGTGCTGCTCCTCGCGGCATGGCTGCTGCCGAGGTTGCAGGGGCTGCGTCCGCCGCGCGAACCCGCGCCGATAGTCTGAAAACCCGAACCCGCTGAGGAGCACCCGTGTCTGTCATCCGTCCCTATCGCCCGAGCGACCGTGCAGCGATGTACGAGATCTGCCTCAGGACGGCGGATGCCGGCACCGACGCCACCGGCATCCTCTCCGACGATGCGCTCTGGGGAGACCTGTTCGCCGTCCCGTACGTCGAACGGCACCCCGACCTCGCGTGGATCGTCGAGTCTGAAGACGGCCGAGCCATCGGGTACATCGTCGCGACCGACGACACCGACGCCTTCAACACCTGGTTCCGCGACGAGTGGTGGCCGGCGTTCCACGAGAAGCACCCGCGGCCCGACTCCGTCGAGACCCGTGAGGACCGCATGGTCGAGTACGGCTACGGCCGTGCCCCCGGCATCGACGCCAACGCCGCGGAGTACCCCGCCCATCTGCACATCGACCTGCTCCCCGAGACTCAAGGGCAGGGACTCGGACGCGCGCTCATCGAGACGCTGTTCGCCGAGCTCCGCCGCCGCGGGGTACGGGGACTGCACCTCGGCATGGACCCCGAGAACACCGGCGCCGCCGCGTTCTACGAGCGGCTGGGGATGACGGAGCTCCCCGCAGCGCCCGGCGGGAAGAGCTACGGGGTGCTGTTCGACTGAGACGCGACCGTCGGCCGCTGCAGGGCAGTGACCGGCTAACAGTCAGGGATGGGGGTGCGCGTGACGAGCAGGCGGGGATACTCTCGCGGAATGAAACCTTCTGTCTGGTACGTGCTCGGCGGAATGCTGTTCGCCTGCGCGGCAGTCTTCATGCTGCTCACCTCCGACCTGGTGCTCCGCGCGATCATCAGCATCGTCGTGTGCTTCCTTGCGGCAGGAGCGTTCTGGGCGCGCGCGGTCTTCGAGTGGCGTGGCACGAGAAGCGACGCGTCACGCGGGAAACACCGCGATGCCGGGGAGGCCGCCGAACTGAACTGAGGGGGCGGGTGGTGACGGCGGGACTCCGTCGCTCGCCTTCGGCGTGCTCCTCCCCGAATCCCCAGCACTCAATAAATGACTGAAGGGCCCCACTCCGTGAGGCCCTTCAGTCATTTGGCGGTGACGGCGGGATTCGAACCCGCGGTTGCTTGCACAACACACGCTTTCCAAGCGTGCTCCTTCGGCCGCTCGGACACGTCACCAGGGAACAACCTGAACAGTCTATCCGATCGGCCGGGTGCCCCGTGACACAGGCGAGAGGTCAGGCGGCGGGGACCTCGTCGATCGAGAAGTAGACGGGGATGCCGCGCTCCCGGGCGATCCGCACATCGTTGTCCGCACCAGACGACTCTCCGGGCAGACGCAGCACCGCATCGCAGTGCTGCAGCAGGCGGGCGGCGACCTCGTACATGACGTCACCGCGCTCCGCCTCCTCATCCGACAGGCCGCGCAGCACCGGCAGTGCCACCCACTCGCCGATCATCGGCACGTGGCCGAGACGGTGAAGGGGAGCGGCCGACTCCTCCAGATGTTCGAGGTTGCGCGCGATCGCATCCGGGTCTCCGCCCGTGCCGGAGCGATAGGGGCCGGCGATCAGGATCATCAGTGGATTCTTCATGTCCGACACTGTAGCGTTAACCGTGCAAGATCATGCAACAACAGGAAGAAGTGGGAATGCTGGGTGCGCAGCGCAAGGATCATCTCCTGACCGTCCTGCGAAAGGAGGGGAGGGTCGTCGCCAAGGAGGTCGCGGCCGACCTCGGCGTCTCCGAGGACTCGATCCGCCGCGATCTGCGCGAGCTGGCGGATGCCGGCGCCTGCATCCGCGTCTACGGCGGAGCGCTGCCCGTCCCCGAGGCCGACGCCCCGGTGGCCCGGCGGCTCGCTGTCGCGTCGGAGAGCAAGGAGCGCGTCGCGCGCGCGGCCGTGGCGCTGATCCAGCCCGGCTCCACGGTGGTCCTGGATGCCGGGACGACGACGCTCGCGATGGCGAGGATGCTGCCGCACGGCGCCGACCTCACCGTGATCACCCCGAGTCCCACCGTGGCGCTGACCGCGCTGGAGCATTCGGCCGCCCGCGTGCTCATGGTCGGAGGTGAACTCGATCGGCACTCCCTCGTCGCCACGGGAGGATTCGCACTCGAAGCGATCGGGCGACTGGGAGCGGACGCGTTCTTCCTCGGCGTGACCGGCATCCATCCGGATCACGGCTGCACGACCGGGCGCCTCGATGACGCCGTCACCAAGCGCGCGATCGCCGCTCGCTGCGCCGACGTGTTCGTGCTGGCGAGCGAGGAGAAGATCGGCGCCGTCTCGCGCTTCCCCGTGCTGGGGCTCGAGGAGATCACGAAGGTCATCGCGGATCCGCAGGATGAGAACCCGATCCTGCGTGAACTCGGATGAGAGGCGGGATTCCCCTCTAAGTGCCGGTTAATCGACCACGTCCACATGCGTATAGTCCTCATATGAGGGGCTTCGACGGAGGATGCGGAGCCCCCTGAATCTGAGTCTCCGTGTTCACGCCCGACGGAGAACGCACTGGGGGGAGCGTGGACATGACGTCTTCGACGACGAGTACGAATCACCGGACGGCGGCCGCCTTCGAGCAGTACGTCAGCGCCCGGCGATCGATCGTGGAGGGAACCGTCTTCTTCCTGGAAGCCGGCACCCACCTCGACGAGGTCCGCCGGATCTGCACCGGATCCGACATCATCTTCGCGCCGGGCGCCGACATCGGCTCGGACGGTCACGAGGTCGGATACACCGGCTCCTTCCAGGACGCCGGCGATGAGATGCTGCTCGACGGACGACACGCCTTCGAGCTGCAGGACTACCTGGCGGCGCCCTTCATCTCGATCGTCGGGCTGACTGTCGTGCGGCAGAACTCGGCGGCCGGCCTCGACGCGTTCCTACAGGACGCCGACACGGCCAGAGCCTCCGGTGTGTTCGTGGAGCAGCTCCTCAGCGGCGCGGTGCTCCTGGACTCGCGGGCGTCGTTCTCGGGGCACGACACCGGAGCGGAACTCGTGCGGGTGCACGTGACCGCCGCGGGAGAGTACCGCGACGGCCCGGACGGCGCGCTGCTCGGCGTCATCGGCGATCTGCGGGAGGAACTCGACGCGGCAGCCGCGGCGTCCGCAGGACCCGGCCGAGCATTCGAGCGCATCGTCGCCAGGAGCGAGTTCGACGACGCGCTCGCATCCCGACCATGGCTCGGAAGATACATCGCGGCGCTCGATCTGCTGCGGCAGTGGGACGGCGCGCAGGCACAGCCCGCGATCTCCGGCTTCGGCGGTCATCTCGTCGGGGTGCTCGACGACCGCCGGCGCGCAGCGGCTGCGACGTCACCGGAGGCGCCGTTCCTGGTGACCGGGGTCGACGGCGACTTCGTCCTCGTCGAACCGAGGACCCGTCGCCGCTTCCGGCTCGGAGCGGACGCCGCGCGCGGGGCCGAATGCCTCATCGCCACCGGAGACGAGGCGGGTGCCGCCGAGATGCTCGCCGAGGATGCCGGCAGCTCGCCCGCGTCGGCCGGCGCCGCCGTCGCCGAGATCAGGGCGCGATTCGCCGACGCGGGCGTCGATCTCCTCACCTTCTCCGGTGCGGTGGCATGACGGGCGAGGCACGGCACGCGGTCTGGCAGAGCCTGACGGCCCGCCGCGCCTGGGACGACCCGTCCGCGACGGCGACCAGCGCTGAGGGCGTCCGCGTCCACGGCGCAGACGGCGTGGCGCGACTGTGCGCCACGAGCGGCCTGTGGAACGTGCCGCTCGGCTACGGGAACGCCGCCGTGGCGGACCGTGTCGCCGAGGCGCTGCGCTCAGCGTCCTATCTCTCGCTCTTCCGGTCGTCCCACACGTACGCCGAGGAAGCAGCGGAGGCACTGATCGACATCACAGGGTCCGAGAGATTCGCGCGCGTGCTGTTCTCGACATCGGGGTCTGCGGCGAACGATCTGACCATGAAACTGGTCCGCCAGGCGGCCGCGCTGAGGGGGAGCCCCGAACGCGCCATCGTCGTCGGTCTGCACGGGGGATACCACGGGCTGACGTACGGTGCGCTGAGTCTCAGCGGCGACCCACTCGGCCAGACGGTGTACTCGGCCGATCGCAGAGGCGTTCGACACGTGTCCGCGGTCGACGGGGGCGCGCAGCTCCGCCAGCTGTTCGCCAGGGAAGGGGAGCGGATCGCCGCGCTCGTGCTCGAGCCGCTTCTCGGTTCGGGAGCGTTCCCGCTCGACGACGAGTTCCGGGCAGCGGTGGCGGAGATCCGTGCGAGCCACGACATCGCCCTCGTCGCCGATGAGGTGGCCACCGGTTTCGCCCGGACCGGACCCCTCTTCGCCTCCGCATCCTGGCCGGTGGCTCCCGACATCATGGTGCTCTCGAAGGCGCTGACGAACGGAGCGGCCGCGGCATCCGCCGTCCTCGTATCGGAGGAGATCTGCGACCTCTTCGACCGTGCCGACGCGGTCTTCGTACACGGCGAGACTCAGGCGGGAACCCCGGCATCCTGCGCCGCCATCCTCGCGACCCTCTCCGAGTTCGTGAGGATGGACGCCGCCGCGCGCGCCGGCCGTCTCGCAACCCGACTGGATGGCGCCCTCGCGCGGATCGGCGACCATCCCGATGTCACCGGCGTCCGAGGTGCCGGGTGCTTCCGGGCCATCGTCCTGTCCCGCGACGGGGAGCCGCTGAGCGGCGAGGAGGTGGCCGGTGTCGTCACAGCCGTCCGGCGTGCGGGCGCTCTCGTGCAACCGGGGCCGAGCTGCATCCAGCTGATCCCCGCGTACGTCTACGAGCGTGCGGAGCTCGATGAGCTGGAGACCGCCGTGCTGCACGGCATCGACGAGGCCGCCGCGTGAGGGGCATCGTCGAATCCTCCGGCAGGGTGCGGGTGACCGCCGGAGCCGGTGCCACAGCGGCGGCCTTCACGCGCTTTCCGCGCGGAGACCGCCCGCTCGTCATCCGCGATGCCGCGGTCTCCCACGAAGGCCTCGCTCTGCCGCGCGATGCGATCGATGTCCCGCTGGAGGCTGCCGCCGTCGACTCCGCCGTGATCAGGACCCTCGTGGCCGCGGGAAGGGGCGCGACGTCGATCATCTCGCTGGGCGGAGGGTCGGTCATGGACGCCGCGAAGATCGTGCGGATGCTGCTCGTGACTCCGCAGCTGACCGGCCCGCTGCAGAGCCTCGCGCGGCGGAGCGGCCTGGTGCGGGTGCCGGAGCTGCTCGTGCGGAGGGGACCGGATCTGCCGCTGCTTCTGATCTCGACGACTTTCGGCACGGGCACGGAGACGAGCAGGGTCGCCTGCCTCGCGACGTCGTGGGGACGACGGCTGCTCTCCGGCTCGCGACTGCAGGCCGACGGCGCGGTCCTCGATCCCGTGCACACCGCGACGCTTCCGCGGATGCTGCAGGGCGAGGGACTGATGGAGGTGATCCTCCGCGTGCTGGGACCGGCGGTCGGGAGCGCTCCGAGTCTCGCGGCCGATCACGACGCCCGCGGCATCGTGATGGCCGCGGCGGGGCTCGCCGAGCAGCTGCGGGCAGGACGCCTCTCCCCGGAGCAGCGTCTGTTCGCCTCTCAGCTGAGCGCCGCCACGCATCGCTCCTGGGCGCTCGTCGGCCGGCGCACGTACGCGGCTCCGCACTGGTACCTCGCGAACGAGCTCTCCTGGGAGACGGCGACGCGCAAGCTCCCGGCGACGCTCGCGATCCTGCCGGCGATCTGGCGGCGCATCGCCGACGGCGACCTCCGATGGGGCTCGTCGGAGCGGCTGGCAATGGGCTGGACGTGGATCCGCGAGGCGGCGCCGGGGCTCCCGGAGGACGCCAGCGACGGGCTGATCGCCCTCCGATCGAGGTGGGGCCTGCAGACGATTCCCGCTCCGGCGCCGCAGGTTCTCGATGCCGTCGTGGAGCGATGCCTCGCCTCCTGGGGCGCGCCGCTGCCTGCGCTCGGCCGCCTCGACCGCGACGCCGTCGCGAGCATCTTCGCAGAGTCCTTCGACGCCTCTGCGATTCGCCCGAGACAGGGAGAGGAGGTGATGGGGAGATGACGAACGACATGGATCTGCTGATCGAGGAGCTTCCGACGATGGATGCGCCCTCCGAATGGTCCGACTTCGTGAACGGGGTCGGCACCGGAATCATGATCGTCGCGATCGTGGCCGGACTCACCTGAGGGTCCCGACGCGACTGAGCCTCGGAGGGAGGTGAATGCACATGGAGATCTCGAACGAGCTGCGCTTCGAAGAGCTGGAGTCGATGGACTCGCCCGATTTCTGGACCTGGTACGCCGCGGTCAAGATCGGCGTCGTCCTCGGCCTGATCGGCCTCGCGGCCACCTGATTCCGCTCGACCGACACCCTCGAAGGAGGTGAGCACATGGACCTGAGTTTCGAAGAGATCGAGACGATGGACGCACCCGAGCCCTGGTACATCATCGTCGGCGACATCATCATCCTCATCGGCGCGGTCGTCACCATCACCTGATGAGCATCACCTGAAGAAAAGAAGTCGAGGGCGTAGCGGGTGACACACCCGCTCGACACGGAGAACCGTGCATCCGCTATGCCCCCGACCTCGCATCCAGCATCCCACGCCAGAAAGAAGGCCGCCATGACCGCACAGGGCCTGAACCGCGCCGCGGCGCGACTCCTCGCGGTGATCGACCCCGACGCCGTCGTCTCCGACATCTACAGCGAGCGCGGGTCGGAGGTCTACGACGCGATGATCCGCGGGGACGACAGCGAGATCCGCGAGATCCTGCGGATCTCGCGCCGCAGCACCGGGCGCATCCTCGAACTGGCCTGCGGATCGGGGCGACTCAGCCTCCCTCTGGCGCGGTCGGGGCGGGAGACCGTGGCTCTCGACACCTCGCCGCGGATGCTCGCCCTCCTCGAGGAGAGGGCTAACCGGGCCGGGCTCCCTGCGTTGCGTCCGGTGCTCGGAGACATGAGCGACTTCCGGATCGACGGGGAGTTCGGGCTGATCGTGCTCGCGACGACCTCGATCTCGCTGCTGTCCGCCGCCGAACGACGGACCCTGTACGCCGCTGTCCGCGCGCACCTCGCGCCCGACGGCCTCTTCGTCGTCTCCGCCCACGTGGCCCGGCCCCGTGACGACGACAACGAGGCGCTCGTCGTGTCCACCGGAGACTCGGAGGTGGTGTTCCTCAGCGACGAGGTGGATGCCGCGGCCGGAGTGCGCGACGTGGGCGTCGTCCATCTGCGTCGCGAGGGCGGGGTGCTCCGGGCGGAGGCCTTCTCCTCGCGGGTCGCGTTGATCGACGCCGGACAGCTCGAGGCGGAACTCCGGGAGGCGGGGTTCGTCGTCCGTGGCACGCATCCCGTGCGCTTCTCCGAGGGAGCCCGCCGCATCGCGATGATGGAGTGCTCGCTGTGACCTCCGTCCTGCCTCCGCTGCCCCTGACCGCCACGCCGAGGCTCGCGCCGGGGATCACGGTCGACGATCCGCTCGCCGACGCCGGGCAGTGGATCATCGCGCGCGACGGGGCGCCGGCCGTGCGCGTGTCGGAGCCGGTCGCCGTGGTCGCGCGGCGGTTCACGGGAGACCGGAGCATCGCCGAGATCGCCGCCGCACTCGGCGACCCGTGGACCGCCGACGATGTCGGCCTGATCGCTCGGCGTCTCGACGGGGCTGGGCTGCTCGCCGCAGACGCCGACACCCGCGGATCGCGTGCCCGCCGCCCGCGTCGGCGCGGTCGACGTCTGCAGTATCGACCTCCGCTGACGCTGCAGTGGAGCGTCGGCGACCCGTCGGCGCTCTTCGCCGCGCTGCGTCCGCTGACGCGCGCCGTCGCGGGTGCGCCCGGCGTCGTCATCGGCGCCGCGGTCGTCGTCGCCGGGGTGGTCGCGACGGCACTCGGCTGGTCCGACATCGTCTCGGTGCTGGAGAGCCCGCTCCCGCTCTCGGTGATCGCGTGGCTCGGGCTGGCGATCGTGCTGACGACGATCGTGCACGAACTCGGACACGGTGCGACGCTCAGCGCCTTCGGCGGAAGCCCGCGACGCATCGGCGTCATGCTGTTCTATCTGGCTCCTGCCTTCTTCTGCGACGTCACCGACGGCTGGCGTCTGTCGCGTCGCCGTCAGCGGGTCCTCGTCGCTCTCGCCGGGCCCGCGGTGCACCTCGTCTGCGCGGCGGCGAGCATCGTGGCCTCGCGCTTCGTGGTCGACGACTCCCTGCACGCCGGACTCGTCCTGTACGCGCTGTCGTGCCTGGCGATCGCGGCCCTCAACCTGCTTCCCTTCGTTCAGCTCGACGGCTACCTCGCGCTCATGTCCGCTCTGGACTGGCCGCATCTGCGCAGAGACGCGATGACGGCCGCCGGTCACTCGTTCCTCGGGCTCCTCGGAGGCGCGGCACGCTCCACGGGTGCGGCCGGTCCTCGTCCCGAGTCCGACGGCCTCCACCGCGCAGGGCGGCATCGCGGCCTGCTCATCGCCTACGGCATCCTGTGCCGGCTCTTCCCCGTCGGGCTCGTCGGGTTCGTGCTCTACCGGTACGCCACGTCGGTCGCGGGTCTCGGGACGGTGCCGGCGCTCTGCTACCTCGCCACACTCGGTCTGGTCGCCGCCGTCGTCTTCCGGGCGCTCCTGCGCGGGGCGAAGGCGCTCGCCGCGTCCGCGCCGAATCCGTGGCGGGTGGCCGCGGCCGCCGTCGCCACAAGCGCCCTGATCGCCGCCGTGCTCATGATCCCGGTGTCGTCGGCGCGCACCGTCGGGTTCGTCAGCGAGGGCGGCGAGGTGCGGCTCGTGGCGTCCGCGGGGGAGACGCTCCCGGAGGCAGGGACCCCCGTGGCTCTCGAGAGCAGCGGAATTCTCATCCAGAGGCGTCTCGGAACCGCGGTGGTCGGCGACGGAAAGCCCCAGCGGGGCGAGATCGACCTCGCCGCGCTCGTGCCGGTGACCCCGTCGACCCTCAGGACGGATGGCGTCCAGGTCGCCCTGTCCGACGTCCGGAGCGGAGCCCTTCCGCGCTTCGGCAGGGCCCGCGTCGACGACGGCGATGCTCGATCGCTCGGCGCCTGGTTGTGGCGGACGTTCCTCGACGTCCCCCTCGCAGCGCTCGGATCGGAGGCGCGCGCATGACGGCCGAACCGCACACGTCAGCCCCGGAGAACGAGCTGCGGGGGATGCTGCGCTCGGCCCTGGAGAGGGAGCTCGGCGCTCTCGGCGCCGAAGCGAGCGGGGTGCCCGTCTTCGGGTGGCGCGACCGATCCCTCGGGGCCGCCGTGTCGCGGGGCGGGGACGCGCTGTGGCTCCGACTCGTCTGGTCGAGGACGGAGTGGGCCCGCGGATCCTGGTGGACGGGCAATCAGGATGCCGGTGCGATCAGCGGCGTTCGGAAGCCGAGGGTGCTCGAGGTCCGCGAGCAGACCGACGGTCCTCTCACGGTGCGCGCCGAGCTGATGACGCTCGTTCCCGGGCACCCGGCCCAGTCGACCCCGGAGCTCCGCGCGGCTCCATCGCTCGACGAGGCATGGTGGAACGCGCTCGCGGGCGGCCTCGATGCGCTCTCCGTGGCGCCGACCGCGCGCAGGGCCGTCGACCCCGACGGCATCCGCCGCCGCATCGCGGTGTTCTTCGGCCTCGACGTCGACACGGACGTCGGCGACTGGCGGGCGGCCCACGGCGACCTGCACTGGAACAACCTGCATGCGGAGCCGTTCGCCATGGTCGACTGGGAGGCGTGGGGGCTGGCTCCGCGCGGCTACGATGCCGCCTTCCTGCTCTGCCACTCCCTTGCGGAGCCCGACATCGTCGCGCAGATCACCCGGCGCTTCGCGGACGACCTCGACTCCGACGACGGCGTCGTCTCCCAGCTCTACGTCCTGACCAAGCTGCTCACGAGGGCGGATGCCGGAGAGCATCCCCACCTCGTGGCCCCGATCCACCGGCACGTCGATCGTCTGATCGGTCGTGCCACACGCACCCGCCCCCTACCGAGAGGAGAAGGCTCATGACAGCGGTCATCAGCTTCGACGGATTCACCAAGAGCTACGGAGGGGATGCCGTCGTCAGAGACCTCAGCTTCACGGTCGAGTCCGGAGCGATCGTGGGCCTGCTCGGCCCGAACGGCGCAGGCAAGAGCACGGCGATGCGCGGTCTCGTCGGCCTGCTGCATCCGACGGCGGGTTCCGCCACGCTCTTCGGAGCCCCCTTCGCGGCCATGACGAACCCTGCGCGCCGGGTCGGCGTGCACATGGACGGCCTCGGATTCGAGACCGGGATCACCGCTCGCCGGCACCTCGACATCTACCGTCTCGCCGCGGGCATGCCGCGGACCCGTGTGGACGAGGTGCTCGCGCAGGTCGACCTCACCGCCCACGCCGGCAAGAGGGTGAAGCGGTTCTCCACCGGCATGCGGCAGCGGCTCGGTCTGGCGACCGCGCTGATCGGGAACCCGGAGCTCCTCGTGCTCGATGAGCCGGCGAACGGGCTCGACCCCGGCGGCATCCGGTGGCTGCGCGGATTCCTGCGGTCCTTCGCGGAGAAGGGCGGCACCGTCCTCATCTCCAGCCACCAGCTCGCCGAGCTGGAGCAGACGGTCGACGAGGTCGTCGTGATGCGCGGGCGCAAGCTGTTCGACGGTCCGCTGGAGGCGCTGACGGCCGACGGGGCGACGACTCTCGAAGAGGGCTACTTCGGGCTCATCGACGGCGCCGAGGGAGGGAACGTCCATGTCTGACTTCCTCCGGAGCGAGCTGCTGCGCGGCGTCAGCGGGCTCGCGATGCTCGGGATCTTCTCCTTCACGCTCCTCATCCCCGCGCTGATGGTCACGGTCGGCCCGTCGCTGGACGGACTGACCGATCTCGATGACGGGAACGCGACGCGGATCGTGTTCGGCCTGTTCGCCGCGATCGGCATCACGGCGATGTACCTCGGCAGCTACTCGGTGTCGCGGGAGTACTACTACCACTCCATGTCGCGATCGCTCGTCATCGGATCCATCCGGCGGGTGCTCCTCGCGAAGCTCCTCGCCAGTGCGATCACCGCCGTGGTCCTGTGCCTCGTCGGGGCGGCGATCTGGGCGGCGGCGTCCGCGGTCCTGCTCTCCTCCGTGGGGCGGAGCCTGCAGATCGACGGGGCGTTCTGGGGGATCGTCGGCGGGTCGGTGTTCGCGGCGATCTTCGGCAGTGTGATCGGGGTGTCCCTGGGCTGGGTCATCAAGGGCTACTACGCGGTGTCCGCGATCGTCCTGCTCGTGCCGATCATGATCGAGCTCCCGCTGCTGTTCAACGTGCCCGCCGTCGAGAGATACCTTCCGGTCGGCGCCTTCGCGGGCGTCACCGGGGCGCCGGTCGACGGGCTGCTTCCGTGGTGGGGGAGCGCGCTCGTGCTGCTCGGCTGGAGCGCCGTCACCGTCGTGCTCGCGGTCGGTGCGGTGCGGCGGCGAGAGCATTGAGCGCCGGCGGGGCGAGGCCGTGGGGCGGCCCGATGCGCGGGCAGGTCGTCCGCGGGCTCTCCGCGGAGCTGCGGCGGCTGCGCGGAGACCCCCTGCCCTGGGTGTTCCTCCCCGTCGCGCTGCTCTCGGCGCTGTCGATCGCGGCGTCGTTGCCGAGCGATGTACGATCGGCGCCGCCCGCCGTCGTCGATGCGCTCGGAGCCACGATGAGCGCATCTCTCGTCGGCGGGCTGGTGATCCTCGCGGCGGTGCTGGGGGCGCTGGGCCCGGCGCTCGCCGACCGATCGGGCGTGCTGGCGCGCGATCATCTCTTCACCTCCGGCGTGGTGGTCTTCGGATCACGCGCGGTCTCTGCCGTGGCCTCGACGCTCCTGTTCGGGGTGTTCGGGATCGCGATGATCGAGGCAGCGTTCCTCCTCGTCACCGGTCGCGCGTTGTTGAGCGTTCCGGAGGCTGCCGCCGCTGTCGGCATCCTCGCGGCGGCGGGGCTGTGGGGGTATCTCGTCGGCGTGCTGGTGCGCAGCCCGGTCCTCGTGCTGTTCGTGGTGCCCGCGACGCTGTCGCCGGCTCTCCTGCTGTCGGATGCCGCGCCTGACGTCGCGAGGGTCCTTCCGCTCAGCGCGCTGCTGTCGGCCGCGGGCCTCGCCGACGGAGGGCTCGCCGCTCCCGTCGCGTCGCTCGTGGCGATGGGGTGGGCGGTCGCGCTCGCCGTGGTCGTGGTCCTGGTGCTGCGTCGCCGCGACCGTCTCTGAAGGGCGTGGTCACGACGTAGGATTCCCTGGTGGCAACCCCCAAGATCGTCCTGTTCTACGTCTTCACCCCGCTCGCCGACCCCGAGGCCATCCGGCTCTGGCAGCGTGATCTCGGCGAGGCGCTCGGCCTCCGCGGGCGGCTCCTGATCTCGAAGGACGGCGTCAACGGCACGCTCGGCGGCGACCTCGTCGCGCTCAAGAAGTGGGCGCGCTCGTTCCGCTCGTACGCGCCCTTCAAAGGCGTCGACATCAAGTGGAGCGAGGGGACCGGAGTGGATGCCGAGGGTCGCAGCATCGACTTCCCCAAGCTCAGCGTGAAGGTGCGGGAGGAGATCGTGTCCTTCGGTGCTCCGGGGGAGCTCAGGGTCGACGAGCACGGCGTCATCGGAGGTGGCACCCGGCTCTCGCCGGAGGCCCTGCACGCTCTGATGGACGAACGAGGAGACGAGGTCGTCTTCTTCGACGGACGTAACGCGCTCGAAGCGCAGATCGGACGCTTCCGCGACGCGATCGTCCCCGATACGGAGACCACGCGGGACTTCGTGCAGCTCCTCGACTCAGGAGCCTACGACGACCTCAAGGGCAAGCCGGTCGTCACCTACTGCACGGGCGGCATCCGGTGCGAAGTGCTGTCGAGCCTGATGGCGTCGCGGGGCTTCGGCGAGGTGTACCAGCTCGAGGGCGGCATCGTCCGCTATGGCGAGCAGTACGGAGACGACGGCCTCTGGGAGGGCTCGCTCTACGTGTTCGACAAGCGCGGCTCGGTCGACTTCTCCGACCATGCAGCCGTGATCGGAGAGTGCGCGGGGTGCGGAACGGCGACGAACCGCACGGCCAACTGCCCCGACCTCTCGTGCCGGGTCCAGCTGGTCGTGTGCGACGCATGCGCGGCGGTGCCGTGCCCGGTCCACGTGCACGCCTGAGCGCGGCCGGCACTCCCGTCAGACGAGCAGCGGGGCCTGCGATCCGCGTCCGGCGAACAGCGAACGCGGAAGCAGCAGCGCCCTGAGCCGCGACGGCCGATCGACGCTGCGACGCAGTTGTGCGAGAACCTCGCCCAGAGCGGGGGCCAGATCCGCCGAGTCGGCAGAGCGCGCATAGGTCGCGCGCTCGACGGCATCCGTCAGCGCCCGCATCGCTTCCGGATCCACGCCGTGCTCGGACACGAGGGCGGCGCCGCGCGAGCGGGGCGAATCAGCATCCGACAGCGCGATGCCCAGGTCGATCAGCGTGGCCCGAAGCTCGGTCCACGCGGACGCCGCATCTCCCCGTCGCGCTCGGCGACGTCGCGCCGTGCCGATGCCGAGGCGGATCAGCGCCGGCAGCAGGAGCACGACCAGCGCTCCGAACGCGGTGAGCACGACCGGCATCGGGTCGAGCTGACGCAGGGCACTGGCGCCGCCGGTGTTTCCGCCCGCATCTGTCCGATCGATCTCGGGGCCGCTCGTGGCCTCCGAGGTCGGGGCCGTCGTGGGCGCGGGGGTGGCCGCGCCCCCAGGGCCGGAGCCCGACGTCGTCGCCGATACGAACGCCGTGGGCACGCCGAGAGAGGCCGTCGGCTCGAAAGGCACCCAGCCGATGCCGGGGAAGAGGACCTCCGGCCAGGAGTGCAGCTGATCGCTGGAGACCGAGTAGATGGTCTCTTCGCCGCGCTTCTCGTCGGTGCGCGTGCCCGGCAGGTATCCGACGACGATGCGGACGTCCATCCCCAGGCTCTGCGCCATCAGGGCGAAGGCGCCGGCGAAATGCACGCAGTATCCGGATCGCACGTCGAGGAACTGCGCGACGGCGTCCGCGCCGGTGCCGTCGAAGCCCTCATCGACCGGCGTCTCCAGAGAATAGGAGAACTCGGTGCGGAACCAGGTCTGCAGTGCGATCAGACGGTCGTAGTCGCTCGTGGCGTCCGCCGTGACCTCGCGCGCCGTGTTCGGGATGACGTCGGGGAGCTCCAGCGGCTCGTCGTCCGGGTCGACCACCGCCGCGGCCGCGGGCACGGCTCTGATCTGCTCCAGCGACGGATTCACCCTGAGAGACGCGACCGTGTAGTCGTTGCCGACGGCATCCGCCGTCTTCGAGACGATCGTGCGGTTCTCCGGCATCAGCTTCCAGGCGCCGCTCAGGCCCTGGACGCTCGTCGCGGGGTAGGGAACGGGCAGCCACGAGCTCGACATGCGCAGCACGCGGATCGAGGTCGTGACGTCCTTCGCGGCGACGTCCTCCGTCCACTCCGCGGCCCCGAAGCCGTCGCTCAGGGATTGGGTGTCACCGCGATCCGGATGCCAGACCCTGCCGTCGAAGCGGGACAGGGTGGTCAGTCGGAGGTACGGAGCGGTGTTCTCCGCCGTGGCGAGCGTGAGCACCTCGACCGGGTCGGGCTGACGCAGGTCGTTCCCCAGGCGCAGCGACGCGTCGACGCTGACGCCGACGCCCGTGCCGGCGAGGGATGCCGAGACGGGCACGATGGGCGCGATGACGAGCGCCGCGGCGACGGCGGCGGCTCCGGCGCCCACCGCGATGCCCGTGGACGCGCGCAGAGACGACTCGGGGTTGCGTTTCGCGGACTGCCGGAACAGCAGCAGGATCAGGACGCCGAGCATCACGAACCACACGACGTTCGCGTCGCCGAGCGTGACGATCATCGGCGTCGCGCCGACGACGGCGACGAGAACACTGGCCAGGACGGCGCTCCTCTGGGCGACGAGCTGGTCGAGGAGGAATGCGACGAGAGCGAAGCCGGCGCCCATGATCACACGGAGACCCGGCGTGCTGTCGAGCGGCGCGGTGCCGAACACGACCTGCTCCCAGGCCGTCGCTGCGAGGGCGCCGAACACGGTGAAGGTCGATGAGGTCGGCACGACTCCGAAGATGGCGGTGTCTCCGGCGACGAGCATCGTGAGGACGCCCAGCGCCGCGACCGCCTGCGCGATCATGGCTGCGGTCTCCCGGATCCAGCGCTTCCGGCGGATCAGCAGGGTGCGCACGGCGATCCCGACCGCCACGATGACGAGGACCACCGTGACGACGGCGAAGGACCAGGCGCCCGGCTTGATCACGGAGGTGTAGGGCCACGCCGCGACGAAGGCCGCCGCGGCGGCGAGGGCGCCCTGTGCGATGCGGCTCTCGCTCAGCTCGTCGTCGCGATGCCACGACAGGAGAGGGGCACGGGGCTCAGCGCGAGACATCGCCGACCCCCATCCGCTCCGGGAGCGCGTCCTCCCACGCCTCGGCGAGGTCGGGGCCGAGAGCGGCGACACGCCAGCCGTGGTGGACGGCGGTCTGCTCCACGCCCTCGTCGAGCTCGGCGGCGAAGAGCATGGGCGCCGCGGCGCCGGCAGGGCGCAGCCGTTCGGCCGTCTCCTCGTCGAGGCGCCCGGTGATGTAGACGAGCGGGCCGGGCGGGGTGCCTCCCATGACCGTCGCGAGGTCGCGCGGCTCGCCCCGCGGAGTGACCATCGCGAGAGCGACCAGCAGACCCTCCCTGTCCTCCTCGTGTCCGCGGAGAGTGCCGAGCAGGATGCCCGCGCTGTCGACCACGTCGACCCCGTAGCCCTCCTGCACGAGATGCACCGCGGCGGAGGCGCACAGCGAGACGGCGGCCTCGAAGGCCGGATCGGCGTCCTCACCGGGCGCGGCCCAGCTCGCCGAGCTGCGGTCGAGCACGACGAGGGCGTCGGGGCTCGACTCCTCCTCTTCCTGCCTGACCATCAGCTGCCCGCGGTGCGCGGTCGCACGCCAGTGGATGCGCCGCATGGAGTCGCCGGCGATGTACCGGCGCGGAGAGAGGTTGTCACTGCCCTGCCCGAGCCTGCTCGAGGAGGTGTGGGCGGTGCCGCCCGCCGCCCCCACCTTGACGGCGAGCGGGGCGAGCGTGATGATCTCGGGCACGACGGTCACGGTGCGGGTCTCGCCGAAGGCCTGCTCGCGCTGAGCGATGCCGAAGGGATCGACGGTGCGCAGCACCAGCGGTCCGATCGCCCAGACGCCGCGGCGCACGCCGGTGATGAGGTAGCTCAGCTGCCCGCTCTCGGGCGGGTACTCCCCGGCCGAGTCGCCCGACACCGCATCGGGGAGGACGTCGCGCCACAGGCCGTGCGGGATGCGGATCGCGCGCAGATCGAACCGCAGCGTCACCCGCGAGGTCTCGGCCACCGTGAGGAGATCGGTGGAGATCTGCCGGGCGACCGCGCCGTTGCGCCGCGGCAGGTGCACCGCCAGCAGCGAGAACACGGTGAGGGCGAGGAGGAGGATGCCGACGTAGATGAGGATCGGCGCCCCGACGAGGTTCGCCGCGAGCAGGCAGCCGAGACCCGCGATGAGCGCACCTGCGCCCCTGGCGGTGAGGGCTCGACGTCGTCTCATGCTGTCCGCCGCTCAGGCGCGCGACGCCACCGGCACGCGCACGCGCTCCACGATCTGACGCAGGGCCGCCTCCACCGGCTGGGCGCCGGCGCGGTGGGCTCCGCGTGCGGGGAGAAGACGGTGGGCGAGCACGGGGATCAGCAGGGCCGTCACATCATCGGGGATCACGAAGTCGCGGCCGTCGAGCGCCGCCCAGACCTTCGCGGACCGGATGAGCTGCAGGGTCGCACGCGGGCTCGCACCCAGGTGGAGGTTCGGGTCGTTCCTCGTCGCCTGGGCGAGCGCGACCGTGTACTCCTCGATGGCGGGGGCGACGTGCACCGACCGCGCCCAGGCGATCAGACCGGAGATGGATGCCGCATCGGCGACGGCCGTGACTCCCGCGAGCGGGCTCACCGTGTCGCGCTGTCGGATCATGAGCGCCTCTGCCGCGGCATCCGGGTAGCCCATCGAGATGCGCATCATGAAGCGGTCGCGCTGCGCCTCGGGCAGAGCGTAGGTGCCCTCCATCTCCAGCGGGTTCTGGGTGGCGACGACGAGGAAGGGCTGCGGCAGGGGATGCGTGGAGCCGTCGACCGTGACCTGGCCCTCCTCCATCGCCTCCAGCAGCGCCGACTGGGTCTTCGGGGACGAGCGGTTGATCTCGTCGGCGATCACGATGTGCGCGAACACGGCGCCCTGCTTGAACTCGAACTCGCGATCCACCGGGTTGTAGACGCTCACGCCGGTCACGTCTCCCGGCAGGAGGTCGGGGGTGAACTGGATGCGGCGGACGGTGGCGTCGACGCTCGCGGCGAGGGCTCGCGCCAGCATCGTCTTGCCGACGCCGGGGACGTCCTCGATGAGCAGGTGCCCCTCGGCCAGCAGGCAGACGAGGGCGCTGCGCACGGCATCCGGCTTGCCGTCGATGACCTGACCCACCGAGCCGAGGATCGCGGCTGTCTGCTCCGCGAACTGCTCGGCGGTGATCGAGGTCGTACTCAGGGGGGAGTTCTCCAGCATGCGTTCCCTCTCGCGTGAGCGCAGCGTTGCGCGCGTGATCCGATCGTAACCTCTCTGCAGGTCCCTGAACCTGTTCATCAGCCCTGCTCTCGTCGGCTAGACTTGACGACGGCTCTCCGCGCGGCGGCATCCAGGCCAATTCCCCCAGGGCGGAAACGCAGCAAGGGTAACCGGGCTCTGCTGGGTGCGCGGAGGGTCTTTTCTTTTGCCCGGCGACTCCTCAGGACGTCCTGCGAGAATCGACGGGTGAGCACCGTGGAGCAGCAGCAGCCGAGAACGCTGAGTCGATTCGCCTCTCCTGTGGCACTGCTCGCCGTGATGTGGATCGTGCAGCTGGCCGACAGCATCCTCCCCGGCTCGTTCTCCGTCTTCGGCATCCGTTCCTGGGACCCGGCGGGACTCGGCGGCATCGTGCTCGCGCCGCTCCTGCACTCCGGGTGGCCGCACCTGATCGGCAACTCGGTGCCCTTCCTCGTCCTCGGCTGCATCGTCGCGATCGAGGGCCCCCGCAGGTTCTGGGCGGTCACCGCGTTCGCGACGGTCATCGGCGGGCTCGGCACCTGGCTCGTGAACGCCCCCGGCACCCTCACGGTCGGCGCCTCCGGTCTCGTCTTCGGCTACTTCGGCTACCTCGTCACCAGGGTGTTCGCGCCGGGCCGCGTCTCGCACCGCATCCTCTACGCCGTGGTCGCGCTCGTCGTCATCGGGATCTACGGCGGCACCATGCTCACGGGCATCTTCGGCGCGGGTGCCGGCGTCTCCTGGCAGGGCCACCTGTTCGGGGCCGTCGGCGGTGCGCTCGCCGCGTTCGCCGGACGGCGTCCGGACCGCCGCACATGACGAAGACGCGCACAGGGCGAAGGCCGACGGCCCGCCGCGCCTCCGCCCGTGCTCGCCCGCGCCGACGCAGGCCGTCGCCGCGCAGGCGCGCCCAGCTCCGGTCGCAGCGCAGGCGGATGCTGCGCCGCATCTCGCTGTGGAGCGCGGCGATCGTCGTCGTGGTCGGAGCGGCCGTGCTGATCCCCCTCGGACTCGCCCACGAGCCCGCCGTCTACTGCGCGACGGAGCCCGCCGGCTTCCCCGATGCGGGGATCGCCGGCTGGGAGGGGGAGCAGCTGGACAACGCCGCGACCATCATGCTCACGGCATCCGCCCTCGGATTCGGACGCGACGGGCAGATCCTCGGGGTGATGACCGCCATGGGCGAGAGCAGCCTGCGCAACATCGACTACGGCGACTGGGAGACGTCGGGATTCCGCAACCCCGACGGGACCAGGACCACCAGCATCGGGCTCTTCCAGCAGCAGGACTGGTGGGGCAGCGCCGAGCAGCGGATGGACCCGGCGACGGCCGCCACGCTGTTCTACGGCAAGCTCTCGACGCTGGAGGGCTGGCAGCAGATGCCGGCGTCGCACGCGATCCACCGCGTGCAGGTCAACACGGATGCCGACTACTACACGCGGTACCAGGAGGACGCGACCGCCGTGGTCGACGCCCTCACGAGCGGATGCACGGCGCCGGACGCGGGCGCCGCACAGGCGGCGCGTCTAGGCTGAGCCCGTGGCGCAGAGCATCTACATCACCTCGGCCGAAGGCCATACCGGCAAGTCGACGATCGCGCTCGGAGTGCTCGACGCGCTGATGCGCGTCAGCCCGCGTGTGGGCGTGTTCCGCCCGATCGCCCGCTCGGTGGCGGATCGCGACGAGATCCTCGAGCTGATGCTCGCGCACGACGGCGTCCATCTCGACTACGACCTCTGCGTCGGCGTCACCTACGACGACGTGCGCGACGATCCAGAGCGCGCGCTGTCGACCATCGTCTCCCGCTTCAAGGCGGTCGAAGCGCAGTGCGACGCCGTCGTGATCGTCGGCAGCGACTACACCGACGTGGCGAGCCCGGCCGAGCTCGGCTACAACGCGCGCATCGCGGCGAACCTCGCCGCTCCTGTGCTGCTCGTGCTCTCGGGCCGCGACGGTCAGCGTCAGGCGGAGCAGCTCGGCACCACGACGGCCCGCTCGGCCGCCGCCGTCGGGCAGATCGCCGCCCTCGCGCTCGCGGAGCTCGAGGCCGAGCGCGCCGAGCTGTTCGCGGTCATCGTGAACCGCGCCGACCCCGATGCGCTCGACGACGTCGCCGACGCGGTCTCGGCCGTGCGTCCGGCGCGGAGCACGCCGGTGTGGGCGATCCCCGAGGACCGCACGCTCGTCGCGCCGTCGATCCGCGGCATCCTCTCCGCCGTCGACGGACGCCTCATCAAGGGCGACCCCGACCGTCTCGCCCGCGAGGCCCTCACCATCGTGGTCGCCGGCATGTCGATGGTGAACGTGCTGCCCCGCATCACGGAGGAATCGGTCGTGGTGATCCCGGCCGACCGCACCGAGGTGCTGCTCGCCACCCTCCTCGCCGACGCCTCCGGCACCTTCCCGCGTGTCTCGGGCATCATCCTCAACGGTCCGTTCCCGCTGCCGGAGCCGATCGTGCGGCTGCTCGACGGCTTCACGTCGACGGTGCCGATCATCGCGACCGATCTCGGCACCTACGACACCGCGGTGCGCGTGATGGGCGCACGCGGGCGCATCTCGCCCGACTCGAGGGCGCGCTACGACCGGGCGCTCAGCCTCTTCCAGGCGCACGTCGACGTCGCCGAGCTCACCACCCAGGTGGGCCTGGCCGAGTCGCGCGTCGTCACGCCGCTGATGTTCGAGTACGGCCTCATCGAGCGCGCCCGCGCCGACCGGCGGCGCATCGTCCTGCCCGAGGGCGACGACGACCGCATCCTCCAGGCCGCGTCCACGCTGCTCGCCCGGGAGGTGGCGGATCTGACGATCCTGGGCGACGAGGCCACGGTGCGCGCGAGGGCGATCGAGCTCGGCGCCGACATCTCGGCGGCGCAGGTGCTCAGCCCCCACGACCCCGAGCTCGTCGAGCGCTTCGCCGCCGAGTACGCGCGGCTGCGCGCGCACAAGGGCATCACGCTCGCGCAGGCCGCCGACACGGTCACGGACGTGTCGTACTTCGGCACCATGATGGTGCACACCGGCCTCGCCGACGGCATGGTCTCCGGCGCCGCGCACACCACCGCGCACACGATCCGACCGTCGTTCGAGATCATCAAGACGAAGCCCGGCGTGAAGGTCGTCTCCAGCGTGTTCCTGATGGCGCTCGCCGACCGCGTGCTCGTGTACGGCGACTGCGCCGTCATCCCCGATCCGACGAGCGAGCAGCTCGCCGACATCGCGATCTCCTCCGCGGCCACCGCGCGGCAGTTCGGCATCGAGCCGCGGATCGCCATGCTGTCGTACTCGACGGGGGAGTCCGGTTCAGGAGCCGATGTCGACAAGGTCCGCGCGGCCACGGCCCTCGTGCACGAGCGGGCGCCGGAGCTGCTGGTCGAGGGTCCGATCCAGTACGACGCCGCGGCCGACGCCGCCGTCGCCAAGGCGAAGCTCCCCGACTCGGCCGTCGCCGGACGGGCCACCGTGTTCGTGTTCCCCGACCTGAACACCGGCAACAACACCTACAAGGCCGTGCAGCGATCGGCGGGAGCGGTCGCGATCGGCCCCGTGTTGCAGGGGCTGAACAAGCCGATCAACGACCTCTCCCGCGGGGCGCTGGTCGACGACATCGTGAACACCGTGGCGATCACGGCGATCCAGGCCCAGGGAGGGGCGGCATGAGCGCCATCCTCGTCATCAACAGCGGCTCCTCGTCGCTCAAGTACAGCCTGATCGACATCGAGAGCGAGCACGAGCTCGCGAGCGGCCTGATCGAGAGGATCGGCCAGGAGTCGAGCCCGGTTCGGCAC
Organism: Microbacterium sp. NPDC012755; assembly: GCF_042901325.1. Lineage (NCBI taxonomy): Bacteria > Bacillati > Actinomycetota > Actinomycetes > Micrococcales > Microbacteriaceae > Microbacterium > Microbacterium sp. NPDC012755. Next base: position 129,796 of record NZ_JBIBCT010000001.1, on the reverse strand, counting down.
ACGGTCCGACCGGACACGACAGCGGATGCCGTCGTCACGATGCTCGACGCCGACTATCGCAGCGAGCAGCACATCGCCGACCACGATGCGGCGTTCGCGGTCATGCTCGAGCAGTTCGCCGCCCACGGACCCTCCCTCGACGAGCATCCGCCCGTGGCCGTCGGTCACCGCGTCGTGCACGGCGGGGCGCGCTTCTTCGCCCCCACGCTGATCGACGCCGACGTCGAGCGCCAGATCGAGGATCTCGCGGTGCTGGCGCCGCTGCACAACCCGGCCAACCTCGCCGGCATCCTCGCGGCGGAGGCCGTGTTCCCCGATGTGCCGCACGTCGCGGTCTTCGACACCGCCTTCCACCAGACGCTCCCGCCCGCGGCGTACACGTACGCGATCGACGCGGAGCTCGCCCGCGAGCACAGGGTGCGGCGCTACGGCTTCCACGGCACCAGCCACCAGTACGTCAGCGAGGCCGCGGCGGCCTTCCTCGGGCGCGACCTCTCGACGCTCCGCCAGATCGTGTTCCACCTCGGCAACGGGGCGTCCGTCACGGCGATTGACGGCGGCCGATCCGTCGAGACGTCGATGGGGCTCACACCGCTCGAGGGGCTCGTGATGGGCACGCGGTCGGGAGACATCGACCCCGCGGCGCTGGTGCATCTCGCGCGCCGGGCCGGGTACACGATCGACGCCCTCGACGCCCTGCTCAACACCCGCAGCGGACTGGCGGGGCTCGCCGGACGCAGCGACATGCGCGACATCCTCGCTGGTCGCGAGGCGGGGGAGGAGGCGGCGACGCTCGCCTTCGACGTCTACGTCCACCGGCTCCGCGCCTACGCGGGCGCCTACATCGCGCAGCTCGGAGGGGTCGACGTGATCTCGTTCACCGCGGGAGTCGGGGAGAACGCGGCGCCCGTGCGCGCCGAGGCGATGGCGACGCTCGGATTCGCCGGAGTCGAGATCGATCCCGCCCGCAACGCCGCCCGCGAACGCGGAATCCGGCGCATCTCCACCGACGACTCCCCGGTGACGGTGCTCGTCGTGCCGACGAACGAGGAGCTGCAGATCGCGCGTCAGACCGCCGAGATGCTCTGAGCATCCGCCCGCGCGACCCACGAGTCCGACACCGGCGTATTCGGGGGTTACCTCACCCGGCCCTCCGCACTACGCTGGCACAGTGGCACGGAGAGGTGCCGACCCCCTCGTCCTTCTCCTGGAGGCTCCTGTGCCCGAAGCCCTTCCCGATCTGCTCGCCGCCGACGGCGTGCTCTTCGACCTCGACGGCGTGCTCACGCCGACTGCCGAGGTGCACATGCGCGCGTGGAAGGTCGTGTTCGACGATGTCTTCGCGAAATGGAGCATCGAGCCCCCCTACACGGATGCCGACTACTTCGACTACGTCGACGGGAAGAAGCGCTATGACGGCGTCGCCAGCCTGATGCGCAGCCGCAACGTCGAGATCCCGTGGGGTGCGGTCGACGACGCCCCGGACGCCGACACGATCTGCGGCATCGGCAACCGCAAGAACGACGCCTTCGCCGCGTCGCTGCGCAGCGAGGGCATCGCGCCCTTTCCGGGCTCCCTCGCCCTGATCGAGCGGCTGAGTGCCGCAGGCATCCCGCTCGGCGTGGTGTCGAGCTCGAAGAACGCGGAGGAGGTGCTGGCCGCGGCCGGCATCCGCTCCTTCTTCCGCATCGTCGTCGACGGCGTCGTCGCCGAGAACGACGGGCTGGCCTCGAAGCCGGCACCCGACATGTTCCGTGCCGGGGCCGTCGCCCTCGGCGTCGACCCTGCCCTCAGCGTGGCCGTCGAGGATGCGACGTCCGGCGCCGCGTCCGCCGCGGCCGCCGGCTTCGCGACCGTGGTCGGCGTCGACCGCGGGACCGGCGCCGACGCGCTGCGCGCCGCAGGAGCCACCGTCGTCGTCGACGACCTGTCCGCTTTCGCACCCGACTCCGAGGAGATTGCATGATCGACCGCGACCGCTTCCCCGTCGACCCCTGGCGCCTGATCGAGACGCGCTACACAGAAGACGGGGTGGGTGAGACGCTGTTCGGCGTCGGGAACGGCTACCTCGGACTCCGCGGCAACCACATCGAGGGACGCGGCGCGCACGAGCACGGCACGTTCATCAACGGCCTGCACGAGACCTGGCCGATCCGTCACGCAGAGCAGGCGTACGGCTTCGCCGAGGTGGGGCAGACGATCGTCAACGCTCCGGACGCCAAGGTCATGCGCGTCTACGTCGACGACGAGCCCATCTCCTTCGACGACGCCGACGTGCGCGAGTATCGCCGCACGCTCGACATGCGCACCGGTGTGTTGGAGCGGGTCGTCGTCTGGGAGACCCCGTCGGGCAAGCGGGTGCGCATGCGCGACGAGCGCATCGTCAGCTTCGAGGAGCGTCACCTCGCGATCCTCCGGCTCGAGGTCGTCGTGGAGAACTCCGACGCCCCCGTGACGATCAGCTGCCAGCTGCTGAACCGGCAGGACGGCGCGGGCGTCTACGCCGGCACCCCTGTGGAGGCGCAGGGCGCGGGCTTCGACCCCCGCAAGGCCGAGAAGATCGCCGAGCGGGTGCTGCAGCCCGCCGAGCACTGGCAGGACGGCCTGCGCTCCGCACTGTCGTACCGCGTCGCGGCGTCGGGCATGACGGTGGCCGTCGTCGCCGACCACATCGTCGAGACGGAGAACGAGTACAGCGCCCGCACGCTGATCGAGTCCGACATCGCCAAGAACGTGTTCCGCGTGCAGGCGAAGGCGGGCGTGCCGATCACGGTCACGAAGCTCGTCAGCTATCACACGTCCCGTGGAGTGCCCCCGCGCGAGCTGGTCGACCGCTGCCGCCGGTCGCTCGACCGCGTCGTCGTCGAGGGCGTGGCCGCGCAGTTCCAGCGTCAGGCCGAATGGCTCGCCGCCTTCTGGGAGCGCAGCGACGTGCAGATCGGCGGTCACGACGACCTGCAGCAGGCGACCCGCTGGTGCCTCCTTCAGCTCGCCCAGGCATCCGCGCGCGCAGACGGCACGGGCGTCGCGGCGAAGGGCGTCTCCGGGTCCGGCTACAGCGGCCACTACTTCTGGGACACCGAGATCTACGTGCTCCCCTTCCTCACCTACACGTCGCCGCAGTGGGCGCGCAACGCGCTGCGTGCCCGTGTTCTGATGCTGCCCGCCGCGCGCCGCCGCGCCGAGCAGCTGAACGAGGCCGGCGCCCTGTTCCCGTGGCGCACGATCAACGGCGAGGAGGCCTCGGCCTACTACGCTGCCGGCACGGCGCAGTACCACATCAACGCCGACGTGAGCTTCGCGCTCGGCAAGTACGTGCGCGCCACCGGAGACGAGGAGTTCCTGCGCCGCGAGGGCGCCGACATCGCGATCGAGACCGCCCGGCTCTGGGCGACGCTCGGCTTCTGGCGGGTGTCCGACGGCCGGGAGACCTTCCACATCCACGGCGTCACGGGGCCCGACGAGTACACGACCGTCGTGAACGACAACCTCTACACGAACGTCATGGCGCGCTACAACCTGCGCTACGCCGCGAAGGTGGTGCGAGAGATCGCCGCTGACTTCCCGGAGGACTACGCCCTCCTCGTGGAGCGCACCGGCCTCGGCGCCGGTGAGGCCGACGAGTGGGAGCGCGCGGGGGAGGCGATGTTCATCCCGTACAGCGAGGGCCTCGGCATCCACCCGCAGGACTCGCTGTTCCTGGAGCGCGAGGTCTGGGACCTCGCGCACACTCCGGCGACCCAGCGCCCGCTGCTGCTGCACTTCCACCCCCTCGTGATCTACCGGTTCCAGGTGCTCAAGCAGGCCGATGTCGTGCTCGCGCTGTTCCTGCAGGGCAACCACTTCACGCCGGAGGAGAAGCGCGCCGACTTCGACTACTACGACCCGCTGACGACGGGCGATTCGACGCTGTCCGCCGTCGTGCAGTCGATCCTGGCGGCCGAGGTCGGCTACCAGGACCTCGCGCTGAAGTACTTCGAGCAGTCGATCTTCGTCGACCTGCACGACCTGCACCACAACGCGGCGGACGGTGTGCACGTGGCGTCGGCGGGCGGCGTGTGGACCGCGCTGGTGAGCGGCTTCGGCGGCATGCGCGACTACGCGGGCGAGCTCAGCTTCGACCCGCGGCTCCCGGCCGACTGGCCGTCGCTCTCGTACCCGCTGCAGTGGCAGGGCTCTGCGATCCAGGTCACGGTGACCAGGGACGCGCTGACGGTCGAGGTGCGCTCCGGCGACCCCGTGCCGTTCGCCGTGCGCGGCGCCGCTTTCGTCGCCACGACGGAGGATGCCGTCGTCGTGCCGCTGGCCGATCAGGGGCCCGTCATCGCCGGTCGCCCGACGCTGCGTCAGTTCGAGGGTGCGCGCCGTGAGGACGGCACGCGCCTGTCGGCGTCGGTTCCCGTCATCACGACGTCGATCCCGGTGATCGAGCCGATCGACTGAGCCGCGCACTCCGTATCCGTCGACGCCCCCTCTGCTCGTCGGCGCAGCACCTGATTGACGACGATCAGGTGGGGCGCCGGCGGTCAGGTGGGGCGTCGTCGTCGGCGCGGGGATGAGCGGATGCCGGGGCGCGGGTGAGCGGATGCCGGGCGGGGCGCGAAGTCCCTCGAGGGGGAGCCCCGAGTGTCCGTGGTACGCCGTAGGCTGGTCTGGTGACTACAGCCCTCTATCGCCGCTACCGGCCCGAGTCGTTCGGCGAGATGATCGGGCAGTCCCAGGTGACCGATCCGCTGATGACCGCGCTGCGCGGCGACAGGGTCGGCCACGCCTATCTCTTCTCCGGCCCTCGCGGCTGCGGCAAGACGACCTCGGCCCGCATCCTGGCGCGGTGCCTGAACTGCGCCGAGGGCCCGACCGACGTCCCCTGCGGGAAGTGCCCGAGCTGCATCGAGCTGTCGCGCGCGGGCGGCGGATCCCTCGACGTCGTCGAGATCGACGCGGCGAGCCACAACGGCGTCGACGACGCGCGCGATCTGCGCGAGCGCGCGACGTTCGCACCGAGCCGCGACCGGTACAAGATCTTCATCCTCGACGAGGCGCACATGGTGACGCCGCAGGGCTTCAACGCCCTGCTCAAGCTCGTCGAGGAGCCTCCGGAGCACGTCAAGTTCATCTTCGCCACGACCGAGCCCGAGAAGGTGCTCGGCACGATCCGTTCGCGTACGCACCACTACCCGTTCCGGCTCGTTCCGCCTGCGGCGATGCTGGAGTACGTCGAGAAGCTGTGCACCGAGGAGGGCGTCGTCGTCGAGCAGGGAGTCCTCCCGCTCGTCGTTCGCGCCGGAGGTGGATCGCCCCGTGACACGCTCTCGCTGCTCGATCAGCTGATCGCCGGTTCCGACTCGCCCGCCGGCTCGGAGACCGTGACCGTCGCGTACGAGCGCGCCGTGGCTCTTCTCGGCTACACGCACGCGACCGTGCTCGACGAGATCGTCGACGCGCTCGCTGCGGGTGACGCGGCCGCCGCGTTCCCGGCGATCGACAAGGTCGTGCAGACCGGGCAGGATCCGCGTCGATTCGTCGACGACCTCCTCGAGCGGCTGCGCGACCTGATCGTGATCGCCGCCGTCGGCGCGGGTGCCTCCGCGGTGCTGCGCGGCATCGCCGCCGATGAACTGGACCGCATGCGCGAACAGGCGGCCTCCTTCGGCTCGGCCCGTCTCTCGCGCACCGCCGACATCGTGAGCGCCGCTCTCGACGACATGTCCGGCGCGACGTCCCCTCGGCTGCATCTCGAGCTCCTGGTCGCCCGCGTCCTCGCCGGGGGAGGTGCGGATGCCGCGGCACCCGCGCCCGTCTCCGCCGCTGCTCGCCCCGCGGCGGCTCCGGCCCCTGCATCCGCGGCTCCCGCTCCGGCAGCCTCCGTCCCTGCTTCCGCTGCTCCGGCTCCTGCTCCTGTTCCTGCGGCTCCCGTATCAGCTCCGGCAGCCCCCGCACCGGCGGCTCCAGCGGCTCAGACGCCGGCCGTCCCGCCGACGCCTGCGCCCGCGGTCGCCCCGCGAGGGAGCGGAGCGGGCGAGACAGAGCGCGGTGAGATCTCCGCGGACTCGGCCGCTCAGCCGGCGCCGGATTCCCCGTCGACGTCTGAGGCTCCCGCCGCGGCATCCGCTTCGGCGCCGTCCGGCCCGGTCACCTTCGAGCGCATCTCGGGGTCGTGGTCGGCCGTCCTCAAGCGTCTCGAAGACATCAGCCGCACGTCCTGGCTGCTCGCCACCGCGGTGCAGCCGCTCGCGTTCGACACCGCGAGCGAGGTGCTGACTCTCGGATTCACGAGTCAGCACGACGTCCAGAAGTTCAAGGGGACGGTTCCGGGTTCTGGTCCGTCCGACCATCTGCGCACGGCGATCGAGCAGGAGCTCGGGGTGACGGTCAAGTACCGCCCGGCCCCTATGCCCGCCGGGGGTGCACCGCGACAGCCCGCGGCCGCCTCGTCGCCCTCTTCTCCGTCCGGCGATGCGCCCGCTTCGGAGCCTGCGTCAGCGGGGTCATCCCGTCCGCAGGTCCGCAGTGATTCCGCCGGTCCCGTCACGGAGTGGGCCGTCGCGTCGATCCCGTCGGCCGGCGGGCAGGGGGCGGCCGCGGGCGGAGGGGCGGAGACGCCGATCCCCGCAGCGTCGACGTCGGCTGCGCCGGTGCCGGTGACCGCGGCGTCGGTTCACGCTGCGCCGACTCCGGCTACTCCTTCTCCGTCCACGCCGGGATCGACGGCATCCGCTGCCCCGTCCGCGCCCGCGACGTCGGTCTCCTCATCGCCGACCGGGGCATCGCCGGTGTCCGTCGATGAGCCCCCGCTGCCCGATGAGCCGCCGTACTACGACGACGAGCCGCCCTACGACCCCGCCTACGAACCGGCGATGTCGAGCGCTCCGCCCCGGCGCCCCGAGCAGAGCGCACCGGCGCCGGCAGCGGCATCCGCCGCTCCCGAACCCCGGCGCTCCGCACCGGCGCCCGTCGTCACCGAGCGCACCCCCGCCGGGGGAGTGCAGCGCTACGGCGAGGCCGTGATCCGCCAGGTGCTCGGCGCGACGTTCGTGCGCGAAGAGCCCTACGAGCCCCCGACGAGGTTCTCCTGATGTACGACGGCATCGTCCAAGAGCTGATCGACGAGTTCGGGCGGCTTCCGGGCATCGGCCCCAAGTCCGCTCAGCGCATCGCGTTCCACATCCTGCAGACGCCGACGTTCGACGTCGCGCGCCTTGCGGAGCTGCTCACCGAGATCCGCGTGCGGGTGCGGTTCTGCGAGATCTGCGGCAACGTGTCCGAGCAGGACCGCTGCGCGATCTGCCGCGACCCCCGCCGCAACCCGGCGCTGATCTGCGTGGTCGAAGACGCGAAGGACGTGGCGGCGATCGAGCGCACCCGTGAGTTCCGGGGGCTGTACCACGTGCTCGGCGGAGCGATCAGCCCGATCGCCGGCATCGGCCCCGACGACCTGCGCATCGCACAGCTGATGACCCGCCTCGCCGACGGCACGGTCCAGGAGGTCATCCTCGCGACCAACCCGAACCTCGAGGGCGAGGCCACGGCGAGCTACCTCAGCCGCCTCCTCACCACGATGCAGATCACGGTCTCGCGACTGGCCTCCGGGCTCCCGGTCGGCGGCGACCTCGAGTACGCCGACGAGGTCACCCTCGGACGTGCCTTCGAGGGCCGGCGCGTCCTGTGAACGCCCACACCGGCTTCACCCGCCGGGGGTGGCTGCTCTTCGCGGCGATGTGCCTGCTGTGGGGCGTGCCGTACCTGTTCATCAGCGTCGCTGTCGAGTCCATCTCGCCGCCGGCCATCGTCGCCGGACGCACCCTCATCGCGGCGCTCCTCCTGCTGCCGTTCGCGATCCGCTCCGGCGCGCTCAGAGCCGCTCTCAAGATGTGGCCGTGGGTGCTCGCCTTCGGTCTCGTCGAGATGGCCGGCCCCTTCCTGCTGCTGGGGCATGCCGAGATGACACTGCCGTCGGGCATGACCGGGCTGCTCGTCGCCACGGTGCCGCTGTTCGCGGCCCTGATCGCCCTCGGCGGCGGCGACCGCGGCGTGCTGCGCCCCGCTCGCGCGATCGGTCTCGTCGTCGGCTTCATCGGCGTCGCGATCGTCGTCGCAGGACCGGGTCTGTTCGGCGGGCACGTGAGTCTGCTGGCGGCCGGCGAAGTGCTGCTCGTCGCGGTGCTCTACGCGATCGCGCCGTTCATCGTGGCGCGCAAGCTCGGCGATGTGCCGTCGATCGGCACCATCACCCTCTCGCTTCTGATGATCGGCATCCTGTACCTGCCGATCGCGCTGCTCACCCAGCACCGGATGCCCACCCTTCCGTCGATCGGGGCGCTGATCGCCCTCGCCGTCATCTGCACCGCGGTGGCGTTCCTCGCCTTCTTCGCCCTGATCCGCGAGGTCGGCCCGGTGCGCGCCCCGCTGTTCACCTACGTCAATCCGGTCGTGGCGATCATCCTGGGCGCCATCGTCCTCTCCGAGCCGCTGACGCTCGGACTCGTGATCGGCTTCCCGTTGATCATCGCCGGATGCTGGTTCGCCGGCACGGGCGGACGACTCCGCCCAGCGGCATCCGCTCCTGCGCCGCTGCCGCCCGCGCCCTGACTGCCCCCGTGATCACGGACGCCCCGAGCCCGGCCCCGTCACATGCGCGTCGGCGCATACGGGGTCTCCGTAGAATGGGCGTGGGCGGATCCGCCCGACATCCCAGGGAGTGAACGTGGCCCTCATCGTGCAGAAGTACGGCGGCTCCTCTGTCGCCGACGCAGAGAGCATCAAGCGCGTCGCCAAGCGCATCGTCGACACGCGTCGCGCGGGGCACGACGTGGTCGTCGCCGTCAGCGCGATGGGCGACACCACCGACGAGCTGCTCGATCTTGCCAACGAGGTCGCGCCGATCCCTGCGCCCCGCGAGCTCGACATGCTGCTGTCCAGCGGTGAGCGCATCTCGATGGCGCTGCTCGCCATGGCCATCCATTCGATGGGCTTCGAGGCGCGGTCGTTCACCGGCAGCCAGGCGGGCATGATCACCGATTCGCAGCACGGCGCCGCCCGCATCGTCGACGTCACCCCCGTGCGGCTGCGCGAGGCCCTCGACGAGGGGGCGATCGTGATCGTCGCCGGCTTCCAGGGCTTCAATCGCGACACCCGTGACATCACCACTCTCGGCCGCGGCGGCTCCGACACCACCGCCGTCGCCCTCGCGGCGGCGCTCGAGGCCGACGTGTGCGAGATCTACAGCGACGTGGACGGCATCTTCACCGCCGACCCCCGCGTCATCCCGAAGGCCCAGAAGCTCGACCACATCACCAGCGAGGAGATGCTCGAGCTCGCCGCGAACGGCGCCAAGGTGCTCTACATCCGCGCCGTCGAGTACGCACGCCGTCACGGCGTCCTGATCCACGCCCGTTCGACGTTCTCGTCGTCCGAGGGCACCTACGTTCTGGGCGAGGGCATGAAGAACCCCCGCGAATCCGAGGGAGCAGACATGGAAGAGCCGATCGTCGCTGGAGTCGCCACCGACTTCAGCCAGGCAAAGATCACCGTCGCCGGGGTTCCGGACGTTCCCGGCAAGGCCGCCGAGATCTTCAAGATCGTCGCCAAGTCGGGCGCGAACGTCGACATGATCGTCCAGAACGTCTCCGCGACCGGGCGCACCGACATCTCCTTCACCGTGCCCAAGGCGGATGCCGCCGCGGCGCTCAAGGCCCTGGCGGGCGACCAGACCGAGGTCGGCTTCCAGAACCTCATCCACGACGACCAGATCGGCAAGCTCTCGGTCGTCGGGGCGGGCATGCGCACGCACTCCGGTGTCTCGGCGACGCTCTTCGAGGCGCTGTCGGCCGGCGGCATCAACATCGAGATGATCTCGACCTCCGAGATCCGCATCTCGGTCGTGCTGCGCGACACCGACCTCGCCGAGGCCGCGCGCACCGTGCACACGGCCTACGGGCTCGACGGCGATGCCGAGGCCACGGTCCACGCCGGCACCGGTCGCTGACATGCCGCTCGTCATCCGGCCGATCGAGTCAGGTGACAGAGAGGCCTGGGCCCGGTTGTTCCGCGGGTACCGCGACTTCTACGCACTCGAGCCGGACGAGTCGGTCATCGACGCTGTGTGGCGGTGGCTGCTCGATGACGCACACGAGGTGCAGGGGCTCATCGCCGTGCGCGACGGCGTCCCCGTCGGTCTCGCGCACTGGCGCAGATTCGCGCGCCCCTCGCGGGGTGGCGCTGCGATCTTCCTGGACGATCTGTTCACCGACTCCGACGCCCGCGGCGGCGGTGTCGGCTCTGCTCTCATCGCTCGTCTGCAGCGGATCGCCGCGCATGAGGGGCTGCTCGAGGTTCGCTGGATCACGAGCGAGTCGAACACGGCTGCTCAGCGTCTCTACGATCGTGTCGCCGTGCAAGCCCCCGTCCGCACCTACATCGCCGGGCCGTCGGCATCCTGACATCGACGGTGTGAAAACCGCCACGACGACCTGGGCGAGTTCCCCGCCGCGGTAGACTCGCGGAAACCCTGACATCGGCGCCAGGCGCGGCATCCGCATCCCGACGCTGCGCCTCGCGCTTCGCACGCAGTACGTACGACGCCAAGGAACATCATGACCCGCATCTCCGACTCAGGACTCTCCGTCGCCATCGTGGGCGCCACCGGCCAGGTGGGCACCGTGATGCGCGAGATTCTCGCCGAGAGGTCCTTCCCGATTCGCGAGCTGCGGCTGTTCTCGTCGTCGCGATCGGCGGGCACGGCTATCGAGTTCGGCGGAGCGACCGTCATCGTCGAAGACGTGGAGACCGCGGATGCCGCGGGCATCGACATCGCGCTCTTCTCGGCCGGCGCGACCGCCAGCCGCGCCTACGCCCCGCGCTTCGCCGAGGCCGGCGCCGTCGTCGTCGACAACTCCAGCGCCTGGCGCAACGACCCCGAGGTGCCCCTCGTGGTGAGCGAGGTCAATCCGCACGCGATCGACGAGCGCCCCAAGGGCATCATCGCGAACCCGAACTGCACCACGATGGCCGCGATGCCGGTGCTGAAGGTGCTGGATGCCGAGGCAGGTCTCGAGCGCCTCATCGTCTCGACCTACCAGGCGGTGTCCGGATCCGGCCTCGCCGGAGCGCAGGAGCTGCTCGGCCAGGTCGAGGGCGTGCTCGCCCAGGGCGACACCCTCCGTCTCGTGCACGACGGCTCCGCGGTCGACTTCCCGCAGCCGGAGAAGTACGTGGCGCCCATCGCCTTCGACGTCATCCCGTTCGCCGGCAGCCTCGTCGACGACGGCGACAACGAGACCGACGAGGAGAAGAAGCTCCGCAACGAGAGCCGCAAGATCCTCGAGCTCCCCGACCTCCGCGTCGCGGGAACCTGCGTGCGCGTCCCCGTGTTCACCGGGCACTCGCTCTCCATCCACGTCGAGTTCGCGCGGGACATCACCCCTGCGCGCGCGACCGAGGTCCTCGCGGCGGCGCCCGGCGTCGTGCTCGAAGAGGTCCCCACTCCGCTGTACGCGGCGGGCAAGGATCCGAGCTTCGTCGGCCGCATCCGCGCCGACCAGTCGGCGCCCGAGGGCAAGGGTCTCGTGCTGTTCATCAGCAACGACAACCTCCGCAAGGGCGCGGCGCTGAACGCGGTGCAGATCGCCGAGGTCCTGGCCGAGCGACTGAGCGTCGCGGCGTCATAGCCCGAGAGCATCCTGGCCATGCGGATCCGGTCTGACCGGCCGGTCCGTGTGGTCAGCCGGGTCGTGCCCGCGAACTAGACTGTTCTGGTGACCGAAACCGTCGATGTCGTCTTGATCGGTGGTGGCATCATGAGCGCCACCCTGGGTACCCTGCTGCACCAGCTGCAGCCGGATTGGAAGATCGTCGCCTTCGAGCGACTCTCCGATGTGGCGCAGGAGTCGTCCAACCCCTGGAACAACGCCGGAACCGGTCACGCGGCGCTCTGCGAGCTGAACTACATGCCGCAGACGCCCGGTCAGCCGCTCGACCCGGCCAAGGCCGTCTCGATCAACGAGCAGTTCCAGCAGAGCCGCCAGTTCTGGTCGTCCCTCGTCGAGAAGGGCGTCCTGGACGCGCCGAAGACCTTCATCAACGCGACCCCGCACATGACGTTCGTGCGTGGCGAGAAGGACGTGGCGTACCTGAAGGACCGGTACGAGGTCCTCAAGAAGCAGCCGCTGTTCGACGGCATCGAGTACAGCGAGGACTCCCGGGTCATCAACAAGTGGGCGCCCCTGCTCATGCAGCAGCGCCGCAAGGGCGAGCCGTTCGCGGCGACCCGTGTGCCCGCAGGCACCGACGTCGACTTCGGCGCGCTCACCCACCAGCTCTTCGATCACCTCACCGCCTCGGGCGTCGACCTGCGTCTCAACCACGAGGTCAAGAGCCTGAAGAAGCAGAAGGACGGCGGCTGGCTGCTCGGCTACCGCAACACCCTCGGCCACACCCCGAACCAGATCAAGGCGCGCTTCGTCTTCGTCGGCGCCGGCGGCTGGGCTCTCAAGCTGCTGCAGCGCTCCGGCATCCCCGAGATCAAGGGCTACGGCGTCTTCCCGATCGGCGGCCAGTTCCTCAAGACCTCCAACCCGAAGATCGTCGCGCAGCACCAGGCGAAGGTGTATTCGCAGGCATCCGTCGGCGCTCCGCCGATGTCCGTGCCGCACCTCGACACGCGTGTCGTCGACGGCGAGGCCTCCCTGATGTTCGGCCCGTTCGCGACCTTCAGCCCCAAGTTCCTCAAGCAGGGCTCGATGCTCGACATCGTCACCCAGGTGCGCACGCACAACCTCTGGCCGATGCTGCGGGTCGCCTTCGCGAATCCCGACCTGATCACGTATCTGGTGAGCGAGCTGCTGAAGAACCACCGCAAGAAGGTCGAGAGCCTCCGCACCTTCATGCCCACGGCGAAGGACGAGGACTGGACCCTCATCGACGCAGGTCAGCGCGCTCAGGTGATGAAGAAGGACGCCAAGAAGGGCGGGATCCTGCAGTTCGGCACCGAGGTCGTCTCCGCGGCGGACGGCTCGATCGCGGGTCTGCTCGGCGCTTCGCCCGGCGCGTCCACGGCCGTGCCGATCATGCTCGACCTGCTCAAGAAGTGCTTCCCGGAGGAGTACCCGAGCTGGGAGCCGGAGCTGCGCGCCCTCATCCCGACGTTCGGCGAGAAGCTGAACGAGGATGCCGCCGCTGCCGAGAGGTCAACGGCGGCGACCGCCGAAGTCCTCGGCATCAACGCGTAGTCGGATCGTGGCGAAGCTCTACTTCCGCTACGGCGCGATGAACTCGGGCAAGTCCACCTCGCTGCTCCAGGCCGCGTACAACTACGAGGAGCGCGGTCAGCACGTGCTGCTCGCGAAGCCGGCGATCGACACCAAGGGCGCCTCCGAGATCTCCAGTCGCCTCGGCATGACGCGTGAGGTCGACTTCCTCGTCGGCGCCGACGACGACGCCCGCGCCCTGTTCGCCGCGCACAACCGCGACAGGGACATCGCCTGCCTCCTGGTCGATGAGGCGCAGTTCCTCACGCCGGCGCAGATCGACGACCTGTTCCGGATCGCGATCGAAGACGGCATCCCGGTGATCGCCTACGGCATCCGCAACGACTTCCTCACGCACGCCTTCCCCGGCTCTGCTCGTCTGCTGGCGATCTCGCACTCGCTGGAGGAGCTCAAGACGATCTGCCGCTGCGGACGCAAGGCGGTGTTCAACGGCCGCGTCGTCGGCGGCCGTTTCGTGTTCGACGGCGATCAGGTCGCGATCGACGAGGGCGCCGAGGGTGAGATCGCGCCCGAGGTCACGACGTACGAGTCGCTGTGCGGCGCCTGCTACCTCCAGGAGTCCGGCGGGCGCCTGGGCTGACCGGGGCCCACGCCGTCTGACCCGGGCGTATGTCGGGCCGACGCGGGCCTGTGCCGAGCTGTCGGGGTGTATGTCTGGGCTGACGCCCGCTCTGCTCTGCTCTGCCCTGCCCTGTCTGCATCGTGCGCCTCGGTGGCGCCGTCCTCGCGTGATCTCGTCCTCGCGTTCACAACTCCTCATAGACGGCAGCATTCCTGCGCCCGACGGCGCGACAGCGTGCGATTCGCGCGTTCTTTGAGGAGTTGTGAACGTCGCTTGCGTGGTCTGACCACACGCGTTACTGTGGTCAGACCACACACTCGACCTCGGGAGGACGGATGCCGGAGCAGCCGCGCGCCTGGCGCCTCGTGCTGGAGCACATCGAGCGCGACCTCCTCGACGGTCGACTCGGACCCGGCGACCGCCTCGCGTCGGAGCGGGATCTCTCCGCAGATCTCGGCGTCGGCCGATCCAGCGTCCGCGAAGCGCTGCGGGTGCTGGAGGTCATGGGGCTGATCCGCACGGCGACGGGCTCCGGGCCTCAGTCCGGGGCGATCGTCATCGCCACGCCGTCCGGCGGGCTGTCGACGCTGCTGAGGCTGCAAGTGGCCGCCCACGGCTTTCCGATCGACGATGTCGTGCAGACGCGCCTCGTCCTGGAGGCTGCGGTCGTCACGGCACTCGCCGCCGCGCCCGACCGTGACACGGAGGCCGCGCACCGCGTGCTCGAGGCGATGGATGCCGGCGGACTCACCGCCGAGGAGTTCCTCGCCCTCGACGCGCAGCTGCACCTCGCCCTCGCCGAGGCGAGCGGGAACTCCGTGATCGCCGCCATGATGGCGGGACTCCGCACGTCGATCGAGTCGTACGTGCTGGAGGGGTCGGCATCCATCGGCGAGTGGAGCGCGATGGCCGACCGGCTGCGCGCCGAGCACCGCGCGATCGTGAAAGCGATCGACGGGGGAGAGGCGGATGCCGCCCGCGCCCTGGTGCACGCGCACATCACCGGCTACTACGAACACGTTCTGGGCCGCTGAGGCCCCCGACTGAAGGAGCACCATGGTCCAGCGCCAGGTCCCCAACCCTGTGGAGCTGCTCGAACTGATGAAGTTCAAGAAGCCCGAGTTGAACGGGAAGAAGCGGCGGCTCGACGCCGCGCTCACCATCGACGATCTGCGCACGATCGCGAAGCGGCGCACGCCCAAGGCCGCCTTCGACTACACGGACGGCGCGGCGGAGGGGGAGTTGTCGCTCTCCCGCGCGCGCCAGGCTTTCCAGGACGTCGAGTTCCACCCCGGCATCCTTCGTCCCGCACCCGACGTCGACACGTCCGTCGACATCCTCGGCGGCCCCTCGGCGCTTCCCTTCGGCATCGCGCCGACCGGGTTCACGCGTCTGATGCAGACCGAGGGCGAGATCGCGGGCGCCGGTGCGGCTGCCGCGGCGGGAATCCCGTTCACGCTGTCGACCCTCGGCACGACGTCGATCGAGGGCGTCAAGGCGGCGAATCCGCACGGGCGCAACTGGTTCCAGTTGTACGTGATGCGCGACCGCGAGATCTCCTACGAGCTCACCCGCCGGGCCGCGGCAGCCGGCTTCGACACCCTGCACTTCACGGTCGACACCCCTGTCGCGGGCGCTCGTCTGCGTGACAAGCGCAACGGCTTCAGCATTCCGCCGCAGCTGACCCTCGGCACCATCGTCAACGCGATCCCGCGTCCGTGGTGGTGGTACGACTTCCTCACGACCCCCAAGCTCGAGTTCGCCTCGCTCAGCACCACGGGCGGCACCGTCGGCGAGCTGCTGGACGCGGCGATGGACCCGACGATCAGTTACGAAGACCTCGCCGTGATCCGCGACCTGTGGCCCGGCCGGATCGTCATCAAGGGCGTGCAGAACGTCGAGGACTCCGTGCGGCTGAAGGAAGCGGGCGTCGACGGCATCGTGCTCTCGAACCACGGCGGTCGCCAGCTCGACCGCGCGCCGATCCCGTTCCACCTGCTGCCGTCGGTGCGCGAGGCCGTGGGCGACGACTTCACGGTCATGGTCGACACCGGCATCATGAACGGCGCCGATATCGTCGCTTCCGTGGCGCTGGGGGCCGACTTCACGCTCATCGGGCGCGCCTACCTCTACGGTCTGATGGCGGGAGGTCGCGCCGGTGTCGATCGCACGATCGCGATCCTGCGCAGCGAGATCGAGCGGACCATGCGGCTGCTCGGCGTCTCGTCGCTCGCAGAGCTGGAGCCCGCGCACGTCACGCAGCTCACTCGCCTGGTGCCTGTCTCCCGCGCAGCCGTCGAGGCGAACGCTCGCTGACCGTCACCGGTCGTCGAGCGACCGGCGCGAGATGACACGCGCTGTCGCTGACGCTCGTCCTCAGAGCGTCGACAGCAGCGCGTCGAGCTTGTCGGCCGTGTCCTCCCAGCCGTCGACGGCCACGGACGGCACGCCGAGGGCCAGCACGGGGTAGTCGTTGCCGCCCTCGTCGAGGCGGTCACCGTAGAAGAGCATGGCGGCCAGGGGGATGCCGGTGTGCTCGACGAGCTGCAGCATCCCGTAGGCCTTGTCGATGCCCGCGCGGGTGATGTCAATCGAGGTCGAGCCGCCGGCGCGCACCTCCAGTCCGGGCAGGCGGGCGGCCACGGCGTCGCGCAGGGCGAGGCGCTTCGCGCCGCTGGGGTCCCAGTCGTGCTTGGCGTCGCGCGGGGCCTTCTGCCCGAGGGCGGAGAAGGTGATCTGTGAGCCGCGGTCCTCCAGGATCTCGCCCCACGGCTCCGGCTCCCACAGGCTCAACCGTTCGGCCTCCTCGCGCAGCGCCGTCAGCGCGGCGGACTTCTCGTCGTCGGTGAGGTCGTGCGCGTAGGCGGCGGTGAAGCCGGTGCCGTCGTAGCGCAGGTAGCGGGTGCCGCACGTGGGCAGCAGGTGCAGGCGCGCGAGGTCGGCGGCATCCGCATCGACAAGCTGGGCGATCACCTGGCTGCGGAACTGCTCTTCGTTGCCGCCGGAGATGATGGCGACGTCGACGCGGCGCAGCAGCGCGAGGAGGAGGTCGGCGATGCGAGGGCTGATGGCGCCCTTCGACGGTGCGAGCGTGTCATCGAGGTCGAAGGCGACGAGGGCAGGCGAGGTCATGATGCTTCCAGGGTAGACGGGCGTGCGGAGACGCGTGACGGGAACGCCCAGCTGCTCAGCAGGCAGAGCGCGACGCCGATCGTGGCGCCGATCGAGTTCGCGATGACGTCGTTGATCGACGGGTCGCGGTTCGGCAGGGCGAGGAGCTGTGTGAGCTCGATGGCGATGGATGCTGCGGGGCCGACGGCGAGGGCGAGCCAGCGCGCGCGTCTGGGGAGGAACACGTACGCGACGATCCCCACGGGGATGAACACCAGGACGTTGGCTGCGACCTCGAGGGTCGTGAAGTCGAGCGAGGTCCAGCCCAACCGGTGGACGGCGCCGAGGACCAGGTCGAGCACGTTCGGGATCGACTGCTCCACACGGCGGGGAGTGAGCGCCAGGAACCCGATGAGGGCGAGGAAGGGGATGCCGATCACGAGGGTCGTGATGCGCGCGATGCGGCGCCGTCGTGTACTCACGTGCGTTCCCCCTCGCGTGTGTGCCGTACAGAGAAGGCCGCCCCTGAGGGCGGCCTTCCGGTGTTACTGGTCGGGGTGACAGGATTTGAACCTGCGACCTCTTCGTCCCGAACGAAGCGCGCTACCAAGCTGCGCCACACCCCGTTTTGCAACCCTCCGAGTCTACAAGAGAAGGAGCGGAAACGGCGAATCGGGGCGATCGAATCGACGGGGTGGATCGTGACATGCCCTGCGTTCACGCGCCTTGACGAGCCGTCAGCGTCAGCAGCGTCGCCTCAGGCCTGCATGCGAAGCGCACGGGGGCGTAGATCGAGTGGCCGCAGCCGGCGCTGACGTTCAGCGGCACGGTGCGGTGGTCGTGCGTCCACGTGCTCAGGCCCTTCGCCTGCTTCAGCGGGATGTCGCAGTTCGCGACCAGCGCGCCGAAGCCGGGGAGGCACACCTGACCGCCGTGCGTGTGTCCGCCGAAGATCGCATCGGCGCCGAGGTCGGTGAAGCCGTTGAGCACGCGCTGGTAGGGCGCGTGCGTCACGCCGAGAACCGAGGTTCCGGCATCCCTCGGGCCGAGGGCGCCTATCGCGTCGGGGAGCACATCGAGGCGGTCCCAGTCGCGGTGCGCGTCGCTCACGCCGAAGAGGTCGACGGTCTCGCCGGCGACGGTCAGGCGTGCGGCGGCGTTGTTCAGATCGGTCCAGCCGAGCTCGTCGGCGAAGAAGCGATCCATCGCCGCGGTGTCGAGCAACGGCGACTTCTGGTGCTTCTTTGAGGGGCCCATGAAGTATCGGAACGGATTGCGCGGGGAGGGCTCCGTGACGTCGTTCGAGCCGTGCACGAAGACGCCGGGGATGCCCGCGAACGGCTCGAACGCACGGCGGATGCCGTCGAGTCCGTCCCGGTGCCCGAGATTGTCGCCCGTGTTCACGATGAGGTCGGGCTTCAGCTGGGCGAGTGACGCCAGCCAGTCCTGCTTGCGGTGCTGCCAGGGCGCCATGTGCGCATCGGAGATGTGCAGCACGCGCAGCGGAGCGGAGCCCGGAGCGAGCGCGGATGCCGTCGCCTCCCGCACCGTGAAGAGGTAGCGCTCGATGCCGATGCCCCAGACCGCGGCGGCAGCGCCAGCGGCCCCCACCGCGCCGAGCGCGATGAGGGCCGGGTGGACCGTGCGAGATGATGTCACTGGCACGAGACCTGGATCGTCGCGCTCTTGTTGGCCGCGGTGCCCGCTGCGGGGTTGGTGCTCGTCACCTTCGCATTGGGCGGGTTGCAGCTGTTGTCGAACGCCACGGCGCTGAATCCGGCGCCGAACAGCGTATTCTGCGCATCCGATCTCGATTGCCCGATCACCGCCGCCGGCACGGTCGCGCCTTGGCCGTTGCTCGGGGAGAGCGTGATGGGGGTGCCCGTCGCGGCCTGACCGGAGGGGTTCTGCGCGGCGACGACGTTCGCCGGCAGATCGCTGTCCACGGCGGCGCCGACCGAGACCGTGAATCCCGCCTCGTCGAGGATCGCGGTGGCCTCCTCGATCGATTTGCCCACGACATTCGGGATGTCACTCTGCACCTGGCGGGTGAGCTTGTCATCGGGCTTGGGGAAGGCGTCGCCGTGATACACGGCGTTGGCCGCCCCCTGCATGGCACGTGCGATGGGGAAGCGCAGACGATTCAACGTCGTGCCGTTGTAGCTGGCGCGGGTGATATTGGCCTGTCCGTCACTGCGCCCCACCCAGACCGCGGTGGTGACCTTGGTGCTGGACTCGATCATCATCGTTCCCCAGGTCTCGTGCGTTCCGGTCTTGCCGATCAACGGAGTGCCGTCGTTCGGGTTGCCTGCGGTTCCTGTTCCTCCGCTGCGCATGG
This sequence comes from Microbacterium sp. NPDC012755, assembly GCF_042901325.1. Taxonomy (NCBI): domain Bacteria; kingdom Bacillati; phylum Actinomycetota; class Actinomycetes; order Micrococcales; family Microbacteriaceae; genus Microbacterium; species Microbacterium sp. NPDC012755. The sequence continues at coordinate 110,520 of NZ_JBIBCT010000001.1, read as the reverse complement.
GGCCCTGGAGAGCGAATGCAGCAGTGGCGGCGACTTCGGGGGTGATGGTCCCGGGTGTGCAGGTCGAGCTCGGCAGGGTCATCTCTTTGCCCTCGGCATCGACGATGCGATCGATGGCGCGCGGCGTGCAATAGGTGCCGCCGCTCGCGACCGTCGCGTAGGCGCCGGCCATGGCGAGCGGCGAAATGTACTTGGAGCCGAGCACGTCGTAGGGGACGTTCTCATCTGTGGTCTTTCCGCCGTTCGCGAGCGTCACGCCCATGCGGTCGGCGACCTTGTTGATGTCGCAGAGGTCGAGCTTCTCCGCCATCGCGAGGAAACCGCTGTTCAGCGAGGCGGCGGTAAAGCTCAGGGGGGTGCCGGGGCCGCCGCTGACGTTGCCGGAGTTGCCGATCTTCTTGCTGCCGAACGGCACGGGCGAACCATCGCACTTCATCTTCGTGAACAGTCGGTTCGTCCCGTTGACGGACTCCCTGACCGAGTGCCCCTGCTCGAGCCAGTCGATCAGGGTGAACAGCTTGTACGTCGAGCCGACCGAGAAACCGTTCGAGCCGCCATGCGCCTTGTCAGTGGCGTAGACGAGCGAGCTGTACGCCTGATCGCCTTGGATGGTCTCGCTGAACGTGGTGTTCTGAGTCAGTGCGAGCACTCGTCCGGTGCCCACCTCGACCGAGATTCCTGCTGCGCCGAGGTACTGATTGTCGAAGTTCGGCGGTACGTTGGCGGCCATTGCTTCTGCGGCCGGACCCTGGATGCGCATGTCCAGCGTCGTGTAGATCTGCATGCCGCCGCGCCGGAGGTTGGCACGGCGGTCCTCCGGGGAGTCGCCGAACGCGGGGTCGCTTTCGATGATCGACTTCACGTACTGGCAGAAGTAGGCGTTGGACCCTGCGGTGCCGCAGCCCTGGGTGGTCGTTTTGATGGCCGGCGTGATGGGCGTTGCGTAGGCCTCGTCGTACTGGGCCTTCGTGATCTTGCCGTCGATGAGCATGCGCTCGAGCACGTAGTTGCGTCGCGTCAGCGTGTCCTTATAGCCGTCTGCCTCGCTGTTGTGCGCGACGCCGTCGCTCTTCGTCGTGTAGGTTCCGGCCGGGATGTCGATGCGGAGCGTGTTGGGTTCCTGCACCATGCCGGCGATGGTCGCCGCCTCTGCGACGGTGAGGTTCGCGGCCGACTTCGAGAAGTAGCGGTTCGCGGCGGCCTCGATGCCGTAGACCTGTCCGCCGAAGCTGGAGATGTTCAGGTAACCGAGCAGGATGTCGTTCTTCGAGTAGTCCTTCTCGATCTGCAGGGCGTAGCGCATCTCGCGCAGCTTGCGCTCGATGCCCTCGCTGCCGGAGGCGACCGCGTAGTTGAGCCAGCACTGCTGGACTTGATCCTGGTAGTCCGTCGCAGCCGGGTCGACCTTCTGTTCGCATTCCTGGATCTGCACGTTCTTCACGTACTGCTGCGTGATGGTCGAAGCGCCGCGGTCGGTGGAGCCGACGACGTTGCCGAACGCGGCCTTGATGGTGGCCCCGAGGTTCACCCCTCCGTGGTTATAGAAGTTCTTGTCCTCACTGGAGAGGATGGCATCGAACATCACCGGTGCAATCTGGTCGTAAGTGACGGGGACGCGGTTCTGCTCGTAGAACGAAGCCAGCGCGAACGGCGCGCCGTCTGTGCCTGTCGCGTAGATGGTCGACTGCTCCATGGGGGCGTTGACCTTGAGGTTCTCGGGGAGATCCTCGAAGAGGGTGAGGGCCTTGGAACCGGTGATGCCCGTCATTGCGAGGACGGGGGTGGCGCTGGCCGTGACGAGGAGGCCGGCTACGACGCTGAGTCCGACGAGCCCGAGGAGGCCGCCGAGCACGCTCTTCACCGTGCGATTCTGTTGGGGCATACGCTTGATCGTAGGGGAGTTCCCTGAATACCGCCTTTGACGCGATACGGCACGGATGCCGTCAGAACGAGGAGTGCCATGACCACGTGGGAGTACCTGACCACGCCGCTGCTGATCCACAACACGGCGGCGATCCTGAACAACTGGGGCAAGCAGGGCTGGGAGCTCGTGCAGGTCGTGCAGGGGCCTGAGGGAGGGCTCGTCGCCTACCTCAAGCGCCCGGTGACGGCGGACGCCTCTGCGAACGCCGGTCTGGCCGCCGCGGCCGAGGCTGCCCGCCAGTTCGAAGGAGGCGCGGCATGACCGTCTCCGCCCGTCTCGCCGAGCTCGGCATCGAGCTCCCCGCCGTCGCGGCACCCGTCGCGTCGTACGTCCCCGCCGTGGTGCACGCGGGTCTCGTCTACACCTCGGGTCAGCTGCCTTTCTCGGGCGGGGCGCTGCCGACGACCGGAAAGGTCGGCGCCGAGGTCACCGCCGAAGACGCGAACCTCTATGCGCGCACGTGCGCGCTGAACGCGCTCGCGGCCGCCGCGGATGCTGCGGGCGGCGTCGACCGCATCGCCGGCGTGCTGAAGCTCGGCGGCTTCGTCGCCTCCACTCCGGAGTTCACCGGCCAGCCCGGCGTCATCAACGGCGCGAGCGAGGTGCTGGGCGAGATCTTCGGCGAGGCCGGCCGCCACGCGCGTGCAGCGGTGGGCGTCCCGGTGCTGCCCCTGGACAGCCCCGTCGAGGTCGAGGTCGTCTTCATCCTCGCCTGACGGCATCCGGCATCCTGACAGAACGAGAACGCCCCTCCTGAGCTTTCAGGAGGGGCGTTCTCTTTCCGTTCGGTTTACTTCACCTGCGCGGAGATGATGCTCATGACCGCGGTGTCGGCCAGCGTCGTGGTGTCGCCGACCTCGCGACCCTCCGCGACGTCACGCAGCAGGCGGCGCATGATCTTCCCCGAGCGCGTCTTGGGGAGTTCGCCGACGATGTAGACGTCGCGCGGGCGGGCGATCGCGCCGATCTGCTCGCCGACCCACAGCCGCAGCTGCTGGGCGAGACCCGCAGGATCGTGCGCGGCGAGGTAGCTCTCCTTGATGATGACGAAGGCGACGACGGCCTGGCCGGTGGTCTCGTCCGACGCGCCGACGACAGCGGCCTCCGCCGTGGCCTCGTGCGCCACAAGGGACGACTCGATCTCTGCGGTGGAGAGGCGGTGACCCGACACGTTCATCACGTCGTCCACCCGGCCGAGCAGCCACAGGTCTCCGTCGTCGTCGAGGCGGGCGCCGTCGCCGGCGAAGTAGTACCCCTCGTCCTCGAACTTCTCCCAGTACGTCTCGCGGTAGCGCTCGGGGTCGCCCCAGATGCCGCGGAGCATGCTGGGCCACGGTTCGGTGATGACCAGCAGGCCGCCGTTGCCGTTGCCGACTTCGACGCCCGACTCGTCGACCACGTCGATCGTGATGCCGGGCAGGGGAACCTGGGCGGAACCGGGCTTGGTCGCGGTCACCCCTGGCAGGGCGGACACCATGATCGCGCCGGTCTCGGTCTGCCACCAGGTGTCGACGATGGGGGTCGTTCCGGCGCCGATCACCTCGCGGTACCACATCCACGCCTCGGGGTTGATGGGCTCGCCCACCGAGCCGAGCAGACGCAGCGACGACAGGTCGAACTTCGCGGGGATCGCGCGGCCGATCTTCATGAAGGAGCGGATGGCGGTCGGCGCCGTGTAGAAGATCGAGACCTTGTGCTTCTCGATGATCTCCCACCAGCGACCCGGGTGCGGAGCATCCGGCGTGCCCTCGTACAGCACCTGGGTCGCGCCGTTCGCGAGGGGGCCGTACGCCACGTAGCTGTGCCCGGTGATCCAGCCGATGTCGGCGGTGCACCAGAAGACGTCGGTCTCGGGGTGCAGGTCGAACACGTACTTGTGCGAGTAGGCGACCTGGGTCAGGTAGCCGCCCGACGTGTGCAGGATTCCCTTCGGCTTGCCGGTGGTCCCCGACGTGTAGAGGATGAACAGCGGGTTCTCCGCGGGGAAGGCCTGGGCCTCGTGCTCTGCGGATGCCGCAGGCACGACGTCGTGCCACCAGATGTCGCGGTCGTCGTTCCAGTCGACGTCGTTGCCGCCGCGCTTGACGACGAGCACGTGCTCGACGGTCTGCTGCTCACCGTCGCCGCGGTCGGCGAGGGCCTGGTCGACGGCGGGCTTCAGGGCGGAGACCTTGCCCTTGCGGTAGCCGCCGTCTGCGGTGATGACGAGCTTGGCTCCGGCGTCGTCGATGCGGGAGCGGAGGCTGTCGGCGCTGAAGCCGCCGAAGACGACGGAGTGGATCGCGCCGAGTCGGGCGACCGCGAGCATCGCCGCGATCGCCTCGGGGATCATCGGGAGGTAGATGGCGACGCGGTCGCCGTGGCCGATGCCGAGCCCTTCCAGGACGTTCGCCACGCGCTTGACCTCGTCGGTCAGCTCCGCGTACGTGATCGACCGGGAGTCGCCGGGCTCGCCCTCCCAGTGCAGGGCGACGCGGTCTCCGTTGCCCGCTTCCACGTGGCGGTCGAGGCAGTTGTAGGCGACGTTGAGCTCGCCGTCGTCGAACCACTTCGCGAACGGCGGCGTCGACCAGTCCAGGACCTGCGTGAACGGCGTGTGCCAGTGCAGCAGCTCGCGCGATTGTCCTGCCCAGAACGCCTCGCGATCGGCCGCTGCGCTCTCGTACAGAGCGGGGGAGGAGATGGACTGCGCCACGAACTCCTCGGACGGCGGGAACTGGCGGGTCTCATCGAGAAGATGGTCGATCTGGCTGCTCATCGGCAGGCGCTCCTTTGCGGCAAAGCTGTCGTGCACGGCAAGGCGGTGGGCGGCACGTTCAGGTCAACGAGAATCTAGTCTCGCGCATCTGCACCGCATACTGCCGAAAGTCGGTACTCGCCCTGGTTTTGTCAGGACGGTCGCCTTGCGTACACTCGACCACAGCCGAATTCTCATTCCGGCCTTGGCGTGCCAGATTCCCCCGATCGAGTGCCGCCGTGGGCGGCATCTCGTTCCCCCCGCGAGGTGCCGCCCTTCTTCGTTTGGGAGCGCTCCCTCGTCAAGGTGGTCTTCTCTGCACCGATGCGTGCTCGGAGCAGTTGTCCACAGCTCCCGGGGATGCGGCCGCTCGGGCGATCTGCGAGCACGACGACAGCCCTAGCGTCGGGGCATGAGCGATCCCTTCATCATCCGTCCACGCGGCGTCGAGCGGTCCGGTGCGGCCGCAGCGTCCACGCCTGCCGGTCCGCTGGTCGTCGATCCGCGGTTCGGTCCGCTCGTCGAGTACTGCGTCGACGAGGAGGTCACCGACATCTTCGTCAACGGCGCGTCCGGACTCTTCGTCGATCGCGGACGGGGAGCGGAGGCCGCACCAGGATGGGCGGCATCCGAACGCGAGGTCCGCGATCTCGCCGTCGGGCTCGTGGGGCTCGGGGGCAGGCACCTCGACGACCAGGCGCCCTGCGTCGACGTGCGCCTCGACTCCGGCATCCGCGTCCACGCGGTGCTCGCCCCCGTCTCGACGTCGGGCACGGCGCTGTCGATCCGCATCCCTCGTGTGCGTGCGGCCGATCTCGACGCCCTCGCGGCGCTCGGCGCCTTCGACGCCAGGCTGCAGGCGTGGCTGCTGCGGCTCGTCCACGAACGAGCCAACATCCTCATCACCGGAGGCACCGGCACCGGAAAGACCACGCTGCTGTCCGCGCTGCTCGCCGCCGTGCCGGAGACGGAGCGGATCGTGACGATCGAAGACGTCGCGGAGCTCCGCCCTCGGCATCCTCACCACGTCGCCCTCGAGGCGCGACAGGCCAATCTCGAGGGGGCGGGCGGTATCAGCCTCGCCAGGCTCGTGCGGGAGTCGCTGCGGATGCGCCCCGACCGGCTCGTGGTCGGCGAGTGCCGCGGCGAAGAGGTGCGCGAGCTGCTCACCGCTCTGAACACCGGGCACGACGGTGGAGCGGGAACCCTGCACGCCAGCGGGCTGAGCGATGTGCCCGCGCGATTGGAGGCGCTGGGCGCCCTCGCCGGGATGGACGCCACAGCCCTGGCGAGGCAGACGGTCAGCGCGTTCACGGTCGTCCTGCATCTGGCGAGGGCGCCGGGCGGTGCCAGGCGCATCGCGCAGACGGGGAGATTCATCATGAAAGATGATCGTCTCGACATCGAAGAGGTCATCCCGTGGTGAGGCTGCGGCGCAGGCGCCCCGTCGACACAGGGGCGGATGCCGCGACCTCCGTGCAGACTCTCGCGGTGCTGCTCCAGGCCGGAGCGGTTCCGCTCGTCGCCTGGAGGCACTTGGCGGAGACGGGCGACGCGCATGCGGCCGCCGTGGTGGCGAGAACGGATGAGGGCACTCCGCTCGTCGCGGCGATCGAGGCGGAGGGAGGGGCGTGGCTGGATCTCGCCGCCGCCTGGGAGATCGCGACGACCGTGGGGGCGCCGCTGGCCGAGGTACTGCGGATGATCGCGGAAACGCTGCGCGACGCGGCATCGGCCGCCGACGACGTGCGGATCGCGCTCGCCGAGCCCGCCGGCACCGCGAGGCTGCTGCTCCTCATGCCGCTGGCCGGTCTCCTGCTCGGATTCGCCCTCGGCTTCGACACTGTGGGCGTGATCGTCGGCACTCCGATCGGCGCGGCGTGCGTCGCGGCTGGTCTGCTGCTGATGTTCGCCGCGCGCACGTGGACGAAACGGCTCCTCGAGCGGGCGAAGCCGGCACCCGGGACGCCGGGCATGGAGGCTGAACTCGTCGCAGTGGCGCTGGCAGGCGGGGCCCCGGTCGAGCGCGCACTGAAGCTGGTGTCCGAGAGTCCCGCCTCGCGCCACGGCGGTCGCGACCGCATCGACACGGTGCTCGCGCTGTCGCGCGCCGCCGGTGTCCCGGCCGGCGAGCTGCTGCGGGCGTCGGCCGCCCAGGATCGTCACCAGGCGCGGATCGCCGGTCGGCTGCGCGCTGCGGCTCTGTCCACCAGGCTGCTGATCCCACTGGGCGTGTGCTCTCTGCCCGCCTTCATGCTCCTCGGCGTGGCGCCGCTGCTGCTGAGCGTGCTCACGACGACGTCGCTGTCCCTGTGAACGACAGGGACCACACAGAAAGAAAGGAACACCATGACCACCATCCCTCCTCTCACCCGTCGCCGCGCCGCGCAGCTGTTCGGCGACGACACCGGAGCCGCGACCGCCGAGTACGTCATCACGACGATGGCCGCCGTCGCGTTCGCGGGCGCACTCATCTTCGTCCTGCGCTCCGACGAGGTGCGCGGCATCCTCACCGACATGGTGCGCCGGTCGTTGACGGTGTCGTGATGAGCCGTCGCCTCGGCGCCGGCTGTGATCGCGGATCCGTCGCCGCCGAACTCGCCCTCGCTCTGCCCGCGGTCGTCCTCACTATCCTGCTCGGTGCGGGAGCCCTGAGCGCCGCCGCGCGCCAGGTGTCGCTGCAGGATGCCGCAGCCGACGCCGCACGACTCCTCGGCCGCGGAGAGGGGGCCGAAGCCGCGGCCGGAGCGGTGACCGCTGCTGTTCCCGGTGCGGGGGTCGCCAGCCGCGACGACGGCGGACTGGTCTGCGTCACCGCGAGCGTCGACGTCGCGATCGGCGGCGTCCTCACACTGCCGATGCGCGCGTCGAGCTGTGCCCTGAGCGGCGGCCTCTGATGGCGGGTTCGGCCCTGGCTGCCGGCGTCCTCGTCGTCACGGCCGGGCTGTCTCTCGGGCTCGCCGCCGTCGGCGGGGCGGCCGTGACGGCGCAGCGCGCGGCCGGTGCAGCCGACGCGGCGGCGCTCGCGGCTGCGGATGCAGCCTCCGGTGCCGTCGCGGCGTCGGAGGGGCCCTGCGCCCTCGCCGCACGCGTCGCGGCGGCCTCCGACACGGAGCTCACCGCGTGCATCCTGGAGGGGCTCGTGGCGACCGTCCAGGTCGAGGCGGCGTACGCTGGACTCGCTGCCGTCTCCCGAGCCCGAGCAGGGCCACCCGAGGGGAGTTGACGGCGGAACGTACACGAACCACTGCGACGAACCCATCGCGGTGGTGTGTATGGTGTGCTTCGAAGAAAGGACGCACCCTTGGCTGAAGGCAAGAAGCTCGTCATCGTCGAGTCCCCGACGAAGATGCGGTCGATTCAGGGATACCTCGGCGACGGCTACGAGGTGCTCAGCTCCGTCGGCCACATCCGCGATCTCGCGGACAAGAAGGACATCCCGGCCGCCGACAAGCAGGCGTACGGGAAGTACTCGATCGACGTCGACAACGACTTCGACCCCTACTACGTGGTGTCCGACCGCAAGACCAAGACGGTCGCCGAACTCAAGCGAGCTCTGAAGACGGCGGACGAGCTCCTGCTCGCCACCGATGAAGACCGCGAGGGCGAGGCGATCGCCTGGCACCTGCTCGAGACGCTGAAGCCGAAGGTTCCCGTCAAGCGCATGGTGTTCCACGAGATCACCAAGGACGCGATCCAGGCGGCCGTCGGCAACACCCGTGAGCTCGACATCGACCTCGTCGACGCGCAGGAGACCCGCCGCATCCTCGACCGCCTCTACGGGTGGGACGTCTCGCCCGTGCTCTGGTACAAGGTCAAGACCGGCCTCTCCGCCGGACGCGTGCAGTCCGCCGCGACCCGCATGATCGTCGACCGTGAGCGCGAGCGCATGGCGTTCGTGTCGGCGGACTACTGGGACGTCGAGGCTCTCGCGTCTTCGGCATCCGCCTTCAAGGTGCGGCTGGTGCGCGTCGACGGCGGACAGCTCGCCCGCGGCACCGACTTCGACGACCTCGGAAAACTGAAGAAGGCCGTCGTCGTCCTCGATGAGAAGAAGGCCGCGGCTCTCGCGATCGCCGTGGACGCCGCCGGCGCCGGCACGGTGACCAAGGTCGAGGCGAAGCCCGGAACGCGCAGCCCCTACGCCCCGTTCACCACCTCCACGATGCAGCAGGAGGCCGGACGCAAGCTCTCCATGAGCGCGAAGCAGGCGATGAGCGTCGCCCAGCGCCTTTACGAGAAGGGCTTCATCACCTATATGCGTACCGACTCCACGGCGCTGAGCACCCAGGCGGTGCAGGCGGCGCGGAACCAGGCGGTCTCGCTCTACGGCGACGCGGCCGTGCCGCTCAAGCCGCGCGTCTACAAATCCAAGAGCAAGAACGCCCAGGAGGCGCACGAAGCGATCCGCCCCTCGGGCGAGACCTTCCGCACTCCGGCCTCGGTCTCCTCACAGCTCGACCGTGAAGAGCAGCGCCTCTACGACCTCATCTGGAAGCGCACCGTCGCCAGCCAGATGTCCGACGCGAAGTACGAGACCACGACCGTCACGATCGTCGTCGACGCCGCAGGGCAGAAGGCCGAGTTCACGGCATCCGGTACTGTCTACACCTTCAAGGGCTTCCTGGAGGCGTACGAGGAGGGGCGCGACGAGAAGCGCAGCGACAGCGACGCGGCCGACGACCAGTCCCTGCCGGCGGTCGCCGTCGGCGATGAGCTGCGGATGACGGACGCCGAGGCCAAGGGCCACCGCACCACCCCGAAGCCGCGCTATACCGAGGCGTCGCTGGTCAAGGCGCTGGAGGAGCACGGCATCGGCCGTCCGTCCACGTTCGCCAGCATCATCGGCACCGTGATCGATCGCGGCTACGCGACCAAGCGCGGACAGGCTCTCGTTCCGACCTGGCTCGCGTTCAGCGTCGTGCGTCTGCTCGAGGAGCACTTCGCCGACCTCATCGACTACGACTTCACCGCGGCTCTGGAAGACGACCTCGACGCGATCGCCAGGGGCGAGCAGAAGCGCGTCGAGTGGCTGAAGTCCTTCTACTTCGGTACGGAGTCGCAGGTGGGGCTGCGTCAGGTCGTCGACAACCTCGGCGAGATCGATGCGCGCGCGCTCAACTCCACGCGCATCACGGACACGGCGACCCTGCGCTTCGGGAAGTACGGCCCCTACCTGGAGGTCGCGAACCCGGAGGCGCCCGACGAGAAGCCGCGAATCGTGAACGTCCCGGAGGATCTGGCGCCGGACGAGCTCACCGCGGCCAAGGCCCAGGAGCTCATCGAGGCCCCCGTCGCCGGCGACCGCGTGCTCGGCGAGAACCCGGAGAACGGCAAGATCATCGTCGTCAAGGACGGACGATTCGGCCCCTACGTGCAGGAGAACGACCCGGTGTCCGACGATGCCGGAGTCGACGCGTCGACCGGCGAGGTCGTCGAGGCGCCGAAGCCCACCCGCGGCAAGAGCGCCAAGAAGGACACGGCCCCCAAGCCGCGCACCGGCTCGCTGTTCCGCTCGATGTCCGTGGACACGATCGATCTCGACACCGCACTCCAGCTGCTGAGCCTGCCGCGCGTCGTCGGCGTCGACCCCGAGTCCGGCGACGAGATCACGGCGCAGAACGGCCGGTACGGTCCCTACCTCAAGAAGGGCGCCGATTCGCGCTCCCTCGAGAGCGAATCGCAGATCTTCGACGTCACGCTGGACCAGGCGCTCGCGATCTACGCGCAGCCGAAGTACGGCGCCGGCGCGCGTCGTGCATCGAGCGCGCTCGCAGAGTTCGACGCCGACCCCGTCAGCGGCAAGCCGATCCGCATCCGCGACGGACGCTTCGGGGCCTACGTCACTGACGGGGAGACGAACGTCACGATCCCGCGCGGACAGAAGGTCGAGGACATCACGTTCGAGATCGCCGTCCAGATGCTCGCCGACAAGCGTGCGAAGGGTCCGGCCCCGAAGCGCGGCGCTGCCGCGAAGAAGGCCCCGGCGAAGAAGGCCCCCGCCAAGAAGGCGCCAGCGAAGAAGGCGGCGGCCAAGAAGGCGCCGACGGATGCCGAGAAGGCAGCCGCTCGCTCGGCTGCGGCGAAGAAGGCCGCGGCGACGCGCGCCGCCAACGCCGCGAAGAAGGCGGGCTCGTGACCGCAGGTCGCGGGGTCTGGATCACTCTCGAAGGCGGAGACGGCTCGGGCAAGACCACGCAGGCGAACCTGCTCGCGGGTTGGCTGACGGATGCCGGGCATGGGGTGCTGCGCACCAGGGAGCCCGGCGGCTCCGAGGTGGGCGAGCTGATCCGCAACATCGTGCTGCACCACCGCGGAGACATCGCCCCTCGGGCCGAAGCGCTGCTGTACGCCGCGGATCGGGCACATCATGTCGCGACGGTCGTGCGCCCGGCGCTCGACCGCGGAGAGGTCGTCCTGCAGGACCGCTACCTCGACTCGTCCGTCGCGTATCAGGGTGCAGGGCGCGTGCTGGACGGCGACGAGATCCGCGAGCTGTCCCTGTGGGCCACCGAGGGGGCGCTTCCCGATCTGACCGTGCTGCTCGACCTCGATCCGGAGGCCGCGCGAGAGCGGCTCGACTCGGACGACAAGCCGTTCGACCGGCTCGAGGCGGAGAAGACCGAGTTCCACTCCCGCGTGCGCGACGCGTACCTCCGCCTGGCCGACGCCGAGCCCGAGCGGTTCCTGGTGCTCGACGCCGCGGCATCCGCTGACGAGATCGCCGCGGCGATCCGCGTCCGCGTGGAGTCGCTCCTCGGCTGAGGCCTGCCTCCAGGGAGTCGGTGTCGGCGCCGCAGGTTACGCTGAGTACATGCCCCAGACCGTCGCCGCCGAGTTCCCGTGGGGCGATGTGTGGGGGCAGGATGCCGCCGTCGAGACGCTCCGTGGCGCCGCATCCGACCCTGCTGCGCTGTCGCACGCGTGGCTGATCACGGGCCCCCCGGGTTCGGGGAGGTCCACCCTCGCCCACGCGTTCGCCGCGGCGCTCGTGGCCGACACCCCCGAAGACGAGTCGTCCATGCGGCAGGTGCTGGCGGGCACCCATCCCGACGTGACCGCCCTGCGCACCGACAAGGTCATCATCACCATCGCCGAGGCGCGCGCACTCGTCGAGCGCTCCTACTTCGCGCCCTCGGCCGGGCGGTACCGCGTGATCGTCGTCGAGGATGCCGATCGCATGGTCGAGCGCACCTCGAACGTGCTGCTGAAGGCCCTCGAAGAGCCGCCGGAGCAGACCGTGTGGATCCTGTGCGCTCCGAGCGAGGCCGATCTGCTGCCCACGATCCGATCGCGGGTCCGCTCGCTGCGGCTGCGCGAACCCGACGTCGCCGACGTCGCACGGCTGATCAGTCTGCGCACGGGCGCCGACGCGGCCGTCGCCGAGCAGTCCGCCCGTCACGCGCAGCGTCACATCGGCATGGCTCAGCGCCTCGCCACAGACGACGCCGCTCGACGTCGTCGCGACGAGACGCTGCGCTCGGTGCTCGGCGTCCGCGGGGTCGGCGACGCCGTGGAGGTCGCCGGGCGCATCATCCAGGCGGCCACGGAAGACGCGAAGACCCTCACGGCCGAGCGCGACGCCGCGGAGCGCGCCTCACTGCTGCGTACCGTGGGCATCGCCGAGGGGCAGGCCGTGCCGCCGGCGCTGCGCTCGCAGCTGTCCGCGCTCGAAGACGATCAGAAGAAGAGGGCGACGCGCAGCCTGCGCGACGGCATCGACCGTGTGCTCACCGATCTGCAGTCGATGTTCCGCGATGTCGTGATGCTGCAGTTCGGTCGCGGCGACGACCTCATCAACCGCGAACTGCGCGCCGAGCTGAGCGCGCTCGCGGATGCCTGGCCGGAGACACGTACTCTGGTCGTACTTGACCACCTTGCCGAGACACGCCAGTCGCTGGAGCGCAACGTCGCACCGCTGCTCGCCCTGGAGAGCTTGCTCGTGACCGTCACGAGCGGGAGGACACCGTGAACAACAGACCGACTTCCCGTTTCCGACGCGCCGCGATGGTGGTCGCTGGGCTCGCCGCGGCATCCGTCATGCTGTCCGGCTGCCTGTACTCGATGATCCCCGAGCAGGCGTCGTCGAAGCCGTCGGCGACCAACGCTCCCGACACCGAGGGCGTGGCCGAGAACCTGCTGCGCTTCTACGGGCAGACCCTGACCTGGACCGAATGCGGCACGGGCTTCGACTGCACCGACGTCACGGCGCCGCTCGACTGGGAGAACCCCGGCGACGGCGAGATCACGCTGTCGGTGATCCGCCACCAGGCGTCGGGCACGGCGAAGGGCTCGCTGCTCACGAACCCCGGCGGTCCCGGCGCGAGCGGTGTCGACCTCATCCAGAACAGCCTCGACTACGCCGTCGGCGCCGACCTGATCACGAACTACGACGTGATCGGCTTCGATCCGCGCGGCGTCGGCCGGTCGACCGCGGTGACCTGCTTCGACGCGGCGGGCATGGACGACTACCTGTACTCCATCCCCGCGGCTCCCCGCGGAACCGCCGAGTGGGAGACCGAGCTCCTCGCCGCCCACAAGAAGTTCGCCGAAGCGTGCGAGGCGAACAGCAACGGCATCCTGCCGTTCATCACGACCATCAACGCGGCGCGCGACATGGACCTGATCCGCGGCGTCCTCGGCGACAAGAAGCTGAACTACCTCGGCTACTCCTACGGGACGTTCCTCGGCGCGACCTACGCCGAGCTGTACCCGGAGCGCGCCGGCCGACTCGTCCTCGACGGGGCCATCGACCCCGCCGTCTCCGGACTCGAGGTGAGCGCGACGCAGGCCATCGGCTTCGAGTCCGCGCTGCGTGCGTACATGAAGAGCTGCCTCGACTCGGGGAAGTGCCCCTTCAACGGCTCGGTCGATGAGGCCATGACCGATCTCGGAGCGCTGCTCGCGAGCGTCGACGCCTCGCCGCTGAAGAACGGCGACGGTCGGCGGATGGGTGCGGATGCGCTGATGACGGGAATCATCGCTGCGCTGTACTCGGAAGACAGCTGGAGCTACCTCACCGATGCGCTGAGCGGAGCGCTGCAGGGCGACCCGTCGATCGCGTTCCAGCTCGCGGACTTCTACAACGGCCGTGAGAACGGCACATACGCCGACAACTCCAGCGAGGCGTTCCGCGCGTACAACTGCATGGACTATCCGGTGGAGGACGACCCCGCGGCCGAGGCCGCGTCGACGGCGAAGATCGCCGAGGGCGCGCCGACCATCGCCAAGTACTGGGACGGCCCCGACTCCTGTTCGGTCTGGCCGTACCCGCCGACCGGCACGCGTGGGGAGATCCACGCCAAGGGTGCGGGGCCGATCCTCGTCGTCGGCACCACCAACGACCCGGCGACGCCGTACGAGTGGTCGGAGTCGCTCGCGAAGCAGCTCGACGAGGGCGTGCTGATCACCCGCGTCGGGGAGGGTCACACCGGCTACAACAAGGGCAACACGTGCGTGGACAAGGCCGTCGAGGCCTTCTTCCTGGACGACACGGTGCCCGAGAACGGCCTGCGCTGCGAGTGATGCCGGCTCGATTCGCGAGCGCGCTCCGAAACAGGTAATATCGGAGACCGCGCCGCTTTAGCTCAGTCGGCAGAGCATTTCACTCGTAATGAAAAGGTCGTCAGTTCGATTCTGACAAGCGGCTCCAGCAGGCCCCGTGATGAAGATCACGGGGCCTTTTGGTTTCCCGAGCGCGTACCCTCGGAATCATGAGCAGAGCGCTTCTCATCGTCGATGTGCAGAACGACTTCACCGAGGGCGGTGCGCTGGCCGTCGAGGGCGGGGATGCCGTGGCATCCGCGATCTCCGCGTTCCTGACCGAGCGCGCCGCCGACTACCGTGTCATCGTCGCGTCGCGCGACTGGCACGACGCCGAGGGCGACAACGGCGGGCACTTCTCCGATCAGCCCGACTTCGTCGACACGTGGCCGGTGCACTGCATCGCCGACACCGACGGTGCGGCCTACGACCCGCTGCTGACGACGGATGCCGTCACGCATCACGTCCGGAAGGGGCAGGGGCGGCCCGCGTACTCGATGTTCGAAGGGACGACGGATGCCGGTGAGACGGTGTCCGCGGTGCTGACGGAGTTCGGCGTGCTGAGTGCGGACGTCGTGGGCATCGCCACGGACCACTGCGTGCGCGCGTCGGCCCTGGACGCGATCGCACACGGCGTCCAGGTGCGGATCCTCACCGATCTCGTCGCAGGGGTCGCTCCGGAGCCCAGTGCCGCAGCTCTCGCCGAGCTCGCGCACGCCGGCGCCGTGCTCATCGAGAGCGCGGAGGCGTGACCGCGGAGCGTTGCGCACTGCTCCTGCGCGCGGTGAACGTCAGCGGGCGCAACAGGGTGCCCATGGCCGAGCTTCGTGAGCTGCTGGGCGCGCGAACGGCTCTGACGAACGTCTCCACGTACATCGCGAGCGGCAACATCCTGTGCGACGCGCCCGCCGACCTCGGTGCGGCGTGTGCGGAGGTGCGGGCGCTGATCGCGGAGGCGTTCGGGGTCGACACTCCGGTGATCGCCCGTAGTCACGCCGAGCTCGAGGCCGCGCTCGCGGAGAACCCGTTTCCGGATGCGGCGCAGGACAAGATGCTGCACGCGATGTTCCTGGAGTCGGAGCCGGCCGAGGGCGCCGTCGACGCTCTGACGGAGCGGCTCGTCGCGGGGGAGCGGATCGCGCTGATCGGCCGGGACCTCTGGATCGACTACGACGAGGGCGGTGTGCAGAACACCAAGCTCACCAAGGCCGTCCTCGACCGTGCGCTCGGGGTGGCCGGCACGGCGCGGAACCTCCGCACCGTGCGTACGCTCGCCGAGCTCACGGCCTGAGAGCGCGACTGAGCGCGACCGGCGGCGTCTGCGGATGCGCCTGCACGTCGACGCGACGGACGCCGCACCCGTCGCAGCGGACGTAGAGCACGAGGCCCTCGCTGGTCGGATGCCGCGAGTCGACGAGCCAGGCGTGCTCGTGAACGGGGGCGGTCTGGCGGGGGATCGGAAGTGTGTGCAGGGAGGTCATGCATCCAGCGTGATGTAATGGCCTTATGCATCTCAACCCTTACGGAGAGTACGCGGTCCTCCTGGCGGCATCCCTCGCCAACGACTGGCCGGCCGACCGCGCTGGAATCGAGGCGCGCACGCGGGAGTTCGGGATGACGATGGACTTCCCCGACGAACCCGACGACCACGAGCTGACCCGCGGGGTGATCGACGAGTGGCTGCGCGTCGTCGACGCCGAGCCCGGGCGGCCACGAGCCGAGCTGCTGAACGCGCAGATGGCGACGGCGGCCGCCTATCCGCGGCTCACGGATCATCACGACGAGGGCTGGCACCTGCACTACCGAGACGACGGCCAGCGGCTCGCGTTCGTCCTGAGGGCGGTGATCTCCGTGGGCACGGCCCTGCACCTGTCTACCCGGGGCATGACGCGTCTGCTCCGCTGCGAGGCCGAGCCCTGCACGAACGTCGTGGTCGACGTGACCCGCAACGGGCGCCAGCGATTCTGCTCGGTGCGATGCGCGAATCGCGCCGCCGTGCGCCGCCATCGCGCACGCGGAGGAGACTAGTCGCCCGTCGCTTCGGGCTCAGGTGCGGATCGTGGGGCGTGATCGTGTGTCATGGCCGCCGATCGCCAGTTCGGGCCGAGCCGATCGTAGGTGACGATCGCGTGGCAGTTCCGGCGTCGCACGTCGCACTTCCCCATCTCGGTGGCGACCACTGCGAGGCTATGACCGTTGCGAACGAGTCGCATCACCTCTCCGCGTTTCGCCGACCCGGGGCGATGGTCGAAATCGAGGACGCGGAGGTCCGATTCACCGCAGTCGACGCACGGATTCGCCGAGAGGTACTCGGCGACGAACGAGATGCTCTCTGCCTGTCGCGCTTTCGTACGCGCGCGGATGACCTTGATGTGGTGGTCGCGATTCTGCTGGTAATAGCGACGAGAAGACTCTCTGTTGCACAGCCGGCAGACCTCTTGGTGATCGTCGGCGCGGGATCTCTTGCGATTGAATTGGGCGAGCGGCTTGCTCGCACCGCGCGTCCCACAACGCTTCATGGGAGGACGCTAGCGCGGACGTGCGACGTTCTGCATTCACGGTGGGCCCCGAGGGGCTCGAACCCTCGACCCGCGGATTAACTTGCCACTTCGGCTTTCGCCGCCGCCCCGCAGGGCGTTCGTGGTCTGGACTGTCCCTTCACCTTGGCTCTCGCTGTAGGTGCCACCCGTCCAGTCTCTACACCTTCCGGACTCGCGTCCGGCTTGGCTCGGGATTGCCATCTGGTCTCCCAGGAAGGGTTCCCCGACTTTGAGTGGTGTCATCCCCGGAGTTTCCCCCAGGGCGCTCCTATTCTGTTGAAGTCCGATGCTCTGCCAACTGAGCTAGAGGCCCGTGTCCTCTCAGTCTAGTGTGCGCGAAAAGGGCCGCCGGCGACTCCCCGCACCGGCGGCCCTTCTTTCCTCTCGTCGTCCTCCCCCGAGGGACGAGAGGCGCCGAGATCCCCCGCTCGGCGTCCCGCGCCTTACTGGGCCGGGGGCATCAGCACGGAGTCGATCAGGTACACCGTGGCGTTCGCGGTCTGCACGCCGCCGCAGATGACCTTCGCGTCGTTGACCATGAGGTCGTCTCCGCTGCCGGTCACGGTGAGGTCGGCGCCCTGGACGGTCTTGTGCGTGCCGTCGATGTCGGACGGCTCGATCTGACCGGGGACCACGTGGTAGGTGAGGATCGACGACAGCGTCGCGCTGTCGGTCTTGAGTCCGTCGATCGTCGCCGCGTCGATCTTCGCGAACGCATCATCCACCGGGGCGAAGACGGTGAACTCGCTGCCGTTGAGGGTGTCGACGAGGTTCACGTCCGGGTTGAGCTGACCGCTCACCGCGGCGACGAGCGTCTTCAGCATCGGGTTGTTCGATGCGGCGACCGCCACCGGGTCCTGAGACATCCCCTGGATGGATCCGGCTCCTGACGGAACCGCGTCCGCGTATGCCGCGCATCCGGGGCCGACGAGGTTCGCCGCCGGGTCCATCGTCTCGGGCGCCGACGACTCAGAGGACTCCGGCGCCGACGGCTTCGTCGTCTCCTCGGCCGGGGTGCTGCCCATGGTGCAGGCGGAGAGCAGGAATGCGCTCGCCAGCGTGAGGGTGACTGCTGCGGTGACCTTCTTCTTGGTGCTGAACATCTCGAGCTCCTTCAGAACTGGGCCACGGTCCGTCCGTGGCGTCGACATCTGTTCGGAGCCCCTCGCCGATCGGATGGGAGAAAGTTCCGTCCAATCCGAAACGGGGGTCGAGAGCGAACAGAGGGCGACAGAAGCGAGGACCTCATGGACCTGATCATCATCGGCCTGCTCGGCGGGCTCATCACCGGAATCTCACCGTGCATCCTGCCCGTGCTCCCGGTCATCTTCCTCACGGGGGGAGCGCAGTCGGCGAAGTTCGACGGTGAGGTCGTGCCGGCGAAGCGCAGCCGGCCGTACCTGGTGATCGCGGGCCTGGTGCTGAGCTTCACGCTCGTCACCCTCGGGGGATCGCTCCTGCTCGGGCTGCTGAACCTCCCGCAGGACATCATCCGCTGGGTCGGCATCGCCGTGCTGGTCATCATCGGCGTCGGCCTCCTCGTGCCGAGGTTCGAGCGGATCCTCGAGCGCCCCTTCCAGCGCTTCGGCCAGCGGGAGGTCAAGAACCGGGGCAGCGGCTTCGGCGTCGGCCTCGCCCTCGGCGCCGTGTTCGTGCCGTGCGCTGGCCCCGTGCTCGCCGCCATCATCGTGGCCGGCTCCACAGGCCGCATCGGAATCGGGACGATCCTGCTCACCGTGTCCTTCGCGATCGGCGTCGCGGTGCCGCTCCTGGTGTTCGCCCTGGCCGGAAGGGGCGTCATCGAGCGCATCCGCGCCTTCCGCACCCGCGAGCGCGGCCTGCGCATCGCCGCGGGGATCGCGATGATCGCGCTCGCCGTGGGGCTGGTCTTCAACGTCCCGCAGGCGCTGCAGCGCCTTCTGCCCGACTACACGTCATCTCTGCAGCAGGGGCTGGCCGATTCGGATCAGGTGTCGGATGCCCTCGACCTCGGCGGCCTCGTGAACGACGAGAACAAGGACCTCGACAAGTGCACGAACGGCGCCGCCGAACTCGAATCCTGCGGCACGGCGCCCTCGATCAAGGGGATCCAGCAGTGGCTCAACACCCCTGGGGGCGAGGCCGTGGATCTGAAGAGCCTCCGCGGCAAGGTCGTGCTGATCGACTTCTGGGCGTACTCCTGCATCAACTGCCAGCGCTCGCTCCCGCACGTCGTCGCCTGGGATGCCGCGTACCGCGACCTGGGGCTCGAGGTCATCGGCATCCACTCCCCGGAGTACGCGTTCGAGAAGGATCCGGGCAACGTCGCCGCGGGAGTCGCCGACTTCGGCATCGACTACCCGGTCGCCCTGGACAACAACCTCGCGACGTGGACGAACTACCGCAACCGGTACTGGCCGGCGCACTACCTCATCGATGCGCAGGGGACCGTCCGCCACATCTCCTTCGGCGAGGGCAACTACGCCGCGACCGAGAAGCTCATCCGGGAGCTGCTGAAGGACGCCGATCCCGCTGTCCAGCTGCCCGCGGCGACGGATGTCGTCGATGAGACGCCCGACGTCGGCTCGACGACGCGGGAGACGTTCCTCGGCTCCTCGAAGGACGTGAACTACGGCGGCGGCACGGAGTACCGCTCCGGCACCCGCGACTTCGCGCTCCCCGACAAGCAGCCGGACGACAGCTTCGCTCTCGGCGGAGGCTGGACAGTCGAGACGCAGTACGCGACGCCGTCCGGCGGTTCCGGCAGCATCCGCCTGAACTATCACGCCGCCGAGGTGCGCATGGTCGTCGCCGGCTCTGGCGAGGTCGTCGTGCGCGACGACAAGGGCAACGAGCAGCGCATCCGCATCGACGGCACTCCACGCTCCTACGCCCTGGAGAAGGCGGATGCCGTCGCCCAGGGGTCGTTCACCCTCGAGGTGCCCACCGGAGTGCAGGTCTATTCCTTCACCTTCGGGTGAGGTCTGCACGAGATCGAGAGGAGATGCGGCATGCTGGTGGAGATGGTCATCGACGGGGTGGACGTACCCGAGGACGGAACGGCGCGGGATGCCGTCGCCGATCTCCTCGGGCGCATCGCCGACGGCGACCAGGCGGCGTTCGCCGCGCTCTACGACACGCTGTCGCCCCGCGTGTTCGGTCTCATCCTCCGCGTGCTCGTCAACCGCTCGCAGAGCGAGGAGGTGCTCCAGGAGGTGTTCCTGGAGATCTGGCAATCCGCCGACCGCTTCGCTCCGAACAAAGGGCAGGGACGGACCTGGGTGATGACGATCGCCCATCGTCGAGCGGTGGACAGGGTGCGTGCATCCCAGTCCAGTGCCGATCGCGATGTGCGGGCGGGGCTCAGGGACATCGGGGTGGCGCACGACAGCGTCGCCGAGCAGGTCGAACTGGGCATCGAGGGAGAGAAGGTCGTCGATGCGCTCTCGGGGCTACCCGAGGCGCAGCGGGAGGCTCTCGTCCTCGCCTACTACGGCGGATACAGTCAGAACGAGATCGCGGTGCTCGTGGGAGCACCGCTGGGGACGATCAAGACACGGATGCGAGACGGGCTCATGCGTCTCCGCAGCGCGATGGGGGTGACGGCATGAACGAGCAGGAGTTCGCAGAGCTCTCCGCGGCGGCGGCGCTGCACGCGCTGTCTCCCGATGACGAGCGACGGTTCCGCACCGCCCTGGCCGTGCACCCCGAATGGCGGCGGATCGCCCGAGCGGATGCCGAGGCCGCTGCCGCGCTCGCGCTGCCCGTCCCTCCGGTGACGCCTCCGGCGGACATCCGCTCGGCTCTCCTCTCCGCCATCGCGGACGCGCCGCAGGGTGACCGGGAGACGGCGTCGGCTCCACCTGCTCCGACCCCGGCCGCCGAGACCCGTGACAGGACCGATGACGGCGGACGTGATGCCGCGAGCCGCCCGCACTCTTCTGCGGCTCACCCGCAGGACACGCCCGCGGGTGACCCCCAGCCGGCTCCCCGTGAACGTCGTCGCGGACTGCGAATCCTCTTCGCGCTCGCCGCATGCCTCGTGCTGCTGGTCGGCATCGGCATGGGCGCGACCGCTCTGAGCTCCTATCTGAACCGTCCGGCGGCCGTCGTCGCCCTGGAGCAGATCGAGGCATCAGGCGATGCGCAGCAGGCGGAGGTGCCCGTGGCAACGGGCGGCAGCGCCACGGCGCACTGGTCGGCATCCCTGGGCAGGGCCGTGCTCGTCACGGAGGGCATCGCCGCTCCGGCCGACGGGCAGACGTACGAGCTGTGGTTCGTGCGCGGGGACACGGCGGTGTCGGCGGGCACCTTCTCCGTGAACGACGGGAAGGCCACCGCGGAGCTGCGCGGTGAGATGAAAGCGGGCGACGCGATCGCCGTGACGGTCGAGCAGTCGGGAGGATCACCCACCGGCATCCCGACCTCAGACCCGGTGATCGTCATCCCCACCGCCTGAACGCCGCCCGACGCGCGTACCCTGGAGGGATGCCCGAGCAGCACCATCGCCCTGTGCGCCGCCCCACCAGCGCCTTCGACAACATCGTCGGCTCCCACGACCCCGCCGAGGAGACGCGGGTCGCGCACGCGACGGCATCCGCCCTGCTCACCAGGGTGCGTGCCGACGAGAGCGGCGTCAGCGCCGAGCGTCTCGTCGCCTTCACCGCCGAGCACGGCATCGACGAGATCGCGGAGCTGTGGTCGAAAGCCCCCTCCCGCACGCTCCCGGGCGCGCTGTGGCGGCTCTACGTGCTGCAGCTGGCGATCCACGGCGACCCGCAGACGGCGGCGCTGCTCTACGAGCGCGGACGCGTCGAGCTCGCGTCGGCTGACGCGGTCATCGCTGGAGCGCCGGTCCCGGCGAACCCCGACGAGCTCGTCGCCTTGATCGACACCATCCTGCGCGGCGCCTTCCGGGGCGACTTCGCGGTCGCGCTCGACAGGGCGGCGGCGTTCTGCCGCGTGCAGGCCTCGGGCGCGACGCACCTGGCCGACGACTACGAGGCGACGGAACCGGCGAGGACGAGCGAGCTCACCACGAGGGCGCTGAGATTGAGCGCCTACGGGCAGGACCTGTCCGCGGCCGCGGTGCTGTGGCGGATGGACGCGCTGGCCTGACCGGAGGCGCCAGGGCGGCGGAGGCCCGATGGAACCGGGTATGAGAAGACCGGGCCGCAAGAACGCCTCTCGGCGGAAGGCCGCTCGCAGCGGCAAAAATTGGAGCCCGGGGTTATGCGGCCCGGCCGATCAAGTGTAACGCGATCTCGCCTCCGCTATTCCCGACCTCTAGGCTCGGATCATGACCCGGCGCTTCGCACTCATGATCGATCCCGTCGCCGCATCCGAGGAGCGCGCCGATTTCGCAGACACCTTCACGATGGTGGATGCCGCGGCCCCCGCGCTCAGCGTGGGCGAGCTCAGCACCCAGCGCGGAGACGGCGTGTTCGAATCGATCGGCGTGGTCGACGGGCACGCGCAGGAGGTCGTGCCGCACCTGGAGCGCCTCGCGCACTCCGCGCGGCTGTGCGACCTCCCGGCGCCCCATCAGGAGCAGTGGCGGCAGGCGGTCGCGGTCGCGGCGGCGGAGTGCGGCGAGGGGGAGGCCGTGATCAAGCTCATCCTCAGTCGCGGCGTCGAGCACGGCCCCACGCCGACGGCCTGGGTGACGGCGGCGCCCGCGGCGGACTTCTCGGCCGCGCGCGTGCACGGCATCCGCGTCGTGACGCTCGACCGCGGGTACGACCTGCACGTCGCCGAGCGTGCGCCGTGGCTGCTGCTGGGCGCCAAGACCCTCTCGTACGCGGTCAACATGGCGGCGCTGCGAGAGGCGCACCGTCGGGGAGCGGATGACGCGGTCTTCCTCTCCAGCGACGGATTCATCCTGGAGGCGCCGACCGCCTCGCTCATCCTCCGTTTCGGGGACCGCTTCGTCACGCCGGCGCCGAACGGCGGCATCCTGCACGGGACGACGCAGCTCAGCGTCTACGACCACCTCGCGGCCCGCGGTTTCGAGGCCGGGTACGCCGAGATCCCGGCATCCGACCTCGCCACGGCGGATGCCGCCTGGCTCGTCTCGAGCGTCCGTCTCGCCGCTCCGATCACCGCGGTCGACGGGGTGGAGCTGCCCGTCGACGCCGCCCTCACGGCCGAGCTGAACGCATACCTCCTGTCTCCCCGCGACTGACCCCGGGGAAGTCTGGGCTGACCCCGGGGGCTGATCCCGGGGGAGCGGGTGTGCCGATTCCGGGCACAGCTTCGGAGCGGCAGTGCGACATGCCGCCGTTTAGGGGTCCCAGACGGCGTGTCGTCTCGTCTTATCCGAAGCTGTGCCCTGACACGTCGGGAGAGGAGGCGGGATCGGATCAGGGGCGGAGCGTCATGGTGGACACGATCGACCGTTCGACGAGGTCCCAGTCGTACAGCACCATCGCGTAGTCGAAGCGCAAGGAGACGTGCCCCCAGAGAGCAGAGGAGGCATCGCGCGTGAGATCCTGGTGCCGATGCGACGTCGAGTCATGGTTGGCTCTTCCGTCCGTCTCGATGATCAGCCATCCGTCGATCAGAAGATCCACGCGGCCCGTTCCGACGACGTAGGCCTGCGTGCGGACGCTCCACCCGTACTTGCGGATACGCAGCCTGACGAGCGATTCGAGCCCGCTGTCGGCGTCCGCTCGAGAGAAGTCGATGAGATCCTTGCCCGCGCGATCGATCACTCGTCGCAGCCAGCGCAACTCCTCGTTCGTCATCAGGCCGAGTCGTCGTGCCGATTCGAGCGACACGAAGAAGGCCTCCGCACCCCTGCAGCGGTAGATCTGAAGAAGTACGCGGGGAACAGCGGGCAGGGCGAAGGTCTCGGGGGACGGACCGCGATCCCAGTGACGGATGCAGGTGCACCTCCGCGAGGAGATGCCGTGGTGGTGTCTGTCAGGACGCATCCATACATGTACGTCCACGTCATCGAGCACCCATATTCCCAGGTGTCGCGCCGCGGTCTCGCATCCGAGCGATCCGCCATGCTCTGCGGCTTCCGCGGCCGGGGCGCATGCCGTGGGCGCCGCATACACTCCGCGTCGGAGTCGGCGGAGATCCCCAACGCGCACGCGTCGCTCGATCTCTCGGCGGGACTGCGACCTTCGGAGTTCACTCCAGGTCCAGATGTCAATCGATGTCGTACTGCACACCCCTACAGAATGGGATCGGCGGGTGGCTGGTCCGAACCGCCAACGCACGATCGGTGGACGAAATCCGAGACTCTCGAACCTGTGGAGGAGAGGTGGATCCCTGGCCCAGACACAAGCTTCGGAGTCCACTAACGAGCACAGCTTCGGAGCTCAGGCGCGGGCACAGCTTCGGACCCGTGTCCGGGCACAGCTTCGGAGCGGAACGAAGAAACGCCGTGCAGATCTCACGATCGCACGGCGTTTCTCATCCGGACTCCGAAGCTGCCCCCCCCCGAGACGGAGGACCGAGCCGGAGCGGTCGGGGCTTATCCGAAGCGGCCGGAGACGTAGTCCTCGGTGGCCTGGACGGACGGGGTCGTGAAGATGCTCGTGGTGTTGTCGTACTCGATGAGCTTGCCGGGCTTGCCGGTGCCGGCGATGTTGAAGAAGGCCGTCTTGTCGGAGACGCGGGATGCCTGCTGCATGTTGTGCGTCACGATGACGATCGTGTACTCGGTCTTGAGCTCGCCGATCAGCTCCTCGATCGCGTAGGTCGAGATCGGGTCGAGGGCCGAGCAGGGCTCGTCCATCAGGAGCACGTCGGGGGAGACCGCGATGGCCCGCGCGATGCACAGACGCTGCTGCTGGCCGCCCGAGAGGCCGGAGCCCGGCTTGTCGAGACGGTCCTTGACCTCGTTCCACAGGTTCGCGCCCTGCAGCGACTTCTCCACCAGTGCGTCGGCGTCGGACTTCGAGATGCGCTTGTTGTTGAGCTTGACGCCGGCCAGCACGTTCTCGCGGATCGACATGGTGGGGAACGGGTTCGGGCGCTGGAAGACCATGCCCACCTGGCGGCGGACGGTCACCGGGTCGACGGTCGCGCCGTACAGGTCGTCTCCGTCGAGGAGCACCTGGCCCTCGACGCGAGCGCCGGGGATGACCTCGTGCATGCGGTTCAGCGTGCGGAGGAAGGTCGACTTGCCGCAGCCCGAGGGGCCGATGAACGCGGTGACGCTGCGCGGCTCGATGTCGAGAGAGACGCCCTCTACGGCGAGGAAGTCGCCGTAGTAGACGTTGAGGTCGTTGACTTCGATGCTCTTGGACACGTGAGGTTCCTTCGGGTTGTGGCTCAGCGGCCGGTCTTCGGGGCGAACACCTTCGCGACGATGCGCGCGACCAGGTTCAGCACCATGACGATGACGATCAGTGTGAGGGCGGCGGCCCAGGCGCGGTCCACGTAGGCCTCGGCGGGGATGCCCTGGTACGCGTACTGCGAGTAGATGAACACCGGCAGCGTCTGCATCCGTCCGCCGAAGAGGTTGTAGTTCATCGCGTCGGTGAATCCGGCGGTGAGCAGCAGCGGAGCGGTCTCGCCGATGACGCGCGAGATGGCGAGCATGACGCCCGTCGTGATGCCGGCGATCGAGGTGGGAAGCACGACTTTGACGATCGTGAGCCACTTCGGCACGCCCAGCGCGTACGACGCCTCGCGCAGGTCGTTCGGCACCAGACGCAGCATCTCCTCGGTGGAGCGCACGACGACCGGGATCATGAGCACCG
This sequence comes from Microbacterium sp. NPDC012755, assembly GCF_042901325.1. Classification (NCBI taxonomy): domain Bacteria; kingdom Bacillati; phylum Actinomycetota; class Actinomycetes; order Micrococcales; family Microbacteriaceae; genus Microbacterium; species Microbacterium sp. NPDC012755. The sequence goes on along the minus strand of NZ_JBIBCT010000001.1, from coordinate 85,077 downwards.
ACAGCGCCACGGAGCCCATGATGCCCATGCGCACACCGGGGCCGAAGATCAGCGCGAACACGGCGTAGGCGAACAGACCGGCGACGATCGACGGGATGCCGGTCATCACGTCGACGAGGAAGGTGATGATCCTCGACATCCGCGTGCCCCGGCCGTACTCGACCAGGTAGACGGCCGTCATGAGGCCGATCGGCACGGAGATGATCGTGGCGGCGAGCGTGACGAGCAGCGTGCCCATGATGGCGTGCAGCGCTCCCCCGCCCTCGCCGAGCACTCCGCGCATCGAGGAGTTGAAGAACAGCGGATCGATGCGCGCGATGCCGTTGGAGATCACGGTCCAGCCGACCGAGACCAGCGGCACCATCGCGATGAGGAACGCGGAGGTGACGACGCCCGTGACGAAGCGGTCCAGCGCCTTGCGCGGCCCCTCGACGATGCGCGAGGTCACGTAGACGATGATCAGGTAGAGGATGGCGCCGACGACGAGGCTTCCGGCGATGTTGAAGGCGGACCCGGATGCCGCGGCCATCACGCCGAACGGTGCGGCGGCGACGACGAGCGCGATGCCGAGAAGGGCCCAGGGGGTCCAGCGGGGCAGGTGGCCGGAGGAGAGCGATGCGCGCGAGGTCTGGATCGCGCGAGGCGTCTGGGGGGCGATCACGGTCATGTCAGTTCGCTCCCGAGAATTCCTTGCGGCGGTTCACGAACCAGCGCGCGACCGCGTTCACCGCGAAGGTCACGATGAACAGGATCAGACCGGTCGCGATGAGGACGTTGATGTTCGTCTTGTAGGCCTCGGCGAAGGTGAGCGCGATGTTCGCGGCGATCGTCGAGGGGTTCGTCGAGGTGAGCATCTCGATCGTGACGGCCTTGCTCACGGAGAGGACCATGGCAACGGCCATCGTCTCGCCGAGGGCGCGCCCAAGGCCGAGCATCGATCCTGACACGATGCCGGAGCGGCCGAAGGGCAGCACGGCCATGCGGATCATCTCCCAGCGCGTGGCGCCGAGGGCGAGCGCCGCCTCCTCATGGAGGCGGGGGGTCTGCAGGAAGATCTCGCGGCAGATGGCCGTGATGATCGGCACCACCATGACCGCGAGCACGATCGCGGCGGTGAGGATGGTGCGGCCCGTCGGCGAGACGACCCCGCCGAAGAAGGGGATCCAGCCGAGGTTGGTGTTGAGCCAGACATAGACCGGCTGCACCGCGGGGGCGAGTACGAAGATGCCCCACAGGCCGAAGACGACGGAGGGCACCGCGGCCAGCAGGTCGACAACATAGCCGATGGTCTGCGCGAGGCGGCGCGGTGCGTAGTGGGTGATGAAGAGCGCCACGCCGAGCGACAGCGGCACGGCGATGAGCAGCGCGAGGAACGCGGCCCAGAGGGTTCCGAACAGCAGCGGGCCGACGTAGTCCCAGAAGCCGGTCGTCAGCAGTGATGCGGTCTCGTGGTCGGCGGTGAAGGCGGGAATGGACTGCACGATGAGGAAGATCGCGACCGCGGCGAGCGTGATCATGATCATGGAGCCGGCGGCGACCGCCGTGCCGGAGAACCAGATGTCGCCGGCGCGCTTCTTCGCGACGATGCGGGCTGGAGCCTCCGCTGTCGTGGCTGTCATGGGAGCTGCTTCCTGCTCGGTGATGTTCGGGTATCGGGTGCGGACAGACGGTGTCCGGGATGCCGTGGCACCCCGGACACCGTCTACTGGGTCACTTGATGAGGTCGATCGCGGCCTGCGCCTTGGTGCGCAGGTCGTCGGAGATCGGGGCGCTGCCGGCGTTCTTCGCGGCGGCGTCCTGGCCCTCGGCGCTGATGGCGGTCGTGAAGAACGCCTTGGTCAGGGCGGCGACGTTCTCGTCCTCGTACTCGGCGCAGGCGATCAGGTAGCTGACGAGGAGCACCGGGTAGGCGCCCTTCTCGGTCGTGGTGCGGTCGATCGCGAACGCGAGGTCGCCCTCGGTGCGGCCGTCCTCGACCTTGGAGGCGTCGAGGGTGATCGCGGCGCCCTCGGCGGAGTGCGCGACGAACTCGTCGCCGACCTTGACGCTGACCGACGCGAAGTCGGCGGCCTGCGAGGAGTCGATGTAGCCGATGAGGCCCTGGCCGCCCTTGACGGCGTTGGCGACGCCCGAGGTCTTCTCCGCGGACTCGCCGCCGAGCTCGGTCGGCCACTCCTCGACGCTGCCGAAGGTCCAGGCGTCGGGAGCGGTCTGGGCGAGGTAGTCGGTGAAGTTGCCCGTGGTGCCCGACTTGTCGGAGCGGTGCACCGGCGAGATCGCCAGGTCGGGGAGGTCGACGCCCTTGTTGGTCGCGGCGATCGCCGGGTCGTTCCACTTGGTGATCTTTCCGGCGAAGATGCCGGCGATGGTCTCGGGGTCGAGGTCGAGCGAGTCGATGCCGTCGAGCGTGAAGACGATGGCGATGGGGGAGACGTACGCGGGGACCTCGATGAGGTCGGAGCCGTCGACGCAGGCGCCGAAGCCGCCGGCCTTGACCTCGTCGGTCTTGAACGCCCGGTCGGAGCCGGCGAAGTTCACTGCGCCCTGCTGGAAGGACTCGCGGCCTGCGCCGGAGCCGGCCGGGTCGTACTCGACCACGGCGTCGGGGTTGGTCTTCTGGAACTCAGCGGTCCACGACTGGATGGCGACCTGCTGGGCCGAGGAGCCCGAGCCGACCAGCGAGCCCGAGAGAGCGGGGGCGTCGGACGTGGGAGCGTCGGTGGAGCCGCCGGTGCCGCCTTCGTTCGCGGCACAGCCGGCGAGAGCGAGGGCAGCGACGGCGCCGATGGCGCCGATTCGGGCGATGCGGGAGATCTTCACTGTGGATCCGTTCGATCGGGAATGGGAATGGGCCCGGTGCAGGGCACACAGTGACGCTAAGCGCGGCGGTTAACGAGATTCTCCCGCCCAGGTGAACGGAAGGTGAACGGCGGGCGACTCTCTGGATTCCCCTCCAGACGGGTCGCGGCATCCGAACGGGGTTCAGACCTTGGGGATGTGCGTCTCGATCGCGATGATCCCGGAGCCGGGATTGGATGCCGAGAGGTGCACGACCGAGAACGCGGCCGGTTCGAGAGCGGCGGCGCTGCTCACGTAGGAGCCGCGGATGGTGCCGGTCGCCAGGGCGATCTCGGTCAGGAGGCCTGGCAGGACGGGACCGTGGCTGCACAGGACGGCGGGCTTGCCCGAGCGCACGCGCTTGCCGACCACGCTGCGGAGATCGTCGGAGCCGTCCTCCCAGGCGTCCTGGCTGATCTTCGCGGTGAGGGTGGGCTTGCGTCCGAGCGCCTTCGCGAGAGGGGCGACGGTGGCGACGCAGCGGACCGCGTCGCTCGTGACGATGCGTCGGACGCCGAAGGCCCGCAGAGGGCCGACGATCGACGCGGCCTGCCGGCGCCCGCGCTCGGTGAGCGGCCGAGCGGCATCCGCCTCGTCCCACTCGGACCGCGAGAGGGCCTTCGCGTGCCGCAGCGCGATCACGGGGAAGGTGCGCAGCACGCCGTCGTCGACGAGCGTGGAGAAGAAGTCGAGGATCTCGTGATCCACCGGGTAGCTCAGACGCGCCCGCGCCTTCTTCACGCTCACCCATTCGATCGCGGCGATCTCGCGGTTCGGAACGAACGTCGAGGCGCGGATCGCGTCCTCCGTCGCCTCGGCCGCCCAGTAGTGCACGACCTTCTGCTTGTTCGAGGGGAGGTGATAGCGGCTGACTCCGACGGGCACCCCGAGCGAGACGCGGATGCCGGTCTCCTCGTGCACCTCGCGCACGGCCGTCTCGGCGAGCATCTCGCCGGGATCGACCTTGCCCTTGGGGAGCGTCACGTCACGGTACTTGCCGCGGTGGATCAGCAGGATGCGGAGCTTGCCGTCGACGATGCGCCAGACCACGGCCCCGGCCGCGTACACGGCCTTGTCCGTCCACTTCGCCCGCGTGGGCGACGACTTCGTCTGCGGAGACGTCATCGAACCGCCCGTGCGCGGCGGCGCCGCTGGATCAACCCCATGGTCATATCCTGCAGGTCGACGAGCGGGTTGCCGTCGGCGTCTTCGGCGTGGCGCTGCCACACTCCCTCGGCCCCGAGGTGCCACGAGCTCGTGCCGGGGTCCATGGCGAGGTCGAAGAACGCCAGCAGCTCCTGCAGATGCTGCGGATCGGTGACGCGCACCAGAGCCTCGACGCGACGGTCGAGGTTGCGGTGCATCATGTCGGCGCTGCCGATGTACACCTGGGGGTCGCCGTCGTTCTCGAAGGCGAAGATCCGGGAGTGCTCGAGATAGCGGCCGAGGATGCTGCGCACCGTGATGTTGTCGCTGATGCCTTCCAGATCGGTGCGGAGGCTGCAGATGCCGCGCACCCAGACCTCGACCTTCACGCCGGCCGCGCTCGCACGGTACAGGGCGTCGATGACCTCTTCGTCGACCATCGAGTTGACCTTGATGCGGATGCGCGCCGGCTTCCCCGCCTCGGCGTTCTTGCGCTCGCCGTCGATCTGGCGGAGCAGCCCCTTGCGCAGGTGGAGGGGAGCGACGAGCAGACGCTTGAACTTCTTCTCGATCGCGTAGCCGCTCAGCTCGTTGAACAGGCGCGTGAGGTCCTTGCCGACCTGCGGATCCGTCGTGAACAGTCCGAAGTCCTCGTAGATGCGGCTGGTCTTCGGGTTGTAGTTGCCCGTGCCGATGTGCGAGTAGTGACGCAGGACGCCGTCCTCTTCGCGGATGACGAGAGCGAGCTTGCAGTGCGTCTTCAGTCCGACGAGACCGTAGACGACGTGCACGCCCGCCTTCTCCAGCTTGCGCGCCCACACGATGTTGTTCGCCTCGTCGAAGCGGGCCTTCACCTCGACGAGGGCGAGCACCTGCTTGCCGGCCTCGGCGGCATCGATCAGGGCCTGCACGATCGGGCTGTCGCCCGAGGTCCGGTACAGCGTCTGCTTGATGGCGAGCACGTGCGGGTCGCGGGCCGCCTGCTCCAGGAACGCGACGACGCTGGTCGTGAACGACTCGTACGGGTGGTGCACGAGCACGTCGGACTTGCGGATCGCCTTGAAGATGTCGGCGCGCGTGTTGCTTCCGGTGGGCTGGAACGCGACGGCCGTGGTCGGCAGGTGGGGCGCGTAGCGCAGGTCAGGCCGATCGATGCGCGAGAGGCCGAACAGACCGCGCAGGTCCAGCGAACCGGGAAGGCGGTACACCTCCTGGTCGGTGATGTCGAGCTCGCGGACCAGCAGCTCGAGCGTGACGTCATCCATGTCGTCCGTGATCTCGAGCCTGATCGGCGGACCGAACCGGCGTCGCATGAGCTCGGCCTCGAGGGCCTGGATGAGGTTCTCGCTCTCGTCCTCCTCGATCACCATGTCCTCGTTGCGGGTGAGGCGGAACGCGTGGTGGTCGAGGACCTCCATGCCGGGGAACAGGTCGCCCAGGTGGTTCGCGATGAGCTCTTCGAGGCGGATGAACCGTGTGATCTCGCTCGTCCCCGGCACCTCGACGAAGCGGGGGAGCATGGGCGGCACCTTGAGGCGCGCGAACTCCTGGCGCCCGGTCCGTGCGTTGCGGATGCGGATCGCGAGGTTGAGCGACAATCCGGAGATGTAGGGGAAGGGGTGCGCGGGGTCGACGGCCAGCGGCATGAGCACGGGGAAGACCTGCGCCTGGAAGTACTCCGACAGGGCGGCGCGCTCGTCGGCGGTGAGCTCGTCCCAGTCGGCGATCTCGATGCCGGCATCGGCGAGAGCAGGACGGACCAGGCTCGTCCAGGCCTCGGCGTGCCGCAGCTGCAGGGCGTGCGCCTCGCGCGAGATGTCCGCGAGCGCGTCGACGGGCGAGCGGCCGATGTTGGTGGGCACGGCGAGACCCGTCATGATGCGGCGCTTGAGTCCGGCGATGCGCACCATGAAGAACTCGTCGAGGTTGCTCGCGAAGATCGCCAGGAAGTTCGCCCGCTCGAGCTCCGGAAGGCTCGGGTCCTCTGCCAGCTCCAGCACCCGCTGGTTGAACGCGAGCCAGCTCAGCTCGCGGTCGAGGTAGCGGTGGTCGGGGAGGAGCGAGTCGGGGGACTCGATGGCATCGAAGTCGTCGTCTTCGGAGTCACCGAGACCTGCGTCGGCGAGTGCGGGATCGATCATGGGGTACATCTAAGCACCGAGAGGTGACGCGCGTGTGAACGGAACGGTTCCGTTACCGCGCGGCCACCACGCTGTCGTCGTCGTACACGTTGAACCGGTAGCCGACGTTGCGCACGGTGCCGATGATCTGCTCCTGGTCGCCGAGCTTGGCCCGCAGTCGCCTGACGTGCACGTCGACCGTCCTGGTGCCGCCGAAGTAGTCGTAGCCCCACACCTCGCTGAGCAGCTGCTCGCGGGTGAACACGCGCGAGGGGTGCGTGGCGAGGAAGTGCAGGAGCTGGAACTCCTTGTAGGTGAGGTCGAGCGGCTTGCCGCGCAGCTTGGCGGAGTACGACTGCTCGTCGATCGTGACGCCGGACGCCTGCACGCGAGAGGGCTCGGCGACCTCGTCGTGGCGGGCGAGCGCCAGCCGCACCCTGGCGTCGGTCTCGGCGGGCCCCGCCGTCGACAGCAGCACATCATCGACGCCCCACTCGCCGGACACCGCGCTCATGCCGCCCTCCGTGACGACCAGGAGCAGCGGGGAGTCCTGCCCCGCAGCGCGCAGCAGGCGGCACAGGGACTTCGCTCCGACCAGGTCGGAGCGGGCGTCGACGACGACGATGTCGTACTCGGGCGCGTTCACGAGATGGGCCGGCTCGGCGGGGATCTGGCGAACGCGGTGGCTCAGCAGCTCCAGCGCGGGCAGGACGTGTTCTGAGTCGGGGGCGCTGGTCAGCACCAGGATCTGGGCCACGCGCTCTCCTCTCGGACGACGGACTTCGCCGTGCCGCCATGATACCGGGCGTCGAAGGTGACGACGTCTTCGAGACGGATGGGTGACAATAGAGCCATGACGGAACCCGCACTCGCGCCGCGCAACGCCTTCGTCGGCGTGTTCGTCGTCTGGGGGGCTGCGCTTCTCGCGTCGGTCGCCGTCGGCGTGTTCGTGCCGGAGGAGTGGCGGGTCTCCTGGCTCCTCGTCGCGTTCGGCGGACTCATCCTGCTGTCCTTCGCCGTGCAGCTCTGGTACGGCAGCACGCAGGGGTTCATCTTCCGCGTCGCGTGCAGCATCACCGGGGCGCTCCTGCTCACAGGGTTGATCTCAGTCGGATTCGGTCTGGCCGCCCTCGTCCCCGCCTGACCGGGCGCGGTGGGGGTAGGCTGGACGCATGGATCTCGTCGCGCTCGAATTCTTCTTCATCGGCCTCCTGGGTCTTGCGAGCCTCGCCATCGCCTTCGTCTCGGTCGTGGTGCTGCGCAACCTCTTCCGCGGCCAGCGCTGAGCGCATGCTTGAGCTGCCCACCGACCTTCCCGCAGACCTCGCGCCCCTCGCCTGGCTGATCGGCGTCTGGGAGGGCACCGGCGTCATCGACTATCCGGTCGGCGACGAACGCCTCCAGGGCGAGTTCGCGCACCGCGTGAGCTTCAGCCATGACGGCGGCCCCTTCCTCAACTACGCGGCGACGGCGACCTTCACCGGTCTCGACGAGGTCGCATCGATCCCGCTGACCGCCGAGAGCGGATTCTGGCGGCTGTCGCGACCGGCGACGGATGCGGATGCCGGACCTGCGCTGCTCCCGCCGACGGCGGAGCCCGTCGCCCGCGGCGTCGACGACGTGGAGTTGCTGCGATCGGCATCCGGAGGCTTCCCTCTCGAAGTGTCTCTCGCGCACTCCGACGGAACGCTCGAGCTGTACCTGGGCGAGATCAACGGTCCGCGCGTCGACATCGCCTCCGATGCGATCGTCCGCGGCGCCGGCGCCAAGGAGTACGGAGCGGCGTCGCGCATGTACGGACTGGTCGACGGCCACCTGCTGTGGGCATGGGATGTCGCCGCGCTCGGCACTCCGCTGCGCTCGCACGCCTCCGCGCGCCTGGCGAGGGTCTGAGATGACCGGCTTCGCGGCGATCGCCGGAGCGGTATCGGGAGAGCACGGGATCGAGCACTTCGGAGACGCGTTCCGCGAGCAGCGGCGCCTCGCCTCGGGAGACGCGCTTGCCCCCCTGGGCGACCGCACCGTCATCGAGGTCTCCGGCCCCGAGCGGCTCGGCTGGCTCGACTCGATCACCTCGCAGGCCGTCGGCCGGCTCGCACCCGGCGACAGCACCGAGCTCCTGGTGCTCGATCCGCAGGGCCGAGTGGAGCACGCGGCCGGTGTGTTCGATGACGGGTCGTCGACCTGGCTCATCGCCGACACAGCCGATGCCCAGCCCCTGGCGACCTGGCTCATCCGCATGAAATTCCGCACCCAGGCAGAGGTGGCCGTCCGCGACGATCTCGAGCTGGTCGGCTTCGTCGACGGCGGTTCGGCGGCGCAGATCGCGGTGGCCGCGGCGGCGGCTCCGAACGACCTGCCCCTCGTCTGGGCCGACCCCTGGCAGCGTGTCAGCGCCGGAGGGCACCAGTACTCCGAGGTCGCGGAGCATCCAGGAGCGGAGCTCGCCTGGCGCGTCGCGATCGTGACGACCGAGGGCGCTGAGGTGCTCGCCGCGTCCGTCGGACCGGATGCCGTGGCCGGCCTGCTCGCGACGGAGGCGCTCCGCGTCGCCGCTTGGCGTCCGCGCTGGGCCGCCGAGGTCGATGAGCGCTCGCTGCCGCACGAGTCCGACTGGATCCGCACGGCCGTGCATCTGAACAAGGGGTGCTACCGCGGGCAGGAGACGGTCGCGAAGGTGCACAACCTCGGCCACCCGCCGCGGCGCCTGGCCGCGCTGCACCTCGACGGCAGCGATGCCGTGCTCCCGACCGTCGGAGACCCTGTGTTCGCTGGCGAGGACGAGGTCGGGCGGATCACCTCGGTCGTCCGGCACCACGAGGACGGTCCCATCGCCCTCGCGATCCTGTCCCGTCGGGCCCCGTCGGGAGACCTCGTCGTGCGGACGGACGGCGCCGACATCGCCGCATCCCAGCAGGTGATCGTCCCCGCGGATGCCGGCGCCACCGCAGACATCCCGCGGCTCACGCGGCTGTCGCGCCGCCCCAGCGCACCGGATCCGCGCGACGTCTGAGCCACGTCGTTGCGGGCGCTCAACCGTGGCATCGTTCGGGGCCGTATCGCCCCGGGTCGTTGAGCGAGTGGAGCGAGCGGAGCGAGACACCGCCAGCAGCAGAACGTCGCCGGTCTTGAGCGGCCACGAAACGCGTCGGTCGACGCCGCGCGTCGGATGAGGCGTTTCGTCTTGGTCGCTGCGCCCCTCGCTCAACGACCGAGGGGCGCTCGACGGCAGCGGCCGCTCAACGGGCGAGGAGCGGGGTCACGGCCTCCCAGGGCAGCGTGAGTTCGCCGAGGCGCCAGCGGGTCTTACCGCCGAGAACGGGCCAACCCTGATCCTTCAGTGCCGACACCGCGGCGAGGAAGCGCTGCGTCGCGCCGAACGTCGACAGGGGAGCCGCACGGTCCCACTCGCGGTCCAGGTCGACGAGAAGAGCGTGCACGCGCTCGCCGGGGACGTTCCGGTGGATGAGAGCCTTCGGCAGCCGCTCGGCCACGATGCTCGGACGCTCCAACTCGGCAAGGCGCAGCGAGATCGTGAAGCGCACCGGCATCCCGTCGGGTCCGATGTCGATCCAGCTGGCGATGCGGCCGATCTCATCGCAGGTCCCCTCCACGAGCAGCCCGCCGGGAGACAGGCGTGCCGCCATCGTGCGCCACGCGTCCGGCACATCGGCCTCGTCGTACTGTCGGAGCACGTTCATCGCCCTGATCACGGCGGCGCGGCGTCCTGATGGCAGCGGCACCTCGAAGCCTCCGCGCCCGAACGACACGGCGAGGTCGTGGGGGAATGATGTGCGCCCCGCACGCACGTCATCGAGCTGCTCGGTCGCGAGCGCCACGCGTGCCGGGTCGATCTCGAGCCCTCTGACCTCGGCATCCGCCCTCACACGCTGGAGACGAGCGGCGAGCTCGAAGGCGGTGACGCCGCTCGCGCCGTAGCCGAGATCGACGACGAGGGGGTCGCCAGCGCGGCGGAAGGCGTCGCTCGCGGCGATCCAGCGGTCGTTGCGCCGGAGTCGATTGGTCCCCGTGGTGCCGCGCGTTGGCCGGCCGAGAGGAGATGACGCCATGAGTCAATCCTTCCAGCCCCGCCGATAAACTGGCTGCATGACTGCGACGCGCACCCTGATCCTGCTCCGCCACGGCCGGAGCGAGTGGAACGAACTGAACCTCTTCACCGGCTGGGTGGACGTCCGCCTGAACGAGCAGGGCAAGGCCGAGGCCCAGCGCGGCGGCGAGCTGCTCGCCGAGGCCGGCATCCTCCCCGACGTGCTCCACACCTCGCTGCTGAGCCGCGCGATTCAGACCGCGAACATCGCGCTCGACGCGGCCGACCGCCTGTGGATCCCCGTGACCCGCTCGTGGCGTCTCAACGAGCGCCACTACGGCGCCCTGCAGGGCAAGGACAAGGCGCAGACGCTCGAGGAGTTCGGCCCCGAGCAGTTCCAGCTGTGGCGTCGCTCCTTCGACGTGCCGCCGCCCGTGCTCGACGACGACAGCGAGTTCAGCCAGGTGAACGACCCGCGCTACGCGGGCATCGACGGCGAGGTCCCGCGCACCGAGTCGCTCAAGCTCGTGATCGACCGTCTGCTGCCGTACTGGGAGAGCGCGATCGTCCCCGACCTCGAGGCGGGCAAGACCGTGCTCGTCACCGCGCACGGCAACTCGCTGCGCGGTCTCGTGAAGCACCTCGAGGGCATCAGCGACGAGGACATCGCCGAGCTCAACATCCCCACCGGCATCCCGCTGGTCTACGAGCTCGACGAGAACAACGTGCCGACGGGCCCCGGCCGCTACCTCGACCCCGAGGCCGCGGCCGCGGGCGCGGCCGCGGTCGCCGCCCAGGGCAAGAAGTAGCAGCAGCGGGGCTCGACGCCTCACCTGAACGACGACGCCCCACCTGAGTTGAGCACTCGGGTGGGGCGTCGTCGTGAACGGGGTCAGGCGTGGCCGAGGTCGGCCTGCTCCGCCTCCTGCTGCTCGACGGCGAGGGCGATGTCCTCTTCGTCGATCTGCCAGTCGCCGGTCGCGAGGTAGACGACCTTCTTCGCGACGGCCACCGCGTGGTCGGCGAAGCGCTCGTGGTAGCGGCTGGCCAGGGTGGCGTCCACGGTCGCGGTCGCCTCGCCCTTCCAGTTGTCGCTGAGCACCTTGTCGAAGACGTTCACGTGAAGCTCATCGACATCGTCATCGGAGTTGCGGATGGCGTCCGCGAGGCGCAGATCCTGGGTGCGCAGCAGCTCGCTGAGCGTGCGCGCGATCTCGACGTCCAGCTCGCCCATGCGCTTGAAGGTGCCCTTGAGGCCCTTCGGGATGGCGCGCTCGGGGAAGCGCAGGCGTGCGAGCTGGGCGATGTGCTCGGACATGTCGCCCATGCGCTCGAGCGATGCGCTCACCCGCAGGGCGCTGACGACGATGCGCAGGTCGCGGGCGACGGGCTGCTGACGGGCGAGGATCTCGATGGCCTGCTCGTCCAGCTCGACGGCAAGCTCGTCGATCTTCGCGTCGTCGGCGATGACCTCCTCGGCCAGCGCGACGTCGCTCGTGGCGAACGCGCGGGTCGCCTTGTCGATCGAGACCGTGACGAGGTCCGCGATCTCCACGAGGCGGTTCTGCAGGTCCTCGAGGGACTGGTGGAAGACTTCGCGCATGTTGGGCGCAACCTTTCATTCGGATCTCGACGGCGAGAGCCGCGCGAGAGGGGAGGGCCGCACTCCCGCACAGGCCCGAAGCGATTGTGTGCCCCGAAGGTTAACGAACGGTGCCCAGCACGTGAATAGTACTTCTCCGGATGCCGTGGGCGCCCGGAAACCCGCCGAGCGGCCGGTGAACGCACTCTACGCTGGACTCATGACCCTGCCGCAGATCGCGCTGTTCTCGCTCGCCATTGGGCTGGCGATCGGCGTCGCGCTCTCGCTGCTCGTGGTCTGGGCCTACCGCGCTCGCGCCCGCGTCGTCGAGGAGACGTCGACCATCGTGCCCGACGGCGTCACCGATGTGCTGGGCAGCATGGATGACGCCGCGTGCGTGGTCGACACGTCGGGGCTCGTGCTCGCGGCATCCCACGCGGCGGCGCGCTTCGGCATCGAGGTCGGCGCCACCCTCGACAACGCCGAGCTGCGACAGCTCGTGCGCGGCGTGCGCAGCACCGGGGGCACGGCCACCGAGTCGCTCCGCATCACCCGGGGAGGGCTCAGCCTCGACCCCCGTCTCGTCTCCGCGCGGGCCAGCGTGATCAGCCCGCGGATGTCGCTGCTCATCATCCGCGACGTCACGGAGCAGGAGCGGCTCGATCAGATGCGTCGCGACTTCGTGGCCAACACCAGTCACGAGCTGAAGACGCCGGTCGGCGCGGTGACCCTCCTGGCCGAGGCGATCGAGTCGGCGGCGGACGACCCCGCTCAGGTGCGCATCTTCGCGGCCCGCATCTCCGCAGAGGCGTACCGGCTCGGGCAGCTGACCGGGCGCATCATGAGCCTGTCGAGGCTGCAGGCCGACGACGGCCTCGGCGACGTCCGCCCCGTCTCTATCGACGAGGTGATCGCGGCATCCATCGAGGCGCATGCGGTCCAGGCGGACTCCGCCGGCGTCGACCTCGCCCGCGGCGGCGACCGCGGTGTGTGGGTGCGCGGGGACGCGCAGATCCTCATCGAGGCGGTCGGCAACCTCATCGCGAACGCCATCGTCTACTCGCCCAAGGGGTCGCGCGTCGGCGTCGGCGTGCGGGCCGACGGAGGTGTCGTGGAGATCGCGGTCTCCGACCAGGGCATCGGCATCGCCGAGGCTGACAGGGAGCGCATCTTCGAGCGCTTCTACCGCGCCGACGAGGCGCGTTCCCGGCGCACCGGCGGCACCGGTCTCGGGCTCTCGATCGTCAAGCACGCGACGCAGCGTCACGGCGGCGAAGTGCTGCTGTGGTCGCGCCCCGGTCGCGGATCCACTTTCACCGTCCGACTTCCCCGTATCGATTCGCCAGCGGCGGATGCGGGGAAGAAGGAGAAGAAGCGCAAGAAGAAGCGCGAGCGCAAGGCGGCCAAAGCCGCCGACGCGGTCCGCGTTCGAAACGGAGAGACAGTATGACCCGCATCCTCCTCGTCGAAGACGAGCCCGACCTCGCCGACCCCCTGGCCTATCTGCTGCGCCGGGAGGGGTACGAGGTCGAGATCGCCGAAGACGGACCCGGTGCGCTCACGGCGTTCCGCGAGCGCGGAGCGGACATCGTGCTGCTCGACCTCATGCTGCCGGGCATGCCGGGCACCGAGGTGTGCCGACAGATCCGCTCGACGTCCGCCGTGCCGATCATCATGCTCACCGCGAAGGACTCCGAGGTGGACATCGTGGTGGGGCTGGAGCTCGGCGCCGACGACTACATCACCAAGCCCTACTCCTCGCGCGAGCTCCTCGCCCGCATGCGGGCGGTGCTGCGACGGGTCGTGCAGGCCGACAGCGAGCTCGACGAGCGCGTCCTCGACGGCGGCCGGGTGTCTCTCGACATCGACCGGCACACGGTCTCGGTCGACGGAGAGCAGATCAACATGCCGCTGAAGGAGTTCGAGCTCCTCGAGGTGCTCATGCGCAACTCCGGTCGCGTGCTCACCCGGGGCCAGCTCATCGACCGGGTCTGGGGCAGCGACTACTTCGGCGACACGAAGACCCTGGACGTGCACATCAAGCGCATCCGCTCCCGCATCGAGCAGAACCCCGGCGAGCCGGTGATGCTCGTGACCGTGCGCGGACTCGGCTATCGGTTCGAGGGCTGAGCTCCGCGGATACGAGAGAGGCCGGCGCCCGATGGGTGCCGGCCTCTTCTGCGTGCGCGGTGCGGCGTCAGTTCGACGGCGCGGGAGCCGCGGTGTCGGTGGGGACGGGCGTCGGCGACGGCTGGGGCTTGTCGGCTGAGGGCACCAGGTCGGAGTAGTAGGGGAGCGAGCCGTCGAGGACGGGGATCTGCGCCTTGGTGCCGGTGCTGTCGCCGGACTGGAAGTGCACCTCGACCGTGCTGCCGGGCATGGCGCCGAGGTCGGAGATGCGCAGCGCGTCGTCGGCCTTGGTGCCGAGGCTCACGGTGCTGCCGCCGGGGACCGTCACGGCGAACGGATCGTTGCCGTCGAGCGTGATCGTCATGGTGGCCTTCTCCGTGGTCGGGTTGACGATCGCGGCGACCAGGTTGCCGAGCGAGCCGTCCTCGTTCGCGACGATGAAGGCGTTGCGGACGACCAGCGGGCCGGAGGCGTCGGAGACGTTCACGCCGTCGGACGCCGCGTACTCGATCTTGGTCGACTGCGGGGTGATGAACGTGCACCCGGTCGCGCCGAGCAGAACGAGGGCGCTGATGGCGGCAGACGCGACGATGCGCGATTTCACGGGTCCTCCTGAGGTCCGGCGGGATATCCGCCTCCCATTCTATGGGTAAGTCGAGAGCGCCCGTGGATGAGGGGGCGCGAACCTTAGCGCATAATCCCTGTGGTATCCTTGAGGTTGCCGAAAGGACACGTTTTTATGCTTTTTGAGGTTGGCGAGACCGTCGTCTATCCGCACCATGGCGCTGCGACCATCATCGAGGTCAAGGAGCGCATCATCAAGGGTGAGGCGAAGAAGTATCTGAAGCTCAACGTCACCCAGGGTGATCTGATCATCGAGGTTCCTGCAGAGAACGTCGACCTGGTCGGCGTCCGCGACGTGATCGGCAAGGAGGGCCTCGACCACGTGTTCGAGGTGCTGCGTGCTCCGTTCACCGAGGAGCCCACCAACTGGTCTCGCCGTTACAAGGCGAACCTGGAGAAGCTCGCATCGGGTGACGTGATCAAGGTCAGCGAGGTCGTTCGCGACCTGTGGCGCCGTGACCAGGACCGCGGTCTCTCCGCGGGTGAGAAGCGGATGCTGGCGAAGGCTCGCCAGATCCTCATCTCGGAGCTGGCTCTGGCCGAGAAGATCGACGAGGACAAGGCGGGCGCGCTGCTCGACGAGGTCCTCGCCTCCTGAGACTCTTCGTGAAGGGCGGATGCTTCGGCATCCGCCCTTTTCTCATGCCCGGTAGCGTGTGAGCATGCTTCCCGTTCCGCACACCGCGATCATCGTCGTCGCCGCAGGCTCCGGCACCCGCCTGGCAGGGGGAGCGCCGAAGGCCTTCGTCGGCATCGACGCCCACTCGATCCTGCGCCACGCCCTCGACGGCGTGTTCGCGGCGGCTCCTGCGCAGGTCGTCGTGGTCGCGCCCGCCGGATTCGAAGGCGATGCCGAGAGCGAACTGCTCGCCGCCGCCGGCGAGCGGGCCGACCTCGGCCGTGTCGTCACGGGCGGCGCGACGAGACAGGAGTCGGTGGCTGCCGGCCTCGCGGCACTGTGGGGCGATGTGGAGACCGTGCTCGTGCACGACGCGGCCCGAGCGCTCACACCCGCTGCGGTGATCGACGCGGTCGCCGCGGCCGTCGACGACGCCTCGGGCGTGATCCCGGTCCTGCCGGTGGTCGACACCCTGAAGCGGGTCGACGAGCACGGGGTCACCGGAGCCGTCGACCGCTCCGAGCTCGCGGCCGCGCAGACGCCGCAGGGCTTCCCCCGAGCACTCCTGGAGTCGGCCTACGCCGAGGCCCGGACGGCGGGGGTCGAGTACACCGACGACGCCGCCCTCTTCGCGGCCGCCGGGCACGCGGTGCGCCACATCCCCGGGTCGGAGCGCGGTTTCAAGATCACCACACCGGCAGACCTCGAGCGGGCGCGGCATCTGCTCTCGGCACCGAGCCGGTCCGCAGGCGCGGTCCGCGTCGGCATCGGCACCGATGTGCACGCCTTCGGAGGGGAGGGCGATCTGTGGCTGGCCGGGCTTGTCTGGCCGGGGGAGCAGCCGCTCTCCGGACACTCGGACGGGGACGCCGTCGCCCACGCGATCGTGGACGCCCTGCTCGGGGCCGCCGGCCTCGGTGACATCGGCGAGCACTTCGGCACGGCGCATCCGGAGTACGCCGGAGCGCATGCGCCGGTGTTCCTCGCCCGCACCAGGGAGATCCTCGAGGCGGCGGGCTTCGCGATCGGCAACGTGTCCGTCCAGTTCCAGGGCAACAGGCCGCGCTTCAGCGGACGCAGATCAGAAGCGGAGGCCGTGCTCTCGGCCGCCCTCGGGGGCGCCCCGGTGTCGGTGACGGCGACGACGACCGACGGCCTGGGCTTCCCCGGACGCGGGGAGGGCATCGCGGTCACGGCGATCGCGATGGTCCACGCCTCCTGAACCACGGGCGCCGCGCCGTGCGGGAATGCCGGACGGCGTCCCCTCGTTGCCCGTTAGCGTGACCACGGCAGAAGGAGTCGAGTTGAAGATCCTCATCATCGGAGCATCAGGGCATGTCGGGCGTGCGGCGCAGGCCGCGCTGGAGGGGCACGAGGTCATCGCCGCCTCCCGGAGCGGGAACCCGGCCGTCGACGTGACCGACCCGGCATCCATCGCGCGCCTGTTCGACGAGGTCGGCACCGTCGACGCCGTCATCGCGGCGGTCGGGAGCGTGCCGTTCGCCCCGCTGTCCGAGCTCGGACGCGACGCGTACGAATCGGCCTTCCGGGGCAAGGTGCTCTCACAGCTCGACATCGTGCGGATCGGGACGCCCTTCGTGCGCGACGGCGGGTCCTTCACCCTCACCTCCGGTATCCTCGCCAGGGAGCCGATCGCGACCGGGGCTGCGGCATCCCTCGCCAACGGGGCGCTCGAGTCGTTCGTCCTCGGAGCGGCGCCCGAGCTTCCGCGCGGCATCCGCATCAACGCCGTCAGCCCGTCCGTGCTGGAGGACGCGCCGTCGTACCACTCGTCCTTCCCCGGATTCATCCCGGTGTCGTCGCACCGGGTGGGTCAGGCGTACGCGAAGAGCGTCCTGGGCGTGCAGACCGGGCAGGTCCTGCCGGTCGACTGAGGCCGCTCCACTCCGCGTGACGCATTGCGGCGCGCCCAGGCTTCGCGACGGCGCGCCCGGTAGGCTTGTGCGGTGACTCTCCGCCTCTACGACACCCGCGCACAGCTGCTGCGCGACTTCGTGCCTCTCGATCCCGAGAACGTCACGATGTACGTGTGCGGACCCACGGTGCAGTCGGGCCCCCACATCGGGCACGTCCGCGCAGCGCTCAGCTTCGATCTGCTCCGTCGCTGGCTGTCGCACGACGGCACACGTGTCACGTTCGTGCGGAACGTGACCGACATCGACGACAAGGTCCTCGCGAACGCGACGGATGCCGAGCCCTGGTGGGCGCTCGCGTACCGGATGGAGCAGGAGTTCACGAGCGCGTACTCCGCGATCGGCATCCTCCCGCCCACGTACGAGCCTCGGGCGACGGCATCCGTCCCGCAGATGCAGGAGCTGATCTCGACGCTCATCGAGCGCGGACACGCGTACCCGGCGCCCGACGGCTCAGGCGACGTGTACTTCGACGTGCGCTCGTGGGCGGAGTACGGCTCCCTCACGAACCAGTCCGTCGATGCGATGGAGGCTGCGGCCGACGCCGACCCGCGCGGCAAGCGCAACCCGCAGGACTTCGCGCTCTGGAAGGGCGCCAAGCCGGGAGAGCCGGCGGACGCCACCTGGGCTTCGCCGTGGGGACCCGGTCGACCCGGCTGGCACATCGAGTGCTCGGCGATGTCGCGCCGCTACCTCGGCGACGCGTTCGACATCCACGGCGGCGGACTCGATCTGCGCTTCCCCCACCACGAGAACGAGCTGGCGCAGTCGACGGCTGCGGGCCTCGGGTTCGCGCAGTACTGGGTGCACAACGGTCTCGTGACCGTCGGCGGGCAGAAGATGTCGAAGTCTCTCGGCAACTTCACCCTGGCATCCGACGTGCTGAAGACGCACGAGCCGCTCGTGGTCCGTTACGCGCTCGCCGCCGCGCACTACCGGTCGAGCCTCGATCTCACGGACGCGTCGTGGGCCGAGGCCGAGGCGGCGCTCGGACGGATCGAGACCTTCCTGCAGCGTGCTCGGCGTCATGCCCCCGGCGATCTGGACGCGGCGGCGCAGCTTCCCGCAGCCTTCGTCGCGGCGATGGACGACGACCTCGGCGTCCCCCAGGCGCTCGCCGTCGTGCACGAGACGGTGCGCGCGGGGAACTCGGCACTCGACGCAGGACAGACGGACGCCGTGCTCGACGCCGCACGATCCGTGCTGGCGATGACGGATGTCCTCGGCCTCGGGCCGGGGGGCACCGGGTCCGGGGGCGAGGGTGCCACGGCATCCGCTCTCGACGCGCTCGTGCAGACGATGATCACCCAGCGCGCCCAGGCGCGCGCTGACAAGGACTGGGCGGCGGCGGATCGCATCCGTGACGCGATCGCCGCCGCAGGAATCACGCTGGAGGACTCTCCGGCCGGAACTCATTGGAGTATCGATGGCTAAGCCAGGCAACCCCTCAGCGGGCAAGGGCAAGAAGAAGGGCCCGAGCAAGGGCACGGGCGGACTCGGACGGAAGGCCCTCGAAGGCCGCGGACCGACCCCGAAGGCGGAGGACCGCGCCTGGCACCCGGCGGGCAAGCGCAAGGCCGCCGCCGAGCGCTACGCCGCGTCCGGAGGCAAGGGAAGGCCCGGCCAGCGCCAGGCCGCTGGTGGGAACCCGAACCGCTCGGCGAGGGCGAAGGACAACACCACCGAGACCGAGTTCGTCACCGGCCGCAACTCGGTGCTCGAGGCGCTGCGCGCGAAGATCCCCGCGACGTCGTTCTACATCGCCCAGCGCGTGGAGATGGACGACCGCGTCAAGGAGATGCTGTCGATCGCCACGCACCGCGGCATCCCGGTCCTCGAGGTGACACGTCAGGAGCTCGACCGCATGGCCGGGTTCGACGGCGTGCACCAGGGCGTGGCCATCAAGGTGCCGCCGTACGAGTACGCGCACCCGCAGGATCTGCTCGAGAAGGTCATCAGCAGGGGGCAGGTTCCGCTGTTCGTCGCTCTCGACGGCATCACCGACCCGCGCAACCTCGGCGCGATCATCCGCTCGACGGCGGCCTTCGGCGGGCACGGCGTGATCCTTCCGCAGCGTCGCTCGGCTGGGGTCAACTCGGCGGCGTGGAAGACGAGCGCAGGAGCAGCGGCGCGCATCCCGGTCGCTCTCGCCACGAATCTCACGACCATGCTCAAGGAGTTCAAGAAGCAGGGCGTGTTCGTGCTGGGGCTCGACGGAGACGGCGACGTGATGCTGCCCGACCTGCAGCTGGCAGACCGCCCCGTCGTGATCGTCACCGGGTCGGAGGGCAAGGGGATCTCCCGCCTGGTCGCAGAGACCTGCGACCAGATCGTGTCGATCCCGATCTCGACCGCCGCCGAGTCGCTGAACGCCGGCATCGCGACCTCCGTCGCGCTGTACCAGGTCTCCACCACCCGCAACGCGAAGAAGTAGGAAGGCACCCCATGGCTCGCATCGTCGTCCTCGGAGGCACCGGCTACGCCGGTCGTCACATCGTCTCGGAGGCGGTGAGCCGTGGGCACGATGTGGTCGCCGTCTCGCGCTCCGTCCCGTCCGACCGGGTGGAGGGGGCCGACTACGTGCAGGGCTCCGCTCTCGACCTCGCGTCGATCGCCGACGCCTTCGCCGGTGCCGACGCGGTCGTCTCGGCGCTGTCGCCCCGCGGCGACATGGCCGACAGGGCGCTGGAGGCTCTCGCCAACGTCGTCGCGCAGGTCAGCGGAACGTCCACCCGTCTCGGCGTCGTGGGCGGTGCCGGCGGCAGCCTGGTGGCTCCGGGAGGCCCGCGTCTGTTCGACCTCGACTTCCCCGAGGAGTACAAGCACGAGGCGCAGGTCGGCATCGACTCCCTCGCGCTGCTGGAGGCGACGGATGCCGGAGTCGACTGGTTCTTCATCCACCCGGCCGAGGTCTTCGGCCCCTGGGCGGAGGGCGAGCGCACCGGCAGCTACCGTGATGGCGGCGACGTGATCGTGCGCGACGCGGAGGGCAAGTCGTACATCTCCGGTGCCGACTTCGCGGTCGCCGTGGTCGACGAGATCGAGCAGGGCAACCATCACCGCGAGCGGTTCACCGTCGGCTACTGACGCGTCGCCGCCGGGTCAGCGGGCGGCGCCCATTACGTGATCTGCGTCCTTTGACCCCCGTAGGGGGTCAGGAACTCCTCGTCCGTTGCTGTCCCCTGTGCGCCGCTCCCAGACTGATCGCGAGGGCTCAGTCAACGGGGGAGTCCTCTATTCAGGGGAGAGTGCGCACTCGTGCGCCCGCGTGACAAGGATGCTGACCTATCGTGAAGACGACCGCTTCGACTCATAAGACGAGAGCGGGGAGGGGCGCTGCGGCGCTGCTGCTCGCACTCACCGCTCTCATACCCGCCGCGTTCGCCGCACCGGCGGTCGCGGCGACCGACATCGCGCCGGGAGACCCGGTCTGGGTGGGGTCGGCTTCGCAGGGCTACTCGGGCACTGCCATCCACCCCGTGTACGTTCCCGTGCCGGCCGACACGGCCAACCCGGGGACGGCCGACTACTGGGCGTACTGCATCGAGCACGATGTCAGCCGCCGCACCGGCACCAGTGCGGTCGTCGGCGACTTCTCGTCCTATCTGGGGGCGAATCTCTTCACCGACCCGGCCGTTCAGGCAAAGGTCCACTGGGTTCTGACGCACTCCTATCCGGCGATCGACCTGGTCGCTCTGCAGACCGCCGCCGGAGTCACGAACCTCAGCGTCAGCGACGCCGTCGAGGCGACGCAGTATGCGATCTGGCGATACACCGACCTGGGTTGGGATGCTGCCTGGGCCTGGGAGACACCCAACTCCGAGGCGGTGTACTGGTACCTGGTGAACGGGGCCAACGCCGACCAGAATCAGACGCCCCCGACCACGGCGGACATCGACGTCTCCGTCGCCGGCCCTGCGGGCGCCGGAGCGGCGGGCTCGCTCTTCGGACCGTTCACGGTCTCGACGAACCAGGCCACCGCGGCCGTGACCTCGAGCCCCGCCCACGCGTTCACCGACGCGGCCGGGAGCCCGATCAATACGAACGCCGTCGTCGACGGTCAGCAGGTCTTCCTCGATCTGCGCGGCTCGACGGTCGCCGGTTCCGCCACGGTCACCGCGACGGTGGCAGGGGCCGACGGCACCGGTCTCGTCGTCTCGACCCCCGTCGTCGGCAGCACCACGCCCACGGCGGCGGCGCACCGTCAGTCGCAGATCCTCGTCGCGGCCTCGACTGCGACGACCTCGGCGTCGGCGCAGGGCGCCTGGGCCGCGGCCGCTGTTCCGGCCATCGGCACGACGCTGACGGATGCTGCGGATGAAGATCACATCCTCGCCTGGAACGGCGGCAGCCTGATCGACACGATCGCCTACACCGGACTGACCGTGGGCCAGCAGTACACCGTCTCCGGTGAGCTCATGATGAAGGCGGACGCCTCCGCGACGGGTATCACGGGGGCGACGACCTTCACGCCGACCGCCGCAGACGGCACGGTCGAGGTCTCCTTCACGGTTCCGAGCGGTTACGCAGGGGAGTCCCTGGTCGCCTTCGAGGCGCTGTACGAGGGGGCGACGGCGACGGGCACTCCGGTCGCGGTCCACGAGGACATCGACGACGTGGATCAGACCGTGGCCGTGGAGGCGCAGCCTCTCGTCCCCGCGATCGGCACGACGCTCCTCGACGGCGCCGACCAGGACCACACCCTGGCCTGGGGCGGAGGAACGGTGATCGACACGATCGCGTACACCGGACTGACCCCGGGCGTGGAGTACACGGTCGCCGGTGAGCTGATGCGCAAGTCCGACGGCTCTGCGACGGGCATCACGGCGACGGCGACGTTCACGCCGACCTCCTCGACGGGGAGCATCGCCGTGAGCTTCACGGTGCCCACCGGTTACGCGGGATCGACGCTCGTGGCGTTCGAGACCCTCTACCTCGGGGCGACGGCATCGGGAACCCCGGTTGCCGCGCACACCGACATCGAGGATGCCGCGCAGACCGTGGTCGTCGAGAAGCAGCCGGCGGCTCCTGCCGGTCCCTCGACCGGCTCGAACGGATCGACGGGTTCGACGGGAGGGCTCGCCGCGACCGGCGGAGCGCTGCCCGTGGTGCTGACGGCGGCGGGAGTCGTCGCGATCCTGCTCGGGACGATCGCTCTGATCCGCCAGCGCCGGACGCGCGACCAGGTCTGAGCACCTCCTGAAACGAGAAGGGCCGGTCGGTGACGAGACGTCACCGACCGGCCCTTCCGGTCTGCGCGGTCAGACGAGGTCGCGCCAGTCGACGTCGTCGTCCTCGTCGTCGGCGATGGGGGTGACCCCGGTGATCACGGGGAGGCTCATGGTCTCGGTCGGAGGACCCATGATGGTCGCCTCATCGCGCCGGTGCCTCAGGACCTCGTTGATGTAGCTCGTGAGCACCTCGGCGAGGGGGACCGACCGGCCCTGCGCCTGCGACAGGTACCACCGGTGCTCCAGAACCTGGTGGAAGACCTCCGCCGGCTCGAGCTTGGCACGCAGCTCGTAGGGGATGGCCCGCACGACGGGCTCGAAGACGCGCGTCAGCCACTCGTGCGCGTACATCTCCTCATCCGCCCACTGCTTGGTCGAGCGGGCGCGGAACTCGTCGAGGTCGTTGAGGAGGCGACGTGCCTGGTTCTCCTCGACGTCGAGTCCGGTGAGGCGGATGAGCCGACGCTGGTGGTGACCGGCATCCACGACCTTGGGCTGGATCTCCACGACGGTGCCGTCGGAGGTGGTCGACATCGACATCTCGTCGATGTCGAATCCGAGGGCGTTCAGCCGCTCCACGCGCTCGGTGATGCGCCAGGTCTCGGCCGAGGAGAACGACTCCTGGGCGGTGAGCTCGGCCCACAGCGAGCGGTAGGAGGACACGATGCCGTCGGCGATCGCGATCGCATCGACGCCCCGCTCCAGGCGCCCTCCGGCGGCGAGGTCCATGATCTCCCCGGCGATGTTCGTGCGGGCGAGGTCGAGGTCGTAGGCCCGCTGCCCGTCGGTGAGGCCCTCCTCGTGCAGCTCGCCGGTCTCGGCATCCACGAGGTACGCCGCGAAGGCTCCCGCGTCGCGTCGGAAGAGGGTGTTGGAGAGCGAGACGTCGCCCCAGTAGAAGCCGACGTTGTGCAGGCGCACGAGCAGCAGGGCGAGGGCGTCCACGAGCCGCGTGGCGGTGTCGGGGCGCAGCACGCGCGTGAACAGCGCGCGGTACGGCATGGAGAAGCGCAGGTGCGACGTCACCAGCGCCGCGGGGAGCGGCTCGCCATCGGCATCCGTCCGACCGGCGATGACCGCGACCCGGTCGACGCAGGGGACGGCGAGGCGGGCGAGGTTGCCGAGCATGTCGTACTCGCGCCGCGCCATCTCGTCGGTCGTCTCCTTGACCGCGACCACGCGCCCGGACAGATCGGCGAAGCGCACCAGATGGCGGGAGAGGCCCTTCGGGAGGGACACGATGTGCTCGGACGGCCACTTGGCCAGCGTGGTCGACCAGGGCAGCCCGAGCAGTCCTGGGTCCACGGTGCTGGCGGTGATGCGTAGAGCGTCCTGCATGGTTCTCCTGAGGGGGATGGATGCCGGGGGAAACGACGCGGCGCGGGGCGACCAGAAGGTCGACCCGCGCCGCGATGCTGCAGAACTCAGGAAGCCGAGACGACCGGCTTGTCGTTCAGACGCTCACCCGACTCGCTGTCGAACGCGTGCACGTGGCCCGCGTTCGCGGCCAGCGTGACGGTCTCGCCGGCGTTGGGGTGGCTGCGGCCGTCGACGCGAGCGACCAGGTCGGTGCGCTTGCCGTTGATCTCGGTGTGACCGTAGAGGTAGCCGTCTGCGCCGAGCTCCTCGACCAGGTCGACGACGACCGAGAGGCCCTTGCCGTCGGCCGGGCCCACGGTGATGTCCTCGGGACGCACGCCGACGGTGACCTGCGAGCCGTTCGCGCGGCCCACGGTGTCACGGTCGAGCGGGACGACCTCGGTGCCGAAGCGCACACCGCCCTCGGCCAGGTCGGCCGTGAAGAGGTTCATGGCCGGGGAGCCGATGAAGCCGGCGACGAACACGTTGTTCGGCTTCTCGTAGAGGTCACGCGGCGAGCCGACCTGCTGGAGCAGACCGTCCTTGAGGACCGCGATGCGGTCGCCCATGGTCAGAGCCTCGGTCTGGTCGTGCGTGACGTAGACGGTGGTGACGCCGAGGCGGCGCTGCAGCGACGCGATCTGCGTGCGGGTCTGGACGCGGAGCTTGGCGTCGAGGTTCGACAGCGGCTCGTCCATGAGGAACACCTGGGGCTGACGCACGATCGCGCGACCCATGGCGACACGCTGACGCTGGCCGCCCGAGAGCGCCTTCGGCTTGCGGGTCAGGTACTGCTCGAGGTCGAGGAGCTTCGCGGCCTCGAGGACGCGGGAGGCGCGCTCCTCCTTGCCGATGCCGGCGATCTTGAGCGCGAAGCCCATGTTCTCGGCGACGGTCATGTGCGGGTACAGCGCGTAGTTCTGGAAGACCATGGCGATGTCGCGGTCCTTCGGCGGGACGTCGGTGACGTCGCGCTCGCCGATGAGGATGCGGCCGGCGTTGACCTCTTCGAGGCCTGCGAGCATGCGGAGCGACGTGGACTTACCGCAACCGGAAGGGCCGACGAGGACGAGGAACTCGCCGTCTCCGACCTCGAGGTTCAGCTTGTCGACGGCGGGACGGGTGCCGCCGGGGTACAGGCGGGTGGCCTCATCGAAAGTGACAGATGCCATTGCATTTCTCCTTCACCGGCAGGTACGTGCCGGACGATCCGTAGTGATAGAGCGGCGGAGCGACCCGCCGTGACCCGTCGTTGGGTCGGGATCAGTATGACAGACAAACCCGCACCTGGGTATTTCCCAGACTGGCTGGTTAGCATCGAATCCGGCCGCGTCAGCGGCGATCGTCGCGTGAGGCGGCGTTCGGGGCCACCCTGCCCCCGTGAGACTGTCAAGAGGAACGATGTCGAGCGACGAGACGCCGAACGTCCCCACCCCTCGCAATTCGCGTGAGGCCGTGCGGGAGAAGGCACAGCAGGTGCACGCCCAGCAGTCGAGGGCGCGCCTGATGCGACGGATCATCATCGGAGCGGTGGCCATCGTCGCCGTCGGCGCGATCGGCACCGCCGTGACGCTCGCCGTGTCCGCGCAGGTGACCAAGCCGCAGCTGACGCCGAGCGGGCTCGAGGGTGACGGCATCCTCGTCTCCGACGTGACCGCGGCGACCGTGTCCAGCGACACCCTCGCGACGCCGAGCGCCGAGCCCTCCGAGACGGGCACCGAGGCCGCTCCGACTCCGGAGCCGACCACCGCGAACACGGTCGACATCCACATCTACGTCGACTACCTGTCTCCCGACGCCGGGGTCTTCGAGCGCGCGAACGCCCGGCAGCTCACCAACTGGATCACCCAGGGCGCGGCGACCGTCACCTACCACCCGGTCGCGCTGCTCACCGCCAGCTCGAACGGCACCAAGTACTCGCTGCGCGCGGCCGGCGCCGCAGCCTGCGTCGCGACGCACTCGCCCGCACAGTTCTACTCGTTCAACCATGACCTCCTCGAGAACCAGCCCGAGGTCAACAGCGACGGGATCAGCGACTCCAAGCTCGCGGATGCCGCCGCCGCGGTCGGCGTGAGCAGCGCCAAAGCCGTGCGCTCCTGCATCGAGAACCAGGACTACGTGACCTGGGCCAAGGAGGCGACCTCGCGCGCGCTGGAGGGTCCGCTCGTCGGCTCCGACGACCTCGTCCTCACCGCCGCCCCGATGATCGTCGTGAACGGCGAGGCCTACGTCGGCGCTCTCGACGACCCGGCCGAGTTCTCGCAGTTCGTGTTGACCGTCGCCAGCGACGCCTACTACGAGTCGACCGCGACGCCGACGCCGACTCCCACCCCGACCGCCACCCCTGCGCAGTAGTTCGGCGCACCTCGCCGCCATCGCTAAGCTGGTGGCATCCGCCGACTTGGCGCAATTGGTAGCGCACCGTACTTGTAATACGGGGGTTACGGGTTCGAGTCCCGTAGTCGGCTCAGTTCACGGGGATCGCAACACGGCGTCACAGCGGAAATAACCGCCGCCCATCGCCGGTTGTGCCGAGCATGACCCGCATCGGAAACAGTGACCTCGACGTCTTCCCCCTCTCGCTCGGTGGCAACGTGTTCGGCTGGACCGCCGACCGCGACGCCTCCTTCGCCGTCCTCGACGCCTTCGCGGAGGGCGGCGGCGACTTCATCGACACCGCCGACGCGTACAGCGCCTGGGTGCCGGGCAACAGCGGTGGCGAGAGCGAGACGATCATCGGCGAGTGGCTCGCCTCCCGCAAGCCGGAGGGCGTCGTCGTCGCCACGAAGGTGAGTCAGCACCCCGACTTCCGCGGGCTCTCGGCCGCGAACATCCGCAACGCCGCCGAAGCCTCGCTGGGCCGCCTGGGCGTCGACGCGATCGACCTGTACTACGCGCACTTCGACGACGAGACCGTTCCGCTCGAGGAGACGGTGGGCGCTTTCGGGCAGCTCGTCGCCGACGGGCTCGTGCGTCACGTCGCCGTGTCGAACTACTCAGCCGAGCGCATCCGCGAGTGGGTGGAGATCGCACAGCGCACCGGCGTCGCCCTTCCTGTCGCGGTGCAGCCGCACTACAACCTCGTGCACCGCAACGACGTCGAGGAGAGCATCATCCCGGTGGCGGAGGAGTTCGGTCTCGGACTCGTCCCGTACTACTCCCTGGCGAGCGGATTCCTCACGGGCAAGTACCGCTCGACGGATGCCGACGGACAGGGGTCGCCGCGTGCCACGGGTGCCGCGAAGTACGCGACCGAGGCAGGTCTGCGCATCATCGACGCGCTGGAGGAGATCGGGAACGCGCACGGCGCCTCGATCGCGGCGACGTCGCTCGCGTGGCTGCGGTCGCAGCCCACGGTCGCGGCCCCGATCGCGAGCGCGAGCAGGGTGGAGCAGGTCGGCGATCTGCTCGCCGGCGCGCGGCTCGAGCTCGCCGCCGACGAGGTGGCGCTCCTGAACCGCGTCTCGGAGTGGACGCCCGCGCGCGCCTAGCTGCTCGGCGCCTCGGCATCGCCTCCGATGCCGAGGCGGTGGGCGAGGATCACCGCGTGGATCCGATCGCGTGCCCCGAGCTTCGACAGCACGCGGCTGACATGCGTCTTCACGGTGGACTCGCTCACGAAGAGCGCATCGGCGATCTCGGCGTTGCTGAGCCCCCGCGCGATCGCGAGGAAGACGTCGTTCTCACGATCGGTGAGGGCGCGGAGCATCTCGGCATCCTCCGCATGTGGTTCCTCGCTCTTCGACGCGCCCAGCTGCGGGGAGACGTGGTCGAGCAGCATCCGCGTGACCCGGGGCGACAGCGCCGCGTCTCCACGGTGCACCGCGCGGACGGCGGCGATCATCTCGTGGCGCTGGGCGTCCTTCAGCAGGAAACCGCTGGCTCCGGCGCGGATCGCCCCGAAGGCGTACTCGTCGAGATCGAACGTGGTGAGCACGAGCACGCGGGTGCCGGGATGATCGCGCACGATGGCCTCGGTCGCCGCGATGCCGTCGAGGCCCGGCATCCGGATGTCCATGAGGACGACGTCGGGCCGCAGCGCGGCGGTCTGGGCGATCGCCGTGCGGCCGTCGCCGGCCTCTCCGATCACGACGAGGTCGCTCTCCGCCTCGATCACCATGCGGAATCCGAGCCGGATCAGCTCCTGGTCATCGACGAGGAGCACGCTGATCTGCTCTGTCATCACTTCCTCTTCTCCGAATCGTCCGCTGTCCTGGTGTCGAGGGGAATCGTCGCGCGCAGCCGCCACCGGGAGCCCTCCGCGCGACCGTAGTCGATGCGGCCCTGCACGTGCGCGACCCGCTCGGCCAGCCCCCTGAGCCCGAACCCCGACGGCGCGGTGGAGGGCACGGCTCCGTCGTTGACGATCTCGATCGTCACGTCGTCGGCGGAGTTCTCGACCCGCACGGCGATCGTCTTGGCCGTAGGGGCGTGTCTCATCGCGTTCGTCACGCCCTCCTGCACGATTCGGGAGACCGCGTGCTCGATCGCGGGGCTCAGCTCCGCGCTCCCGGAGGTGGAGAGGGTGACGGGGAAACCCGCCCGCTGCGCGTTCACCACCGTGTCGTGCGGAGCAGGCGCCGTGATGGGCGCCAGCGGCAGCGGAGCGTCATCGTCGCGCAGCACGCCGAGCATCGAGCGCATCTCGCCCAGGGCCGAGCGGGCGGTGTCGGCGGCGGCGGTCGCCGCGGCGCGGGCGCGGGCGGCATCCGGCGTGGCCGCGGCTCCCTCCGAGAGGGCGACGATCACGGTGAGCGAGTGCGAGACGATGTCGTGCATCTCCCGGGCGATCCGTGCCCGCTCGGCGGCCGCAGCCAGCTGAGCCTGCTGGTCTCGTTCGATGAGCAGCTGCCGTGAGCGGTCGATGATCGCGGCGACGTAGCGTTTGCGGCCACCCACGTTGATGCCGATGAGTGTGCCGATGAGGGCGACCACCAGGTTGCCGATCAGCGCGTTCAGGGCGGTCTGGAGCGAGATCGCTCCGACCCCCGCCAGCCCTCCGGCGACGACGGCCAGACCGGCCAGCCCATACCCGAGTCCCGCCCAGGCGGCGCGGGTCGACACGTACACGGCGAGGGAGTACGCCGCCACCGTGACCATGGGCGTCCCCCCGGGAGCACCGAGGAAGAGGAAGAGCACCTCGGCGGCGAACGCCGCCGCGAACGCGACGATCGGATGCCGGCGCCGGAAGAGCAGCGTGACGCAGGCGACGAGGACCGAGAGCGGGATCAGCACCGCGATGACGATCCCGAACGGCTCGGGGAGATCGGGGGAGGAGTCTCGGCTCGGAACGATCGAGACGAGCAGACAGAACAGGGCGATCAGCACATCCGCGAAGAGCGGGTGCCGTGCCCAGAAGCGGCGGAACAGCCCGGGAGGACGCGGCAGCCGCAGCCCGTCGTCCTCGCGGACGTCGGCGCTGCGGCTGCGCGTCTTCTTCACGGAGCGACTCTACGCGTCGCGAGTGCGCAGCACCGCCCAGGCGCCGAGCATGCCCGCGACGACCCAGCCGGCCAGCGTCAGGTAGGGCACAGGTCCCTCGAGCGTGGCGCCGTCGGGGAGGATCGCGCTCTGCGCGGCCGCGACGGGCAGGTAGGTCGCGGCATCCAGCACCCACTTCCACGTCTCGCCGGCGAAGGCGAAGAAGTTCGCCACGATCGGCAGCACGAACAGCAGACCGACCGTCGCCGCGATGGCGCCGGCGCCGGAGCGCAGGATGAATCCGAACGCCACGCCGATCAGGGCGAACACGGCCATGGCGAGCGACGAGACCAGGATCGGCAGGAGCGAGGCGGATGCGTCGGACCAGTCGATGCTCTGCTCGCGTCCGGAGACCACGACCGACACCGCGAGCGCAGCGGCGCCGAAGATGATCAGCGACGACACGAACAGGAACGCGGCGAGCACGGTGGCCTTCGCGGCGAGGACGGAGCCGCGCACGGGGTTGGCGGTGAGCGTCGAGCGGATCATGCCGGTGGAGTACTCGCCGGTGACCGAGATCGCGCCGAGGATGCCCGCGAGGAGCATCGTGAACTGGATCGGCATGACCACGGCGTTGATGGGGTCGAAGCCCGGAACGTCGATGGCCTGGGCGATGAGCATCGCGATGCCGATCGTGAGGACGGCGGTGATCGCGATCGACCACCAGGTCGAACGCACGGTCGCGAGCTTGATCCACTCGCCCTTCAGCGCGCGGAGGAACGTCAGGCGCTGGCCGGAGCTCGTGCGGACGGGAGCCGCAGGAGCGGCCTGGACGGCGGTCATGAGATCTCCTTGGTGCGGTACTCGACGGAATCACCGGTGAGCGCCAGGTAGGCGTCCTCCAACGAACCGGTGGTCGGGGTGAGCTCGTGCAGCGGGATGCCGCGATCAGCGGCGAGGTCGCCGATGCGGGATGCCGGGAGCCCGACGATGTCGAGGAGACCGGGCTCGGTGGTCACGATCTCGACCGCGGGACCGGCGACGGCCGCGGCGAGGTCGGCGGCGCGGGGGGTGCGCACGCGCACGGTGTTGGTCGTCCATGCGCGCACCAGCTCGGCGAGCGGAGCGTCAGCGAGGACCTGTCCGCGTCCCATGACGATGACGTGGTCGGCGGTCTGCGCCATCTCGCTCATGAGATGGCTCGACAGCAGCACGGTGCGCCCCTCGGAGGCGGCATGGCGGACGAACTGACGCACCCAGCGCACCCCCTCGGGGTCGAGGCCGTTGACGGGCTCGTCGAGGATCAGGGTGTGCGGGTCGCCGAGCAGAGCCGAGGCGATGCCGAGCCGCTGCCCCATGCCGAGCGAGAACCCGCCCGCACGCTTGCGGGCGACTGGACCGATGCCGGCGAGATCGATGACCTCGTCGACCCGGGAGGAGGGGATGCCGTGCGTCGCGGCCATCGCCCGCAGGTGGTTCCGCGCCGTGCGTCCGGTATGGACGGCCTTCGCATCGAGGAGCACGCCGACCTCGGTCAGCGGCGCCTTCAGCTTGCGGTACTCGCGCCCGGCGATCGTCGCGCGGCCCGACGTCGGCTGGTCGAGACCGACGATCATGCGCATGGTGGTGGACTTGCCCGCGCCGTTCGGCCCGAGGAAGCCGGTGACGCTTCCCGGCTTGACCGTGAACGACACGTCCTGGACGGCGGTCTTGTCTCCGAACCTCTTCGTGAGGCCTTCAGCTGTGATCATGCCCTCCACGCTAGGCGGCGGCATCTCGACCTCGCGTCCTCCTCAGGTACCGTTCTCGGCGGCGGCATCCCCCGTGCGACGGACTACGGATCGACGATGTCGAACGTCATGTCCTCGGGATCAGGGCCCCACGGACCGAAGATCACGTCAGGGTCGTAGACATCGGCCGCATGCTCCTCCGGAGGCCCCCAGAAGCCGTCGGCGTCCAGGGCGCGGAAGGTGAACCAGTACCAGCCGACCGCATTCATGCGCAGCCGCTTGACCGCGTGCCCTGTCGCGTCGAGTGCGAAGACCGCCGTGTGCCCCTCCATCGTCGAGACGTAGATCCGCCCGTTCGCGGGACCCGTGGCCGAGATCACGATCCCGGTGGTGCTGGCCTCCTCGACCAGCATGTCCTCGAAACCCGTGAGCTCTTCGAACCCGGCCACGACGATGGGCAGCACGGTGAAGCTGCCCGTCGTGGCCGGCGACTGGTTCTCGGCGTCGAAGGACCAGGCGCGGTAGTCGTAGGTCCCGGCGGCGAGCTGGAGGGCGCGGGGCTCGAACGTCCAGGTGCCGTCCGCGGCGACGGGAGGTGTGTACCGTCGACCGTCGATCTCGACGGCGACGGCGGATCCGGGCGTCGCCGTGCCGGCCAGGGTCGGCGGAAGGTAGCCCGAGTACCCGGACGGAGTGGTGACACCGGGCGTCAGTCCGGGTGTCGGCTCCTCCGCCGGTCCGGGGGTCGTGCCGGGCGCGGTCTGCGGGCGATCGGGAGCCGTCGGCAGATCGGCGTCCGGATCGTTGACGAGATCGACGGAATCGATGGAGGGGTCGGCGTTGCGGCGTCCGAGGGTCGGCGCGTGAGGTCCCGTCGTCGGAGCCGACGACGGGAGTGCCTCCGTCCCCCCGGACCGCGGCCCGGCGGTCTGCGGGGCGGCGGCCACCGGACGCGCAGATGCTGCGTCGATCGCGGTGGGTGCCGCCTCCACCGGGGCACCCACCAGGATGGCCGCGAGCACCACACCGCCGATCGTGAGGGCGCCTATGCTTCCCGCGAGCAGGCTGCCTAGGCCCACGCCCGCCGATGCTGTGAGCACTGCCGCGGCGGCAGCCGTGCCGGGAGCCAACGCCGAACCAGACGGTATCGCCACACCCAGGGCGCCGAACCCCACCGCGGAGAGAGTGACGTTCTGAAGGCGCCGGGCGTCACTGCGCATGCTGAGCAGGAGTTCTCCGCAGGTGCCGCAGGATTCGACGTGGACGGCGATCTCTGATTCCAGCGCGAGGTCCTGGGGTTCGCTCAGGTGGCGCGGAAGAAGGCGCGCTACGTGATCGAGGTCGTTGCGGAGCGGCGCAGGTATCTGCTTCCCGAGCCACTGAAGCCTGAGACCTGACCGGGCTCTTCGATGAAGCGCCGAGACGGCGTTGGGCCCGATGCCGAGCTCCCGGGCGATCTCAGGGCGGGAGGCCTCAGCCACCTCGGAGAGCCAGAGGATGCGTTGCCAGCGTTCTGGTAGTTCCTGGAAGGCACTCAAGAATTCGCGTGCATCCGCCTCGCGCTCAACGAGGCTGAGAGCGTCGCGGAAATCGATACGGTCCACGTCGGCGGTGTCATCGACGCGTTGCGACTCGGACCGCCAACGGATCGCGATGTTGCGGATGACCGCCTTGAGGTAGGAGCGAAATGCGAACTCCGGGCCTTTGTCCGTCGTCGTCACCTGTTGGTAAACGGCGAGGAAGGCCTCTGAGACGAGGTCCTCGGCGCGTGAGGGGAACATCCGTCGGGCGTGTGTCAGAGCCGCGCCGATGTGACGCTCCCAGAGCACCGCGTATGCATCACGATCGCCATCGCGCAAAGCCCGGAGCAGGCGCGCGTCATCGCGAGAGTCCTCCACCACTTCCCTCCCAAGAAGAGTGCAAGCCCATTCCCCCATGAGCGGATTGCCGTGATCGCGCCCCACGCAACACGGTTGAGATCGGCGCCCCAAATCCTATGGCACAAACGGTATGCCCGATCACCGAGCGAGAGTCGTGCAGGCGGCATCCATGACGCATCCGACGCGTGACGCCCCCCTGCAGGGGTCATCCGGACCGATTTCGTCCTGCCCGGGGGGCGCTGGACGTATCGTCATCTCGACGCAGCACCGTGCCAGCGTGTCTCCCCACGGTCGCACTCCATGCCGGCGTCTCTCCCCGCAATTCCCTCCCTGCATGCGCCCTCTGCCTGACGTCGACGTCAGGCGGAGGACGCATGCGCTCGCGGCTAAGCGAGGTCGGCGTCGCGAGCCTTCGTGCGCGGCGGGGGCACCACGCGCACCGTGTCAGTCGCCACATAGCCCTCGGCCCAGGCGATCTTCGCCAGTTCGAGCTTCGTGCGGGCGGGGACTCCCGCCGACGTGAACTTGTCGCGGACCCGTTTCAGGTACTTGCGCGCGGTGTCGTGCCGCACGCCGATCCTCTCCGCCACTTCGGCGATCGTGAGTCCTGTGGCGTAGAGGCTGAGTGCGCGTTCCTCCTGGCTGCTCAGCTTCAGAGCCGGGGCAGCGGAGTGGACAGCGGCCTGGGCGAGAGCGGTGACGAGCATCTCGCCGTTCATCGCACTCTCTGCAGCGAGCAGGAAGTCCTCCTCGCTGTCGGTCGTCGACACCATGGCGTCGATGCCGTCATCGAGCAGCTGCCGTGCTGTCCCGCGATTGCGCAGGGGAGACAGGATGAGAACGCGCATTCCGGCGTCGCGGAGAGCGGCGATGACCGTCGCCTCGCGAACGAAGTCGGCGTCGGAAGGCACGTCCATGATGAGGAGGTGCGGCCACCGAGTGCGGTCCGAGCGCCGGAGCCAGCCCATGAAGAGGATCAGTGACGAGCTGGTGTGCACGACCTCGAGGTCGAGGTCTGCGGACAGCAACTGCGCTGCTCGTGTGCGTTGCAGCACTGTCGCTTCCACGACGGCGACACGGCGCCTTCTTCGGCCCTCGACACGATCGTTCTGCATCGCGAATCTCCCACCTCATGGAGGCTCTCGTCCGGCACGCCTCGGGCGGTGTGCTGGGGATCGGATGAGATTCCTCCAACTGAAAGGTGTGCATCGAGCACGAAAAGTGACGCCAGGGGCCATCGTGACCCCCAAATGGGGTCATCGCGACCCGCTTTCCCGCTCTTCGCGCGGAGAATGCGGTGCGGGGTCGAGTGGAGGGAAGAAGCAGCATGGCGTTTCAGAAGAGCCGCTTGACCTCCCGATGGGGTGAAGAGAGCGCGAGACTGGCCGTGATCGCGGTGGTGGTATGCGGAGTATGCGTCGGCCTGACGGCCTGCGGTTCTGCAGAGCCGGCGGCGATGCCGACCGCGAGCGTCGATCACCCGCAGCTCCTCACGGAGAATCAGGCCGAGGAACTTGCGGGCATGCGTCTGCGGAATCACATCCGGGGCATCGTCGCGATCGACGGCCGACTGACAGGTGAAGCCGGAGACATGCTCGTGCGAGGGTGGGTCGATTTCGCGAACCGGGTCGGATACATCCGGATCACACCATCAGGATCACTGTCCTTCCTCGTGGCTTGGGACGAGGTCTCGGTCGCGTATCTGGATGTGTACGACGATGCTGTGGAACCACCGCAGAGCGCGCCAGGCATCGGCTGGCGTTCGGCTCGATTCGACGCGGGAGCGAGCGATCTGACCCGCTTGCTCGCCGCGCTGCTCCTGCTCTCCGATGATCGGCCGGAGAACCCGCTGTTGATCGGTCAGAACGGCGCACGTTTTCTGGGTGAGGAGAAGGTCGGTGCGATCACGGCGAGACGCTTCTCCGGCGTGTCCACTGAGCCGGGGGGTGGAGCAGACCTGGGCACGCAGTACTGGCTCGACGAGGAGAGCACACTGGTGCGGTTCGGTATTCGTCTTGCCGGATCAGAGATGAGCACCGTCGACTTCTCCGCGCCGGACGCAGACCTCTCGGGCCTTCCGCGTGCCTCTGATCTCGCGGGCGCGGATGGTGGGTGAACAGCCGGTCACTCGCACAGGTGCCGGCGAGTGCGTCTTGACCCCTGAAGGGGGTAAAGATCTGCCGACCCCGTGAGTCCGCGTCGAGGCGCTTCTAGGCTCCGATCGTTGTATGCATCCACAAAGGGAGAGAACTGATGAGGACTCGAACACGCGGCTCTGCGCGAAAGTCAGCGATCGGGGGAGTAACGCTTGCCGCGATGCTCTTGGGCGCGGTGGGAATCGTCGCACCGGCTCAGGGCGCCATCGGTGATGGCTCCCTGACAGTCGAGGTCAATCGGGACTTCTCCGGGGATGGCGTGTTCGACGCTGCATTCGATCCGGGGCAGCAGGGAGTCTCCGTCACCGTCACCGATGGGGCCACGGTCGTCGGTCCGCTGACGACGGATGCCGAAGGGCGCGCCGTCGTCGACCTCTCCCTCTTTGCAGGGTCTCGATTCCGCATCGACGTCGCCGTCACTGATCCGTCGCTCGACTATCTTCGCCCGGCACCCGCCGCGACGGCTGCGACTCCGAACGCCTTCCGCAGCACGACGACCTTCGTCGGCCCGGGAACGCAGACCGTTCACGTCGGGGTCTGGAACCCCGCCACGTACGTGCCGAGAAATCCTCAAGTCGCGCTCGTTCAGCAGATGTCGCGTGGCGCGACCGGCGCCAGCAGGTCGATCATGCTCACCAGCTGGAACAACCGTGGTCCGCTCGGTGCCGTTCCCGTGGGCGCGGTCCCCGACAACACCGGCGGAATCGCGGACATCGCGACGCAGGCTGAGACGGGCAGCGTGTTCGCCACAGCCTGGGACTACCGTCGAGATGCACTCTTCACGGCGGCGTACGCCAAGGCCTACACCGTGTACGGCCCAGGCGGCAGTGGAGGCATCTACCGCACCGACACCGCCGCATCGGGCGCTTCTGGACACACGGTCCTCTGGGCGACCGTGCCCGACAGCGGCACGTCCGCCCATCAGACCACTGCGGGCCGGGACGACGCGTTCTTCCTCGCCAATGGGCGCGAGGGGCTCGGTGGACTCGCCCTCTCCGAAGACGGACAGACGCTTTACGCCGTGAATCTGAACAATCGGTCCCTCTACACCTACGACTCAGCAGCCCCGGCGCCGGCATCTCCGATCGGGGCCACGCCGATCGCCGACCCAGGGTGCGTCGGCGGCGAATGGCGCCCGTTCGCCGTGACCGTGCGGGACGGCGAGGTCTATGTCGGCGGAATCTGCGATGCGTCGACGAGCCTCGCACGTGCTGATCTCGCTGTGCACATCCTGCGCCTGGACGGAGGAGCGTTCGCTCCGTTCTACACGCACGGGCTGACCTTCCCCAGAGGCAGCCAGGACTATCCCGACCCGGTTCCGAATCTGACCGACCCTGAGGTCGCCACGCACTGGAACCCGTGGCGGAACACCTGGGACGCCGATATCGCGGCGTACTCAGCGGCACGCATGCCGCTGTACCCGATGCCCTTGCTCACGACGTTCGCCTTCGAGAACGACGGCTCGCTCATCCTGTCCTTCAGGGACCGCAAGGTGGATGCGATCGTCGCGAACGGCTTCGGCCCCGACGGGACGACGCCGACAGGTACCCATGTCAGCGGAGGCGATCTCAACAAGGTGTGCATGGTCGACGGCATCTTCCAGTGGGAGGGGACCGGAGGATGCGCGAACAACGCGACCCCGGCGAATTCCGGCGGGCAGCCCGCAGAGAACGTGGAGTTCTTCCCTGGCGAGTTCATGCTCGGCGCCAGTCGCTATCCCGAGAACACGGTCAGCCACACTGAGAACTCTCTCGGGGCCGTGCTGCTGAGCCCACGAGAAGCGGACATCGCAGCGACGACGATGAATGCGACGTCCCTGTTCAACACCAACGGGGTGGGTTTCTATGACAGAGCAACAGGCGCGGGCCCTGGCAACGACTGGGAGACGAGGGGTCTGCTCGTCGCGGGAAACACCACGAGGAACTTCGGAAAGGGCAACGGCCTCGGAGCGATCAGCATGCTCGCCGCTCCCGCACCGTTGCAGATCGGCAACCTCGTCTGGTTCGACTCCGACAATGACGGCGAGCAGGACGCGAGCAGCGCTGAGCCGGCGATCCCCGGCGCGACGGTGCGATTGCTGAGCGCTGACGGCACCACAGTCCTCGCGACGACGACGACCGACGCGAACGGCGAGTACTATTTCGGCGGCGAGGGAGGGTTCGCCCTCGAACCGAACGGCGACTACATCGTGGAGTTCGATCTGACGGGGATCGATCCTGCGACGTTGCCGGGGGCTCCAGGACTCGGCGACCTGCGGTTCACCAGGGTTCAGGATGCAGCGGCGGGAACGGAGCACGACTCGAATCCGAGTCCCACGGACGTGCCGCTCATCGGCCGCGCACCGGTGACAGCGCCGGGAGTCGGCGGCGTGGACCACTCCATAGACGCCGGCATCTGGGCGCAGCGCGCCGGAATCGACCTCGTGAAGTTCGACGGGAGAGCTGAAAGCCCCGAGAACCCCGTCGACGGGCCGGATCCGGTGAACGGGGAGTACGGCGGACCGACGACCGGTGAGTGGCCCGTTCAGACGGATGCGGATACGGCCGAGGCGGCCGTATCCTATCCGGTGACGGCCGGGAGCACAGGAACGCAACCGGTGGGCGTGATCGTGACGAACACCGGGACCCTATCGCTGATCGATATCGATGTGTCGGATCTGACCCTCGACGGCCCGGCGCTCACGGACTTCTCATGCGACTTCTCGACGCTCGGTGGACCATCGGCGGGCACGACCTGGGCGGGACCGTTCGAACCGGGCGCCGAGTTCAGCTGCTCCGGAACACTGGAGATGGGATACGAGGACACTCATCACGACATCGCCTCAGTCGTCGCTCAGCCCGTCGGGGAGCAGGGCGAGGTCGTGGGAGCACCGATCGGCGACGAGGACGGGTTCTGGGCCGCGACGCCGAAAGCGCCTGTCATCTCCGTTCCGGGCGGCGGTACTCCTCCCTCGACAGGCGGCCTCGCGAACACGGGCGGCACGATGAGCCCGATCGCCGTGCTGCTCGCGGTCGGAGCATTGGGCGGCGGAATGCTCCTCCTCCTCTCGCGGCGTCGTCGAACGTGACGCGACGCAACTGATCGACTGCCGTGACGGGTTGGCGCGGCGAGAAGACTCCGGTCTGCTCGCTGCGCTGTTCCCTCGCGATGGATCGTGACCGCGCGGAGGGATCAGAGGGACTGCCGACCGAAGATCGCCGGGTCGACCGGACGCTGCGCTCGCGGCAGCTTCTCGACCACGAGGAGGTACGACTCCGTCACCAGCTCGGGGATGAGATCCGCCTCCAGCGATGGCCCGGGCAGCAGCGTGATCCAGTGCTTCTTGTTCATGTGGTAGCCCGGGACGATGTCGGCGAACGTCTCCCGCAGGGCCACCGCATCATCGGGGTGAGATTTCAGCGTCACCCGTCCCGTGCCGTCGAGAGGGGTCAGCAGGAACACCCTGCCGCGGACCTTGAACACGTCCCACTCCGGGCCGAACGGGTTCTCCCGCTCCGACCCGGGGAGCTCATCGGCGCGCGCGGACGCCAGGGCGATCAGTTCTGCGGCATCCATGTCAGAAGAGCCGGTCCGTGCCCTTGTCGTCGGCACGGGGCACCGCGACGACCCGCTCATCGAGGGATGCCGCCGCCAGCAGCGCCTCGTCGATGAGCTCGCGGTCGCCCTGCGCGCGCAGCCAGTCCTGAGCGAACGCGGTGGGGATGAGCACGGGCATCCGGTCGTGGATGCCGACCAGGTGCGCGGGTGCAGGGCGCATGACGATCGAGTAGCACGTGTACCACTCGCCGTCGTCTGTGCGACCGCGCTGTGTGACGGCGGCCATGCCGAAGATCCCGCCGCCGTCGAGCCCGAACTCGTGCCAGACCCGTTCGGGCTTCTTGAGCTCGTACCATCCCGTCGCCGGAACGAGCGCGCGCGAGCGGAGGCTGCCGGGGCGCTCCTGGAGCCGTTCCGATCGCGTGTTGATGGACGGGAACCTCGCGGGCTGGCCGTCGACAAGGAAGCCCCACCACGCCGGTTCGACGGCCGTCGAGCCGTCGTCGTCGAGGAGGATCGGATTGAGGTTGCGGAGGTTCCTCCCGGTGGGGCGCACGGTCTCGCCGGCGTTGCGGTCGGCCCAGGTGCGCAGAGCGTCGAGCACCGCCTGCTCGGCGGAGTCGAGCAGATCGTCGCTGTCGGTGAACCGGGGGTCAAGGCCGTAGCTCGCGCACATGCTGCCAGAGTAGCCCCGGCCCCCGACACGGGCTCGGGTAGGGTCGACAGGTGATCGAGAAGCGCTCCCTGTCCGCCCCGCTGGCACTCGGCGGAGCGGTCGCGATCGGCGTGATGACGGCCGTCCAGGCCCGCGTCAACGGCGTGCTCGGCGTCGAGGTGGACAACGGGATCGTCGCCGGATTCATCTCGTTCTCCGTCGGACTCCTCGTGCTCGTCGTCGTGATCCCGTGCATCCCGTCGGCCCGCCGTGGCGCGGTGCGGCTGTGGACGGGCGTCCGCGGAGGCACGATCCCGTTCTGGATGCTGCTCGGCGGCGCCTGCGGCGCGCTCACCGTCTCCACCCAGGGCATCACCGCCGGAGTCCTCGGCGTCTCGCTCTTCACCGTGGGCGTCGTCGCGGGGCAGACGCTGCACGGCCTGGTGCTCGACCGCATCGGATTCGGCCCGGCCGGTGTCGTGGCGGTGACCCCTGGGAGGGTCCTCGGAGGGGCGCTGGCCCTCGCCGCCGTCGGCATCTCGCTCTCCGGCGACGTCCTCTCCACCGCGCCGCTGTGGATGCTCCTCCTGCCGTTCGCGACAGGGGTCGGCATCGCCTGGCAGGCCGCGACCAACGGCAGGCTCGCGCAGCGCGTGCAGTCGCCGATCACGGCGACGCTGATGAGCTTCATCGCCGGGACCGTGGCCCTCGCGCTCGCCGCGGGCGTCAGCATCGCCGTCAGGGGGATGCCGCAGCCGCCGCCCGCCGAGCCGTGGCTGTACCTCGGCGGATTCCTCGGCTTCGCCTACATCCTGCTCGGGGCCTTCATCGTCGCGCACACCGGGGTGCTCCTGATGGGGCTCGGCTCCGTGCTCGGTCAGCTCACGGCATCCGTCGTCATCGATCTGATCTGGCCGGTGGAGGCGGGTCCCGCTCTCTGGCAGCTCGCGGCGATGGTCGTCGTCGCCGTCGGATCGGTCGTCGTGGCCGTGCCGCGTCGGCGCGCGCGCTGACTACTTCTTCTTGTCCTTCTTCTTCGGCATCCGCGTCACGAGCTTGCGCGCGTCGACGGGCTTGCGCCGACCGGGGCGCTTGCCCGCAGGCTTGCCGCCGACGTAGAGCCAGCCGAGCAGCTCCTCGTCCTTGCCGAGACCGTGCGCCTTGGCGACGGCCTTGGAGCGCGTGTAGTGGCCGGTGCGCCACAGGACGCCCCACCCCGCCTCGTCCAGCAGCAGGCTCAGCGTGTGGGCCACACCGGATGCCACGGCCTCCTGCTCCCACCGCGGCACCTTGTCGCTCTTGCGGTAGCTGGCGACCACGGCGATCAGCAGCGGCGCGCGCAGCGGCTTGGACGACGGCGACTTGTCGCCCTCGGCCTTCGCGATCGCCGCACCCAGCACCTCGCGGTCGGCGCCGCGGAGCTCGATCAGACGCCAGGGGCGCAGCGACGAGTGGTCGGCGACGCGTCCGGCGGCCGCCACGAGCTGCAGCAGCTCCTCGCGGTTGGGCGCGAGCTCGGTGACCTTGGACCAGGACTGACGGGAGCGGACCGCCTCCAGCGCGCTCACTCGGCGTCCGGGGTGAAGTTCAGGGCGATCGAGTTCATGCAGTAGCGGTCGCCGGTGGGCGTTCCGAACCCGTCGGGGAAGACATGCCCGAGGTGCGAGCCGCAGTGCGCGCAGCGCACCTCCGTGCGGACCATGCCGAGCGTCGTGTCCTCGATGAGCTCGACGGCCTCCGGACGGATGGACTCGTAGAAGCTCGGCCACCCGCATCCGGAGTCGAACTTCGTGCCGCTCTTGAACAGCTCCGCACCGCACGCACCGCACGTGTAGAGGCCAGCGCGCTTCTCGTCCAGCAGCTCGCCGGTCCAGGCGCGCTCGGTCGCCGCCTCACGCAGCACGGCGTACTGATCCGCGCCGAGCTCGTCGCGCCACTCTTCTTCTGTCTTGTCCACGCTGTACGCCATGCCTCCATTCTCGCGCGTCCGGCTGTGAACGGGGTCCGCCGCGACAGAATGGACGGATGACGGATGCCGTGCAGGAGCGCTACGCCCGATTCGCCGAGCAGGAGGCGCCAGGTCGGAGCGATCTCTACGCCGAGTGGGCGCTCGGGGTCGCCGGCGACCCGGCGGTGCGTGACGTGCTGTCGCGCATACCCGAGAACCGTCGCCAGCCGCCGCTGGTCTTCGCCGTCACGCGGATGCTCGGCGCGGATCTGACCGCGTACGGCGCCTGGCGGGGGTTCGTGCTCGCGCATGCCGAGGAGATCGTCGCGGAGTGCACGGGGAGACGGCTCCAGACCAACGAGCCCCTCCGCCTCGCGCCGCTGCTCCCCGTGCTCAGCGAGATCGAGGGCCCCATCGCGCTGCTCGAGATCGGCGCCTCGGCAGGGCTCTGCCTGTATCCCGACCGGTACTCCTATCGGTTCGTCGACGGAGAAGGGATGCTGCGGCGATCTCTCGACCCGGTGGACGGCCCGTCGGCCGTCGTGCTGGAGAGCGTGATCGACGGTGGGATTCCACCCCTGCGCCTGCCGGAGGTCGTGTGGCGCGCCGGCATCGACCTCGCGCCCCTCGACGCGTCCGACGAACGCGATCGCCGCTGGCTGCAGGGCCTCGTCTGGCCGGGGGAGGAGGGGCGCGAGCATCGCGTCACGGCGGCGCTCGACATCGCCGCATCCGACCCTCCGCACCTCATCGCCGGTGACGCCCTGGAGCGGATCGACGCGCTCGCCGCGGAGGCGCCGGACGGTGCGACGCTCGTCATCACCACCCCCGGCGTGCTGGTGCACATCCCCCGGGAGCAGAGGCTCGCGCTCGTCGAGGCCATCCGCGCGCTCCCGGCCAGATGGATCACCATCGATCCGCCGGCTCTCCTCGATGTCTGGGAGCCCCCCGTCGACGACGGATCCTGGAGCGGTTTCGTCGTCGCGCTGGACGGCAGGGTGCGGGCCGCGGCTGATCCGCTCGGACGATGGTGGGAGTGGCGCGGCGGCGATGGCGTCGCGGCGATCTAACCTGTTCTCATGCTGGGAGAGATGACCGAGCGCGATCGTGCGATCCTCGCGTTGGAGACCGTGTGGCCACGGCACAGCGGCGCGAAGGAAGAAGTGATCCGCGCGCAGCTCGGCATGAGCTCGGCGCGCTACTATCAGCTGCTCGGTCGGCTGATCGACTCCGACGCCGCTCTGGCGTACGACCCGATGCTCGTCGGCAGGCTCCGTCGGATCAGGGAGTCCCGTGCGCTGCAGCGCTCGGCCAGGACTCCCGGCTTCGTCGGCTGAGTCCGCGGTTTCGGACGCCGCCGCCGTCGTGATGCGGACGCACAGGCGGGTGCCGCTAGCATCGAGTGGTGTCCAAGCCCACTCGTGACCGATTCGACG
The DNA here is from genome assembly GCF_042901325.1 of Microbacterium sp. NPDC012755. NCBI lineage: Bacteria > Bacillati > Actinomycetota > Actinomycetes > Micrococcales > Microbacteriaceae > Microbacterium > Microbacterium sp. NPDC012755. Next base: position 42,683 of record NZ_JBIBCT010000001.1, on the reverse strand, counting down.
ACGTCCCCCACTCCGCAGGACGTGTAGGAGCGCATCGCGCCGAAGCCCCCGGCATGAACGGCTGGGTCGTGCTGCTCTGGTCGTTCGTGGCCGCGCTGGTGCTGATCATCGCAGGCATCTTCGGCTCGCTCGTGGTCATGGGCCGCATCACGCTCTTCCCCGAGGCCGTGCCGTCGTCGACGCCGACGCCGGTCGAGACCGGTGTCGTCGACACCGCCTACTCGGTGATGATCCTGAACGCGACTCCGGAGGAGGGCCTCGAGGCTCAGATCCGGGCGAAGCTCATCGACAGCGGATGGACCGCCGACAAGGTCTCCGCCACCGAGAGCGCCAGCAAGGACTTCGCCACGACGACCGTGTACTACGTCGACGACGCGGACGAGCTCGCGGCCATCGGGCTCGCCAACCTCATCGGCGGAGCGGACGTGCAGAAGAGCGACTTCTACGCCTCCATGAACGAGACCGGGGGCAAGCAGCTGACCGTCGTCATCGGCCTCGACCGCTCGTCCTCCGCCCCGGCCACCACGGAGGAGACTCCGGCCCCCTGATCGGTCGGCGGCGCACCCTCCTCGCGGCTTGCACTCGAAGGTGTCGAGTGCCAGAATGGCGTTAGCACTCTCTCACTCTGAGTGCTAAACCCAACGTCTACGTCCAGGAGGGACGACAAAACTCATGGCAAAGATCATCGCTTTCGATGAGGAGGCCCGCCGCGGCCTCGAGCGCGGCCTCAACATCCTCGCCGACGCGGTCAAGGTGACCCTCGGCCCGCGTGGCCGCAACGTCGTGCTCGAGAAGAAGTGGGGCGCCCCCACCATCACGAACGACGGCGTGTCCATCGCCAAGGAGATCGAGCTGGACGACCCGTACGAGAAGATCGGTGCGGAGCTCGTCAAGGAGGTCGCCAAGAAGACCGATGACGTCGCCGGCGACGGCACCACCACCGCCACGGTCCTCGCACAGGCCCTCGTCCGCGAAGGCCTGCGCAACGTCGCGGCCGGCGCCGACCCGATCTCGCTCAAGCGCGGCATCGAGAAGGCCGTCGCGGCGATCACCGAGGAGCTGCTGAGCAGCGCCAAGGAGATCGAGTCCAAGGAGCAGATCGCCGCCACGGCGTCCATCTCCGCAGCCGACCCCGCGATCGGCGAGCTCATCGCCGAGGCGATCGACAAGGTCGGCAAGGAGGGTGTCGTCACCGTCGAGGAGTCGCAGACCTTCGGCACCGAGCTCGAGCTCACCGAGGGCATGCGCTTCGACAAGGGCTACCTGAACCCCTACTTCGTGACGGACCCGGAGCGCCAGGAGGCTGTCTTCGAGGACCCGTACATCCTCATCGCGAACCAGAAGGTCTCCAACATCAAGGACCTCCTGCCCATCGTCGACAAGGTGATCCAGGACGGCAAGGAGCTCGTCATCATCGCCGAGGACGTCGAGGGCGAGGCTCTCGCGACGCTCGTGCTGAACAAGCTCAAGGGCATCTTCAAGTCGGTCGCCGTCAAGGCTCCCGGCTTCGGCGACCGTCGCAAGGCGCAGCTGCAGGACATCGCGATCCTCACCGGCGGACAGGTCATCACCGAAGAGGTGGGCCTCAAGCTCGAGAACGCCACGCTCGACCTGCTCGGCCGTGCGCGCAAGGTCATCGTCACCAAGGACGAGACCACGATCGTCGAGGGTGCGGGCGAGGCGGAGCAGATCGAGGGTCGCGTGACCCAGATCCGTCGCGAGATCGAGAACACCGACAGCGACTACGACCGCGAGAAGCTGCAGGAGCGCCTCGCCAAGCTCGCCGGCGGCGTCGCCGTCATCAAGGCGGGCGCGGCCACCGAGGTCGAGCTCAAGGAGCGCAAGCACCGCATCGAGGACGCCGTCCGCAACGCGAAGGCAGCCGTCGAGGAGGGCATCGTCCCCGGTGGTGGCGTCGCGCTCATCCAGTCGGGCACCAAGGCTCTCGACGCTCTCACCCTCACGGGTGACGAGGCGACCGGTGCGAACATCGTTCGCGTCGCGATCGAGGCTCCGCTGAAGCAGATCGCTCTCAACGCCGGTCTCGAGCCGGGTGTCGTCGCGAACAAGGTCGCCGAGCTGGCCTCGGGTCACGGCCTGAACGCTGCGACCGGCGAGTACGTCGACATGTTCGCAGCGGGCATCATCGACCCGGCCAAGGTCACGCGTTCGGCTCTGCAGAACGCGGCGTCGATCGCCGGCCTCTTCCTCACCACCGAGGTCGTCGTCGCCGACAAGCCCGAGAAGGCCGCCGCCCCCATGGGCGACCCGTCCGGTGGCATGGACTTCTGATCCACACCAGCCGCACTGACAGGAACGCCCCGGCCTCGGCCGGGGCGTTCCTGCATTCCAGGGGGTGTCGGAACAGGCGTGTCGGAACTGGCATGTCGGAACAGGCGCGTCTGAACTGGCGCGTCTGAACTGGCGTGACTGAACCTCCACCCGGGAACAGGCAGGGGGCAGGTCGCCTCAGCGGAACAGGCCGGCCGAGTACTGGTCGGCATCCGCGTACTGCGTCGCGGCGCCGCCCAGCCGGCTGCCGATCGCGTCGAGGGTCTCTTCGACGTGACGGGCGGCGCCGTGCCACTCCTCAGCGCAGCCCTGGAACGCGTTGGACGCGGTGCCGATCCAGGACGACTGCAGTTGAGCGAGCTGCGCCATCAGGGTCGCTGACTCGCTCCGCAGACGCTCCATGGTGGCTCGTGCGGCAGCCTCTGCCGCGCGGACGGCCTCGGTGTCGACGGTGAAGACGGACATGGGTTCTCCTCTCGTTGGAGTCTCCGACGCTACGAGAGGCGGGGCGAGGGCAGTCGTGCTGGTCTCGCCCTTCCACGGGGCCTGTGCGCAACCCACAAGGTCACACCTTTGTGCAGGAGCACTGCTCAGAGGTCGAGCGGCTCCAGAGGCTGCGTGTCCTCCAGCAGGTGCTCAGGTGTCGCACGCGAGGGGGCGAGGGGGAACGTGACGGTGAAGGTGGCGCCGCCACCCGGCGTCTCGGACACCGTGACGCTGCCGTGCAGTGCCTTCACGATCGAGGCGACGATGGCCAGGCCCAGACCGGAGCCGCCCGTCTCCCGCGCTCGCGAGGTGTCGGCACGCCAGAAGCGCTCGAAGATCTGCTCGCGGATCTGCGGAGGGATGCCCTCGCCGTGGTCGACGATGGCGATGGAGCCCGTTCCGAGCATCCGATCGGCATCCACGACGATCTCGATCGGGCTGTCCTCGGAGGAGAACCGGCGGGCGTTGCCGAGGAGGTTCGCCACGACCTGGCGGACCTTGTTCTCCTCTCCCAGGATGATCGGGGGCGTGCGCACGGGCACGTCAGCCACCTCGGTGAAGTCGATCGCCGGCATCTGCTCGGTCGTGGTGCGGGGGCGACGGCGCAGCCTTGCGAGAGTGGCGCGCGAGAGACCACGGGGCGCGGACTGCTGCGCGGCGGGCGTCACGGGGATGCTCCGGGTCGGCGTGCTCAGCCGCGCCTTCAGGGTCTCGTCGACGACGGTGATCGTGCGACCGGGGGCCGCCGCCCGCACATCGAGAGCGGCGTCGCGGGCGATCGGGCGGAGGTCGAGGGGCACGATCTCGAGCTCGCGCTCGTCGTCGAGTCGGGCGAGAGCGAGGAGGTCCTCGACGAGAACGCCCATCCGGATCGCCTCCTTCTCGATGCGCTCCATGGCCCGCGCCGTGTCCTCCTCGCCCTTGATCGCGCCCATCCGGTAGAGCTCCGCGTAACCGCGCACACTCACGAGGGGGGTGCGCAGCTCATGGCTGGCGTCTCCGATGAAGCGGCGCATGTGCTGCACCGTGCGGTCGCGCTGAGCGAGGGAATGGTCGGCCCTGTCGAGCATCGCGTTGATGGCGGCGTTGAGCCGGCCGACCTCGGTCGTGGGCTCGAGGTCGGTGAGGCGCTGGCTGAAGTTGCCGGCCGCGATCGACATCGCTGTGGACTCGACCTGACTGAGGCGCCGGAACGTCAGGGTCACGAGTCCGCGGATGAGGAGAGCGGCGATCACGATGGTGATCAGGGCGACGGTGATGTAGATGCCGAAGAACTGGCTGATGATGCGGTCGGCGGCCGACAGCGGCATCGCCACGAGCTGGATGCGGACGGCGCCGCCCGAAACGGGCACGTTCGCGACGGCGGCATGGAAGCTCGTCCCCTTCGTCCCGTCCAACGGGAAGGTGACATCGCCCTTCGCGAGCGCCTCCTGCAGCGAATAGCTCGACGGGAAGATCGGCGAACCGCTGGACGTCGTCGTGTTGCCGGTCGTGCCCCGGAGGACTCCCTCGCCGTCGTACACGGCGAGGAAGAAGTCCCTCGGCGTCTCCTGTGACTGGGTGTACGTCGTCACCCCGTCGTCGGTTGTCGTCACCTCGAAGTAGCGTGAGACGAGATCCGACGAGGCGAGCGACGGAAGCTGGGAGTCGATGTTGCCGATCAGCGTGCCCCGCAGGATCGGCACCGTCCCGAGCCCTGCGACGAGCAGGCCGAGGGCGAGGACGGCCACCGTGACGCCGGTGACCTTGGCGCGCAGGCTGATCGCCCGCCACCAGCGGGTCACCGCGTCAGGCTTCCTCGCCATGCGGTCCTCCACGGGTGGCGTCATCGAGCGGTCGGCTGCTTACTTGCCGACCTTGAGCATGTAGCCGAAGCCGCGCTTGGTCTGGATGAGCGACTCCTCGGTGTGCGGGTCGATCTTGCGGCGGAGGTACGAGATGTAGCTTTCCACGATGCCGGCGTCGCCGTTGAAGTCGTACTCCCAGACGTGGTCCAGGATCTGCGCCTTCGACAGCACGCGGTTGGGGTTGAGCATGAGGTAGCGCAGCAGCTTGAACTCGGTGGGGCTCAGCTCGATCGACTCCTTGCCCACCTGCACGTCGTGCGTGTCCTGGTCCATCGAGAGCTCACCGGCGCGGATGATCGACTCCTCATCGGCCTGCATGGTGCGGCGGAGGATGGCCTGTGCGCGGGCGACGATCTCATCGAGGCTGAACGGCTTGGTGACGTAGTCGTCGCCGCCGGCGTTGAGGCCCTCGATCTTGTCCTCGGTACCGTCCTTCGCCGTGAGGAAGAGGATCGGCGCGGTGAAACCCGCGCCGCGCAGCCTCTTGGTGACGCTGAACCCGTTCATGTCGGGCAGCATCACGTCGAGGATGATGAGGTCGGGCTCCTCTTCCAGCACCGCCGAGATGGTGGCGGCGCCGTTGGCGACCGTCTTCACCAGGAACCCGGCGAAGCTGAGGCCGGTGGAGAGGAGGTCGCGGATGTTCGGCTCGTCGTCGACGACCAGGATGCGCGGTGCTGTCATGTCCCCATTATGGTGACTCGGGCGATGCTCTGCCTGATTATCCGCCGGAGCGGCGGGTCAGGGTGCGGCGAGGGGCCGATCAGGCGGCGATGGCGTCCGCATCCATGATCGTGTAGCTGTACCCCTGTTCGGCGAGGAATCGCTGCCTGTTCTGGGCGTAGTCCTGATCGATCGTGTCTCGGGCGACGAGCGTGTAGAAGCTCGCCGTGTGGCCGGACTGCTTGGGACGCAGCAGGCGCCCGAGTCGCTGGGCCTCCTCCTGGCGGGAGCCGAACGAGCCGGACACCTGGATCGCGACCGACGCCTCAGGCAGATCGATCGAGAAGTTCGCGACCTTCGACACGACGAGCAGCTGGATCTCGCCGACGCGGAACTGCCGGTACAGCTCCTCGCGCTCGTCGATCGGCGTCGCGCCGGTGATCTGCGGGGCGTTCAGCGCCTCCGACAGCGTGTCGAGCTGGTCGAGGTACTGGCCGATCACGAGGATCTGCTCGCCGGGGTGCTTGGCGATCAGCTCGCGCACCGCCTCGGTCTTCGCCGGGGCGGATGCCGCCAGCCGGTACCGCTCGTCGTCGGTGGCCGCGGCGTACTCCAGCCGGTCGCTCGGCGGCAGGTCCACGCGCACCTCGTAGCAGACGGCCGGGGAGATGAAGCCCTGCGCCTCGATCTGCTTCCAGGGCGCGTCGAAGCGCTTGGGGCCGATCAGGCTGAAGACGTCGCCCTCGCGCCCGTCCTCCCGGACGAGCGTGGCGGTGAGGCCGATGCGACGGCGCGCCTGGAGGTCGGCGGTGAGCTTGAAGACCGGGGCGGGCAGGAGGTGCACCTCGTCGTAGACGATGAGGCCCCAGTCGAGCGCGTCCAGCAGCGCGAGGTGCGCGTACTGCCCTTTCCTCTTGGCCGTGAGGATCTGGTAGGTCGCGATGGTGACGGGCTTGACCTCCTTGGCCTGGCCCGAGTACTCGCCGATCTCCTCCGGTGTGAGGCTCGTGCGCTTGAGGAGCTCGTCGCGCCACTGGCGGGCGGACACCGTGTTGGTCACCAGGATCAGCGTGGTCGTCTTGGTCGCGGCCATCGCCCCGGCGCCGACGATCGTCTTCCCCGCGCCGCAGGGGAGGACCACCACGCCGGAGCCGTCCTTGGAGAAGGCGTCGACGGCATCCTGCTGGTAGGGGCGGATCTGCCACCCGTCCTCGGCGAGGTCGATCTCGTGCGGGGTGCCGGGGGTGTAGCCGGCGAGGTCCTCGGCCGGCCAGCCGATCTTCAGCAGCTCCTGCTTGATCTGTCCGCGTGCCCAGGCGTCGACGACGAAGGTGTCTGGTGCCGGGTGGCCGATCAGCAGCGGCTGGATGCGCTTGTTGCCCGCCACCTGGGTGAGCACAGCAGGGTCGGAGGAGCGCAGGATGAGCGTGCCCTCCTCGTCGCGCTCGATGACCAGACGGCCGTAGCGGTTCACGGTCTCGCGCAGATCGACGGCGACCGACGGCGGCACGGGGAAGCGCGACCAGCGATCGAGCGTCTCGAGCATGTCCTCGGCGGTGTGCCCGGCGGCCCGGGCGTTCCAGAGGCCGAGCCTGGTGATCCGGTAGGTGTGGATGTGCTCCGGGGCGCGCTCCAGCTCGGCGAAGATCGCCAGCTCGTGCCGGGCGCTCTCGGCATCCGCGTGGGCGACCTCGAGCAGGACGGTGCGATCGCTCTGGACGATCAGGGGGCCATCAGACATAGCTGACCAGTTTACCGCCCGTCCCCGCTCAGGGGGCCACGACGGTCGCGGAGCGGATGCTGGATACGGGGAGCGTCCGCTCCACGTCGGCAGCCCGATCGCGTCCCCGCAGGCGGCCGCCCCCGAGGCCCGTGGCCTCCAGGAGGAGATCCCTGGTCGAGCCGTCCGGCATGCCGACGGTCACCTGCAGCACCGCTCTGGCCCGTACGGCGGCCTCCAGCTCACGATCCAGCCATGCGGCATCCGCGTCAGGGCCCTGTCGGGTCCGCAGCGCGGCGATGAGGATCGAATGGTCCGGCTGCTCCGGCGTCGAGGCCTCGACGAGCGGATAGCGGTCGCCGGTGAGCACGGTCCCGTGCTCGTCGACCGGGGTCGCGGGATAGCGGGCATCGGTGAGCGCCCAGTAGACGGTGTCTCGCCCGACGCGCGTGGTGAGCGAGTCGACGTGCTTCGCGAGGGCGAGCGGTCGCAGGCCCTGATCGATCGCCATCGCCTGGATGAGGGTCTGGTCGTCGCTCTCGATCCGGGTGCGGCCCGTCTCGGGATCCGTCGACACCCTGACCAGACCGTGGCGCTGTGCCGTCTGTGCCACGAGGTAGCGCAGCGGCTGCGGGATGCCGGTGAGCGAGAGGTCTTCGAGGAAGCCGATGATCGACTCCTCCGTCTCGCCGCTGACGAGGGCCCGAGCGATGGACTCGCCGGTGAACCGGTAGGAGGAGGCCTGCGCGGCGGACTCGCGGGCCGCGATGGCACGCAGCCTCACGTCGAGCGCGGGGGCGAGCGGGCCGGGTGAGATGGCCGTGAGGTCGTTCTGCAGGAAGATGCGGTCGACCTCGGCCGGAAGCAGCTCGGCGAGTGCGGTCGCGTCGGGGGCGAGGCCGGCGCGCACGGGCTCGGCCCACATCGGCTCGGTGCCGTCGTCGGCGATCAGCCCGAGCAGCCGGGCGCGCTCGCCCAATGCGGCGCTGCGCTCGGGCCAGCCGGCGTCCCAGGGATGCGCGAACGTCCACGACGCCGGAGGCAGGTACCCGCCTGCGGGGGTGCGGATGCCGCGGGGCAGCGTGCGCAGGAAGCCCGAGACCAGGTCGCTCCAGCGGGCGGCCGCCGACGAGCGCAGCCACTCCTCTGCGGTCGTGGTGGTGCGAAGTCGCCTGTCGTCCGCCAGAGCCAGCCGCGCATCGACCGCAAGGGCGACCAGGGGGTCGACGGCGTCGGCGGGGATGCCGTTCTCCGCCAGCTGCTTCCTCTCACCCGCGCTGATGCCGCCGCCCGAGAGGAGCCCGAGGGGGTTCTCTCTCGCCAGGAGCAGCAGATCGGCGACGGCCGCGACGGTCGTGAAGGCGCGCTCGGCGGCGTGCGCGGACGCGGCCTGATCGGATGGTGAGAGTGCTGTCTCGGGTACCGGAGCGGGAGCGGGGCGGTCCAGGACAGCGGAGGCGACCGGGGCGAACGTCGTGCCGTCAGGGCGAAGCAGCGCGAGGGCGATCAGGGTCTCGCGCTCGGCGCCCGCGTCTCCGCCGTGCGCCGCGTGCGTGAGGGCGGAGGCCTCCGCGGTGGTCAGCTGCGGCAGGATGCGCGAGAGCGATCCTGCGTCGAGCAGCGCCTCGGCGGCGTCGAAGAAGTCCTGCCAGCCGGCATCCGTCCGCACGCCGCGCGCACGGAACAGCGTCTCCAGCTCGTCGTCGCTCGCCGCGGCCAGCCATTCGGCCAGTGGTCGGGCGTGCGCGCTCATGTCCGCCTCAGGGCCGCGATGCCGCGCGACCCTTCCGGATGAAGCTCATCACCAGCAGGACGATGATCAGCACGAACGCGACCGGGAGGCCCCAGTAGGGGATCGCGGCGATGAACGGCCAGGCGCCGCCGCCGAAGTCATCCTGCTTCATGCCGATCGCCGTGCCGATGATGATGGCGAAGAAGCAGATCACGGATGCCGCGGCGAGACCCAGCGCGGTGAACGCCAGGAGGCGATCGACCGGGCGGACCTCGGGTTCGGGATTCTGCGCGCTCATCCTTCTCAGCCTACTGCGTCGCCGACCGGTAGGCTTGAGGGGGCCGCCCGAGGGTGTGCCTTCTTTCCGTACGATTCAGCGAGGTTTCCCCATGCCCACCGGCAAGGTCAGGTTCTACGACGAAGACAAGGGTTTCGGCTTCATCGCCTCCGATGACGGCCAGGACGTCTTCCTGCACGCATCATCCATGCCCGCGGGCACGGTCGTGAAGGCGGGTGCTCGCGTGGAGTTCGGGGTCGCCGACGGCAAGCGCGGACTCCAGGCTCTCTCCGTGCGCGTGCTCGAGGCTCCGCCGAGTCTCGCCAAGGCGAAGCGCAAGCCCGCCGACGACATGGCCATCATCATCGAGGACCTCGTGAAGCTGCTCGACGGGATGGGCGGGGACCTCCGCCGTGGCCGCTACCCCTCCTCCTCGCACGGGCGCAAGATCGCCGCCGTGCTCCGCAAGGTCGCTGATGACCTCGAAGCCTGACGCCGACCAGCGTCTCCTCGACGCCCATGATCTCGCGCTGAACGCTCTGCGCGAGATCACTCCGGCGTCGTCCATCGGGCCCGCGGCGGGCTACCTTCCTGAAGAGGACGGCTCGGTTTCGCTGCGGTTCGAGAATCGTCTTCCCGGATACCCCGGCTGGTACTGGACCGTCACGGTCGACCGGGTCGACGACGAAGAGCCCACCGTGCTCGAAGTGGAACTGCTCCCCGGTGACGGCGCGCTGCTCGCGCCGGAATGGGTGCCGTGGGCCGAGCGCCTCGCCGAGTATCGCGCGCACCAGCTCGAACTCGCCGAGCAGGCCGCCGCTGCGGCGGTCGACGCGGATGGCGACATCGTCGACGCCGAGGAGATCGAGGACGCCGACGACGAGGATGCTGACGACGACATCGACGACCTCGACGAGGACGAGCTGATCGAGGAGGCGCGTGTCCTGCACGCGGGCGACCTCGACGGCGTCGACATCGACGAGCTCGACGACTCCGTCGATGACGACGATGAGTCGGATGACGATGACGACGACTCGGATGATGACGAGTCTGACGACGATGACGACGATGAGTCGGATGACGACGATGACGACGACGAGTCGGATGACGATGACGAAGACGAGTCTGACGACGATGTGACCGACTCCGAGGGCCGAGGGTCCGACGAAGAGGAGTGATCTCCGTCAGGAGCATGTAGAAGGGGGCCGCGTGAACACGCGGCCCCCTTCTTCTTTCGTCTCAGGCGGCGCTCAGGCGCTCTGGTGCTCCAGCACGTAGTCCAGGGCGCGGGTCAGCTGACGCACGTCGTCGGGCTCGATGGACACGAAGGTGGCCACGCGGAGCTGGTTGCGCCCCAGCTTGCGGTACGGCTCGGTGTCGACGATGCCGTTCGCCCGCAGGGTCTTCGCGATCGCGGCGGCGTCGATGCTCTCGTCGAAGTCGATCGTGACGACGACGGGGGAGCGGTGCGCGGGGTCGGTCACGAACGGCGTCGCCACCGATGTCGCCTCGGCCCAGTCGTAGAGCACACCGGATGACTCCGCCGTGCGGGCGGCGGCCCAGGACAGCCCGCCGTTCGCGAGGATCCAGCGGAGCTGGCTGTCGAGCAGATGCAGCGTCGTGAGCGCGGGAGTGTTCAGCGTCTGGTTGAGGCGGGAGTTGTCCACCGCGTTCTTCAGGCTGAGGAACTCGGGGATGTAGCGGTCGGATGCCGCGATCCGCTCGATCCGCTCGATCGCGGCGGGGGAGACCGCGGCGAACCAGAGACCGCCGTCGGAGCCGAGGTTCTTCTGCGGCGCGAAGTAGTAGACGTCGGCCTGCGCGGCGTCGAAGTCGATGCCGCCGGCCGCGCTGGTCGCATCGATCACGGTGAGAGCACCGTCTGCGGCGACGCGCTCGATCGGGGCGGCGACGCCCGTGGAGGTCTCGTTGTGCGGCCAGGCGTAGACGTCGATCCCGTCGACGACCTCGGCGGCCGAGCGGGAGCCGGGCGCCGACGTGCGCACGTCTGGGGCCTCCAGCCAGGGGGCCGCAGCGGCCGCGGCGAACTTGCCGCCGAACTCGCCGAACACCAGGTTCTGGCTGCGGCGCTCGATCAGGCCGAAGGCCGCGGCATCCCAGAACGCCGTGGATCCGCCGTTGCCGACGACGATCTCGTAGCCCTCGGGAAGACGGAACAGCGCGGCCAGCTGCTCGCGCACACTGCCGACGAGGTTCTTCACCGGCGCCTGGCGGTGCGAGGTGCCCAGCAGTCCTGCTCCGGCGGCGAGCAGCGCGTCGAGCTGCTCGGGGCGCACCTTTGAGGGGCCGCATCCGAAGCGGCCGTCAGCGGGCAGGAGGTCTCGGGGAATCTCGATCGCCATGGGTCGATTCTAGGGTGCGCGCTCTCCGGGGTTTCGCCGCATGACGCCTCGATGTCCCCGCGGGAATGTAGGCTTGCCTAAGAAGACCCGGAGGGCCAGATGACGGACTTGATCGACACCACGGAGATGTATCTCCGCACCATCCTCGAACTCGAGGAGGAGAACATCGTGCCGCTGCGCGCTCGCATCTCCGAGCGTCTGGGGCACTCGGGGCCCACGGTCTCGCAGACGGTCGGGCGCATGGAGCGCGACGGTCTCGTCGTCGTCTCCGAGGACCGCACCCTCGAGCTCACCGAATCCGGACGCCGCAAGGCGGTCGACGTGATGCGCAAGCACCGTCTCGCCGAGCGCCTGCTCTCCGACGTGATCGGCCTCGACTGGGCCTACGTGCACGAAGAGGCCTGCCGCTGGGAGCACGTGATGAGCGAGCAGGTCGAGCGCCGCCTGGTCGAGCTGCTCGGCCACCCCACGGAGTCGCCGTACGGCAACCCGATCCCCGGACTGGACCAGCTCGGAGACGTCCCCGCCCGCACGTTCGACGAGGGCGTGATCGGTCTCGTGCAGAAGCTCAACGCGGCAGGGGAGCCCATCAAGGGCACGGTGCGTCGTCTCGCCGAGCCCGCTCAGGTCGACCCCGAGCTCCTCGAACAGCTCAGGGATGCGGGCGTCGTGCCCGGCGCCGAGGGCGACTACCGCTTCAACGAGGGCTACGTGCTGATCCAGATGGACGGCAAGGACGAGGGGCTCGAGCTCCCCGTCGAGCTCGCGTCGCACATCTTCCTCGTCGGCGAGCCCAGCTGACCCCGCCGACGGATCACCGTTGACCCCGCCCGGAGGATTAACAGGTTCTCGGGGTGACACGACCGTTATCTTCCGGTAACCTCGGACAGGTCGTCAGCGAAGAAGCCCGTTGACGGTTACCCGCGAGGATCGCCTTCCAGGCTCGTCGTCTTCACGGTAGGAACGCACAAAGTACCCCGAGCTACATTCGTGCCACGAGAACAGAGTGCCGACGAGCCAGCGCTACCCGAAGCGTGCAGGCGCAGGAGGATTACGTTTTGGCCGCAGACATCGAACCGCCCCTGAAGACAATCGAAGACCGCGCAGTCGCCCGTCGCGGCGACGCTCGCGGCCCGGCCCGCAAGGTCGTCAAGCCGCTCCGTTCGGTCGTGATCTTCGGAGCGGTCGGCGCTCTGGTGGCGGCTGTCGCCCTTCCTGCATACGCATCGTCGAAGCCCGCCGACACCGCGGCCACCCTGCAGCAGCTCGCGGCGGAGGATGCGCAGTCGCTCGTCGTCGCGTCCGTGGCCACGTCGGCTCCTCTCGAGCACGGCAGCTTCACCGCCACCACGCCGGAAGAGATCGCGAAGAAGAAGGCTGAGGAAGAGGCTGCTGCCCGTGCGGCGGCAGCGGCGAAGACCGCCTCGGTCGCCACAGGCGTCGATCTCAGCAAGTACGCACTCGTCTCCCCGGGATCGGGTGAGGTGCGCTATCCGCTTCCGCAGGGCTCCTACACGGTGAGCCGCACCCTCGGCGGTGCGCACAACGGCGCCGACATGTGCGCCCCCGCGATGACGCCGATCTACGCGGCGGCCGCCGGCGTCGTGCGCGTGTCCTCCGAGAACTACTACGGCTACGGCGTGGGCATCGTCATCGACAGCGTCGTGGGCGGTCAGCGTCTCGAGACCACCTACGGGCACATGACCTACGGCACTCGCCAGGTCGAGGTCGGCGCGACGGTCGCAGCCGGGCAGCTCATCGGATTCGTCGGCAGCACGGGTCGATCGACCGCGAACCACCTGCACTTCGAGGTCAAGGTGAGCGGAACCCTGCAGGAGCCGATCGGCTGGCTCGCCGCCAACGCCGGCTGATCCACGGCATCCATCGCTGACACGCCTTCGGGCGTTCACCCTCTGTTTCGCCCTGCACCCCGTGGAATGGGTTAGCCTGAACCCGTTGTCGCACTGACGGGAGAGGCTGATGGAACGAATACCGAGCATCCGCACCATGGATGCCCTCGGTCGTCACGTCCTTCAGCATCGGCCGCAGGGATGCCACGGCGTTGCCGTGCGCGAAAGGCGCTGTCTGTAGACAGCGCCTTTTTTCATCCCCGCGTCCACTCGATCATCGTGCGGCTCGTGTGAGTCGAGAGTGCCGGGAAGCCGTCCCGGCGGATCGAGAGGATGATGATGCGCACACTTGTCTTGAACGCCGGATACGAGCCCCTGGCCATCGTGTCCTTCAAGAGAGCCCTGGTCCTTGTCATGAACGACAAGGCCACGGTGATCGAGAGGGTGGACGACGATCCCGTCTGGGGGAGTCACGGCGTCTACGATCGACCGGCGGTCATCATCCTGTCGCGCTATGTGCGCGTTCCGCTCAGCAGGCGCGCGCCGGTGACGAGACGGGGCGTGCTGCGCCGGGACAACCACCGGTGCGGTTACTGCGGCAAGGCGGCGTCCACGATCGACCATGTCCTCCCTCGTTCCCGCGGCGGTGCGGACTCCTGGGAGAACCTCGTCGCCTGCTGCCTGCGCTGCAACAACGTGAAGAGCAACCGCACGCCGCAGGAGATGCACTGGGAGCTGCGGTTCACGCCGCGCCCTCCGCACGGCACGTCGTGGACGGTCCGGGGTTCCGAGCGCAGCGACCCGCGCTGGGAGCCGTACCTCGCCCTCGCCGCGTAAAGGGTGCTCGGCGGTTCCCGTAGAATCGTCGTAGGCCCTCGTAGCTCAGCAGGATAGAGCAGCCCTCTCCTAAAGGGCAGGTCGCAGGTTCGAATCCTGTCGAGGGCACCACGACGACGCAACCGGACGGCGCAGCGCGTCAGCCGACCGCCGCCCGCAGGACTGCCGCGAAGGTGGCGTCGAGCACGGACCTGGCGCGGCCGGCGGCCCATCCGCTCTCCGTTCCGATGCGGTACTCGATCAGGGTGAGCGCATCGCTGTCGCTTCCGTGTCCGATGCTGGTCTGGTGCAGCGAGAGCACGTCCACCTGGATGCCGCCGCTCGCCAGCGCGGCGATGAGGCTCTCCACGGGGCCCACCCGATCCGTGCGGTGCACGATGTCGACGCCGTCGATGCGCAGCGTGATCTCGGTCTGCCCGTCGTCGACGCGGTAGTGCGCGAGCTCCGGCGTTGCCGCCGCGCCGCCGTCGACGTAGCTCTCCGTGAACAGGGCCCAGAGCTTTTCCGCGGAGAACTCGGCTCCTGCGGCATCCGCCCGTGCCTGCACCCGGCGGGCGAAGTCGATCTGCAGCCGCCGGGGGAGCTCGACTCCGTACCCGGTCTCCAGCAGGTAGGCGATCCCGCCCTTGCCCGACTGCGAGTTCACCCGGATCACGGCGTCGTAACCGCGTCCGAGATCGGCCGGGTCGATCGGCAGGTAGGGCACGCGCCAGGCGAGATCCTTCTCGGCCACGCCCTCGTGCGCGGCGCGCGCACGGTGCTCGGCGAGGCCCTTCCTGATCGCGTCCTGATGCGTGCCGCTGAACGCCGTGTGCACGAGATCGCCGACGTAGGGATGCCGCGCGTGCACCTCGATGCCGTTGGAGTGCTCGACCGTGCGGCGGATCTCGTCGATGTCGGAGAAGTCGATCATCGGATCGACGCCTTGCGCGTGCAGGTTGAGCGCGAGAGTGGCGATGTCGACGTTGCCCGTGCGCTCACCGTTGCCGAAGATGCATCCTTCGACCCGTTGGGCGCCGGCGAGCACGGCGAGCTCGGCGCAGGCGATTCCGGTGCCGCGGTCGTTGTGCGGGTGCACCGAGAGGATGACGCCGTCGCGCCTCGCGAGGTTGCGGTGCATGTACTCGATCTGGTCGGCGTAGACGTTCGGCGAGGCGATCTCGACGGTCGCGGGCAGGTTCAGGATGACGGGTCGTTCCGGCGTCGCGTCCCAGAGCGTGGTCATGGCGTCGCAGACGTCGAGCACGTAGTCGGGCTCGGTCAGGTTGAAGACCTCGGGCGAGAACTCGAAACGCACGTTCGAGTGGTTTCCGGCGAGTGACAGCACGTCGCGCCCGGCATCGAGGATCAGTTCTTTGAGGTCGGCACGGGATCGCCCGAGCACGACATCGCGCCAGATGGGTGCGGTCGCGGTGTAGACGTGGATGACGACAGGGTTGCGGATGCCGTCGACCGAGGCCACCGTTCGCTCGATGAGGTCGGTCCTGGCGGCGGTGAACACGACGATCGTGACGTCCTCGGGGGCCAGGTCGGTCTCGGCGAGGAGCCGGACGAAGTCGAAATCGGTCTGCGAGGCGGAGGGGTAGCCGACCTCGATCTCCTTGTAGCCCATCGCGACCATGAGCTCGAAGAAGCGACGCTTGCGGGCCGGGTCCATCGGCTCGGCGAGGGCCTGATTCCCGTCGCGCAGGTCGACGGGCACCCACAGCGGGGCCGCGGTGAGCCGGCGCATCGGCCAGCTCCGCTCGGCGAGGGGGAGCGGGACGCGGTCGTGGACGGGGAGGTAGCGGTGCGACGGCATCTGCGAGCCGCGCTGGCGGTTCCAGTGCGGTGCGTCGGCGGGCACCGGCCCTGATGGCGTGGACAGAGTGGGGAACGTGCGGGAGGTCATGCCTGAAGAACGTAGCAACTCCTCAGACAAGTTGACAAGTTATACTCGGGGCATGGCACAGATCCAGCGCACTCCGCTCGCCGATCAGGCGGCGGATCTCCTCCTCGACCGCATCCGCTCCGGTGAATGGCAGCTCGGGCAGAAGCTCCCGGGAGAGACGACGCTCGCGCCACAGCTGGGTGTGGGGCGGTCCACGGTCCGCGAGGCCATCCGTCAGCTCGCAGGGCGAGGAGTGCTCGCGACCCGTCAGGGCGCCGGCGTCTTCGTGACAGCGCTCGATGCGCCGGAGGACTGGGATGCCGTGCTGCGCCGAGCGGACATCGTCAGCGTGATCGAGGCGAGGATCGCGATCGAGTCCGAGGCGGCGTCGCTCGCGGCCTCCCGCCGCACTGCGGCGGATGTGCGTGCGATCCGGCGGGCTCTCGACCACCGCGGCGCCGCGGTCTCCAGCATCGAGGAGCACGTCGACGCCGACACGGCCTTCCACCGCACGATCATGGCGGCGGCGCACAACCCGATCCTGCTCGACCTGTTCGACGGTCTGACTCCGCGACTGCGTCAGACGATGGTCGAGATGCTGCGGATCCGCGTGGATTTCGGGGGAGCGGAGGACCACGAGCGGCATGTCCGTCTCGCCGCCACCGTGATCGATCGCGACGCGGACGCCGCCGCCGCGGAGAGCCGCAGCCACCTGATCGCGCTGAAGGCGGCGCTCGCGTGACCGTCGAGGTGCTGCGGCTCGACGGGGTGACCTTCCGACGCAACGGGAAGGAGATCCTGCACGGCATAGACCTCCGGGTAGGGGCCGGGGAGCACTGGGCGCTGCTCGGTCCGAACGGTGCGGGAAAGAGCACGATCCTCGGGTTCTGCGGGGCGCAGACCCACCCCACCTCGGGAACGGTCGACGTTCTCGGCCGACGACTGGGGCGCGTCGACATGCAGGAGCTGCGCCGTCACATCGGCCACGTGAATCCGCGGCATCCGATCCGCTCCGACCTGACCGTCCTCGACGTCGTGCTCACCGGGTTCACCGGCACGATCGAGAAGATGATGCGCTGGGCGCCGAGTGACGCCGAGCGCGCGCGCCTACGAGCTCATCGCGCTGGTCGGCCTCGACGACCGTGTGGACGCCGAGTGGCCCACGATGTCGCAGGGCGAGCGCGGACGATCGCTCATCGCGCGCGCCCTCGCGGCGTCGCCCGCCCTGCTCCTGCTCGACGAGCCCACCACGGGGCTCGACGTCGCGGCGCGGGAGCAGCTGCTGGAGACGGTCGACGACCTCTCCCGCAGCGAGCCGGAGGTCGCATCGGTCCTGGTCACCCATCACCTCGAGGAGCTCCCGGAGAGCACGACGCACGCCATGGTGATCGCAGACGGCCGTGTACTGGCCGCCGGCGCCACCGCCGACGTCGTCACCTCCGAGACGATCAGCGAGGCGTTCCGGCATCCGATCGACGTCGCTCACGACGAAGGGCGCTGGAGCGCCAGGGCGCGCAAGCGCCTCGTCGTCTGATTCAGTCCTGCCCCCTGCGCCACAGGGCAGACGGCCACCAGATGCGTCGGCCGATGTCGTACGCCAGGGCGGGGACCAGCAGGGAGCGGACGACGAAGGTGTCGAGCAGGACGCCGAAGGCGACGATGAACGCCAGCTGCACGAGGAACAGGATCGGGATCACGGAGAGCGCGGCGAAGGTCGCCGCCAGCACGAGTCCCGCCGAGGTGATCACGCCTCCCGTGATCGAGAGTCCTCGGAGGATGCCGTCGCGGGTGCCGTGCCGTCGGGACTCCTCGCGGACCCTCGTCATCAGGAAGATGTTGTAGTCGATGCCGAGGGCGACGAGGAAGACGAATCCGAAGAGCGGAACGGCGGGGTCGGCGCCGGGGAAGCGGAAGATCCCGTCGAAGACCAGCGCGGAGACGCCGAGGGCGGTGCCGAACGAGAGCACGGTGGTGAGGATGAGCAGCACCGGAGCGAGTATCGACCGCAGCAGCAGCATGAGGATCAGCATGATCACCACGAGCACCACCGGGATGATCAGGTTGCGATCGTGGATCGAGGCGTCATTCGTGTCCACCGACGTCGCAGTGACGCCTCCGACGAGGGCGCCGAGCGGATCGAGCTCGGTGCGCAGATCGCGCACCGTGGATGCCGCGGCATCCGAATCGGCCGCGTCGGTGAGCGTCGCCTGAAGGAGGACATCCCCGTCCACCAGCGTCGGCGAGGGGATCGGCGTCCCCGGCGCGCCGACGGCTCCGATGCCGTCTGCGGTGACCGGCGCCGTCGCGCTCGGCGAGTCGGCCGCGGTCACCGAGACACCGTCGATGCCGTCGTTCGCGAGCAGTGCATCGGCGGCATCCTGCAGGCGATCCTCCGGCACGACCACGTAGACGGGGCTGCCGGAGCCGCCGGGGAAGTGCTCGCCGAGGGCGGACTGGCCGTCCCGCGCCTCGGACGACCCCAGCACCAGGTCGGACTGCGGCACACCGGTGGCGTTCAACTGCGTGAGGCCTGCGGCGCCGATGAGCAGCAGCGCGGTCGTCGCGATCCAGATCGTACGGGGGCGCCGGCTGATCATCCGTGCGACGCCGGCCCAGAGGCCTGTCGTGGGGCGGCCGCCCTCGGCGGCGACGGCCTCGGGGTCGAACACGGGGCGGCGCGGCCAGAAGACGGCGCGACCGCACAGCATGAGCAGGGCGGGCAGCAGGGTCAGAGCGGCGAGCATGGCGAACACGATGCCGATGGCGGCGACCGGTCCGAGAGTGCTGTTGGACTTCAGGTCGCTGAGCAACAGGCACAGGAGTCCGGCGATCACGGTGCCGCCGGAGGCGACGATCGGCTCGAACGATCCCTTCCACGCCGCGGCGAGGGCGGCGCCCTTGTCGTGGGTGCCCCGAAGCTCCTCGCGGAATCGGGAGACCAGGAGCAGGGCGTAGTCGGTCGCCGCGCCGATGACGAGGATGAACAGGATGCCCTGGGTCTGACCGCTCAGCAGCAGCACGCCGGTCTTCGCGAGCCACCACACCACGAGGAGCGCCACGCAGAGGGCGAACAGGCTGGTCGACAGCACGACCACGGGGAGAAGCAGAGAGCGGTACACGAGCACGAGGATGACCAGCACGGCCAGCAGAGCGACGCCGAGGAGGAGGCCGTCGATGCCGGCGAAGCCCGCGACGAGATCAGCGCTGAAGCCCGCGGGGCCGGTGATGTAGACGGTCACGCCCTCCGGAGCCGCCGAACGGAGGTGATCGGCGAGCGCGGACACGGCGTCGCCGAGTTCCGCGTCGCTGCTGATCGGGATGAAGGCCTGGGCCGCCTTCCCGTCATCGGAGGTCAGCGCGGGCGACACCTCGTCGGCGACGCCCTCCACCTCGGTCGCCGAGCTCACGGCATCCGAGATCGCCGTCACGTCTCCGTCGGACAGCGTGCCGTCGGCGACGAACACGGCGATCGCCGGGATCGAGTCACTGTCGGTGAACTCGCCGAGCAGCTTCTGCACCTGGGTGGCATCGGCGGATTCGGGGAGGTACGCGGTGCGGTCGTTCGACGAGACCTCATCGATCTTGCCGAACAGCGGGCCGCCGAGTCCCGCGCCCGCGAGCCACACGAGGATCAGCGCTGCGGGGAGGATGGCGCGCAGCCAGGCGCGGTGCCGAGGGCGCGCGCGGCGCGCGGTGTCGGGGGCGCGGTCTGGTCGGGACATCGGGTTCCTCTCGGGAGGGGCGGTCAGGAGTTCCAGGCGAGGATGAGGATCATCGTCGCGAGGAATCCGGCTATGTAGTTCATGACGATGAATCGACGCCACGCCGTGTTGGTGCGTGCGGAGGTCTCATCCGTCACGCTCCACCAGGGCAGGGCGTTGACGATGTAGGGGAGGGCGAGCACGGCGCCGAGGGGCGCCGGCCAGTGGGTGAAGAGCATGGCGATGCCCGCGACGAACCACAGGATCACCGCCATCCGCACAGTGGCGCGCGCGCCGATCACGGTCGCGATCGACGAGATGCCGGCCGAGCGATCAGGGCCGACGTCCTGCACGGCGCCGAAGGCGTGGGCGGCGGCGCCCCAGAGGAAGAACGCGAGCAGCACGAGCACCGTGTCGAGGGTGATGTCGGCGCCCGCGAGGGTGAGACCGACCACGGCGGGGGAGACGAAGTGGATGCTGGAGGTCGCCGAGTCGAGGAAGGGGCGCTCCTTGAACCGCAGCCCCGGAGCGGAGTAGGCGATGACGGCGAACACGCTCACACCCAGAGCGATCCACGACACGGGCGATCCGACGACGGCGAGCCAGATCAGGAACGGGAGGTTCGTGACGACAGCGGCCCAGAGCGTCCAGCGGTGCAGCCGAGGCGGCAGCAGCGCCCCCTCGATTCCCCCCTTGCGAGGGTTCGCGAGATCGGAGGCGTAGTCGAAGACGTCGTTGATGCCGTACATGGCGAGGTTGTACGGGATGAGGAAGTACACGAAGCCCACGATCGCCGTCGCGTCGAGCTCTCTCGTCGTGAGCAGGTACGCGGCGCCGAAGGGGAAGGCGGTGTTGATCCAGCTCACCGGCCGCGATGACAGCAGCACCAGAGCGGCGTCGCGCACCGCGGAACGGGGGGATGCCGGGGCGGTCATGCGCTCTCCTCCTCGGCTCGCGCCCGACGGCCCCGCAGGAACTCCCACAGCGTGGGGAGCAGAAGCGCGCCGGCGAGCGGATACGCGAAGTCCTCGACGGGGGCGAGACCCACGCTCACGCCGAGGAGCTGCGCCGCGTCGTAGTGGAAGAGCCCCGCCCCGATCATGAGGTTGTCGAAGGCGGCCGTGAGGACGAAGAGGACGAGCGCCGTCAGAGCCATCGCGCCGACGCGGGCGCGGCGACGCCTCCCGGAGAGGAGGGTGAGCAGCGCGGCCAGCGCGGCGGCGATGCCGACGAACCAGAGCGCGAGTGACAGGTATGCGGTCATGACGGCTCCTCTCCTCGCGTGCTGCGCGCCCGGCGGGAGAGGATCCGTGCGGCGCCCGTGTACGCGATCATGATGCACTGCACGAGGAAGAGGAGGAACACCGGCTCCTCGATCGGCATCTCCGGGGCGAGCACCAGGCCGGTCGCGATCGTCGCGTCGCCGCGCAGGAAGAGGCCCGTCGCGATCCCGGCTGCGTCCCAGGCGAGGAAGAACGCCGCGCCGACGACCGTCACGACGAGCGCGGACAGCGGATCGCGCCAGAAGAACAGCCGATAGCGCCGGTCCACCAAGACGAGGCATCCCGCCGACACGAGGAGTGCGCCGAGGTAGATCAGGCCCGTCATCGCCCGGCCTCCCGGGAGGCGGCGACCGGGGCCGTCGCCAGCGGCCCGCTGGATCGGTCGCCCCTGACCCGCTTGAGGACGATCTCCGCGCTGATCAGGCACATCGGCACTCCGACGCCGGGTGACGTCGTGGCGCCGGCGTAGAAGAGGCCGCGGACGCGACGCGACGCGTTCCCCGCGCGGAACATCGCACTCTGCGAGAGCGTATGCGCGGGCCCGAGCATCCCTCCGCGCCAGGAGTGGAAGTCGTCGCGGAAGTCGGCGGGTCCCGTCGTCTCGCGCACCACGATGCGCTCGCGCAGGTCGTCGATTCCCGCCCAGGTGGCGACCAGGTCGATGGCGGCATCCGCGGCCCGTTCGACCGCGGCGGAGCCGGTGCCGTCCGGTCCGCCGTGCCCGATCTCGACGTCCGCGGGGACGGGCACCAGGATGAAGAGGTTCTCGTGCCCCTCCGGCGCGACCTCGACGTCCGTCGCGCTCGGCCGGCAGACGTACACGGATGCCGGAGAGGGGATCGAGGGGTGCGGGCCGAAGATCGCATCGAAGTTGGTATCCCAGTCGTCCGTGAAGAAGAGCGAGTGATGGGGGAGCTGAGGCAGTGCGCCGCTCACGCCCAGCATCACGAGCACCGCACCGGGGCCGCTCGTGCGGCGCTGCCACCATCGCTCGGGATAGGAACGCAGCGCCGGGGGCAGCAGACGGGTCTCGGTGTGGTGCAGATCGGCGGTCGAGACGACGACATCAGCGCGCTCGACGTGCTGCGCACCGTGCTCGTCGACCCACTGCACGCCGGTGGCTCTGGCGCCCCGGCGCTCGCCGGAGGTGAGGATCGCCGTGACCTCCGCGCCCGTGCGCGTCTCCGCACCCGCGCCGGATGCCAGCGCGGCGATCCTCTCGGCGACACGGTGGAACCCGCCCTGCGGGTAGAGCACGCCGTCGTCGAGATCGAGGGCGCTCATCAGGTGGTACATCGCCGGCGCGGTTCGGGGGTCGGTTCCGAGGAACACCGCCGGATACCCGAGGATCTGCCGCAGCACCGGATGCCGGAAGCGACGCGCCGCGAACGACTGGAGCCGGGTCAGCAGGAGGGGGACCAGGCGCGGCGCCGCGCGGAGCACCTCGGGGTGCGTCATCCAGGAGGCGCCCGTGAAGGGGTTGTAGAGGAAGTGCTTCTCCGCCATCGCCCCCGCGTGCACGGCGGAGTCGAGGTAGGAGCTCAGGGCCGCCCCCGCGCCGGGCTCCATGGTCTCGAACAGGTGCATGGTCGCGGCGCGGCCCGCGGTGACGGTCACCGCGCCCTCCGGGTGCGTCACAGGGTCCGTGAACACGCGATACGCGGGGTCCAGGGCGACGAGGTCGAGTTGCTCCGCGCTGCTCGTCCCCATCATCCGGAAGAAGTGCTCGAACACCTGCGGCATGAGATACCACGACGGGCCGGTGTCGAAGCGGAAGCCGTCGCGTTCCAGCGATCCGGCGCGGCCGCCGAGAGCGCCGTTCTTCTCGAGGATCAGAACCTCATGCCCGTCCTTGGCGAGCAGCGCCGCGGTGGCGAGTCCGGCGACACCCGCGCCGATGACGACGATGCGGCTCACGAGGCGCGCTCCAGACGGGTACGCAGCGTCGCACGGACCGCGAGCCAGATCTTGAGCGCATCGGGGACCCGCACGCGGCGCCGGTACAGCTCGACCGTCGGCGTCGTCGCCACCCGGTCCGCGAGCGCGGCGAACAGGTCATGGGCGCTTCGAACGGCGGAGCGGCAGTCTCGGGGCAGCAGCGGCATCACCGCGCGGGCGTCGGCGAGCTGCGCGCGCACCGTGGCGACCCACCTGTCGCGGTCCGCGTCCGTCAGCCGGCGCTCTCCTGCGAGGTAGCCGCGGTGAAGGCGAGCGGTGTCGTCGGCGAGGTCCCGCAGGAAGTTGACGTTCTGGAACGCGGCGCCGAGCTGCCGTGCGCCGTGCTCGAGTGCCGCGAGCTCCTGCTCCGTCCGCGACTCCGCCCGGAGGAAGATCCGCAGGCACATCAACCCCACGACCTCCGCGGAGCCGTACACGTAGCGTTCGTGAGCCCCCGCGTCGTAGGCGACCAGTGCATCGGAGCCGGAGTCGGCGGCGATGTCAGCGGCCATCGACTCGAAGAACGGCCGGGTGAGATCCTCGCCGATGCCGGACGCCCGCGCGGTGCGGGCGAAGGCATGGAGCACGAGGTTGGTGCTGTAGCCGTCGCGCAGGGCGCGGTGGGTCTCGTCGACGTAGGACGACAGCGCGGCGCGCTGCCCCTCGGCATCGAGCCCCGCCTCCGCGGCGACCCCGTCGACGATCTCATCCGCCACGCGCACCATGGCGTACACGTTGCGCACGTGCCGACGGTGGCGCGTGCCGAGGAGCCGCGTCGCCAGGCCGAACGACGAGGAGTACGCCGTGATGACGTCGGCGGACGTCGCCTCCGCCGCTCGGGTGAACCTGTCGAGGGAGCTCACCTCGACGGCGCCGCCGCGGGTCATGACCGTCTCCCCTCGACGCGGTCGACGAGGCGTGCGACGCGATCGACCGCGGTCGGCGGCAGCGCTCCCGACCGCTCCGCAGTCGACAGGAGCGCGCGAGCCGTCGCGATCTCCTCGTCCACCAGCTGCTGCACGAACGCCTCGGCGCCGCAGGCGCGGAGGAGTTCGCGCACGTCCGCCTCCTCGCCCGGCTGAAGATCGGGGGAGCCGAAGAGCGGAGCGATGCGCGGCCACGTGCTCGTCGTGCGCGCGAAGGCGATGATCGCGGTCACCTTGCCCTCGCGGAGGTCGGAGCGCGGGTCCTTGCCGTGCTCGGCCGCCTCTCCGAAGACCGAGAGCAGATCGTCCTGCAGCTGATACGCCAGACCGAGGGGGCGACCGATGTCGACGAGTGCGGCCTCGGCATCCTCCGACGCGCCGGCCAGGATGGCGCCGCAGCGCAGGGGGAGCTCGAAGGAGTACGCCGCCGTCTTGTCGGCCGTCATCGCGAGGATGGTCTCGAGGTCCGGCGGGATGATCCCGTCGGCGAGGCCGACGTCGCGGTGCTCGCCCGCGACGGTCTCGGTGACGGTGCGGTCGATCACGTCCAGCAGGCGGTCCCGCACGCGGGAGGCGAGGTCGGCTCTGGCCGCGCCGAGGAGAGCGGATGCGAGGAGCAGGTCCCCCATCAGGAGAGCGCTGCTCCGGGCCCAGTGCAGTCGTGCCTCTTCGTCGATCCGCGGGTGCGCCTCGGTGCTGAGCGCGCCGATGAGGTTGGTCGTTCCGCGCCGGAGGACGTCGCCGTCGATGATGTCGTCGTGCAGGAGGAACGCGAAGTGGATCTGCTCGACCAGCGCGGCGATCTCCAGCACGGTCGGCGGCAGCGGATCGGACTCGGCGTCATCGGAGAGCGCGTGATGGATCTCGACGAGGAGCCGTGGGCGCAGCAGCTTTCCGCCCACCGCCTTCTCGGCGGCGAGCTCCCACAGGCGGGAGAACTCCGGTCCGTAGCGTCGGGCATCGGGCATGCGCTGGTCGAGCTGGCGGCGCAGCGCCTCTTCGATGGGGATCCGGAGGTCGGCCCCCAGGGCGAGGGCGTTCATGAGGCGCCGATCGGCCGGAGCAGCGGAAGGCGGCCGAGCTGCGGCAGCTGCTCCCGCAGCCACGGGCTGAAGGCGAACGGCGCCGACGCGACGGCAGTCGTGAGAGCAGCGGGATCCACCCATGCCCATTCCATGACCTCGGCCGGATCCGGGGACACGGTGCCGTCGATCGTCGCGACATGCACGGGGCAGATCTCGTTCTCGACGATGCCGCTCGCGTCGACCGCACGGTAGCGGTACTCGGGCAGAGCGAGATCGACGGTGGAGAGTCCGATCCCGAGCTCGGCGAGAGCGTGTCGGTGCACGGCATCCGACATGTCCTCCTGTGGTTGGGGGTGACCGCAGAAGCTGTTGGTCCACACGCCGGGCCACGTGCGCTTGGTGAGGGCGCGCCGGGTGACGAGGAGGTGGCCCGCATCGTCGAAGACGTAGCAGGAGAAGGCCAGGTGGAGAGGAGTGTCGGTGCTGTGCACGCTCTCCTTCGGCATCGTGCCGATGGGGGAGCCGTCTTCAGCGAGAAGCGTGACCTCGACCATCGTCCTCCTCATTTCGCTAGCTTGGCTAATAGTAAACTTAGCATGAAGTAATTCGTGTGTAACATGATCGCATGGACACCGGACCTGATGCCAGCCCGTTGACCGGGGGCACGACGGAGCACGGTCCCTCCGCCGAGCGGACGTCTCCCGACGGTCTGACGCACGCCGCCATCTACGACGTGGAGGCCAGCGATCCGCGCAGCGCCCTGATCGATCGCACCGGGGTGTCTCCGGAGGATCTCCGGCAGATCGCCGTACTCATGGGTGCGCTGGGCGACCTCCGCGATGCCGAGCAGAAGCTCTCGCTCGCGTCTCGGCGCTTCATGCGACTCAATGAGACCGACATGCGCGCGCTGCACTACCTCATCGTGTGCGCGAACAGGGGAGTCATCGCGACCCCCTCAGGCATCGCCGGGCACCTCGGCATCTCGACCGCGTCGACGACGAAGCTGCTCGACAGGCTGGAGAAGAGCGGGCACATCGTGCGCGCGCCGCATCCGACGGATCGGCGGGCGCTGGCGATATCGATCACGGCGGAGACCCGCCATGCGGCCATGGAGACCGTGGGTCGGCAGCAGTCCAAGCGGTTCTATGCGGCCGCGCGATTGTCGGCCGCTGAGCGCGACGTCGTGATCCGCTTCCTCGTCGACATGACCGACGAGATCACCCTCAGGGATGAGCCCTGGGCGCAGAAAGGCGCCGAGGAGCCCTCCCGAGATCGGGGAGACTCCTCGGCGCCTGTGTGACTCAGTGAGCCGCGTTGTAGGCCTCGATGACAGGAGCGGGGATGCGACCGCGCTCGGAGAGGGTGTAGCCGTTGTCGTTCGCCCAGGCGCGGATGGCCGCGACCTCGGGGTTGCGCGCGGGGCGCTTGCGGGGAGCGGCAGCGCGAGACGGCGCTCCCGATGAACCCGCACGGCGCCCGGCGGAGATGTACGGAGCGAATGCCTTGCGCAATTCTTCTGCGTGCTCGGCATTCACGTCGATCTCGTATGCGGCTCCATTCAGGGAGAAGTGGATTGTCTCGCCTTCTCCGACTTCCAGGACGCTTCCGTCGATGTCATCGACCAGCTGATGCACAATTCTTTTCGCCATGGAATTGACACTACAACCTGACGGCTAATTGCACCAAGGATTATTCGTGGCCGGGGTCGATCAGTTTCAGACCGACAATGCAGCCCACGAGACCCAGGAGAAGGAGAATGCGGATCCAGGAGATCTCGCTGTCTCCGGTGATCATCGCCCAGACCACGGTCAGCGTCGCGCCGATTCCCACCCATACCGCATAGGCGGTGCCGGTGGCGATCTCCCGCATGGCGAATGCGAGACCGAACATCGACAATGCGAGTCCGCCGAGGAAGATCACGCTCGGCCAGAGTTTTGTCAATCCTTCTGATTTACCCAGGGCGGTCGCCCATACGGCTTCGAGGATGCCGGAGGCGACAAGAATGATCCACGACATGATGGTCCTTTCGGACCAGTCTTTTCGCTCACCGGGTACTGGTCTGCCTCGTCCGGGGCCGAGGTTCATCGGCCAGGACCCACCGTAGCAACAGGCGCTGGGCAGGGCCTGTGCAGTCAGGGGAGCAGGCCGGCACGCCGCGCTCTCGCCACGGCGGCGTGGCGGGTGGAGGCGTCGAGCTTCGACATCGCGGAGCCGAGATAGGCCTTCACGGTGCTTTCGCGCAGACCCAGTTGCGTCGCGATCTCCGCATTGGTGGCCCCGAGTGCCGCGCAGGCGAGAACGTCCGTCTCGCGCCGGGAGAGGTGGACGGTCGGAACGGGGCCGGTCGCGGTCGGGAGCGCATCTCCCGCGAGGGCGACGAGGCGGCTCTCCACTCCGGCGATCCGCGCCCGCAGGTCGGCGTCGTCGATCGATGCGGCGATGCTGCGCAGTTCGGCGAAGCTCTCGCGGAGCTCCTCGCGCTGCGACGGGGCGACGGCATCCGATCCCTGTGCCGCGCGCAGGCGTCGATCGACCTCGTCGCGGATCCTCAGCTCGTCTGCGACGGACTGGGCCACCTGCATCGCGGGGGCCGTGGTGACGCCGCCCACCGGGGTCTCGTCCCAGGCGCCGGCGTAGAGCACGCCGCGCGGGCGACCGCTGACCACGATCGGCAGGGCGAGCAGCGTGCGGATGCCCTCGCCGAGCACGAAACCGTCGTAGTCGTGCGTGATCTGCTGCGAGGAGCCGTAGTCGCTGGTCATGCGCGGACGCTGCTCCATCATCGCCCGTCCGCCGAGCCCTCGCTCCGGGCGGACCCGGAGGCCGTCCAGGCTGTGGGTCCGGTTGCCGACGATGCTCGTCACGCGGACGACGCCTTCTTCGACCAGGCCTCCGAAGGCGACGGGGAAGCGCGTGCGCGTGGCGAGCTCTCTCACCGCGCGGGCGACGAGCTCGGCCTCGGATTCCATTCCGGACGGAGTACTCACGACCACCTGCTTCCGGGGTGACGGCGTCGTGCCCCATTTCGTAGCGACGACGTTACCACCGGGCCGTCGTGGGCACGCGGGTCCGGCGGCCTACTCGCCGGACCCGCGTCGTCTTTCCGCTATCCCCTCCGCGATTCGAGGTCGAGCAGATAGCGCTTCCGCTCGGGGTGCGCCCCGTAGTGACCGGGGGTCCCGTCGGAGCGCACCACCCGGTGCACGGGGACGATGATCGAGAACGGTGTGAGCCGGCACGCCGTTCCCACGGCGCGTGCCGCACCCGGATGCCCTGCCAGCGCGGCGACCTCGCCGTAGCTGAGGGTCTCGCCCCACTCGATCGTGCAGATCGTCTGGAGGGCTTTGAGGGCGAAGCCGTCTGCGAGGCGCCAGTCGAGTCGGAGGTGTTCGTCGAACCGGACGGGTTCGCCGTCGAAGTAGTCCTCCAGCAGATGGGCGAGCTCGTCGGCGGCGCCGGGGTCGGGCTCCGGCACGGAGCGGAGCCTGCGGGCGACGCCCTCGAGGAGCCAGGGGACCGTCGGGTCGTCGGACTCGGACAGGTCGAACTGGACGATCCCCTCGTCGGAGAACACCGCGAGTGCATCACCGAACGGTGTGGGAGCGAAGTCGTAGCGGTACGTCATGAGCCCATACTGACGGGCGACGCCGACCCTGCACGGCACGAGACCCGGGATCGGGGGAGAACCCGTCCACGCCCGGCAGGCGTGGACGAGGAGTGGAAAGAGGGAGCGGGGCGGCCGTTCAGCGGCGGAAATCCGGTGAAACCCGCCCGGGATACCGGCGCCGTGGCGTGTCGCGCTTAGGGTGTGAGGTGTGTGGCGACGTGATGGCAAGGCTGCGGAAGAAGCGGCAACGGACGCCGCAGTGACCCTCGGAGAGCTGGGCGACGGCGCCACGGGCGTCGGTGTGGCCCATGCGGCCGAGGCCGAGCGCACCCGGCTCCGCGCAGAGGCCGCCGATCTCGGCGGGCCCTCGCCCCTGGTGTCCTTCCGCGACACCGTCGAATCGGGCATCGACATCTCCAAGGCGCACCCCGGCAGCCTTCCCCAGTTCATCACCGGCAAGTCGACGCTTCTCTCCAACCTCTTCCGCGACGAGGTCGGCCTGCGCACGGCCCGCCTCGCCGCCGAGCGGATCACCGCCAAGAACACCGAGCTGCGCACCGTCCGCGGCATCGAGGCCGTGCATCTCGCGGTCGGCGTCGCGGGATGGCGCATCGGCGGCGTCGACTTCGCGGCGCCCGTGCTGCTGCGCCCGCTCGCCATCCGCCGACACCACTCGGACTTCGAGCTCAAGCTGCAGGGCGCGTTCGAGGTGAACCCCGAGCTCATCCGCATCGCGCGCGAGCACTTCGGCATCACGATCGACGCGGCGGCGCTCGCGGCGCTCGCCTACGACGGCGGCATCTTCAAACCGCAGCCGGTGATCGACAGCCTCCGGGCGACGACGCGCTCGATCGACACCTTCTCCGTCCAGCCCCGTCTGCTGGTGTCGACCTTCGCAGACGTGAGCGGGGCCATGACGCGCGACGCCCGCTCCCTCGATCACGTCGTGCTCAACGCCCTCGCAGGTCATGTCGCAGACCGCGAGCAGGTCACGGCGCGGCGCCCCGATCCGCGGTACACCGGACCGGACGACCGCGCCCCGGCATCCGACAATCTGCTCCTCGACGCGGACGCGGAGCAGGAGGCCGTGCTCACGCGGATCGCCGCGGGCCACTCGCTGACCGTCGCCACGCTCCCCGGCACAGGCGGCACGCAGACCGTGATCAACGCTCTCGGAGAGCTGGTGCGTGCGGGCAAGCGCGTCCTCGTGGTGTCTGCTCGACGCTCGACCCTCGACGGCGTGCGTCATCGGCTCGCCGTGATTGGGCTCGACAGCCTCGCCGTGTCGACGGCGGGAGTCCGCCGGGATCTCGTGCGGGCGATCGGCAGGAACGAGAAGGCCGCGGCGCCGAAGGTCAGCGACGTCGACGACGCCCTGGTGCGCCTGCGCACGGTCCTGCGCGACTATCGCAAGGCGCTGACCTCCGAGGTCCACGGGACGGGAGCATCGGTCCTCGATGCGACCAGGCACCTCACGGCGCTCGCCTCGCTCCCGCAGCCGCCGTCCACCACCGCTCGGCTGAGCGCGGAGACGCTGCGCCGCCTGGCCGGAGACCGCACGGCGGCGGCGGAGTCCCTCGCGCAGGCCGCGCGGCTCGGCGAGTTCCGCTTCGGACCCGACGACTCGCCCTGGTACGGCGTCACGTTCACGAGCACGGATGCCGCGCGATCCGCACACGAGCTCGCCGCACGGCTGCACTCGACGAGCGTTCCCGCCCTGCTCGAGCGCGGCTACGCGCTGATCGCGCAGACCCATATGAGGCCCTTCTCGACGATCGACGAGCTGGGGGAGTACCTGCGGCTGCTCCAGGGCATCCGCGACTCGCTCGACCGCTTCAGCCCCACCGTCTTCGAGCGTCCGCTGGGCGAGCTGATCCAGGCCCACGGCTCCCGACGCGATGCGCCGGGCATGTCCGGCGCCAACCGCCGACGGCTCCGCAAGCTCGCCAAGGAGTACGTGCGCCCCGGTGTGCACGTGACCGAGATGCACGAGGCTCTCCTGCGGATCCAGACGCAGCGCACGCAGTGGCAGCGCTGCGTCGAGGCGGGCGTTGCTCCGGAGATCCCCCTCGGTCTCGCCGACGTCTACGTCTCGTGGCAGCGGGTGCAGGCCGAGCTCGCAGAGCTCGACGCCGCCCTCGGTCGCCGCGAGCCTCTCGCCTCGATCCCGGTCGCGCGACTGGTGCGCACGCTCGCCGGACTCGCCGCGAAGTCCGACGTCTTCGACAACCTCGTCGAGCGGGCGCAGCTGCGCGACAGCCTGGCCGAGCTCGGCCTCGGCCCCCTGCTCGCCGAGCTGTCCGTCCGCCATGTGTCCGAGGCGCGCGTCGGTGACGAGCTCGAGTTCGCCTGGTGGCAGTCCCTGCTCGAGCGGGCGCTGCAGGACGACCGCGCGCTCCTCGGGGCCAACACGGCGGTCGTCGACAGGCTGGAGCGCGACTTCCGACTGGTCGACGAGGCGCACGCGGCGGCCGCGGGTCCTCTGCTGGCGTGGCAGCTGGCGAACCAGTGGAAGATCGCCATCGTCGACGAGCCGCAGGAGTCGCAGCATCTTCGCCGCGCCCTGAAGCAGCCGGGAACGACGACCGCGGAGATCGTGAGCTCCGCTCCGAGCCTCGTGAACGTGCTCGCCCCCGTGTGGATCTCGTCGCCGTATCTCGTGCCCGAGATCCCGGACTCCGTCGAGTTCGACACCGTGCTGCTGGTGGATGCCGCCGCCGTGAACCTCGCGGAGGCGACCCCGGCGATCCGCCGTGCACGCCAGGTCGTGGCATTCGGCGACCCGGTGACGCAGAAGCCCAAGCCGTTCCACGTCGCCGTCGATCCCGCCTCCGATTGGGAGGCCGAGGTGCCGTTCGACGAGGTCTCGGTGTTCGAGCGCCTCTCCGAGGTGCTGCCGGTGATGACGCTGACCCGCAGCTATCGCGCGGGCGGCGAGGATCTGGTCGAGCTCATCAACGACGCCTTCTACGGCGGCGAGATCGTGTCGCTGCCCTGGGCGGGGTCGTACCTCGGTCGCGGCAGCCTCACCGTCGACTACGTCGAGGGCGGCACCGGCGCCCCCGATCCGATCTCCGGAGCCGTCGAGAGCCCCGAGGCCGAGGTCGCCCGGGTCGTCACCCTGGTCGTCGAGCACGCCGTGCACCGGCCGGAGGAATCGCTCATGGTCGTCACCGCGAGCGCTCGCCACGCCGAGCGCGTGCGGGCCGCCGTGACGTCGGCGTTCGCCGGGCGCTCCGACGTGGCCGACTTCGTGGGTCGCGACACGGCAGAGCCCTTCGCCGTCCTCACGCTCGAGGAGTCCGTGGCCGAGAGCCGCGACCGGGTGATCTTCTCGCTCGGATTCGGCCTGACCAAGCACGGCCGCGTCCTCAGCGACTTCGGCGACCTCTCGACCCCCGACGGAGAGAGGCTGCTCACGGTCGGGATGACGAGAGCCCGCCGCTCGATGGTGATCGTCTCGTCCATCCGTCCGTCCGCCTTCGACGACGGGCGACTGGAGCACGGCGCGGCCACGCTCATGTCGACGCTCGGCAATCTCGCCGCGCGCGGCAGGGAGGCCCGCCTCGAGGATCTCGCTGATCCGCTCACGCTGGCTCTCGCCAGGGAGCTGCGCCGCCTCGGCGCCTCCGTCGACGTCGACTACCGCGGTCTGCTGCCGCTCGTCGCGCAGCACAACGGCAAGGCCGTGGTCATCGAGTCCGACCCCGAATCGCGGGGGGAGTCGCTGCGGGAGACGCTGCGGCTGCGTCCGCACGTGCTTCGGCGGCTCGGCTGGCACTACGTGCGGGTGCACGCCTTCGATCTGTACAGTGACCCGGTGACGGCGGCGACCCGCATCGCCGGAGTGCTCGGCATCTCGGCATCCGCGCCTCGTGCTGACAACGACACGCAGCCGCTCGACGTCGACGACGCGCGAGATGACTGACGACCGCCCCCAGCGCGTCGTGCGGGTCCCCGGCTCGCGCCGCGCTCGGCTGACCCCGGTGCCCGGCACCGACCCGTCGCCGGAGACGGGGGCCGCCGACGAGGAGCGCCCGCCGCCGCCGGCATCCGCAGGGAAGGGCCCCAACGATCAGCAGCTGCTGCGCGACGTTCCGCCGCATTACTGAATCGCGAACATGCCGCAGCCCTGTGGAATCGCAGGAGTGACTCAACCCCGCAGGGCGGATGCAGCAGAACGCCCGGCTCCTCGAGGGAGGAGCCGGGCGTTCTTGCGTAGACGGGTCAGGCCCCGCGCTGCTGCTTCAGCAGGTCGCGGATCTCGGCGAGGAGCTCGCCTTCGGTGGCCTGCGCGGCCTCTTCGGCGATGGGGTTCTTTGCGGCCTTGCGCGCCTTGTACGCGTTCATCGGCAGCACGAACGCGAAGTACACGACCAGCGCGACGGCGAAGAAGCTGATGACCGCGGTGATGAGGTCGCCCAGAGGGAAGGTGACGGGCTGACCGTAGATGCCGTGGATGGTCGGCCCGAACTTGCCCGCCTTGTCGGCCTCGAAGAACAAGGCAACGAGCGGGTTGATGACGCTGGCGACGACCGCGTTGACGATCGCGGTGAACGCGCCGCCGATGACGACAGCGACGGCCAGGTCGATGACATTACCTTTGAGAATGAACTCTTTGAATCCCTGGATCACAGAAACTCCCCCAAACGGATCGAGGACCTCAGGATGAGGCCGGAGTCGACGCAGGGGCCTTTTTGGCTCCCGTCGAGGATTCCGTCTTCGATGATGCCGAAGCATCCCCAGAACTGACGGATTTGCTGCGCGAGTCCGTGCGATAGAAGCCTGAGCCGTTGAACGTCACGCCGATCGAGCCGTACTGCTTGCGCAGGGCGCCGCCGCACTCGGGACAGATGGTGAGGGCGTCCTCGGCGAAGCTCTGGACGGCGTCGAAGCGGTGTCCGCACGATGTGCAGGCGTAGGCATAGGTGGGCATGTCGTTCCTCTGAGGTCAGCGTCGCGTCTGCGACAGGATCAGGGTCTGCGTCGGCGTCACGACGCCGGTCACCGGCTGGTCGTGGATCTCGCGAGGCAGCGAGTCGAGTATCTCGGAATCATAGATGACCGCGTAGACGGGCGGGCACTTCTCCATCGAGCCGATGGTCTTGTCGAAGTACCCGCGCCCCCATCCCATGCGCATGCCGCTGCGGTCGACGGCCGCCGCGGGGATGATCATCAGGTCCACGTCGTTCACGGCCATGGGGCTCAGCACCTCGCCGGTCGGCTCCGGAAGGCCGAACAGGCCCTCGGCGACCTCGTCGTCGTCGGTGGCGACCGCCCAGTCGAGCAGACCGTCGGTTCGGGTGATGGGGAGCAGGACGCGGATGCCGCGCCGCACCGCCCGCGTGACGAAGTCCCGCGTGCCCGGTTCGGTCGTGGTCGAGAGGAAGCAGGAGATGGAGCGCGCGCCGAGGGAGTCCACGAGGTCGTCGAGCCTCTGGCCGATGGCGGATGCCGCGCTCTCGCGCTGCGCGGCGCTCAGGAGCTGGCGGCGTTCGCGGAGCTCGGCGCGCAGAGCCCGCTTGGCATGCTCGACGTCATTCGACATGGCTCAGAGTCTACGGGGATGCCCACCGCTAGGCTGGGGAGATGGGTGAGCACAAGATCAAGGCCGTCATTCCCGCAGCAGGATTGGGGACGCGATTCCTGCCTGCGACCAAGGCGATGCCGAAGGAGATGCTCCCCGTCGTCGACAAGCCGGCGATCCAGTACGTCGTCGAAGAGGCGGCGGATGCCGGCATCGACGACATCCTGGTCATCATCGGGCGCAACAAGAACGCGATCTCGAACCACTTCGACTCCGTGCCGGAGCTCGAGGTGAAGCTGATGGAGAAGGGCGACACCGGCCGCCTCGAGCGGGTGATGAAGTCGAGCGACCTCGCCGACATCCACTTCGTCCGCCAGGGAGAGCCGAAGGGACTCGGACACGCCGTGCTGCGGGCCAAGACCCACGTCGGCGACAGCTCCTTCGCCGTCCTCCTCGGCGACGATCTCATCGACGAGCGCGATCCGCTGCTCACCGAGATGATCGCCGAGCACGAGCGCTCCGGCGCCGCGGTCATCGCCCTCATGGAGGTCGACCCCGCCAGCATCCACATGTACGGCGCGGCAGCGGTGGAGGAGATCGAAGGGCAGGATGCCGTGCGCGTCACCGGCCTCGTCGAGAAGCCGGCGCAGGAGGACGCGCCGTCCAACCTCGCCGTGATCGGCCGCTACGTGCTGCCCGCGTCGATCTTCGAGATCCTCGAGCACACCGAGCCGGGCAAGGGCGGGGAGATCCAGCTCACCGATGCTCTGCAGGTGCTCGCGACCGACCCGAGCGGCCCCGGGGTCGTCGGAGTGATCTTCCGTGGTCGCCGCTACGACACGGGCGACCGCGTCGACTACATCAAGGCGATCGTGCAGCTGGCATCCGACCGTGATGACCTCGGGCCCGAGCTGCGACCGTGGCTGAAGGAGTTCGCGGAGCGCCTGTAGGCGACGCGGACGTCGGGAGTGCGCGGATGGATCTGTCGACGGGGATGCGGCACGGGCCGATCGAGCTGAGGCTGGTCCGCACGCGCGACGCGCGCGCCCTGCAGCATGAGCTGCTGGCCAACCGCTCCTGGCTCCAGCCGTGGGAGGCCACCGTCCCGTACGGATCCGTCTCGTTCGACATGCGGCTGAGCATCCGGCGTCTTCTCCAGCAGTATCGGGACGGGGCGGGATATCCCTTCGTCATGGAGTACGACGGCGAGATCGCCGGACA
This sequence comes from Microbacterium sp. NPDC012755, assembly GCF_042901325.1. Classification (NCBI taxonomy): domain Bacteria; kingdom Bacillati; phylum Actinomycetota; class Actinomycetes; order Micrococcales; family Microbacteriaceae; genus Microbacterium; species Microbacterium sp. NPDC012755. The sequence continues at coordinate 7,518 of NZ_JBIBCT010000001.1, read as the reverse complement.
GCTCAACGTATGGGGCGTCGCGCGCGGCTCGCTGTGCTCGGCGACCATCGGGTACTGGGTGAGCGAGAGGTTCGCGGGCAGGAACATCACGCCGACGGCCGTGGCGCTCGCGACCGACGCGTGCTTCGTCGAGTACGGCCTGCACCGCATGGAGATCTGCATCCGTCCCGAGAACGCGGCGAGCCTGAGGGTCGTGCAGAAGCTCGGGTTCCGATACGAGGGGCTGCGGCGGCGCTTCATCCACATCGACGGGGACTGGCGCGACCACTATGCGTTCGCGCTGACCAAGGAGGACGTCCCCCAGGGGGTGCTGGCTCGCTGGATCAACGGCCAGGTGCCGCCGGATGCTGCCACCATCCCTCCCGCTGACCGCTTCGCCATCTGAATAGGCGATCCGATCGCGACACGCGCCCGCGCGGTGCGAGGCGCGCCGCCCTGTTCCCCGTACCGTTGTGGCTATGGATGGGCCGGTGCTGAGCGGGGGAGTGATCGTCCTCGTCGCTGTGCTCCTGTGGATGCTCTATCTGCTGCCTTCGTGGCGCGGTCGCTTCCAGTACAACGCGGCTGAGCGCAACGCCGTCCGCCTCAATCAGGCCCTGCGCGTCCTCGCCGAGACGAGTGAGACTCCGGGTGAGGTGCATCTCGAGCTGACGGCTCGGACCGCGCTCGCCCAGCAGAAGCTCGCCAAGAGGGTGCAGTCGGAGAAGGAGTCCGCCGAACTCGTTCTCCTGCGCGAGCAGCTCGCGGCGACGAAGGCCGACCCGGTCGTCCGGCAGGCGCGCGCCCGCCGCAGGCTGCGCCTCATCGCGACCTCGGCTCTGCTCATCGGTCTCACCGCAGCGGCGTTCGGCGTGTGGCAGCTCATCGCCGTGCAGGCGTCGGGGCTGTTGTGGGGCGGCGGAGCTCTCGTCGTTGTCGCGAGCGTGATGCTCCAGCGCATGTCTTCCGTGGCCGCTCGTGCGTCGCGACGGTCGGCGGCGCCGATCGCTGCGCCGGCAGCACCGCGCACGGCACCTCCACTCCACGATCAGGGTCCGGCCACGTGGACTCCGCGTCCGCTTCCCGAGCCTCTCGTCTCGAGGGCGGGCTCGCGCGCACAGGTCGCTCTGGCGCAGATCGATGCGCAGGAGGAACTGCGCAAGGCCGCGCGCATGGCCGAGCTCCGTGATCGCGCAGAGCAGATGGCTGCGTCCACGGCGCCGGTGCAGATGCCGGCGGCCTCCTCGCCGTACACGAGGATGGGCTTCGTGGATGATGCGGAGATCGAAGCGCACGTTCGTGACCTGCTCGCCCGCCGTGCGGCCGGGTGAGCCGGTCGGCGCAGACGTCTCCTTCAGCGTGATAACGTAGATGACGTCAAGGGCCTATGGCGCAGTTGGTAGCGCGCCTCGTTCGCATCGAGGAGGTCAGGGGTTCGAATCCCCTTAGGTCCACAGATGAAGGAAGCCCCCTCCGAGCGCAGCCCGGAGGGGGCTTCCTTCGTCTGTACGGCTGAGTGATTCGGGGAGGAGCCGGAGCGCAGCACCGGCGGCGGAACCTCCGAGGTCCACCGAGGCGGAATCTTTGAGCTCGACCGACGACGGAGTGCGAAGGTCCCTCCGCCTGACGGCGATAAGGTGAATCGTGTCGTCGAGACGGACCGAGCGACGGCAGGGCGCCGCCCTGACCTCGCGATGAGCACTGTGCTTCTGCGCCTGCGTGAGCGGATACTCACGGGCGAGTATCCTGTCGGCGGCGTGCTGCCGAGCGAGATGGAGCTGGCATCCGCTCACGGCGTCTCCCGTCGCACCGTGCGCACGGCTCTCGCGACGCTGGCGCGACAGGGACTCGTCGAGTCGAGGCGGGGTGCGGGCTGGTACGTGCAGCCCGGTCAGACGCAGGGATTCGACAGGATGCGGTCGTTCACACAGTGGGCGTACAGCCGTGGACGCGTCCCCGGCGGAAGGATCGTCGAGAGGACGCTCCGGCATCCGACACCGCGGGAGGCGAGGCTGCTCTCCATCGGCACGGAGGCGCAGGTGCTGTGCTTCGTCCGCGTGCGCACGCTCGACGGGCGCGCGGTGATGGTTGAACGGTCGACCTGGGCGCCGTGGGTGGTCGCAGCGATGGCCGAGGTCGAGGACGACGTCGTCTCCACGACCGCCGTGCTCGCCGACGCGGGAATCGTGGTCTCGTCCGGGAACCACCGCATCGAGGCGGTTCCTGCCGCGACGATGGATGCCTCTCTCCTCGGCGTGCGGAGATCGAGTCCCGTGCTTCAGGTGCGCCGCGAGACCTTCGCTGCCAACGGCAGGCCCGTGGAGTGCGCCGAAGACCGATACGCGCCCTACACGATCTCGTTCGAGGCGCAGGCGTTCGGCTCTGCCGCCCTGCCCGGCGGAGACTGACGGTCGGCGCCCGCTGTGCGCACCGGGCCGCTGGATTCCCCTCCGACGGGGACGTCGACATCGTCGCTTCGCGCCCCGTTCACCGGGATGTCACCTTCAGAGAGTCGATTGGGCGCTGTCCGATTCGCTTCTCGTCTCTGTGAGGATCCCCGTGTCTCGCTACAGGCCCCCCGTTCCCGACCTTCCCCGCCGCCGTGCACGTGCTGTCGTGCCCGTGACCGCCATCGCGCTCGCGGCGTGCGTGGCGGCGACCACCTTCCCCCTCGCCGCGAGTGCCTCGCCCGTGGCGGCCGTGTCGTCCCGCGTCGCATCGACGATCGACGGGCAGGAGACTCCGCGCCCCGCGGATGACGTGTCCGCGATCATCCGACTCGACGGCGAGGCTCCGACGTCCGGCCGCGTGGGTGCGGCCGTGACGCTCCCGACCGCCGCGGCCGTCGACGCGGACGGATCGGCTCTGGAGGTCGTGGTGAGCGTCGTCGATCCCACCGGCGTGGTGACGATGCTCATGGCACAGCAGACCGGCGGCTATCGGTTCGAGCCGTCGACGCCGGGGGACTACGACGTGTCCTACACCGTGACCGATGCGTCGGGAGGCGTCAGCTCCGAGACCCGGACGGTGTCGGTGGCGGGAGATCCCGAGACAGCGGCGTCGGCTGCGCCCGATGCGGAATCCGCCCGCGCATCTGCCGCAGGAGAGCCCGACGTGCGCTTCGCGGCGATCGGCGACATCCACGACAACTGGGGTGAGCTGTCCGAGGCCTACGACTTCTGGGGGCAGGAGGGGGTCGACTCGGCCCTGTTCGTGGGAGACCTCACCAACAGCGCCACCCCGGCGGAGTTCGACGGGCTCAAGCAGACCATCGACTCCAAGGCATCCCTCGGCATCCCCGCCATCGCCTCTCTCGGAAACCATGACGTCTCGGGCATCGCCTCGTACGACCTGTTCTCCCAGGCGACCGGCGGACAGAAGCCCAACGCCGACTACACCGTCAACGGCTACCACGTCATCACCGTCTCGCCCGGCAGCGGGACGCTCGATCCCGCCACGGGCAAGCCCTCCGCCGCAAACAGCGGCAACTACGCCTACGCCCAGTCATGGCTCCGCCAGCGGCTCGCCGCAGACACCGCGGAGGATCCCTCGAAGCCTGTGATGGTCCTGGTGCACCACCCGCTGCAGTGCACGCACTACGTGTCCAATGAGTGGTACGGCACGGGGCTGTCGAGCGGATGCGGCGACAGCCTCCAGTCGGTCTTCGACGACTTCCCTCAGGCCGTCGTGTGGGGCGGCCACATCCACACTCCGCAGAACATCCCGACGTCGATCTGGCAGGGCCAGGAGAATCGCGCCGGCGCCAAGTCCGACAAGGGATTCACGACCGTGAACGCGCCGCCGCTCGCCTACTACGAGTTCGAGTCCGGCGTCATCAACTCGAGCCCGACCAGCCGAGGAAACGACAGCACGCCCGATGACGCCGGAGACAATCGTCAGACAGCGATCGTGGAGATCACCGGAACGGTGGTGACGATCAAGAACTACGACCTGCTGTCCGACCAGTGGATCGATCAGACGTGGACCTGGGACGTGGCCGACTCCGTGGATACGGCGAAGAGCTACGACGAACGCTTCCCGTTCAACAACACCCGCCGCGCGAGCGAGTCCAGCGGACCTGTCTGGCCCGCCGGCGCAGCGTTGAACGTCGCAGACATCGCCGCGACGAAGGCGATGGTCTCGTTCCCGCAGGCGGTTCCGGCACCGAACACGGTCGGCGACATCGTCCACAAGTACCGCTACGCGACGGTGGACGTGCTGACGGGCGAGGAGGTGAACTCGTTCCTCCAGTGGTCGGGCTTCTACAACCTGCCCATGCCGGCCGATCGTCGTCACGAGGTGTGGAACCTCGAACCCCAGCGCGAGTACGAGGTGCGTGTGACCCCGATCAACGCGTGGGGCAAGCAGGGTGCCGCGCTCACCGCTCGGTTCACCACTCCGACAGGATCAGGTGGGGACGTGCCCTTCGATCCCAGTTCGCTGACCTATGACGATCTGAAGGCTCCCATCCCGTCGGCGGATCTGCTCGACGTCGGCTTCGCGGGTGGTGTCGCCACCGATTCCTCCCCGGCGGCCCGGCCGCTCAGCGTGGGCTCGGCGCTCACCATCGAGGCGGATGCGGAGTTCGGGTCGGAGGTCGCCATCGGCTCCGAGGGGGCGGAGTCCGCCGTGCGCACACCGCTCTGGTCGGATGCCGAATACGACCTGCTGCAGGACGGGTTCACCCTCGACGCGACCTTCCGCATCGACTCCATCGCCGGCGGGTATGTCGACGTCTTCGGCGGGATGCAGAGCGGAGGCATCGGCCTCGAGGCCGTCGGCACGGGTGAGAGCACATACCGTTTGGAGTTCTGGTACGCGACCCCTCGTCCGACGGTCGAACTGAAGTACGGTCAGTGGTATCACGTGACCGCCTGGTTCGACGGCCACGATGCGCGTCTCTACGTGAACGGCGCGAAGAAGATCGAGACGCAGGATGTCTCCTTCGCCGTGAAGCCGTCGACTCCGTCCGCGCGTTACATGGTGATCGGCGGAGACGCGAACGGCTCGGGTTCCCTGAACGATGCGACGATGAACGGACGCGTCGCAGGCGTGGAGTTGTACAGCGCGCCGCTCGCCGACAAGGACGTGTACCGGATCGCCACGCGCGAGCTGACAGCGCTCGACACGATGCCGCCGCTGGTTCGCGTCGCTCCGGAGCCCGACCCGGACGCCGTGGTGGGACGCGTCTACGCAGCTCCTCCGGCGGTCGCGGTCGACAACTCGGGTCGCGTGAACTCGACACTCGAGGTCACCGGGCCCGATGGGTCGCCGGTCCAGGTCGAACGCGCGGCTCCGGCCGCAGGCATTCTCGCGGCGGCGGCGCTGCCGGGCGGCGGCTACGCCTTCACTCCGGCGCTCCCCGGCGCCTACACGCTGAAGTACGTCGCGACCGATGCCGCGGCGCGTCAGAACCAGCAGACCTTCACGGTCACGGCCGTCGCGGCTCCCGATGGCGGCACGGATCCCGAGCAGCCGGGCGGCGGCGTCGATCCGGGCACGGGGAGCCCGAACCCCGGCGGAGGCACGGGATCCGCGGGTGCGAACGGCGCATCGGGAGGAGACGGTGCGCTGGCCGCGACGGGCGAGGCGTTGCCGACGCTCGCCATCGGCATCGCGGGGCTGCTGCTCGCCGCGGGGGCGGTTCTGATCCGACGCCGCGCAGTCTCGAGGATCCACGGATGAGCGGGTTCCGCGGACATCGACGCGAACGGCCGCGTGTCCGCGGTCTCGTCGCGGGGATGATCGCGCTCGCCGGAGTCGCCGTCAGCGTCATGCTGGCGGCGGCTCCGGCCGCGGCGCACAGCTACTCCGCGACCGTCTACGCGTCCGTGACCGAGCCGGAGCGCGGCGTGGTGCGCACGGTACTGGACGTCGAGTACGTCCTCCTCGCCACCGACGGTGCGCGGGCTATGGATGATGCGGCGTTCGAAGAAGAGGCATTCGCCGACGTGCAGGAGTCGGGCCGCGACCCCGACAAGCTCACGACGGCGGTTCTGGACCGGCACTCGGAGACAGTCGACGGCTACGTCCTCCCGCGCTTCTCGATCGCACCCGTCGGTGGATCGACGGCAGTGGCCTGTCCCAGTGCGGTGACGTCGCCGTACGAGATCGTGAGCCGTGACGGCGTGCCCCACGCGCGCATCGTCATCGAGGCCGACTGCTCGGATCGCGTGCCCGCGATGCCTGTCGCGTATGAGATCACGACGCGCCTGTTCCCCGGCACGGCGCCGGGCGGGATGACGACGACGATCGTCGACTACGACGTGCGCTCCGGGTCGGGAGTCGCCAACCTCGACACCGACACGCATCCGACCATGAGCACGACCACGGATTGGGGCTCCCGGATGGGGGAGTTCCTGGTGCTCGGTGCCGAACATCTGTTGCTGGGGCCCGATCACCTGCTTTTCCTCCTCGCCCTGATCGTCGGATCACGCCGCCTTCGTGACATCGTCCTCGCGGCGACCGCGTTCACGGTCGCGCACTCGGTGACATTCATCCTCGCCGCGCTGGGAGTGGTGAGTGTTCCGTCGTGGCTCGTCGAGCCGGCGATCGCTCTCTCGATCGCGGTCGTCGCGTTCTGGGAACTGCGTGGGGTGCGCTCAGCCAGGAAGACCGGACGGGAGAGAGGCGCGGGTGCCATGCACAGCATGCCTGCGACCGGATCCGTTGCCACGGAGCCCGCGCGCAGCGGGGGAGCGAGAACGGGCGTCGTGCTCAAGGAGAGGGCGACGGCCGAGGCGGTCACGACGCAGGGTGTACCTGTCCAGCGCGCAAGCGGCATCGGCCGAGACGACCTCGTCAGACTCGCGATCGTGTTCTCGTTCGGCCTCATGCACGGCGTGGGCTTTGCCGGCGCCCTCGGCATCGACCAACCGTTCTCGTGGTCGCTGCTCGGAGCACTGCTGGTGTTCAACGTCGGCATCGAGATGGCCCAGCTCCTGGTGATCGCCGTGGTGTTCCCGGTCTTCGTGCTGCTGCGCAGACGCGTGCCGTCGGTGGGCCTGTGGGTGGCAGGAGTCGTCGGGGTGATGGGTCTCTTCTGGTTCGTGGAGCGCATCATCGGGGCGGGGTGAGCGCCGCGGTGCTCCTCGCGCCATCGGGGAGCACCGCGGCGTCAGCGCGCGACACGCCCGGCGGACCGCCCTGATTTGCCGGAGGCCCGGGATCCACGTAAGTTATTACTCGTTCGCCCCACAGGGAAGCGGAGAGGCCGAGAGCCTTACCCCCCTCAAGCGGAGAACCACCCCCACACGATCAGCTCCTCGGAGAAGATCGCAGACATACTTCTGTCTGATGTGGGGCTCCGGATTCCGGATCGCGTCGATTTGACAGCGAAACGGAATCGGGTAAGCTAGTCGAGTTGCCTCGGCGCGGTAAGCGCCTGGCAATAACATCAGCTCCCGAGCTTCCGGCGTGTCGATTTGACAGCCTGAATTGCTCCGGTAAGATTGAGAAGTTGCCCTTCGGGCCTGGTTGTGATGACTGGGTCGGGGGAGCGTCCGATCCTTGAGAACTCAACAGCGTGCACTTGTCAAA